>NZ_FNFX01000008.1 GCF_900100975.1 Methylophilus rhizosphaerae
TGTGGTCTTACCGTGGTCAACGTGACCAATCGTACCAACGTTCACGTGTGGCTTGGTACGTTCAAATTTGCCTTTTGCCATGATTTTTTCCTTTAATTCAATACTTTAATTAAATAATTATTTTTTGTTGATGATTGCATCAGCAACGTTTTTCGGTGCTTCAGAGTAGTGCTTGAATTCCATGCTGTAAGTGGCACGACCTTGTGACAAGGAACGCACAACCGTGGAATAACCAAACATTTCGGACAACGGCACTTCAGCCTTGATTGCTTTACCACCGCCAGGCATGTCGTCCATACCCTGGATGATGCCGCGGCGTGAAGACAAGTCACCCATTACATCACCCATGTACTCTTCTGGCGTTTCCACTTCCACTGCCATCATAGGCTCGAGCAATACAGGGTCCGCCTTACGCATACCATCTTTGAAGCCGATAGAAGCCGCCATCTTGAACGCGTTTTCGTTGGAGTCAACGTCATGGTATGAACCATCAAACAAGGTTACTTTCACGTCAACCACCGGGAAGCCAGCCAAGATACCGGCAGGAATCGTTTCACGCAGACCTTTATCCACCGCAGGGATAAATTCACGTGGCACGGTACCACCTTTAATCGCATCCACAAACTCGTAGCCTTTGCCAGTTTCGTTAGGTTCCATTTTGAGCCACACGTGACCGTACTGGCCTTTACCACCGGACTGTTTAACGAATTTACCTTCAACCTCGACCGCTTTACGGATCGCTTCACGGTAAGCAACCTGAGGAGCACCCACGTTAGCTTCAACGTTGAATTCACGCTTCATGCGGTCAACCAGAATTTCCAGGTGCAATTCACCCATACCGGAAATAATGGTCTGGCCGGATTCTTCGTCGGAACGCACACGGAAAGAAGGGTCTTCCTGCGCCAGACGACCCAGTGCCAAGCCCATTTTTTCCTGGTCGCTCTTGGTTTTTGGCTCAACCGCAACGTGAATCACTGGTTCAGGGAATACCATACGCTCTAGGATGATAGGCTTGTCTGGAGCACACAGGGATTCACCTGTAGTGACTTCTTTCAAGCCGATACAGGCCGCGATGTCACCCGCCAACACTTCATCAACCTCTTCACGGTTATTCGCGTGCATCTGAACGATACGGCCGATACGCTCTTTTTTACCCTTGACAGAGTTCAGAACAGTATCGCCTTTATTCAATACACCAGAGTAAACGCGGATAAATGTCAACTGGCCAACAAAGGGATCCGTCATCAGCTTGAAAGCCAAGGCAGAGAAGCCCTCTTTGTCATCCGCTTTACGGCTGGCTGGCTTACCATCATCGTCTTCACCTGTTACATCAGGAATATCGATTGGGGATGGCAGGAAATCAACAACCGCGTCCAGCATACGCTGTACGCCTTTATTTTTAAATGCAGAACCACACAGCATAGGCTGGATTTCACCAGCGATAGTACGCGTACGAATACCCAATACGATATCTTTTTCTTCCAGGTCACCATTTTCCAGGTATTTGTTCATCAGCTCTTCACTTGCTTCAGCAGCGGACTCAACCATCTGCTCGCGCCATTTGGCGGCTGTCTCAACCAGATCAGCAGGAATATCACCATACGTGAATTTCATGCCTTGAGAAGCCTCATCCCAGATGATGGCTTTCATTTTGATCAGATCAACCACGCCAGTAAAGGTATCTTCACGGCCAATAGGAATAACGATAGGCACCGGGTTTGCACGCAAGCGCGTTTTCATCTGGTCGACGACTTTGAAGAAATCGGCACCGGAACGGTCCATTTTGTTGACAAAGGCCAGACGAGGCACTTTGTATTTGTTGGCCTGGCGCCAAACAGTTTCAGATTGTGGTTGCACACCACCCACGGCACAGTACACCATACAGGCGCCGTCAAGCACGCGCATGGAACGCTCAACTTCAATCGTGAAGTCTACGTGCCCAGGGGTATCAATAATGTTGAATCGATGCTCAGGCAAGGACAAATCCATGCCCTTCCAGAAACAGGTAGTCGCTGCAGAAGTAATGGTAATACCACGCTCCTGCTCTTGCTCCATCCAGTCCATGGTCGCTGCACCATCGTGCACCTCACCAATTTTATGGTTCACACCGGTGTAGAACAGAATACGTTCTGTAGTGGTTGTCTTACCTGCGTCAATGTGCGCAGAAATACCAATATTACGGTAGCGTTCAATAGGGGTTTTACGTGCCACGATAGTTTACCTTTGCTATCAATTCAACTAATTATTAAAGAACGAGTCGTTTAATTAAAAACGGAAGTGTGAGAAGGCTTTGTTTGCCTCTGCCATACGGTGAACTTCTTCACGTTTCTTCATCGCAGCGCCACGACCTTCAGCCGCTTCAATCAATTCAGCCGCCAAACGCAGGCCCATGGATTTTTCACCACGTTTACGCGCTGCATCACGCAACCAGCGCATTGCCAACGCACTACGACGGCTAGGACGCACTTCAACAGGCACCTGGTAGTTGGCACCACCAACACGGCGACTTTTCACCTCAACGATAGGGCGCAAATTGTTCAACGCTGTGGTGAATAATTCCAGCGGATCTTTGCCACTCTTGCTGGCCACCTGATCAAAGGCACCGTAAATGATGCGCTCGGCAACAGATTTCTTGCCACCTGTCATCAGCACATTTACAAATTTGGATACTTCCTGGCTACCAAATTTTGGATCCGGCAAGATTACACGTTTGGGGACTTCTCTACGTCTTGGCATATCAATTCTCTTTCAATTAAATTTTTGCTAGCAACGACACTCGCAAGGCATTTCAGCCGCTATTAAAAAATGGACAATCCGTCCAAACACACGCAACAAATTAAGCTTTAGCTTCTTTAGGACGCTTGGCACCGTATTTGGAGCGAGACTGCTTACGGTCTTTCACACCAGCCGTATCCAGACTACCACGCACCATGTGGTAACGCACACCTGGCAAGTCTTTTACACGACCGCCACGCAGCAGCACCACGCTGTGCTCTTGCAGGTTATGGCCTTCACCGCCGATGTAGCTAATCACTTCGTAGCCGTTGGTCAGGCGCACTTTAGCCACCTTACGCAACGCAGAGTTTGGTTTTTTTGGCGTTGTGGTATATACACGTGTACATACACCACGTTTCTGCGGGCAGGATTCCAGGGCTGGAACCTTGCTCTTGGTTACCACTTTAACGCGTGGTTTACGTACTAACTGATTAATGGTTGGCATTGCCTTAACCTCTTCACCTTTAAAAAACCATCAACTGGACCAGGAAGACCCATGTGTTGACGGCATATCAACAATAATGCCTTATTGTGACAATAAGGCCATTCTGAGAAACCCAACATTTTAGTAAATGAGTCAAGGGGTGTCAAGCAATATTCTTGCAAGACACCCCTTGAGTTCAGGGACAACAGTGATCGAATTATTCGGCTGCGTTATCGTCGGCAGCAGCCTCTTCAATCACTTCTTCCGGTGCAAACATCGCTTCAGCAGCCAGCATCGCTTCTGAAGGTTCTGCCACGCCCGGCGTCAGGGAAGCAACAGCTGCGCGCTTGCGGGATTCGTGATATGCCAAACCGGTACCGGCTGGAATCAGGCGACCCACAATGACGTTTTCTTTCAGGCCACGTAAATCGTCGCGTTTGCCCAAGATCGCTGCCTCGGTCAATACACGTGTGGTTTCCTGGAAGGACGCCGCAGAGATGAACGAATCGGTAGACAGCGATGCTTTGGTAATACCCAGCAGCACGTATTCGAAAGTTGCCGGACGTTTGTCCTGCGCAACGATAGTCTCGTTTTCGATCAACAGATCTGCACGCTCAACCTGCTCACCAGGGATAAAGCTGGTGTCGCCGGCATCTTGCACTTTCACGCGACGCAACATCTGGCGCACAATTACTTCAATATGCTTGTCGTTAATTTTCACGCCCTGCAAGCGATACACGTCTTGCACTTCATCGATGATGTAACGTGCCAATGCTTCACGGCCTTGCAAACGCAGGATGTCTTGCGGATCAGCCGGGCCGTCCACAATAGACTCACCCTTGGTCACCACCTGGCCATCATGCGCGGTCACGTGCTTGTCTTTAGCAATCAGGAACTCGCTGGTAATACCGTCGAGGTCAGTGATGACCAAACGCTGTTTACCCTTGGTATCTTTACCAAATGAAACAGTACCAGTCACCTCAGCCAGCATACCGGCATCTTTTGGTGAACGCGCTTCGAACAGCTCGGCTACACGTGGCAGACCCCCGGTAATATCACGGGTTTTGGAAGACTCTTGCGGGATACGTGCCAGCACTTCACCCACGCCAACTTCCTGGCCATCTTTCACGGTAATAATGCAACCCAGCTGGAAAGTCACGTTGACTGGTGTTTCAGTACCAGCAATCTTCACTTCCACGCCATTGGCATCCAGCAATTTCACCTGTGGGCGCAAGCCTTTGGATGAACCTGCACGCTGCTTAGGATCGATAACTACCAGAGAGGACAAGCCAGTAACTTCATCCACCTGTTTAGCAACAGTCACGCCCTCTTCAACGTTCTCGAACTTCACGCGACCAGCGTACTCGGTAATAATCGGACGAGTATGCGGATCCCATGTAGCCAGTGCCTGGCCAGCTTTCACTGCTTTACCATCGGTCACAGTCAGTGTCGCACCGTAAGGGATCTTATGGCTTTCGCGCTCACGGCCATTGTCGTCAGAAATCACAACTTCACCGTTACGGGAAATCACAATTTGCTCACCACGTGAGTTAGTTACGTATCTCATCGTAGAAGTAAAGCTCAATACACCATTAGACTTACTTTCTACCTGTGAAACAGAAGCCGCACGCGATACCGCACCACCGATGTGGAATGTACGCATGGTCAACTGTGTACCTGGTTCACCGATGGATTGCGCCGCAATCACACCTACAGCCTCACCCATACTGATGAGTTTGCCGCGACCCAGGTCACGACCGTAACACTTGGCACAAATACCGTAACGCGTGTCGCAAGTCAGTGCAGTACGCACTTTGACTTCATCAATACCCAAGGCATCGATTTTCTCGACTTCGTCTTCACCCAGCAAAGTACCTGCTTCGTATACCACTTCCTGAGTTTCAGGATGCAGGATATCTAAAGCTGAAGTACGGCCCAGGATACGGTCATGCAATGGCTCAACCACTTCACCGCCCTTGACTAACGCCTTGGTGACCAACCCTTCAACAGTGCCGCAATCATGCTCAGTCACGACCAGGTCTTGCGTCACGTCTACCAGACGACGAGTCAGGTAACCGGAGTTCGCTGTTTTCAGCGCCGTATCAGCCAGGCCTTTACGTGCACCGTGGGTAGAAATAAAGTATTGCAACACATTCAGGCCATCACGGAAGTTCGCTTTAATCGGCGTTTCAATAATGGAGCCATCCGGTTTCGCCATCAGGCCACGCATACCAGCCAGCTGACGTACCTGCGCCGCAGAACCACGGGCACCGGAGTCGGCCATCATGTAAATCGCGTTGAATGATTCCTGACGTACAACTTTACCGTCTTTCTTCACCACGTTACCGTCAGCGTCTTTTACATCTTCTTCGCGCAGCTGTTTCATCATGGCGTCAGCCACTTTGTCACCGGCACGGCCCCAGATGTCGACCACTTTGTTGTAACGCTCACCTTGAGTTACCAGACCGGACACATACTGGTCTTCGATCTCTTTTACTTCCGCATCAGCAGCAGCAATCAATTGCTCTTTCTCTGGCGGCACCAACATATCGTTGATGCTGATAGAGATACCTGCTTTAGTCGCGTATGAGTAACCGGTGTACATCAGTTTGTCAGCGAAAATCACTGTTTCACGGATGCCCACCTTACGGAAGCTGGCGTTGATCAGGCGTGAAATTTCTTTCTTCTTCAATGCCTTGTCGATGTAGCTGTATGGCAAGCCTGGTGGCAGGATTTCAGACAGCAAGGCACGACCGACCGTTGTTGTATAACGGTTGATTTTCTCGGTTTTCTCACCGGTCACATCCAGTTCGAATTCACGGATACGTACCGTTACCTTGGCGTGCAAGTCAATCAGGCCTTGGTCGTACACGCGTTGTACTTCCTTGATGTCACTGAAGATCATGCCTTCGCCGCGTGCAGCCACTTTTTCGCGGGTCATGTAGTACAGACCCAACACGATATCCTGTGACGGCACAATGATGGGTTCACCGTTGGCTGGAGACAACACGTTATTGGATGCCAGCATCAGGGTGCGCGCTTCCATCTGTGCTTCCAGGCTCAATGGGACGTGCACCGCCATCTGGTCACCGTCAAAGTCGGCGTTAAAGGCTGAACACACCAATGGGTGCAACTGGATCGCTTTACCTTCGATCAGTACCGGCTCAAACGCCTGGATACCTAAACGGTGCAGCGTAGGCGCACGGTTCAACAGAACCGGATGCTCACGAATCACGTCTTCCAGGATATCCCAGACTTCTGGTCCTTCCTCTTCAACTTTCTTCTTAGCTGCTTTGATGGTAGTCGCCAGACCTAATACTTCCAGCTTGTGGAAGATGAATGGTTTGAACAGTTCCAGCGCCATTTTCTTAGGCAGACCGCACTGATGCAGTTTCAGTTGTGGACCAACCACAATCACTGAACGACCGGAGTAGTCCACGCGCTTACCCAACAGGTTCTGACGGAAACGACCGCCTTTACCTTTAATCATGTCAGCCAGTGATTTCAATGGGCGTTTGTTCGCGCCTGTCATCACTTTACCGCGCCTACCGTTGTCCAGCAGTGAGTCAACCGCTTCCTGCAGCATACGCTTCTCATTGCGCACGATGATTTCCGGTGCTTTCAGCTCCAGCAAACGCTTCAAGCGATTGTTACGGTTAATCACACGACGATACAGATCGTTTAGGTCAGACGTTGCGAAACGGCCGCCATCCAGTGGTACCAATGGGCGTAACTCAGGTGGCAATACCGGCAGGATTTCCAGGATCATCCACTCTGGCTTGATGCCGGATTTCTGGAATGCTTCCAGTACTTTCAGGCGCTTGGCGATCTTCTTGATCTTGGCTTCAGAACCGGTAGCAGCCAACTCGCTACGCAGGGTTTCGATAGAACGATCAATGTCCATCGTGCGTAACAGTTCGCGAATCGCTTCGGCACCCATCACGGCGTTGAACTCATCACCGTACTCTTCAACTTTGGCAATGTAATCATCTTCTGTCAGCAATTGACCACGGGTCAGTGGTGTCATGCCTGGATCGATGACGATGAATGCTTCAAAGTACAGCACGCGCTCGATGTCACGCAAAGCAATATCCAGCACCATACCCAAGCGGCTAGGCAAGGATTTCAGGAACCAGATATGCGCTACTGGTGAAGCCAGCTCAATGTGGCCCATGCGCTCACGACGCACTTTGCTCAGTGTGACTTCAACGCCACACTTCTCACAAATCACACCGCGGTGTTTCAGGCGTTTGTATTTGCCGCACAAGCACTCGTAATCCTTGATCGGGCCAAAGATTTTGGAGCAGAACAAACCGTCCCGCTCAGGTTTGAAGGTACGGTAGTTAATGGTTTCAGGCTTTTTAACTTCGCCATAGGACCATGAACGGATTTTTTCAGGTGAAGCCAGCGCGATCTTGATCGCGTCGAACTCTTCTTCTTGCGTAACCTGTTTAAATAAATCTAATAACGCTTTCATAGAGACTCTCCTTAATGGCGGGCTTAGTTACGGTCTAAATCAATATCAATGGCCAGTGAACGGATTTCTTTCACTAACACGTTGAATGATTCAGGCATACCCGCATCAATTTTGTGCTCACCTTTGACGATGTTTTCGTACACTTTGGTACGACCATTCACGTCATCTGATTTCACTGTCAACATCTCTTGCAAGGTGTATGACGCACCATAAGCTTCCAGTGCCCAAACTTCCATCTCACCGAAGCGCTGACCACCGAACTGGGCTTTACCACCCAACGGCTGTTGTGTCACCAGGCTGTAAGGACCGGTTGAACGTGCATGCATCTTGTCATCGACCAAGTGGTGCAATTTCAGTACGTGCATGTAACCAACAGTCACGGGACGCTCGAAAGCATCACCGGTACGACCATCAAACAGTTTCACCTGTGTTTTACCTGCGTGGAACTGCAGTTTCTTGGTGTGCTCGTCTTCATCCGGGAAAGCCAGATCCAGCATGGCACGAATATCGGTTTCAGCTGCACCGTCAAACACTGGTGTCGCGAACGGCACGCCGTGTTTCAGGTTGGTTGCCAGGTCAATCACTTCCACGTCAGTCAGGCCAGCAATGTCTTCTTTCTTGCCGGTGCTGCTGTTGTAGATTTTATCCAGGAAACCACGGATTTCAGCCACTTTAGCTTCGGCTTGCAACATGTCGCCCAGGCGTTTGCCCAGACCTTTAGCAGCCCAACCCAAATGCGTTTCCAGAATCTGGCCGATGTTCATCCGTGAAGGAACGCCCAGCGGGTTCAACACGATATCCAGTGGTGTACCGTCAGCCATGTGTGGCATATCTTCAACTGGACAAATTTTGGAGATCACACCCTTGTTACCGTGACGACCCGCCATCTTGTCACCAGGCTGGATACGACGTTTCACCGCCAGATACACTTTCACCATCTTCTGTACGCCAGGTGGCAATTCGTCACCTTGGGTCAGTTTACGTTTTTTCTCTTCGAACTTGTTGTCAAATTCGATACGCGCCTGGCTCAGGCTGTCTTTCAATTGCTCCAGTTGACGTGCAGCTTCTTCATCGCTCAAGCGGATGTCGAACCAGTCATAACGACCTACGCTCTCCAGGTATTCCTGGTTCAGTGTATCGCCTTTTTTCAGCTTGTTAGGACCACCGGTGGCAGCTTTACCAACCAGCAGGCGGCTGATACGGCCGAACGTATCGTCTTCCACAATACGCATCTGGTCGCCCAGATCTTTCTTGTAGTGAGACAACTGGTCATCAATGATCTGTTGCGCACGTGCATCACGGTCAATCCCTTCACGCGTGAACACTTGTACGTCGATCACAGTACCTGTCATGCCAGATGGCACGCGCAGGGAAGTGTCTTTTACGTCAGACGCTTTTTCACCGAAAATCGCACGCAGCAGTTTTTCTTCTGGCGTTAAAGTGGTTTCACCTTTTGGTGTCACTTTACCGACCAGCACGTCACCGGCTTCCACCTCAGCACCAATGTAGATAATACCGGAGTCATCCAGGCGGCCCAGCATACGCTCGGACAGATTGGAAATATCACGGGTAATCTCTTCAGGTCCCAGCTTGGTATCACGTGCCACCACTGACAGCTCTTCAATATGAATGGAAGTGTAGCGGTCATCAGCCACCACGCGCTCGGAGATCAGGATCGAGTCTTCGTAGTTGTAACCGTTCCAAGGCATAAAGCCGACCAGCATGTTCTGGCCCAGGGCCAATTCACCCATGTCAGTAGATGCACCGTCAGCCACCACGTCACCGCGGGCAATAATATCGCCCACTTTAACCAACGGACGCTGGTTGATGTTGGTGTTCTGGTTAGAACGTGTGTATTTGGTCAGGTTGTAGATATCTACACCAACTTCATCCGCTTGCGCTTCAGCGTCATGTACACGGATCACAATACGACCTGAGTCGACATAATCCACCATACCACCACGGCGGGCAGTCACGACAGTACCGGAGTCAACCGCTACCGTACGCTCAATACCTGTACCAACCACGGCTTTTTCAGCACGCAGACATGGCACCGCTTGACGCTGCATGTTGGCACCCATCAATGCACGGTTCGCGTCATCGTGTTCCAGGAAAGGAATCAATGAAGCCGCTACAGACACAATCTGGCCTGGCGCCACGTCCATGTACTGTACACGGTCTGGCTGGGTCATGGTAAATTCGTTGTGGAAACGTGCAGAAATCAGATCCTCTTTAAAGCCGCCATCTTTAGACACTTCGGTGTTTGCCTGGGCAATCACATACTGGCTCTCTTCAATCGCGGACAAGAAGTTGATTTGATCGCTAACTTTGTTGCCTTCTACCAAACGGTATGGCGTTTCCAGGAAACCATATTCGTTAGTACGTGCATACAATGCCAGGGAGTTGATCAAACCAATGTTTGGACCTTCCGGCGTTTCAATTGGACATACACGACCATAGTGGGTTGTATGAACGTCACGTACTTCAAAACCAGCACGTTCACGTGTCAAACCACCTGGGCCCAATGCAGAAATACGACGCTTGTGCGTAATCTCGGACAACGGGTTAGTCTGGTCCATAAATTGTGACAATTGGCTGGAACCGAAGAATTCACGGATGGCACTGGACACTGGTTTCGCGTTGATCAAGTCATGCGGCATCAGGTTTTCTGATTCAGCTTGAGACAAACGCTCTTTCACTGCACGCTCAACACGTACCAGACCGGCACGGAACTGGTTCTCAGCCAATTCACCCACTGAACGGATCCTACGGTTACCCAGGTGGTCAATATCGTCGATCTCGCCGCGGCCATTGCGCAACTCGATCAATACACCGATCACAGCCAGAATATCTTCGTTAGACAATACGTTGGCACCGGTATCACCTTGTGGGCCAACATTTTCGTAGAAGCGACGCATCCATGCTGCTGTGCGGTCTTCCAGCTTGCTTGGGTAAGCACGGCGGTTGAACTTCATGCGGCCAACCACAGACAGGTCGTAACGATCTTCTGAGAAGAACAGGCCGTTGAACAATGCTTCTACCGCCTCTTCGGTTGGCGGCTCACCAGGACGCATCATGCGGTAAATCGCCACGCGTGCACTGTACTGGTCAGGAATTTCATCGCTACGCAATGTCTGCGAAATGAAATCACCGTGGTCCAGATCATTGGTGTAAATCGTATCGATCTCGCTGATTTTTGCTTCAACCAGTTTTTCCAGCAGTGTTGGTGTAATTTCATCGTTTGCGTTAGCAATCAATTCACCGCTGTCGGTATCAATGATATTTTTGGCAACAGCACGGCCGATAATAAAATCGGTAGGCACAGCCATCGCTTTGATGCCGGCTTTTTCGATATCACGGATGTGTTTCACCGTAATGCGCTTGTCTTTTGCAACCAGCACATTACCGTCTTTGTCTGTAATATCAAACTTGGCCACTTCACCGCGCAGGCGGTCTGCCACCAACTCAAATTCCACGCCTTTGGGGCCGATGTGGAAAGTGTCAGTATCGTGGAATGTTTCCAGGATTTGTTCCGGGTTGTAGCCCAGTGCTTTCAGCAGGATCGTCACTGGCATTTTGCGGCGACGGTCTACGCGGAAATAGAGATAATCTTTAGGATCAAATTCGAAATCCAGCCAAGAACCACGGTAAGGAATGATACGTGCAGAGAACAGCAGCTTGCCGGAGCTATGGGTTTTACCACGATCATGTTCAAAGAACACACCTGGGCTGCGATGCAACTGGGACACGATTACGCGCTCAGTACCGTTGATAATGAAAGAACCGTTTTCGGTCATGAGTGGCAGTTCACCCATGTACACTTCCTGCTCTTTGACTTCTTTCACCGTTGGTTTGGACGCTTCACGGTCCATAATGGTCAAACGCACTTTTACGCGCAAAGGCACGGCATAAGTCAGACCACGTTGCTGACACTCTTTGACATCAAATGGCTCTGCACCCAACTGGTAGCTCACATAATCCAGGCGTGCATTCTCGGAATGGCTAACAATCGGGAAGATGGAACGGAAAGTGGACTCCAGGCCTTCGTTCTTACGTTGGTCTACAGGCACATTTTCTTGCAGGAATGATTTGTAGGATTCCAGCTGCATAGCCAGCAGGTAAGGAACCTCTTGAACGCTGTCGCGCTTGGCAAAACTCTTGCGGATGCGTTTCTTTTCGGTAAAGGAATAGCTCATAGCGTCTCCTGAAATTTTTGAGGGTAGAAGACAAAACACTTTTCATCCACTGCAATGTTTTGACATCTAACTTCGTATTTAAAATCAGCCACTTAATTAATCCGATGGATTAACTATATGCGGCCACAACACACCTTTTACAACATCTGCACTGGCAATAACAATTTATTAATAATCTGCAACGCCAGAAATGGCGAAGGCCGACGGTCTCCCGTCAGCCCAGCCAGATTCACAAAAGTGAATTATTTCATCTCAGCTGTAGCGCCAGCTTCGATCAATTTCTTAACAGCAGCTTCAGCGTCAGCTTTGCTCAAGCCTTCTTTAACTGCTTTTGGTGCACCGTCAACCAGGTCTTTAGCTTCTTTCAAGCCCAGGCCAGTCAGTTCACGCACTGCTTTAATGACGCTCACTTTGTTGTCGCCAGCGCTGTTCAACAGAACGTTGAACTCAGTTTGCTCAGCAGCAGCTGGCGCAGCACCACCGGCAGCAGCGCCACCAGCAACTGCAACTGCAGCAGCAGAAACACCAAACTTCTCTTCGATTTCTTTAACGAAAGCGGTCAGCTCCATTACGGTCATGCTACCGATTGCATCTAAGATGTCAGCATTAGAAATTGCCATGATATAAATTTCCTAAAAATGTATTGATTAAAATTAAGCCGCTTGCTTTTCTTTTTCGTCGCGCACTGCTGCAACGGCACGAGCAAACTTGGTTGGGATTTCGTTGAGCGTACCCGCCAACTTGGACAGCAATTCTTCGCGACCCAATGTCGCTGCCAATGCTTTAACACCGGCAACATCAAGGCGCTCATTCGCCATCGCACCTGCCTTCAGTACGAACAATTCGTTATCTTTCGCGAAGTTGTTCAATACTTTGGCAGCCGCCACTGGGTCTGTAGAAATACCATAAACCAGTGGGCCAACCATGTCGTCTGCCAATACAGCAAAAGGCGTACCTTCAACTGCACGACGAACCAAGGTGTTTTTCAACACACGCAAATACACACCTGCCGCACGTGCGTCAGCACGCAGTTTCGTCATATTGGCAACGCCAATACCACGATACTCGGCAAGTACGATTGACTGTGCATTCGCCACTTGGGCGCCTACCTCGGCAACGACTTCTTTTTTCTCTGTAAGATTAAGACTCAAGGTCTGTTCTCCTTCCGTTAATGAAAGCCCGATTTGCATCGAGCCACTCACGGCGTCCTTGTTCAGGGCATGGAAATATCCTGTGTTGGGGATCGCCATCTGCGCTGGTTTCAAGTATCTATAAACAGAGGATTACTCGCCCATTTATATGACACTATCTATTAAGTGAAACACACCAACGGTCTTTGATGTTCTTGAGCCACAACTGCATACGCAACCGTGACTCAAGCCCAAAGTACTTGCCTCATTCCGCAGAATGAGGACTTGATTCTTAAGCTGCGACTGAAGCCTGGTCTACACGAACGCCAGGACCCATGGTGCTGGAGATAGACAGTTTCTTCAGGTATACCCCTTTGGAGCTAGCTGGTTTAGCTTTGTTCAATGCTTCGAGCAATGCAGACAGGTTGCCTTGCAATTGTTCAACAGTGAATGAAGCACGACCGATTGTGCAGTGTACGATACCACCTTTATCAGTACGGTATTGCACTTGACCGGCTTTAGCGTTTTTCACAGCAGTGGCTGCGTCAGGTGTCACAGTGCCCACTTTGGGGTTTGGCATCAGACCCCTTGGACCCAATACTTGACCCAGAGCACCCACGATACGCATGGCATCAGGCGTTGCAATCGCTACGTCAAAGTCCAGCATGCCGCCTTTAACTTGCTCAGCCAGATCTTCGAAACCAACGATGTCAGCACCAGCAGCTTTAGCCGCTTCAGCTTGTGCACCTTGTGCGAATACTGCAACGCGTACGGATTTACCGGTACCGTTAGGCAATACGATTGCACCACGCACCAACTGGTCGGATTTACGTGGATCAATACCCAGGTTCACAACGGCATCAACAGATTCGTTGAATTTGGCAGCTGCACCTTCTTTAACCAGGTTCAGTGCATCAGCGACTGGATACAGTTTGTTGCGGTCGATTTTGGCGCGCAACGCATCAATTCTTTTACCCATGTTATACACCCTCCACTTCGATGCCCATACTGCGTGCGCTACCAGCGATGGTACGTACAGCAGCATCCAGGTCAGCAGCCGTCAGATCAGGCTGTTTAGTTTTAGCAATTTCTTCAGCTTGTGCACGTGTAATTTTGCCAACTTTGTCTGTATGAGGACGTGGAGAACCTTTTTCCAGTTTCGCCGCTTTTTTGATCAGAATAGTCGCCGGCGGCGTTTTCATCACAAATGTGAAGCTCTTGTCTGCAAATGCAGTAATCACCACAGGAATTGGCAAGCCTGGCTCAACGCCTTGGGTTGCAGCGTTAAACGCCTTACAGAATTCCATGATGTTCAAACCACGCTGGCCCAGTGCTGGACCAACTGGTGGGCTTGGGTTGGCTTTACCTGCAGGGATCTGCAGTTTGATGTAGCCAATGACTTTCTTTGCCATTTTAGACTCCTTGAATGGGTGCAAGCGCTCTTGTGAGCTCCCCGTTGATAAAAACTACTACTAAGCTTTTTATTGCTTAAACTTCTTTTTCGACTTGCGCAAAGTCGAGTTCAACCGGTGTCGCGCGGCCAAAAATCACCACGGAAACACGCAGTTTGTTTTTGTCGTAATTGATTTCTTCCACACTGCCGGCGAAATCCTTGAATGGACCATCGATCACGCGCACGCTCTCGCCTTTTTCGAAAGTCATCTTCTGGGTTGGATTTGACTTGCTGTCATCCATGCGACGCAGGATAATCTCTACTTCTTTATCTTTAATCGGGGTTGGGCGCTGCGCAGTTCCACCGATAAATGAAGTCACACGAGGCGTACTTCTGACCAGGTGCCAGCTTTCATCGGTCATTTCCATTTGTACCAGCACATAGCCAGGATACAAACGACGCTCGGAAATAGTCTTCTGACCATTTTTCAGCTCAACCACTTCTTCCACCGGCACCAGAATGTCACCAAACTGATCTTGCAAGTTAGATCTCGCAATACGCTCTTCCAGACCGGCTTTCACAGATTTTTCCATGCCGGAGAAGGCTTGAACTGCATACCAACGCATTGACATTAAGCACCCCTACCCATAATCCATTGCACCATGTAGGCAAAACTGACATCTACCAATGCCAGGAAGATAGCCATAATCACCACCAGCACCACAACAGCCAGTGTTGTTTGCATGGTTTCTTGGCGAGTTGGCCAAACGACTCGTTTTGCTTCCGCAATAGACTCATTAAAAAACCCGAGCGCCTGCTTTCCTTGCGGCGCAGTCCATGCGACTGCCACAGACGCGACAATACCTGCCAACACGGCAAGTATTCTAATAACCATTGCTTTATCTTCAAAAAGATAAAAACCGGCAATCCCCAAAATTAACAATAACAGGGATAAAGCCAGTTTGATTTTATTGATCATAGCTTTAACTTTTTTATCTATGACACCTTATGCATCAGGTGTTTGGCAGGCCAAGAGGGTCTCGAACCCCCAACCCTCGGTTTTGGAGACCGATACTCTACCAATTGAGCTATTGGCCTGTACTCTTTAAAGAGAAAGCTGCACGGGTTGTAGCGCAGCTTTCACATTACATCAACAATTACTCGATGATTTTGGCGACGACGCCGGCACCAACGGTACGACCACCTTCACGAATCGCGAAACGCAGACCATC
>NZ_FNFX01000009.1 GCF_900100975.1 Methylophilus rhizosphaerae
ATAACTGGTCCACCAGAGGTGCGTCCACTCCGGTCCTCTCGTACTAGGAGCAGGTCCCCTCAAACTTGCAGCGCCCACGGCAGATAGGGACCAAACTGTCTCACGACGTTTTAAACCCAGCTCACGTACCACTTTAAATGGCGAACAGCCATACCCTTGGGACCGGCTACAGCCCCAGGATGTGATGAGCCGACATCGAGGTGCCAAACTCCCCCGTCGATATGAACTCTTGGGAGGAATCAGCCTGTTATCCCCAGAGTACCTTTTATCCGTTGAGCGATGGCCCTTCCATACAGAACCACCGGATCACTATGACCTGCTTTCGCACCTGCTCGACCTGTCCGTCTCGCAGTCAAGCAACCTTATGCCATTGCACTATCAGTACGATTTCCGACCGTACCTAGGTTACCTTCGCACTCCTCCGTTACTCTTTGGGAGGAGACCGCCCCAGTCAAACTGCCTACCATACACGGTCCCCAGTCCGGATTACGGACCTAGGTTAGAACCTCAACAACATCAGGGTGGTATTTCAACGATGCCTCCACATGATCTGGCGACCACGTTTCACAGGCTCCCACCTATCCTACACAAATCTTGTCAAAGTCCAATGTAAAGCTGCAGTAAAGGTTCATGGGGTCTTTCCGTCTAGCCGCGGGGAGATTGCATCTTCACAAACATTTCAACTTCGCTGAGTCCCGAGAGGAGACAGTGTGGCCATCGTTACGCCATTCGTGCGGGTCGGAACTTACCCGACAAGGAATTTCGCTACCTTAGGACCGTTATAGTTACGGCCGCCGTTTACTGGGACTTCAATCAAGAGCTTGCACCCCATCATTTAATCTTCCAGCACCGGGCAGGCGTCACACCCTATACGTCCACTTTCGTGTTTGCAGAGTGCTGTGTTTTTATTAAACAGTCGCAGCCACCTTTTCACTGCAACCCCATCACGCTTCAAGAGTAAATCTCTACACGCTACCGGGGCGCACCTTCTCCCGAAGTTACGGTGCTAATTTGCCGAGTTCCTTCTCCCGGGTTCTCTCAAGCGCCTTAGAATTCTCATCCTGCCCACCTGTGTCGGTTTGCGGTACGGTCTTAATACAACTGAAGCTTAGTGGCTTTTCTTGGAAGCATGGTATCAATCACTTCACGTACAAGTACGCTCGTTATCACGTCTCAGTCTTAGCTCTCCGGATTTGCCTAAAGAACCAACCTACACGCTTGAACCGGGACATCCAACACCCGGCTGACCTAACCTTCTCCGTCCCCACATCGCATTGTATTGAGGTACAGGAATATTAACCTGTTTCCCATCAGCTACGCATCTCTGCCTCACCTTAGGGGCCGACTCACCCTGCGCCGATGAACGTTGCGCAGGAAACCTTGGGCTTTCGGCGAGGGAGCTTTTCACTCCCTTTATCGCTACTCATGTCAGCATTCGCACTTCTGATACCTCCAGCATGCCTCACAGCACACCTTCGCAGGCCTACAGAACGCTCTCCTACCACGCCAGTAAACTGGCGTCCGAAGCTTCGGTTACGTGCTTAGCCCCGTTACATCTTCCGCGCAGGACGACTCGACCAGTGAGCTATTACGCTTTCTTTAAATGATGGCTGCTTCTAAGCCAACATCCTGGCTGTCTATGCCTTCCCACTTCGTTTTCCACTTAGCACGTCATTTGGGACCTTAGCTGTCGGTCTGGGTTGTTTCCCTCTTGTCCACGGACGTTAGCACCCATGGACTGTCTCCCGTAATTGAACTTCTCAGTATTCGGAGTTTGCAATGGTTTGGTAAGTTCTTATGAACCCCCTAGCCATAACAGTGCTCTACCCCCGAGAGTTAAATACGAGGCACTACCTAAATAGTTTTCGGAGAGAACCAGCTATCTCCAAGTTTGTTTAGCCTTTCACCCCTATCCACAGCTCATCCCCAAATTTTTCAACATTTGTGGGTTCGGACCTCCAGTACCTGTTACGGCACCTTCATCCTGGCCATGGATAGATCACTTGGTTTCGGGTCTACACCCAGCGACTAAAACGCCCTATTCGGACTCGATTTCTCTACGCCTCCCCTATCGGTTAAGCTTGCCACTGAATGTAAGTCGCTGACCCATTATACAAAAGGTACGCAGTCACGGAACAAGTCCGCTCCCACTGTTTGTATGCATACGGTTTCAGGATCTATTTCACTCCCCTCCCGGGGTTCTTTTCGCCTTTCCCTCACGGTACTTGTTCACTATCGGTCGATTACGAGTATTTAGCCTTGGAGGATGGTCCCCCCATGTTCAGACAAGGTTTCTCGTGCCCCGCCCTACTTTTCGTTACCCTAGTTCCACAAACGGGATTTCGTATACGGGACTATCACCCACTACGGTCGGACTTTCCATTCCGTTCTACTATCGCATCTGCTAAAAATAACAGGCTATTCCATGTTCGCTCGCCACTACTTACGGAATCTCGGTTGATTTCTTTTCCTCGAGCTACTTAGATGTTTCAGTTCACTCGGTTCGCCACCATCTCCCTATATATTCAGGAGCGGTTACCCTTGCGGGTGGGTTTCCCCATTCGGACATCTCCGGATCAAAGCTTATTTGCCAGCTCCCCGAAGCTTTTCGCAGGCTATCACGTCCTTCATCGCCTGTAATCGCCAAGGCATCCACCATATGCACTTATTCACTTGACCCTATAACGTTAAAACCTAAACCCTTTTTAAATCCAGATTTCATCGTGCATGAGACACGCGTTACAGGTAATTCTAAAGCACTATCAAACCTCGTTAGATTCGCTTCATCGCTGAAGCTTCTCAACTTGTGTTTAATATTTATGATTTTGCAATCAATCGATATTATTTCCGGTTAAAAAATAATATCGCCCATTGAATATAAGTTGTCATCACACAACCTATATTCCTTTACTTCTTCCATTTTGTTAAAGAGCAGTCTTAGCATTTAAACTAATCGTTTAAAAACCAGAAGCAAACATTATTTGATCGTTACCAATCAAGTAACATTTGCTTCTAATCTCTAAACCGCAACAAAGACACCAAAGCATTGGTGGAGGATGACGGGATCGAACCGACGACCCCCTGCTTGCAAAGCAGGTGCTCTCCCAGCTGAGCTAATCCCCCAATATAAAGTGGTGGGTCTGGTTGGGCTCGAACCAACGACCCCCGCCTTATCAAGACGGTGCTCTAACCAGCTGAGCTACAGACCCTAAGGCGGTTTGCCTAAATCTTTGTTGCTGCTTAATTTCCAGATGACTGATAAGAGTGAATGCTTGTAGCCTAAGTGATCTTCTCTAGAAAGGAGGTGATCCAGCCGCACCTTCCGATACGGCTACCTTGTTACGACTTCACCCCAGTCATGAATACTACCGTGGTAATCGTCCCCCTTGCGGTTAGACTAACTACTTCTGGTAAAACCCACTCCCATGGTGTGACGGGCGGTGTGTACAAGGCCCGGGAACGTATTCACCGCGACATGCTGATCCGCGATTACTAGCGATTCCGACTTCATGCTCTCGAGTTGCAGAGAACAATCCGGACTACGATCGGCTTTCTGAGATTAGCTCCCCCTCGCGGGTTGGCAACTCTCTGTACCGACCATTGTATTACGTGTGAAGCCCTGGCCATAAGGGCCATGAGGACTTGACGTCATCCCCACCTTCCTCCGGTTTGTCACCGGCAGTCCCATTAAAGTGCCCAACTAAATGATGGCAATTAATGGCAAGGGTTGCGCTCGTTGCGGGACTTAACCCAACATCTCACGACACGAGCTGACGACAGCCATGCAGCACCTGTGTCCACTTTCCCTTACGGGCACCTAATGCATCTCTGCTTCGTTAGTGGCATGTCAAGGCCAGGTAAGGTTTTTCGCGTTGCATCGAATTAATCCACATAATCCACCGCTTGTGCGGGCCCCCGTCAATTCCTTTGAGTTTTAATCTTGCGACCGTACTCCCCAGGCGGTCTACTTCACGCGTTAGCTGCGTTACTCATGGATTTTACTCCACCAACAACTAGTAGACATCGTTTAGGGCGTGGACTACCAGGGTATCTAATCCTGTTTGCTCCCCACGCTTTCGTGCATGAGCGTCAATATTATCCCAGGGGGCTGCCTTCGCCATTGGTATTCCTCCACATCTCTACGCATTTCACTGCTACACGTGGAATTCTACCCCCCTCTGACATATTCTAGTCTGGCAGTTTCAAACGCAGTTCCCAAGTTGAGCTCGGGGATTTCACATCTGACTTGCCAAACCGCCTGCGCACGCTTTACGCCCAGTAATTCCGATTAACGCTCGCACCCTACGTATTACCGCGGCTGCTGGCACGTAGTTAGCCGGTGCTTCTTATCAAGGTACCGTCAGCCTCACTCAGTGTTATTGAGTAAGTTTTCTTCCCTTGCGAAAGAGCTTTACAACCCGAAGGCCTTCTTCACTCACGCGGAATGGCTGGATCAGGCTTGCGCCCATTGTCCAAAATTCCCCACTGCTGCCTCCCGTAGGAGTCTGGACCGTGTCTCAGTTCCAGTGTGGCTGGTCGTCCTCTCAGACCAGCTACTGATCGATGCCTTGGTAGGCCATTACCCCACCAACTAGCTAATCAGATATCGGCCGCTCTTATAACGTAAGGTCCGAAGATCCCCTACTTTCCCCCTCAGGGCGTATGCGGTATTAGCTAATCTTTCGACTAGTTATCCCCCATTACAAGGCACGTTCCGATATATTACTCACCCGTTCGCCACTAATCCCCTTAGCAAGCTAAGGTTCATCGTTCGACTTGCATGTGTAAAGCATTCCGCCAGCGTTCAATCTGAGCCAGGATCAAACTCTTCAGTTTAATTCCTAACTATTACTTTTTACCTCTTTCGAGGCGGTATTCGATTCGCTTATATCTCAAATTCATTTCAAGGTATGTGTGTAAAAA
>NZ_FNFX01000007.1 GCF_900100975.1 Methylophilus rhizosphaerae
CAATATCGGGCCGGAAAACGCGCAAGCGTTCCCGGCCTTTTCTTCACTTGTTCCCTGCCCGTTCGCGCTGCGGCGGCTGATCTTGACACTTAAGGGGCCGATCACTCGCCGCTGCCGGGCTTCTTCCTTGTCGGCTTCGCCTCGGCCGCCGGCGGCGGCGTGATGCGGGCCAGCAGCGCGGCCGATTGTTCTTTGAGCGTGTCGAGCTGCCCGGCCAGGCGGGCGGCTTCCTCGCGGGCCTGTGCGGCCGCCTTCGTGGCCTGGTCGCGCTCGGCCTGGGCGGTGGTGAGGCGTTCGGCCATGCGGTGCGCCTCGGCGGCCGCCTGCTTGCGCTGTTCCTGCTGCGCTTCCTGGTCGGCCTGGGCCTTGGCCTGCACCTTCGCCAGTTCGCCGCGCACCTGGTCGAGTTGAGCGGCGGCGGCCTGGCTGGCCTTCTGCTGTTCGGCCAGCGCCCCGCGTGCCTGGTCGGCGTCCTGGTGCGCTCTGTCCAGTTCCGTGCGCAGCTCGCCGGCGCGGCGCTCGATTTCCTGGGCGCGGGCCTCGGCCGTGTGCGCCTGTTCCTGGGCGGCGGCCAGTTGGCCGCGCAGTTTGTTGGCTTCGCCGCGTGCGGCCGCTTCGGCGGCCTCGATGGACGCCAGGCGGGATTGCAGATCATCGACCTGGGCGGCCAGGCGGTCGGCAAGCTCGGTCGCCTCGGCCCTGTCGGCTTCCAGCTCGGCGCGGGCCTTTTCCAACCCTTCCCGCTCAACGGCAAGCCGGGCGTTCGCCAGGTCGAGGGCGATTGTCCATAGGTCGCTGCCCAGCTCGGCCAGGCGGTCGGCGACGGCCTGGGGCGCAGGCTCGCGCAGGGGCGCGGCCGCCGTGACCTGGCGGGCCTTCCATTCGTTCAGGGCCGGGCTGATCGTCGTATAGCTGCCGCCGGTGATCTGGCGGATGGCCTCAAGCGTCGGGCGCTGACCGCTGGCGGCCAGCTCGTCGGCGGCGGAAAAAATCTGCTCTTTCGTGACTGCCATAGCGGTTGCTCCTGTATGAAATGTAGCGTTGTAGTAGGTTGTATGATACTACTACATACTACAATTTACAAGCCCTGCGGCGAAATACTACGCGCCGGGCCTGGGCCAGCCCGGCCGGGAGCGCGTCGGGGTCGAAATTTGGCCCTGTGCGGGCCGTGGTGGCGTTTTCCGGGGTCGGCGGCACCTATCCCTACCCTCGCCCGGTTTCGGGCTTCCTGGGCGCTCCTGCGCGGCCTGGGTGTGGTTCCGGGCCGTCCTCGTCGGGAATGGCGATGCTGGCCAGCTCGGTCGCTTGGCTGTCGGCTTTTCTCTTGGCGTTCAACCTGCGGCCTTTCCGCCCGCGCTGTCGGTCGATGTGAGGCACGGCCTCGGCAAGCCGCTTTTCCCTGCTAAACCGCTTTTTGCGGCCTTTCAGCGTGCACGGCGCCGGATGAGGGCGCAGGCGGTGGAGTTGCCACCGGCGCGGCGTGCCGCGCCCTTGGCAAACAGTCTGGCCGTAGGCCAGCACGATTGCCGGAGGGGGAGCCGGCGAAGCCGGGGGAACCCCGCAGGGGTGCCACGCCGAAGGCGCAGGCCGACGCGAAGCGGCGGGGCGAAGGGAGCGAAGCGACCGGAGGGTAGGCGCGTCCGTAGGACGCTTGGGCGGGTCGATCTGGCTGCGACTTATGCACAAGCCAGGCGGGTTTTAAGAGTTTTTATATGTTTTAAAGAGTTTTAGCCGGGAAAATTGCGGTTTTTCTCATATGAATCAATGGGTTGCGCATGTGCCCGGTGGGTAATGTACGGCTTTCGGTGTGCAAAGTACGGAAGCGGGTGGGTAATGTACGGGTTTCGGTGTGCAAAGTACGGGCTATCCACAGGCGAGAGGGTCGGAACCGATCAAAGCGGGGTTCAGCTAAACTTTTGACGGACTCTTGGCCCTCTCCCTCCGTACATTACACACCGGCAGGCGGTGGCAGCTCTGCATCGGCATGGTCGCGGTGGGTCATCACCAGCAGCGGGCCGCCCTGCCCGGCTTCCTCGCGCAGCTCGTACTCCGGCAAGTCGTTGGCCTGGATGATGTTGCGCAAGATGCGGCAGAACTCCTTGAACTTGCCTGCGCTGCCGCTGCGGTCGTAGATCGTCTGGAAGGCCCACTTTGCGGCGCTCTTGCCCGCTGCGCGGCGAGCCAGGCGATAGACGAAACGGCCAATGCCTGGGTCTATCAGGAAGTAGTCGGGATGAACGGTCAGCACGTCCGGGTTCTTGCCCTCCGTGATCTCGCGGTACATCCAATCGGCCAGCTCGATCTCGATGTATTCGGGCTTGCCGCTCTCGCTCTTGATGACCTTGTAGCGGCTAATCAGGGCCTCGCCCTCGGATACCGTCACCGTGCGGCCGTTCTTGGCCTTCCTGGTGCGCTGAACCGCAACGTGCGTGGTGTTGAGCCGGATGCAGGTTTCCACCAGGTCGTCTTTCTGTTTGCCGCCGTCCGCTCGTCGGCAGAACTTCAACACGTCCGCAACGTGCGGCCGGAACACGCGGCCAGGCTTCGCTCCCTTCCCTTCCCTGTAGCGGTTCATTGACTCTGTGAGGTGGGACACGGCCATTAACACCAAGTCGTAATCCCACACCGAAGCCATGCCGGCCGCGCCTGCCGACACGGTGACATGACCATCGGGCAGGGTGTAGTTAATGACCTCGCCCGCTCGCCGGTCCTTCTTGGAAAGACGGAACACGGCCACGTCCATGATGCTGCGGGAATCCTTTGTGCCCACGTCATAGAGCGTCGGGACAAAGAAGTCTGGCTGTTCGTCTCCCCTCGGCGGCTTGCGGATGCTCGATGCGGGGGGGGGCGATTTAACGGAGCCGGAACTGCGCTCACGCTCGGCCCTAGCTTCTTCCTCGCGCAGTCTGGCGGCGGCCTGCTCCCAGGATTCGCCCGGCCTGGCGGCCGCCTCGATGCGCTTCTGGCGCTGCGCGTCGTGCGCGGCCTTCAACCTCGCAAGTGATTTGTCCAGGTCGCCCAGGGCCTCGCCGATCTGCTGCGGCCCCTTCCCGCGCTCGTTGTTCATGGTGCCGCCCCTTTAGCCGCTAAAATTCAAATGAGTAAATATGCTTTTGAGCGTCAATCCGGCAGACTGGCGACATACTCGGACAGCACATCTTTGATGCTCTTGCCCTGCTTCGTGGCGTAGATTTTCAGCTTCGCGTGCTGTTCGGCGGGTAGCTCGAAATTGACGCGCTTCATGCCGCCGGCGTCGTCGGCCAGGCTGGCAAGGGTCGCGGCCCGCGCCTTGTCGGTGCGTGCGCTCGGGCGGCCGGCGGTGAGTGCGGTTGTGGGCTTGCTCATTTTTTCATTTCCTCAAAAGCTCAATTGAGTTTCTGTTTGATCTCGGCGGCCAGAGCGCGAACCTCGGCCGCTGCATCGCCGTCCGGCTCGGATTCAAGAACGGTCGTGCCGGCGGCCGCCGTGCCGGGATAGCTCACGCGCTGCGTGATGCGGGCATCAAGGATGGGAAGCGCGTAGCCGGCCAGCGCGTCGGCAACCTCGCCGCCAATGCGGGTGCCCTTGATCGCCCTGGATACCACGAAAGCCGCTTGCAGCTTCCCGTCCGTGACTTCGATACGCTGCTTGACCAGCTCCACAAGGTCGGCCGTGGCCCAAATGTCGTAGGGCGATGGCTGCACCGGAATCAGCACGAAGTCGGCCGCCTTGATGGCCGACACGGCCAGGTCGGCCGCCTGGGGCGCTCCGTCGATCACGACGAAATCCACCTTGCGGGCCACGTTCTTCACATCCCGGTCAATGGTTGGTCGGTCGATGCCGACCACGGTTAGCGGTTGATCTTCCCGCACGGCGGCCCAATCGCGGGCGCTGCCCTGGGGGTCGGAATCGACAAGCAACACGTCCGCGCCGTCGAGTTGCAGGGCGCGGGCTAGGTGCGTGGCGATGGTGGTCTTTCCTGAACCGCCCTTCTGGTTCAGCACGGCAATGACTTTCATGCGCTCTCCTGGTGGTCATGCAAATGATAATTTACTCATTGCATCATAACATAATGAGCGAATGAGTAAAGGTGTTTTTCATCATTTCCCCATGCTTTCCCATAGCGCCCGATAGGCTGCCTCATCGTCGGTCGGCTCGCGGTCGAGCTGTTCCAGCAGCCAGGCCGCGCCGGCGGCCATCGCCTCGTCGTGGTCGAGGTAGCGACCATCGAGCGCAAAGCACATGCCGCCTTGCCTGGTGTTCACTTCCCACGCCTGGCCGTCCCAAGTGCGGCACACGGCATAGGCGAAGTAATCGCCCTTGGCGCTCATCTCATCGAGCGCGGCTTGCAGCTCCGGCCGAAGCGGGGGCAGGGGATAGTGTCCGTTTCTCATTCCTTCATGCCCTCCTGGTCGCCGGCGGCCAGCGCGTCGGCCTCGGTCAATGCGTCCTCAACAAACGCGCCGCGCCGGCGGGCCTCGGCCTGGCTGGTTTCCTGGCCGCGCAGCGCCCGGTAAAGGGTTGCCCGATGCACGCCCAGCAGCTCGGCCGTTTCGGCCGCCGTGCGGCCAGCGCCCAGCAGCTCGCGGGCGTGTTCGACCTGGCCGGGGGTGAGCGTAGGGCGGCGGCCGAACTGCACGCCTCGCGCCTTGGCCGCCTCGCGGCCGTTCCTGGTGCGGTCGATGATTAGGGAACGCTCGAACTCGGCGATGCCGGCAAACACGGTTAGCACCATGCGCCCGGCCGGAGTGGTGGTGTCTGCCCACGGTTCGGCCAGCGAGCGCAGGCCCGCGCCTTTCGCCTGCAACTGCTCGGCTATGTCCAGCAGGTCGCGGGTGCTACGGGCCAGCCTGTCCAGCCGCGTGACCGTCACCACGTCGCCGGCGCGTAGGTGGTCAAGCATCCGGCCCAGCTCCGGCCGCTTGGCATGGGTGCCGGTGATCTTCTCGGCAAAGATGCGCGTGCAGCCGGCGGCGTGCAGCTCTGCGCGTTGGTTCGTCAAATCCTGGTCGTCGGTCGATACCCTGGCGTAACCGATCATCGGCTTGTCTTTCATGGTGCGCCCTTCGTTGCAAATATCGTCGCAAATAATAAACTATTTGCGACTGATTTTTGCAACACGATGACGCCAGGAAAGAGGGTAGGGCTGTCATTTTCAGAAGACGACTGCACGGAATATCAGGAGTCGGCTGCACTGGTGGATTGCAGCGCGGTGTACAGGGCCGTCTTGCTCACCTTGAGCCGTGTAGCGGCCTCTCGGACATTAAGCCCGTTGGCGATGTGCTCCCGCGCTCGCTGCAACTTGTCGGCGGTGACAACCGGCTTTCGCCCGCCCTTCCTCCCACGAGCGGCGGCGGCAGTCAACCCGGCCTTGGTGCGCTCGCGGATCAAGTCGCGCTCGAACTGGCCCAGCGCGCCGAACACGTGGAAGATGAGCCGCCCGCCTGGCGTGGTGGTGTCGATGGCTTCCGTCAGAGAACGGAAGCCGACGCCTCGCGCTTCCAGCGCGCCTATCGTTTCGATTAGGTGCGGCATAGAGCGCCCGAGCCGATCCAGCCGCCAGACGGCCAGCACGTCGCCGTCGCGCAGGTAGGCCAGCGCATCAGCCAAGCCGGGGCGGTCGGCCTTGGCCCCGGAAGCCGTGTCCTCGAAAACGCGCTCGCAGCCTGCCTTGCGTAGCGCATCCGTCTGCAAGGCGGTGTCCTGTTCCGCCGTCGATACCCGCGCATAGCCGATCAGTGCCATTTGCCGCCTCTCTTGTCCGTCATTCCGTCCGCCTATCTTAATGTCCGACAACCCGTTGTGCAATAACTTTGCTGGACAGTGTCCGGCATGGCCGACTAATGATCGTTTGACGGACATTGACGGTAAGGCATTTTTTCATTACTATGTGAAGCATCAACCTTGATTGCGAGGGCAAACCACCATGACCACATTGACCGTTACCGCACGGGGACAAGTGACGTTTCGGAAGGACGTACTGCAACACCTCGGCATCAGGCCAGGCGACAAGATCGAGCTGGACTTGTTGCCAGACGGTCGGGGCGTGCTCAAGGCGGCACGGCCCGCAGGGACGATAGCCAGCTTTGTCGGCCTGCTCGCGGGCAAGACGCAGAAGGTTGCCACCATCGAAGAAATCAACGAGGCGGCGGCGCAAGGCTGGGCAGGTAAGCAATGAAGGTCGCAGTCGATACCAACGTCCTTGTGCGTGCGGTTGTGCGTGACGATCCCGCACAAGCGGACGTTGCCGCCGCAGTCTTGACCGACGCCGAGTTGATCGCGGTCGCGCTGCCGTGCCTATGCGAATTTGTTTGGGTGCTGCTGCGTGTCTACGGCTTCCAGCAAGCCGACGCGGCCAGCGCGATCCGGGCACTACTGGCCGCCGCGAATGTGGAAGTGAACCGGCCTGCCGTGGAGGCTGGCTTGCTGGTGCTCGACGCGGGCGGAGACTTTGCCGATGGCGTCATTGCCTACGAAGGCAACTGGCTTGGCGGGGAAACCTTCGTTTCCTTCGATAAGAAGGCGGTGGCACTTCTCACGGCGCAAGGGCAATCAACGCGCCTTTTGTGACGGACATGAGCATGAACGAATTCCGCCGACTGGCCGCGAAGATCGACCAACACATGCAGCAGCTTGCCGCCCAGGGTGTCAGCGAGGCCCATGCCATCATCAATCGCATGATGGGGTACGGGCCTGACCTGCACAGGATTTGGGTCGGCACATCCGATCAGCAGCTCATGGCGCTGTCCCGCGAGTTCCCAGGGTTCTACCGCTACGCCCGCATCATGGAAGAGGCATCCGAAGCCGAGCGCCGCAAGGCTTCGCGGCCCTATGACGGCATGGCCGAGTTCTCCGAACAGCACAAGCAAATGGGCGCGCAACTGCTGACCACGGCGGCCACGCTTGAGCGTGGCTACCAGGCGTTTCGTGCGAGCGGCAGTCTCCAAGACTTCCGGCCTCAGCTCGACGAGCTGGGCCGCCTGCATCGGCAATGGCTGTCCGACCTGGAAGCCTTCAAAGACTCGCTGCGCACGCAGGGCGCAGAACCCAAGGTGCTGGAATACGTGAACGAGGCTTTCGGCCGCCTGGCCGAGCGCATCAAGCAGCTTGCCGGTTGATCGCCGGAATTTTCGGCGGTTCCGGCTTTGTCGCGCCGTGCACAAGAGTTCTGAGCAATTCCGATCTCTCGCGGCGCTTCGTGCATAGAACTTCTGACCGTTCCCGGTCAGAAGTTCTATGCACACACGGCGGCCAGCCCAGTGAACTGGTGCAGTCGCCTTCTGAAAACGACAGCGGAAGTAACGGGAATGTCTCTTACAGGTGACCTGGTTCAGGTTCATGCTGTTCAGGACGGAAACGAAATTGCTGCGGAAGGGGACATATGTGCCGTCGCCGTTCCGCCCCGCTTGGCGTGTGGGCTATCGTATCAGCCGAGTTTGCCTGAGCCCGTCATGGGGTTGCTAGGAAGAACGCCGACCTGGATGGCGCCGCATGCGAAAGTCCTTGCGGTGTATGAGCAACCGTTTTGGTGTCATCAGGGCCTTTCGGGCGGCGGATTGAGTATGCAGGGCCCGCTCGCGGAGTTTCATGATGCCTCTCCTTCCGATGGCGAGATTGGCGCTATTTTGGGGTTCGTAAAATTCGACGCCGCAAAACGAGAGAGCCTTGGAAAGCAGGCACTGGAGGACCTTGTTATTCGACAGCTTGGCGCTCTGTTTGGTCCAGATGGCGCAAATCCCTTAAGCATTCATATGCTGGATTGGAGCAACGAAACCCACTGCGCATCGCCTGAAGACCGCAAGCCCGTGTCCAACCCATCATTATATGGGAGGATCAGGGATTGGACGCCGATATGGGATGATCGCTTGCACTTTATTGCCACTGAGGCGTCTCGCACAAATGGGGGCCTAATGGAGGGCGCCATCGAATCTGCATTACTGTTCTGCGATAGCGTCACCCAGACGGGAAAACCCGGGGCGGCTCAGACGACAGGTGCGAACCCACGAACCGCGAATATGAGCTGGGAGTTCGACTAGGCGGGTCAATGGCCCGCTAGTGTCGGTAGCGTCTGGAACCCGTTTGACGCTTCAACGTCGCGTTGAGGCCAGACCGTCTCCGAACACAACGAAATCCATTTATATCTACACGCTATTAGTAACATTCGGAGATACAATTTCTCTATAGGTGACGCATGCCATACGATCATAATGGCTGCTGACCACACCAATACTGATGCGGTCTGTTTCGGCCGTCAAAACCATTGAGGAGATAAAGGATGAAAAAGATAAGTGTACTGGCGCTAGGGGAGACTGTCTTCACTAAACTGGATAGCCGGACGTTTTTGCCAGCCATGGAAGGCGTGGGCGCGGCGCCGGTTGTGGGCGACTTTACGAAGGGTGCGCATGGCACACTCATTCGTCTTGATGCCGGTGTCCGGCTTCCGCTCCATCATTACACCGCTCCGCTAACAGGGATTGTGATCAGTGGCGCAGTGGCGCACCCGGTCCCTGGAAACGCAAAGACCAACGATACGCTTGGCCCGGGGGATGTCTTTTCCTTCGCGAAAGACGAGCCCCACGAGACGAACAATATGAGTGATGACGAGCCCGCGCTGTTCTTCATCTTCCAGGATTCGCCTTGGGTGTTTGAGCTGGACTGAGCGCAAAACCCAAGGGCGCGGACGCCGGCAGCTTGGGCCTGATCTTCATGGTCCATGGCCAGGCGATACACAGCTGCGCTCCTGGGGCTGATGAAATCAACCGTAGGATATGGAGCTACTAATGAGACTTACAAAGTAAGCGGTGCTCTGCTCCCACCTTTTGTGCATAGCTCTGATCTGAGATTCTGCGTTTTTTGTGGATCTGGGATTGGAGTTTATCCATGGAGCGCTCAGCGGAGTTTATCACAGATATAGATCTGCTGGCTCTGTTGCAAACATGGGGCACGGCCGCGCGGCGTCACCCAGTTGGGGGATTAGGCAGCATTGGCGAAATGCTTATTGAGCATAATCATGGTTTCGGTCAGGGCCGAGGGTCCAATTCCGAATGCTCTTTCAACCAGGCGCACCTCCCCCATGATACCTGGCTGCAGGCACCATGCCTGGGCCTGTCCTTTGCGTAGGGCGCGCATGACCTCGAAGCCCTTGATCGTGGCGTAGGCCGTTGGCATCGACTTGAAGCCACGTACCGGCTTGATCAGCATCTTCAGCTTGCCGTGGTCGGCCTCGAGCACGTTGTTCAGATATTTCACCTGCCGGTGCTCGGTTTCCGCCGCCAGTTTGCCTTCGCGTTTCAGCTCAGCGATTGCTGCGCCGTAGCTGGGTGCCTTGTCGGTATTGAGTTTGGCCGGCTTTTCCCAGTCCTTCAGGCCACGAAGAGCTTTGCCCAGAAAGCGCTTCGCCGCTTTGGCGCTGCGTGTCGATGACAGATAGAAATCAATCGTGTCGCCCCGTTTGTCGACCGCCCGGTACAGGTAGGTCCATTTGCCCCGCACCTTTACGTAGGTCTCATCCAGACGCCAGCTCGGATCAAAGCCGCGCCGCCAGAACCAGCGGAGACGCTTCTCCATCTCCGGCGCGTAGCGCTGCACCCAGCGATAGATCGTCGTATGATCGACATCGATCCCACGCTCGGACAGCATTTCCTCGAGATCACGGTAGCTGATGCCGTATCGACAATACCAGCGCACCGCCCATAGGATGACCTCGCCGGTAAAATGCCGTCCTTTGAAATCGTTCATCGCAACTGACCTTGACAGTACATGAGCCCAATCTTGGAAACCGTGTCAGAGTTTGCAACAGAGCCCTTGCCTATGAACACGAAGAAGCCGGCATCATCGACGGGGCCACGGTGCCGCTGAAAGCACTGCCGCCACATTCGACCACGGTTTACAAGGTGCAAGAGGCGTTCAACAACGTCACCTTGCCGGATGAAAACGTCTATAAAACCGCTATTGAGGCCGCTCTAGGCTAAAGGTTGCAGCCGAGAAAAGGAAAAGACGTGAGCCGCGAAACCGCCACCATCAGCGCCGCCGTTCCTGCGGACGTGAAAGCCGAAGCTGCCGCCGTCGCGGCAGCGCACGGCATGAGCCTGGCCGCCCTGGTGCGCGAGCTGGTGGCCCGCGTGGCCGCCCGCGAAGCTGAAACGCTGGCCTGGCTCGATGAGGCCCGCCGATGAGCCGCCCGCGCTACACGCTCGATGAGCTGCTGGCCGAATCCGACTATTCGCAGCCGCTGCCGCCCGAAGAACGGGAATGGGTCGATGCGCCCGCCGTTGGCCGCGAGTGGCCGGCCTGTGAAACCCTGGAAGGCGAGGGGCTGGCCAACATCGCCAGTTCCGACGATGACGGCCGCGCCGGTGGATCTCATCGCCAGGAATGACGATGCAAGATCCAGACGTGAAAAGGGCGGCTACTGGCCGCCCTTCTTGTTCCTGGTCACCGTTACCGGCTCGCGTTCCAGTCTGCCATCTTCAACTGTGCCAAGGCTGATTCAGCGTGCAGCCTCTCCAATGCGGCCGCCTCGCGGGCGCGAAGGGTGGCAAGCGACACCGCCAGCAGCTCGCGCCGCTCGGCCGACAAGCCGGGTTCGCGTAGCTCGGCCTCGATGCTGTCCATTGTGTTCTGCGCCCGGCTCGCCGTGACCTGGTAGGCGTCATAAGCCGCCTGGACAGGGGCCATGATCGAAAAGCGGGCCGCGTCGGCATCCTGGCCGGCGTGCGCGGTCGAAGCCATGAGAAGGGCGGCCACGGCCGCCAGCGGGAAGGAATTGCGAAGTTTCATAGCTGTTGCTCCAAAGGTTGGGGGTTCATCGGAACGCCGGCGGCGTCCGGTATCGACCTGGGCGCAGCGCCCGGCCTTCGGGTTCTGTGCAGGGCTTACCGCACGACGCGGCGCTCGATCTCGGCCGCAACTGCCTGGGCGCGGTCTATCGGCACGGTCTGCGTGTAGATGCCATAGCCATAGCTCACCAGTGAAACGGCTTCGCCCCTGGTGTTCACGACAACGCCGCCCGAGTTTCCGCCGATGATTGAAGCCGTCACCAGCATGAAATCATCGGGGGAAAGCATCGCGGCATCGCGGCCATACCACGCGACGATGCCCACGCCCACGGCGAAGCCGTAGCCGCCTGGCGAACCGATCGCCATCACGTCCTGCCCCTGGCGGGGCATGACGCCAGCAACCGGAATCGGGGGCAGGGGGTCGCCCTCGATCTCGATCAGCGCCACGTCGCGGGAAATGTCCGCGCCGATCACGCGGGCCTCGCGCCACTCGCCGGCGGCGGTGCGCACGCTCAATGCTTCCTGACCTTCGACGCAATGGGCCACGGTCAGCACCTTGTTTCCTTCGACGGCCACGCCGCCGCAGATGATGCGCTGCCGCCGCTTGGCATCCTCTTTCGGCCAATCCCGATGCCAGGCGCGAACGCGGGTGAGGGCGGCCGTGGCCGCGTTCTGTTGAACGCCAGGGATGCGCCAGGCGTGATTGTTCTGTCCGGTGCCATAGGGCTTGTCGATGCCCGCCAGGGCGACAACGGACGGCATGGCGCGCTCGGCCAGCTCGGGCCAGGCCGGTGCGACAGGCGGCCGGGTGTCGGGGGGCAGGGTGCCGCGCCGCACGCTGGCCGCGCTTATCGCGTTCTCGGCAATGGCGGTTTGCTCGCGCTGGAAGTCCTCGATGCGCTCCCGCGTGTCGCGCAGGGTGTTGGCGTTCGCGGCTGTGGTCGCCACGGTGTAGCCCGCCAGGGTCAATGCAGCGCCAGCGGCGATGTAGGTTGCAAGGGCGGCACGCCGCCAAGTTTTAGCGCGGCTCATGCTGTGCGCCCTCCCGGTCGATCAGGCCCAAGCGTTCCAGGCGCGTGCCTACGCGGTCGCCCTCATGCAGCAGCTCGACGTGCTGCCAGTAGGAAAAGACCAGCACGCCACCGGCCAGGATGAGCGCGGCCAGCGATACGCCGAAGGTGATGCAATATTTCGATATACCGGGTTCTGTCCGGCCGGTAACATTGGAAGTAGCCATGATTTCACCTCTATGTCAGGTGGGTTGTGGTCAGGCGCTCGGGTCGGTTGCCGCCGTCCCTTGCGCCGCTTTTTAGCGGCTGAAACCGCGCTCCTGCTCGCGGTCGCGTGCCGCCTTCTCCTTGAACCGTTCTGCGATCTCGCGGATACGCGCCTGTTTCACGGCGTCCCCGCTCTCGTTGTCCCGGTTCAATTCTTTTGCCAGCGTCCGCGCCTGCTGGCCGTTGATCTCGTTGCGCTCCTGGCGCTGCTCTGCGCTGTCCTGGTTCTGCGCGTCCAGCTCGAAGCCCTGGGGCTGCCTGCCGTTCGGCTGCTCGGCCTCGATGGCCTGCGACGCCAGCGCGGCCGCCTGGCCGTGCCGCTCTAGCCGCTCCTGGTCTTTCGCCTCGCGGCGCTCCTGGGCCTGCTCGATCTGCTTGGCGTAGCCCTTGGCAAGTTCTTCGTTCGTCGGTTCGGTGCTCATCGTCGTTCCTCCTGGCGTAAAACATAAAATATCATTTACTCATTGCATCATATCACAATGAGCAAATGAGTAAAAACATTTTTCTTATCTACTGAAACCATCGCGGCCGCGTTCCTGCTCGCGCTGCCGCTGTCGGCTGCGCGTGATCTCTTGCGGGTTGCGTGCATACCTGTCGGCAAGCTCGCGCTGCATCTTGTCCAGCTCGACGGCCTGGCGCTCCTTCGGCATTGCGTTGAACCTCTCGATACGCCCGCGCAGCTCGTCCGGCAGCTCGCGCCAGGCGCTCGGGTTGCGGTCGGAGTAGCCCGCAAAGCCTGCCTGCCGCTTCACCGCCAGCGCCCGGAACTGGCTGACTTCCATCTTGGCGTGCGCCTCTGCCCGCTTGCGGTCTTGTTCGCTGACCTGGACGACCGCCGGGCGCTCCGGCTCGGCCTTGGCCTGGGACGGCTGCGCCAGGCTCGCAAAGGCCCGTTGCTGGCCTTCCTGCATGATGGCCGCCGAATGGTGCCGGGGGTCTTTCCCGGCCGCCTGGAACTCCTGGGCGACGGCAAGCTGCGCCTTCGCCACGTCCAGCGCCAGGCCGCCGCCGGCCGCCTCGGCACGCTCGACACCGGCGCGGAATCCGGCCAGCGGGTCGGGTGCCGGGCGTTCGGCCTGGGGCCGCTGCTGCGGCGCTACCTGCTCGCCGCGTTCCTCGCTGACCTGCTGCCGGAACTTCGCCGCGATCTCGGCCGCCCGGCGCTTCTTCTCGTCCTCTGGCGTGCGCTCGATCTGCTGCGGCCGCTGCACGGTCGGCGTGCCGGCAATGTCGGTCGCGGGCATGAGGTCGGGGCGGCCGTGGCGTTCCAGGTTGCGGCGCAGGCCGTCGCGCATCTTCCCGGCCAGCTCGGCCACCTTCGCCCGGCCGCGTTCCAGCCAACGGCGCACCACGCTTTCCCCGTCGAATCCGCGACGGTCGGCAAAGTCCAAGGTGCTTTCCTTCGGACGCTCGCGGCCCAGCACCTGGGCCAGCTTCCCGGCGGCCAGCTCGGCCGCGCCGCGAACGTGCCAGGTGTTGCGCTCGGCGGTGGTGCCGTCCGGCAGGCGCACGGTTTCAGAGCCGCCATGTTCCAGGCCGATACGGTCGCCGCGCTTCGCGCCGCTGGCCGCAATGGCGCGTTCAAGATCGACGCCCCAAATTGTGTGCCGCTCGCCCTTGTCGTTCTCCAAGGTGGCAAAGTAGCTGGCCCGGTTCTCCGGCTTGTTCTCGTAGGGCGCTGCGCCATGATCGACCAGGCGGCCGGCGCGGCGGTCGGTGAAGTCGTCGGCTCCTGCAAACAGGGTCGCCGCCTCGCGGTGCCGGGTCATTCCGACATAGGCAAGGCTCCTATCCATGCCAGGGGTCGCCAGCAGGTAAGCCCTATCGACGGTGACACCCTGGGCCTTGTGAATCGTGACGGCATAACCATAATCGACAGCCGCATATTGGGACGCCTGCACCTGCCGCGCTTCGCCGCTGTCCAGACGCACGGCCAGGCTTCCATCTTCGGCACGCTCGACGGTGCCAAGGGTGCCATTTTTCACGCCTAGATCACGGTCGTTTCTCAGGAACACGATGCGGTCGCCTGGGGCAAATTCCCGGCCGCCACGCTCGGTCATAAAGCGGGCCGTGCCGCGCAGCTCGCCGCGTTCCTTGCGGGCCTGCCGCACGGCTTCATTGAGCGCCTGCACGTCCTTATTGCTGTGGGCAAGGATGATCTGGCTACCCTTGCCCTGGTCGCCGACATAGGCGGCCGCCAGGCTGTCGCGGGCGGCGGCTCGGCTGTCATGGATTTTGACGTGCCCGCGCTCGGCATAGGCCGCCAGGCCATCGGCCACGGAACCGCGTGCAAGCTCCTGGCCGGCCTCGCGCATCCAGGCGAGTTTCTGGCGTCGAACTTCGGTGATTTCTGCCGCGCCGACATGCTGCACCACGCCACGGAAAGCCGCGCCCGCCTCTATGGCGGCAAGCTGCTTGTCGTCGCCCAGCAGGACGACTTTTGCCCCGGCCTGCTCGGCGGCTTTCAGCACGCGGCCAAGCTGGCGGCTGCCGATCATGCCCGCTTCGTCGATCACCAGAACATCGCGGGAAGTGAGTTTGTCTTTTCCGTTCTTCCAGGCAAATTCAAGGGATGCCAGCGTGCGGCTGTCGATGCCGCTGCCCGCCTGCAATTCGTCGGCCGCCTTGCCCGCCAGGGCCGCGCCGCGCACGTTGAAGCCCTGCGCTTGCCATGCCTCGCGTGCAACCTTCATCGAGAACGATTTGCCTGTGCCGGCGTCGCCGATGACCACGGCCAGGCTGCCCGGCTTGAGAACGTGCCGGACGGCGTTTTGCTGCTCTGCCGATAGGGTGCCTGCGCCGTCAATCGCCGCGTTCGTGATGGGGCCGGAAACGCCATGCCTGCCGGTTCTCGCCAGGCGCTCGGCACTGTCCACCATGCCACGCTCGGTGTCGATCATTTCGCGGGTAGAGAACTTCGCCGGGTCGCGCCCGTTGGCCGGTTCCATCTCGACCAGAAGCGGCGAATTTTCCAGCCTGGCAAGCAAGCCCTGGAACTGGTCGGCATCGTCAATGTAGCGGTTCAGCTCTGCGGCAATATCGCGGCGCGTGAATACCGCTTGCGTGGCCGTGAGCTTGTCTAGGATGATCTCCGGCCGCTCGACAATCTGCCGCGCCTGCTCCTGCCGGTCGGCGTTGTGAATGTCGATGCGGTCGGCCTCCAGGCCGCGCCTGTCCATCGCCACGGCATCGCTGCCGATGTGCTTGGTTGGTGTGAGTTCTACGCCCTGATCTGCATAGCTGCGATGATCTACGCGGGCGCTGATTCCGGCCCGCTCTAGCGCCTCGTTTGTTAGCTCGGCCCACTGCTGGCGAATCTCGATGATGTCGCCCTGGCTTGTGCCAGGAATGCCCGCTTTCTGCCTGTCTTTGTTCGCCAGCTCAATGACGGCCTTCGCGCCTAGCGTTCCATCGGCCTGAATGGTGCGCGTGGTCGCCAGCATATGAACGTGAAAATTCCGGTCGTCGCCCTCCTTGTCTGGTGCGTGAATGCACACATCCACGGCCACGCCGTAGCGGTCTGCGATAGCCTGCCCCATGCGCGTTGCCAGCTCTTTACGGTCGGCTTCGTTCAGCTCATGCGGCAGGGCCGCCCGCCACTCTCGGGCCACTCGCGCATCTTTTCGCTTCTCGGCGGTCTCGGCGGCATTCCACAAGGCGGCACGCTCGGGAACCGGCACGCCTGCGGGCGTGACTATCTCGGACGACAACACGCCGCCTTTGCGGGTGAAGTCGAACACTTCGCCGGTGCGCTCATCTACCAGCGACGACGCGGAACGATAGGCGGCAGCGGCCACGGCGCTATGCCCGGCCGCCCGTCCTATCGTGTGCGTGTTCAAGTGGTAGATCGCCATTTTTTCCTTGGCGTTTTAGCCGCTAAAAAGGGGTGCCGGGGTATCCCCGGCCGCATGAGGGTTGCGCAGCAACCCGTAAGTGCGCATTTCGCTTTCGCTCCATGACTATACCAGCGCCGTGCCTTCCCCGCTAGCCTCGCCGATGGTAAGATCGTGTGCGCATAACCCACAATCTCGAAAGGAGCTATGACGATGGCACGCAAGACGTTATCCGAACGCAAGGCCGACAAGCTGGCCGAACTGAACCGCATCAAGGCCGAACTGGCCGAACTGGAAAGCAAGGCCGCTGAACGCATCGGCAAGATTGCCCTTGCCGCTGGCCTCGGTGATCTCGACATAGACGACGCTTCATTGCGGAAGGAGTTTGAGGCTATCGCCTCGAAATTTCGCAAAAGCGAAGGCAAGCAAGCTGCCCCGATGGCGGCAACGCCTAGCGCAGATTGAGCGAGATTTAGGACGCCTTCGGATGAACGCCAGGAGAGAAGATGCCCGCCGGAAAATCCAGCTCGGCGGCTTGGTCATCAAGTCCGGCATGTCGGACTATCCGGCTTCCGTGATTTTGGGCGCTTTGACCCTCGCGGCCGGTGCGCTCAACGGGCCGAATGGTGACGCCACAAAAGCACGCTTTGAGGCGGCAGGCGATGAGGCTTTTTCCGATGATGGAGAGGACGGCGGCAACCGTTCCTAGCCGTCAATTTCAACCTGACATAGAGGTGAATAATGATGGACGCAGAAGATTTATTTTCGAGATTGTGGGCCGCTGTCATAGCGGTGCTTTTCGGGGCGTTCGTGCTGTCGTTGGCGAACACGGCGCACGCCCGGGTTTTCCCTGAATGCAACCCGGCGGCAGAGGCCGCGAAGTTCTACGGCGCGGCAGATGCGGATGCCTGGGTGAAGCGCATTTGTGATGCGCAAGAAGCTGCATTCCAGAAGTGGGAAAACAGCCTGCAAGCCCTGGACGTTGGGCAGCAGGATTTGGCGATGGCGACGAACGCCGGGAACTGGCAAGCCTACCGCGACAAGTGGGCCGAATTGCTGCCAGTGCTGAAAGAGCTGGAAGCCGCTGCACTGGCGAACCGGAACGCGCCAGGCGCGGCAAACATCCTTAGCTTGTATCGCAATGACCTGGGCTTGTTCTTGCAGAATGCGGGCCTTTCCTCGGCCGGTAGCTTGGACGATTTCAGCGCCCGGATTCTGGCGGGCCTGGACGGCGAACGGCCAGCGGCGGCGGCAACGGCCGGCGTCAATGTCGTGCAGCAGTCCGTGACGCGAGGCGTTGAGTTCGGCAAGGGCATCGGAACGGCCCAAGCGGAAACGATTCTTGCGGAGTATCGCGCCCAAGTGCAGCAGCGCGGCGCGGAACGCATGGAACAGCTCGGCGGCTCGACCGTGGGCGGCTATTTCGGGGGCTTCGGCGAGCGCATCAAGGCAGCTTTCGGCGGCTGGTTGTTCTACCTGGTCACGGTCTGCTTTGTCGGCGCGTGGCTGGCGCACAAGCGGCGGCAGAACCCTGTGACGGTCGGCACGGCCGTTGGCCTGGCCTTCCTCGTTCCATCGGTCGGCATGTTGCTTCTGTTCGTGTTCGCGCCGTTCATTCCGGGCTGGTTCATCCTCGCCGCGACGGTCGCCGGAACAGTGGCAACGTATCTGAACGCGGGCCGGGTGTTCGGCTGGCTCGCGGGCCTGGTCGGCGCGGAGTCTCCGACAGGAAAGCGGCTGCGCATCCTCGGCGCAACGATTGAAAACCTGCGCGGCCAGGTGCAACCGTCCGGGCCAGTTGCCGCCGCCGGTGCGGCGGTCGCGGCGGTCGATAACAGCAGCACGCATCCGCTGGGTTCGCACGGCTCGGCCCGTTGGGGAACGGTCGATGAAATCCGCCAGGGCGGCCACCTGGTCGCGCCTGGCAAGCCGGGCGGCTTCGCCCTTGGCCGGGTATCGGATGCGCCCGCCGGCCTCGATCAGCGTTTCCGCTTTACCGGCCATGTCGTGACCGTGGCCCCGACCGGCTCCGGCAAAGGCATTGGCGCGGTGATTCCGAACCTGCTGGACTATCCCGGCTCGGCCCTTGTGCTGGACGTGAAGGGCGAAAACGCGGCCGTGACGGCACGCGCCCGCCGGGCGCTCGGCCAGGCTGTCCATGTTGTCGATCCTTTCGCCGTCAATGGTGACGGTGGCGCGGCATTCAACGTGCTGGACAGGCTCGACGTGTGGAACCCGGATTGCGTGAGTGAATCGGCCATCCTGGCCGACGCCCTGGTGATCGCCGAAAGCAAGGGCGATGCCGTGCATTTCGATGAAAGCGCCAAGAATTTCTTGCAGGGCTTGATGCTGCACGTTGCCGGCCTGGACGACAAAGAGCGCCGGAACCTGGGCGAGCTTCGGCGGCTGCTGACGGCCGGGGAAGATGATTTCTCCGTCATGCTGGCAGAAATGACGTATGACGATACGGCGGCCTTCGGCATCCCGGCCAGAGCGGCAAATACGCTCATGGGCATGGCAGACAAAGAGCGCGGTTCCGTGCTTTCGACGGCCCGCCGGAATACGGCGTTTCTCGATGACCCGCGAGTGTCGGCCGCGCTGTCGCGCTCCGACTTCGATCTGTCGGAAATCAAAGCCACGGCCATGACGGTTTATCTTGTCATGCCCGCCAATCGCATCGGGCCTAATGCCCGCTTCCTGCGCTTGTTCATCAGCTCGGTAATTGCGGCCATCACGTCCAGCAACGTGCAGCCCGCGCACCGTGTCGCCTTCTTGCTCGATGAGTTCGGCCAGCTCGGCTACATGAAACAGATTGAGGATGCCGTTTCACTGCTGCGCGGCTACGGCCTGGCCTTCTGGGTGTTCATTCAAGACCTGTCGCAGCTCAAGGGCACCTATCCGAAGTGGCAAACCTTCCTGGCGAACAGCGCCAAGTCGTTCTTTGGCACGGACGATTACGACACGGCCAAATACATCAGCGACAGCCTGGGCAAAGCCACGATTGAGTTTGAGACGGAAAACACCGGCAAGAACAGCGGTAGCGGCCTATCGGGCGGCAGCGGCTCGATGAACCGGGGCAAGAGCACCGGCACCAGCCAGCAATTCACCGGCCGCGAGCTGCTGACGCCGGATGAGGTCATGCGCCTGGGGCCGGAGCATCCGATTGTCCTGGTGCGCGGCGAACGGCCCTACCTGCTCGACCGGCTGAACTACCTTGCCGATGCCGAATATGCCGGGCGGTTCGATGCGAACCCCTACCATAGCTAAGGGGTGATGTATGGCGGGCATCATCGCGGCGGTTCTCGGCGTCATCGCACTGGCGTGGTTCCTGCGCCGGCTGTTCCCTGCCCTGTTCGCTGCGGTGTTCGTCCTGGCCGCGCCGGTGTGGCTGGTCGGCGGCCTGCTGCTCGATCTGCTGCGGCGGCCGCTGGCGTTCCTACGACCTGTCGGCCTCGGCCTGGCCCGCCTGGTCGGCTTCGTCCTGGTGCTGCCGCTGCTGCCCTTCATCTTCGCCTGGTCGTTCTTCGCGGAGCTGTGGCGGCAGTTCCGGCCGAAGGCCAGCCCGGCACCGGCCGGGGTCAAATCGCCCACGCCGATGCAGGCAGCCGCCAGGCGCACGGCGGACGTGATCGACCTGGCCGCATTTCGCCAGCAGCGCAGAAAAGAGTAAAAGAGCGTTTGATTTTTTACTCTTTTGAGTAAATGATTTTGGCGACTAAAGTCGGCCGCCCCTCAAGTGTCAATATCGGGCCGGAAAACGCGCAAGCGTTCCCGGCCTTTTCTTCACTTGTTCCCTGCCCGTTCGCGCTGCGGCGGCTGATCTTGACACTTAAGG
>NZ_FNFX01000006.1 GCF_900100975.1 Methylophilus rhizosphaerae
GAGGGTATAAATAATTTTGTGTAAACGGTCATTTTGCAGGAAACTGCGCACGTACTTTTGGAGTAGAAATGACCGTATCAAAATCCCTGCCCAACGATCTGATTGATGGATTGTTGGGCAACTATAAAAAGCCTGAAGATTTAATTGGCGAGAATGGACTGCTCAAGCAGCTAACCAAAGCGCTGGTTGAACGTGCTCTTGAAGCAGAGATGGCAGATCACCTAGGCCACGATAAAAATGAGCCTGTGAAGAATGCCTCAGGCAACACCCGCAACGGTAAAAGTCGCAAGACGCTCAAAGGGGACTTTGGCGAACTACCGATTGAAATTCCCCGAGACCGCGCAGGTAGCTTCGAGCCACAACTGATTCCCAAACATCAAACCCGCTGGACGGGCTTTGATGACAAAATCATCTCCCTGTATGCCAGAGGTATGACAGTACGTGAGATTCAACAGCACTTGTCCGAAATGTACGGCACAGAGATTTCACCGACGTTAATCTCCAATGTCACTGATGCGGTGATTGATGAGGTCAAGCTGTGGCAGTCTCGCCCACTCGACAGTATCTACCCCATCGTCTATCTGGATTGCATCCATGTCAAAGTCAGAGATGCAGGCAGTGTACGTGCCAAAGCGGTGTACCTTGCCATCGGCGTTAACATGGACGGTCACAAGGAAGTCATGGGCTTATGGATCGCCCAGACTGAAGGGGCCAAGTTCTGGCTGGCCGTCGTCACCGAACTCAAGAACCGTGGCGTACAAGACATCTTCATTGCCTGCGTGGATGGATTAAAGGGTTTCCCGGAAGCGATTGAAACTGTCTACCCACAAGCTACTGTCCAGCTTTGTATCGTCCACATGGTGCGCAATAGCCTGAATTATGTGGGCTGGAACAAGCGTAAAGAGGTGGCGGCTGACCTCAAGCTGATTTACAGCTCTGCCACACTGGCTGAAGCTGAAATGGCGCTCATGGACTTTGAACATCAATGGGGTGAGGCTTATCCCTTAATCGCAAAATCCTGGCGCAGCAACTGGCAGCGCATTATTCCATTCTTTGACTATCCACCGGAAATCAGGCGAGTGATTTACACCACGAATGCGATTGAATCAGTGAACATGAGTCTGCGTAAGATCACCAAAAATCGCGGCTCATTTCCGAATGATGAATCACTGATTAAATTGTTCTATCTTGCCTTACAGAACATCAGTGAAAAGTGGTCTATGCCACTGCGAGATTGGAAACCTGCGCTAAACAGGTTTACCATACAGTTCGAGGACAGAATGCCTCGGCAGTAATCAACCGCCGTTTACACAAAATTCAGGACACCCTCACACGTAAGCGTGCTGCTTGTTGGCACGTATGTGATTATTTGTATAAGTCATGAAATCCCCAATTAGACTCACGAACTTATCAGAGTATCAGAACTGCAACTCAATTGGTCGGTTGCTAACTGACCTAAAGTACAGTTTTTCTGAGATTCAAGAAGTTATCTGCTTGTACAGAATTTTTAACATAATATACATTATGCGAAATTAATAAGGCTAATTGTCATGGCCTTCGTACCCAACTCAACTTTTTCACTTTTACTCTTAAACTTTATAAATTACGTAACCTGCTATTTAAGCAATGGCTTTTTTCTTTCAATCTGTTTTAGTTTATTTGATGCGACGAGTTGCTGGCGTTGGGATTCTTTCAGCTGTCCTTTAATCAGGCCAATATTCTCACGCAGCTCATTAACCAGCTTCTGGTTTTTCATGGTTTGTGTTTTTGTGACAGTATGTTCTTTTAGCAACGATTTCTTCAGCTCAGCTATTTCCAGTTCTAATTTAATCGCGCGTTGACGTTCACGATCCAATTCTGCAAAAGATTTTGCTTCGAGTTTTCTGAAGCGGTCATCGGATAATTTCAAGGCAGCATGCAGTTTATTGATTTCCGCGATAAATTCATTATTGACGCTTTTTAATGTCGCTTCCAGGGCTGTTTTCTCATTTTGCAGCGTTTTAACCGATTCTTTTTGCGTAACTGATAGCTGACTGTCAATCAACAACCTTTTTTCGTTTTCCTGCAGTTGTTTTTTGATGGCCGCCAGCTCCTGGTGTTGTTCTGTATTCAGTGCTTCCAGCTTCTTGACCTGTGCCTTATAACTTTCCAACTCCAGCCGGTTGCTGCTTTCAAGGCCATTTATTGCAGTATGTTTTTCTTTATAGGTTTGCCTGGCAGCTTCCAGCGCGGATTTCCATAAAGCGCCTAGTGCCTCGCCAGCGAATTCGCGCAAGGAATCTGGCAAACCGGCGTGCTCAATATCTACCCTGTTTTTCGAGCGGAGTTCAGCCCAAAAGCTGTTCACAGCCTGTGACGGTGTGGACATGGTGCCTTTACGCACCAATTGATATAGCTTGTTCGCTGTCGGTTGCATCCCATACCTGAAAAACATCAAGCGACACACTTCCCGGTACAGGTCTTTTGTTTGTGGAAATTGAATGCGTAAAGACTCTACATCCTGTGCTAGTTTTGCTTCATTGGTGTGTGTAAAAGCCATGGTCTTTCAATGTTTATTGATACTTTTATGACAAATAGTTATGTACATGAGTTTGCTAAAAAGTTGCCTTTGAATTTGAAAGCCACTTGTTTAATACCTGCTGCAAAAAATAGATGAGGCAATAATGAGTAAAATAAGTATTTGATTTATATATTATTTATAGCATTTATTTCTTTGTGAAGAAAATATGTCAAATAAATATTCATCACCTTTATTAACATAATTTAATCAGATGTTAATATTGGATTGCGGATTTGATCTGCAATTTAGGGAGAAGATAATGAAACATACAAGAAAGATGAGGAAGTTACATACCCAATATTCGTTACAGTGGAGCTTGAAAGTTGGCCATCATTTAGGCACGTTAAACCATCATAAAGCTATCAAATTGGTCAACGTAAAACCTACCATTTTTCACCGCTGGATGTCAGGAAAACTGGTAGCGCCTGAAGTTAAGCTGGATAAGATTAAATGTTATGCATTTGATGCATTCAGAAAAAGGCATCGAAGACCAGCCAGCCTAGGCCTGTCAGTCGCGGAACTGGATGAAGAAATGATACGCGCAAGGTATTTGTGGAAGAATATGCTTTTTGAGCAGCTGAATATGGTCGCAAAACGCAGATTTTGTGCCGCATTAAAGCGAAGGAAAGTATGTCGTTAGTAGCTGTTTAAAAAAAAGGCCACTCGAAACCGTGGCCTTTTCTTACGCTCAATACTACTTATCAATTTGAATTTGGTGGAGCTGGGGGGAATCGAACCCCCGTCCGCAAGCCCTCCACAGACAGTTCTACATACTTAGCTGTGTTGTTTATATTTAACCGTACACTCACCAACGAGCAAGCAAGGGTAAAGCGAGCTACCTTGGATTTAATGCGTGATTAAGTAACCCAACCACGCACGATCCTCTCTAAATGACGCTGCTGCCGGTTACCCGGCCCGACCGAGAGGCTCTTCGGGGCAGCGTTCAGCCGGGATTAAGCGGCTAAAGCGTAAGTTTCGTCGTTTGCGACTATACTTGTTCAGATGGATTTACGAGGGAACCTGAATCCTCGGTATGCCCTGCACTGCTTTGCAACCCACGTCGAAACCGGGTCAGCCCCAATGCAATCTATCAATTATACGCCTGAAACCGGGACTAGCCAAACTCAAAGCGCTTTTGTATGACATGATACAATGTGGCCATGTTCAAAAAAATTGTGATATTTGGCGTGGGCTTGATTGGCGGCTCAGTCTCGCTTGCCTTGAAAAAACTACCTCATCCGCCACACATCACCGGTGTTGGCCGCTCTGATCATAGTTTGCAAGAGGCGCTGGGTTTAGGGTTAATCGACACAGCAGAGACAAATATCGCTAATGCATTAACAGATGCAGATCTGGTTTTGATTGCTGCACCAGTGGCTCAAACACCAGCCATCTTGCGTACAATTCAACCACATCTTTCTGCAAACACCATTATTACCGATGCCGGTAGCACTAAATCGGATGTGATGTCTTACGCAAAAGCGGAACTGGGTTCGCAGTTCAACCAGTTTGTTGGTGGCCATCCGATTGCCGGTGCAGAGAAAAGCGGCCCAAGTGCTGCGATGGCTGATTTGTATATCGGTAAAAATGTTATTTTGACGCCAGATGCTGCAACAGATGCTGATGCAGTAAAAAGAGTGGCGGCGCTATGGCAAGCTTGCGGTGCAGTGGTTTCAAATATGAGCCCGCAAGCCCATGACCGCGTGTTTGCTGCGGTGAGCCATTTGCCACACTTGCTGGCCTTTGCTTTGGTAGAAGATTTAGCCAAACGCGACAATGCAGAATTACTGTTCAAATTTGCTGCCAGCGGATTCCGGGACTTCACGCGTATTGCCGGTAGCCATCCTGAAATGTGGCGCGATATTGCGCTGGCTAACAAGCAGGCATTATTAGAGGAGCTTAATACCTACCAGCAGGCAGTCAGCGAGATGACAGTATTGCTGGAAAACAATGATGATGCAGGCCTGTTTGCATTGTTTGAGCATGCCAGCCGCGCCCGGAATGAATGGGCAAAATCCAAAACCAATAAAACGTAACTCATATGGAACAACTGCATTTACCTGCTGTCACCCAAGCGCAAGGCACCATTATCCTGCCTGGCTCAAAAAGTATTTCCAATCGCACATTGCTATTGGCGGCGTTGTCGGATGGCGTGACGATTATTCGCGATTTGCTCGCTTCAGATGACACGGCAAGAATGCTGGAAGCATTAGCTTCATTGGGTATAAAGCTGGAAAATATTGGGGAAAATGCATGGCAGGTCACTGGTTGTGCGGGCAATTTTCCTAATAAGCAGGCGGACTTATTCTTGGGCAATGCAGGAACAGCTTTTCGCCCATTAACTGCAGCATTGGCCTTCTCGCAAGGTGATTACCACCTGCATGGCATTCCCCGCATGCATGAACGGCCGATTGGTGACCTGGTGGATGCATTACGGCAGGCCGGTGCGGACGTAAACTGCACTGGCAATGAGGGCTACCCTCCCCTGCAGATTTCCCCTGCTACGTTGGATGTCAGCCAGCCAATCCAGATTCGCGGTGATGTGTCCAGCCAGTTTTTGACGGCATTGCTGATGGCATTGCCTTTGACTGGCCAGGCTGCCAGCATCGAAGTGGTGGGTGAGCTGATTTCAAAGCCTTATATTGAAATCACCCTTAACCTGATGCAGCGCTTTGGGATGGTGGTGCAGCGCGATGGCTGGCAACGTTTCCATATTCCGGCTGCAGCATGCTATCAATCTCCGGGTGAGATTTTTGTGGAAGGCGATGCATCCAGTGCTTCTTATTTTATCGCAGCCGGCATTCTGGCAGGCGACGTCACTGTACAAGGTGTCGGGCAACATAGCATTCAGGGTGATATCCGCTTTGCAGAGGCGGCCCATTTAATGGGTGGCCGTATCAGCTATGGAGAGAGTCATGTACGTGCAGAAAAGACATCCGCATTAAAGGCGATTGATCTGGATTGCAATCATATCCCGGATGCCGCGATGACTTTGGCCGTGATGGCGATGTTCGCCCAAGGCACAACGACATTACGCAATATCGCGAGCTGGCGTGTCAAGGAAACGGACCGGATTGCTGCGATGGCGACAGAGTTACGTAAAGTGGGCGCAACGGTTGAGGAAGGCCCTGACTATATTCAAATCACGCCACCAGTCCAGCTGGTTCGCCATGCGGTAATCGATACTTATGATGATCACCGCATGGCGATGTGCTTTTCACTGCTTAGCCTGGCAGGCATTCCCATTACGATTAACGACCCTAAATGTGTGGGTAAAACCTTCCCTGAATATTTCCAGGTATTTGCCGGTATCGTGCGTTAATCAGGCAGCGTAAGCCCATTCGTGTTCGTCTGGCTCCGGTCCGGTGACATGCGCATGTTGGTGATGTTGCCAGGCACGTTCATGGAAATAAAACACGATTGTGTTACAGGCCGGTTCAATCAGCGCCATCAGCCCACCTACCAGCACACTGCCCGTGAGCAGATAGGCAATGCTGAAAGCCACACTGAAGTGCAGGATGGCGAAAGAAAAGGTTTTAATCATGGCGTGCTCCTTGTAACTGTTAGGAACATGATATAAAAACTGCTAAACCTAATCCAATTCATTGTTTTAAACAGATCGATAAGTAAAATTTATGATAAGCCTTTCCCTTCCTCCCGTGATTGCCATCGATGGCCCGTCCGCCTCCGGTAAAGGCAGTGTGGCCGAGCGCGTCGCGAAACAATTTGATTTCCATTACCTTGATTCAGGTGCCCTGTATCGACTACTGGCTTATGCTGCGCATACGCAGCATGTGGCCTGGTCTGATGCTACCAGCCTGGCTGCTATTGCGGCGGGCATGGATATCCGGTTTGCAGGTGGGGAAGTTTATTTAAATGGCGGGCAAGCCAGTGCACAGATTCGCACTGAACACATGGGTAAAGGTGCCTCTGAAGTGGCGGTACATCCCCAGGTGCGCACTGCATTACTGCAAACTCAGCGCAACTTCCGCCAAGCGCCTGGCTTGGTGGGTGATGGGCGAGATATCGGGTCGGTGATTTTTCCGGATGCCGTATTGAAGGTGTTTCTGACGGCAGCAGTTGAAACACGCGCCCAGCGTCGTTATGAGCAACTCATTGCTCGCGGTGAATTCGCTGATTACAACATTATCCTGGAAGATTTAAGGCAGCGCGATTTGCGTGACAGTCAGCGCGCGTCTGCGCCGCTGAAGCAGTTGCCGGATGCCATCCTGGTGGATACAACACATATGAATATCACACAAGCCGTTGATATGATTGTGACTGCCTTCAATAAGGTAGCTTAAATCACATAAAAAATGCTTTAAGTCATTGAAGTCAATAAATTTTTTGTGTATAGTCGCATGTTCGGGTTACGTTAAGCGCCCGCTTGGCGTAACAATTATTAATTTTATCCATTGCCTGCCTTTCTCTGGTAGCGGTGGCTCGTAAAATGGCATGGGCTGTTTTGCGAGTAAATTTGGACAATTTTTAATGGCTTCTATTTCTAACTCAACCTCTTCCAACGAATCTTTTGCAGCCCTCTTCGAAGAAAGCCTGGCCCGCCAGGAAATGCGCGCAGGTGAAGTGATCACCGCCGAAGTAGTGTCTGTAGATAATGATTTCGTGATTGTTAATGCTGGCCTGAAATCCGAAAGCGTGATCAACGCTGGCGAATTCAAAAATGCGCAAGGCGAGCTTGAAGTTGCTGTTGGCGACTTCGTCAAAGTAGCGATCGAAAAACTGGAAGACGGTTTTGGTTCTACACAACTGTCTCGCGAAAAAGCGAAGAAAATGCAAGCATGGCTGGATCTGGAAGAAGCCATGAACGAAGGCCGCGTGGTCAAGGGTTTTGTCAGCAGCCGTGTTAAAGGCGGTCTGCGTGTTTCTGTCAGCGGCATCATGGCATTCTTGCCAGGTTCACTGGTAGATATTCGTCCAGTTAAAGATACCACTCCTTACGAAAACAAAGAGTGGGACTTCAAAGTGATCAAACTGGATCGCAAACGTAACAACATCGTAGTTTCCCGTCGCGCAGTCATGGAAGACACCCTGGGTGCCGACCGTGAAGCGCTGTTGGGCAGCCTGACTGAAGGTGCTGTGATCAAAGGTATCGTTAAAAACATCACTGACTACGGCGCGTTCGTGGATCTGGGTGGTATCGATGGCCTGTTGCACATCACTGACCTGGCATGGCGCCGCGTGAAGCACCCATCTGAAGTGCTGACCGTCGGTGAAGAAGTTGAAGCCAAGATCCTGAAATTCGACCAGGAGAAGAACCGTGTTTCCCTGGGCATCAAACAATTGGGCGACGACCCATGGGTGGCATTGAGCCGCCGTTACCCAGTCGGTACACGCCTGTTCGGTAAAGTGTCTAACCTGACTGACTACGGTGCATTCGTTGAAGTAGAACCAGGCATTGAAGGCTTGGTACACGTTTCTGAAATGGACTGGACTAACAAAAACATCCACCCGGGCAAAATTGCTCAATTGGGCGACGAAGTTGAAGTGATGATCCTGGAAATCGACGAAGACCGTCGTCGTCTGTCCCTGGGCATGAAACAGTGCAAACCAAACCCATGGGATGATTTCGCTGCAACGCATGCCAAAGGCGACAAAGTATCCGGCCAGATCAAGTCTATCACTGACTTCGGCGTATTCATCGGTCTGCCAGGTGGCATCGATGGCCTGGTCCACTTGTCTGACCTGTCATGGACTCAGTCTGGCGAAGAAGCAATCCGCAACTTCAAGAAAGGTGACGAGCTGCAAGCCGTTATCCTGGGCATTGACGTTGAAAAAGAGCGCATTTCCCTGGGCGTTAAGCAGTTGACTGAAGATCCAAGCGGTAACAGCGCGCCAATCGGTGAAGACAAAGCTGGCAAACCAAAAGCCAAGAAAGCCAAAGCGGATGACGTGATGATCGACGAAGCTTCTGCAGGTACCACTAACCTGGGTGCTTTGTTGAAGGCTAAACTGGATAGCAAAAAATAAGAAGGCTTTAGATCATGACAAGATCTGAACTGATAGACCTGCTTGCCGAGCGCTTTTCGCAATTAGTGCTGAAAGATGCCGAGTTATCCGTCAAAACCATCCTGGATGCGATGACGGAAAACCTGGCAACCGGTGAGCGTATCGAGATACGCGGTTTTGGTAGTTTTAGCTTGAATTACCGCCCGCCCCGCCTGGGACGTAACCCGAAAACCGGCACCAAGGTGCAAGTGCCGGCCAAATACGTGCCTCACTTTAAAGCGGGCAAGGAATTGCGCGATCGCGTGGATGCTATCGAATAATTTTTGTTACTAGCTGTTAATAAAAAACGGTATCTTCGGATACCGTTTTTTTTACCCCTCAATTGCGCTTTACATGGCGTTGGCCCGCTGGCTTGGGTAAAATAAAGCCTGACTTGAAAAGAGACCTCTTATGCTGGTTGAATTTGAATACTGGTGGCTATTAATCCTGCCACTTTTCTTTACCTTGGGGTGGATTGCCGCACGGGTAGATATCAAGCAGTTGATTGCAGAATCGACTTCACTACCCGCGACTTATTTCAAAGGCCTGAACCTGCTGATAGCGGATCAATACCACAAGGCGGTGGATGCATTCAGTGAAGCGCTTTACCTGAATAAAGACTCCCTGGAATTGCATTTTGTGCTTGGTAGCCTGTTCCGCCGCACCGGTGAAACGGATCGCGCAATCCACTTGCACATGAACCTGCTTGAAAACTATGAGCTGACCGAACAGCAATCTACCTCGATCAAGGTTGAGTTGGCGCAAGATTACTTCAAAGCCGGTTTGTATGATCGTGCAGAGGAACTCTTCCTCACTTTACGCCATACCCGTTATGAGCAAGCCGCTTTGCGCCATTTGCTTGAAATCTATGTCAAGGAACGTGAATGGTCGCAGGCCATCGCCATTGCGGCGGAGCTAGAGCGCTCTTCAGGGGTTTCTTACCGTAAAGAAGTCGCGCAGTATTACTGCGAGCTGGCCATGAATGCCATTATCCAGCAGGACTGGGCAAGCGCCAAAGGCCATCTTGACCAGGCGCTGGATGCAAATAAAAACTGTGTGCGTGCCAACGTGCTTCTAGGTGATATGGCTGCACAACAAGAGGAGCATGCCGCTGCTATTGCATTCTGGAAGCGCATAGAAATGCAAAGCCCCGAATATCTGGGCCTCGTCGCCCAGAAAATGCTTAAAAGTTACATCTCATTGAGCGATGCGCACTCACCCGGTAATGGGGGGGAGATGCCCAAAGGATTAAAAGAGGGATTGGCGCAGCTGAATCAATACCTGGAAACCTACCAGCTTAGCAGCATCATGTCGGTTCTATATGAGGCAACCCTGCAAGCAGAAGGAGCGGACAAGGCAGCCAAACTGGCGCGTAACGAACTGATCCGCAAACCAAGCCTCAAGTCCCTGGACCAGTTACTGCAGGCACGCGCAATGGTAGATGACCAGCAACACGATTTACAGTTGATGCAACAGACTGTGCGTAATGCCATTGGTGATCGTGCAGCCTATTATTGCGACCAGTGTGGTTTCCGGGCCAAGCAATATCATTGGCAATGCCCGGCCTGTAATGCCTGGGAATCCCTGCCGCCAGAGCCTACTGAAGCTACCATCCGTGACATCAAACTGCTTAAGCGCAAATAGATGTCATTCATTCGTTTCTTTTGCAATAAACCTATATGACTGATAGCAAAATCATTGTTGCCCTCGACTATGCCGATGCAGCTTCTGCACAAGCGCTGGTTGCCAGGCTAGACCCCACCCTGTGTAAATTAAAGGTCGGTAAGGAGTTATTTACTGCAGCCGGTCCGGCATTTGTCGAGTCCCTGGTCAAGCAGCAATATGATGTGTTTCTGGACCTGAAATTCCACGATATCCCCAATACGGTGGCAAAGGCCTGCCAGGCCGCAGCCAACCTTGGTGTGTGGATGCTTAATGTGCATGCCAGCGGCGGCCTACCCATGATGCAGGCCGCACGCGAGGGGCTGGATAAAGCGCATGGTACGCATGCCCCTTTGCTGATTGCCGTGACAGTGTTGACCAGTATGGATGAGGCGACCTTACATACCTTGGGGGTACAACGTTCTTTAGTCGATCATGTATTGGCATTGGCCACTCTCACTCAGCAAGCGGGCCTGCATGGTGTGGTCTGTTCTGCCCGGGAGGCTGCCATGCTGAAACAGGCATTGGGAGCAAATTTCTGCCTGGTGACGCCAGGCATCCGTCCCCCTGATGCAACCCTAGATGACCAGACCAGGATTGTCACGCCTAAAGAAGCACTCGCGCTGGGATCACACTATCTGGTGATTGGCCGCCCTATTACCCAGGCTACTGACCCTATTGTTGCATTAAACACAATTATTAAAAATATTTAACAATTATTAAATAATTTAAAGGCTACTTTCCTGTTTGGGGAAATGACAGCGCTAGAATAAAAGCAGGCCGATTTGGTCTGCTTTTATTTTTAATGATCAGGAGGACATATGAAACACACACTGTTAGCCTATTTAATGTTGTTCCTTTTATCGCCCGTCGCTTATGCGGCTGTGGATATTAATACCGCCAGCCAGGCGGAGCTGGAAAGCCTGAATGGCATAGGCCCGGCCAAGGCACAAGCGATCATCGAATACAGGAAGAAAAATGGTGGTTTTAAATCTGTCGACGAACTGGAGCAGGTGCCAGGCATTGGGCAGGCTACGCTTGGTAACCTGAAAAAGGACGTTAGCGTTGGAGCAAAAAAAGCCGCAGCCAGTGAGTCAGCTAAAACCGATAAAATAGCCGACAAGAAGAAATAGCCGCTGGACTAAAGAAGTAGAGATTTTAGATCTGGTTCAAAAGAACGGGAGCTCTGGCTCCCGTTTTTGCACGCACAGGCATGATATTTTATCGTATCAAACACTGTCGCAGATTAACCAGTCAGGCTGGCGGAGAGAGAGGGATTCGAACCCTCGATAGAGTTGCCCCTATGCCACCTTTCCAGGGTGGTGACTTAAACCGCTCATCCATCTCTCCGAAAGAAGGCGCGATTATAGCCCATAACGATGGGCACGCCAAATGATTTTATAAGCCAGTACGGAATAATGTCTGCATGTCGATTTAATATAGAAAACCAGATAAATGAGGATGGTGAGAAACTTCTATCAGATATCTTATAAATCATGAAAAATAGCATTAAAAACGCTTGATTTTGTGAACCTTAAGGTTTAATGTTTATCTCACAAATTATCTGCAAAGCCTTATTTTAAGCGGCTTTGCCGGTGATTTAACAGGTTGTTGAATTCAGTTTCAATCACTTGGTTTGGTGAGAAGTTCTGCTACAACATTGATAGAAAAAATACAGGAGTGAATATGAGTTTGGATCTTTTGAAAGCCATGGGGGTAAAAGTCCCTTACAAGGCAAAATATGACAACTTTATTGGTGGCAAATGGGTTGCACCAGTAAAAGGCGAGTATTTTGACGTGATTTCCCCGATTACAGGCAAGCCTTACACCAAGGCCGCACGCTCCAGCGCTGAAGATGTTGAACTCGCTCTTGATGCTGCGCATGCGGCAGCGGATAAATGGGGAAAAACCCCTGCGGCAGAGCGCGCCAACCTGTTATTGAGGATTGCAGACCGTATTGAACAGAATCTCGAATTAATCGCAACAGCCGAAACCGTTGATAACGGCAAGCCTATCCGCGAAACCATGAATGCCGATATCCCGCTGGCCGCTGATCATTTCAGATATTTTGCCGGTGCCCTGCGTGCACAGGAAGGCAGCTTGAGTGAACTGGACGAAAACACAGTGGCTTACCACTTCCATGAACCATTGGGTGTGGTGGGCCAGATTATTCCCTGGAACTTCCCTATTCTGATGGCCGCCTGGAAACTGGCTCCTGCCGTGGCTGCAGGTAACTGTGTAGTGATGAAGCCGGCAGAATTCACCCCGATCAGTATTCTGGTGCTGATGGAAGTTATCGGTGACCTGGTACCGCCAGGCGTGATGAATATCGTCAATGGTTATGGCCGTGAAGTGGGTGCACCGCTGTCCAATAGTAAGCGTATCGCTAAAATTGCGTTTACCGGTTCAACGGCGACTGGCCGCTTTATTGCCCAGGCTGCGGCAAACAACCTGATTCCGGCAACGCTGGAGTTGGGTGGCAAATCACCTAATATTTTCTTTGAAGACATCATGGCGGCAGACGATGATTTCCTGGATAAAGCCGTGGAAGGCTTGGTGCTGTTTGCCTTTAATCAGGGTGAGGTGTGTACCTGCCCTTCCCGTGCATTGATCCAGGAATCAATCTACGACAAGTTTATGGAGCGTGTATTGCCACGTGTTGCTGCCATCAAGCAAGGCAATCCGCTGGATCCGAACACCATGATTGGTGCACAAGCATCTCAAGACCAGGTGAACAAGATCCTGTCCTACATGGATATAGGCCGCCAGGAAGGCGCGCAGCAGTTGTGTGGCGGTGAGCGTAACATTCTGGGCGGTGATTTGGCTGAAGGTTATTACATCAAGCCTACCCTGTTCAAAGGCCACAACAAAATGCGCATCTTCCAGGAAGAAATTTTTGGACCGGTATTGGCTGTGACCACGTTTAAAGACGAAGCTGAAGCCTTGAGTATCGCCAACGACACTATTTTTGGCCTGGGTTCTGGTGTCTGGTCCCGTGACGGCAGTCGCGCTTACCGCATGGGTCGCGGCATCAAGGCCGGTCGTGTATGGACCAACTGCTATCATGCCTACCCTGCTCATGCGGCATTCGGTGGTTATAAAGAGTCCGGCATCGGCCGTGAAACCCACAAAATGATGCTGGATCATTATCAGCAAACCAAAAACCTGCTGGTCAGCTACAGTCCGAAAAAACTGGGTTTCTTTTAATCCGGTTCCAGTAGTGATTTAATACCAGGGGCGAATTATTCGCCCCTTTTTTGTCTTTATGATGATTCAACATGAGGAAAGATAATGGCTGAGCGTATTTCTGCAACACCGGCGGCGATTACATTAATCGAACAGTTGACGCAGCAGCATGGGCCGATTGTATTCCTGCAATCAGGCGGCTGTTGTGAGGGTAGCGGCCCCATGTGCCTGCCAGCTGTCGAATTCAGGCCCAGCCCATCTGATGTCAAGCTCGGAACATTGGCTGGCGCAGTATTCTATATGGGCGACAGCCATTTCAGCTTTATGCAGAATACCCACACCATCCTGGATGCGGTACCAGGTTCCAGTGGCTCTTTCTCCCTGGATTGCGGTAGCGGGCTGGCATTTATTACACGTGGCCGCGTATATACGGATGAGGAATTGGCCAGCCTGCCACCGGAAGAGCGCGTAGGATACCTATAAATGAAAAAAGGGCCAATGGGCCCTTTTTGAGTTGTGGTATTTGGATCAGAAACCCAGGCTATCCAGCAAGTCATCGACCTGCTCCTGGTTGGCCACGACATCAATGGTATTGGTCGGATCAATTTGCGGACCATTCAGCAATGAGGATGTCTCTTCTTTTTTCACCTGGGGTGAAAAGTCAACCAGCACCTGTACCAGTTGTCTTTCCAGATCCTGCACCAGTGTTGTGATTTTCTTGATGACCTGCCCGGTGAGATCCTGAAAATCCTGCGCCATCATGATATCCATCAGCAATGATTTACTGGTGGTCGTGTGCTGGTCGGCAAGTGAGAGATAGGACAGTGTGTCATTGACAACAGCATCATATTCCGACTTCAAGGCAGACTTCGCCATTACCTCCTGCCAACGGGTTTTTAACGCGATGGCACGGTCAGCTAATTCAGTCTGCAACGGAATGGCCTGATCGGTGGCATTTAGCACACGTTCAGCGGCCTGTTCCGTCATTCTGGCAACATAATTCAAGCGATCACGTGCGTCAGGGATTTCCTGTGCTACCTGTTCCAGGACCTTGTCATACCCCAATGCACTCAGGCTGTCATGCAGCGTGCGTGTCATGTGACCAATGCGGCTGATCATATCTTCCTGCTGGGTATCAGTCAGGTTATGCATCATGGCAGCAGCCATGTCCACCACGAGATTATCTGAATTCGGATTGATAGCCTCGGCCATGCTACACCTCGCCTTTTTCCATTTTCTCAAAAATTTTGGAGAGCTTCTCTTCCAGCGTGGCTGCCGTAAAGGGCTTGACCACATAACCGCTGGCTTTCGCTTGTGCTGCGGCAATAATGTTTTCTTTCTTTGCTTCGGCAGTGACCATCAATACCGGCAGTTTGGAAAGTTTGGCATCTGCACGAATGTTTTGCAGCATCGTCAGCCCGTCCATATTCGGCATATTCCAGTCAGAAACCACAAACTCGAAATCGCCATTACGCAGTTTATTCAGCGCATCAACCCCATCTTCCGCCTCTTCCACATTGTTGTAACCCAGCTCTTTCAGCAGGTTACGCACAATTCTGCGCATGGTGGAAAAATCATCAACCACCAGAAATTTAGTATTCGGATTGCCCATTTATTACTCCGCTTTCATTTAATGCTACATTTTATCCCGTATTATCCATCGATCGCATATGCATGCGATTGTTGATAACACCTGGATTTGTCTGTTTGTTTCTAAACCCTATACGCGCAAGGCGCGCTCACTGTTCGTCGCCAGATAGTGCAGGACCAGCCTTGGCAAATCTTTCAGATGTGCGATTTCATGCACTCCACCATGGGCGATCGCTTCGCGTGGCATGCCATACACCACACAACTCTCTTCATTCTGAGCAAAATTGTACGCACCGGCATTCTTCATTTCCAGCATGCCTGCCGCACCATCTTTACCCATGCCTGTCAGGATAATGCCAATGGCATTTTTACCGGCATTGGCCGCTGCAGAATCAAACAATACATCGACTGAGGGTTTGTGTCTATTCACGGGCTCGCTGTCTGATAAGCGCGTGATGTAGTTGGCCCCACTTCTGGCCAGCAGTAAATGCTGGTCGCCCGGCGCGATATAAGCGTGACCTGGCAATATGCGCTCTCCATCCACGGCTTCTTTCACCGAAATTTTGCATAGGCTGTCCAGGCGGTCGGCAAAGGACTTGGTAAATCCTGCCGGCATGTGCTGGGTGATCAGGATGCCGGGGCAATCAGAAGGCATTTGCATTAAAAATGATTTAATGGCCTCGGTCCCACCGGTAGACGCGCCGATAATCAGGAGTTTCTCACTACTGATTAAGGGGTTGCGAATAGCGCTTTGTGGCTCGCCAGCTGATACAGCGGCTTTGGCAATGCTTTGCAAGGTACTGATTTTGGCCTTGGCCGCAGTACGGATTTTATCGGTAATTTCATCCGCATATTGCTGCATGCCCTGCGAGATACCCATCTTGGGCTTGGTGACAAAATCTGTGGCTCCCAGCTCCAGTGCGCGCAAGGTAATTTCCGAGCCTTTTTCTGTCAGTGTTGAGACCATCAATACCGGCATGGGGCGCAAACGCATCAGTTTTTCCAGGAAATCCAGGCCATCCATCCTGGGCATTTCCACATCCAGTGTCAGCACATCGGGATTTAGTTGCTTGATCATTTCACGGGCCACCAGGGGATCAGGCGCGGTGCCTATCACCTGCAGGTCTTTGGTATCGTTGATAATTTCAGTCAACAGACTGCGTATTAATGCTGAATCATCAATGACTAACACTTTTGTTTTCATAGGGCTTCCTTGTTATATTTATTATTATCAGAACAAATCGATTTCGCCGGCCACTTCGTTGGTTTGCAGCTTGCTGGAGTATGCCTGTTCGCGCTTGACCAGCGTGTAATTGTTCAATTGCTTCAACTTTTTCACCAGTACTTTGCCGGTTTTGGGAAAGTAATAGACTTTGCGCGGATAGATATCCAGGAGGTCTTCACCGGTGACCCTGATGCCTTCATCCTTGAGGTATTTTTTAACGAACGCCGCATTGCGGTCACCGACGTTATTGGAGGTGAAACTGCGCAACACATTGCCACCACCAAAAATCTTGGCTTCCAGATTCTCCCGTTTGGCACCATTGCGCAATAACTGGTTAATCAGGACTTCCATGGCATAGGTGCCATAGCGCATTGATTCGGATACCGGGCTATCGCGGTCTGCACTCGCGCTTTCTGGCAACATGAAGTGATTCATGCCACCGATGCCAGACTTGGTATCCCGGATACAGGCTGAGACGCAGGAGCCCAGCACCGTGACAATCAGCATATCTTTGTCGGTAAAATAATATTCACCGGGAGAGATTTTGGCTGCGTCACAGTTAAATGTCCTGTCAAAATAGAGGGTATTCGAAATTTCTTCTTGTATCACGCTCATGCCAGGTTCCGATTCATAAAGAGGCTGGAGCGTGCAGCGCCACCAGTCTTAAGTTTGTACACCGTTTTCCCCAGCAATTGCAAGTGGTCGGAGACATACAGGAAGTTTTCTGAATGCCCGGCCAGCAGCAAGCTGTCTTCATGCATAAGCGAAATAAATTTATCAATGATGGTGCTTTGGGTCGGTTTGTCAAAATAGATCATGACATTACGACAGAAAATGACATCGAAAGCCTCGCGAAATGGCCATTGCTGATCCAGCAGGTTGAGCTGGTTGAAATTAATCAGCTCCCGTACCGGTTTTTTCAGCCGTACCAGGCCATCATGTTTGCCGGTCCCTTTTTCAAAGAACTTGCGCACCCTGCTTTCGTCCATTTTCTTGACCCGGTCGATCGGATATACACCGGCGGTTGCAGTTGCCAGGACATTGGTATCAATATCGGTTGCAATAATCTCTACCGGTGGCTTGAGTGAATTAAAGGCCTCACACGCAGTGATGGCAATGGAATAAGGCTCTTCGCCGGTAGAGGCGGCAGAGCACCAGATACGAATAGGTTTCCCGGGTTTTTGGGCCGCCAATTTGGCCAGATGTTCGGCCAGAATGGGGAAATGATGTTCTTCCCGGAAAAAAGAAGTTAAATTGGTGGTCAAGGCATTGGTGAATGCTTGCCACTCTTCGGCATGGTTCTGCTGTTCCAGCGCATCCAGGTACTGCCTGAAGCTGGACATGCCCAGGGCCCGCAGCCGCCTGCCAATCCGGCTGTATACCATATCGGTCTTTGCATCGGATAATGAAATGCCTGCATGACGATAAATCAGGGATTTGATTCTGACGAAATCATCACGAGTGAATACAAATTCGCGCGCTTCCTGCTCTTGTTTCTTCAATGCACTCACTTCGCTATCCTATGCAAAATCCGGTGGAGGCTATTACTGCCTGAAATTAAACACGTGTCGTATTGATACGGTCCTGCATTTGAGAAACTGCCAATGCTGATTCTGCATCCTCTTTGGTTTTAGCAGCCAAAGCACCTTGTGCATGTTTGCTGCGTTCCTGCATCTGGGAAATTGCCAAAGCAGCAGCTTTGTCTTCAGAACGGCGGTTTTGTGCTTCTGGGGTTTTTGCTGCAAACGGATGCAATGCTTCTTTGTACTGTTTTACCACATCAGCGGCTTTAGGCTCGCGGGCCACTGCGGCTTTGATCGCAATTTTCGTTGCGCGGTAGTTCCAGTCCTGAATGCGGTCATCCATGTCAGCTTTACTATCAATAAACACACCAACGCAGATAAATACGTCATCTGCCTCTTCCAGTGGAATGGTGCCATCAGCCACGCAATCCATCACAGCCATGGCGACGCCCCGTTGTGCCGGGCCAAACATTTGTGTTGCCTGGCGACCGTCTTTAATCGTCACCTTGTTAAACATCACAGTATTTGGTTTGACCATCATGTTTGGCGCTGCAATCGCCAATAAACCGTTTACCCCTTGTTTTTGGTCGGTGAGCGTACGACAAAATGCGTCTTCTGCAGCGCTACCGCGTGGCCCCATAATCAAGTCAATGTGTGCCACATTTTTCAAATCCAGGCCGGAACCATCTGGACGATCTTCGATGACCAGACCTTCACCAATTAATACTCGATCAATCACTGCCATTTTTTGCTCCTAATAATAAAAGTACTACGTTATACAAGGACTGGATATTCAGTCCTAACCATTGCTAACCTGGTGGAAACCTTTCCCCCAGCTTGCGCGTTCCTGCTGTGCACTTGCGGTATGGCCGTCTACAATGAAGACGCTCACCGCAGTTGCCAATTCATTTGCATGATCCGTCAGGGATTCAGCGGCAGCAGCGGCCTGCTCTACCAGTGCGGTGTTTTGCTGGGTGACATCATCCATGCGGATCACTGCATCATTCACCAGGGCGATGCCGGTACTCTGTTCATTCGAGGCCGATGCAATCTCGCCGATAATGACGCTGACGCGTTTGACCGAGTCCACAATTTCATGCATGGTTTTGCCCGCCTGCTCTACCTGCAGACTGCCCTCTGCAGTCTTATTGACGGAATTATTAATCAATTCTTTAATTTCACGTGCCGCCACCGAGGATCGTTGGGCCAGATTACCTACTTCGGCAGCTACTACGGCAAAGCCCCTGCCCTGCTCGCCGGCACGCGCCGCTTCCACCGCCGCATTCAGGGCCAAGATATTGGTCTGGAACGCAATACCATCAATCACGGAAATAATGGCTTCAATCTTGCGGGCGCTTTCGTTGATTTCGCTCATGGTATTTACTACCACATTCACCACAGCCCCACCCTTCACGGCCACTTCCGACGCCTGTGCGGCCAATTCATTGGCTTCCCTGGCGTTTTCTGCATTCTGTTTCACTGTGGAGGACAGTTCGTCCATACTGGAGGCGGTTTTCTCCAGGTTGGCGGCCTGGTCTTCGGTGCGACGACTCAAGTCTGCATTGCCCTGGGCGATTTCCCTGGCGGCAATATTGATAGATTCTGCCGCAGCCTTGACCGTCAATACCGGTTCTACAATCATATCCAGCGTATTGTTCATGCCTTCTACAATCTTGCGGTAATCGCCGGGATGGCGGCTGGCATCGGCGCGCACGGTAACGCGCCCTTCCCTGGCCGCTTTTGCCAGTGTTTCGGCATCGCTATTCAGTGCTTTCAGATTACTGCGCACTTTTTCAATTGTTTGATTGATAGTGGCTTTCTGGCCCGGAAACTGTTCCAGTGGCGCATCAAAATTACCATCTCCAAACGCTTGTACGCAGGCCATGGCTTTCTGGTTTAACGCAATGTGGCCAGCCACAATATTGTTGATACTATCCGCCAGCACCGAGAACTGGCCCTTGAACATATCCGCACGCAAGGTCATGTCTATATTGCCTTTTTCGTGCTCGGCATTCACCCAGTTCACCGAGTCTACAATGCCTTTAAGGTTGCCACGGATACGTTCCACACTCTTGTGCATGGCCGCTTTTTTACCCGGCATGGGTTCCAGTTGTACGCTCAGGTCGCCACGGCCAATACTGTCTATCACCGCAATGAATCTTTCGTTTTCACTGACATAAGCACTGACCATATCGTTGATTTCCTGTGCAACAGACCTGAAATCGCCATCAAACTTACCTACATCCAGTAAGGCATCAAGCTCACCTTGTGCATGGTCACTGGCCATATGTGCCATATCTGCAACCAAGGTTTGTACATTGTTTTTTAAACGGTTAAAACTGGTATTTAAGTCAGCCAGGTCGCCAGGTAATGGATCCAGGTGTACATTGGCGTCTTGGCCCAGCGCCGACATGGACTGGCTGGTTTGTTGCAGGATATCGGCATGCATGGCCAATACCTGGTTAACCTCTTGTGCCATCTGGCGATATTCACCAGTCAATGGTGCCAGATCAATGGCTGCCTTGAAGTTGCCATCGGCATGCGCTTTCCGAATCAGCGCAACCTGCTGGCTGAGATTATTCAGGGTGTGCTTTGCCTGGTCCAATGCATGGATGACATTCACATCATTTGATGACACTAAATCCTGCACACTATTAAACTCACCTGTGGCAATATGCCTGGCTGCAGCCAGGGCCTCAAAAGGTTCGCCTCCCAGTGTATGCTTGATGCCTGTGGTGAGCAATGCGCCGGTGATCGCTGCAAGCAGGATAAAGCCTGCTGCCAACGCCATACTTCCCAGATAAGTCGTGATAATCATGCCCACGCTGAATATGGCCAGTATCAAACCCAGTTGGAACGATAACTTGAAACGGGCAAGTCTGCCTGTGAATACACCCCATTGACCTGACATTATGCGTGTCACTCCTTCTTATTGATTTTCCTGATACTTGCTACCGTGATGCTATGTATTATTTATCGGTATATAGCTGGAATTATTCAGTAATCAACCCCGATTTGATTTGATCGAAAAAAGGGGAAAGCGCATTCTATTGTGGTGATTGCAACCCTAAAGAAATCCAGCGGGCTGAATTCGCCCATATATGCATGGATATGTTGAGGAAAAGTATGGCAAATAAAAAAGCCGACTGCTTATCCAGTCGGCTGTTACTGAGATTCAGTTAAAACTCTTCCCAATCCTCATCATCGGTGCCGGTTCGCCGGGCAATGCCTGTTTTCATGGGTGGCGGACTGGTTGTCGCGGGCCTGCCCAACGAGCTCTCCCCAGGCCTGGCCGAGGAGGCATACGCAGGCTCGGGTCGATGGCCAGATGAATGCGCTGCTACTTTCACTGGTGCAGGACGTGCCGTTGACGGATACATGGAAGCCGGTTTGCTGCCGAGTCCCCTGTCTTCCAGCTTGAACTGGCTGATGGCATCTGCCAGCTGGTTGGCCTGGTCTACCAGGGATTCAGCAGCGGCAGCGGCTTCTTCCACCAATGCCGCATTCTGCTGGGTGGTTTCATCCATGCTGGTCACTGCCTGGTTCACCTGGTCAATTCCCGTGGTCTGCTCCGCAGAAGCCGCTGAAATCTCGCTGATAATGTCAGCCACACGCTGGACAGAGGAAACCACATCTTCCATGGTGCTACCGGCATTCTCAACCAGCCGTGTCCCTTCCGTAGTCTTGCTGACCGAATCGCTGATCAGTTCCTTGATCTCTTTGGCCGCACTGGCTGAACGCTGGGCCAGGTTACGCACTTCCCCTGCCACCACCGCAAAACCTCGACCCTGCTCACCTGCACGCGCCGCTTCCACCGCCGCATTCAGGGCCAGGATATTGGTCTGGAAGGCAATGCCGTCAATCACGGAGATAATGTCTTCGATCTTCTTGGCACTGTCGTTAATCGCACTCATGGTAGCCACGACTTCGTTCACCACCGCGCCGCCTTTAACAGCTACATCGGAGGCGGTCAGTGCCAGCTGGTTCGCCTGTTTGGCGTTCTCAGCATTCTGTTTCACAGTAGAGGCCAGTTCTTCCATGCTGGCAGCGGTCTCTTCCAGGCTGGAAGCCTGCTGCTCGGTACGGGCAGACAGGTCTGCGTTACCGCTGGAGATTTCGTTGGCCGCTGTGGTGATAGTTTCAACCGCTTCAGTCACGGCAATAATAGGTTCAACCACCATATCCAGGGTGTTGTTCACCCCTTCGATAATCGTACGGAAATCACCCTGGTGTTTGTCGGCCTCTGCACGGACGGTAATACGGCCATCCTTGGCAGCTTCGGCCAGCAGGTCTGCATCGGCAACCAGCATATTGACGGCATCAATACAGGTGTTGAGGTTATTCTTGATTTCGTTGAAGTCACCATTGTAATGTTCGCTGATGTGTTCTGGGATATCGCCTTTGGAGATACGGTCCACATAGTTTGCTGCAACATTCAACGGATTAATCACGGAATCCAGGGTATTGTTGACGCCTTCTACAATCTTGCGGAAGTCGCCCTGATGCTTACTGGCATCTGCACGGGTGGACAATTGTCCATCAACGGCGGCTTGTGACAGCATATTGGCATCTGCAATCAGTGCATTCACTGCATCAATACATTGGTTCAGATTATCCTTGATGGTGTTGAATTCACCGTTGTATTCATCCGTGATCTTGGCTGGAATATGGCCTTGTGAAATGTCTGCCACGTATTTGGCGGCAACATTCAACGGATTGATGACGGCATCGAGTGTGTTGTTGACACCCTGGACGATCTTGTTGAAGTCGCCCTGGTGCTTGCTGGCATCTGCACGCGTAGACAAATGGCCTTCTACGGCAGCCTGTACCAGTTCATCAGTATCACTGACCAGGCGCTTGATATTGCTGCGCACTTGTTCAATGGCTTCATTCACGAAGGCTTTCTTGCCCGGGAACTGTTTCAGGGGCGCATCCAGGTTACCTTCACCGAAGGCTTTTACCACTTCGATGGCTTCCTTGTTCATGGCGATATGACCAGCCACCATCTTGTTGATACCGGCAGCCATTTCGGCGTAGCCGCCTTTGAAGCGGGATTCGTCGACAGTGCAATCAATATCCCCTTCATCGTGCTGCTGGCTGACATAACCCAGTGATTGCACCAGGCCATCCAGGGTACGCTGCAATACACGGATTGAATATGCAACACTGCTCTTGTCC
>NZ_FNFX01000004.1 GCF_900100975.1 Methylophilus rhizosphaerae
TCCATCGCAATCGGAGCAATCAATGTCACAGTGATAGATACGTTATCACCTGGCATCACCATTTCGGTACCTGCTGGCAATTCAACCGCACCAGTCACGTCAGTTGTACGGAAGTAGAACTGTGGACGGTAACCGTTGAAGAATGGTGTATGACGACCACCTTCATCTTTACCCAACACGTAGATCTCAGCTGTGAACTTGGTGTGTGGCTTGATGGAACCGGATTTAGCCAGAACCTGACCACGCTCAACTTCTTCACGCTTGGTACCGCGCAACAGAACGCCTACGTTGTCACCTGCCTGACCTTGGTCCAGCAGCTTACGGAACATCTCAACACCTGTACAGGTGGTTTTCAGGGTTGGCTTCAGACCAACGATTTCGATTTCGTCGCCGACTTTAACAATACCACGCTCAACACGGCCTGTTACTACAGTACCACGGCCAGAGATGGAGAATACGTCTTCTACCGGCATCAGGAATGTACCATCGATGGCACGCTCTGGGGTTGGGATGTAGCTGTCCAATGCATCAGCCAATGCGAAGATGGCTGGTTCACCGATTTCTGATTGGTCGCCTTCGAGGGCCAGTTTGGCAGAACCTTTGATGATTGGGGTGTCATCACCTGGGAAGTCATATTTGCTCAGCAAATCACGCACTTCCATTTCAACCAGTTCCAGCAATTCAGCATCGTCAACCATGTCAGCTTTGTTCAGGAACACAACGATGTATGGCACACCAACCTGGCGGGCCAGCAGGATGTGTTCACGTGTTTGTGGCATAGGGCCGTCAGCAGCGGAACATACCAAAATAGCACCGTCCATCTGGGCAGCACCGGTAATCATGTTTTTAACGTAGTCGGCGTGGCCTGGGCAGTCAACGTGGGCGTAGTGACGTGTTGCAGTCTCGTATTCAACGTGGGCTGTGTTGATGGTAATACCACGCGCTTTTTCTTCTGGTGCCGCGTCAATCTGGTCGTACGCTTTAGCCTCACCACCGAATTTCTTCGTCAATACTGTGGTGATCGCTGCTGTCAATGTGGTCTTACCGTGGTCAACGTGACCAATCGTACCAACGTTCACGTGTGGCTTGGTACGTTCAAATTTGCCTTTTGCCATGATTTTTTCCTTTATTGATACTAAATTATGCCAATAATTGTGTTATTCACAAATTTCTGCGACGCGGGCGACATCACCCTGAAACGCCACAACTTACCAAACCCCATGTTTCCACGGAGCAAAACTGGTGCCCATGGCGGGAATCGGACCCGCGACCTCTCCCTTACCAAGGGAGTGCTCTACCACTGAGCCACATGGGCGTCTCATGCCATATTTACTGTTGGAGCGGGCGACGAGGTTCGAACTCGCGACATCTTGCTTGGAAGGCAAGTGCTCTACCAACTGAGCTACACCCGCACTATGCAGAACACCCAAGGAAGGCTCTCACCATCCCGCTTTACACACCGCCCACAGGCAATAAATTTTGGTGGAGGGGGCTGGATTCGAACCAGCGTACTCAGAGAGAACGGATTTACAGTCCGTCGCCTTTAACCACTCGGCCACCCCTCCAAAATCGACCGCGATTATCGCGGCTAATTCAGCCAACGTCAACAATTCAATTGCTTCGCTGAGCTTAAATGATGGTGCCGGGTATCGGAATCGAACTGATGACCTTCGCATTACAAGTGCGCTGCTCTACCAACTGAGCTAACCCGGCATTTCAGGAAGGCGCAACTATAGCACTTTTTTAGGAAAGTTATCTAGTGCTTTTTGGATTTTTTTTAATTTCCAGCCAAAAACACCATACACAGCCAGCGCTTCCAATTGTATTGCAGCCAATCCCACCTGCATCCAATTACTTGACGACTTTCAGGTGGGATTTTCTTGCGCCACTGGCTTCGGCAACTGCCGGCTGCGGTGCGACTGCTTTCTTTTCAGGTTCCGGCGAAGATCCATCCGTCACCTCAAAAAACATGCCCTGGCTGTTTTCCCTGGCGAAAATACCGGCGACCCGGCCAATCGGCACATAAATATGCTGCGCCACACCATTAAACCTCGCAGAGAACACCACTGCTTCATTATCGATATGCAGGTCCTTGACGGCGGTGTAATTGATATTCAGTACAATTTCGCCATTTTTCACATAAGCCATGGGCACACGGGTTTGTGCATCTATCTTGACCAGCAAATGCGGTGTCAATGCATTATCGACACACCACTCATGGATGGCGCGAATTAAATAGGCAGTGGTGGGAATCAATGAGCTCATATCGGCTTTCCTTGAAAAAACAGCGCGAATATTCATCCGCGCTGCATCTTTACCAAATGACGTTATTTACGCATGGCCTTTTCAGAAGGCGTCATCGCTTCGGCATACATGGGGCGCGAGAACAGGCGCTCGGCATATTTGAGCAAGGGTGCCGCCTGGTTAGGTAATTCGATACCGTAGTGACCGAGGCGCCATAACAATGGTGTAATCGCCACATCCAGCATGGAATACTCGTCGCCCATCAGGTAATTCTGCTTGCTGAAAATCGGCACCAGTTGCGTCAGGTTATCACGGATAACTTTACGTGCGTGTTCCACTTTCTGCTCATCCCCAGATTCAACATCCTTGATATGGCTGAACAAATCCTTCTCAAAGTTGTAAAGAAACAGTCGTGCACGTGCACGCATGACCGGATCCGCAGGCATGAGTTGCGGATGCGGGAAACGCTCATCAATATATTCATTGATGATATTGGCTTCCGACAACACCAGGTCACGCTCAACCAGCACCGGCACTTCACCATATGGATTCAAAATGGCCAGGTCTTCGGTTTTATTGGTCAGATCGACATCAATCACTTCAAAGTCCATGCCTTTTTCGAATAATACGATACGGCAACGGTGACTGTAAGGATCGACAGTACCCGAATACAATCTCATCATAATTTATTTTCCCTATAAAAAAAGACACCAAGGCCTGACGCCTTGGTGTCGGGCTTGGTTTGCGCCTAGCGAATATCTTTCCAGTATTCGACTTTGATTTTCTTCACCAAGACATACAATACTGACAGGAACAGCAATACCACGACACCAATCCACAAACGGGACTGTTTGGCCGGTTCTGCCATAAATGCCAGATAGTTAGTTAAATCACCGACAAACTGGTCATACTCTTCAGGGTTCAATTTCCCTGCTTTCTCCAGCGTCAGCGTATGTGTTTCATGATCCAGCACCTGCACACCCTGCAACTCGTACAACACATGCGGCATGGCCACTTTATCGAACACCTGGTTATTCCAGCCAGTTGGACGAGTATCATCTTTATAGAAACTGCGCAGATAGGCATACACCCAGTCCGCACCACGTGCACGCACTTCCACGCTCAAGTCAGGCGGCGCAGCGCCAAACCATTTTTTGGCATCTTTGGGGTTCATGCTGACACGCATGGTCTCGCCGACTTTCTCGCCAGCAAACAGCAAGTTTTCCTTGATCTGTTTGTCAGTCAGGCCAATATCCTGCAAACGGTTATAACGCATATAGTTCGCGCTATGACAGTTGAGGCAGTAGTTCACAAAGTTTTTAGCGCCACGCTGCAAAGAAGCCTTGTCACTCATGCTAATTGGCGCTTTTACGTCAATACGCACTTCATTGGCCAAAGCCATGCCGGAAACCAGCAATGCCAGGCTGGCAAATGCCTGGATAAACCATTTCTTCATCATTTGTATGTCACCCTTTCTGGTACTGGCTTGGTTTGATCTTTTTTGGTGTACCAAGGCATTAAAGCGAAGAATGCGAAGTACACTACACTGCAAATACGCGCAAGCACTGTTGCACGGTCTGCGCGACCCAACCATGGCCCGAATTGACCCCAGATATCACCAGGCACGGTACCAAGATAGCCAAGGATAACAAAACTGATGACAAATGCAGTCAACCAACGTTTGTACAATTTACCGCGGTAGCGAATAGATTTCACAGGGCTTCTGTCCAGCCACGGCAGGAAAGCAAATGCCACCACTGACAACCCCATTGCTACCACACCGGGGAACTGCGAAATACCAATTGGCGGCACGGCACGCAAGATGGAGTAGTACGGCGTGAAATACCAGACTGGAGCAATGTGCGCAGGCGTTTTCAATGGATCAGCCGGCACAAAGTTGTTAGCTTCGAGAAAGTAACCACCCATTTCCGGCATAAAAAACACAATGGCAAAAAACACCATCAGAAACGCCACCACACCCACCATATCCTTGACGGAGTAGTAAGGGTGGAAAGGAATGCCATCAAGTGGAATACCGGTTTCCTTATCTTTATGTTTTTTGATTTCAACACCATCAGGGTTGTTGGAACCGACTTCATGCAAGGCCACAATGTGTACGGCGACCAAGCCCAATAGTACTAGCGGCAAAGCAATCACGTGGAAAGCAAAGAAGCGGTTCAATGTGGCATCAGACACCAGGTAGTCACCACGCAACCATTCAGATAGGTCAGGACCAATAAATGGTACGGTGGAGAACAGGTTCACAATCACCTGCGCACCCCAGTAGGACATTTGACCCCATGGCAACAGGTAACCAAAGAAAGCCTCACCCATCAACACCAGGAAAATCCCTACGCCGAACAACCAAATCAGTTCACGCGGTGTGCGGTAGGAGCCGTAAATCACGCCACGGAACATATGCAGATACACCACCACGAAGAACATGGAAGCACCGGTGGAGTGCATATAACGAATGATGTTACCGCCAAATACGTCCCGCATAATGTATTCGACCGAAGCAAATGCCAACTCAGCATCAGGCTTGTAGTTCATGGTCAGGAAGATACCGGTGACAATTTGCAGCACCAGTACCAGCAACGCCAATGAACCAAAGAAATACCAGAAATTGAAGTTTTTCGGTGCGTAATACTCGGTAAGATGTCCCTTGATGGTACTGGTCAGCGGAAAACGGGTATCAACCCAGTCCAGCACGCCAGCGGCAATTGTTTTTTTATTAGTTGCCATGATATTTACGCCTCCGCCTTTTTATCTTCACCAATCAGCAAAGTGGTGTCTGTCAGGTATTCGTGCGGTGGAATCAACAGGTTTTTAGGCGCTGGCGATCCCTTGAACACACGACCAGACAAGTCAAACTTGGAACCGTGGCATGGGCAGACAAAACCGCCATCCCAGTCAGCTGTTGCAACAAAATTGTCATTCGGTGAACAGCCCAGGTGTGTGCAGGTACCCAACATCACTGCAAATTCCGGCTTGATCGAACGTGATTTGTTCTTGCAATATTCAGGTTGTTGCGGCACTTCCAGGTTAGGATCAGACAACTGGTCATCATGCTTACCCAGCTTGGCCATCATTTCAGGCGTACGACGCACAATCCAGACCGGCTGGCCACGCCATTCGGCCGTCATTTTTTCACCAGGTTTCAACTTACTAATATCGATTTCTACCGGCGCACCGGCCGCTTTGGCACGCTCACTGGGCAACATACTGCCGACAAATGGCACGGCAACAGCAGCCACACCCACAGCACCGGTGGCAGCAGTCGCTTTCACCAGAAAATCGCGTTTTTCCAAATCCACCGCAGATGGCTGGCAAAACGACAAACAGTTGTTGTCAATTTTGTTTTCTGACATTGGCTTCCTTAATCTACCCTTTTGAGGTAACAGTGTGATCAAAACTTGAGTCGCGATTATACATTTTCCGTATACACAAGCCAAATTTAATTCAATAAGCCATTGATATTAATAGATTAAATTGGATTATCCACTTCAATATAAATATGTTCGAGCCCGTGATTTTCAGCCAGCCATTGCCCTAATGCCTGAATACCATAGCGTTCGGTCGCATGATGGCCGGCGGCAATATAAGCGGTGTTGGTTTCACATACGGTATGCCAGGTTTGCTCAGACACTTCGCCACTCAGGAACACATCGACATTCGCCGCTACTGCTTGCTGAATATAAGACTGCGCCGCCCCGGTACACCAGGCCACACTGCGTACCGGGCGATCCGGCTCACCCAGTAATTGCACCTGCCGATTCAACTTGCTGCTGACATGCTGCCCCAATTGCTGCAAAGTCACGGCATGGGACAACTCAGCCAACGGCAGCATATACTTGTCATCCAGGTAGCGCGTCAGCGGCCAGCCAAGCACTTTACCAAGTTGCACGTTATTCCCAACCTCAGGATGCGCATCCAGCGGCAAATGATAGGCCAGTAAACTGATGTCATGCGTCAGCAACTGTTTCAGGCGCTTGCGCTTCATACCAGTCACCTCCGCCGGCTCACCCCGCCAGAAATAGCCATGATGCACCATAATCGCATCCGCATCTGCGGCTATCGCAGCTTCGATCAATGCCTGGCTGGCGGTTACACCGGTGACAATGCGCCGGACTTCCGGCCGCCCTTCCACTTGCAATCCGTTGGGGCAATAATCCTGAAATCTGTTAACCTGCAAGAAATTGGCTAATTCATTCACAAGACGATTCAATTCCATCTCTGAGTCCCATATACTAATCAAATATTTAAGTCATTCATTTTCTGCAAATATGCGACAACTCTGGTCTATATTCACTCAAGCAGTCACTATCTGTTTAGGCATGCTGTTTGTCTTGAAATTATTTTATCCCAACCTGCTGCTACAACCCAACGGTCACCCTGCGGTAACCGGAGAATCTGCGTCTGCCCGCGATGAAGCGGCAGTTGCAAACAGTGGTTACCGCATGGCAGCCAGCAAGGCCATGCCATCGGTGGTGAATATTTTCACCACCGCCCATATCAGCCAGGATCCGCATCATGCATTGAAGAATGATCCTCTGTTCCGCCACTTCTTCGGCGAAGAGATGGATGAGGATAATGATGAAGATGAGCAGCCGGAAAACAGCTTGGGCAGCGGCGTCATTGTCAGCGCCGACGGCCTGATTCTGACTAACAATCATGTCATCAGCTCAGCTGACCAGATTGAAGTGGCCCTCAGCGATGGCAGTAAATCTTCAGCTACCATCGTCGGCACTGATCCGGAAACCGATGTTGCGGTCCTGAAAATCAATCGCAAGCAGTTGCCTGCCATCACTTTCAGTAACAGCGAGCAAATGAAAGTGGGCGATGTGGTACTCGCCATTGGCAACCCGTTTGGTGTGGGCCAAACCGTAACCCAAGGCATCATTAGTGCGCTTGGCCGCAATCATCTTGGCATCAATACCTTTGAAAACTTTATCCAGACCGATGCGTCGATCAATCCGGGTAACTCGGGCGGTGCCCTGATTGATGCCAATGGCAACCTAATCGGCATCAATAGCGCCATCTATTCGCGTAATGGCGGCAGCATGGGCATAGGCTTTGCCATCCCGGTCAGCATTGCCAAGCAGGTAATGGAGCAAATCTCCTCCAATGGTTCGGTGACACGTGGCTGGATAGGTATTGAAGCACAGGATATTACGCCAGAACTGGCGGAGTCATTCAATCTGAAAAATATCAACGGTTCACTGATTGCAGGCGTATTGCTTGACAGTCCGGCAGATCGCGCAGGCATGCGCCCCGGTGATATTCTGGTAGCAATCAACAAGAAACCGGTAACAGACAGTCAGTCCATGCTGAATATCATTGCCATGCTCAAACCAAAGGAAAAGGCAACGCTTACCATCCTGCGTGCCAGCAAGAAAATGGATATTGATCTTGTCGTAGGTAAGCGCCCACTACCAAGTAAAACACCAGATTAATTTATATAGCTGCGCTGGTAGCAGTTTTCTTGGGCAGCCAGCGCACCACCAGCAAGCCGGATTCATATAGCACCCATAACGGGATAGCCAGCATAAACTGCGACACGATATCTGGCGGGGTAAAGATTGCTCCCACCACAAACGCACCGACAATCACGTACGCACGCGCTTCCTTGAGCTGGGCCAGCGTGACCCAGCCCATCAATGCCATCAATACCACCGCCACAGGCACCTCAAACGCGAAACCGAATGCCAGGAACATGCCAATCACAAAATCCAGATACTCCGCGATATCAGTCATCACGGCGACACCTTGCGGGGCGCTACCGACAATGAATCCAAACACCACCGGGAACACCGCAAAATAGGCGAATGCCATGCCAATAAAAAATAGGATGAGCGAGGCAACCATCAATGGCAATAGCAGCTTCTTTTCATGCGCATAGAGACCAGGTGCCACAAATGCCCAGCACTGATACAAAATCCAGGGTAACGCCAGCAAGAATGCCGCCAGCATAGTCACCTTCATGGGCACAAAGAAAGGTGTAGTCACCGCTGTCGCAATCATTTGCGCCCCTTGCGGCAACTTGCTTAATAAAGGCGCAGCGAGCAAGTGATAGAGCTTGTCTGCGAATGGAAATAACGCAACAAAGACGATTAACAAGCCCACAACCGCACGCAGCAAGCGACCACGCAATTCAATCAGGTGAGAAATAAAATTTTCAGTCGGCGTCATAAGCAGGCCTTACCCTATTGCTAAGAACGAGGTTCATTGACAGGCTCGTCGACAGCAAACAGATCTGTATTGGGCTGTGATTTAACTGTACGAGGTTTTCTCGCACGACGTTCCGGCGCGGTGCTGGCAATTAAATCCCCAGGCGCAGCCTGTTGTTGCCCGGGCATTAATGCTGTTGTAGATTCAGTGGCAGTACGCCTGCGGCGGGGACTATCCGCAGCTTGGTCGACCACATCTCCCTTTGCTTTGGGCTGGCGTGGTTTACGTGTCTTTTTAACAGCCCCAGATACAGGTGCAACTTCCACTTCCGGCGTAACAACAGGTGCCTCCGGCAGCATGCTGTGCGCGATATCGTCGTAGCCTTGCTGCAAACTGGATTGCACTTCATCCTGCAACTTTTGCAATTCGGCAAACCGTGCTTCACGGTTGACTTCTTCTTTGACTTGCGCGACAAACCGCTGCAGGCGGCCCAAAAAAGCGCCCGCAGTGCGGGCGACTTTTGGTAGCTTTTCGGGCCCGATCACGACTAATGCCACAATCGCAATAACCAGTAATTCAGAAAAGGAAATATCAAACACAATAAAGTAAGTAACTACTTGCTTTTATCAGAAAGCTCTTCAGGTTTGGATGCATCCTTACCCTCCTGCATGGCTTTCTTGAACTCATTGACCGCACCACCCAAGTCGCCACCGATATTGCGTAGCTTCTTGGTACCAAATACCAGCACCACAATCAGCAGCACAATCAACCAATGCCATAAACTGAAAGATCCCATTACGCTCTCCTAAAATTTGATAGCGACTAAGCCGCTGCACCGCCACCAAACACATGCAAATGAATATGGAAGACTTCCTGCCCACCCTCACGGCCCACATTCATCAATGTTTTGTAACCTGCCAACCCTTGCTCAGCTGCTAGCCTTGGGGCCAGTAACATCATGTTACCCAGCAACGCCTGATTCGCCTCTGTGCAATCTTTAAGGGTTTCGATATGCGCCTTGGGCACGATCAGGAAATGTACTTTCGCCATCGGGCGGATATCATGAAAAACGATCACCTCATCGTTCTCAAAAATGGTTTTTGCCGGGATATTGCCAGCGGCAATTTTGCAAAAGATACAATCCGCACTCATTCTGCCCTGCTCGCTTTCTCCACAATACCGGACAAGCCCTCGCGGCGCGCCAGCTCATTCAATACGTCCTGTGCACTTAAGCCGGCATGACTTAGCATCACCAAAGTATGGAACCATAAATCTGCGGTTTCATAGATAATCTCTTCCGCGTTACCCCCTTTGGCCGCAATCACGGTTTCAGTGGCTTCTTCGCCGATTTTTTTCAGGATACTGTCCAATCCTTTGGCATACAGCTTGGCCACGTAGGAAGAAGCTGGGTCAGCAGATTTGCGCTGTTCCAGTAATTCAGACAACCGGGTCAGGACATCATTCATGATATATCGCTTTCGGATCCTTGATAACGGGTTCTACAGTGATCCAGTTATCACCCTGCAATTGCTGGAAGAAACAATTATGGCGTCCTGTGTGGCAGGCAATGCCACCGAGTTGCTCTACGGTGATTAATACCACGTCATTGTCACAATCCAGGCGGATATCGTGCACAATCTGCGTATGGCCTGACTCTTCACCTTTATGCCAGAGTTTTTTGCGGGAGCGGGAATAGTAGACGGCATGTCCGGTGTCATGGGTCAGTTGCAATGCTTCCCGGTTCATCCAGGCAAACATCAGGATTTTGCCGGTGCCTTGCTCCTGTGCGATCACCGGCACTAGTCCATCTTCGGTCCAGGCTACCTGATCCAACCAGCTCATCGCACTTCCAACCCATGCTGGCGCATATAGTCTTTGGCTTGCTGCACGGTAAACTCTCCATAGTGGAAAATACTGGCAGCGAGTACTGCGTCCGCGCCGCCCAGGGTAACGCCATCAACCAGATGCTGCAAATTACCTACGCCACCTGACGCAATCAATGGCACGTCTACCGCGTCACTGATCGCCTTGTTGAGCGGATTATTAAAGCCTATTTTTGTGCCATCTCGGTCCATGCTGGTCACCAGTAATTCACCAGCCCCCAGGCTGACCATTTTGCGCGCCCACTCCACCGCATCCAGGCCAGTCGCGTGACGTCCGCCATGGGTAAACACTTCCCACTCAAAGGGCTGGTTATCGACTTTCTTGGCATCAATCGCGACCACAATACATTGTGAACCAAAGCGGCTCGCTGCATCTTCCACCACTTGTGGATTCAGTACTGCGGTCGTATTAATACTTACTTTATCAGCACCGGCATTCAGCAATCGGCGCACATCTTCAACTTTACGCACGCCTCCGCCGACTGTGAGTGGAATAAATACTTGCTCAGCGACGCGCTCGATAATGTGCAGAATCAAATCACGGTTATCAGAGCTGGCCGTAATATCGAGGAAAGTCAGCTCATCGGCGCCCTGCTCGTTATAGCGCTGGGCAATTTCCACCGGATCACCGGCATCACGCAACTCAAGGAAATTGACCCCCTTGACCACGCGACCATCCGTCACATCCAGACACGGGATTATGCGTTTAGCGCATCCCATTATGCACTGAGCTCGTCAGCCAGTTGCTGTGCTGCCGAAAAATCCAGCGTGCCCTCATAAATAGCGCGACCGGTAATCGTCCCCATCACGCCCTCTGCCTGTACTGCACACAACCGGCGCACATCATCCAGGTTGGTGACACCACCACTGGCAATCACCGGAATAGTCAACGCTCGCGCCAATGCCACGGTGGCTTCAATATTGACGCCGGTCAGCATGCCGTCACGGCCGATATCGGTATAGACAATGCTTTCCACGCCATAGTCTTCGAACTTCCTGGCCAGGTCAATCACATCGTGACCAGTCAATTTTGACCAGCCATCCACAGCCACCTTGCCATCTTTGGCATCAAGGCCCACCATAATCTGGCCCGGGAATGCATAACAAGCCTCATGCAGGAAGCCAGGGTTTTTCACAGCAGCTGTGCCGATGATGACATAACCGATGCCATCATCCAGGTAACGCTCAATGGTATCCAGATCGCGGATACCCCCGCCCAGCTGGATAGGAATATCGCCACCCACGGCAGCCACAATCGATTTGATCGCGCCTTCATTGACCGGTTTACCGGCAAAGGCACCATTCAAATCCACCAGGTGCAAACGCTTGCCACCCTGGTCGACCCAATGCCTGGCCATGGCGGCCGGATCTTCAGAAAACACGGTGGACTCTTCCATCAGCCCCTGCTTCAAACGTACGCAGTGACCATCTTTTAAATCAATTGCCGGAATAATTAACATGCTGTTGTATATGAAATATAACAAGTATTGATAAAGTGACCGAAAACCTTATCAGGGTTTCCAGTTTACAAAGTTTCGCAAAAGTTGCAAGCCAGCGGCTGCGCTCTTTTCCGGGTGGAATTGCACGGCAAACACATTGTCGCGCGCAATGGCACAAGTATAGTCAAACGGGTAAGCTGTGGTGGCGGCAGTCAATGCCGCGTCATCCGGCTCCACATAGTAACTGTGCACATAGTAGAAACGTTCCTGGTCAGGGATATCGTGCCACAGGGCGTGTGGGGCCGCCTGCTGCACCTGGCTCCACCCCATATGTGGCACTTTCAGCTTGGCGCCATGCTCATCGAACATTTTTTCGGCAGGAAAACGTTTCACCTCGCCCGGGTAAATGCCTAGGCCAGGCGTATCGCCCTCTTCCGAATGCTCGAACAGCATCTGCAAACCAATGCAAATACCAAGAAAAGGTTTTTCACGAGTGGCGTCAGTCACTGCCTGGCGCAAGCCACGCGCATCCAGTTCGCGGATACAATCAGGCATGGCACCTTGCCCCGGGAATACCACGCGTTCAGCGGCGGCAATGTGCGCGGGGTCGCTGGTGACCTCAATCCGGACATCGGGTGCCACTGCCCTGAAAGCATTGGCGACCGATCTTAAATTACCCATGCCGTAATCAATGATGGCGACTTGCAAAGAATTCATGTAAGTGAATATCAAGGGATTATAACGAACCTTTGGTGGACGGCATCATGCCGGCCATACGTGGGTCAGGCGTAATAGCCATGCGCAACGCACGGCCAAAGGCCTTGAAAATGGTTTCAGCCTGGTGATGCGCATTGTGTCCCTTAAGGTTATCAATATGCAAAGTAATCAGTGAATGATTGACGAATCCCTGGAAAAACTCATAAAACAAATCCGCATCGAACTCACCAATCATGGCACGCACGAATTTGCAATCGAACGCCAGACCTGGGCGGCCAGACAAATCAAGCACGACACGGCTCAAGGCTTCATCCAATGGCACATAGCTATGACCATATCTTGTAATTCCCTTCTTATCACCCAGCGCCTTGAAAAAAGCCTGCCCAAGCGTAATACCAATATCTTCCACTGTGTGGTGACCATCAATGTGTAAATCCCCTTTGGCATGCACTTTCAAATCAATCATGCCGTGCCTGGCAATCTGGTCCAGCATATGATCAAGAAAGCCCAAGCCGCTTTTCAGGTCTGACTGACCGGTACCGTCCAGGTTGATGGCGACTGTAATTTGGGTTTCAAGTGTATTGCGCGTGACTTCAGCTTGGCGTGACATAAGAGGAAAGGGGTAATCACAGAGATTGGCAAATAATACCGGCATTTTACCGCAAGTCTTGGCAGACTGGCAAAACCTGCAATGAAAAACAAAAAAGCAGCCCGTCAGGACTGCTTTTTAGACTAATGATTCCAGCCAAAGCCGGAAACTTAGGGTTGTATTACTTGGCTTCTTCAGCTGGTGCGGCTTCAGCGGCAGGTGCAGCCTCTTCAGCAGCTGGAGCAGCTTCTTCAGTTGCAGCAGGTGCTTCGGCAGCCGGGGCAGCATCAGCAGGTGCAGCTTCTTCAGCAGCAGGGGCTTCAGTAGCAGGCGCAGCTTCTTCAGATTTTTTGCCCAGCAGGGAGAATACCAGTACTGCAGCAACCGCAGCGATGATCCATGGCAGCAACTTGTTACCACCTTTAGCAGAAGCACCAGCACCATGTGCAATCTTGGTGATTTCTGAAGCAGCCGCCGCTGGATCAGCAGCACCGTAGATAGCAGCACCAGCTACAACGATATCAGCACCGGCATCCACTACTTGTTTGGTTGTAGCCGCTTTAACACCACCGGCAACAGACACTTTAGCACCTGTTTTCAAGCCAGATACCAGGCCCAGATCAGCGAATGGTGTCTGGCCAGCCGCTTGCTGATCCAAACCTGTATGCACACCAATAATGTGTGCGCCCAGTTTTACCACTTCCAGTGTGCGGGCTTTTTTGTCTTTAACATTGATCAGGTCAATTTGAGCTTCTTTGCCATATTTGTTGGCAGCATCAATCACACCTTTGATCGTACCGACATCTGCAGTACCCAGAACGGTACAAATATCTGCACCTGCTTTGTAGAATGGCTCAGCTTCGTAGAAACCGGCATCCATGGTTTTCAGGTCAACCAAAATCTTGTTGTTAGGGAATTTTGCACGCAGTGCCTTCAACAGTTCGATACCGTTATGCTTGATACAAGGTGTACCAATTTCCAGGATATCAACGTGTGGCGCCACTTTGGCTGCCAAAGCGATCGTTGCGTCAAAATCCAATGAGTCCAATGCCATCTGGGTTTGTGCCATTTTTCTTCCTCCGAGTTTGCTCTATATTTTCAATCCAATGAACTTTTGCGCAGCAGTTATGCAAACGCAACCCTCACTGCACATTATGTACAATAGCGTGCATCATAACCGCATTTCAAACAAAATGACAAGATTGCGTTATATTTTTTTGCGTAATGACATCTCAATTGCCATCAGTTAGCCATTAAAGGGCGGCAACCGCCTTATTTGACGCCGTTAAACGCCTAAAACCGACCTGATTGCCTGCATAAAGAGCTGGTTTTGCCCCTCATTGCCTATGGTAATCCTTAAAAAGTCGGCAATCCGGGCAGGTTTCCTGAAGTGCCGCACAATCACTGCCTGCTCGCGTAAACCGGCTGCCAATTGCTCGCCGGCATAACTGGGGTGGCGGGCAAAGATAAAGTTGGCGCCCGAAGGCAATACTTCAAATCTCAGCGCCTGCAGATCATTCACCAACTGCTCGCGGGAAGCAATGACCTGCCGCCGCGTTTGCTGGAAATAGGCCTCATCCTGTATCGCCGCAATGGCACCTGCCTCTGCAAAGCGGTCTATGGGATAAGAGTTGAAACTGTCTTTCACCCGGATAAGCGCTTCGATCAGTGTACGGTTGCCAACAGCATAGCCTACGCGCAACCCGGCCAGGGAACGGGATTTGGAATAGGTATGCGTAACCAGCAAATTAGGGTATTGATTCACCAGTGCCACGGCAGACGCAGCGCCAAAATCTACATAGGCTTCATCAATCACCACTACTGAATCAGCATTTGCCCTGAGTAACCGCTCAATGTCAGCCAAAGGTAATGGAATACCGGTGGGCGCATTGGGATTGGGGAAAATAATGCCGCCATTGGGCCGCAGGTAATCATCAATCGCGATTTCAAACTGCGCATTCAATGGCACAGTTTCATACTGTATGCCATACAGTCCGCAATAGACCGGATAGAAACTATAGGTAATATCCGGGAACAGCAGCGGCTTATCATGTTTGAGTAATGCCTGGAATACGTGCGCCAAGACTTCGTCGGAACCATTGCCAACAAATACCTGATCGACTTGCAAGCCATGATAGCCCGCAATGGCTGCTTTCAAACGACTGGAATCCGGATCAGGATACAAGCGTAAACTATCGGCAGCTTCAGCTTGCAATGCCGCAATCACTTTGGGGCTTGGCCCATAAGGATTCTCATTGGTATTCAGCTTGATCAGGTTTTGAATCTTGGGCTGTTCTCCTGGCACATAGGGTGTCAGGGTGTGCACAATCGGGCTCCAGAACTTACTCATGGCGACTGACCTTACTTCAAGCGGTATTCGGCACTGCGGGCATGCGCCTGCAAGCCTTCGCCGTAAGCCAGCGTTGCTGCAATTTTTCCCAGCTTCTGCGCGCCTTCGGAAGACACCATAATCAGGCTGGAACGCTTCTGGAAATCATAGACACCCAATGGCGAACTGAAACGCGCAGTACGGGAAGTTGGCAGCACATGGTTAGGGCCGGCACAGTAATCACCGAGCGCCTCACAGGTATCACGCCCCATAAAGATGGCGCCAGCGTGTTTTACTTTTTTGCTGAACGCCAGCGCATCATCCATGGACAATTCCAGATGCTCAGGTGCGATGTAATTACAAATCTCGGCGGCCTCATCCAGATCCTTGACTTGAATGAGTGCGCCCCGATTCTGCAGGGAAGTACGGATGATTTCCTGGCGCGGCATGTCGGTGACCTGGCGTGCAATACTGGCTTGCACCTGGTCCAGGAATTCAGCGCTGGGTGACAGCAAAATAGCCTGTGCCAGTTCATCGTGTTCTGCCTGGCTGAACAGGTCCATCGCCGTCCAGTCAGGGTTACTTTGTCCATCGCTGATGACCAGAATCTCGGAAGGACCCGCCACCATATCAATCCCAACCACGCCGAATACACGGCGCTTGGCGGCGGCGACATAAGCGTTACCTGGGCCTACAATTTTATCCACTTGTGGCACAGTTTCCGTGCCATAAGCCAGCGCTCCGACAGCTTGCGCGCCACCGATACAGAATACGCGGGTCACACCGCATACGGCAGCAGCAGCCAGTACCAGCGGATTCTTTTCTCCATTGGGCGTAGGCACGACCATAATCAATTCCTGTACGCCAGCCACTTTGGCTGGAATCGCATTCATCAGGACAGAAGACGGATAAGCGGCTTTCCCGCCTGGCACGTACAAGCCTACACGATCCAGCGCCGTTACCTGTTGTCCAAGCAATGTGCCATCCGCCTCAGTGTATTGCCAGGATTGCATGACCTGTTTTTCGTGGTAACTGCGCACGCGATCAGCCGCCGCCTGCAATGCTTCGCGCTGTGCAGCAGGCAGGCTTGCCAAGGCAGCTTGCAATTCTGCTTGCGGGATTTCCAGTTCAGCCAGGCTGGTAGCACCGGTTTTATCAAAGCGGTTGGTGTATTCCAGCACTGCTGCATCGCCACGCGCCTTGATATCTTTCAGGATATTGGCGACCACCTGGTCTATGCTGTCGTCCTGTGCCGTTTCAAAAGCAAGCAGTGCTTTAAGCTCGGCATCAAATCCAGCCTTTTGGGTATTTAAACGTTTGATATTCATGTTCAATCTATCGAAAAATTAATTTCTTGCGGATGCCATTTAGTCTCTACGAATGGCATTGGCAAAATTATCAATAATAGGCTGTAGCAACGGACGGTTCACTTTATAAGAAGCCTGGTTCACTACCAGGCGTGAACTGATGGCGCCAATCTCTTCTACTGCCTTAAGTTTGTTAGCGCGCAAGGTGCCGCCCGTACTGACCAGATCGACAATCGCATCGGCCAGGCCAACCAGCGGCCCCAGTTCCATAGAGCCATATAACTTGATCAGGTCTACATGCATGCCTTTGGCGGCAAAATGCTCGCGCGCCGTTTTCACATATTTGGTCACTACTTTCAGGCGTGCTCCCTGGCGGATACTGGCTTCATAATCGAAGTCCTCACGCACGGCGACCATCATTTTGCAGCGTGCAATATTCAGGTCCAATGGCTGGTACAAGCCTTCACCGCCATGCTCATCCAGCACATCCTTGCCCGCGATACCGATATCAGCCGCGCCATATTGCACATAGGTCGGGACATCGGTTGCACGTACAATCACCAGGCGCACATCTTCGCGATTGGTAGGCAGGATAAGCTTGCGCGACGCTTCCGGGTCTTCCAATGCCTGGATACCGGCAGCAGCCAGCAGCGGCGTGGTTTCTTCAAAAATGCGACCTTTGGAAAGGGCTATCGTTATCATAAGTAGTGGCCTGCGTATCGTTTAGTTTGACCGGCGGACTTTGGCGCCCAGCCGGTTCAGTTTCTCTTCCAGCCGTTCGTAACCACGGTCCAGATGATAAATGCGGTCAATCACGGTTTCGCCATCAGCCACCAGGCCAGCCAGCACCAGTCCCGCAGATGCGCGCAGATCAGTGGCCATCACGCTTGCGCCTTCCAGCGCAGGCACACCTTTGACCAGCGCGGTATTGCCCTGTATCTCGATATTGGCACCCATGCGCTGCAATTCCTGCACGTGCATGAAGCGATTTTCAAAAATCGTCTCCACGACAGTCGATACGCCGTCTGCTACGGTATTCATCGCCATGAATTGCGCCTGCATATCAGTCGGGAATGCCGGATGCGGTGCAGTACGGATATTGATCGCTTTCAGTTGGCCATTGCTTTTAACGGTGATGCTATCCGCATCGTTACTCACTTGTGCCCCTGCTTCGCGTAACTTTTCAATCACGGCTTCGAGCAGGTCGGCTCGCGCATTTTTCAACGTGACTTCGCCACCCGTCATTGCAGCCGCGACCATATAAGTGCCTGCTTCAATACGATCACAGACGATATGATGCTCTGCACCAGTCAGGCGTTCTACGCCTTCGATGGTAATGGTGTCAGTACCAGCCCCACTGATTTTCGCCCCCATTTTGTTCAGGCACTCGGCCAGATCGACCACTTCGGGCTCTTTGGCGGCATTCTCCAGCACCGTGGTGCCTTGTGCCAAAGCTGCTGCCATCATCAGGTTTTCAGTACCGGTGACGGTGACCAAATCCATATAGTATTTGGCACCTTGCAAACGGCGGTTGGGTAAATGCAGGGTGCTCGCCTGGATATAGCCATGCGTGATATGCATGGCAGCCCCCATGGCTTGCAAGCCTTTGATATGCAAATCTACTGGCCGTGATCCGATGGCACAGCCACCCGGCAATGAGACACGGGCCGTACCAAAACGTGCCAGCAACGGCCCCAATACCAGAATAGAAGCGCGCATGGTTTTCACCATTTCATAAGTCGCTTCAAAAGAGGCCACATCACTGGCATCCAGGATCACCCGATCATCTTCTTTTACAACCTTGACGCCCATGGTATCCAGTAACGTGAGTGTGGAAGACACATCGCGTAACTCAGGGACACCGGTGAGGGTGAGCGGTGTTTCTGCCAGCAAAGCGGCACACAAAATCGGCAAAGCGGCATTCTTGGCGCCAGACACGACCACTTCGCCGTGCAAAGGCACGCCACCTTCAATAATCAGTTTGTCCAAAATTACGCTTTCGCCAACAGTTCTTGCAATTCACCGCTTTGGTACATGCTGCGCATAATGTCAGCACCGCCGATAAACTCGCCGTTGACGTACAGTTGCGGAATGGTGGGCCAATTAGCGTACTGCTTGATGCCTTCGCGGACGTCCATATCCTGCAGCACGTCCACTGAGACAAACTCCGCGCCACAGGCATTGAGGATTTGTGCTGCCACGCTGGAAAAACCGCATTGCGGAAATTTCGGGCTCCCTTTCATGTACAGCACCACTTTGTTTGCAGTGACTGTTTCTTTAATCTTTGCTTGTGCGTCCATGTTTTCTCCAATCAATTCTGTCTGTTTGCGGCCTTATCAGGCCTGCTGCATCTGTTGCCATTGTGCTGGCGTGTAGGTTTGCATCGCCAGCGCATGAATCTCGGCACGCATGCGGTCACCCAGTGCGGCGTAAACCAGCTGGTGCTGCTGTACCATGCGCTTGCCTTCAAACGCCGGGCTGACAATCACGGCATCAAAATGCGTACCGTCATCTCCATTCACCTTAATATAGTCGCACGCCAATCCACTCAGGATATACGATTGCACTTGGGCTGCTGATAACACAAAACCTCGCTTTATTTTCAATGGCAGGCCGGCACTTCAGGCAATTCTGCATCCGCAATTCACCTCGTTGCCAGACTCCGCTAACTACGTAATTTATAACCGGATTTTAGCATCTTTAGGCACAGCCACGCTAATGCCAAAAGAAACACACCGACCACCCCAAGACTTAGCCATGGCGAAACATCGCCCTGCCCGAAGAATCCATAGCGGAAGCCGTCTATCATGTAAAAAAACGGGTTCAGCTGTGACACTGCCTGCCAGAATGGCGGCAGGGAGTGGATAGAGTAGAACACGCCAGACAAAAATGTCAGCGGCATAATGACAAAGTTCTGGAAAGCTGCCATCTGGTCAAATTTATCCGCCCAGATACCGGCAATCACGCCAAATGTTCCCAGCAAAGCACTACCCAATAACGCAAATGCAATAATCCACCACGGATGCACAGTAGGCACATCCACAAAAAGCAAGGCCACCAGGTAGATGCTCAAACCGACGGCCAGGCCGCGGATCATGGAGGCAGCCAGAAAAGCGATAAAAAATTCCAGGTACGTCAGTGGCGTCAGCATCAGGAAAATAATATTGCCCATGACCTTGGACTGGATCAGGCTGGATGAGCTATTGGCAAAAGCATTCTGCAACAGCGACATCATCATCAAGCCCGGCACCAGGAAAGCCGTGTAGCTCACCTGGTCATACACTTTGACATGCGATTCCAGCACATGCGAAAAAATCAGCAGGTATAGCAACGCGGTCAGGATAGGGGATGCAATCGTCTGGAACGCTACCCGCCAGAAGCGTAACAGCTCCTTCTTGAACAAGGTATACATGCCGCGGTAGCGTGGGCTGATATGGTCATCCAGCCAGTAAAAAGGATTCAGCCATGTTGAAAGTAACCGCATCATGCTTGCCCTCCCTGGCTGCCGACCAGGTTGAGGAAGACATCCTCCAAATCGACTTCCTGCAATTGAATGTCCAGCACTGCCACTTGCGCCTGGCGCAATGCAGATAAAATTATTTCGACCTGGCCTATATCTGCCAGATTAAAAATGACTTCATCACCCTGTTGCTGCTTGATCATTGTTTGCAAGTGGGCGGGTACAACCCCCTCTACTCGCAGAGACAACTGTTTGGCGGCATGGCTGCGCAGGAGCTGTTGCGTCGTGTCCAGCGTTACAACCCTGCCCTGCTTTAGCATGGCGACGCGCTGGCACAATGTCTCAGCCTCCTCAAGATAATGCGTGGTCAGGATAATGGTATGCCCTTGCCGGTTCAGTTTCTGGATAAACACCCATAACATCTGGCGCAATTCTACATCCACGCCCGCCGTCGGCTCATCCAGGACAATCACTGGCGGCCTGTGCGCAAGCGCTTGGGCAATCAAGGCACGTCGTTTCATACCGCCAGACAGTTGACGCATATTAGTGTGCGCTTTATCGGCCAGCCCCAGGCCGGTAATCACTTCATCTATCCAGCCATCATTCTCCGGACCACAGCCAAAATAACCGGCCTGGAAGCGCATCATTTCACGCACATTGAAGAAAGGATCGAACACCAACTCCTGTGGTACCACGCCCAGCGCCATACGCGCCTGCTGATAATCAGACTGTACGTCATGCCCCATAATGCGAATATGGCCGGAAGTCGGCCTCAACAAACCGGACATCAAATTAATCAATGTCGATTTTCCGGCACCATTTGGCCCCAGCAAGGCGAAAAACTCTCCCTGCCCAATCGTCAGGTCTATGCCCCTCAGTGCTTCAAAGGCACCAAAATGCTTGGTAATTCCTTGAATTTCTACGGCTGCCGCCACTGTCTTGCCTTTCCTTATCCTGAAAAAACGAAACCCCACCTCTGTCCGGAGCTGGGGTTTGCTGACTGGTTGATGCGGTTAATTTAACAAGAATTTATCCACACCATATAACTGCATCAGGCTACGCAGATTGTCAGGCACCCCCACCACCGAGACGGGTTCAGCATGCACATGCTGGTGATTAAGCTGGCGCTGGATCTCCAGTATCAGGCTGATTGCGACCGTATCGACTTCTCCCACTTGCGTGAAGTCCAGCGTCAATGGCGCCTCCAGGCGTAAGCCCTGCAATTCAGCCAGGGTTTCGCTGATATTATTGACCAGCAAATGTCCATTAAAACTTAAACGACCTTGCTGTTGCGTGATGTGTGCCACAAATATCCCCCGTCCAGAACGAATTATTTACCTGTCGCAGCCTTGTTTTTCTCAGCCAGCTTCTTGTTCAGGCTGTCCAGGCCATTCTGGCGGATTTCCTGCGCGAACTGGCTGCGATAGTTGGTCACCAGGCTCACGCTCTCGATCACGATATCAAACACTTTCCAGTCTTCACCCTTTTTACCCAGGGTGTAGTCTACAGAGATGGGTTCGCCACCTGGCTGCTGGATAGCGGTCTTTACAGTAGCGGTGTCTGCACCGGCTTCCATGCGGAAAGGTTTGTAGTCAATGGTCTGATTTTTATATTTGGACAATGCTGTCGCATAGGTACGTAATAACAGGGTCTTGAACTCAGCCTGGAAAGCTGCCTGCTGCTCAGGTGTCGCTTTCGTCCAGTTTTTACCCAGTACCAGGCGCGAAACTTTATCAAAGTCAAAGTTCGGCAGAATTTTCTCTTCTGCCAGTGCAAAGATCTTTTGCTGGTTACCTGCCTGAATGTCTTTATCAGATTTGATTACTTCAATGACGTCATCAGCCGTTTTCTTCACCAGCTGATCCGGTGCCATTCCAGCCAGTGCCACACCGCTTACCAGCCACATGGCACATGCCATCCACCAATTTTTCATCGTTTTCCCTTTATCAATTATTTGGAATTACTTACCTATATTGTCCAATGGACTGGCATCTAACGCATGAGCCCCTGATTCGGTTGATGCAGCCGCTTTCACTGTTTTATCGTCGCCTTCAGTTGCCTTGTTATACAGGAACTGGCCAATCAGTTTTTCCAGGACGACGGCATCTTGTGTCTGGGTAATCTTGTCGCCATTCTGCAGATTGCTTTCATCCCCGCCTGCTTCCAGGCCAACATATTGCTCGCCCAGCAAGCCGGCAGTATAAATATTGGCGAAAGTATCCTTGGGGAAGTTGTAGCGCTTATCAATATTCAGACTCACCACAGCCTCATAAGTTTTCGCATCAAAGCGAATATCACCGACACGGCCGACCACCACCCCGGCACTTTTGACCGGCGCCCGAGGTTTGAGGCCACCAATGTTCTCAAAGTTCGCGGTCACCATATACGTGTCGCCAACATCACTGGTCGTCAGGTTACCGACCTTCATCGCCAGGCTTAATAATGCAGCGAATCCCATCGCCACAAAAATACCCACCCATAAATCAATTGTTGTTCTTTCCATACTACTCTCCGCGAATGTTGCGTGCCTGCCCGATGTTAAACCGCGATCATGAACGACGTTAATACAAAATCCAAGCCAAGGACTGCCAGTGAGGACGTCACTACCGTGCGCGTTGTCGCCCGGCTCACACCCTCCGCTGTCGGTGGCGCATCATAGCCTTCGAACAAGGCAATCATGGTACAAGCCACCCCAAATACAATGCTTTTGAGTACACCATTGAGGATGTCATATTGCCAGTCCACATTGGCCTGCATTTGTGACCAGAAAGCACCAGCATCTACCCCGATCAACGGGACAGCCACCAGATACCCCCCCAGAATGCCGACCATGGTAAACAGGGTTGCCAGGATGGGCATGGCAATTACACCGGCCCAGAATCTCGGTGCAACCACGCGTGCAATCGGGCTGACTGCCATCATTTCCATGGCGGACAATTGCTCGGTCGCCTTCATCAAGCCAATTTCTGCGGTAATTGCCGTGCCGGCACGTCCCGCAAACAGTAATGCCGTCACCACCGGCCCGAGCTCACGCACCAGCGCCAGTGCCACCAGGACGCCAATCGCCTCAGAGGAGCCATATTTCTGCAGCGTATGATAACCCTGCAAGGCCAGCACCATGCCGACAAAAAATGCCGAGACCAGGATGATGATCAGTGACAGCACGCCGGTAAAATAAACTTCTCGCACAGTCAGCCTGAAACGGCGGAAACTTTCCCCGGAAGAAATCAGCGTCAACCAGAACAGGCGCGCACCCGCACCCAGGCGCCATAATTTGTTGATACAGCCAGCCCCGAGCTTGCTGAACATGCGTTGCACTTTGCGCATTAGCGTGCTCCTCTTAACAGGCTGGCATGATATTCAGGGGCTGCATAATGGAAAGGTACCGGCCCATCTTTTTCCCCATGCACAAACTGGTGAATAAACGGCAACTCAGAGTTACGCAGCTCGTCAGGCGAACCCTCTGCAGCCACCACACCGTTGGCAACAAAATAGATGTAATCCGCAAACTGGAAGGTTTCCTCCACATCGTGTGTCACAATAATGGAAGTCGCCCCTAGCACATCGTTGAGACTACGGATCAGATCACAGATCACGGCCATGGAAATCGGATCCAGTCCGGCAAACGGCTCGTCATACATGATAATGCTGGGGTCCAGCGCAATCGCGCGCGCCAGCGCCACACGACGCGCCATGCCACCTGAAAGCTCCGCGGGCATCAGGGCATGCGCGCCACGCAAGCCAACGGCATTGAGTTTCATCAGGACAAGATCGCGAATCATGCTTTCCGGCAAGTCAGTATGCTCGCGAATCGGGAAAGCGACGTTGTCGAACACAGACAAATCGGTAAACAAGGCACCATGCTGGAACAGCATGCCCATTTTGCGGCGCAAGCGATAAATACCTTCACGGTTCTGATGATGAACGACTTCACCACCCACCGTCACCTCACCTTTGGTCGGCTTGAGCTGTCCGCCGATCAGGCGCAACAAAGTGGTTTTACCGCTGCCACTGCCACCCATGATGGCCACGACCTTACCTTTCTGGAAGGTCATATTGATGCCGTGATGCAACAATTTACCTTTATAGCCAAAGGAAAGATCTTTAATTTCTACAATTGATTGGGCCATGTGACTCGATTCGTTTGCAAGCGGCTCTCATTCTAAATCAGTTTGCCACTCGGGAATTCCTCCCTGTGGCATATAAAACAAAAAGCCTGACAAACAGGCTTTTTGCGAGATGATTGTGTTGTATTCTACACTAAAAACTCATGCAGACTAAATAGGGCATTGCGGATTGCAGTGTTGCTGTCCCTGTATTTGGCGCACCACTACTCTGGGTGCCATTATTCAGAATGCGCATGGCACCACTATCGCCAACCCCGTCATCGAGCATGATATCCAGTTGAAGTGCATATTTGCCCAAAATACCATCCGAACATAAAGCATGCATGCCATTAAATGTACCGGAGCCAATGCCCAGTGTTCCGCTATTGGTGATACCTAACCGCCCACCTTCACTATTGCGAGGGACATATTGCGCGCTACCGACCACAGCAGACCCTGTCGCAAACCCTGCCAGGCGCAAATGCTGCCACAACAAATATGATTCATCCGTTGCAGTGTCCGAACTCCAGGCACCCTCTATCAAACCATTCTGGGCCTGATTGCCCGACGTTGCATTGACACCTCCGGCCAGATGAATATCGGCCACGTGATCATCCCCCGGCAAAGCACGAAACCTGTCCTGATAGCCATAAATATAAGCAGGTATGTTCCTGAAATCGCTGGCCAGGCTTTTCACCTTGGCATTGGCAATCAGCTCCTGTCCACGCATCACCCCTGCCAGTAACAAACCGGCAATCACCAATACCATCGCCAGCTCAATCAAACTGAATCCCTGCAGTTTATTCATTTCCTTCTCCCCGTGATTTATCACCCAAGTAAAAATTATCGCCGGGAAATATTAACATTTATTAAATAAAATAAATATTAGTTAACAATAACAGTGGCTGGCAGGGCACCATAAAGAAAACGGGCAGATGTATGCACATCCGCCCGTTATGACAGGATCACTAAAATTAAAGGGTACCGTAGGAGTGCAACCCACTCAGGAACATATTGACGCCAAGGAAAGCAAACGTGGTCACCAGCAAGCCCACCAGCGCCCACCAGGCCAGCACGGTGCCCCGCAAGCCCTTCATCAGGCGCAGATGCAGCCAGGCGGCGTAATTGAGCCAGACAATCAGCGCCCAGGTTTCTTTCGGATCCCAGGACCAGTAACCACCCCATGCTTCGGCGGCCCACATGGCACCGAGGATGGTTGCAATGGTAAAAAAAGCGAAACCGATGGCAATGGCCTTGTACATCAAGTCATCCAGCACATGCAGCGCTGGCAGGCGACTGGCCAGGATATTATGCCTGACCAGCAGATAGGCGCCAGCGACCATCGCCGCCAGGGAAAATGAGCCGTAACCGATAAAATTGGCCGGCACATGGATTTTCATCCAGTAACTTTGCAAGGCAGGCACTAATGGCTGGATTTCATTGGCATGGCGATCAAAGGTGTACCACAGGATAAAGCCCACCGCCGCGTTAATCACCACCAGCACAAACCCGCCCAGCTGGCGCGTATTGAACAACTGCTCATAATGCAGGTAAAGCAAGGCGGTAATCAGGCAGAACAGGATAAAGACTTCATACAGGTTGCTGATGGGGATGTGGCCGATATCCGGTGCAATCAGGTAAGACTCATACCAGCGCACCATCAGCCCGACAAAGCCAAACAGCGTCGCCGTCCAGGTCAGGGCGGTGGCGACTTTTGCCGTAAACGCCGATTTCTGGAACAGTGCCAGCCAGTAAGTCAGCATCGCCAGCACGAACAGCACATTCATCCACATCACAGCGGACTGGCTGGACAGCAGGAACTTGAGCAGGAAACTTTGACTGCCATTGGCAAGATCGCCATGATAGGTATAAACACCAATCAGGCTCAGCACTGCCACACCCAGCACCAGCCTGGCGATGCCGGACCAGCGCCAGCCCAGATAACTGAATACGCCAACCGCCCCGAACAGGAAGCCGACTTCGTAGATATCCATGTATCCGGCATATCGCTGGTAAGAAAAAATTCCGCCGGCTAATAACAACACCGCATACAACCAGTCAAACGCGCTGAGCGTTTGCCAGAAAGAAGCCGGTTTCGACCATGGTGCAGATGTATTCATCACATTCCCCTATATATTCGAGCAGGCAATTAATCTGCCTGCCCGGTTTGCAACAGCGTGGTAAGTTGCTGTTGCATGCGCGCAAAATCCTGGTCCAGATCCATATTTTTACGGTTGGATGACATGGCCAGCAACACTTCCTGCCGTACTGGTTTGATTAATATCCATACGCGACGTTCCCTGATATAGAACATGGCAAAAATGCCCAGTACCAGCATCACCGACCCCAGGTACACCCAGAACTGCCCCGGTGAGCGCGTAAGCTGGAAACCGCTCGCCTGTTTCAGCGTGTAATCCTTCAACTGAAAATAATACGGCGTGCCATAGAAAAACAGGTCATTCATGGCATTCAGACTGTCCTGAATAAAAACCGCTGTGGCCTGATCCTGCGGCGCGGGCGGTAAGTGGCGTTGGGCGCGACTCATCTGGTATGCCTGCATCGCAGTGGTATTCAACAGTTTCAAATAGGTTTGCGCCGCCTGATCACGTTGTGCCTCCGGCACTGCACTTTCAATAATTTTGGAAAGCTCGCTGTAGCCGCCACGCTTGAATGTCTGCATCAACTGTTGCAGGCTTTGTTCAAACTGCGCTTTTAATGGCGCATTATCGCCCGGCATCTGTTTGGCAATTTCGCTGGCGATTTGCCGAATCGACTGATCGTTACGCAGGGTCTGGCGCAAAGCCATAAACCCGGTGATTTCCATCTCATCATCTGCCGGGATACGCAAATACTTGAACTCCTCCTGCACGGTCTCACGCATGCCGGACACAAAATACGCACGGCCATCCAGTTGCAGCGGTTGCATGTAATTGATGTATTCGCGTGCCTGGCCACTGGCATTCCGCAGTTTCAGGGTGGTGTTGGGCCCCACGTTATGCGGTTTGCCCTTGCCATCTATGGACAAGTTTAAAATATTGAACTGGCGAAACTCATTGAATTCCACCGTCATCTTGTGATCGCCTTCACCGAGCGCGCCTTTTTGCATGACCACGCCATCAACATCAAACCCGTCCTGGCTGCCGGATAAATCCCACAGCTTGAATTTGAGTTGCGAGCCACCATCCTGGAAATCAGACTGGTAAATGGCAATGCCCTTGTAGATATAAGGGTGATTGACACGCACCGTGGCTTCTATCGGTTTGCTTAGCTCCGGGTCGGTGATGGTGATATCGCTCTCAAACGATTTTGGCATCCCGGTCGGGTAATGCTCGATGCGGAAATCCCTGAGCGCCACCGTAAATGGCAGCTCCTGCACCAAGTAGCCATCGCGGACACGGACAAATGCCACATTGTCACGTTCGCCTTCCGGCAAGGTCATATTGGCACGGAATGACAGGTTATTGGCGCCCAGGCGGCTTTCTTCAGGCACCTTGCGCGAAGGAATATCGCGCGTCTCGATTTTCTTGATGCCTGACAGCTCTTGCACCTTAAAAGGCAAATTACCATCCAGCAAACCGCCAAAGCAAATCACGACAATCGCAGCGTGGGTAAAAATATAACCCAGGCGCTGATGTGTGCCTAACTTGGCCGATATCAGCACATCGCCATTATCTTGCTGCCTGCTTTTAAACATATAGCGTTCGGCTGACAGGAAATCGGCAAGCCGTGCTTGCGTAGCCGCAGCCGGCTGATTCACTGCCAGACTGGCCTGATGGCTGAACAAGCGCAGTGATTTCTCGGTGACATGCTCCTTGTAGGTTTTCCACTCTTTCAGCATCACGGGTGAATTACGAATCACACAGAGCGTGGTCGAAATCACCAGGAACAACAGAATCACCAGGAACCAGGCAGAATGATAGACATCCAGCAGCCCCAGCGTTTCAAACAGCTCAAACCAGAACTGGCCAAACTTGACGATGTAATTCTGGTACGGCTCATTCTGCTTGAGCACAGTCCCGATAATCGAAGCGATGCCAAGCAGCGTCAACAGGCTCACGGCAAACCGCATGGAGCTCAGCAGTTCATACACGCGTTGTGATAAAGGAACAGATACTTTCAACATGCTCTCTTCTAGAATTGGCAGATTTAAAGTTTAAGTGATGGCGACAGGCAGGACTTGAACCATACACGGCAACCTATTCACGTGCCTGAATGGACGACCTCAAGTAGAAAAGGTTGCGCGATATTTATGAACCCTTAGTAAAAAAGGTGGCCGCGGCCACCTTTCTCTACTGCGAGCAAATTAACGCAACCCTTGAATATAATCTGCCACCGCCTGCATCTCGGCGTCACTCATTTTGCCAGCGATAGTCATCATCATCGGCGCATTCGCACGTTCCCCAGTGCGGAAAGTACGCAATTGCTGCAAAGTATAGTCCGCATGCTGACCGGCCAAATGAGGGAACTGTTTCGGCAAACCGGCACCGGTGACACCGTGGCAAGCCGCACAGGCAGGGACTTGTGTCGCAGCGATACCGCCACGATAAATCTTCTCGCCCAGAGAACCTTTACCATTACTTTTTGCTTTAGCCAGCTTGATACTCTGGCTGGAAAAGTATTTCGCCAGGCCTTCCATATCTTCCTGGCTCAAAGCGCCCGCCATGCCTGCCATCACTGCATTGGCACGGGCGCCGCTCTTAAAATCACTCAATTGCTTGAGCAGATATTCGGGGTGCTGACCTGCCAGTTTAGGATTGGTCGTAATCACGCTGTTACCGTCTGCTCCATGACAGGCTGCACACACGTTCTGGACTATTTTTTCCGGCCCGTTCACCACTGGCGCGGCTTCGGCAGGCGCTGCTTCTTCAGCGAATACCGGTTGAATACCCATTGCCAGCAGTACAAACAACCCGGCCTTAACACTCTTCAACATAATTCAATGCCCCAACATTTTTATTGGGCGCCATTTTATCAAACAAACCCCGTTCGTGATAGCATGCGTAACTGAATAGTCCATAAAACCCTCAGGCAACCCAACTTCAACCATGCCCGTTTTTCAAAATGCCCGCTTCCATATTTCCGCCCATCATCTGCGCGATCTGCCGCCTGCCAGCGGGATCGAAGTTGCATTTGCCGGACGCTCGAATGCAGGCAAATCCAGCGCCCTGAATACGCTGGCAAATCACAACCGGCTCGCCTTTGTCAGCAAGCAACCTGGCCGCACACAGTTAATTAATTTTTTCACCTTGGGTGACGACAAACACCTGGTCGATCTACCGGGTTACGGTTACGCCAAGGTGCCGGAAGCCATGCGCATGCACTGGCAAAATGTGCTGTCCCGCTATTTAAGTGAACGCCAGAGCCTGGCAGGACTGGTGCTGGTCATGGATAGCCGTCATCCGCTCACACCGCTGGACAGGCAAATGCTGGACTGGTTTTGCCCTACCGGCAAGCCGGTGCATGTATTGCTGACCAAAAGCGATAAACTATCCCGCAGTGAAGCAACCATTACCCTGAACAAAGTGCGCAAGGAATTACAAACGACCTGGGGCGAAGGCATCAGTGTGCAGTTATTTTCCAGCCTGAAAAAACAAGGCGTGGATGAAGCAGAAACTGTGCTTGGGCAATGGTTCTTTAGCGCAGGGGCTGGCGAAGGGGCCGAGGAATCACCGGCTGAATAAGAAACGGCAGATTTATTCTGCCGTTCTGCTTTTTTAGATACGTTTAAACACCAGATCCCATACACCGTGCCCTAACTTGAGTCCGCGGTTTTCAAACTTGGTCAGTGGCCGGTAAACTGGTTTTTCCGCGTACTCAGCCGCTGTATTCTGCAACTGCGGGTCGGCGCGCAATACTTCCAGCACCCATTCCGCATACTCCTGCCAGTCTGTCGCCACATGAATGTAAGCACCCGCTTTCAGTTTTGAGCAGAGCAGCTGGATGAACTCAGCCTGGATCAACCGGCGTTTATGGTGCCGTTTTTTATGCCACGGATCCGGGAAGAAAATATGCACACCATCCAGCGAAGCATCGGCCAGCATATTCTGCAATACTTCCACCGCATCATGCTGAAGAATGCGGATATTCCGGATATCACCCTCTTGCATCAGCTTGAGCAAACTGCCGACGCCTGGCGTATGCACCTCTACCGCCAGAAAATCATTGTCCGGTAGCGTCTGGGCAATTTTCGCAGTGGCATCACCCATGCCAAACCCGATTTCCAGGATTTTGGGACTGTGGTTACGGCCAAACGTATGCGCCAAATCCAGCGTTTGTTCAACATACTCAATGCCAAATTGTGGCCATGCCGTTTCCAGCGCACGCTCCTGGCCCTTGGTCAAACGTCCCTGGCGCAAGACAAAACTGCGGATACGGCGCTGGTAAGGTGCTTCGGAAGATTCTGGGGTTGGGTCGATTTCTGTCATGGGGCGCATTATACTTTAGAGCATATATTTTCTGCATATGCGACTTTTGCAGAGAAACCTTTTCGCCTAAAGGCGAAAAGAATCACCCAATCAACCCGCCAAAGCAGCAAAAACCTTAAAGAATGCCTCTTACCCCAATCCCAAAGCCCCTCCTCCAATTACAACTGATGCCGTTTATCCCCGTTCACAAACCCTAACAATGGCTCTCCCAACCCCTTACCCAGCGCCAATACCTTGAACAACTCCCCCATTTCCGCCGGGGAAAGCAACTTCTGCACCGCTGCAACCATAGGCAAGTAACGGGCACTGTCTTCCGGCGAAACTGCTGCCAGCATCTGCAAAATGCCGCAATTCATCAGAAACTGGGCCTGCGTGGTATACCCTGCGCAATCCAGCCCATACATCAATGCCGTTTCTGCCATCGCCGTGAAATCAACATGCGCGGTAATATCCTGCAAGCCGGGATACACAAACGGATCGTCATGCGCATAATGCTGGAAATGGCACATTAGCGTGCCCTGATGACGCTGCGGATGGTAATACTCACGCGCAGCAAAACCGTAATCCGGCAGCAGGATCAGCCCTTGTCTGAGCATGGTCGCCAGACTGGCAATCAATCCCCGTGCGGCCGGACAGATTTCAGTGGTATAGCCTTCGGGTAAGTGGCTGGTATCAATATGTGCAGCCAGCGACTGGTCCTGCAGCGGCCGATTTTGCCAAACAAATGTTTGTTCAAACGCCACGCCACGCTCCTGCCATTGACCGTTTTGCCACTGGATCACCTGTACCGGCACCGCATCCAGCACCTCGTTACCAATGACGACTCCAGTGAATGCTTCAGGCAGACTATGCAGCCATTGCACCCGCGAAAATATTGCCTCAGGCAATACAGCCTGCAAAGCCTGTTGCTGCCTTTCACGCAAGTTGGCGCTTACCTCAAGTATATAATAATGCTCAGGCAATTGATCCAATGCATGCAGTTTCTGCAATACACCGATGGCCAGCTTGCCAGTACCAGCGCCCAGCTCCAAAACGCTACCACCGGTGTGATGCAACACCTGGTTGACCTGGTTGGCGAGCGCAGACGCAAACAGCGGCGATATCTCGGGTGCCGTCACAAAATCGCCTGTGCGGCCAAACTTGCTTGCATCACCGCTGTAATAGCCGAGATGCGGGGTATATAGCGCCATGTGCATATAATCGGCAAAGGAGATCCAGCCCCCTCGCTGCCGTATCTGTTGTTGTATATGTGCGGCCACGCGATCACAATGCTGTTGCGCCGAGGCATCCAGCGCCGGCAATTGTGAAGAAATCGGTTGAACAGTCATTCAGCCATTATAATGTGACGAGTCGAGAATAAAGAGTACAACGTGAGCGCAAATCCAGCAGTCCGAGAATCTGTCGTGCAAGAATCAGTCGTATTAGTCACTGGCGGTGCCAAACGGGTAGGCGCGGCAATCATACGTGAATTACATCGGCAGGGCGCCAACATCATGTTGCATTACCACAGCAGCGTCAGCGAAGCACTCGCTCTGCAAACAGAACTGAATCACCAGCGCCCGGGCAGTGTCGCTGCGGTGCAGGGTAATTTGCTCGATATCGCGGCCTTGCCAGGATTGATTGACATGACCTTACAACGCTTTGGCAGGCTGGATGCACTGGTGAATAACGCTTCCAGCTACTACCCAACCGAGTTAGGAACGATTCAACTTGAGCAATGGGAAGACCTCATGGGCAGCAATCTCAAGGCGCCATTATTTTTAAGCCAGGCGGCGTCCCCTGCCTTGCAAGCCAGCCAGGGCTGTATCGTCAACATCACCGATATGCATATCGAACGCCCGAAGAAACATTACATTGTGTATAGTGCAGCCAAGGCCGGCCTGGTCAGCCTGACCAAATCCCTGGCACACGAACTGGCACCCAGCGTGCGGGTGAATGCAGTGGCGCCCGGGCCTGTGTTATGGCCAGACAGCAACCAGGAGTTCGATGAAGAGTACCGGCAACAGGTGATTAACCAGACCTTGCTCAAACGCATGGGAGAACCATCTGATATTGCCAGGGCGGTAAAATTCCTGATTTATGACGCCCCGTTTATGACCGGCCATGTACTGGCCGTGGATGGCGGTCGCCACTTGAGCATTTAATCCGGCAACCATAAAAAAAGAATAAGCAAATTAAAATCAGCCAGAATAATCAAGGGCTTACCCGCTCGCTTTCCGTTATAATGCGCGCCTATGAAGACCAAACATTATCCAGACGACGTCAGCCAGAACTTCCTGAAACTGCGCAATCAGCTGATTAGCGCCACGGGCAAAGCCATCGGCGACTACAACATGATCGAAGACGGTGACACCGTGCTTGTGTGCATGAGCGGCGGCAAGGATAGCCACGCCATGCTGATGATTCTGCTGGCCCTGCAGGAACGCGCGCCCATCAATTTCAAGTTGATTGCGATGAACCTGGACCAGAAACAGCCCGGATTCCCCGCTGACATCTTGCCTGCTTACCTGGAAAAACTCGGCGTGGAGTACCGCATCGTCGAAGCGGATACTTACTCTATTGTTAAAGAAAAAATCCCCGAAGGCAAAACCACCTGCAGTTTATGCTCACGCCTGCGCCGCGGCATTATCTATACCACCGCACAGCAATTGGGCGCGAACAAAATTGCATTAGGCCACCACCGTGATGACATCGTGCAGACCCTGTTCCTGAATATGTTCTACGGCGCCAAGATGAAAGCGATGCCGCCCAAGCTGGCGACCAACCGTGGCGAATTCATGGTGATCCGCCCACTGGCGTATTGTGCAGAAAAAGATATCGCCGCTTATGCACGTGGCATGCAGTTCCCGATTATTCCCTGCGATTTATGCGGTAGCCAGGAAAACCTGCAACGCCAGAAAATCAAGGACATGCTGAATAACTGGGAACGCGAACAACCGGGACGTATCAATAATATCTTCCGTGCCATCGGCAATGTGGAGCCTTCGCACCTGGCCGATGTTGACTTGTATGATTTCAAACACCTGAGCCAGGCCAGGGAAGAAGATGAAGACCCGATGTTTGACCACGAGAAACTTCCTGCCAACGACATGGCGTTGACCATTGCCACCCAGGATGACAAACGCATTGAATTTGCACGCAAACCCTTCCCGGTTGCCGTCGCCACTGAGGAATAACACAATGTTTTGGTGCCGGAGAAACTTTAATTCATGTCTTTACGCACCGATATATTGTCTAGTCGTTAAAACGCTTGCTATTATCTAGCCAACTCTTACACAGACCGCTCAATGTCCAAACTGCTGATCGTTGAATCTCCCTCCAAGGCCAAAACCCTCAAAAAATATTTGGGTGGTGATTTTGAGGTCCTGGCTTCTTACGGGCACGTGCGCGACCTGATTCCAAAAAACGGTGCCGTGGATCCGGCACAGCAGTTCGCCATGAAGTACGACATCATAGACCGCAACAGCAAGCACGTGGATGCAATAGCCAAAGCGGTCAAGAGTGCGGACAGCATCTACCTGGCAACCGACCCGGATCGCGAAGGTGAAGCCATTTCCTGGCATATCGCCGAAATCCTCAGCGAGAAAAAGCTGCTGAAGAACAAGCTGCTCAAACGCGTTGAGTTTAACGAGATCACGCAAACGGCAGTCAAACAGGCGATTGACCATCCACGTGACATTTCCATGGACTTGGTCAATGCCCAGCAAGCCCGCCGCGCACTGGACTACCTGGTGGGCTTTAATCTTTCGCCATTGCTGTGGAAAAAAATTCGCCGCGGCTTGTCTGCCGGTCGCGTGCAAAGCCCTGCGCTGCGCCTGATCGTAGAGCGCGAACTCGAAATCGAAGCCTTTACCAGCCAGGAATACTGGAGCATCCATATGAGTGCGCTCAAGCATGCGCATGGCTTTGATGCCAAACTGGTACAACTCAATGGCCAGAAAGTGGAGCAATTCACGGTCACCAACCATGACCAGCAGGCCGATATTGTTGGCAAATTACTGTTAGCTTCCGCAGGTAAGACAACGGTTACCCGTGTTGAGAAAAAGCAACGCAGCCGCAGCCCGGCCGCACCATTCACGACATCCACCCTGCAACAGGAAGCCGTGCGCAAGCTGGGTTTCACCACCAGCCGCGCCATGCGTGTGGCGCAACAACTGTATGAAGGCATGGATGTGGGTAGCGGTACGGTGGGTTTGATTACCTATATGCGTACTGACTCGTTCAGCCTGGCGGCCGAAGCGGTCATGCAAATCCGCGATTACGTGAAAAAACACTTTGACGCAGATTACTTGCCCAAAGCGCCCATCATGTACAAAACCAAGGCCAAGAATGCGCAAGAGGCACACGAGGCAATCCGGCCAACCGACATTACCCGTACGCCTGCCAGCGTGCGCCAATACCTGAATGACGAACAGTTCAAATTGTATGAAATGATCTGGAAGCGCACGTTGGCCTGCCAGATGACACAGGCCAAATATGATGCTGTGAGTGTCGATCTGGCCGTTGGCTCAGAGGCCAACCTGTTCCGTGCCAGTGGCCAGACACTGATATTCCCGGGCTTTATTGCCGTCTATATGGAAGGCAAGGACGACGACAAGGATGACGAAAACGCGGAAGCCAAACTGCCGCACCTGGAAACCGGCGAAGTGTTGACGGTAGAAAAGATTTTCGGCGAACAGCACTTTACCGAGCCGCCACCCCGATACTCGGAAGCCAGCCTGGTGAAAGCGCTGGAAGAATACGGCATTGGCCGCCCTTCCACCTACGCCAGCATTATTTCGACCCTGCAAGACCGCGAATATGTGGTGCTGGATAAAAAGCGCTTTACGCCGACCGATGTGGGCCGCGTGGTCAATAAATTCCTCACCGAGCACTTTACCCAGTACGTCGACTATGACTTTACCGCCAAACTGGAAAACGAACTGGACGAGATTGCCGAGGGCAACCTGGACTGGGTGCCGGTCATGGACAAGTTCTGGCAGGGCTTTAACCAGCAGATTTTGGTTAAAGCGGATGTAGAGCGCCCGGGCAATGAGCTGATTGATGAAATGTGCCCGAAATGCGGCCGCCAACTCCAAAAACAATTGAGCCGCTACGGCAGCTTTATTGGCTGTACCGGCTATAACGCGACACCGAAGTGCGACTACAAACGCAACCTGGATGGCGAAGCCAATATGGCCAGCGAGCCAGTGGTGATCGGGCAGGATGCGGATACGCAAAAAGATATTTACCTGATGAATGGCCCGTATGGTCCTTATTTGCAGGTAGGCCAGCCGGTAGAAGGTGACAAGAAAAAACCCAAGCGCGTCAGCATCCCGAAAGAGATTCCGCTGAGCCAGATTAATATCGACACGGCGCATATGCTGCTGAGCTTGCCGCGTGACCTGGGCCAGCACCCGGAAACCGGTAAAAAGATCGTTGCCAATATCGGCCGGTTTGGGCCTTACGTGAATCATGATGGCAAGTTCAAATCCATCCCCAAAACCGAGAGCGTGTTTAGCATAGACCTCGAAGGTGCTGTTAAACTACTGGCAGCGGCGAGCGGGCCAGCGGCGCTGGCGGACCTGGGCGAACATCCGTCAGGCGAGGGCCGGATTGAAGTATTCTCTGGCCGGTTTGGCCCTTATGTGCAGCATAATGGTATCCGTGCCACACTGCCCAAGAGCGTCACGCCGGAAGAACTGACAGTGGAGCAGGCGCTGGAACTGCTGGCTGAAAAAGCAGCGAAAGAAGGCGGGAAAACCACAGGCAAGAAACCGGCCACCAAAAAGAAAGCAGCGACTAAAAAAGCCAGCCCGGCATCCTCCAGTAAACGGGCGAAAAAGACCGCTGAATAATCAGGAAACGATGTATCAAAAATAAAAAAAGGAGCCTTTGGCTCCTTTTTTATTGCACGCCTTACTGCGCCGCCCATAAATGCTCGATGTCGCTCACACCCCAGTTGGCAGAAGATTCGTTGCTGACAATCTCATCTGCGCCCTGCCTGGCCAAATCCACTTCCTCCACCGGGATATATACCAGGGATTTGGTTGAAAAAAATGCTTTAACAACCGGCCTCAACAAGCTATCCGGCGACTGGCGCACCACGACTGCCAGGCGCCCTGACTTCAACATGACCAGCGTGCCTATCGGGTAGATCCCCAGGCTTTTGACAAACGCCTTGAACACATCCTGGTCAAAATGCCCTTCCCAGGAAGCCATACGGTTAAGGGCAATCCCTGGCTCCCAGCCCGGTTTGTATGCCCGGGCAGAGGTGACGGCATCATACACATCGCAGATGGCCGCCATTTTGGCAAAAATACTGAGGTCACTCCCGGTCAGCTTGCCCGGATAGCCAGTCCCATCCACTTTTTCGTGATGATGCAGGCAGACATCCAGCGTCACGGCATCCATAATATTGGCTTTCAGTAACATTTCGTGACCAAGTGCCGGATGCTGGCGAATGATGTCAAATTCGTGATCGGTCAGCGAACCAGGCTTATTCAAAATCTGTAACGGAACACCGGCCTTGCCCATGTCGTGCATCAGCCCGGCCAACCCGGCCTGCCTGACTTCTTCGTCAGACAATTTGAGGGCCCTGGCCAGCGTGGTCATCAGTGCGCATACCGCAATCGAGTGCATATAGGTATAGTCATCGGCAGTCTTCAACCGTACCAAGCTGATCAGGGCATGGGTATTGCGCGCCACCGAAGCCGAAATCTCATCCACCAGCGGCAGGACAGCATCGGCTTCAATCACCTTGCCCATGCGCAAATCCTTGAACATGGATACCATTTCCTTGCGTGAAGCCTGAATGATCCTGGCAGCTTGCCTGTGCTCGGCATCTAATGGCGTCTGTTTGACTGGCGCACTGGCAGACTCCTCCCCGATCGCTGGGCCGTTCAGCTCCAGCATGATCATTTCCTTGTCTGTCGGCGGCGTTTCAATCTGCTCCGGCAGCACATCCAGTCCGCGTCCGAGGTCGATCACCACCTCCTGCAGCTGGCTCCCCCTCAGCTTCTGCAAATCGGCCACATCCTTGAGCACAAACCGGCTCCGCCAGAAAGGGTGATTCATCCATGGCCCTTTCAGTTCATGGATATACATGCCGATTCTCACCTGACTTATTGGTATGGTTTTTAACATGCTGCCGGTTTGAGCTTATTATATATACTGATTATCTTACGCTTGATATCGACAGGAAATCGAAAAAAAAGAGGGCTAAAAGCCCTCTTGAAATTAGTTTTTTATATGAATACTTTTCAGGCTGTTTTATAGCCCTGCTGCTGCGCGCAATGCGGCCGCCTTATCTGTGGCCTCCCAGGTAAATTCCGGCTCGTCACGGCCAAAGTGGCCATAAGCAGCGGTTTTGCTGTAAATCGGGCGCAACAGGTCCAGCATCTTGACGATGCCTTTAGGGCGCAAATCGAAGTGCTCACGTACCAGCTGGGTTAATTTCTCGTCTGCAATTTTGCCGGTACCATAAGTTTCCACCATGATGGAAGTCGGTTGCGCCACGCCAATAGCATAGCTCACTTGCACCAGGCACTTGTCCGCCAGGCCGGCAGCGACAATGTTTTTCGCCACATAACGGCCTGCATAGGCGGCAGAACGATCCACCTTGGACGGGTCTTTACCGGAGAACGCGCCGCCGCCATGCGGTGCGGCACCGCCATAGGTGTCCACAATAATCTTACGGCCAGTCAGGCCGCAATCGCCTTGCGGACCACCGATGACGAAACGGCCGGTCGGGTTCACCAGGTACTTGATCTCACCCTTGATCAGTTCTGCCGGCAGCGTGGGCTTGATGATTTCTTCAATCACTGCTTCACGAATCGCTTCCAGCGACATTTCAGGCGCATGTTGTGTGGAGACCAGTACAGTATCAATCTTGTGCGGTTTGCCGTCCACGTATTGAATCGTCACCTGTGACTTGGCATCCGGGCGCAACCAGGCCAGGCGGCCATCTTTACGCAATTGCGACTGACGCTCCATCACACGATGACTCAACCAGATAGGCAATGGCATCAATTGCGGTGTTTCATTCACGGCATAGCCAAACATCAGGCCCTGGTCACCGGCACCCTGGTCCAGCGGATCATCATTGGCGTTGTCTACGCCCTGGGCGATATCGGGAGACTGCTTGTCATAGGCCACCAGTACGGCGCAACCCTTGTAGTCGATACCGTAATCGGTATTGTCATAGCCGATACGCTTGACCGCATCACGGGCCACTTTGATGTAATCAACATTGGCGGTGGTTGTGATTTCACCGGCCAGTACAATCAGGCCAGTATTGGCCAGGGTTTCTGCCGCGACGCGTGCAGTGGGGTCTTGCGCTAAAATTGCATCCAGGATGCTGTCTGAAACCTGGTCAGCCAGTTTATCGGGATGCCCTTCGGAAACCGATTCCGAAGTAAAAAGATATTCACTCATGTTTGACGCCTTGAAAAGTAAAATGGTTAATTTAATGGGGACGACTAAAGGCTGAAGCCGGTACCCGAATGTGGAACGCAGATTCTACCCGAGATTGCGCGTCAAGCGGAATAAATGTTGCCCGCAAGCTGCCATTCGAGGGGTTGTTAGAGTATCATTTCAGGCCATGAAACTCCGATTCACCAAAATGCAGGGCGCTGGCAACGACTTCGTTGTCATTGACGCGACACAGGCCCCGGTTCATTTATCCCACACGCAAATCCAGCAGGTTGCCAACCGCTATTTTGGCGTCGGCTGCGATCAATTGCTGATGGTGGAAAATACGGATACACCAGGCGTGGATTTCCGCTACCGCATTTTTAATGCCGATGGCAGTGAAGTGGAGCAGTGCGGCAATGGTGCGCGCTGCTTTGTGCGTTTTGTCGTTGATAAAGGCCTGACCGATAAACGCGAAATCCGGGTGGAAACCGCCAGCGGCATCATCACGCTGACATTACAGGAAGATGGCCAGGTGACTGTCAATATGGGCGCGCCACGTTTCGTCCCGGCACAGATTCCATTTGATGTGGGCACACAGGCCACGGTTTACGAATTGCCACTGCACGGGGAAACGGTGACTATCAGTGCCGTGTCCATGGGCAACCCGCATGCCGTGATGCTGGTAGAGAATGTGCACACGGCTGAAGTGGCGACCCTGGGTCCGCAAATTGAATCCCATCCACGCTTCCCGCAACGCGTGAATGCCGGTTTCATGCAAGTGCTCAACGTGCATGAAATCAACCTGCGCGTGTATGAGCGTGGCAGCGGTGAGACGCTGGCCTGTGGCACCGGTGCTTGTGCCGCAGCCGTGAGTGGTATCCAGCTGGGTTCATTGCAAAGCCCGGTAAAAGTCCATACGCGCGGTGGCATCCTCACCATCCAGTGGCAAGGTGGCGACCATCCGGTCATGATGACCGGTCCGGCAGAGATTGTATTTGAAGGCGAAATTGAAATTTAAGGCAGCACAGAAGCGCTATGGAAGACAGTATTAACGAAAACGATATCAAGCATTATCTGAAGGCGCATCCGGACTTTTTCGAAAGTCACGCGCACTTGCTGACAGAACTGTTCCTGCCCAGCCCGCATGGCAAGGGCACGATTTCGCTGGCCGAGCGCCAGCAAATCGCCCAGCGCGACAAAATCCGTGTGCTGGAATCACGCTTTACCGAACTGATCCTGACCGCCGAGGAAAATGAAACCACGGCGAATAAAGTGCATGAACTGACACTAGGGTTGCTGTTCGCCAAGGATGTCGCCAGCTTGCATGCACACCTGGTTGAGTTTCTTGCCAGTCACTTCCAGCTGCCTGGTAGCTGCCTCAGATTATGGGTCAACGAAAGCCATGGTGCCGATGGTATTTTTATTGAAGCCGAAGAGTCACTGAGAAACTGGGCCAAAGACTTGAGCCAACCCTATTGCGGTACGCTGCCGACCATGGATATCGCCGGCTGGTTTAGCGAAACACCTGCCTCACTGGCAGTGATCCCCATGCGCTACCAGGAAGTCACCTTTGGCCTGCTGGCAATTCCCAGCGAGCACCGCAGCCGCTTTTATGCCGGCATGGGAACCTTGTTCCTGAACAGGATCGGGGAGCTGGTCAGCGCCTCCCTCGCCAGATATATCTTATGAAAGCCCCCGCTGAGATTTCCGCCCAGGGGCATTTACCTCGAGCGTCAATTGTCAGCGTAACACCAAACATTAGAGGTAATCGCCATGCATGAACTGCTGGATGATTACCTCGACTTCCTGCACTTCGAGCGCGGTTTAAGCGAACACACACGCAACAATTACCAGCGCGATATTTCCCAGTTATTACAGCAACACGGGCAAGCGCTGAAAACCCTGACGCCGCAACATATCCGCCGCAGCATCGCCAGTTTGCATGCGCAAGGCCTGAGTGGCCGCAGTATCGCCCGCATGCTCTCCAGCTGGCGCGGTTTTTTCAATTACCTGGTATCACATCACCAGTTTCCGGCCAACCCGGTGATTGGCCTGCGCGCGCCCAAATCACCCAAAACCCTGCCCCATGCCCTGTCCATTGAGCAAACCAGCAAACTGGTGGAACTGGAAGGAGATGCGCCCATTGTCGTGCGCGACCGCGCGATACTGGAGCTGTTTTACTCATCAGGGCTACGCCTGAGTGAACTGGTCGGCCTCAACCTGGCACAACTGGGCCTGCAGGAAAGCGTGGTCACCGTGACCGGTAAAGGCAATAAAACCCGCATGGTGCCACTAGGCAGTAAAGCGATTGCTGCACTGCATGCCTGGCTGGCTGTCCGTCCGCAATGGCTGCTCAAACGCCCGGCAGAAACTGCGGTGTTTATCAGCCAGCAAGGCCGACGCATCAACGGACGCACGATACAGATGCGCATCAATGACTGGGCGGTAAAGCAGGGTCTGCACAACCATGTACATCCGCACATGCTGCGTCACAGCTTTGCCAGCCATGTACTGCAAAGCAGTGGCGACTTGCGCGCCGTGCAGGAAATGCTGGGGCATGCCAATATCAGTACCACGCAGGTGTATACCCACCTCGATTTCCAGCACCTGAGCAAAATTTATGATGCCGCACACCCGCGTGCGCGCAAGAAATAGCATTTTTTGCCGCCATGATGTGGCGAGGCACGGTTTTGTATCCCCGCAAAATATGGCAAAATAACCCTACTAAATTGGTAAACCTTTTGCCAGGCCCGCTGTTCTAAGCATCACGGGTTGTAAACATCACGTCGATTTTTAAAATCAAATTACCCTTTTCAACAAACCATAAAAAGGAAACTCCATGGAACATACCTTACCACCATTGCCATTTGCGAAAAACGCACTGGCACCCCACATGTCTGAAGAAACCTTTGAATATCACTACGGCAAGCACCACCAGGCTTATGTGACCAACCTGAACAACCTGATCAAAGGCACTGAATTCGAAAACGCCAGCCTGGAAGAGATCGTCAAGAAATCTTCCGGCGGCATCTACAACAATTCTGCCCAAATATGGAACCACACCTTTTTCTGGAACTGCCTGTCTCCCAACGGCGGCGGCGAACCAACAGGTGCACTGGCAGACGCCATCAAAGCCAAATGGGGTTCTTACGACGAGTTCAAGAAAGCCTTCCAGACCTCAGCTGTTGGCAACTTCGGTTCTGGCTGGACCTGGCTGGTGAAAAAAGCCGACGGTTCTGTTGATATCGTCAACATGGGCGCAGCCGGTACACCGTTGACCACTGGCGACAAAGCGCTATTAACTATCGACGTATGGGAACATGCCTATTACATCGACCACCGCAATGCACGTCCCAAATTCGTGGAAACTTTCCTGAACCATCTGGTTAACTGGGAATTTGCTGCCAAGAACTTTGCAGGCTGATTCTCGCTGATTTGACGTAACTAATACGTCACTTTCAGAGGCCTCTAAATTAATTTTTAGAGGCCTTTTTTGAATAAATATTTAATTTCTTATTGATACCTGTTCATAACAAAAGATGCAACACAGCTTATTCAAGTAGACCACAATAAGCGTAGAATATGTCTACTCTAATGTAGATGCTGACTGAGTTATATAATGGCTTTCAGGAATCGTGGACTCCCACCCGCCCCCAAGGCTTTTGTATAAATTGATCATATTCTGCGAAACAGAAACTTTGCTATTTATCAATTCTTCTTTTGAAGCTAATAAGGATTTTTGAACAGCTAGCACGTTCAGAAAATCAATCACTCCCTCTGTGTAGCGTCTTTGAGCTATCCTTAAGGCTAATCCATTCTTTTCAACCGCTTCCTGCAGTTTTGAGTGCCGCTGTTGTTCTGCAAAATAATTTGCTAACGTTGAATCAACTTCATTCCACGCGTTTAATATTGTCGATTGGTAATTTATCGCGGCCTCTTGTTGCTCGGCTTTCTTAAGCTCAAGTGTTCCTTTCAGTTTCCCACCATTAAAGACTGGCAGGGAGAAAATTGGCCCGATGAAGAACTGTCGGGTGGCCCAGTTTCCTAATTTTGAAAGCTGTAATGTTTCACTAGCAAATCCACCAGTTAGAGATATTCGCGGGTAGAAGTCAGCGATTGCAATCCCTATTTCTGCAGTAGCAGCACTAAGGTTAGCCTCCGCTTTCCTAATATCAGGTCTTCGTCTTACTAGTTCTGATGGAAGACCGACAGGAACATTCCTTGGTGGATTAGGAATCGCCTTACCTCCGCCAAGCAAAGATGAAAGGGAACTTGGTGGTTGAGCTAGTAAAACCCCTATAGCATTTATCAATACCGTTTGCTCGGCCTCAACTAAAGGTATTTTGGATTGAATTGATGCTATCTGTGCCTCAGAATTAGAAACATCCAAATGGGTTGTTACCCCATTCGCAAATTTTGCTTTAGTTAAGTAAGCACTTCGCTCAGCAATTTCAAGGTTTTCATCCAGTATGGACTTCAATGATTGTGCTCCTCGCAGAGCAATATAAAGCCGAGCGATTTCAGATTCAACCGTGATGACAGCAAATCTCTGATCATCAAGAGCTGCTTCAGTTTTAGCATCAGCTGCTGCTGTTATCTTTTCAATTCTGCCAAATAGATCTAACTCCCAATTTGCCTCCAATCCCGCTCGAATATTATTAAAACTGGAAGAACCGGCTGCCAAAGGCGGCATGTGTGGTCCATTGGGGTTCGATCTCGAATTCAAGAAGTTTCCATCTGCTGTTACCTGAGGATAATAGATTGCACCGTTGACTTGTCTCTGTGCCCTGCTTTGTAAAACCCGTGATATCGCAGCCTTTACACTCAGGTTTTCTTCCACTACCCTTTCTTCAATTTGCGATAGTATTGGATCGTTGAACATCCTCCACCAATTAGAAGGTGGGGAGTCCTCAATCGGCATGCTTCCAACGCTATGTTCGATTGCGGATCTATAATTACCTACCGGTTTCTTGATCGATTCAATTTCGTTTTTTGTTGTAATTGAGCATCCCTGCAGCACTAGAAACAAAATGGACATAAACTGATATTTCATTGCTTAACTCCGCCTTCTTTCAGGAGTTTATTGCTATGCCCCATTTCGGTTCTTACGCTCGGTATGACTGACATACCCACTCTCAGTTTTTCAAGTTGGTCATCACTCGCATTGAGCATAATCTTTACCGGAATTCGTTGAACGATTTTAGTGAAGTTACCAGTGGCATTGTCGGGTTGAATAGGCGCAAAGGCTACATCTGTTGCAGGTGCCAGACTATCAATATAACCTTTGAGGTGCATGTCAGGATAACTGTCCACTTTTATATCGACCTTCTGAAACAACCGCATATTCTTAACTTGGTTTTCTTGAAAATTTGCTACCACAAACTGTTTTCTTACAGGCACAATTGCTAACATGGATGTGCCGACATGAAGATAAGCGCCAGGGCGTACTGACTTTCTTCCAATCACGCCATCGATAGGTGCCGTGATGACGGTATAAGACAGACTCAGTAAAGCTTGCTCTTTGATGGCTTCAAATTTCTTCAAATTTGCCCGGGCTTTTTCCCTGTCTGCTAGTAGTATATTTAATTGCAACTCCACTGTTCGGAGATTTGCTTTTTCCCTAATTCCAGTGGCCTGACTTTGACTCAGCTGGGCAATTGCCTGCTGATTTTCTTGGATAGTTCCTGCGCCATCTGCAGAAAGATTCATATATCTTGTTGCATTGGACTCAGCAAGCGTAATGCTGGCATTTGCGGAAACGATGTTTGCCTTAACCTGATCAATCAAGGTTGGTTGTCGGGCTATTTCTGCTTCAAGTTTCTCCATCTCAGCTTTGGCTACTCCTACATCGGCGTATGCGCTATCAACTAATGCCTGATAATCCCGGTTATCAATGATCACTAAAGGATCACCGGCTTTTACCAACTGATTATCCTCAACCAATACTTGCTCAACAATCCCACTTACTTTTGGGGAGACAAGCGTAAAGTCGGCTGTTATATATGCATCATTTGTAGTTTCTGACTGACCCTCACTGAAGTACCCACATCCAACTAAATTCGTAGTCAACATCGCGACGATCAATATCTTGCTGTGAATGTCCTTTGAATCTTCAAGAATTAACATATTTAATATCCACATTATTTAAAAACTATTGAACAGGCCATGGGGGATAAACCCTGGTTGGTAAAATTGCTACTAATATCAATAAAGCCAATGCAATAACCAACAGAACTTGATAAACATCAGCCATCGCTAAGGTCAATGACTGTAATTTGATTTGTTCTGCTACCAGTTCCAACGAAAAGTGGCTAGTTATCGATTTTCCGATCAAGCTATTTAAGGAAGCATCAAAAACGCCCATGCGCTCATACAGTGCAGCAGAATTTCTGCCCAATTGGCTTGTTAATACGGATGAGTGGTAGTCCATCCGAATGTGACCGAAACCTTCAACTAACGTAGTAATCAATACGGCTGAAAAACCTTTGGTAGCATTGAACATTGCAGATATATAAGGTCCGTCTGCCGCAGGCATATCTGCTACCACTATCATCAGGATTGGCAAAATCGTTAATGGCTGCCCTAAGGCTTGAAGCATCAATACAAAATAAAAGTCTGTTTGTACCCAATCTGAAGTCAGGTCAGTAGATAAATAAAATGAATAGCTCAAAATGCTGATACCGCATGCAAACACCCATCGTGCATCCACTCTTTTAATATTCAGGATCGCAGAAACCATCGGTAAAAAAATTAACTGTGGCATCGCAATGATCAGCGCTAAGCCCACGACTTCAGCGGGACGATATCCCTTTACCTCTCCCAAAAATACTAAAGGAACAACGATTGCACCTAGATACAAAATCAACAAACCAGCGATTGTTAATGTGGAAAATAAAAAATTTCTGCGCAATAAAATTTGTAATTTGAAGATTGGGTCTTTATAGAACCACTCATGTACGAGGAATAAACAAAATGTGATTCCTCCAGCCAGGGCAAGCAATGTTATTAACGGGGACTCCAACCAATTCAATCTATCGGCTTGATGGACGGCGATCACCAGTGCAGCTATTGAAGGGGCGCCTAAAATCAGTCCTGGCCAATCAAATGTTTTCCAGCGGTCAAGGCGTAGCTTGTCTTGGGGCAAACCCAAAAAAACCGCAACCAGGCTAATCAGGCAAAATGGAATGATGTGCCAAAATATCCAAGCAGTTCCAGCATAATCACTCCACCATGCAGCCAATGGCGTCGCCATGTTAGGTCCAAATGTCGAGCTAAGCGCATAACCAGCAAACCCGAATAAACGAATGCCTGGCGGACAATACCGAAGGGCAACGGTAATTAGCAGCGGGGGTAAAAAACCACCCGCTAAGCCTTGAAAAGCCCTAAGGAAATATAAAGTTTCAATATTGGGTGCAAATGGACAACAAAATCCCAAGATAGCAAGTAGAGAAGTCATGACGAGGCAGAATCTTCGCAATGTGAAGGTAACGGCGCACCACGGGGCAAAAGCCATTCCAACGACTTGTCCTGCCTGAAATAAGGCTTTTAACCAGCTACCTTCATCATGGCCAATCTGCAAGCCGCCTTGGATATCCATCATTGCAATATCTGTCACATGGTCATTGATGCCGGACATCATCACAGCAATCAGCACTCCAACCATACCCATAACTATTCGCGGGCCGAAGGGGGGAATTATCACCGGGGGTGATGAAACAGCGGATGGTTTCTTTGATTCCAGCTTCGTTTTTATTCTTCCTAATCCATTATTAATGAAAAAGGCAGAAACTAGCTTTCTTGCAAGAGTGGATATGCTTGAATCAAGCATGTGAATTGCGCCAAATAAATGAGATGGCGAATTCTATTAAGAGGGGTTTAATGCATCAATGGCACGATTAGCAACATATAAGTGCATGGAACACAACTATTAGCGGGATTTCTTAATGATTCTTCTGGCATATTTCCAGGATGCAACTCCTTAACCACTTATGAATTGCATCATTATGAAGTCTTGGATGCCAGGCTTGCCTGATCATGAATGTCTCTAGGTTAAGTGGAAGGGGAAAGGATTTTAACTTCGTTTCAAGTTTTTCTAAGCCGAATAGGGAGTAGGTGGGAATCGGCATAATCAAATGAGAGCCAGCCAGGGTAAACAACGCCATCGTAAATGAAGGTGAAATAATGGCTACTTTTCTATTCAGGCCCAATTTATTAAGCTCTATATCGATAGGCCCGGCACTTAGGCCTTTTCTGGATACATTCACTTGATCATATTTCGCAAAAGATTCCGGTGTAATCTCATCATTGAATATGGGGTGATCCTTATGAGCCAAGCCAATGAATTTAGTTGTAAATAAATGCTGTACTTTAACCTCTGGGTCAAGAGCATTACTAGCACCGATCCAGAGATCAATTCTCCCTTCTCTTAAGGCATTATCATCTAAATCATGTTCGACAGTAAATTTAAGCGTTATTTTCGGAGCCTGAGACTGGAGTCGCTTTAACAAGCGTTCACCATAGGACATTACAAAAACATCATTGGCTCTAATAATGAACTGTCGTTCTATATCTTGGAGATTATCAATAGACCCAAGTTGCAAAAGACCAACTGCAGTTTCAGCTGTTGTCCTGACCAAATCCCTCAATTCCAAGGCTCTCACTGTGGGTACTAGTCCTCGGCCCGCTCTAACTAGTATCGGATCGCCCACAGTTTCCCGAATTCTAGTGAGGGTTCGGCTCATAGCAGGCGGACTCAAATTCATTCTCCGAGCAGCAGCAACTACGCTTTGCTCTTCCAGCAAAATATCCAATGCAATTAGCAAATTCAAATCCGGATGATTCATAGCAATGATTGGTTTCCCATACCCCAGTTCTATCAAGATAAAAACTATTTAGACTAGACTCCTTAATTCAGCTTAATGTTGTTGATTTATATGGTCAAGAAGTAGTTTTCTCCTCAAGGCACACGAATTCAATAGCAAGACTCGGAGTGACTATACTTTTCTATCCGGGTATCGTTGGGGAGTTGAGAGAAAACTAGCTCTCATAGCAAAAGAGGCAAAAAATGAAAACGACTCAGGTTAATTCTATCGACAATAACTTATACGCTGAAGACTTCAATATGCCGCCCTTGGATGAATGGAGTTCAATTGAAGATCAATTAAATGGCAGAGGATTCTGTGTCATTAAATCTTTAATGACATCTGATGCGTGTCAGAATTTGATCAGTAAATATTCAGATAATGAAAAATTTCGAAAACGTGTCGTGATGGAACGACATGGGTTCGGCAGTGGCGAATATAAGTACTTTGGTTCACCATTGACTACGGGTATAGTTCATTTAAGAGCCGAGTTGTATAAACGTTTAGCCCCCATTGCTAATAGATGGAATTCTGCTTTAGGTATAAAGCAGACTTTCCCCGTATCTCACGCAGATTTTTTATCTCAATGTCATGAAAATGGGCAGAATCTGCCAACTCCCCTTCTACTCAAATATCAAACCAACGATTTCAATTGCCTCCACCAGGACCTATATGGGGATTATGTGTTTCCGTTACAAATAGTAATTCTTCTGTCTCAGCCAGAGGTGGATTTTACGGGCGGAGAGTTTGTAATTACTGAGCAACGCCCCCGAATGCAATCCAAAGTTGAAGTAGTGCACTTTCAAAAAGGAGACGCAGTAGTTTTTGCTGTTCACAACAGGCCTGTCAATGGCACTCGAGGAGTTTATAAGGTCAATCTACGACACGGCGTTAGTCGGGTAAGCTCTGGAAACCGCTACGCATTCGGGATAATTTTGCATGATGCAATGAATTAAATATTCTTTAATTTGAAAGCAAGAATCGGAGTTTTTGTGAAAGGTTTTCAGATTTAACTTATCGTTGAAATTCACGAAAGGAAAATCAATGAAAACCATCAAAAGTTGGACAGCAGAGGGCCAAAATTCTCCATTGGAACTTTTAAGTTTATTGCCTGAAGAATTAGGCTCTGAAGAGATCGAAGTAAAAGTAGAGCACTGTGGACTATGCCATTCAGACCTCTCGATGATTAGTAATGAATGGGGGTTGACTAAATATCCACTAGTCCCAGGACATGAAGTTGTAGGAAAAGTTGTCGCCATTGGCAATCATGTGAAAGGTATCAAAATTGGCCAAAAAGTAGGTGTTGGCTGGAATGCAGGTAGTTGTATGCACTGCCCTCAATGCATGGGCGGTGAACACAATTTGTGCGGATCTATTCAACCGACCATTGTAAGCCATCATGGAGGACTCGCAGAAAAGGTAAGATCTCACTGGGCTTGGGCAATACCGCTGCCTGAAAATATCAATATGGCTGAGGCTGGTCCATTATTGTGTGCCGGCGTAACCGTTTTTACCCCTCTATTAACTTTCGGGATCAAACCTACCGATCATGTGGGAATTGTTGGAATTGGAGGGCTAGGACATTTAGCAATTAAATTCGCTAAAGCGTGGGGATGTGAAGTCACTGCATTTACATCGAATCCAAATAAGACTAAAGAAGCCCTCGATTTTGGAGCTCATAATGTAATCAGCAGCTGCGATCCTCATGAGATTCTTAAAGTTGCCAACACCTTAGATTTTTTATTAATCACCGTTAATACGCCATTAGATTGGTCTGCCTATGTGAGAACATTGCGTCAAAATGGCCGAATGGCAATTGTAGGTGTAATACTGGAGGAAATGCAGATTTCAGCGCTGGACCTAATCTTTGGCCAAAAAAGAATTGCTGGATCATTGAACGGAGGGCCAGCAATGACTGCGCAAATGATCGAATTTGCGGTAAGACATAATATATATCCTCAAACGGAACACTTCCCTATGAGTAAAGTGAATGATGCTTTGAGGCACCTCTCCGAGGGTAATGCCAGATACAGAATTGTTTTAGACGCAGACTTCCCAGAACAGTCCGGTTAGTGCCTGTAGTGTCTTATGGCGCATTTGCTTGCCTAGCTATGCTCTATTTTTCCAATTTATGAATGCTTAAGTCATACTAGTTTCTGGAGCCGCCGAACTTGAATCCGTATTTATGTACCGGATATATCTTTGGCTGGCCAGGTTTGCACCTATATTCTTGATTCATTCCCAACTTCACAATCATAATAAAGATATTGATTCGAACTTTTGCAAGAAAGAAGTGTGCTTCGTGGACACTATACGTAACAAGCATCTCACTAGCTTGAGATTAGAAATCCAAAATAATGGTAAAACGCCGCAAGAGCGCTTAAGAGCTATGATTTCAACGTTCTCTAATTGGAGTAAAGATAGTGAAAAACAGAAAGTAATGCGTGAAATAGCCGTTACAATGGATTTTCACGATATTGATCTTTTGAGAAAACTTATCAATGAACAAGTAATAAAATTGAAAGTTAAGAATACAAATGATTTAACTGATCAAATTCTTTTCATCCTCCTTGGTGCACTTAAATTCGAAATAAAACGAGAGGCATTTTCAAACCATTGGCAACTTGCAGAATTGAGCCTTAACTCAGTTTTGTCGGTATCAAATCGTAAAAGTTTGGGATTGATTAACACTTTGTTAGTAGGTAGTTTCTTGATGCTAATTGGAGCAATTTATTACATCAATCAGCACACACCGGTTGTTTTGCAAGCCAAAAAGGTTAATCTAGTTGGTAATAACTATCTGGATTCAACTGAGCCTATTCCAAGCCCATACGTTCCTAGCCATTTCTATTCATTACGAAAAGAAATGGGTAAATCAGTTTGCATTATCCCGCAGGCGGCAACACTACCTCAGGAGCAGCGCGCTGCATTTTTAACCTTCATAAAAACTGGGGAAATTGAACTGGATCAGTTAACGAATTTACAAGCAGCACTTTCGCTAGTACACTGCGAATATACCCCTCTGACGATACGTCTAAACCACTGATTTATTTAATGGAATATAGCAGTTGAGCGCAGCAGAAATCAAAGCGAAAATCCTTGGAGTTGCAACTAGCCTTTTTGAGGCAAAAGGAATTAATGCGTGCGCTGTAGATATGATCATTAATGCATCAGGCGTGGCCAGAGCCACCATGTATCGCCACTTTCCAAGTAAAGATACGCTCATCATGGCTTTTCTTAGAAGCAAAGCTGATGCATTTTATGAGTGGTTGAATAGAGGTTTGCGGAATCAAAAAGGGAAGCCTGCAGATAAGCTTATCGCCTTATGTATACTAATGGAAGAATGGATCGGTACACCTAACTTCAAAGGATTGCCTTTCCATATCGGGACAATTGAATTTCCTGAACCAGATCACCCGGTAAACCAATTCTCAATTACGCTGGCCAAAGAACTCCAAGAGTATTTTTCCGCATTAGCAAAAGAAGCAGGTGCTCCGGATCCAGCAGGTTTGAGTCAGCAAATTATCATGCTTTTCGAAGGTGCAGCTCTGGTTGAAAGAGTGGCGCCTGGATCAAATGCAGCTGCCAAAGCTAAAGATGCTGCACTTTTGATTATTAGAGGCACCCTCAAATAAGAACTTAATTTATTAGTATATTCAATTACTTAAGCCCGCTCCCAAAGAGCGGGTTTTTTTATTTGTAACAAAGTGTTTCAAAAAAGCTTGCAATGCAGATTTCAATAATTTATAGTGCGCTCAATGTCTAAAGAGACAGAACGTTCTCTCTCTTTTGTTGGTGAGAGAAGAAATAAAAAATAATCTCATAACAAAACTTGATTCATTGAATTTTGCGGAGATTAAATTTTGATCATTATTGGAGATTAATATGCAAGTTAACAAAATCAAGTTAGCCTTGGGTTTGGTTGCGGCATCTATGGCACTGCCAGTGGTTGCATTTGCCGCTGCAGATACCGAAGCCGCAATGAAGGATGCTAACAACTGGGCTTTTCCACGTGGTAACTACAGTAATCATGGTTATAGTGGCCTGTCACAAATTAACAAGGGTAACGTTAAAAACCTGAAAGCTGCCTGGACATTCGCAACTGGCGTAAACCGCGGTCACGAAGGTTCTCCTCTGGTCATCGGTAATATGCTATATGTACATACCGCGTTCCCAAACAACGTATACGCGCTGGACCTGAATGACAACCAGAAAATCGTATGGTCCTATTTCCCGAAACAAGATCCATCAGTGCAAGCTGTTATGTGCTGTGACGTGGTAAACCGCGGCCTGGGTTTTGGTGACGGTAAAATCTTTTTGCAGCAGAACGACGGTATGCTGGTTGCTTTGGATGCAAAAACGGGAACTAAGGTCTGGGAAGTTAAAAACTTGGATCCCAAAGTTGGTGCAACGAATACGAATGCGCCACATGTCATTAAAGACAAAGTATTGACCGGTTGTTCAGGTGCTGAATTCGGTGTGCGATGCTTCTTTGTTGCTTACAATATCAAAGATGGTTCTACAGCTTGGAAAGCCTACTCAATGGGTTCCGATGCAGAAGCTTTGATCGGTGAGGACTTCAACAAGGACAATCCTCAATACAGTGCATTGTCAGTTTACCAGGACGTAAACGGTGGTAACAAAGAGGGGGGTTCTTTCAAGAAAATCCCTAACGACCAGCTGAAAATCGGTGAAAAAGAACTGGGTACACGTACCTGGTTGAAACCACAGGCTGTTAAAGATGGCTGGCAACATGGTGGTGGTTCCGTATGGGGCTGGTGGCCATACGATCCGAAAACTAACCTGGTTTACTATGGTACTGCTAACCCATCTGTGTGGAACCCGGATGTACGTCCCGGCGACAACAAATGGTCCATGACTATTTTTGCACGTGATCTGGATACAGGCATGGCCAAATGGGGCATGCAAATGACGCCACATGATGAGTGGGACTACGATGGTATTAACGAAGTGATCCTGTTCGACAAAGGTGGCAAAACATACGCATGGCACCATGACCGTAACGGGTTCATCTACACATGGCAAGCTAACAACGGCACATTGGTTTCTGCAGAGAAAGTACACCCATTCGTTAACTGGGCAACGTCAATTGATCTGAAAACTGGTGTCCCGGATAAAGATCCTAAATACTCAACCCACCAAGATTACAACGCAAAAGGTATTTGTCCATCTGCGTTGGGTACTAAAGACCAACAGCCAGCTGCCTACTCTCCAAAAACAGGCTTGATGTACACACCATTGAATCATGTGTGCATGTCTTATGAACCAGTTGAGTCCAAATATGTGGCTGGTCAACCATGGGTGGGTGCAACATTGACCATGTTCGCCGGTCCGGACGGTGTGATGGGTGGTTTCGGTGCTTACGACCCAATGACCAACAAAAAAGTCTGGTACAACAAAGAGAAGTTCTCTGCTTGGGGCGGTGCTCTGACTACAGCGTCTGACCTGGTGTTCTACGGTACCCTGGATCGCTGGTTCAAGGCTGTTGATGCACAAAACGGTAAAGAACTGTGGAAATTCCAGGTTGGTTCCGGTGTGATCGGTAACGCATTCACATATGGCCACAAAGGTAAGCAATACGTTGGCGTACTGTCCGGTATCGGCGGTTGGGCTGGTGTTGCGATGAACCTGGGTATGACAAAAGACACAGATGCACTGGGTGCTGCTGGTGGTTACAAGGAACTGACCAAGTACAACGCAGCACCAGGTGGAGGCGCATTAAACGTGTTTGCGCTTTAACCTGCCTGTAGTAACTCCAAAGAATTAACCTTTGAATTGATCTCCGAAGGTTAGTACTCCCCTCTTGCGTAAGCAAGAGGGGTTTTTTCATTATGGGCGTCGTTGAGAATTGTATAAACTCGGTTCGTACCTAAATGAGATTTCCGCTTTATACCGCCGCAGCCTCGCTATCTTCTGCAGTATGATTCCCATGGTGGGCCTGTACCCATTGTTCAAAGGCCTCTACCTCCATGGGTTCAGTGAAGTGGTAGCCCTGGAATATCTGGCAACCCAGGTCTTGCAGCACATGCAACTGGGCTTCGGTTTCCACGCCTTCTGCCAGAATCTCCAGTTGCAGGCTTTGTCCCAGTGCAATAATCGCATTCACAATGCTTTCATGGTCATGGCCGCTCAGCATGTCACGTACAAAAGACTGGTCAATTTTCAGTTGGTCGAATGGAAAGCGCTTCAAGTAAGACAAGGAAGAATAGCCGGTACCGAAATCATCCAGCGAGAAACAGACACCCACGGCTTTGAGCGCTGCCATTTTGGCGATAATGTCTTCGACGTTATCCACCAGCATGCTTTCCGTCAGCTCCAGTTTCAAGCGGCCAGGCTCTATACCTGTTTCAGTGACCATGCGCTGTACGTCCTGCACAAAATTCGGCTGCAAATATTGCTTGGGGCTGACATTGACAGACAATATCAACGCGCATAACTGCGGATGACCAGACCAGTGGCGTAGTGTCCGGCATGCTTCCTGTAATACCCAGTGGCCGATACCCATAATTTGCCCGGTACTTTCTGCCAGGGTAATAAATTGGCCAGGCATGATCAGGCCACGCTCGGGATGCTGCCAGCGGATGAGGGCCTCGGCCCCGACAATAGCATGTTGCCGGTTATATTGTGGCTGGAAGTGCAGTTGGAACTGCTGTTTATCAATTGCGGTATGCAAATCCCCCTCCAGTGCCACACGCTGACGCAACTCGGTTTCCATCTGCGTATCAAAAAACTGGTAACCATTACGCCCGGCTTCCTTGGCTTTATACATGGCCATATCAGCGCGGCGCAGCAATTCTTCTGGCTGGCTGAGTGTTTCACAATCAAACAGGGTCACGCCGATACTGGGCGAGGTGTAGTGCTGGTAATGGTTCAGCTTAAACGGCGGTTCAAAAGCCGTCACGATTTTCTGGCAGACTTTCCTGGCCTGCGCTTCAGCCAGTCCGGGGTCACGATGCAAACTGTCCAGCACCACGACAAACTCGTCGCCACCGAGGCGGCTCACCGTGTCAAAACGGCGTACCGACTGTTTAATCCGTTTCGCCACTTCGACCAACAAGGCATCGCCCACATCATGGCCATGCGTGTCATTCAGGGTCTTGAAGTTATCAATATCAATAAACAGCAAGGCGCCACCTGTCTTTTTACGCATGGTCTTACGCAAATGCGCAGACAGTTTCTCATGCAACATCAGGCGGTTGGGCAAACCGGTCATGGTGTCGTAGTAAGCCAGCTGCCGGATCCGGGCATCTGCCTGTTTGCGCTCGGTAATATCACGCAGCACGACGACCCAGTGCGTATGTCTTCCGCCTTTGTCGTGCAATGGCAAGGCATCCATTTCCAGGGAAATACCTGTCCCTTCCTGGTTCACAACGGCGACTTCCGCCTTGACCGGTTGCATTTGCTGGAACGCATGCCGGATACGCTCCAGCTCGCGCCCCGGCGTGGCTGCATTAAAAAGATCAAACGGCGAAGCACCCATGAAGTGATCCGGCGATGCGCCGGTAATCTTCAGGAAAGCTTCATTCAGGAATACAATCCTCTGCGCCATGGGGGCATTCACTGGCGCTTCGACAATCATGACAATGTCATTTAGCCTGGAAATCCCGCTTCGTAACAGGTTGAGCAACTCATCCGACTGCTCCCGCTCAATCGCCAGCCCCAGGATCTGGGCATAGCTTTCCACAAAATCCATTTCAACCGCTGCCGGGGTGTACCGTTGATGGCGGTATACTGCCAACACGCCCAATGCATGCCAGCTGCGCGACAAAATGGGGATACTCCAGCAGGCACGCAACCCATGTGCCAGTGCCAGCGCCCGGCTTTCATCACTCATGGGGTAAGCCCAGAGATCTTCGGCGATGAGACGCCCGCGTGTCAGCGCAGCAATATTGTCAGCATCCGGTGCCATATCATCCATTGCCCGGCTATAGGCAAGCGGCAGTTTTGATACGGCGGCATGCCTTAACCGCCGCTCATCCTCATCCAGCAGCAGGATGGCGCAACTAGTTCCCGGATATTGCAGTTCTATCAGTTGTGCCGCAGTATTGAGGATCTCCTGCAAGGAAACATCCGCCAGCATCATGGCGCGGACCCTGGCTTGCCCCAGCCTGTGCGCCTCTACCTGTTTGCTGGAGGTAATATCCTGCAACGAGCCCTGCAGCTTGATAATCTGCCCTTCTGCATTACGCACCGGCTGCCCCATGGCACGTACCCAGAAGCGGCGACCAGTGGCCGTTATCTTTTCCAGTTCCAGATCATAAGGCGTGCCTTCGTTGATACACTTATCAATGGCATGCCTCATCACTACCTGATATTCGGGCACAAACATATGCAGCCCCTCTTCAAGCGTAGGCATGTACCCGGCAGGCATATCATGCAGGGCAGCCACTTCGTCCGACCAGTGCACCATGCCGGTGTTGAGGTCAATCATCCAGCCACCCACTTTGGCCACATTACCGGCGATTTTAAGCAAGTACTCTGTTTGCGCGCGTTGCTCGCTCTCCTTCTGCAACGCCAGCGTGCGCTGGATCACCTGGCGCCGGATTTGCATATTCCACAGGAAAGTCGCCCCCAGTACCACCGCCAACATGACCACACCCCACGCCAGCCATCGAACATAAGGCTTTTGGCCAGTCAGGCTGTCTTGATACAGGAAGCCTTTCAGGTTGTATTGCGCAGGAATCAGCTTTAGATCAGCCAGGGTCTGGGCAATGTCATTCCAGCGCTCTTCATTCATATGCCCCAGCGGCACCAGCTCTGTGAGCACATAGGGCGCCATCAAGTTGGCTTCCCGTAACAGGATTTGTTTATCGAGCCCGCGCCCGGCAACTTCCGGCATGGCAGCGATCAGGCCGGCCACTTCTTCCGGATGCTTGAGTGCATATGCCCAGCCTTTTTTCGTCGCGCGTAAAAAAGCCGCTACACGCTGGGGGTGCCTGGCCACCTCACGTTCACTGGTAAAGAGGATATCCCCGTAAAAATCAATCCCGTAAGGCTGGTTGGCAATGACAGACGGGGTGTATCCCATTTGCTGCAGTTGCGTCGGCTCATCCATGGCATAGGCCGCCATCACATCCACCTTACCGTCAATCAGGTCCTGCAAATGCCAGGTATGGGGCACCAAGGTCATCTGCTTGATATCCAGATGCTGTTTCAGCAGCATGGCCTTGAATTGATACAGCCCCTGGCCATCATCAGCCATCATGATGCGCTTGCCTATGAGATCTTCAGGCGTTTGTATATTGCTTTCTTTCAGGCTCAGCAATATACCGGGAGAATGCTGGAAAATGGCGGCCAGGGCCACCACCGGCTGGCCTGCAATACGCGACACCATAATTTCTGCATCGCCGATACTATAATCGGCCTGGCCGGATAAGACCTGCTGTAATGGCGAGCGCTCTGTGCTTCCCTCAACGAAGCGGACATTCAGGCCTTCTTCACGATAATAGCCCTGTTGCTGCGCCGCATAATAGCCCGCAAACTGAAACTGGTGACGCCATTTGAGTTGCAAGGTGATATTTTCAGAGGCAGCGGATACGGCTGTACAAGCCAGCATGGCAATCAGCAGCAGCCGTTTGAGTAAATATAGGGGTGAGCGATGCTTCATGAGTATTAGAGCAAATTCACTGCAATTCTTTGGTAAGTATCAATGGATCAGCACATCAAACCTCGTTTATACGGCATAGCATCTCAATTGTATTAACCAAATAAACAGAAATTTCCAGCGCAATCAAAGCATTTGCTTGTGGTCTGACTGTCACAGGCGGCCAGTAAGCCCGCTCACCCCTATTGTGCACATGCAGTGATCGCCACCGCCAAATTCTGTAGATGCTTCCTCCCAAGACGACCTCCCTGAAACAGCATCTTGTTTAGTCGTGTAAAATGCACGGGCCGCGACTGCACTGCCGGCGCATGATCAACCTATCTTGTGGAGAATACTGTTGAAACTGGCCACCTGGAATGTCAACTCACTGACTGTACGCCTGCCGCATGTACTGGACTGGCTGGTCGCCAACCAGCCGGATGCACTCTGCCTGCAGGAAACCAAGCAGGAAGACAGCAAGTTTCCCTATGCCGCATTGCAAGAAGCCGGATTCAATGCCGTACATAACGGCCAGAAAACCTACAATGGCGTGGCCATTATCAGCCCGCACCCGATCAGGGAGGTGCATGTTGACCTGCCAAACTTTGCTGACGAACAAAAACGCATTATTGCCGCTACTATCCAGGGGGTCAGGGTGATTTGTGCCTATATCGTGAATGGGCAGGCGGTGGATTCAGACAAATACCAGTACAAGCTCAACTGGCTGGCGGCATTGCAAAACTGGGTAACGGACGAACTAAAACAGCATGAAAAGCTCGCCTTGCTTGGCGACTACAACATTGCGCCTGATGACAGGGATTGCCATGATCCGGCGGCATGGCAAGGACAGGTATTGGTCAGCCCCCGGGAGCGCCAGGCATTTCAGGATTTAATCGGGTTAGGTTTATGCGACAGTTACCGGCTATTCAACCAGGAAGAAGGGCAGTTCACCTGGTGGGATTACCGCATGGCAGCGTTTCGTCGCAATATGGGCTTGCGTATCGACCACATCCTGGTCAGCGATGCCTTGAAGCCCTTATGCCAGAGCTGCCTGATTGACAAGACCCCGCGCAAGCTGGAACGCCCCAGCGATCATACACCGGTGGTATTGACCTTGCTTGACTGAAGCATGACCAGGCAAGAATACCTAAATGCCAGGCATCGCTAAAGGCTAGGCATCACAAACTTGATACCTTGCAAGACTTCAAGAATGCTGGATTTCAGGCGCTTATTCAGCTCACCCTCAATCACCTGCATTTGCTCATTGACCATGGCCTGTACTTTTTCCTGTAATACGGCCTCTACAGAAGACAATTCGGCATTGAATTTCTGCTTGAATTCTGCCGTCTGTTGCCCGGCGAATTCGGCAAATGCATCCTGTAGCGACTGTTTGTGCTCTTCAGCCAGCCGGGATTCCATTGCCTCCTGACCTGCTGTCATTGTCTGCCGGCTACTTTCCTGCAACTGTTGCATATGCTCGGCCATGTTTTTTTCCAGCTGCTCCTGCATCTGCTGCACCCTGGCAGCAATATGCGCCTGCTGGTCATCCATCAGTTGCGTCAGTTTTTCTTCCAGTTGCTGTGTGCCTGTCAAACGGGCAACCTCTGCCTCTACCGACTGCAGTTGCTGTTTGCCGACATTGCCCATGGCTTCGCGAAACGCCTGTTCAATCGATTGAATACTGTCACCGACCTGGGATTGCACCTGCCGGGACAAGCCCTGCTGCAATGACTCGGCATACTCCGTCAGCGCCTGCTGCTCCACCACCGAACGCTCAAAGGCGCGTTGCCCCAACTGGCTGGTGACCATTTCAGCGATTTCAGGCAATAGCGCCTGTTTAACCTGGGCAACCAGTTCATCGACATCAAGTGCCGGCGGGCTGGCCTTCTGCACGACTTTGGTTAATACCGGAATTTCTGGGCTATCCACACAACCTCCTCGATTACAGCTAACGCGCCTGCTGCATATTCATATGCTGAATTTCATAACCACGATCGCGGTAAAAAGCCCACCGCTGGCGACCTGCGGTTTTTTCCTCTTCGGCCGCCCCGATCAACTCAAATACATGGCGGAAACGACTGAAAAACTTGGGCAAGGTTGCCTGGCAGTTAAACAGCATATCATCCTGCCGGATATGCTCCGGCGCCCACGCCAGTACCACTGGCGTCATGCCGGCATGCGGCGCATCAGCCAGCGCATTGGGAATGAAACCTGGCTGTTGCCACAACCAGTCGCTTAATTGCGCCGCTTCCACGGCCTGGTCCACATAAATGGTCACCTGCCGTTGCCGGGTAACCGCCTGCTCAACCAGATACTGAATCAGGTTGCTACGGTCAGGAATGTCGGTGTAAAAACGGATACGCGTCATAACGCCCTATGACACCGCCGCCTGTTGCAACAGATAGGTCACCAGCAGTGGCACAGGGCGGCCGGTCGCGCCTTTTTCCTTACCGGATTTCCAGGCCGTACCGGCAATATCCAGGTGCGCCCAGTCATATTTTTTGGCAAAGCGCGAGAGGAAACAGGCCGCAGTAATACTGCCACCGGCACGCCCGCCGATATTGGCCATATCAGCAAAATTACTGTCCAGCTGGCCCTGGTAATCATCCCACAACGGCAGTTGCCAGGCGCGGTCTTGCGCTTTTTCGCCGGCATCCAGCAGTTTTCTGGCCAAAGCATCATTGTTGGCGAACAAGCCACTTGGATGATGCCCCAGGGCAATCACGCATGCGCCAGTCAAGGTCGCGATATCAATCACGGCGGCCGGGTCGAAACGCTCGGCATAGGTGAGCGCATCACACAAAATCAGGCGGCCTTCCGCATCGGTGTTCAACACTTCAATCGTCTGGCCGGACATGCTGGTGAGCACATCACCTGGCTTGGTTGCTTTCCCGCTAGGCATGTTTTCGCAAGTGGGAATCAGGCCTACCACGTTCAATGGCAAATCCAGCTCGCCAATTGCCTTGAATACACCCAGCACGCTGGCCGCACCGCACATGTCATACTTCATTTCATCCATGTCGGCACCGGGTTTGAGTGAAATGCCGCCGGTATCAAAGGTGATACCTTTACCCACCAGTACTACCGGTTTTTGTGTTTTTTTGCCTTTGTGATGTTGCAGCACGATAAACCGGGGCGGCTCTTCACTCCCGCGGGTCACACCCAGGAAAGAACCCATTTTGAGTTTTTCAATCTCGGCCTGTTCCAGTACCTCGACCTTGAATCCGTATTCTTTCGCCAGCTTCTCGGCCTGCTTGCCCAGATAGGCCGGCGTACAAATATTGGGTGGCAGGTTGCCCAGATCCTTGGCCAAAGCGACGCCCTGTCCTACCCCTTGCCCTTGCCTGAGGCCAGCATCAACAGCCTCTGCCTCCTGTTTACCCGTCAGCAATACAATCTGTTTTAGTGGTTTTGGCTCAGCTTTTTTTTCCTTCACCGCATTGACCTGGTAGCTGGTCTCCAGTGCGATTTCAGACAATGCCGCCGCCTTGGACTGCACCTCTGACTTCTTCACAGGCAAGCTGGCAAAGTCGGTCGCCATGGCTTCCACGCCGGCAGGGGAGGCTTTCAGCGCAGCACGGAAGGCATTGCGCAAGGTTTTCAGGCTGAATTCTTCCGATTTCCCCAGGCCGACCAGCATGACTCTAGCCGCTGCAACACCGGGTAATTGACGCAAGATCAAGGTACTGCCCGCTCTACCTTCCATATCCCCGGATTTCAGTGCCAGCGTAATCGCTTTTTCAGTCACGCTGTCCAGAGACCTGGCCAAATCAGTCAGTTTGCGGCCTTCATAGATGCCCACCAGCAAACAATCGGTACGCAATTTTTCCGGCGCAGTGCTTTTTATGCTAAATTCCATCTTTATCCTTTAAAGTTCAATGCCAGTTGCTTGAGCGATGATTGTATTATCTAGTGTTTTATGCTGATTTCAAAGCGGTGCATTTAAATTGAAACTCTTCAAACGTGCATTGTCCGCAGAGCTGATGTCCTCATCTTCTGCCATTTTCCTGATTATCCTGGGTATTGTGGTGGCGCAGCGCGCCGGCAATATCGTGCGCCAAGTTTCCAAAGGCATCCTGCCCAATGACGCCATCGGCACCATCCTGACCTTCAGCCTGGTGAAACTGATGCCCATGATGTTGTCACTGGCCATTTTTCTTGCGGTATTGCTGACCCTGACCCGCTGGCATAAAGACTCGGAAATGGTGATCTGGATGACGGCCGGGCTCAGCCTCAGGCAATGGGTAGTGCCTATCCTGCGCTTTATTTTCCCTATCGTGCTGATTATCAGCCTGCTGAGCCTGTTTGTGATGCCCTGGGCCACAGAAAAAGCAGACAGCTACCGGGAGCAACTCAAAAAGCGCGATGAACTGTCCTCAATCAGCCCGGGGGCCTTCAAGGAATCCAGCAACGGCGAACGCATTTATTTTATCGAGAGCTTTGACAAACTGGGCTACGAGGTCAAAAACATCTTTGTCCAATCGCGCCAGAATGGCAAGACCGGCATCATTACGGCCAATCGCGGCAGTCGCTACAAGGCTGAAAACGGGGATAATTTCCTGGTCATGCAGCATGGCCGCCGCTACGAAATTATCCCGAATACCCTGGATGTGTCCACCACCGAGTTCGAGCGCTATGACATCCGCGTAGAAACCAAGGAAAACACGCCGGAGGCCAGCACGTCACAAGCCAAATCCACACTGGCGCTGATGGCAGGTGCAGCACTGGCCGACCAGGCAGAACTGCACTGGCGCGTCGCGATCCCGATTTCCACCATCATCATGGTATTGCTGGCGATTCCGCTGAGTTTTGTTGATCCGCGTGCCGGCCGCTCTCTCAACATCATGTTCGCGATCCTGATTTTTATTATCTACAACAATGTACTGAGTATTTTCCAGGCCTGGATTACGCAGGGGAAAATCTCTGCCTGGGTCGGCCTGTGGCCGGTCCATGTCTGCTTTATATTGCTAGGCTGGTATTTGTATCATCGCCGCAAATACCTCAAGCCGCTGATTCCGGAAATGTTCAAGCGTAAAGCGAAAAAAGGCCATCCATGACGCTGCGCATACTGAATCGCTACTTCTGGCGGGAAATCAGTTTTAACATCCTGCTGGTGCTGTTTGGCCTGCTGGCCATGTTTTCCTTTTTTGACCTGTTGCAGGAATTGGATAGCCTCGGCAAGGGGCATTACGGCATCAACAGTATGCTGACGTTCGTCGCGCTCAGTATCCCAGGCCATATCTACGAAGTGGCACCGGTCGCCGTACTGCTGGGAATTGTTTATACCCTGGGAGCCATGGCCGCCAATTCCGAATTAATTGTGATGCGCACCAGCGGTATTTCCCTGATCGCACTCGCCAGGATATTGCTGGTGATCGGGCTGGTATTTGCCATTGTTACCTTCATGATTGGTGAAATGATTGCACCACTCAGTGAAAAAATGGCGCAACGGATCCGCATGCAGGCCACCGACTCCGTAGTCGCCCAGGATTTTAAATCCGGCCTGTGGATCAAGGATGGCAGCAGCTTCGTCAATGTGAATACCGTATTACCTGACAGCAGCCTGGTCGATATCAATATCTACGACTTTGATCCCCAGTTTCATCTGCGCAGTATCAGCCATGCTGAAAATGGCCACTTCGCAGAGGATCACTGGATTCTGCTCAATGTGACGCAAACCAGTTTTAGAACCGGCCGTGACATACAGAATAACTCGGTGACATCCCAGTTCTTTAAACAGACACAATGGGAATCCCTGATCCGGCCGGAACTGCTCAATGTCCTGCTGGTGTTGCCGGAGAAAATGTCCGCCTGGAACCTGTACAGTTTTATCCAGCACTTGCACCGCAACGGGCAGAAAAGTACGCGCTACCAGGTCGCCTTGTGGTCCAAGCTGATTTATCCCCTGGCCTGCCTGGTGATGGTCGTACTCGCGCTGCCTTTCGGCTTCTTGCAGCAGCGGGCGGGCGGCATCAGTGCCAAGATTTTTGCCGGGATATTACTGGGCGTCGTTTACCAGATTATGAACCGCGTGTTTTTACACCTTGGCGTACTGAATGACTGGCCACCGCTATTCAGCGCCATCGGCCCGACCATCCTTTTCCTGCTTACCGGCCTGGGCATGCTGTATTACGTGGAAAGACGTTAGGGCGGCGGCAGCAAGATAAGCCGGGAACCGAGCAGGCGGTCGTGCAGGAACTGCTGTTCCTTATCCAGCATGGCCCACCATAATGTCAATCCGGCCGGTAACAATAAAATGCTGGCCACAATATAACGGATGGCGGCGTGCTTCACATTCAGCAACTCGCCGTATTGTCCGGTGACTTTCAGCTTCCAGGTCTGGCTGGCCAGTGTCTGGCCGGTCACTGTCCAGCAACGCACGAAATAGGCGCCCATAGCGCCCCAGAGTAGCAGTTGCAATCCCAGTCGTTTCCAGCCGTGGCTGGCATCCCCCAGCAGCATGTAATACACCGCGGTCAGTACCAGTGTCAGTGCCAGCATCAATAATGCTTCGTAAACAACCGCCAGATAACGTTTCGTCAGCGACTTCATACCCACCTTCCCTATAACAAAAACCCCGCAGGACGCGGGGTTTAGCAGAATAAAGCCGGATTATTTCTGGTTCCAGCTGTCTTCCCACATGCAGTGCTTGATTTTGTGGCGGTTGGCAATGATTTCATCAATGCTAGGCTCGTCGTTCAGGGCACGTTTCAATGCCAGCTTGATCGCTTCGTAGTTGTTTTTGTACAGGTCAGCCTTGTCCAGGTTTGCTTCTTTGGCACAACCCGGATCAATCCACAGCAATGCCACGATACACAACTCGTTTACCAGCTCTTTAGGGATAATGCCTTCGATCACGGCATCGGTAATGCCGTCAGCCACACCGGCTTGTACCACGCCACCAAACAATTCAATATTCAGGGAATCCTTCAAAGTGACTTTTGGCACCATCATAGTGGCAGGGCGCACCATCTGGTTGATATCACGCACGGCAAACATGGCTGTGTGGCCTTTGGTTTGCGCCATCATGTTGGCAAACGCAGTACCAACCGGGCCATCAACGGAGCCAATCACAATTTCAGGCATCGCTGCGGTGACATCTTTACCTTCGGAAAACACGGTTGCTTCACCGGCTTTGAATACGATTTTTGACATGAGAATTCCTTTTACGTCTGGAAGTTAGGGAGAAAATTTAAGCCGTGATTATACCAGTTCAAGCTGCATATCGACATGCAAGATATTGGCATCACTGTAAGGCTCGCTGCAGATATCAAAACCGGCTTGCTGGTAAAAAGCGATGGCGTGGGTTTGCGCTGACAGGCGTGCATGCGTGACTTCCAACTGCCGGCAGACCTGTATCGCTTGCAACAACAAAGCCATGCCTATGCCTCGCCCGCGCCATTCCGGCAACACCGCCATACGGCCGATATGTCCATCCGGCAGTACTCTGGCACATGCGGCTGGCTGGTCATCGACGCTTGCCAGCAAATGCATCGCAGTCTCGTCCGCGCTGTCCCACTCCAGCTCGACGGGCACTTTCTGCTCCTCAATGAATACGTGCAGCCGGATCATGCGGCATGCCGGCCATAACGGATGCCGGGTATCCAGCGTATGAATCATTAACCTGGTGCGTTGTACCGACATAGCCACTCCGGATGAAATATTGCAATTGTGCCTGGCCACAGGCATCATAAGCGCTTTATAAAAACAGGATTTGAGGAAAAGTGATGTGTCGTTTACAAACCGCTGCGGCTAGAATTTTACTGGCATTAGTGTTTTTCGGATTGGTGATTTTAAAACTGATGGCGATTGTTTCCACGCCAAACGGTTATCTGCAATATCAAATGACGCTGGGCCAATTTGGATTACCGGCCGTATTTGCACCCCTGCTGATTTTTATTCAGCTGGTGTTTGGCTTTATGTTGTTGATTGGCTATAAAACCCAGCTTTCGGCACGCGTCCTTGGCGCGCTGGCGGGTTTTATGGCGATTATTCTAAGCCAGGCTTCGCTGGATGCATTTTTTGCTTATATGGGCATTGCTGGTGGTATGTGGCTGCTTAGCCTGCACCCGCAGACCGGTTTCAGCCTGGATGGCCGCAAGCAATAAGAAGCATATGCATGTTAAAAAAGCCGGGCTAGCCCGGCTTTTTTAATGACTCTCTATGTTTATCCTTTTATTTTGATACCCAACTGCTTGAGCTTGCGATATAGATGCGTGCGTTCCAGCCCGGAAATCTCGGACAAGCGGCTCATGTTGTTTTTGATCAGGCGCATGTGATACTGAAAATAGTAGCGCTCGAACTCATCCCTGGCCTCGCGCAATGGCTGATCCAGGTTCAAGGGCATATGGTGTTGCACCGACTCTGAGCCCTGCCCCTGGAAATCTGCCAGCACCCGTTGCACATCTGCCTGGGTGATGCTGTCACTGAGGCTGGTCATCAGCAGGTTCTGTACCACGGCTTCCAGCTCATCCAGATCACCTGGCCAGTCTGTATTCCGCAATGCATTCAGCGCCGCCACATCAAAAGACTTGTAATCAATTTTGCTGGCCTCCACCATCAGCGTCGCCATGGCATTGACCAGGTCCGGGATATCTTCCTTGTGCTCATCCAGGCAGGGCACCTTGACGGCGGCACCAGCCAGTGTCTGCAGCAGGGATTGCTCCAGCATGGTTTTTTCTATCAGTTGCGGCAAGCCGAACTCACTGGCACAAATCACGCGCACCCCATATTTTTCCGACTTGGCAATCAGCAGGCCCAGGCCTTTTTGCTCTGTTTTCCCCAGCCGCGTGACTTCATCGACAAACACTACGCCTTCGCGTGCCTGCTCCAGGACTTCCATCGGTGCCGAAACCAGTTTGTCATATTCGGTGAGTGCCACCCAGGGTGTATTCTGTGGCCGCAGGAATTTTGCGCATAAGGGTACACTGCCGCCCTTTTTGCCGATCAGGAACAAGGTGTTTTTGTGCCTGGCCAGTTGTTCCAGGCGTTGTTTTAACTCCTGGATCACGCCACTTTTACCAAAACTGGAAAGGTTGATTTCCGTGTGGGCCAGATGTTCGGTGTGCTTGATCGCCGCCCCTACCGTTTTGAGCAGTTTTTGCAGCGCAATCGGCTTTTCCAGGAAATCAAACGCGCCCAGACGGGTCGCTTCAATGGCGGTATCAATCGTGCCATGACCGGACATCATGATGACAGGCATGGTCAATAGCCCGGCGTTGGCCCATTCTTTCAACAGGCTGATGCCGTCACAATCCGGCATCCAGATATCCAGCAACACCAGGTCAGGCCGCTGCCTGAGGCGTTCATCTCGCGCCACTTGTGCGTTCTCTGCCAGCCGCACCTGATGCCCCTCATCGCGCAAGATGTCACTTAACAGCTCGCGAATGCCTACCTCGTCATCGACCACCAGTATATTACGTGATGCCATGGACCCTATTTCCTTACACGATGCGCTCAACGCGCCGACGCTGTTGTTTATCTACCGGCAGGTTGATGGTGACGCTGGCGCCCCCTTGTGGCAGGTTCTCAATACGAATCTGCCCACGCTGCTCTTCTATCATTTTTTTCACAATGGCCAGGCCCAGACCGGTACCATGCACTTTGGTGGTGACATAGGGTTCAAATACCCTGGCCATCACATCAGTTGGGAAACCGCAGCCATTATCGGTGACTGTCAATTTTACACGCTCGCCATCACTATCGGTCATAATGGATACCATGGGCTGCTCGCTCTGGCTCATTGCATCCTGGGCATTCTGCAGTAAATTATGCAGTACCTGCCGCATCATGGTCGCATCTGCCTGTATTTCAGGCAATTGTTGCTGTAACAGCAGTTCCAGCTTTACCGCCGAACCATTGTATAAACGGCTGACATCCCGAATTAAAGCATTTAAATCCAGTTTAACCAACTGCGCCGCCGGTGTCCTGGCATATTCACTGAACTCGTTGACCATGTTCTTCATGGCCTGTACCTGGTTCACGATGGTGTCCGTAGACTTGAGCAGCATCTCCGCATCTTTGCTGTCCAGCTTATCCTGCAACTTGAGCCGTAACCGTTCTGCCGATAATTGTATCGGCGTCAGCGGGTTCTTGATCTCGTGCGCCAGCCGTCTCGCCACTTCGGCCCAGGCGGCATCGCGCTGTGCCTGTGCCATCACGGTCACATCATCAAACACCACCACCAATCCATGGCCGGCACCTTCCGGCAAACGCGTGACGCGCAGCATCAGGATCTGCGTGCCATGCACGCTTTCTATTTCGATCTGGCTACTCAGGTGCCGCTCATGCGCATCCAGTTGCAGGGTTTCATCATAATGTTGCATGACAATTTCTACAAACGGGCCCAGGTAAGGATTACTGGCTGCAATATCGGTAAATAACTTGTTTTTGAACCCGACCAGGGAAATGCCGAGAATATTGGTCGCTGCCAGGTTATAAACACGCAGTTCTGCCTGTTCATTAATCGTCATCACGCCTGAACTCAGGTGCGACAGGATGGCTTCCAGGTAGGCGCGTGCCGATTCCACATGCTGGCGGCTTTGCTCAGAAGCATTTTTAGCCTCCTGCAACTGGCGCGTCATGCTGTTGAACGACTTCACCAGCACACTCAGCTCATCCTTGCCGAAAGAAGGCAACTGCTGGGAATAATCACCAGTGGCGATCAGGCGCGTCCCCTCTGCCAATACGGTGAGCGGCTGCGCCATGCGCCGGCTCAGTACAAACGCAACAATCAATGCCATCAGCATGGACAGCAACAGAATCATGGTCAGCGTCAGCATGAAAATATCTTTTAATGACTGACGGCTGTAAGACAGGGTCTGGTATTCGCGATACACGTCCTGCACCGATTCTGCCGTATTCGACAAGGCCTTGGGCACCGGTTGCATCAATTGCAAGATGCGCGTTTCACCGATGATGCCCAGCGGCTCTATCGGCACCAGCACGCGCATATACAAGCCTTTGCCTGGAATAGGCTCAATCTTGCCGTAGAGGCCGCGCCGTGCCTGGCGCAACTGCGGTACGGAAGGCAGTTCCGGCAAAAAGCTGTTGGGATCAGCGCTACTCACCGCCAGGATAGCCCCTTGCGTACTCAGCAATGCCGCATCCTGGATCCCCGCCTTTTCGCGCAAGTCATTCAACTGGCTATAGTGCGACGAACTCATCGTTTGCAGCGACAAAGACACCGACATGCTCTGCGCCTTATCCTTGACGTCAGCCAGCATAATATCCAGTGCTCGCTGGCCCAGGTTCAGGCCGCCATCCAGCGCAGACTCCACCTTGACGTTAAACCAGGATTCAATCGAGCGGGACAGGAAATTCACCGACACCAGGTACACAATCATGCCGGGAATCAGCGCCATCAGCGCAAACGTCACCAGCAACCTGAAATTGAGTTTGCTGCCGACCTGCTTGCTTTTGGTGGTACGGTACAGATGGCGTAACTGGTAGCCGATTACCCCCAGCAACAGAAAAGCCAGGCCGGCATTGATGTACAGCAGAATAATGTAGTAATCGCCGCTGATCGCGGTATTGGCGCTGGCAAGCGATAGCAGGTACAGCAGCGCAGCGGCCAGTGTGATCGACAGAATCAGGACATAACGCATAAGTTAATGCACGGTTTCCTTCACCCACCAACTGAATGTGGGCGTCACCAGCTCCCAGTCACTTTCGCCCAATGCATCCACCTGTAGTGCTTTCGGCAACTTGCTGGTATCCAGGTGCATTTTCAGTGCTGCATGGTAAGACTGGTTTTTTTCAAGCACCGCATGCGGCGCCAGGCGCCAGTCCTGAATCACGGACAGCTCCTGTCTGGCATCGGCCAGGGTATCGAAGACCTTTTGCTGTTGCGAGTAATTCAAGATATATTGCTTGGTCAATGCGTGATAATTCAAGGTCACTTGCCGCCGCTCGGTCATGACTTCATCATCAAACCAGTATTTGAGTGGCTTAACAATCTGGAACTCATACAGGAAAGTTAGGGTGATGCCTTTATTCAGGGCTTCTTCCAGCGCATGGCCGAGCTGGATATCCATTTCGGCATCCAGCGTCCATATCTCATCGCGCAGGATCAGTTCCGCCGCCTTGATATGCGCGTGATTCCCGCCTGCCCATGCAGGCCAGGCAGTCAGGAAAAACACAAACCCTAATAAAAGCCAGAACTTACTGCTTCTGCAAGAGCGCATAGAATAATCCGTCATGGGCAGGTGTAGGTAACAATTGTCCTGACACCATACGCTCACACGGCAACAGGGCCGTATCAAACACTACAGGCAATCTCGTTGCATCGGCATGGCTGGTTAAAAATTGCTGAATCTGCATTTCGTTTTCTTGTTGGAATACCGAACACGTCACATATAGCAATTTACCGCCTTTTGCCAGCATATGCCACAAATTAGACAGAATCTGCTGCTGTGTTTGCGCAAAAGTGGTTAGATCCTGCGGCCTGCGCAACCACTTCATATCCACATGGCGCCGCACGATGCCGGAAGCACTGCACGGCACATCCGCCAGGATACGGTCAAACAATTTGCCATCAAACCAGCCAGACTGTGCCGCATCTCCCGTCACGACTGTGGCCTGTAAATCCAGCCGTTGCAGGTTTTCATTCACACGCTGCAAACGGGTCGCTTCCGCATCCAGCGACAGCAATTCCACTTCACACGATTCCAGGATATGGCAGGTCTTGCCACCCGGCGCACTACAGGCATCCAGCACGCGCATGCCTGGTTCTAAATCCAGCAGCGGCGCCGCCCACTGCGCGCCCGCATCCTGTACGCTGCACCAGCCTTGCTCAAACCCCGGTAATTGATATACAGGCAATGGCTGTTGTAACTGGATAGCCGTGCCACCCAGGTGATGGGCGGCAATGCCTGCATCGCGCAATGCCTGTAAATAAGCTTCGGCACTGGTTTTGCGCAGATTGACGCGCAAGGTCATCGGTGGATGAGTGTTGCCGACCGCCAGCATGGCCTGCCAGTCATCCGGGTATTGCTGTTTGAGCAGGTCTATCCACCATTGCGGGTAATTCCACTGCACGACTTCGCTCTTTGACATATTGGCTTGCAATGCCGCGCGCTGGCGCAGGAAGTTACGCAAGACGGCATTGACCAGGCCTTTCGCCCAGCGCTGCCCTGTTTTGCCCGCTGCTTCCACGGCCTGGTTCACGACGGTAAAATCGTCATCGCCACCATGTAACAACTGCGAGAGTCCAACCAGTAGCAAAGCCTGTACACGCACATCTGTCACCGGTTTAGGTGTCAGGGCAGCCAGATAGGCCGCCGCTTCGGCATAAAAACGCAAGGTGAGATAGCTGTAATCCTGGGCGGCTGCCTGCTGTTGCGGCGTTGCCGACCTGACCTTGCGCAATGCCTTGGGCATGGAAACTGTCAGGTTATGGCCGGCCAACACCTCGGCCACCGCGTGTGCGGCAATCAACTGGGCAACTTGCACAAAATCACTCTTGGGGAAAAAAGGGCTATTTTACTTGATGCAGTTTGATTGCACAGGGAAAACGCGTGGAATGGCTATAATAAAAAAGGGCTTTCCCCAGGAAAGCCCTTTTTGTCGATGAGTGTTCAAGTCAATACTGGTTTGCCAGTGCCAGCAGGCGGCGGATACGCTCTTCCGTTTTCGGGTGGGTACTGAATAAACCGGCCAGATCCGCGCCGGACAAAGGGTTGATAATCATCATTTGCCCAGTCTCTGGATGCTGCTCTGCCGTCATGTTCGGAATCTGGTGCGCGTAATTGTGAATCTTCTCCAGTGCCGCAGCGAGTGCTTTCGGATCGCGGCTGATCTCCGCGCCCATGCGGTCCGCTTCATATTCACGTGAGCGGGAAATCGCCATCTGGATCAGGCTGGCCGCCAATGGTGCCAGCACAATCATCAAAATCCCCAGCATGGGGTTGGGCCTGTTATCGCCATCGCGATGACCGCCACCAAACATCATGCCAAACTGCGCAATCGCAGAAATCGCGCCCGCCACCGTGGCCGACATGGTGGAAATCAGTGTATCGCGGTTTTTCACATGCGACAGCTCATGCGCCATCACGCCACGCAATTCACGTTCGCTCAGAATCTGCATAATGCCGGTGGTTGCCGCCACCGCTGCGTTTTCCGGGTTACGTCCGGTAGCAAACGCATTGGGCTGGCTTTCGTTAATCACGAATACGCGCGGCATCGGTAGTTGCGCACGCTCGGCCAGTTCCTTCACCATGTTGTAGTAGTTTCTGAACTGGTTGTTGCCATAGTTATTTGCAGCGTTGATCTCCACCGCACCGTACATTTTGAGTACGGCCTGGTCACTGAACCAGTAGGCATAAAAGTTCATGCCGCTTGCCAGCAGCAACGCCATCAGCATGCCACTCTGGCCACCAAATGCACCACCAATAGCCACAAACAGGGCAGTAATCGCCGCCATCAGTACAAAAGTCTTGGTCCAGTTACCTAACATTCAGATTCCTTCAATATGTGCTTGCTCCCCATGCATATGGGGAGTTTCAGGTTTTTTTCAATGGTATCAATACAATATGAATACGCAGTGACAGCCGCGCTTTCAAGCGGCCATGGATGGGAGCTAGAAAAACCGGTCACCGGGCTGCACGTGCTGTCCCTGCACAAACTGCTGCGCGCCCTGGCGCTTGCCGCCCGGCATTTGCAGCTCCTGGATTTCCAGTGCACCTTCACCACAGGCCACCCGCAATGGCTGCGTTTGCAGGATGGTGCCAGACTCACCGGCACCTTCGGCCACCTGGGCAAACCACAGTTTGCAGACCTGCTCCCTGAATTTGGCCGTGGCGACCGGGAAAGGATTAAAGGCGCGTACCTGACGCGAGAGCTGGGTCGCCGGCTGTGTCCAGTCAATGGCAGATTCGGATTTCTCCAGCTTGTGGGCATAAGTCACCAGCGACTCATCCTGCACTTCGGAAGGTAACTGGCCGGTGGTTTGCAAGGTATGCATGGCTTCGACCATCAGGCGTGCACCTTCACGGCTGATCGCGTCATGCAGGGTTTGTGTCGTCTCATGCTCAGTGATCGGGCATGCCCATTTGCTGATCATGTTGCCGGCATCCAGCCTGGGCACGACTTCCATAATGGTGACGCCGGTTTCGGCATCACCCGCCAGGATGGCACGGTGTATCGGCGCCGCGCCGCGCCAGCGTGGCAGCAAGGAGCCATGGATGTTGTAACAGCCAATTTTAGGAATATTCAGAACTGCAGTGGGAATAATCAGGCCATAAGCCGCAACAATCAGCACATCCGCCTGTGTGGCTGCAATATCAGCCTGTACGTCTGCCGGCTTCAGGCTTTCCGGCTGGAAAATACGCAGGCCATGCTGCAAGGCCAATTGCTTGACCGGGCTGGCTTTGAGCTGCATGCCACGTCCGGCCGGACGGTCTGGCTGAGTGAGCACCATAACAATCTCATGCCCGGCCTCAATTAATCCCTGCAAGGCAGGCACAGCAAATTCCGGGGTTCCGGCATAAATAATCCGCATGATTTCGCCCCGGTTAATAGCTGTTGCGCTCTATTTCGCGCGCGTGTTTGACCATTTTGCTACGAATACGGTTACGTTTGAGCGGTGACAGGTACTCGACAAACACTTTGCCTTTGAGGTGATCCATTTCATGCTGGATGCACACGCTGAGCAACCCATCGGCATCCAGCCTGAAGCTCTTGCCAGTGGCGTCCTGCGCCTCTACCGTGATAAATTCTGCACGCGTCACGTTTTCGTAAATACCCGGTACGGACAAACAACCTTCCTCGTATTCCTGGCTGCCGGACTGGGCAATGATTTTCGGGTTGATCAACACCAGCAATTCGTTTTTTTCCTTGCTCAGATCCATCACAATCAACTGGATATGCTGGTCGACCTGCGTCGCTGCCAGCCCGATCCCGGGCGCGTCATACATGGTTTCCGCCATATCCGCGACTAATTGCTGCAACGCCTGGTCAAACACCTTCACCGGCTTGGCAACCGTGTGCAAGCGCGGATCCGGATATTGCAAAATCGGGAGAAGTGCCATGCTTTACTAATCTTTCCATCCAAATAATTTGCGGGAACACAGGGCAAAACGCCTGTTTTTTCACCTTGATAAGAGCTTTCAACCCATGCTAGATTGGTCGGTATTGCGCAAACTGTTTGCGCACTATTCGCGCTGATGATGACAGAGACGCCAAATGACCAAAATTGTTCAAATTATAACCTCGCTTGCGCTTGCTTGTAGCAGCTTGTTGGCAATTGCGGAGGAAATTCCTTTACGCGCGCAGCATCCTGACCGGCATGTGGTGGTCAAGGGCGATACCTTATGGGATATTTCTGCCAAATTCCTCAAGAATCCGTGGCAATGGCCGCAAATCTGGCAACTGAATCGCGAGCACATCAAAAACCCGCATTGGATTTACCCGGGCGATGTGATTGTACTGGATACCAGCAGCGGCAAACCCGTACTGAAACTGGTACGCGAATCCGTGACGCTGGAACCCGGTGTGGTGGTCACGCCGATCAAGTCAGATGCCATTCCGGCCATACAACCGCACGCCATCCTGCCATTTCTGAGCAAACCACTCCTGATTGCCCCTGAAGCATTGAAAACGGCACCCAGAATTGTCGCCGCGCAGGAAGAGCGGGAAATCCTCAGCCCCGGCACCCATATCTACGTGCAGGGTTTACCAGACACCCCTCAACCGGTCTGGGCCATCTACCGTGAAGGGGAACCAGTCAAAAACCCCGAAAACGGCGAAATACTGGGCAACGAAGCGCATTATCTGGGAGAGGCCAAATTACTGCGGCAGGGCCAGCCGGCCACCCTGGATATCACCCAGGCCAAAGAAGAAATTGCCATCAAGGATAAACTGATTGCGGTGGAAGACGAACGTTCGCAAACCTATATCCCGCATGCACCGGAAGCATTAATCAACGGCCAGATTGCCCGCATCAGCAATGGCATCAATGAAACCGGATCCGGCCGTGTGGTGGTACTGAACCGCGGCGAAAATGATGGAGTGGAGCGTGGCCATGTGCTGGCAATCTTGCGCAAAGGCGCCAACGTAGCTGATCCGGAAGCAGACTCCGAACATCCGGTACAACTGCAACTGCCTGACGAACCGGTCGGATTGGTCATGGTATTCAAGACCTTCCCCAAACTTTCCTACGCCTTAGTCATGCAGGCATCGCAACCGGTCCATGAGGAAGATATTGTGCGCACGCCCTGATATGATTCAGTATGGCAAACTCACTGCACGCACAATACACACCCTGGATTGCGCTCAGCCTGGTCAAGGGACTGGGCAGCGCCACCTTCTGCCAGCTGCTACTGGCCTTTAAAACACCTGAAGCGATCCTGGCTGCCTCGTATGGCGCCTTATGCGAAACAGTGAGCAAGGAAGTGGCCGATGGCATACAGCAAGCCACGGGCAATCCGGATATCGCCAAAACCCTGGACTGGCTGGACCAGCCAGACAACCACCTGATTACACTGGCGGATAGCCATTACCCCAAACGCCTGCTGGAAACCGACCAGCCACCGCCAGTGCTATATGCCAAAGGCAACCTGCAACTCCTGCAACGCCCGGGCATGGCAATTGTGGGTAGCCGGCATGCCACGCCGCAGGGAGAGGCTAACGCAGCAGACTTTGCCGAAAGTTTGTGCCGTGCAGGCTTTGCCGTGGTCAGCGGACTAGCACTCGGCATTGATGGTGCCGCCCATCGTGGGGCACTCAAGGCGGATGGCGCGACCATTGCGGTGGTCGGCACCGGACTGGATATTGTCTATCCGGCCAGGCACAAAACATTAGCTCACCATATCGCCCAGCATGGCCTGTTACTTTCCGAATACCCACTGGGTACGCCATCCATTTCCTACAATTTTCCGCGCCGCAACCGTCTTATCAGTGGCCTGTCAGAAGGTTGCCTGGTGGTTGAGGCGAATATCGACAGCGGCTCGCTGATTACCGCCAGACTGGCCATTGAACAGGGGCGTGAAGTCTTTGCGATTCCCGGCTCCATTCACTCACCGGTCGCCAAGGGCTGTCACGCGTTAATCAAGCAGGGCGCCAAACTGGTGGAGTCCACAGACGACATCCTGAGTGAGTTACCGCATATCCGGCGACCCAAACCAGGCAACGCAATTAGCCCGAACGGGCTAATGCCCGATTGGGCCAGCCTGCCCGCCGAAGCCAGCCCCCTGCTGGCCTGCATGGGATTTGACCCCATTTTTGCCGAACAGATCGCCGCCCGCGCCGGCTTGACGCCAGAAAAAGTTTCCACCATGCTTACGCTACTTGAATTAGAAGGTGTCGTCGGTCATCTCGCGAACGGGCAATTCCAGCGATTGGCTTGATCCCACCCTGTTGCGCTGTAGATTTAACCGCGTGCTTGAGGAGAATTACATGTTGGAAGTATTGATATTTATTTATCAAAACTACTGGGATAAACATGACGAGGTTGAGTCCAAGGAAACCGACGAAGCCATCATGGCTTATGAGTTGTCCCAGGCCGGGTTTAACCACCAGGATATTTTGCATGCCGTCGACTGGGTCAAGGACCTACGCCGCTCGGTACAACAACCGCAATATCAGCAAGACCCTGCTGCATTACGGATTTTCTGCGAACTGGAGCGGAACAAGATTAATGACGAAAGCCTGAATTTTCTTTGCCTGTTGCAGCAAAGCGAACTGATCACCGCTTATGAGCGCGACCTGATTATTGACCGCGCCATGGTGCTACCGCAGGAAACCCTGCGCATGGAAGATATCCGCTGGATCACCATGATGGTGTTATGGGACGAAAGCCGCAAACAGGACTACCTGTTCGTGGAAGATGCCCTGTTTAACCCCAAAGGACTGTCATTACAATAAACCTGCCCCGGCAATAAAAAAGCGCGACAGGAGTCGCGCTTTTTTATTTCAGCCAATTACACACCCTTAAAGCTGGCGGATAATCTGGCCAATCATACCGGCCTGGTTCAGGGTGTAGAAATGCATTTTATCCACGCCTGCCTGGACAAGTTTGGCACAAATATCCGTCACCACATCCACCCCAAACGCACGCAAGGAAGCCAGGTCATCGCCGTAAGCTTCCAGGCGCATTCTGAGCCAGCGTGGGATCTCGGCACCACACACGTTGGAAAAACGCGCCAGCTGCGTGTAGTTATAGATAGGCATAATGCCCGGGATAATCGGTGCGGTCACGCCCAGCTTTTGTGCAGCATCGACAAAGCGGAAGTAGGCATCTACATTGTAGAAATACTGTGTAATGGCAGAATCGGCACCGGCATCCATTTTGCGCTTGAAGTTTTCCAGGTCTTTTTGCGCAGAACCGGCTTCCGGGTGAAACTCAGGATATGCCGCAACTTCGAGATGGAACCAGTCACCCGTTTCTTTTCGGATAAAACTGACCAGTTCATTGGCATATTTAAAATCACCCGTCGTGACTTCACCGGATGGAATATCACCACGCAAGGTTACGAGCCGCCTGATACCTTTGGACTGGTAGGCCTGCAATAACTCGCGGATTTCCTCTTTGCTGGAAGAAATACAGGAGATATGCGGCGCAGCGCCATAGCCCTCCGCCTGGATTTCCAGCACGGTATCCATGGTACGATCACGCGTAGATCCGCCTGCGCCGAATGTCACCGAAAAAAATTCAGGTGAAAACTGCACCAACTCCGCGCGTACTTGTCGCAGGTTCGCCATGCCTTCCGCGGTCTTGGGCGGAAAAAACTCAAAACTGTAAGAAGCTTTATTATTCACTTGTTTTAATCTTTATCTAATTCGCGTTTAGTCTGGCCAGGCTGCAGGACTTTAATCCCTGTCATCCACCACAATGGCACTCAGCACGCCAGAGATCACACTGTACACCAGCGCGCCAATCACGCCGATGAGGATGGAGCTCACTGAAAAACCCTGCAGGTAATGACCCACTGCCCAGAACAACACCCCGTTAATCACCAGGATAAACAGGCCCAGCGTGAGCAAGGTAATCGGTAGCGTGAGAATGACCAGCACAGGCTTGATCAGCATATTGACCAGCCCAATGACCACTGCTGCGATCAATGCCGATGTAAAGTTGGCCACCTGTATACCCGGCACCAGATAGGCCACGGCCATCAGCGCCACTGCGTTTAATACCCAGACAATCAGTAACCTCAACATATCACCCTCCTGTCATTAATGATGGAGGAAAGTGTACACCCAATCCAGCACCAGCACATCGGGCACCGGATTGGGGATATGCCATACAAGGTTAGTATCTATAGTGATCCGGCTTGAACGGACCGCTCTTGCTGACGCCGATATAGGCTGCCTGTGCATCACTCAGCGTGGTCAGCTGTGCATTGAGTTTCTTCAATTGCAGCAATGCCACTTTCTCATCCAGGTGCTTGGGCAAGGTATATACGCCGACCGGATAGTTGCTGGTTTGCGTAAACAACTCGATTTGTGCAATGGTCTGGTTGGCAAAGCTGGAGCTCATCACGTAGCTTGGGTGGCCAGTACCACAACCCAGGTTTACCAGGCGGCCTTTTGCCAGCAGGATGATGCGTTTACCATCTGGGAAAATCACATGGTCCACCTGTGGCTTGATTTCTTCCCACTGGTATTTTTCAATACCGGCGACATCGATTTCGTTATCGAAATGGCCGATGTTGCACACAATGGCCTGGTCTTTCATTTTGGCCATATGGTCGTGGGTAATCACGTGGTAGTTACCCGTCGCCGTCACGAAAATATCGCCATGCTCAGCGGCGTAATCCATAGTCACTACGCGGTAGCCTTCCATCGCTGCCTGTAATGCGCAGATCGGGTCGATTTCTGTTACCCAGACTTGTGCAGACAAGGCACGCAATGCTTGTGCAGAACCTTTACCCACGTCACCGTAACCAGCAACAACAGCGATCTTGCCCGCCACCATGACATCAGTGGCACGTTTAATACCGTCCACCAGTGATTCGCGGCAGCCGTACAGGTTGTCGAATTTGGACTTGGTCACGGAATCATTGACGTTAATGGCCGGGAAAGCCAGTTTGCCGTCCTTATGCATCTGGTACAAACGATGCACACCGGTGGTTGTTTCTTCAGTCACGCCCTTGATTTCTTTCAGGCGGGTGGAGTACCAGGTTGGATCCGTTGCCAGTTTGGCCTTGATCGCGTTGAACAGGCAGATTTCTTCTTCAGAAGTCGGGTTGGCAATCACGGATAAGTCTTTTTCTGCACGTGCGCCCAGGTGCAACAGTAAAGTCGCATCGCCGCCGTCATCCAGGATCATGTTGGAATAGCCACCATCGGCCCATTCAAAAATGCGGTGGGTGTAGTCCCAGTATTCTTCCAGTGTTTCGCCTTTAACCGCAAACACAGGCGTACCCGTTGCCGCAATCGCCGCTGCTGCATGGTCTTGTGTGGAGAAAATATTGCAGGAAGCCCAGCGCACTTCAGCGCCCAGGTCTTTCAGTGTTTCGATCAGCACCGCTGTCTGGATGGTCATGTGCAAAGAGCCAGTGATACGTGCGCCGCGTAATGGCTGCACTGTCGCATACTCTTCACGGATCGCCATCAGGCCTGGCATTTCGGTTTCGGCAATCGCAATCTCTTTGCGACCCCAGCCGGCCAAATCCATATCGGCCACAATGTAATCTTTGAAATCAGCTACAGTATTCATGTTTAAAGTCCTAAAAAATGAAAACTGAGCAGGGAAGGTTCCTGGGAACCGGTGGAAACGTTTGTTCACCTTTTTTCCGTGCTCGCACAGTGAAAAGTGAACGCCGTTGAGAAGCTTTGCAGCCATCACTCTGAGCCTGGGAGTTTTCCAACTCTCGCAGCGTTCCTCAGAAGTCGCGGATTATACCGTCAACTGCACCATTTTACAAAAGGGGCACCTGTCCAATCGCGAAAAGAAACCTGTAAAAGCAGCTCAAATGGCCCGGTACTATCAGGCATCACGCATGATTTCAAATTGAAGCCATTAGGCCGCTTTGCTCCTGCAAATCATTTGCCGGCCGGCATGGCATGATGGCATCACTGCAAGATTATTGAACATTCATCCACCAGAGAAAGGCGGAAATTATGTCAATGTACCAGGTCATGGACGAAGAGAACCATTGCATCGCGACCTTTCACCATTTTCAGGAAGCGATTGTCACGGCACAAGATTTCACCCTGTGGGATGAAGACCATTACTATCATGTCCAGGAACTGGATATGGAAGTCGTTTAAGCCGGATTGAAATGAAAAGTACGCTTTGAGTACTTTTCCAGAGGCCTTTCGCTCCGGCTAGTGATTGGCAATAAAGACGCGGTTGCGCCCTTGCTGCTTGGCTGCATACAGTGCCGCATCTGCCATGCGCATCATCTGCGCCAGGCTCTGCTGCCCGTTTAACTGAGAGGTGGAAACCAGGCCAAATGAAGCGGTGTAATGAATCTGCTCACCGCTGTCGCTCATGACGCTGTGGTCCACTTCCGAGCGCAGGCGCTCAATGACACGGGCGGCTTCATGCAAATCGGTCATCGGCATCAGGATACCGAACTCCTCGCCCCCCAGCCGGCCAACCATATCGCTGGTACGCAACGCGTTGATACATTTCAGGCAGAAATTCTGCAACACCATGTCCCCGGCATGATGCCCGTATTGATCATTGATTTTTTTAAAATGGTCAATATCCACCATGGCGAATGAAAATGGCAGAGCATAGCGCTGGCTACGCCTTATCTCCGACTCCAGCTCCTGCATGAAATGCCGGCGATTGGCGATACCGGTCAAGAAATCGGTAAACGCAAATTTATCGGTTTCAAGATGTAGCTGGTAAATGCGCCAGACCACCAGCACGCTCACAACCAGGAACAGCATCAGTAGCAATGCCGCATACATGAGCCCCGATCTGGTATGCATTTCCAGCCGCTGCCCACTCTCCTGCACATATTGCGTGGCGCGCTGGTTGGCATGCGCCAGGATAGACTCATTGAGCCTCGCCACTTCGGCAAATGCCGTTGTCCACCGGCTTCCTATCAGCTGATTGGCTTCGGAGAAATGGGCGCTTTGCAGTTGCTGCAGTATCTGGTCACGCACCTGGTTAAGAGCCTGCCATTTTTGTCTGAGTTTAATCACCTGTTGCGGGTCGCCGGAATAATTGCGTTGCATCACCGCAAGATGCGCGTCCACCAGATGCTCACGTGTCTCAATTTCTGCCCTCACCCCCTGCAACACGCTGGCATCTGCCTGGATCAGCGTGGCATACAGCAAATTGCTGCGGATCTGGTAAACATCGGCTTTCAGTTCAAGCGCAGCTTTTGAAACCGCATAAGGCTGCTCATAGAGGTTGCGCGTGGTCTGGTGCATGGCGCGCATGCTGGAAAAATAAATCCAGAGGAACAGCAAGGCCCCCATAAAAGCAATCAGGAACCCTGCAATAAGGATATACAGTACCGCTTTCTTGCGCTGCCTTTTCATGTCTTCATGGATTCGGAGTAGCCACATATCGCGCGTGCCACGGATCGCACCGGCCTTATGTGTTTAATAACTTGATGATGACTGCCCACTCCTTGGGATCGACAGGTGTAATCGACAAGCGGTTCCCTTTTTGCAAGGTGCGCATATTGGCCAGTTCCGGCGTTTCACGCATTTCTTTCAGACCCAGCAAGCGAGTTTTGCGTACCAGCTTGACATCCACATTCACCCAGCGCGGGTTTTCCGGCGTCGACTTGGGGTCAAAATACTTGTGCCCCTCAACAAACTGGAACTTGTCAGGATAAGCCAGCTGGCTGACTTCACAGATGCCAACAATACCGGGCTCATCACAGTTAGAGTGGTAAAACAGCACGCCATCGCCAATTTTCATCTGGTCACGCATGAAGTTGCGCGCCTGATAGTTGCGCACCCCATACCAGTCCACCGTCTGATTGGGAAGCCCCGCCAAATCATCAATCGAAACGTCCGAGGGCTCGGATTTCATCAACCAGTAACGCGCCATGCCTGAAAACCTTCTTATGTCCAACAAATGCCAGTATCATAAACCAAGTTACAGTACAGCTGACAATCATGGCAAAAAACGTTCTTGGCACCCGCCTCATTCCGTGCAACATGCACCCGCTCACCGGCTTTATGCGTGATGGCTGCTGCGGCTTTCATCCCGAAGATGCAGGCAGGCACACGGTGTGTGCGGAGATGACCGATGAGTTCCTGGCTTTTTCACAGGCCCACGGCAATGATTTATCCACCCCGAGGCCGGAATATGACTTTCCCGGACTCAAGGCGGGGGATCGCTGGTGTTTGTGCGCACGGCGCTGGCTGGATGCCAGCGAGGCCGGGTATGCCCCGCCGGTGGTTCTGGAATCTTGCGATGAAAGCTGCCTGGAAGTGGTCAGCCTGGCCGATCTCATGTATCACGCATTGCGCTGATCATGAGGGGGCAAAAAGAGATGTGCTAAGGGGTTACCTGAGCCGTATATCCTGAACCAAAAAGTTCAGGTGGTAACAGCCTAAGGTACATTAGGTTCACACGCCAAGGGTGTCTTAAAAAACTACCCAACTTAGTGCGATCTCACAGCACCTGATGAGCCGAAACCTATAACAAAGACTAGTTCAAGGAATTTTTGACTCAGGCAACGCCTTAACACACCGGAAATATACCGCTTGAAAAATGATACGCCATTTAACCGCAATGGCGATGAATTTTTTATGTCGCTTTAAGGGGATTACAACAATTTGTGCTGGCCGGACAACACTTCATCCATTTGCTGTTGCATGCTGGAAATGCGCCTTTTCACCTCACCAACATCCACACCGTCACTGCGCGTATTCAGTAACTCGTGCGTAATATTCAATGCCGCCATGATTGCAATACGTTCCACGCTGACCATTTTGCCAGCATCGCGGATTTCACGCATTTTACCATCAAGGTAACTCACGGCCTGCAACAGGCTGTCGCGCTCTTCATCGGTACAGGTCACGCTTAACGCACGGCCCATGATCTCAATATCGACTGGTTGTTTCGCCATCGTTTATTGACCCTCCTGCGGCAATGCAGACAGCAACCGCTCCAGCTGCACACTGGCCTGCGTCATATTCAGCTTGAGTGATTGCGACTCCTGGTGCAACTTCGTCAGCTCCTGACGTAACTGCCCATTATCTTCGCGTAGCTGAGTGCACAGCGTAACCAACTTCGCTACGCGCTCCTCCAAACTTTTCAGATCAGCATCCATCGGGCCATTATCAATGAAAAAAATGAGTGTGGTCAATAGGTAAGCGTAGATTTTCAAAGTAAATTAACAATCTCAACCTCACGCTGCCACGTTTAGTTATTGGTAAATACAAAGGCTTTAGACTAAAATACCATTCAGTTGTCAGGTGCTTTGTCTGTGTTCCCACAGACAAAGTGAAACTGGGAAACAGGTGCGTGAACCCATATTCACAATGCCTGTGCTGCCCCCGCAACGGTAAGCAAGTGCGGATCTATCCACACGCCACTGAGCATCAAGCTTGGGAAGGCGATAGATCAAAACTTGCCAGCCCGGAGACCGGCCTCACAACCAACCATTTGCAATACCGCGGGGTGACGGTGTCTGATTGTGTATTTAGCCTTGCTATCCGCTAAGGCTTTTTTCATCATCTACAACTCCCTGGTATTGATATTCAACCCATATGCGGGGTCGCATATGACACAGGGACAAGATAATGAAAAAAGCGATTATTAAAGGACTTATTGGCCTTTCTCTCAGTGAGTTCGCCTACGCAGCAGACCATGCAGCGCTGGACGAAGTCGTCGTAACAGCCACACGTACACCACAGCAACAAGCATCCGTCATTGCCGACGTTTCCGTTGTTAGCGCAGAGGAGATCAGGCGCGGCGGCCAATCCACGCTGATTGAAGTGCTGCAACGCCAGCCTGGTATTGAGATTACCAGCAATGGCGGTGCAGGAAAAACCTCCGGTATCTTCATGCGCGGAACAAATACCGGACATGTTCTTGTGTTAATTGATGGTGTGCGCATGCAATCTGCCACAGCTGGTACCACCACACTTGAAAACCTCCCCATTCAACAAATTGACCATATTGAAATTGTCAGGGGGCCTGTCTCCAGTCTGTATGGCCAGGATGCCATTGGAGGTGTCATTCAGATTTTTACCAAAAAAGGTGTAGAGGGCTTTAAACCATACGCAAACTTAGGTTATGGCACATATGACACAACGCTAGCCGAAGCAGGTTTGCGAGGTAAGCAAGGGGCAACAGCTTACGCGATCAATGTATCCGCCAACAAAACCAATGGTTTTTCGGCATTGGATACCCATAATCCGAACCTGAGCGACAATGACGGTTATCGCAACCTTGCGGTAAGTGGCAGCTTATCGCACCAAATTATCGAAGGTCATGAAGTCGGATTGACCTTGATGCATAGTAAAGGCAGAACGCGTTTCGATAACCGATACAATATTGACCCATCTTTTCCAGCATTTAACCCCGCATTCTCTGATTATGCAGATATAGAACAAGACGCTTACTCTTTATTTAGTAAAAATCAGATTTTTAGCAACTGGCACTCTACTCTGCGTATTGGCTTTGGACTTGATGAATCGGTCACCCATGGAGCAGATTCATTCGCTCCAACTCGCAGCTTGTTTAGAACAAAACAAGATCAACTCAACTGGCAGAATGACATCACTCTTCCTGTCGGCACTCTGACCCTGATGTACGATAAACTGGTAGACAGAGTTCATTCAACAACAGACTTTAACGAGACCAAGCGCACCAATGAAGGTTATGTTGCCAGTTATGTGGCAAATATCGGAGCGCATACCTTTCAGGCAAGCGCTCGTGAGGATCATAACTCCAGTTTTGGCAACAATGTTACTGGCGGGTTAGGTTATGGCTACAGCATCAACAACGCTTGGCGAATTACTGGCAGCTATGGCTCGGCATTCAAAGCGCCCACTTTCAATGACTTGTTTTATCCTGATTACTTTGGATCGCCTACTAGCAACCCGAACCTTAAACCCGAGAAATCAGACAATGTGGAAGCCAGCCTACGTTATCGTGATGAAACATCCAATGCATCTCTTACGGTCTATGAAAACAAGATCCGAAACTTAATTATCTTAGATAGCGCATATGTTCCTGCCAACCTGAATAAAGCCACCATTCGTGGAATAACGCTGGCTGCCAGCAAACAATGGGAAAGTATAGACTTAAGCGGTAGCGTTGATATTCAATCGCCTCATGATGCTGACACTGGCAACTTACTGGTGCGTCGCGCCAATCGTCATGGACAACTCAACCTTGGCTACACTGTACAAGATTGGCGCTTTGGCGCGGAAATGACGACCTCGTCAGCTCGCTACAATGACGCTGCCAATACCTTGCGCATGGGTGGATATACCCTTTTCAACATGACAGCCCAGTACAGAATTGACCGGGATTGGACACTGCAGGCTCGAGCCAACAACATCTTTGATAAGCACTACTACTTGGCACTGGATGGCAATCCGGCAATAGACGGTTTTGCCTATGCTACACCCGGTGCAAATTTGTTCGTGAATATCCGTTACGAACCTCAATAATTATCAGCTGAAAATTTAAATTGGCGCCACTGTGCAAATTGCATATCGCACATGCGCCTTTGGAAAATTCAGAGACAGTATCAGACATCATTGGCACAAAATACTTCGGGTATAAGCATTTCAATCGAACAATAGGGGAAAAATGCCCCTGGTTCTTTAAATGGCTATCTCAAGTATGCACTCAGGATTAACATGCATCGCAATATCATCAAAACACTTATCGTGATTTACCCGGCTTTAGCATTTTCAGAAGTCAACCTCAACAACATCACCGCGCAATCGACAGCTCTCGACGAGATCACGGTCACCGCTGCCAGGACGCCTATCTCCACCAGGACGGCAACAGGTGACATCACCATTATCGAGCGGGAAGAAATAGAACGCTTGTCTGGTGGCGGCCTGGTAGATCTACTCAAACTACAACCCGGTATGCAGATCGTCTCCAATGGCGGCATGGGAACCTCTACAAGTGTGTACATGCGTGGTACCAATGCTGACCAACTGGTCGTACTGGTAGACGGCATCCGCGTAAATTCAGCCACGTCAGGCACCACTGCTTTTGAAAACCTGCCGTTATCAACCATAGATCGTATCGAAATTTTACGTGGCCCCGCTTCCAGTCTTTACGGCTCGGACGCGATTGGCGGTGTGATTCAAATCTTTACGCGTCGCGGTCAATCTGACAAAACCCGTCTTTATGGTAATGTGGGGGCTGGCAGCTACGACACTTATACAGGCAGTGCAGGACTAAGCTCCCAATATAAAGCACTGCAATTTGGTGCACAAATCAGCAGCTATGACACACGCGGCATATCCGCACGCAAGCATCCTCCGCTGAGAGTCGACAAAGATAGGGACGGTTATAACAATCTAAGTGGTTCTGCTTATGCCACCTTGAATTTTGCCGAAGGACATAGTTTGAACCTGAATTTTTTCGGTTCTGATGGGCAAAATCATTACGACAGTGGCTTCAACAACTATACAAACATGCATCAGCAGGCGTATAGCGCAACCTTAAAAGATAAAATTAACCAGTACTGGACCAGCACCTTGAAATATGGGGTCGGGCAGGATCGTTCCTTCACCTTTGACAAACCCACAAGCCAAAGCAAATTTGATTCTGAGCAAACACAACTCACCTGGCAGCATGATTTCGCATTACCTGTCGGCGTACTGACCTTTGCCTATGACCGGCTTGAACAGGATATCCTGACTTCGACCAACGGTACACGCAATATTGATAGAACGAGGAACAACGATAGTTTCACACTGGGTTATGCCGGCCAATATGAAGCACACAGTGCACAGATCTCATTGCGGGAAGACCACAATACCCAATATGGCAACTTTGTCACCGGCGGGCTGGGTTATGGCTACAGCTTATCTCCGGAATGGCAAATCACCGCACAATATGGCTCTGCATTTAAGGCTCCAACATTTAACCAGCTTTATTACCCGAATTTTGGTGACCCGAATTTGGCCCCGGAGAAATCAGACAATCTGGAAACCAGCCTGCGTTATCAAAATGCCATCATGCAGGCCAAATTTACCGTATTTGATAACCATATCCGCGATCTTATCCAGAATGCCGGCCCTGCTACGCCAGGCTGTACCCTGGGAGGTTTCTGCCCCCTCAATGCGGGCAAGGTTGAGATTCAGGGTATCACAAGCGAGCTTGCTTATACGCTTGATTCGAACTGGCAATTGTCTGGCAACCTGACCGTCCAGTCCCCACGCGTAGATGAGACAGATAACCTATTGGCGAGACGCAGCCAGCGCTATGGCAATCTTTTAGTGCAATACACGTCCGGCGACTGGAACTGGAGCGCAGAAATCAATGCCTTCTCCAAACGCTATGACAATGCAGCAAATACCAAAGTCCTGGCAGGCTATGCGTTGCTCAATTCAACGCTTAGCTACAAACTCAACCGTGACTGGAAACTACAGGCACGTGCCAATAATATTCTGGATAAGGACTATGTGCTGGCAGCTGCCACATCCACAGTGAACTACAACACCATGGGTGCAAACGTGTTTTTCAGCCTCAACTATGCCATGCAATAAACCAGGCTGAGTCATCGGTGGATTTTGCCCAAGCCTTGGGGAATTGGGCTAAAATTCACCCCTCAACAATTTAATTATTATTCGGGAGTCACTGGCATGCCACGTAAAATTTCAACTCAATCTCTGGCAATCGCACTTGCCATTGCACTGATGGTCATCGTGACACGCGGCCATCATTTTGCTTCTATCGATTTCTTGCCTAGCGCGTCTTACGCTGCGTTCTTTATTGCGGGCTACTACCTGCGCTCTACCCTCATGTTTGTGGCATTGCTGGCCTTGTGCGCCGGCCTGGATATGGCAGCAGTGACCTGGGGTGGCGTCAGCAATTTCTGCGTCACACCGGCTTACGGTTTCTTGTTGCCGGCGTATGGCACCATGTGGCTGGCTGGCCGCTGGATTGCGAACAACACAACCTGGGCACTGAGCAGCCTGTTTAAACTGACAGGTGTGGTGGTTGTCGCTGCTGCTATTGCCGAGTTGTTCTCCAGCGGTGGTTTCTACTTCTTTGGCGGCCGTTACCCAGACCCAACCCTGGTGGAGTTTGTGCCACGCCTGGTCAAATACTTCCCCAAACAACTCGAAGCAATTGCGTTCTGGGTGGTTGTGGCATTAATTGCCCATGTGGTGTTTGGCCTGGCCAAGCGCTCCGTGCGCGAAAACGCTTAAGTTTTACGCATCATCATGGAAACGAATGACCGTGACAGCCGCCATAAGGCGCGCATGGTACGAAAAAAAGCGGTCATTGATGAAAAAATCGAGCAGGCCAACCAGGAAAAAGGCCTGCTCCTGATCCTCACCGGCAACGGCAAAGGCAAAAGCTCCTCGGCCTTTGGCATGGTTGCGCGCTCCCTGGGCCACGGCATGCGTGTCGGCGTCGCCCAATTCATCAAAGGCCGCTCAGATACCGGCGAAGAAGCCTTTTTCCGCCAGCACCCTGCCGTGACCTGGCATGTGCTGGGCGAAGGCTTTACCTGGAATACCCAGGACCGCCAGCGCGATACCGAAACCGCCATGCGTGGCTGGCAGATTGTGGCTGGGATGCTGCAAGACCCCGCTATCCAGCTTGTCGTGCTGGATGAACTGACATACACCTTCAAATATGGCTACCTGGATGAACAAATGGTGCTGGATGCGATTGCCAAGCGCCCTCCCATGCAGCATGTGGTCATTACCGGCCGCGGTGCTTCCGAAGCCCTGAGAAACGCCGCCGATACAGTCTCGGAACTGATGGATGTCAAACATGCCTGGCGTGCAGGCATCAAGGCCCAGGCCGGGATAGATCTGTAATGCAATCAACTGCAAGCTGCCACGCCATGCTGATGGCTGCGCCGGCTTCAGGCCAGGGCAAAACCATGACCACGGCCGCACTGGCACGCGCCTACCACAACCGCGGCCTGCGTGTGCAGACCTTCAAATGCGGGCCAGACTTTATTGATGGCATGATTCTCGAAGTCGCCATCGGCAAGCCAGTCTATAACCTCGACCTTGGCATGTGTGGTGAAGCCGATGCGCAGCGATTGCTCTATGACGCCGCGCAGCATAATGACGTGATCCTGATTGAAGGCGTGATGGGGCTTTATGACGGCACACCCTCTTGCGCCGATATTGCCGAGCGTTTTGGTATCCCGGTCGCCCTGGTGATTAACGCCAAAGCCATGGCGCAAACCTTCGCCGCGATTGCTTACGGTTTATATGCGTACAGGCCAGCGCTGCAACGTGCTGGCGTCATCGCCAACCAGGTCGGCAGCGAGGGTCATGCCAATATGATCAAGGCAGCCCTGCCAGCGGATGTACCATGGCTGGGCGTCATGAAACATGATACGCAACTGAGCTTGCCAGAACGCCACCTGGGCCTGCACCTGGCGCAGGAAATTGACGATATTGACCAGCGCATAGAAGCCGCCGCGCAATTACTGGGACAAGACACTCTATTACCGCCAACCGTGCATTTTTCGGCACCCGCACAGCAAACGATAGCGCCATTATTACAAGGCAAAACCATTGCCGTGGCCAAAGATGCCGCGTTCTGTTTCACCTATCAGGCCAACCTGGATTTACTGCAAAGACTGGGTGCAAATATTCAGTTTTTCTCACCCTTGCACGATACGCAATTGCCTGCGGCAGATGCTTACTGGCTACCAGGCGGTTACCCCGAACTGCACATAGACCAACTGCAACACAACCACAGCATGCACGATGCTTTGCACGCTGCCGCCCAAGCTGGGAAACCTATCCTGGCCGAATGCGGTGGCATGCTCGCACTGGGGGAAACACTGAATGGCCAGCCCGTGTTCGGCCTATTGCCTGGCAGCGCAGAAATTCAACCAAAATTACAAGGCCTGGGCACGCAGCATGCATCGTTTGCAACAGCGGGCGACGACAAGGCAAGCATAGGCGCGCACACATTCCACTATGGCCGGTTTGAAACTGACTTGCCGGTGATTGCACAAGGCAAAGGTAAATACGGTGCAGGTGAAGCGGTCTACCGCCACCAAAACATCACGGCCAGCTTTCTGCACTTTTACTTCCCGTCCAATCCCACCGTGGCCGCACAATTTTTCCTGCCATGAGTTTTGCTTACACTGAAGCCGACAAAGCAGCGATATACAAAGTGATTGCCGAGCGGCGTGATATGCGGCATTTTTTGCCCACGCCTATTGCCCCGGCGCTATTACAGAAGTTATTGCAAGCCGCGCACCACGCCCCCAGCGTTGGCCTGATGCAACCGTGGCGCTTTATCCGCATCAGCGACGTGGACTTGCGCAAACGCATACACGCATTGGTCGATGAAGAACGCAAACACACGGCACAGGCGATTGGTGAATTTGAAAATACCGCACGCATGGCCGAGTTTATGCGGCTCAAGGTCGAAGGCATCCTGGACTGTGGCGAATTGCTGGTTGCTACTTTGTGCGATCACCGCGAACAACACATTTTTGGCCGCCGCACGCTGCCAGAGATGGACCTGGCCTCAGTCAGCTGTGCCATCCAGAATGTATGGCTGGCCGCACGTGCCGAAGGCATAGGCATGGGCTGGGTCAGCCTGTTTGACCCACAAGCACTGGCCGCATTACTGGGTATGCCCGATGGTGCCAAACCAGTGGCAATTTTATGCCTGGGCTATGTGAATACCTTTTACAAATCACCCATGCTGGTAGAACAGGGCTGGACCACGGAAAAACCGCTCTCCGAGATGCTGATGGAAAACGGCTGGCAAACAACGGAAAAACCACAACCATGAAGGGCTGGCCACAACGCATCGCCTGCCTGACCACGGAAACCGTGGAAGTACTGTACCTGCTAGGCGAGCAAGACCGTATTATCGGTATTTCCGGCTTCACCACACGCCCGGCGATTGCGCGCAAAGAAAAGCCGAAAATCAGCGCCTTTACCAGCGCCAACATCGAGAAGATCCTGGCGCTGCAACCAGACCTGGTGCTGTGTTTTTCCAATTTACAGGCGGATATTGCCGCGTCGCTGGTCAAGGCTGGCTGCCAGGTACATGTGTTCAACCAGCGCAGCCTTGATGAAACACTGCAAATGATACTTACCGTGGGCAACCTGACCGGTGCAGGCGAGAAAGCGCAGCAACTGGTACGCACTTACCACTCGCAACTTGCTGCCGCACGCCAGCAGACCGCAACCTGGCCACGCAAACCCGTGATCTACTTTGAAGAATGGGATGAGCCCATGATGTGCAGTATCCGCTGGGCGGCCGAGCTGATAGAAGCTGCGGGCGGCGTTGATTGCTTCCCGGAACTCAGCCAGTTTCATAGCGCCCGTGACCGCCAAGTGACTGCAGAACAAGTGCTGGCCAGGCAGCCTGACATCATTATCGGCTCCTGGTGCGGCAAAAAATTCCAGCCAGCAAAAGTGGCCGCGCGAGAAGGCTGGCAGACCATACCCGCCATTCGTGATGGACATATTTACGAAATCAAGTCAGTCGATATTCTGCAACCGGGGCCAGCCTTGTTCAGCGAAGGCTTGCCGCAATTGCAGGCCATTATCCAGCGCTGGCACCAACAAAGGAGTGACGCATGAGTACACATCTGATTCTGGGTGGCGCACGCAGTGGCAAAAGCGCTTATGCCGAGCGGCTGGCTGCTGCGCTTGAGTTACCGGTCACTTACATTGCTACCGCACAAGTGTATGACGACGAGTTTGCCAAGCGTGTGGCACACCACAAAGAACGCCGCCCGCCCTATTGGCAGCTGGTAGAAGCGCCATTCACCCTGGGGCAAACGCTGCTGGACAACGATGCACCAGAGACTTGCCTGATTGTGGATTGCCTGACCTTATGGCTGGCGCAATGTATCTGTCCAGACTGTGACAAACCGCGACAGCTGGACTGGCAGGCAGAAAAGCAGGCCTTGCTGGATGCCTTGCCGCAATTGCAGGCAACAGTGTTTTTGGTCAGCAACGAAGTCGGCATGGGCATCGTACCGCTGGGTGAGATCAACCGCCAGTTCCAGGATGAGCAAGGCCGCTTGAACCAGCATGTAGCCGCCCTTGCAGACCACGTCAGTTTTATGGCGGCAGGCTTGCCGTTGAAGCTTAAATAACAAGAAAGAAATCGCATGAAAAAATTTTCCCTGGCCATCATCGCCTTAATGACTTCCCTGGTTGCCGAGGCGCATGTACCGTTTTTAAAACCCAACCAGTTCAACGTCACGCATCACCGCCTGACCATTGAGTCTGCGTTTACCGAGTTCCCTTTCCAGGCTGACTTTGCCATGGATTCGCCCAACTTTACGATTACCTCACCGCAAGGGGAAACGACTGCTATCAGACCTATCGCTAAAACAAAGGCCGCCGTATACCTGGAACCAGAACTGAAAGAAGAAGGCACTTACCGTATCAGCACCGGCCAACGGGTAGGCCCGGTCTATAAAGCTGTAGAGACGGCTGATAAAAAGCTGTATTTCGCCGCCGACATGCAGCGTGTGACGGGTAAGCCAACCACCATGAATTACTACAGCTATGCCGATACCTATATTTTCAAAGGCCAGCAAAAGTATGTAGCCAAACCGTTTAATAAAGGCCTGGAAATTATTCCACTGGCTTCGCCGAATGGACTGTTACTGGGCGGCGAGTTAAGCTTTCAAGTCTTAGAAAATGGCAAGCCGGTACCCAATGCGCGCATTATCGTAGTATCAGACAATGAGCACTTTATCAAACGCCGGGTGGAAGATTTATATGATTTGGATAACGTCAGAACATCGAATATTCATGCCGACCAGCAAGGCGAGTTTACCTTCCATCCGCAAAAAGCCGGGCTGAATTTCCTGTTTGTAACCGTGCATCACCAGTTGAATGCGCAGCTATGGGAAAGCCAGAATGCCTCGTTGACGCTGGAAGTGAATTTACCGCCAGACACGCAGGGCAAGCCTTGATTGCCCGCCATCCCCAAGGAATACTTTATGACCACATCAACATTTGAACTCAAAGGCGAATATATCGCGCTGTGCGACCTGCTTAAACTGGAAGGCGTGGCCGGCAGCGGCGGCCAGGGGAAGTCTATGGTGGCTGAAGGGTTGATTAAGGTAGACGGCGTCATTGAGCGCAGAAAAACCGCCAAAATCCGTGCCGGCCAAGTGGTGCAGGCGTTTGAACAGACAATTAAAGTAGTGGCTGCTTAACGAGGCAAAAAGCCTGCTGGCAGATAAGGGGCCAGCGCCTTCCAATTCAGGTGCTGGCGCAAACCGCCTGCCAATTGTTCCAGGCTCTGTTCACGTAGCTGCGTATAGTCATAAGCCGGTTGTTTAGACACCCCCGCCCATTGCAACCAGGCGGCGCAGGCTTGCGGATGGTCAAACAGGCCATGGATATAACTGCCGGCGACCTGGCCATCTTCTGACAATGCGCCTTCTGCTTGCCCGCTCACCCAATGTACAGGGCGCGCTAATGCAGCGCCTGTACTGACACCCATATGAATTTCGTAGCCTTGCAACTGCGCATCGGCAAAAGCCAGCTTACCGGATACCTGCTTAAGCTGCTTGTGCGCCTCCAGTATGGTTTCCATCTCCAGCCAGCCAAGGCCGGCGCTGCTACCAGCTTCACCCTCCAGCGCCAGCGGGTCATGTACTTGCTGACCCAGCATCTGGAAGCCGCCACAAATCCCCAGTACTTTGCCGCCATAACGTAAATGACGCGCAATTGCTGCCTCCCAGCCATGTGCACGCAGCGCAGCCAGGTCGCCACGGACATTTTTGCTGCCGGGCAATATGATTAAATCGGCAGCAGGTACAGGCGCACCCAACCGCACAAACTGGAGGTTGACTTGTGGGTGCAAGCGCAAGGCATCGAAGTCAGTATGGTTGGCGATATGCGGCAACACAGGCACAACCACCGTCAGTTGCACGTCTGTCTTCTGTGGGTTTGTGTTGGCAACCGCGTCCTCGGCTTCCAGGTGCATATCATGCATATAAGGCACCACGCCTATCACGGGCTTGCCAGTACGTTGCTCCAGCCAATCCAGTCCCGGTTGCAGCAAGGCAATATCGCCACGGAACTTGTTAATCACAAAACCAACCACCCTCGCCTGTTCACTTTCACTCAGTAAGGCCAAGGTACCAACCAGGTGCGCAAACACACCGCCCTTATCAATATCCGCCACCAGGATCACCGGGCAATCCACGGCTTCGGCAAAACCCATATTGGCAATATCATTGGCACGCAGGTTGATCTCGGCCGGGCTGCCTGCCCCTTCAACCACGATGCACGCATATTGCTGTTGCAGCCGTTGGTAAGACCGCAACACCGCCTGCATGGCGGTCTTTTTATAGTCGTGGTAAGTACTCGCTTCCTGGTTACCCACCACCTGGCCGTGAATAATTACCTGGCAACCGGTATCCGAGTTAGGCTTGAGCAAGACCGGGTTCATATCGGTATGGGGCAGTAATCCGCACGCCATCGCCTGTACCGCCTGCGCACGGCCAATCTCGCCACCATCTTCAGTTACCGCAGCATTAAGCGCCATGTTTTGCGGCTTGAACGGGACGACCGCGACCCCGCTGCGGTACAATACGCGGCACAATCCGGCCACCAGCGTACTTTTACCGGCATCCGACGTGGTGCCCTGAACCATCAATGTTTTTACTGCCTGCTTTCCCATCTGCCGATTATCTCATACTCGCCCTGCTTGCCTGCGGGGCAGTCGTGCTTGATCGCTGCCTGGGCGAACCGCAGCGCTGGCATCCGTTGGTGGGGTTTGGCCGCCTGGCCAGTTTGTTAAGCCACCAGTTAAATCCGCCTGCGCGCCAGCCCAAAACTGCGCAACGCCTGACCGGTTTACTCGCATGGGCGCTGGCAGTACTGCCATTCACTTACCTCGCATGGGAGCTGACCCAAACCCGTTTTGGCTGGCTGGTACATGGCTACCTGCTGTATTTTGCGCTGGGTCACCAAAGCCTGCGCCAGCATGCCCTGGCCGTCTATTCGGCATTGCAGAATAACGATTTTCCACAAGCACAACGCGCGGCTTCGTATATGGTGAGTCGTGACAGGGAAGCGATTGAACCGGTTTCATCCACCCTGGAATCCGTGCTCGAAAATGGCAATGACGGTGTATTCGCTGCCCTGTTCTGGTTTCTGGTCGCAGGCGGTCCAGGGGCACTGTTATACCGTTTGGCCAATACGCTGGATGCGATGTGGGGCTATAAGACCAGCCAGTATTATTACTTTGGCTGGGCCGCTGCACGGCTGGATGATGTGCTGAACTATATGCCGGCCCGCCTGACCGCATTGACTTATGCCTTGCTTGGCAACACAAGCAAGGGCTTATATGCCTGGCGCATGCAAGCGAAACAATGGGACAGCCCGAATGCCGGGCCGGTGATGTCAGCCGGAGCGGGCGCACTGAATGTCGCACTGGGTGGCCGTGCGCGCTATCACGGAGTCTGGCATGAGCGGCCGGCCCTGGGCACCACCGTACCACCCACAATGCACGATATTCCGCGCGCCTTGAAACTGGTCAGTGCGGGCTTGTATAGCTGGCTCATCATCGCCGTGCTGGCTGGAGTCATAGCCTATGCTTGAACATGGCGGCAACCTGCAACAGGCCGCCCTGCGCTACGGGCGGCCACTGGCAGACTGGCTGGACATCTCCACCGGCATCAATCCGCAACATTACCCGCTTCCGCCATTGGCAGCATCATTGTTTCAACGCTTGCCGCCTACTGGCGACGATGGTTTGCATGCAGCCGCCAGCGCTTATTATGGGGCGGCATCGCTGTTGGCTTGCGCCGGTTCGCAAGCGGCCTTGCAGGCTTTGCCCGCATTACGCCCTACCTGCCGCGTCGCCATGCCGCGCACCATGTACCAGGAGCATGCGCATGCCTGGCAAAAGGCAGGTCATACCGTTCAGTTTTTTGACCAGCAACCTGACGCGCAGCTATTGAACCATACCGATGTACTGCTGGTGTGTAATCCCAATAATCCTACTGGCTATTTATATCCTGCTGAGCTGTTACTGGACTGGCACGCCCAACTGGCCTCGCGTGGCGGCTGGCTGGTGGTCGATGAAGCGTTTATGGATAGCACTCCGCAGCACAGCCTGGCCAGCCATACCGGGCAACCCGGTTTATGGGTACTGCGCTCGCTGGGCAAGTTTTTTGGCTTGGCCGGCCTGAGAGTTGGCTTTTTACTTGGTGAGCCAGACATGCTGGCAAAAGTCGAATCCCAACTTGGCCCGTGGACGCTGACCGGACCCAGCCGCTATATTGCCCGGCTGGCCCTGCAAGACCGTGCGTGGCAGCAACAGGTGCGTGAATACTTACCAGTTCAATCTGCGCAACTGTCACAGTTGCTTGCCCGGCATGGTTTAACGCCTGCTGGTGGCACCGGTTTATTCCAGTACGTGCACCATCCCTCTGCCAGGCAGTTACAGGAAGCACTGGCAAAGCAAGGTGTGTGGACGCGCCAGTTCCAGAATCCGCACGCCTTGCGCTTTGGGTTGCCACCAGCCGCAGACTGGCCACGACTGGCGCAAGCGCTGGCAAAAGCAGTGGCGGAGATTAACGGTTAACAAACTCGATTCTGGGTACTGCACCGGAAAAGTCCATACGGGTCAGGCTGGCATAGTCGATATGGAAGCGGAACAGGCCTTTGAGCTGCATATTCAGCGCATGCGCGATCAGGGCGCGGATCATGCCGCCATGCGTCACCACCAGCAAGTGCTGGTTGGCATGTAGTTGCAGGCACTCCTCGATAAACGCGATGCCGCGCTGCTGTAGTGTGGCAAAAGTTTCGCCGTTTGGCGGTGCCATATCGGCATAGCTTTGAGCCCAGACATCAAACAGTTCACGCGGAATATCATTCCATGCCTGCATTTCCCAATCACCGAAATGCAGCTCTTTCAGGCGGTCATCGTGGACAATCTCTGCGTCAAGACCAAGCGCGTGCGCCAGTTTGCTGCACCGTTGCAGCGGGCTGGCATACACGGCATCAATTTTCTCGCCCGCCAGCTTTTGCGTGACCTGTGCCAACTCACTGTGGAAACTGGCAGAGACATCAATATCACTCTGACCATAACAAACGCCTTCAGGTACCTGCAAACTGGTGTGGCGGATCAGGGTCAGCTTCATGCCAGCTGGCTCCATGCCAATAATCCGAGGTAAAAAGCCAGTTCTGTTAACTGTTGTGTGGCACCCAGGGTATCACCAGTATAGCCTTGCAGGTTGCGCAACAGCAGGCGACGCCACCATTCCCAGGCCAGGAAGACAGGCAAAGCGGTGAGCAGCAAAAAGCGCAATGCACCCGCCCCGCCATGATTCAACCATAACAAACTGGCAAAACCGATCCAGCTCCATAGCCCGAATACGCTGGCAAACCAGAGATCATTTTGCGTCAATGCCGTCGCCAGTGGCTTGGATTTACCTGCGGGCCTGGCATATTGAGTGGTCGCCATGATATACACTGCAGCCAGCCGGCTCAGGGCATGCCCGGCAATCAGGCTGAACGGCAGCATGGCGGCAGGCAGGGCAGACAGCGTATGGAACTTGAATAGCAGCATGCCGACCAGCGCCACGGCACCATAGCTGCCCAGGCGCGAATCCTGCATGATTTCAAGTTTGCGCTTGCGGTCCAGGCCCCCGCCCAGGCCGTCTGCACTATCGGCCAACCCGTCTTCATGAAAAGCACCCGTCAGGTAAATGGTCACCGCCATACTGCATAGCACTGCGATTGAAGCGGGGAACAGTAACGCGGCCAGCCACCAGGTAACCGCCGCCAGCAGTCCGACCAATACGCCGACCAGCGGAAAATACCTGGCGGAGTGATTGAGATCAGATTCCTGGAAATCCGGGAATGAGGGGACTGGCAAGCGGGTAAAAAACCCCAGCGCCAGCAAAAAGTAACGCCATTGCAGCTTCAGGTTCATTGCAGTTGCCCGCTGACGCCGGCGCTTTCAAAACTGGCCATTTCATTCAGGAAAGCCACGGCAGATTGCAACAAGGGATAAGCCAGCACGGCACCGGTGCCTTCACCCAGGCGCAGGGATAAATGCAACAAAGGCTGGGCGTTCAGATGCGCCAGCATGACCCCATGCCCGCTTTCATCGGAACAGTGGGCAAACACACAATAATCCACCACCGCCGGATACAGTTTTGCCGCGACCAGCAAGGCAGAGGTGGCAATAAAACCGTCAATCAGCAATGTCGTGCGCGCCTCTGCTGCTGCCAGCAAAGCGCCTACCATCATCGCCACCTCAAAGCCGCCGAACACGGCCAGCACCTGCAAAGGGTCCTTGTGGTTGACATGATGCGTTTGCAAGGCAGTCGTCAGCACGGACAGTTTATGCTGCAAGCCTTTATCATTGAGGCCGGTGCCGCGTCCCACACACTGATGCAGGGGCAAGCCGCACAACACACTCATCAGGCAGCTGGCGCTGGAGGTGTTGCCTATCCCCATTTCGCCCAGCGCCAGGACATTACAGCCCTGCGTAATCGTATCCCGCGCAATTTCTGCGCCGCGCATAATGGCCTGTTCGCACTCGGCCTGTGTCATGGCCGGATGGTGCAGGAAACTCATGGTGCCCATGCCCAGCTTGGCATCAATCAACATGGGATGCGGCTGGAATACCGCATTTACGCCACTATCGACAATATGCAACTGGAAATCATGCTGGCGCGCAAACACGTTAATGGCCGCGCCGCCATTGAGGAAATTGAGCACCATCTGCGCCGTCACCGCTTGCGGGTAAGGGCTGACCCCTTCTGCCGCAATGCCATGATCGCCGGCAAATACCAGCATCGTTTGCTGTTGCAACGCAGGATGTTCCGTCTGCTGTATCAGGCCCAGCTGGACAGCAAGCACTTCCAGCCTGCCCAAGGCACCCAGTGGCTTGGTTTTCTGGTTGATCTTCTGCAATAGTGCCGCCTGCAGGGAAGGATTTTTAACCGGTTCAATGTGAAATGTCTGCATGTTGCCATTCTACCCGAGTCAATCAACCAGCATGTTAACCTACAGGATAGCGACCTTCATAAAAAAACCCCGCACTGGCGGGGTTAACTCAGGGAAAATATTGGCGCGTCATCAATTGGCTTTGATCGGGACATACATTTTGCTTTCCCCACGCATTACCAGTAATGCCACATTTTTACTATTACGCTGCAACTTGTCGTGCAATTGCGCCGCACTGGCCACCGGGTAACCATTCACGGCCAGGATCACATCGCCGGGCTGGATACCGGCACTGGCAGCCGGCCCTTTGCCGACTTCTTCCACCAGCAGACCCTGTTTGACCTGGGCTTGCGCCAGTTCCTGTGAGGTCAGTGGACGCACACCGATGCCCAGGCTGTTTTGTTTACTGGCCGGGAGCGCCGCCGATCCGGCAGAAGGCACCGGCATTTCCGCCACGCGCATATTCAAGGTTTTCATCTGTTTCTTGCGCCAGATCTCGACTTTCACCGTGCTGCCGGGTGGAATGGCGGCCACCATGGGTGGCAAATCACTGGAAAGGTTGATGGGCTGATTGTTAAACTTCACGATCACATCCCCAGGTTCCAGGCCAGCCTTATCCGCCGGGCCATTTTGCTCCACACTGCTGACCAATGCGCCGTTGGGTGTCGGCAAACCAAATGAGGCCGCCAGGTCCTGGTTGATTGATTGCACGCCAATGCCCAGGCGGCCACGGCTGACTTTCCCTTTTTCGACCAGCTGTTTTTCAATGTTCATGGCCACATCAATCGGGATCGCGAATGACAGCCCCTGGTAACCGCCGCTACGACTGTAAATCTGCGAGTTGATACCAATCACCTCACCATTCAGGTTGAACAGCGGGCCACCGGAGTTACCCGGGTTGATGGCCACATCGGTCTGCAAAAACGGCACATAGCCTTCATCTGGCAAAGCACGGGATTTGGCCGAAATAATACCGGCAGTCACGGTGTTGTCAAAACCGAACGGCGAACCAATCGCGACCACCCAATCCCCTACCTTGCTGTTCTGGGTGCTGCCGATTTTCACTGTCGGCAGATCCTTGCCATCAATCTTCAGCACGGCCACATCGGTCAGCTTGTCCACCCCGATCACTTTGGCCTTGAATTCACGTTTGTCCGTTAGCCGCACCACGACTTCGTCGGCATTGTCGACCACATGCGCATTTGTGAGCACGATGCCGTCTGACTTGACGATAAACCCTGACCCCAGCCCGTTCATGGGCGTTTCTGTCTGCGGCAGGTTGGGCTGGAAGCGGCGGAAAAACTCGAACATGGGATCACTGGGATCCATGCCGGGAATGCCGGTGGTTTTGACGGTCCCGCTCACGCTGATATTGACCACGGCGGCGCCCTGGCTTTCGGCTATGCTGGCGAAATTAGGCAAGGTGATATAGGCGCTGGGGGCTGCCATCGTTTGTGCAGCGACGGGGGCGGCGGCCCGGACATGACTCACCATATTTGCCTGTACCCAGTAGCCGGCGCCAAACAGCGTCGCCACTGCCAGTGGCACACTCACCCAATGTTTCATCCTGGATTGAACAAACGACTGCATATTTTTTCCTTTTTTACTCATCAAATAATTTACATTTCTATGAGTAAAAATCCCTGTTGAAGTTGCACGGCTCTTGTATCCGTATGTATCCGCCGGCGGCCCACTGTTTTCCCCTCCCGATCTGCATATCGACACGTCCGTGATAAACTGCCCGCTTTTCTTTTTTTGCACTGTTTCATGTCGTTTCTGAAAGCTTACTGGCCACGCCCGGCGACCGGCTCCATGCGTGACCATGCCCGTGCTGCGATCGGCGCGGGATTGGGGATTTTATCTACCGGGCTGATTGCCCATGCTGTCCTGCCGGGTGACTGGCAAACGGCGGTGTTCCTGATTGCCCCCATCGGTGCCTCAGCCGTCATCCTGTTTTGCCTGCCTTCCAGCCCGCTGGCACAACCCTGGTCCATGCTGGGCGGCAACCTGATTGCGGCAACCTCGGGCGTGTTTTTTACGCAATTACTGCCGCATCACCTGGCCTATGCTGCCGCATTCGCGATACTCGCGGCAATCAGCCTGATGTTTGCCCTGCGCTGCCTGCACCCGCCCAGTGGCGCCGTCGCACTGACCGCCGTGCTGGGTGGTGATGCCGTCCACAGTATGGGCTATACCTTTGTCGGCTGGCCGGTACTGGCAAACAGCCTGTTATTGATCCTGTCCGCCTGGCTTTACCACACGCTCACTGGCTATCGCTACCCGGCACCCCATACCGACAGCAAGCCAACTTCGCCCGCGCACATGCATTACCAGTTCGGGTTTAAGGAAGAAGACCTGCAGGCGGCGCTGGGGGAGTTTCATGAAGTGCTGGATATCAGCCCGGAAAACTTGCAAATGCTGCTGCAACAGACAGAACTGATTGCCTATCATCGCAAGCTGGAAGAAATTGAATGCAGGCATATCATGCGCCCGGTGGAGGCCACGCTGCACTTTGGCGATAGCCTGGAACATGCCTGGGAAACCTTATCCCGTCAACCTGAACCGGCGATTCCGGTGGTCAATAAATCCAACCTCGTGATCGGGTTATTAAGTGTCGCGGACTTTATGCGTCATGCCAAACCGGAGAAATTCCACCAGGTGGCACCGGCGATCAAACGGCTGATCCGCTGGTCACCGACCACCACCAGCAACAAACCGGAAGTCGTGGGCCAGATCATGACTACGCCTGTCATTACCATCCTGGAAGATATGCACCTGATCCACACCATTCCGCTGATTACGACCCACCACCTGCAACTGGTGCCGGTGATCGACCATCACAACAAGCTGGTGGGGATTTTGACACAAACGGACGTCATTCGCGCCTTGTATCGCTAAAGTTGCTGCCTCATTCGGAGTGCCCCCTATTTATTCCGGATATTTAATGCCTATCCGTTGCATCATATTTTCCTGGAATTAGCCGTTTAACATGCATCAATAGTGGGAATAATCGCCCTGTAAAAGTGCATTTTCACCGGCAATGCATGCCTCTGGCATTTAATTCCTGGCAAATTCACCTTATTCAGCAACAGAAAATCCCTTTCCCAGCCTGCGAATCAAAAGAAAGCAGGCATATTCCTACCCTTATTCACTGATTGCAGTCAGGCCGCTGGAACCGTTCTTGCTGTAATGGGCTAAAAATCCAATGTTTTTGAAAGTAATTCATGCATAAACAGCCCCTGACAGATGACCTTACCAGCCATTTCAAACAAGTGAATGATTTCCACTCCAGCATATCTCAACTACAGCATGCCTGGGATAGCCTTGCCCTGTTGGCACAACTTTCCGGTACGGGTTCCGAGATGGAACATACCCGTAGTGCGTTCAATACGATTTCCAATGATGTGCTAAAGCATTTGTCGCAGGAGACTTTGCGCAAAACCGCGGCACAGCTTTCATCCAAAGCATTTGAAATCATCAACCTGCTGGTGCGCAACCTGTTTGAACGTACAGCGGATATCGGCTTTTTTGCAACCGATGACGATGTTCGCGATTACCTGTCGCAGTATATGCAAGACACCCTGTCAGACGAGCAACAAGATGCGATGCATTTCCGCTTTGAGGAATACCAGAAAAAATATACGGTATACGAGAATATCGTGCTGTTTGATAGCCAGGGACAACTGATCCACCAACTGGATGCCAGTCAAAATACACTGGATCATTTTGACCCTATTGTTGCGCTGGCACAGCAATCAACAGCCCCTTACATAGAGCGTTTTTACCAAAGTGAGGTCAATGGCCACACGTACAAGTCACTGATCTATGCGCATGAAGTGCGCAGCCGGGATGGCCGGAAACCATTGGGTGTACTGTGTCTTTGCTTCAAGTTTGTGAATGAGCTGGATACGATTTTCCACAACCTGATTTCTGAGAGTGACTGGTCTGTAGGTGTGTTACTGGATGAACAGCGCAATGTCATTGCCTCCAGTGACATTTACCAAATTCCGCTTGGGGCAACGATATGCGCCGAGCCCGACCAGGACTGGTTTATCAGTCGTTTTTCCGGTCGCGAATATCTGTGTGTCACCAAGCGTTCGGAAGGTTATCAGGGCTACCTCGGCCCCGGCTGGCTAGGCCAGGCCATGATTCCGCTAGAGCATGCCTTCCATCACACCATGCGCGACATGGTGGCACACATTGATAGTGAAATACTGCACAAGGTCATGCGCAGTCCGCTGATCTTCTCGGATAGCCTGCTCAGCATTCCCAAGCAGGCGGCCAGCATCCAGAGCAAACTGAACCAGTCCGTGTGGAACGGTAATATCTGGCAAAGCAATTATGTAGATACCCAGCAAAAAAACTTTTCCAAAACCTTGCTGTGCGAGATCAGTAATACCGGCCACAAAACGCAACAGATCATTGAACAAATGGTGTCTGAACTTTACCAGACCGTCGTTTCCGTGATGCTGGAGAATTCGAGTTTTTGTGCACAAATGGCCGTCGACATCATGGATCGCAATCTTTACGAGCGCGCTAATGATGTCCGCTGGTGGGCACTCACGCATGACTTCAGGGAGCGATTAGGGCAAAACCAGGTTTCCGACGATGACAAGCTCAAAATGACTGAGGTTTTGGAATACATCAATAACTTGTACACGGTGTACGACAACCTGATTGTGTTTGATCGCCAGGGAGAGGTCATGGCGGTATCCAACCATCGCTACAATCATTTGCTGGGTATGCACCTGCAGGATGAATGGGCAGGTCGCACGCGCAGTTGCCTGTCTACGCAGGACTATGTGGTTTCCGCGTTTGAGAAAACGCCTTTATATAATGACGAATGCACGTATATCTACGCCGCGCCGATCCGCCATCTGGATAACAACAGTATCGTCGGTGGCATTGCCATCGTGTTCGACAGTAAACCGCAATTCCAGGCCATGCTCAAGGACGTGGTGCCACGTGATGGTGATGATGCACCGGTAACCGGTAGTTTTACGGTGTTTGTTAATGAGCAGCTGAGCGTGATTTCCAGCACCCATCAAGCCATTACCATTGGTGAGGATTTCGAACTGATGCCTGCGATAAGTAAACTGAAAGAGGGCGAGCAGCTGTTTGATATCGCCATCTACCAGAATACTTATTATGCCGTCGGCGCACATGCATCCTATGGCTACCGTGAATACAAAGGCCCACAGGATAGTTATCGCAACAAAGTGGTTGCATTGATTTTTACCCCGCTTGGGAAAGTGGATGAGATCAATCACCGTATCCGCGCTGAGTCACAGTTGATTCACAACAAGTTCAATCCCAACCTGTTCCTGCAATATGGCCAGGACACCCAGGAATACGCAACTTTTTATGTGGCAGATACCTGGATGGGCATTGAAACCCGTTATGTGCGTGAAGCGGTGGATGAAGACCAGTTGCTGACCCTGCCAGAAGCCGCACCATTTATTGCCGGTATGCATGCCTATCGCAATGAAGTGATTCCTGTCATTGACCTGGCCCGCATGCTGGGACACGAGCACTACTTTACTGATTACCGGCAGATTGTGGTGATTGAGGATAAAAACACTTCACTCAAGTTCGGTTTATTTGTTTCAGCACTTGGTGAGATTCCCTATCTATCCCCCAACCAGATACAACCAATGAACGCACTATTCAAGGGTGTCAGTCATAACCCGGGCGTGGCCGTCGCCAATATTGCCCAGAGCAGCATGTTGACCCTGGTCACCGCACAAAGCTTATGGAACAAGGCATTGACTGTGCGAACGGCCGGGCAGGAAGAACAGGTGATGGTCTGATGAACAGCCACACCATCCTTGGGATCATGCAAACCGACATCATGGAATCCTTACTCACCGCACAACAGCAGCGGCTCATGGACACCTTGCTGGATAACCTGGACGGCATGATTTACCGCTGCCTGTATGATGACAGCTGGACCATGATTTATGTCAGCAAGGGCTGCGAAATGCTGACCGGCTACCCGCCATTCTCACTGCTGCTGAATAAAGAAACCTCTTACGAACGTATCACCCACCCGGATGACCGTGAAATGGCCAGGGGCATCATTGCCGAAGCCGTCAGCAAACACGAGCGGTTTGAACTGGAATACCGGATTATCCGCGCTGATGGTGAAGTGCTATGGGTCGCAGAACGCGGCAGCGGCGTATTTGATGATGGCGGCCAGCCAGTGGCGCTGGAAGGCATTATCCAGGACATCAGCCGCCGCAAACAGATTGAACAGGCACTGTTCAGCACCGAGCAGAAATATCGCTCCATGTTCGATAACTCCACCCTGGGCATGTTCCAGACCACCGAGTCCGGCACCTACCTGAATGCCAACCCGGCGCTGGCAAAATTATACGGTTATGCCTCTGCCGCGGAACTGATCAGCGACCTCAACAATATCAGCACCCAGCTATATGTGTCGGAAAACCGCCGCAGTGAATTTACCGAAGCGATCCGTAGCTATGGCCGGGTGCAGAATTTTGAATCAGAAGTTTATCAACACGATGGCAAAGCAATCTGGATTTCTGAAAATGCACACGCGGTTTACGACACCCTTGGCAATATCCTGTACTACGAAGGTACGGTAGAAGACATTACTGAGCGCAAGAATCACGAGCGGCAGATCCGCCAGCTGGCGGTGACAGATAACCTTACCGGCCTGCTTAATCGCCATGCATTCAGCGGCAAACTGGCCAGCCTGATTGCCGAAGCCGATAAAATGCAGCGCAAGATTGCCATTGCCTTTATCGACCTTGATCATTTCAAACTGATTAACGACACTCTTGGCCATAGAGCCGGTGACAAGTTGCTGGAAAAAGTCGCGCAGCGACTGATCCAGAGTACACGGCCTACCGATGAAATTGTGCGGTTTGGTGGCGACGAGTTTGTCATGCTTTACCCGGGCTTGCGCTCGGTAGATGACGCTGAACCGTTGCTGGCGCGCGTGATGGAAACGATTTCCCAGCCGATCGAAATCAATGACTATGTATTCAACATGACCTGCAGTGTGGGCGTCAGCATTTACCCTGACCATGCACAAGATATCGACACATTATTGAGCTGCGCAGACTCTGCGCTTTATAGTGCCAAAAATGCCGGTAAAAACAAGGCACAAATGTTCAGTGGTACGTTGGCGCAGCAACTGGGTGAACGCAATGAAATTGAATACGGCCTGGGCCACGCCTTGCAACGCGAAGAGCTGATGCTGTATTACCAGCCGAAAATCAACATGCAGCACGGCAATATCAGTGCGCTGGAAGCCCTGATACGCTGGCAGCACCCGGAACGTGGGTTAATCCCGCCAGACCAGTTTATTCCGGTTGCCGAAGAAACCGGGCATATCTTTGCCATCGGTGAATGGGTGCTGCAAACCGCCTGCCAGAAAATCAAGTCCATGCAAAAAGAATGGGGCTACCTGGTACCTGTCGCAGTCAATGTTTCCCCTATCCAGTTTTTACGCGGCAACCTAGTCGAAACAGTGCAAAGAGTGCTGCGCCAGCAACGTGTGCCGCCGCACCTGCTGACCCTGGAAGTGACAGAGAATGCGCGCTTCAAAGACGAGGCCATGTTTACCCGCACGCTGGAACAATTGAAACATCTGGGGGTGTGCATTGCCATTGACGACTTTGGCATCGGCTATTCCAATATGGCCTACCTTAAGAACTACCCGATTGACGAATTGAAAATTGATAAAGCCTTTGTGCAGGACCTGGAACAAAGTGTCACCAATGGCAACATTTTGCTGGCGTTGGTTAATCTGGGAAAAAGCCTGCACAAATCCGTAACGGCTGAAGGCATAGAAACGGAATACCAGCACCAATTCCTGCTCCACAGTGGATGCGATGTCGGACAAGGGTATTACTATAGCCGACCATTGTCGGAGCAAGCACTGGCCGAATTTATGCGCAAACAAAAGCCAAAATTTGATCATCTTCAGCGAGTGGCCGGATAATCCTGGCCACCTGCTTTATACATCGATTTGATTGAAAGTTGTATTACAAGGGATGGTGCTCAATCTCCGGCAGCGCTTCATGTTTAATCGCTGCTTCAAATGCGGTCAGACGTTTATACACCGATAACAATTCCACAATGGTGGTCCACGAATTCACCAGGTACTGGAACGAACTGCTGACCTGTGAGAAAGCGGTCAGGATCTGCTGCAGAATACCAAAAGTAATCTTGCCCGCCGCAATGGTAGGCACCAGGATCAGGTAGGCAAAAATATTGTCTGCCTGCAGGTATAAACTGCGTGCCACATTGAAATACATATAGTGGAAGTACAGGCGGAAGTAGTTTTTACGCACATCCATAAACAGGGATTTCAGCGTTTCTGGCTGGGCACGCCCCATATTATCTTCACCATATACCAGCTCCTTGCGGTAAGCAGCTTCCACCCGCTGGTTCCTGAACTCCAGGCCTGGCAGCTTGATCCCGACGGCAGCCAGTAACAAGGTCCCGAACACAGACCAGGCAATGGCTGAGGTAAACAACGGGGCGGGCACGACGCCAAATACCGGCAGTTCGCTGACATAAGAAGAAAGGCTCCATAGCACCGGCAGGAAGGCAAACAGCGTCATGATCGCGTCTACCATGGAGACGCCCAGGCCCTCCATAATGGTGGCAAAACGCATGGTGTCTTCCTGCACCCGTTGTGACGCCCCTTCAATCCTGCGCACTTGTGGCCACTGGCTGGTATAGAAATCATTCATGGCGGTACGCCAGCGGAAGATATAGTGGCTGACAAAAAAGCGCGTGACCACATAAATAAAAATCGCCACGAAGGCAATTTCGGCAAACTGTACCATCAGCGCATACAACTCGGCGGTAGACACTTTGGAATTGGGCGACAGGGCAGCCTGCACCGCATCAAAAAAGGGCCGGCGCCAGTTATTGATCGCCACCGACACCTGTACGGAATAATAGGTGGAAAACAGGATAAAGGCCGAGCCGACGATAGACCACCATTGCCAGCGGCTGGGTTTGACCGTAAACCAGAATCCGGCAAATAAAGCCACACTCAGCGCATAATAGCCATAAAACAACTTGAACGGATTGGTGATGAAATGACCGAGACCGATGACCGGCGCCTGTTCAGCCATGCTTAAGCCGAAGGCAGCCCCCATGGCAGGCGAGAACGCATACCAGACACCGCAACAAATGGAGGTCCAGATGATGACCGAAGGCCAGAACCAGCGGGAATCCGGGAAAAAAGACTTGAACATAGCGCTTTCTTTAGACGTTTTTTGCCAGTGTATTGACTCTTAATCCGGTCTGCAAGAAAAAAGCCTCCAGTGGAGGCTTGTGGGTTGCTTGCTTCAAACTTGGCGGGTGATGAAAAAGTCAGCCTTTATAACCGCGGAAACAACACTCCACCGGTCCGGAAGCATTGCCATTGATTAATTGCAGCGGGGAGGATTTTGTATTGTGACGTACCTTGTACAGGCGCTTTTTAGGCACGACCGAAGCTTTTGCGGCTTCAGGCTGCGGAACAGCAGCGGCTACCATACGCTCCTCCTTGTTACCCGCTTTGTCATCCACAGTGCTTTGCGGCTTTTGGGGCATATCAGCGGGCGCATGCTGCTCAAACAGCATCATGATTACCGCCAGCACATTGGCAAGTACCAGCTTGGGTACCGTATAGGAACTTGCATTTTGCATGTTGATTACTCGACTCGATTAATTTGTTTTGTCTATGGTAAAAGCTGCCTCCTACAGGCATAAGAGGGAATCTTCCTATTTGCTTGTCAGACATCCCTTATATACCGGCGCCTGGAAGAAGGTTGCAACCGTTTGCCAAAGCGCATGGTCATACATGGACGATTCGCAAGCAGTGCTTAACCGAAGATCGGAGAGTGGCATGAAATCAATCGTAATGATGCTCTGCCTGGTGGGTGCTACCCCTATGGCATACGCCCAGCCGGACATGGTCGATACCCTGGAATTAAGCCACTCGGTGGTCATGGTCACCACTGACCTGCCCGACGGTTCCACGGGCCGCGGTTCCGGCGTAGTGGTCAGTCCGGAGTATGTGGCGACCAATTGCCACGTGCTTGCCAACAGCAACGGCGTGAATGTCGCCAAGTTCCGGGACGGCTACCATCCCATCGGACTGAAAGCCAACTGGAAACGCGATGTCTGCCTGCTTAAATTCGAGGCACTGCCCTTCAGGCCGATTCCTATGCGCGACAGCAGTACGCTCCAGTATGAAGAGGAAGTGTTCAGCCTGAGTTTCCCGGCCGCTGCCCCCGTGCCACAACCCTCCTACGGCACCATCAAAGGCACTTACGCCTATGATGGCGGCCGGATTGTGCGCTCGGATGCGTCCTTCTCCATGGGTTCCAGTGGCGGGGCTCTGTTTGACCAGCACTTCAACTTAATCGGCCTCACCACGTTCAAAAGCCCCGGACACCATGCGTTTTACTACAGCTTGCCGGTGGAATGGATCAGGGAGTTGATGGACACGGACGATGTGCTGTCACTAAAAACAGCAGAGCTTCCCTTCTGGGCGCAACCGCCAGGGGAACGGCCTTATTTCATGCAAGTTGTGATCCCTTACCAGAACCAGGACTGGGCCACCTTGAAAAATATTGCCAGCCGCTGGGCAGCGCAGGAACCGGGCTCGGCAGATGCCTGGTATTTCCTGGGGCTGGCGCAAGAAGGCCTGCTTGAGTTCGCACAGGCTGAGCAGGATTTGAAACAGGCTTATGCCCTCAACCCGCGTGACCTGGATGCAATGCTGGCTTTATCACGGATTGCATTTACGCAGAATGATGTCGAGACGCTGCAATCCCTGCAGGCCGGCGTCGCTACGCTGGACAAGACCCAAGGTGACCGGATCAGCCAGCAAATCACCCGGCTGAAAACCACGCACCATTCTTCAAGCGACTAACGGCAGGCCTGTTGCCCCATGGCATGGGCAGCCACGGGTTTGCGTTTACCCTGAGGAAGCGGGTACACAGGACAAGGCTTCATAGGCTTTGTATTGTGTCAGGTAAATATGGCCATGCAGTTGCTGCGGGAAATGTGAGCGTTGTAACAGGTCCATGACCGGGCCTTTGACTTCGGACAAATGAAAGCCTATGCCCAGCCTGGACAAATGACGGTTAATCAGTTGCAATATTTCCAGCGCACTCCCATCCAGGTCATTCACGGCAGAACACATTAATACCAGATGCTTGAGCGTCGGCTGGTCAGCCACCACTTCAAGCACTTTCTGCTCCAGATAACGGGCATTGGCAAAATACAGGCTTTCATCCACCCGCAGGGTCACCACCTCGGGACACACTGCCACCGCATGCCGCTCAATATTGCGGAAATGCTCGGTACCGGGCACTTGTCCCACCACCGCGATATGTGGCCGGCTACTGCGGTACAAATGCATGGCGATAGACAATATCACCCCGGCACTGATGCCACTTTCCACATTCACCAGCAAGGTCAGCAAAAAAGTGGCCAGCAACGCACAGAAGTCACTGCGATTGCGTTGCCATGTATGGCTAAACACGTGCCACTCAAACACACCGAGTACGGAAACCACGATGCTGGCCGCCAGGATACACATGGGTAAATCGCGCAACCAGGGGGTCAGGAACAAGCTGGCCAGTAACATACCCAATGCAGTGAACAAGCCGGCGGCAGGCGTCTGTGCGCCGGCATCCGTATTCACTACCGAGCGTGACACGCCACCCGTTACCGGTTGCCCGCCACTGATACTGGCCGCCAGGTTGGCAGCTCCGAGTGCCATCAGTTCCTGGTCAGGGTGAATACGCTCACGCCGTTTTATAGCCAGGCTCTGGGCGATTGAAATCGACTCCACGTAACCGACGATGGAGATAAGGATGGCTGGCATCAGTAAAGACTGCCAGATTGACGCATGCCAGGAAGGGAGTGCCAACGCAGGCAATCCAGGCTGGATGCGGCCAATCGTCGCCACACCCGCCGTCCATGAAGAAGCGCCCTGCACGGCCAGGATGCCGGCGATGACCAGCAATACAGGGGCCATCCGGCAGATAACTTGTGCCCAGTACAGGCTGATCCCTGCCGCTTGTAAAAGCGGCTGGCCATAACGCCTGGTGGCGAGCAGGAACAGCAAGGCCAGCCCCGAAAACAGGGTAGTCGCCGGATGCGCCTGACCGAGTTGTACCAAGATAGCCTGCCATAGCGTCAGTATACTGTCCCCACGGGCATGGAGGCCAAGCAGCACAGGCACCTGGCTACTGGCGATCAGCAGGCTGGCGGCACCCATAAAGCCGGCAATGACAGGGTGCGACAGGAAATTGGCCAGGAAACCCAGGCGCAATATCCCGGCCAGTCCCAGTACCATGCCAGACAGGGAGGCTAATATGACCGCTGCCTGCAGGCCCAAGGCAGGGCTCTGCGCCGAATACGGTGCAATGGCGCTCGCGGTCATCAGCGCTGCAACGGCAACCGGCCCGACAGCCAGCGTAGAACTGGTCCCCAGCAATGCATACGCCACCAAGGGCAGCATACTGGCATACAAACCAACCTGCGGAGGTAATCCGGACAGCATGGCATACGCCAGCGCCTGCGGCACGAGCATGCATGTCACTACCACCGCTGCCATCAGGTCGTGCATGGCCTGGTGACGCTGGTAATGGCACCCCCAGCGCAATATCGGGAAATAGCGCGCCAGCTGCATCAGGCGGACTGCTTGACTGCAAGATTACCGCAGGCCTGGTTGGCCGGTAAGGCCACATCGATATGCTTGGGGTAAGCCAGCTTGAGATTTGCCATGATCTCGATAAACTCGGCCCGCGACTTTCCGCCGCCAAGGCGTTTGTTTCCGCGTTTTTCCTGACCGACTGTAGACACGGTATGCCCATTGTAATCATGGCCAGGATAAACCAGGGTGTCATCCGGCAGGCTGAAAATCCTGTGATGGATACTGTCATACAACTGCCCGGCATTGCCCTGCTGGAAATCGGTACGGCCACAGCCATCAATCAGCAAAGCATCACCGGTAAAAATGCGGTTACCGGTAAAATAACTCACACAGCCATTGGTGTGGCCAGGCGTATAGCGTACCTCTATATCCACAGCACCCACTTGCAGATGAATACCATCAGTGACCAGCAGATCCCCGCACAAGGCGCCCGCATCACGGTGCACCACACTTTTGCTGCCAAGCCGTTTGCGCAAGGTATCCGCCGCCGTGACATGATCGGCATGCACATGGGTTTCCAGCGTATAAACCAGCGTCAATCCCCGCTGCTGCAGCGCAGCAATGTATTTCTCCACATCACACTCGACCGGATCAATCAGCACCGCCTGCCTGCTTTTTTCACAGGCCAGCAGGTAGGTGAATGTGCTGGTGTCCGGCTCAAAAAATTGCTCAAAAATCATGTTTGCGCTCCTCGAAATCAATGAAGTTTTAGCAAAAGCGATGCCAGCGCTTCAAATCTTCATGCAGGCCGATATAAATCAACGGGTTAACCCCTCATCTCGATTGCAAACATCATCACTTAGTGTTTCAATGAAACACTTCAATCAAACATGAAACGTTTCATATATGAAAATGAAACAATCTCCAGCCGCCTTTTTTGCCAATCAGCCTCAATTGAGCCGCGCCCAGGGAGAATCCCTGGCACGCATGATTTCACTCATCATGCCCGATGCCGCCGTCTTTACCGTCGACCCGCAGAAAAAAATCAGCTACTGGAGCCCTGGTGCCGAGAAACTGCTAGGCTACCCGTCGCAGGCATTACAAGGAGAGAGCTGCCTGACCGCCAACCGTTGCATTCAATGCATGCGTGGTTGCGGACTCACCGAGGCGGGCAAGGTAGAGGCGTTCCCCCTGCAGTTGCAGCGCAGTGATGGCCAGTTGCAAGGCGTGATCAAATATGCCATGGCCTTCCAGGCGGCGGATGGCAGTTTTGAAGGAGGACTGGAAATCCTGTTACCACAGCGGCCTGCCGCAGAAACCTCCCCGGCAGCCGATGACATGGCAGAAAAATATGGGCTGATCAGCCACGCCCCCGACATGTACAAAGTCTTCGACATGGTGCGCCGTGTCGCCGGCACCGATATCCCGGTGCTTATTCGCGGCGATTCAGGCACAGGTAAAGAACTGGTTGCGCGGGCGATTCACGGCGAAAGTGCGCGCAACCATGCGCCCTTTGTTGCAATTAACTGCGCCACCCTCAATGCCGGCATCCTCGAAAGTGAGCTGTTCGGCCACGTCAAAGGGGCATTTACCGGCGCGGTGCGCGACCATCAGGGCTTATTTGGGCGGGCAGAAGGCGGCACCCTGTTCCTGGATGAAATCGCAGAACTCCCTTATGAGTTGCAAGCCAAATTATTGCGCGTCCTGGAAACCGGCGAATACCTGCCGGTCGGTGCTGACCGGCCATTGCAGGCCAATGTCCGTATTGTGGCGGCCACCCACAAGGCGTTACGTGAAGAGGTCAAGGCCGGGCGTTTCCGGCAAGACCTGCTGTACCGCCTGCGCGTGATCCCGATTTTTATCCCCAGCTTGCAAGCACGTAAACAGGACATTCCGCTGATTGTCCGCCACTTGCTAAAACAACAGTTCAGCAGCGAGACCATGCCAGAAATCAGCCCTGCCGCCATGCAAAAGCTGCTGGATTATGACTGGCCTGGCAATGTCCGTGAATTGCGCAATGTGATGCATTACGCCCTGGTGATGTGTGATGGCAAACAGGTACAAGTCAGTGACTTGCCACCGGAGCTGCTGTCCACGACCACGACGGCAATAGAAATAGCGCCTGGCAAGCCTGGCCGCAAGACGTTGTCAGAAGCGGATATTGTGCAGGCAATGGCGGCCAGCCAGGGCAACCTGGCACAAGCCGCCAGGCGGCTTGGCGTTGGCCGCACCACGCTGTGGCGCTACCGTAAACTCTGGCAAGAAAAAGGCTAAATCCAGCCGCGGCGGACCGCCAGCGTATGCAATCCCATGCCCGCCAGCATACTGGCGACAAATATCCCCACAGCGCTTCCACCCGTCAATACCGAGGCGACTGCCGGGCCAGGACAGAAACCGGCCAGCCCCCAGCCGGCACCAAAAATCACGGCCCCCGCCACCAGTTTACGGTCAATCAACGTGGTGGCCGGCAGTTGCACAGGTAAGCCCAGCAGGCTGCTGGATTGCCGGGCCGCCGCACGGAAAGCAAAAAAACCGATGGCAATCGCCCCCATCATGACAAAGGCCAGCGAAGGATCCCAATCGCCGGTGATATCCAGGAACGCCAGCACTTTGGCCGGATTGGTCATGCCGCCGACAATCAGCCCCAGGCCAAAAATGACACCTGCCAGTAACGCGATTAAATTCGCCATGTTGCTGCCCCTATCCTGCGACCAGACCATGGCGTACCAGCCAGACGACCAGCATCGCTGTCGCCATAAAGGCCAGGGTTGCGACCAACGAGCGCCGCGACAGCCGGGATAACCCACACACACCATGGCCACTGGTACACCCACTGCCCAGGCGGCTGCCAAAACCCACCAGCATACCGGCAATGATGAGCCACGACGTAGTGGCGGCGAGCTGTACGGCAGGCAAAGGCGCAAACAGGCGATACAACAGCGGGGATAGCAGCAGGCCAGCCGCAAATGCAAACCGCCAGCCACGATCACCGCGCCTGGCCGACCAGAGCTGGCCGACAATACCGCTGATACCGGCAACTTTGCCCAGCCAGCGTATCATCAACCATGTAGAAAAACCAATCAGCAATCCACCGGTCAGTGATTGCAAAGGGGTAAACGTGGTCATGCGTACTCAACAAGCATTAAAAGTGAAAGTTTAGCAATCCAGGGCCAGGCCAGTATCAATCCACCTCATCAGCGGTATCCTCATGCGGGATGGGCGAGTGGCGGTTGCATTCAAAACCTGCTTTTTCCAACGCCACGCGATAATCACACGTAGGCAAATGCCCTTCCAGGCGGCCATTGATTGTAGTCGTTTCCAGTTTGCAAAATGCGCAACGGTAGCGATGCGCCTGCCCTTCAATATGCTCTTGCGGATAATCAATATAGAAAAGTCTTCTCATAATCGCTCCTAACCTGGCCTACGGTAAATCTATGCTACGCCGGTGAACGTGTACAGGCAAGATGGGCACTTCGGATTGTTTTGCGCCGGAAGCAGAAATGGAACCGGGGCTACACATGGGTAACGAGAACAACCCGCATGGGCCGCACGCATTTTAATCAGCTGGGAATTGGTGATATTAATCAAGCAATTAACGCATTCACCCACAGACCATCAGGAACGTTATCCACAAAAAATGTGGACATCTTGGCATGTGGGTCACTAAGCGCGGTTATGCAGGGCTGCAATTTCCTGGAAATCCAGGTCACGCTCCATGATGCGCAGCAGGTCGTCATGAATCTGGCCGGACCGGTGCAGCCTGAGCAATTCCTGCCGCCCGGCAGCCACCGCCGCCAGCACCACGTTAAAATGGGCTTGGCGCGAATTCGCAGGCAAACTGCCGGCGTCTTTCATAGTGTCAGACAAATTGGCGCGGTAGCCATACTGTTCCAGCAGGCGCGGATGGATGACATTACCGCGCTCATCATGCGCCAGCCGGTTGACCACTGCATATTGCGCCGCTTCCAGCCTGGCCCAGGTCTGCGCCTCATTCAGGTAAGCATGCTCGTGCGCCGTCGGTTTTAATTTCATCACGCGGATAATCCAGCCTATGGTAGTGCCCTGGAATAACACAGTCACCAGGATCACGGCGAACGCGCACAACAGCATGAGGTCACGCCCCGGCACCTGGGCCGGCACGGCCAGTGCTGCCGCCAGCGTCACCACGCCACGCATGCCGGCCCAGCTTTTCACAAAGGACTCCCGCCAACTGGTTGGCTGCCGACGTATATGCGTTTTGCTTTTAGAAGCCTGCGCGATCGCATCCACCGCAAACACCCAGGCAAAGCGGGAGGCGATCACCACGGCCAGGACCAGCAATACTTCGATGCTGTAATCGGCCAGCGACTTGTCGGCGTGGGCAATCCGTTCCCATACCCCGCGCAGCGACAAGCCGATCAGGATAAATACCAGCGACTCAAACATGAAGATCATGATGTCCCAGAACGCACTGCCACGCCTGCGCGCCGTGGCAGTCATGATTTCATGCTGGTACCAGCCCAGCATCATGCCGTAAGTCACCGTCGCAATCACACCCGAGACACCCAGGTGCTCGCCAACTACATAACAAATCCATCCCGGCAAGGCCGATGCCAGGATCATGAGTGAAGTATCGTGCAGGTAGCGCAAGGTTTTAAACACCAGGTAGCCGAATGCCGCACCCAGCAATATCCCACCCAGGCTGAGGAAGACAAAGTCACCCAGGGCGGATTGCAGCGAGAACGCGCCCGTCAGTATCACCGCAATCGAAAACTTGTATAACACCAGGCCGGTCGCATCATTGAGCAGGCTTTCGCCTTCAAGCAACACCATCAGCTTGCGCGGCAAGGCAACGCGCTGCAATACCGCCTTGGCCGCAATGGCGTCCGGGGGCGACACAATCGCCCCCAGTGCAAAACAGGCCGCCCAGGGCAAGGCCGGGCTTAAGGTATGCAAGGCCACACCCACCACCAGCGTGGTAAACAGGACCGCACCTATCGCCAGCAGCAGGATGCCGGTCAGGTGGCGCCTGAACTCATGCCACACGGTGAAATAGGCCCCGTGCATCAGCAAAGGAGGCAGAAACACCACCAGCACCAGTGCAGGGTCAATTTCAAAGGCCGGTAATCCCGGCATAAACGCAATCACCGCACCGCCCATCAGCTGCGCTACCGCTGGCGGCAAACGGAGCTTTTTCGCCGCCAGTTCCAGGGCGATAATCGCGACCAGGAAGAAGAGAATCAGGTTGAAATAGAATTCGTTTGTCATAAAAACCTACCAGGCTGAACAGACAGCTTACCGGACATAGTATATGCCAGCTCCGCCGCCTGTCACATAAAGACAGGCAGCAGGCGGATCCGGCCTGACACGCATTGCCTGCCGCCTGGTAAAAATGCCCTGTCAAAGAACCATTCCATCCCCTACAATATCAAACTCTGCGTAAACAAAGGAGCGCTCATGTTTAAACTGAAAAAATGGTGGTGGACACAATGGCAGAAATTGCTGGGCGCTGACCGTGCCTATGCCAGGTACCTGGCCCATTTCGAGCGCTACCAGACAGAGGTGGTGGATCCCGAGTTGCAGCAGTCATTGCAGTTGAAACCCATGAGCAAAGAGGAGTTTGTGCAGGCCTGGCAGAAAAAAACGCTCAAGCCTACTGGCAAATCCTGTGGCTGCAAGTCTGGCGGTTGCTGTTAATACATCGCGAACGCATCATGGACATGCTCAAAACCAGCTCTGGCAAATTACGCGCCATTGGTTATGATGCCAGGTCCCGCACATTACGGGTGGAACTGGACGATGGCACTGTGCTGGAATACGCCAATATAAGCGAAAGCATATGGCGCAACCTTAAAAGCTCAGGCGTCCAGTGGAGCTATTACCGCGACAATATCGAAGAAGAGTTTACGGCCAGGCGCGTATCGGCCCAATCTTCATCCGGCAGTCTCCCAGACAAGAACCCGCTGGATGATTTATTTGGTTGATCTCCCCCAAAAGCTGCCTTCCCATAAAAAGTCGCCTTACCATGCGGCATTTTCAATGTCATCCGCACGGCTAAAAGGGTGAATCGAGATAAGATTTGAAATAGCGGGTGGCACATAAGCCCAGCGGTGTGTGGTGTTTGCCAGGCGATAACCAGCCAGCCAGAAACTCCATCAGCGCCTGGCCGTCGTCCATGCTGTGTACATGGCACTCAAATGATACCTGGTCCTGGTTAAAGTCATGACTGACTGGCAACCGAGCGATGCGGCCGCCTGTACGCAAGTCATAGACATTGTCATGCGGGTTATTTTTCCCAGCCTCCCTGGCCAGCCCCTGCTTTTCCACCATGCGCCATGGCCGGCCCAAGCGGCCAAGCATAGGCATGTTTTCCAGTGCGTCACCGGCAATCCAGTCGTACAGAACCTGCTGTTCATAAGCCGTAAACACGCCGAACATGGGGGCTTTCTCCCCGGCAAATGTTTTCCAGAACGGGCTTTCTTCGGGGGCATGATGCCGCTTGATCCAGCCGGTTTTCTCCATTGCATGTAAAAAGGGAACCATCTGGTCGCTATCCGCCAGCCACGCATTAATGGATTTACCCGCGATCTCGCAACGATTGGCGTGCATGAAACGGCCTATGGTCGCCTTGGCCTGCAGAATGCGCACCACCTCTTGCTGTAAATCAAACTGCCGGATAATCTCCAGCGTGCTCAACCCCGCATCGTTCAATTTCACGCCAGCCAGGACGCGCGCCATATACTGCCGGCTATCCCCGAACAAGGGCATCGCCTCTGCCACGGCCTCGACAGCGGCATGCGCATGCCCGGTTTGTGCATTATCTATGGTGGTGTGCAAAGTGAAATAATAAGGGTCGATATTGAGCTCTTTCAACTCATAAGCCGTGATGAGCAGGTGCAGCGGCAACTGCTCGTAACCAAGATTAAAGCCAATGACCTCCGGCAAATGCGTCTCGGTATTGGCCGCCAGCGCGAGTTGAACCGCACCCTGGGTAAAAAATTGATCGTCCAGGGTTTTCCAGTCATCACAGCCATTCACCCGGAGCAACTTGCGGTATAGCGCCACATGATTCATGGCCTCCGCGCCGTCGCCCAATTCTTCGAGGTAAATCCGGATCAGGGAAGCCAGCCTGGTATCCTGCCAGTGGCGCGTGACCCCGTACAGCCAGGCCCCATCCACCATTTTGGTCGGAGCGACGGCTCTTAGAAAATACAAGGCATGTGCTTTGCTGTGGAAATACCGGCGTGGGCCACCCGCCTGCCTGGACGCCAGGTATTGCTGGTATTGGCGGCCCACGGTTTCATTATGGGCTGCGAGCCAGCTGTTCAACTGTCCCGCCTGCGTCGGCATGGAGGTGGAATGGCCACGGGTGGCTTGCAGTTGTGCAGCAAGGAAGCCGGCACAAGGGCCTCCGGCGCGCTTGATATGCGCAGCTTCCAGCAGGGAAAAATACATCGCTTTTGAGGAACCATGCGGTGTCGTTTCCCGCGACTTCCTGAGTGCTTTATACAGGCCTGCCATCGTCTTGCATCTCCAGTTTATCCATGTCATAAGGTACGCAGATACGGGCAAACTCCCTATCGGACAATCAAGGAGCTGCATGTAGGAATACGCTTATAAAAGGATGCTGGCAGTTCTGTTAAGCTATCAGGATACCCGGCTCCAACCAGGCGAGCCCATCAACCCCTCATGACCAAAGGATGAAATTGTGGAAAAACACCTCCCTGCGTCATTAGAAAAATTACTGCGGGCTTTGCGTGACCGTGAGTATCGCTTTGTCACGACCACCCCCGCCACTCACCAGTTGGTTAACCAGCGGGCGGGCAATGCCTGGGCCAGGCATCTGCGGGATGTATTTGGCTGGAACCGGCCGTTTATGCCGGAAACCGTCGATGCAGCATTGTTCGCGCTGATGCAGGAAGCTGGTATTCTGCGCCCGCTAGCCCAGGGCTGGCAGTCACTGGTCAGGGTATCCAGCCTGCAGGATAAACTGTTCCTGCATTCGGGCTTTCCGACCGATACCGCTGACGCCGTGTTTTTCGGGCCGGATACCTACCGCTTTATCAACGCACTGTATAGTAGCCTGTCATCGTTGCCGGGCAAAGTACAGCGCTGCGTGGATATCGGCACCGGTACCGGTGCCGGGGCGATTTTCCTGGCAGAAGCCCTGCCTTATGCAGAAAGCATAGGCGTAGACATCAATCCGCAGGCCTTGTCTTTTGCCGCCATCAACGCACAAGCCAACGACCTGCCCACTGCCCGCTTTCAGTACAGCGACCTACTGCATGACCTGCCAGGCGAGTTTGACCTGATTGTTGCCAATCCGCCTTACCTGGTCGATCCTTCAGCACGCGCCTACCGCCATGGCAAAGGCCCGCTCGGTGCCCAGCTATCCCTGGATATTGTGGAATCTGCACTTACACGCCTGGCACCGGGTGGCAGCCTGATGCTCTACACCGGCGTGGCAATCATGGAGGGTCACGACCCTTTTTTAGAAGCGGTCAAACACAAAACCGCCCCCGCCGGATGTACCTATCAGTACACCGAACTGGAGCCGGACATTTTCGGGGAGGAACTGATAACGCCAGCCTACGCCAATGCAGACAGGATCGCCGCAGTCTGGCTAGTGGTGAACCGCCCCACCGTGGCAGGTGATACTTTGCTGCAGTTAATCAGCAAGCCATGATGCATGTAAGCAATGGCTCACTGACAATCACGGAATTACGTGAGTAATCCCACCTGCGTTTTATTCAAAATGAGCGATAGCAAATACAAACGGCAATCAAATTCATATTGCATATAGTCAGGTTCCATATGCAGGCATAGCTGGTAAAACGCTTTGTCGTGATCACGTTCTTTGAGGTGTGCCAGTTCATGTACCACAATCATGGTGAGAAACTCGGCCGGGGTGGTTTTAAAAAAGGAGGAAATGCGGATTTCTTTTTTTGCTTTGAGCTTGCCGCCCTGCACGCGCGAGATGGCCGTATTCAGGCCCAGCGTCTGCCGCTCTATGGTCAGCTGGCTGTCAAAATATACTTTATCCAGCAACGGCGCATTTTTCAAATAACGTTGCCTCAACCCATTGCAGAAATCATACAGTGCTTTATCGCTCTGGATGGTATTGGGCTGCGGATAGCGCTGCCTGAAATACTGGCCTAACTGGCCCTGGGCATGCAGTTGCGCCACTTGCGCCTGCACATGGGCCGGATAGCCAGGCAGGTATTGTTGAATCAGTGGTAATGACATGCCGTTATTCTAACCGAGCGTATCCGGCGTTAAGGTACGCGCCGCCAGATAGCTTTCAATATGCTCCTGCGCCATCGGCCTGGAATAGAAATAGCCCTGGATCAGCTGGCAACCCAGCGCTTGCAGGAACCGGACCTGGCTTTCGGTTTCTGCTCCTTCGGCCACACATTCAATCTGCATGCCCTGGCACAGGGCCAGGATAGACCGCACAATGGTCTGGCTGATGGTATTGGTTTCAATGTCCCTGATAAAGCTGCGGTCTATCTTCAGTTTATCCAGCGGCAGATTCTGCACATGGCTCAGGCTGGAATACCCGGTACCAAAATCATCCAGTGCGACTCTGGCACCGGCCTGGCGCAGCAAGCTGATATTATCCCTGGCGGTGGCAAAGTCCTGCAACAATGCGGTTTCGGTAATTTCAAAAATAAAGCGTGCCGGCTGGAGGCCGCTTGCTGCCATCATGCCTATCAACTCTTCAATCACCCCTTTATTGGTCACATCGTAGGCAGACAAATTGAACGATAACCGGATATGCGCCGGCCAGTCGGCCATCGTCACCATCGCCCTTTTAAACATCAGCCGCGTGATCTCCGACACCATGCCCAGGCTTTCTGCGGCACTGATAAACACATCCGGTGCGACAATGCCCAGGCTTGGGCTGTTCCAGCGGGCCAGGCTCTCAAATGAACTGGTCTCACCGTTATGCACATACACAATCGGCTGGAACACGGGGAACAGTTCGGCCTCAAGATCCGCCGCGCGTAACGCCTGGTCGATCTTGCTTAAATGCAGCCGTGCCTGTTCCAGTTGCTGCGAGTAAATTTCCATGCTGCCGCGCCCGGTGCGTTTAGCGTGATACAGCGCAAAATCGGCATGCTCATATAAATCCTGCGCCGTTTCCCCGCTGTTCGAATACTCGCAAGCGCCAATTGAGGCTTTGATGGTCATCGGGATGCCATCCACCTGCATGGGCTGGGCGATGACGTGCACGACCTCTTTGCCAAGCTGCGTCAACATGGCCTGTTGCATATCGGCGGTGAGCTGAAAGGCAAACTCATCGCCCCCCAGGCGGTAAAACTGCACATCAGCCACGCGGAGGCGGGACAGGCGCAGGCCGATCTCCACCAGGACCAGATCCCCCACATGATGACCATAAGCATCATTCACCGGTTTGAAGTTATCCAGGTCGACAATGCCCACCGCCACCCGTTCAGTTGCCTGGGCAGCATGGGCCAGGCGCTGCTCCACATGCGTGAAAAACTGGCGGCGGTTAGGCAGGCACGTCAAGGTATCCTGGTGTGCCAGCCGCTGGTTTTCTGCCGACAAGGCGTGCGTGGCATAGGTCGCATGGACCCATTGGTCAAACACATGATTGCTCGTCCGTATTGCCAGCAACACGCCGATTTCAAACACCAGTATCAACGCGGTCAGCACATACGGATGTTCAAGGGGCTCGAGAAAAATGCAACTGATGGTGGCCGCAAGTAACAAAAAATTGTAAATGTACGTCGCAATGCCGAGCTTGCTTAAAATAAAGACAAAACATAGCCCATACAGCAGGGTGTCAATGATCAGGAAATAATGGCCAAAGGTGCCGGTATGGTGAAATAGATACAGGGTTCTCAGCAGCGTCACGATACCGGCAAGCACCAGTAACACGGAGGATGCCCTCAGCCGCCAGCGTATTTGAGCCATACTGGGCTGGTCATGGCGACGGCGGAACCAGTAAAGGAAAATCAATGCCCCCAGCAGTATGCGGATGGCAGGCAGCCCCACCGATGCCGTCCAGTCCACTTCCCCCATTAGCGCAATCACTTGCATCGCCGTGGCACTCAGTGCAGTGAAAATCAAGATGGGTATTTCACCTGACAGACTGCGATATCTTGCCCGCAAGATCTCCGGGCTGGTGGTATTGAGAACTGGCATGTGTTAGGTCAATGAGGGTTTGCCAAATATTAAGCAGCGCTAATTTAATTTAATCTTCGGGAAATAGATAGATTTTTTGCTTAATTCTCCCTTTACTTTGTTTAAAAAAGCAAGCGTTACACCCATTGTGAATCAGGTAGCCGGTATTTCCGGGCCAGAGCCAACCTTTGCTACACGCCACTAAACAGGCCTTGGCTGCGTTTTTCCTGCCAATTGAAGAGGAGGGCTACTGCAAACTTTACCGGGGATCAGGGTTCCAATAGCAAAAGCCTTGATATAGGCTAAACACAGGCGCCAGATGCCTGTTAAAGTTAAACATACCCAAGGAGGAAAAATCATGGCCCAAGCATTAAAAGATGCCAAACTGGAAGCGCACCTGGAGGCGGTTGAAAAACACAAGGCGTTGCTGGAAAAACTGCATTTGAACGGTAATGCCCACCTCGACGAAGTGAACAATTCACTGGAGCAGCTCGCCATGACCCTGGAGGAATACCTAAAAATTATTGGTATTCCCTAAGGCTGGCAATAACTGACGCTGGCTTTCCGGCGTTAGCCGGCCTCATCGCTCGCAGACAAGGCTGCCGGCTTCAAACATCATTACGGCTGTTCAACTCATCTGCCGCTAGCTGGCCATGCTGTATTTCCGGGCCAAGTTCTGCCTCTTCAGTCTGGGGAGAGGGCTTTTTCCTGCGCGCAGCACCCCCTGGTTTTAATGACTGTTTATCCTGCTCAGGCTTGGCAGGCAGTACGTTTGCGTCGCGATTGGCTTTTTCTGGCATCGTCATCTCCTTCAAGATCAAGGCATGCCCCACTACGTGATGAAACATTACGCGAATGAGAGCTCATGCCAGATGGTTTGGTCGCCGCCACGTGACGGCTCATCAAACCCATTCTGGTAAGACTTTACCACGTCATCGCCCTCCACCAGTATCACCTCAAACCGGCTGATAGCAGGCAGCGCATTGAACGGGCCGGAAGGAGCAAAAGACCGGTAATGCAGGCACAGCGAGAGATTGGGGGCGATTGTCAGGTCAAACCGTTGTGCATATGAAAATGACGTGGACACATCGGTCTGCGTAAACCCGAACGCCAGCGTATCCCGGCTGACGTTGGACCAGTCCAGTTCCCTGCATGCCTGGTCTATCGAAAAACTCAATACTTCAAAAATCTGTTCTGCAAACGCATTTGGTGCCATCTGTACTCAACCTGTTCATTACACATTCCGCCTGGGCCACTATCTCGTGTGGTGACTCAGAAACTGGCGCCCAGTTTAGGTCGACTGCGCCCGATTCCATACTGGGGAAAATCCGATTTTGTTGTCAGATAAATCTGGCAACCCGGTTTAAATAAAAACCCCCAGTGCCTTTCAGTGAGCGTATGGCGCCTGGCCTTATGCGCACAAACTGTCGCCATCCATATAACAAATAAGAATATTGATATAGAAATATATTCTTTAATTTTTTCAGGTGTTGTCATTATGATTCCCGGCATAACCTGTTATGACAGGTCAACGGAGCCTTATGGATACAGTATTCAAACCAGTAGAGTTGCCTTTGCCGCTCTATGCGCAGATCAAGGAAACACTGCGCGAACGCATTCTGAATGGCAGCTACAAAGTGCATGCACAACTGCCCTCTGAAAGCGAGATCAGCACCCAGTTCAAGGTGAGCCGCATTACGGTGCGGCAAGCCCTGAACGATCTGCAGAAAGAAGGGCTGATTTTTAAAATCCCCGGCAAGGGAACGTTTGTTGCCAAACCCAAGGCCTTCCAGCAATTGACACAACTGGAAGGCTTTGCCGAGGCCATGCTGCCCATGGGCTACGAAATTTACAACAAGGTGATCAGCCACAAGTTCATTCCGGCCAGTCCGACGGTGGCAGAAAAACTGGGGTTGGCCGTGGGCCAGACGGTTACCGAAATCAAACGGGTACGCTTCCTGAACCGGGAGCCGGTATCAGTGGAAATCACTTACCTGCCGGAAGCCATTGGCGAAAAATTACGCAAGGCAGACTTGGCCTCGCGCGATATTTTCCTGGTCATGGAGAACGATTACGGCATTGCGCTGGGGCATGCCGACTTGCAGATTGATGCCATGCTGGCTGACCCGCAACTGGCCCTGCACCTGGCTATACCGGAAGGCACCGCGCTGTTGCGGCTGGAACGCCTGACCCATACCGCGGATGGCCAGCCGCTGGATTTCGAATATCTGTATTTCCGCGGTGATGCTTTCCAGTACCGCTTGCGGATTGCCAGACATCCCGGCGAACCAGCCGGGCATCTGGAAAATTAATACGCTGAGAATTAACACGCTGACACTACTTTCAAGCATCAGCAAACACAGGATAACTATGCAAACACAGACACAAACGGTTGATGTACTGGTGATTGGCGGTGGCACCGCCGGCCCCATGGCAGCGGTCAAGGCCAAAGAAGCCAATCCCGCACTGAAAGTTTTATTGCTGGAGAAAGCAAACGTCAAGCGCAGTGGCGCTATCTCCATGGGCATGGATGGCCTGAATAATGCCATCGTGCCCGGCCATGCCACACCCGAGCAATACGTGAAAGAAATCACTATTGCCAATGATGGCATCGTCAACCAGAAAACAGTGATGGCCTATGCGGAGAACAGCTTTGCCATGATTGAAGAGCTGGACCGCTGGGGCGTCAAGTTCGAGAAAGATGAGACCGGTGATTACGCCATGCGCAAAGTGCACCACATGGGCACCTATGTATTACCCATGCCGGAAGGCCACGACATCAAGAAGGTGCTGTACCGCCGCCTGAAACGCGCCCGCATTGAGATCACCAACCGCCTAGTGGCCACCCGCCTGCTGCTGGCAGAGGACGGCAGCATCGCTGGCGCCATGGCATTTGATTGCCGTAGCGGTGATTTCCATATCATCCGCGCCAAGGCGGTGATCCTGGCAACCGGTGCCGCCGGCCGCCTGGGCTTGCCCTCTTCCGGTTATCTGTTCGGCACCTACGAAAACCCGACCAATGCCGGTGACGGTTACAGTATGGCCTATCATGCCGGTGCAGAACTGAGCGGTATCGAATGCTTCCAGATCAACCCCTTGATCAAGGATTATAACGGCCCGGCCTGCGCCTACGTGACCGGCCCGCTGGGTGGTTACACCGCCAACAACAAAGGCGAACGCTTCATTGAGTGCGACTACTGGAGCGGCCAGATGATGATGGAGTTCTACCGCGAACTGGAAGGTGGCAACGGCCCGGTGTTCCTCAAGCTGGATCACCTGGCAGAAGAGACCATCCAGAATATCGAAACCATCCTGCACTCGAATGAGCGGCCCAGCCGTGGCCGCTTCCATGAGGGCCGTGGTACCGATTACCGCGAACAGATGGTGGAAATGCATATTTCCGAAATCGGCCTGTGCAGCGGTCATTCTGCTTCCGGCGTCTGGGTCAACGAATTTGCTGAAACCACGGTAAAAGGCCTGTATGCCGCCGGTGACCTGGCCTGCGTGCCGCATAACTACATGCTGGGTGCGTTTGTCTACGGAAAAATTGCCGGTGAAAGTGCCGCCGCTTATTGTGCGCAGGCACCATTGGCAGAGGTGGATGAAATACAAATAGCCACCGAACGTGAACGCGTATGGGCGCCGCTCTCGCGCCCGGATGGCTTACCGCCATTGCAGGTCGAGTACAAATTGCGCCGCATGGTCAATGACTACCTGCAACCGCCGAAAGTGACCCGCAAAATGGAGATCGGCCTGCAGCGCTTCGAGGAAATCAGGCACGACCTGGACCGCTTATCCGCCAGCAACCCGCATGAGCTCATGCGCGCACTCGAAGTACATGCCATCCGCGATTGTGCGGAAATGGCAGCCCGTGCCTCCCTCTACCGCACGGAAAGCCGCTGGGGCCTGTATCACAACCGGGTGGATTACCCCGCCCGCAATGACGAAGACTGGTTCGTGCATGTACAGCTGAAAAAGCTCAATGGCGAAATGCATTGCTTCAAGCGCCCCATTGAGCCATACATCATCGAGCTGGATGAACAGGAAAAAACCGCATATCAGAAACTCCGCATCAGCAAGGATGCGCTTAGTAACGCCAGGGAACAAGACACCCTGACCTCAGTTTGAAAGGTAAACCATGCCCCAGGCTTCCACCATGACCAGCGTTCCCGTCCGGGTCAATGAAGATTTATGCATTGCCGAGAAAGGCTGCACCGTCTGCGTCGATGTCTGCCCGCTGGACGTGCTGGCGATTGATATCGTCAAAGGCAAGGCATTCATGAAATTTGACGAGTGCTGGTACTGCATGCCTTGCGAGAAAGATTGCCCGACCGGTGCGGTCACCGTCGATATCCCTTATTTACTCAGGTAGCAAACGACCAAATTTTATTAACTTGACTGATTCCCCGGCAATGACCATACGAATGGAGTGTGCTAATGCGAATTGAATAACCTTCTGGAGATTGCAATGAACATGCAGAAAACACTGGCAGGAATGCTGGTTTCCCTTTTACTCACGCCGGTGGCATTTGCCGAAACCATCAGGGTCGCCATCGGCACCCAGGATACCACCATCAATTGCGCCACGGGCGGCGCCCTGATCCGCGAACTCAAGCTGCTGGAAAAGTACCTGCCGCATGACGGCAAATACAAAAACGTGCGCTACGATATCCAGTGGAAGAACTTCACCTCCGGCGCCCCGCTGACCAATGAAATGGTTGCCGGCAAGCTGGACTTTGGTGCCATGGCAGATTTCCCGGGGTCATTTAATGGCGCGGCCTTCCAGAAAGCCGGCAAGCAAAGCCTGTTTATCAGCGTGCTTTCCGGCAGCATCCAGGGTAGCGGCAATGGCATTGTCGTACCGACACAATCCCGCATCACCTCCATCTCTGAGCTCAAAGGCAAAACCATTTCAGTGCCTTTTGCCTCCACTTCGCATGGCATGCTGCTACGCGCCATCAAGCAACAGGGCTGGGATCCGGAAAAAGACGTCAATATCATCACCCAGGCACCGGAAATTGCCGGTTCTGCACTGAAAGCCAACAAGATTGAAGCGCATGCGGATTTTGTACCGTTTGCCGAGCTGTTCCCTTTCAGGGGCATTGCCAGGAAAATCTATGATGGCTCACAGGCCAATGCACCTACCATGCACGGCAGCTTGGTCGATGCTGCCTATGCCCGCAAATACCCTGAAATCGTCAAGGCCTTCCTGAAGGCCTCGCTGGAAGCTGACAGGCTGATTGCCGCCGAGCCGGAAAAATACAGCGAGTTAATCGCCAAGGTCACTGGCATCAATGCCGAAGTGATTTACCTGTTCCATGGGCCGCTGGGGTTGCAGACACGTGACTTCTCCTGGAAACCGGAATACCGGCAGGCAGTGAAGACATCCATCGAAACACTGAAATATATCAAGCACGAACAAATTGACCTGGATGTTGAGCATTTCGTCGATGACCAGTATATCCGCGCCGCATTTAAAGAGTCAGGACGTGACTATGAGGCGCAACTCAAGAACTATGCCCAGCTACCGCTGGTTGCTAAAGACACATTAACCGGCAAACCAGTCACCGATGCGAAACAGGTGGCACAAATATGGGTGGCAGGCGAAGCGCATGTCCGGCATTACGCCTCCCCCGTTTCCGCACTGACAGACCTGAAAGCCCTGGAAAAAGCCGGCAAAACGGTGCGCGTAACCTATGTGCAAGACAGCCAGAGCGGCATCAAGCTGCTGGCGCATGATGCCTGGTTTGTACAGAACAAGACCGGCATTTACAGCTTTCTCCTGAAGCGCTCGGCTGAAGAGTGGGCCCAGACCCACGACGGCAAGGTACTGGATTTTGCGGCAGCCAGATCCGCCATCTAAGCGCATACATCCGTCACCTCAACCTTAGGAACATCCGCATGGATAACAGTCTCTCTTCCACGTCCATTCACGCCGGGCATACGCCGGCAACGGGCCTCATACTCCCCTGGAAAACGTTCGCCCGCGTGCTGACCAGGGCAGCCTCGCTGGCAGTGTGCCTGGTCGCCTGGCATTACCTGGCCACTGCGCACGTAGACCTTGGCGTGGTGACCTTCCAGAACGTGCCATCCCCGGCGCAAGTACTCACTGCCGCCTGGGAGCTGCTGCAATCAGGCAAACTGGTTTCCCACCTGGCGGCCAGCCTCCTGCGCGTACTCGGCGGTTTTGCCGCAGCCGCCGTGGTGGGCGTGGCACTGGGGCTGCTGCTGGGGCGCTCCAGGTTTGCAGAAGATGTATTACTGCCACCGCTGGAAGTGCTGCGCCCCATTCCCGCCGTGGCCTGGATTCCGCTGGCCATCCTGATGTTCGCGTCATCGGAAGTGTCCATGGTATTTATTACCTTCACCGGGGCCCTGTTTCCCATCCTGCTGAATACCATCCATGGCGTCGAAGCCGTGGATCCGCGCCTGGTGGCCTCGGCCCGCAGCCTGGGCAGCAAAAGAATATCGCTGTTCACCGAAGTGATCCTGCCAGCAGCGGCACCCAGTATTTTCACCGGGCTGGCCATTGGCATGGGCACCGCCTGGTTTTGCCTGGTGACGGCTGAAATGATTGCCGGCCAATATGGCATCGGCTATTACACCTGGGCGTCTTACACCGTGCAGAACTACCCGGACATCGTGGTCGGCATGCTATTGATCGGCCTGCTCGGCATGTCCAGCAGTGTATTGATCCGCAAACTGGGCAAGTGGCTGATGCCCTGGGATATCAGTGAAAGAAAATCATCATGACGCACGCATTGAAACACGCGAAGCAGGGCAATATCGATATTCGCAACCTCTCCATCCACCTGCAACAGGGCAAACAGATGTTTGAAGCGCTGCACAACGTGACATTATCCGTGTCACCGGGCGAATTTGTCTGCCTGCTGGGGCCTTCCGGTTGTGGCAAATCCACCCTGCTTGGCACCCTGGCCGGTCATTTGCAGCCGACCAGAGGCAGCATCACCGTGGATGGGCAGACGCTTAACGGCCCGCATCCGGAGCGCGGCCTGGTGTTCCAGCAACACACCCTGTTTCCGTGGAAAAAAGTCATTGATAACGTCGCCTTCGGCCTGAAGATGAAAGGCGTGCCCAAACAGCAAAGGCAAGACAAGGCGCGTGAGTTACTAGCGCTGGTCGGGCTGGCCGGGTTTGAGCAGCACTATCCCGCCCAGTTGTCGGGTGGCATGCAGCAGCGCGTCGAGATCGCGCGCGTGCTGATCAACGATCCGCGCGTCATGCTGATGGATGAGCCATTCGGCGCCCTGGATGCCCAGACCCGCATGATGATGCAGCAATTATTGCTGGATGTCTGGGACAGGGTGAACACTACCATCCTGTTTATTACCCACGACATCGATGAAGCCCTGTTCCTGGCGGACCGCATCATCGTCATGAGCCCGCGCCCAGGCCGCATCATCGAGGAAATCAGGCTGGATTTTGACCGCCCGCGCCAGGCCGACCTGATTACCTCAGACCATTTCATGCAACTGAAGCGGCATTGCCTGGACCTGTTACACCCGCAGGATTCAGCCTTCCCGCTGCGCCGGCTGAGCCCGCTGGGTGCGAGCCCTTTAAAACAATCAGAACTGACTTCTTAGGAAACACACCACCATGACCACCGATTTTTTTGACGATCCGGAACTGGCAGACATCCGGCAGCGATTGCAATCGACAGACAGCACCATCCGCCGCATCGCCATTATCGACCTGGCAGACTTGCCCGGCGATGAGCATGTGCCGCTGATTGCCGCCGCGCTACAGGACCCCGCTGCCGATGTCCGCCTGGAAGCTGCCAGGGCACTGGAAGCCTTTGAAACCACCGAGAGCATTACCGGCCTGGTGCAGGCATTGCAGGATACGGATGCCCAAGTGCGCGAAGCGGCGGCCCATAGCTTGCATGACTTGAAACTGCAGGCCTCCGCCCGCCTGATCCTGCCGCAGCTGGAAACCGCCACACCGTTTACCCGCGTGGCGCTGTTCCGCGCCCTGCGTGAATTGCGGGTGCCGGAGAGTTTCAGCTACGCGCTGGCGGCTTTAAAAGATGCCAGTCCTGCCGTCAGGCGTGAAGCGGTGGCGGTGGTCGGCTACCTGAAGAATGCCACCGCCCTGCCGCTGTTATCCGAACTGGCCCAGCACGACAGTGAACCGGAAGTCCGCCGCGCCGCGATTGGCGCGATTGGTTTCGCCGACAGCAATACCGTGCTGGATGCCTTGCTGGCTGGCCTGCAAGATCCGGAATGGCAAGTGAGGGAAGAGGCGGCCACCACGCTAGGCAAACTGAAACTGGCGGATGCCATCCATCCCCTGATTGAAACCATGCAGGATGATTACTGGCAAGTCCGCATCCGCGCCGCACGCGCCCTGGGCCGGTTGCGTGAGCCCGTGGCATTGCCTGTGCTGGTCGAGGCACTGGCACATGTGATCAGCAACCTGCGCAAAGAAGCCGCGCTTGCACTGGGCGAAATCGCTGTCGTCGAGGCGCTGCCAGCGCTGGAAGCCATACAGAATGATGCGGACCCGGAAGTACGGAAATCCGCCCGCCTGGCCATCTCGCAAATCCAGGCGGCACAAGCGGCATGAATAGCATTGAAACCATGACGCTGACCACCGAAGGTGCGCTCCATATTGTGTGGCACACCCATGACCAGCAGACATTGCCTGCCGCGTTTTTACGCAGCCAGTGCCAGTGCGCCCCGTGCAAGGCACATCGCCTCAAGGGGCTGCCACCGGCACCCGTTTCCCCGGATATCCGCATTACGCATATGCAACCCATCGGCATTTATGGGGTGCAGCTGACTTTTGATGACGGTCACGACCGCGGCATCTATCCGTGGGTTTATCTCTCCGAATTGGGGCAGCAAGCTGCCCTCCAGTAAACAGGAATCCTTATGTTACCCAAAAACACGATTTACAGTACCGGACTGGTTTTGTTGACGATGGCCAGGCTCGCCTACGCTGGCGACGAACTGTCAGGCTTGTTCACCGACGCAAAACTGTCAGGCACATTGCGCGCCTACCAGTTTACCCGGGCATTTGAAAATAATGCCACAAGCGATACACATGCCTTTGCGCTGGGCGGCAAACTCAAGGCCGAAACCGGTGATTTCCACGGTTTCAGTGCCGGCCTGGGCTACTACTTTGCCAATGACCTTAACCTGAGCAATCACGATGACAATAACAGCCACCTCACCACCATCTTGATGGGAGAGGGGCACACGCTCAGCACCGTAGGCGAAGCCTACCTGCAATATAAAAACGACTTGCTGCTGCTGAAAGCAGGCCGCCAGACCATGGACACGCCCTGGATCAACGCCGGCGATGCCACCCTGATTCCCAATCTCTACCAGGGCTACACCGCGGCCATCACGCCTTATGAAGGCCTGAAAATCGAAGCTGACCGCATCCTGGCATTCAAGCACAGGACCACCTCCGGTTTTGACAGGGATACGGTATTGGCCACGCCCAACAGCAAACCTGCCGTCACCGAAGATACCGATGGCGCCATTGCCCTGGGCGTGAGTTACAAAAATGCCAGCGTCAGCGCCAAAGCCTGGTTATACCGGTTTTATGACTATGCCAACCTGGGTTACCTGCAAGCGGGTTATACCTTTCCGGCCCTCCGTTCCGTGCAGCCGTTTGCAGAAGTCCAGTACATGAAGGAAACCGATAGCGGCGCAGCCTTGGCTGGCGCTGTTGATAGCCAGGCTTACGGTGCAAAAATCGGACTCTTATTACCGGACAAGCTGGGCAGTGTCTTTATTGCCTACAACAAAGTCCCTCACAACAACGAGGCCGGCGTCACCAACGGCAACCTGGTCTCGCCCTATACCCAGGGCTATGTGACCGACCCCTTGTACACCTCAGGGCTGAACTATGGCCTGGTCACTGCCCGCGCGGCCGGTGAAGCCTGGCAGCTGGGAATGAAGCTGAGCCTGTGCAACCAGAAACTGGATATTATCCCTGCGTTTACCAGCTTCCATACCGAACCCTATGCGGCCAATATACAAACCTACCTGGTGGATGTGGCCTATCATTTCAGCGACAAACTGAACGGGCTGACGTTAAGAAACCGGTTGGGTGTCAATCACGGTAATCCGCAATGGGGTGACTACACCATCGATAACCGGGTGATGGTCAGCTATGCCTTCTAGCTAGCCGGAGATGGGGGGGTTATAGCGCAAAAGCCGCCATTGGCGGCTTTTGCCACGCTAGCCAGCGCGCTCAATCACCAACCTGCTCACAATACATCATTGAAAACCACATGCCCGGCATCGCAGACTGAGTGGTAACATGCATTTGTCTGTAGCGCCTGCGACCAAGACTCGACCGGGTAGGTGAAGGCGATGAATAAATCGCAGCGCTGCTTTGCAATAACGACATGAGGAGTCAGTATCATGGAAGCTTCAACACACACACTGAACAATTTATTCGCCCAACTCGGCTTACCAGCCAGTGATGAAGAAATCGAAAACTTCATTAAAACCCATAGTCACCTGGCGGGCACTATTTCACTGGCTGACGCGCCGTACTGGACACCAGCGCAAGCCGCATTTTTACGGGAAGAGATTCTGAAAGATGCTGATTGGGCAGAAGTGATAGACCAGCTTAATGCGCGGTTGCATAAAAAATAAATAAAAAGCCCGATCGCTCTACAACCAGGCGCTTTTGTATTACATGCAGATCCCGGCTTACCCTGTTTTTTATCCCGGATCTGACGCTCTTACCAAAAGATAAGCGCATAATGTCACAGCAACACTCCATTCGCAGATTTCATTCCAGCTGTTTAACGAATAACACAATAAATACCTTCAACCTGTCATTTGAGGACAGGCTGGAGGTATAAAAAGGGGCATGCGTGATGAATGCTGATTCTGGCAAGCACAGTTATCGGGATATGTTATTGAAACATTATCGCAGCGTGACGCACGCCAGGCCTGTTGCAGACACGGACCTTTCCCCTTCCTTTACTAGGTCCCTCATCGCGAATGTCGTCGGCCTGGTCGTCATCCTTGGATTTGTATTATTGGTCATCCTCACCTGGCATGGTGTAACGACGACGAATAAGGCCGCCCGGCAAGAGGTCACAAACGCCCTCACGCAAGCCACCGCCAGATTGAATACCTTACTGCTTGCTGCAGAAATGACAGCAAGCTCAGCCGAGCGGGTGGCACAATCGTTATCGGTGAATGCCGCGACCTTGCAGCCCATCCTTGAGAACTCATTAGCGGCGTTTGAACAACGCCCGGAGCTAAGTTACCTGGGCCTGGTGCTATCTGCCAGCGGAGAGTACGTCAACATTGAGCGCACAGCCAAAGGCGATATTTTTCTCTGGGCGTTTCCTCCTGCCAATAGCGCTCCGCTCGTGCAAACCTTCAAGCTGGAGCGAAAAGGGTTTAGTCCCCAGCAGTCATTACCCACTCATGGTTACGATCCGCGTACCCGGCCATTCTACAAAGCCGCACTCAGCGCTACCGCTGAAGGCGCATGGATTCCCGCCTACCAATGGGTAGAACATGCAGGCAATGAAAAGCCGTTATGGGGCCTGAGTTACGTCAGGGCGTTGAGAGACGAGGCTGGCCAAGTGATCGGTGTACTTGATGCGGACTTTGACCTGCCCGCCTTAAATCGCTACTTGAAGTCGATTTCTGCAGAAAACAAAACACGCTTATATGTCATCGAAATGGGCGCTACACCACGCATGATAGGTGGCCCTGATATTGAGCGTGCGCCGCATGCGCTCCCGCCAGAATTTTCCGCCCTCACCACCTTTGCCGGGAATGCATATGTCACCAAAATGTCCTTGCATGGAGAAAAGCAATGGGTGGCCGCCCGCCACCTTCAATTAAAAGGCGGCCACTCCTGGATTGTGGTTTCCTCCAAAATCACGCCCGTGATTGAATCCTCATTGCAACGGCAACTGCTGCAAGTGCTGGGCATGGGCGCTGCAATCGCCATCGCACTGGTGCTGGCTTCCCTGAGGCTAGCCTATCGTTTTGGCAGGCCGCTGGAAGAATTAGAGCTCCAATTAATCAATAACGGGCAAACCTCGCAAGAAACAACCTCTTCAACATCGGTGGCATGTAAAGGTTTCCGCGAGACGCAAAAATTAAAACTGGCCCTGGAAAACATGGCCGATGCCATGCACCAGCAGGTATTGGCGCAAGAGCAACAGCTCGCCTCCGCCAAGCTGAAGAGCGCTATTTTCGACTTTACCTCCACCATCCTTTTCAGTCTTGACCAGCATTTGAATGTCATTGAATGGAACAAGGCAGCCGAAAAATTATTTGGCATCAAGCGAGAGGAGGTTTTCGGCAAATGGATAGGCGATATCGTGAAAACGCCTGATGCATTGATGGACTGGCCTGAGGTGATCAGCGCAGCGCGTACCGGTGTGTATCGGTTTATGGGGGTGAAAGGCCTATTTGATGCAGAACTGAGAGTCATGCATTTTCAGCAGGATGGGCAGGAAATTTATACCTTCATTCTTAATGACGTCACCGAAAGCAGGCATCTGGAACAGAAGCTGAGACGGGATCTGGATTATGCGGATGCCGTGCTCAGCAGTTTGCCCGGTGTGTTTTATCACTATGATGAAAGCTTGCACCTGGTGCGATGGAACAACAACTTTGAGCAAACCAGTGGTTACTCTCAAAGCGAACTCGCTGGTGCTGACCCTATGATGTTTTTCGCAGAAGAAGATCAATCCCTGGTGAAGAGCCGTATTGCCGAAGTGATGGAAAAAGGGGTGTCTTCGGTGGAAGTGGATTATCTGCTGAAAGATGGCAGCCGCATCCCCTACTACTTTACCGGCGTGCGTTTTGAACATGCGGGCAACCTGGGATTCGTCGGCGTAGGCACAGACCTTACCGAACGCAAGCAGGCCGAACAGCGCATTCGCTTCCTGGCTTTGAACGACGCACTCACTGGCCTGGCAAACCGTAACCAGATTGAAGAAAACATCCAGCAATTAATTTCCCTGCCGCATCAGGGTGAAAACCATTTCGCACTGCTGTATATCGATTTGGACCGCTTTAAAATTGTGAATGGCGGCTATGGTCATTTATTCGGCAATGCGGTACTCCAGGCTGCGGGCCAGCAACTGGTCAGCCTGGTCCAGGCGACTGATGTCGTTGCACGTCTTGGTGGCGATGAGTTTCTGCTATTGATATACGACATCCACCACCCTTCAGAAGCGGCCGGCGTTGCGGCCAGCATCATCGAAAAATTCAACTCGCCCATCCAGGTACAAGGCCAGGATATTCATTTATCCATCAACATCGGGATCAGTGTTTACCCGATGGACGGTAAAACGGAAAATAGCCTGATTGATAATGCCGAGATCGCCATGTACAAAGCCAAAGAACTCGGCAATAACGCTTTCCAGCTTTTCAGTCCCGATATGGGGCAACAAACCCAACATAGAGTCGATCTCGAAATCAGGCTGCGTAGCGCGATCGCTGAAGAGCAACTGTACCTGGTCTACCAGCCCAAGGTGAATTTAACCAGTGGTGAAATTACGGGTTGCGAAGCGCTGATTCGCTGGAAACATCCGGAATTCGGCATGGTCTCCCCCATGCAATTCATTCCAATCGCAGAAGATTCCGGCCTGATTATCGCTATTGGCGATTGGGTGTTACGCACCGCCTGCCTGCAAGGCCGGGCCTGGATAGACGCAGGCTTGCCGCCCATATGCATCGCGGTGAATATTTCGGTGCGCCAATTTCTGCAACAGGACTTAGTGGCGTGGGTGGCGCGCACACTGCAAGCAACAGGATTGCCGCCAGAATACCTGGAACTGGAACTCACTGAAAGCCTGATCGCCCAGGATATCGAGCGCGTCACGCAAACCACGCTTCAGCTTAAAGAAATCGGTGTAAAACTCTCTATCGATGATTTTGGCACAGGCTACTCCAGCTTGAGCTACCTCAGGAGCTTTCATGTAGATACCTTAAAAATCGATCAATCATTTGTGCGCAACATGCTCACCGAGACAGAAAATGCCACCATTGTGCTGGCAGTCATTGCATTAGCGCACAGCTTGAAATTCAAAGTGATTGCGGAAGGGGTAGAAACCGAACAGCACTGCAAATACCTGCAAATGCATGATTGCGATGAGATTCAAGGGTATTATTTCAGTAAGCCTATCGCAGCCACAGAATTCGCCTCGCTCTTGCAAAGCGGGCAGAAATTAAATATTCCTGGTTCCTAAAGATTAAAAATCTTTGAAGCACTTTTACGTGAAGAGATTGACCCGCCGAAGGTCATTAATAAGTTAACACTCATTTATTTTTGGGTGAACTTCTCATCCTCAAGCATTTTGCCTGGCTCCACATCCGGTTGATTATTCCGGTCAATTTCAGGATTTTTGGCCAACTCCCCCAAGTTGCCTTTAACCGCTTTTTGCTGGGTGGTCTCTTTGTCCACACTCTTTACTACAGTAGATTTTTCTTCGATGCCTTCTGCAGGCACGGCTGAATCCAGTGACATAATCATCTCCAGTTTTTAAGTGATATCCGCTAAAGCTCTTCAGGCGGAATATAGTTTACGGGACCGCCGGTGGGATTTTCTACCGTTTCATCATCAGGCTCTACATCCGGATCAAGTACGGTCTCGTCATCGGGATCCACGCCAATATCCAGGTCAGCAGCGGGAATATGGCCTGGATCGCTAGCCATCTCTATCTCCTTTTTTAACCAGGCAGAAATGATAATTTACAGCTGCCTCAACCTTTATCAGCCAAACGCTGATTATGTTGTGGGAGTTTCAATAAAGGACTGTAAAGACGGTGGCCCATGCAGGCACCACCGCCATGTTGATCATCAAGTACGGAAACCTGTCTCACTTCCAGTCTTGATATCAACGACTACAGGTTAACCGGGAACCAAAAACAGGGTTATCGGATGCCCACTGTATTTGCGGTAGGAATTTTCAGACCGGGAATTAAAAAAGCCGCTATACGCGGCTTTCATTAATGGTCATCCACCAGGCCGAATATCTGATGGTAGATGGCCGCCGTAATATGGACAGCAAATAAGGGATAGATCATCACGGAAATCAGATAGTGAAATCCCTCGACAGCTTTATGGAAGGAGCCAGCTTTCTCAAATAACGGCGGAAATTCAAGCAGATCGAAAAAATGCAACGGTTCGCCACTGCTCAGCAATATCAATACACCCAAAATACATTGCGTAATAAGGATGACGTATATTGAGCGGTGCAGGGAAATCGCCATCAGCTTCTGCCATGTTTTGATACTGTAAGAGCGAACAGGGTTAGGATTCAGGTTCCGCCATGTCAGCCTGGCAAGCATCAATATCAGAAAAATCATGCCCATGGAAGAATGCCGGATGACCAATGCCAGCTTGTCAGGCCCGGGATCTTTATCTGAAAACTGGCTGGCGATCACGATCAGCGTCAGCAGCATGGCCACACTGGTCCAATGCAGTATCCTGGCGATCAAGCCATATTGCGTATTGGAGTTTTTAAGATCAATACTCATCGCTGCCCCCTGAAATGCCATTGCTTTATCGTGGAGATAAATTCCGCTTACTTGAGGGAATATCTGAGTAGTTTTATGGCCGCCATCCCAAAACCAAAAGTGGTTAATGACAATGTGGTGTACAGAAATAACATATAAGGCAGCGAGTGAATTTTAGGTGAAATCGCCAACACTAAAAAAGCCGTCGGATTACCGATTGAACCCAGTGCCATTGGCCAGATGACAAACTTGGGCAGCCTGATTTTTGATGCATAGAAGCCCAACAACAACATGGTCATCATCAGGTAATCCAAATGCCCGGAGAGAAGGTTTTCAGTGCTGGCAAATATATTGAGCATGTAAGGAATTTTCAGGCCCCTGGTCATCACCAGGCACCATGCAAGCACCAAACCCAACAGTAATGTAATACAGGCTGTTCTCAGTAAAATGACATTACCGGCGTGTTTATCTTCATTCATTTTTATTTCCCCTTTTAACCTTTGCTTTAATTAATCGCAGCTTTATTAAACCTGATCTGAAACTACCCGTCATAGGTCTTCCCTCTAGGTAGACAGGTCTGTTCATTTGCAGTTTATTATTATTTTTTGGGTATTGCAATGGAGGAAGGGAAATCTAGCGGATTTTGAAGAGCATCGCTCGCCCCCTGTTTGGATATGCAGCCAAACGCCGCTATGCCTCTGGCGATAGGTGCGCCCGCATGGCGTACAATCCATGCAGGAAATGCATTCGCCTGAAGGAGAAAAATTTTTCATCCGACAGCATAATCAGATAACGCCCGATACTGGATCGCGCGCCCTCTCCCCTACATTGGGTATTTGCCAAGGCAGAGGAGACCAGAAATGAGACGCTTAAACCGTTTGCTTGTAGGGACAGCTATATTGGGGCTTATCTGTATGAATATTCCCGCGCATGCCAGGGATATTTCCATGTCGGACAAGCGTTTCCTGAAAAACGCAGCGGAGGCAGGCAATTTCGAGATTGAGGGCAGCAAGTTGGCACTCGCCAAATCCAAAGATGCCGATATCTTGCGTTTCGCCAGGATGATGACGGATGATCATGCGCAGGCCGCCTTGAAGCTAAAGGATCTGGCAACCAGGCGCGGTGTGGAGTTGCCCACGGAGCCCAGCCTGGTACAACAGGCCAAATTGAAATATCTGGAAATGAGGGAAGGTGTCAAATTTGATAAAAGCTACGCCACCCATATTGGGGTATCCGCACACGAGCAAGCCGTGAAACTATTCGAAGATGCCGCCGAGGATGCCACAGATGCCGATATTAAAAAGTTTGCGGCTGATACCTTGCCGGTATTGAAAAAGCATTTGGAAGAAGCCAAAAGAATAGATATAAGAGTTAACCAAGATGACTAAAGCAGGACAAAAGCCGGCGAAATCAGCTTCCCGGCTTTTGTGTTGCACCTCACGCCTGTTTCAGGATGCGTGACATAGCCTGTTGCTACATGCCGTTCCAAACATGGCGGTTTCCCTCAAGCCATTAAATCAGCGTATATGCCATCATTACCACAGCGGCACTCATGGCGCACGTACATGTCCAGCCGGTGAGATTGAGTACCCTACCTATTTTGAGGTTGCCAACGACTTTTCGATTATTCACCATGAACATCATTAATATCATGATGGGAACCGCTAATACGCCATTGATCACTGCACTCCAGTAAAGCGCTTTAATGGGGTTGATAGGCGTAAAACACAGGCCGGCACCGACGAGGGTCGAAATGCCGACAATGGCATAGAAGCGTTTGGCTTTACCGGGCGCGAGTTCCAGGCTGCAGTCCCAATCAAATGCGCCTGACATGGCGTAAGCAGCAGATCCAGCCAGGACTGGAATCGCGAGCAGGCCGGTCCCGATAATACCCAGGCTGAAGAGCAGGAAGGCAAACTCCCCGGCGATAGGTTTCAGTGCTTTCGCCGCATCTGCAGAAGTTTCTATATTGGTGAGGCCATGCGTATGCAGGGTCACCGCTGCCGTCAACATGATGCAGAACGCGACAAAATTGGAAAATCCCATACCGATGGCGGTATCCAGCCTGATTCTTTCCATATTGCTGGAAATCTGTTGAGGCGCTTTTGTTAATGGCCGGGCGGAAGGGTGCTGCCGTATTTCTTCTACTTCCTGCGAGGCTTGCCAGAAGAAAAGATAAGGGCTGATGGTCGTACCAAAAATAGCGACCAGCGTCGTAATATAAGCGTTGTCCCAATGAATATCAGGGACAAGAATTTGATGCACCATCGCCTGGAAGGGGATTTTCACCAAAAACAGGGTAGCCACATAGGCCAGCAGCACTAGCGTCAGCCACTTGAGCACCCGTACATATTGCTGGTAGGGAATCAATATCTGCAGCGCTAACGATAGCAGGCCGAAAAAAACCGCATATATCAGGCCATTGCCGCCGAATATCAGTTTAAGGGCATCCCCCATCGCGGCCAGGTCTGCGCCAATGTTAATCACGTTGGCGACCAGCAACAGGTAAATCATGCAGTATAAGAGGGCGCGAGGGTAATGCTCCCGCATATTGCCAGCCAGCCCCCTGCCACTTGCCCGTCCAATAATGGCACTGATCATCTGAATAGCGAGCATCAGCGGGTAGGTCAACAGGATAGACCAGAGCATATGCATGCCAAATTGCGCACCGGCCTGTGAATAAGTCGCTATGCCGCTAGGATCATCATCCGCAGCCCCCGTAATTAAACCTGGCCCCAGTTTTTTTAGAAATCTATTCATTATTGACCGGCTGCGCTCCCTATCCTGTAAGCAAATATGAATGCAGTGCCAGTGTAGGATGGGTCTTGCAACCTCCCTAGGCGCAAACCTCTGATTCTACTGTCGGATGAATCCGGCAAGGGGCGGTGTGAATGTTCCGGACTTTGCCATTCCATTCCGCAGTAGATGAATGGGTTTTTCTAGCCCGCAATCAGCCAGTACCTGTCAGGAGACCTACAGCGGGCTCGAGCGTAACTATTGGAGCCTTTTTACGTTCTGTCCGATGATTCCTACGTTAAATTCAGCTGCAACGGGATGGAGCACATAGGAGGAAATCAGCATGATGAAGCCTCGACTTTATTGCACCCTGTGGTGCAATTTCTCACAGTGGCTGGTTGGTTTTTTAGGAGAGTGTCATGCTGCATACGATTCTAATCGTCATCTTGATTTTAGCCCTAATCGGCGCGTTGCCCACCTGGCCTCACAGTGCCAGATGGGGATATTATCCAAGTGGCGGGCTTGGCCTGGTATTACTGATTGTGATCATTTTAATGCTTACCGGTGGGGCATAAGGCTTACTTTCCGCCTTCTGCCCGCTCAAGCCTCATTTTTCAGAGGGAGCATACCCTCCCTCTTCAATTTTGTTTCACCCGCTCATTCTCTTCTTTGGCGGGATTGATGATGTCCGTATCTATTGTATCCGGGTTATTAATAATCTCGGGATTGGTAAGTGTTGATCCAATATGATCCGGATTATTAATGATTTCCGGATTGATGATTGCTTCCGATTGGGTAGACATGGCAAGCTCCTGTTGAGTGGCATCTATGAACGATTGAATGAAGTTCTATACGACTACCCAGGCAAGGATATAGCGAAACCTGTTTCCTCATTATCAGTTAATGACTGAAAGCAGCGTCAGAATTTCTGCTCCATGAATGGTCCCGCCTCGTTGTTGACGGGTGAGGTGAAATATCATGAAGTGGCTTATGGCGACCCGAACAAACCACTTGCCGAACTACCTCAGGGCATTGGCAGAAACCTACGCCAAAGAGCACCACCTATTCCGTGAAAAAGATGCCCGCCTGGACCCCGGCTACCTCTCGTTACACCAGCTTGCCGACCACCTGCCCGCCAGCGCTACTTACCAACAAGCGGTACAAGCTTCGGCGCATGATGCCGCGCAACGGGTTTGACTTAATTAACCAAGAAGAGACCTGGATGAACATAACTAGGTATCTCTCGTGAATAGAGAGCCTGACCCTATCGATTCCGGTAGTGCCACCTTGTATTGATACGCTGGGATTCCATTTTCCAGGAAGTCATATCTGAATAAGGAACCTATCGTTACAAATAGTAACTTGCATTATGAGAGTTAATATGTAACTATCATAATGCAAGTTACTTATGCAGCCTCAAGTATTAAGTATAAATTTTGAATGTGCTTAGAGTAACTCCGCTTATTTATTAATTACGAAAGGTTGTAACCATGGATTTGAAATCAAAAGTTATTTTAGTTACTGGCGCCAATCGTGGCATTGGAGCCGAGTTGGTTCGCTCATTTCTGAAGCACGATGTAGAAAAAGTTTACGCAACCGCTCGTAATATCTCATCACTGCCAAACTTTAATGATTCGAGAGTTGTGCCGCTGAAGCTGGATATAACAAGCAAGGAGGATGTTGCCGCAGCTGTAAATCTAGTCGTTCAACTAGACATACTGGTTAATAACGCTGGCGTGATGACATATAGCAATGTGATTACATCATCCATAGAACAATTAACCGAAGATATGGATGTAAATTATTATGGCACGCTCAGGGTTAGCCAGGCTTTCACCCCCTTGATCGAAAAGAGAGGCGGGGGAGCGATCGTTAATTTGAATAGCATTGTAAGCTATGCCCCGCCTCTAGCCATTACAGGTTACTCCGCTTCTAAAGCGGCCCTCTTCTCAGCAACACAAGCGCAACGCGCGATATTGAAAACTAAAAATATCGAAGTCATCGGTGTTTACCCCGGCCCTATCGACACGGATCTTGCTAAAGACTTGCCACTTGATAAAGCTTCCGTCATTGATACGGCGGAGAATATTGTGAATGGGATTATCGAAGGCAAAGAAGATATTTACCCTGATCCAACCTCCTCACAACTAGCGCAACTCTGGGGATCCAACCCTAAAGCGCTGGAAAATTTTTTCGCAAATATGTAATTAATGATGCATTTGCCACCGGCATGAGCCCGGTGGCTCCATCAGGAATGCAAAACCATGAATACACAAGCTCTCACTAGCAGCCTCTCAAAAACTCAAGTCATCTTTTCAGGAATTGCTGCAGTTATTTTGACAGTTGGGGTCGCGAGATTTTCCTACACCCCCCTTTTACCTTTAATGATCAAAGAAGCCGGGCTTAGCAGCTTCGCTGGCGGGTTATTAGCAACATTGAACTATGTTGGCTATTTACTGGGAGCCATTTTCGTTACCCGAATGAAAAGTAGTGGGTTCAAATTTAATACTTATAGAGTTCTATTGGTGACTGCATTGCTGTCCACATTGGCAATGGCCTGGACACAGAACCTGTTTGTTTGGGGAATCCTGAGGGTCATTGCCGGTATTTCCAGTGTTGCAGGAATGCTTTTGGCGGCAGGACTGGTATTTGATTGGCTACGTAAAAATGGATTCACGCCTGAGCTGGGCCTGCATTTCTCGGGATTGGGGCTTGGCATTGTATTGACGGGGATTGCTACCTTCTTGATGAAAGGTCACTTTACATGGGACGAGCAATGGGAAATATTCACCTTCATCGGTGTGTTATTCTTTATTCCAGCCTGGTGCTGGATGCCCAGTCCATCTGAGTCGATGCTAACTAAGCAGGAGTCTATTTCGCCTTCCCGGAAATGGATGGCGAGCGTTATTTTTGCCTACTTTTGTGCTGGCTTTGGGTATGTCATCAGTGCCACATTCATCGTAGCCATTCTTGAATCAATTCCAGGCTTAACCGGCAAAGGATCAATTATCTGGATACTTATAGGTCTGGCCGGGATTCCTGCAACTTTTGTTTGGGATAAAATCTCACGAACTATTGGTGACACAAAAGCACTCATATTCAGCTACGGATTACAGGTAATCTCGATCTTGATTCCTGCCATAACTGACGCACTGGTCCCAAATATCTTTGCGGCATTAATATTTGGAGTCACTGTTTCAGGCATTGTAAGTATGATGCTTTCAATAGTAGGTCGTCGTTTTCCGGGCAACTCATCGGCAGCGATGGCAAAGCTCACCGTGAGTTATGGTGTTTCCCAGATCATCGCACCTACGATAGCCGGTATGATGGCAATTTCTGGTGGATACAGGAATTCCCTTTGGTTGGCCGGTATCATGATGCTGGTGGGGCTGATAAGTTTGACTCAATTAAGCAAAGCAGATTGATACTGAATGATTCGATTTAAAATTTATTTGTTATTGGAATTCTCATGAAAAATAAGAGCTTGGGAAATATGATTTGTCCCATCGCCAGAAGTCTTGAGTATGTAGGCGAATGGTGGAATATTCTGATATTGCGGGATGCCATGCATGGCATTTCCAAATTTGATGATTTCCAGGATAACTTAGGAATTGCAGCCAGCACCCTCACCAGACGATTGAATGGAATGGTGGATGCCGGTTTATTGGAAAAACGCCAGTATTGTGAAAAGCCTCCCAGATACGAATATGTCATCACTCAAAAGGGATTGGACTTCAGACCAGTATTACTCACTATCATGCAGTGGGGTAATAAATACTATGCGGATGATGCCAGGAAAATTCTTTTGATGGACACTCAAACTGGCAAACCAGTCGACCTCATGTTGTTGGATAGAGTGACACATGAAGAAATCAATCCGGAGAGGCACCAGACCAGCTACAACCACTCGCGTTGAGCCAGTGCTACCTGGCTTCAATCCATTTGGGAACTTCAATTTTCTTGAATTCCCGCAGTTTGATGAGCAATCCGGATGGCGATGTAGCCACTGAAATAGACTGTTTGTGAGCAGAGGGAAGAAAACCTGAATCAATCATGTGATCAATGAAGTCTAGAAAGCTGGAAAAGAAACCATTGACGTTCAGCAAGCCCACAGGCTTATCGATTTCCTCTAGCTGATTCATGCTCCAAACTTCCATCAGCTCCTCGATGGTTCCTATGCCTCCCGGCAATATAATAAAAGCATCTGCCAATCGGATCATCCTCTCTTTCCGCGCTCTCAGATCTGCAGTGATTTCATGTTGGGTTAAAGAGGGGTGCGACTGACCAATCTGGTGTAAATATTCCGTGACGATGCCATGCACTATCCCACCATGCTCTAAAGCTGCATTGGCTACCACACCCATTAATCCTTTAGTGGTGCCTCCATAAACGATGGTGATTTTCTCTTTTGCCAACGTTGAACTCAACATTTTTGCTGCAAGCTCATATTCACCTGAGGCTCCAAAGTTGGATCCGCAAAAAACTGCCACCGATCTAATCACACGTTCTGTCATGATCCAAAATGATTTCCGGAAAATAAATGCAAAAATCTTATACTCAATCAGGTACTCCCAACAGAACCATAACAGGACTCTTGCACTGACCCATGTTATGGAATTCGGCATCTGGCTCACAGGGATTGCACAGTTGCCCGTAGTGAGTGATGATGGGATATCAGCATCTTCAATTTTGACAAATGGAAATAGGCCATGTCAGCAAAAGATAAAGCGCTATTCACTTTAAATAGTGCATCTTCGGCTCCTTATTATCGACAAATTTATGAGCGGATCCGTCATGCGATTACCAATGGAACACTAAAACCAGGAGACCGGATTCCTTCAGAGCGAGCCTTGACCAAGGAGCTGGGATTAGCCAGAGGGACCGTTAAATCAGCCTACTCCCTCCTGGCCGCTGAAGGGTACACACAATCGTTAGGGCAAGGCGGGACTGTGGTCGCGTCAAACCTGAATATCAAAAAGAGCCCGCCCGGCAAAACCAATCGCGCAAATAAAGACCACCCAAACAGTTTCAGGCCGGATTCAATCCTGCCCTTTCAAATGGGGCTGCCGGCACTGGATGCCTTTCCCAGAAAGATATGGGCGCGCCTGACTGCCAAATGTGCACGGTCCATGCAGCTATCTGACATGGCTCACCCGTCAATATATGGTTTACCGGCATTGAGGAACGAGATATCTGCCTACCTTCAAGTCTCGCGCGGAATCCACTGTTCGCCTTCCCAGGTATTTTTAACTACAGGGTATCGAAACTCGGTTGAGCTCATCGCGCATGCATTCCTGAAGCCGCAGGATCAAGTGCTTATCGAAGATCCCGGATATCCACCGACCAAGGAGCTCTTGAACAAGCTCGGCATGAATGTGGTCCCTGTAGCAGTAGATCAGGAAGGGATCAATGTTGAGGTCGGCATTTCCGCTGTACCGCATGCCCGGGCAATCGTGGTGACTCCTGGTCATCAAAGCCCCCTGGGTGTGAGCCTGTCTTTAGCCCGCCGGTTGAATTTGATTGACTGGGCGTCCCGGAATAAAACATGGATCATCGAAGACGATTACGATAGTGAATATAGATATATCAGCCGCCCTTTGCCGGCTTTGAAAAACCTGGATCATTCTGAACGGGTGATTTACTCTGGCACTTTCAGCAAAGTACTGTTTCCGGGTTTAAGGCTCGCCTATGTAGTGATTCCAGAACCCGAAGTGGAAAACTTCGAAAAAGTGATGCAAACCTTCGCAGGCGGCTGCCCGCAATTAACTCAGGAGATAGTGGCCGCCTTTATGAAAGAAGGTCATTTTGCCCGCCATATCCAGCGCATGCGAAAGCTCTATGCAGACAGAAGAGCTTTAACTATCGACGGGCTGAACAAATCACTGAGCGAATGGATGAGCATTGACTCGCAGCCTGGCGGCATGCACCTGATTCTTAGATTAAACCATCAGGAGCCCGGTACCGAACTTGTAAAACTTATGCGAGAAAAAGGCTTATTCGCAGAAGCTTTATCTGACTGGACAGTGGATGGCGGCCAACTTTCCACCATCCTGATCAATTTCACTAATATCCACTCGCAGAATCAGGCAGCTGAGTACGGAAAGACCATTCTTGATCTGTTAAAGCTTTATTGAGCCCCAGGTATTCCTAGCCTGGAAAATATCATAGCGCTGCAAAAACTTGGATCACTCCATAAGTCAAAATATGGGCCTTCTTATGTGACCCAAGAAAGTCCAATATGGCATTCTCAATTCAACAATGATTAAGGATCTGTAATGACTTCTCGTCTCGATTATGCCAAAGCTTCTCCAGATGGTTACAAGGCGTTTGGAGGCGTCTATGCCGCTTTACTTAAAAGCAGCCTACCAAAGAGTTTTATCGACCTGATCTACTTACGAATCTCCCAGATCAATGGCTGCGCCTATTGCATAGACATGCACTCCAGAGAGCTGCTTGGCTCCGGCCTGTCGATAGACAAACTGGTACTGGTTCCAGTGTGGCATGACGCAGGCGCCGTATTTACTGAGCGTGAAAAAATTGCTTTGGCGTGGGCAGAAACAGTGACCCTCATCCATGAGGCTGGAGTATCTGATGAACAATATCAGGCCGCCCTTCAGGAGTTTGGTGAGAAAGACCTTAGCGATCTCACCTATGCAATTGGCCTGATGAATGCATTTAATCGTTTAGGCATTACCTTTAAAGTCACCCCGGCTGCCGCCCGGCTGGCTTCTGCTTAATGGTTATTTCCTGGAGGCTTTAAAAATGACCTGGGCATTACTCAGTCTTGCAGGTGTGCTGGAAGTCGCATTTGCTTTATGCATGAAATGGTCCGACGGGTTCACCAAGCCTGTTCCTGCTGTTTTGACAGTAGTGACAGGTTTTTCCAGCCTCGTTCTGTTGTCATTTTCCCTTCGTACCCTGCCAGTTGGAACGGCCTATGCCGTTTGGACTGGCATAGGTGCCGCTGGCACAGCGATCCTCGGTATTGCACTCATGGGTGACTCGGCTACGCCCTTGAGATTGCTGTGCATTTTCCTGATTTTTTCCGGGGTGATAGGTTTGCGTTTTGTTTAAGCTATGCGACATTTTAAAAGGAAAGATATGAATAAACTGGTCAGAATTGCATCATTGATATTAAGCCTGTGCCTGTCTTTCGAAGCGACTGCGCAAGAGCTTACAAAATTATCCAAAGTGGTTTCAGGCATGCCAACTGGCGAGCATCAGGAAATAAGGGTTATCACGGCCACCCTCAAACCAGGCGCAAAAACCAACTACCACACGCACCCGTTTCCAGTGACGTTGTATGTATTAAAAGGCGCGTTTACATTGGAACTGGATGGCCAAAAACCGTTAACCGTGCGTGCCGGTGAAGTCATTGTCGAACCTCCCAATGTCGGGATGACAGGCTATAACTTAAGTCAATCAGAGGACATGAATGTAGTTACTTTTTATGTGAGCGATCCAAAAGCCAATTTTCTTGATCCAGTTCATCATCAATAAGTTTTTCCGGCTTATGTGTGCCTGGTTGAATAACATCAGATTAAAGACTGGGCCAATATTGTTAGTGCCCCTACCAACTGGCCTGACCCGACTGATAGGGCAAGCCCCTTAAAATCCGGGAAGGTAGCTGGCTTATATGCCCGCATCAGGATTGCTGATGCTATTCCGGTCGCGTACACCGGATTCTATTTCTTCGCGAATCACTTCGTCTGGCTCGGGTTCAGCATCAGAATCAGGAATCTCAGGCTCCGGCTCAGATTCGGGAGCCACTTGCCCTTCTCCATCGTCATCTTCAGGGTTCAAACCGGGTGCATTGATCAGTTCAGGATCAATCGTATCAGGGCTGGCCGGATCCGCTTCAAAATCATCTGAGTATTCTTCCGGCTGTGGCTCGGGTGTTTCAACTACATTCGTAGTGGACGGATCCAAACTACTTTTCAGGGAATTATTTGCGCTTTCTATCTCGGGATTTTGGCTCATGTTGAATCTCCAAACTTGCTCTGCCAGGGAAAATGAGTGGGCGTTAATGAGATTCAACTGTAAAACTAAAAGCGGAGACCTATAAGTGAGAAAGGACTGATTTACTTGTAGGTATGTAATGTAGGAGCTGCAGCCTTACCCAGACCAATATCAACTTTAATACAGACCAGTGGGAGCAAAAAAACGGTACGGCAGTCTGAAACCAAGAGATAAATAATCGGGGTCAGAGTAATCTACTGAAAATAATCAGCCAATTTTCTTTGATTCCAGTTAGTCTTGAACCTACCCATTCACCCAACGCGCAAGGAACACCCATGACACAAACAGGCAAAAATATTTTGGCGAGGTTGTTACCTGGAATGGTGCTGTTCGTGCTGTTAACTGCCAGTCTGACGCAGGCACATACCCTGGAAGAAGCCAAACAAAAGCTATCGCAAAAAGACTATGCGGGCGCTCATGCGATTTATTTATCACTCGCCAATCAAAACGATGCCAAAGCCTGCTACAACCTGGGCCTGATGTACCATGATGGAGATGGCGTGACTCAAAACATGGACGAAGCGGTCAAGTGGTACACCAAGTCGGCAGACCTAGGTTACAGAGAGGCGCAGTACATGCTAGGCTCACTGGTGTTTCAGCGCCAGATTCAAAGCATCAGCTACCCGCAAGCGGTGGCCTTTTATGAGCAGGCGGCCAAACAAGGGCATGTGAAATCGCAGCTTAATTTGGGCATGTTGTATTTGAGGGGCGAAGTGATTGAACAAGATATGCCCGCCGCAGTGCAATGGTTAAGCCTGGCCGCCAGCAACAACAATAGCGAAGCCCAAGGCTATATGGCCGAGCTTTACCAACAAGGCGCAGGAGTTGAACAAGATACCGTCAAAGCGGCAATGTGGTTGATGCTGGCGACACAAAACGAAGACAAGCACTTTTTGACTCGACACACCAAAATGCTGAGTTATCTTTCAGCACAAATGACAGATGAGCAAAAAGCCTCTGCAACCCAATTAGCTGCACAGTGTAAAAGTAAACAACTGCAAGGTTGTTGAACAGGATTGATGCAATAATGCCCCATGGTTTCTATTCATAGTCCCAAATCTGCTTTACTCGCCTCAAATGAGGGCGATGTTTCTACATGGCTTGAAGCTGCATCGAAGCGATTCTCGCCTTCCGAAGTTGAGCTAATCAGCCGCGCCTATGAGTTGGCAGTGCCGCTCTATTCTGGGCACTCAGCACTGACTGGCGCACCACTGCTGTTACACGCACTAGGTGCGGCGACTATCCTGATTGACATGAACATGGATGTCGAAACAATCGCTGCCACACTATTGTATGCAGTGCCTGAATATCTCGACGATTGGCGGGCAACGCTGGAAACCCGGTTGGGCGCCAATATTGCGAGCCTGGTGGAAGGCATTTCACGCATGGAACAAATCCAGGAACTCAGCGAGACCGATAGCGTTCATGGCACGGACCGAAAAAACGAATCCCACACGCAACAAATAGAAAGTTTGCGCAAAATGCTACTGGCCATGGCACAGGACATTCGTGTGGTGTTGATAAAACTGGCTGAACGTACGCAAACCCTGCGCCATTTGTCTGGGGCTAGCCCGAGTCTGCAGAAACAGATTGCACAGGAAAGCCAGAACATCTTTGCGCCACTAGCCAACCGCCTTGGCGTGTGGCAAATCAAGTGGGAGCTGGAAGACCTCTCTCTGCGCTATCTGGAACCTCAGGTCTACAAGGAAATCGCAAAAAAGCTGGATGAGCGCCGCGTCGACAGGGAACAATATATTATTGACGTCGTGGCAGAACTCCAGAAAGAGTTGATTAAAGCGGACATCAAAGGCGAGGTCGCTGGGCGTCCCAAGCACATTTACAGCATCATCAAGAAGATGAAAAGCAAGCATCTGGATTTTACCCAGCTCTATGATGTGCGTGCTGTGCGAGTGCTGGTTGACGATATCAAGGACTGCTATGCAGTACTCGGGCTCATCCACAACCTATGGCAGCCTATCCCCGGTGAATTTGACGACTATATCGCACGCCCCAAGAGCAACAATTACCGTTCGCTACATACCGCTGTCAGTGGGCCGCGTGGCTTGGCACTTGAGGTTCAGATCCGCACTTTCGAAATGCATCAGCATTCTGAATTGGGCGTCGCGGCACATTGGCGCTACAAGGAGGGAGGAAAATCCGACGCCAAATTTGACGAAAAGATTGCCTGGCTACGCCAGATCCTGGCATGGAAGGATGATGTCTCCGAGAGTGGCGACCTTATGGAACAATTCAAGAGTGAACTGTTTCGGGATCGCGTATATGTGCTTACGCCGCTTGGTAAAGTCATCGACTTGCCAAAAGGGTCTACCCCGATCGATTTTGCTTATACGCTACACACCGATCTAGGGCACCGTACGCGTGGCGCCAAAATTAATGGCAGCATCGTTCCGCTCAATACCAAACTACAGAATGGCCAGCGCGTAGAAATCCTGACTTCAAAACATGGTTCGCCTAGCCGTGACTGGTTAAATGCTTCACTTGGTTATCTGCAAAACCCGAGCGCCCGCGCCAAGGTGAGGCAATGGTTTAAACTCCAGCATTTTGATGAACATGTTGCCCAGGGTCGGGTGAAGCTGGATCGTGAGCTACATCGGGCCGGCATCGGTGCCATCAATCATGAAAAGATCGCACAGAAACTGCACTTCCAGAAACTTGAAGACTTTCTGGCCGCCATTGGGCGTGGGGATGTCACTGAACATCAAATCTCGCTTGCCATCCAGGAAGATGCTGCGCCCAAGACAGAAGCCGCAGCAATAACACGCCCTCCCAGACGAAACACAGCGATGCAATCCCAGGCGGATATCGTGATTGAGGGTGTTGGCAACTTGCAGACGGGTATTGCCAAATGCTGCAAGCCATTACCGCCGGATGCTATTGTTGGCTACCTGACGCGCGGTCATGGAGTGACTATCCATCGCAGCACATGTGGCTTCATCGGACGTTTACCAGAGGAGCGGCGCGACCGTGTACTGGGTGCGCAGTGGGGAAGCCATGAGAATTTCAGCGCAAATGTTGATATTGAAGTGGAGGCCCATGATCGCCAAGGCTTGCTCCGGGATATTAGTGATCTATTTGCACGGGAAAAGATTAATGCTATCAAGGCGAACACCATCAGCAGGCACAATCTGGCGCTGATGCAGTTTTCGATTGAGGTGACAAACCTTGAGAAACTCAGCCACCTGCTGACGCTGATTCAACAGGTGCCGAGCGTCATTTCGGCACAGAGACGGGACTAGTGACTTCCCACACCATTGTAGACACCGTTATCGTGAATTAAACTGAAGGCCATCAGAGTCAGTTCTAAAATGGCAGCAAACCATCATCAAGTCACTGCCTCTTTTTCCAGCAAGGCTTTCTTGCGTTCTATGCCCCAGCGGTAGCCAGAGAGTGAGCCATCCTGCCGGATCACCCGATGGCAGGGAATCGCCACGGCGATGGTGTTGGCAGCACACGCACTCGCCACCGCACGCACCGCTTTTGGCATGCCGATTTTATTGGCGATATCGGTATAAGTAACTGTCTCACCAGCCGGGATTTCTCGCAGTGCTTGCCACACTCGTTGCTGAAAAGCCGTGCCTTGCACATCAAGCGGCAAATCCAAGCCAAGCTTGGGCGCTTCAATAAAGCCTACGACTTTCGCTACCAAGGCTTCAAACACTGCATCACCGCCAATCAGGTGAGAGCGCGGGAAGCGGTCTTGCAACTCACGCAACAACACTTCCGGGTCGCTGCCTATCGCAATCGCGCACACGCCTTTATCGCTGCTTGCCACCAGAATGCTGCCCAGTGAACATTCCGCCAGCGCAAAATGAATCTCGGTATTCGCGCCGCCTTTCACATACTCCAACGGCTTCATGCCCAGCGTTTTGGTGGAGGACGCATAAAAGCGGCTATTAGAGCCATAACCCGCCTCATAAATCGCATCCGTCACCTTCATTTTGCCATCCAGCTTTTGGCGCAAGGTCTGGTTGCGATGTGCCGATGCATACCCTTTTGGCGTTAAGCCGGTGATCACTTTGAAAATCCGGTGAAAATGAAATGTACTTAATTTTGCATGTTCTGCCAGCTCGGCAAGCGTTGGGATAGTCTCAGACTCTTCAATCAATCGGCAAGCTTTAGCCACCATCGCAGCGTTCGCCTCCAGCAATGAGGCCTGATTAGGTTTGCAACGTTTGCAGGCACGAAACCCGGCAGCTTCTGCGGCTTCAGTGGTCAGGTGAAAGGCTACATTTTCAGGACGTGCCGGGCGAGCACCGCACGATGGTCGGCAATAAACACCTGTGGTTTTAACTGAGTAATAGAACTGACCATCTGCCTGTGCATCTCTCGCTAGCACTTGCTGCCAGCGCGGGTCATTTAGTGTTCTCTCTGCTGCTGTATCTTTCGTTTTTGAACTCAACATATCTTGATCTCCATGTGATAAGTGAAAGATACAAGATCATTTAATTCAAAAAACTCCCACTCTTGCTTTTGAATTCTATTCCATACCACTTCACAATAAAATCGAGCCCAACCCTGTGAATCTAGATATTTTTGCATCAATTACTACCAAAGAAACACACAAAATTAAATTTCATGCCTTACATAGGCTATCAATTTCATTGTCAACTTATCTCGAGATGCTAATATACAAACAATTTTTATTAAAATTAGTGTGTTTACTCAGGGAGTAAAAAAACAATGAGAAACCACCCGGAGGAATATCTTACTGTCTTAAAAAAGCACTTCTCAAAAGTGCCGTCGATGGTATGTCCTGAATCAAAACTTTCTTCTACTTTAGCCTCTATCGAGCAAGAGGATGACTCCTTACGTACAACGAATCAAAATGGCAAATTTACTGCCTTCCAAAGATGGTTTACGTTTAAAGAAGCGTTCGCACCATCCTTTGTCATTGGCGCAATTGAGCGTTTGGGCTATTGGCCTACTCACATAATTGACCCATTTGGTGGCATGGGGACGACAGCAATTACTGCTCAACTGCTTGATATTAATGTTACTACTATAGAAATTAACCCTTTTAGCGCAGACCTGATTTCGGCCAAAGCAACCCCAATCCCTTTAGAAGCACTCAATCAAATATCTACTGACTTTTATGAGAGGCTAGCCAAAACTCCAGAAAATCTGAATTTGTTAGCTCATCTTCCGCCTACCTTTGTGGAGGGCGCACAAAAGGATCGTTGGATTTTTTCTGAAAATGTAGCTAAGCGTATTAGCCAATATTTAGGTGTCATTACCGATTATAAAGATCCGGATATCAAAAGATTACTGAAAGTAATACTCGGATCAACTTTAATTCCTTCTAGTAACGTTTATATCAACGGAAAAGGACGTAGATATCGCAGAAACTGGAAAGAGAACCAACCAACTACCCAAGTCTTAGATGACCTTTTTAAAAAACAACTAGAAATCGTTCTTGAAGATAATCGGATATTTCAGCATAGGCCGAATGGCATTGTGTCCGTCCATAACGACGATTCCAGAGTGGTGCTATCTGGACTTAACGAAACTACGGATTTGATCGTTTTTTCACCGCCCTATCCAAACTCATTCGACTATACAGATATCTACAACGTTGAGTTATGGGTACTGGGATACTTAAAAAATGCTAGCGACAACTCAACTTTGCGAAAACAAACTCTGAGATCTCATGTACAAGCAAAACGTCCTTTTGATCAGCCTAAAAACACTAGTGAAATTTTAAATAAAACATATAGCGATCTGAAAACTGTACGTGTAGATCTTTGGAATAAAAATATACCGGAAATGGTTACTGCATATTTTAAAGACTTAGAAGATATATTACTGCATAGCTATCGCCTTTTAAAACCAAAAGGGAAAGTGATCATGGTCGTAGGGGACTCAAAATATTCAAATGTCCTTATAGATGTAGCAGGGATACTAATCGAGATTGCTAGAGCTTTAGGTTACAAAGAAGTTAGTAAACAAGAAGTGCGAAAAATGAGAACTAGTGCGCAACAGGGCGGTACGCACCAACTTGGTGAGTGGATTATTGAACTCACGAAATAATTTATTAATTAACGGCCAATGAGGGTAATACAGTGACTGCATCTGTTCAAAAATTAAAACTACCACGGCTAGAATTAATTCAACTTAATCGCTTCTCTCTTTACACAGCAAATCCAAACGCAGAACTAACTTGCAAAGACGGTGTACTTTGCTTGGTTGGGGCAAACGGGATTGGAAAATCTACACTTTTGTCAGCAATCAATTTCTGCCTCACTGGTATGGTTTCCGATCCAGCCAGAACATTCAAATCAATGGATGAGTATTACAACTATACACGGACCTTTTCTGGCAATTACTTCAGAGGCCGTATTCTTGGCTCTGATGAAGGTGAGGCTGAAATCACTTTAGTTTTTAATTTAGGTGATTATAGGTATGAAATCTGCCGTGGAATGTTTGAACCTGATGAGCTACGTCGATTGACGATAAAGGAATATCACCGTGATTTAGCCGTTTTAGAAACCGATGGTTTATCCCGTAGCGAGCGTAATAGAGCCTATATTGAATATTTTGTAAGGCACAGTAATGTCTCAACATTCGAGGAATTTGCTTTCCTACAGCACTTTGTTTTTAGTTTCGACGAGCAGCGCAAAACACTATTCTGGAATCAAGCCATTATGGAAAGAGTTTTATACAGAACATTCGGTATTGAACCTGATATGGCGAAACAGGCAGATCTTCTCCGGAGAGAAATTGAAAAAAGAGCCTCGGATGTTAGAAACCGCCAATGGGAAGCTACTCGACTTCGCAGAAGAATTAACGAAATTCAATCTAAAGTGCAGTCCGTACCTGGAGCACAAGAAACATATGACTCTCTAATTACAACTCATGAACTTCTAAGTGAGCAATTTGATGAAGAGACTAAACTATTAAATGAAATAGAGGCATCAGTTAAGGATGCAAATCTCAAGCTTGCTGAACATTCGATGAAAGAAACTGCTTTACGTGATGAATATGCATTATTTTTTGAGCGTAGCTTCAATCACCGACCCTCAATTGCAGAGCATCCATTAATCATACAAACCATACATGATAAAGCATGCGGTCTTTGCGGTAATCAAGAGGCTTATGCGATAGATACAGTTCTACGCAAATCTAAAGAAAAAATCTGCCCAATATGTGATTCAGAGGTAAATCCAGAGCCTCAAACTGCAGAAGATATAAAGCGCTTAGAAGATATTGATAGGAGCTTATCTCAAATCAAGCAAGCAATAAGAGATGTATTGCATTTAATAAAAGGTTTAAATGAAGAAGAGTCTAAGCTGAGACAAAAATGGGTGTCTACAAAAACACAACTTGATGAATTTAATCAAAAAAACAATACAACATTGGATGCTTTAAGAAGAGTACTTAACGAAGGCGGCCTTTCAACTTCGCTAACTATATATGCAGAACAATTAGCATCGCTAGAGAAAGAAAAAAACGATGCGTATTCTCAAAGAGAAGTACTGAGAAATCAACTTCAAACGATTCAAAAAAGTTTAGAAAAAAGCTATGTGGATGTTGAGAAAGATTTCGTTAAAAAGTTTGCAGATCTTGCACATCAGTTTCTTGGAATGCCTTTAACCGTTCAATTAGACGCAAACAATTCTGATGGCCCTAAACTTATTGTATCCGTCAGGGGTTCTACTCGTCGCGAACAACAACAACTTTCAGAAAGTCAGCGATTTTTCTTAGACATCGCGTTACGCATGGCGTTAACCCAGCATATGTCAGATCCAAGCTCATTAGGTGGTATGTTTATCGATACACCAGAAGGATCACTAGATATCGCATATGAAAAGAGAGCCGGAGACATGTTGGCTATGTTTGCCAAGTCAGGCCATCAAATCTTTATGACTGCAAATTTAAATAGCTCACAACTATTACTAGCCCTAGCAAGAAGTTGTGGAAGACAAAATATGCAATTATGCAGAATGACAGACTGGGCAGAACTTACTACCGTTCAGCAAGAGGAGGAAAGTTTATTTAATGAAGCATATGCAGTAATTGAACAAGCCATGGATGCATAATGAAAATTAGAATAAATCCTGTTGCAGCATTTGACACACTCTTTATTGCAAACCAATTACAAAAGAAAAATGGAAGTTTTAGTATTCCGGAATTACATATTTTTGGATATTTAGCATGTTTGCTTTGGCTATATCGTGAACAACCTATAGCAGACTGGGAATATAACTTCGTTGGTACTGAGTTAGGCGCCCCCTTTAGTCAAGACATGGATACTGCTGCGAATGATTTTTTAGAGGTTAGTTTGTTTTATCGTTCACATGAAAGATTACAGATAACAGACTTAGGAATTCAAAAGTTAATAAATTACGAAAAATTTACTTTGAATAAGAAACGTACAGAATATCTATATGCGGCCTGCTCCAGTACATTAGCATTGTCTGTAGGCATGGTATGCACAGCATTGTCAAATGAGCCTGAGCTTAAACGTTCAAATGCAACTCCAGCCAGCCGCTTATTACTTGAGGAGTTAGCCAGATCCCAACTTTATGATCAATTTAGTATATTACATACTGCTTTCTATGGACGCAGTGACGACCTAAGGCTGCCAGCAGTCACTTGGTTGTCCGCGCTGTACAGTTCAAGTATGTCCGAATTAGCTTAGATTGAAATTGAATGAAAAGCCTGCCTGAATTAATTACAGAATTCTGTCAAAATTCTCATGTGCCTATGGCAGAGAGCGAGTTTGGAAATGCGGGGGTAGATGCCATATTTAGAATAATGGAGGTAGCAAAGAACCTTTATAAGCATCTAGAACCAGAGCGTATAAAAGGTGCCGTTATCATTTTCAAAAAAGTCGCATCACAGAACAACTCAACGTTAAACCAAAGTCCCGAACGCCCACTTGATTTAAGTAATTTAGCTAACCAAACAATTACCGATCTTATTTTAGAGATAGGAGCTGATGAGCAACTATACAGGCGACTACACAATACTCATACATTACAAGATATGGCATCTGACGCTGTTGTATATCACAACAGAAATGGCACAGAAGAATTTTTAGCTGGTAAGCAATCCAAACAAGTTTCTCGGTTAGATCTGGCATCAAAAAGCCAGTTTGCTGTCCCCACATTTTCTAGCTTGCGAGAAGCACTTCAAAAATACGAAACTGAAAATATTCGTGAGTCCACTTGTTACATTTTTAGAGAGTCTTGGCACGACAATGAACGTATTTTCTTTAAAGCGAAACCCGAATCAAAAATGAGAAATTCTTTAACGCAGTTTCTTCGGAACCGCCTTGCTGGAGATTTTGATGTTTGGCCAGAACAAGTTGTAGATGAAAGTCATCCGGTCGACATACGAGTACAACCCAAATTTACGAACAATCGATTAATGTTGATTGAAATAAAATGGTTGGGGATTTCAGTCGCTGAAGATGGTCACATTACTGCCCGCCATTACGAACCTAGAGCTCAAGAGGGCGCCTCTCAGCTAGCAAACTATTTAGACAGCCAAAGACAATCAGCACCAAGTCATATCGTACAAGGTTATTATGTAATCATCGATGGGAGAAGGGCTAATCTTCGTGAAGGAACTACTTCGATATCGAGAGCTGATGGTATGTACTTTGAAACTCAAGAAATCACCTTTAATCCAGCACCACATGAAACTCGATCTGATTACGATATACCCTACCGAATGTTTGCGATACCTGTTTGTTCTGATTGAAATTTTGAGCTTTTACTAAAGTTGCATTGATAGCATAGCGGCTGAATATTTGTAATATTGTTATTACCCCCCGCTACGATAGGAACTATATGATCTTTCGTCCAAGGGTTTTTGTATCGTTTATTGGGTCTCAAGGGTATATTTTCCCAAAGTCTATTACAATTGGGACATGCGAAGTAACTCTTAAGTTTATTAAGCCACTGAGTTCTAGTATGTTCCCCTCCATTTGCAAGTCGCCTAGCCTGATAGATCCTACTTCTATTTTTTTGGCAAGATCTACAATAAAAACTGATCCTATTAGTTGAAGATGAAGTCCAGCTTCCAAACTCATTTGAGCCACATTTTTTACATGTTTTATTATTCATACTAATTTAATTGCAATAAAAAAGCTCGCATCCGCGAGCTTTTCTCTATCCACATTTACTATCACCGCAGTTCAAGCAAGTCATGCATCCATCCATGAGAATGCTTGCTTTGGTATTACACTTTTTGCAAAGCTGTGCACCCTTTGGGAAGCCTTCGTCGTTTGATTCTTCACCTGACTTGGCGTGTTTTTCTAGGTATTCCGCTTTTTTCTCTTCAACCAGTTTTTGCTGGTGTTCGTCTAAACCTGGCTTCTTCAGCATACCGATTTCTTGCAGGTGCTTTTCTACCACTTCACCAATTTCGGCCACCAGGCTAGGCACAAACTTGCCGCCTTTTTTGAAGTAGCCGCCTGAAGGTTCAAACACGCTTTTCAGTTCTTCCACCAGGAAAGTGACATCACCACCTTTGCGGAACACGGCGGACATGACGCGGGTCAGCGCGACTATCCACTGGAAGTGCTCCATGTTTTTGGAGTTGATGAAGATTTCGAATGGACGGCGATGCTCTTGTGGCGTGCCTTCGTACATGATGACGTCGTTGATGGTGATGTAGAGGGCGTGCTCGGTCACCGGCGTTTTGATTTTGTAGGTGTTGCCCACCAGCATATCCGGGCGGCTCAATGGTTCGCCCATTTGGAAAATGTTAGTAGGCGCTGGAGCGGCCTCGGCTGCTTTTTTGTCTTCATCGGTCACCAGTTTGTAGGCGGTGATTTTTTTGTCGATTTTGATTGCCATGTTGTTCTCCCTATTGGAGTGCTCAATTTTTCAATAAATTCAATCTGCTAACTTAACTCAAATTTTAGATGGTTGCCGTTGCGAGCGAAGCCAGTGCCAGGCGAAAAGCGGTTTTAAACCGGAGTGTACAAATAGTACATGAGGATTTAAAACTGCTTTTTAACGCCGCAATGGCGAGCGCAGCAGGCAAACACTAAAATTTTCCGTAATAGCCTTCTTTAAACGCGTCAAAGAGATTGGCCGCCGTATGAATCTCTCCATCGTACTCAATCTCTTCATTACCTTTGGCTTCGATTTCGGTGCCATCTTCCAGCGTAAATTTATACGTGGTGCTTTCCAAGTCTTTCTCGGTCACCAATACGCCCTGGAATGCTTCAGGGTTGAAACGGAAAGTCGTACAACCTTTTAAACCTTTGTCATACGCGTAAAGATAGATGTTTTTGAAATCCTCAAAGTCGTAATCAGTTGGCACATTAATGGTTTTGGAGATGGAGCTATCAATCCATTTTTGCGCCGCGGCCTGGATATCGACGTGCGCTTTGGCCATGATGGTGGATGAATCGAGGAAGTAATCCGGCAATTGCTCTTCCGGTTTGTCGCTGAACGGCATGGCGTTAGCATTCACCAGTTCACGGTAAGCCAGCAGCTCGTAGCTGAATACATCGACTTTCTCTTTGGATTTTTTGCCTTCACGGATCACGTTACGTGCATAGTGGTGGGCAAAGCTGGGCTCAATACCGTTGCTGGCGTTGTTAGCCAGTGACAGAGAAATCGTACCGGTTGGCGCGATGGAACTATGATGGGTAAAGCGCACACCTTTGGTAGCGATCTGGTTACGCAGGCCTTCAGGGAATTGCTGCATGTAGCGGCTGTATTTACCCAGCAATACTTTGCCAGCCAGTTTCTGGCCAACCTTGATACCATCAGCGGCCATTTCCGGGCGCACACGCAGCATATCGGCAGTCACTTCAAATTTCTCGTCCATAATCGGTGCCGGGCCTTTTTCTTCAGCCAGTTGCACACCAACTTCCCAGCCGACTTCAGCCATGATGCGGGTGACTTCTTCCGTGAACTTCACGGAATCTTCTTCACCGTATTTCATTTTTAGCATGGTTAAAGTTGAACCCAGGCCGAGGTAACCCATGCCGTGGCGGCGTTTACGGGCAATTTCCTGACGTTGTTGTTCTAGTGGCAAACCATTAATCTCCACCACGTTATCCAGCATGCGAGTGAACACACCAACCACTTCACGGTATTCGTCCCAGTCGAAATGTGCGTCGTCAGTAAATGGCTGGCGCACGAACTTGGTCAGATTAACGGAACCCAGCAGGCAAGCGCCATAAGGTGGCAATGGTTGTTCGCCACATGGGTTGGTGGCGCGGATATTTTCGCAGAACCAGTTGTTGTTCATTTCGTTGACTCTGTCGATCAGGATAAACCCCGGCTCGGCAAAATCGTAGGTGGAAGACATAATCACGTCCCACAGACGGCGCGCCTTGATGGTTTTGTAGATACGGCAAGCGACCTTGCCGGCTTCCGGGCCATCGACCTTGGTCAGGTATTTGTGCTTGACCGGCCAGTCACGCCATACCACTTGTGACTCGTCGTTGACGTTCAGGCCATCGATAATGGCTTCTTTCTCGGTGACCGGGAAAGCCAGGCGCCATTCGGCATCGGCTTTTACCGCTTCCATAAATTCTTTGGTGATCAGGCAGCTCAGGTTGAACTGGCGCAAACGGCCGTTTTCGCGTTTGGCCTTGATAAAGTCAGTCACGTCGGGATGCGAAATATCAAACGTCGCCATTTGCGCACCACGGCGGCCACCGGCTGAAGACACGGTGAAACACATTTTGTCGTAGATATCCATAAACGACAGTGGGCCGGAAGTGTAGGCACCGGCACCGGCGACAAACGCGCCTTTTGGACGCAGGGTAGAGAACTCGTAACCGATACCGCAACCGGCTTTCAGCGTCAGGCCAGCTTCGTGCACTTTGCCCAGGATGTCATCCATGCTGTCTGAGATAACGCCAGACACGGTACAGTTAATGGTAGAAGTCGCCGGTTTGTGTTCTAGCGCACCGGCGTTGGAGGTAATGCGACCGGCAGGGATGGCACCGCGGCGTAACGCCCACAGGAATTTTTCGTGCCATTCGGCTTTTTTCTCTTCGGTAGTTTCGACATCCGCCAAGGCACGCGCGACTCGGCTATAGGAGTCGTCCATGTCCTGGTCTACATGTTCACCCGTCTTGGTTTTCAGGCGATATTTCTTGTCCCAGATATCCAGTGAGACGGATTGCACAGGGATTTCCATAGCAGCTCCTTCTGACAAGACTTTTTTCTGTTCAACGGCTTTTAGCATTGAGTTCTCCCACACTGGTCATTCTTATTAGTTTGATAACAGGCATGCCGCCAATCAACAGGGCTGGCGGCGGATGTCGCGGCAACGACAGGCTGGTGGGGATGGCAGGATTTACCTGCTGGCATGCACCGCTGTACGGCTTGGGCATCGCCACCGACCAAACACAATATCTTGTGTTATTGACGATAATCTATGCCTATATTTTGTTGACGTCAACCCATTTTTTGCGCTTTTTTTTCGGCCGGAAGCTTGCATTTTTTTCAGTGTATAAACAATGCGGGTTGCGACATAGGTGAGTCATCACTTACCTGTTTTGGCGCGGTTCTCATCACTACGCCGCAGAATTTATACGGGCAAATATGCGAGAATAGCGCCATGCCAACATTCATATATACCCTGCTGATGACACTGGTAGCGCTGTTGCTACCCCTCAAGCTGTTATGGCGCGGCCTCAAGCAACCTGAATACCGCCAGCATGTCGGTGAGCGCTACGGCTTTTACAACCAAAAAACCAGTGCCCCTGTGATCTGGGTGCACTGCGTGTCGGTCGGCGAAACGCGCGCCACGCAACCATTGATCCATGCCCTGCTCCAGCATTATCCGCAACACCAGATACTGATGACACACGGCACCCCCACCGGACGCGAAACCGGTCAGCAACTGTTTCGCCAGGAAATTGCCAGTGGCCGCGTACTGCAAGCGTATCTGCCTGTAGATACGCCAGGGGCAGCCAAACGCTTTCTCGTGCATTTCAAGCCAGTATTAGGTTTGTTAATGGAAACCGAATTATGGTTCCACCTGATTAACCAGGCCAGGCAGAGAAATATCCCGGTGGCTTTGCTCAGTGCGCGCCTGTCGGGAAAATCGGCCCGCGGTTATGCCAGGCTTGGCAGCCTCACCCGCCATGGCCTGCAACAACTGGCGCTGGTCGCCGCACAAACGATTGCGGATGCTGAAAGGTTACAAGCATTAGGTGCTAAACAACCAATGATTTGTGGCAACCTCAAGTTCGACGTCAACCCACCAGCGGACAGTGCTGAAAAAGGCCATCAGCTACGCAAACTGTTAGGTGAAAATCGCACGGTATTCATGGCTGCCAGTACAAGGGAAGGCGAAGAGTTACTGATTCTGGATGCAATGAAAGACAGTGACGTACTTCTGCTATTGGTGCCGCGCCATCCGCAACGGTTTGCCGAAGTGGAAAACCTGCTAAAAGCGCGCGGCTTGCGTTATGTATTGCGTAGCGAACTCACGCAACCCATTCATGAGGATGTCCAAGTGGTGCTCGGCAACAGCATGGGGGAAATGTATACCTATTATGCGGCCAGTGACTTTGCAGTGATGGGCGGCAGCCTGCAACCTCTGGGCGGACAAAACCTGATTGAAGCAGCGACCATGGGTGTACCGACGATATTGGGGCCGAATATGTTTAATTTCGCGCAAGTGACCAAAGAAGCGGTCGCGGCGAATGCGGCAGTGCAAATGGCAGATGTAGCTGAGCTGAAAGACACGATTGCGGCCTTAGCGGCGGATAAGGTGAAGGTTCGCGTGATGTCAGAAGCGGCTAAGGGATTTACGGTGCATCATAGGGGAACTACGGAACGGTTGATGGCAGCGATAGCGCCACTATTAAATAAAGTAATTCTTTAGTGGGGTAGCAGTGGGGCATTTCAATACATGCTCATGGATGTGATAGCGTATTTCGCCATTAGGCGAGTTACTTTTCTTTGCTTGCCCAAAGATAAAGTAACCAAAAGAAAGGTCACCCCAACTTCCGCTTTTATCCTGTGTTGCTCGTCAAAATAAGCGCTCGCAGAACTCATCCTAGCGGCCTGCCCAACCCGCAGGCCACCGCGGAATTCAAACAGCCGCTCGCTTCATCTTATTTTGCCTGCGCTACTCGGCGCGAAAAATGGGGACCCCGGAAACCCAATGAGCGCCACCATTAATGCTCTTAACAAAAGAATTTAGTTTCTGAACCATTCACACTTCATGGATGTGAGTTTGGCGAGAACAATCCCATTCCATCACGCTGAGTAGCGGAAACAAAGTAAGAAATAAGGGAGCGACTGTCTGAGCTCCGCAGCAGCTTGCGACATGCGCAAGCTGCTAGGGCGAGTTTCGTGACCGCTTGCTTTGTTGAGCAACGCAAGGAAGCCGAAGGCCGTGATGGCTGGGTGCCCTCCTCTTTGGTTACTTTCTGTGGGGCAAGCAACAGAAAGTAACTCGCCCAAAGGCGAAACCAATCGTCACAATCACCCGCTACGCAACTATCTAAAGAATTACCTTCTAAGATCAATAAAACAAAAAAGGCGCACCTCTCAGCACGCCCTTTCCACTTTACCTTATTAAGCTGGGGGGAATCACCCCCCCGTCCGCAAAATGCGACTTTGCAATCACCCTTTATCCCAAATTTGGTGCTAACCACCGCTCCAACCAGGCCTTATCCACATTTCTGCGTTTCGCCATGTCCTCCAACTGGTCATTACCGATCTTATCCACACTGAAATACCTGGATTCAGGATGCGCCAGGTAGAAGCCACTTACTGCTGCTGCCGGTAACATGGCATAACTATCGGTCAATTGCATGTCGATTTCTTCCGCCTGCAACAGCCTGAACATATCGGCTTTCACCGTATGATCCGGGCAGGCCGGATAGCCCGGTGCCGGGCGGATGCCTTTATATTGCTCTTTAATTAACGCTTCACTGCTTAACACTTCATCTGCGGCATAACCCCACAAATCCTTGCGCACGCGCTCATGCATGTATTCGGCAAATGCTTCTGCCAGGCGGTCAGCCAGTGACTTGAACATAATGGCGTTGTAGTCATCATGATTTTTGACGTAGTCAGCCAGACGCTTTTCCATGCCCAACCCACCAGTGACAGCGAACAGGCCGATATAATCATCGATACCTTTGGGTGCAATAAAGTCAGCCATACACTGGTTGGGGCGTGCCACACCATCAATCACCGGTTTCTGCGTCTGCTGGCGCATGCCATACCAAGTCATGGCGACCTGGCTGCGGGATTCGTCGGTATAGATTTCAATATCGTCGCCATTGACCTGATTGGCGGGGAATAGCGCAATTACGCCGTTGGCGGTGAGCCAGCGGCCATCAATGATGCGCTTGAGCATGACTTTCGCTTCTTCAAACACTTTGGTCGCGGCCTCGCCCACCACTTCATCGGTGAGGATGGCCGGGTAAAAACCGGCCAGGTCCCAGGTCTGGAAGAACGGGCCCCAGTCTATGTACTGCGCAATCAGCGCCAGGTCGATGTTCTTGAACACGCGGCGGCCGATGAATTTAGGTTTGACCGGCGCCTTGTCACCCGTGAAATCCAGCCTGGCAGCATTGGCACGTGCATCAGCCAGGCTCAGCATGGGCACGCCTTTTTTATTGGCGTGCTGGCGTCTGGCCTTGTCGTAATCGGCCTGGATTTCTGCCAGGTAGGCACCGCGCGTTTCCGGTGTCAGCAGGTTCTGCATCACGCTGACCGAACGCGAGGCATCCGGTACGTAAATCACCGGGCCTTCATAATTAGGTGCGATTTTCACGGCGGTGTGCGCACGCGAAGTCGTTGCGCCACCAATCAGTAACGGCGTCTGGTTTTCGACAAAATGCGGATCACGCTGCATCTCTTTGGCCACATAAGCCATTTCTTCCAGTGACGGCGTGATCAGGCCACTCAGGCCGATGATATCGGCATTTTCGCGCTTGGCCATTTCCAGGATTTCCGCCGCAGGCACCATCACGCCCATATTCACCACTTCAAAGTTGTTGCACTGCAACACTACCGAAACGATATTTTTGCCGATATCGTGCACATCCCCTTTCACGGTCGCAATCACCACCTTGCCCTTGGGTTTGGCGATGATGCCGGTACGGCGCTCTTCGGCTGCTTTCTCTTCTTCGATAAACGGGATCAGGTGCGCCACGGCAGATTTCATCACGCGCGCGGATTTCACCACTTGCGGCAGGAACATCTTGCCCTGGCCGAACAGGTCACCGACCACGTTCATGCCATCCATGAGCGGGCCTTCAATGACATGGATAGGGCGACCGCCGCTGTTCATGACTTCCAGGCGCACTTCTTCCGTGTCAGCCACAATAAAGTCGGTAATGCCATGCACCAGCGCATATTCCAGGCGTTTGGTGGCAGGCACCGGATTCTCCGGGGTACCGCGCCAGGCCAGCGTGGCTTCCTGCTTTTTTCCACCTGCCACCAGCGTGCCGGCGATCTCGATCATACGCTCGGTCGCGGCCAGCGGATTGTCAGGGTCTACCACGCGGTTCAGCACCACATCTTCGACGCGTTCGCGCAACTCGGCCGGGATATCGTCATAGACACCGACCATACCGGCGTTGACGATGCCCATGGTCATGCCAGCCTGGATGGCGTGGTACAGGAAGACGGTATGGATGGCTTCACGCGCCGGCTCATTGCCGCGGAAGCTGAAACTCACGTTAGATACACCGCCGGAAATACGTGCATAAGGCAGGTTCTGCTTGATCCAGCGTGTGGCTTCGATAAAGTCCACCGCGTAGTTGTTGTGCTCTTCGATACCGGTCGCGATGGCGAAAATATTCGGGTCGAAGATAATGTCTTCCGGCGGGAAACCGCTGTCGACCAGCAAGTCGTACGCGCGTTTGCAAATTTGGGTTTTCCGCGCAAAGGTATCGGCCTGGCCGGCTTCATCAAACGCCATCACCACCACGGCTGCGCCATAGCGCTGGCACAACTTGGCCTGGCGCAGGAACTCGGTTTCGCCTTCTTTCATCGAAATCGAGTTGACGATGGCTTTGCCCTGCACGCATTTCAGTCCTGCTTCGATGACTGCCCATTTCGACGAGTCAATCATGACGGGGACGCGCGCAATATCCGGCTCGGATGCGACCAGGTTGAGGAAATGTGTCATGGCCTTGACCGCATCCAGCATGCCTTCATCCATGTTGATGTCGATGACCTGCGCGCCGTTTTCCACCTGCTGGCGCGCCACGCTGAGTGCTTCCTCGTACTGCTCGTTGATAATCATGCGCGCAAATGCTTTGGAGCCCGTGACGTTGGTACGCTCACCGACATTCACATACAGTGAGTGTTCATCAATGATAAACGGCTCCAGGCCTGACAGTTTGGTGGTGACCGGCAAGCTCGGCACCTGACGCGGCGGCAGATCCTTAATCGCGTTGTAAATGGCGTTGATATGATCGGGTGTCGTACCACAGCAACCACCGGCGATATTGATAAAGCCGCTTTCGGCAAATTCTTTTACCAGACTGGAAGTGACATCTGGCGTTTCATCAAAGCCGGTATCCGACATAGGGTTAGGCAGGCCGGCGTTAGGGTAAATACAGACAAAGGTATCTGCCACCTTGCTCAGTTCTTCGGCATACGGGCGCATCAGGGTGGCGCCCAACGCACAGTTCAGGCCTACCGTCAGCGGTTTGACGTGGCGCACCGAATGCCAGAATGCGGTCACGGTCTGGCCGGACAGGATACGGCCTGAGGCATCAGTCACCGTGCCGGAGATCATGATGGGCCAGGTTTTGCCCTGTTCGTCAAAGAAGGTTTCAATCGCAAACAAGGCGGCTTTACAGTTCAGCGTATCGAAAATGGTTTCCACCATCAGGATATCGGCACCCCCTTCCACCAGGCCGCGTACCTGTTCCAGGTAGGCAGCCACCAACTGGTCAAAACTGACGTTACGCGCTGCAGGATCGTTCACATCCGGCGAGATGGAGGCAGTTTTGGGCGTGGGGCCCAAGGCACCGGCAACAAAGCGTGGTTTGTCCGGCGTGCTGTATTTGACGCAGGCGGCTTTGGCTAATTTTGCCGCCTCGACGTTCATTTCATAGACCAGGTGTGCCATGTGGTAATCATCCTGCGCAACACTGGTGGCACCAAAAGTATTGGTTTCGATAATGTCAGCCCCGGCGGCCAGGTATTTTTCGTGGATTTCCTGGATCACCTGCGGTTGCGTCAGCGTCAGCAACTCGTTGTTGCCTTTGACAAACAACTCGCGCTCACCGGGTGGGCCCTGGAAATCCTTGAAGCGCGCACCACGGTAATCTGCCTCGGTCAGCTTGTATTGCTGGATCATGGTCCCCATCGCTCCATCCAGGATCAGGATGCGTTGGGACAAGGCTTCGCGCAGCCATTGTTCAGTAGGGGAGACCGGCAGTTGTGTCATGCGTATAGACTCTAGACCAAAAGCCTTATTTTATCACAACGCCTATCGGGCCCTGCGTTCAGCAACCCCGGAAAACTATCCATGGAAAAACAGGTAGGCGATTCAAAAAAATGCCATTAAGATGGCACGCACAATTGATGACTACGTCACACAGGAACGTGCATGATTTCAGGACTGGTTCAACTCTTTTTATGGCAAGGCCTGGGCGAACTGCTCAGCAAGTTCATCCTGCCCGGCATCCCGGGGCCGGTGCTGGGCCTGTTACTGTTACTAGGATTTCTGGCTTTTAAAGGCCAGGTCGATACAGACCTCGCAGCAGTGGCAGATGGTTTCCGCCAGCACCTGGGGCTGCTGTTCGTACCGGCCTCCGTCGGCGTGCTGTTGTTCCTGCCAGAATTGCAGACGCATGCACTGGCCGTGGGAACAGCCCTGCTGGTCAGCGTGGTGCTGACCATTGCCGTGACCGCGATTGTGTTGAAAGTGTTCTGGTATTTTTCACTCAAGCGCAATAAAGGCACCGCCATGCAGAGAGAGCAGCGTCATGAGTAAGCGCTTACCGATTTCCGACATCTGGGTCTACCTGTCCGGTGACCCGCTGTTCGCCCTGATTATCACACTGGCCACCTACCAGCTGGGTTACCTGTTATATGTGCGCGCCAACCGGCATCCGCTGGTGAACCCGGTTGCCATTTCGGTCATCCTGACCTGTATCACGATTGATGTGCTGGACATGCCTTATGAAAAGTATTTTGAAGGCGCGCAGTTTGTACACTTTTTGCTGGGTACGGCCACGGTGGCGCTGGCAGTGCCCATCTACACCGGGTTTAAGCGCATGCAGGGCAAAATCCTGCATATCTGGGTCGCCCTGACCGCCGGCAGCACGGTGTCTATTGTCAGCGCGGTAGCCATCGCCAAACTGATGGGCGCCTCCGATAACATAGTGGGCAGCATGTATACCAAATCGGTCACCACGCCAATTGCCATGGGCATTGCCGAGCGACTGAATGTGTCCCCCACCCTGACCGCCGTGTTTACCGTCATTACCGGCATGCTGGGCGCGATCCTCGCCCCTTATATCCTGAACACCATCAAGGTACAGCAATGGTGGATACGCGGCACCGCGATTGGCGTGGGTGCACACGGCCTTGGCATTACGCGTGCCTTCAGTGTCAACGAGGAGGCCGGCATTTATGCCAGCATGGCGATGGGCCTCAATGGCGTGATCAGTGCCATCGCCTTGCCCGTAGTGCTGAGTTATTTACGACCACACTTGGGCTTTTAAACGCACTCCCCTGGTGCACCACGACACCCAAGCTGACAACCAGCTTACAAACGGCCATTTTGTAAGATCTACGTCAGATTACGTATTGCCATTTGCTTTGGAACAGGGTTTAATGCAACCCTGACTAAAAAGCCATTTCCGATGAGCCGCCTCCCTGCGAGGGATTGGCCGCTAAGTATTAAAAGAAATCCTGCTGCCTCGACTGAATGTATAACTATTTGAATACTGTCGCACTAAAGCCCAGACTGTGGATCGCCACGGTATTGCTGTTCGTGCTCAGTGTTGCATTTGTTGCACAATTCTTTGACAAGGTCAGTTATTTCGATAATGCCGCGCCGGTCAGGTTCATCAAAGTCAGCGAATCTTCATCCGAGGATGCTGAGTCTCCATCTTCTGCCTCCCCCGAGCCCATTGCGCTCCCTGTCAGTTACGCCATTGTTTGTGCCATTACATTCGCCCTGGTGGTGCTTCCACGCCGCCATCTAACCGCGTTACGCCCGGTACTTATCTACCACCTGCCCTCACGGGCACCCCCTCCCAGCCTGCCGGTGTAAGCCACAGGCATGTCGTTAAGGCGATGCCCGTCGTATCGCCAGCATTCTGCCATTCCAGCCCACACGGCAGTTTTACCCAGTTGTTAACCCCTGCCCGCAAAGCTGACTCAGTCTGCTGACAGGTTTGCATACGCATGTAACCTGTCGTCGCTACCAACAGCCGTCCCTGCTACGTGCATGCGTGTTGTACACCGTCCGGCAACGTTTCATTTTTTCAATCCCGCGATGAGCATACTCTATGAGCACAACTATGGATCACACAACATTCACATTCAAAAAACATTTAATTGCACTGGGCCTGCTTGGCAGCCTGCTCAGTGCCTGCCACCACGAAGAAGCCCCCAAGGAAGCGCCGCCCAAGCTGGAAGTCACTTCGCCCTTGCGCAAGGACACCAGTATTACCAATGAATATGTCTGCCAGATTCACGCCATCCAGCATATTGAACTGCGCGCCCTGGAGCGGGGCTACCTGCAGAATATCTTTGTCGACGAAGGCCAACTGGTGAAGCAGGGACAACCCATGTTCAAGATCATGCCGAATGTCTACCAGGTTGACCTGCTGAAAGCGGAAGCGGAAGCCAAAACCGTGCAGATTGAATTCGAGAACACCCGTTCGCTGGCTGAAAAAAACATCGTGTCGCAGAATGAACTGGCCCTGGCCAAAGCCAAGCTGGACAAGGCCAATGCCGAAGTCAGGCTGGCCCAGACCCATTTGAGCTTTACCGACATCAAGGCGCCGTTCACCGGCATCATGGACCATCTGGCCGTGCGTAAAGGCAGCCTGATGGACGAAGGTGACCTGCTGACCACCCTGTCGGACACCAGCAGGATGTGGGTGTACTTCAATGTGCCGGAAGCCGAGTACCTGGACTTCAAGATGCATCAGAAAAATGAAAAAGGCGTCCCGGTGAAACTGCGCATGGCCAATGGGCAGGTATTTGACCAGGCCGGCATCATAGAAACCATAGAAGGTGACTTTGACAACAAAACCGGCAACATTGAGTTCCGGGCTGGCTTCAACAACCCTGACAAAGTGCTGCGCCATGGCGAAACCGGCAACATCCTGATGAGCGTGCCTTATCCGAATGCCATGCTGATTCCGCAGAAAGCCACGTTTGAAGTGCTGGACAAAACCTATGTCTACGTGGTCACCAAAGCCAACAAGCTGGAACAACGCCTGATTACGGTAGCAGCCGAGCAACCGCACGTCTTTATCGTCAAGTCCGGCCTGAAAGACGATGACCGTATCCTGATCGAAGGCCTGCGCAGGGTGCAGAACGGGCAAACCATTGCGGTGAACTACCAGGCACCGGCACAGGTGTTTTCCCACTTAGACCTGTACGCAGAATAGTCCAGAAAGCGAATCCAACATGTTAAGTATTTTTATTAAACGACCGGTCATGGCGATAGTGCTATCGCTATTGATCGTCTTTCTAGGCTTTCTTTCCATCCGCTCGCTGCCGACTTCGCAGTTTCCGGATATTGCACCACCACGCGTCATTGTGACGCTGGCCTATCCGGGCGCCAGTGCGGACGTGCTGGTGCAATCCTCGCTGATTACCATTGAACGCGCCATCAACGGTGTGCCTGGCATGAAATACATCGTGTCTGATGCCACCAGTGCCGGTGAAGCCACCATCCAGATCATTTTTGCGCTGGGTATAGACCCCAACCAGGCGATGATTAACGTCAAGACCAGGATTGACCAGGTCATGAGCCGCTTGCCGGAATTGGTACAACTGGAAGGCGTGGTGGTCGAGCGTGTGCAGCCCAGCATGCTGATGTACATCAACCTGTTCAGCAAGGATAAGGACGCAGACGAGAAGTTTTTGTACAACTACGCCAACGTCAACGTCATTCCTGAAATCCAGCGCGTCAACGGTATTGCCAGCGCCAAGATCCTGGGTAGCCGCCAGTATGCGATGCGTGTCTGGCTGAATCCGGACCGCATGCGCGCTTACAAGGTGTCGGTTGAAGACGTCATGAAAGCGATCAGCGAGCAGAGCATTATCGGCCGCCCTGGCCGCCTGGGCCAAAGTTCGGGTATTGCCGCGCAATCAAAAGAGTATGTGCTGGTGTACAAGGGCCGTTACAACAAGCCTGAAGAATATGGTGACATCATTATCCGTGCCGATGCCGAAGGCGAAGTGCTGAAACTGAAAGACCTGGCCAAGATTGAACTGGGCAGTGAGTTCTTTGATATTTACTCCAACAAGGACGGCTTCCCGTCTTCCGCGATCGTGCTCAAGCAGAACTACGGCAGTAACGCCAGTGAGGTGATTGAGAACGTTAAAAAGAAAATGGAAGAACTCAAGCCTAACTTCCCTGCCGGCATGGAATACGAAATCGACTATGACGTGTCCAAGTTCCTGGATGCTTCCATCGAAAAAGTATTGCATACGCTGTTTGAAGCGTTTGTGCTGGTTGCACTGGTGGTGTATGTGTTCCTCGGTGACTGGCGCTCTACCCTGATCCCTATCCTGGCGGTGCCGGTCTCGCTGGTCGGTGCGTTTTTCTGCATGCAAATATTTGGCGTCACCATCAACCTGATCACGCTGTTCGCGCTGGTACTGGCGATTGGTATCGTGGTCGATAACGCGATTGTGGTGGTGGAAGCGGTACACGCCAAGTTTGAAGAAGATGAACACATCACCCCCTATCGCGCCACCAGGAAAGTGCTGGGCGAAATTGGCGGGGCGATTGTCGCTATCACGCTGGTGATGACGGCGGTGTTTGTGCCGGTGGCGTTCATGACCGGCCCTGTCGGTGTGTTTTACCGCCAGTTCTCCATCACCATGGCGTCGTCCATTGTGATTTCCGGCGTTGTAGCGCTGTCACTGACACCGGTATTGTGCGCCATCCTGCTGAAAAACCAGCACGGCCAGCCTAAACGCAGAACCCCTATCAGCTGGTTGCTGGATAAATTCAACCGCTGGTTTGACCGCCTGACCGGGTATTACACCAGGTTACTGGGCAAAATTGTTACCGTGCGTACGATTTCAGTCCTAGCGCTGGCCGCTTTTGCCTTCGGCGTATTTGTGGTCAACAAAACCCTGCCGGCCGGCTTTATTCCCGGTGAAGACCAGGGGCAGATTTACGCCATTATCCAGACACCGCCAGGCTCTACGCTGGAAACCACCAACCAGGTGGCCCGCCGGCTGCAAAAAGAAGCCGAAAAAGTGGAAGGCGTTGAATCCGTTTCTGCCCTGGCCGGTTATGAAATCCTGACCGAAGGCCGCGGCTCGAATGCCGGTACCTGCCTGATCAACCTGAAAGACTGGTCCAAGCGTCATCAATCCGTACACCAGATCATCGGAGAGCTGGAAGAAAAAACCAAGGACTTCGGTGCGGTGATCGAGTACTTTGAACCGCCTGCGGTACCGGGTTACGGTGCGGCCTCCGGCCTGGCCCTGCGCCTGCTGGATAAAACCAATGGCACTGACTACCATGCCTTTGACAAAATCAACCAGGAGTTCATGGCAGCCCTGGGCAAACGCAAGGAGCTGACCGGCCTGTTCACCTTCTATGCGGCCAACTACCCGCAATATGAACTGGAGATCGACAACAAGGCCGCCATGCAGAAAGGCGTCTCCATTGGTAAAGCCATGGATAACCTGAATATCCTGATCGGTAGTACTTACGAGCAGGGCTTTATCCGTTTCAACAACTTCTTCAAGGTCTATACGCAGGCCAGCCCTGAATTCAGGCGTTATCCCAGCGATATCCTGAATTACTACGTGAAAAACGAAGAAGGTGAAATGGTGCCTTACTCCGCCTTCATGAAACTGAAGAAAATGCAGGGCCCGAACGAGATTACGCGTTACAACCTGTATAACTCAGCCACCATCCGTGCCATGCCGGCTCCTGGCTACACCAGTGATGATGCCATCAAGGCGGTGAAAGAAGTGGCCAAGACCACCCTGCCACACGGCTATGACATCGGCTGGGAAGGCCTGTCGTTCGACGAAGCGCAACGTGGTAACGAAGCCGTGGTGATTTTCGCCGTGGTGCTGATCTTCGTTTACATGGTGCTCGCGGCGCAATACGAAAGTTTTGTGTTGCCACTGGCGGTGATCCTGTCATTGCCTGCCGGCGTGTTCGGTACGTTCTTCCTGCTGAAATCACTGGGCCTGGCGAATGATATTTACGCCCAGGTCGGCCTGGTCATGCTGGTCGGCCTGCTGGGCAAGAACGCGGTGCTGATTGTGGAGTTTGCGGTGCAGAAACACAATCAGGGTATGTCTATCCGTGATGCGGCGATTGAAGGCGCCAGGGCACGGTTCAGGCCTATCCTGATGACCTCGTTCGCATTCCTGGCCGGTCTGATTCCGCTGGTCATGGCAACCGGCGCCGGCGCCGTCGGTAACCGCACCATTGGTACCTCGGCGTTCGGTGGCATGTTATTCGGTACCGTGTTCGGCGTGTTGCTGATCCCCGGCCTCTACTACCTGTTCGCAAAAATGACAGACGGTAAAGCCCTGATCAGAAACGAGGAACAGGATCCTCTGACTGAAATTTATCACTATAGCAATGGCCTGGAAGATGATGATGACGCATAACTTTAACTTACGTAAAACCACGGCCTGGCTGATGGCCGGCAGTACCGCAATGCTATTGCAATCCTGCGCGATTCCGTTCATCAGCACCAAACAGGCCGACACCACCTTGCCTGCGCATTTCCAGGGTAGCCAGGAAAATACCGAACCTGCCGGCAATAGCGCAGATATCAACTGGAAAGACTTCTTTGCAGACCAGCACCTGACCGCGCTGATTGATATCGCGGTGGCCAATAACAAGGAAGTCAACATGATGGCGCAACGCATCAGCGTAGCCCAGAATGAAATCCAGGCCCGTAAAGGGGAATACATGCCGTTTGTCGGCATCGGTGCCAGCGCCGACAAGGAGAAAGTCGGCGAATACACCCGTAACGGCGCCGTGGAAGAAGCGCTGGATGTCAAGGAAGGCAAATCCTTCCCAAAATTTGTGGGCAACTACCAGTTTGGCCTGGTGGCCTCCTGGGAGCTGGACGTGTGGAAAAAACTGCGCAACGCGACCAAGGTCGCGGTGATGGAGTACATGGCCAGCATTGAAGGCAAGAACTTCCTGGTGACCAACCTGGTGGCGGAAGTGGCCAACTCCTACTATGAACTGGTCGCGCTGGACAATGAGCTGGCAACACTGAATGAAAACATCAATATCCAGCAGAACGCCCTCGGCGTGGTGAAAGAGTTGCAGCAGTATGCCCGCGCCAACTCGCTGGCCGTGAAGCGGTTTGACGCCGAGGTGAAAAAGAACCAGAGCCGCCAGTTCGTGTTGAAACAGCAGATTGTCGAGACGGAAAACCGCATCAATTACCTGCTGGGTAGAACCTCCCAGCCGATTGAGCGTTCATCCGCCCACTTTATGACAATGCAGCCCAAAGCCATGCAGGCCGGCCTGCCTTCCGAGTTACTGGCCAACCGGCCCGATATCCGCCGGGCCGAACTGGAGTTGTCTGCCGCCAAGCTCAATATCGATGTGGCCAAAGCCAACTTCTATCCGTCATTCTCCATTCATGCCGGCCTAGGTTTCCAGGCATTTGATCCCAAATACCTGCTCTCGATGCCGGAATCCATCATGGCCTCGCTGGGTGGCGACCTGGTCGCCCCGCTGGTGAACCGTAATGCGATTGAAGCACAATACAAAAGTGCCAGCGCAACGCAAATCGAAGCGGCGTATGAGTATGAGCAGAAAATCATCAATGCCTATATGGAAGTGGCCAACCAGGTCTCCAATATCGACAACCTGGACAAGAATTACCAGTTGAAGAACACCCAGGTGGAGTCACTGACACAATCGATTGATGTCGCCAACCAGCTGTTCAAGGCGGCGCGTGCCGACTATATGGAAGTGTTGCTGACCCAGCGTGACGCACTGGATGCCAAAATGGAGCTGATTGAAACCAAGCAGCAACAGGTTTCTGCCGTGGTGAATCTCTACCGCGCCCTGGGCGGCGGCTGGAAGACGGCGGACGCGACGGACGTAAGCCAGCAGAAGTAATCCATAGCAGGGGTTCCTCTGGCGGGAGAAGGTCTGGACGACTTCTCCCGTTTTTATTGCCGGTTAATCCTGCACGCGCTGCCTTAGCCAGCGCTCCAGCACCACCACAACATACGCCTGCTCTTCCAGCGTGAGCGCCCTGCCCGCCGGGATACGATGCCATTTAAACAGGCAACCGCGGCAACAGGTCGCTGTGGCATGCTGCGCCACAAACACCGGATGCCCGCGCATGGGGGTCTGCTGGCCATCGTTGGCAATCACGGCCGGCGCCAGACGGCCGGCAATAAATGCTTCCGCATGCTCAAGGATGATTGCCAGGCCTCTCTGCTGCAGGTAAAGACTGTCTTTGTGGTTAAGATGGAAACTGGCGCGGAACCTGGAACGTTGCAGGGCTTGAAACAACTGGTCCAGATCGCGCATGGCAGGAGAGGAGCGCTAATGTAACTGCGACAGATGCAACTCGCGCAGTTTGGGTGCCTTGACAGCCGTCACGCCGACCACGGTCATCGTCATCAGGCCGCCAAAAATCACGGAAGGCACCAGGCCCATCAGCCTGGCAGCCAGGCCGGATTCAAACGCCCCCAGCTCATTGGATGAACCGATGAAAATACCATTAATGGCGGAGACACGTCCGCGCATATTGTCAGGCGTCGCCAGTTGCAGAATGGTTTGCCGCAATATCACCGACACACCGTCCATCATGCCGGAAACCGCCAGGATCGCGATAGCCAGCCAGTACGAACGGCACAGGCCGAAAGCAATCATGCACAGGCCGAAGCCGCCCACTGCCAGCAGCAGCCAGCGGCCGCTATGCTGGTGAATCGGGTGTCTTGCCAGGAAAATGCCGGTCACGATGGCACCGATGGCCGGTGCAGCGCGTAACACGCCCAGGCCTTCCGGCCCCATGTGGTATACGTCATGCACAAACGCCGGCAACAGCGCGACCGCCCCGCCAAACAGCACGGCAAACATATCCAGCAACTGAGCACCCAGCACCACCTGCGTGCGCAATACAAAACGCAGGCCTTCGCCTATGCTGGCAAACACGTGCATGGGCGCATGGCTGCGGTGTTCCTTCACGCGTAGCATCAGTGCCGCGATGGCGGCTCCCAGGGCCAGCACGGCAGAAATTTCATACGCCACATATTTATTGGCAAAACCGACCAGCAAACCACCGATGGCTGGCCCGATAATCAGGCCGGCCTGGAATAGCGAGCTGCCGAAACCGGCCGCCTTGGCTACCGAGGCGCGCGGAATAATCAGGGCAAACAGGGTGTTATAACTGGGTGAGATCAATGCACGGGCAAAACCGGTCAGGGCGACCGTGCCGTAAATCCACATGGCGGTATTGGCAGGCTGGTATTGCGTGATCACAACCATCATGCTGGCATTCAGGGCCAGAAATAGGCCGGCCAATGTTGCAAACCCGCGCCGTGAAAAGTAGTGATCCACCGCATGACCGAGAAACAGGGCACTGCTCATATAAGGAATGACTTCCGCCAGGCCGATCAGGCCGAGCGACAGCGGGTCGTGCGTTAATTCATAAATATGCCAGCCGATGGCCACCATCATCATCTGGTAGGACAGCACCATCTGGATACGGAAAGCGAGCAGTTTTGGAAAGGCATAGCCCTGATGGGCCAACATCTGACGAACGGATAAGGACATGCTGCTATTATACGCCATCGCTTTCTGCCGGCCTTCATTTACAGCGCGCCAGATTGCTCTACAATACAGCAGCGGGTGCAGGGAATCAGGCAGTAGGCAATTATGCTGATGAGCCGTCGTTGACCTCGTGCGACTCTGCCGATATAGATGGGGCGCACCCGCCATGCTGCCTGATCGAACAAGCGGACTTTCTGGCATGTACTATGCCATGCCGGTGCAGAAAAACTTGCGGCGCAAAGCACTGTCCATCCAGAATCAAGGCTTGTAAATAACCCACGCCTCCAAGGAATATTTTCCTGGTAATTTTCTATCGTGATGGACTTATTTTCCGAACAACCACCCGACTATGTGCCTCTCGCAGACGGTGCTTGCTGGCTACCCGGCTTTGCCCTGCCGGTGATGGACGAACTCTGGTCATGTGTAGCACAGCATTTACGCATCTATCCACCACAACAAATGCAGACGCCAATGGGCTATTTAATGTCAGTGACAACCAGCAGCATGGGTGACTGGGGCTGGGTCAGCAGTGCGAATGGGTATGGGTACAGCGCCGTGAACCCGGCGACACAGCAGGCATGGCCACCCATACCGCCGGTCATATTGCACCTGGCGTCAGCCGCAGCATTGAAAGCCGGCTATGCCGGTTTTGTGCCTGACAGTTGCCTGATGAATATTTACCAGGCGGGCAATAAAATGGGATTACACCAGGACAAAGACGAGAAAGACACTTCACAGCCTATCGTGTCGGTTTCCCTAGGCATTCCAGCCACATTCCTGTTTGGCGGCAGCAAACGCAGTGACAAAACACAGAAAATACCACTGCATCATGGGGATGTCGTCGTGTGGGGTGGTCACAGCCGTCGCTTTTATCACGGTGTTGCCCAAGTCAAACCTGCAATCCATCCGCTGACTGGCCAGCAGCGCATCAACCTCACCTTGAGGAAAGCGCGCTAGCCGCCGCATGACTGGCAGAATGCCAATGTTTCCCGGGCTGGGAAAAGCATGCAATTTACTGATCAGGATCAAGAACGCCGTCCACTTCCCGGTTGCATCTGTTTTGCAAAAGAGTAAACTGGACTTGTCCTATCCACCCAATTGATAAGGCAATTGCGTACAGGATGGGACTTTTTCTGAAAAAGGAGTTTGTCATGAATTTACAACTTACAGGACATCATTTAGAAATCACTCCGGCATTGCGCGACTATGTCTTATCCAAGTTTTCGCGCATTAGCAATCACTTCGACCATGTGATTGATGTCAAAGTCACCATGTCTGTTGAAAAGCTGGCCCAAAAGGTTGAAGCCACGCTACATGTTCCAGGGAACGACCTGCACGCGACCTGCACCGACGAAAACATGTATAGCGCCATCGACATGCTTACTGACAAACTTGACCGTCAAATCGTGAAACACAAGGAAAAACAGGGCGACCACCATAAATCCGGCGGCGCAGTAAAACATCAGCTTAGCGCCTGACCTTGGCTTCACATTCTCTACCCGCCCGGGTAGAGAATTCAACCTGATCCCCTTCCCGCTTTTACCTGTTTTCACCCCGCACCCGCTTATTCAGTTGTAGAATAACAGCCGACTCTTTGTTGCAACTGGCTCAGGACCTTCATGGCACAAATTTCAGTGGCCGATTTGTACAAGCAGATTCGCGGAAAACTCAAATTGAAATGGGTGGCAGGCGAATCCGGCGGCAAAAAAATCCTTAATTCCGGCACCGTGACCAAACCTTCCCTGGCATTGGTCGGGCATTTGAATTTTGTGCATCCCAACCGCGTGCAGGTGCTGGGTTGTGCCGAAATGGATTACCTCAGGAGCATGAGCATCCTGGCGCTGCAACAGGCGGTCAGCAGTTTATTTTCCACCGACCTGGCCATGGTCGTGGTGGCAAACGGCGAAAAAGTCCCACCCGCCATGCTGGAAGCCGCCCAGCAAAACGAGACCCCATTGTTCACTACGCCCATGATCAGCCCGCAACTAATGGAGCTGCTGAGCCACTACCTGGCGGTAGCGACCGCAGAAACCACCAGCCTGCACGGCGTGTTTATGGAGGTGCAAGGGTTTGGCGTGCTGATCACCGGCAGCGCCGCCATCGGTAAAAGCGAGCTGGCGCTGGAACTGATTTCACGCGGACACAGGCTGGTCGCCGATGATATCGTCGATTTCTATCGCACCTCCCCCGAACGCATAGAAGGCCGCTGTCCGGAGTTGCTACAGGACTTCCTGGAAGTACGCGGGTTGGGCATACTGAATATTCGCGCACTCTATGGCGATAATGCGGTCAAACCAACCAAGCCGCTGGATATGATGATACAGCTGGAACTGGCCAATGAAATGAAACCGCAGGATCTTGACCGGCTGAGTGCCAACCGTCAGACTGAACGCGTGCTGGACGTGGAAGTCAGCAAAGTGATTATCCCGATCGCCGCCGGCCGCAACATTGCCGTGCTGGTCGAAGCCGCCGTACGCAACCATATGTTATTGCTGCGCGGCGTCAATGCCACCAAGCAGCTGACCAAGCGACAAAAGCAGATCATGCTGAGAGAAAGCAAATTAAGCTAATGCAACTGGTGATTGTGACAGGGTTGTCCGGCTCGGGTAAAACCATCGCACTGCGCGTGTTTGAGGACAGTGGCTACTATTGCATTGATAACCTGCCGGCCACCTTGCTGCCGCACATCCAGAACCATGTGGCGGACCGCGATGCTGCCAAAGTGGCCGTCAGCATAGATAGCCGCAGCATTGCCATTGAATCCCTGCCCGATATCCTACAGACGCTGAAAGCGCAGGGCATCCACGTGCAGTTGCTGTACCTGGATGCCAGCCTGGAAACACTGGTGAAACGCTTTTCGGAAACCCGGCGCAAACACCCGCTCAGCACGCCGCACCAGGCGCTGGCCGAAAGCATCAAGCACGAGCGTGACCTGCTCTCCGGCCTGAGTGACCTGGGCCACCATGTCGATACCAGCAACCTGTCCTCTAACGCGCTGCGCAACCATACCCGTGACTGGATGTGGCAGATTGAACAAAGCTACCAGGAAGTGCGCCCACATAACCTGGTGCTGTCATTTATCTCGTTTGGCTTTAAACACGGCCTGCCGCTGGATGCCGACTTTGTGTTCGATGTGCGCAGCCTGCCCAATCCGCACTACGATCCCATCCTGCGCCCTTATAATGGCAAGCAGGTGGAGATACAGCAATTCCTGCAAAATGAACCCATGGTGCTTGAAATGCAGCGTGACATTCAGCACTATATAGAAAAATGGCTACCCAGCTTTTATCACGATCATCGCAGTTATGTCACAGTCGCCATCGGCTGCACAGGGGGGCAACATCGTTCCGTCTACCTGGTGGAACAATTGGGGGCATATTTTAAACAGCAGCATCAGGTCATGCTGAGGCATCGTGAACTGCAGGATGCTCCTGCCGCGCCCTGAAAACAGCCCCTGAGAATAACGGACTCTGAAAGTAGAATTATGATTGGTGTTTTGATTATTGCGCATGGCAGCCTGGGCCAAAGCCTGATTGACTGTGCGACGCATGTCATGGGCAACCGCCCGGGCCAACTGGATTACCTGGAAATATCCAACAGTGACGATCCTTCACTGATGCTGCCGAAAGCACAGGCGCTGGTAGAACATCTGGATAGCGGGCAAGGCGTGCTGGTGCTGTCGGATATTTACGGTGCCACACCATGCAATATCGTGACCCGCCTGCTAGCCCCGGATGAAATCGAAGGTGTTGCCGGTGTCAACCTGCCCATGCTGGTGCGGGTGCTCAACTACCGCCACGAAGGCCTGCATGCCTGCATTGATAAAGCTTTAAGCGGCGGCCGCGAAGGCGTCGTCCACTTTACCAAAACGACTTGTCACCACGCACAACAATAACTTTATTCCTATGGCCAAAATCTCCCTCGAAATTATCAACAAACTCGGCTTGCACGCGCGTGCCTCTACCAAACTGACCCAGACTGCCAGCCAGTTCAGGAGCGATGTCTGGGTGGAAAAAAACGGGCGCCGCGTCAATGCCAAGAGCATTATGGGCGTCATGATGCTGGCGGCGGCCAAAGGCAGCATCATTGACATCGAAGCCAATGGGGCGGATGAAGACCAGGCCATTGCCGCGTTACAGGCACTGGTGAATAACTATTTCGGCGAGGGCGAGTAATTGGCCAGTTTCAGTGTGCATGGCGTCGGTGTGTCCAGTGGCATTGCCATTGGCCATGCCCACCTGATTTCCCATGCCTTGCTGGAAGTCGTGCATTTTAAAATTGATAGCAAGGCTATCCCGGCAGAAATCGCGCGTTTTGACCGTGCCATCACCCTGGTCAAGCAAGACCTGGCACAACTGAAAGACCAGCTGCCAGCCAATGCCCCGGCGGAACTGAGTGCCTTTATTAACACGCATCTGGCAATGCTCAGTGATAAAACCCTGTCCGAAGCACCCAAGGCCATCATCCAGAACGAGCAATGCAATGCCGAATGGGCACTCAAACAGCAAATGGATGATATTGTTGCCCAGTTTGAAGCGATTGAAGACGCCTATTTGCGGGAGCGCAAGCACGATGTGGTGCAAGTCGTCGAGCGCGTCATCAAGGTATTGCTGGGCCACCACCAACGGGGCCCTGGCGAGAAAAAACAGCAGGTCAGGCAAGAGCGCGCCATGATCCTGGTGGCGCATGATATTTCACCGGCCGATGCCATCCAGTTCAAGCACCACCAGTTTGCCGCGTTTATTACCGATGTCGGCGGCATCACTTCACACACTGCCATCCTGGCGCGTAGCCTGAATGTGCCTTCGATTGTCGCCCTGCAACGCGCGCGCGACCTCATCAATGACGGCGAGCTGATGATTGTCGATGGCACGCAGGGCGTGGTCATCGTAAATCCCGGCCCTGAAGTGCTGTCCGAGTACCAGCTCAAGCAGAACCAGTGGCAACTGGCCCAGCAGAAACTGCAACGCATCAAGACCACCAAGGCGGTCACCGTCGATGGCATCAGCATAGACCTGCTGGCGAATATTGAAGTACCGGAAGACGTGGTCAGCGCCAAGGCGGCCGGTGCAGTAGGTGTGGGCCTGTACCGGACTGAATTCCTGTTTATGAACCGCAAGGAAATGCCGGGCGAGCAGGAACAGTTTGAAGCCTACCGGCATGTGGCCGAAGCCATGAAAGGTTACCCGGTCACCATACGTACCCTGGATATCGGTGCCGACAAACAGCTGAACCCGGATGAAATTGTCACCGCCACCAACCCGGCACTGGGGTTGCGTGCCGTGCGTTATTGCCTGGCCGAACCACATATTTTCCACACCCAGTTCCGCGCCCTGCTGCGCGCCTCGCATTACGGCAACGTCAAGATTCTGATTCCCATGCTGTCGTCATTGTCTGAGCTGCGTCAGTCCAAACTGCTTTTGCAGCGAGCCAAAGACTCATTACGGCTGGAGAATATTCCGTTTGATGACCAGATCATGCTGGGCGGCATGGTTGAAATTCCGGCAGCGGCCATCAACGCCGAAGCATTTGCACAGGAGCTGGACTTCCTGTCGATAGGCACCAATGACCTGATTCAATACACGCTGGCGATTGACCGGGCGGATGATGCGGTCGCACACTTGTACAATCCCTTGCATCCGGCAGTATTGCGGCTGATCCAGCTCACGATACAGGGCGCGGAAAAACATGGCAAACCAGTCTCCGTCTGCGGTGAAATGGCGGGGGATACCAGGCTAACGCGCCTGCTGGTGGGCCTGGGCATGCGCCAGCTCTCCATGCATCCATCCCAGATCCTGAGCGTGAAATCCCAGATCCTGCAATGTGAAGAAAGCCTGCTGGTAAAACAGGCAAAAAAAATCCTGTCGCTGACAGACCTGGAAAAAATCGAACCGCTGGTCAAAAAGTTCAATGGCGAGCTGGCTTAAATCAACGCCTGCTACGGCAGCAGGCCCTTGATTTAACAAAACTCATCACCATCATCAATATATACAATTATCCAGGCGTGACCATTTGGCGAATAATCGCCATCACACCGAATAAGCACCCTATTAAAGGACATTGTCGTGAGCACCAATCCATTATGCAGTTTTACCGGCCTGCCCAGGTTTAATGAAATCAAGCCAGAGCACATCTCACCCGCTGTAGACAGCCTGTTGGCAGAAGGCCGTACGCTGGCCGAACAACTGGCCACCGCCAGTACAGTGCCGAGCTGGCAGAATTTTGTGCAGCCGATGGAAGATTTCTCGGAAAAACTGTCCCGCAGCTGGGGACCGGTTGGCCATATGAACGCGGTAGTGAATACGCCGGAACTGCGTGAAGCCTATAACGACAATCTGGCGAAACTGACCGATTTTTATAGCGACTTGTCACAGGATGAGCGTTTGTACAATAAATACAAGGCCATCCAGGCCAGTTCGGAATACGCTTCCTTAAGCCCGGCACAGAAAAAGATCATAGAAAACGAAGTGCGTGGTTTCAAGCTGGGGGGTGCCGAATTGCCGCCAGCAGAAAAAGCCCGCTTCAAGGAAATTGCCGAGCAGCTATCCAGGCTGGGCAGCAAGTTTGAAGAAAATATCCTGGATAGCACCAATGATTTCAAGCATATGGTGGCAGATGCGGCCGAACTCACCGGCCTGCCGGAAGATGCCTTGCAGGCAGCGGCCGAAGCCGCTAAAGCCGATGGCCAAACCGGCTACCTGTTCACCCTGCATTTCCCGTCTTATATGCCGGTCATGCAGTATTGCGACAACCGCGCCCTGCGTGAAACGATTTACCGCGCCTATGCCACCCGCGCCTCAGAATTCAGCAAGCCCGGTGAAGACGGAAAACCCAAGTGGGACAACACCCAGTTGATTGCCGACCTGCTCAAGCTGAAACAGGAAGAAGCGCAATTACTGGGTTTCAATAACTACGCAGAATTATCACTGGCGACCAAAATGGCCGAGTCGCCCAAGCAGGTGATTGAGTTCCTGGACACCCTGGCCAAACGCGCCAAACCTTACGCCGAGAAGGATATGGCGGAGCTGAAAGCCTATGCAGCCAAACTGGGGTTCAGTGATATGCAAGCCTGGGATGTCGCCTATGTCAGCGAAAAACTGCGCCAGGAAAAATATGCGTTTTCCGACCAGGAAGTGAAACAGTATTTCCCGGAAAACAAGGTGCTGGCTGGCCTGTTCAAAGTGGTGGAAACCATTTTCGGCGTGCAGGTACGCAAAGTGGATGCGCCAACCTGGCACAAGGACGCGAGTTTTTATGAAATCAGCAACAAGCAACAACAGCCGGTTGCCTATTTCTACCTGGACTTGTATGCCCGCAATGGCAAACGCGGCGGTGCCTGGATGGATGAATGCATTACGCGCCGCAAGACTGCGAACGGCATTGAACTGCCGGTGGCCTACCTGACCTGCAATTTCTCCGCCCCGCTTGGCGACAAACCAGCGCTCTTCACGCACGACGAAGTCATCACACTGTTCCATGAGTTTGGTCACGGTTTGCACCATATGCTGACCCAGGTCGAGGAATACAGCGTATCCGGCATCAAGGGCGTGGAGTGGGATGCGGTCGAACTGCCCAGCCAGTTTATGGAAAACTTCTGCTGGGAATGGGACGTATTGCGCCATATGACGGCGCACGTAGACACGGGCGAACAATTGCCACGTGCACTGTTCGATAAAATGGTCGCGGCCAAAAACTTCCAGGCCGGTATGCAGACCGTGCGCCAGATCGAGTTTTCATTGTTCGATATGCGCCTGCATAGCAGTTTTGACCCGGCAGGCAGGCAAACCGCGCTGGATGTGCTGGAGCAGGTGCGCGATGAAGTGGCAGTATTACGTCCACCAGCATGGAACCGCTTCCCCAACAGTTTCAGCCATATCTTTGCCGGGGGCTATGCCGCAGGCTATTACAGCTACAAATGGGCCGAAGTGTTATCGGCTGACGCGTATAGCCTGTTCGAAGAACTGGGTGTCTTGTCCGAAGTGGCTGGCAGCCGCTTCAAGGATGAAGTGCTGGCCCAGGGCGGCGCCCGCCCGGCGATGGAATCTTTTGTCGCTTTCAGGGGGCGTGAACCGAGTATGGACGCACTATTACGACACAACGGCATGGCCAGCTAATTTAAAACCAGCGCCAGGGAATATTGTTTCCTTGGCTTTTTTGTTGCGTTCACTTAATCTGTCGGTACTGGTATTGCAAGGATCAAACATGCCCCGTTTATATGCACTGATATTACTTGGCCTGCTGGTTTCGTCCGCGCATGCCGCCAGGGAAGAGGCCGATGATATTCAAGCCAAAACGCCAGAGGGTGATGAGGTCGTACTGCACGCCAACGGATACTGGGAATTCAAGGACGCCCAAAAAGCGGCGGCGGCCAACATCAAAGTAGAGCAATTTGAACGCAGCAACAGTTGCCCGCTGGGAATGCGCCCCAGCTTCCTGGGCATTGGCCGCTGTATTGCTTATGACGATCCGCTGCTCAAACGCGGCTCGTTAAAACCCCGTTCATAGCGGCAACCGCGTACACACACGCCCAGTCTTTCTTGGTGTTTTTCTTGCACTGCTTCATTATTCTGGCCCACGATTAGCGACCCAGCATGCAACATGACTTCTGGCACAACCGCTGGCAAACCCAGCAGATTGGTTTTCACTTAAGCGAGGTGAATCCACTGCTACTTGATTATTTCGCAACCCTGTCACTTACCGCCGGGCAACGTGTATTCATCCCGCTCTGTGGCAAAACACTGGATATCCATTGGCTGCTTGCACAAAACTTCCAGGTTGTGGGCGCAGAGTTAAGCCAGTTGGCTGTTGATGCCCTGTTTGCAGAGTTAGGCCTGGTGCCTGACATCATTCAGGCCGGGGAGCTGCGGCATTACCAGGCGGCCAATATTGATATCTTTCAAGGGGATTTATTCGCCCTGGACCAGGCGACCTTAGGCAAGGTAGATGCCATTTATGACCGTGCGGCACTGATTGCCCTGCCGCCAGAGATACGCAATCGTTACAGCCGGCATCTGGCCAAAATCACCGCCACCGCTCCGCAATTATTGATCAGCTTTCATTATGACCAATCGCTGGTTCAGGGGCCGCCCTTCAACGTAAATGCCAGCGAATTAACAGCCCTGTACGGCGGGAACTACAGGATTACCCTGCTGGCGGAGAATAATTTGCCCACTGGTTTAAAAAGGCAATACCCGGCGCAGGAAAAAGTCTGGCTGCTCACTCCGCTTGAATAGCACAGCCCGCCAGGGCTTCGTGGTGATCCAGCCAGTGTTGCAAACTCTCCACCACCTGGTGGGCATGACCGCGTACCAGCTCGCTAGGCTGGCGCAAATCCGGTACCACCACCACGCGCAGGCCTGCGGCAATCGCCGCCTGCGCGCCCAACTCACTGTCTTCAAAGGCAATACACTCATCTGCCGGCAATCCCAGCTTCTGCAAGGCCAGCAGGTAAATATCCGGATGCGGTTTACCGCGCGTGACTTCCTGCCCGCTGGTAACATGGCTGAAATAATCCAGCACACCGGTATGCGTCAGCCTGTGGGTGATATGCGGCATTGGCGATGAAGAAGCCACACTGCATATAATGCCTTGCGCCTGGTAAAACTGTAGCAGCGCCTGCGCGCCAGATTTCAGCGGGAAGACATGGTTGCAGGCGTCCAGATAGGCATTCAGCCCCTGCATCACCTGCTGGAAATTTTCTTCACTGCCCAGTTGCTGCGTCATCAGGCGAGTGGAATCCGCCCAGATGCGCCCGACCAGCTCCACATATTCGGCCTGGGTATAGGTAATACCGATACTGGCGGCCGCTTGAATGCAGCCCTGCATAATCACGCGTTCGGAATCGATCAGCAGACCGTCCATATCAAAAATTGCCGCTTTAATCACCTGGGAACATCCAACAGAAAACGTTATTTTATCGCGATTGCCTGGCCAGCATGGCCAGAAAAATCATCGCAGAAACAAAATACAGCGAGGAGAAAAGGGTAGAGAATGACGGGAACAGACCAGTTCCCGCCAGGCATACTACGAATGGTTATTTGCCGCCACCCACCAGGTTTTTGACCGCGCTGACCACATCACCCGGCAGCACCACAATTTTGCTGTTGTTTGAACTGCTCATTTTTTGCAGTGACTGGATATAGCGGTCGCCCAGCAGGAAAGTGGCTGAAGTATTGTTTTCCTTCACTGCTTCGGCAATCATTTTAATCGCTTCTGCCGAGGCCTTTGCCGCCACCATTTGTGCTTCCGCATCTTTACGGGCGGCTTCCAGGCGTGCTTCGGCGTTCAGGATCAGCGACTGTTTCTCGCCTTCGGCCCGCGTAACTACGGCCACACGCTCGCGCTCGGCACTGGCCTGTTGCTCCATCGCATGTTGCATATTGTCCGAAGGTTTGATGTCCTGGATTTCCACACTTTTCACGGTCAGGCCCCAGTCCAGGGCTTCATCGGCAATCGCCTCTTTCAATTCGGCCTTGATGCGATCACGCGAAGTCAGTGCATGATTCAAGTCCATTCCGCCAATAATCGAGCGCAAATTGGTCTGCACCATATTGCGCATCGCCTCCCGGAAGTTTTCGATGCCATACACCGCACGCTCGATATTGGAGACCTTGATAAAGGCCACCGCATTCGCCAAGATCACCGCGTTGTCCCGGGTAATGACTTCCTGCTCGGGAATATCCAGGATAATATCCTTGGTGGTCACCTTATAACTGACCGAGCTCAGCACCGGGTTAATCACATGCAGGCCAGGCACCAGAATACCGGCAAACTTGCCCAGGCGCTCCACCACCCACTCCTCGCCTTGGGGCACGATACGTACGCCTTTGACAATGGCGATAATCGCCAGTATCAATAAAATGATGCTGATTTCCATAACAACTCCTTCTCTACTGTGATCTTTAGCTTTCCAGCCTGTTTAAAGCGGCGCCACGCGCACACTGTTTCCTTCCACGGCGATGATGCGGGCCGCCTGGCCTGCTGCAATCTCGACATCTGCCACTGCGGACCATTCTTTACTGCCCATCACGCCCTGGCTGAACCGGATACGCCCCGGTTGTGCCGGGCTGACGGCTACAATGATTGTCCCCTGGCGGCCGATTTCTTCCCCTTGTGCCTGCCCTACGCGCGGCGCGGGCCTCACTTTTTCACGTTTGCGCCAGAGGGCGACGGCCAATACACAGCAAATAGCATACATGACGATTTGTGCGGCATGACTGAAAGCCGGCAACAACCATGCCAGCAGCGCCATTGCTAACGCCGCCATGCCCGGCCATAGCAGGTACGAAGTGCCGGACACCATTTCCAGGCACAACAAAACCAGGCCGAGGCCACACCAAACCCATATGATATCCATCCGACCTCCCCTGCATTCCATGCATGCAAAATTGATTTCGATTTAATTCATCTTTCCAGCACTGCCTGGCATATTAACACTTCTGCCGGATGCAGATACGAACACTGCATGTCATTGAGATAAAGCCAGTGGCCCCGTCAAAGCACAGACCGGCGTATGGTAAAATCACGCGCATGACTACTTCTACCCCACATTCCCATACAGCGCGTGAACTCGCCAAATCGTTTGACCCGAAAACCATAGAAAACCACTGGTATGCCTTCTGGGAAGGCAAAGGGTTTTATGCCGCCGGCCTGAACCCCGGAGTCAAAGACAACTTCTGTATTTTACTGCCGCCACCCAATGTCACCGGCACCCTGCATATGGGCCACGGTTTCAACCAGACCATTATGGATGCACTGACCCGCTATCACCGCATGCGCGGTGACAATACCTTGTGGCAACCGGGCACCGACCACGCGGGGATTGCCACACAGATTGTGGTGGAGCGCCAGCTGGATGCACAAGGCATCAGCCGTCATGACTTAGGCCGCGAAAAATTCCTGGAAAAAGTGTGGGAGTGGAAAGAATACTCCGGTGGCACCATCACCCAGCAGATGCGCCGCCTGGGCACCTCGCCCGACTGGAGCCGTGAGCGTTTCACCATGGATACCGGCCTGAACAAGGTTGTGACCGAGACTTTTGTCCGCCTGTATAACGAAGGCCTGATTTACCGCGGCAAACGCCTGGTGAACTGGGATGTGAAACTGGGCACCGCCGTGTCTGACCTGGAAGTGGTACAGGAAGAAGAAGACGGTTCCATGTGGCATATCAACTATCCACTCTCGGATGGCTCTGGCCAGCTGACTGTCGCAACGACACGTCCTGAAACGATGCTGGGCGACGTGGCCGTGATGGTGCACCCGGAAGATGAACGTTATGCACACCTGATTGGCAAGCATGTTTCCTTGCCTTTGTGCAACCGCGAAATTCCGGTGATTGCTGACGAATATGTGGACAAGGAATTCGGCACCGGCGTGGTGAAAGTGACGCCTGCACATGACTTTAACGACAATATGGTCGGCCAGCGCCAGAATCTGGACAAGATTGTGATCCTGAACCTGCAGGGTTTTGTACCAGAAACAGCCGAAGTCTATGCGGCTGATGGCAGCACCAAAGCAGCAATTGCATTACCAACAAACTTGGCAGGTTTGGAACGGTTTGCTGCGCGTAAACAAGTGGTTGCAGACCTGGAAGCTGGCGGTTTCCTGATAAAAGTCGAAAAACACAAATTGAAAGTACCGCGTGGTGACCGTACCAATGTGGTGATTGAACCCATGTTGACCGACCAGTGGTTTGTGGCGATGAGCAAACCGGGCGAAAATGGCAAGAGCATCACCGAACAAGCACTGGAAGTCGTGGCTGAAGGCCAGATCAAGTTTTACCCGGAAAACTGGGTCAATACCTATAACCAGTGGCTGAACAATATCCAGGACTGGTGTATTTCACGCCAGTTATGGTGGGGCCACCAGATTCCGGCCTGGTATGGCGAGCAAGGCCAGGTATATGTCGCGCATGACGAGGCAGAAGCGAAAGCAATGGCTGCCAAAGATGGCTATACCGGTGCGCTGACCCGTGACAATGACGTGCTGGATACCTGGTATTCCTCTGCGTTATGGCCGTTCTCCACCTTGGACTGGACGGGCGACGAAGCAATTGATGCACAGAACCAGGCCTTGCAGCAATATTTACCATCTTCTGTGTTGGTGACCGGTTTCGACATCATCTTTTTCTGGGTCGCCCGCATGGTCATGATGACCAAGCACATTACCGGTAAAATCCCGTTCAAGCATGTGTATGTACACGGCCTGATCCGTGATGCCGAAGGCCAGAAAATGTCAAAGTCCAAAGGCAACGTGCTGGACCCGATAGACCTGATTGACGGCATTGACCTGGAATCACTGGTGAAGAAACGTACCACCGGCTTGATGAATCCCAAAGACGCGGAAAAAATCGAGAAACGCACGCGCAAGGAATTCCCGGAAGGTATTGCGGCGTACGGTACCGATGCACTCCGCTTCACCTTTGCCAGCCTGGCTTCACCGGGACGCGATATCAAATTCGACCTGCAACGCTGCGAAGGTTACCGCAACTTCTGCAACAAGCTGTGGAATGCCACGCGCTTTGTACTTATGAATACGGAAGGCCAGGACAACGGCTTTGGCGCGGAGAGCTGCGAGGATGGCGGCCGCAAATTCAGCCAGGCAGACCGCTGGATTGTCAGCCTGCTGCAACGCACCGAGGCCGAAGTGGAACGGGCGTTTAACGACTACCGTTTTGACCTCGCTGCCAAAGCCATTTATGAGTTTGTCTGGGATCAGTATTGCGACTGGTACCTTGAAATCGCCAAAGTGCAATTACAAAATGGTGACGAAGCCGAGCAACGTGCGACCCGCCGTACTTTGCTGCGCGTGCTGGAAACCATTTTGCGCCTGGCGCACCCGATCATTCCGTTTATCACGGAAGAAATCTGGCAAACCATTGCCCCGATGACAGAACTGAAAGACAAGTCACGCGGCACCGAAAGTATTATGCTGCAGGCGTATCCAAAGGCTGACCTGGAGCGTATCGACGCCCAGGCTGAAGCCTGGGTAGCCACATTGAAAACAGCGGTTGAAGCCTGCCGTAGCCTGCGTGGTGAGATGGGCATTTCGCCCGCCGCCAAAGTGCCACTGATTGCCGCAGGCGACGCAGGGCAGCTGACTGCGTTTGCGCCTTACCTCAAGTCGCTGGCCAAGCTGGAAAATGTGGACATCGTTGCCGAATTGCCGGAGGCGGACGCTCCTGTCATGCTGGCTGGCGATTTCAGGCTGATGCTCAAGGTGGAAATTGATGTTGCGGCCGAAAAAGAGCGCCTGGGCAAGGAAATCGCCCGCTTGGAAGGCGAAATTGCAAAGGCTAATGGCAAGCTGGGTAACGAAAGTTTTGTGGCCCGTGCACCGGCTGCGGTGGTCGAGCAGGAAAAAGCCCGCCTGGCTGATTTCAGCGCCAGCCTGGAGAAGTTACAGGCTCAGCTGAACAAGCTTAAATAACGCGATGCCTATCACTGTCGCCTGCTATCAGGCGACAGTGCCACACTTGTGGCAGAACTTGGCAAACGCGTTTTTTCTCGCGTTGCAACCAGCGCAATAATTGTGCAGGCAAATACCGCAATGCATGCAAAAGTCATTTTGCTCGTTTTTGAGATCCACCGGACGCTCACAGCCGGGGCAAATATTTTTGCCTAATCTTTCCAGTGCAGTGTCATATTTAAGCTCTTCCCGACGTTGAAATTCAGGTTGTGATTCTGCCAGTTTCTGCTGCTCAAGATAGTGCTGTAATGCAATGATGGCGTACCTGCCGCCCACAACCGTCAACACGATGCCCACCAGGTAGCGCACATAGCCGCCATAGTCGGGCAGGTAAGGCACCAGCTCGACAAAAAATGCCATCACGGCAAAGATAATAAACCCCCAGACAAACGGCCAGTACTGTGATTTGCGCTTCCTGGCAAACAGCCAGGCGGCCAGCGCCAGTAAAGGCAAGGTCAGTAGCAAGCGGTATAAAAACACCCGCGTCTCTTGTTGCTGGTATGCGGTATCCAGCTGTTTGCGGGCGGCCTCTTCGAGCACAGTCACTTGCTGCCGCAATGCTACTTCACGTTGTGAAGCATCGGTTTGTTTCTGCTGCAGGGTTTCTACCGCTTTTTCAGCTGAGCGCTCCCGTACCTTGAGGGTATCCAGGGTTTGGGTACGACTGACCAGTTCATCATCCTGCGCCACCAGTTTGGTCACATCGCGTGTGGCCACCCAGTTATCGAAGGTATTGCGGGCGGCATGGTAATCCCTTTGCCGTGTCGTCAGTTGCAGGCTGGCTTGCTCCAACTGGTCATCCAGTGCCTGGCGCTGTTTGGCCAGCGCCTTGAGTTCTGTGCGCAAGGGGTCAATGCGGGCATGGTTCACAAAATGTTCTATGGTGTAATCGGTTTCGACCCGCGGCAGGTCACCGATGATGCTTTTACCCAGCCCGGTTAAAAACCAGGCAAAGATAATCGCCACTGCCCACAGGGCACGGTTAAACCACTTTTCGGATAAGCGAACGCCTTTATTACTCATCAGCAGCCCTTTCTCGGAGATGTAGGGATGCTAACGGGCTTTCGCTGTCACAGCAATAGCCGGATGACCGTGCGGCGCTGGCACAAGTCAGTCATCTGCCATTAAAATGCAGTTTTAAAGGATAGCGTACGGATGCCTGGAACTGACGAAGAAAACCCGAATGAAGTCCTGTGCAGTTGCAGCGGCACCACGCGCGGATTGATTATTGACCTGGTCAGGCAGGGCAAGGACCTGGAGGGCATTTCGCGCTATTCAGGCGCACTGAGCGGTTGTGGTGGTTGCGAATGGGATATTGCCGAGCTGGTCAAGGCCTTGCAGGCGGAGCATGCAGGCGAGACCAAGCCTTAATGGCCACACACCGTGCATGAAGGGTCTTTTTTCAGGCGTATCGTGCGCCATTCAGCCGACAAGGCATTCAGTAATAACAGCCGGCCCTGCATGGTCTGGCCGATATTCAGTAACAGCTTGATCGCCTCACCCGCCTGTGCGGTTCCTATCATGCCAACCAGCGGCGCAAACACGCCATTATCGGCACAGCGCAACTCCTGGTCATCCCCCACATCAGGATACAGGCAGTGATAGCATGGGGATCCCGCATGCCGGAAATCGAAAACACTGAGCTGACCTTCAAACCGGATGGCGGCCCCCGACACCAGCGGCGTTTTGTGATCAAAACATAGCTGGTTCAACAGATAGCGGGTGGCAAAATTATCCGAGCAATCAATCACTACATCGGCAGTTGCAACGCGCTCGGCAAGTGCCTCCGCATTGAGGCGGGCGGTTTCAACGTTTACGCTGATCTCAGGGTTCAATCCGGCAATGGTGGCCTGTGCCGACAAGGCCTTGTTCTGCCCAACGGCGGCTGTGGTATGAATAATCTGCCGTTGCAGGTTGGTTAAATCCACCACGTCAAAATCACAAATAGTCAGCGTACCGACCCCTGCCGCGGCCAGGTACATGGCCACCGGTGCTCCCAGGCCACCCGCGCCAATGATCAGCGCATGGCTTTGGGTGAGCTTTTCCTGCCCTGCGTACTCAATCTGCGGCAACATGATGTGCCGGCTGTAACGTAACAATAAATCGTCTTGCATCAGAATTCCGTTCGTTCAAGGCAACCGTTGCGCCTGTACCATTTGCTGTATCAGTACTTTGGATGACAGCATCACCAGCCGGTCATCAAATACGGCGTTGCCTGTTTGCTGCTGTGTCTTGTCCACAAACAACAGGTCACCGTCTGCATTTTCCTGTTCGTCAGGATGGAGCGGGGCAGCCATCGCATGGGTCAGCCCGCCAGAGACGGATTGTATGCCACCCAGCCCGTTTTCGCCATGTGAAAGCACAATCGCCGCCGGGCGGCTGGTGATGCTGGTCGCAGCACCACTCTCGCCAGTCACCTGGATATTACTCGCCCCCTCGGCCGCAGCCACCGAAAACCATTGCGCATGGTGGGTAAACGTCGCGTCTGCACGATAACGGAAATAGCGCCCCCAGGCATCCGTGGCCACCAGCCCCAATTGCGCCCAGGGCAGCACGCCTTCATCACTGGCGCAGCGCTGGCTGGACAATACATTCTCCCAGCCATCCGGCGGGCTGTCTGTATCCGGGCAGGGTAAGTAATGATGTATCAGCGCATGGCCGAGTAAGGCCTGTTGCGCAAGCTGCAATCGCTGCTCTGTCTGCTGATATTTCTGCATGCTGTGCTGCACACGTAGTGGCGTCATTAACCAGCCCATCATCAAACTCAGGATTACGAGTGCAATGGCCAGTTCCAGCAAGCTGAAGCCTTGTGCATGGATATGCGCCATTCGTTTCCCGGCATCAATCACCCGGCCAGGCATCATGGCAGGCCCAGCCGCTCAAGACTGTCATTGCTGGAGATCGTCAGTGCATTGATGTCTGGCACTTGCAATGCTTGCAGCGTGGCGGCTTCCAGGTAAGCGGTCAATGCGCTTTTATGGATAGCCGTTTCCCGCCATTGCCCAGGTAATTTTTCTCCAGCCATCACCAGTAGCACTTGCGTTGGTGATGGCTGGTAGAACACCTGCTCACGCCAGCCGTTCTGCTGGAACCAGTGATGCCTGGCATCTCCATCCAGCATATGCTGTTCCGCTAGCGGCCAATGTGCCGATACATCCAGAGGTAACCGTCCCAAACCGGCAACAGAAGCCGGCAAACACTGGCCGCCGTTCAGGGATTGGGAGCCCAGGCAACTGTCATCGGTCACCGCCGCTGCGGCAGGCAAAGCGGGGCAGGGGCTAGCCGTACAGCGTATCACGCGTTTCAATTCGGCCAGCACCTGTTGCTGCATCTGCCTGTGCATCATGGTGGCCGTCACTGGCCATACCACATCATTAAACTGCCCGGAAGGCGCCGCCATGACGAAGCCGCTGGCCGAGTTTTCCAATGGATTGGCATTGTCACTGAGTCCATCACTATCAAGATAATGTTTGGCTACCGTTACACCTGCATCATTGCGTTGTTGCTGCCAGCCATCTACACGCAGCAACGGTTGCATAGGGGCAATAATCACGGCAACGACACCATTGCCCTGGCTGGCATCCCAGGTCATCCCTTCTGTAGAGGTGACACTCCAGGTTCCGGGCGTATCCATATTGAGTGGCAACAAGCGCGGATTGTTTTTATACCGCTCGGAAACGGCATACCACAAGCGTTCTCCGCTACCATCGCGCAGGTCACCAATACCCAGCGTTTTCCATGGCAGCCGCCCCAGCCGGGATGATGCACTGCAGCTGGATTCCGCCTCCCCGTCGTTATTGCGGTCCGGGCAGGGTAAATCTCCCGGTCGCGGGCAATTCATGTCACATTGTGTGGTTCCCAATGGCTGATTGGCGTAGGCCAGCAGCGCCTGCTGTGCCAGCGCAAGCGAGGCCAGTGTTTTTTGCATGGCTGATTGCCTGGAATAATGCAACGATGCAGAGAACACCAGTCCACCCAGCCCCATCAGCAACAGTAAAATCACCCACACGATGATACCGTGCTGACCACTCGCCAGATATAGATGTTTGCTCATGCCGGCTGATTGGGTATCAAATTGGGAAAGTCAAACCAATACAGCTCGCACGCCGCCATAATGGCCTCTGCCGTATCTGTCACCGACCAGTGACAGTCTCGTACCAGCATCCTGCCGGCATAAGATCGTTGTAGCTGTTGCAGCCAATCCAGGACATCAGCCTCGTTGGTCACCGACCAGCGTAATGTCACGGGGGTTACTGTCATCTCCAGCCCAGCCGGTATATCCCTTGGCCAGAACTGGGCGCATTGCTGGCCTGCACATGTAACGAAAGGCTGAATTTCATATTGCATGTGCGGCAAATGCCATTGCTGCTGCAAGGCATTCCAGGTGCCTATCCATTGCCCGGGATGAGCTGGCTGAACCATGCCTTGATCTTGCCAGCGCAGATGATGGGATTGGTAAACCGCCACGTCCTGCTGGTAATGTGCATACTGTGAAGCTTTTTGTTGCAGCAACACCAGTTGCTGCGCCAGTTGGATGCGCAGGTCATTTATCCCAGCCTGCCTGGAAAAATAAGAACCCAGCACCGCCAGCCCAAGCATACTTACCAGCGCCCATATTGCCAGGTAACCGCGCAAGGCCAGCCAGTAGTCGCGAGGCATCATGTTGCATTCCCGCGCTGGTGCAACCGTATTTCAAGTTGCTGCTGGTCAGCAATTTCCCGCATGGGACGCGTATCTCCACGCAATACCGGCTTGTCAGCGGTGCTTGATGCACTTGTTTCGATCAGTCCGGATATGTCCGGATGCAAACGTAATCTTTCCAGCAATTCTCGCCAGTCCTGGCTGGCACTTACAGGCGCATGGCTCCCCTCTCTGGCAAACGTGAGTGAAACCTGCTCTGACCAATGACGATCTGCCTGCCCGTTCCTGCCGGTAGCCGGTTCATATTGCCAGGCCAGCTTCTGCAATTGCCAACTGTCCAGCTCCGGCATGGTCTGCTGTAATATCTGCAATAACCGGTCAGGCAACCGCACGGATGCCTCAAGTGCCTGGATCGCCAGGACCTGCGCGTGCAACTGCGGCAATGCGGCTTCGCTGACCTCAAGGACAGGCATCGCCGCCTGCCAGCGCAGTACGCTTGCTTGTGCGGCTTGAACATCCAGCTGCGCATGCTGTAACTGTCGATGGGCACTCCAGGCAGCCATGGCAAACAAACAGGTCATCACCGCACAGGCGTTACGGATCATGCGTTTTGCCCGTGCAATACGGTCACGCATTAAAACTTCAACTGGCGCAAAGTTTGGCAACTGGCGGGTATTGAGGATGACTTGCACAGCCGCCCAGTCCATAACGCCAAGAGATTCCGGGATCTCTTCATCAGGGTGCCGAGCCAGATCCTTATAAGCAATACTTGCTGGCTGAATTGCCGGTGGCCAGGGTTGTTGTGCCAAGTCATCCATGGAGTCCTCGCCACTTAAATACAGCAAATGTAATGACTCACTCTCTTGTAACCAATGCTGGCTCATTAAGTAAAAACGTGTCTGGATCACTTCATCCGCAATACGTGCGGCAAGGGAGGCTGCTGCCGGTAGTACCAGCAACCGGCTAAAAAGCAGCCTGGCCTGATACAGATAACAGAGGCGGACCTGCTGTTTATCCACCCAAACACAAAGACAGTGCGTTTTACCTGGTAGCCAGCAAGGTAGGCAAAGCGACTGGGTATAAATACCCTGCACCCGCATTCCTTGCTGCTGCAATCCCTGCAACCAGCGCTGCAAAGTCGGGTAATGCATTGCAGAAAACAGGTAGCGATCTTCCCGGCGTACCCCTTGCACCCTGTCTATGTAATGTACGGTATGCAGCGCCTGTGCCAAGGGCCAGGCAGCCAGCCTGCGCTCAAGCAGCTGCTTTCTGGCTGCCCCGCGAACAGGTGGCAGCACTTCGACATGGTAGTGCTCATCGGTGATATCGGCCAGGAAAGCCACCGTCGCTGCCGGAAACTGTGTTATCCAGTGCAATAACGGTAACTGATTCTCCTCGCTGGCAGTAAATGTTCGCCCTTCCAGGTACTGCGCCCCTGAAAAACGCAGTACCTGCCATTGCGCAACACTGATCAGGACAATCAACCGTTGCTGGGCCATGGCTCAATACCGCAGGGTCGAAAAACTGTCATAGACGGGCAGTATCACGGCGGCCATCAAAAACAATAGCATCAGGCCCAGTACCATGGTCAACACAGGCTCCAGCAAGCGCAGCAGCCATTGCGTTTGCGCCTGCACCTCACGGTCATAGAAAGAGGCCAATTGGGACAATACCTTGTCCAGCGCACCTGTCGCCTCGCCTATACGCACCATGCGCACCATCAGCGGAGGAAAGCGGCCAGTGGCGGTAAAACTGGCAGACAAGCTTTCCCCGGCCTGTACACGCTCATGCACTTGCGCCAATACCTTTGCCATCAACCGGTTATGCAATAATGGCTGGCACCATACCAGCGCCTGTAACAAGGGAATACCGGTTTGGTACATGAGCCCCAGGAAACGGCATAACCTGGCCAACACTAGTTGCCGCAGCAGATGTCCAATCACCGGCATTTGCAGTAACACGCGATCCCAGGTGAAGGCACAGGCAGTCGAGTACTTAATCGCCAACCGTACACCCGCCACCAGCAACATGAGAAAAATGACCAGCAGGCCACCATAAGCCATCGCCCAATCCGATAACCACAGTAATAAGCTGGTTGACCATGGCAATGCCTGGCCCAGGCTGTTGAGAAAACCCACCATTTGTGGCACCAGGAAAGTCAGCATCACCCCTGCAGCCACGCAGACCATGAGGCATAACAACGCAGGATAGGCGAGTCCCCGCCGGGTTTGCGCGACCAGGTCAGCTTGCCATTGCAGTGTCCGTGCGAGGTGCCCGAAGACTTCAGGTAATTGCCCTGTCTGTTCGCCAGCTGCGACCAGATGGCAGATAAGCGGTGGGAAAACCCGGGGCTGGGCCTGCAATGCCTGCGAAAGTAATTGTCCCCCTTGCAGTGCCTGCTGCAATGCCCCCAGCGCGTCTGCCATGCGTGGCTGTCCGCCCTGGGCAGCCAATTCCTCCAGAGTCTGCAGCAATGGCACGCCAGCCTGTAGCAGCTGTTCCATCTGCACGCAGAACAAAATCAGTGTCTGTGCCGTCACGCGTGCTTGCAGTGCGAAAGGAGCCGCTCCTGTTTTGGCAGTCAGCAGCTCAAGCCCCGACTGATGCAAACGGGCTATCAATGCCTGTTCATTCGCGGCATGCAATATGCCACGCTGCTGGCGGCCATAGGGATCAATTGCCGTGTACCGATAGCTGGTCATGACGCCACTCCTGCAGCATAAGCACTGAGATCGACAACCCGGCGCAACTCCTGCAAGCTGGTTTCTCCTGAGCAGACACGTTGTAACCCTTCTTCTGCCAGGGTGGTATAGCCGTATGCCCGTGCCTGCTGCTGCAACGCCAGCGTGGTCGGATTTTGTGCCAGCATCGCATCGAGTTCAGGCTGCATCACCAGGATTTCCATAATCACCAGCCGACCACGATAACCACTCATGCGGCATTGCCTGCACCCACCGGCCTGATAGAGCTGAATGGATCCAGCCGGCCCCGAAACCGGTAGTGATTCCAGGAGTGCCTGTATTTCCATATCCGGCAGTACCGGTACTTTGCAATGCGGGCATAACCGCCGTAACAGGCGCTGTGCAATCACGCCCACCAGGCTGCCTCTCATCACTTGCCGGCTGACACCTAAATCCTCCAGTCGTGCAAATGCAGCAATCGCATTGTTGGTATGCAGCGTGGTCATCACCAGGTGGCCGGTCATGGCCGCGCGCATGGCCATGGCGGCAGTGGGTTCATCACGCACTTCACCCACCAGGATAATGTCAGGGTCCTGCCGCAAGATGGCGCGGATGCCGCTGACAAAATCTACTTTGTTTGCTTCATTGACCGAGGTCTGGCGCATCAGCATATAGGGATATTCCACCGGGTCTTCCAGTGTCATGATGTTCACATGCTGATGATTGAGATGACCAAGCAGGGAGTAAAGCGTGGTTGTTTTGCCACTACCGGTGGGGCCGGTTAATACCAGCAATCCTTCCGGTTTTTCCAGCAGGGTTTGCAGTAATTGCAACTGCGGTTGACGCAGGCCCATGGCATCCAGGGCAATAATCGCTTTATCCCTGTCCAGCACACGCAACACGATGTTTTCACCATGCAGCGTAGGATGGCTGGACACCCTGAAATCAATCTGGCTGCCACATAAAAACAGGTTGACCCGCCCATCCTGGGGGATCCGTTGCTCGGCAATATCCATCCCGGCCAGAATCTTGAGGCGCACGCACATGGCTGGCCAGTAACGATCATGCAGGCAGCGGATCTGCCACAAGACACCGTCAATGCGGTAACGGATGCGGAGAAAGGCCTGCTCTGGTTCAAAATGGATATCAGAAGCACCTTGCTTGACCGCATCAACCAGTATCGCATTCACCAGCCGGATCACCGGCCGTGTATCCTGCCGGGAAGCACTGGCTGCCTGTGGCAACGATGCCTGTTCGATTTCATGCAAAATTTCGTCCAGCGACAAATTGTGGCCGTAGAATTTGTCCAGTGCCTGTTCAATATGTGCTTCGGTGGCCAATACCGGTTTGAGCTGTGTCGAGCTGCCCAATAAATAACGTAACTGGTCGAGCACCGTGACACGGTTCATGTCAGCCATCGCCACCCGCATCACCTGTTTGTCAGGTGATATATCCAGGGGAATTAAACGGTGCTGTTTGGCAAACGCTTCCGGCACCATGGCCAATACTTCGTGATCAGGAATCACCTGCCGCAAGTCAATACTCTCGTGCGCATGATGCTGCGCCAGTATATCCCTCACCATGGCATCCGTGACAAAGTGCAACCGGACCAGTTGCTGCCCAAGAGACAAACCACTTTCGCGCTGTTCAATCATGGCGATATCCAGCTGATCAGCCGTAATCATGCCTTTGGCCAGCATCCACTCTCCCAGTTGAAGATTCTCGGCGCTCATCAACTTTCTTACTCCACTTCACTCAGTAGCAATGTTTCGTCGTGACAGGTGTAATCCGGAATGACCTGCCTGAGCCGCTCCAGATATGCCTGCTCACTATCAATGTCTCCCAGTTTTTTAGAGAGCAGCAGCATGCCTGCCAATGCTTCGACCCGATGGGGATCCTGCCCTAGAATATCCAGGAGCCATTGCCGGGCCAGCTCAAATTTCCCGGTTTGCAAATAGCGGTTTGCGTTAGCGAGTGCATGTAATGCCATCGTTTCAGCCATCGTCGAGGACTGCACTTCCAGCTGCCAGCGCGGTAAAGGCCTGACAGGAAGGTTGTCCGGTGCTGAGGTCCGCACCGGACGTTCACTCACGGCCACAAGCTGCAGGGGCTCAGCCGCTGGTGGGCTGGTCAAAACAAAAAGGCTGTCATTGTGAGCCTGTACTTGCTCCGTCACTGGCAACGGTAGTGGCAAGGAAGGAATCACTGCCAGCCGCTGCGGTGGCTGACTGGAGATAGGGGATGCCGGACTTACCGGCATGATGATTGGCTGCACAGCGACAAACGTCATGCCGGCAATGCCTGCCCACAACAGTACATGTAATCCTCTTTCTGTCTGCCACGCCAAGCGGTGCACCAGTGCGCCCTGGTATGCCGCCCGGTACGTCCGGCGGCGCTGGACGCGATTAGCAAACCTACGCATCACTGGCAAAAAATTCATGATGGTTCACCCACGCCGATATCCACCTCATCCGCCGGCAATGATTCCGGCAACAAAGGCTGGAAAGGCTGCAAATCACCGGACTTGACGTCAGCCAGGCCAATGACGGTTGGCCTTAAAAACACCACCAGTTCTGTTTTCTTCGCTGCCTGGTTCTTGCCGGTGAACGCATACCCGATGACAGGGATGCTTGCCAACCCCGGCACCCTGTCCGTGAAGTCACGCTGGTCTTCCTGCATCAGCCCGCCCAGTATCGCCACATTACCGCTCGCGATATTCAGCACCGACTCCATTTCGCGCACCTGTATTTCCGGGATGCTGCTCACAATACGTGTACTACCACTGCCCAATTGGGGGTTAGGGTCTTCGATATATCTCAATACTTTGGAGACGGTTGGACGGACATTCAGATTGACCCTTTTCTGGCCATTGATTTGTGCGGTCACCGCCATTACCAGCCCTACCGGTACCGTATTGGCAGTGGTTGTCACCGCTTGCAGGTTGGCGCCATTAGTGCTGCTGCTTTGCGATATCTGCGACTGGATAGTGAAATATACCAGGTTATCGACCACCTTCAGAATCGCAGTCTGGTTATTCAGTACCATCAATTTCGGGCTGGAAAGTACCCGCGTCTTGCCAAACTGCTCCAGCAGCGTAACACTGGCACTCAGGTTGCCCAGGTGGCTCAATGGGTTGAAATACCCGAACATCATGGCCACGCTGCCATTATTCTGGCCCAGTGCGTTTTTGCTGTTATTGCTTTCCCAGCGCCCGCTACTGGCGTTGAAGTGGGCGGCCTCATTGCCCAGGGACTGGGCAAATGTCCAGCCGCGCTGCTGGGCGGCATTCGACAAGCGGCTCCAGTCTATGCCCATCTGGAAGCTCTTGCTTAACTCGACTTCCACAATCGTTGCTTCAATCAGCACTTGCCTGGCCGCGACCTGCATGACGGACTCCAGGTAAGCCTTGATCTGCGCATGCTGGCTTTGCGACGCCCGTATGGTTAGAATCCCTGCTTCAGGATTGGCAATCAGACGTGAAGCCCGCCAGCGCATCTGTGCCTGTTGCACTTTTTCCGGCTTCACTATTAAATCCGGGGGAGGCGTGTTTTTAGCTTCGGCACTCTGCAAAGAGGTATCAGGCGCAGTTAGCTGGCCAGATGGCAAGCCGGTGGTGTCTGCAGAGGATGGCAGGCTGTCCATGATTTCGTCACGCGCACGCATGGCTTTATCGGTTTCTTCCAGCAACAGCTGCAGGTTCTGCACCACACTTTCCCACAGATGGTAACGTGATTGCGTAGCAACGGCCGTCCTGGAACTGTTGCTATTGCCTCCAGACATTGCAGGTTGCGCTACGCTGCCAATATGGTTTTGGCCAGCGCCGGCTGCAGCCATGCCGGTACTGTTGATTTCACTGGCAACGCCAATAAAGCCGCTGGTATCGCGGCTCATATTGACGTAGTTCAACCGGTAACTGCGGATGACCGGCATATCCGGCGCAATCAGCCACACACCGTTGCGCCATTCGTAATACATATCCACCTGTTTTGCGAGGCGGGCCAGAATGGCAGGGACAGACTGCTGGATGGCATGCACAGAGACGTTTCCCCTTAATGCCGGATGAATGTCCATATTCAGCTGGCTTTCCCTGGCCAAGGCTTGCAATACCTCTTGCACCGGCGCATCCTGCACCATGAGGTTTACCAATAAAGTAGGCGCAGCAGACTTTAAAGGAGGGCTTAATACGGCGGCGACTTCAACGTCAGAGGTTTCCACTTCCGGATAAGGTGACGCTGGCACCACTGCTGGTTTGAGTACCGGCAGGTGGAGGGCGGAATGGCGGGCTTCATCTTCAACCGCCGGCCTGAAACAGGCGGTCAGCCATACGCATGCGAACAGCATGGCAACGAATCGCATCTATTCCCCCTGATAAAATTGTCTATTATTTACATATATTAAATATAATTAACAGACAATGTCAAACAGGGAAAAGAAAGAAAAGGAAAAAACCCGTTGAAAGACGGCGGTAACAGAACCGCTAACAACCTAAAACAGTTCGATTTCGCCTTCGATCATGCTGTCCTGCAGATGGCCGCCTTCCACCAGCTCTTCATAGCTGCAAATACGGTCTCTGCCATGCTCCTTGGCGTAATACAAGGCTTCATCAGCGCGTTCCAGCACAGTATTAGGCAGCACATTCAGCGCCATGCGCGCGAAACCTACGCTCATGGTAATCCGGCCAACCTGCGGGAAGATATAAGCATTTAAAATGGTTCTGAATCGCTCCAGCAAGTCCACGATGTCACTTTCATCGGCGCATGAAAATACGCCGACAAACTCTTCACCGCCAAAACGGAACAGTAAATCACCATCCCTGAACGTTTCCCGCATGAGATGAGAAAACAGCAGCAATACTTCGTCACCGATTAAATGCCCATAGGTGTCGTTGACCTTTTTGAAGAAGTCGATATCGAAAATCGCCAGGAAATGATGCAGGGGAAATTTGAACTCTGGCCTGTAATCATTGAGCAGGATTTTGCTGACGCACTCATCAAAGGTTTTACGGTTAAGCAAACCGGTCAAGGCATCACGCTCGTTCTCAATAATCAGGTTGGCATAGTGGTGGAACATTTCCAGGCACTGCTCAATCAGGCCTACGGCTTCGCTGGTCAATGCTTCATGCTGGATAAGCAGGATGGCGTGCTTATGCGTAACACTTTGCTGCAAAGGAAAAACATGCAGTTTGCCGCCATCGGTTTCCAGGCACTCGTAATGGCGGGATTCCTTATCCATATAAGGTAGCAGCATCGCATAAATTTCCGGCGCCCAGCCTTCAAGCTCCGGACTTTGGTGGCTTTCTTCAAACGTATTAATTGCCGAGACCAATTGCCGCCGGGATAACACTTGCATTCTGACAGGCTGGTGCTGCGCGGCAAAAATATTCAACCAGTGCTGCAACAGCGATAGCAAGGCCGGATCGAGCGCAAGACTCTCCCTGATCCTGGTCAGATCGGTAAGGCTCTGCATAAACTTGCTCAGATTCAAATGAATGGTCATGTGTTCGGCATCAATGTTATCCGGACACTTTAGCAAAGCCATTGCCAGAACCTATTGGCAAAAAGAGCCAATATCTTCAACTAATTTTGGATTTTAATAACAGGAAAATGGAATGGGGTGGCTAATCGGGCTCGAACCGACGACAACCGGAATCACAATCCGGGGCTCTACCAACTGAGCTATAGCCACCACTGGGGAAAATTTTGGCCTGCCCGACAGGAATCGAACCTGTAACCCCCAGCTTAGAAGGCTGGTGCTCTATCCAGTTGAGCTACGAGCAGATAGGTAGTTACATGCCGATCAGGCAATCCAGGGAAAACTGGTCGGCGTGGAGAGATTCGAACTCCCGACATCCTGCTCCCAAAGCAGGCGCGCTACCAGACTACGCTACACGCCGAAGCCAGAAATATAACCGATTTCACGAATTTGTGTCAATGTCGATGTGATAAAATTATCATTTTTAACGATTACTCTTTTGCTCATGAGCGCACACATTATTGATGGCAAGCAAATTGCCAATCAACTGCTGGATGAAATTCGCATCAACATTGAACAACGCCTGACGACAGGCAAACGCGCCCCGCGCCTGGCGGTAATCTTAGTAGGGGATGACCCCGCTTCAGCGATCTATGTGAGAAACAAACAGATCGCCTGCGAAAAAGTAGGCATCGTTTCCGAAGCCTACAAACTTCCTTCCAGCCTGACGCAAAATGAGTTACTCGACTTAATCAGGAAACTGAACCAAGACCCTGCTACAGACGGGATCCTGGTGCAATCGCCGTTACCGCATCATATTGATGAATCGGCCATCTTGGCCCTGATTGACCCGAACAAAGACGTAGACGGCTTCCATCCTTATAACATTGGCCGCCTGGCAGTACGCCAGCCGCTGTTACGCTCCTGCACCCCTTATGGCGTGATTAAAATGCTGCAAGCCAGCGGTATCAACCTTAAAGGGCTGGATGCCGTGGTCGTCGGCGTTTCCAACCATGTTGGCAGGCCTATGGGCTTAGAGCTGTTGCTGGCCGGTTGCACGGTCACCAGTTGTCACCGCCACACAAAAAGCCTCGCAGAGCACGTGCAGCGCGCTGACCTTGTTGTCGCAGCCGCCGGCAGAGCTGGCCTGGTAAAAGGCGAATGGATTAAGCCAGGTGCGATTGTGGTGGATATTGGCATCAACCGCTTGCCTGATGGCAAACTTGCGGGGGATGTTGAATTTGAAGTAGCGAAACAGCGGGCCGCCTACATTACCCCGGTTCCAGGTGGTGTGGGGCCCATGACAGTCGCGACCTTGATGGAAAACACGCTCAAAGCATTAGCGCTGAGGGAACCGGCATAAACACATCATTCCGTATCGCCAAATTGCTTTGCAAGCCCGGAAAATCGGTGTACACTCGCGCGATTGTTGATTAACGTAATGCAATAAACGCGCCTCTGAGGCAAGTAATATCAAGCAGTTTCGTCTTTTGGAACCATCATGGCAGATACAGTTAACAAATCCTTCACCCCTTACCAGCCAGCGGCTGGCGAGGAGTACATGAACAAAAAACAGCAGGACCATTTCCGCAGTATTCTGAATAACTGGAAAGCAGAGTTGAGTCATGATATCGACCGTACAGTCCATACCATGCAGGATGAAGTCACCAGCTTTGCCGACCCGAATGACCGCGCCAGCCAGGAATCCGACATGGCGCTGGAATTGCGCAACCGTGACCGTGAACGCAAGCTGATTAAAAAAATCGACGAAACCCTGCGTAATATCGACAGTGGCGATTATGGTTACTGCGAAGGTTGTGGCATTGAAATCGGCCTGAAGCGCCTGGAAGCCCGCCCGACCGCCACCTTATGCATAGACTGCAAGACACTGGATGAAATGCGCGAAAAACAGGTTGCCAAATAAACTTCGCTGGCAATGACCAGACAATAAGACAGGCCGTAGTCATCTACGGCCTGTCTTATTTAAGCGGCACTTCAATTCACTCTCCGCCCCTCCTACATATGTTCATACCCAGCTGAACCTAAACTAGGCAGTCGCCAGAATTTTAGAATCTATATAAGCCCATTCATCAGCGGTAAGCGACCACATATCCACGAGTAATTCATCTGTATATATGGTCTGATATTTCCCCAGATCAGGAATAAAACTGAAGTTTCTGCGTGTAATGTTTTGTGAGATGACATGCTGCAACAACAGGAATCTTACTGTTTTTGTGAATAGATAACGCTTGAAATTGATGACCTCCTGTTCGGTATCAAACGCGCAGGCAACCAGCCAGGTTTCCGAACAACACTCGCCCGGCCTGGCAATCCGCGTACTTTCTGTCGAGTAAAACCTGATGGGTTTCGAGAAATCCGTCTGGCCAGCAATGGGTGCAAATGCGATGAGCAGCTTCCACTTGTGCAATAAGCCGTCAGGATCAGAAATATCCTGGGCATTGACATGCAACAACCCCATCCTTTGCGTAAACCAGCACGGAATACCTGTATGCGTAGGAATATAGGTGCTTGCAATGCCAAACGGCTGCCTTCGGGATATACGCTGGCTTAAGGCCAGTAATCCTGTGGAGGCGTTAGCGACTTTATGAATAATAGAGATGGCCCGGGCGTTCCTGACAAAGACAGAAAATTCATCCAGCGCCCGCAATGATATGTGATAGACGCCTTGGCTTGCATTGATGACTTTACATAGTCCGTTGTAATCTTTTTCCCATAGAAAATAGCAAATACCGCCAGCCACATCCACGTCTGGAAACACCTCCGCCGAGTGTTCAAAATCAACCAGTACCTTCATGCGCTTATCAGCCAGCATGTGCGCCCGGAATTGCCCCAGCCCCTTACCACCCGAATACCATCTCGCCGGGATAATCATCAGCAAGCAAGATGGTTGCAATTGCCTGGCCTGGTCGACAAACCGGTGATAAATAGGCGTTGCGCTTGAACCAGCCCCACCTCCGTCACTCAACTGGTAGGGTGGATTGCCAATAATCACATCAAATCTCATGGGCTTTCCAACATGCCCTGGTGAGCATTGCAACGCCGGCGTTTACCGTTTTGTCATGATGCATGCCTATTCCTGCGTCGCCAGTGCAAACAAACAGATGGGCATGTATTCCTTCACGGGTTCACGCAAACATGTTTCTTCACCTGAACCTGAAAATAAAAGTAACGAGTGTGAATCTGCACGATTTATCAAATGCGCAAATTTAAAATCGCGACGCCTGATCAAGCCGTCATTGATGACGGACCACTCGCTGAACACAATCGGCTCCGTCGGTTCTGCCACCGTTGTCAGCGTCAGCGCATCACCTTGCAGGATATTACGCCGCAAAATAAAACGAATGGTCTCCCGGCAGGCCTGCTTGCACCTGGCTTCGTAAAGTTGGGTATATTGCTGGTCAAACAATAAAAACAGGCGTTGCTGACAAGCCAGGACGTTATCCGCCAATAACTCAATGCCATAAACAGAGCCAATAGCAATGGCCGCATACCGCTCATATTCCAGTTGAGTTTTGGCGTATTTCGCTTTCACCACGGCCAGCTTGCGCGCCACAATCTCTACCAGGAAATTACCTGTCCCGCAGGCCGGCTCTAAAAAACGAGACTCAATACGTTCGGTTTCATGCCGAACCAGGTCCAGCATGGCATTCACTTCGCGTGGATGGGTATACACTTCGCCGTGATCGGCAACACGCTGCCTGGAAACAACTTGAGGAATCACCATACTATAGAGTTACAAATTAACGTAACTAATAGTTTAGTTTATAACGTAACTATTTAACAGTTTACGTAACTGAAAGTTCAGTGATTTACCGTAACTGGATGAATAGAAAACTGGAATTCTCAAAACGGTTAAGTACGGCATTGCTGCAAGCTGGCTATAAGGCTGAAGCAGCAGTGCTGGAACGTGAGTTCAACCTGCGTCATTATGGCAAGCCGATGACCTTGCATGGCGTCAACAAATGGCTGAAAGGTGAATCCATCCCGCCCTATGAAAAAATCATTACGCTGGCAGAATGGCTGGGAGTCCCACCCGATGAATTAATGTTCGGGCTGGGGATCAAGCAAAAGGTGGAGCAGGAAAGAAAACGCTGGGATGAAGAAATCGGATATCAGGAGCGCGAGTTATTTGAAGCTTTTCTGGCGCTGCCTGCCGCACAAAAGAAAGTCGTCCGCGAGGTAATCCTGGCGTTTAAAAAAGCGCACAGTCAATAGCCCTGCGGTAATTACCAGCTTTCTTCTACCGCAAACAGGCGCCGATGCTCACGAATCGCGTAGCGGTCGGTCATGCCAGCAATATAGTCTGCCACGGCACGAGCCTGATCCTGCCTGGCCGCTTGCTGGTGCTCGTCCGGCAACAGGCTGGGCGATTGCATAAAGGCAGTAAACAATTCTTCGATAATGCGCCCGGCTTTTGCACTCATGCGGTTCACTTTGTAATGCCGGTATAAATGCTTGAGTAAAAACTGCTTTAACTCAAGGTTTTTGTCGGCAATCGCTTTGCTGAACCCAACCAGGTAAACAGGTGACTTGCGCACATCATCAATGCTGACCGGATTCAGCCTGGCAATCGCCTGCTGGCTTTGCTCGCACAAATCCACCACCAGCACATTAATCATGCGGCGTATGGTTTCATGGATGAGGCGCTTTTCTTCAATTTCGCCGTACAGACGCTTCACTTCGGCCATGTTCTCGGCGAACAGCTGAATGCCGGATAGCTGCTGGATGGTGATCAGGCCGGAACGCAGGCCATCATCCACGTCGTGATTGTTATAGGCAATTTCATCGGCAAAATTGGTGATTTGCGCTTCCAGACTGGGTGATTCCTTGCGCAGGAAGCGCTCACCGACATCACCCAATCGTTCGGCATTCTTGCGGGAACAATGCTTGAGGATGCCTTCCCGTACTTCAAAACTCAGGTTCAGCCCGTCAAAACTGGCGTAACGGTTTTCCAGCACATCGACCACGCGTAGCGACTGCAAATTATGCTCAAAACCGCCATAGTCACGCATGCAGTGGTTGAGCGCATCCTGCCCGGCATGACCAAATGGGGTATGTCCCAGATCATGCGCCAGCGCAATCGCTTCGGCCAGGTCTTCATGCAGCCCCAGGGTACGCGCAATACCACGTGTCAGTTGCGCCACTTCGATACTGTGCGTGAGGCGGGTGCGGAACAGATCCCCCTCATGGTTTACAAACACCTGCGTTTTGTATTCCAGGCGGCGGAACGCGGTTGAGTGGATAATACGGTCGCGGTCGCGCTGGAAAACATTGCGTGTAGGCGACTCCGGTTCCACGACCTTGCGGCCACGCGTTTGTTCGGGGTGGGCAGCAAAGCGGGCTAAGGTCATGGCTGATTCCGTTAGGCCGCCAGTGACAGCGTTTGCTTTAACTTGTCCGCATCATAGTCGGCCGTGATCACCGCTTTGCCTATGGCTTGCTGCAAAATCAGGCGAATACGGCCATCCGCCACTTTTTTATCCAGTTGCATCAGGCGCAGGTATTCCTCTGCGCCCAAATCCGGCGCCTCAATTGGTAATTTGGCCGCCTGCATAATGATTTTGATACGCTGTACCTGCGCCGCATCCAGCCAGCCCATGCGTTGGGATAAATCCGCCGCCATCACCGTGCCTGTCGCCACCGCTTCGCCATGCAGCCAGACGCCATAACCCATGGCGTTTTCGATGGCATGGCCAAAAGTGTGGCCCAGGTTCAGCAAAGCGCGTTCGCCCTGTTCGTGTTCATCCGCCGCGACGACCTCTGCCTTATTCTGGCAGGAGCGGTAAATCGCATAGCTGGTCACCGCGGTATCCAGCGCCATCAGTGCCGGCATATTGGTTTCCAGCCAGTCAAAGAAGTCCGCATCGCGAATCAGGCCATATTTGATGACTTCGGCAACACCCGCCGACAACTCGCGCTGCGGCAAGGTTTTCAGCGTATCAATATCGGCCAGCACCAGTTTGGGCTGGTAGAAGGCGCCTATCATGTTTTTGCCCAGCGGGTGATTGATGCCGGTCTTGCCGCCGACACTGGAATCCACCTGTGACAGCAATGTCGTAGGCACCTGGATAAATGGCACACCACGCAGATAAGTCGCAGCCGCATAGCCGGTCAGATCGCCAATCACGCCGCCGCCGAGCGCGATCAGCGTGGTATTACGCTCACAGCGGTTTTGCAGCAGATGATCGTAAATGGTCTGCAAGGTTGCGTTGTTTTTATAGGCCTCGCCATCCGGCAGGATGATTTCTATCACGCTGACGCCCGCATCACGCAAGGGTTGGGCAAGGGCCTGCATATACAGCGGCGCCACGGTGGTATTGCTGACGATGGCGACTTGTTTGCGCTTGAGGTACGGCAGTATCAGATCAGCCTGGCCAAGCAGGCCATTGCCGATATGGATGGGATAACTACGGTCAGCCAGGCTGACGGTCAGGGTTTGCATGAGGACTCCAGCGCATTCAGTGCGGTTTCGATTTTATGGATAATCACGGCCACCGGCTGGTGGCCGGTATCCACGATTAAATCAGCGGTTTCGGTATAGAGTGGATTGCGGGCATGAAACAATTGTTCCAATCTGGCTTTGATATCCACGTTTTGCAATAAGGGGCGGTTTTTATCGTTACGGGTACGCAAATACAACTCGTTGACATTGGCCCGCAGGTAAATCACATAGCCATGTTTTCTCAGGATCTTGCGATTTTCCGGCGCAATGATGGCGCCACCGCCGGTCGCCAGCACAATGTTATCCTGCTGTGCCAGCTCATCCAGGGTAGAGGTTTCACGCTTGCGAAACCCTTCCTCGCCTTCCAGCTCAAAAATGGTCGGGATTTTCACGCCGGTCCGCTGCTCGATTACATGATCGGTGTCATAGAAAGTTTTCCCCAGGTTTTTGGCAATCAATTTGCCCACTGTGGTTTTCCCGGCACCCATCAAACCGATCAAAAAAATATTCTTTGGTATACGTTCACCCATAAAAATGCCCAACCGATACAGTTGGGCATTTTAAGGCAAAGCCTGCCTGCTGTCAGTAACAGCAGGATGAGTACTAATTCAGCGCCAGGGTTTCATCCATGACTTTAGGCGTGATGAAAATCAGCAGCTCGGTTTTATCTTCCTGCTTGGTATTGCGTTTAAAGGCGTATCCCACCACCGGTAAGTCGCCGAAGAATGGTACTTTATCCGTGCCCTTGCGCGAGACCTGTTCATAAATACCGCCAAGCACCACGGTTTCACCGTTGCCCACCAGCACTTGTGTCTGTACATTCTGTGTATTGATAGCCACGCCGCCAGACGTCTCTTCACCTTTGGTATCTTTACGCACATCCAGGTCCATAATGATCTTCTGGTCAGGCGTAATTTGCGGCGTTACCTCCAGGCTCAACTCGGCTTTTTTGAAACTCACGGCGGTCGCGCCGCTACTGGTCGCGGTCTGGTAGGGAATTTCCACGCCCTGCGCAATACGTGCTTTTTGCTGGTTGGCGGTGGTCACCCGCGGACTGGAAATGACTTTACCGCGTGAATCTGCTTCCAGTGCGGACAGCTCCAGGTTCAGCAGCATGTTCGCAGATAATTTCAGCAAACTCAGCGCAATACCGCCATACGCATTGGTCACTGGCAGGTTAGACATTAAATCCGGCTGGCCATCAGAGCTGGTCAGTGTACTGCCACCCGTGCTGGCAGTCTGGATACTACCGTTATGCGTGCCCTGGGTGGCAACACCGGTGGATGAAATTTCCGTGAACCGGTTACCCAGCGAGCCACTCACGGTCAGGTTGGTATTGCTGCCGGGCGTGCCTGTCTGCGTAATGCCAAACCGTGCGCCCAGCGCTTTGGAGAATGTGTTGGAAGCAATCACCATGCGTGATTCAATCATCACCTGCTTCACCGCCACATCGACTTTGTTGATAATGGTCTGGATTTCTTCCAGTTTGCGCGGCGTATCCTGTACAAAAATGGTATTGGTGCGCGCATCAAATGTGACACTGCCACGTGGTGACAGAATACGGTTCAGGCGACCTGAGGCTGACCCCATGGAGCCGCCCATGGAAGCACCCGACATCGAGGAGCCTCCGGCCGTACTGGTCCCGCCACCCAGCAGCATATTCCTGAAATCCGCCGCTTTCTGGTACTTCAGGGAAAACACTTCCGTGCGCAGGCTTTCCAGTGTTTCGCGCTCGGCCTCTGCCGTCAGTTGCGCTTTTTCCTTGGCCGCAAATTCCTCGGCAGGTGCTACTGAAATAACACTGCCGTTCACGCGCATATCCAGCCCCTTGCTTTGCATAATCACATCCAGCGCCTGATCCCAGGGCACATCTTTCAGGCCTATGGTCACGCTGCCCGCAACTGAATCACTGACCACGATATTTTTACCAGTGAAGTCAGCAATCACTTTCAATACATCCCTGACATCAACACGCTGGAAATTCAGGGAGAGTTTTTCGCCTGCGTAGCCTTGCTTGGAGCCCTGGATCAGTTTATTCGGATCCTTTACCAATGGGCGGATATCGACGACCAGTTTACGGTCGGTCTGGTAAGCCGACTGCTCCCAGTCACCCTGCGGCTCAATCACCAGTTGTGCCTGGTGGTTATGGTTCAGCGCATCCACATACATCACCGGCGTATTGAAGTTGATGACATTCAGGCGGCGTTGCAACGATTCCGGCAGGTCAGTATTCGTAAAATCCACTACCACGGTTTTGCCTGCATTGCGTACATTGACACCCACATGGCTGTCGGACAACTCCACCAGAATACGCCCTTCGCCATTCTTGCCACGCACAAAATCAATGTTGCGGATGCGGTGTGCTGCCTCGACCGCGGGCTCCGAGAAGCGCTTGGCCGCGGCGACAGGGGCTGCCGGTTCGCTACCTTCCTGCGCCAGCGCAATCATCAAGGTTTGTGCCTGTAGCTGCAATTGATGTTGTACGGGTTTGGTCAGGTTCAACACCAGCCGGCTACGGTCACTGGCCTGTGCCACCTGGATGGATTTCAGTGCACCCTGGTTGACGGCAATGACACTCTTGCCCGTTGCATTGCTGGTGCGAGGAATATCGAACACAATGCGTGGCGGGTTAGACAGCGTAAAACTGGCCGGGGCCGCAGGCAACGGTTGTGTCATTTTCAATTGTACATTCAACCGGCCACCCGGCAACGTGGTCACATCCACAGCCTGCAACTGGTTGGTGGCAGCGGGCATTTCTGCCGCGCCTGCCCAGCATTGCACAGCCATCGCCATTGAAAATAATGCTACCCTGGCAGCAAAAAAGGTCAGTTTTTTCATCATTGATGTTCCTGCAATTCCAATGTCGTCATCTGCTCGGACCACTCACCCGTAATCGGGTCCTGAATGGTTTCCTTGATTTTTAATTCATATTTCGCGGTTTGCCGGTTTTCTGCCAGCGCGGTGATCTGTCCCAGCTTTTCGCCCATGTAATTCCCCGGCTTCACCTGGTAGACCAGGCTATCCGGCGTCTGGATGGTGGCAAATACCTTATTCTGTTTACTCATCACCCCGACAAAGCTGAGGCTTTCCAACGGATAGGCTTCCAGTGGCTCTTTGTGGCGGTTGAGGTCTGGCTGGAAAGTGTTTTGCACCGTCGCCTTGCGCGGGACGAACGGGTCGTGCAAGGTGCCATCGGTGTTGTACTGCCTGGGCGAAAACCCTTGCACCTGCGGCAGGGGTTCAATCGGCGGCACGGCAGTCTGGCTGGTCTCGTCCATAAACTGCGTCAAATCATCCTGCTGCGCGCTGCCACAGGCTGCCAGCAACAGCGCCAAACATATCGTGACCGGGTGCTTGAATCGCATCATTTCTTCTTACCTGCCTTGGCATTTTCCTGTGCTTTGCGCGCCGCGACTTCTTCGGCATCCAGGTAGCGATAGGTTTTCGCGACCGCTTCCATCACCAGCAAATCTTTATGCGGCTGCTTCTCTTCTTTGGCCATGGGCTGGATCTGCAAGTTATGCAAGGTCACAATGCGTGACAGTTTGGCCACTTCAGTCACAAAGGCACCCAGTTGGTGGTAATGTCCCAACACCTTGATATTGATGGGTTTTTCGGCGTAAAAATCGGCAAACACTTCCGGTTGCGGCACAAAGCCCTCAAACGACAAACCCTGGCTTAAACCAGCCTGGTTAATATCGGTCAGCAAACCATCCATTTCGGATTTATCCGGCAATTGCTTGAGCAAGGTACCGAAGGTGTGCTGAATCTCGGTCACCTGTTGCTCATAGGCTTTCTTCTTGATCGCCTGGATTTTTTTAACCAGGTATTCATCACGCAAGCCCTGCTCTTTTTCCTTTTCCAGGTGCAGCGCTTTTAAATTGGGATTCAACAGCAGCATATAGCCCACCACCAGCAACACCACCGCCAGCATGCCCAGCAATACCACTTTCACCGGCAGTGGCAAGTTGCCGGCATTTTTTAAATCAATATTGTTAAAATCGGAAAGTTGCATGGCGCGAATTATCCTTTTGGCGAGGCTGGGCTCTGCTTGCCCTTGTCCTGGTTCTCCACCGCAGGCTCCTGCTTGAGCGAAACCTTGAGGACAAACTCGTACTGTTTCTGTTCCTGCTGATTGCTGGTCGCCCGAATTTCAACCAGGTTGGGGCTATGCATGAAAGAGGATTCGCTCAAGTTGTGCACCAGTGTTGCAATCCTGGCGTTGGTGTCAGCCGCGCCTTTGATTTCGATTTCATCGCCCAGCTGCTTGATACTTTTCAGGGTCACACCTTCCGGTAGTTGCCGGGCCAGCTCATCCAGAATCTGCACCGCCTGGTTACGGTCGCTTTGCAGGCCTTCCACAATTTGTTTACGCTCGAGCACATGCTGGATCTGCTCTTTCAGGCTGCCGATCACGGCAATTTCCTCGTCCAGGCGAACCATTTCATCCTGCAGGCGCTGATTGCGCGCTTGCTGCGCTTCGATCTGTGCCTTGATATAGCTCCAGCTCACGAACAATATCGCTGCCACCGCAATGGCGACCAGCGAAGCCATCAGGCCAAATTCGCGCTGGCGCTCGGCACGGCGAAGCTGGCGATGCGGTAACAGGTTGACCTTAATCATGCCTCTACTCCGCGCAATGCCAGGCCACAGGCAATCATCAGTGCCGGCGCATCGGTCTCCAGCTGGGAAGCCTTGATTTTATTCACCAGCGACATGCCCTGGAACGGGTTAGCCACCAGCGTATGGATGCCGGTTTTTTCCGCAATCAGGGCAGCCAGCCCGTCGGTGGCGGCTACCCCGCCAGCCAGTAACACATGATCCACTTTGTTGTATTGGGTGGAGCTGATAAAGAAAGATACGGCACGCGCCGCTTCACTCGCCAGGTTCTGCAGAAATGGCTGCAAGACTTCCTGCTCATACGACTCAGGCAGGCCTCCCTGGCGCTTGGCAATCTCGCTTTCTTCGGGGGAAAGCCCGAACCGGCGCTGGATTTCCTGCGATAACATGGCTCCACCAAAAGCCTGTTCGCGCGCATAAATGGAGTGCGTGCCGACCATCACGTTAATATGGGTGACATAGGCCCCAATATCGAGAATCATGGTGACCGTTTTTTTGCTGTGGTCGGGTAATTGCCGGAGGATCTGGCGGTAAGCCGTTTCCGTGGCATACGCATCCACATCCACAATGCTCACTTTCAAGCCTGCCTCTTCCGCCACCGCGACCCGGTCATCAATTTTTTCTTTTTTGGCCGCGACAATCAGCACTTCGACCTCGTCGTCTGCCTTACCGATGGGCCCCAGCACCTGGAAATCCAGGTTCATTTCATCCAGCGGGAAGGGAATATACTGGTGTGCTTCGGATTCAACTTGCAGTTCCATATCCTCATCGCGCATGCCGGCCGGCATGATAACGCGCTTTGAAATCACGGCTGATGCAGGCAAGGCCAGCACCACCTGCCGTGCGCGTGACCCCAGCAATCGCCAGGTCGAACGCATGGTGTCTGCCACCTGGGCCAGGTCGCTGATGTTGCCATCGCTGATCACCCCTTTGGGCAAAGCGACGCTGGCATAGCCATCCAGCCGGAACTGGTGCTTGCCAATCGCCGAAAGCTCCACCATTTTGATAGCGGTTGCACTGACATCCACCCCGATAAAACTGGTTTTTTTTCGTTGTAAAAAGCCCAGATTCAACTGACTTTCCCTTTAGAGTTATTTAAATTCTCGCAAAGGCATGCATCAACCGTGCCAACCCTTGTATTTTTAACTGCAAAACCCGTCTTCCTGCCTGGTTTGCAGCCAGACAGACGCTGATTATTTGCATGATTCCACAATTAACTGCCGATGAATCAGCAAAAAAAGATTACAATTCAGGGGTAATTCTCACGATGGCAACACGAGTCATGAATTCAAAACACTGGTTACAGTCTCTTCTTTTTGTTTCCCTTATCGGCAGTTTGATCGTTGCAGCACTCCTGGTGCTGGTGATCAGTATCCTGTATCCCTCGCTGCCTTCACTGGAAGCGTTAACGGATTACCGCCCGAAATTACCCTTGCGGATTTATGATGCGGAAAGCAACCTGATTGGCGAGTTCGGTCAGGAGCGCCGTGCTTTCGTGCCGATTGAGCAGATCCCCAAGGTGATGAAAGACGCCATCCTGGCCATTGAGGACCGGCGCTTTTACCAGCACCACGGTATCGATACCACCGGTATCCTGCGTGCCATCCGCAACAACGTGACCGGGCGCGGCCATGAAGGCGCCAGTACCATCACCATGCAGGTGGCCAAGAACTTCTTCAGCGGCCCTAATGCGCCGCGTAATATCTGGACCAAGATCAAAGAGGCCATGCTGGCGATCAAGATCGAGAACGCCATCAGCAAGGATAAAATCCTTGAGCTCTACCTGAACCAGATTTACCTGGGTGAACGTGCGTATGGCTTTGCAGCGGCCTCCAGAACCTATTTTGATAAAGACCTGCGGCAGATCAACCTGGCAGAAGCCGCTATCCTGGCCGGCCTGCCCAAAGCCCCCAGCAAATACGACCCGTACTTGCATCCGGACTACGCAGTCACCCGCCAGCATGAAGTGCTGCGCGACATGCATCGCTACGGCATGATTTCGCAAAGCGAATTCCAGGAAGCCATGCAAACACCCCTGAAATTCCAGTCTTCCAAACGCATGGTACAGGCGCTGGGTGCTGAATATGTGGCTGAAATTGTGCGGACCACCCTCTACAAACGCTATGGCGAACAAGTGTATAGCAGCGGCCTCAAGGTCTATACCACCATACACAAACAGCACCAGGAAGCGGCGAATACGGCCATGATCCAGGGCATTATCAATTTCGAGCTGCGGCATGGGTTCCGCGGGCCGGAAAAAGTGATTTCCTTGCCAGCGGGTCAGGTAACGCCTGACGCCGCGCGTGATTTACTGCGTGATTTTGTCACTTACAACCAGTTTGTGCCCGCTTTGGTCACCAAGGTGGAACCCAATCTGCTCACTTTGGTCACCAGCCGTGGCACGGTGCTCAAATTACAGGACAAGGCGCTGTTACTGGTGAAAAACCATATGCCACCGGCCAAGCGTACATCCACCACGCTGACTCCCGGCGCAGTGATCCGTGTATACCAGCAACATGACCAATGGATGGTGGTCCAGTTACCGCAGGTCGAGAGCGGATTTATCGCACTTAACCCGGAAACCGGCCAGGTCAATGCGTTGATTGGCGGGTTCAGTTTCCTGCGTAACAAATATAACCATGTGACCCAGGGGCATCGCCAGCCAGGCTCAAGCTTCAAGCCATTCATTTATTCTGCTGCACTGGAAAAAGGCTATTCACCAGCCAGTGTGTTTGAAGATGCGCCTCTCAGTTTTTCCTCAAGCGATACCGGCAGTAACAGCAACTGGGCGCCGCGCAACTATGATGAGAAATATGCAGGCCCCATGCGTTTGCGTGAAGCGCTGGCACAATCCAAAAACACCATTTCCATCCGCTTGATGAACGCCATTGGCGCGCGTTATGCCCAGGACTACCTGCGCAAGTTCGGTTTTGATCCCAAGGATCACCCGGCCTACCTCTCCACGGCGCTGGGTGCAGGCTCAACCACTTCCTGGCAGTTGGCGGCGGCCTATGCAAGCTTTGCCAACAGTGGTTACCGCGTCTACCCCTATCTGATTGAGAAAATTGTAGACAGCCGCGGCAAGGTCATCATGGCCGCAGAGCCGGGCAAGCACATCTCCAAGGAGCGCGTGATTGACCAGCGCAACGCCTTTATCATCACCACCATGCTGCAGGATGTGGTGCGTGACGGGACAGCCCGCGCTGCACTGTCACTGCGCCGCCCGGATATCGCCGGTAAAACCGGTACCACCAACGACCAGTTTGACGCCTGGTTTGCCGGCTACTACCCGAAAGAAGTCGCCGTGGCCTGGATGGGCTATGATAATCCGCATAACCTGGGACGCGGGGAAACCGGTGGCCGTGCCGCCTTGCCAATCTGGATCAAATATATGCAGGAAACGCTGAAAGGCGTACCGGTTTATCAGTACAAAGTGCCAGATGGCGTGCTACAACTGAAAGTGGACGCTTACACTGGTGCCCAGATTCAGGAAGATGATGAAGGCATTTACGAGTACTTCTATGAAGAGCATTTGCCGGAGTCCAAACCTGAAAACCTGCCCGGTTTGTTTGACCCGAGCGAACAACCGCCCGAGCAGGATGAGCCTTCCTTCCTGGAGCGTTTGATCGGGGACCATGCAGCCAACGGCAATGAGGACAAGAAACAGCTTCCGGCTAACCCGGCAGCAAAACTATTAAGCCCAAATTAATCGCGTGTGTAAAACGGTATGTTTGACGATTTTTCGAGTGACCTGCGCCAAGAAATAGCGCAATCGGCCGCCCGCCTGATGTTTGAAGAGGGCATTAGTGACTATGCGCGCGCCAAGCGCAAAGCTGTCAAATTACTGGGTATCCAGCAGGATGCGCCCTTGCCCACCAATGCCGAGATTGATATGGCCTTGCGTGAATACCACGCCCTGTATGCCGACGAAACCGATGCCGCACACCTGCTGGACCTGCGCCAGGCAGCCTTGCATACCATGCAGTTATTAAAAAAATTCAACCCGCACCTGACGGGTTCTGTCATGGATGGCACCGCAGGCCCTTATGCCGACACCGAAATACATGTGTTTGCCGAAAGCGCCAAGGAGCTGGAAATATTTTTGCTCAACCAGAATATTCCTTACCATGCGGATGAGCAGCAGTACCGTATGTCAGACCGCCCTGGCAAGCAAAAACATGAACTGGTACGCAAGCGTGTGCCTGTGGTACGGGTGGAAACGCGTTTTGGCACACAGCGCATCAGTATTTTTGAGGCTGATGATATTCGTGCGGCTCCACGCAAAAGCGGGGAAAAGGCTGGCATACACCGCATGGGCCTGCCGCAACTCAGCGAACTGTTAAGCGCGCAACAATCCCCAGGGCAGGAATAGACCCGCTCTTCATTTACTGCATGCTGTCCCCGGTAATGCTTATCACACTCTCCTCGCAGCATTTTTACGAGCTGCCACTGATTCATCATTCGGTCCCATAATCCCGGCGGGCAATAAAAAACGGCTCAGAAGAGCCGTTTTTTATCATGCACTGAAGTGTTTACATGGTATAAGCACGTTCGCCATGCTCTGTCGTATCCAGGCCTTCGCGCTCGTATTCTTCACTCACACGCAGGCCGATCACGGCATCTACAATTTTGTACAGAATCACACTTACGATACCGGTCCAGATCAGTGTCACCACCACAGCGATGATTTGTACGGTCACCTGGTCACCCATGGACACCCCTTCGGCGTATCCAACACCACCCAGGCCGGGCGACATCAGGATACCGGTGCCGACTGCGCCCCAGATACCCGCCAGGCCGTGTACACCAAAGACATCCAGGGAATCATCATAGCCCAGTGCCGCTTTCAGTTTGGTCACACCCCACAGGCTGACCAAGCTGGCAGTGAAGCCAAGGATGATGGAGCCCATCGGGCCGATGAAGCCACAAGCCGGGGTAATTGCCACCAGGCCGGCGACTGCACCAGATGCCGCACCCAGCATACTGGGCTTGCCGCGGAACAACCATTCAGCAAAGATCCAGCCCAGCACAGCTGCCGCAGTGGCCAGTTGTGTGTTAACCAGCACCATGCCAGCGGTAGCATCAGCCGCCAGTTCGCTGCCTACGTTGAAACCGAACCAGCCCACCCACAGCAGGGCAGCACCGACCATCGTCATGACCAGGTTATGCGGAGGCATGGCCTCTTTACCGTAACCGATACGCTTGCCCAGCATGATCGCGCCAATCAGCGCTGCCACACCGGCATTGATATGCACAACGGTACCACCGGCGAAGTCTTTGGCACCCAGTTCTGCCAGGTAGCCGCCACCCCATACCATATGGGCGATTGGGATATAAGCAAACGTGACCCATAGCGCGGTGAACAGCAGCACGGCGGAGAACTTCATACGCTCGGCAAACCCACCGACAATCAGGGCAGGTGTCAGTGCAGCAAAGATCATCTGGAATGTCAGGAAGACATATTCAGGAATGGTGCCAGACAGGCTTTCAGTCGTAATGCCGGAAAGAAATGCCTTGCTCAAGCCACCGATAATCATATTGCCTTCGCTGAATGCCAGGCTGTAGCCATAGGCCGCCCACAATACGGAGATAAGTGAGAACACGACAAACACTTGCATCAATACTGACAGCATGTTTTTCTGACGGACCAGGCCACCGTAGAACAATGCCAGGCCAGGAATCGTCATCAAGATCACCAGCACAGTGGCGATAATCATAAATGCAGTGTTGCCTACATCCAGAGTCGCAGGTGCTTCAGCGGCGGCAGCTTCTGCCGGTGCCGCTTCGGCAGCCGGTGCAGCCTCGGGTGCGGCAGTTTGTTCAATTGTCACAGTTTCCGTCACAGTCTCTTCAGCATACGTGACAGGCGTGGCAGCCAACCCCATCAGGGCAACCAGCGATAATACAGAAAGAATTTTCTTCATGACTGAAGCCCTCTCTTATAATGCATCCGGGCCGGTTTCGCCGGTACGGATACGGTAAACTTGTTCCAGATCGAAGACAAATACTTTGCCATCACCGATTTTGCCCGTTGCAGCCGCTTTCTCAATCGCGTCCACGACCTGATCCAGCATGTCGTCACTGATGGCGACTTCCAGCTTCACTTTAGGCAGGAAATCTACGACGTATTCTGCCCCGCGATATAACTCGGTATGCCCCTTCTGGCGACCAAACCCCTTCACTTCCGTGACCGTGATCCCTTGCACCCCGATGTTGGACAAGGCTTCACGCACCTCATCAAGCTTGAATGGCTTGATTATTGCGGATACAAATTTCATTTGTTTCTCCTGTTATCAAGTCTGGCAGGCCCCATGCCTGCCAGATTATCCCTTGTTAGAAAGTACGTGTCAGTGTAAATACTGCACGACCATCATTCAGGTTCTTAGTCTCCGGGCTACCGTTAAAACTGGTACCGCCATAGCCTTTATCACCCCAGTACCGGCTGTTATTTGCGCCCACCCAGTACAAGCCCGCCGTCCAGCCTTCTGCTGAACCGATCTTGAATGCCTTGCTTAACCCGATCTTGTAATCCGTGTAATCAGGATTGGTTGCGCCGGAAATACTGCTGCTTGGCGCCGCACCGCCGCCAATGGCACTGAAGTCTGCCGCCGGATCCAGCTTGCCGTTCACATTCAGATGACCCACGTGGCCTACCAGCATCAACTCCCACCATGGCAGTGGATAAGCCATGTTCAATTCCACGTAAGTCGTCCCTTTGGTCCCACCATCCCAGCCAGTATCTTTCTCCGCACCGAACCAATCCGTCAATGTATAAGACAGCTTGGCACTGAAGTAGCTATAAGATATACCTATGTTCGCTTCGGTGGTGTTCCATTTGCCGCCTTTCGGGGTTTGGCGCAAGCCTGCAGGATCACCATAGGCATTGTATTTTTTCCATGAACCGCCCGGGTACAGATAGCTAATCAGGCCCGCTGTCCAGCCCAGGCCATCCACTGCGGAAATCGTACCATTGTAACCGCCATATACATCGATTTCCCCCGTCGCATCCGGGAAAGTATTCGGCGTGACGTTGGAGCCCCAGGTGCCAACATAAAAGCCGCTGTCATGAGTAATATCGATACCCCCTTGTACAGCCGGCTTATGCCAGTTTTGGGAGATACCACGTGCATAGTAATCGGAAACCACCCCAACGTTAGCGGTCGCTGCCCATGCAGATTTTGCTTCTTCCTCAGCGGCATAAGAAGCCTGTGCAAAAGACAAAGCACTTAATACGGCTGTAAGTAAAATAGATTGACGCATGAATAAGCCCTCTCTCTTTAAAGTCTTTAATCGAATTGTTGTAAATAAGCCTGTAACAACACTTCTCTCTAAGCAATCCATGTGCCAACCAACATAATTATTTATAATCAATTAGTTATAATTAAAATATAAATAATTGATTAAAATAAATTATTTAACTATTTGATTTTAATAAATTAAAACAGATTTTCAATTTTCAAATAATGCCATTATCGTTGCTATCCATGCTAGAATCCCGCCCAAAGGAGCGTATCAATATGCTATTTTCCAACGAAAAAGTGAATGAATTGTCTTTTAAAATCAAACAACTAATAGAATCCAGCCCTATTTCGGAGCTTGAAACCAATTTGCGTGCACTGATTCAGGGCGCGCTCACCAAAATGGAACTGGTTTCGCGTGAAGAATTCGATATTCAGTCGGCATTACTGGCACGCACCCAGCAACAATTGCGTGCCCTGGAAGAAAAAATCAGCGCGCTGGAACAGGCGCAGGCAACAGAAAGTAAAAAATAATTTACAATTGTTAGCATTCCACACGGGAGTGCAACATGAGTCTGGCAGTTTTGTATAGTCGTGCGCTGAGCGGCATGGAAGCGCCGGAAGTGGTAGTAGAAGTCCACCTGGCAAACGGATTGCCCAGTTTTACCATTGTCGGATTGCCGGAAACCGAGGTCAAAGAAAGCAAGGACAGGGTACGGGCCGCGATACAAACCGCCCAGTTCGAATTCCCGGCACGCCGGATTACGGTTAACCTTGCCCCGGCCGATTTGCCCAAAGAAGGTGGTCGCTATGATTTACCCATTGCGCTCGGCATTCTGGCCGCTTCGGGCCAACTGCCCAAGAAACACCTGGCCGATTATGTGATCGCCGGTGAGCTGGCGCTGACCGGCGCTTTGCGCCCGGTACGTGGTGCACTGGCCATGGCTTACCAGCTGCATCAAGCCCCTCATACCACCCAGGCGACCATCCTGCCCCGGGAAAGCGCCTGTGAAGCCAGCCTGGTGGAAGGTTCGGTCGTCTACGCCGCCGACAGCTTACTGGCGGTATGCGCACATCTATCCGGCAAGCAGGCACTGCCACAGCAAACCACCCTGTGGCATAACGCGCCCGCACCTTTACCGGATTATCAGGAAGTCAAAGGTCAATTACACGCCAAACGCGCCCTGGAATTGGCTGCCGCCGGGCAACACAGCCTGCTGATGAGCGGGCCGCCCGGCACGGGTAAAAGCATGCTGGCACATCGCTTTATCAGCATCCTGCCCGACATGACGACGCAGGAAGCCCTGGAAAGCGCAGCGATATTGTCATTAAACGGCCAGTTTCCCGCCGCCAGCTGGAAACAGCGCCCGCTGCGTGCGCCTCATCATACTTCGTCCGCTGTCGCTTTAGTCGGCGGCGGCAGTGTCCCCAGGCCTGGTGAAATCAGCCTCGCCCATCATGGCGTGTTATTCCTGGATGAACTACCCGAATTTGACCGCAAAGTCCTGGAAGTATTACGGGAGCCGCTGGAGAGCGGCAACATCACCATTTCACGCGCCGCCCGGCAAGCCACGTTTCCGGCACAGTTCCAGTTACTGGCCGCCATGAATCCCTGCCCGTGTGGTTATTACGGCCACTATCAGCAGCGCTGCCGTTGCACACCCGACCAGGTCGCCCGTTATAAAAACAAACTATCCGGCCCCTTGCTGGATCGCATAGACATGAATATTGATGTACCGGCACTCAAACCGGAAGAACTCAGCCAGCGCCAGGCGGGAGAATCCAGTGCCGCGATACGCGAGCGCGTGGTGCAGGCAAGGGAGCGGCAAATGCAGCGGCAGGGCAAACCGAACGCCGCGCTAGGGCCACTGGAAATAGAAATCCATTGCCCGCTGACTGAAAAGAGCAGCCACTTGCTACAGGCGGCCATGCAAAAATTTGCCTTATCGGCACGCAGTTATCACCGCATCCTCAAACTTGCCCGCACGATTGCCGATCTGGCAGGCAGCCCAGCCATCAGTGATGCCCATATCGCGGAAGCGTTACAATATCGCCGTTATGAACACTGAGGTATTTTGACCATGCATTTATATGACATTAGCATTGCCCCGCTTTTGCGCAACCTGGATAACCTGAAGCACATCTTGCAGCAAGGTGAAGCCTATGCGGAGCAAAAGAAAGTGGCCCCGGAAGTCCTGCTGAACAGCCGGCTGGCGGTGGATATGTATCCGCTGTCCAGGCAGGTACAACTGGTCAGCGATATGAGCAAAGGCGTGGGTGCACGGCTGGCAGGGGTGGAGATGCCACAATACGAAGATAATGAAACCAGCTTTGACATGCTGTATGCGCGCATTGATAAAACGGTCGATTTTTTATCACACATCCAGCCGGCACAACTGGAAGGCGCAGAGAGCAAGGAAGTGGTGCTGACCATACGCAAAGTGGACCTGACCTTCACCGGCCTGGATTACCTGCAGAAATGGGCGATGCCAAATGTCTATTTCCACACCACCACCGCCTATAACATCCTGCGTCATTCAGGCGTGCCCTTGGGTAAAACCGATTACCTAGGACAAAAGCGCTGATTACCGGGGTCGCTGCCAGTAACTGATGCCACTGGTTTCGCCTTTCAACATTGCCTGCCTGCGCAAGGCTTCATAAGCTTCCCCTTCTGATATATGCCGTGCCAGCGCAACCTGGCGCGCTTGCGTACTGGCCTGCGCCTTCCAGGCAGGGTTTTCCCGATAGCCCCGGTCTTGCATGCAGCGCTCCAGCACATGAGATTGCCGGGCTATTTTCTCCTGCTGCTGGAAGGGCAAGGACTCCGGTAATGCGGCCGCTGCCTTGCCCGCGATTAAATCACACTGGTTAATGGTTTTGACCAATGTCCCTGGTGCGGCAGGCGCGTCTTCCGATAGGTTCTGCCAGTACAGCATGCCCACGCCTGTGAGCAGCAACACACCCAGCACGCTCCCGATATGGACTAGCCGCATATATTTTCCCTGTTTTTATGGAACACCCATTGTGCACCCGTTCCAGACGTTACCGCAAATTCACTTTCGTCATTCTCTTCATTAAACCGTCATATAAATCCGTTAGCATTCAATGTATTAGGATGAAAGTCTGATAATCCATGCGCTTATTTGCAACAGGGTGCTTCAGAATTAATCCGGCATGACGTTAACTGATTTATAGACCGCAAACAAAGGAAAAATCATGATCGAATGGCAGCAAGAACCCCTGGCATATACTGCCGGCATTCCTGAACTGATGACCGCACAGGATATTATGTACCTGGCCGAAGATATCGCAGCAGATAGCAATATTCTGGCAATCTACAAACCCGCTGAGCTATCTCTCGAAGTCGTTTGAAAATAATCAGTGGTTAACAGCCTGGTTAATCGCTACATTTTGCTGGCATCTCCGGCATAAACCATCTCTATTTCCTGCAAATGGCAGCCTGACCCGCCATGCCCCCAGCGGCATATAGACATGCCCTGCATGATTCCTTAGAATGAACTTTCCTTATCCACCATCACGAAGGAGGCAGGTATGTTTTTAGGAGCGATCGGAATCTATGCGCTGATTGGTGTTGTTGCCGTGATTTGCATCGTTTTGTATGCGTTCGCAAAAAAGGTGAAATAACGGAGTCAATACAAAAAAGCCCCTCGATGGGGCTTTTTTATTGGTTACTGAATCAGTTCATGCCAGCTTTGCTTGGTGCCATAACTGCCATTACTTTTTTGCTTGAAGATCGTCCCGGTCTTGCCTGTACCGGAAAGCCCGAACACCTGGTCATCCAGACTCAACTGCTGCGGGGTCGGATCATTACTGCCGGTCACCACCACATGCGGGATGCCATTGCCGTCATACACAATATTAAAACCCACGGCCGGTGTCAGCATGCGCTCCGAAACGATGCCGCTTGGTAATAGCGAACCGCCTTTTTTATAATCAAAATAATTGAACCAGCCATAACCGGCACCGCTGCAGGCCTGGCTGGTCGGCACCAGTGTTGGCATCAGCAGCACACCGTTCAGCAATAAAGGATCCAGATTCACGCGCTCACCCGCCGGGAAATCCAGAAACCAGCCAAAGCCATTATCAAAATTCACATTGGCAGGAGAGGTGACTTTACGGTCACCAGTCAGGTCTTGCTGCACCAACTGATTACGTCCTATCGCAGTAGACTGGCCATTATCTTTAAAAACATACACTGAGTTTTGCGGGGCATTGGTCAAGTCAGCAAGTTCCAGAAATTTACCGGTCCCTATCATCACTACCTTGTTATTATCCACTTTACCCAATTCAGGCTGGGTGGTAATTTTTTGTGGACTGCCTCCTCCATCAAACGTGGCAATCCTTGTGACCGCACCGGTATTAATATCAAACCGCCAGACATTCCCGTTTAAATCGCCACCATAAACATTCAATGCCATATTACTTTCAAACATCTGATCTGCGTATGCCGCGATTTTCGCTAATCCGCTTGGAGCACCCGGCTCACCTGACCCGGTGGAAAGTGCCGTTCTGACCTGCATGCCAGTATTTGCATCCAGTACATACAAATAACCACCCCCATCCCCTGCCGGACTGTTATTCACATAACTGCCATCATTGAGCTTGCGCGCATAGGTACCATTGTTATAGCCGGAAGTCACCAGGACGACCCAGCGACCATCCTGCATTTTGGTCACCACAGGATTGCCGAAGCTATAGCCAAGATTGCCGTTCAACCCAGCACCAGCATAAAACTCCCACAACAAGGTTGGCGCAGTCGGGTCAGTCACATCAAGCGCAAAATAGCCCCGCCCGCCACCATTCAGGCCAGAAACCAGGATGGTGCGCCAGACGGCACTGCTACCACTACAACCCGAGACGCAGATATCACTGATGACAGGGCTGCCATTGACATAGTTGGTGTGGTAATTCGCACCATATTCCTTATCGGCCAGGTTGGCCAGGTTGGCAATCACAGGTGTCGGAATAAATGCCCACAACTCCTCACCTGTCGTTGCATTAAACGCATGTAACATACCGTCATTGGCGCCTACATATATGGCCGGCAGACGGCTTTCCATCGAGGTTTTGTAAGCTTTGTAATTCGCGTCCAGGTATCCCGCATTTGAGACTTTAAAATAGGCCGGACGCGACTGCGAAATATCCCCCAGCGTGGCCTGCCGCTCGCGGAACAAGCGGTTTTCATTCACCGTATTCAGGCTGGAATCTTCATAGGTTTTCCTGCCACGCAAATAATCCACCAGCTTGCCCACCTTGTTGGCATCAGTGATTTTAGGATCTGTAGCAGGCAAGCCCTGCATCTGGCTCAATGCTGCATAGCCATCGGCAAGCGCATCGCGGTGCCGGGCGGGTAAATTATCTGCAGTAAAAGGCACCAGCGCATTATTCAGGTTAAAGTAAATCTTGCGACCATTGACATTGGCTGCCTGTGTCTGCAGGCGCCCGGTACAACTGTTGGCAATTTCCACATAACACGACGTCGGTTCACTCAATCCTAATGCTTCGCCCAGATTACCTTTGGCGCTGCTGCAATCCTCGTCAGTGGAATTCACGGTCTTGCAGTAAAACTTGCCATCTGCGCTATATTGCGTCGCCGGGGATGAGCAGGCCTCAGCCGCGACATTCTCTATACACCAGACAGCCGTTGCTGAGGTATCCAATGTTTTGACATCTACCGTACGTGCCTCCAGGTTGCCCGTCCACTTCACGGTCTGATAACTAGCCACATATTGGAAGTTATCCCCATTGGTGGGTGCCAGGCTGCTGGCAGCAGCAGCGGCACTCGCGCCTTGCACGGACTTGATTTCGGACAGGCCTTTTGCCAGTGACTCCCGCAACAACTTGGGATTGCTGGCACTGTAATACGTGCCACCAGCGTTTACAGCTGCATGCCATAAGTCATCAATACGGGTACCATCTTCAGCCTTGATGGGGTCTGGCCAGTTTTTCTGCATGGGACTGGAATTGAGGTCCTTATAATCCCCGGCAACCTGGCTCTTATAGTCATCGGTATACACCAGCGTACCGTCTATACCCAGACCCAGCGTCATGGTCACCATATTCTGTTTCGGATAGTCGCTGGCCGTTCCGCAAACGGAAGAGCCCAGGCCACCATTGCAATTTGACAATGCACTATCCCGGATATCGGTGTCATAAAAATATTTAGCCGTATCCGCCAACGTATTGGATTTTTTACTGCTATCCAGTTGAGGAGGGGAGGTATCCGTGCCGTCCATGTCACCAATCGCAGCACCGTTGATACGGGTGGGATTACTGGTATCGTTCCAGTAGCCATCCGTCGTTAACAGTGCAAAGTTGGATTGGCAGGCGTACTGCATCGGATCATCATTACCCAGTGTTTTTTTACCGGCAAAATGCCGCCCCACACTCGATAATGCAGTACGTAGCGGCGTGCCGCCACTGGCAGAGACCGCAAACAGTTTTTTATACCAGGCTTGTTTCTGGTCGTTGTCGAAAGGGGCGATGGTCAGGTAGTTGGAACCCGGGCTGTTAATGGTCACCAACCCGACCCGGTAACGGGAATCCAATGCCTTGAATGCCTGGCTGGCTGCCGTTTTCATGGACTGCATGCGGGTGCGGTAATAAGCCCACCAATTGGCATAATTGGTCATTTCTTCGTTATAGGTACAGATGGTCGAACTGGCACAATCTGTTCTGTCCACGCCTTTCACGATTTTCCCCGGTGCCGTATAAATATCATCGGTACTGACAATTTGCTTGTACACCAGGCTACCGGGAATATCGTTAGTCGTATCCGTTGTCAGTTGCGCGGTGTAAGTTCCACCCGTCATGGTGACCTGAATCGGTGTTGAAGGGTCAACCGGCTCGCCGGCAGGCGTCACGATCGTGAGCACACTGCCACTTTGGCTGACTGTATTACCGCTCAGATTGCAATTACCACGTAAGGAGCCCTGGCAAATGTAAAGGGAACCGCTCAGCAACACGGCTAAACCACTGCTGCTATTCGAAGAAGCAGCTTGTGCCAGAATCTCAATATTATTGATTTTGATACTCTGCACAGAAACATTGCTGAAACTGCTGCCGGTCTTGGTCAGCGTCAATTTGTAGGTCGACATTGGCCGACGCAAATTGGTATACGTATTGCCATCATTCACGGTAGCGCTGGCGTTACGGATTTTCTGGCAACGCATGGAAGCCGTTGTCAGCTGGCGGCGGGTGGCCGCCTGGCTGGTATTACACCAGCGGATGTCAGCGGGATAAGGATAATCGGTTGTCTCTGTTTTTGAAATCACACAACTGGTCAGGCCCGGTGTAGAGCAAAACTCTCCAGGCACAAACGCATAGTAGAACGCCTTGGTCCTGAGGTCTGTCTTGCCATTTTTAATGGCGCCTGACTCATTTACCTCATTTGCCACGGCGTTGAATGTGGTCTGGTTCGCCATACTCACGCCCTGATAAGTGAGTGGCGGACTATATTGCACTTCCGGGTCATAATATTGGGTGTTGTAATCGGCGTTACTGAATAGCCAGTCCGAAGATGAATCCGCCCAGTCAGGCGCATAATCCCAGGCCATACTGCCAGAATTATCCAGTACAAACATCAGGTTAGGCTTCACATCCGAACTACCCGAGGTCTGTAATGGCATGGTTGCCAGATCCAGGAATTCGGCCTGCAACACGCCGGGCAACAATAATCCAAGACAGGTCAACAGGCGCATCCAGTAGGTGTGTGTCATGGTTCCGGCCTTTAGTTGGAAATAAAGGATTGCATAAACGTTAAGGTGTTTTTTGGCCCGGCAATGCGGATCGTGACCCGGTATAACGGGGAGTCCGAGCTGGAAATACAGCGTTTGAATAGTTCAAGATTAGTGACGTTATGCGAGCAGTTTTCGCCATTATTGGGTGAGCTGGCCATCATGCAGCGCGAGGCATCGCTTTTCGCCGTGCCGGCATTAATTTCCGCCTCGCTGTAGTTGCACATGCGTTCAACCACATAGCGGATTTCGTTACCCTGCCTGTCGCTGCCATTGCGGATTTCATCATTGCCATCGGTCTGGCTGGGCGCCAGGCTGCTGTTGCTATCACTCCACGCCATGGTCGTTAAGGTGTTGCCATCGCAGACCAGAGCATCAGGCTGGGTATCAAACCGGCTGCAATTGGCATAATAGCCAACCTGCGGGTTATGTTTAATGCTGTCGGCCAGAGCCACTTTCTTGGCAATATTTTCAGCGATGCCTTCCAGGGCCACATTGGAGGCGGTCCCGGCAGACTGCCTGAATACCATATTGCCGGACAACAAGGCATTGGTATCGACACTGCGGATTAACGCAACGGCCGCAATTGACATCACCGCCAGGGCCAGTAAGGCAAAAAACAATACCAGCCCGCGTTGCAGGCGGGTGGACGTGCCTTTCATAGGTGATATCAGCTTATAGCGCATCGCGGTTCCAGAGGATATTCCTGAGCGGGATTGTGACTTCAAACGTGCGGTAGCGGTAACGCTGCCAGTCAGCAATATGGCTTAAATTGACATTGGCAGGCGTGGCATCCTCTCTCCAGATACATACTTTGCTGACGCCTGTTGCGGTACCTGTGCATGGCTGGCTGACAATATTCTTCTGCAGGTTGCCATCCCTGGCGACCACCGCCACGCGGATGGCCCGGATGCGGTTCCTGTCCTGCAAACTCATGGCCGGCCCAAAGTCTCCGGTGGCATCGGTCCACAGGTCGACGCGATTCAAATACGCGGCGGCAGTGGTTGCAGTAGAAGCTGCATCCAGGGTGGTGGCCACCCCATACTGTGCCTGCAATGCCACGATATCGCTGGCAACCGGTATGGCAGCGCTGTTGGGGAAAGGCGTTGCGCTGGAAATTCCACCTGTCCTGGTGAGTTCAGCAGCGGCATTCACTGTGTATTCATACTGGTTCCATGCACCCAGGCATGAAAAACGCACCCAGTCCGCCCCGTTCAGGTCGGTCACCGGGCTGGCAGTGGGTACCGTATTCAGTTCAGCCAGGGCGTTGATGGTACGGTCAGGGTTGAGTTTTTGCAGCCGCGCCATGCTGCAGTTCGGGCTGGCGGGTGTTTGGTGGAACAGCACGATATCATTTTCCTGACAGCCAATCAGGCGTCCATCCAGCGAAGGCGCAGACATCAGCCCGGTCGCACGCATCGATGCCCCGCCGCCGGCAGGATTACCGTAACGGATGCGCACGATATCCTGGCCGGTGTCGCCATCGACAATCACTACCGGTGACAGGTTGATCAGCACGCCTGCCTGATTAATGGAGGTATCGATGGGACAGAGTAATGGCGAAGGGTCCGCACTGTTATACAGAGGCAAGCCGTACCCCGCATTTTGTGCATCGCGCTGGATGTAATACAAGGCAAGCACACCGCTGGACTGGGCATCTGCGCCGCCGGCAATCATGCGTTTACGCGCTTCAAAACTACTGAATACATTGCTGATCGCCAGCGTTGCCACCAGGCCAATCAGGATGCCGACCAACAACTCGATCAGGCTCATACCGGCCTGGCGATGTTTGCTGCGTCGTGGGGGCATGTAAGGGAATGTATGCATCATGGCATCACATCAAACAGATAACTGGAAGCACTCACCTGGTGCGGGTTACCACCCGGCACCTGCCAGCCGACCGTGACCGTAATCATGCTGTTGGTGATGGCAGAAAAGGTCAAGCTGCCATTCGGCAACTGCGCTTGAATGCGGCTACGATCCACCTGACTGACATAGGTAGCGGCATCGCTGCCAGAGGCCATCATATTGGCCAGCTGCGTCTGCGCAATCAGTTGCGCTTCGGCACGGTAACGATTGTCACTGCTGTTTTTGAGCATCGCCGTCTGTAACCCGATCAGCGCCAGCACGCCCATGCTGAAAATCACGACCGCCACCATGGATTCAATCAATACCGAACCACGCTGTGCTACGGGATGGCGGAGGGTAGCTTGCCTTTTCTGCACTCTGCCTAGCATGTCCTGGCATCCCCCGCGGTGGTGACGGCAGGATCGCATACGCGCGCATAGCCGCCTGCGGCCAGTAAAATGCGCAACTGCCTGCGCTCCTGTTCATTTACCTGGGCATTACTCACATCCACGCGTGAGAGCCCGGCATCCGTCGCCGGGTCACGCGTGCCAAAACCGGTAAATACTGCCGTGTAGTAGTCAGCCGTCACGGCAATATTGCCGGAAGCGCCTTCTGACGCACTTTTCTGGCTGATAAGCGCCGGACAGCTGGTGGTCTCTGTTTCGCAGCCAAATTGCCAGGCACTGCTGGTGGCCAGGGTGAACTTGATTTTGGCATTGCGTTTAATGGCTTCCATGCGTGCCTGCTGCAAGCCATTGTGGATAGATTCCGCCACAGTTCGGATCTGGGCATTGCCAATCGCGGTCTGGAAGGCAGGAACCGCCAGCATGGATACCGCCATTAACACCACGACGGTCACCACCAGCTCAACCAGTGTAAAGCCGCGCTGAGTCACGGTCAGCAACTTCCCGAAGAGGAGGTCAGCCAGCAACTACTGCCCACCGTGCCATCATATTTCGAGGTTTTGGCATTGTCCTGGTTGACGGTAAATTCAAAGTTATCCATATTCTGCGCGGCTCTCCCGCTCGCTTTCAGGGTATAAGTAGTCGCCGTCTGGTTATCGACTGAATAATCGAAAAACCTGGCATCCGCAGGCTGGCAAGTAAAGCCGGCATAGGTGAAATTATCCTGGTAGAACTGTTCTGCCTGCACGCGGCAATTGGCCAGGTTGGCAGGTGCTTCTACCGCGTTGCCGCTTTTGATGTAATCCTGGTAGGCCGGCATGGCAATACTTGCCAGTATGCCCATGATGGCGACCACCACCATCACTTCAATCAGGCTGAACCCTTGTTGCGCTGAGCGTTGCATATTCACACCTCTTTTATGGTGCCTTTATCATGCAAATGGATGCAGGGAATGTCCAGCACCAACCGACCAATGGCGACCCCTGGCCGACGAATGGTCAGGCCACCCGGCATGAAGTGGCTGGCGGTTTAATGCTAAAATGCCGGTCTACTGATATCGGATGGTGGATTATGCTTTCCCTCTGGACACGATTCCTGGCGCTTGGCCTGCTGCTCGCACAATTGACTGCATGTGGCCTGAAGGGGGATTTATATATTCCCGAACGTCAATATCCTCAACAACCTCAACAAAAAACCTCTGCATCGTGACTGCTTTTAATCTACAGAATGGTTTGCTGCATGCCGAAAATGTAGCGCTGCGTACTATCGCACAAACGCACCAGACCCCCACCTACGTGTATTCCAAAGCGGCACTGACGCAGACATTTGCGCGTTTCCAGTCCGGCTTGCTGGGGCACGACCACCTGATATGTTTTGCCGTCAAAGCCAACCCCAGCCTAGCCATCCTCAATCTGTTTGCACGCCTGGGTGCGGGGTTTGATATTGTGTCCGGCGGCGAGCTGGCACGCGTCATTGCCGCTGGTGGTGACCCGAAAAAAGTGGTGTTTTCCGGCGTGGGTAAATCGCATGCCGAAATCCGTGCGGCGCTGGAAGCCGGCATTTTCTGCTTCAATGTCGAGTCCGCCAACGAATTGCAGCGTATCCAGCAAGTCGCCGCAGAGATGGGCAAGACAGCGCCGGTTTCCCTGCGCGTCAACCCGAATGTCGACGCCAAAACACACCCGTATATTTCCACCGGCCTGAAAAACAACAAGTTTGGCGTGGCGTTTGAAGACGCGCTGGATTTATACAAACAGGCCGCCCAAATGCCGAATATTGCCGTGCATGGCATTGACTGCCATATCGGCTCGCAGATTACCGAGCTATCGCCGTTTCAGGATGCGCTGGACAAAGTGCTGGGCCTGGTTGACGCGCTGGCTGCGGAAAACATTCATATCCAGCATATTGATGTGGGTGGCGGCGTGGGCATTACTTATGATGATGAAACGCCCCCTGATTTCGGTACGTATACCGCCGCGATCATGCAAAAACTGTCAGGCCGCGGCGTCAAGGTCTTGTTTGAACCCGGCCGCGCACTGGTAGGCAATGCCGGTGTGTTACTGACTAAAGTGGAATACCTGAAACCAGGTGAAACCAAAAATTTTGCCATTGTCGATGCCGCCATGAATGACTTGATGCGTCCGGCGCTGTATGACGCCTATCACAACATCACCACCATTGCACCATCCACCGCGGCAACACAAACCTATGAAGTGGTCGGGCCAGTGTGTGAAAGTGGCGATTTCCTGGGGCATGACCGTGCCCTGGCGATAGAGGAAGGCGATTACCTGGCAATTCACTCCGCCGGTGCTTATGGCATGAGTATGGCCAGCAACTACAACACGCGCGCACGTGCGGCCGAGGTGCTGGTCGATGGAGATCAGGCACATGTGATTCGTGAGCGTGAGCAGATTACCGACCTGTTTAAACTGGAGCGCACGCTGCCATAAAGCAATATTATCCGCCGATAAACGCAGATGCACGCCGATAAAACGGCTTTTTACGACAGAAACGCGGAGAAATCTCAGACAGTTCAGGAAACGAACCGAGTTATCCGCTCACCTGGAGTCAGACTTGCTTGCCCTGATCGGCGTTTATCGGCGGATAATTAAGAATTTAGTTTTTATTTGCCCACCAACACCCTAATCAAAAATCACCGTCTTGTTCGCATAGAGCAGAATCCGGTGCTCAATATGCCAGCGCACCGCTTTTGACAGCACCACGCGCTCCAGGTCACGCCCCTTCTGGATCAGGTCTTCCACTTGGTCGCGATGCGAAATGCGTGCAATATCCTGCTCGATAATCGGCCCTTCATCCAGCACTTCAGTCACATAATGGCTGGTCGCGCCTATCAGTTTCACGCCGCGTTCAAAGGCGCGGTGATAAGGACGCGCACCGATAAAGGCCGGCAGGAAAGAATGGTGGATATTGATGATTTTCTGTGGGTAACGTGCGACAAAATCGGGGGAAAGAATCTGCATGTAGCGCGCCAGCACAATCAGATCAATCCCATACTGGTCGAACAGTGCAAACTGCTGCGCTTCCACCTGGGCTTTACTGTCCTTGGTCACCGGCAGGTAATGGAAATCGATGCCATAGAATACAGCCAGTTTTTCGGTATCGCGGTGATTGCTGATAATCAGTGGGATATCACAGGCCAGTTCACCGCTATGATGCCTGTGCAACAAATCTACCAGGCAGTGGTCATATTGCGAAACCATCAGTGCCATGCGTGTTTTCTGCTCGGAAAGCCTCAGTTGCCAGGTCATGCCGAAGCGTTGTGCAATCGGGCCGAATGCCTGATCGAAGCCCGCTACAGGCACACTGAAATTGCTGAGGTCCCATTCTACCCGCATTAAAAACAGATTATTTTCCGCATCCTGATGCTGGTCTGCGTGTAAAATATTGGCATTGTGTTCGTACAAAAATTGCGCAATCGCCGCCACAATCCCTTTGGTATCCGGGCAGGTAATCAGCAAGGTAGCAGTGTTTTTCATAACAATCGACGTCATAGCTAGCGACAAAACGCCGATTATACCTGATGCCCGACTGCCCTTGTGATTGACCACAGGTTTAACAGCAGGCACACGCACAGCAAATGCAACAGCTGCCATTACGGAATTGATTTATGCAAACCAGGACTACACCCGAGATCGTACTCGCCAACCCGCGCGGATTCTGCGCCGGGGTTGACCGCGCCATTATCATCGTCGAACAGGCGCTGGAAAAATTCGGCGCCCCTATCTACGTGCGCAACGAAGTCGTGCACAATAAATTCGTGGTCGGGCAGTTACGCGCAAAAGGCGCGATTTTCGTCGACGAACTGGAAAAGATTCCGGCAGGCAATATTGTCATTTTCAGTGCGCATGGCGTCTCCAAAGCAGTACGCGCGGAGGCAGAGGCCCGCGGACTGACCGCCTATGATGCCACTTGCCCACTGGTGACCAAGGTGCATATCGAAGTAGCCAAGATGCGCAAAGATGGCCTGGAAATCATTATGATAGGCCACAAAGGCCATCCTGAAGTGGAAGGCACCATGGGTCAATCAGAAGCGGGCGGCATGTACTTGGTGGAAACGCCGGAAGATGTGGCAGCCCTGCAAGTCGCCGATCCTGACAAACTAGCTTATGTAACCCAGACCACGCTGTCGGTGGACGATGCCACACAAGTCATCAATGCGCTGAGAGCACGCTTCCCAAGCATTAAAGCCCCAAAAAGCGATGATATTTGCTATGCCACGCAAAACCGCCAGGATGCAGTCAAAATCATGGCCAAAGATTGCGACCTGGTGATTATCGTCGGCTCACCCAACAGCTCCAACTCCAACCGTCTGCGTGAAGTAGCCAAAAATCAGGGCGTGGAAGCCTATATGGTGGATAACGCCAGCCTGCTGGACCCGGCATGGCTGGCAAACAAACAGAAAATCGGCATCTCCGCCGGCGCCTCTGCGCCTGAAGTATTGGTACAGGAAGTCATTGCAGCATTAAAAAACATGGGGGCTGCCCAGGTGGAAGAGCTGCAAGGCGTCGTGGAAAACGTGGTATTCCAGTTACCCAAGAACCTGGCGAATGCGGAGAAACGTCCGCAAAACCAACCCTGATCAAGCGCAACGGACATAGCGCCTTGCCCGCGCGCTATCCGTTACCGTATCCACATCCATAGCGACAGCCAAAAAAATCCCAGGCGCCAAGGCCTGGGTGCAAGCAATATTCTCCGGTAAGGAGAATCGGGGAAGATTACCCGTTGTTACCTACCAACAACAATTAGAGATCGCAAGAACCGCCTCATGCATCAAGCAATCAGGGGGTCACCGATTATTTAGCATCAACCGTGCCAACCCTTCGCTTCCTTCAACCCGTTCATTTACAAAGGGTTCTGCCAGCCCTTAGAGGCAAGCGGGTGAAAAATGGCTGTTTTCAACCACCACTGTGGTTTTTAAAAACCAGGCCGAGCGTTAGCTTAAGCACGACGACGGCGCTCGTCGGTAAACCAGGGAAATAAAAGCGGCAATAGCAACAGCGTAAACAGGGTGGCGGTGACCAGCCCGCCCACAATCACCACCGCAAAAGGCCGCTGTGTTTCAGAGCCGATACCATGCGATAAAGCCGCCGGCATCAACCCCAACCCGGCCATCAGGGCTGTCATCAGGATAGGGCGTAGCCTGGCGACTGCACCCTCCACAATGGCTTCACCGAGCTGCTTGCCTTCGCGCAGCAGATGCTTCATTTGCTCGACCATGATCACGCCGTTCTGCACGGAAATCCCGGCCAATGCGATAAACCCGACCGCCGCCGACACAGAAAGGTGCAAGCCCGCCAAGGCCAGCCCGCCAAGGCCGCCCACTAGCGCAAACGGGATCATCAGCAATACCAGCAAGGCATTCTTGACCGATTTGAATGCCCAGAACAGCAGTACAAAAATCAGCAATACCGACAACGGTACAATCACCATCAGGCGCTTCATGGCCCGCTGCTGGTTTTCAAACTGCCCACCCCAGGTCATGGTATAACCAGGCGGCAACTTCACCTGCTGTTTAACCTTTTGCATCGCGTCCTGCACAAAACTGCCCTGGTCCCGGTCCGTGATATTGGCCTTGATGGAGACAATGCGTGCTCCGGCCTCACGGCTGACGCGTGATGCGCCCTGCTTGATGGTGACATCGGCCACTTCGCTGAGTGGAATGCTGCCATTGCCATTTGGCAACGCAATCGGCAGGTCATCAATATCATCCACAGAATCGCGGTACGTTCTTTCCAGGCGCAATGTCACATCAAAATGGCGGTCACCATCGTAAAAAGTGTTGGCCGCATTACCCGCCATCGCGGTTTGCACGGTACTGTTCACATCCTCCACCATCAGGCCATAGCGCGCCAATTGCCTTCGATTCAAGGTGATATCCAGTTCGGAGTTACCGGAAATCCGCACGGCGGCCACGTCAGTCGCGCCTTTCACGGTATTCATGACAGTGACAACCTCGGCTGCCTTCTGCTCAAGAATGGACAAATCCGGGCCGAAAATCTTAATGGCGATTTCACCTTTCACCCCTGAAAGCGCTTCTTCCACACTATCCTGAATCACCTGCGAAAAGTTGGTCGGCACGCCCGGAATTTCATGAATCCGGCGTGACATATCCTTGATCAGGCTTTCCTTGTCCGGAAAGTGCCACGCGTTGTGCGGCTTGAGATCCGCCAGGATTTCCATATGGTAAGGACCTTTGGGGTCTGTGCCGTCATCCGGCCGCCCGACGTGCGAGACGACCAGCCTGACTTCCTGGTAGCTGTTGAGGATTTGCCTGATATGCCGCTCGACTTCCTTGGTTTTTTCCAGGCTGGCCGAAGGCGGTAAATCCACGGTCAGCCAGATATTGCCTTCATCCAGCTTGGGCAGGAATTCAGAGCCGAGCATGGGAGCCGAGATCACGGATACGGCCAGGATCGCCACTGAAACCAGCACCACCAGTTTTCTGGAGTGGTTGCTCCTGAGCAGGATTTTCCTGTAGGCCAGCTGGATACGGTGCATCCATTCGCTATGTTTTTCCGCCATGTCCTCACGTTTCATGGTGTAGGAAAGCAAGGCCGGCACCAGTGTCAGCGTCAGCAGGATAGCGCCAAGCAGGGCAAAACTCAGGGTAAACGCCATCGGTGAAAAGATTTTGCCTTCCACGCGCTGGAAGGTGAAAATCGGCAGAAAAGCGGTAATGATGATGGCCTTGGAAAACAGGATAGGGTGGCCCATGTCAATTGCGGTACTTTTCAGCGTCTGCATACGCCAGGCCAATCCGGATTGGGCGTCAGTTTCCGCCAGCGCCAGCCGCACCATCAACGCTTCCACCAGCACCACCGCACTGTCGATGATGATGCCGAAGTCCACTGCACCGAGCGAGATCAGGTTGGCAGATACGCCACGCACATCCATGATAATAAATGCGAACAGCAGTGATAACGGAATCACTGACGCCACAATCAGGGCCGCGCGCCAGTTACGCAGGAAAACCACCAGGATGGCCACCACCAGCAAGGCACCCACCACCAGGTTTTCCGATACGGTATGCACGGTATGGTCCACCAATCCGGTACGGTCATAGAACGGCACCACTTTCACGCCAGCTGGCAGGGTCTGGTTAACCTGTGCGACCTTTTCCCGCAAGGCTTCAATGACTTTGGCCGCGTTCTGGCCCTTGGTCATGAGGATGATGCCTTCAATAATGTCGTCCTGCTGGTTAAACGACACGATGCCAGAGCGTGGCCGCTCACCGACTTCCACCTGGCCCAGGTCGCCCACCAGAATCGGTTTGCCATCGCGGGTATCCACCACAGACTGGGCGATGTCATCCACACTGCGATACAAACCAATACCACGCACCACCAGCGATTCATCGCCACGATGCATCAACCCGCCGCCAACATTGCCGCTGTTATTACCCACGGCCCGGTTGACCTGATCGATACTGATGGCGAATTTTTTCAGCAAATGCGGATCCAGCCTGACCTGGTACTCCTTCACCGCCCCGCCAAAACTGGTGATATCGGCCACCCCGGGCACCATGCGTAACTGCGGAATGATTTTCCAGTCTTGCAGGGCACGTACTTCACGCTGCGGCATGTCCTTGGGCGCTTCCACCAGGTAGCGGTAAATTTCACCAACCGCCGTGGTCAGCGGTGCCAGTGTCGGTTGCAGGCTGCTTGGCAAACTCACGCCTTGCAGCCGCTCCAGCACTTGCTGCCGCGCGAAATAATCTTCGGTATGCTCGGAAAATGTCAGCGTGACCACCGACAGTCCGGTAATGGACACCGAACGGATTTGCGCCAACCCGGGCACACCGCTCATGCCATGCTCAATCGGCAACGAGACCACCCGCTCCACCTCTTCAGGCGCCATGCCGGGTGACTGCGTCACAATCACCACGTGCACATCTTCCACATCAGGGAAAGATTCTATCGGCAGGTTCTGCACCGCAGCCCAGCCGAATATCATCAATACCACCGCACCAATCAGCAAAAATACGCGCTGCTGCAAAGAAAAAGTGATTAACCCTTTTAACATCTTCGGCTCTCGATTATCTGGGAAATGGCGGGTTATGGATTCACTGACAGTTCCGAGTTGAGCAGGATGGCACCGCCCGTGACGACTCGCTCACCGGCTTTCAGGCCAGCCTGTACCGTGGCGTACTCCCTGCGCTGCACATCCAGCGTGACTTTGCGCTTTTTAAAATGCAGGGGACGTTCTTCAACAAACACATAGCTGAATAAACCCTCCGTAATCAGCGCGCTATTGGGCAGGCGGATCACCTTATGCTGACTGTTATCCAGCGGCGTAATACGTGCGTACATTTCCGGCTTGAGTTTGCCTTTGCTCTCGACCACACAGCGCACCGGGATACGGCGTGTGGCCGGGTCCACCATCACACCTATGGTTTTCACTTCGCCATTAAAAATCTCATCCGGGTACGCATCTACCTGCACCGTCACTTTCTGGCCTTGAGAGATGCGGCTTAACTCACGTTCTGGCAAATCAATACTGGCCCACAGATTGACCGCATCGGTAATGATAAACAGGGGATCAGCCGCATCCGGCCTGACCTCACTGCCCGGATTGATTTTGCGGTCAACCACCACGCCGCTGATAGGTGCGCGCAAGGAATACAAGTCATTGGCGTGGGTGGAGACACCCAGGTTTTTCAACCGTGCTGAAGCCCGGTCAGATTCGGCACGCGCAGATGCCCAGTCGGCCTGCGAAGTTTCTACTTCTTTTTTTGCCAGCACGCCGCCTTCCATCAGCATGCGGTTACGGTCCAGTACCTGCTGCGTGCGCTGCAGATCCACTTGCGCCTTGCGGGCATCGGCCACCGCGCCGCCCACATCCGGGGAATCCATCACCAGCAAGGGTTGGCCTGCCTTGACCTGGTCGCCCACTTGCGCCTTGATTGTCACAGCCCGGCCAGCGACCGGTGAAAACACGCGGGCGGTGCGGTTTTCATCAAAAATGATCTTGCCGTTCAATGGCTCGGTGACCGGCACCGGAATCTCGCTCACCGCTTCGATTTTCAGGCTGGCCATCTGCGGCGAGCTGGCCGTCAGGACAATTTCATCCATTGCTTTTGGCGTTGCCGCAGCCAGCAATGGCGCAGGCAGCCACAGGCTCGCCAGGAGCGCTAGACAAACGGCGCGGGCAGTCACCGGCGCATCAAGGGAAACAGGGAAGTTGTGTGTATGCATTTTTATAATCATGGGATATTAAAGGTCTGGCGGGTGGCAGCCTGCCAGGCAAGCAGGGATTTGGCATAATCGGCCTTGACGCCAGCGGCCTCCAATTGCAGGGCACGCAGAATCCGGGTGGCATCCAGCAAATCCATCACGCTCATGGCGCCATGCTGATAGGCAAAATCGGCCGCATCCGCCGCGGTTTGTGCTTCTGTCAGTATCCCCTGGTCAAAGCGGCGATTCTTATCAATCGCAGCATCCAGGTCAGCTTTGGCCCGCCGCATTTCCGCCAGGGCGGCAGCGCTGACCTGCGCTTTCGCTTCTGTCGCGCTCTGGTAGTCCACTTCAGCCCGGGCGGCTTCGCCTTCATACTGGTAATTGGTAAACAGGGGGATGCTGACCGTCGCACCGACTGTATCGGGCGCAGAGCCAGGCTCCTGCCCGGGGAAATGCTGGTAAGCCAAGGCCCAGGTCACATCCCTGGTTTTTAACGATTCGGCCAGTTTCCTGGCCTGCTGCGCCTGTGTCATGCGCACTTCGGCGGCCTGCACATCAGACCGCTGTGCCAGCCAGTCATCCGCTTCACGGGCAGCAGATTGCGTTCCCGGCGCGGGCCAGGGATCCGCCACATAGAGTTTGGCTGCGTCCTGGTCTTTACCAAGCAAATACGCCAGGGAGGCTTGCGCTTTTTGCAACACGGCCTCTGCCTGGCGCAAATCATTTTTGGCACGCAAGGCATCCACGCGTATCCTGGCCACATCGGCCGAGGCCACATCACCTGCCTTTAGCCGCAACTCGGCAGCCTGCAGGGTTTTCTCATACAACCCGACATTGGCTTGCTGAATCTGCACCGTCTCTTGTGCCAGTTTGAGGTCGTAATAAGCCGTGCCCATTGCCAGCCCCTGCTGGCGATAGGTATCTTTCAAATCAAATTCAGATGCCCTGGCCGCATTTTCAGCCACCGATGCACGCAACTCACGCTTGTTGCCGCGTTCAAATAACTGGCTGACCTGTACCGTATTGTTATAGGTTTTGTCCCAGAAACCGTTTGCCCCACTCTGGTTGGGATTGCCCTGGCCACGGTTAAGGTTGTAACTGGAGAAACTGTAGGAGAACACCGGATTTGGCCGCTGGCCGGCAATAATGGTATCGGCTTCTGCCGCCTGCACCGAGCGTTTGGCCGCCAGCAATTCGCGGCTATACCCGGCAAACAGCTGTTCCGCCTGCTGCAGGGTCAGATGATCAAGCGGGATATTTTGCACCTCGACAGGAACAGCATCTTCTGCCTGCAATGGTCGTATCCACACCGCTATTGCTACACAGCAAACGCACCCCAATTGACGCCACACCATGCAGTAGGATTCCCTTAAAATATGCAAATTTTTTCGCCATGATAATACTCAGCCGTGCTTACAACAATCTTTCACTCAATAAGCTTTTATGACATTTTCATTGATGGACAATAGCGGCCACTTTATAGACAATATCCGCATGACTCAGCCATACAAAACCCCTGTCTCCGCCCTCGTGTTGATTCACACGCCCGATTTGCAGGTGCTGCTGCTGGAACGTGCGGATAAAGCCGGTTACTGGCAATCGGTGACGGGCAGCCTGGAGGCGGGTGAAACCCCGACTGATGCGGCCATCCGCGAAGTGAAAGAAGAAACCGGGCTGGAAGCACTGGCTTATGACTTGCAGGACTGGCACGCCAGCAATACCTATGAAATCTACCCGCACTGGCGCCATCGCTATGCGCCTGGCATCACGGAAAATACCGAGCATTTGTTTGGCCTTTGCCTGCCGGCAGCGCTGCCGGTGACGTTGGCGCCAGATGAACACATCAACTATGAATGGCTAGACTGGCGCGAAGCCGCAAAAAAAGTATTCAGCTGGACCAATGTGGATGCCTTGAAAAAACTGGGGGAACACCACCATCTAATACTATGAGTTTATTGGGATAAATCCTGATAGGCGGTAAAATACCATTTTTGTGAAAGCCGGGCTGGGCCCGATGTCTGGAAAGCATGCAAACTGCCACCATCCAATTCGAGAAATTTCAAGCCGCACAAGACGACGACTGCCAGGCGCGCATTCTGGCTGCCCGTCAAAAACTCGGCAAACGCCTGGTCATCCTGGGTCACCACTACCAGCATGAAAGCGTGTACCGCCATGCGGATTATTCCGGTGACTCCCTAAAACTGTCCAAATACTGTGACAGCCTGGATGCCGAATACATCGTCTTCCTCGGTGTACATTTCATGGCCGAAGTGGCAGATATCCTGAGCCGGCCGGACCAGATCGTGGTACTGCCTGACCTGGCTGCCGGTTGTTCCATGGCTGATATGGCCAACCTGGCCAAAGTCGAACGCAGTTACCGCGAACTGAGCAAAGTGCTGAATTTTGACGAAACCATCACGCCCGTTACCTACATCAACTCCGCGGCCGACCTGAAAGCCTTTTGCGGTGAACATGGCGGCATCGTCTGCACCAGTACCAATGCATCGAAAATCCTCGAATGGGGGTTTAGCCAGCGCGAAAAAATCCTGTTCTTCCCCGACCAGCACCTGGGTCGCTGGAGTGGTTACAAAATGGGCATCCCGCTTGAGCAGATGCCGGTATGGGACCCGGACCTGCCTATGGGCGGCCTGACCGAACAGCAGATCAAAGATGCCAAAATCCTGCTCTGGAAAGGCCATTGCTCGGTGCACCAGATGTTCCGCAAACAGAATATCGACCAGTTCCGCGCCCAGCACCCGGATGGCAAAGTCATTTCGCACCCGGAAACGGCATTTGAAGTCTGCATCAATTCAGATTATGTCGGTTCCACCGAATATATCCTGCGCACCGTGAGTGAGGCGGAACCCGGTACCAAGTGGCTGGTCGGCACCGAGCTGAACCTGGTCACCCGCCTGGCGGAGGAAATGAAACCGCAAAACAAACTGGTGCAGTTTATGAGCCATGTGGTGTGTGAATGTTCTACCATGGCGCGTATCGATCCGCAGCACCTGGCCTGGTGCCTGGAAAACCTGGCCGAAGGCAATGTGGTCAACCAGATCAAAGTGCCCGAACACGAAGCCAAACTGGCCAAACTGACACTGGACAGAATGCTGGCGGTCTCCTGATGGCAGTTTGCGCGCTGTGCGCACCATCTGCGCAAGATATCCTGTGGCAAGATGATTTCTGCCGGGTAGTACTGCTCAACGATGCGGATTACCCGGCCTATTGCCGCGTGGAGTTACTGGCACATATCAAAGAAATGACTGACCTGCCCCCGCAGGATCGTGCGCGTACCATGAAAGTGGTGTTTGCCGTGGAAGCAGCGATGCGTGAAGTGATCCAGCCGGACAAAATCAACCTCGCCAGCCTGGGCAATAAAACGCCGCATATGCACTGGCATATCTTGCCCAGATTCGAGAGTGACAGGCATTTCCCCAATAGTCATTGGGGAGAGGCAGTGCGGGATTCCGGCGCGCAACCCCTCAATACAGAAGTGAGAGAGAGGCTGCAAAAAGTGGTCATTGAGCGCGTGGAATGCGCACTTAAAAACTAAGCCGCCTCACTGGGTGAATCACCTTTTCTGCCCCTGGGCGAAAAAGCGCATGTCGCGAGCAGCCAGCCACTAACGCTCCCGCCACGGCGCTACCCTGAACAGTAACAGCATGCCCGGAATCGCCAGCAGGGCGCATACATAAAAAAACTGTTCCCAGCCCAGGGTTTCTACCATGCCCCCCGTCAATGCATTAAATACCGAGCGTGGCACCGCCGACAGGCTGGTAAACAGGGCCAATTGTGTCGCGGTATAAGCCGGATTAGTTTCGCATGCCATATAGGCAACATAGGCGGCGGTACCCAAGCCGACGCCAAAGGCTTCGAAGCCGATCACGAATGCCAGCATGCTGCGCTCAACAGCGCCAATGCCTGCAAATGGCCCGCTGTGTGCCAGCCAGGCAAAACCCAAAACCGACAGAGCTTGTACCACACCAAATACCCATAATCCGCGATTAATGCCGAGCTTGAGCATCCACAGGCCACCGACAAAGGCCCCAATAATTTGCATGACCAGGCCACTGCCCTTGGCGATGGCGCCGATATCGGTTTTGCTGAAGCCCATGTCGATGTAAAACGGCGTAGCGAGCGCGGTGGCCATGCTGTCACCCAGTTTATAGAGCAGGATAAACAGCAATACCCACAATGCATGTTGCCAGCCACTGCGCTGCATGAACTCTTTGAACGGCTCTACCACTGAAGCAAATAGTGTTTTCGGTACGCTGACAATCACTGGCTCCTGTGACCACAAGGTAAAACCGATGCCCGGCAACATAAACAGGCCGACAACCAGGAACACTTGCGACCAGGGCAGGTGATCGGCCAGGATCAGCGCCAGCGAGCCAGGCACCAGGCCGGCAATGCGGTAGGCGTTGACGTGGATGCTATTGCCCAGGCCCAGCTCTTCATCACTTAAAATCTCGCGCCGGTAAGCATCAATGACAATGTCCTGGCTGGCAGAAAATAGCGCGACCAATGTAGCCAACAGCGCAATCGTGGTGATATCGAACTGCGGCTGGAACATACCCAGGCCAATGATGCTCGCCAGCAGGGCCAGTTGCGTGACAAATATCCAGCTGCGGCGGCGGCCCAGCGTCTGCAGCAGCGTATAGCGGTCCATTAACGGTGCCCATAGAAACTTCCAGGTATAGGGCAATTGCATAAAGGCAAACGCGGCGATGGTTTTGAGGTTAAGGCCTTCGCTGCGTAGCCAGGCGGGCAATAGTTGCAGCAACAGATAAAGAGGTAAGCCGGAGCTGAAGCCTAGCGCCACACACATCAGCATGCGGCGAGTGAACAGGGTTTGTGCAATGGTCATGGCGGCATTGTAAACGCTTTTACCTGATCGCTAGTCCCGGGGCAAAAAAAAGCCAACCCTTGCGGGTTGGCCACACTCGGAGATCAATGGTAAAACAAATAGTTAGAGGCTTAACACCCACTGGACGATGGTCTTGATATCTTCGTCCTTCACTTGCGGGCTGTTAGGCGGCATAGGCATATCGCCCCACACACCACCGCCACCGGTTTTCACTTTCTGCACCAGCCTGGCTTCAGCCGTTTTGTCGCCTTTGTACTTGGCAGCAACTTCCTTGTAGGCCGGGCCGACCACTTTTTTGTCTACGCCGTGGCACAGCAGGCAGCCACTTTTCTGGGCCAATGCCTCGGCGCCATTGCCAGCAATCGCTGAAGCCGTGGCCGCCAGTAATGCGGTGGCCAGCAAGGTTTTATTGAATAATTGCATTGGGTTTCCCTCCCTATAAACTGAATACGTTCATGGCACCGCCACCAGGGGCGGCATTGTATTTGGTCAGCTCTTTGTAGCCTCCTGCTGCGCCCAGGCCATCGGTATCATTGGTCAGGCCCAGGTTCATGGCCACGCCAGCCCAGCCCCCAATGCCGGACAACACGCCTACGTATTGCCTGCCTTTGTGGCCGTAAGTGATCATGTTGCCGACCACGCCGGAACCCACCTGGAACCGCCATAATTCTTTGCCGGTTTTGGCATCCACGGCTTTGGCCCAGCGATCCAGCGTGCCGTAAAACACCAGGTCAGATGCCGTGACCAATGCGCCGCCCCAGGCCGAGAATCTCTCTTTGTTGTACCAGCGGGCTTTGCCTTTGAGGCCATCCCAGGCCATAAAGCCGCCCATCACACCATCCGGGCCGGCGAACATGGTCAGGGTGGCACCTACCCATGGCTGGCCTGCCACGTATTTGGACTCCACGGGCTCATAGGTCATGCAGACGTGGTTCAGCGGGACGTAGAAGGTTTTATTCTTCGGTGAATAAGCCGCTGGTTGCTCGTCTTTCACACCCAGGGCAGACGGGCAAACACCTTTGGCGTTGTAATCCTGGTGGGTGGAGTACTTGGGATCCTTGACCGGGATGCCGGTTTTCAGGTCAATCTTGCTTGCCCAGTTGACGAACGGGTGCATTTTCTCGGCCACCAGTAAGGTGCCATTGGTGCGGTCAAAAGTATAGCCAAAGCCGTTACGGTCAAAATGCGAGGCCAGTTGCTTGCCATTGGCTTCCCACAGGATGATTTCGTTCATGCCGTCGTAATCCCACTCGTCATGCGGCGTCATCTGGTAACCCCAGCGTGCCATGCCGGTGTCGAGGTCGCGCGCAAAAATCGTCATCGACCACTTGTTGTCGCCAGGACGCACGTCCGGGTTCCAGGTACCCGGGTTGCCGGTGCCGTAATACATCAGGTTCAGTGCCGGGTCGTAGGAGTACCAGCCCCAGGTCGGGCCGCCGCCATTCTGCCAGCCATCTTTCTGCTGTTGTGGTTTCAGCCAGGTACGCACCCCCAGGTTAGCTTCAGGGTATTTCAATTGCGATTTATCCAGCGGCTTGAAAGAACCGCCTTCCCGGTTGCCACCATTGACATCCTCATACACGGACAGGGCGCTGTAATGCGGATTTTCCTTGTTGAAATCCTGGCCGATCAGCATTTCGCTATCCGGGCCGGTGCTATAGGCTTTCCACGCCAGGCTGCCATCTTTGATGTTGTAGGCAGAGATGTGGCAACGCACGCCGAACTCACCGCCGGAACAGCCCGTCACCACTTTGTCTTTAAATACATGCGGTACATTGGTATTGGCAGAGCCGGTTCTCGGGTCATTGACTTGCACATCCCACAATCTGGCACCGGTTTTTGCATCCAGGGCAACCAGTACACCATTATTCTGTTGCAGGAAAATCTTGCCGTCACCGTAACCCAGGCCTTTATTCACGTTGTCACAGCACAATACGGATTGCACATCCGGATTCTGTTTGGGGAAATAGGACCACAGGATTTTCTGGTTGTCGTCCAGATCCAGCGCATACACATTGTTCGGGAATGCAGTATGGATATACATGATATTGCCAATCACCAGCGGCGCGCCTTCGTGGCCGCGATTGACACCGGTAGCGAAAGTCCAGGCCAGTTTCAGCTTCTTGACGTTGCTTTTGTTGATTTGTGACAGGCGGCTATAGCCCTGGTTGGCGTAGTCTTTACGTGCCATGGGCCACTGGTTGTCGTCCTTCATCATTGCGTCCAGCTCGGCATTGGCCCATGCGCCGGCACTGAGGCTGCCGAGTAGCATTGTGCTGATCGCAAGCTTGATACGTTGTTGCATAAATAACCTCCAAAATGGTTGCGGTGAAGCTGGAATATGTGGTGTTACAAGCGGTCAGCAAAGACTGCGTTTGTGACGGCCTGCCTAAGATTGCAATGCACGTGCCAATCCGTAACAGTATTTTGGAAGAAATAAAAAATAGATTAGAATCAATCGCTTAATGAAGTATGAAAACGGGCATGACAATCTGCCGGCGGGCGTGAACTGTTCATGGCTGTGTCATACTGGTACAGTTGTTCAATACGATGTGACAGGTGTTCGGTTTTAAATGCCCAATAAATACTCCCCCTCTGCTTCCCAAATAGCGCAGCCTGGCGTGCGTGATGACCAGCGTGCCATTGCCGAGGCGATTGCGCGCTCCTGGCGACGTTGCATGGTCAAAGGGGTGGATGAGCAGGCGCCGGTCGCAGATCAAATCATTACCGCACAAGAACTGGCACAGCGCCTGGAAAAGAACCGCTTGCTGCTGACGCATGCCGAACCGGAGATGACGACACTCAGCGAGCAAATTGCCCATACGCGCAGCCTGGTGATTCTGACCGATAACGAAGGCGTTATTTTGCGCACCATGGGCGAAGGCGTGGATGAAAACGAAATCCGTGCTTCATTACTGCCGGGGGCCTCCTGGAGCGAAGAGCACCGCGGCACCAATGCGATTGGTACGGCCCTGGTGGAGCGTTTGCCCATCAGCGTGCAAGGGGCCGAGCACTTCATGGCTTATCACCATTCGCTGAGCTGCTCCGCCGTGCCTATTTTTGCAGCCAATAACCACCTGGTGGCGACGCTGGATGTGTCCAATGATTTGAATGCCCCGCAGCAACATACGCTGGCACTGGTGAAAATGGCGGCACAAATGGTGGAAAACCGTTTGTTTCATGCCACGGCAGAGGGTGAAATCGGCGTGCATTTCCATGTGCGGCCAGAGTTTATCGGCACCTTGTGGGAGGGCGTGGCCCTGTTTGATGCACAAGGCCGGTTGCAGGCAATTAACCGTAGCGGCCAGTTCCAGTTTGGCCTGCCGCTGGACCAGGATGTGCTCTCTGCCCGACAAGTGCAATTTGAAGATATTTTTGATGAACCCTGGCTGGCGTTCAAGCAGCGCGGCCTGGCCGCAGAAGTGTTGTTTCCCCTGCGCTTGCGCAATGGTGCACGCCTGTTTGCCCGTGCATCCAGCATGCAGGCGCCTGGCCTGGCCAGAAAACCGGTACGGCCTGCGCCGCGTGAGTCCGCCGCCAGCCTGGAGTTGCTGGATAGTGGTGACCCGCAATTGAAATCCGCCATCAGCCAGGTGAAGCAGGTGCTTAACCGTGATATCCCGCTATTGATCCTGGGCGAAACCGGCGCCGGTAAAGAATTATTTTCACGGGCCATCCACGATGCCAGCCTGCGCAGGGACAAGCCATTTATTGCGGTGAATTGTGCCGCGCTGCCCGAAGGATTGATTGAGGCTGAATTGTTTGGCTATGAAGAAGGCGCTTACACCGGCGCCAGGCGCAAAGGCAATATCGGCAAGATCCAGCAGGCCGATGGCGGCACCCTGTTCCTGGACGAAATCGGCGATATGCCGTTGTCATTGCAGGCAAGGTTGCTGCGCGTGTTGCAGGAGCGCAGCGTGACACCATTGGGTTCCAGCAGGTCGATTCCGGTGAATTTCATGCTGCTCAGCGCCACCAACCAGAAGCTCAAGGATAAAGTGGCCGCGGGAGAATTCCGCAGTGACCTCTATTACCGCATCAATGGCCTGGCCGTGCAGCTGCCGGCCTTGCGCCAGCGCCAGGATATGGCCCGCCTGATCCAGATGATTTTGCAGATTGAACAGGCGCCGCAAGCCGCGTTAAGCGAGGAGGTCATGGCCGTGTTTGCGGCGCATCCGTGGCCAGGCAATGTACGCCAGTTGCATAATGTGTTACGCACAGCAATTGCCCTGGCTGATGGCGGCGTGATTGAGCGCCAGCATTTGACGCATGATTTCCTCGACGAACTGGCTTCCGCTGAAACAGAACCACAGGTTTTGCCAGTGTCTTTGCCAGGGGTTTCCAGCCTGAAAGTGCAATCAGAAGCCGCTATCCGCCAGGCCATGCTGCAACATGGCGGTAATATCTCTGCCGTGGCGCGTCAATTAGGTATGAGCCGCAATACGCTATATCGGCGCCTGCAAGCACTCAACCTAAGCTAGTTCGCGCTTTTGAGGCGGTACATGGCCAGGTTACCCATCAGGTTGGGTAGCACGTGCACGTCCTGGCCGCCGGTGATGACCTTGCGTTCAATCACCTGGATGTGATGATCGCGGCAGAACTGGTCAAAGTCATGGATGGTGCACAGGTGCACATTAGGCGTATCAAACCATTGGTAAGGCAGGCTTTTGGATACCGGCATGCTGCCCAGCGTGATTTGCAGGCGGTTGCGCCAGTAGCCAAAGTTGGGAAAAGTCACAATGGCTTCGCGGCCCACACGCAGCATTTCCCTGACGATGGTTTCCGTATTGTGCATGGCTTGCAAAGTTTGCGACAGGATCACGGTATCAAATGACTGGTCTTCAAAGCCTGACAGGCCTTCTTCCAGGTTCATCTGGATCACGTCTACACCGTTCTTAAGCGCTTCCAGCCAATTGGCATCGTCTTTTTCAATGCCGTAGCCGGTAGTTTTCAGGGTGTCATGCAGATAGGTCAGCAGGCCACCGTCGCCACAACCCAGATCCAGCACTTTGCTATCTGTACGCACCCAGTTTGTAATTAATGCAAAATCTGGACGAATATTTGCAATTTCTGTATTCATCATCATTTGATTTGCTCCAGATAGGCACGCATTACATTGTGGTAATGCGGATCAGGCATCAGGAAGGCATCATGGCCGTGGGCAGAAGTCACTTCGGCATATTTGACCGGTAAGGCGTTATCCAGCAACGCTTGTACGATTTCGCGTGAACGCGCCGGTGAGAAGCGCCAGTCAGTGGTGAAGGAAATCACCATGAATTTGGCTTTGGCGCGGCTGAGTGCCTGGCTCAGGTTGCCATCATAAGCTTTGGCCGGGTCAAAATAATCCAGCGCACGGGTCATGCGCAAGTAGGTGTTGGCATCAAATTCGCCAGCAAACTTGTCTCCCTGGTAACGCAGGTAGGATTCCATTTCGAACTCGACGTCAAAGCCGTATTTGAGTTCGCCGTGGCGCAACTTGCGGCCGAACTTCTCGCCCATCGCATCATCGGACAAATAGGTGATATGGCCCAGCATGCGTGCAATGCGCAAGCCGCGGCGTGGCAATGTGCCGTGATTATAGTAATCGCCGTCAAAAAATTCAGGGTCGGTGATAATCGCCTGGCGGGCCACTTCATTAAAGGCGATGTTTTGCGCTGTCAGATTAGGTGCAGAGGCAATCACAAAAGCATGGCGCACGCGGTCAGGGTAAGCAATGCTCCATTGCAGGGCCTGCATACCACCCAGGCTGCCACCAATCACGGCGGCCAGTTGCTCGACGCCCAGGTAATCCAGTAGGCGTGCCTGCGATTCCACCCAGTCTTCCACTGTCACTACCGGGAAGGTGGCACTGTAAGGCCGGTCAGTCAATGGGTTCACACTGGAAGGCCCGCTGCTGCCATGACAGCCGCCCAGGTTGTTGAGGCCAATCACGAAGAACTTATTGGTATCCAGCGGTTTGCCAGGGCCGATCAGGTTATCCCACCAGCCGGGATATTTGTCTTCGGGCGTATGGCGGCCGGCAACATGGTGGTTGCCGGACAACGCATGACAGATCAGTACCGCGTTGGACTTGCTGGCATTCAGTTCGCCATAGGTTTCATAGGCGAGATGGTATTGCGGCAACACGGCACCGCTTTGCAGGGTGAGCGGCTCGGTAAAATGCGCAGTTTGCGCTTTGACGATCCCGACAGAGTTCGATTCAGACATGGCGTGATTATACTATGGGGCATGCTGAAACGGCATACAGCGCTATCCCTTGCCTCCCGGAGGCTCAACGAGACTGGCATCCCAGCCAGCCAGACAACTCCCTGACCGAGTCGAGCACGGCGTCCGGCTCCACGGCAGAAAGCCGGGCATACGTCTCGCGGTACTTGCCGGTTTTCACCAGCACACCGTGCAGGCCGGCGTCCTGGGCACCACCGACATCGGCATCAATATCATCACCCACCATCACGACTTCTTCAGGCTTCAACTGCAAGGCATCCACGGCCAGGTTGAAGAAATGGCGCGAAGGTTTTCCCATCAGCATGGCGCGCGTATTGCTGGCGTATTCCAGCCCGGTAATAAACGCACCTATATCCATTTGCAATCCGGCTTCGGTCTGCCAGAAACGGTTCTTGTGGATGGCGATCAATTGTGCGCCATTCACCAGGCAATGAAACACTTCATTCAGTAACGCATACGTCCAGCCATCGCCGATATCGCCAATCACCACCACATTGGCAGCGGTATCCGATTGGGCAAAGCCGGCAAAGTCCTGCTTCACGTCTTCCGCCAGTAATAATTTGCAGACAGGATTGTGCAGCGTTTTTAAATACTGGATGGTCGCCTGTGGTGCACTCATCACCTCTTCCTGCACCGGATTGAAGCCAAAGTCATGCAGTTTCTGCTGTAACGAGGCTAAAGACAGGGTGCTGGTGTTGGTGACAAAGCGCACGGCAATCCCGGCTTTGCGTAGCTGGGCAACAGCAGCCAGTGCGCCGGGAATCAGCTGCTTACCGATATACAGGACGCCATCCAGGTCAAACAGCACGGCTTTGATATGAGAACGGGAGGTCATAAGGTGCTTTTTTCCAGGATACATTTGCTTCTGCTCAAGCAAGAATCATACTGGTTTGCTGCCGTCCCATTGTCCTAACGTAACCCTGGGATTGCCGCCCAAATCCTGGCGTGTTTCGACGGCCTGGAAACCGTGCATGGCCAGGCGTTGTTGCACGGCCTCCGCCTGGTTATAGCCATGCTCCAGCATCAGCCAGCCCTTGGTATGCAAATAAGTAGGGGCGCTGGCAATGATGCGGTCAATATCCTGCAAGCCATCAGCGCCTGAAGCCAGTGCAGAATATGGTTCGAAACGTAAATCACCCTGCGCCAGATGCGGGTCGCTGTCCTCAATATATGGCGGGTTGCTTACAATCAGGTCAAATGTCTGGCCAGCCAAAGCCTCAAACCAGTCGCTATGCACGCACCGAACGCTGCCTAGCTGCAAAGACTGCGCATTTTCCCGCGCAACAGCAAGCGCTTTGACGGAGGCATCAACAGCAGTTACCTGTGCCTGCGGCGCATGCTGCGCCATCGCCAGGGCAATCGCCCCGGTGCCGGTACCTAAATCCAGCACCCGCATCGCCCCGCTGATTTTTTGCAGCGCAGCCTCTACCAGCGTTTCGGTATCCGGGCGCGGAATCAACGTATCTGGCGTGACTTTCAGCCTGAGGCCAAAAAACTCGCGGTACCCCAGCATATAAGCGACAGGCTCACCTTGCAGGCGGCGTTGCACCAGCTGGTTAAACACCTGTGCATGTTGTGCCGTGACTTCGTCACTGCCATGCGCAATCAGCCAGGCACGGTTGATCGCCAGCACATGCATCAGTAATAGCTGCGCTTCGCTACGGGCTTCGCCTGGCGGCAGCACTTGCGCCAGTTGCTGGCGGGCGGTCATTAATAGTTGTTGCAATGTCAATGGCATGCTTATTTACCGCCGGCTGCTTTGCGCAAGGCAATGGCTGTGGCGTTGCCTTGTTTGGCGGGGTGACGCAGGGCATGGCGGATCACCCATTGCAGGTCTTTATCAGCATGAGTGAGCCAGCGCTCACACAAGCTGAAAGCCAGGGCAGGATGGTCTTTGGCAATATCGCCCACGTGATTTGCCACACTGCGACGCACATACAGGCTGGGGTCGTTTTTTAACGCTTCCAGAATCGGTAATGCAGGTGTGGGGTCGAGAACCAGTTGCGGAATCCGGGCACCCCACGGCAGGCGTGGGCGGCAGCCTTCCGAACACAAACGGCGCACATGCGGGTCAGGGTCAGCCAGCCATTGCATGAGCTGGTTCAAGGTGCGGTCAAAGTCATGCACCAGAAACGGGCGGATGGAAAACTCGGCGGTAAAGCGGCGCGTTAATTCATATTGTGCCCGCATGGCGACCTCAAACGGATCTTCGCCTGCATTATGCTGCGCATCGCGGCCATAATCAGCAATAAACCGCGTATGCGGCAGGTAGAAAAACACGCTTAATCCCAGGCGTTCAGTATGTATATTCGGCGGCGTCAGCGTATTGAGCAGGATAGCGGTTGCCTCGGAGAATTTGGCAGGCAGGGTTGCTTTCAATGCTGCGGCAATATGCGCAGAGCGCTCCATAAACGTCAGTGGGGCAATATTAGTGAGTGCTAACTGCCTGAATGCGGACGCATCAAAACTGCCATGTACCAGCGCGATATTGTGCGCAAGGCAATCCACAGCTTCGCTATCCAGCAGGAACTTGATCGGATTATCTTTCTGGATACTGCGCGGAGCATCCGGGAGGCGAAATGAGGTCATTGCAACTAGATAGGGTTAGCGAGGAATGATAGCTGGCTATCATAACATTTGGCCGTGTGAATATAGCGTTTCATCGTTGGAAGTGATTGTGGTTTTATGCAGCGTTTTGTTTCGCCTCCAGGCGAGTCACTTTCTGGTGCTTGCCCCTTCATAAAGCAACCAAAGAGGAGGGCACCCACCATCACTGGCATTGCCTGTCTGAGCTCCGCAACAAGCCACGCTCTGTGGGGCTTGTCAGGGCGAGTTTCAATGGACATCCACGTTGACGAGCAACGCAGGAAACAAGCGAAAGTTGGGGTGTCCTGTTCTTTGCCTTCTTTCTTAGGGACAAGCATAAGAAAGAACGGTCGCCGCAAAGGCGAAATAAATGCCTAATCAATCCAGCAAGGTAATCAATAGCGACTGTACCCTTCGCAAGCGAAGAAAAACAACTTACTAAAAAAGCAATAAGCCATTCCTCAAATCTTCTTGCGCCCGCCCTAACTTAGCCTCCCTGACCAGTAAATTCACCCGCCAGCCCGGCGGTGGGTGGCACAGTGGTCAGTCCGCGTAATCCACGGTCAACGGCGCATGGTCGCTAAACCGCTCCGCCTTATACACGCTGGCCGCAATCACTTTTGCGCCTAATGCTGGTGTCGCCAGCTGGTAATCAATCCGCCACCCCACATTCTTGGCCCATGCCTGCCCGCGGTTGCTCCACCAGGTATAGCATTCGTCCGTGGTCTCGGGGTATAAACCACGGTAGGTATCCACCCAGCCCATACGCCCTAGCACATCCGTCATCCAGGCGCGCTCTTCCGGCAAAAAGCCCGAGTTCTTGCGGTTACCTTTAAAATTCTTGAGGTCTATCTCCTGGTGCGCAATATTCCAGTCACCGCAAATCACGACCTCGCGGCCAGAAGCGAGCAGTTGCTCCAGATGCGGCAGGAATAAATCCATGACCTGGAATTTGAATTGCTGGCGCTCTTCACCGCTGGAGCCGCTAGGCAGGTATAAAGACACCACACTCAGGTTGCCGTACTGGCACTCCAGGTAGCGGCCTTCGGCATCAATATGCGCATGTCCCAACCCGACAATGACCTTATCCGCCGGTTGTTTGCTGTAGATGCCCACGCCGCTGTAGCCTTTTTTCTCGGCATAGTGAAAATAGCCGTGGTAGCCGGGCGGTTGCAACATCTCGGCTTGCATATCGCCTGCTTGCGCTTTGAGCTCCTGCAAACAGACAATATCACCGCCACTATTGGCCAGCCATGGCAAAAAGCCTTTGTTACAGGCTGACCGTATGCCATTGAGGTTCAAGGTTATAATACGCATTGTTTAAATACTTTCTGCTTTTAAAAATGACTGCCAACGCACTGAGTGCCGATTTTATTGCTTTCTCCATCCAGAAACAGGTGTTGCGCTTTGGCGAATTTAAAACCAAAGCGGGCCGCCTGAGCCCTTATTTTTTCAATGCCGGCCTGTTTGATGATGGCGAAAGCATGCTCAAACTGGGCGAATTTTACGCCAACAGCATTCTACAGTCTGGTTTGCAATTCGACATGCTGTTTGGCCCGGCTTATAAAGGCATTCCGCTGGTCACAGCCATCAGCATTGCGTTTGCGCGCATGGGCAAGAATTACCCTTATGCTTATAACCGCAAGGAAGCCAAAGACCACGGTGAAGGCGGCACACTGGTCGGTGCACCGCTCACAGGACGTGTGCTGATTATTGACGACGTGATCTCGGCAGGCACCTCTATCCGCGAGTCCGTCGAACTGATCCGCAACGCAGGTGCAACCCCTTGTGCAGTCAGTATCGCATTGGATCGCCAGGAAAAGGGGCTGGGTGAATTATCTGCAGTACAAGAAGTGGAGCAAACCAACCGGATGCCGGTGGTCAGCATTGCCAAGCTGGCCGACCTGTTTGCCTATTTGCAGGATAACGAGAAACTGGCGCAATATTTCCCGGCGATTGAAGCATACCGCACCCAGTATTGCGTACGTTAAAGGATGCAAGTGCATAAATAAAGCGGGCAAATGCCCACTTTATTTATTTCAGCATGCCCATTAACCGGGACATGATGAGTGCCGGGTTATTTTCTACCACACCATTTGGCGTCAGTTGATTCACCACCTCCGGTAAATGTTCGGCAATTTTGCCGCTCAGCTCGTCTGTGGTCATATTCAACTTTCCCGCTATCCCGGCCAGCACGGAGCTACCCAGGGCGGTCCCGATTTGCTGCGCATTCACATTCAGGTTTGCGCCCGTTCCCACCCAGGAATCGACCTGTGCAGTCAAACCGCCATTCTGCAGGGTTTGTAAAATACCAGGCAAACCGCCGTATTGCTGAAACAGTTCCATAGCCAGTTTTGCCAAAGGGCCTGTATCCCCCATCACTTTATTCATCATGGCGCCAGCGACGCTATCGAATAATCCCATTACAACACTCCCTGTTATCAACTAAATTTCTTTAAACTCAAAGCGATTACTCTTGTTCAAATTTCAACCGCTATTTATCTTAATCAATATTCTTTTTCGCCTCTCGGCGAGTGACTTACTGGTGCTTGCCTCACCAAACTCACATCATAGAAGTTTGGGTGGTTCAAAAACTAAATTCTTTGATTCAATCCGCAAGCGGTTGCACTAGATGGGTGTTCGAGGACCCCATCTACCGTGCCGAGCAACGCAGGATTGACGGGAGCTTTCGGCCATCGCTTGTTTGGGCTCCGCAACAAGCCACGTTCCGTGTGGCTTGCTTGTCAGGGCGAATTCCGATGGACGCCCGGCAAACCGAGTAGCGCAGGGAACAAGCGGAAGTTGGGGTGTCCTGTTCTTTGCATTCTTTCTTATGGACAAGCATAAGAAAGAATGGTCGCCGTAAAGGCGAAACAAACGCCTAATCAATGCGCGAGGTAATCAATAGCGACTGCAGCCTGGGCAAGCGAAGAAAAGAATCGCGACATAAACCTACCCAGCGCCTCAAATTTCTAAATAACACTCATCTCATTAAAACCGCTCATGTGCCGCCAAATACCGCCATTGCCCCGGCGGTAACTTACCCAACGCAATCTGCCCAATCCGAATCCGTTTCAACCCCACCACTTTCAACCCCACCAGCTCACACATCCGGCGGATCTGCCGTTTACGGCCCTCGCGCAATACAAAGCGCAACTGATCCTCATTCTGCCAGGAAACCTTGGCCGGTTTCAGTTGCACACCGTCCAGGCTCAAACCATGGTTCAACTTGGCCAGGCCATTCGCACTCAATTCCCCTTCAACCCGCACCAGGTATTCTTTTTCCGTACTGGAATCCTCGCCGATCAGATGGCGGGCTATCCGGCCATCCTGCGTCAGCACCAGCAAACCGGTGGAATCAATATCCAGGCGACCGGCAGGTGCCAGGCCGTGCAAAAACCCTCTATGAAATGTTTTTTGGGTAGGGTCTTCTGTCCACTGGTTTTCCGGTTTAATCAGCACTACAGCCGGTTCATAGCCATCTTCCGCTTGGCCGCTGACGTAACCTATCGGTTTATGCAGCAAAATAGTGACATTCTCGGCCTGATACTCTTTGGCATAAGTGCTGATCACAATGTCGGCATCCGGGTTTATACGCGTACCCAGAGTTTCCACGATATCGCCATTGACCTTAACCCAGCCATTCACGATCCAGTCATCGGCTTCACGGCGTGAGCACAGGCCGCGGTCGGCCATTACTTTGGACAGGCGTGGCTGCAAATCACTATCCGCCGCCAGCTGTGCTGGCCTGCTGGCAGATCTGGTAGTTGCTTTTGCAGCAAACGGTCTATCCTGATCACGCGGTCTTTCATTACGGGTTGATCTGGCAGCAAATGCGCGATCACCTCCATATGCCGGTTTACCAGCGGACTGCCGCGTGTTTTTATCTTTAAAGGATTTTTCCTGGCGCGGTGCACGTGGTTGCGTACCTTCGTCCTGCCGGCCACCCGCGCGCGGCTCTTTCCTGGCACCTGCATCTTGCCTCCGTGATTCTTTCGCCGGTGCCTCTCTGGACTGTTGCGCTTTGATCACGGGTGCTTTGCTGCGATCGCGCAGCTCCGGGGATAATGGACGGACCGGTTTCTGGCGTTTCTGGTCAGCGGCGGCAGGAGATTTATTGAGTTTGAGCGTAGACAAAACAGTCGTCTCACTAATGAAAGATAAACAAGGTGCTATTGTAAGTTATTTGGCTGCCGGCGCACGAAAATTCAGGCTGCCCGGCTGTTTGCGCGCACTTTCCGGCATATAGCGCAGAATGGATTCAGCCCGCTCCAGTTGCGGCTGCTGTGCCATAAACTGCTGCTTCCAGGCCCGGTGCGGATTACGGATAATCCCTGCCAGCCAGGCCGCCTGTAGCGGATTGAGTTGTGCCGGTTGCCTGTCAAAATAATAAGTGGAGGCTGCGTACGCGCCGCACAGGCCTGGTCCCCAGTCGACCGTATTCAGGTACAGGTCAAGAATTTGTGTTTTATCCAGCGTGCCTTCCAGTTGCACCGCGTACAGCAATTCTTCGATTTTACGTTGCCAGGTACGAGCGCCATTGGTAAACATATACTTGACCACCTGCTGGGTCAGCGTGCTGCCACCCACGGCTTTCTCTGCACTTTCCTTGCCCAGCAATTGCTGCATCTGCGCCAGCACATAACCGGGATGATGGCGGAACTCCGCATCTTCGGCGATGATGACGGCCATGGGCAGCCAGCGTCCCATTTTGTCATGCGGGATCCATTGCATTTTTTCCGGATGTTTCCGCTCATCCAGCAGCGGGCAATCATAACGCAACACCGGTGTCGTCACGGTACTTAAATCCAGGCCGTGCACCGCCAGTTGTGCCAGTTGCGGCTGTGCACTCCAGCTTTGCCGTGGCCAGCGCAAGGTGCCGGTGGCGGAAAGCACGCCAGTCACCTGGGCCTGTGCGATTGTTGTGGAATGGCTGCGCAACGGCTCCAGCAAACTGGCGAGCGGCGTGGTAGGCAATGCCCATTGCAAGCGCAATGAGCGCATAGTCACGGTGCCATCGAAATAGATTTTGAACGGTTTGTGCGCGGCATCCGCCAGTAAATAGCCTTTCAGTTGCTGACCGTCCAGCTTGAGCCAAAGCTCTACCGAAGCCAGTACCACCGGCTGGTCACTGATGGATTTGGCCTGCAAGGCGCAGTTTTTGCAATGCACGCGCAACCCATCTGCGTCATACAGGCGTATTTCACCCTGGTGCAGGCTGAAACCTTTGTGATCCAGCCACCAGCGGCCGGCAGGGGAGGTGGCCAGCATGAGGATAGGGACCACCCTGACCTGTATGCCGCTGCCGACCGGCAGGCTGACGCGCCAGGCAGTCCGGTCAAAAGGCTGCCAGATCCAGCCCAGTACGCTGCAGACTGCCAGCAATATGACGGCCAGCAGTGTAATCAGCAGACGTTTAGCCCATAATCGCAGCATGCAGGTGGCGCCTTAAACCAGCAAACGCTCCACGATTTTTCCCTGCATCAGGTGGCTGTCGATAATGTCATCAATATCGCTTTCATCGATAAAGGTGTACCACACGGCATCGGGGTAAACCACCATGACCGGGCCGGCAGCGCAGCGATCCAGGCAACCGGCCCGGTTCACGCGCACTTTGCCGGCACCTGCCAGGCCCTGTTTCTTGACCTGTTTTTTCATATAGTCAAACGCCGCTTCCGCGCCTTTGTTCATGCAGCAGTCTTCCCCGGGTGCACGCTGGTTCAGGCAGAAAAAGACATGATACTGAAAATAGCTCTGGCTCATAAATGGCTTTCTAACAAAAGGTCATACCGGATGGGACGCGTTATTCGGTGGAAAGTTGGTCTTCCCTGCTGAATGTCCAGGTCCGGGTAATACTTAATACATCGGTGTCCTGCCGGATATCGTCAGGAAAGGCCGGGAACGGTGCCGCCAGCTGCACAATGCGGCGGGCAGATTCATCCAGCAACTTATGCCCTGAACTCTGCTGCACATGGATACTTTCTATGCTGCCATCAGCCCGGATGGATACAGTCAGTTGCAACTGGCCATACAGCTTTTGCGTACGGGCCGTTTGCGGATAATTCAGGTTGCCCACATGCTCAATTTTCTGCCGCCATTGTTCCACATAACTGGCAAAACGGTATTCACGGGTACGCGCGCCGATAAACTGGCGCTTGGGGCGCGTTTCATACGCTTCCTGCTGCTTGGCAATCAAGGCTTCCAGCTTGACCATTTCCTGCATGGCCACCTTGTCCTGCGGCGTTTGCGCTGGCTGTTTGGCTGCTTGAGGCACTGCTTTCCTGGTCACGGCCGGTGTTTGCGCCACCGGTGTTTGCAAGGTGGTGACGGACTGGCTGGCTTTCAACTGCGTCATGAGTGCCTGCGCTTCCTGCTCCAGTTGTGCCACGCGCTGCTGATGGCGTAACAACTCGGCTTCCTGCGGACTGGCCGGCATGACCGGCTGCAAGCTGGCTTCCGCTGCCTGAGGGTTTGCTGCCGGCCTATTCTGCACGCTGGGTAGCGGGCTTTTCATTTGGCGCTTTTCGTCAGTATTGCCACCCCGGTCCAGGTTCGCCTGTGCCAGTGCATCGGCCTTGCTCGGGACCTGCCGGGTTTTGCTATTGACCAGCATCACATTCAGGGACGGGATCTGGTCTTTAAACGCTTTGAGTTCAGGTTGGAAATGCAGCGTCAGGACAACGATATGCACCAGTAGCGAAAACCATAAAGCCCACACCAGCGGCGAACGTTCACGGAAACGCATGGGGCATCCGCCTGTTTATGCCTGCAATGCCTGCAACAGTTTCTGGTGCACGCCACCAAAGCCGCCGTTACTCATGACCAGTACATGGTCACCAGGTTTGGCAAGTTGCGTAACGGCCTGCACCAGTCCGGACAAATCTTCGAACGTTTGCGCTTTGCTCTGCATCGGTGCCAGCGCGTCAGCGGCATTCCAACCTAGTTGATTGGCATAGCAGAACACCGCATCAGCCTCGCGCAGGCTGTCCGGCAAAGCATCTTTCATCACGCCCAGCTTCATGGTGTTGGAACGTGGCTCCAGTACCGCCAGGATACGCGCATTACCCACTTTGGCGCGCAATCCAGCCACCGTAGTCGCGATTGCAGTCGGGTGATGGGCAAAATCATCATACACCGTGATGCCATTCACCACGCCTTTGATTTCCATACGGCGCTTGACGTTCTTGAACTCACTCAAAGCCTCAATCGCAATGCATGGCGCCACACCGACATGGCGCGCAGCGGCAATCACCGCCAGCGCATTATTGCGGTTGTGCTCGCCCAGCAATTCCCAGCTGACATTACCCTGGCGTTCGCCGTTGAAAAACACATCGAAGCGGCCTTGTGCATCCACATTCCGCACCTGCCAGCCACTGGCACTGTCTATGCGCTCAAGACCGCTCCAGCAGCCACGTGCCAGCACGCGATCCAGGCTTTCCTGCTGGTTCGCAACCACCAGGCCTTGTTGCGGCACGGTGCGCACCAGGTGGTGGAACTGTTTTTCAATCGCGGGCAAATCTTCAAAAATATCGGCATGGTCAAACTCCAGGTTGTTCAATACCGCGGTGCGTGGCCGGTAATGCACAAACTTGGAACGCTTGTCGAAGAACGCTGTGTCATATTCATCGGCTTCAATCACAAAAAAAGGCGAAACGGATTTGCTATCCTGTTTAGGTGCTTGCGGCAAACGGGCGGAAACCCCGAAGTTTTCCGGCACGCCTCCAATCAGGAAACCCGGCGCCAGGCCAGCATATTCCAGCACCCAGGCCAGCATGGAAGCCGTGGTGGTCTTGCCATGCGTCCCGGCCACCGCCAGTACCCATTTGCCTTGCAACACATGCTCCGCCAGCCATTGCGGGCCGGAAATATAAGGCAGGCCGCGATTGAGAATTTCTTCCATCAGCGGATTGCCGCGCGTCACCACATTACCGATCACATAGATATCAGGATTCAGGGCCGTCTGGGCCGGGTCAAAGCCTTCAATCAATTCTATGCCTTGCGCTTCCAGCTGTGTACTCATGGGCGGGTAGACATTGGCATCACAGCCAGTGACATGATGCCCGGCAGCTTTGGCCAGCACCGCGATGCCGCCCATGAACGTACCGCAAATACCAAGGATATGAATATGCATAGAATCTACCGAATCAATTTAATGAGGGTATTTTACCAAACAACCTTTGGCAAAACGGCAGCCGCCTGCATTCAATTTTCTGCAAACAGGGGCTGGTACTGGCGGCAGCGTGCGGCAATATCAGCCGCCTGGAAAATATCACTGATCACTGCCAGGGCATCTGCACCAGCAGCAATTAACGGCGGCGCGTTATCTAACGTAATGCCACCGATACCAACTACAGGTACGGCAAGCAATTGCCTGGCCTGTGTGAATAAATCTGCCGTGGCACGTAGGGCATGTGGTTTGGTCGGGGAAGGGTAGCAGGCACCAAATGCCACATAATCCGCACCGGCAGTCTGTGCCTGTTCAGCCAGCTCAAACCGGTTATAGCACGAAGCGCCTATGATTTTGCCAGCACCCAGCACATCCCTGGCGGCGGCAATCGCGTGATCGTCCTGCCCGACATGCACACCATCGGCATCCAGAGCAGCAGCCAATGGCACATGGTCATTAATCAGTAAAGGGATATTTGCGCGGCGGCAAAGGTTTAGCAGCGCAGATGCCTGCTCCAGCCGCAAGGCCTCACTGGCTGTTTTATGCCGGTATTGCACAATGGAAACACCGCCTTGCAATGCCTGTTGTACCTGGGAACACAGCAGATCTGTGTCACCACAATCCGGCGTGACTAGGTAAAGCCCGCTAATGCTGTAATTCACTGGCCTTTTCCTGCCCCTCGGATTCGCGTGCCCAGAAGAAACGGTCGGGAATAAACTGGCCCATGCCGGGACGGAATGCGTGACGCAAGGTTTGCCAGGTGAATTCCTGCGCTTCATGCACGGCTTCTTCCATGCTCAGGCCATGCGCCAGGCAGGCAGTAATCGCACTGGTCAGCGTACAGCCGGAACCGTGGTAGCTGCCAGCCAAACGTTCCCAGTGATAATCCTTGATCAAGCCAGGCGTGCCGCCAATAATCTGCATGCCATACAGGCTGTTGACGACATCATGCGAGCGCTCATGCGTACCTGTAATCATCACGTATTCACTACCCATCTCGATCAGGCGCAACGCACATTCTTCCAGCGAGCTGTGTTTGACTTCGTCGCCTTCGTCATAATAGGCCAGGCGTCGCGCCTCCAGGCTGTTAGGCGTAATCAGCGTCGCCTGCGGGAACAGCAATTCGCACATCGCTGCCTGCATTTCCTCATTGGAAAGCTCATCCCCACGGCCTGAAGCCAGGATAGGGTCGATAATCAATGGTACATCCGGATAATCAGCCACGATCTCGGCAATCACCGCCACATTCTCCACACTGCCAAGCAGGCCAAGCTTGAATGCACTGACGGACACATCTTCCAGGATAGTGCGTGCCTGGTCGTTGATTGAATCTGCATCCAGCGGCATCACACTTTCCACGCCCACGGTATCCTGCACCGTAACCCCGGTAATCACCGACAGCGGATAACAGCCAATGCTGGACAGCGCCATGATATCTGCCTGCACGCCCGCTCCGCTACTGGGGTCTGTGGCAGCAAAAGTAAGAACGGTGGGAGGAGTATTGGCCATGAAAATTCCTTTGGAGCGGCTGACGGGAATCGAACCCGCGTATCAAGCTTGGGAAGCTGGCGTTCTACCATTGAACTACAGCCGCTAAAACCCGCATTTTACTGTATTTTGGGTGAGGCTGGATGACTATGCTGGAAAGTGGTGTGGAAATACCCTATGGCACCTGTCGTACACATGAAATTATCTCCCACTCTTTTTGCTCAATTGCAACCTTAGCTGCTTCGGCAAAGAATCATCTGGTTATTGCGCAGAAGCTCCCCAGATAGACACATGATTCACTTTGCACTCTCGCTATTCAGTAACCGAACTTCGTGCTGCGGAAACGGAATCACTATATCGGACTGGCGGAAGCTTTCAATGATAGCTTTATTGATCTCGCCGCCAGCCAGATTGTAATCCGGTACATTCACCCATGGTTTCACCAGGATATTGATGGATGAAGAGGCGAGCACGCCGACTTTTATAACGGCTTCCGGCTCTTTTAACACGCGCTGGTTACTGTTGAGTATGGCTTGAATGACGTTCAGGGCTTTATCCAGATCGGTGTCGTAAGAAACGCGGACTTCAAGATCAAGCTGGCGGATTTTGCCGTAGTTATGCAGTATCTCGCCGACAATCTTGCGGTTCGGGATGACGACATGCGATCTGTCGGCATGGCTCAGCACACTGGTAAAGAGGCTGATATTTTCGACGACGCCTTCTTCGCTGACTATGGAAATATATTCGCCAACCTTGAACGGTTTGGTAAAGATAATAGTGAGGCCGGCAACCACATTGCCTAGCACCCCTTGCATGGCGAGTGCGATACCTGCACCGGCAACCCCCAGACCGGCAAGTAACGGTAACAGCTGTACGCCCAGATTCTGCAAAGCCATGATGACGAACAGGCCTTGTACCAGTATTCTCAGTATTCTCACCAATAGCTGTTCTACCGGTGGCTCGAGATGAAAGCCTTTGATGTTGGCTCCAAGGATGCGACCTGCCCAGCGGGCGACATAGAAGCCTGCAATGATGATGAGGACAGCTACGATGAGTTTGGGCCCAAACTGGAATGCAATTTCTATGATTGCACTTTTGATCTGATCTGCGCTCTGGATATCCATGCAAGTTCTTTCATAAACAAAAATTCAAGGACTGATTAGCATGCGTAAAGCACATGCACAATTATATACGCAAGTAACAGGCAGATTTCAACCCTGTTCCAGCGCATCCACATCCACTGTCCAGCGAATTCTCGCCTGCAAGGAATGCTGCCAGATCCAGGCCACGGCAGCAGTGACACGGCACCTGGCCTCTGCTGTCTTTGCACCCCTGGCCCTATTTCTCTTGATATTCAGTAGCCGTTGCCTCTAGCTAACACGCCCCCTTGCTGGGTGTATTGGGGACTTTCACCAACTGAGTGGGTGTACCATGCCGGCCGCATCAAAAAAAGCCGGGCATGTGCCCGGCCTTAATTAATTGCTGAAATTATCGGCAATCATCCGTTACATCGTTAATCACGGTTGTTTTACTGAACTGGTTAACCGACTCAGAAGCAGGGCAGTCCGCACTATTGTTACCTGCCGCAGTGGCACTGCTGACCGTGTTACTACCGCCATTCGGGTTATAGCCCAGGGTTTCACCGAAACTGAATGCACTCGCACCCCTGGCATCAGTCAACGCTGCGGTAATGGTACCGATACCCAGCCCAACTGTACCACCCTGGGGCAGAGGGCTCAAAGTGTAACCATAGACAGGTTTACCGTTCTCATCCAGCGCCGAAAGGTTAGGGCCCTGACCGCCAAATACAGCAGTAATGTTTTTACCTGTACCTACCGCTGGCGTGTCATATGAGTAGGTGGCGCCGTTTGCATCCATAGTAAACGTGTCACCATTGATACCACCGCTCGCTGTCCATACCAGTGTTTGCGGATTGGTCACGCTGGTATTGCCATCCACTACTTTGGTAGTGCTGCCACCCAGAGTCAGATCAATTGTGCCAGGGGTATAGGTATAAAGCAGACCACTTCCTGAACCCATGACTGGGGATGAGAATCTATACCCATATTGCCTGAAGTCGTAGTCTAATGTTTCCTCTCCGCTATCAAGTACAGGGTTCTGGGAAAGGATAAACCAGTTGGCAGTAGAATTGCCGACTGCATTAATAGCGCCCAACCCGGTCACGGTCAATTGGTTGGTCACTAACAAGGCACCGATACCGGCACCATCGTAGTTAAGCGCACCATCCAGTGTCAGCTTATCAGCCGCTGCCAGGAGAGTCCCGACATTGGCATTACCTAGCGTCAGGTCATTCTTGTCAGAAATTGCCACCAAACCGGCTTTCACAATTTCAACTCTGTTAAAGTCGTTCTGGCTATTAATATCAATATGCCCATTTGCATCTATGCTGGGGATACCGTTGATAGCAAAGAAGCCACCATTGCCAGTATCCACCACGACTTTGTCATGTCCAGCGCCTGCCACTACAGTTTTTGCAAATGTGATGTCGCCATCAGCCGTCGTTATCATATTGATGACTGGCGCCGCCAATGTCACGTCATCGTTGTAAGTCTGGTCACCGGTGGTTTTCATTTCTCCAGCGTTGATCACAGTGCTACCTGCTGCGTCTGTGGTCAGGCTTGCCAATGCAGCATCAGAGCCGACATTACCGTTGAAGGTTGTTGTACCGTTGGTATTGACTGTCAGGCTGTTGGTTTGCCCATTGACAGAATCAACCTGACCGTTGAAGGTGACCTCACCGCCATTAACCAGGCCGCCAGGTACGGAAGGTGAGCCAGAAGCATCAATGGTTGTATCAGCAGCCAGCAGCGTGTTACCAGTAATGGTCACATTACCGCCGTTGCCCTGGAAGCCCAAGGCACCATTAGCGCCACCTGTCGTGGTGATGTTATGAATAGTCACGGTGTTATTAGCTGCTGTTGTCAGCGCTACATTGCCGCCATTGCCACCAGGACCTATACCGAATATAGCATTAGCACCTTTGCTTTCAATCGCACCCACTGCAATGTTGCCAGTCGTACTGGTCACCGTGACATCGCCACCATTAAAGCCATTAGCTGTCACTGTACCCAGTGTGATATCACCTGATGCATCAGCAGTCACGTTACCGCCAATAACACCGCTGCTGTTGATATTGCCAGTGTTAATGGTTGCACCATTGAGCTGGATATCGCCACCGCCACTTTGCAGCGTTGCCGTTTGCAATGCATTGCCTGCATTCAGCGTGAGGTTACCACCGCCAAAAACAAGGTTGCGATTGCTGGTAATCGCAGCATTTGCTGTGATGTTATTTGTGGCATTCACTGTCAGATTACGCGCATCTGCCACATCAACAGTGCTGTCAAATTTAACGTCATGGCCTGAAGTCAGTGTTGCACTTCTGGAAACGGTCACAGCATCGTTGTAAGTCTGGTCACCAGAAGTTTTCACAGCCGTGGTGTTAATCACGGTGGTGCCAGCGGCATCTGTCGTCAGGCTAGCCAGTTCATGTGTACCGCCCACAACACCATTAAAGGTGGTGGTGCCATTGGCATCAACAGTCAGTGCTTTATCTCCACTTGCTGCCGAGTTCACGGTTTTGTTAAAGGTCACATTGCCTGTGTTACCAATACCAGCAGTCAATGTGGTGTTCTCGCCAACCACCACATCATCGTTGTAAGTCTGGTTTTTGGCAGTTTTCACAACATCGGTATTGATCACGGTACGGCCTGCTGCATCAGTGGTCAGGCTGCCCAACTGGCCGTTGGCCGCATTACCGACCTGACCGTTGAATGTCGTAGCACCATCTGCATTTACAGTCAGCGTATTATTTTCATTCGCTGTCGAATCAACGGTTTTGTCAAATGTGACATTACCGGTAGTGTTACCTACACCAGCTGTCAGTGCAGTGTTTGTCGCAACTTCTACTGCATCACCGTAGTGCTGGTCACCGTTTGTTCTGACTGAAGCGGTATTGATCACAGTGCGACCTGCAGCATCTGTGGTCAGGCTTGCCAATGTACCGCCATTAGCAGTTCCAACGTCACCGTTGAAAGCAGTGGTGCCATTGGTATCCACGGTCAGGCTCTTGGCACCATTTTTGGAGTTAACCCGTCCGTTGAAAGTCACATCACCGCCGTTAGCAAGACTGCCAGGGATGGAACCAGAAGCATCAACCACAACGTTATCTGCTAATAGGGTGTTGCCGTTGATGGTCACATCACCACCTTGACCCTGGGAGCCTAAGAAGCCGTTGTTACCACCGGTTGTGGTGATATTGTGGATAGTCACAGTCTTGTTAGAGGCAATCGCTGATAGTGTTACGTTACCGCCATTGCCACCATTACCTAAACCTAATATAGCATTAGCACCTTTGCTTTCAATCTCACCAACTGTGATGTTGCCAGCAGTGCTGGTTACAGCCACGTCACCGCCGTTGTTACCGTTAGCAGTCACTGTGCCCAGTGCAATATCGCCTGATGCATTAGCAGTTACGTTACCGCCATTTTCCAAGGTGCCACTGCTGTTGATGTTATCAGTGTTGATGGTTTTACCACTGAGTTTGATATCGCCACCGCCGCTTTGCAGATTTTTTGTCTGCACCGCATTGCCTGCATTAAGCGTGAGGTTACCTCCCAAGACCAGACGGTTGCTGGTGATGTCATCTTTTGAAGTGATATTGTTACCAGCATTCACTGTCAGGCTGTTAGCATCTGTCACATTGACTGTTTTGTCGAATGTCACGTCATGGCCTGAAGTCAGCGTTGCGCTTCTTGAAACAGTCACGGCATCGTGATAAGTCTGGTCGCCCGTCGTATTCACAACAGTGGTGTTAATCACGGTATTACCATCAGCATCCGTGACCAGGCTTGCCAGCTTACCTGAGTTACCCACCTGACCATTGAAAGTGGTCGTACCATTGGCATCAACAGCCAGTGAGTGATTTCCGTTTACTGAGTTAACGGTTTTATCAAACTTCACATTGGTTGCGGTCAATGTAGTGTCGGTGCCAATCTCAACATCGTCGTTATAGGTCTGGCTACCCGTTGTTTGAACGCTGGAAGCACCAATCACTGTTTTGCCAGCCGCGTCTGTTGTCAGGCTTGACAGTTTTGCGGTGTTACCAACGTTGCCTTTGAAAGCCGTTGTCCCATTGGTGTTCACTGCCAGACTCTTGGCACCATTCACTGTGCCGTCGAAAGTCACATCACCACCGTTAGAGCCAGAAGCACTGATCACAGTGTTATCCGCCAGCAGCGTGTCACCAGTGATCGTCACATCACCACCTTGGCCCTGTGCGCCCAAGAGGCCGCCGTTACCACCGGTTGTAGTGATGTTATGGATAGTGACCTGATTAGCTGTCAATTTCACTTCACCGCCATTGCCGCCAGTAGTAAATAAGCCGGTAGCATTCGCCCCCTTGCTTTCAATCGCGCCAACTGTGATGTCAGCTGCATTGCTGGTCACGGTCACAGCACCACCATTTTTTGCAGAGTTTGCACCAGCGTTGGCAGTCACATTACCCAATGCAATATTGCCCTCTGCATTGGCAGTTACATTACCTCCAGCTTCTGCCGAGTTACCGCTACTGTTGATATCTTTAGCTGCAATGGATTGACCACTCAGGTCGATATTGCCACCGCCACTTTGCAGGCTTTGCAAGTCCAGTGAGCCAGCACCACTACTATCATGATCTGCATGCAGTGTGATATCGCCACCTGTATTTGAGGCACGGTTGCTGGTGATATTAGCTTGTGCAGTAATGTTATTGTCAGCATTCACTGCCAGGTTTTTACTATCATCTACACTCACCGCTTTTGCAAATGTCACATCATTGCCCGATGTTAACGTTGCATTCTGTTTAACAGTCACGGCATCGTTGTAGGTCTGGTTACCAGTGGTTTTCACAGCCGTGGTGTTAATCACGGTGTTACCCGCTGCATCTGTGGTCAGGCTTGCCAGCTCACGCTGACCACCAACATTGCCACCAAAAGTGGTGCTGCCGGTTGCGTTAACAATCAGTGATTTATTCAGACTTGCATCCTGTGCTTGAGCTGTGGTCGATGAACCCGCACCAGCAGCCAGCGTCACGTTTTGCGCCAACTGAACCTTGTCACCATATAGCTGATCGCCATTAGTGATAATCCGTCCGGTATTAATGACTGTATTACCGGTTTTATCTGTGGTCAGGTTACCAAGTGCCTGATTTCCACCGACTTCACCGTTGAATGTCGTAGTCCCTGATGCGTTAACGGTCAAATCACTATGCGTGCTGGAATCAACCGTGCTATTAAATGTTACATCCCCGGCAGCCGGTGGATTCGCAGCAATAAATGAATCCACGGTATCCAGGAAAGTGACATCACTACCTGACGTTCCAGTTGCAGAAGCCGCTTGAGTGCCACTGCCTGAAGTTAGCGTGACATTCGCGCCGACAATCACCATATCATTGTAAGTTTGCGCAACTGTCGTTGTCACATTGGCATTCAACGCAGTGCTACCTGGCGCATCTGTCGTGAGACTTGAAAGTTTTTGAGTGCCACCTACAGCACCGCCAAATGTAGTCACTCCATTGGTATTCACAGCCAGGCTGTTATTTTCTGTACCTTCAGAATCAACTTTACCATTGAACTTAACATTACCGCCCGCTGCGGAACCCGCACCAGAAGCATTAATCGTTGTATTGTCAGCCAGTACGGTATTACCGTTCAAGGTAACGTTACCGCCAGAACCATCGATTACACCAGAAGTATCAATATTGCCGATAGTGATCGTCTCACTGGCTTTTGAGGTAATCGTGACGGCGCCACCATTGCCACCATGTTCGCCACTGGCTGCAGTCGTTTGTTGTGTTGGCGTCGAGCTGCCAGCCAGGCCAGACGGACCGGTTGCGCCTTGTAATCCATTAGAGGCAAGGGTTGGATTAGGCTGAGCACTAACCGTACCTGAGCCTCCATTACTTCCGCTATTTCCATTATCATCACCGCCTAAGCCGCGAGCACCACCTGCACCGCCAGCACCACGATTTGCATTAGTGCTTGCAGCGCCACCTTTGCCGCCGTTACCGCCGTTACCGCCATCGTCATGGCCTGCACCACCGGCGCCACCATTACCGCCGTTACCAGCAGCACTGTTAACTAAACCAGCACCGCCAGCACCACCGTTACCGCCATTACCACCGTTGTCATCTACACCTCGACCACCGGCGCCACCATTACCGCCGTTACCGCCGACAACACCAGCACCGCCTTGGCCGCCGTTACCGCCGTCACCACCATCGTCATCACCTTGGCCACCGATGCCACCGTTACCGCCAGCGCCACCCGCACTACCTGCTACACCGTTGCCGCCAGCACCACCGTTGCCGCCATTGCCACCGTTGCTGTCATTGCCACCGTTGCCATCTTTTCCTCTGCCGCCAGCACCGCCAACACCACCAGCACCGCCACCATATCCTAAGCCGCCGATACCGCCAGCGCCACCGTTACCACCATCATCTTCACCAGTGCCACCGGCCCCGCCAGCACCACCAGCACCGCCAGCGCCTTGTTTACCACCGGCACCACCGACGCCACCCAGGCCTGCTAAACCGGCTGCGCCAGATTGTCCAGAAACGCCACCGGCACCCACTTGACCACCCGTGGTATTAATAGTGCCAACCTTGACGCTACCGTTGCTCGCCATAATGAGGACTGTACCGCCATTGCCGCCGTTACCGCCTACACCACCGGCGCCGCCCATTCCGGCATTACCGCCCTGGCCGCCTGTACCGCCAGCACCACCGTCACCGCCGACGCCGCCTACACCACCATTACCACCCTTGCCGCCGTTGCCGCCATCAGAATCATTATCCGACGATCCATTGCCACCGTTACCGCCATTACCACCCTGACCACCAGTGCCGCCCTGGCCACCTACACCGCCAACACCACCTTGACCACCCTGGCCACCGTTGCCCCCAACACCACCTATACCACCTGTACCGCCCTGCCCACCTTTAGCTTCAATATTGCCTAATGCAATACTGCCATTAGTGCTGGATACAGAGATTTGGCCACCATTACCGCCCGTGCCGCCCGCGACACCTTGACCGCCCTGGCCACCGTTACCACCCGTGCCGCCCTGGCCACCTACACCGCCAGCACCACCAGCTAGCCCGTTACCTCCATCCGTACCATTACGACCATCGCGGGTGCTGCCATTGCTGCCGGTGCCGTTTGCGCCATTGCCGCCATTACTACCGTTCTGACCTGCTGCACCTGCCACGCCTGCTGAACCGACTGAACCTGTTGTGCCTGTTGAACCTGTCGTTCCAGCTGCGCCAGTGGCACCGGTCGCACCGGTAGCACCATTAGCAAGCAGGTCTGTATTTGCTAAAGCCACATTTTGTTTTGCACTGATAGTAATTGCACCGGCAGACTCACCACCCTCGTTACCACTGCTGTTGATCTGGTAATGACCGGCACCATTTTGAATCGTGTTACCGCTTAAAGTGATATCACCACCGCCACTGGTCAGGTTAGCGGCAAGAGCCAATGTCCCTGCACCGCTATTGTCACTGTCTGCCTGAATGGTGATATTGCCGCCGCTGGAAGTACGATTGGTTGTGATATTGTTATTAACCGTAATGTCATTGCGAGCTTGCAAGGTAATGCTCTTATCACTATCCATAGTGATAGCGGCGCTCACAGTAATATTGTTTGTCGCCTGCAATGTCGTATTGCTGGATTTAATCAAATTAGTATTGACGCTGCCACTACCAGCGTCGTTGTAGTTAATATTGCCACCTGAACCAGTAGTGCCAATAGTAATGTTAGCTGGGTCTAACAATACATCACCACCCACACCGTTGGCTGCGCTGGTATCAACCCGGCCATTGAAATACAGGTCTTCCTTACCGGAAACCTCTACAAAACCGCCGTTACCACCTTGCTGGCCGCCTTGCGCTGAAATATCACCATAGAATTGTGTAGTGTCGTTTGACCAGACAATCACTTTACCTGCATCGCCATTGTCAGTTGCATCGGCCTTGATAGAAGCACCATCCGCCACAAAAGTAGTACGTGCGTTGTAAACATTGGCATTGTTACCCTGGTAATCACCACCCACCAGGACTTCGCCACCACCGGTAGACCCGGAAGCATCAAGGCTGGCTGTACCCAGCAAGGAAACTTGCTCGCCTGTCACCTGGATACTGCCACCTTTGGTATCCACACCTTTGGCAACCAGTTGGCCTGAAACAGTCACAGTTGAACCAGCGCCACCTTCCAGACGGATCACGCCATCGCGCTCTACCAGGCTGTTGGCTTCGATCACGCCACTCATGTTGATAGCAGCACTACGAGCATTGGTGGCCAGTTGCACAAAGCCGCCATTGGCAGAAATCGTGCCTGCCTGGTTGATGGCGGCATTCACGGCATCGCCACTTAAGCGGGCTTTCACCAGGCCGTTGCCGTAAAAATCTAATGTAGCGCTCTGGCTGGCACCGAGCACCACGCTGCCGTTGTTGGCAGTGATGGTGCCGGTGTTTTCAATCTGGTTGGCCAGCAGGACAACATAGCCTTCGTTACCGGCCTTGATTACACCCTGGTTGATAATGGAACCATTGCTATTGGCAGGAGAGGTAAAGTTGAATTTGTTGTTCAGGTAATCGCTGGTGCTGATATTGTGGGTGCTGACCACTAAACTACCGACATCTACGTGTGAACCCTGGCCGAACAGTACGCCGTTAGGGTTGACCAGGAACAGTTTGCCGGTGGCGTTCAACTGGCCGAAAATCTGGGAGGAGTCGTTACCAACCACGCGGTACAACGCACTACCACCGCCTGGTTGCAGCACGTTGACGGTTTCACCTTTGTCGATGCTGAATTTCAACCAGTTGATGACCGACTGCAGGCTTTGCTGGTTAACCGTCATGGTGGCGCCGTTCACGGTGATGGTGTTGTTACCGTATATAATTTGCGCACCTGTCGGATTCGCCTGTACCTGCCCGGCCAGTAGTAATTGCAGGGACGCCAGGATTGCCAGCTTGACTTTGGTGGTCGTTTTAAACGAGAGATTGAGTAAGGAATTATCTACTTCCTGCTGCGCGTGATCCACGGCTTCGGACCGGGCTGCGGATGAGGATTTGCCATGGGCTGCGGTGAATTCCGCGACGGCCACCCAGGCCTCATTGACTTTACTCCATACCAGACGATAGACGTGATTTAACGATGCGCTTTTCATATTCTTCTCCCAGAAAGTAATAGCATCCCCCAACATTGGACGGATGCTATTCAACTAACTTCTCAATTTGTCCGCGCTTAATATGCCATGCGGACTTTTTTTTGTAATTAGCCTGAACGGGTCAGGCTGTTTTTATTGGTTTTATTTTTTGTTGTTTTTTAGTGTTTAGAAATCTTTTTTCAGCTGCCCCCACAATGTATAGGCAGTGTCTGTAGGCGCACCTTCCACGGCACGGTCCTGGATGGAATAAGTCGTGCTTAACACCCATTGTTTGACCATGGTGAAATCCACACCGACACCATAATGCCTGGAGAGCACATGATTATCCGAACTCAGCGGATCATGGTTGATTTTGCCATTACCGAAATCATAGAAAGCATAAGGTGTCACTGCCTGCAATACCTTCAAGCTTGGGTTGCTGACAATAAAGTCTTTTTTCACTTCGGTGCCAACCATCCAGCCTTCGTTCGCCAGACTGGGCAGGTAAGCAAACTGGCGCCACCTGTTGACGGCACCAATGCCCATTTTCTCTGCAATATCCAGGTTCTGGTTGGCGGCCTGGTAATCTGCGCGCAGTGCCCAGTTGATACCATTTTCAAAAATCTGGTTACGGTTGGCAATCAGGTTTACGCGCATGAAGTCGCCTTGTGTACCCAGTCCGCCAAGTGAAGTCCTGTCCACCAGCTCAGCGAGGCTGTCTTTAAAACTGACATGGCCACCAGTGGCTGACAGGCCGAGCTGGTACATGACATCGCCGCCAGCCGTAATCCACTCGCCGGACACACCCAGTTCCACTTCGGCAATATCCCTGCGGTTATTAACAGAGAACAGGCCGATCTCGTCTTTCAATTCCTTGTAGATGCCGCCCAAACGCAGGTTCACACCTTTCCGGCTGTCGCGGTACATGGAACGATCCAGATAGGCTGTGAAGTACTGTGAGTTACCCTTGGCATCAATATCCTTGAACTGGCCGTTCAGGGAGTATTCCACCAGGCTGTAACCCAATGACAGCACATTGGCAGGGCTGAAAACCGGAGTGGCATAGCCAATATTGAAGGCTTTGAGGTCTTCATTCCTGGAAATGCGGCCACCGAAGGTCAGCTGGTCACCACGCCCGGCCAGGTTATTCACTGCTACACCGGCAAACGCGGTTTCACGGCCTGTGTACGGGTTACCATAAGTGTTGATACCGGCATAACCGATCACTTTGTTTTCAGGTTCGACAGAAATAGTGGCATCACTGGTGCCCGGCTCTGCACCCGGCGACAAAATAGACGTTGCGCGCACACCTGGCAGAGCATTGATCAGGATCACATTTCTGACCAGGCTTTGTTCAGTAATCACATCACCGCTAGCAATGCCGTTATGGCTTAAATCACTCATGAAGGACTGGTTGATGCCTTCACCAGCTTCGACTTTCAGCTCCCCCAACTTCCCCTCAATCACCTGGATATTGATGACAGTGCTTTGGTCGGACTGCTTGACCAGGTCTTGCGCTGGCAACACTACCTGCGCCAGGAAGTAGCCATTGTTACGATAGAACTGCTTGACCTTTGTGACCGCTTCGTTCAGTTCGGCAAAACTCACTTCACGCCCGATATACCCGGTGAGCAATCCACTCAGTGTTTCGGTAGAAAACTGCTCATTGCCACTGAACTCAAATGCCTTGACGACGACTTTCACGTTGCTGTCAGCGTTAGTTTCCGACTCCGGCAGGGTCTCCTGTGGCAAGGCAGGGGTCACTTCCAGCGGCGGCAGCTGTGGTCGCGGAATATTGACGCTACCAGCGTCTGTTGGCACCACCGGCGCCGCATGCACGTGCGTCACATATGAGAAAAGAATCAAAGCCTGGGAAACAGCGAGCCTGAGAGGATATTTATTTATCTTTGTAGTTTTCATAATTGATTGATTTCAATGGTTTTATATATTGATTCTTGTAATGCTGCAATCATAGCGCAGCGCATGCAATTGTCTAGTTAAACCCGCTTGAACCGCACGTAAAAATATATATGTGGATTTAAAGCAACAAACCCATCCGCCCAAGGGAGTTTTAAATGGGGTTGTGGCGGGTTCACGCCAAGCAAAACCGGTATTTTACGGCTAACCCTGCTCCAGCGCATCAACATCCACAGTCCAGCGGATTTTTGCCTGCAAGGGATGTTGCCAGGCCCAGTCAACGGCGGCATGCAGCAATTGTTGCAGGGCACCGCGCTGATGGCTTTGCAGCATGACATAGCCGCGCTCCATGCGATTGAGCCTGGCGAGACCCGGCCGCACCGGGTCGTAAATAACGGGCTGGTCAGTAAAGGTCGCCACATGCTGCCGGATAAATTCGCGTCCGGCCTCTGCCAGTTCAGTTAAAAATTGCTTCACCAGCGCATAGTCCGGCGCCTCAGCTTTAATGATGGCGATATAGGTAGCGGGCGGGAACTGCAAGGCGATGCGTTCCTGCAACAGGCTGTCGGCAAATTCGGCATAATTCTGCGCCTGCAGGGCCGCAAACAGGGCATGCTGGGGAAACGCGGTCTGTATCAGTACTTCCCCCGGTTTATCGCCACGGCCAGCGCGGCCCGCCACCTGCATGAGCTGGGCGAACAGGCGTTCGCTGGCGCGATAATCCGGGCTGTACAGGGCGCTGTCGGTATCCAGCACGCCGACCAGGGTCAGGTTGGGGAAATCATGGCCTTTGGCCAGCATCTGCGTGCCAACCAGGATATCCACCTTGCCGTCATGTACGGCTGACAATAATTCGGTCAGCGCATCCTTGGCCTGGATGGTATCGCGGTCCACCCGCGCTACCCGCGCCTGCGGGAATAGTTGTTGCAGGGTTTCTTCAATGCGCTGCGTGGCCTGGCCAACCGGACGCAGGTCGGGATTGCCACAACTCGGGCATTGCACGGGGATTCTCTGCTCCGCTCCGCAATGATGGCAGCGCAATACGCGTTGCCGCAGATGCAGCACCATCCTGGCAGAACAGCGCTGGCAATCTGCCAACCACTGGCAGGCGGAGCAGTGCAGCACTGGCGCATAACCGCGCCGGTTAATAAACAGCAGGCTTTGCTCGCCACGTTGCAGGCGCTGGGTAATCGCCTGCTTTAATTGCGGCGTCAAGCCTGCTTCTGCTGGCGAATGCGTGGTATCTATGCAGAAAATGCGCGGCAATCTGGCCTGGGCGGCAGCACGCTGTGTCAGTGTCAGCAGGCGATAGCCCGGCTTTCTGCCGGCTTGCCCAGCCGCCGGCTGCCCGCTGGCGTTATACCAGCTTTCCAGCGAAGGCGTGGCACTGCCCAGCACCACCGGGATCCCGCATTGCTTGGCGCGCACCAGCGCCACATCGCGCGCATGGTAACGCATGCCATCCTGCTGCTTGTAGGAACTGTCGTGCTCTTCGTCCAGAATCATCAGTTTCAGGTGCGGCATGGGCGTGAACACACTCAGGCGCGTGCCGATCACAATACGTGCTGCGCCAGTCTGTGCCGCCTGCCAGTTTTGCAAGCGCTCACTCTCGCTTAAATGACTATGCAGCGTCACCAGCGGAAACTGGCTGAGGCGGCTGCGAAAACGGCCTTCCAGTTGCGGGGTCAGGTTGATTTCCGGCACCATGATCAGTACCTGCGCTTGTGGTTCGGACAGCACCGTTTGCAGCAAGCGGATATAGACTTCGGTTTTACCGGAGCCGGTGACGCCAAACAGCAGCCAGGGCTGGAACTGGCGTAACGTACCGAGAATGGCCGCGACGGCGCTTGCCTGCTCTTCATTCAGCACCGGCTCATGTTCCGAAGCTGCCAGGGAAGGGCGCGTGGCCACCACTTCGCGCCGCGTGACTAAGCCGCTGTCCAGCAAAGGTTGCATGGCTTTGCGCCAGGTGGCAGATGCTTCGCCCAGCAGGGCTTCGCTACATTCTTCATGCTGTTGCAACAGCGTTATGAGCCGCGCCAGCACTTGCTGACGCTTACCGACAAAATCATCCGGTACAGGCTGCGCCAAGCGGTAAAGCCAGGTTTTGCGTGAAACCGCTGGCTTGATTTGCCGCAAGCGCAACGGCAGACTGGACAGCACGGTCTGGCCAAACGGGTAATGGTAATAGTCAGCACAGAAGCGTAGCAGTTTGAACGTGGCAGCATCCAACGGCACATCGTCAAACACTTGCAACACGGCTTTCAGCTTTTGTATCGGTATATCCGTCTCGCTGAGCAGTGCCATCACAATGCCCACCAGCTGCCGTCCGGCAAACGGTACCACCACCCGGTTACCCTCACGGATTGGCAGCCCCGGATTCAGGTAATCAAACTGGCGATCCAGCGGCACATCGAGGACCACGCGCACAATAGCAGCAGCGGAATCGACTGTAGGAGCGGGCGCTTCGGGATACATGGGTGAAAATGGCTAATTAGGTTAAAATGGCGGTTTGACTATTCAGCAGCATTTTAACCTTGAAACAAACGATCACAGAACTGATTCTGCAAGCGGTGCAACCGCTGGTGGACGACACCTCCGGCCTGAATATTATTCTTGAGCGGCCCAAGTCGGCCGAACACGGTGACTTTGCCAGCAATATCGCCATGCAACTGGCCAAACCCCTCAGACAGAATCCACGTGCGATTGCACAGGCCATTATTGATGGGCTACCTGCCAACACCTTACTGAGCAAGGTGGAGATTGCTGGCGCCGGTTTCATCAATTTCTTCCTGTCGGCGGATAGCAAGCAGGGCGTTGTCAAAGAGATTTTTGGGGCAGGTGCAGCATTTGGCCGCAATACTTCCGGCCAGCAGCAAAAAGTGCAGGTGGAGTTCGTGTCCGCCAACCCGACCGGCCCGCTGCATGTCGGTCATGGCCGCGGCGCAGCCGTGGGCGATTGCCTGTGCCGCCTGCTGGAAGCCAATGGTTGGAAGGTGACGCGCGAGTTTTATTACAACGATGCCGGCGCGCAGATTGATAACCTGACCAAATCCGTGCATGCACGTGCGCAAGGCATCACGCCTGAAGATGCACGCTTCCCCGAAGACGGTTATCGTGGCGAATATATTGCCGAGATTGCCCAGGCTTACCTGGCCAAAGAGACGGTGACAGCCGACGATATGGCCGTGACTGCCAGCGGCGATATCAATGATGCCGAATCCATCCGTAAATTTGCAGTAGCTTATCTGCGTCATGAGCAGGACCTTGATTTGCAGGCTTTCCAGATCAAGTTTGACGTATTTTCGCTGGAAAGTGCCCTGTACACCGAAGGCAAAGTGGAAAATACGGTACAGGCTCTGATTGCCAGCGGCCATACTTACGAGCAGGATGATGCCTTGTGGTTGCGTACCACCGATTTCGGCGATGACAAAGACCGCGTCATGCGCAAAAAAGAGGGTGGCTACACCTATTTTGTGCCGGATGTCGCCTATCATCGCGAAAAATGGAACCGCGGTTTCACACGCGTGATTAACGAACAGGGCGCCGACCACCACAGCACCATCACCCGGGTACGCGCCGGTTTGCAGGCGCTGGATGCCGGCATTCCGCAAGGCTGGCCAGAGTACGTGCTGCACCAGATGGTAACCGTGATGCGCGGCGGCGAAGAAGTCAAATTGTCCAAGCGTGCCGGCAGCTACGTTACCTTGCGCGACCTGATTGAAGAGGTCGGCTGTGATGCCACCCGCTATTTCCTGGCCGCCCGCAGCCCGGATTCGCAGCTGGTGTTCGATATTGACCTGGCGCGTGCGCAGACCAATGACAACCCGGTTTACTATATCCAGTACGCCCATGCGCGGATTTGCAGTGTGCTGAACCAATGGGGCGGTGACAGTGCCAGCCTGGCAGGCGCGGATTTATCTCCGCTGCAAAGTGCGGCAGAAACCGCGCTGATGCAGGCACTCAGCCAGTACCCGGAAGTGGTGGCCACTGCCTGCCAGGCATCGGCACCGCACATGGTCGCCAACTACCTTAAAGAACTAGCCAGTGCCCTGCATAGTTATTACAATGACACCAAGTTTTTGGTGGATGAGTCACAGCTCAAGCTGGCTCGCCTGGCATTGATTACGGCCACGCGTACGGTATTGCGTAACGGCCTGGGCCTGCTGGGCGTCAGCGCCCCGGAAAAAATGTAAGTTCCTTTTGAAACAAAACGGTTAAACACACTCATGAGTCGCGACTACAAACCCGCCCAGGCCAAAGCTAAAACAAAAAACAGTGGCAGTACCTTTTTCAATGGCTTGCTGGTGGGTCTTTTCCTCGGCGTCGCCATGACGGTGGCCCTGATCATCTATATCAAAGGCGACCACAGCCCCTTCTCCAGCGCCTTCAAAAAAGATGAAGGCCAGCAGGAGATCCCGATTAAAAGTACGGTGACCGAAGAAGAAATCAAACCCGGTAGTGCCGCCATCGAAGACCCGAACAAGTTTGATTTCTACACCATCCTGCCGGATACCGAGAGCAAAATCAGCGAGCAGCAGATCAGGAAAAACACGCCCATCAAACAGGAAAGCTATTTTATCCAGGTGGGTGCGTTTGCCAGGGAAGATGATGCCAATAACCTGAAAACCCGGCTGGCGCTAGTCGGGTTTGAAGCCTTTGTGCAAACGGCCGACATCCCCAACAAAGGCACCATGCACCGGGTGCGCATGGGCCCGCTGAATGACCCGGCCAAGATCAGCAAACTGAGCCATGAACTGGAAAGCAATGGCTTCCAGGCCAGCCTGATCAAGGTCAATATCGAGTCCTCCACCCATTAACGGATGGCACGCGATGGCACCGGATTCGATTGATTTGGATTTGATTACACGGGACTGTCATCGCTTTGACGCCTTCGCCCGTTAAACCATCACTTTTCTACCCAACCATTTTCCATTAAACAAGGAAACCAATTTTATGAAGAACATGTTGTTGAGTTTGATGCTGTGGGCAGGTTTGGCCTCTGGCGCTGCCTGGGCGGATACGCCGCAATTGGGCACACAATTTGAGCAGGTCGCACAACAGATCACCACCGACCAGCCAGCCAAAATCGAAGTAATGGAAATTTTCTGGTACGGCTGCCCGCATTGCTACCACATGGAACAACCGCTGGACGCCTGGGTGAAAAAATTACCGTCCGATGTCTATTTCAAACGCGTGCCTGGCCTGCCTAACCCAAGCTGGGCGCCAATGGCCAAGGCCTATTACGCCATGCAGGAACTCGGTGTGCTGGATAAACTGCATAGCAAGTTATTTGATGCCATCCACAAAAGCAAAACCCTGAATCCGGCCGACGAAGCCGGTGCGATTGACTGGGTGACCCAACAAGGCGGCCTGGACAAAATCAAGGTGGAAAAAGCCTTTAAATCTTTTGCCACCAATATGCAATTGAACAAAGCCATGCAGATTTTCCGCGCTTCCGGTGCCACCGGCGTACCGGCACTGGTAATCGATGGCAAGTATATTACCGGTAGTTCCATGGCTGGTGGCAATGAAGCAGCCCTGCAAACCGCGGATTACATTATCCAGAATATCCGTAAAGAGAAGGCCGCCAAAAAATAAAGCATTAAGCTGGCCAGCAAAAAGCCCTGTTCACACAGGGCTTTTTTATTTAGCTGCGCAACCAGCGACCTATCCACGTTTCCGGCATTTCGCTACCAGTGACCAGGTAGTGCAGGGTTTTAATATCATGCATGACATAACGCTGGATAGACTTTGCCTGATCCATGCCGCAACACAGGATTTTGTCACCAATCTGCAAAGGCGTGGACAACTCGGGCAACAGCAATTTCTGCTCACCCCGCATCAGCATCAACGGTACCACCGGCATTTCAAAACGCTGCTGGCCGGAGGGACTTAAGGTCAGGTGCTTGATGGTTGGCTGCAGGCCTTGCTCCATCAAGGCACACACCGCAAACGCCATCTCTCCTGCAATGGTCAGGTCCCAAGTATCCGGCACGTGCTCGCCCAGCTTGGAGACCAGTTGCGCAATCACCGCATTGGCCCAGGCATTGGTCTGGTGCCTGGCAGTCGCCAGGAACTCCGCCAGCATGGGCGAGACCATATAGGACAAACAGGTATGCGCAATCACATCGCTGGGCTGCATGGTGATGTCGGCATTAAAGTGCTGGAACAGCGGATCATTGTGACGCTTGTTCTTGCGGATAATCACAAACAGTTCCGGATTGGCCTCCAGCGCCGTCATCACAATCGACAGGTTGTTAATATCGTTATCGGTACCGGCCACAATGCCCACGGCTTTATCCACACCGGCCTGCTGCAGGATATGCGACTCCACGCCACTACCGACAATACAGTGATTGCATTGCGTGCCAACCGGGTCGGCCTCGATAATGGTCACATTCATGGCGCCGCTTTGCAGGCTGTTCACCACCGATTTGCCAAAGCGGCCAAAACCACAGGCAATCCAGTTGCCACTGGGAATCGCCGCCGGTGCGGCAATCGCATCACCAGGCGCGCGCGTCAGCCACTCATGTAACAGGTAAGTGCCAAGCGCATTCAACCGCATGGCCAGGTGCTCACCAAAAATCTTGTAAGGGTTAATGATATGGTCGGTGCCGAAAGACGCCATATTGGCCGCCACCACATCATTTTCCACGCGTGCCAGCACCGGCAGTTCCGGGGTCATCAGTTTGATCGCCACCGAAATTGCCAGGTTGGCATGGTCATCATCGGTCAGTGCCGCCACACCGCGGCACATCGGGTTTTTAATACCAGCGTAGAGCAGCACTTCAGAGAGCTGGGCATCCGCGCATAAATGCGGAATATAAAACTGGTAATCGGTCATTTCCAGCTCGTTGACGCGATCCGGCGAAATCTCCAGCACCACCACCCGCAACTCGTTTTTATCCAGCGCCCGCACCAGCTCACTGCCGGTTTCGCCATAACCGCAAATCAGGTAAAACGGCTCCATCAGGTTGCAGACATCGCGCTGGAATTTGGCGGTTTTAATCGCCTGCTTGAGCGAGGTCTCCTGGAACAGCGCAATAATCGCCCCGATGGCATAAAACCAGGCAATCACGGTCAGGTAAATCGACAACGTCATCCAGAGGCGCTGGTGAGCAGTAAACGGATAGGGGATCTCACCGAAACCGATGGTGGTCGCGGTATAGCTCAGTATATAAAACGCATCGAAAAAACCCAGGTGATAAGGCCGGCCATGATCATCAATACCGGTAATCAGCACAAAACCGATCAGGGCAATGGCATAGCTGATAATCACCAGCAGCAACGGCGCGCGCATGCGCCGCAGGATAAGGAAAATAATTTGATTGAGACTCATCGCTGTCCCTGCAGACGCGGAGGAGGGATTAACGACGCAACGTCACCGTTTCGTAGATCAGCAGGATCACCGAGGTGATATTGGCCAGGAAAGCACCGCCCGATAGCGACACAATCCCGACGATCACTTCCGGCTGCATGCCTTTATCCCCGGCCGCAGTCCAGATAATCGCTGCTGCAATCAATTGCAAATCCGCCACCAGGCTGGTCGCCAGGTGAATGGCGCCAATCTGCGTGCGATCACCAAACTTCAATACCGTCGCAATCAGGTTAACCACAATCGCGATATACAACTCATAATGCAAATGATGCTGGGGATTATCAATCTGGCCGACAAAAAAGCCGAAATTGAGCGTCATCGCCAGGATAATAAAAAAGCCAAAGATTACTTTTTCCAAGTTCATCCGTGTTTCCTCTTATCGTTTTATGGCATTCTAACCCAATCACTTTTATTTCGTACTGTTTATGCAAGCATCCAACACATCCCTACGCATCGTCATCACCGGCGCCAGCAGCGGCATAGGCCAGGCCCTGGCACTTGCCTATGCCCGCCAATATGGTGCGCGCTGCACACTGGCACTGATCGCGCGCAACCAGTCTGCGCTAGCCACACTACAGCAACAAGTCACCGCATTAAACAGCCAGGCCTACAGTTACGTGGCTGATGTGCGCGATGCGGCGCGCATACAAGCGATTGCGAAAGACTTTTTAACCCAGGCAGGCACACCCAATATTGTGATCGCCAATGCCGGTGTCAGTCGCGGCACCCTGACGGAATATCAACAAGATATTCCCGCCTTCCAGGCCGTGTTTGATACCAATGTCATGGGCCTGGTACACACCTTTCAGCCTTTTATTGCCGCCATGAAAACTGCCGCAGGCCGAGGCGAACCTGCACAACTGGTCGGCATTGCCAGCGTCGCCGGTATTCGTGGCTTGCCCGGTGCCGGCGCCTACAGCGCCAGCAAAGCTGCTGCCATCACCTACCTGGAAAGCCTGCGGGTGGAAATGCAGCTTTACGGCATCAGTGTCACGACCATTGCACCAGGCTATATCCGCACCCCAATGACGAATATCAATACTTACCCGATGCCGTTTTTAATGGATGTGGACGTATTTGCCAGTAAAGCACTCAAAGCAATTCACCAGCACAAACGCTACACCGTCATCCCCTGGCAAATGGGCATCATCGCCAGGTTTATGCGCCTGCTACCCGCCTGTGTGTGGGATTTCATCATGAAAAAAGCCCCGCACAAGGCGAGGCTTTAATCACTGGTATTTCAATAACCTAGGTTAAATCTTTAATCGTTTCAGTAGAACCATTGGTTTTCACCGAAGCAATGCCGTTATCACGCCCAGCTTCTGCAGAATACATCTGGCTGGTACCAATCACTTGGCTATTGGCCGCCAGCAAATTGAAATAAGGGCGGCCATCTTTCGCTGTCAACTTCTGGTAGCGGTCATCCGACCCACTGTTTTTTTGGACAGAAGCAATGCCGTTCTGAGCCGCTGCCTTGGTGGTGTATTGCTCGCTCCTGAGAATCTGTTCCCCATTACCTGCCTTCAATGCAAAACTGAATTGACCGTTTGCATCACTTTTTGTCAGTTCAAACCAACCTGCCATCGCTCTCTCCCTATTCACATTAAAAAATTTATGATTTATTAAACCATCAGGAACAGATAGAGAACTATCGAAGAGGCAGAAATTTTACATAACTTTATAACTACATCGCTCGCAATACTTTACATTTACCTTTCCTGATGAGATTACGAACTGGATTATATTGCCGATAGAGTTAAAACAAGGGGTTGGAGAGCATCACTTGTTTCATCCAGCAGAGTTTATAGATTTATGATGGCTCAACCTTTTAGGATTGACCGAGAACCTTAAATGATAAAAACTGTAGTTTAAAGGCATTAATTGCTGCTATTTAGCCATTTTGGGTAAAAATTGCCACTGATAGATAATTTTAAAGATAACAAAAATGATTAACTTTCCGGTAATTCGTTCAGTTCAAATTCAGAATTATGGCCTCTATCGAGGGGAGAGGAATGATGGAAACCTTTCTAGAGAAATGCTTTCTGGCGTAAACCTGATAGTCGGGGTTAATGGTATTGGTAAAACTACGTTTTTAACAATGTTGCTTAGAACGCTAACTGGATTAAAAGACATTGAATCAGGTGGCGACCTAGGACGAGGGGCACGGAAGCCAAGTAGTGCTGATAAACAATATTTTGCTAGACGCGTTAGAGACAATGCCGCCGATGCCACTGTACGGGCTGAAGTATTATTTGGAACTCAAGTAATAGTCATTGAGCGGCACCTTAAGAATCTCTCAATTAAGTCACTCAAGGTTAATGGCATAGAGCTCCGTGGTGATAGTGCCGATCATTTTGAAACCCTATATGAACGAGCGGTGATAGAAGCCTCGGGGTTACCAACTTTCTATGATTTCTTACTTATTCTGAGATTTGTTTGTTTTTTTCTTGAAGACAGGCAGCCGCTTATTTGGGATAAGAATGCTCAGTATGAGGTTTTGAGAGCGCTATTTGGTGAGAGAACTGTCGATCCAACTGCCTACTTCACTGCCTATAACAAGATGACGTCGTTAGACAGTGAGCTCCGCAATCATCGAGCTGCTCTAACCCGAATGCAAGCCCGTTTGGATAAAGCGACCGCGGCAAAAGCAGCGGAGCCTGTTCTTTCTCAAAGACTACAAGAGCTTGTTGGACTCAGTGGCGAGTTGGCTGAGTCCTTGGATACGTTGGAACAGCAAAGTTCTGAAGCCAGAAAAGCAGCCTATGATGCGCGCCAAAAACTGGAGGCAGCTAAGTTTGATTTGCAGATGAGACGAACGGAGCTTGCAGGTTTACAAAAGGCCTTTTTAGCTGGCTTGTTTCAAACTGCAGAAGATGATGTTGCTCATAGAGTCTTACAAACCCTAATGCATGGAAAATGCACAGTATGTGGCTCATCTGAGCCAGAGACGATAGCAACTCTTCGGCAAAATGCTGAAAAAGGACTGTGTCCAGTTTGCCAAACGCCGCATGATTTACATGAGCATTCTAGCGAATCTGCCACGTCGATTACATCTGACATTCACGCAATAGAGCTACGCATCGGGCGCCTAACAGGGGAAATTAGTGCTTTAGAACACGAGACTCAAGTATTAGCCAGAAGCTTTCATGATTTATCCAGGAGAGCTTCAGATGCACGCTTGCAACTACATACGATAAATAGCGAAAGAGCTGAACTATCACGGCAACTTGGTGAAGACAAGGACACTCCTCAGATCAATGATGAGTTGAGACGCTTGCGTGAGTTGGGTGAGGAAATGGCTAGCGAGCGGAAAACACAAGAATTAATTGTGAAAGAATTCCTGGAGCAAATGGAACAGAAGGTGAATGCTCGCTGGGAAAGCATAGCTGAACGTTTTAGAACTTACATCTCAGGCTTCATGGCCGAAACATGCTCCCTTACCTACAAAGTCGATGAACGTACTCTTTTTGAGGGACAAACCGATGTACGCGTGGGCTTCCCGCTCTTCTCTGTGAGATTAACTTCAGGGGTATTTGAAAATGAAAACGAGGCCCCTTCCAGAAATTCCATCACCGAAGTTTCCGAATCTCAAAAAGAATTTATTGATTTAGCTTTCCGTATGTCAATCATTGCTGAAATTGCAAATGATGCTCCATCCATGTTTGTTGTCGAAACACCAGAAGCAAGCTTGGATAGTGTATTTGTTCCCCGCGCAGGAGCAATGATTAGACGCTTTCTTTATCAAGATGGAAAATCTAGATCGCTGATTGCTAGCGTTAATTTGAATAGAGAGGCAATGATTCCTGCTCTTTTTGGGGTGCCATCTGAATTTGAAGTTAATCAGTTCTCAGAACGCAAAGACTGGCAGGCCCTTAAGTTGGCATTAAGCCAATCAACACCATTTTCTGAACGCGAGAAACACATTGTTAACTTGCTAGCTTTAGGTGTTGGCAATGCTGCATTAAAAAAACATACACAAGAATATGGACATGAATATCAACATGCACTGAAGCCATCTTGGGAGCAAAGCGCTTTAGATAGTTTGGCTCGTCTAGGGTAAGAACATGGACGCTCGTGCATCGTTTAAAAAACTCTGGTTGCTGGCAATATTGCAGGCAGTAAGAGCCGCAGGTATCGGAGCTGCATCTAGCGCTTTTGTACATCGACTTGTGTATTTCACTACTGCTTTGGCTGTTGTGTCTCGTCAAGAACCTGAGGTTGCTTGTGTTATTAAACGAGACGTCGGGCCATATTTTCCAGATTATGCGTGGGAGCTTGAACGCCTAGTAGGTATGGGATTAGTCACTACTAGAAAGCAATTCAACGATATAGCAGATCTCGATACGCACACGTTATATAAAATCTCCTCAGAAGGTCTTGAACTACTTGGTAATGTCACGGCTTCGGTCACTTCCCTCAAAGAAATCATTCATCACGTTGGATTCTGCATTAGAGAATTAGCTTTTTCAGGCGTGTTACAGGATCAAGGCTCGTGGGAGGCGGATGCTAATCAAAAGTCCCGCACACAGGCAACTGGTGAGCTTATTGATTATGGAGAAATTCAGCCGTCTTCAAGAGTTAACTTTTCAGCAATAGAAGCGGCCCAATTATTAGGGATATCTATTGAGGCTTTTGCATCACCCATAGAAGCTAGTGAAACATTAAGAAGAGGAATATCTTGGGATCAACGTGAAAGCAACGCTGAACCATTAACTAGCTTGAAAAATGAATATGTTCCAGGTCTATGCATAGCGGACTTGTTACCTCTCCATGGTCCTTCCTTATTTGCTCGTAATCTGGGTATAAGGCGTGGACTCTACACAGTCCAGCATCCCGAATTAAAGTCACATGATAGCGGCTCAGGGTTTGTGCCCCCGGATGTTGGTTGGGCTAATGAAGAGTTAGAGGGAATCCTGACATGATGGCAGATCAAAATAATCTCCCCAAGCTTTCACTAACCACAAGTGCGAGCCATAGTCCGTTTTCTAGCAGTGTAGCGTTCAGCGAGATAGCCGAGTTTGTACATAGCTGTCTTCCTGACGCTGAAGTACAAAAAACATGGGGAACACTATTTGTTGTCAGTAATGATCTTGATGAACTTTCATCCACGCTCGGTTTAACTGTTCATAGTCATCTGCTGATGGATGATTCTATTGCTTACAACGACATAGATCAAAGAGTCATTTTTGTGGCAAGTGGCGGCCCTGCTGCCATCATATTGGATCCCTCACCGACGCTTAGCGACGCTATGAAATTGATTACGGGGTATGGATATGGCAATGCGCCGGCAGTTTTAGTCCACACCTCTCGAACCCCCAGAATATATCGCTTTTTTGAGCAAGGGATTGTGCAGCCAACAAATGCATTCACTACGCCAGTGGGCGGTGCATTTGGTCAGTTAGTACTGGAAAATCTTCCTGCTGCTCTGGACTGGGTCGAAGAGAATTCAATTTGTCCTGCTTGGAATATTGATGAGCTATGGCAAATACCAGATAAGTTTGTTCCTCAGCAAAATGCAGAACGTCGAGTTCAAAATCTATTAAGAAATGGCCTGGCTGTAGTTTTAGGAAAGGCTGTAGTCTTGGAAGAAACTAGCAATGCCTCTGGACGAGCTGATGTGGTTATTCTTCCTTCAAATCCTAAATTCAAAGTTAACTATATAGAATTAAAGGTAGTTAAGACCTACCACTCAGTGAAGGATATAAAACTAGATGTACCAAACAAAATTGGAGACACGAAAAACAGAAGGTGGGCCTTATCTGCCATTCGCCAGGCCGCTGCGTATCGTGGCAAGAATCCCAATGCAGATGCACACGCAAGAATTTACGATATGAGGAAAGAGCGACTTAACATCATCCCTGATGAACAAACTAAAGAGGCTGCTCACAAGCGAAACGTGACTATCAAGGCTCGTGTCTTATATCCAACGACTGAAGGGATTCAGGAAGAAACAGCTGCTGTAAGTTAATTCTTGGATAAAAGAACGAGCGACTCAGCCAACTTGAGATTCCCCCCTTGTTGAGCACTTGATCGCATGGAGCGCACCCGCTTAGTAGACTCAACCTTAAACCCTAGGCTAGGCGCCAATTCAGATAGCACTTTAGCTACTCCAATGTGGATGTCACGATACTGAGAGTCTCCGACTACCATTCCCACGTAATTCCCACTATTTAAACGATCACGCATAAGCTCAAGAATATCTGCAAGGTCTGAGAAATAGTCTCTTACCATTTCAGGAATTCGGCTATCCCAAAGTTCACCTCGAGCCTTAACTAATTTCTTATATACAGATTGAAAGTGCTTTGATGGAAGTTCACGTGCTGGGCGAGATGCCGTTACTTGCACATGAGACCGTAAAGTACTTTTTCTTAAAGCAAGATTTTCTTGGGCGGAGGTGAGATACCCAAGCATCCACAACTCGATGTTATATACATCGGTATAGTCGAAGGAGTTAGGGTATGGAGGGGAGAACAGACAAAAATCGAACCCCAATTCAACAGTTTTAAGCTGTTGTCGACAATCACCTCTATATAGAGAGTAATCGGCTATCGGTCGACAAAGAGCAATTGCTAAATCCTCTGCAATGCATACACAAGCGCTGTGGAATGACGAAAAAACCCCTGGGGTGATACGCGTTTGCCATCCACGACGATAACGTCGCCCCTTCCCATTTACGTAGCAATTTGACGTATCGACCAAAATGGATGCAAGAGCCACTCGCAAAATCCGCTGATATTCAGGCATTGCCACTCCTTCAATCGCTTGCCTCAATGCCAAAATTTCGCGCGCGGTTTTTTTGGAATATATATACCTTCCTTTCACCCCCGGCTCAATAAAGCTAGGAGGTAAAACATATTCATCTTCTAAAGCTTTTGTGCACGAATTTTTTGCCTGCTTTTCAACCTCATCCTTTACTAACATGAAATAGTCGAGGTCTATAGGGCAAAGTTTCGATTCAATCAGATCTGCAAGAAAAGGATTAACCTCAATGATCGACGGAGGAACTCCAAGGAACTGGCAAGTAACGGCTGTCGTTCCGGAGCCCCCAAATGGATCCAAAACTGCTTTTGGTTTATAGGGCAGCTCTTCAATAACTTCTTTTACAAAAGACGGGGCAAACGCTTCCTTAAACTTGAACCAACGCTGAAAGCCAAGCTCATGAGTGCCTTGGTTGGTAGTTGGTGCTGGCGACTCCCAACTTGATACCCAGCGACTGAATGCTATGTTATCAGCGAGTGTTGAAATTTCCAGATCCATCTATACCCCCTATATATCAATGCTTTTTTTGTGAGTCATTTCGCGCACTCAAAATTTCAAGGCATTGCAAAAAAAATGCATGGGAAAAGCCTCCCCGATTTACCTTCTTCGTAAACGCATGAGGGGTCATTTGCACTCCCACTTCTGCAAGAAGCTTCACCACCTGGCTATAAGTAAGGCCATGTCGGGTGATCTCCGCTTTCAGATCATTTGCAGCTTCTTTATCCCAGTTCACTTTATTAAAACATTCCCATTTGTGGGTATATTTAACCCCATATTAGTCCATTTGTTAGATGGCGTCTACTTTAATGCCCTAATATAAAGTGAGTTCATTTCATTTTCAGAATGGAAGTCATGAGATTGATCGGCCTGATTTATGGAGCAATAAAAAACCCTCCATTAGGAGGGTTTAAATGAAGGCTAGGAATGTTCCTGATGGGCAAGAGGACATTTAGAACAATGCGACCTCATAGGATGCTTTGGGCATCAGGTTGCTAATAGCAGTTTAGCGTGCAATGGGCTTGTAGCGAATGCGTTTGGGTTTCGCGCCTTCTTCGCCCAGCCGTTTTTTCTTGTCAGCTTCGTATTCCTGGTAGTTACCGTTAAAGAATGTCCATTGCGAATCGCCTTCTGCGGCCAGGATATGGGTGGCGATACGGTCGAGGAACCAGCGGTCATGGGAGGTCACCAGCACACAGCCGGCGAATTCCAGCAAGGCGTCTTCGAGTGCGCGCAGGGTTTCCACGTCGAGGTCGTTTGAGGGTTCATCCAGCAGCAGGACGTTGGCACCGGAGATCAGGGTTTTGGCCAGATGCAAACGGCCACGTTCACCGCCGGAAAGCTGACCGACGATTTTCTGCTGGTCGCCGCCCTTGAAGTTGAAGCGGCCGATATAAGCACGGCTAGGCATTTCGAATTTGCCTACACTCAGCACATCCAGACCACCGGAAATGGCTTCGAAGACGGTTTTATCGTTATCCAGGCCTTCACGGCTCTGGTCAACTGCGGCCAGTTTCACAGTAGGGCCGGTGATGATTTCGCCGCTGTCTGGCTGCTCCGTGCCTTGCAGCATGCGGAACAGGGTGGATTTACCGGCACCGTTGGGGCCGATCACGCCGACGATCGCACCTGGCGGGATGCTGAATGACAGGTTATCAATCAGCAGGCGGTCACCAAAGCCTTTGGAGACGTTGTTGAATTCAATGACCTGGTTGCCCAGACGCTCGCCTGGCGGAATAAAGATTTCCTGGGTTTCGTTACGGCGCTGGTATTCAACGCTGGACATTTCCTCGTAACGGGCCAAACGCGCCTTGCTCTTGGACTGGCGTGCCTTGGCACCCTGACGCACCCATTCCAGTTCCTGCTTCATAGCTTTACGGTGGGCGTCTTCCTGTTTCTGTTCCTGTGCCAAACGGTCTTCTTTCTGTTCCAGCCAGCTGGAATAGTTGCCTTTCCACGGGATGCCTTCGCCACGGTCCAGTTCCAGGATCCATTCGGCCGCATTATCAAGGAAGTAACGGTCATGTGTCACGGCCACCACGGTACCGGGGAAACGCACCAGGAACTGCTCCAGCCAATCCACAGACTCTGCATCCAGGTGATTGGTCGGTTCGTCCAGCAATAACATATCCGGTTTGGACAGCAGCAGTTTGCAGAGTGCAACACGGCGCTTTTCACCACCGGACAGGGGGCCGATTTTGGCATCCCACGGCGGCAGGCGGAGTGCATCAGCGGCAATTTCCAGTTGCTGTTCAACATCACTACCGCTGGCGGCCAGGATATTCTCGTATTTGGCTTGCTCTTCGGCCAGCTTGTCAAAATCAGCATCAGGTTCAGCATAAGCGGCGTAGATTTCTTCCAGCTTCTGCTTGGCTTCCATGATGGCACCCAGGCCGGCTTCGACTTCCTGACGCACGGTTTTTTCCGCATCTAGCTCCGGCTCTTGTGGCAGATAACCGATAGAGATATTCGGCTGCCACTGCACTTCGCCTTCGAACTCCTTGTCGGCACCAGCCATGATACGCAATACGGTGGATTTACCAGAGCCGTTCAAGCCCAGCAGGCCGATCTTGGCACCGGGGAAGAATGACAGGGAAATATTTTTGATGATCTGCCGTTTGGGCGGCACGATTTTGCTCACACGGAGCATGGACATTACGTATTGCGCCATGAAACTCTCTGCTGTTGTGGATGTGAAAAGCGTATTTTAATACGCATCACGTTGATGCGTACGATTAAACACCAGATGTTGGTAACAACAGAAATGAAAAAGGGCCCAAATGGCCCTTTTTTACCGATGGGCTGGTTAAGCGGCTTTCTGCTCAACCGTTTTCTGCTCAACCAAGGTAGGTACGACTGTTTGTACTTGCGTGCCGATTTCGATTTTGCGTGGTTTGAGGGCTTCGGGCACTTCACGCACCAGCGCAATGGTCAACAAGCCGTTTTCCAGGTTGGCACCGGTCACTTTGACATGGTCAGCCAGCTGGAATTTGTGTTCGAAATCGCGAGTGGCAATACCTCGGTGCAGGAAAGTTGTTTCCTGCTCTTTTTTCGTTTTGCGGCCAGTGACGCGCAAGGTCTGGTGTTCGGTTTCAATTTCCAGTTCGTTTTGCTGGAAACCGGCGACGGCCATCACGATTTTGTAGGCGTTTTCGTCCACCAGTTCAATGTTATAGGGTGGGTAGCTGATTTCGTTTTCGCTACGCTGGCCTTCGTTAAGCATTTTTGCCAACCGGTCAAAGCCAATAGCGGTTCTGTAGAAGGGGGTGAAGTCATAAGTACGCATACGTTTATCCTTTTCAAAATTAAGCGATTAACATGATTCACAGACCTCAAACTGCAAGCATCTGTGATTTCAATATGGGAACACGCTTTATTTTTTCAAGTGGATAAAACAGCGGCCTCTGTTTAAACGCCCAAGGCTTCGGTCCAGGCCAGGGCCTCCATATGGCACTGGTTTACCTTGTCCGGATTCAGGTGCAGCAAGTCGGCCAGTTGCAGGATCTGGTCACTATTGGCATCTTCACAGGCTTCGGTCAGTTTGAGGAAAGGCCCAAAAATACCTTCGCGTTTGGTGAGCGCTTCCATGATGGATTCCGGCAATTGCAGTTTTTCCAGCACATCTTCCATCGGCAGTTTCAGCATCACATCCAGCAGGGAAAACACACCGACCACAAACAGGTTATCGCGGTTATTTTTGTCAAAGAAAGGTTCGCCCAGCAACTCGGTCAGGCGCCCGCGCGTGATAGAGGTCTTCATCAGGGCAGGGGAAGTGCTGTTATTGCCTGCCGTGACCATGAGCAAGGTGAGCCAGCGGTATAACTGGTTACGGCCAAGAATGGTCAACGCATGCCCGATGGACTGCACTTCGCAGGATAGGCCGAAGCCGACCGAATTAATATAGCGCAATAATTTATAGCTGAGCGTGGTGTCACGTTTGAAGCCGTTTTCTATGGTTTTGTTGTCCGCTTCCTGGCTGACCAGGTTCAGCAAGTGCAACACGCCTTCAAAGCTGGGGTTGATAACTTTGGCATTCAGGTTTTCGGGCCTGGCGTAAAAATAACCCTGAAACTGCTGATAGCCGATTTCCTGCAGGCTGGTGAATTGTGCATTCTGCTCGACTCTTTCCGCAATCAGTGTGCAAGCGGGCGTCTGGTATTTTTTCAGCCAGGCCTGGGCGGTAGCCATATCAACCTCGCGCATATCCAGCTTGATATAGTCAGCCAGCGGCAGCAGGGCTTCCAGTTGCGGATAACGTTGCGGGTTATCCAGCGCCAGGCGGAATTTGTTTGCCTTGAGTGCCTGGCAACGCGCGAGAATCTCCGGCGTCACTTCCATCTGGCGCACCAGCTCCAGCACGGTTTTTTCGGCTGGCATCAACGCCAGGAAATCACTGTTGAGCATAATGTGATCGACATTGATAAACGCCAACTGCTGACCCAGCAGCCAGCTCTCATGCATTTCATCAATGGTGGTGGAGAGGATCCTGGCGCAAGTCTGGATATCTTCTGCGAACGGCGCATGATCGCCATGGCGGTCATTCTTGAAGAAGAATTCGTAGCCTATGATTTCCTGTTTACCGTTAACAACAGGCTGCCGCCCGATAATGCTGTGCTGTGGAGAGGTCATGACTGCTTCCGCCAATGTTCAAGTTTCATTTTTAGTATTTTACCGACCAGCACCATCATAAAGCCTGGACATGAAAATCAATAGTGAAAGCAATCAGCATAATCAAGGATTGTTTCCTGATTTGGATATATGCCAGCCATTTACCCGCGCGCTCCCAAGCTTTCAGCATCATCCCTTATAATACGCATCCGTGTTTCATTTGTCAGTTTGGAAGTTGTATTGCCAGCAGTTAAAAACAAAGACGGGCTGTCGCACGAACATGGCAACCTGCAAATGTGGGGATCTGTCGCCACCATCGCCATCGGTAGCTTTGCCTATGTCACAGCTGAATTTATTCCGGTAGGAGTACTGCCCGCCATCGCCAGCAGTTTCAGTATCACTACCGGCGACGCCGGCCTGATGCTGACCATGCCCGGCCTGTTAGCCGCACTGGGTGCGCCATGTGTATTATTGCTGGCAGGCAATTTGAACCGCCGCATCGCCGTGCTGGCATTATGTTCGCTGCTGGTGATTGCCTGTGGCATTTCCGCAGTGGCCACCCAATATGCCTGGATGCTGTTTTCCCGCTGTTTATTCGGCTTTGGCCTGGGCGGCTTCTGGTCGCTGGCCATCGCACTGGCACCGTCGCTGGTGCCTAAGGAAATGGTGACAAAAGCCACCGCCGCCATTTTTGCCGGGTTCAGCGTGGCGCTGATTGTGGGTGTGCCCATCGGGACATTTGTGGCGGAAGTCTGGAACTGGCGCGCAACGTTTGTGGTGGTCGGGTTAATGGGTTTGCTCACCGTGATCGCGCAATACTTTTTCCTGCCCTCATTACCGGCAAAATCCAGGTTGAGTGTGGCGGATATCGTCGCTTTCTGCCGTCCGTCCAGCGCCAGAATCAGTATCCTGCTGATTGTGCTCGCCTTTATCGGCCATTTTGCGACCTATACCTTTGTCGCCCCACTATTACATCACGCCGGTGTTAATGGTGAAGGTATCACATTGGTCCTGCTGGGTTTTGGCCTGATTTGCTTTTTCGCCAACCTGATCATCGCCAGGATATTACCGAACCAACTGTATCGCCTGCTGATCGCCAACATGCTGACCGCGGCCATTGCCTTGCTGTCTTTCCTGCTGTTTGCCGATTTTGCCACACCGGTCGTTCTTGCCATTGCCGCATGGGCGTTTGCCTGGGGGTCATTACCCCTATGCCTGACCGCCTTCCACCGCAAAGTACCCACCCCCAATGAAGAGGCTTCCTCAGTGGTGTTTGTGGTGACGGCACAGGTAGCGATTGCTGCCGGTTCCGGCTTTGGCGGCAGTATCGTCGATCACTGGGGTTTGCTGGCTGTCTTTGTGGTCGGTGGTTGTATTTACCTGGCTGCGATAGGCTTTGTGGTAGGGCAAGGCAAGCAGAAGGTAGAGGCGTAGCTTTTCACCCTTATTCTCGGCAAACACATATGGCCTACACATCGGACTTCATTCTTTCCAGGCTGAACATCTGATCACATTGCAGAAATTACCCTTGTGAAAGTGCGGTTCCTTGTCAGCAATAACATCAGCTTTCACATTACCGAATGTCGTCTGAGGCTTATGTTTAATCCCCTCATAAAACGCTTGAATGATCGCCTCTTTGAACTGCGTCCCTCTCGGGTATGCCTGAACAACTGCTTCACGGACCGCATCACTGTATTGCGTATAAGTAAGTCCTAACACATCCATTTCGACACCCGCAGTCACTAATGCAATCAGTGGATCCATGTGCTCAGGAATGCCCGGCGTCGTATGCAGCGCAATGCCTGTCCAGACTTTATCAATATCCTGTTGATGAATACCATGTTGCAGCAGAAAATCTCTGGCGGCATTGGCACCATCAACCTCAAAACGTAAATTACTACTACTATGTTGGATTGTCAGCCCCATATCGTGGAACATGCAACCGCAATACAACAGCTCGGCATCAAATTTCAACCCACGCTGCTGGCCAGCCAGTGCGGCAAAGTAATAGACACGGCTTGAATGATTGAATAGTAATTCTGATTCTGTGTCCCGCACGACCTGTGAGATTTCGCGTGCCAGCTGACTGTCTGGAATACTGACTCCCTCAATAATAAGTGACATGATGAGCTCCGGTTAAAAGGAACTCCATTGTATTGATATGCCATCATGGCCTCAATTGACTTTTTACGTTATTTAGTGCCATTATGCTTATCATCTACCCTCCACTGGATTGAGATCAGAGATGACGAAATTAATTGGCATGCTGGCTTTACCAGGAGTACAGCTATTAGACGTCGCAGGCCCATTGGACGTATTTGCACAAGCGAATCATGAAGCAAGGAAAACCGTCTATACCCTGCAAGTGCTGTCGATCAGCAAAGATCCAGTGACCAGCTCATCAGGTATTAAAATCCATACTGATCAAGTGATTCCCCACGCAGACTGCAAATTTGACACGTTATTGCTGGCAGGGGGGCCAAATGCAAAAGATATCCATTTAACTTCAGCCATTATTGCGTGGATTATTGATGCAAGCAGGCATAGTCGGAGATATGGTTCGGTATGCACAGGTGCTTTTCATTTAGCGTCCACTGGCCTACTTGAAGGTCGCCACATTACCACGCACTGGGCTGCTGCCGATGACCTTGTAGCACGCTATCCTGGCATTCGTATAGATAAAGACGCCATGTATATCAAGGATGGCAAATTAAGAACTGCTGCAGGTGTGACTGCCGGCATGGATATGGCCCTGGCATTGGTCGAAGAAGACTTAGGCCGTGATATTGCCCTCAGGGTTTCTGAACAGTTGGTAATGTATTTTAAGCGGCCAGGCGGGCAGTTACAGTTCAGCAGAAAGACAGAAAATTTACCTGCTGTCAGATCGGTCATTCAAGAACTGCAAAGATGGGTATCCGCCAACCCCTCCATCAATCACTCTGTTGAAAATATGGCTAAGCATACCGGCATGAGTAAACGACATTTTTCCAGGGTATTTTTGGAAGAGATTGGCATGACACCTGCGGAATGGGTGGAAATTACCCGGGTAGAGGCGGCCAAGCATTTACTGCAAAATGGCCATGACACGCCTAAATCTGTCGCCTTCAAATGTGGATTTGCAAATGCAGACACCTTAAGAAGAAGCTTTAAGAAACATGTCGGACTGACACCCGCAGAGTTTAAACGCCACTACCCTTTATCCGCAGAATAAATAATTGCTAAACGAAAATATCAATCTGAGCCGGAGGTTTGTCATTGTGCATAGAAGTATTTTGTACTGGCTTTGCTTGTTGACTACTGTTTTTTGTAGCCGCCTGTTGAATTAAGTACTCCAGTCTATCCTGAGTGATCTGGATTTTCATTTGGATACTTTTTGCACGTGCCATTGTTTTTTCTGAAGGATTATTTAAAACATCCTTCAACTCTTGCGTTAGCTCTGCCAGCTTTTGTTTCAGGCCAGCGATAGTGCTGTCATTACCTGGAGATTGTGGTCCATGCCCATCGATTGGAAGAGAACCACCATGAACAGAAATTGAAGCCATATGTCGTCATCCTTTTTATAATAATTTATAAAATATGACTCTTTATCTGTATATTCAGACGTTTCTTGAGGTCTTATGACACGCCAAAAGAGGACAAACTCCGTCAGTTGGATTTAAATGCCGGAGAAAGAAAGATTTTCTACTTTATAGAATACGCTTTAGCAGCGACGGCTGATAAATATCAGGAAATTCAGGGTTAGCCAGGATAAACAAAAGACTAACCCTTAGTTTGACAAAAGAAACTAAGAATTGCGTGTTATTCCACCGTCACGCTCTTAGCCAGGTTACGCGGTTTATCAACGTCTGTACCTTTAAGCAGGGCAGCATGGTAAGCCAGTAGCTGTACCGGAATCACATGCAATACCGGGGACAATACACCGACATGGCGCGGGGTGCGGATGACATGCACGCCTTCGGATGCATTAAAGTGGCTGTCAGCATCGGCAAACACAAATAACTCGCCACCGCGGGCTTTGACTTCCTGCATATTGGATTTCACTTTCTCCAGCAGGGCGTCATTTGGTGCAATCACCACCACCGGCATATTGCTGTCCACCAGCGCCAGCGGGCCATGTTTCAATTCACCGGCCGGATAGGCCTCGGCATGGATATAGGAAATCTCCTTGAGCTTGAGTGCGCCTTCCATGGCAATCGGGAAATGTATACCACGCCCAAGGAACAGGGCATGTTCCTTATCACCGAAGCGGGCAGCCCATTCGCGGATTTGTGGTTCCAGGTTAAGCGCAATCTGTACGCTGCTGGTGAGTTGGCGTAAATCTGTGAGATAAGCCTGTTCCTGCGTGTCTGCCAACAAGCCACGTTCTTTTGCGAGAGTGACCGAAAGCACGAACAGCGCGATCAATTGCGTGGTGAAGGCTTTAGTACTGGCAACACCGATTTCTGCGCCGGCACGGGTATAGAACACCAGCGAAGATGCACGTGGAATCGCGCTTTCCTGCACGTTACAAATCGCCAGGCTATGCGGGTGGCCCAGCTTCTGCGCATGTTTGAGCGCTTCCATGGTGTCCAGTGTTTCGCCGGATTGCGAGATGGTGACTACTAATTGTTTGGGATTAGGTACGGATTCACGGTAGCGGTATTCGCTGGCAATTTCGACCGAGGTTGGAATTCTGGCAATGCTTTCCAGCCAGTATTTGGCGGTCAGGCCAGCATAGTAGCTGGTACCAGCTGCCAGGATCAGTACACTGTCTATCTCCTTGAGGATCGCTGCTGCCTGCGTACCGAACAGTTCGGTCCTGAAGGCACCATCATCAATCAGCGCTTCAATAGTGTCGCTGATCGCACGTGGCTGCTCGTGGATTTCCTTCTGCATAAAGTGACTGTAAGGACCCAACTCCAGCGAGGCCAGAGATACATCACTCATATGCACTTTGCGTTGCACGATTTCACCTTGCTGGTCATAAATGACTACCGCATCGGTTTGCAAAGTCGCGACATCGCCATCTTCCAGGTAAATCACTTTGCGCGTGGCAGATAACACGGCAGAAACGTCTGACGCCACAAAATTTTCGCCTTCACCCAGGCCGATCAGCAAAGGACAACCCAGCCGTGCAACCACCATCTGCTGTGGGTTATCCAGGGCAATCACGCTGATGGCGTAGGCACCGGTCAGTTCGGCAATCGCCTGTTTCACGGCGACCAGTAAATCCCGGCTTTGCTGATAATAGTAATGCACCAAGTGAGCAATCACTTCGGTATCGGTTTGCGAATAAAACTGGTAACCCAGCGTTTTCAGGCGATCGCGTTGCTCGTCGTGGTTTTCGATAATGCCGTTGTGCACCACCGCGATATGGGCATCCGTTTGTGAGGGCGATACATGCGGGTGCGCATTCTGCTCGGTGACACCGCCATGCGTGGCCCAGCGCGTATGGCCAATGCCGATCTGGCTGTGCATGCCTTGCGCTTTGAGTTGCAGTTCGGCGACCCGGCCGACTGCACGTGCGCGCTCTATGCTTTGGTTAAGAATCGCAATCCCGGCCGAGTCGTAACCACGATATTCCAGCCGGCTTAAGCCTTCAATCAGGAGAGGGACGATATTTCTGTTTGAAACCGCACCGACAATGCCACACATACGCTTATTTTTTCACCTTTTGCGGACGTTTCCATCCCTGAATTGACCGTTGTTCACGCGCACGGCAGAGCGTCAAACTCTCTGGCGGCACATCTTTGGTAATGGTTGAGCCTGCCGCAATGGTGGCCCCTTTGCCCACTGTGACCGGTGCAACCAGTTGTGTATCCGAACCGACAAAGACATCATCCTCGATAATGGTTTTATGTTTGTTCACACCGTCATAATTACAAGTGATGGTGCCCGCACCGATATTCACATTGGCACCGATGCTGGCATCACCGACATAGGTCAAATGATTAACCTTGCTGCCCAGTCCAACCGTGGCATTCTTGATCTCAACAAAATTGCCGACATGCGTTTCTGCAGCCAACTGCGTGCCTGGACGCAAACGCGCAAACGGGCCGATTTTGCTGTCAGGACCAATCTTGGCATCATCAATATGCGTAAATGCTGCCAGACGTGTGCCTTTGGCAATCACCGCATTCTTAATCACACAATGAGGGCCAATCTGTACCTCGTCCTCCAGCGTCACGTCGCCTTCAAACACACAGTTCACATCAATCGATACATCGCGGCCGCAGTTCAGTGTGCCACGGATATCAATGCGCTGCGCATCAAGCAAAGTCACACCCTGGATCATCAGCGTTGTTGCCTGGCGCAGCTGGTACTCACGCTCTATCTGTTGCAAGTCCAGCTTGGAGTTAATGCCTGTCACTGACCAGACATCAGCAACCACATGTGGCAACACCGCAAGACCTTCATGGACGGAGAGGGCGATGATATCGGTTAAATAATATTCCTGTTGCGCATTCTGGTTGCTGATCTTGCCCAGCCAGGATTTGAGCTGTGCATTCGGCATCGCCATAATACCGGTATTGACTTCCTGTATGGCACGTTGCGCTGCACTGGCATCTTTATGCTCGACAATCGCGACCACTTCATTCGCCTCATTGCGCACGATTCGGCCATAACCAGCCGCGTCATCCTTGATAAAGGTCTGTACGACCAGATGCTGGTCAGCCTGTGCCAGCATCTGCCTGCACACCTCTACATCCACCAGGGGTACATCGCCCAGCAGGATCAGGGTTTTTCCCTGTGCCGGTAAATGGGGCAAGGCTTGTTGCACGGCATGACCGGTGCCGAGTTGATCCGCCTGCAACACCCAGTGTAAATCGTCACCAGGGGTTTGTTGTTGCACTTGTTCGCCACCAAAGCCATACACCACAATGATCTTTTGCGGATTGAGCTGGCGCGCAGCATCAACCACATGCTGCAGAATCGGCTTGCCACCTACAGCATGCAACACTTTGGGCAGGTCGGAGCGCATGCGGGTGCCTTTACCCGCCGCCAGGATAATGATGTTCAATGCATTCATTCCGCTATTTTAGCTTAGAAACAAACCAGGCGGCACGTTCGCCCGGAAACAAAAAAGGCGGCTCTAGAGCCGCCTGCCGCCTTATTTTGTGTGTTGCCTAGTGCACGGATTTGCGCAATTTCTGGATTGCCTGGATCTGTGCCACAGCTTCCGCCAGTTCTGCCTGGGCCGCTGCATAGTCAATCTCGGCAGAACGGTTTCTCAGCGCTTCTTCAGCCGCTTCTTTTGCAGCAATGGCTTTCGCTTCATCCAGATCCTGGCCACGAATCGCTGTATCAGCCAGTACGGTAATGATGCCAGGCTGTACTTCCAGCATGCCGCCGGAAATAAAAATCACAGTTTCATCTTTACCTTCAGATTGCTGGATACGCAACGCACCTGGCTTGATGGTCGTAATCATCGGAGCGTGGTTAGGATAAATACCCACTTCACCACCACCCGCTGGTGCGACAACGAATTCAGCTTCACCGGAGAAGATGGATTCTTCGGCGCTCACTACATCGATATGCACTGTATTTGCCATAATGTTCTCTTTTCTATATCACTGAAAGAAACAAGCAGATGATCACCACCTGCTTGTATCGCATGCATTAGTTCAGTGTTTTAGCTTTCTCAACAGCTTCTTCGATACCACCAACCATGTAGAACGCTTGTTCTGGCAGGTGATCGTACTCACCAGCAACAATGGCCTTAAAGCCTTTGATGGTTTCTTTCAGTGGAACGTATTTACCTGGTGCACCAGTAAATACTTCAGCCACGTGGAAAGGTTGTGACAAGAAACGTTGGATTTTACGTGCACGGCCTACAGACAGTTTGTCTTCTGGAGACAATTCATCCATACCCAGAATCGCGATAATGTCGCGCAATTCTTTGTAGCGTTGCAGCGTAGATTGTACGGAACGTGCAACAGAGTAGTGCTCTTCACCCACGATTTGTGGATCCAGCTGGCGTGATGTTGAATCCAGTGGGTCAACCGCAGGGTAGATACCCAGGGAAGCGATGTCACGTGACAACACAACTGTTGAGTCCAAATGCTGGAAAGTTGTCGCTGGCGATGGGTCAGTCAAGTCATCCGCTGGTACGTAAACCGCTTGGATAGAAGTAATGGAACCCACTTTAGTAGAAGTAATACGCTCTTGCAGACGGCCCATTTCATCAGCCAGGGTAGGTTGGTAACCCACAGCTGAAGGCATACGACCCAGCAACGCTGATACTTCAGTACCGGCCAGTGTGTAACGGTAGATGTTATCCACGAAGAACAACACGTCACGGCCTTCGTCACGGAATTTTTCCGCCATGGTCAAACCGGACAACGCTACGCGCAGACGGTTGCCTGGAGGTTCGTTCATCTGACCGAACACCATCGCTACTTTGGACTCTTTCATATTGTCCAGTTTGATAACGCCGGCTTCTGCCATTTCATGGTAGAAGTCGTTACCTTCACGAGTACGCTCACCTACACCAGCAAATACGGACAAACCGGAGTGTTGTTTAGCGATGTTGTTAATCAGTTCCAGCATGTTAACGGTCTTACCTACACCCGCACCGCCGAACAGACCAACTTTACCACCCTTGGCAAACGGGCAAACCAGGTCAATCACCTTGATGCCTGTTTCCAACAGGTCAACAGAAGGGGAGAGCTCTTCGAATGCTGGTGCTTTCTGGTGAATAGAACGGAATTCTTGAGAATCGATAGGACCGACTTCGTCGATTGGGCGACCCAATACGTCCATAATACGGCCCAATGTGCCTTCACCTACTGGTACGGAAATCGCGCCACCAGTATTTTTAAATGCTGTACCACGTGCCAGACCGTCTGATGAGCCCATCGCAATCGTACGCACGATGCCATCACCCAGCTGTTGCTGCACTTCCAGTGTCAAACCGGCTTCTGCATTTGAGTTTTTGTCATCAATGATCAATGCATCGAATACTTTAGGCATTTGATCGCGTGGGAATTCCACGTCAACCACAGCGCCAATACACTGCACTACTTTACCTGTTACTGCTTGAGTTGCCTTTGCCATTTTCTTTTCCTAACTGTATGAGTCAGATCTAATTGAATTCTTTCACTATGCTTTAAAGCATGCCTTAGGATGAAACCGCTGCTGCGCCGCCGACGATTTCTGAAATCTCTTTGGTAATCGCAGCCTGACGGGCTTTGTTGTATACCAGTTTCAGTTCGCCGATCACGCTCTTCGCGTTGTCGGAAGCAGACTTCATCGCCACCATACGTGCAGATTGCTCTGACGCCATGTTTTCGGCCACTGCGTTGTAAATCAGTGACTCGATATAACGCGTCATCAACTCATCTACCACTGGTTTAGCTTCTGGCTCATAGATGTAATCCCAATGGCCGTTAGGGCTGCCCAGTTGCTCGCCAGACAATGGCAGCAGTTGCTGCATGGTCGGCTCTTGCTTCATGGTATTGATGAACTTGGTATAGCAGATGTAAAGCTGATCAATTTCACCGGCAATGTACGCATCCAGCATCACTTTGATGCTACCGATCAGTTTTTCCAGATGCGGTGTATCGCCCAGACCTGTGATGTGAGATTTCACCTGTGCGCCAATACGGTTCATAAAGCCATAGCCTTTATTACCGATCGCGCTGACGCTGATGCCTTTGCCTTCAGCTTCCCAGGCTTTCATCTGGTTCAGGGACAAACGCAATACGTTGGTATTCAAACCACCGCACAGGCCTTTGTCAGAACTGACCACAATCAGGCCAACATTTTTCACCACATCACGTTTGATCAGAAACGGATGACGATACTCAGATTGTGCAAAGGAGAGGTGAGCCGCCACGTTGCGGATTTTTTCCGCATACGGACGGGAAGCACGCATTCTGTCCTGCGCTTTACGCATTTTAGAAGCGGCTACCATCTCCATCGCCTTGGTGATCTTGCGTGTATTTTCTACACTCTTGATCTTGGTTCTAATCTCTTTACTACCTGCCATATTAGGTTCCTAAGTCGAAGTGTCAGAGATTAATAAGCGTTGGTTGCTTTGAAATCTTGAATCGCAGCTTCCAATGCTTTCTCGTTATCGCCACTCAGATCTTTACTGGATTCGATTGCGTCCATGATGTTCTTGTACTTGGAGTTCAGGAAACCATGCAATGCATTTTCAAATGCCAATACTTTGTTGGTTGGTACGTCGTCAAAGTAACCTTTGTTCGCTGCAAACAAGCTCACGCCCATAGTCGCTACGCTCAGAGGCGCATATTGTGCCTGTTTCATCAGCTCGGTAAACATACGACCGCGGTCCAGTTGTTTACGGGTTGCTTCGTCCAGATCGGAAGCGAACTGCGCAAACGCAGCCAATTCACGATATTGCGCCAAAGCCAGACGTACACCACCGCCCAATTTCTTGATGATCTTGGTTTGTGCAGCACCACCCACGCGGGAGACTGAAATACCGGCGTTGATCGCTGGACGTACACCTGCGTTGAACAAGTCTGTTTCCAGGAAGATCTGACCATCGGTAATGGAAATTACGTTGGTTGGAACGAATGCTGACACGTCACCAGCCTGTGTTTCAATCACTGGCAAGGCAGTCAATGAACCTGTTTTACCTTTAACTTTGCCGTCTGTGAATTTCTCAACATACTCTTCGTTCACGCGCGCAGCACGCTCCAGCAAACGTGAGTGAATGTAGAACACGTCACCTGGGTAGGCTTCACGGCCTGGTGGGCGGCGCAGCAGCAGGGAGATTTGACGGTAAGCAACCGCTTGCTTGGACAAGTCATCGTAAACGATCAATGCATCTTCACCGCGGTCACGGAAGTATTCACCCATGGTGCAACCGGCATATGGTGCCAGGAATTGCAGGGCTGCGGAGTCAGAAGCTGAAGCAGCAACCACGATGGTGTAAGCCATCGCGCCGTGCTCTTCCAGTTTACGTACCACGTTGGCAATGGTAGAAGCTTTCTGACCAATCGCAACGTAGATACAGGTCATGTTCTGACCTTTTTGGTTGATGATGGCATCAACGGCAACGGCTGTTTTACCAGTCTGACGGTCACCAATGATCAATTCACGTTGGCCACGACCAACCGGGACCATGGAGTCGATAGACTTCAGGCCAGTTTGAACTGGTTGTGACACAGATTTACGTGCAATCACGCCTGGCGCAATTTTTTCAATCTTGTCGGTCAGTTTGGTTTTAACTGGACCTTTACCATCGATAGGTTGACCCAGTGAGTTCACTACACGGCCAATCAGTTCCGGGCCTACCGGCACTTCCAGAATACGACCGGTACATTTACATACGTCGCCTTCGGTGATGTGCTCATAATCACCCAGCACCACGGCACCCACGGAGTCACGCTCCAGGTTCAATGCCAGACCAAATGTGTTGCCTGGAAACTCAATCATCTCGCCGGCCATGACATTGGACAGGCCGTGAATACGCACAATGCCGTCCGTCACGGAAATCACGGTACCCTGGGTACGTGCTTCAGCGGTAGTAGAGAAGTTTTCCAAACGGCTCTTGATGAGCTCGCTAATCTCTGATGTTGATAACTGCATTTAAATCTCCTATGCCTTATGCTGTTAGCGTATAGGCTAAATTTTGTAACTGACCTTGGACAGACGCGTCGATGACGGTGTCGCCAACAATAATTTTGATGCCGCCGATGATTTCCGGATCTACGGAAACGCTTGCTTCAATTTTCTTGCCGAACTTGGCTTCCAGACGTTTGACCAAATCTTTAGACTGCGCAGCTGTCAGTTTCGCAGCAGCAATAATTTGAGCGTCCAGTGTGCCTTCATCTTGCGCTTTCAAAGCCTCAAAAGCTTCAGCAATGGCAGGCAATAAGGATAAACGGCCATACTCAACCAGAACCTTGATTAAATTTTGCCCATGATCGTTAAGATTGTCGCCACTTACCTTGAGGAATGCTGCTTCAATATCCGCTGCATTCAGTTTAGGGTTATCAATCAAAGTTTTCATTTGCGCATCTGCAGCAATTGCCGCAGCAAATGCCAGCATTTCAGACCATTTTGCCAGTGCCTTTTTCTCTTTGCCCAGTTTATAGGTGGCTACGGCATAAGGTCGTGCAATGGTTGAGAGTTCAGCCATGTTTTATCCTTATAGTTCCGCAGCAAGTTTAGACAACATATCGCTATGTGCTTTGGCGTCGATCTCTTTACGCAGGATTTTTTCTGCACCGGCCACAGCCAGTGTAGAGACTTGTGCGCGCAAACCTTCTTTAGCGCGGTTCACTTCCTGATCGATCTCGGCTTTTGCACCAGCAATGATGCGATCACCTTCAGCTTTGGCGTTTGCCTTGGCTTCATCGATGATTTGTGCAGCGCGTTTTTCAGCTTGCCCAATGATCTCACTTGCTTTTTGTTTTGCTTCGTTCAGTGTGCTCTCAGATTTCTTGGCAGCCACTTCCAAGGCACTTTTGCCTTCTTGTGCAGCAGCCAAACCGTCTGCGATTTCCTTCTGGCGTGTTTCAATCGCTTTTAACAGCGGTGGCCAAATGAATTTCACTGTGAACCAAATCAACACTGCAAATGCGATAGCTTGCGCGATGAGTGTGAAATTAATATTCATTTTTGATCCATCTTACTGGGTTGTTGAAAGGTTTAAGTCATTACTTAAACCCTACCGGACGTTAATTACTGAGAAACAACGCTCAACAATGGGTTTGCGAACGCAAACATCATGGCCAGACCAACACCGATAATGAAGGACGCGTCGATTAGACCCAGCAGCAGGAATACCTTACCTTGCAAAGCTGGAATCATTTCTGGTTGACGTGCAGCACCTTCCAGGAAACTTGCACACATAATACCAATACCGATACAGGCACCCGCAGCACCCAAACCGATGATCAAACCGATACCAATGCCTGTGTAGGCCTGAATCAATGCTAAAGCTTCCATTATGTATTACCCTCTCTAAAGAAATAAAAACAACTACAAACTTGAAAAATTAAAACTAGTGTGATTCATGCGCCATGGCCAGATACACCACGGTCAACATCATGAAAATAAACGCCTGCAAAGCCACAATCAGGATATGGAAGATAGACCAGCCGACACCCAGGATTGCCCCGAACACAGTACCGGCCAGGCCAGTGGCAGCCCACATACCCAACAGCAGGAAAATGATTTCACCGGCGTACATGTTGCCGAACAGTCGCAGTGAGTGTGAAAGCGGTTTGGAGATATATTCAATCAGGTTGAACAGGAAATTGGCAGGCCATACCAGCGGATTTGAACCAAACGGGGCACAGAACAATTCGTGAATCCAGCCACCCAGGCCTTTGGCTTTAATCGAGAAGAAAATCATCAGCAACCAGACTGCCAGTGCCAGCGCGAATGTGGTATTAATATCGGAAGTTGGGACGGCACGCCAGTGTTCGAACCCTAATGCATGAGTGATTTTTGCAAAAACATCAATCGGCAGGAAATCCATGGCGTTCATGGCAAATACCCACAGGAATACGGTGAGGGCAGTTGGTGCGATAAAGCTGTGGCGGTCACCGTGGAAAATATTTTTGACCTGGTCATCAATAAAACCGAACACCAACTCCACAAATGCCTGGCGCTTGTTAGGCACACCAGCGGTGGCACCACGTGCTATCCACCAGACAAAGCCCATGACAACCAGGCCCAGGATCACGGACATCGCCAGTGTGTCCACGTGCAAAGTCCAGAAACTGGTATCACCGACTGCGTGGGCGTTAAATCCCAAGTGATGCTGGATATAACTGGAAGGAGTCAGCGCGTGCTCGGCTTGTTGTGTGTGCTCGGTTGTCATAATCTCAAACTATTTTTTAATAATCTTGTCTACACGGGTGTTTGCGATTTCGCCAGGGCAGCCCCTGAGAACAGGGCAGTGGCGGCCAGTCCAGCGATCAGCGCAAACGGTACCAACGATTGATACAACTTGAACACCGCAAACAGAATCATTGCGACGATCAAGATTTTTACTGCTTCAGCCTTGAGCAGATTCAACAGCACCGCCGTTGCCTGCGTTTGGGACTGGCCTTTTTCTGCAATTTTTGCGGCAAACCAGGCGCCGACGATTACTGCGCCACCACCAAGCAGCGCTGAAATACCCGCAGGCATACCCGCCAGCGCGCCTGCAACCAGTGCCACAACCAGCATCGCAATCGCTTGCCAGCGCAACATATTGCGATACGTTTGTGTGGCAGATTGATTGGTTTCCAGTGCGGCCATGGGGTCAAATTGCAAAAAATTCAAGGCAAAATACTACAAAGACGCGAGATTTTGAAGTATTCACCCGGTGAAGTCAAGCACTGGCATTCACATAACTGCCTGAATGTGCGGGAGAAATCACGCACATAGATTAAATTTTGCTTTTTTCCGGAGCTTTCCCTTATTTACTCGTGAGTTTTGCTATCCAATCATCCAGCTGGTCTAAATTTGCATAGCTTAATTTCAATACACCAGAACCATTGGTTTTAGCACTGATATTCACGCCGGCACCCAGTTGCTCGCTCAACTGCGTTTGCAGTACAGCAATATCCGGCTGTACAGACTCCCTGTTCTTTTTCTTGCCGGTTGGCTCTTGTTGCATCAGACGCTCAACTTCACGCACAGACAAACCGTCCTGTACCACTTTATTCGCTAACAGAATTTGCTGTGCCGGCTCCACACCCACCAGTGCCCTGGCATGCCCCATATCAATCTGGTTATCCAGCAACATGTCTTGCACCATTGGGGTCAGTGTCAGCAGGCGCAGCAGATTGGAGACTGCCACGCGGGAACGGCCGACGGCGGCAGCGGCTTTTTCATGCGTCATATCAAACTCGTCAATCAGGCGCTTGATACCCATGGCTTCTTCCAGCGGATTTAAATTTTCGCGCTGGATGTTTTCAATCAGGGCCATCGCCAGCGCAGCTTCATCGGCAATTTCACGCACCAGCACCGGCACTTCGGTCAAACCGGCTTTTTGCGATGCCCGCCAGCGACGTTCACCGGCAATAATTTCAAATTTTCCTTCAGCAATTTCACGCACCAGTATTGGCTGCATAATCCCTTGTGCACTAATAGAGTCGGCCAGGGTCTGCAAGGCCTCTTCATTCATGTACGAGCGTGGCTGGTACTTGCCCGGCTGCAGCTGGCTTACGTGCAACGTGCGTAATGTATCTGACTCGGCTATCGCGTCTACATCACCTGATAACAATGCATCGAGTCCGCGTCCGAGTCCTTTGGGCTTAACCATACTGCTGATTCCTTGTAATGAATGTTTTAAAGTTGTGTTTGAAAACAGTTAGTTTTTCTGAATAATTTCCTGCGCAAGCTCCAGATAAGCCTGCGCCCCCTTGGACGCGCGGTCGTAGAGCAGCACCGGCATCCCATAGCTGGGTGCCTCAGCCAGACGCACATTGCGCGGAATAATGGTCTGATAAACCTTTTTACCGAAATGATTGACTAATTGCGCCGACACTTGCTGCGCCAACATATTGCGGTTATCGAACATGGTTCTCAACAGCCCCTCAATCTCCAGTACAGGATTCAAGTGAGCACGCACTTTCTTGATGGTATTGACCAGATCTGACAAGCCTTCCAGCGCATAGTATTCACATTGCATGGGGATCATCACCGAATGCGCAGCTGTCAACGCGTTGACCGTGACCAGGTTGAGCGAAGGCGGGCAGTCCAATAACACGAAATCATAGGCATCGCCCAGTTTTAAAATAGCGTTTTTCAAGCGTGTTTCACGCGCCATTTCATTGACCAGTTCCACCTCGGCTCCTGCCAGATCGCGATTGGAAGGTGCCACATCAAACTTAGCGGCTTCCGCATGGATAATCACGTCCTGCAGTGTTTTACTGTCAATCAATACTTGGTAAATGCTGCCTTTTAAATGGGTCTTATCAATGCCGCTACCGGTGCTGGCGTTGCCCTGTGGATCCAAATCAACCAACAGCACCCTCTTACCATGCTCGGCCAGGCTGGCGGCCAGGTTCACGCAGGTAGTGGTTTTGCCTACGCCACCTTTTTGGTTGGTGATTGCAATTATTTTCATTATGAATTCTCAAGCACAATTAAATGTCTTTCCGCTTGCAGTGTTGGCACCTGCAAAGGGATGATTTCCGCAGGGATTACCTGCGCCAGTTGCAACTCATGCTCTGGTACCACGCCTTTCATCGCCAGCCATCTCCCATGCGGCTTGATTAAATGCATGGTCAATCGCCGGAATAAAGCGATCTCTGAAAAAGCACGGGAAATCACCTGATCAAAAGGCGAGGGCGGCTGATACGCTTCCACACGTCCATGAATTACCTGGGCATTATTCACACCCAGCTCTGCTTTTACCTGGCGCATGAAAATGGCTTTTTTCTGTACGGTATCTATAGTGGTCACTTGCACATCCGGTCGCGTTATCGACACAATCAATCCCGGCAAACCGCCACCACTACCCACATCTAGCAAACTGCCAGATTGTATATAGGGCAACACACTCAAGCTATCCAATACATGTAGTGCCAGCATCTCCTGCGGGTCACGGATGGCGGTCAGGTTGTACACCTTGTTCCATTTTTGCATTAACGCCATATACGCCAGACATTGTGCCTGCATATCGGCAGTGACGACCGATTCCAGACCCAGCGCTTTAACGCCGGCCGCTAATTGTGATGCCAATTCTGTCATGCGGCTGCAATATCGCCAGACTGGCTTTGTTTTTTCTGCTTGCGCTTGAGGTAAACCAGCAACAAAGAAATGGTGGCTGGGGTAATACCCTGGATACGACTGGCCTGACCAATGGTCTCTGGTTGTTGTGCCAGTAGTTTTTGGCGTGCTTCTATACTTAAGCCATGCACATCATTGTAATCAATGAGATCGCCCAGCTTGATATGTTCGCTATTTTTCTGGCGCGCAATTTCTTCATTCTGCCGATCAATATAGCCCTGGTATTTGGCCGAAATTTCAACTTGCTCCAGCACGTCTTCAGCCAATATTTCCGGTGCTGGCACAATTTCCAGCAAGGACTGATATGTCACCTCCGGGCGGCGCAATAATTCGAACAGGGAATACTCATGCTCCAGCGCCTTACCAAAAACCGCTTGCTGTGTTTCACGTGAAACAATTTTGTTTTGACCATTCAGCTGTGCCTGACCATTGTCCGGCTGTAGGAAAGTGCGTTTCAACCTTGCTTGCTCACGCGCAACTGCTTCCTGTTTTTTGCAGAAGGCTTCCCAGCGAATATCATCTACCAATCCAAGATTGCGACCAATTTCAGTCAGACGCATATCGGCGTTATCTTCGCGCAATTGTAACCGGTATTCTGCACGGCTGGTAAACATGCGGTATGGCTCATTGACCCCTGTAGTAATCAGGTCATCCACCAGCACGCCAAGATAAGCCTGCTCACGGGAAGGGCACCAGCCATCTTTATCCTGTGCATACAAGGCTGCATTCGCCCCTGCAAGCAAACCTTGCGCAGCCGCTTCTTCATAGCCTGTCGTACCATTGATCTGGCCTGCGAAAAACAGCCCTTTGACAGCCTTGGTTTCCAGAGTCGATTTTAACCCACGAGGATCATAGTAGTCATATTCTATGGCATATCCGGGGCGCAGGATGTGCGCACTTTCTAAACCGCGGATCGAACGCACCAGCGCTAATTGAATATCAAATGGCAAACTGGTGGAAATACCGTTAGGGTAAATTTCATGTGTCGTCAGGCCTTCAGGCTCGAGGAAGACCTGATGCGATTCTTTATCGGCAAAGCGGTGAATCTTGTCTTCTACCGAAGGGCAATAGCGGGGACCCACCCCTTCGATGACACCAGTGTACATCGGTGAACGATCCAGGCCGCTACGAATAATGTCATGCGTTTGCTGATTGGTATGGGTGATCCAGCATGGCAATTGTTGCGGGTGCTGCGATATATTCCCTAAAAATGAGAATACGGGCACCGGCGTATCACCAGGCTGTTCAGTCATCACGCTGTAATCAATGGACCGTCCGTCAATCCGGGGCGGAGTGCCGGTTTTCAAGCGGCCGGCCGGGAGTCCAATTTCCCGCAATCTGGCCGCCAATGAAATAGCTGGCGGATCTCCCGCGCGCCCGGCGCTGTAATTCTGCAAACCAACATGCACCAGGCCACCCAAAAAGGTACCTGTCGTTAACACAACTGATTTTGAATAAAATTTCAGGCCGATTTGCGTCACTACACCTGCAGCACGCTCACCTTCCAGGATAATATCGTCCACCGCCTGCTGGAACAACCATAGATTTTCCTGGTTTTCCAGGCGACGGCGAATCGCTGCCTTATACAGAATACGATCAGCCTGTGCACGTGTGGCACGAACGGCCGGACCTTTGCTGGAGTTCAAAATGCGAAACTGTATGCCGCCTTCGTCCGTCGCGGCTGCCATGGCACCGCCCAGTGCATCCACCTCTTTTACCAGATGGCCTTTGCCGATGCCGCCAATAGAGGGATTGCAGGACATCTGCCCCAATGTTTCAATGTTGTGGCTCAGCAACAGCGTCTTGCGGCCCATACGTGCCGCCGCCAGCGCTGCCTCGGTACCCGCGTGGCCACCACCGACAACAATGACATCAAAGCGATCAGGAAAGTCCATCATAAAATATATTGAACTGTTTGATTTGAAAAGAGTTGTGATTTTAGCCTAAACTGACTCCATGGTCATTTAATTCCCTGCCTTGTTACACTTGTTGTGTGCTTTAATACAAATTAATTACGGTTTAATACAAATCAATTACAAGCAGGCCATATTTGCTTAACATAAAAACTATAAAATGCTTTTAAAACAACAAAGGAGCTCTTACCATGAAAATGAAAACAATGATGGCTGCATTCGGGGTATTATTTTCCGTACATGCACTGGCCGATGTCACCAACGCCGAGAAGCTGGTATACAAATACACCAATATCGCGCACTCTGCCAACCCAGCTTTTAAAGCGCCTTCTATCACTGACGGCAAAATTTTCTTTAACCGCAAATTTAAGACGCCTAGCGGTAAAGAAGCAGCATGTGCTTCCTGCCACACCAATAACCCAGCCAACGTCGGCAAGAACATTGTGACCAACAAGGAAATCCCACCGTTGGCGCCACGGGTTAACACCAAGCGCTTTACTGACCTGGATAAAGTGGAAGAGGAGTTCACCAAACACTGCAACGACATCTTGGGTGCTGATTGCGCAGCTTCAGAAAAAGCCAACTTTATTGCTTATCTGTTAACAGAAACCAAGCCTAGCAACTAATCCATGCTACGGTATGTCTGGGATCCTTTTATCAGGATCTTCCACTGGTCCCTGGTGGCGGCGTTCGGGTACGCATTTTATACCCACGCTTCCATGTGGGACCGACTGCATCATGCCTATGCGGGATATGTAGCCGGCACACTGATTGTCGCGCGTATCGTCTGGGGTATTATTTCAACAGGCTATGCCAACTTCCACAGTTTCCCGTTAAACCCGCTGTGGGCATTCAAGTATTTCTTTAAATTACTCAAGGGCACGGCAAGGCATTATATCGGCCACAATCCCGTCGGGTCACTGGCTATTTATGCCATGCTAGGCTTAGGCCTCATCGCCGTGGGTTCCGGCTGCATTGTCTACAATAATGGCTGGGGCTTTATTGATGATGAGATGAGCAGAGTCATTCATCATTACGTGACCTGGACCTGGTTAGGAGTAGTGGTAGTGCACGTATTGGGTGTGATTTTTGAAAGTTTTATTCATCATGACAACCTGATCTGGGCCATGATTACCGGCTGTAAACGCGTCTGCAGTATCGATGAACGCGTCAATCAGAGAAACACCCCTTTTCCGAGACCAAAAAAAGCCCGCTGATGCGGGTTTTTATTTGCCTATACAGAAGCGGCTGAAAATTTCCCCCAGCAGATCATCTGGCGTGAATTCCCCGGTAATGGATGACAATGCTTCCTGGGCACTACGCAACTCTTCAGCCACCAGTTCGGCGGCATGCATTTGCCTGGCTGCGCTGTCCAGATGTATTTCTACTTGTTCCAATGCCACTAGATGGCGTGCGCGGGCCATAAATACCCCTTCTCCACCAGGCTGATAACCTACAATTTCGAGTAAGGTTTTTTGTAGCAGGGGAATACCATCCCCTACCTTGGCCGATAAAAACACGTGTGTCTCATTTTCACGTTTTTCTATACGCGATGTTTCACGTGAAACATCAATCTTGTTATGTACCCAAATTTTTTGTACTTGTACTGGCAAGCGTTCCAAAATACTGTTTTCGAATGGCCCAATGCCATGTTGACTATCTACAAGCAGCAAAGCCACATGTGCGGTGTCAATGGCTTTCCAGGTTCTAGCGATGCCAACTTGCTCAACTGCATCTTCTGTTTCACGTAATCCGGCAGTATCAATAATGTGCAATGGCACACCTTCAATTTGAATCACGCTTTTAATCGTATCTCGTGTAGTACCAGCAATTGGCGTCACAATGGCTATATCTTCGCCAGACAAGGCATTTAACAAACTGGATTTACCCACATTAGGCTGACCAATCAAGACAACATTCATACCTTCACGTAGCAGGGAGCCCTGTTTGGCTTGTCTGAAAATAGTTTGTAAAGCTGATTGGTTCGATTGAAGTTTTTCCAGCACACGCCCTTGGCTAATAAAATCGATATCTTCTTCCGGGAAATCCAGACAAGCTTCCACATACATGCGCAAATCAATTAATTGCTGCAATAGTGTTTGAATAGCTTGAGAAAACTCACCAGATAAAGATCGTACTGCGCTGCGTGCAGCCTCGACGGTCGCCGCATTGATCAAGTCAGCAACAGCCTCAGCTTGCGCCAAGTCCAGCTTATCATTCAGAAAGGCGCGTTGGGTGAATTCGCCTGCGACCGCATGACGTGCGCCACATTCTATGCAACGCGCCAACAGAATTTGCATGAGTGCAGTACCGCCGTGAGCTTGCAACTCCAGTACATCTTCACCCGTATAGGAATGCGGGTTAGGGAAATAGATGGCGATACCGCGATCTATTAAACTGCCATCTGCCTGATAAAAAGGTAAATACGCGGCATTACGCGGGGCAGGGCAGTGCTTGAGGATTTGCTCAGCGATTTTAGCTGCCAAAGGGCCAGAAACCCGAACAACACCAATGCCGCCTGCCCCTGGAGCGGTGGCAATAGCGGCAATGGTGTCAGTTGTTATATCGCGTGGAAAGTTATTTTCCATGTCCCTTTTTGGCCAAAGCTTCAGCATGAATCATGCGATTAATCGCCCATTGCTGCCAAATGGAAAGAATATTGTTCACCAGCCAGTACAACACCAGGCCAGCCGGGAAGAAGAAGAAGAAAATACTGAATGCAACCGGCATGATCTTCATGACTTTCGCCTGGATAGGGTCAGTAGGTGGTGGATTCAGGAACGTCTGGATAATCATGGTGGCGCCCATCAGGATAGGCAGCACAAAATACGGATCGGTCGCAGACAAGTCATGAATCCAGCCAAAGAAAGGCGCATGACGCAATTGCACCGAACCCAGCAATACCCAGTACAGGGAAATAAATACTGGAATCTGCACCAGGATAGGCAAACAGCCACCCATAGGATTGATTTTCTCGGTACGGTACATCTCCATCATGGCTTGCTGCAGCTTTTGCTTGTCGTCACCAAATTTGTCTTTCAGTGCCTGCATGCGCGGCGCCATTTCACGCAAATGCGCCATATTGCGATAGCCGGAAGCCGACAATTTAAAGAAAGCCGCCTTGATCAGCACGGTCAGCAGGATGATGGCAATACCCCAGTTTTTCACCAGGTCATGAATATGGGTCAGCAACCACATCAAGGGCTTGGCAATCACGGTCAAAATACCATAATCCACCACGTATTCCAGGCCTGGTGCTGCTGCTTCCAGCGCACTCTGTTCCTGCGGGCCGCTGAACAAGCGGGCATCCACAGTTTTGCTTGTACCAGCGGCTATCTCACCCAGCGGCAAGATAGTCCCGATAGAAAAATCATGCTCGCTCAATTTAGTAGTGTAGAACTTACGCTCGGCATTGGATTGCGGAATCCAGGCACTGACAAAATAATGCTGTACCAGGCCAATCCAGCCATCTTTGGCATTGATGGACACATCTTTCTTGGCCATTTCGTCGAATTTGACCTTTTTGTATTTGTCTTCCGCCGTGTAATACGCACCGCCTGTAAAGGTAGGCATCATTTTCGAGCCCTGGTTAGACTGGTTGTCGTGAATGATCTGGTAATAAACGGAAGGCGAAATGGCTTTATCGCTATTGTTCTTAATCTCGTAACGCACATCAATCAGGTATTCGCCACGATGGAAGGTATACACCTTGTCCACGCTGACGCCGTTCGTTTCCGGCGCGGTCAAACGGACTTCCAGCGAATTTTCGCCGTCCTTTAGCGCATAGTTGGTCCCGGTAGCAGTAAACGTCTGGTAATGCGTTGGCAAACCGTCACCCTTGAGGCCGGTCTGCGCAACATACAACTTGTCGGCACTGGCATCACTCATTAGCTCATAAGGGCCGGCATTATCATCTGCCTGATGCTCCAGCAGGGACAACTGGCGCAGATCGCCGCCAACCGTATCAATCACCGCGGCATAACGATCAGTCTTAACCGAAATGCGAGATCCCTGGCCTAGGCTGAAACCACCATTTTCCAGCGGCTTGTCCGCCGGCGTACCCTGTGGCGCAACTGCTTGAGCCACAGGCGTTTCTGGTGCCTGCTTCTGTTGCCAGGCATCCCACAGCAACATAATGGAAAAAGAGAAAATAACGAACAGAATTAAACGGCGAGTATCCATAAGGTTTCGTTTTTAAAAGTCAAGGAAGAGGGTCCACGCCACCAGGATGCCACGGATGACACCGCCCGATACGACTGAGCGCCAGTCTGGAGCCTTTAAGCGCACCATAGCGCCGCAAAGCCTCAATGGCATAGTGGGAACAGGTAGGATGAAAACGGCACTGACGGCCCAGCCAGGGGCTTAATCCCCACTGGTAACACTTTATCAAGGTAATCAGCAATGTTTTCATCAGATAATCAGGACACGGTGGAGGTTTTTTTCAATTTTGCCAGCAATATGGCCAAATCCCGTTGCACTGCCTCGAAATCCGCCTGCTGGAAAGTTTTGCGCACTTGCAGTACCACATCATATCCGTAAGTGATGCTGCCGGGTTGATTTCTCAATAGTTCGCGCAACACGCGTTTCATATAATTGCGCCTGACGGCCAGTTTGGCGACTTTTTTCGATACCACCAAGCCGTATCTATGCCGGTCTTGCTGATTCGGTTTCACGTTGGCCAACAGCCATTCACCGTAAATCCGTTTCCTGAAACTAAAAACGGATGAGAATTCATCCGTTTTTTTAAGCTTGTACAATGTCATGCATTGACTTTAAGCAATGCACTACCTGGATTACAGGCCCAGGCGTTTACGACCTTTGGCGCGACGGGCAGCAATTACTGCACGGCCACCTTTGGTTTTCATGCGTACCAGAAAGCCATGGGTACGTGCGCGACGGGTTTTAGATGGTTGATAGGTACGTTTCATTATTTAGCTCCTGCCCCAACATGGGCAATTTAAAGTCTTGCAATATAAATCTGTGTCGGCCCCTGCATTGGCAGCAGAAATTCGCCGATTTCAAAAACCCTTAATTAAACATGAAATTCACAGAGTATGTCAATGATTTTTTTTATATTTTTATGACGGCGGGCTGTGGATAACTCCAGCCAAAACGTTTAGAATGTACTCAGTTGGTCACAGGCACACACGGCTCTGATCACCTCTCCTGCCACTCTTTCCTGGCAATTATAACGAATAAACGCAAACGTCTCCCATCGCAGCCTCAGGGAGAAGCTTTTTTTGCAGAAACTGAAACACACTGGAGCAATGGAAAACTTTTGGGCGCATTGTCTGCTCAAGTTCGAACAAGAACTTTCAGCACAACAATACAATACTTGGATTAAACCCCTGAAGGCACGCGTGAATAATCAGGCCGTGCAGATTGTCGCGCCTAACAAATTTGTCATGCAATGGGTAAAAAGCAAATTTTTTACCCGCATTGAAACCATTGCGCGTGAACTATCACCCAGCGCAGTCGTGGAACTGATTGTCGACAGTAGCGTACTGCAAACACCATTGCCAGACAGCCACTCCATAAACGGTCAAATCCCGGTTTCTGCGGTAGAAACCGCGCTTGCCAGCCAGCCAGTCAAGCGCATGGATAAACCAGCAGAGAAAAAAGTGCCAGTCAACCGTGCACCGGTCAAGCCTCTCAAAGCCGAGAAAAACAGCGGCCTCAATGACAGCTTTCTGTTTGATAACTATGTTACCGGTCGTGCCAACCAGTTAGCGCGTGCCGCTGCTATCCAGGTCGCCGGCAACCCAGGGCAGGCCTACAATCCGCTGTTTATCTACGGCGGGGTGGGGTTGGGCAAAACCCACTTGCTACAGGCGATCGGTAACGAGCTGAAAAAAACCAAACCAGAAGCCAATATCCGCTACCTGCATGCCGAACGTTATGTTTCAGACGTGGTAAAGGCCTACGAGAACAAGGCATTTGATGAATTCAAGCAGCAATATCATTCGCTGGATTTGCTGCTGATTGACGATATCCAGTTCTTCGCCAAGAAAACCCGCACACAGGAAGAGTTTTTCTATGCGTTTAATACACTGATCGAAGAAAAGAAACAGATCGTCATCACCTGTGATACCTATCCCAAGGAAATCGCGGATATGGATGAACGCCTGCGTACCCGATTCAGCTGGGGCCTGACCGTTGCGGTAGAGCCACCAGAGCTGGAAATGCGTGTTGCTATCTTGCGTAAAAAAGCCGAGACACTGAAAATCAACCTGCATGAAGACGTGGCTTTCTTTGTCGCCAAGCAGATCCGTTCCAGCGTCCGTGAACTGGAAGGCGCACTTAACCGTATCATCGCCATGGCCAACTTTACTGGCCACGCGATTGATGTGCACCTGGCCAAAGATGCCTTGCGTGACCTGATCGCGGTACGTGGCCGCCAGATCACCATAGAGAATATCCAGAAAACCGTCGCTGACTATTACAAAATTAAAGTCAGCGATATGTTCAGTAAAAAGCGTTCGCGCAATGTAGCCAGGCCACGCCAGGTCGCCATGTCGCTAGCACGTGAACTGACCAATCACAGTTTTCCGGAAATTGGCGAGGCTTTTGGCGGACGCCATCACACAACCGTGATGCATGCGTGTGAAGAAATTGAACAATTACGCTTGAATGACCAGACCCTGGCGCGGGATATCGGCCTGTTAACCCAGGTGATCCGTGATTAGAATAGAAAATGAAACAAAAGCTGTGGATAAGTTGCGAATGAGGTGTGTTTAAATATTGCGTATAGACAGGATAAAAACGGTTTACAATATCAGCCACAAATCATGCATGTTTAAACCGCAATTTATTCACAAGTTAAACGGGTAACAACTGATTGAATTTAAAAGGTTTTTTTAGTTACCCACAAAAAATCAGTACATTACTATTAGTCTTATCTTTTATATATTGAAATAAAGTTATTAATTAGGTCAGGCCATGCAAATCAAAATAAGCCGTGAAGTATTGCTTAAACCACTCAACAACGTCACTGGTATTGTTGAACGCAGACATACACTTCCTATTCTTTCCAACTTGCTGGTCAACATCAAACAGCAGGAAATGCATTTGACAGCTACCGATCTGGAAATGCAGATTTCACTCAAAGTGAACGGCGGGATAGAAGGTGAATTGAGCACGACAATTTCAGCCAAGAAATTACTGGATATCTGCCGCTCCTTGCCTGACAGCACCACGATAGAAATGAACAACCAGGATAACCGCATCACGTTAAAAGCAGGTAAGAGCAGATTTAACCTGCAAACTTTGCCGGCAGCGGATTATCCATTAATGAGTAAAGCCAGTGGCCAGAACATCAGTTTCAGCCTGGCACAGTCAGAATTGAAGCGCTTGCTCAAGCAGGTAGAATTCGCCATGGCGCAACAGGATATCCGTTACTACCTGAATGGCCTGCTGATGGAAGTACAGGGCAACCAGTTGCACGTGGTCGGTACCGATGGCCACCGCTTGAGTTATACCAATACCACGCTGAACCAGACATTTGAAAAAAACGAAGTTATCCTGCCACGTAAAACCGTGCTTGAACTGACCAAGCTGCTGGATGAGCAATCCGATTCACCTGTGGTGATTGATTTGCTGAATGGTCAAGTCAGTTTTGAATTTGGCGATATTCAACTTATCAGCAAAGTGATTGACGGTAAATTCCCCGATTACAACCGTGTGATCCCCACCGGTCACCAGAATACGTTTGAAGTGAACCGCCAGGAAATTCTGAGCGCACTGCAACGCGCCTCTATCCTTTCCAACGAAAAATACCGCAGTATTCGCATGGTCATCACCAATGGCCAGCTTAAACTGATCAGTACCAATACCGAGCAGGAAGAAGCCGAAGAAGAACTGGAAATTGATTACAGCAAGATGCCATTGGATATCGGTTTCAATGTCACTTACCTGATTGATGTGCTCAATAACCTCGGCGACGAAAACATCCAGTTTGCGTTTGCCGATGCCAACAGCAGTTGCCTGATTACCACAGCCAGCGATAGCAACTACAAATACGTCGTCATGCCAATGCGCATATAATGCCCAAATAAGTAACCCTGTTTCACGTGAAACAGGGCTTATCTTTTAATCTCACTAAAGAAGCTTTTGTTATGGCACAGCCACAAGAATATAACTCAGACAGTATCAAGATTTTGGAAGGTTTGGACGCGGTTCGTAAACGGCCAGGCATGTATATCGGTGACACGTCAGATGGTTCCGGCTTGCACCACATGGTATTCGAAGTCCTCGATAACGCGATTGATGAAGCGCTGGCAGGGCACTGTGACGATATTAAAGTCATTATCCATCCAGATAATTCCATCAGTATTTCTGATAATGGCCGTGGAATCCCGACCGATATCAAGGAAGACGACAAGCACGAGCCCAAGCGATCGGCTGCCGAAATCGTCATGACCGAACTGCACGCCGGCGGCAAGTTCGACCAGAACTCGTACAAAGTATCTGGCGGCCTGCATGGGGTGGGTGTCTCTGTGGTCAATGCGCTGTCTGACTGGTTGAGATTAAAGATTTACCGCAAGGGCCAGGTGCACCAGATGGAATTCCACAGAGGCGTGCCACAAGCGCCTTTGGCGGTTACTGGCACCACCGACAAAAAGGGTACAGAAGTGCACTTCCTGGCTTCTGTCGATACCTTTACCTTGGTGGAATATCACTTTGAAATCCTGGCCAAGCGTATCCGTGAATTGTCCTTCCTGAACAATGGCGTCAAAATCGAACTGATCGACCAGCGTACCGGCAAGTCTGAAAACTTTGCCTTCAGTGGTGGGGTAAAAGGGTTTGTCGAATATATGAACCGTAGCAAAAGCGTACTGCATCCGAAGGTGTTTTACGCTATCGGTGAAAAAGACGGTATGACGGTAGAAGTGGCCATGCAATGGAACGACAGTTATTCCGAGACCGTGCAATGTTTCACCAATAACATTCCGCAACGTGATGGCGGTACTCATTTGACTGGGCTACGTACTGCCATGACACGTACGTTGAACCAGTATATCGAGCAGAACGAATTCGCCAAAAAAGCCAAGGTAGAAACCACTGGCGACGATATGCGTGAAGGCATTACCTGCGTGCTATCAGTCAAAGTACCAGATCCCAAGTTCTCCTCTCAGACCAAAGATAAACTGGTGTCCAGTGAAGTACAACCTGTTGTGTCTGAAATTGTTGCTGCCAAACTGGCCGAATTTTTGGCTGAAAACCCAAATGATGCCAAAATCGTTTGCGGCAAGATTGTAGAAGCGGCGCGTGCGCGTGAAGCTGCCCGTAAGGCGCGTGAAATCACCCGTCGTAAAGGCGTGATGGATACCATGGGGTTGCCAGGAAAACTGGCGGACTGCCAGGAAAAAGACCCGGCGATGAGCGAACTCTACCTGGTCGAGGGTGACTCTGCGGGCGGTTCTGCCAAACAAGGGCGTGATCGTAAGTTTCAGGCCATTCTGCCGCTCAAAGGTAAAATCCTCAACGTGGAAAAAGCCCGCTTTGACAAGCTGCTGGGCTCCGCTGAAATTGCCACGCTGATTACCGCCATGGGTACCGGCATCGGCAAGGACGACTTCAACCTGGAAAAACTGCGCTACCACCGCATCATTATCATGACTGATGCCGACGTTGATGGTGCCCACATCCGTACACTGCTGCTGACTTTCTTCTATCGCCAGATGCCGGAACTAGTGGAACATGGTCATATCTACATCGCCCAGCCACCGCTGTACAAAGTTAAACAGGGTCGCGATGAGCGTTACCTGAAAGACGAGCACGAGCTGGACGAATATCTGCTCAATTCCGCCCTGCGCGATTCCGTGTTGCTGACCAAAGAAGGCGGCGAAGTGCTCAAGGATGACGCATTGAGCGGCATTGCCAAACAAATGGTGTTGACTGAGGCGGTGATCCGCCGCATTGCCAATCTGTACGATGAAAGCGTCCTGCGCGCCATCCAGGAACTGGGTGATATTGACCTGGGTACCGAAGCTGCTGCCAGGCAGGTAGCCGAAAAACTGCGCCCGATTTTAGGTGCTGTCGGTTCAGAAGTGATCGTTGCACAAGACAGCGAAACCAGCGCATACCGCCTGGAAGTGAACAAATACGTGCACGGTAACCTGCAAAGCTGCGTCATTGACGCCGAGTTTATCAACAGCGGCGATTACCGCCAGATCAACCGCACTTCCCACATGGTGAACAACCTGCTGGGTGAAGGTGCATTGATCAAACGGGGCGAAAAAGAGCAGAAAATCAGCACCTTTAAACAGGCGCTGGACTGGTTGCTGGGCGAAGCCAAGCATAACCTGAATATCCAGCGTTACAAAGGCCTGGGCGAGATGAACCCGGAGCAATTGTGGGAAACCACCATGGATCCAACTGTGCGCCGCCTGCTCAAAGTGCAAATTGAAGATGCCATCGGTGCCGATGAAATCTTCACGACACTGATGGGCGACAACGTGGAACCGCGCCGCGCGTTTATCGAAAGCAATGCGCTCAGTGTCAGTTCACTGGATGTTTAACGGAATCCGTTTTCACCTGAATTAAAAAAGCGCCCTCGGGCGCTTTTTTATTACTCACTTTAAAGCCCAAAGACATGCAAGACTCAAACCCGCGATTCAATCATGCCACGCTGGTCGGTTGTTGCGCCGTGCTGATGTGGAGCGTCACTGTAGGCTTATTCAGGAGTGTGGCTGAAATTTTTGGCTCGATAGCGGGTGCCGCCATGATTTTTAGCGTTGCCGGGTTATTTGCCAATAGAATTATCGGCGCGCCTAGGCTCAAAACGTTCCCCAGGTATGGGTAGGTGGTGGCCTATTCGTGCTGGAACTACAGCATTCAACACGGCAATTTGGCATTGCTGGCAACGATGTCGTATTTCACCCCGCTATTATCGGTGTTACTGACCAGCCTGTGGTTAGGTGTCGCACCAGGCGCCGGGTTTATGTACGGCGTGGGTTTGGTCACCTTGGGCTCATTACTCATTGGCCGGGCCAGCCAGTAGTTCATGGTGACGACCCGGTAAACTGCCTGATTAACTGGCAAAGCGTGTCAAAAGCTGGGTGCTGCTGGTTGCTCAAATTAAAAGCGCTATCTTGCAGTCTTTGTACTTGTACCGGTACGCCCGCGAGCAGCAGTTTCGTAGCATAGGTTTCGGCTTCATCCCTGAGCGGGTTGCTGTCACTGCTGATGATCATCGCGGGGACCAGTCCGCCCAGCCGACAGGAATTCACTGGTGACACATACGGGTGCAAGGCATTACTCGCCACCTGCGTATAATCTGCCCAGGCCCGGCGGCACGGGCTATCTGCCACGGCGGCCAGTGACTTTGAGGTTTGTAGCGCGTCCAGCATGGGGTTGATCAGTATTTGGCCCTGAAGCGTGTTGCGGCAATTCAGGCCACGGTCGCGGAACAACATGGACACTACCGCAGCCAGGTTACCGCCAGCTTGCTCCCCGCCAACAAATATCCTTTTGGCATCTGCACCTATTGTTTTTGCGTGCGCACACACCCACGCCAGCGCTTGGTAGGCGACCTCTATGGTGTCAGGAAACTGCATGGCAGGCGCCAAGGGATAAGCCACACACACCACTACCATGTATTCAGAGAGTGCATGGGCCAAGTCATATGCTGTTTCAATACTGCCACAGTTAAACAAGCCGCCATGAAAATAAATCAGGGCAGCTTGCCTGCTTTTGGCATCGCCTTTGCCAAACACCTGCAAAGTAATTGGTGCGGCACTGGCCGGATATTCAAAGCTTGTGGTCCACATGGTTTAAAGTGTGGGCACCGCCATGCCCAGTTTCACTGCAGGGCGTTCGCCTATGCGCTTCAGCCAGCGTTGCAGCGCCGGTTTAGTGTCAAACGAGCCTTTCAATGCCTCTTTGAAATAGACCGTGGCCGCTTGCACCCATGGGTAACAGGCGATATCGGCGATGGAGTATTCTTCACCTGCCAGGTAAGTATGGTTTGCTAACCGCTCCTCCATCACGCTGAATAACCTTTCAGCCTCTTCGGTAAAGCGTGCGATGGCTAATGGCGATTTTTCCTGGCTACGCACCGCGAAAAAACCGAGTTGGCCCAGCATGGGCCCCAGCGCACTGGTTTGCCAGTGCAACCACTCCAGGGCGTTATAGCGCGCCTGCCCATGCGGTGCCAGAAACTGGCCGTACTTTTCGGCCAGGTAGGTCAAAATAGCGCCACTCTCAAAAATCACGACCGGGTCACGATCTGGTTCGGTATTGATGATGGCCGGAATCTTGTTGTTAGGCGAAATCGCACTGAAATGTGCAGAAAACTGTTCCATCTTGCCCAGATCAACCGGGCTCACCGCATAGTCAAGTCCTAACTCCTCCAGCAGGATGGAGATTTTTCGACCATTTGGTGTGGCCCATGTGTATAAGTTGATCATTTGTTTGCTCTCTAAAATTAACGCAAGCCACCGCCCACCAGCAATTGCTCGCCAGTCAGCCAGTAAGAGTCTTCAGAGGCCAGGAAAGCCGCCACTGACGCAATATCACTCGGCTGGCCAGTGCGCCCCAGCGGCGTTTGTGCCACATAGCCACTCTCCATCTCTGAGCCAATCACGCCAGCGGTTTGTGTGCCCTCAGTGGCGACCAGGCCAGGGTTCAAGGCATTGACGCGAATTTTTCGTGGGCCCAGTTCTTTGGATAATGAGCCTGTGATGGCATCTACCGCGCCTTTAGTGGCGGTGTATACAGCCGCGCCGGGAGGCGTTAAACGGCTGACCACAGAACCAATGTTGATAATGCTGCCGCCTTCAGGCAAATATTTGACCGCGGCCTGGGTTGTCAGCAACAAGCCCAGCACGTTGATATTGAATTGTTTATGGAAGTGTTCAGGAGTGATTTCTTCAATGCTTCCGAATTCATAAATACCAGAGTTGTTCACCAAAATATCCAGCTTGCCAAAGTTACTAATCGCCGCCGCAATAATCGCCTGTGCATCGGCGGCTTCACTCACATTGCCACCCACGGCCACGGCCTTGCCACCCGCGGCTGTAATATCGGCCACCACTTTGTCTGCACCCGCCTTGCTGGACAAATAATTGACGACAACGGCTGCGCCATCACGTGCAAAACGTTTGGCGATTTCAGCACCGATGCCTTTAGATGCACCAGTCACCACGGCCACTTTACCTTCAAGTTTCTTGCTCATAAAAATCTCCTAATTAAAAAATAATGAAGTTGTTTAAATCTGGTGACCACTATAAATAAATAAAAAACACAGATAAATAACCTAAATATGCAATCACTGTGCTAATTTATTGGACAATCAGATTAAAAAGAGAATGTATGGACCGCTTTGACACCATGCTGGCGTTCACAAGGGTAGTAGAGTTGGAAAGTTTTACCAAAGCCGCCATGTCACTCAACTTGCCCAAAACCACCGTCTCGGCCCAGGTGCTGGCGCTGGAAAAACGATTGCGGGTTAAGCTGCTGCACCGCACTACCAGGCGCATCAGCGTCACCACCGATGGCGCCGCCTATTACGAACGCGCCATCAGGTTATTAAACGAGCTGGAAGAAACCGAAGCTGCCCTTAACCAGGCCACGGCCACTGCAAAAGGGCGCTTGCGGGTTGATGTGCCCACGCCCCTGGGCCGGCTGGTGATTATTCCGGCGCTGCCGGAATTTCTGAAACGTTATCCTGAAATCCAGCTCGAAATTGGCTGTGATGACAGGCCAATTGATTTGCTCGAAGAGGGTGTCGATTGCGTGATCCGTGTCGGGCATCCGCTGGATTCCAGCCTGGTAGCGCGGCGTGTAGGCACCATGCAATTCCTGCTGGTGGCTTCGCCAGCCTACCTGCAAACTTACGGCAACCCAGGTCATGCCGATGATCTGCAACGGCATCAGGCCGTGCACTTCTTTTCATCCAAAACCGGCAAAGTACGCAATTTCACGCTTGAGCATGAAGGTGTCACACAAGAGGTAGCCACCATACGCAAGCTGGCGATCAACAATGGCGATGCGATTGTCGCTGCTGCGCTCGCAGGTATAGGCATCTGCCAGTTGCCCACCTTTATGGTACAAAATTATCTGGGCAATGGGCAGTTGGAACAAGTGCTGAGTGACTATCCGGCGGGCAGCCTGCCACTGAATGCGTTATATCCGCAGAACCGGCATCTTTCTTCAAAAGTGCGTGCCTTTATCGAATGGGTTGCCGAGCTATTTGCCGAGTGCCGCTTGCTGCAGAATAGCGACTAATATTAAATAAGAAAGACCGAAAGGAAGATATGGCCCAACTGGAACAGAATTTTGAAAACACCTTGTTCAAGCTTATCCCCCAGACAAAAAATCTGGGCATGAAAATTGACAGGATTGAGGATCATCAGATTACGGTACACGGTGATTATGCCTTGAACAAAAACCATCTCGACATTGTGTTTGGTGGCAGCATTGCAGCGATTTCCATTACCACTGCCTGGTCACTGGTGCAGCATAAAGTAGAGCAGGCCGGGTTAAAAGGCAACCTGGTCATCAAGCGCCAGGAAATTGATTATTTATTACCAGTCAAAACCGATTTCGAATGCAAGGCCAATTTCCAGTCCGCTGATGACTGGGACAACTTTGTGAACACTTACCGCGACAAGGGCAGGGCGAAAATCATCGTCACTGCCCAAATTCTTAGCGAATCTAAAATCACCTCCAAATTTCAGGGTGTGTTTGTGTTGTACCAGTAATCTGCCAACTCATCTGGTGTAGCGTTTGATGATCACGCTGGCATTCACACCACCAAAACCAAAGCCGTTGCTGATCGCATAGTTAATCGGCATTGGCTGCGGTTGGGTTTTAACAAAATTCAGCCCTTCTGCCTGTGCATCGGTTTGCGCCAGGTTTAAGGTAAAAGGTGAAACCTGGTCGCGTACCGCCAATGCAGTAAAAATCGCTTCAATTCCACCCGCTGCACCTAGCAAATGCCCGGTAGAGGATTTGGTCGAGGCAATCGCTACCTGGTTGTCAGCGCCGAATACCGACTTAATCGCCGCAATCTCGCAGGCATCGCCCACCGGGGTAGAGGTGGCATGTGCATTCAGGTGTTGTATGTCAGCAGGTGAAATATCGGCCATCGCAATCGCCGCTTCCATCGCACGTTTGGCACCATCACCATCTTCCGGCCCAGCGGTAATATGGTAAGCATCGGCAGAAGTACCATAACCGACAATTTCAGCAATCGGTGTCGCACCACGTTCCAGCGCATGGCTGAGTTTTTCAATCACCAATACACCTGCGCCTTCGCCCATCACGAAGCCATCCCTTTGGCTATCAAACGGGCGCGAAGCCTGTTCCGGTTGTTCATTAAAACCGGATGAAAGTGCTTTGGCCGCAGCAAAACCGCCCAAACTCACCAAGTCGACGCACGCTTCAGCGCCGCCACAAATGGCAATATCCACTTCATTGGCGCGTATCATGCGCGCCGCATCACCAATCGCCTGCACGCCAGCCGCACAAGCAGTTACCGGTGCGCCCAATGGGCCTTTAAAACCATGGCGGATAGAAATATGCCCCGCAGCCAGATTCACCAAAAATGAAGGCACAGTAAAAGGCGATAGTCGTGAAACACCTTTGTTATCCGTGGTACGCACCGCATTCGCAATGGCCGGGAAGCCGCCAATACCAGAAGCAATCACTGTCGCCGTTCTGGCCTTGGCACGTTCACTATTGGGAAACCACTTCGCCTGCTTGATCGCTTCTTCCGCCGCTACCAATGCAAACTGGATAAACCTATCCATCTTTTTGATTTCCTTAGCAGGAATCACACCCTCGGCATCAAACCCGCCAGCAGCATCTTCAGCCTTATCCGGCACAATGCCAGCGATTTTGGTATTCAGGTAATCAGCGATACTTGCCGGCAGTTTTTTGATACCGGATTGCCCGGCCAGCAAACGTTGCCAGACCAGTTCGACACCACAACCCAAAGGAGAAACCATGCCCATACCAGTAATGACAATTCTTTCCATATCTTCCTCAAGCGTAACTATTTATACTGTCACTTTCGTAACCGAAGTCACTATAGTACAGTAACTTTCAAAATAAAAGTAACTGTAATCACATACATGGATCATTAATGAAAAACAAAAGCCTGGGCGATATGCCATGCCCAATTGCCAGAAGCCTGGAACACGTGGGGGAGTGGTGGAATATATTAATTCTGCGCGAAGCCATGCTGGGCGTTACTCGGTTTGATGACTTTCAAACCAGTTTAGGCATCGCCACAAGCACACTCACCAAACGCCTCAATGCGCTGGTAGAGTCAGGTTTGCTCGAAAAAAATATGTACTGTGAAAAACCGCCAAGGTATGAATATGTGATTACCCAAAAGGGGCTGGATTTCAGGCCAGTGTTGTTGACCATTATGCAGTGGGGGAATAAGTACTATGCTGAAGAAGGGCCTAATGTTTTGTTGATAGATACTGAGACTGGAAAGCCTGTGGAGTTGGGATTGGTGGATAAGAATACGCGGTTGGAGATTACACATATGCAACACAAAACCATAAAAATGATATTGAATAAATGAGGGGATGCTGACATTTAATCCATTCGTCGAGAAAACGATCTCTGAAATCTATCAAACATTAAAAACGGTTTGCAGGCGCTTTTTCAAGATAATACCTGATCCCAATCGTTCCCTTTATAATGCCAAGCAGCTTATGATCTAATGGCTCTAAGACATATTTGAATAGGACTCATCTAATGACAAGTGCACAACAACGTGCTGAATTACAACGCCAAATTTGGCAAATTGCGAATGAGGTTCGTGGTTCTGTCGATGGTTGGGATTTTAAGCAGTATGTATTAGGCACTTTGTTCTATCGATTTATTAGCGAAAACTTTGCCAGTTATATTGAGGGTGGCGATGAAAGCGTGAACTATGCTGAACTTGCAGATGATGTCATTACTCCAGAAATCAAAGATGATGCGATTAAAACCAAAGGCTATTTCATCTACCCCAGCCAATTGTTTGTAAATGTCGCCACTAAAGCCAGTAAGAACCACAATTTAAATACTGATCTAGCCAAAATCTTTTCCGCCATTGAAAGTTCTGCCAATGGCTATCCATCAGAGCTAGACATTAAAGGTTTGTTTGCAGATTTTGATACCACCAGCAATCGCTTAGGCAACTCTGTGCCTGAGAAAAACACCCGTTTAGCTGCTGTTCTAAAAGGCGTGGCGGGCCTAAACCTGGGTAGTTTTGAAGACAGCAAAATTGACCTCTTTGGTGATGCCTATGAATTCCTGATTTCCAATTACGCTGCGAATGCGGGAAAATCGGGCGGCGAGTTTTTTACGCCGCAAAATGTCTCCAAACTCATCGCACAATTAGCGATGCATAAGCAAGACACCGTCAATAAAATTTATGACCCAGCGGCGGGTTCTGGATCGCTGCTTCTGCAAGCAAAAAGACAATTTGATGATCACATCATTGAAGAGGGCTTTTTTGGCCAGGAGATCAACCACACCACTTATAACCTTGCGCGTATGAATATGTTTTTGCACAACATTAACTACGACAAGTTTCATATTGCGCTGGGTGATACTTTACGTAACCCCCAATTTGGTGATCAAAAACCGTTTGATGCCATTGTCTCCAACCCGCCTTATTCAGTTAACTGGATAGGCAGTGATGACCCTACCTTGATTAATGATGAGCGTTTTGCGCCTGCAGGTGTATTAGCGCCCAAATCCAAAGCTGACTTTGCTTTTGTGCTGCATGCGCTGAGTTACTTATCCAGCAAAGGCCGTGCGGCGATTGTATGCTTTCCAGGCATTTTTTACCGTGGCGGTGCCGAGCAAAAAATCCGCAAATATCTGGTAGACAACAACTATGTTGAAACCATTATTTCGCTCGCGCCTAACCTGTTTTACGGTACCTCAATTGCTGTGACTATCCTGGTGCTCTCAAAACACAAAACTGATACCAAAACCCAGTTTATTGATGCCAGTGCATTGTATAAAAAAGAGACCAACAACAATGTGCTCACGGTAGAAGGTGAAAACAACCACATTGAGCAAATCATGAAAGTGTTTGATAGCAAATCAGATATTGACCACTTTGCTCAGTCAGTGGATTACGAAAAAATTGTTGCTAACGAATACAACCTTTCAGTCAGCAGCTATGTAGAAGCCAAAGATACCCGTGAAGTGATTGATATCAACAAGCTGAATGCCGAGATTAGAACCACCGTGGCAAGAATAGACCAGCTACGCGCCAACATTGATGCCATTGTGGCGGAGATACACGGATGAGTTCTCAAGAAATTGAAAGGCTAGCGCATCATTTGCGCAAAGCGTGGCGGGTCGAAGCAATTATCCAACAGTCTGCTGGACATTTACCTTTCGGGCATAAGGTTACAAACCATGGCAAAAGATAAAACTACTTTGTCAGATATTTGCTCATCCGCCGCAGAATATCTGACCTTTATTGCTGCCAGTGGCGAGGGCGATGTGGAAGCAATTTATGCGGATGAAAACGTCTGGCTCAGCCAAAAAATGATGGGGCTTTTGTATGATGTAGAAACATACACCATCAACTATCATCTGCAAAAAGTATTTTCAGATAATGAGCTAGAAGAAAGTGCAGTTATTCGAAATTTTCGAATAACTGCCGGTGATGGTAAAAGTTATGACACCAAGCATTACAACCTCTCGGCCATCATCGCCGTCGGCTACAAGGTCAATTCTGAGCGTGCAGTACAATTTCGCAAGTGGGCAACAGGGATCATTAAAGAATTCACCATCAAAGCGTATGTGATGGACGACGAGCGTCTAAAAAACGACGGCACAATCCTAGGCAAACAATACTTTGAACAACAACTGGCGCGTATTCGTGAAATACGCTTAAGTGAGCGCAAGTTTTATCAAAAAATCACCGACATCTACGCCACCGCCATCAAACGTTTTTTTGCCACCGTGCAAAACAAAGTAATGCAAAATGAGCCCAATCATGGAACGACCTCAAGTGTTTGTGGTTACTTGGCCTAATGCCGAATTTGTGCAAGTGGCACTTGCAAAACTGCTGTGGAGCCGCAGATGAGTAATATTTTGGAGTTGCTTAAAGCCATTGAGGTGGAGTGGGGAGCATTGGGGCAGGTGGTTAAACCTCAACGTGGAAAACGGCTTGTTAAAAGCCAATTACAAGAATCTGGTAATTATGCTGTTTATCAAAATTGCATGACACCACTTGGTTATTATCACGAAAGCAACGTCAAATCTGACACGACTTTTATTATCAGCGCTGGTGCAGCAGGTGACATTGGTTACAGTGATGTAGATTTTTGGGCGGCAGATGATGTCTATTTTTTCTCAACACCAAAGCATATTAAAAGTAAGTTCTTATATTACTTTTTATTAACGCAACAGACCCAGATTTTAGCTCAGGTTCGTCGAGCGAGTATTCCGCGCTTGTCAAAAACAGTAGTTGAGAAAATACTAATTCCTATTCCCTGCCCAGATTCCCCAGAAAAATCGTTAGAAATCCAAACTGAAATTGTCCGAATTTTGGACAATTTCACGGAGCTCACAGCGGAGCTCACAGCGGAGCTCACAGCGGAGCTCACAGCGAGAAAAAAACAATATAACTACTATCGAGACCAGTTATTGAGTTTTGAAAATAGTGAGATTGAGTGGAAGCCCCTAGGACATGAGAGTGTTGGTGAGTTTATTCGCGGTGGAGGTTTGCAAAAGAAAGATTTTACAGACTCAGGTGTTGGCTGTATCCATTATGGTCAAATCTATACGTACTATGGTACTTATGCAGACAAGACTAAAACCTATATTTCACAAGCCTTTTTTGAGAAAGCGCGTAAAGCTAAATCTGGTGATTTAGTGATAGCTACAACAAGCGAAAACGATGAGGATGTATGTAAAGCGGTGGCTTGGCTTGGGACTGAGCAGATCGCAGTCAGTAGTGATGCTTGTATTTACAGACATAAGTTGAATCCAAAATACGTATCTTACTTTTTTCAAACAGAGCATTTTCAGAGGCAAAAAAGACCATTTATTACTGGCACGAAAGTTAGACGTGTTAATGCTGATGATTTGGCTAAAATTCTAATACCCGTTCCATCTCAAGAAGAGCAAGCCAGCATTGTCGATATTTTGGATAAGTTCGATGCCTTAACCAATTCACTCACAGAAGGCTTGCCGCGTGAAATTGTCTTGCGCCACCAACAATATGAGTATTACCGTGAGTTGCTTTTGAGCTTTCCCAAAGCTGAGGAGGTGTCAGTATGACCCCAGTAGAGTTAAATAATTTACTAGAGCAATTGATCGCCACTTGGGAAAACGAGGTGGTGGAGTTTAAGCAAGCAGGCAATGATTACGATACCGATAAAATCGGCGAGTATTTCTCTGCATTAAGCAATGAGGCAAACTTGCGTGGCATGGACCGCGCTTGGCTGGTGTTTGGTATTAATAACAAAACTCGTGGCGTGGTAGGCAGCGATTACCGCATGGAACCCGAACGGCTGAATGGTTTAAAAAATCAGATCGCTCAAGCCACTGAGCCAAGCATTAACATGCGTGAAATTCATGTGCTAAATCATCCAAATGGCCGCGTGGTTTTGTTTGAAATCCCTGCCGCGCCGCGCGGCATTCCCATTGCGTGGAAGGGGCACTACTATGCCCGCGCTGGTGAAAGTCGCACTTCATTGGGCTTGGATAAACTTGATGAAATGCGTCAGCAAACCTTGCAGCAAGACTGGTCTGCTCAAGTAATTGCAGGCGCATCACTCACAGATTTAGATGAGGAGGCGGTTAGACGGGCACGTGAGTCTTTTGCTCAAAAATATGCCAACAGATTTGCCGCTGATGAGGTGATGAATTGGCCGTTAACTGCATTTTTGGATCGCGCACGACTTACTCAAAACGGGCAAATTACGCGTACTGCGGTTTTGTTATTAGGTAAGGCTGAATCTGCTTATTTATTATTGCCACACCCAGCACAGCTGACTTGGAAATTGGAGGGGCAGGAGCGTGCTTATGAACATTTTGGGCCACCTTTTTTACTCAATACAACACGGCTTTATCAGCGTATTCGGAACATCCAGCTTCGTATTTTGCCGCAAGATGAACTGATTCCAGTTGAAGTTTCTAAGTACAACCAGCAAACAGTATTAGAGGCTTTACATAATTGTATTGCCCACCAAGATTACACAAGGAATGGCCGTGTGGTTGTGACTGAGCAACCCGATCAGTTGATTTTTGAAAATGAGGGTAGTTTCTTCGAAGGTCAACCAGATGAGTATATTGAAGGTGATAAAACGCCACGTCGCTATCGTAACCCATTCTTAACTCAGGCCATGGCCGAGTTGAATATGATTGATACCATGGGTTATGGCATTCATTTAATTTATCGCAGCCAAGTGCAGCGTTATTTTCCTTTGCCTGATTATGATCTTAGCCACCCTAGTGAGGTTAAGATGATATTGTATGGTGGTGTAGTTGACCCGGCCTACAGTCGTTTATTGATTCAAAAAACGGATTTGCCATTGGTAGATATATTGGCACTTGATCGCGTGCAGAAAAAATTTCCTATACCAGATGAAGCTGCAGCTCGATTGCGTAGATCAGGGTTAATTGAGGGGCGTAAACCAAACTTTCATGTATCTGCCATGGTTGCCAATGCTACTGCTAGTAAAGCGGATTACATACGCACACGTGCACAGGATGATGAGTTTTATGCGAAGCTGCTAACAGATTACTTGGCAAAGTTTGGTCGTGCAGATCGAACCGAGATTAATAAGTTGCTAATAGCTAAGTTGAGCGAGGCGCTGAGTGATCAGCAAAAACAAGACAAAATAGGAAATTTACTTACAAAATTAAGACGCAACAAACGTATTGTTAATATTGGTACGAGAAGTCAACCAGTGTGGAGGATTGCAGGCTAATTGTGGAAGTAACTTTGTTTAAACTGCATTAAGAAAATATATTAAACCTTTCTGCATATTAGTAAATTGATAGGTAATGCAGAAAGAATACAGAAAAGAAAATATTAAAAATATAATTAAAACAAAGGGTTATTATTTTCTGCAAAAATTAAATGACAAACTTTGCAGAAAGAGTGAAGAAAAGATTTCGTGGATTAACTAATTATGACCACATATACAACACCTATCGCAGAGTCCAATCATTTTATTGTTCTGGATAAATATACCAAGGCTATACAGGCCAATCAGTTTTATCAGAGCGAATACGATTTGGAGCGTGAGTTTATTGCTGACCTTGAAAATCAGGGTTATGAGTATCTGCGTGATTTAAGTACGCACGAGAAAATGCTGGCGAATATTCGTCTGCAGTTGCAAGCCTTGAACAATGTGCTATTTTTAGAGGGCGAGTGGTTGCGCTTTGTTGAGGTTTATTTAGATAAGCCTAGCGATAGCATTGTCGATAAAACCCGCAAAATTCACGATCACCACATTTATGATTTTGTGTTTGATGATGGGCGTATCCAGAACATTTACCTGTTGGATAAAAAGAATATTGCCCGTAACAAAGTGCAGGTGATTCGGCAGTTTGAGCAAAAGGGAACACATGCGAATCGCTATGATGTGACTGTGCTGGTGAATGGCTTGCCGCTGGTGCAAGTGGAGCTTAAAAAGCGCGGTGTGGCGATACGCGAGGCGTTTAACCAGGTACATCGCTACAGCAAAGAGAGCTTTAATACTGAAAATTCGCTGTTTAAGTATTTGCAGATTTTTATCATTTCAAACGGCACAGACAGCCGTTATTTTGCCAACACCACCAAGCGCGATAAAAACAGTTTTGACTTCACCATGAACTGGGCGAAGTCGGACAACCTGTTGATTAAAGACCTCAAAGACTTTACTGCCACGTTTTTTCAAAAGAACACTTTGCTTAATGTGTTGCTGACTTACTCGGTGTTTGATGTAAGCGACACTTTGCTAGTGATGCGCCCTTATCAAATTGCGGCGACCGAGCGCATCTTATGGAAAATTAATAGTGCTTACCAAACCAAACAGTGGAGCAACATTGATGGCGGCGGTTTTGTTTGGCATACCACAGGCTCAGGTAAAACGCTGACGAGTTTTAAAGCGGCACGTTTGGCAACGGAGTTGCCTTTCATCGACAAGGTGTTTTTTGTAGTGGACCGCAAAGACCTTGATTACCAAACCATGAAGGAGTATCAGCGCTTTTCACCAGATAGCGTGAATGGGTCAGACAGCACTGCGGGTTTAAAGCGTAATCTGGAAAAAGATGACAATAAAATCATCGTGACCACGATTCAGAAGCTTAACAACCTTATTAAAGGTGAAGGCGATTTGCCTATCTACAACCAGCAAGTGGTGTTTATTTTTGATGAGTGCCACCGTAGCCAGTTTGGTGAGGCACAAAAAAACCTGAGAAGGAAATTTAAAAAGTATTACCAGTTTGGGTTTACCGGTACGCCGATTTTCCCTGACAACGCTTTGGGGGCGGAAACCACTGCCAGCGTGTTTGGGCGAGAGTTGCATTCTTATGTCATTACCGATGCTATTCGCGATGAAAAAGTGCTGAAGTTTAAGGTGGATTACAACGACGTGCGCCCACAGTTTAAGGCGCTGGAGTCTGAACTGGATGAAGAAAGGCTCACGGCTGCTGAAAACAAGCAAAAGCTGTTGCATCCAGACCGCATTCGCGAGGTGTCAGAATATATTTTAAATAACTTCAGGCAAAAAACGCATCGCTTGAACGCCAATGGCAAAGGCTTTAACGCCATGTTTGCTGTAAGCAGTGTGGATGCGGCCAAGTTTTATTACGAGTCACTCAAAAAATTGCAAAGTGATAGCGCAAGACCTCTGAGAATTGCGACTATTTTTTCGTTTGCCGCCAATGAGGAGCAAGATGCCGTAGGTGATATTGCGGATGAAAGTTTTGATGTTTCTGCGATGAATAGCAGTGCAAAGGAGTTTTTAAGCGCAGCGATTGCTGATTACAACGCCATGTTTAAGACTAACTTTGGCGTGGATAGCAAAGAGTTTCAAAACTATTACCGTGACCTTGCGATGCGTGTCAAAGGTGAGGGTAGTAGCGGGGTTAAGCTGAAAGCAGAGGAAACTGTAGATTTGCTCATTGTGGTGGGTATGTTTTTAACCGGTTTTGATGCGCCTACTTTAAATACGCTGTTTGTGGATAAAAATCTGCGTTATCACGGATTAATGCAGGCTTATTCGCGCACTAATCGTATTTATGATGCTACCAAAACATTTGGCAATATCGTCACTTTTAGAGACTTGGAAAAAGCCACGATTGATGCAATTACCATGTTTGGCGACAACAATACCAAAAACGTGGTGTTGGAGAAGAGTTACAAAGAATACATGGAAGGTTTCACCGATGTGGTTACAGGTGAAGCACGGCGAGGCTATTTGGATGTGGTCGCTGAGTTACAACAGCGGTTTCCTAATCCCGATGAGATTGTTAAAGAAAAAGATAAAAAAGACTTTGCCAAATTATTTGGCGAATATTTACGTGCTGAAAATGTATTGCAAAACTATGATGAATTTGCAGGTTTAAAAGCACTACAAAGTTTAGATATCACTGACGCTGCAGCAGTAGAGGCATTTAAAGCCAAGCACTATTTGAGCGATGCCGAGTTAGCAGAGATGCAGACAATTAAAATGCCCGGCGAGCGAGTTATCCAGGATTATCGTTCAACCTATAACGATATTCGCGATTGGCTTCGCCGCGAAAAAGAAGCCAATGACCAAGACAAATCCACCATTGATTGGGATGATGTGGTGTTTGAAGTGGATTTACTCAAGTCGCAAGAAATTAATCTGGATTACATTCTGGAATTAATTTTTGAACACAATAAAAAGCGCAAAGATAAAGCCTCCTTGGTTGAGGAAGTCCGCCGTTTAATTAGAGCCAGCCTTGGTAACCGCGCCAAAGAAAGTTTGCTGGTAGACTTTATTAATCAAACAGACTTGGACAAGATACTAGATAAAACCAGCATTATTGAAGCCTTTTTCACCTATGCACAGGCGGAGCAGCAACGCGAGGCGGAAGCATTAATTAACGACGAAAATCTGAATACCGAAGCTGCTAAGCGTTATATCGCTGCATCGTTAAAACGCGAGTATGCGAGCGAGAATGGCACTGAACTCAATGAACTGCTTCCTAAAATGAGTCCACTGAACCCACAATATTTAACTAAAAAACAAAGTGTGTTCCAAAAAATTGCCGCTTTCGTTGAGAAGTTCAAAGGCGTGGGTGGCAAGGTTTGATCAGGTTAGATTCAGATGGAAAATCCAGAACCCACCCGAGAAGACGTCGATAACCTCACAGGTGCCACCCTGCTGGAGTTTGGTGCCAGTTGGTGCGCCTACTGCAAGGCAGCGCAACCTACCATTACGTCTGAACTGGCTCATTTCCCAAATCTCCGTCACATTAAAATTGAAGATGGTAAAGGCCGCAGGTTGGGCAGATCGTTTCAGGTGAAATTATGGCCTACGCTGATTTTTATGAGAGACGGCATCGAACTCAAACGCTTGGTCAGGGAAATTGACTCAGGTGAATTGAAGTTGGGATTACAGATGATTACAGAGACTTAGCCGCTTGACTAGAATGATAAGTTGGTGATCACTATCTATAGTAGTACCTTAAAATATAGAGGTGTGCATAAAAAACGAACCAGCTACCCAGCAATATCAATAGCCGTTTTATCAGGTGACTCCGCTGCCTTTTGCATCTGCTGCTTGATTTCCGCTTGCATTTGTTCCATGAGTTTCTGTTTGTCTTCCCCGCTCATGGCATCGAACTCTTCCTGGGAGATGCCGTGTTTTTTCAGCCAGAGGTACTGCATTTTTTCGGCATCGGACATCTTCATAAAGTTTTCCAGCTCCTGATAGGGGTCGCTCAGTTTAGGCTGCTTGGCGGATTCCGTGAGGTAGGTTTTGCTCGACGGAGTGTTGCTGGTTGTGGTGGAAGTTTCCTGGTCTGGGAGTGTCTTTTTGGTCGTGCCGGATTCAAGGCTGGACTGCGCGAGTTTACTTAGCATACCGATCTGGTTCAGATTCATAGCGGTTCACCGATAAATTGAATGGGCTGTCCGATGATAAGCGAGTGCAGGTTGGTTTAATGCGTTGAACTAAAAGGAGAATGCCCTTTATTTATATGGCTGATTGAATGTTCGGGTGCTAAAACGCACTATTGTTTAGGCGAAATGGATTTATTTTCCTGTAGGGCGGATGTCCATGCGGCTTGCAGGTCAATGTCATCAAACGGTTTGGGTTTGCTGAACAGATAGCCTTGTACCACCTTGCAGTCGTAACCGAGTAAATATTTGGCTTGGGCAGCGGTCTCCACGCCTTCCGCGACCAGTTCTTTATTCAGGCTTTTTGCCATGGAGATAATGGCCTGCACCAGCAAGCGGTGATCATTATTGCTGGCGATGCCTTGCACAAAGGATTGGTCAATTTTGATTTCACTCACTGGGAATTTGTTTAGATAACTGAGTGCGGAATAGCCGGTGCCGAAATCATCCAGGGAGATTCTGAAGCCCATTTTGTCCAGGTTTTTCAAAGTATTCCGGATATGGGCGCTGTCGTTCAGCAGCAGGCTTTCGGTAATTTCCAGGGTAATCCATGCCGGATTGCAGCCGGTTTTTTTAATCAGGCGCTTGATGGAGGCAAACAGGTTGTTGTGGATAAACTGGCGGCTGGACAGATTGATGGCAACGGTGATGGGGTGTTCGCGACCGCTATTCCATTGGACAGCATCTTTAAAGGCGGTTAGCAGGACCCATTCACCCATTTCGACGATGCATCCCGAGTCTTCCGCAATGCTGATAAACCGGTCAGGTGGAATCATTTCGCAATGATTGCGGTTCCATCGCAGGAGGGCCTCTACGCCCACAATCCGGTCTGCCTCCAGGTTAATCTGCGGCTGGTAATGCAGCAGAAATTCATCATTCTTTAGCGCCCTGCGCAATGAGCGTTCAATGTCGATACGTTCAATCGTGGTTTGCGATAAATCGGAGGAATAGAATTGGTAGTTGTTGCGGCCTTGCCTCTTGGCCTTGTACATGGCGATATCCGAATATTTCATAATATCGCTGACATCACTGCTATGGTCAGGGCACATCACGATGCCAATACTGGCCGAAATAAACAGTTCCGTGCCATGGATCAGCACCGGCTGCTTGATGGACTCAAGTACTTTCTTTGCGACGGTTACCGCATGTTTTGAATCTTGCACGCCGGCAAGTACGATGGCAAATTCGTCACCGCCCAGGCGGGCCACGGTATCCGTGGGGCGCACAGCGCATTCAATGCGCCTGGCCGTTTCGTGCAGCAGCAAGTCGCCTTCCGCGTGGCCGAGCAGATCATTGACGGCTTTAAAGCCATCCAGGTCAAGCATCAGAAACGCAAATGAAAACGCCGACTGGCGGGATTTCTTGATGCATTGCTCCAGTACGTCCAGCAATGAGATGCGGTTGTGCAGCTTGGTAATGGAGTCAAAATAAGCCAGGTGGTGGATGCGGTCCAGGTTTTCATAGGACTGCGTCACATCCTGCCCAACGGCGATCACGGTTTTGACTTCGTTGACGGCGTTAAATTCAGGCGTCAATACCGTGTGCATGATTTTGTGCTTGCCATGGCGGGTGGTCACCTTTAAGACGGCATGCTGATTCTCGCCGTGCAGGAACACCTCGCGGATGCTCTGCTCAAGGGCGATGGCCGAGGTGCCGCCAGGATATTCCGAGGGCGTTTTGCCCATCAGCTCACTGGCATCCACTTCATAAAAGGATGAATTGGCATGATTAAGAAAGATGCGCTTGCAGTCACGGTTGTACTTGGCGATACAGTTCGGCGAGTTTTCTACAATCGATCGGTATTCGTTTTCTTTCTGGATACTCTCGGTAATATCCCTCGCATACCCCAGGGAGCCGACTACCTGGCCGTCTACAGTCAGCGCAGATTTATAAGACTCTATCCAGTAATACTCGCCTTCCGCGTTCTTGATGGGGACAACGACCGGGCTCGGTGAGGTACTCAGCATGGCTTTTTTATCACCATCAACATATTCCTGGGCTAACTCGGCGGGGAAAAAATCAAAGTCTGTCTTGCCAATCAGTTCAGCACTGGAAGCAACCCCCACCATGTTGGCATAGGCCGTATTCGCTACCAGGATCCGGCTGTCAGCATCCTTAAGCCAGACCATAAAAGGGAAATTATCAATCAATGTCTGGATATACGGATTATTTTCAATACGCTGGTTTTTGGTATTTTTCATAACATGGATGAATATCTGGTAGTGATCTGCTTCTCTTTCCACAAAAATAAGCGGCACTCTGAATAATTAATTTCGGTAATATTTAATTTTTCTTAAATATCATTGCGCTAGTGTAACCAATCATTAAGTGGAAGCTATTATAAGTTCATTGATCGGATCTTGTTGGACCCGAGATTCCCCATTGTTATCCAGCGGATTTGTACCGATTTTCTGCCAGGCTATTTAATGGCCGGCAAAAGCCGCCTTTAACGCCAACACACCTTTTTCCAGCTCTACCGTGGTCAGGCTGCCAAATCCCAGGCGGATCGCATGCACGCTTTGCTGCGATTCTGAAAACAGCGTGCCGGGCAGAATGCGCACTTTATGTTTTAAGGCTTCTGTGGCGACTTTTTCTACATCGTAGCCTTCTCTCAAACGTAGCCAGATCGCCAACCCGCCATCTGGTGCGTCAAAAGTGACATATTCCTTGAGCTCTTTTTTAATCAGTGCAATCAGCAGGTTTCTGCGCTCGTTATAGACTTTGAAGGTTCGGCGGATATGGCGTTTGATTTCGCCGGAATGCATCAGTTCGGCCACGGCCAGTTCGGTGATCGAGTTGCCTTGCCGGTCTATCAGCATGACTTCTTTGGCACAGCGGTCTATCAGGCCGGGTGTCGCCACCAGGTAACCTACCCGCAAGCCGGGAGCGAGCACTTTGGAAAGTGAGCCGACATAGATGACGCGGCCGCCGTGGTTGGTACTGGCCAGTGGAAACACCGGGTGATGTGAGAAGTGGAACTCGTGGTCGTAATCATCCTCGACGATTGTAAAGTCATACTGTTCGGCCAGCATCAGCAGTTTTAACCGCCGTTCGGCGGTCATGATCACAGTGGTGGGAAACTGGTGGTGCGGCGTGACATAAATGGCGCGGATAGAGTATTGCTTGCACAGCTTTTCCAGCGCGACCACATCAATGCCATGCTTGTCCTGGCCCACGGTAAGGATATTGGCCCCACAGGACCTGAAAGCTTCTTTGGCGGCTGGGTAACTCAATTGTTCCACCACGATAAAATCATTGGGCCGTGTGAGTACGCGGGCCGCCAGGAAAATGCCCATTTGGCTACCACGTGCGATACAAATCTGGGCTATATCCACACTCAGGCCTCTTTCCATATTGAGCATGGTGGCAATTGATTGCCTGAGTGCCAGCGTGCCACGCGGGTCGCCGTAACCTAGCTGGTTGCCTTTGCTGGAACCGACCAGCGCATGGCGGAATGCGCGTGACAGGATATTGAACGGAATCAGCCGCGAATCGGGGATGCCATCATTAAAATCAATCACACCCGCTTCTGGCGACTGATAATTCAATAGGGGGTGCGTCGGCCCTTCCACCACATTGGCGGGTTGTTTGCTGGTTTTTGCGGTTTGCGGTTGTGCATTGAAGTTGGGCAGGTTGGCCGAGACAAACGAGCCACGCCTTTGCTCGGAGACCAGCCAGCCCTGGGCGATTAATTCATCATAGGCGAGGATGACTGTTTTGCGATTCACTTTGAGTTTTTCTGCCAGCTCTCGTGTACCCGGCATGGCGGTGGAGGGCGCCAGGCGGCCGCGCTGGATCTCTTCCATGATCTGCTGGGCGATTTGCAGGTAAACCGGCAGGCCGGAAGTGTCGATAATCGTTAGATTCAGGCTCCACGAACGTAGCATTTTTCAACTTTCCTCATTCAAAGCCAGTCACTCACAGCGGGAAAAATTCCCTTTTCTTTTCGATAATTCTGGACTACCAATATCTCACTATAACGCATTATTAACTGGACCAGCAATGTTCTCAAAACTGGAGGATTGTGGACTAGTTACATTCTGTTACATTTTTGAAACATCTTGATAAAGGAATCTTTCATGTCACCTCCATTAGATATTCAACTGACAGATTGGCGTCAGCATGCACTGGAACTTGAAAAACAAGTGAACCAGGTAATTGTGGGCCAGAGCAAAGCCATTCGCCTGATGAACATTGCGATTTTTGCCCGTGGTCATGTGTTACTGGATGGGGGTGTGGGCGTGGGTAAAACCACGTTGTTGCAATCGATCGCACGGGGTATCGGCGGTGCGTATGAGCGTATCGAAGGCACGGTGGATTTGATGCCGAACGACCTGATTTACCACACGTTCCTGGGCCCGGATGGCAGGCCGCAAATTGATGAAGGCCCGTTGCTGCGTGCCGGTGAAGAGTTGTCCGTATTTTTCTTTAACGAAATCAACCGTGCCCGGCCACAGGTGCACGCCTTGATGTTGCGCGTGATGGCCGAGCGCCATATCAGCGCGTTCAAAAAAGAATACCGCATGCCGCACATGATTGTGTTTGCTGACCGTAACCAGGTGGAAAAGAACGAGACGTTTGAAATCCCCTCGGCAGCGCGTGACCGTTTCATGATGGAGATCCCGATTGAGATTCCTTCAGACCGTGAGCTGAAAAAGTCGCTGGTGTTCAATACCAAATTCCAGCATGCGGAGAAGCTCACGCAACAGGTGGATAGCAGCATCCTGAAATTTGACCAGTTGAACGCGTTTTCTGACCAGCTGCAAAACCATATCCAGTCCAGCGATGTGCTGGAGGAGTACACCATGGATTTGTGGGATGCGACGCAGCACCCTGAAAAATTTGGCGTGACCATGGAGAGTGTGGATATCAGCCGCCTGATACAGACCGGTGCCAGCCCGCGCGGCATGGGCATGCTGATGAAAGCGGCGCGTGTGAATGCCTGGCTGAATGGCCGTGACAGCCTATATCCGGAAGATATCCATGCCGTGTTCCACGAGGTGATTTCACACCGCCTGGTATTTAATTCTGCTTATGAAAACCGCAGGACAGCACTGGCACGTGAACTGACCGATAACATTATCCGTACCGTGGCTGTGCCCAGTTTGTCATTCAGCAAAGTCGCTTAGTGATTCATCATGCTGCTTTCAATGACTAAGAGGTTTGGGCAAAAAACGGGCAATAAAGCCGTCAAACATGCGCGCGAACAGGATGAGTCCAGCTATGCATTGCCCTTTGAGTATGTGATTGGCTGGAAATCCGACAGTATCCAGTTGGGCGATCACCCAGGTACGCAACGCGGTATCGGCTTTGATTACCGTGGCAACGTCAACCTGGCGGATTACCCGGATGCCAGGCGCATGGATTTACGGCAGACCATACGCGACCCGTTCGAACAGGTGCAGGTGCGGCAGTTCAACCAGGACAGCACCACGCCTATCTATGCCGTGTGTGATCTATCCAGCTCCATGCAGTTCAGGGGTCGCCAGCGCAAGCTGGATAAAGCGATTGAAATTGCCATCGCGGTCGCCAATTCGGCCCACCGTGCCGGTGATTTGTTCGGCTTTATTGGTTACAACCAGCAGGTGCTCGAAGACTACACCTTGCCGTTGAGCCGTAATCTGCATCAAAGCAAAGAAGCGATTGGCTTGCTGCATGATTACCAGCAAATGCAGGTGGGTGCCGATGGCATGCCCGATGTGCCCAATTTTCTCGGGCAGACGCGTGGGCTGGTGTTCTGGATTTCCGACTTCCACATACCACTGAATGTGATCGAAAAAACGCTGATGGCGATGTCGGCCCATCAAGTTGTACCGATTGTGCTATGGGACGATGAGGAATACAAAAAACTGCCCAAGTTCGGATTTGGCACCATGATAGACCTGGAAAACGGCCGTAACCGTACGCTGTTTTTCCGTGCTGAAGTCAAAGCCAAATTCGTGGCGGCCTTTAATGAACGCCGCCATGCGCTGGAGGCCTTATTCTGGCGCTTTGATAGCCCGGCGCTGTTTATGCACGGCGACTACAAGCCAGACATCATGACGCATTATTTTGAACAGACGATGTGACCATCCATTTAAATACGCGAAATAGACCATCATGTTAAAACGAATTTCAAATATAGCAGCCCCCAGGGCGTTGCAAAGCCTGTTGCTGGCTACCTGTCTGCTGTTGGCGGTGGCTACTGCAACGGCTGAGGAAGCCGCACCAATCGCTGAAAAGGCCGTTGTTCAACCAGCATTAAAAGTGAGCAATCCAGCGTCACCTATTGGTGTGCATATTGGGGATGTCCTGACCAGAACGGTCATTGTCGATGCACCAGAATCCTACAAGCTTGCGGAAAATGCCTTGCCTAAAAAAGGCAGCAAGCATGAAGGCATTGAGCTGGTGGATGTGAGTTTGCAAAGTGAAACACATGCCAAACAGGCCCATTATATTTTGCAATTACGCTACCAGGTATTTGCGAACAGCACATATCCTGCCGTGCTGCATTTGCCGGCAGAAACACTGGCGTTGAGCGATGCTGCCGGCAATGCCACGCTGGAGATACCGGCCTGGGGCTTCTGGTTTTCACCGCTGGTGACTGGCGGCACACTCACGGCCAAAAAGAATCTCCTGCCTGAAGCCAGGACGCCATTGATTGATAGCCGTCATGACCAGCAATTACTGGCTGCGTTTCTGGCCATTGCGGTCGCCAGCCTGCTGGCCCTGTTATATATCAATGCCGATGGTCACTGGTTACCGTTTATGGGCGGCGCATTTGCGCGGGCGCATCGGCAACTGAAGCGCCTGGCCAAGTCCTCCAGGCCCAAAACCGCTGCTGAAGAGAAAAAGGCATTGGTGTATTTGCACCAGGCATTTAACCAGCATTACGGCGCGAATATTTTTGCGCGGGATGTGCAGGACTTTGTGACCTTGCGTCCTGGCTTTAAAGGGTTACAGCAGGAAATCACGCAATTCTTTGAGGCATCCAACCAATCGCTGTATGACGTTAAAGGCCGCGATAGCAGCCAGGTGATTGCACAACTGGTGCAGTTCAGCAAGCAATTGCGCGATTGTGAGCGGGGCGTTGCATGATGATCCTGAATCCATGGGCATTTGCCTTATTGCCCATCACGCTGCTGCCATTCTGGCTGAAAGGGCACCAGGGCAAGTTCTATAGCTGGCTGGAGATCATGCCGGAAGATGCCTTGTCTGACCGGCTGAATCTAGCTGTGAAAATCATTACCGCATTACTTTTGCTGAGTATCGTCATTGCACTCGCCGCCCCCAGGGGCTCGGATGAGCAAGTGCAAAGGGCAGGCAAGGGTGCGCAGACGGTGATGGTGATAGACCGCAGTGTCAGCATGGACCACCCGTTTGCCGGTGATAGTTCCGGGCATGTAGCCGAGATTAAGTCCGCGGCGGCGCGGCGCATTATTACCAGGTTTATTGATTCACGCCCGAATGACATGATGGGCGTGGTCGGGTTCACCAACTCGGCGCTATATGGCATCAAAATTACCACCAACCGCGATGCGATTCATGCCGCGATTGTGGCAGCGACCAGCCCCTCACTCAACCAGACCAATATCGGGGCAGGGCTCACTGAAGCCGTTGGCCTGTTCGACAATATCCAGAGTTCGGGCTCAAGAGCGGTGATTTTGCTATCGGATGGCGCAGGCAAATTAAGTCCACGCGTGAAATACCTGCTGAGCGAACGCCTCAAGAGCCGCAAGCTGGGCATCTACTGGATCATGTTGCGTGAACCGGGCGAAGCAAGCATTTTCTCCAAAGAGGAATACGAAGAAGGCCGCACGCCCAATTCAATTGTGCTGCATAAGTATTTCCAGTCACTGGGGCTGAAATACAAGGCCTATGAAGCGGATGATTCAGAAAGCCTGCAGTCGGCCATTAACGACATTGATTCACGCGAGAAAAAAGCCATTAAATATTACGAGACCATTGCCGGCTATGACTATTCCAGGGTGTTTATGATCATTGCACTGGTATTGGCGCTGTTACTGCTGGGCATTAAAAATTTGAGGGTGTATGAATGAAAAACCATTTAACGCGCAAAAACCAGGTGCTGGGAGCGCTGCTTATCGTCGGCGTACTGGGCAGCGGTTATGAAGGCTACCAGGTAAACAAAATCGCTACGGCCAATGCTACATTGCAACGCGGTGAAGTGCTGGAAGGTGATGCATTCCCATTTCACCAGAAGTTTGCCGATGCCTACCAGCAAGGCAAAACCGATAACTACAAGCATGCCGTACAAAATTTCAGCCAGTTGCTGGAAGCGCCTAAAAAGCATGATGAACAGGTGTTTGAACCTGACCAGCATCTGAAATCGCAGATTCATTTCAATATTGGTAACCACCTGTTCCACGCCGGGTTGCAACGGATGGTTGAACCCGATGGTGCACTGCAGGAGCAGGCCAAATTTGATTATCTGCAGGCAAGGACGGCTTACGAGCAGGCGCTTAAACTTGACCCTGCTAACCAGGCTGCCAAATTCAATTTGAGTCTGTTGCATGGCGTCATCCCCAAACATATTAAAACCGTGCCGCAGGACCCTTCCGGCATGGAAATCAGCAATTTGCCACAGGGATTGCCATGAACGCGATAGTGAATGTATTAAAAAATAACTACGAGACCGTTTTGCTGACGGGCGCGGCGATATTCCTGCTGCTGGCGCTGGTAAAACCGGATATTCAACTCAAGCAGAATGTGCATAATTATTTGCTGCTGGCCGATGTGTCGCAAAGCATGAATGCGGAAGACATGAAAATCGACAACAAGCCGGCCAGCCGGCTGGCGTATACCCAGCATCTGATGCAGCAGGTCGTGAAAACTTCGCCGTGCGGCACGTATGTCAGCGTCGGCGTGTTTGCTGCGGAAAACGTGGCTCTGCTGTTTATGCCGCTGGAAGTGTGCGCTAACTTCGACATTATCAATGACAGTATCAACCACCTGGAATGGCGGATGGCCTGGAGTGGCAACAGCCGCATGACGTTTGGCGTGAAGGCGGCTGAGGCGACATTTGATTACCTGAATATTCCGGCGCAAATGCTGTTCTTCACCGATGGCGATGAAGCGCCGAAAGCCAACGGTATTAACAAGCTTGATATCACTGATGTGCGCATAGGCAAACATGTGATCTTTGTCGGCGTGGGTGGCACCGAGCCTTCGCCGATCAAACGCTTTAACGCCAATAACCAGTTTGTCGGTTATTGGGGGACGGATGCGGCCGCGGAAAGTGCGGGGGGCGGTGTGAATTATAACGATGCCAGTAAGGATGACCCGGACCCACCAGTCGCGTATGCCGAATTTGACCGTTATTTATCCAGTCAGGATGTCGAGCATCTGAAAGAACTGGCGACCGAAATCAAAGGCCAGTATATCGCAGGTAAAGATGAGCCGGCATTTTACGAGTTTGTACAATCGCAGGCACCGGTGGCCAGATTTGTCACCCGCTATTCAGTCAAATGGATATTCCTGACACTGGCCGCACTGATGGTGATTGCCACTTACCTGCCGGATATCTGGTCAAGACGGTGGCGTATGCGTCAGGCTGCCTGACCGCAGCGGGCAGGATGTGTGCTCACCGGTTTATTCACATAAATCATCCAGATTGGTAGGTTCGCACGCCTTCGGTTCTTCGGGGGCGCTGCGCTGCTTTCTGGACAATTCATAGGTCATTTTCCGCAGGCGCATGACTGAGCCCAGCGGGCGGTGGGACTGGATGCCGTGCCAGGGGGAGAACATCATGCCTTCATCCACGATGTGCGAGCGGTAAGGACTCCAGGCGATTTGCGGTTTGGCCGTGATTCTGGCCACGGGAATATAGGGCGACAGGTCAGGTGACCAGATCACGGAAGCATCTTCAATCGGCATTTGGTCAATATCGGTGCAGAGCTGTACCCGTAACTCCCATTCGGCGGTATGCGAGATAAAAAAATCCACCACCGATTTCCGCAAACTGTCCGCTGCGAACGTCAGGTCTATCGGTTTGTTGGTGAGCGCGATCAGTGCCGGTGCAACCGGTACTAGCGCAAACTTGGCCATGAAATCACCATAGAGGGCCGGGTCCTGGCTGAAATAGGTTTCCCCCAGGAGATGCGTTTCTGTTGACCCTTGTGCGGGGTGGTCAGGCGTCTTGATGATGGCCTGGTAACCGCTAAGCGACTCAATCAGCTTTGAAGTGGCCTGCAGGATTCTGGACAGGAATTGCCTGAACTCGGAGGTGCTGTCCGCGGTGGAGGAGAGGGATTTCAGGTTGGATAAGAATTGCTGTACGCTGCAAGACAGGAAACTGGAGCCATTCACAAACAGGAAATCCTGGGTGGTGGCTTCTTCACTGCCGCTGAGCCGTTCCCCTTCCACACCTATGATTTTGATCGCCAGGCTGCGGGGCGTGCAGGCTTTGTCTTTGAGGATATCTCCCGGCACGGTGGAAAAGCGCATGACCAGGGGCAGTTTCCTGGCCTGTTTGAAGATGCCCTGTGCCAGGTTTTCTGGCAGGTCGGCGTAGATATCCATCTCGGCATAAATCAACCCGTGGCTTTTGCCATGTACGCTGCGCGTGGTAAAGGTGGATTGGCGGTAAGTGGTCTCGGAGATTTTCCGCAAGGTCTCCTGCAGGTTTTCGTCGCGTTTGACCCTGTTCTCATCCAGCACCTCATAGGCGGGATGGTATTTGAGTGGCGAGGTTCCACTATGTGCAGGTTGTTGCATAGATATCCTCACTTTCATCGGGCTTGTGGCAAGCCCGGGTTGCTCATGATCCAGGATCAGCTAAACGCCAGACGCAGGGGGTGTTTAGTGGTTTTTGGTTTCTCCGGCCTGCTTTCTTTGCTTGTTGACAATACGGGCCGCTACTTCTTCTTCCCTCCCCGGGTAGCGGTGTTCCTGCTGGAATTTGTCCTTGAGGTGTTCGTATTCATGTTCGCGTTTTGGACTGGCACCACGTGGCATGTGAGACCTCCTTTGAAAGGGTTATAAAAGCGTTGAGCAGAAACGGCAGCGCTCGGCTGCCGTAGTTGTCTGTGATGGAATGAATTCAGCACTCAGTTCCAAACAAGACAATGCCAGATTACGCCTTAATAAAAATTTACTTTATAGGATTTTTCCTTATTGCCCTGTAGGAATTGCTTTATCGCTTCGATGTCAGGCTGAATCCCTGAATTCACCAGGCCAAAGTAACTAGGCCCAAGGTAGCACTCGGTGCCTGCCAGATCACAGTCATGGCCGCCCGCCGGGGAAACAGGGCAATATGTTCATTGAGCACATATTGCAATTGCTTTAGGTTTTCATCCGACATGGCATGCAGGGCATTCAAATCCAAGTGCACCTGCTTGTGCCTTAAGTACGCAATCCCCCCAGGGGGAAGTGAGTCAGGCCCTGCAAGTCATTGTACTCCACATTAATTTTACGACGGAAATGATTACATAGACCCCCTAAATAGCGACTTGGTTCCTGGGTGGCAACTGCCTGGTGTCGATGGGGCGTTTCAGAAGAGTGGCAGGCCGGCAGCGTACGCATATAGAAAAAAGAGGCCATGAAATGGCCTCTTGATAGCGTTTGCTGAATATTCCTTATGGTGTCGCAAACCGTCCCAGGTTGTAGTCATTAATCGCCTGGTCAATTTCTTGCCAGGTATTCATGACAAATGGACCGTGACCTACCACCGGCTCGTTCAGCGGCTCACCATTCAGTAACAGCAACACGGTGTCCTGCTGCGCCTGTAATACCAGCTCAGACCCTTCGCGCTGCATCACCGCCAGTTCGGATGGCCGGATAGTGTGCACGCTGCCGGTTTTCACCGCGCCATGCAGCACAAAAATGGCGGTGGTGTGACCTTCTGGCAAATGGAAGGTGGTGCGTGTCCCGGCGTTCAGGCGCACATCCCACACATTCATCGGGCTGAATGTCTTGGCGGGGCCCGTTTGCCCGGCGTATTCACCGGCAATTACCCGTACTCTCCCTGCTGCATCGGGCAATACCACTTCGGGAATTTCGGCTTTGGTAATGCCCTGGTAACCGGGTTTGGTCATTTTGTCCCTGGCTGGCAGGTTGACCCACAACTGGATCATTTCGAACGGGCCACCGGTGCGGGCATAGTCATCGCCATGATATTCCTCATGGATAATGCCTGCCCCTGCCGTCATCCACTGCACGTCACCCGGGCCAATCGTGCCGCCGGTATTGGTGGAGTCGTGGTGGGATACCTGGCCGTCATAGACAATGGTCACGGTTTCAAAGCCACGGTGCGGGTGCTGCCCCACGCCACGGCGCTGTGTGGTCGGCTCGAAACGGGCAGGGCCGGCATAATCCATCAGCAGGAAGGGCGACATTTCTTCTGCAATATCACGATAGGAAAAAATGCTCTGCACCGGAAAGCCGTCACCTACCCAGTGGTTGCCGTTGCTGCGTTTGATAAAAGCCAGTTTTTTCATGATGCGCTCCTCGTGCATATGATGTTGCGATGGCTCCCACTATATCCGGGTGACTTTCATGACACTAGATGGTTAAATGTGAAATCACTTTTTATTTAATTGAACAATAATGGATTTCAACGAAACAGCAGTGTTCGTCAAAGTGGTGCAAGCGGGTAGCTTCAGTGCGGCGGCCCGGCAATTGGGAGTACCTACTTCTACCATCAGTACGCGTGTGGCAAGGCTGGAACAGCGGCTGGGTGTCACCTTGTTGCAGCGCACCACACGCCGCCTGCATTTAACCGAGGCCGGTACCTTGTATTACGAACAGGCGGCACCGGGGCTGGACTATTTGCTGCAGGCGGAAGCCGCACTGGATGAGGCCAGGCAATTGCCTGCCGGTAAACTGAAAGTGACAGCGCCGGCGGATATGGGTGATCTTTTGCTGGCGGGCTTGGTCAGGCGTGTGCAGGCCACGTTTCCGGCGCTGGCAGTTGAAATGGTATTGACCGACCGTTACGTTGACCTGGTGGCAGAAGGGGTGGATGTGGCGATCCGCATGGGGGAACTGCGCGATTCCAGCCTGGTGGCAAAATCACTGGGCACCATTCACTGGGCATTATTTGCCAGTGCGGCCTATCTGCAACATGCGCCCTCATTGGCGACGCCTGCTGATTTGCATGTGCATCCCTGTGTGCAATTCAGCCCCATGGGCCGGGAGCAATGGGTGTTGCGGCAGGGGCAGACTGAGATGCGGGTTCCGCTGAGCGGCCATACACTGGTGAATAGTATCGGTGTAGTCAGGGCCATGGCGGAAAACGGACAGGGCATTGCCTTGTTGCCCACGTTTATTTGCCAGTCGCCGCAGGTACGTGACCGATTGGTCAAGGTGTTACCTGCCTGGCAGGGGCATGCAGATGCCGTCCACCTGGTATACCCGCAGCAGCGGTTTATGCCGCCCAAGTTACGTGCCTTTATTGACCTAGCACTGGATGAATTAAAACCACAACTGAGGGAAACGGTGGCCTGAACGGGGAATGGCATGACAGCGTAAAGCCCTGCCTGTTCGGCATGAAGCGCGGGATGGCATCAGCGGATGGTACAAAACGATGACATTGCTGAAAAAATACATTTATTTGGTCAAGCATGCGTAAAATGGCGTTAAGCCATGTGCTTTTCTGCTTTTTTGGTGCAAGATATTCCTTAAAGGGTTAACCCCGAATCACCATTGAATATTGTATAAACAATATAAGGGCATACGCGTTGAGTACTGCATCGGAATCCGTGGCATTGAACGCAGAAATTGTGGAAATGCTCTATGCCAATAACCGCAGGTCATTGATGGCTGCCATCGTGACCATGTTTGCGTTATTGCTGGCGCAATATGCGTTTATCGACCGCGTCATTCTCGTGCTCTGGACCGTGGTTTTTCTGCTGGCTTACGGCAGCCGTTATTACCTTACCTACCTCTATTCCCAGGATCCGCAACCCGAATTGCATAGCCGGCAGTGGCTGCAATGGTTTCGTGCCAGTGCCGCGTTTTGCGGCTTCACCTGGGGCCTGGCCGGGGCCTTGCTGTTCCCGGCCGCGGAACCTGCCAACCAGGCGTTCCTGATTTTTGCGCTGGCCGGCGTGTCAGGTGCCGGTATCATTATTTATTCTGTGGATAGCCTGACCACCAATCTGTTCACCGGCGGCATCATGCTGTTTATCGTTCCGCGTTTCCTCACGCAGGGTACTTCGGTGTCCGTCGCACTAGCGGTGCTGTTTATAGTCTATGTCGCGTATGTCAGTGTGACCGGTCATGGGTTAGCCCGGAGTTTGCGCGAAAATATCCGCTTGCGGATTGCGGCCAATCTCGACAATCAGAAAGTCCACCAGCTGGCCTATTATGACTTTTTAACCAAGCTGCCCAATCGCCGCTTGCTGACTGACCGGTTACAACAGGCGTTCGCACGCTGCGCACGCCACCAGGGATATGGCGCGGTACTGTCGCTGGACCTGAATAATTTTAAAGGCCTGAATGACAGCAAAGGCCATCAGGCTGGCGATGAGCTGTTGCAGCAGGTGGCCGAACGCCTGCTGCAATGTTTGCGCAAAAACGACACCATAGCCCGTACCGGTGGCGATGAATTTATTGCAGTACTGGATGAACTGGGCAGCGACAAGGCGGAAGCCGTCAGGGCTGCCCAGGTGGCGGCTGAAAAAATGATGGCAGTGTTTACCGAACCGTTCCAGCTGAGCAACACCCGTTACTGCACCACGACCAGTATCGGGATCTGCCTGTTTCACGGCGATCGGTACACAGAAGCCGAAGTATTGCGGCGGGCGGATATCGCCATGTACGAAGCCAAAAAGTCGGATAGCCTGAACGGCATACAGTTATACGATGAAGTGCTGCATCCGGCGATTGAGAGGCGGGCGACGCTGGAGAACGACCTGGCCTTTGCCTTGCAGGGTAACCAGTTGCTGCTGCATTTCCAGGTACAGGTGGACGAGGCCCACCAGCCCATAGGGGCGGAAGTGCTGCTGCGCTGGCAACACCCGCTACTGGGCATGATTCCGCCAGACCAGTTTATCCCGATTGCCGAAGAAAGTGGCCAGATTGTCCCCATCGGGCAATGGGTGCTGATGCAGGCCTGCCAGCAACTCAAGACATGGGCCGCCACGCCAATGACCAGTACGCTGAAACTGTCGGTCAATGTCAGTGCCGTGCAGTTCAATCAACCGGACTTTGTGCAGATGGTCACGGAAACCGTTTTGCAAAGTGGCTGTGATCCGCGCTTGTTGCGGCTGGAACTGACCGAAAGCCTGATCGTAAAAAATGTGGAAGAAATTATCGGCAAAATCCAGGCCCTGAAGTCGCTGGGCATGACGTTCTCCCTCGATGATTTTGGGACCGGCCAGTCTTCATTATCGGTATTGAAGCGTTTACCGCTGGATGAACTGAAAATTGATAAAAGCTTTATCAAGGATATCTTGCACAATACCTATGACAGTTTCATCGTGGAAACCATCATCAATATGGCAAAAAACCTGGGACACAGCGTGATTGCCGAAGGGGTTGAAATGCAGCAGCAGAAAACCCTGTTACAGCGCATGGGCTGTTATCGTTTCCAGGGGTATTTGTTCAGCAAACCATTGCCCTTGCATGCGCTTGAAGCCGGATTGCAAACCCGGCAACTGGTGCCGTCAGCAGCAGGTGAGCCGGTGGCCAGCCCAGGGCAGCCTAAAGCCAAATCCCGGCCCAGCAGGTCTAGATCCAGGCCCAGACCAAAACCAGCTGCGACCTGAGTTAAACTTTCATCCATTCTTCACCCTGGCTGAGCCAGCGCTGCAAATGTGCTTTTATGGCGGCTGGTTCCCGCCGCAATAACTGGTCGGCGACCTGTTTGGCTTGCAGCAATAATGCACTATCACGTTCCAGGTCGGCGATTTTGAGCATGGGCACGCCGCTCTGGCGTGTGCCGAGCAATTCACCCGGCCCACGGATATGCAGGTCAGCCTGCGCAATCTGGAAGCCATCGCTGCTCTCGTAAATCACCTTCAGGCGCGCGCGGCCCAGCTGTGAGCATTGCTGTTTGCTATAGAGCAGGATGCAGGTACTTTTGGCCGCGCCGCGCCCCACGCGTCCGCGCAACTGGTGCAGCTGGCTCAGGCCCATGCGTTCGGCATGCTCAATCACCATTAAACTGGCATTCGGCACATCGACACCCACCTCAATGACTGTGGTTGCGACCAGTAACTGGATGTCATTGGCGGCAAACGCCTGCATCACGGCCTGTTTCTCTGCCGCTTTCATGCGGCCATGCACCAGCCCGACCTGCAATTCCGGGAAAGCCGCTTGCATGTAGGCATAAGTGTCGTTGGCCGTTTGCAATTGCAGGGTTTCCGATTCCTCGATCAGCGGGCATACCCAGTAAGCCTGGTGGCCCTGGGCGCAGGCGTCACGTACCCGCTCCAGGATTTCTTCACGCCTGTCATCCGCGACCAGTTTGGTGGCCACGGGGGTGCGGCCAGGCGGTAATTCATCAATGACCGACACATCCAGGTCGGCGTAATAACTCATGGACAGGGTACGTGGAATGGGCGTGGCCGACATCATGAGTTGGTGCGGTTCCAGGCTGGTCAACTGGCCTTTTTTACGCAAGGCCAGCCGTTGTTCGACCCCGAAACGATGCTGTTCGTCCACAACCGCCAGGCCCAGTTTGTGAAATACTACCTCCTCCTGAAACAAGGCATGCGTCCCTACTGCCAGCATGGCTTCACCACTGGCAATACGTGATAGTGATTGCCTACGTTCCTTTTTGTTCTGGCCGCCGGTCAGCCAGGCGATATCTATGCCCAGCGGTTGCAGCCAGCCGCTGAGTTTTTTGTAATGCTGTTCGGCCAGGATTTCAGTCGGCGCCATCATGGCAACCTGCCAGCCGTGTTCTATCATCTGCAGGGCTGCCAGGCAGGCCACAATGGTTTTTCCACTGCCGACATCGCCGAGTAACAAGCGCTGCATGGGGTGAGGCTGCTGCAGGTCGTGGCTGATTTCAGCCACGACTTTCTGCTGCGCGGCTGTTAATGCAAACGGCAGATTGCCCAGCAGCCTGGCGGCCAGTGCTTGCGAGGGTGGCGTGGCGGGCGCGCGTGCCTGTTTGCGTCGCGCATAGTGCTGGCGCATGGATAATTGCTGTGCCAGTAACTCGTCATACGCCAGGCGTTGCCAGGCGGGATGGCTGCGGTCTTCCAGGGCAGGCAAGGCTACGTCCGGGTCAGGCTGGTGCAACAGGCGCAGGCTGCTGGCGAAGTCGGGTAGCTGTAACGAGGCATAAACCCAGCCAGGCAAGGTTTCCTGCAAATGGTCAGGCGTCAGCACCAGGTTCACGGCTTTGCGGATGTTATTCTGGCTTAAGCCCGCGGTGGTTGGGTAAACAGGTGTGAGTGCGGTATTGACTGGCGTGTCTTCAGTGACTTTGCGCTGTTGCGGGTGCACCATTTCGTAGCCGAAAAATCCGGGGCGCACTTCCCCAAACACGCGCAGGCGGGTGCCGGTTTGCATGGCCGCAATCTGGCTGGGGTAAAAATGCAGGAAGCGCAGGTTGATGATGCCGGAGGCATCCTGCACCCGCACATTCAGCATTTTGCGCGGTTTGTAACTGACTTCATGGTGGACAACCACGCCTTCAATCTGGGCTTGTTCACCCAGCCGTAAATCGCGGATGGGCGTGATCTGGGTTTCATCCAGGTAGCGCAGTGGCAAATGCAGTAATAAAGCCTGTGGCGAGTGTATGCCCAGCTTTGCCAACTGGCTGCACAGGGCCGGGGTGAATCCGCGAAGTTCGCTCAAAGGGCGCATGTCGGCGACTCACCTGGCTGCTTACTGGATGCGTTGTTCCAGCTGGTTGCCTTTGACCCGGTTGATGCGCACAATCTGCTGGATTTTGCGCAGGTTGCGGATCAGGGTGGCCAGGTGGACGCGGTGATGCACTTGCACGGTAAAGTCCACGTTGGAATACTGGCTACCGTCACTGGCTTCAACGCTGACGTTATCAATATTGGCATCGGCATTGGAAATGGTGGCTGCAATCTTGGCCAGCATGCCACGCTCGTCCACCACGGTGATGCGCAGGTTGACGCTGAACAGCTTCTTGGGATCGGCATCCCATTCCACATCCAGCCATTTTTCCGGGTCCAGCTTGAATTTGCGGATGGCCGGGCAATCGTGGGTATGGATGACCAGGCCTTTGTCTTTATTGATAAAGCCCAGGATAGGATCGCCTGGAATCGGCCGGCAGCATTGCGCAAACTGTACCGCCATGCCTTCCGAACCGCGGATGGTAATGGTGTCCAGCGTTTTGGCGGTTTTGTCTTCCGGTTCGGCCGGATGCGCCAGCAACTGGTGCGCCACCATCAGGCTGTTGCGTTTGCCCAGGCCGATATCGGTCAGGATAGTCTGGCGGGTTTTGGCGCCGTAATCATTCATGACTTTCTGCCATTGCTTATCGGTAATTTCTACCGGATCAATGTGCATGGCGCGCAATGCCACATTCAGCATGCGTTCGCCGAGCTGGGCCGATTCTTCCACCTTGACCGTTTTCAGGTAATGGCGGATATGCGAACGGGCCTTACCGGTCACCACATAGTTAAGCCAGGCCGGATTGGGTTTGGCCAGGGGCGCAGTGATGATTTCCACATGGTCGCCGTTATGCATTTCGGTCCGCAGAGGGGCCAGTTCGCTGTTGATTTTCACAGCCACGCAACTGTTGCCTACGTCTGAGTGCACGGCATACGCGAAGTCCACGGCGGTAGAACCGCGCGGCAGGGCCATGATATTGCCTTTGGGCGTGAAGACGTACACTTCGTCGGGGAACAAATCGACCTTGAAGTTTTCGAGGAACTCGTGGCTGTCGTCGCTCTCGGTCTGGATTTCAACCAGGCGTTGCAGCCACTGGTGGGTTTGCTGTTGCAGTGAAGTCAGGTGCGCATCGGTGGTTTTGTACAACCAGTGCGCGGCAACGCCGGCATCGGCAATATTATGCATTTCCTGGCTGCGGATCTGCACTTCAATCGGTGTCCCAAACGGGCCAAACAAGGTGGTGTGCAAAGACTGGTAGCCATTGGCCTTGGGAATGGCAATATAGTCCTTGAAGCGGCCGGGAATGGGTTTGTATAGGGCGTGTAACGCGCCTAAGGCCAGGTAACAGGCCGCGGTATCCTTAACGATGACACGAAAACCGTAAATATCGCCAATTTGCGATAGCTTCATCGATTTTTCGGTCATTTTCCTGTAAATACTGTACAAGTGTTTTTCGCGGCCCTGTACATCAAACTCAATCTGGTACTGGGTCAGCTGGTTCTGGATGGCTTCCAGGATCTTGCTGATCACTTCTTTACGGTTGCCGCGCGCGGTACGGATGGCTTTATCGATTACGTGGTAGCGATTGGGGTAAAGGTACTTGAAGCTCAGGTCTTCCAGTTCGCGGTAGATGGGATTCAAGCCGAGCCGGTTGGCGATAGGGGCGTAAATTTCCACCGTTTCGCGCGCGATGCGTTTCTGCTTTTCCGGACGCATGGCATCCATGGTCTGCATGTTGTGCAGGCGGTCGGCCAGTTTGACCAGGATGACACGTACATCCTGGCTCATGGCCAGCAGCATTTTGCGGAAATTTTCCGCCTGGGCCTGGGCGGCTGTTTGCAGTTCGACCTTGTCCAGCTTGGTCAGGCCATCGACCAGGTCGGCCACCTGTTTGCCAAAACGTTCGGCAATGGCGGCGCTGTCGATTTCGGTATCTTCCACCACGTCATGCAGCAATGCAGCCAGCAGGGTGGGTAAATCCAGGTGTAGCCTGGCCAGGATGCAGGCGACAGAGACAGGATGGGTAATATAGGGTTCACCGGTCTTGCGGGTCTGACCGGCATGGGCCTGGTCGGCATAACGATATGCCTCCCAGACCATGATGATTTCTTCTTCGGTGAGATACTTGCGAATCAGCTGCGTGAGGCGGGAATCCTCACGGTCTGCCGGCAGCAAGTCGGCTTCGTCTAACCTGGACTTGCGATGGGCATGTTCACCTTGGGCATGCGGCATAACTGCTTATGCCTGCCCTTTCTTTTCCAGTAATTCCACACCTATTTTGCCGGCGGCAATTTCACGCAATGCCAGTACAGTAGCCTTGTCCTTGCTGGAGTAGCCATTGACCAGCGGATCGGAACCATTGGCCAGTTGCCTTGCGCGATACGCCGCGACCAGGGTGAGTTGAAAACGGTTAGGGATGTTGTCCAAGCAATCATCGACAGTAATACGAGCCATAAAAACCTCTTCAGTATTGAGTAACAGAGCAGCGCGGTTGCGCCGGTTCAGGTGAGTGATTGAATCAATGACGCGTGGCAGGCCACCTGGCGATCAAGCTGCAAACGCTTGGAACGCACAATGGCGATTAAATCCTGCAATGCCACGTCAAAGTTATCGTTAATTGTAACATAATCAAACTCATGCACGTGGCGCATCTCCTCGCGGGCAGCGGCCAGCCGGCGCGCGATGACGGCTTCGCTGTCCTGGCCGCGGTTATTCAGGCGGTGCGCCAGTGCATCAATCGAAGGTGGCAGAATAAAAATCGAAGTGGAGTGCGGATACAGCCGGCGGATCTGTTGCGCGCCTTGCCAGTCAATTTCCAGAATCACATCACAGCCTGCGGCGAGCGCACCGTCGACTTCCTGCTTGGAGGTGCCATAACGGGCACCATGCACATGCGCGCTTTCCAGGAATCCGGCCTGCCCCAGTACTTCCAGGAAAGTGGCTTCGGACACAAAGTGGTAGTGAATGCCATCTTCTTCACCCGGCCTGGGCGCACGCGTGGTGTGTGATACGGATAATTTAAGCTGCTGGTCTTGCGCCAGCATGGCGCGTACCAGGCTGGTTTTACCGGCACCGGAGGCGGCAGAAATCACAAATAAATGCCCGCGGCTCATGCGTCGCTCCAGTCAGGGCGCGGCAGAGCAGGCAGCACGTTTTTAAAGCCTAATGCGACCTGTCGCGGGCGACAAGTGCTGTTCAAGATACCTACATATGTCATAACACGTTTGGAAAAAAGGGCAGAATCGTTAAAGCAACATGATACCACGCACCGTTTGTGCTTAAGCTGTCGCCAATGTGTAGTCAGCGGGCGCTGGGAAAGAGGGTTACTGATAATGGAAAGATTGCTCGAATTTTTCCAGCGTACCCAGGTCCTGGGCAGAAGGATTGGCCACGAAGACGTGCAGGTTGGCCCATTTGTTACGGTAGGCAAACAGGAAATGCCAGTGCTTTTGCGTGATGCTTTTACCCTGAAAACTGTTTTCAAGGTCGTAGCTGAGTTTGCAATATTGGCTGTTGCAGCTTTTTTGCACGCTGGCCTGGTTAATCAGCGGCTCTTTGCCAGTTTTGGACCAGAAGCAGGTCAGCACATTTTCGTGCGTATCCGCGCCATCACAGGCCGGCGTGTCCACATACAGCGCGACTGTAAACAGATTGGCGTTGCCATAATACATGTAATGATCGTTGGAATCGGCTTCCCGCACCGGCCGGAGTGGCGGCGCATCAAACGTCACGCCCCAGCCCTGGTCGGGAATCGTCAGCGTGGTCATTTCCGCCATGGATGGCACAGGCAGCACGCACCCCACCAGCAGGAGGCAGCGTATAAGAACATGACGGGGAAGATGCATAGTCTTGACCCTATGATGAGATGACCTGACTATACCACTATGCCCGCAATCAGCCGCCGTTTCCTGGCGCTGAAGTCCTGAAATTATACAAATTGTTGTATTTATTCAATATTCTGGATTTGCTCGCGCATTTGTTCAATCAGCACCTTGAGCTGCATGGAGACACGGGTGGTTTCTATGGCCACTGATTTTGAGCCTAGTGTATTGGCTTCGCGGTTCATTTCCTGCATCAGGAAATCCAGCTTCTTGCCGACGGCACCGCCTGCGGCCAGGATACGGTCCATCTCGGTGATATGTGAATTCAGGCGCGCCAGTTCTTCGTCCACATCAATGCGCTGGGCATACAGCACCATTTCCTGGCGTACGCGGTCGTCCTCTGCTTGCAGGGCTTCACGCAGTTTGGCCGTGAGTTTGTCCTGGTACTGCTGTATCAATTGCGGTAACAGCGGTTTCACGATGCTGATTTGCTCGCGCACGCCTTGCAGGCGGTCGAGTAACACTTGCTTGAGTTTTTCGCCTTCGCGCTGACGGGCGGCAATCAGTTCGTCAATCGCGTGTACCAAACCGCTTTGCACGCTTTGCGCCAGGGCATCGCCATCCACCGCTTCGGTTTGCAGGACGCCAGGCAGCTTGAAAATATCGACCAGGTTGACCGGTTGCGCCTGCGGAAAATGCTGTTGCAGGTCTTTCAGGGTTTGCGCAATCTGCGTCACCATGGCCGGGTTAAGCGCCAGCGTAGAGGTGATGGTATCGCTTTTCAGGCTCAGCCTGCACTCCACCTTGCCGCGGCCCAGCCGGCGTTGCAGCAGTTCACGCACCTGCGGTTCGAACTGGCGTAGGCTGTCCTCGATTTTAACGTTCAACTCCAGGTAGCGATGGTTGACCGCGCGCAGCTCTATCAGTAGCAGGCCTGCCGGAAAACGGCTTTCACTGGCGGCAAAGCCGGTCATGCTGAAGATAGGGTGGTGGTCTGTGTTTGGTTTGGCAGTCATGGGTATCGTCACTTTGTGGGAGTTACTTGGGCTTCAAGTCGTGCGGGGATTGTATCAAATGCAGTATTGATATGCGAAAATGCGGTCACAAATAAACACGGCCCAGCTTGTGTTGCCCTTAATAAAGCCATGATCCAGTACGTTATAGGTTAAGTGAAACTCGCCCATAAAATCGATATTGCCTTACCGGTAGGCACCGTGTTGCAGGATTACACCATCACCCGCGTGTTAAGCCTGGGCGGCTTCAGCTTCGTCTACCTGGCGCAGGATAAACAGAAAAATACCGTTGCCATCAAGGAATACATGCCGGTATCGCTGGCCGAGCGCGATGGACAGACACATATCCGCTCCAACGGCAAAAACGAAGCCGCCTACAAACATGGCATGAAATGCTTTTTTGAAGAAGGGCTGGCGCTGGCCAATATCGAGCACAAGAATATCGTGCGCGTCAAAAACTTCTTCCGTGCCAATAACACCGTGTACATGGTGATGAAGTATGAGCGTGGGAAATCGCTGCAGGATTACATCATGGCCTTGTCGCAACCGGTGCCGGAAAATTTCCTGATCCGCATGTTTGTCGAACTGCTCAACGGCTTGCGCGAAGTGCATACGCGCAAGTTGCTGCACCTGGATATCAAGCCGGCCAATATCTATATCCGCCTGGATGGCTCACCGGTATTGCTGGATTTCGGTTCTGCGCGCGAAGCGCTTTCCGAAGTGACACTGGCGCCGACCTATACGCCGGGATTTGCGCCACCAGAGCAATATATAGACCGCCAGCACCTGGGGCCCTGGAGTGATATCTACAGCATAGGTGCCAGTATGTACGCCTGCCTGCAACGGTCATCGCCGCTCGCTGCCAATCTGCGCCTGAAGGACGATACGCTGGTATCGGCGGTGACGCTGGGTAAACAGGTATATTCAGACAAGCTGCTGGCGATTATCGACGAATGCATGCAACTGGATTACCTGTCGCGTCCGCAAAGCGTGTTTTCCCTGCAGAAAAAAATGATAGAAGTACGTATCAGCGATGATCCACGCAGTTCACTGGTCGATAAAATCATTAAAGTGCTGACCAAACCCTTATGAGTGTTTCACTACCATTAGATTTTCCATACCATGAAATTTTCCATTGCGCAGGGTAGCCGCCAGGGGCCGCGTCCCTATAACCAGGACCGGCTGGCGTATTCCTATCACCGGCATGCGATCCTGATGGTGCTGGCCGATGGTATGGGCGGCCACCAGCATGGCGATATCGCTGCGGAAGTTGCAGTAAAAACCATGGTGGAAGCTTTTCAGCGCGAGTCCCAACCCTCGATTCTCCATCCACTGGAGTTTTTGCGTGAACAGATTGTCCAGGTGCACACAGTGATTGAACACGTGCGCGCCCGCAAGAAACTGGTGGAATCGCCACGCACCACCATTGTCGTGGCCTTGATCCAGGGCAATAAACTGTTCTGCGCCCATGTCGGGGATTCGCGCCTGTACCTTTACCGTAACGGCCTGAAAGAATTCCAGACCCAGGATCATTCGGTGGTGCAGTCACTGTTGCGCGAGGGTAGAATTACCGAAACGCAAATGGAACACCACCCGCACCGCAACAAAATTTATAATTGCCTGGGTGGCGACAAGCCGCCCAAAGTGGACCTGGCAGACCCTATCCTGCTGAAAGAAGGCGATGTGATGCTGCTATGCTCGGATGGGGTCTGGAACAAGGTACCGGAGATCGCCATGGCGCAACATATGCTGGCGGCCAATATCCAGGATAGCATCACGCGTGTACTCGACGATGCCGATGCTGCCAGTGCGACCGTCGGCGATAATATGAGTGCAATTGCCATGCAGTGGGGCGAGCGTGTCACGGCACCATTGACCGTATCAACGCTGGATTTACCCACCGAGATGACCACCACCATCATGAACCAGCCACATGGGCTGGACTTGACCGATGATGAAATTGAAAAAGCGATTGCCGAAATACAGGAAGCCCTGCGCAGAAGCAAAGAACATGTTAAAAAACAGGAATGACAAGTATGAATAGACCTAGCCAGCGCGCCAACGACCAGTTGCGCAAGATTGAAATGATCCGCCACTACACCAAGCATGCCGAAGGCTCGGTGCTAGTGAAATTTGGTGACACGCATGTGATCTGCACTGCCAGTGTGGAAGAAAAAGTACCAGGTTTTCTCAAAGGCAAAGGCCAGGGCTGGGTCACGGCGGAATATGGCATGTTGCCGCGCTCCACTGGTTCACGCATGGACCGTGAAGCCGCCAGAGGCAAGCAAACCGGACGTACACAGGAAATTCAAAGACTGATTGGCCGCAGCCTGCGTGCCGTGATCGACCTGCAAAAACTGGGTGAACGCACCATCCATTTTGACTGTGACGTGATCCAGGCCGATGGCGGCACCCGTACGGCCAGCATCACCGGTGCCTATGTGGCCATGGTCGATGCCGTCGCGACTTTGCTGCAAAAAGGCTTGCTGGCCGAAACGCCGATCAAGGATTCAGTCGGCGCCATTTCGGTGGGTGTTTACCAGGGTGTGCCGGTGCTGGATCTGGATTACATCGAAGACTCCGATTGCGATACCGACATGAACGTCGTGATGACCGGCAACGGCGGATTTGTGGAGATTCAGGGCACCGCTGAAGGCGAGCCATTTGCACGTGAGACCATGAACCAGATGCTGGACCTGGCAGCCAAAGGCATCAGTGAAATTTCCATTATCCAACAACAGGCATTGGCAGCTTAACCATGGCATTGCCATTCAATAAACTGGTCATTGCCTCCGGCAATAAAGGCAAAATACGCGAAATCGCACATGTGCTGGCACCCTTGAATATCGAGATCGTGTCGCAATCTGAGTTCAATGTGCCGGAATGCCCGGAGCCTTACGGTACCTTTATTGAAAACGCGTTAGCCAAGGCGCGGCATGCCAGTGAGCACACCGGTTTGCCGGCACTGGCGGATGATTCCGGTTTATGCGTCAATGCCTTGCAAGGTGCACCGGGTGTGATTTCTGCGCGCTATGCCGGGCCGCAACCATCTGGTAGTTTGCTGACGCAGGATGAACGCAACAACGATAAATTACTCACAGTCATGTCACGCGAAAGTGACCGTCGTGCGTATTTTTACAGTGTGCTGGTGCTGGTGCGGTCACCAAACGACCCGCAACCGATTATTGCCGATGGCCTATGGCACGGTGAAATTTTGCGCGAGTTCCGCGGGTCTGAAGGGTTTGGCTATGATCCATTATTTATGGACCTGGAAACCCGCAAAACAGTCGCTGAATTACCGCTGGAAACCAAAAGCAAAATGAGCCATCGCGGCCAGGCGCTGGTAAAATTGCTGCAGGCTTTGGAAAAGAGCTAGTGAAAACTGAGCAAGTAAGTGAAAGACTAAGTAATGACAAATGAGTGGCCAAAATGGGTGCGTGACGATGGTTCGGTGGTTTCCTGCACCGAAAAGGTCAAAGTCATGTCCGAAAATTTTGATGAGCTCAAACAAATCGCGCAGGATGCACTGGAAGATGGCCTGCTGATGGAAGTCAGCGAAGAGCAAATGCGCAAAGCCTTGTATGCGCTAGTCGATAGCCTGGTGAATCCCTACCAAAAACCCTAGATTATTGTGCAATTTGGTTAAATTATGTTAATTTAAGGCATGGCCATCCTTTCACCCCAGCACATTCTGCAAGATGTATTTGGGTATTCCCAGTTCCGCCACCAGCAACAAGCGATTGTTGAGCATGTGATTGCGGGGCACGATGCGCTGGTGCTGATGCCCACGGGCGGCGGAAAATCGCTGTGTTACCAGGTCCCGGCGCTGGCGCGTGAGGGGTTGGCGATTGTTGTCTCGCCTTTGATCGCCCTCATGCAAAATCAGGTTGAAGCCCTGCAACAACTGGGTATCAACGCCGCTTTCTTGAATTCCAGCCTCAGCACAGAAGACAGTCATCGCATTACCCGCCAAGTCGTTACCGGTGAAATCAAACTGCTTTATGTCGCCCCCGAGCGTCTCATGGCCAGCAGCTTTTTAAGCCTGCTTGATGAAGTCCACCAGCATGTCGGCCTCGCCCTGTTTGCCATCGACGAAGCGCATTGCGTGTCGCAATGGGGCCACGATTTCCGACCAGAATACCGCCAGCTCACCGTATTGCACGAGCGCTTTCCACAAGTACCGCGCATTGCACTGACGGCCACCGCTGATGCACCTACGCGCGCCGAGATCATCAGCCAACTCAAGCTCGAAAATGCTGCCCAGTTTGTCTCCAGCTTTGACCGCCCGAATATCCGCTACCACGTCGGCATTAAAAATAATGCCCGCCAACAATTGCAGGCATTTCTGGAGCGTGAACACCCAGACGATGCCGGTATTATTTATTGCCTGTCACGCAGAAAAGTTGAAGAGACCGCTGCCTGGCTGGTTGAAAAAGGCTGGCCGGCCTTGCCTTACCATGCCGGTTTATCCGCCCAGTTGCGCGAGCATCACCAGCGGCGCTTTTTGCGCGAAGAAGGCATCATCATGGTGGCGACCATCGCGTTCGGCATGGGCATCGATAAACCCAACGTCCGCTTTGTCGCGCATCTGGACCTGCCAAAAAGCATGGAAGGCTACTATCAGGAAACCGGCCGTGCAGGTCGCGATGGCCTGCCAGCCAACGCGTGGATGGTCTACGGCATGGGCGATGTCGTCTCCATGCGGCAAATGCTCGATAGCGGTGAAGCCTCCGAAGAACGCAAACGGCTGGAGCGTTTAAAACTGGATGCCTTGCTTGGTTACTGCGAATCCACCGCCTGCCGCCACCAGAGTATTCTGCGCTACTTTGGCGAAAGCCATCCCGGCGCCTGCGAACAATGCGATAACTGCCTGCACCCGGTCGAAACCTGGCAAGCCACCCAAGTCGCACAAATGGCACTTTCCTGTGTTTACCGCACCGGGCAAAGATTTGGTGTCGGCCATTTAATTGATGTGCTGATGGGTAAAGTCACGCCACAAGTCGAGCGTTTTGGTCATGAAAAAGTCAGCACCTTCGGCATAGGTAAAACCCTCAATCAAACCCAATGGAGCGGTGTCTATCGCCAGTTGATCGCAGCAGGACTACTGGAAGCAGATATGGCTGCTTACGGCGGTTTGAAATTGACTGAAGCTGCCAGGCCAGTGCTTAAAGGCGAGCAGGAGGTCTGGTTACGCCGCGATGCTGAACCCGAAAAACGCATGAGCAAGGCTGAACGTAGCGCACGTGCCAAAGAAGCGTTTGCAGGAGCGAATGATGATCCGCTGTGGCAAGCACTTAAAGCGAAGCGGCTTGAACTGGCAAGGGAGCAGGGCGTGCCTCCGTATGTGATTTTCCATGATAGTACATTGCTGGAAATCCATAATCGCAAACCACAAAGCCTAACTGAAATGGGGCAGATTAGCGGGATAGGGCAGGCAAAATTGCAAAAATATGGAGATGCCTTTTTGCAAGTGATTGAAGAAATGACTTAAAACAATTTTGTATTTCGGATTGCTTGACACACAGAAGGGATCGTCTTAATGTATATACATGGATAAACATGTATCGGAGGCAAGTCATGGAATTACAAATCGCAAAATGGGGTAACAGTCTTGCAGTCCGCTTACCTTCCAGTATCGCCAAACAAATGCAAATTCAGGATGGCGACAGTGTAGAAGTCAGCTTAAACCCACAAGGTGAACTGGTGCTTGCCCCCAAAAAACCTTTTGATAAAGCCGAGTTTATGCAGGATTTACTGGCTTTACAAAAAACGCTGCCAGAGACAAGTTCAGTGATTGATATCATGCGTAATCAAGAACGTTATTAACCATGTGCTATGTAGATACCAGCGTTATCGTTGCCATGCTCACGCACGAGCCAAAGTCCTTAGCTTGTATTGATTGGTTTAAAAATCAAAAGCAGCCACCGCAAAGCAGTGATTGGTTAATCACAGAATTTAATAGCGCCATTTCCCTCAAGCTGCGCACTGGGCAGTTACAGACAGATCAAGCCTTGGCCATTTTGCAAACATTCGAAACCCTGATTAATGGCGGCATCAAACTTTTACCGATCAATCGGGAAATTTACAGCCAGGCCGGGGCATTGATTTGTAGCAATCCTAATCTGCGCGCAGGTGATGCATTGCACATCAGTGTGGCATTAGGTGCTGGAATAAAAGAGTTTGTGACTTTGGATAATAATCAGGCAAAAGCCGCTCAAGCAATAGGCTTTAATTGTGAGGTAATTTGATTTTGTAATGCTCACCCATTAGCTTCTCGTATGAGGCCGAATCAAAAGGTTTCTAAGTGACAACGAAAAATATTCTTCAAGGAGTTAGAGCTTTCAGTCCGCTTTTACATGCTTATGAAGCAGGACACTCTATTGAGGAAATAAAAGCAAGCATCATCGGCATTCTGGAACCAGAGTTCCAGAATGTGACTATGCTTGATAGATATGGAATTGACTTATTAGCTGTTGAGGCTGTAAACGTAGCAAAGATTCGTAATTCTGATTGGGCATCAAGATTGTTTGATGAGTGTCTACAAATTCGTCGGAAATACTTCACTATTGATGAAGATGGGTGTGCGAGAGTTTATGCTGCCTGGGAAGAATCTATTGGTACAGCTCTTTCTCTTTATTGGAACAATGCTCGATTTGAACACCACAAAGCTGACTTGCCACTTGATGAGTTTGCATTCGAAATTTTCCGCAATATGGGTGCTTTAATTGAAGGAACACTTCAGGTGTATCTCAAAGAGCTTCTCCATTTTATTCATAAATTACAGAATGATATTCAGACGTTCTCAGATATTAATTCATTAAGCCTCGGCACAATTGTTAGTCGAATAGGAGAAAAGTCAGGCCTGGCTCCCTATCTAACATTGCCGCCTTGGAATGTACCCATTAATCAATGGAGAAATATAGCTCAACACTATTCAATGAGTACTAATAAGGACTTGATCAACTGTAGATACGGAACAAAAAATCAATACAGTATTTCTCTAACGCGATCTGAGTTACTTGAAGTAGCACGATCTCTTTTTCTGATATTTTCCTCTATTAGAACTGCACACACGGTCTTTGCATTAGACTATGCTGATAGGTTGGTGTCCCACTGTAAAGGATTTGAGCGGAAGAAATCCGACTTACAATTTCAGTTTGTAGTTGGTGTTGCTTCTCAAGGTTTTGAAGTAATCGATTTAGAAGTTTCTGATGAATGTGCTAAAGCAGTGCTCGCGGATGTGACCACTCAAGATCCTCATGCAAGATCAATTCATGCATCACAGTTTGTTTACTCACTGTGGGATGCCACATATTCAAAAAAATTGATTATTGATTACAAGGCAAAATCTGGAGGCATCGCATTGCGTACAACTGCAAAAGCGGAAGACTGTGAGAAAATATCCAATGGTGAAGAGGAATTTTCTTATCTAGCAAAAGTAGTTTCGTTTGAATTGGATCCCCCGATAGAAAAAGTTGTTAAAGAGTAACAATTTGAGTTTTGATTAACTTCTTCCTATAGGAGAGGCTTCAAAGTCGGCCAAACATTCTCCAATATCTTCTTCTGTGCGTTCACATTCGGGTGCAGCCCATCCTCCAGCACCAGATCACTGTGACCACTGACACCATCCAGAAAAAACGGGATAAATGGCGTTTTGTATTTCTCTGACAAATCCAAGTAAACCGCTTTAAATCCATTGGTGTATTTCGGGCCATAATTCGGTGGAATAAACATGCCTAGCAAAACCACCTGTGCATTGATTTGCTTGCTGGCCTGAATCATTTTTTCGAGGTTGTTTTTCATCGCATCCAGCGGTAAGCCGCGCAGGCCGTCATTGGCGCCTAGTTCTATCACGACGATACTGGGTTTAAACTGCTTGAGTGCCGCAGGTAATCTGCTGAATCCGCCGGCGGTGGTTTCACCGCTGACGCTGGCGTTGGCAACTTCGTAGGGCAATTGGTTGTCTTTCACACGTTGCGCGACGAGATTCACCCAGCCTTGCTCTTTAGGGATGCCATAGGCGGCGGATAAGCTATCTCCAAATACCAGTATCGTTGGTTTGGATGTGGCTTCTGCTGCGACTAAGTTGCTAAATAATAAACCAGGTAACACGATCAATATCTTTAGAAATCGGAACATCATTAATGCAAAGCCCTTATGCTGTTGAAGCGCTGTCTCTAAGTAAATCCGTTGTCAGTAATCATACAACAATCCCCATTTTGGCCGATTTGAATCTTGCCGTACCCAATGGCGAGCGGCTGGCGATTATCGGTAGCTCGGGTTCCGGTAAATCGACCTTGCTGGGGTTGCTGGCAGGTTTGGACACTGTCAGTAGCGGAAAAGTCCTGATCGCCGGTAAAGATATTGGCCAGATGGATGAAGACGGCCGTGCAGCGGTGCGTGCCCAGCATATGGGCTTTGTGTTTCAATCATTTCAGTTGCTGGGCTCGCTGACTGCTTTGGAGAATGTAATGCTGCCTATGCAGCTGGCAGGCCAGCGTAATGCGCAGGCGATTGCAATCGCGGCATTGGAAAGTGTAGGCCTGGCGTCGCGTGCCACGCACTATCCAAAACATTTGTCTGGCGGCGAGCAGCAGCGGGTCGCGATCGCCAGGGCATTTGCCGCCAAGCCTTCGATTTTGTTTGCCGATGAGCCGACCGGTAACCTGGATGTCGCGACTGGCGAAGCGATCATTAAGTTGCTGTTTGATTTAAACACACAGAGCGGGACTACGCTGGTGCTGGTCACGCATGATATGAACCTGGCGCGGCGTTGCCAGCGGGTGCTTAATTTGCAGAACGGCCAGTTGAAGGAAATTGTGCTCAACGAACGCACCGTGACCGATAGCTCGGGAGTGCATTAATGCTGGCGTTATCCATTGCCTGGCGTCAGTGCCGCAGCCTGTGGTCATCGGGTGAAATACGTGTATTGCTGTTTGCCTTGATTTTGGCGGTTACGGCGACCACCTCAGTCAGTTTTTTCACTGACCGTATCAAATCCAGTATGCAAACCCAGGGCAATGTGCTGCTGGGGGCGGATCTGGTGGTGAACTCGGACCATGCCATACCGGCAGCCTACAAGGCAGAAGCACAACAACGCCAATACCAGACCTCGCAGGCGCTGGAGTTTTCCAGCATGGTGCTGAAAGGCGACAGTAGCGAGCTGGCTGAAATCAAAGCGGTGGAAGCAGGTTTTCCGCTGCGTGGCCATTTAACCATTAGCAAGCGGGCAGCCACCGCGAAAGGTGAATTAACTTCAGCAGAAATTCCCGCCAGTGGAACAGTTTGGATAGAGCCGCGACTGGCGCAAAAACTCGCATTGAAGATAGGCGATGAAGTCAGCGTAGGTGAAAGCCAGTTCAAGATAGCGGCATTTTTGCTGCAAGAGCCTTCCCGGGGCGGCGATATGTTCAGTATCGCGCCGCGTCTGCTGATGAATGGTGCTGATGTCGAAGCCACCGGTTTGGTGCAGTTTGGCAGCCGGGTGAAATACCAGTTACTGGTTGCTGCCAATAGTGAAGGTACAGAGGTTAACCAGGCGATGGAAGACTACGCCGAATGGCTGAAGCCGCAACTAGCGCGAGGTGAACGCGTAGATGATATCCGCAGCGCCCGCCCGGAAATGCGCAATGCGCTGAACAAAGCGCAACAATTCCTCGGCATTGCCTCTATGGTCGGCGTGATCCTGGCGATGGTGGCGATGTTGCTGGCGAGTATCCCCTATGTGCAGAAAAGCCTGGATGCGTATGCCTTGATGCGCTGTTTTGGCGCGACCAAAAAGCTGATCACGCAGATTCTGCTTTATCAGACTTTGCTGCTGGCGTTGGTGGGTAGCGTGATTGGTTGTGTACTGGGCTTTGCCGCGCAATATGGCTTGGCGATTCTAGCTGGGCGTCTGTTTCTGGAAACCCTGCCTGCCCCTGGCTGGATGCCGGTTTTATTGGGCTTAGTCACCGGATTTTCTACCCTGCTCACGGTTGTCTGGCCGCAATTGATGCGCTTACGCGCAGTGCCAGCATTACGCATATTGCGCCAGGACCTGGAAGGCAATGTGCACACCAATGGCATCGTGTTTCTGCCAGCATTACTGGTGTTGGCCGGGCTGGTGTTCTGGCATGCGGGTGATATCAAACTGGCCGGGATTGTATTCGCGGCGCTGGTGGCCTTGGTCGTAGTCGCGGGGTTTCTGGCATACGCCGGCATGCGTCTTGTACAGTCTTTCAGTGTGCAAAATTTTGGTGTGATCAAGCTGGGTTTGATGGGCTTAAGACGCCGCCCGATATTGACCATCGCGCAGGTGGTTGGCTTAAGCATGGGCCTGATGGCAATATTACTGCTGGCGTTTGTGCGTAATGACCTGCTGAAAAACTGGCAAACCTCGTTACCGGCGGATGCGCCTAACCGCTTTGTCATCAATATCCAGGCTGACCAGATACCCGGCATCAATGCATTGTTAACTTCCCATGCTATCCAGCATGCCGATATTTTCCCCATGGTGCGAGCAAGACTGATCTCGGTGAACGGCAAGCCCCTGAATGTTGAGCAGTACAAAGATGACCGCGCCAAGCGGCTGGCCGAGCGGGAATTTAATTTATCGTGGGCAGCGCAAATGCAGGCCGATAATGAATTGGTCGCAGGGCAGTGGTGGAAGGCTGAAGATGCAGGCAAACCGCAATTGTCTTTAGAGCAGGGCCTGGCGGAGACGCTTAATCTAAAACTGGGCGATAAACTGACGTATGACGTGGCCGGCACCCAGCTTGACCTGACCATCACCAGTTTGCGCAAGGTGGAGTGGAACAGCATGCACGTTAACTTCTTCGCGGTGACGCCGCCGAAAGTGCTGGATAACTACGCTGCCAATTACCTCACCAGCTTCCACCTGCCCGCAGGCAAGGAAGAAGCGCTGAACCAGCTGGTCAGGAAATTTCCCAACCTGACCATCATCAATGTTTCCGCGGTGATGGAACAATTACAAAGCCTGCTTAGTAAAATGAGTTATGCGATCGAGTTCGTGTTCGGATTCAGTTTGTTAGCTGGCCTTGCCGTGTTGTATGCCGCACTGATGGCGACCCGCGAAGAGCGTGTGCGGGAGAGCACCTTGATGCGGGTGCTTGGCGCTTCAAGAAAACAGGTCGTTCTCGCCATGCTGGTGGAGTTTTTATGCATAGGCATATTGGCCAGTATCGTCGCGAATATTTTCACCAATGTCGCCGCTTATTATTTGGCAACGCTGGTGCTGGATATGGAATACCAATTCAATGCATGGTTAAGTATGCAGGCCTTGCTGGCAGCGATTGTGCTAGTGCCATTCTCTGCCTGGCTGGTGGCACGCAACCAGTTTAACCAGCCGCCCAGGGCCTTGTTACAAAGCGTTTAAGTCCAGTATCTTGATGGATACAGGTTAAAATGCACGCATGATTCCGATTTACCCTGCCAACAGTTTAAGTGACGCGCCCTTGCAAGGCGACGTCACATTGAGCGGCCTCACCAACCCGCCGCCGCTTTCGCTGTATATTCATATCCCCTGGTGTGTGCGCAAATGCCCGTATTGCGACTTCAACTCCCACGAAGCGCGGCAGGAAATCCCCGAAGCCGCTTATGTCGATGCGCTGATTGCTGACCTTGAACAGGTCACGCCGCTGGTGTGGGGCCGCAAAATCCGCAGCGTGTTTTTTGGTGGCGGCACGCCCAGTATTTTTTCTGCCGAAGCGATTGATAAGATATTGAGTCATGTGCGCATGCTGACGCCGCTGGAATACGGCGCGGAAGTCACTTTGGAAGCCAACCCGGGCACAGTGGATATCGCCAACTTCAAAGGTTACCGTGATGCAGGCGTAAACCGAGTTTCGCTGGGGATCCAGAGTTTTCAGCCGCAATATTTAAAAGCCCTGGGCCGTATCCATGACCGTGAACAGGCGCTGGCCGCCGCCGAGCTGGCGTTGAATACCTTTGATAAGGTGAATCTGGATGTGATGTATGCGTTGCCGGAGCAAAGCCTGGAGGATGCATTGCAGGACGCCGAAACCGCCTGCCAGATCAAACCTGCACATCTGTCGTTCTACCACCTGACGCTGGAACCCAACACGCCGTTCCACCGCACGCCACCCAGTTTGCCGGATGACGATACCAGCGCCACCATGCAGGAAGAAATCGAGAAAATACTTGCTGCGAATGGTTACCAACATTATGAAACGTCAGGCTTTGCGCAGCTTGGCCAGCAATGTCAGCACAACCTGAATTACTGGACGTTTGGCGATTACCTCGGCATTGGGGCCGGTGCGCATTCCAAACTAAGTTTTCACGACAAGATTATCCGCCAGAGCAGGCACAAGCATCCGAAGAGATATCTTGAAGCTGTACCGCAAGGGCAGGTGGTAGATAGCGAATGGCAGATCGGGCGGGAGGATCTGGCGTTTGAATTTATGATGAATGCGTTGCGGTTGGTGGATGGTGTGGAGGCCGGACTGTTTCAGCAAAGGACAGGATTGCCGCTGCGGGCTATTCAGTCGCAGTTGCTCGAAGCGCAGCAAAAAGGATTGTTGAAGCAAGAGGGTGGAGTGATTGCACCGACATTGCAAGGGCAGAGATTTTTGAATACTTTGTTGGAAATGTTTTTACCGGAATAGATTAGCTTGATTGGTATTTAGTTAGGATTCTAATCAGTTCATTTCGCCTTTAGGCGACCATTCTTTCTTATGCTTGTCCATAAGAAAGAATGCAACGAGTGTCTACGACGTTATTGCGTAGAGCGTCGCGCTTCCAAAACACCCCAACCCAAACTCAATACCAGCAACAATACTGCACTCCCCACAATCACCGCCAGCTGCGGTTGTTGGTAGAGCCGTTTCACTGGTGTCCGCGCAATCGCCCGCGCATTGGTCTGATAAGTTTCCACAATATGTGTTTTGACCGCTGTAACCCGCCCCGCCAAATTAGCTACAGAAAAAGAATATCCTTTTAATGATACGGCTTCCGGTAAGTGCAGTGCAGGCAACGTTAATGCTGGGATATGCCAGCCTGAATTTTGCGAGGCTTGTGTGAGTTGCACGCTCATGACCAGCCCTGCCGGTGCGGTAAAAGCCTCGGTGTCGACTTCATCGGCTTTCTTGATTCTGTGTGTGATGGTATGCAGGGTTTGTGCATTGGGCACCGCGATCAGTTGCGCAGATTTTGCCCGCTGGTCTGCGGTCAGCAGGATGCCGCGACTGCGGCTGAGAGTGATGGATTGCTGCACAAAACGTTGTTGTAACACCGGGCTTTGCGGATAGAGTTTGACCGCCAGGCTGTTGACGCTTTCACCAGGTAATAGTGGCCACAGCATGGCTTGTTCGTGCTTGGGATTGGCAATGCCAAACGCGGCATGCACCGGTTGATGAACCAGGCCGGTCATCAAGCTAAGGCAAAGGATTAATCCCGCCATCATCAGCCAATGTGATCTGTGATTCCACTGGAGACGATGCAAGTGTGTCATCAGCGCCCTAACTGTTCCCTGGCTTGGGTGATTGCGCGGCGGACTTGTTCGGGGGCGGTGCCGCCGGTGTGGCTACGGCTGGCGACTGAGCCTTCTAGCGTGAGGACTTCAAATACGTCATCGTTAATCGTTGCGCTAAAAGCCTGCAACTCTGCCAGGCTGAATTCTGCTAGGTCACGGCCGGATTCCACACCCGCTTTCACAGCATGGGCAACGACTTCGTGAGCATCGCGGAACGGCATGCCTTTTTTCACCAGGTAATCGGCCAGGTCAGTCGCGGTAGCAAATCCTTCCAGGGCAGCCTGGCGCATATTGTCAGCTTTCACTGTAATACCGCGCAGCATGTCGGCGTAAATCTGCAAGGTCACCAGTAAGGTATCCGCCACATCAAACAGCGGCTCCTTGTCTTCCTGGTTATCCTTGTTATAGGCAAGAGGCTGGCCTTTCATCAGGGTCAGCAAGCCAATCAGGTGACCATACACGCGGCCGGTTTTGCCGCGCACCAGCTCCGGCACATCCGGGTTTTTCTTTTGCGGCATGATGGAAGAGCCAGTACAAAAACGGTCGGCGATATCAATAAAGCCGAAACGTGGACTCATCCATAAAATCAGCTCTTCTGAGAAACGGGACAAATGCATCATGAGTAATGACGCAGCTGCATTAAATTCAATCGCAAAATCACGGTCTGATACGGCATCAAGTGAGTTCTGGCAGACGCTGTCAAAGCCTAATAATTCGGCCACCAGTTCACGCTTGATCGGGTAGCTGGTGCCAGCTAATGCAGCCGCGCCCAAAGGCAAGCGGTTGATACGTTTGCGTGCATCGGCAAAGCGTTCGGCATCGCGATTCAGCATTTCAAAATAGGCCATCAGGTGATGGCCAAATGTCACTGGCTGTGCAACTTGCAAGTGAGTAAAGCCAGGCATGATGGTGGCCGCATTTGCTTCGGCTAAATCCAGCAATGAGGTTTGCAGGGCGCGGATGCCAGCAATGGTGTCATCGACTACGCTACGCAGCCATAAACGCACATCAGTCGCGACCTGGTCATTACGTGAGCGGCCGGTGTGCAAACGTTTGCCTGCATCGCCGATTTTCTCGGTCAGGCGTCTTTCGATGTTCAGATGCACATCTTCCAGATCCAGTAACCACTCAAACTGCCCGGCTTCAATCTCCGCCAGGATCTCGCCCAGGCCACGTTTGATATCTTCAACATCCTGCGCAGAAATAATGTTTTGCGCACCCAGCATGGTGGCGTGAGCAACTGAGCCTTGAATATCAAATCTGGCCAGGCGCTTGTCAAAATCGACCGAAGCAGTATAGCGTTTGACCAGTTCGGCCACCGGCTCGTTAAAACGGCCAGACCAGGCCTGGTCTTTCTGGTGCAAAGATGACTGTGTATTAGGGTTGGATGTTGTCAAAACAAAATTCTTTCTGCCGGAAATGGCCGCCTGACGCGTGCTTGCGCCTGTGGCACTTAATACTTATGATGCTGGCACGATATTATAAACGAACAACACATTGTGCGTAAAAGCAACCGCATTCCCAATTTCCGCAATCTGGGCATACACTTGCGTGTATTGTTGTGGCATGTTTGCTTGCTGGCCTTGCTGACGATCGTTAACGCGCAACCAGGCTGGAATGCCTGGCAGTGGGGCAGCGACCTGGCGCAACTGGGCGCGCAGTGGTTGCCGCCATTGTTGCTGGTACTGGGGGCACTCACGCTGGTTTATCCCTGGCTGGCACGCTTGCCTTATCGGGCAGGAGGCGCTGCGATTATTTTGCTGGCCCTTGTGATTATGCTAGTGAGTGCTTACGGTTATGATGTGTGGATTGCCCCATTGACCGTCGCACAATACTGGCAGGGAATGTTGTTGTGTCTGGGCGATGTGGTGTTGTGCCTGTATTACCTGGATTTATTACAGCGTGCCTATTCGCCCGCCATTGCCGAAGCACGTTTGCAGGCCTTGCAGGCGCGTATCCGCCCCCACTTTTTATTTAATAGCCTGAACGCGGTGCTGTCACTGATTCGCAGCCAGCCGCAACGCGCCGAAGCAGCGCTGGAGGATATGGCCGAATTGTTCCGGGTGCTGATGGCAGATAACCGCGACCTGGTGCCGTTGTCGCAGGAGCTTGCCTTGTGTCGGCAATACCTGAATATCGAAAAACTGCGGTTGGATGAACGTTTGCACTGTGAGTGGCAACTGGCTGACATCGCTACTGACATCATGATTCCCCCGCTGATTTTGCAGCCTTTGTTGGAGAACGCGGTCTATCACGGCATTGAGCCGCAAGCGCAGGGTGGGGTGATCCATATCGAGATAAAGCCCAGCGGTAACAGTTTGCTGTTGCGCCTCAGCAACCCTTTGCCGCTGCGCAGTGACAAAGCGGGTGGCAATAAAATGGCGTTGAACAATATCCGTGAACGCCTGCGCCTGCATTACGACCTGGAAGCGCAGTTGCGGCAATATGAGGCAGGCCAGCGCTATATTGTCGAAATTACTATCCCGACACGTCCCATGGCCGAGGTGGTGCATGGCTGACCGGCAATTACTGATTGTGGATGATGAACCGTTAGCCCGGCAGCGTTTGCGTGACCTGGTCAGCGATATTGGTGGTTATGCGGTCATGGAAGCGGGTAATGGCATAGAAGCCATAGCTGTATTGCAAAACGTGTCCATTGATATTGCACTGGTGGATATCCGCATGCCCGGCATGGATGGCATTGAATTGGCGCAGCATCTCCGCCGGTTACCGACACCGCCCAGCCTGATTTTCACTACCGCGTATGACCATCACGCCTTGCAGGCGTTTGAGCTTAATGCCATTGATTACCTGTTAAAACCGATACGTGCGGAAAGGTTGTCGGCGGCGCTGGCCAAGGCGCGGCCCTTGCAATGGGTGCAATCGCAAGCCTTGCAACCATTGCAGGCAACGCACCAGCATCTGAGCATACACGAGCGCGGCAAAGTGCTATTGATTCCGCTGGCAGACGTGCTGTATTTCCGCGCCGAACTTAAATATGTGACCGTGCGTATCCGCGAGCAAAGTTACTTGCTGGAAACCTCATTGAACCAGCTGGAGCAGACGTATGCTGACCAGTTTGTACGTGTGCATAGAAATGCACTGGTGGCAAGAAATGCAATTGCAGGCTATGAAAAACAGCGACTGCAAAATCCTGACGAAGCAGGAGAACAGGGTTGGGTGGTGCTGATTAAAGGGATTCCCGATACGCTGGTAGTCAGCCGGCGACATCAACATGTGATCAGGGCCGTATAAAACGGCCCTGAGTGATACGTCACTGCACGCTGTTTAAGGTTTTTTCTTTTGTTCTGCCTGCGCAATGATTTTGGCCGCCCACTCTTTGCCGCCCAGGCCAAAGGCAATCGCCAGGGCCAGGAACACGGCGCCAAAGACAATCACGAACAAGGAATGGATCAGCTGCATGCCAATGCCCAGTTGTTCCAGGCCAATGAAAATCGCCAGAATCTGGATGCAGTATTCCGCAGATGTGCTGATAATCAATGCCTGCTCAAACTTGATACTATGTAACCAGGCAAACACCAGGCGGTTGATGAAGCGTGCGAACAAGGTACCGAAAATCACCACCAGGATGGCGACGATAATATGTGGCAGGTAGCTGGCCAGCTCACGCAGCAACAGGGCAACTTCGGTCATGCCTAGCGAGTTGGCGCAGGTAATCACAAACAGCAGGATCACCAGCCAGTAGATGACCTGGCTGATAATGCCACTGAGCGTGACATTGAAACTGGCGCTGTTCATAAACGCTTCCAGGCCGGAGCGTTTGGCAAATGCATCAAACTGGGTGATTTCCAGCAGGCGCTTGACACCGATACGGACTAATTTTGCCACCATCCAGCCAAAAAATAAAATCACGATCACGGCCAGTAATTTGGGTACAAAATTGACCAGTTCTACCCAGAACTGGTTGAGAGATGAAAGAAAAATATCAATTTGATACTGCATGGGCAGCCCTCCTTTTTAATCATGGATTCCCTTGTTTTTAGCAGTATTCCTGCCGGGATACTTTATTAGGATAACTCAATCCGGCTGATCTGTGGCGTAAAAGGTTGGCGCATGACCAAGCGCAAAACGGGCAGGGGCTGCGGCTAATCCCCTATGTTAAAATGGCGGCATGACTACAGTGACCCCTCCAAAATCCCTGGTGATTGCTTCGCGTGAAAGCGCATTGGCCATGTGGCAAGCCAGGCATATCCAGGCCCGTTTGCAAGCGCTTTACCCGCAATGTGATGTCAGTATTCTAGGCATGACTACGACCGGTGACCAGATCCTCGATTCGCCGCTGTCACGTATAGGCGGCAAGGGCCTGTTTGTGAAGGAACTGGAAAACGCACTGGCAGATGGCCGTGCCGATTTGGCCGTACACAGCATGAAAGATGTACCCATGCATTTGCCGGAGGGGTTTGCACTCGCGGCCACCGGCGAGCGTGAAGACCCGCGTGATGCCTTTGTTTCCAACCACTATACCTGCCTGGAAGAATTGCCGGCGGGCAGCGTCGTGGGCACCTCCAGCCTGCGTCGGCAGAGCCAGATTCAGGCGCGTTTTCCGCAGCTGAAAATTGAATCCCTGCGTGGCAATGTGCAAACCCGGTTGCGCAAACTGGATGAAGGCCAGTATGCGGCCATTATTCTGGCGGCGGCTGGCCTGATCCGGCTGGAACTGGGTGATCGTATCAAAGGCCTGATTGATCCGGCTGACAGTATTCCCGCCGTCGGCCAGGGCGCACTGGGCATAGAAATCAATGCCAATCGCAGCGATTTAATCGCTATCCTGGCGCCGCTGAACCATGTGGATACCCAGTTGTGCGTAGAGGCCGAACGTGGCTTCAGCCGTGCCCTGGCGGGCAGTTGTACCGTGCCATTGGGCGCTTATGCCACCAAACAGGGGAACACCATCAGCATGCAGGGCTTTGTGGCCAGTGTGGATGGCCGGCAGATGCTGAAAGAGTCCGTAACGGGCGATGCCGCCCAGGCTGAAAAACTTGGACAACAGCTGGCGCAGCAACTGGTCGCGCGTGGTGCAGATAAAATCCTGGCCGCGCTGGATGGCGTGAAATGACCTTGCCCCTGGCCGGTGTGCATATTGCGGTCACCCGGCCACCAGCACAAGCGACCAGGCTGAATGCGGCTATCACCGAGGCGGGTGGCTCGGTGATTTCCTTTCCCTTGCTGGAGATTTCGGGTTTGCCTGACCTGGATGCCTTCCACGCCGCCGTCACGCCGCTGGCGCAATTCCAGTGGGTGATTTTTATCAGCAGCAACGCCGTGCAATACGGGATGCCTTTATTGCAGCAGGCTACCATTCCTCCCGCTTTAAAATTTGCGGCCATCGGCCCGACGACTGCCAGTGCATTGCAGGCATATGGCGTGGCTGACGTTTTGACGCCAGAAGACAGATTCGACAGTGAGTCCTTGCTCTCGCTACCGGCGTTCCAGCACATGCAAGGCCAGCGTGTACTGATTGTGCGTGGTGTCGGCGGGCGCGAGCTGATGGCTGAGACGCTGACACAGCGCGGTGCCGAAGTGGTATTTGGCGAGTGCTATCGCCGCATCAACCCGCAGACTACGATTGCGTCACTGGCGCATGAGCATGCACAAAATCGCTTGCAGGGCATTGTGATTACCAGCACGGAAGCCTTGCGCTTTCTGCTTGACCTGGCAGGAAACACTCCTTGGCTCCGCACTGTCCCTTTATTTGTGAACCATGACCGCATTGCCGAACAGGCAGCCGTACATGGCCTGATGGCGTTCAGTGCCGGGCAAGCGGGAGATGGCGCCATGGTGCAATTAATCACCGATTATTTTCAAACCCGCGTATAGTGCAGCAGGCATTGCAGAATGTCATGGTCTATAAGAGAAGAGAGATAAATATTAAGGGATAGCCGCGCATGGTGGTCAGCGTATTAAGAGGATTATGTCGTTTGCTGTTTGGTGTGCGGGTGACGGGCTTGCAGCATATACCGAAAGAAGACCGCTTATTGATTGTCGCCAATCACGAATCCTTTCTTGACGGTTTGTTGCTGGGATTATTCCTGCCCAAACGGGCCACGTTTGTGGTCCATAGCGAGGTGTTGACGCGGCCACTGTTTCGCTGGTTTCTGCGACTGACGCCTTATGTGGCAGTCAATCCGACCAGTCCGCTGGCCATGAAGAAAGTCCTGCAGCGCCTGAATGCGGGTGAAAATGTGGTGATTTTTCCCGAAGGGCGCATTACGTCCACCGGTGCATTGATGAAAGTGTATGACGGGCCGGGTTTTGTGGCGGCCAAAACCGGCGTCAAGATTGTGCCGGTCCGGGTGGAAGGGGCTGCCCAGTCCTATTTCGGGCGGCTATCGGATGCGCGCCCGCGCAAGTTGCTGCCTAATGTTTCACTGACAGTGTTACCGGCCACTGAAATCCGGATAGCCCCTCCTGAGCATACGTCCCTGACCAATAAGCAGCGTCGCCGGATGGCCGGTGAGGCCATGCGCAACATCATGCAGGACATGCTGTTCCAGACGCAGCAAAGCAAGACCCTATTTGAAGCGTTGCTGGATAGCATAGCCAAGTTTGACAGCAGCGCGCCGATCATTGAAGACCTGCACCAGGTAGAAGAAAGCTATCACGACTTGTTGAAGAAAAGCCTGGCACTGGGGCGGCTGGCCTGCAAAATCAGTCAGTCCGGGGAAGCCATCGGCCTGCTGCTGCCAAATATGACGACTACGGTGGCGCTGGTGTTGGGCATGAACGCATTCCAGCGTATTCCTGCCATGCTGAATTACACCGCAGGCACCACGGGTATCCAGAATGCCTGTGTTGCAGCCAATCTGCGCACCGTAATCACGTCGCGCCAGTTCCTGGAAACCGCCAGGCTGCAGGAGGTGGTGGCGCAGTTAAAAAACCTCAACATTCTTTATCTGGAAGACCTGCGTGCCCAGTTCGGCTGGCTGGATCGCGCATGGCTGATGGGATTCGCCTTGCATTATCCACGGGCGGCAATGATGCCTGTACGGGCGGAAGAGACTGCAGTGATCCTGTTCACTTCCGGCTCCGAGGGCAAACCCAAAGGCGTGGTGCATAGCCATAAAAGCATCCTGGCCAATATCCACCAGATCATGGCGATGCTGGATTTTAATCCCACCGATAAATTCATGACCTCGTTGCCGATTTTCCACGCGTTTGGATTTACCGGCACCTTGCTGCCTTTGCTGAACGGTATCCGCGTCATGCTGTTTCCATCCCCCCTGCAATACAAGCTGCTGCCGGAAGCGATTTATGAGAAAACTGCACCGTGTTTTTCTCCACCAATACCTTCCTGGCGAATTATGCGCGTTTTGCCCATCCCTATGATTTTTACAAACTGCGCCTGGTGGTGGCCGGTGCGGAAAAACTGAGTGAGGAGGTGCGCAAGGTCTACCATGAGAAATTTGGCATCCGTATCCTGGAAGGGTATGGCACGACCGAATGTGCGCCGGTGATTTCTGCCAATACGCCTATGGCGAACAAACATGGCACGGTCGGCCAGTTTTTCCCTGGTATTGCCCATAAACTGGAACCGGTGCCTGGCATTGAAAACGGCGGCGTGCTGCATGTCAAAGGGGACAACATCATGCAGGGGTATTATTTGCATGACCAGCCTGGCCAGTTGATTCCGCCGCCTGGCGGCTGGTATGACACCGGCGACGTGGTGGAGGTCGACGAGGAAGGGTTCATTCATATCAAGGGCCGCGTCAAGCGGTTTGCCAAAGTCGCAGGGGAAATGGTGTCGCTGGAAACCGTCGAAGCCATTGCCAATACCGCGGCGCCCGACTATCAGCACGCCGCAACCACGCAGGCCGATGCCAACCGCGGCGAGAGCATCATCCTGTTTACCACCGATGCCGCACTTAAACGCGAGGATTTGCAGATCGTGGCCAGGAACCTGGGTGCGCCAGAGCTGGCGATTGCCAGGAAAATTATTGCAGTGGAAAAGATTCCGCTGCTGGGCACTGGCAAGACAGACTATGTGACACTGAAACAAATGGCGGAGGCAGCATGAATCAATTATTCAAATTACTCAAACAGCCGCGTTTCAGTCCTTTTTTCTGGACGCAGGCCCTGGGCGCGTTTAATGACAATGTATTCAAGACCGCATTGATTACACAGGTGGCATTTAACACCGCCAGCCTGACGACGCTGGATGGCGGCATGCTGGTGACCTTGCTGCCTGGTGTGTTTATCCTGCCGTTTTTCCTGTTTTCAGCCTCTGCCGGGCAACTGGCCGACAAATATGACAAGGCCACGATTATCCGCCTGGTCAAACTGCTGGAAATCGCCATCATGCTGCTGGCCAGTGCCGGCTTTATACTGCATAACCTGGCAATGCTGGCGCTGGCACTGTTCCTGATGGGCATGCATTCCACCCTGTTTGGCCCGGTCAAATACTCTTATCTGCCACAGCATCTGCAGGCCAGCGAACTCACTGCCGGTAACGGGCTGGTGGAAATGGGTACCTTTGTGTCCATTTTGCTGGGGCAGGTGCTGGGCGCGTGGCTGGGCAGCTTGTCGCAACATGCCCTGTTTACCAGCCTGAGTGTGTTGCTGATTGCAGTGTCCGGTTTTCATCTCAGCCGCCGTATTCCGCGCTCGCCTGCGCCCGTACCGGCGCTGACAATTAACTGGAATCCGGTCAGCGAAACGGCCAATAACGTGCGTATTTTCTGGGCACAACCCGTGTTATGGCTGGGCATCGTCGCGATTTCATGGTTCTGGTTTTTCGGGGCGACTTTACTGGCACAGTTTCCCAGCCTGGCCAAAGGCGTGTTGCAAGGCAGCGAGCGTGATTTCATTGCCTTGCTGACTATTTTCTCCATAGGGGTGGGCCTGGGCTCCCTATTGTGCGAGAAACTCTCGCAAGGCCGGCATGAATTGGGGCTGGTGTTGCTGGGCGCTGTCGGCATGTCGTTGTTTACCTTTGATTTTGCCAGCACCAGCGCGGCTATTCATGCGCAATTACAGGCGGATCCTGGCCTAACCTTACGCACATTGGCTGGCTGGGAATACTGGCACATGCTGGCCGATGTGGCATTGCTGGGCATCTGCGGCGGTTTGTATATTGTACCGCTGTATGTGTTGCTGCAAAGCCGTACTGAAACCAATTACCAGTCGCGCGTGATTGCGGCAAATAACATCCTCAACGCCTTGTTTATGGTGTTGTCCGCCGGCTTTTCCTTGCTGTTGTTCAGCGTTGGGTTGAGTATTCCCCAGCTATTCAGCGCCACTGCCGCTGTCAACCTGCTGGTGGCTGGCTATCTCTGTATTCGCCAGCCGGAATACTGGTTCAGCAGTGTGGCGTATCTCAAACGCTGTTTCGGGGCTGCCTAGCGTGCGCTGGGCGGGCTGGTTATTGCTGGCTTGCTCGCCGGTGGTGCTGGCGGCGCAACCCGCTGAGCCGGCAAACACCTCACTGGGCTTATATGACGCCGGCCAGTTCCGGCCGGTAACCGCTGATTGCCAGGCCTGCCTGCTGTTGCCGCAGGCGCGCTGGTATTTTAAAGGCGAAACCTTTGCCATCCCCGACGCTGGCCAGCCTGTCACGCTGTATGCCGCAGACAAGCGTGGCGCGGACGATGTTGCGGCTTTGGACCCGCAGGCCTTACCCGGCCTGGTCTGGACCGGCACTACCCGGCAATGGGAAAATGTACGCTTGCTTGCTGACGGCAAGCAGCTGCAATGGCCGGATGGCACAACAACACCGTTTGCCATTGTGCCGAAAATCCCCACCAATTTGTCGTACTGGAACCAGGATACGCAAGCTTTTTACAGCCAGCGCCCGTTGAGCATCCGTGGGGAGCAGGTGGGGCAACAGATCGTTGCACGCAGCCTCTGGCCGCAAGATTTCAAGTTAAATCTGCAAGCGCCCCTTGAACCTTTGCAGGCGCATGAATCATTGCAACAGTTGGTGCAGTTTGAACATGGCGGCGCGCGCAGCGCTTATGCCAGCCGCCTGTTGTGGCAAAAAACGCCGGCTGTCGCGTCACAACTGGCAGGCAAAGCCGTGCTGGGCATATTGCTTAACGGCGCGCAAGGTGACGATGATGAAGCGCACGGCGGTCATTTTGCGCTGGTGACCGGGGTGATGAATGCAGCGGGCGACTACGGCAACTGGCTGGTGAATAATTATTACAACCTGGCCACACACAGCGAAAAAGGCATTATTTCCGCCGTGACGCCCATGGATAAATATATGGCGGATCTCAACAGCGGACAGGCATTTTACCGGCCTTCCTACCTGCTGGTGGCAGTGTTTTCCCAGCCTGCGATCCCGGCGCATGTCCAGGCGCTCAGCAACCGCGTGCAGCAGCATTTCTACCGCAATGACCTGGTGTACGACCTGGCGCGTAATAACTGCACCGGCATCAGCATGGATGTCTTGCGCCACCTTGGCTGGCAAGTCCCGGCGCGCGGGGCAGAAAGCCTGCTCAAAGCCAGCGCCTTTTACTGGTATGCGGCTATCAGTGAGCATAGCCTGCAGCAGGGCCGCGCCATGTATGATTACCTCAGTACCGAAATGACCCGCCTGTTTCCTGCCGTAGCGTTTGATGCCATCGGTAACGACTTGCTGCATATTGCCCGTACCGCTGACCGCAAAACCTTAACTTCAACCGCCATGCAGGCAATGCCGCAACAACTGGAAGCCATTTATTTTGTGCGTATCCCGCAGATTCCTTCCAGCCGTGCTAACGGGCTGGCACCGGTCTACAGTTTCGCGCAATACCTGCAACAGGCACCGGCGGACAGAAGCCAGTGGAAAATCATTCCGGTCACTCCCAATCCTTTACCTGCACACCTGAAAGATGGCCTGGCGCTCACACCGGAAAAACCTGCCTTGGTGCCTGTGCCCGCCATGCTGCTTTTAATCGGTGCCATGGGGATGGCGGGTTTCTTGCCGTGTGTTGTTTACCGGCGCTGGTGTGCATGGCGTAAAACCAGAATAAAACCCTGACCGCGGTTCGCGGCGATGCATGACAGCATGCGACAGCTGCTTCCTACAGCAAAATAAGCGTGTTCCTGATAGGGCAGCGCGCCTGGCCGTTGTTAAATGAATGCATGCGGTACGCTTGAAAAAGCATTTATTCAGTCAACTGTAATCCATTATTAGTAAAGGAAAAGAACATGAATAAACTACTGATTGCATTATTACTTTCTGCCATTTCCATGTCGTCTTCTTACGCTGCCGAAAGCAAGGATGACGGCGCAACACTGGGGACTTCCAAAAGTCCGCAAGTGGAAAGGCAACAACGGTATACGGACAAAGGTGTCACGCAAAGCCATCAGAACGGTGTGCCTGATGCTGCTGGCAACCTGGGCAATGCGGAAAGTCCGCAGGTAAAAGACCAGCGGGACCGTACAGAACGCGATTCTGCCGACCGGCCGATGCAAAGGTATAAAAACAAGGTGCTGCGGAACAAGGATGAAAAAGCCGGCAGTACCAAAGGCAATCCGGCTCAACCAACCGAGTATGAAAGCGCGCCACCTGCTACCACGCATTAGCCGGCTGGATTGACGGGATTGTGTTGTGCAATCCCGTTTTACGGCACCTCAGTCTCACGCAACTGTGCTATTCCAGCTTCCCATCCCACGCGTTCCCGTGTTATCACGTATTGCATCGCATGCGATGTGGCTTTATATTTAAACCATTGACCTGCAGATGCGGTCTGACCCATTTTAATCCCTATAAAATTACATTTTCCTATGTCAGTGGCAACCCATCGCAAACTAATCCTGGCCGCCATTATTTGCCTGTTGTTATATCAGGTGGGCATCTGGATTACGCTAGTGGCCGGGGCGGTATGGGGCGCAGGTTCGGCAGTCGTGGTGGCGGTGGTTTCGTATCTCTGTGCCCGGCTTGCCAGGCGTGGGGTCTCCAGCAGTGTCTGGTTTTTAATGCCTACCTTGTTATTTACCGTGATCCCGCTGGCGGCAAAATTGTGGGGTGCATTGTCCAGCCAGGCCGGCATGGTGGATATGCTGATTGACTTACTGCCATTGCTGGTCGGGTTTGTCGTTCCCATTGTGTTGTTGTCTATCGTGTATTTGCAGCTACGCAAGCAAGCTTTTTAATCAAAATCAGCGCGGCACTCTGCGTCCGCGAGGCAATAACAATCCGTAATAACCCGTTATAATCACAGGCTCAAGTCAATCCTGGTTAAGCGAACATGCAATCACGTCACTTCGGTCAATCGTGTTTTACCTCCAAATTATGGGCAATTGGTCATCGTTTCGGCCCCTATGCACCCCTGATTGTGCTATTCCTCACCGGGCTGGTATTTCTTTCCCTGACCCGCATCGGGCTGGTGCTATGGAAGTGGGAACGGGTACAGGCCACCGGCGAATTTTGCCAGATCCTGCTGCAAGGGGTGCGGGTAGACCTGATCCAGTTGGGTTTGCTGGCTATTATTCCGGTGCTGTTATCCCCGCTGCTGGCGACCCGTCAGTTATTTAGATTCTGGCGCACATTCACTTTCTGGTGGGTATTGCTTTCATTAGTGCTGTTAGTGTTTCTGGAAGCGGCAACGCCGGGGTTTATCCTCGAATACGATGTGCGGCCCAACCGTATTTTTGTGGAATACCTCAAATATCCGCATGAAGTGTTTGGCATGCTGTGGCAGGGCTTCAAGGTCGAGCTGTTTTTTGGCCTGCTGATGACCGCGATTGCATTTGTGCTGGTGCGTAAACTGCTGAAACCCTGGTGCAAGGCACAACCAGCCTGGTCCAATACAAAACTCTGGCTGATCTGGCCACTGGTATTGGTATTGACTGCCTTTGCTGTGCGTTCCACCCTGACGCACCGGCCTGCCAACCCGGCCTTGTTTGCCATTACGCAGGACAGCATGGTCAACAGCCTGATTCTGAATTCTACCTACTCGGTGTTCTACGCTGCTTACAGCTTGCAGCATGAGGCAAAATCCAGTGAAATTTACGGCAAGCTGCCACGTGAAAAGGTATTGGCGTTAACCGGGGCACAGGACACGGATATCCCGACATTGACCACGCTGGTGCCTTCGGTCAAACGTGACAAGCCGTTGAATCTGGTGATCCTGTTACAGGAAAGCCTGGGAGCGGGCTTTGTCGAATCACTGGGTGGCAAACCGGTCACGCCCAACCTGGAAAAACTCAAATCCGAAGGCATCTGGTTTACTCATTTGTATGCCACCGGTACACGTTCCGTGCGCGGCATTGAGGCGGTGGTGACCGGTTTCCAGCCAACGCCATCTGACAGCACCGTCAAGCTGGGTTTAAGCCAGAAAAACTTTTTTACCCTGGCAGCTCTGTTAAGCAAACAAGGCTACCTGACCGAATTTATCTATGGTGGCGAATCGCATTTTGACAATATGCGCAGCTTTTTCATGGGCAACGGTTTCCAGCAGATTACCGACCAGCCAGATTTCAAGAATCCGGTATTTGTGGCGAGCTGGGGCGCGTCCGATGAGGATTTACTCAATAAAACCCACGAACAGTTGCTGGCGCATCATGCCAGCGGCAAGCCGTTTTTCACGCTGGCGTTCAGTTCCTCCAACCACGCGCCATTTGAGTTCCCGGATGGCCGTATCGAGTTGTATGAACAACCCAAGGCTACCGATAACAACGCGGTGAAATATGCCGATTACACCATAGGCGAGTTTATCAAAAAGGCCAAAGCCAGTCCTTACTGGCAGGATACGGTGTTCCTGATTGTGGCGGACCACGATATCCGTGTGCGTGGTGATTCCCTGGTGCCGATTGAGCATTTCCATATTCCGGCCCTGATTCTGGGGGGCGCAGTACAACCAAAAACCGTGGATGCGATTGCCAGCCAGATTGATTTGCCGGTCACGGTGCTGTCACTCATGGGTATAGAGGCAAAACATCCTATGACCGGCCATGACTTGTCTAATATAGGTCCGGATTACCGTGGCCGTGCCATGATGCAATATGCCTATAACTATGGCTGGATGCAGCAGGTTGGACCGGATGCCGTTGAAAATGAAGTGGTGGTATTGCGCGAAGGCAAGCCGCCGGCATTCGGGCATTACGAGCCGGTCAGCAAGCAATTGCACAACACCGATGCCCCCGCCGATGCGCAGTCGCTGGCAGAGCAGGCATTGGCCAATGCCTTGTTGCCGGCATTGTTATACAAAGAGCAGCGTTATCGCTTGCCAGAGTAAGAGGTTGGTTTGAAGCGTTCCCCGTTACCCAGCATGTTGACCCGCCGTGTCATTCTGGATGGCCTGGCATATCTGCTCAAAGGTGGTTTCTGGCTGAGAAACAGCCACCTGCCGACAGAAAGCCACGCCGTGCCTACGCATTTTGTAGGGATTTGCGTGGCGACCAGCCAGCAGGCAGAAACAGATGATTATGTGCTGGCCCAGTTGGCAGCACTGGGGATAGGGCGCGTCAGGCTGGATATCGGCGATGACGAGATGTATGTACATCAGATCCGCCTGCTGCAACGGTTGCTGGATGCCGGTGTCTGGGTGGATATCCATCTGGTACAACCGTTTGCGATGGCCAGGCAGATGCTGGATATTGCGGTACAGACAAGATGGCAGCAGTTTGTTGAACAGTTTTTGCAGCAGTTTGCGACGCAAATCGCCAGTGTTGAAATCGGCAATACCATTAACCGCAAGCGCTGGGCGGGTTACCACTGGCAGGGATTCCTGCTGGCGTGGCAGATCGCACACCGCCTGGCACGGCAATATGGCGTCAAAATCGTGGGCCCGAATATCCAGGATTTTGAGCCGCTCTACAATATCAGTGCACTGAAACAGCTGCAGGCAGAACGCTTGTTGCCGGATGTGCATAGCAACAACCTGTTTGTTGAGCGCGTGATTGAACCGGAACTGGCCGATCATCGTATTTTCCAGCACCGCTGGACACGCTGCTTCAGGTTCAACCTGATCAAGAAAGCACGCCTGCTGCAAAAAATCGGTGCAGATTTCGGCATCCCTGACCTGGTCTCGCCGGTTGCCTTCTGGGCGATTTACCGCATCCAGCGCCATTTGCCGGATGGTGCCCAGAAACAGGCGGATTACGTCACCCGTTACTTCACTTTACTGGCGGCCTCGGGTGCGTTGCAGCAAGCCAACTGGGGCGCGATGATCTGCCATCGCGAAGGTGTGATTAACGATGGGCTGGATGATGCACGCTATCCGGTGCTGGAACGCGTCGCTTATTACAAGTCAGCCGATGGCGAGTTGCAGGACTACCAGCGCAACCCCAGTTTCCTGGCGCTGAGAACCGTCGCGCGCTGGCTGAATGGTGCCGACTATATCGGGCCGCTGGCGACAGGCAATGGCCTAGAAATCCACCAGTTGCGCAAGTACCAGAAGCTGGTGCATGTGGTATGGGCAATTAATGGCCGTTGTGCCATCCTGGACGATATCTATGCTGATTCCAGTTTACGCAAGGCACAGTTCCTCAGCCGCAATGGCCAGGTGGCCGAGCAGCCGTTGCTGATCACGGAAACCCCTGTCTACCTGATGTGGGACGCGACAGAAGTGGTGGAACTGCATACATCCACGCCGAAGCTGACCGAAACCGTCATTCATGCGCATATCCAGGACCAGCACTACTATCCGGTGCATGAAGGCCAGTGGCGCGGCATGATCCTGGCAGACAGCCCTGACCAGGCGCGGCGCTTGTGGGATGCCTGGCAGCCAAGTACGTTGCAGGCACCTGCCAAGGACCAGGCCTTGCGCCATGCCAGGAACGCCATCTGGCCTTTACCGGACCCGCGTACCGCCGGGAAAAAAGTGACGGTGAAGCAACCCATCCACATGTATTGGCACAAAACATACCTGGACCGGTTTAAACCCAGCAAAGCCAAACGCAGCTGGAATGGTGCGATGGAGTTACTGCGCCGTGGTGTGGGTACGGCCATGCCGCTGGCTTATTTCGAGCGTTTGGGCGATACCAGCCTGAAACAGAATTTCTTTATTTGTGAATATATTGCGCACGATTTCAGCATCGGGCAGGCGTTTTCTGCATTCAGCCAGGGCGCCGAGGCATTTGAGGGGGTGCCTGCGTCAACCATATATCAGGCCTTTGCCCGCTTCTGTTTGCATATGCATGCATCAGGCATTTATTTCCGCGACTTTTCCGGCGGCAATATCCTGGTCAGTCGACAGGATGAGCAATTGGCTTTCTCGCTGATTGATACGGCGCGCCTGCGTGCCTATGCAACGCCGGTGCCTTATGCCGAAAGAATGGCGGACTTAACCCGGGCCACGCACAAATTGCACTGGGAAGGCCGCAGGCAGTTCCTGACCCTGTACCTGGGCATGACCGGCCGCAGCCTGACCTGGCGTACCTTGCTGCCGTTTTATTTATATGATTTCAAAGTCAGCCTGAAACGCACCGTAGGGCGTAAAGGCATGAAGCGTTTATTGCGCTACCTCAAAAGCCTGCGTACTTGATAAATAACGCAGGTGACTCTCATGAAAATCATGACTGCATCTTGCGCAGTTTAATCACGACAAGCCTGCGCGGCGGTTTTAATATGATCACACGTGATAGCGACTGCTAGAACGAATTTTAAGGAAAAGGAGAAACGACTATGTGGACTAAACCAGCTGCTACCGAAATGCGTTTCGGTTTTGAAGTAACTATGTACGTAATGAACAAATAATTGTTCTCTACGACATAAACGGGCGCACTTTGCGCCCGTTGTCATTTGTAGTGCCCTTTATTGTTGGCGCAATATCCATTGATTTAAAGCAGCCTCATTCCCCGTTTTCTTTATCTTCCAACGACAGAATAGTTTTTCCATGCCGGTGGGCCTTGCCTGCCAGCCGCAGGATGCAACATTCGCGATTCTATGTTAGGGTGCAGATACATTGCAGAACCCTGGTTTTTTACCGTCACCCGACAAGCCAGGTAGCGAAAAAACAAAGCGCCTGCAACCGTTTAAAGTGACTATTCCATAAACTGCATGATCAAGTTCAAACATATCCGCTCACGAATAGCCTTTACCTTCATCGCCGTGATGGTGGTTGTACAGCTGGCCGCCCTGGTGCCGTTGAAATATGCGCTGGTCAGGCATGCCAGCCAGCTTGCTGACCACCAGGTCAATGCCGGCGAGCGGGTATTTGTTAACCAGCTGCAACACAATACCCAGAACCTGAAGCAGGCGGCACAACTGCTGGTGACTGAAGATGCCTTCAGGGATGCGGTGAGTAGCCGCGACGCCAACCTCATTCAATCCGTACTGGCAACCTGCCAGGCGCGCATGCGGGCACAAATTGCCTATTACCTCAGCCCTGACGACAGCCTGGTGGCCAGTAGCGGCAATGCGGACAGTGGCCAGGAAGTGCAACAGGCGATCCTGCAAAACCGGAATGGAACGCTCAAATTTGATATTGTCGATGGCAAGCCTTATCAACTGATTACCGTGCCGGTGAAAGTGCCGGAAGCGGCTGGCTGGCTGGTGATGGGGTTCGCGGTGGATGGCCGGCTTGCAGACCAGATGAAGCAGCTGACCCAGCTGGATGTGACTGTGCTACAAAAAATGCCGCAACACGACTGGCAGCTTGTCAGCAGTACCGCCAGCAGTCAGGTGGCGAATATCTTGGTGAAAACCGTTGCTGATGTTTACCGGCAGCCCCTCTCCCTGCATAAAGTGGATTTGGCCGGACAAGCCTATCACCTGAAGATCCGCACATTGCATGAAAGCAAAGACCAGGTATTGCTGGTTGTGTTGCAGGCGTCGGTCACGCCGTTTGTACAGGATTTGAACGCCTGGTTCCAAAACATGCTGATGCTGGCTTTTGCCGGTGTGCTGCTATTTGCGGGGCTGGCCTGGTATGTGTCGCGCCAGACCACCCGGCCGCTGGCTGCATTGGTTAAGAGCGCTGACGATATGGCCATGGGGCACTATGAAAAAGAAATAGCCGTGGAGAGTAGTGATGAAGTCGGTTACCTGGGCAAGGCACTCAACAGCATGCGCGCAGCGGTATTACAGCGTTCGCTCAGCGTGCAGCAACTGGTGTTCAGAGATGAATTAACCGGCCTGGCTAACCGGCAGGCTTTAATGCAGGCACTGCAGCAGGTCATTGCCAGGCATGCGGACGCAAAAGAGAAATTCGGCCTGGTGGTGATCAATATCCAGCGCTTCAAGTCGATAAACAACATGCTGGGCCGCCAGTTTGGCGATGAGTTACTGCGTCATGTCGGCCAGGTATTGCAGGCCAATACCTTATCCCCACAGGATATGGTGGCCCGGCTCGATGCCGACGCGTTTGCGATACTGTTGCCGCAGGCCGATCAGGCCAAAGCGACCCGCTACGCTGAAAATATTCAGCATATGTTTGAGGAACCGGTGCAGGTGCAGGGGCAAGTCATGCATGTCTCCATTGCCATGGGCATTGCGCTGTATCCCGAGCATGATGCGGATGCCGGGGCTTTGCTGCATCATGCCGAAACGGCGCTGCAGGCGGCCAAAGCCAAACAGGCTACCTGGATTGTGTACAACACGGCACTGGAGCTGGATCAGTCAGATACGCTGGTGCTGATTGCCGATTTGAAACAGGCCATACAGCAAAACCAGTTATTGCTGTATATCCAGCCAAAAATTGATGTGACCACGCGTAAAACCCGCGGCGGTGAAGCATTAATCCGCTGGGTGCATCCGGAAAAAGGTATGCTGCTGCCGGATCAGTTTATTCCACTTGCCGAGCAGACCGGTTTAATCAGCGAGATTACCGACTGGATGTTGCGGCGCGCCTGCGAGGTGGTGGCGGATTACCGGCGCCAGGGCTTGCGTATCAACCTGGCTGTCAATTTATCCGCGCGTGATTTGAACAATATGGCCTTGCCTGACCAGATTGTGGCGTTGCTGACAGAATATGCGCTGGACACCACCGCGCTGAGCCTGGAAATGACCGAAGACAGCCTGATGCAGGCACCTGAACGGGCGGCTGCCGTGATCGGCAAGCTGGCCGCGCTGGGGCTGCCACTTGCCATTGATGATTTCGGTACCGGTTATTCGTCGCTGGCTTACTTGAAGCAGCTACCGGTGCAGGCACTCAAGATAGACCGCTCGTTTGTCATGTTCATGGACAAAAATGCCGACCATGCCAGCATTGTGAAAGCGACCATAGACCTGGCGCACCATCTCGGCCTGAATGTGGTAGCAGAAGGCATAGAAAGCGAAGAAGTGCTGGCCCGCCTGGCCAGGTTGGGATGCGATGAAGGCCAGGGTTATTTCATCGGCAAACCGATGCCGGAAAAAGATTTCTCCATCTGGCTGGAGCGCTGGGAAGGCCAGAACGAGATAGATATTGATATTGGTGATGACCTGTCTTTTGCCGTGAATCCTTTAGACACGTTACCAAAGTTCTAGAGACGTATCATTGGCGATTTCATACTGCTACTGTTCATTCCAATGAATAAGTTTTTCTTATGCTTTCCATTAAAACATTCAATTTTATTTAATAGGCCATCGGGTTTATTATGCATTTCATATTCTTAATAAGGAGACTGAAATGAGCCAGATCAGGATGCATAAAAAAGGAAATTTCATGATTCAGTATGTGCTGAGATTTCTGACAAGCAAATAATTAATTTCTTGCTATTAAATAGTGCACTATCTATAATGGCAACATGAATAACGCAACGCGAGGCAAAACACCGCTATTAAATGAACAGTTATGTTTTGCCGTGTACTCCTTATCGCTGGCACTGAATAAAGCCTATCGCCCTTTGCTGAAAAAGTTGGGGCTCACTTACTCACAATACCTTGTGATGCTGGTATTGTGGGAAAGCGATCAACGTACTGTCAGTGATATCGGTGAGCAGTTGTTCCTGGATTCGGCGACATTAACGCCCTTGTTAAAACGCCTGGAAGCCGCCGAGCTGGTGCAGAGAGTGCGCTCCAGTCATGATGAGCGGCAGGTCATTATTTGCCTGACAGAGAGTGGGAGGCAATTACAGGAACAAGCGTCTGCGATTATGGATGAAATGTTGTGCGCGATGGGCTGTCCGGTGGAAGAGCTGATTTCGTTGCGTGACCGCATGAACCTTCTGCGTAACCGTTTAATTCAGCATGCCACATAAAATAGTTAATTGTTGTAGATCTGTTTTTTTATTGTAATAAATATAGTGCACTATTTAATTTTGCGTTATTAATTTTTATACCATTTTGTAAGATGAAAGGAACATCGTGATGAAAATAAAAACATTAATCAGCCTGTTATTTGCCGCCTCTTTGATCACCGCCCTGCCTGTCCTGGCGGATGAGAAGCCAGTGACCGAGCAGTTGGTGGATACATTGACCACACTTGCAGGCGGGCCACATGCCGGCTTCCGTGCCAACCATGCAAAGGGGATCATGCTAGAAGGCTCTTTCACGCCTTCAGCACAAGCGGCCAGCATCAGCAAGGCAGCGCATCTGCAAAAAGCCGATAGCCCGGTGCTGGTGAGATTTTCTGACGCGACTGGCGTACCCAATATCCCGGATGCCAGTGGTAATGCATTTCCCAAAGGCATCGCTATCCGTTTTCAACTGGCAGATGGCACGGCAACCGATATTGTGAGTATTTCCGTGAATGGCTTTCCGGCAGCTACGCCGGAAGATTTTCTGGGCTTGTTGAATGCGGTACGTGATTCACAGGGCAGCACTGCCAAACCAAGCCCGGTAGAGCAGTTTTTAGGTTCACATCCGGCAGCATTAAAATTTGTGACCACACCCAAGCCGGCACCGGTCAGTTTCGCAACCCAGCCATTTTTCGGCGTAAATGCGTTCAAATTTACCAATGCGGCTGGGCAGAGTGAGTATGGGCGTTACCAGATTATCCCGGTTGCAGGCGCACAATACCTGAGCAAGGAAGCTGCTGACGCCGCCGCGCCGGATTACCTGATGAACGAGATTGCCGAACGTGTCAAAACCCAGGGTGTGCAGTATAAGATTTTGCTGCAAATTGCTGATAAGGGCGATGAAGTGAATAATGCAACCGTCGTATGGCCGGATAGCCGTAAAACGGTAGAACTGGGCACACTGACGTTGAAGTCTGTGGTGGCAGATAGCAAAGCCAGGGAAAAAACACTGATGTTTAATCCGCTGCAACTGACCGAAGGCATCGAGCCTAGCCAGGATCCTATCCTGCTGGCACGACCTACTGCTTATGCCGTGAGTTATGGTAGACGGTTAAATCAATAGCTTAATCGGTCACCAAGGAAGCCTCTGCTTCTTATGCAGGCAGAGGTTTTTCAATTTAAACAGCGACAAAGCGAATGGCTTTGCCGTTGACACAGTAACGCAGGCCACTTTCAGTTTTGCCATCGGGAAATACGTGCCCCAGATGTGCATCACAAACATTGCATTTCACTTCGATACGCTGCATGCCATGACTGCCATCTTCAATATAGGCGATAGCCCTTGGATCCAGTGGCTGGTCAAATGAAGGCCAGCCAGAAGCCGATTCAAACTTTTGTGCGGAGTTGAACAGCTCCTGCTCACAGCAGGCACAGGCATAAAGGCCGGGTGTAAATGCTTCACACATTGCGGAAGAAAAAGGGCGTTCTGTGGCACTTAAACGGGTGACGTTAAACACGTCCTCATCCAGAATTTGACGCCACTCATCCGGCGATTTGCGCACTTTATAGTTTGGTTCGTGATTGCCTTCTTTGGCCAGTTTGAGTACATCTTTCCATTTCAACATCATCGTTTACTCACTAATTGATACCTATATAAAACAGGTGGAGTGGTTATTTCACCGATTTGTTTCACAAATAAAATGCAGGTGCTACGGATAGACTGTAGAAAAACAAGTATACCATTACGCATTCGTTCGATTAGCAGGAGTATTCCCTTGATTGTCAGATCCAGACCGCATTTGTTTGAACTGTTTTTCATTATAAAAGGATCGATTGTTTTAAGAATTATTCCGCTGCTGATTTTTGTTGCTACGCTCTCGACCATCGTTGTGTCTATTTATACTTTCAGGCCGGACTGGTTGCCGCGCTTTGATGGTGGCCCGTTTGCGCTACTGGGCATCACCTTATCCATCTTTCTGGCTTTCAGAAATAATGCTTGTTATGAACGCTGGTGGGAGGCCAGAAAAATCTGGGGAGACTTCGTACTCACCGCCAGGAACCTGGCGCGTGTAAGCCAGTTGCTTGATTATGAAGCAGGCGTGATCAGTAAAGAACGGCGTGTATTGCTTGAATGCAATATTGCCTATGCTCAAGCCTTGCTGGTGCAACTCAGGCCGGTAACATCAACCTACAAAATTAAAGCATTGCTGCCAGAGAGCCTGTTCCAGGCATTTTCAAAAAGCAGCAATCCGCCAGAAGTGATTTTGCGTGAAATGCAACGTGTGCTGGTGCAGGCATTACGTGACCAGCGTATTGATACGATCCAGTTCAAAATGCTGGACGAACTGGTTCAGGAACTGGCGCATATACAGGCAGCTTGCGAGCGCATCCAGAATACACCAATTCCGTTTGGCTATACTTTGCTGTTACACCGGACCGCTTATACCTTTTGTTTTTTATTGCCGTTCTGCTTTGCCAATACTCTGGGTTGGGCCACACCTTTTGTCACAGCATTGGCAGCTTATACGCTTTTCGGCCTCGATGCGCTGGGCAATGAATTGGAAGAGCCATTTTCCATGGGAGCGAATGCACTGCCAATTAGCGCTTTGGCAGATGTGATTGAGATTGATATGAGAGAAGCTTTAAATGATGCGCCGATACCACCCATGCCGACGCCAAAAGATTTTGTCTTGATGTGATCAGCAAGGACGGATTTTCAGAGAGATTCCAGGAAGAGCAGCAGCAAGCTACGCTCTTCCCTGGAAAAGTTTTTAAAGCACTCTTTTGCCGTGCTGGCTTCACCGTCATGCCAGAGAATGGCTTCCTGTAACGTTCTGGCGCGTCCATCATGCAAAAAACCGGCCTCTGGATGCACCTTTTTAGCCAGGCCTATACCCCACAATGGCGGGGTGCGCCATTCGCGACCTGTCGCACTAAAGTCTGGCCTGTTATCTGCCAATCCTTCGCCCATATCGTGTAGTAATAAGTCAGTGTAAGGGTGAATCGTGCGTTGATTTAACAACGCGATGCCGGATTGCTGGCCGGTGCGTAGCTGATCTGTATGGCATTCCATGCATTGTGCTTGTTTGAATAAAGCTGCGCCCCGTTGCGTGGCTGGTGTGGGTGCCGCTGGTTGAGGAATAGCCAGCGCAGCCAGATAAAACTGAATTTCATCCAGCTGCTGATCTGTCAGTTCGGGTGATTTAATGGCAGGTGTTGCAAGGCAAGTAGTTTGAGTGACTGTGCAGTTGGGCGCTGCAAAAAGCCTGGAGGTAATACCCAGGTCGCCATGAAATGCACTGGCAATTTGCTGGCGCAAATTCGGTACATTGGCTTTCCAGCCGAATTTGCCTATCACCATTTTCTGCTGTGCAATATCCCACACCATATTGGGTCGGCCACGAATACCTGCCGGTTTTCGGCGCTGAGCCTGCCGCAGGATTTCTTCTTCCGGAATATTATCCAGTAAGCCCAGCCCGAATACCGCAGGCGCGATCCGGGCTGAGGTCAGCACATTGTCTAGCGGGCCGTAAGCCAGTTCGCTGAAACGCAATTGCGGCTGGCGCAAGATGACCTCTTCACCGCCTGCCAGCGTGACAGGCATGGTCTGGTATTCGAGCTGTGCAATACCTTCGCCGATTACACCGGGAATACCGAATTCATTTAACTGGTCGCCGTATACCGGATGCGGCAGGATTCGCTGCTGTGTGTCTTGTACGCTGAGCCTGACCAGCATGGCTTTCATGGACTGCGTTGGCCCATCCGGCGCAAAGCCGCGGCCATTGCCGGGGTGGCAGGCAATACAGGAGAAACGGCTATATAACGGCCCCAGGCCTGAAAAGCGGTCGTCTTCACCGCCATCTATGGTCCATACCTGGCGGAACAAGGTACGGCCAGCCTGGAAGGTTTGTCGCGATGCCGGATCACTTACGCTTGCATAGGGCTGGGTATAGGCTTCGGCAGAACGGTGCGGGGTGGTGAGGGTCGTGTCTGGTTCAGCGATTGCAGCGCATGCCCATGACAGCATCGCAATACAAAAGAATGCAGCGCGCATGGTGGATCACTTACGGTGATGTGAGTATTGTCTGGAGTGTATTTGCGACCGATTGATAGCGCGCTTTTGCCAGTTCTGACCACTGTTGAATCAGTGCTTTCCTGTCATCGGCCAGACCGGACTGGAAGCGGACGGTATTCTCCGCGGTGAATAATTGCTGCTCCGGTAACAATGGTTGCAGCAGTTGCTGCTCAAGCGCATTGATGTTTGCCGTATCACGGTTTAAATGCCTGGCAAATGCCAGATTGACAAACAATGACTGCAACAAAGCCTGATGCTTGACCAGGGTGGCTTCAAAATAGGCGTTCAGTATATTTTGTTCCGTCACATCGCGCACCTTTTCATCGGGCCGGGCAGGCGTGGCATAAGGGTTGAAATAACCTGCCGGGCGCTGGGCATACACCGCGGGATCCACCGGCAATTTTCGAATGTCAGGCGTAAACAAGAGCTCCTGGCCGACTGGGGATAAGGTGAATTGTGCAAAAGCACGGGCAGCTTCCTCATGCGGTGCCTGCTTTAGCAGGGCGACATGCGCGGGTGAGTAGGCGACCACAGGCGGATAGATATATTGCAGGGCGGCACCTTTGGCAATTGCGGAAGCGGCAAAAAAATCCATAGTGATGCCCACCATGGCGCGTCCGGCGGATACTTCATCGGTAATAAACGTGGAACCGTTCTCAATGAAATGCGCATTCAGGGTCATTCTGGTTAGCATTGTCCAGCCTTCAGACCAGGATTTTCCTCGTAACATGGCATCGATCAGGCCACTGGCAAAGCCGATTCTGGCTGGCAGGGGAAAGGCTACCTGGCCTTGCAAGGCTGGCTGGGTGAGATCTTGCCAATCTTCTGGATAGGCAAGTTTTGCGTTGTCAAACGCTACGGGTGCAATCACCATGCCCAGTCCGGCAATTTCCGTGGTCGCGTAATAACCTTGCGGATCATTGAGCAAGGTGCCGTGCAAATTGGTGGGTGATTTAATCCAGGCGGCATCCAGCTTTTGCAGCGCACCCTGCTTGGCCAGTTGTACAAAATTCTGCCGGGAAGGTGTCCAGTACACATCCACTTCGCCGGGATGCTGGTTTAAATAAGTGAGGGCATCACTGGATTGTTTCCACAATACCTCCAGCCGGTATTGTGGAAACTGTGCCTCAAATGCAGTTTCGAACTGCGAAATCATTTCTTGCGGATAGCTGGTCATTACCACCACTTTTTCGGCAGCAGTCGTGGCCAAACTGGCCAGCAAAAGGCCACCGCCCAGAAGTAATTTATTAAATATGCTTGCAAGGATGTGGCGGCTGGTCATGACAATTGATCCGATTAGAACTGGTAACGAGTTGATAGTAGGAAGTTGCGACCTTGGGATGGATAACCCGCTGACAACTCATAATTCTTGTCGAGCAGATTGTTGGCTGCGAAAGACACTACCCAGTCGCGAACGATTCTGTAATCAACCTTTACGTTCAATAAGTTGTAGGAGCCAGTCTTCACGTATGTCGGGCCGGGAACTCCCCCAACCTGTTGTGACCATCTTTGGTCTGCGACCTCATAGCTTGGCACAATATTCCATCTGTCTGTTGGTGTCCATTTTGCATAGAGGAAGCCCTTGTTTTTGGGGGTGGCCAGATACGGATATGGCGTCACTGTACCCGGTGGAGGTGTGATATCGGTGTCAATCCAGGAGTAATTGCCACCTACTTCGAGGGTGGGCATTACCGAGGCTACAATGCCGAGTTCCACACCCTTGATTGTGGCCTCACCGACGTTCTGGTTCTGGTTTTCATTGGTATCAAAGGTACCATTGTTGTTGAAATCCACGGGCACCGACTGAATATAATCCTTGATCCTGGTATGAAAGATGGCAGCAGTACCACGTATACCTGGCGGCAGCGTATCCTCGATGCCGATTTCAATATTGTTTGCACGCTCAGGCTTGAGGTTAGGGTTGGATGAGGCATTGCCAAAGCGTGTACTGTATCGCTCGAAGATAGTAGGAAAGCGCGTACGGTCAGATACCGAGAAATGTGCCTTACCACCCGGGCGATAGCGCCAGATAGTGGCTGCCTGATAGTTCGTCGCGTCTTTGTCTTTGCGTGGATAATAGACCATGGCACCGGAGGTAAAATCTTCCGCTGTCTTTGGTGAGCGCTTGTCATGGCTGATGCCGCCGACCAGGTCAACCGTGTCTGTGACATGCCAGGTGTCTTCCACCGCGAACGACCAGATCGATTCGATGTTGCTCTGCTTCGGTTCGGGCGGGTTATTATTAGTAGTTGCCGCTGAACCTTGATTGGTATTCCACTCGACATGCTCATCTCGACGATAGTGCACCGATGTCTTCAGGGTCTGTTGCGCTAGATGATCTGTTCCCAGTTCGATACTGAAGCCTTTGGAGTTATCATCATAAACACTTTCGTTAGTCAGCGTACCATAACGATTACCACCACCTGGAGCTACTGTATAAAAGGCCAAGGTGTTATCGAAGGTATTATAATAAGCGCGTGTTTTCAGGTACGTTTTGGCGTCAAGCTGTGTTTTTGACAGGAAGTAAAGACTGCTGGTGTCCCACACCGGCCAATCCCATACGCGGGCGCTGCCAGTTTGCGCACAGGTTACTTGATTGACGCCCTGAACATCATCACATCCACGTACCGGTGGGGCGCGATGCTTTTCACCACTTTGCTTGGAATAGTTGATTGAGTATTCATCGGTCTCGTTCGGTGTAATGCCGAACTTGAGACTGCCACGCCAGTCGTTCGAGTCAGAGAAGTTGCGCAGGCCGCTACCTTGATAGTTGGGGGCGGTAGCAGGCAAGTCGGATTTGTAATCCTTGGAAAGTCGCCAACCGTCAATGTCGCGTTGCTGGAGGCTGGCTTGCCAGTAAAATTTTTCCTGCTTACCGCCAAGGTTGGCATACCAGATGTCACCGTCGTGCTGGCCACTTCCACCCAAAAGCGCAGAGTAACGTATTTCACCTTCGAATTCTTTGACTGGCTTGCGTGTCACCAGGTTGATCGCGCCGCCCATGCCATCCGGGCCGTTGATAACCGAAACATAGCCTTTGGCAACCTGAATTTCCGACAGGTCGGCTGTCAGGAATCGGCTGAAGTCGATGCGGTTGTCTGCAGGCAGGAAAATGCGGATGCCATCTATGGTCAGTGGGACGCGAATGCGGTCTAAACCGCGCAGGCTGATATCCGACTCGTTGCGTCGACCAGATGATGAGGATGATACGGCAACAGGTGTAGTCGCTACACCAGGAATCAGGTTAAGTGCATCATCGAGGCCATTCTTACTGAAATCCCAGAGTTGTTCGCGATCGAGTGTCGCGGTACCCAGAGGGTTTTCTGAATCTCGGTGGCCCGTCACCGCGATTTCACCTAAGGTGAATATCTTGCTGTTATCTTCCGCCAATGCCTGGACACTGGCGCCTCCCAGCAGGCAAGTGATGATGCCTGCGATCGTGTGTTGTTTTGAGCCTGTCACTTAGGTTGTCCTTTCGTTTGAATATTGTTTATAAATTTATCGATATATCCACTTGGGAATAACGATAAATTCAGCAACAACTGGCTTTATTACCCCTTAAATCATTGGGGATTCTAGCATCGTTATATCCAGTAGGGAATATCGATACGGTCGCTGCGTAGCGATGAATGCCGGGGGATGAGATTACCCTTCAAGTTGCATCGTCAGCGGCTTAAACACTTTAAAAACTGGACGATGTCTCATCCATCACCAGCGTTGCTGCTTTTTGTGCATGGTGATCATGCACAAAAATTGGTTGGGAATAACGGTTTGTGAACGCGTTGTTTCTGGTGGTTATCTCCTCTCGTTCAAATGGAATGCACAACAAAAAGGCGTCCTGAGTTCAGGAAATTAATCCCTGAACTCAGGACGCCTTTGTCCCGGCTCTTGCTGGTGACAGAACCGTTAACAGTCCTGCCCCAATATGAAATGACTAAAAGCAATATCCATGCCGAATTAATAATGCTTTTATATTCAACAGGATATCAATATCCTGCCCGCATTCAGAATGCATGGTCGGCACGTAGAGGGGGGCTTTTGCACTCTTTCAGAGCACAATCATTAATTCGCGGGCAGCTGATTGGCCTATGATGGGCGTGCCATCCAGCCGGCGTATAAGCGCAATATCAGAAATCGACCTGGGCACGCATGGTGATCGCATCTTCATGATGGATTGCTTTGACTGTGATAGGTGTATCAAAGCTGGTATGTACATAGTTGGCAATTAAACGTACATAGGGTGTCAGAATCCAGTTGGCACCCAGTGTCCAGGTATCGAACTCATTGGACTCAAAAGCTTTCAGTCTGCCTGTGCCTATTGCGTTTGTAGTGAGGAAATCACTGCCATCAAATTTGCTATAGCGCGCGCCCAGTTGCAGGGCGCCCCAGCCATCACCACCCCAGGCGAATTCCTGTTTGGGACGCAGGCGGCCAAACATGCCATCCTTATAAGTGCTGGCAAAAGTTTCGCCGGTTACCAGCCAGTTGATGCTGGCGTACCAAGCTGTCAGGTCGCGGTTGAACCCATTGCCGTCGAAGTGTTCGGTGATATGCTCAGCCTGAAGTTTGACCGGGCCATGGGCCAGGGCCAGTTCATAGCCCTGGCGGCTGCGATCCACGGCTTTGGCGAAACCTTCTTCGGTTGAAAATACGATTGCGCCACGGCCTTCGGTTTGTACATTGAGTGTCGGGCTGCTGCCAGGCTCTTGCTCTCCCTTGGCATAGAAGCCACCGATATGTACCACACTGTCTTTCCAGCCGGCGAATTGGGCAATATTGCCAACTACGCGTATCAAAGCATCTTTGTTGTCGTATTTGGCATCTGTTTCATCACCGTTGGCCGACGCTGTATTGACGCCTTTGCCGTTGGTCCATGATGCACTGTAGAACAATCCCGCGATGGGCTCACCGTAGGCCATGATGCCACGGTCAAACGTGGCCCCCAGCAGGTAATCGGTGGAACCGCGCTCCTGGAAGTCGGTAAAATTGGCATTCATGGAGCGTTCCAGGCCATAAGAGGGCTTGAACTGCCCGGCGCGCAATTTAAAACCATTAAAGTGGATGTAATCCATATGGGCATAGGTTAAGCCTACGCTGCCATTACCTGACGTACCGCCGTATTCGCCTTCCAGCCGGGCTGCAAAATCCTTGAGACCTACATTCACACCTAAACGTGCACGGCGGATATTGAACGTGTCTGCCGCTGCAACATCGGGGGAAAAGCTGCGGTAATCAGCCTGCACGCGGCCATTAATGCCCAGTTTCCATGTGCCACTGGCATCTTCAAGGCTGAGGCCGTTTTTAAAATTGGCATAGACCGGTTGGCCTGCGGATGCATTGCGTGTCGTTTGCAGTGCTTTTAACTCGCCTGACATCGTTTCAATTTTCACTTGCTGCTCATGCAATAACTGTTTGTCATCAGCCGCGATGGCTGTATTGGCTGGTGCTACAGGTTTGCCGGCAGCCTCTTTGAGCGCTTTGAGTTCATTGGCCATGCGTTGCATTTGCTGCTGTTGAGCTTCCAGCATGTGCTGTAATTGCGTGATACGGGCATCTGTTTCTGTATCTGCCCATACTGGCATGATGCTTACGTTCAGCATGGCTGCACTCACTGCCAAAACCACTTTCTTAACGTCGGGAAAAGCGGAGATCGATGAATCATTAAAGCGGTTCACTAAGGTGGTCCTCTCGTGATAAATAAGGGTTCTTTAGACGATTGTCACTATTCAGGTCTTACGTAACCCCGGGCGAAAACAAATGGCTGCCAATCAGCCAGCATCGTGATACCCATTGAGGAATATCGGGATGGCATATTGGAACACTGCTTGGGCAGGATTTTTACACAACCTGTTTTGAAAGAAGGGTTTAAGCAGAGTAACGTTTGTTATTTAATTCTTGAGTTTCAATGGCTGGTTTGTCATGCGCGATGAGGTCAGCCAATACCTGGGCGGAGCCGCAGGCCATGGTCCAGCCTAGCGTGCCGTGGCCGGTATTCAGCCATACATTGGGGAAGCGGGCACCTGACTGGCCTATGATGGGCGTGCCGTCCGGCGTCATGGGGCGCAGGCCGGTCCAGAACAGGGCTTGTGATACATGACCGGCATGGGGGAATAAACCGTTGAGTACCATTTCCAGCGTTGCGCGGCGGTGTGGATTGAGGCTGAGATCGAAGCCTGCCAGTTCAGCCATGCCGCCGACGCGGATGCGCTGGTCAAAGCGGGTGATGGCGACTTTGTAGGTTTCATCCATGACGGTGGAGACCGGGGCTGCATCGCTATTGATAATGGGCACGGTGAGTGAATAGCCCTTTACGGGATACACCGGCAGATCCAGTCCCAAGGCATGTGTCAGTTGACGTGAATAGCTGCCCAGCGCAACCACGTAATGGTCAGCTTCCAGTGTTTCGATGCCATGGCCAGTATGTACTTCCACTCCCAGCAGTTGGTTTTGTTGCGTGACCAGGCGCTGGATAGTAGCGCTCTGCCTGAATTGCACGCCCAGTGCCTGCGCCTTTGCGGCCAATTGAGTGGTGAATAACTGGCAGTCACCGGTTTCATCCCCAGGCAAATACAAACCGCCCAGTAGCTGGTCTTTCACATGCGCCAAGGCAGGTTCGATGCGCGTGCAACCTGCAGGGTCGAGGTGCTCAAAAGGCACCTCCATCTGGCGGAGTACGGCAATATCTTTGGCTTCGGCTGCCAGTTGCTTTTGCGTGCGGAAGACTTGCAGGGTGCCGCGGTTGCGCTCTTCATAATGGATGCCGGTGTTGGCGCGCAGTTCACGCAGGCAGTCACGGCTGTACTCGGCCAGGCGTACCATGCGGGATTTATTCAGGGCATAGCGCTGGGCAGAGCAGTTGCGCAGGAACCGGGCCATCCATTGTAGTTGCCATAAACTGAAATCTGGCCTGATAGAGAGCGGCGCATGGCACTGGAACAGCCATTTCATGGCTTTGAGCGGTACATCAGGCCCGGCCCAGGGCGCTGAATAGCCGGGCGAAACCTGGCCGGCATTGGCAAAGCTGGTTTCCATGCCGACGGCAGGCTGGCGATCAATCACCGTGACCTCAAAACCTTTTAAGGCGAGGTAATAGGCACTTGTCACGCCGATAACCCCGGAACCCAGCACCAGTACACGCATGAAACACTCCTACGATGACAACCGACCAGATAACTAACGCATTTAGGCGTTGCAAGTGATATTACCAAACTTAAACCGTGTATATGGAATATGCCTGGTAACCGGAGGGTTGCGGCGGATGTGCTAAGCGCTGTATTTTTCCAGTGCTTGCACCATAATCATGGCCGGGTCGCATGGCGGGGTCCAGTCCCTGGATTGTGCGGTAATTTCCACCATGCCGGTCGGGCTGGTGACGTTCACCTCGGTCAGGTAATCGCCAATCACGTCCAGGCCGACCAGGAACAGGCCATGCTGCATGAGCACTTTACCAACGGTCTCGGCGATCTGCCGGTCACGTGCACTTAATGGTTGCGCGATGCCTTTACCGCCCGCCGCCAGGTTGCCGCGGGTTTCCCCGCTTTTGGGAATACGCGCCAGCGCATAAGGCAGGGGTTCACCGTTAATGACCAGGATGCGTTTGTCGCCTTTGATGATCTCGGGAATATAGCGCTGCACCATGATGGTTTGCGTCTGGAAGCGGGTCAGTGTTTCCAGGATGGCGTAAATGTTCGGGTCATCTTTGCGCAACCGGAAAATGCCGCTGCCCCCCATGCCATCCAGCGGCTTGACGATAATATCGCCATGCTCGGCCAGAAATGCCAGTATCTTGGCCTGCTGGCTGGTGACGATAAACGGTGGCGCAAATTGCGGAAAGCGGGCCACCGACAGCTTTTCGTTCCAGCCACGGATGGCGGCGGGGTCGTTGATAATGCGTGCACCTTGCTGTTGTGCCAGTTCCAGCAGGTAAGTGCTGTACAGGTATTCGTTATCGAAGGGCGGGTCCTTGCGCATCAGCACGGCATCAAAGTCTGTCGGTGCCACGGTTGTTTTGTCACTGGTTTTCCAGCTGCCATCCACATTAAATGCAAATGTCTGCGCATCTACGGTCACCACGTCATGTTGCAGCTGCCAGTCGTGCTGTTCACACACCCACAAGTCGTGGCCACGTGCCTGTGCAGCACGCATGATGGCGAGACTGGTGTCTTTATAAGTGATGAGGGAGTCCAGCGGATCCAGTATCAGCAGCAGTTTCATGATGCGCCTCGGCGGTGCTTAAGCGTTGAGTGGGTCGTTTTCCTGCAGTTCCATGCCTGCGGCCAATAGCGCCAGGCGCGCAACCACGCCATAGGCATAGAAGCGGTTGGGCGGCGCATCCGGTGCGCCGGCGCAGTCGGGCAGGGTACAGGGTTTTTCAAATGCAAGCGGCACAAAATGCATACCGGGTGCGTTGAGGTTTTCATCAATACCACGGCTGGTATGTACGCGGTAAAAGCCGCCAATCACAAAGTGATCCATCATATACACCACAGGCTCGGCCACTGCATCGTTGATGGTTTCAAAGGTGTAGACCCCTTCCTGGATCATCACTTCCGATACTTCCATGCCTTCTTTGATGACCGACATTTTATTGCGGGTTTTGCGGTTGAGGTCGCGGACTTCATCGGCAGATTTCACGCTCATGATGCCCATGCCATAAGTGCCGGCATCCGCTTTGACGATGGCAAACGGCTGGTGGGTAATACCATATTCATCGTATTTTGCCTGGATTTTTTTCAGCAGCACATCGACTTTTTCCGCCAGCACATCTTCGCCCACGCGATTATGGAAATCAATACCACTTGCCGTGTCAAAATAGGGGTTCAGCAGCCAGGGATCAATATCCAGCAGGTTGGCAAAATCGTTTGCCACTTTTTCGTAGGCAGCAAAGTGCTGGGATTTTCGACGGGTAAACCAGCCGGCATGCAGCGGAGGAATCAGGTTCTGCTCCAGGCCTTGCAGGATGTCGGGAACGCCACCCGACAGATCATTATTGAGCAAAATGGCACAGCTATCAAAGGCCGGGTAATCCACGCCTTCAAATGTGGCAGCATTGAGCTTGAGGCGATTTTTTTCACGCACCAAGGGCTCCAGGATCAATGGCAGGCCATCATGCGTTTCCAGCCTGGTGACTTCAGTGATTTCCGGGGAAAGGCTGCCGATGCGCACTTCCATGCCGGCTGCTTTAAGGATATTGCTCAGTTCCACTACATTGCGCAGGTAGTAGGTATTGCGCGTGTGGTTTTCCGGGATCAGCAACAGGCGGCGCGCTTCAGGGCAGATTTTTTCCACCGCCACTTGGGCCGCCTGCACCGCCAAACTCAGGAATTCCGGATTCAGGTTATTAAAACCGCCGGGGAACAGGTTGGTATCTACCGGTGCCAGTTTGAAACCTGCATTACGCAAGTCCACGCTGGCATAAAAGGGTGACGATACTTCCTGCCATTGCGTGCGGAACCAGTGTTCAATATCCGGCATGGCCTCCAGGATGCGCTTTTCCAAAGCGACCAGTGGGCCATGTAAGGCAGTGGTTAAATGGGGAACCATAGTTGCTCCTGTGCTTGTTTTTATTCAGGCCTGTGCTGGCACTATTCCAATGTGTGTTCAATCACTGCGTGCGCCTGCTGGTCGGCATGGTAGCTGCTGCGTACCATGGGGCCACTGGCGGCATTATCGAAGCCCATGGCATCGGCCTGCTGCTTGAACCAGGCAAAGGTGTCCGGCGTGACATAGCGCAAGACCGGCAGGTGATGCACGCTGGGTTGCAGGTATTGCCCCAGTGTCAGCATGCTGACGTTGTGGGCACGCAGGTCGCGCATGACTTCCAGGATTTCCTCATCCGTTTCACCCAGGCCCAGCATCAGGCCGGACTTGGCCGGTATGTGCGGATACATTTCACTGAATTGTTTGAGCAGGTTGAGCGAGTGCTGGTAATCTGATCCCGGGCGCGCCTGTTTGTATAAACGGGGCACGGTTTCCAGGTTGTGGTTCATGACATCGGGCGGCGCTTCACGCAGGATTTTCAGTGATACATCGAGGCGGCCACGGAAATCCGGCACCAGGATTTCGATTTTGATGTCAGGGGATTGCGCACGGATGGCGCGGATACAATCGACAAAGTGCTGGGCGCCACCATCAGGCAGGTCATCGCGGTCAACCGAGGTGACCACGACATAGCGCAGTTTCATTTGCGCAATGGTACGCGCCAGATTTTCGGGTTCATGCGGGTCAGGCGGCAATGGCTTGCCGTGGGCAACATCGCAAAACGGGCAGCGGCGGGTACAGATATCCCCCAGGATCATGAAGGTCGCCGTGCCACCACTGAAGCATTCGCCGATATTGGGGCAACTGGCTTCTTCACACACGGTATGCAGCTTGTTGTCGCGCAATACCTGCTTGATTTCCTGGAAGCGTGCCGAATCCGGCACTTTCATGCGTATCCATTCCGGTTTGCGCAACACGGGCATGGGCACGATCTTGATCGGGATGCGCGAGGTTTTGGCTGCGTCGATTTCCTTGACGCCAGCCACCTTTTTTGCCGGGCGTTCAGTTTGGCATTTATCTGACATGCGTCAGTTTCTCTTTCAATCGGTGGGTTAAATCTGCTGCAATCTCAGTCATATTCAGCGTGATATTTAAATCCCGGGTTTGCGTCATTTGCATGCCGGCATAGCCGCAAGGGTCAATGTCGGCAAACGGTTGCAGGTCCATCTCAATATTCAGGCTCAGGCCATGATAACAGCACTGGTTTTTCAGGCGTAGCCCCAGCGAGGCAATTTTCCTGCCATCTACATACACGCCAGGTGCATCAGCCCGCGCTTCAGCCTGCACGCCATGCGCTGCCAGGAATTCCACCAAGCTGCTTTCCAAGATGGTGACGAGCTGGCGAACATTCAAGTGACTGCGCGCCAAATCAATCAGGCAGTAAATGACCAGCTGGCCAGGCCCGTGATAGGTGATTTTGCCACCACGGTCGACCATGACCAGCGGAATATTGTTTTGTGGCAGGCGTACGCCACGGCGGTTCAGGCCCAGGGTATAGACCGGCGGATGTTCGGTGACCCACAGTTGGTCAGGGGTTTCGTGCGTGCGCTGTGCGGTCACTGCCTGCATTTCGGCCAGCGTAGCAGCATAATCGGTCAAACCCAGCTGGCGAATTTCCAGGTCAGGCATGGAAATGAGGATAAGGTTACAGCACGACCTTGACCATGGGGTGCGCGGTCAGGCTGCGATAGATATCATCCAGTTGCGGCTTGGAAGTGACATACACCAGGCAGGTCAGGCTCAGGTATTTGCCATTGCTGCTGCCGCGCATTTCGATCAGGTGCGTATCAAATTCCGGCCAGTGCAACTGGATGGTGCGCATGATTTCCAGGGCGAAGTCGTCATGCGTCTCACCCATCACCTTGATGGGGAAGTTGCAGGGAAATTCAACCAGGGTTTCTTCTGCCCCGGTAATTTTTTCAGAGGGAATCTGGTCTTGTTGGCTCATCATTCACCCGCATGGATAGAGGAAGCTATTGCAAATACAACCGTACCTGGTCAATCATGCGCGCAAAGATGTTGCTGGCGTCTACCGCCTGCATGGTCACCAGTGGCACGCTATGCACGACCTTGCCGCCCAAGCTGAAGTCGACCTTGCCCACCGGTTGCCCGGCCTTGAGGGGTGCTTCCAGGGGTTTGGCAATGCGTATATTGGCTTTCATATTCGCGTATTCGCCTTGTGGCAAAGTCAGGTACACCGGTTTTGCCACGGTTAAATCGACTTCGCTCGACGTGCCTTTCCAGACTTTCTGGCGCGTAATGGCTTTGGCCGCCGGATAAATCAGTTTGGATTCATAGAACTGGAAGCCGAAGTTCAGCAGTTTCTGGCTTTCGGCTGCGCGTACATTATCTGAAGTGGTGCCAAGGACGACAGAAATCAAGCGGAAGTCACTACGTTTGGCGGAAGCCACCAGGCAGTAACCGGCAGATTCGGTGTGGCCGGTTTTCATGCCATCTACGGTTGGATCCAGAAACAGCAGGCGATTGCGGTTAGGCTGCGTGATTTTGTTATAAGTGTAAGATTTTTGTGAGTATAAACGTGCGTAGTCTTCCGGATAGTCGCGGATCAGCGCATTGGCCAGCAGCGACAGGTCGCGTGCCGTTGTGGTGTGGGCCGGGTCGGGCAGGCCGGTCGAGTTGACGAAATGGGTGTTTTTCATGCCCAGGGCGATGGCTTTTTTGTTCATCAGCGTCGCAAATAATTCTTCACTGCCGGCAATGCCTTCCGCCAGGGCAATGGAGGCATCATTGCCAGACTGGATAATCAGGCCATGCAGTAACTCGTCCACCGTGACGTTCATGGTGGTGTCAATAAACATTTTGGAGCCTTCGACTTTCCACGCTTTATGGCTGACCGGCAGGGTTTGTGTCAGTGACAGGCGTTTTTGCTGTACCGCTTCAAACACCAGGTAGGCAGTCATGATCTTGGTCAGTGAGGCCGGCTCTACCGGCATGTCAGGGTTGTTGCTCGCCAGCAAGCTGCCGGTATTAGCATCACGCAGTACAAAGGCTTTGGCCGCCAGGGTGGGCGTCGGCACATTGCCAGTGATGGCTTCTGCCGCCACGGTCATCAAAGGAATCGAAAGTAGAAAAGCAATACAAGAGCGCCACATGGTCATTATTCAACGAGAAAAAATTACGGAAGGTAACTGCAATTGGTCACGCATCAGGTTGGCCGCTTTGGTGGCCAATGTGTGATCGGGGTACGGGCCCAGCACGACCTGAAACAGTTTTCCATTATACACTTTGTTGAGCAGGGATTGTGTCTCGGGCGCTGCGGTGAGAATGCGCTGTTGCAGGCGGTCGGCATTCTCCTCCTGGCCAAAGGCACCTACCTGCACATACATGCCATTTCCGGCCAATGTCGTGAGCGGGCTGGCAGCAGGGGTTGCCGGCACCGGTGTTGCCACCGGCTGCGTGTTTTCTGTGCTTGCAACCTGTGGGGTACCACCGGGGAGCGACGGGTCTATCAGTTCGATTTGTACCTGGGCGGAACCGTGCTGGATGATGTCCAGCTGTTTGGCTGCGGCATAGGACAAATCAATGATACGGGGGCGGCCAAAGGGGCCACGGTCATTGATGCGGACGATCAGTGATTTCTTGTTATCCAGGTTGGTGACGCGCACATAACTTGGGATAGGCAGGGTGCGGTGGGCGGCCGTCAGTTTGTACATGTCATAGAGTTCACCACTGGCCGTTTTGCGGCCATGAAATTTTTTGCCATACCAGGAAGCATGGCCGGTCTGGATAAACGGTGTCGTAATGGCTGGCATGGGAGACATTGTCTCCCCGTTCACCACATAAGGTTTGGTGGTCGCTTTGAGGATGGGCTCCACTTTGGGTGTGACGGTGGTTTCCAGCGGTATATTCGGATCTATGCCATCTGTCGGGTTGCCGGTCGTCTCCGGTTTCGGGTCAATATTGATGACGCGTGGCCCGGTTTGTGATGGCGCAGAGGTGACTGGCGGTGTCGATGGTGCTGGCGGTTGTGAAGGTGTGCCCTGGCGCGGCGGCATGCTGCCGTTACAAGCGGCCAGCAGGCTGGTCAGCAGGATGAGTCCTGGCAGGTTCAGTTTAGAAAACATCGTGTCCTCAACAAATAACCGCTTTAATCGGTGGCGACCAGCCGTTTGTGCGATTGCACGCTCATTAACAGGCCCAGGCTCAGGCCCAGCGTTAATAATGAGGTGCCGCCGTAGCTGACCAGGGGTAAGGGAATGCCAACCACGGGCAAAATGCCGCTGACCATGCCCATGTTAACAAAGCAATAGGTAAAGAAGGTGGCGGCAATGCTGCCGGCCAGCAGGCGGGAAAATGTATTCTTGGCTTGCGAGGCAATGATGAATGCACGACCGATAATAATGGTGAACAACAGCAATAACAGGCAGCAGCCCACCAGGCCGAACTCTTCGGCAAATACGGCAAAAATAAAATCGGTGGTGCGTTCAGGCACAAAGTCCAGTTGCGACTGGGTGCCGTTCAGCCAGCCCTTGCCGGTCATGCCGCCTGAACCAATGGCAATGGTGGCCTGGATGATGTGGTAACCTGCGCCCAGCGGATCCTGGCTGGGGTCTATCAGGATCTCGACACGGCGGCGCTGGTAGTCGTGCAGCATGGACCACAGGATAGGGAGCGCCGCCCCAAACGCAATGGCACTGCCGAAAATGAACTTCCAGCTGAGTCCTGCCAGGAAAATCACAAAGAAACCAGAAGCGAAAACCAGTGTGGCAGTGCCCAGGTCCGGCTGCTTGGCAATCAATAAGACCGGCACTAGCAGGATCACGCCTGCGACCACGTAATCAGCCGTACGCAGCATGGTTTCACGTTTGGAAAAATACCATGCCAGCATGATGGGCACTGCCAGTTTCATCAGTTCCGACGGCTGGATTTTAGTGACCCCCAGGTTCAGCCAGCGCCGGGCGCCATGGCTGATATCCCCTATCAGGGCCACGGCCAGCAGTAAGGTTAATCCAAACAAATATACCGGCAATGCGATGCGTTCTATGAACAGGGGCTGGGTATTGGCGACCAGTAGCATGACGCTCATCATGACGATGATGTTGATAGCCTGGGCATTGACTTTGGTCAGGACCTGGCCGGAAGCGCTGTAAAGCACCATCAGTGCAACTACCAGCACCATCAGCACGGTGGCGAGCAGGATGGAGTCTATGTGACGGATAAAGCGGCCTATCCATTGCCTAATCATGGGGTTCCTCTTCTTCTGGCGCATTGGCGACAGCCGGTTCGGTGACGGATGCTGCTGCCGGGTCTACAGGTACTTTACCCAATAAATAATAATCCATGACCTTGCGCGCAATCGGCCCGGCGGTAGAGCCGCCATGGCTGCCGTTTTCCACAATCACGGCTACCGCAATTTTAGGGTCATCTGCCGGGGCATAGGAGATAAACCAGGCATGGTCGCGATGCCGTTCGGCAATCAGTTTTTCATTATATTTCTCGTTCTGCTTGATACCGACCACCTGCGCTGTCCCGGTCTTGGCTGCAATAAGGTAACCGGCATTGGCACCAATGGCAGCGGCGGTCCCGCCTGGCTGTGTCACATCCATCATGCCCAGTTTCACGGTTTCCAGGTTGCTCGGGTTCAGGTTCACCTGGTCGGCAATGGCATGCGGTAACAATTTCACTTCATTGGTTTTGGCGCTGACAATCGCATTCACCAGGTGAGGGCGGATCGCTTTACCGCTATTGGCGAGCGTTGCCGTGGCATAGGCCAGCTGCATGGGTGTGACCAGCGTGTAACCCTGGCCGATACCGACAATCACGGTTTCGCCCATATACCAGGGCTGCTTGTAACGCTTCTGTTTCCAGGCGGGCGTCGGCAGCAGGCCGGATAACTCGCCCTGGATATCAATATTGGTTTTTTCACCGAAGCCAAAGTGGCGGACAAAATCGGTCAACCGGTCTATGCCCAGTTCCATGGCCAGGCCGTAAAAAAATGTGTCACAGGAAACGGTAATCGCTTTGCGCATATCGACTGCACCATGACCGGAAGGTTTCCAGTCGCGATAGCGGTGGCGGCTATTGGGCAGGGTGAAGTAGCCGGGATCGTTAATTGTGAATGGCGGTAGTCGCTTGCCTGATTCCAGGCCTGCCAGGGCCACAAACGGTTTGAATGTGGAACCGGGCGGGTATATCCCTTTGAGCGAGCGGTTAATCAGGGGTTTATCCGGTGAATTGTTCAGCAGGTTCCAGTTGTCGTAATCAATACCGTCGACAAACAGGTTGGCATCAAAGGACGGCATGCTGACCATGGCCAGGACTTCACCAGTCTTTGGCTGGATAGCGACCAGCGCGCCGCGCCTGCCGGCGAATTCGTGCTCGGCGATTTCCTGCATCTTGGCATCTACCGACAGCACAATATTATTGCCTGAAGTGGGTGAGGCGCTGGAAAGCACGCGTACCGCACGGCCATCGGCATCAATCTCCACCTGCTGGAAACCGGTGATGCCATGCAACTCTGTTTCATAGGCTTGCTCGACTCCGGCTTTGCCAATATGCTCGGTGCCCTTGTAATTGGAAAGCTGGTTATTTTCCTTCAGTTGCTTGAGGTCATTCTCGTTAATGCGGCTGATGTAGCCGATGGCATGCGTACCCAACGTGCCGTAAGGGTAATGCCGGAACAGGCGGGATTTGAGTTCCACGCCGGGAAAACGGAAGCGGTTCACCGCAAATTTGGCGGCTTCGTATTCGTTGAGGTGGGTGCGGATGGGGATGCTCTCAAACGTATGGCTCTGGCTGCGCAGCTTTTTAAAGCGCTTCATGTCCGTGGCTGAAATTTCAACCAGTTTGCCAAGGTCTTCAATGGTGTCCTGCAAGTCATCCGTCTTGGAGGGGGTGATTTCCAGCGTGTACACAAAGAAATTATGTGCCAGGATAATGCCGTTACGGTCTGAAATCAGGCCACGGTTAGGCGTGATGGGGACAATGGAGATACGGTTGTTTTCTGCCAGTGTCTGGTAGTAGTCGTAACGATATACCTGCAGGAAATAAAAACGGCCCACCAGTGCTGAAAAGGCGGCAAGCACCATAAGCACCAGGAAGACCAGGCGGACCCGGAACTTGTGCTGTTCGTTTTGATGGTTTTTGAGTTCGGTGCTGTACCCCATGTGTTTACAGCTTTTTCGGGCGGCTCAGTGCGCCAAACCAGACAATCATGATTTGCCACAGGATCAGGTCGGAGATGATGGGCAAGCCGTAAGTCCAGTCTGGCAACTCGCTACCGGCAAACAGCTTGAGTAACAGGATCAGCACGCGCTGGGCTGCAAACAGGAAAATAACATACAAATATAGTTGCCATGCATTAAACAATACCAGGCGGCGCTGGTAAATCAGGCCGAGGAAGGCGGTGATCGAAAATGACAATGCATGTTGTCCCAGCAGGCTACCTGTTGCCAGGTCGACCAGTAACCCTGCAAACCAGACCCAGCCGATATTGCAGTGATAGGGCGCCTGCAGCAGCCAGTAAACGGCAATCACCAGCAAGAAGTCGGGGCGCAGAATCAGGCCGGTGTTGGACCACGGGTAGAGCTGGATGACCAGGCCTGCCAGCAGGGTAAAAAAGAAGGTGCTGAACTTGACCGGCTTCATGGGCGCTCCGCGGCTGTTGGTCGTTGCGCATTGTCCGGGGCGGCTGCCGGCTGTGCGGCAGCTTGGTTCTCCGGCGATGATTCAGGCGTGGTCGTGTCCAGGCTGGGCAATTCGCTCACCGGATGTGGGTCTACTGCTGCATTGTTTTGTTGCAGGATATCCACCACAGACTGGTCCAGGTGCTGCGCATTGTTGCGCGGCAGCATCAGCTTGTTATTCGTGACAGGGCTGGACGGGGGGGATGTCGGTACCTTCAGGATCAGGACATGTTTATGGTTGTTAACGCCGGCAATGGGGCGGCTGATGATTTTGGCAAAGGGCGAGTCCTGATTCTGTCTGATCTGGGTCACGACGGCCACGGCTAAACCGGCAGGATACACGCCATCAATGCCGGAAGTGACCAGCTTGTCGCCGACTTTGATATCTACGCTGGTGGGCAGGTAGGGGATATCCAGCGTGTTGCGCTGGCCTTCGCCAAACGCAATCGCACGTAACTGGTTGCGCTCAATCTGGATGGGAATCGACAGCTTCTTGTCGGTGATCAGGGTGACTTCGCTGGTAAACGGATAGACGCGGGTGATTTGCCCGACCACGCCTTGTTCATCGACCACCGCTTGTCCCGGTGTCACGCCGTGGCGGCTGCCACGGTTGAGCGTGATAATGTTGCTGAAGGGGTCGCGGCCCATATGCAGCACTTCGCCCAGCGTGGCTTGCGGGATAATCGGCGCATCTCCCGCCAGCAAGGTGCGCAAATGTGCATTTTCGGCATCCACCGTCGCCAGCCGTTGCAGGGCGGCATGGTCTATCAGGGCCTGCTGCTTAAGTTTGAAGTTGTCCTGGATGAGCTGGTTGTGCGAGGTGAAATAAGTATGGATATTGCGGCCCCATTCATTGGGGGCGCTGGCGACCACTTCCAGCGGGTGCAGGGCGGCGCTGAACCACTGGCGGATCTGGCCAAGATATTCAAAGCGCGCATCAATGGCCATCATGACCAGAGACAGCGCACAAAAAAACATCAGGCGTGAGAAGGGTTTGGGTCCCTGGATAAAAAAGGCCGGGGATTCCTGCGGATCAAGCTGTTGGTGTATGCCTTTTAGCATAATCGGGTACGCGCCAGCTTTGCCCCGGGTTATTCGCTAGCAAAAACGTTGCCCAGCTTGTCCATTTCTTCCAGGGCACGACCACAGCCACGCGCCACGCAGGTGAGCGGATCTTCAGCCACAATCACTGGCAGGCCGGTTTCTTCGACCAGCAGGCGGTCCAGGTCACGCAGTAATGCACCGCCACCGGTCAGCACCATGCCTTTTTCGGCAATATCGGCGCCCAGTTCTGGCGGAGTTTGTTCCAGGGCAGACTTCACCGCACCCACAATGGAGTTCAGTGGTTCGGTCAGGGCTTCCAGGATTTCGTTGCTGGAAATGGTGAATTTACGTGGCAGGCCTTCTGCCAGGTTACGGCCGGTGACTTCCATTTCCAGCACTTCGGAGCCGGGGAAGGCAGAACCGATTTTTTTCTTGATGGCTTCAGCGGTGGGCTCGGAAATCTGCATGCCGTAGTTGCGGCGGATGTAGTCGATAATGGCCTGGTCAAACTTGTCGCCACCCACGCGCTCGGATTTGGCATAGACGATGCCACCCAGTGAAATCACACCCACCTCGGTGGTGCCGCCACCGATATCCACCACCATGGAACCCGTCGCTTCGGCCACCGGCATATCGGCACCAATCGCAGCGGCCATTGGTTCTTCAATCAGGAATACCTGTTTGGCACCCGCGCGTTCGGCAGATTCCTTAATCGCGCGGCGTTCCACCTGGGTGGAGCCGACCGGCACACAGATAATGATGCGTGGGCTAGGGGAAAACCAGCGGGACTCATGTACTTTGCGGATAAAAAACTTGAGCATCTGCTCGGTGATGGTGAAGTCGGCAATCACACCATCTTTCATCGGGCGGATGGCCTGGATGTTGGCCGGAGCCCGGCCAAGCATGCTTTTCGCATCCGAACCGACCGCCAGCAACACCTTTTTGCCGTTGGGGCCGCCTTCGGTACGAATCGCCACCACCGACGGTTCATCCAGTACGACACCTTTGCCGCGTACGTAAATCAGCGTGTTGGCCGTGCCAAGGTCAATGGCGAGATCATTGGAGAAGTAGCTGTTGAGTGAACCGAACATGTTTTATCCTGTGAAGTTTCCGACTTTAGAACTGCCCGCTGGGTGCGGCATAAAATCAAGGTATAATAGCGCAAATTGCACATGAAATTAAGATGTGCTTTCAAAATCTTACAGACAACTAACCAGACATGGCACTGAATCTAGATGATATCAAGCGCATCGCTCACTTGGCCCGTATTCAGGTGAGTGACAGCGAGGCGCAGGAAACCCTGACCAAACTCTCCGGCATCCTTGGTTTGATCGAACAAATGCAGGCAGTGGATACCACTGGCATTACCCCGATGTCACATTCGCAAGATGTGACGCAGCGCCTGCGTGAAGACGTGGTCACCAAAACCAATCAGCGCGAGCTGTTTCAATCGATTGCACCGGCCACGCAGGATGGCTTGTACCTGGTGCCCAAAGTCATTGAATAACCGCGCTTCCTACGCGACTTTACGCGTTTTTAACTAAGATACCGTAGCTATGATTAACAGCAGTCTCAAACAGCTGGGCCAGCAGTTGGCCGGCAAGCAAGTTTCCAGTGTCGAGCTGACGCAAGCCTATTTGCAGCGCATGGCGCAGCTTAACCCGACCATCAATGCCTATGTCACCATAGACGAAGACAAAACCCTGGCGCAGGCCAAAGCGGCGGATGCGCGCATTGCAGCAGGCGATTTCGGCCCATTGACGGGTATTCCGCTGGCACAAAAAGACATTTTCTGTGCCAAGGGCTGGCGCACGACCTGCAGCTCCAAAATGCTGGAAAATTTTATTTCCCCGTATGACGCGCATGTTATCAGCCAGTTCGATGCGGCCGGTGCCGTTAACCTGGGCAAAACCAATATGGACGAGTTCGCCATGGGCTCCTCCAACGAAACCAGTTATTTCGGTGGCGTGAAAAACCCGTGGGACTTTGACCGTGTACCGGGGGGTAGCTCAGGTGGTTCAGCCGCAGCGGTGGCAGCACGCCTGTGCGCGGCGGCAACGGGTACCGATACTGGCGGCTCCATTCGCCAGCCTGCTTCGCTGTGTGGCTTTACCGGCCTGAAACCCACCTATGGCCTGGTATCGCGTTACGGCATGATCGCGTTTGCATCGTCACTGGACCAGGCAGGCCCGATGGCCAAATCAGCCGAAGACTGTGCCCTGATGCTGAATGTCATGGCCGGTTTTGACGAGCGTGATTCCACCAGCGTCAATCGTGAAAAAGAAGATTACACACGTGGCCTGGCTGCGATGCAAGGCGAACAGCCACTCAAAGGCTTGCGTATCGGCCTACCAAAAGAATACTTTGCCGAAGGCCTGAATGCTGAGGTTGCCAAAGTGATTGAAACCGCGATTGCCGAATACAAAAAACTGGGCGCGGAAATCGTTGACATCAGCCTGCCTAACAACAACCTGTCGATTCCGGTGTATTACGTGCTGGCACCAGCCGAGGCTTCCAGCAACCTGTCACGTTATGATGGGGTACGCTACGGCCACCGGGCTGCGGAATACAACGACTTGCTCGACATGTACATGAAATCGCGCGCCGAAGGCTTTGGTGCCGAAGTGAAGCGTCGCATCCTGATTGGGACCTATGTGTTAAGCGCGGGTTATTACGATGCTTATTACCTCAAGGCACAGCAAATCCGCCGCCTGATTGCACAGGATTTTGTCGAAGCGTTCAAACACTGTGACGTGATCATGGGCCCGGCTGCCCCTTCTACCGCCTTCAAGGCTGGCGAGAAGACCAGCGACCCGGTTGCCATGTACCTGGAAGATTTGTACACCATTGCGGTGAATCTGGCTGGCTTACCGGGCATGAGTATTCCTGCCGGTTTTGCACAAAGCAGTGACGGCAAAGCGTTGCCTGTCGGCCTGCAACTAATCGGTAATTATTTTGATGAGGCGCGCATGCTGGAGATCGGCCACGCCTACCAGCAAGTGACAGATTGGCATACCAGAATGCCTGAAGGAATCGCATAATGCAGTGGGAAGTCGTGATCGGGTTGGAAACCCACGTACAACTACAAACCAGGTCCAAGCAATTCAGTGGCGCTTCGACTACTTATGGCGCAGAACCTAACACGCAGGCTTGTGAAGTCAGCATTGCCTTGCCAGGGGTGCTGCCAGTACTGAATAAAAAAGCCGTCGAGTGTGCCATCAAGTTCGGCCTGGCGATTGATGCCGAAATGGCGCCACGCAGTGTGTTTTCGCGCAAGAATTACTTTTATCCTGACCTGCCCAAAGGCTACCAGATCAGCCAGTTTGAGTTGCCGGTGGTCGGTAAGGGAAAAATGACGATTCAAGTGCCCGCCGGCAAAAATACAGAGGCCTACGAAAAAGTCATTAACATCACGCGCGCCCATCTGGAAGAAGATGCAGGCAAATCCGTACACGGTGCCGTAGAGGGCATGTCCGGCATTGATTTGAACCGTGCCGGCACGCCATTGCTGGAAATCGTGACCGAGCCGGATATGCGCAGTGCGGCGGAAGCGGTGGCTTACGCCAAAAAACTGCACGAACTGGTGCAATGGATAGGTATCTGTGACGGCAATATGCAGGAAGGTTCTTTCCGCTGTGACGTCAACGTATCGGTGCGTCCTAAAGGTACCGAGAAATTCGGTACCCGCCGGGAAATCAAGAACCTGAACTCGTTCAAGTTTATGCAGCAGGCGATTGAGTACGAAACCCAGTGGCAAATCGAAACCCTGGAAGATGGCGGCACCATCCAGCAGGCAACCGTGCTGTTCAATCCTGACACGGGTGAAACCCGCGCCATGCGTACCAAGGAAGAGGCCAACGATTACCGTTATTTCCCCGACCCTGACTTGTTGCCACTGGAGGTGACCGAGGCAGACAAGGCACGCGTCAAGGCAGACATGCCGGAACTGCCACAGGCATTGCAGGCACGCTTTATCAGTGAGTACCAACTCTCCAGCTATGATGCCAGCACCTTGACCGCTTCTCGTGCGCAAGCGGATTATTTTGTGGCGGTGGTGAATGCCGGTGCCGAGCCCAAGCAGGCCGCTAACTGGGTAATGGGCGCGCTGTCAGCCAAGCTGAACGCGGAAGAAAAAGCCATCGCCGACAGCCCGGTGTCTGCGGCGCAACTGTCAGCCTTGCTCAAGCGCATTGCGGATAACACCATTTCCAACAACGCGGCCAAACAGGTATTTGAAGGTTTATGGGCGGGTGAAGGCGAAGTGGATGCCATTATCGAAGCCAAAGGGCTGAAGCAGGTATCCGATACCGGTGCGATTGAAGCGATTATCAATGAGGTGCTGGCGGCCAACCAGGCCATGGTGGAAGAGTTCCGCGCAGGCAAGGAAAAAGCATTTAATGCGCTGGTGGGCCAATGCATGAAAGCCTCCAAAGGCAAGGCTAACCCGGCGCAGGTGAATGAATTACTGAAAAAAGCCCTGGGCTAGCCGGTGTTCACTCTTGCCAGCATGTCTGGCAAGAAAATGCATAGGTAAACATGGCGTGAAGAAGTGTTATTCTTCACGCCATGTTTCGTTAATGACGATCAAATCCGGTAAACAGGCTAACAGTGCTTCGACCACGACCGGATCGAAATGGCGGTTGCTTTGAGACTTGATTTCTTCAATCGCTTTTTCGAGGGGCCAGGCTTCTTTATACGGGCGTTTGCTCAGCAGGGCATCAAATACATCCGCCACCGCGACAATGCGCGCTTCGATCGGGATTTCCTCGCCTTTGAGGCCGAAAGGGTAGCCGGTGCCATCCCACTTCTCATGGTGATACATGGCGACGGAGTGGGCCAGCCTGATCAGCGGCGAGCTGGAGTTATCCAGGATATTGGCACCAAGCTGCGGGTGCGTGCGCATGATCGCCAGCTCTTCATCATCCAGTTTGCCTGGTTTGAGCAACACCCGGTCAGGGATGCCGATTTTACCGATGTCATGCATGGGCGCGGCCTGTAGCAACTGTTCGGCAAAGCCTGCGCTCATGCCCATTTGCAACGCCAGCCTGGCCGATACCTGGCTCATGCGAATCACATGCATACCGGTTTCATTGTCTTTAAACTCTGCCGCGCGGCCCAGGCGGCGGATTAATTCCACATGGGTGTTCTTTAACTCGTCAATATGCACCAGTGACAGGTGGGTTCTGACGCGGGCACGCACAATGGCTGGGGAAATGGGTTTGTTAATATAATCCACACCACCGGCATTAAAGCCTTCGGTTTCATCTGCTTCGTCGGTCAGCGCGGTGACAAAAATCACTGGAATAGTGTGCGTGTCGGGGTCAGTTTTTAGTTGACGGCACACTTCAAAACCGGTCATGCCGGGCATCATCACATCCAGCAGGATCAATCCCGGCCGTTCTTTTTTCACCAGTTCCAGCGCATCCGGGCCATTTTTGGCAAAGCTCAACCGGTAATCCTCCTGCAGTACCTGCTTGAGGACTTTCAGGTTGACCGGCTCATCATCGACAATCAGGATTTTGGCTGGCTGGGAGAGGTAGTCCGTCATAAAATCATCCTCTGTGCGGCATGTTTCAACAGGTTGTCTAGACCAACCACTGCCTGGTCAAAATTAAAATCACTGAGTGATTGTGCGATATCGTTCAATGCCTGCTGCCAGTCTGCGGGGGCCTGCTGCATGAGTTTGTTGGTCAAGGAGTCGTCCAGCTCGGCCATTGCAGCCAGCGTGCGCAGCGCTTGCAGCCAGCTGACTAACTGTGTGGTATCCGCCAGCAATGCCGGCTCCGGAGGGACTGCTGCCGGTTGGGGGTGTGCGGCAGCCAGTGACTGAAGAGTGTGCTGTAATGCGCCTGCGCTGGATTGCAACCGCTCGACAAGTTCGAAACCTTCTTGCCAGGTGTCTGTAGTCAGGTGTTCCAGCGCATCATAGATCGACTGGATACCAGGCAGTGCAAGATTGCCGCTGACGCCTTTATTGGCATGGGCCGTCATTTTGAGGGTGGCGTGGTCATTGTGCCGTAATGCTATTTCCAGTGCTGCGCTATGCCGTGGTATTTCAAGCAGATACAGGTTGACCTCATGCAGGTAAGTCTGCTGGTCACCCCACAACAGGCTGCCTTTATTCAGGTCTATGGGCTTGGTCGATAGTGCCTGGCTGGAATGGCTTTCTGCCCGGGGGCTGCCGGATACGTTCAGTACGCGTTCCATTTCTGTCAGCAATAAAGGCATTTCAATCGGTTTGGAGGCAAAGCCGTCCATGCCGGCCCGTTTGGCTGCCAGTCTATCCTGTTGCAGCACGCTGGCCGTCAGGGCAATAATCGGGGTTCTGGTCCGGCCAGCGGTACGCTCCATTTCCCGGATACGCACGCTGGCGGTGAGGCCGTCGACGACAGGCATTTGCACATCCATCAGGATCATGTCAAAGGATTGTGCCTGCCAGGCCTCGATTGCTTCCTGGCCATTGGCGGTCAGCATGATGGTATGGCCCAGCTTTTCCAGCATCATCGACAGCAGTTTACGGTTTTGATCAATATCATCAGCAATCAGGATATTCAGTGGCGGCAAACTCTGCTGGCTGGTGCCGGATTCTCCGGCGTTGTGGCGGGTGCTGCCCGGTTTCAGCGGCAAGGTGACGCTGAAACAGCTGCCTTTTCCCACGATGCTGGTGACGGTCATCTGGCCATGCATGAGTTCTACCAGCTGCTTGCTGATGGTGGTGCCCAGGCCGGTACCGCCAAAACGGCGGCTCATGGAAGCGTCTGCCTGGGTGAACGGTTCAAAGATGCTTTCCAGCCGGTCTGCGGCAATGCCAATGCCAGTGTCCATGATGTCAAACTGTATGGTGTCTTGCCCGGCAGGGGATACTTTGAGTTCGACATAGCCGGTTTCGGTAAACTTCACGGCGTTGCCCAGCAGGTTGGTCAGCACCTGGCGGATACGATGCTCGGCCCCCTGGAAATAACCGGCGACTTGTGGATCCAGCGATAATTTGAGTTCCAGGTTTTTTTGGCGTGCCTGTAGCCACAAGGACGAAATCACGCTGTCTACCAGTTCACGCATGGAAAAGTCCAGCATCTCCAGCTCCAGCATGCCTTTCTCCAGCTTGGCGCTGTCGAGAATATCATTGAGCAGGTATAGCAGCGACCTGGCAGACTGGCTGATGGTGGACAGGTAATGATGCTGTTCCGGCTGCATGGGCGTATCCAGCAGTAACTCTGTAAACCCCATGATCGAGTTCATGGGGGTGCGGATTTCATGGCTCATATTGGCCAGGAAAGTGCTTTTGGCGCTGGCGGCCTGTTCGGCCTTTTCTTTGGCCAGCAGTATTTCCTGTTCCATTTGCTTGCGCTCGCTGATGTCCACCATGAACATCACGACTTTGACCACTTGGCCATCGACATCACGCACCGGGCTGTAGGAGGCATTGACCCATATTTGTGCGCCATGTTTACTGTAGCGCAGGAACTCTCCCTGGATGGATTCGCCTCGGCCCAGCGCCAGCCACTTTTGTCGGTGATGTTCGTTCAAGTTACCCTCATCCCGACAGAAGATGGCGTGGTTTTTCCCCTGCACTTCCGGCAGCGTGTAACCTAACAGCGACAAGAAGTTCTGGTTGGCCGTAATGACCATGCCCTCAATGGTAAATTCTGCCATGCTGGTGGAGTAATTGATAGCGTTGACGATGCCTTCGTAAGCCGCATTTCTTTGCTTCGATTCGGTAATGTCCAGCAATACGCCATCCATGGCGCAAGGCGCACCATGCTTATCCAGCACCGGCGAAGCCGTGGCGGCAATCCATTTTTCATGGCCGCTTCTATCCGTGATCCTGAATTCGACGGCAAAATTGCTCAGCTTGCCAATGGCTTCCGCAGCAATGGGGCGTACGCGTGCAAGATCTTCCGGATGTATCAGTGGCGAGAAGCGCATACGTCCGCTTAAAAAGTCATCTGCCTGCCAGCCCGTCATTTGCAGGACGGCATCGCTAATCAGTTGTAAATTCCAGTCGCCTTCCAGGCTGCAACGGAAAGTCACGCCCGGAATATTGCTCATCATGGCCTGGATTTGCTGGTCTTTCTGGCGCACGGCTTCTTCAATCGCTTTGCGCTGGGTTAAATCGGTAATAAAGCCGACATACAGTGTTTCATTAGGCAGCCTGGCTTCACCTGTGGCCAGGCGGATAGGGAAAATGGTGCCATCCTTCTTGAGCGCGTCCAGGTCCCGGCCTTTGCCCATGATGTTTGCCTGGCCGGTTGCCTGGTAATGCTTCAGGTAATGCAGGTGGCTGGAACGATCCGGTTCCGGCATGAGCAGGGAGATATTCTGGCCCACCAGTTCTGCTTTGGTCCAGCCAAACAGTTTCTCGACCGCTTCATTGCAGGCAACTATTTTCCCGGTGGTGTTAATGGTCACAATGCCGTCCACTGCCGTATTCAGGATGGTAGACAGGCGCGTTTCGCTGGTTTTAATGGCAGCCAGCATCTGGCGATAGCGAATCAACGCGTTAATGGCGGTGGCAATGATACCGATCAGTATGGTGACCAGGGTGATGACTAAAGCTAATGTCATCGACTGGTTGTCATCCGGATTAAACCCAGGTTGCGTCTGGCCCAGGAAGCGGGCAGAGGCCATGCCGGTATAGTGCATGGCCGTAATGGCGCTGCCCATCAGCAGGCCGCCCAGCAGCATGCTAACTTTGGGAGGAATTGCGCCTTTCCGGTTCAGGAAAATACCGGTCCACAGCGATAATGTGGACAGTCCAACGGCCACCACTACGGAAATCAGCACCCAGCCTAAGTCAAACTTGAGGATGGGTACCATTTGCATGGCCAGCATCCCGGTGTAATGCATGGCTCCGATCCCGGCGCCCACGGCAAGCCCGCCTTGCAGTAGTTTGCGGTAATCCAGCTGGTTTTCGGCCATCAGGTTTAATGCATAATAGGATGCCAGGATACCGGGCATCATTGAGATCATGGTGATTTTAGGGTCGTAAGAGACCTTGGTGCAGATGTCATATGCCAGCATGCCGATAAAATGCATGGCCCAGATACCTGCCCCCAGCGACACAGAGCTGGCCATCAGGGAGAGCTTTTGTGACAGCAGCGACGTCTGGTCGCGGGAGAGGCGTGTCAATTGCATGGCCAGCATGGATGAGCTGATTGCCACCAGCGCAGACAGGGCCACCAGCCACCCATCGTAGCTCCCATAAAGCAGGGCGGTCGGCGTGCCTTCCCGGAAAAAGAAAATACTGTACCAATCCATGGCGGAATGTAGTTTTAGTGTATGAGTTGATAACGGTTCTTCGTACTAATTCTATAGGCCGCTATCGAAAGTAAAGTGAAGAACAGTCCGGGGTTAGAAGGCTATTTCGCGGAATAACAGGCGAACGGGCATTATATTTCGCTTGTGTGACAGAAATAAAAAACCCTGCACTGGCAGGGCTTTAATAAAGGTGAGCCAATATCTGTTTATTGCGTGCACAAAGCGTAGCAAAGCAGCTGGTAAGAGATCGTTACGAAACCAATGGTGGTTAATACAAAACTCACGGCAGAAAATACTTTCCACTTCATTTTGCTCCAGAAATCCATGTCAAAGGCTGCAATCGTAAAAATGGTCGGGTTGGTAAAACCACCGATGGCCAGGCAGACACAGGCAAAATGGTGTAGTTCCACGCCTGATGTTTTGGCTGCGGCATAAAAACCAAGCCCGAACAGGGCCATCAGCGCATAGTCAACGTGCGCGCGTATCATGGTTTTATAATCCACCAGAAAGTCGCCATCAATGCCCTTGATGGGAAACCAGCGGGCAAAGGTCATTAACCATGCGGATAAAATTAAAGCGGTGGTACAGGCGACTGCGCCTATGAGTAAAACTTCCATGTCATCTCTCCTGAGTCCTTGATTGAAATAAATCCCGTATAGTTGTTATGGTCGGGTATGCTGATTGTAGACAGGTCTGTCTATTTGTCAATGGGGCGTATGCAAAACTTTGTTTTGCTTGCGTTATCAGGCGTTTTCGCGCACAATTCGTCCGTTGCTAGGGGTCTGTAAATCCTTCATTTATTGAATGTTTTTTGCAGTGAGAGTTACCCTTCGAACCTGATGCGGTTAATCCCGCCGTAGGGAATGCAAATCTCCGCATCCTTACGTCTTTATCTTTTAAGGATGCCAATGAACGCCATTGATAAAAATATCAAGTTCGTCAACGCCGATGCCAAAGTTGACGAAGCCGCTACCAAACCGTTTGCCAAATCGCGCAAAATCTACGTTGAAGGTTCCCGCCCTGATATCCAGGTACCATTCCGCGAAATTTCGCTGAGTGATACGCCATCCAGTTTTGGCGGCGACACCAACCCGCCAGTCGTGGTCTACGATACTTCTGGCCCTTACACCGACCCGAATGTCGAGATCGATATCCGTAACGGTTTGCCAGCACTGCGCGCCCAATGGATTATGGAACGTGGGGATGTAGAACAGCTGGATGGCCCGACCTCCGAGTTTGGTCACCAGCGCCTGGTCGATCCGGAACTGTCACAGATGCGCTTCAACCTGCACCGCAAACCATTGCGTGCGAAAGCGGGCAAAAACGTCAGCCAGATGCACTACGCACGCCAGGGCATTATCACGCCGGAGATGGAGTTTATTGCCATCCGCGAAAACCAGCGCCGCGAGAACATGAGCGAGCTGCTGCAAACCCAGCATCCTGGCCAGAACTACGGTGCCAGCATTCCTAAAGTCATCACGCCAGAATTCGTGCGTGACGAAGTGGCGCGTGGCCGTGCCATTATCCCGGCCAATATCAATCACCCGGAAATCGAGCCTATGATCATTGGCCGCAATTTCCTGGTCAAAATCAACGCTAACATCGGTAACTCAGCCTTGGGTTCTTCCATCTCTGAAGAAGTGGAAAAAATGGTGTGGGGGACACGTTGGGGCGGTGATACCGTGATGGATCTGTCCACCGGCAAAAACATCCATGAAACGCGTGAGTGGATTATCCGTAATTCCCCAGTCCCGATTGGTACCGTGCCTATCTACCAGGCGCTGGAAAAAGTCAACGGCAAGGCCGAAGACCTGACCTGGGAAATCTTCCGCGATACGCTGATCGAGCAGGCCGAGCAGGGCGTGGACTATTTCACCATCCACGCCGGCGTGCGTCTGGCTTATATTCCGATGACAGCCAAGCGTATGACCGGTATCGTCTCTCGCGGTGGTTCCATCATGGCGAAATGGTGCCTGGCGCATCATAAAGAGTCTTTCCTCTATACGCATTTCGAAGAGATTTGCGAGATCATGAAACAGTACGATGTGAGCTTCTCACTGGGTGATGGCCTGCGTCCTGGCTCAATTTACGATGCCAACGATGAAGCGCAATTCGCCGAACTGAAAACCTTGGGCGAGCTGACCCAGATTGCCTGGAAACACGACGTACAGTGCATGATTGAAGGCCCAGGCCATGTACCTATGCACTTGATTAAAGAGAACATGGATCTGCAACTGGAACACTGTGGTGAAGCTCCGTTCTATACCTTAGGCCCATTGACCACCGACATTGCGCCTGGCTATGACCACATCACTTCCGGTATCGGCGCGGCCATGATAGGCTGGTACGGTTGCGCCATGCTGTGCTACGTGACGCCGAAAGAGCACCTGGGTCTGCCAGACAAGGAAGACGTGCGTGTCGGCATCATCACCTACAAGATCGCCGCGCATGCCGCCGATTTGGCCAAAGGCCACCCGGGCGCGCAAATCCGTGACAATGCCTTATCCAAAGCACGTTTTGAATTCCGCTGGGAAGACCAGTTCAACCTCGGCCTGGATCCGGAAAAAGCCAAGGAATTCCACGACGAAACCCTGCCGCAGGAAGGTGCCAAACAGGCCCACTTCTGTTCCATGTGTGGCCCCCACTTCTGTTCCATGAAGATCACGCAAGACGTGCGTGACTACGCTGATAAGTTGGGTGTAGACGAGCAGGCCGCGCTGCAAAAAGGCATGCAGGAAAAAGCGATTGAATTCGTGAAGAAAGGCAGTGAGGTTTACCAGAAAGTGTAATGCACTGACTGTTTGCCACTTGAAAAGCCAGCAGCGATGCTGGCTTTTTTGTAGGTATATAAAGCTTCTCTGGCAGGCAGAATGTAAAGAATGGAATTTTCATCCAGCGTTCTTATCTAATAACTACTAATGAATTCAGTAAGATGGATAAGGAGAACGATATGAGACGCAGGCTCTATTTTGTTTTGCCCAATATCAAAAGCGCCCACGCCATTATGAATGAGCTGCTGCTGGATAGAATTGATGAAGGCCATATCCACTTTCATGCAGAAAAAGAGCAGCTCCTGGGCGATTTGCCCAAAGCTAATGCCGTGGAAAAATCGGATGTGATTTACAGCGCAATGGCAGGCTTCCTGTTCGGTGCTGTCTTTGGTTTGTTTGGTGGCATCCTGGCTTATCTGGTGCCGTGGTGGTTTGGTGAAGTGTCATTGACAGTGATTCCGTATTGCATGGTACTGGGCGCGATTGCGTGTGCAGCCTGGGCGGCAGCGGTGGCGACGGCCGCGCCCAGCTATCGGATCAAATTGCATAAGAAACAAATGGAAGACGGCAATATCCTGATGATTGTGTCAGTGCCTTTGGGCAGGTTGCAGGTTGTTCGCCAGCGGTTGTTGAAAACCCATCCCGAAGCCACCTACAGCGGCGTGTGGCCGGCAGAACATATCCTGTTCCCCTGAATAATAAAGCCGGCAATTGCCGGCTTCTTCCATGCGTATCTTCAATGACTTTCTTTTAAACGCACGACTTCCAGGTCAAAACTTCCTCCGGCATGGCTGACCAGTATTTGCTGGTCCTGTATCGTAAAGCTAATGGATAGGCCACGCTCGGCAACTGCGGCCAGTTGTTCGGTATCGGGTAAATTAAGAACGGTGACGTTATTGAGTTTAAGGATGGCTTTGCTGTTTTGCGTCCACCACACCTCCGCAGTTCTGCCGCCATAAAGTACCTGCACCACTTCGCTGGCTCTGCCACAGGCTTTGCGAATGTCGCGTTCATCCGGCAGGCCGACGCAAATCCAGCGCGTGATGGCCCCGGTCAGGTCTTTTTGCCACAGGTCAGGCTCATCATCGTCGCTTAGCCCATTGCCAAACAATAAGGCATCACTGGCATACAGTACAAACGCCACCAGGCGCACCATCAGGCGCTCATCCGTTTCAGAAGGATGTTTGGCCAGCGTGAGGGTGTGCTGCTGGTAATAATGCCTGTCCATATCTGCAATATTGAGGTCTATTTTATAGATGGTGGATTTCAATGCCATGCGTGTGCTGCCTTAGATTGCCCAGGTGAACGTGCTGCGAGTATAGCAAACCTGTCGCAGATGTTTGCATTGTGCCGGATACAATAAAGCACTTGCTTCTTTTGGCTGCTGACGTAAAATAAAAACAAAACGTTTCATTTTTATTTCTGATGCACACCAACTCCACCCTGATTCCAGAATCCTCCTCGGCAAAAACGAGGGTCGGTCGCCCCAAAGCCGGTACCGAACAGGAGCGGCATGCGCTATTGCTGGAACAGGCGCTGGCCCTGTTTATGGAAGAGGGGGTGGCCCAGACCAGTGTTGCCCGCATCGCTTCTGCTTGCGGTGTTTCCACACGTACCATTTACGAGCGGTTTGACAATAAACATGCCCTGCTGATTGCGGCGATCAAACACAGGGTGGAACAGGATGTTTCAGCCATGGTGCAGGTGGATAATTTAGCCAGCCAGTCATTGCAGCAGGTGCTGACACAGGTAGGGCGCTTTATGCTGAATCGGGTGCTTGAGCCGCGCATGCTGTCGTTCTTCCGTATCGGGGTGGCGGAAGCTGCCCATGTGCCGGAGCTGTCGCGTGCCATGAAAGCAGTGGGGCCGGAACGCATCCACCAGATGCTGGCGGATATTTTCCGTTTTTATGCGGCAAGAAACCAGTTGCCCTCGCAGGATTTCAAGCGGGCCGCAGAGTCTTTTTGCGAGTTGCTGATTGCCGCGCCGCGCACCAAAGCGCTATTCGGTGTGCTGGACAAGGATTGGGATGCAGAAGCCCATCTGGCATTTGTGGTGAATTTGTTTTTACATGGCATGCAGGGAATGGAGTCGGCCGATGCGGCTTAATCAATATTGTGTCTGGCTGCTGTTATGCGTGCCATTAGCCAGTTGCTCGGTAATCGATGAGTATATCCGTCCCAAACCGGTCACGGTGGAACAGTGGCAGACGCCTCTGCCACATGACGGCAACCTTGCCTCACTCAAGGGGTGGTGGGCGCAGTTCAAGGATCCGGTGCTGGACCAGTTACTGGCGCAGGCACAAAAAGAAAGCCCTTCCCTCGAAATCGCCTTGGCCAATATCCGTACTGCGCGCGCCAATGTGCTGTCAGCTCGCGCACAGGGCATTCCCGATTTAACCGGTTCCGGCAGCATGACGCAGAGCAAGGGTGGTGGCGGTGGCGCATTCCCTGCCAGTACGCTGGATATTGAATCGGTCTCGCTGGATGCCAGCTGGGAAGTTGATTTGTTCGGCAAAATCAAGGCCGCCAAGCAGGCAGCAAAAGCACAGTTGGATGCGAAAAAAATCGCCTGGCATGATGCGCGCCTGAGCCTGGCAGCGGAAGTCGCCAATAACTATGTCAATTACCGTGCCTGCCAGGCATCGGTGAGTGCGTTGCAGCAGGCGTTTGATTCACGCGCGGAGACCGCACGGTTGACAGGCATTTCTGCCAAAGCGGGCTTCTCTGCCCCGGCTGACCTGGCGTTGGCAGAGGCGGCGACCCGCGCCAGTGAATCTACGCTGGATGGCCAGCAGGCCGAGTGTGATGGCCTGGTCAAGGCGCTGGTGGAGCTGACCAATTTCCCTGAGGCGGAATTGCGCAGTTTACTGGCGCAACGCAGGGGCTTACCGCAACCTGCCATGTTTGAGGTGAACGCTTTGCCTGCGAGCCTGCTCACCCGCAGGCCAGACCTGGCAATTGATGAGCGCAACCTAGCAGAAGCCAGTGCCAATATCGGAGTGGCCAAGGCGCAGCTATATCCCAGCCTGACCCTGTCAGGCTCCATCGGTTACCGGCGTACCAATTTTGGCGGCATGGTGACGCGTACTGACTCCTGGTCGTATGGCCCTTCACTGAAGTTACCGATTTTTGACGGTGGGACGCTACGTGCCGACCTGGCTGAAGCCCGTGCAAATTTCGACAGTTTAATGGCGACCTATAAACAGGATGTACGCAAGGCGCTTAAAGAGGTGGAACAGGCGCTGGTCAATCTGGATAGCGCCACGCGACGCTCAAAATCCGAGGAAGCCAGCGCGCAGCAGTATGCCCGGTATTTCCAGGCGGCTGAACTGAACTGGAAATCCGGCGGACTGGATTTGCTGTCACTGGAAGATGCGCGCCGCCAGAAAATCAATGCAGAATTAAATGTGGTCACCCAGCAGAAAAATCGCGTTCTACAGTGGATCGCCCTGTATAAAGCATTTGGCGGTGACTGGTACGAGTGGCAGCAGGCAACAAAACAAACAACAGAAAAAGGTAAATAAACATGGCGAGAGGACTCACAAAAAAAGGCAAGTTTCTGGTGATTGCAGCATTGCTGATAGCGGTCAGTGTCTGGTTTACCCTGCATCCCATCCATCAGGCCGAGTTGGCGGAGAAGCGCGGTAACCGCCAGGCAGCCAGTCCAGCCGGCGAGCCTGCCAAAGCCATGCTGAGTGTGGAAGTCACGCGGCCACAGGCAGTGCAATGGCCGATGACGCTGGTGCTGAACGGCAGCATTTACCCCTGGCAGGAAGCACTGGTCAGTGCCGAAATTTCCGATTTGCGTATCCGGCAGGTGCTGGTGGATGTCGGTGCGCAGGTCAGCAAGGGCCAGCCATTGGTGCTGCTGGCTGATGAAACGGTGAAAGCTGATTTGCAGAAACAGCTGGCAACCGTGGAAAAAGACAAGGCTGCGCTAGCGGAAGCCAGGAGCAATGCCGACCGTGCGCAGGAAATCAGGGACAGCGGGGCGCTCTCCGCGCAGAAAATCAATGAATACATGATTGCGCTGCAAACTGCGAAAGCCAATCTTGCCTTGTCGGAAGCCGAACTGGAAAACCAGAAAATCCGTATACGCCAGACCCAGGTAGTGGCGCCGGATGATGGCGTGGTGTCTTCACGCTCTGCCAACCTGGGTAATGTAGTGTCTGCAGGTACTGAGCTGTTCAAGCTGATTCGCCAGGGGCGCATAGAATGGCGTGGCGAAGTAAATGCCGACCAGCAGGCGGCTTTGCATGCCGGGCAAACGGTCAACCTCAATCTGCCGGGTGGTAAAGTGGTGGCCGGTAAAGTGCGCCTGATTTCACCGACTGTGGATAACAATACCCGCAATGCACTGGTGTATGCGGATATTCCCAAGAACAGCGCCAAGCCTGGCATGTATGTGCAGGGCACAGTGGATATCGGCCAGCAGCGCGGCCTGGCCGTGCCTTTGAGTGCGGTGACTTACCGGGACGGTTTTGCCTATGTGTTTGCGGTGAGTGCGAGTGACGCGCAAGGTATGAGCAAAATCACCCAGCGCAAGGTGCAAACCGGGCGTACGCATGGTGAGCAGATCGAAATACTGAATGGCATAGACGCTGAATCCAGCCTGGTGCTCAGCGGGGGCGCTTTCCTCAATGATGGCGATACCGTGAAAATTGTCACGCGCAAAGCCGGAGCCTGAGCATGAATTTTTCGGCCTGGTCCATCCGTAATCCGGTTCCGGCAATCCTGCTGTTTGTTGTGTTGACTTTCCTGGGGCTCAGATCGCTGAGCCAGCTGGGCAAGCAGAACTTCCCTGATATCGAGCTGCCGGTGATTACGGTCAGCGCGACGCTGGAAGGGGCGGCACCGCCGCAACTGGAAACCGAGGTGGCGCGCAAAATTGAGGACAAGATTGCCACCATAGGCGGCATAGAACATATGTCCACTGTTATCACCGACGGTGGTGTCGCCATCAGTGTGCAGTTTACGATTGATACCAATAGTGAAGAAGCGCTGAACCTGGTACGCAATGCGGTTGACAGTGCACGCTCCGAACTGCCGACATCGGTGACGACACCTACTGTTTCCAAACTGACCACTACAGGCAGCGCGATCCTGACCTTTGTTGTCTCTGCGGACAATATGGATGAAGGTGAGTTGTCCTGGTTTGTCGATAATGAAATCAGCAAGGCCATGTTGTCCGTGGTGGGCGTGGGCAAAATCACCCGTACCGGCGGCGTGGACCGCGAAATCCAGGTCAACCTGAACCCGACCCTGATGTCCGGCTTGGGCGTCAATGTCAGTGATGTGTCGGCCCAGCTCAAGCGCGTGCAGCAGGATGCCTCCGGCGGGCGTGGTGATATTGGCGACAATGTCCAGTCGGTGCGTACACTGGGTGCGCTACACAGTGCTGACGAAGTACGCAACCTCGATATCCCCATCAGTGATGGCCGCCATATCAAACTGTCACAGGTGGCGGAAGTGCTGGATACCTATGCCGAGCGCAGTACCTATGCCAGCTATGATGGCAAGGAAGTGGTCCGTTTTGAAATTACGCGCAGCAAAGGCACCAGCGAGGTGACCGTTGCCAAAGATGTGCGCGCCGCGCTGGAAAAATTCAGCCGGCAGCATCCACAGGTCAAGATTGCCGAAGCCTACAATATGGTCAAGCCGGTAGAAGACAATTATCACGGCTCCATGCAGCTGTTGTATGAAGGCGCCTTACTGGCGGTGCTGGTAGTGTGGTGGTTCCTGCGTGACTGGCGCGCGACCATTATTGCCACGGTGGCGTTGCCGCTTTCCATGATTCCCACCTTTGCGGTGATGCAATATTTCGGCTTTTCGCTGAACCTGCTGACCTTACTGGCACTGGCACTGGTGGTTGGCATCCTGGTGGATGACGCGATCGTGGAAATCGAGAATATCGTGCGTCATCTGCGCATGGGTAAAACGCCGTACCAGGCGGCGATGGAAGCCGCCGACGAAATCGGCTTTGCCGTGATAGCCACCACTTTTACGCTGGTGGCTATTTTTCTCCCGACAGGATTCATGGGTGGCATTCCCGGCAAGTTCTTCAAGCAGTTCGGCATCACTGCCGCCATTGCCATCATGGGCTCCCTGGTGGTGGCGCGTTTGCTGACGCCCATGATGTCGGCCTATTTGCTCAAACCGCATCCGGCCAAGGAAGAACAGACGTCTGCCACCATGCATACCTACCTGCGCTGGGTGGCCTGGTGCCTGGGGCACCGCAAAACTGTGGTGGCCGGGTTTATCCTGTTTATCGTTGGTTCACTGATGCTGATGCCTTTGTTGCCTAAAGGCTTTGTGCCGCCTTCTGACAGTAGCCAGACCAAAATCAATATCGAGTTACAGCCGGGTACCCCGCTGGCGCAAACACGTCGTGTGGTCGATGAGGCTGAGCGCATTGTAAAACAGCATCCGCAGGTGAAAGCGGTATTCAGCGCAGCGGGTGCGGCCAGTACCGGCGGTGGTGGTCCGCATGCGGCCGAGAGTACCACGGATGTACGCAAGGGTAGCCTGGTCATTACGCTGACCGACCGTAGCGAACGCAAACAAAAACAGGCGGAGATTGAGGCTGATTTGCGCGAGCAACTGAAAACCCTGCCCGGTGCGCGCATTTCGGTGGGTTCCGGCGAAACCGGTGAACGCTTGCAGGTCACGCTGGCCAGCGACGATCCTGTGGCCCTGCAAACGGCCAGCCAGCAAGTCGGCCTGCAATTAAGGAGTATCTCTGGCCTGGGCAATATCACCTCCAGTGCCAGCTTGCAGCGCCCCGAAGTGCAGATTATCCCGGATGTGGATAAGGCCGCTGAGTTGGGCGTGACGGTGGAAGCTATTGCACAAGTCATTCGTGTGGCAACCTCCGGCGATTTTTCCAACAGCATGCCCAAACTCAACCTGCCACAACGCCAGGTGCCCATCCGCGTGCGACTGGGGCCCAGTGTGCGCACCAGCCTGCAGGAAATTGCGCAGTTGCGTGTCCCGGCGCGCAATGGCAGTGTCAGCCTGGAAACCGTGGCAACCGTGCGCATGGGCAGTGGTCCGCAGCAGATTGACCGCATGGACCGCATGCGCAATGTCACGTTTGATATTGAACTGAACAAGCGCCAAATTGGCGAAGTCATGCATGAAGTGCAGCAACTGCCCGCGATACAAAATCTGCCGCCCAGTGTGAAACAACTGGAAGCCGGCGACGCAAAACGCATGAACGAGCTATTCAGCAGTTTTGGCGGCGCCATGATTATCGGCATTATGTGCATCTATGTGGTGCTGGTGTTATTGTTCGGCGACTTTTTGCAGCCAGTGACCATCTTGGGTGCGCTGCCATTGTCGTTAGGTGGTGCATTCTTTGCCTTGCTGGTGACGCATAACAGCTTCTCCATGCCCAGCGTGATTGGCCTGCTGATGCTGATGGGCGTAGTTACCAAAAACTCTATCCTGCTGGTGGAATACACCATCATGGCAAGAAAAGAGCACAAGCTGAACCGGTTTGACGCCATTATTGATGGCTGCCACAAACGGGCACGTCCCATTATTATGACCACCATCGCGATGGCGGCAGGTATGCTGCCCATTGCACTGGGCTGGAGTGCCGATCCCAGTTTCAGATCACCGATGGCGATTACGGTGATTGGCGGGTTGGTGACCTCTACGGTGCTGAGCCTGGTGGTGATTCCGGTGTTGTATACCTATGTGGATGATTTGCTGGGTAAATTACGCAGTTTGGGGAGACTGGCCAGGAAGCATGTATAGTTTTTCTTAGCTCATCAATTAGTTTTTTGAAGGCGCGCTGAGAAGTGCGCCTTTTTGTTTGGTGGGTTAGGAAGGTGATCCTTGCGGTTTTATGTAGCGATTTATTTCGCCTGACGGCGAAACAAACATTTACCAGGTTAGATGCCAGTGAAAATTTCAAAGAAGGCATCAGCAGACAATCATAGCAATATCACTAATAAATTCTCTATTGATTCCGATGTTGCCGCTTGCTTTGCAAAATACCAATATTCATTTCCCCATTTAATGTCGAGGCGTAATGTTTTTCTATCATGGCCACCGAGGTTCTGGCATTACGCGCCAGGGTCAGCATATCAATACCTTCGCCATATAGCAGCCTGAAGGTAATTGCGGTGTGGCGCAAGCTGTACATGGTGCGCCCGATGCCATGTGGCCCGGTTTTGAGGCCGGTTTCATGCAGCAGCCAGTTGAACAGGAAACCCATCATGCGCATGGCATAATCGCGATTGGCAATATCCGGGAAAAATACATAGTCGTCAGATTGACCGAAGCCTTGCGATAGCGCTTTTTGTTGCAGTTTTCTGTAAATAACCACTGCCTTCATCAAGGTGACGATAGGCATATTATGACGCTTGGTTTCCGGCAGGGTCAGGCGTAAATAGGAGTGCGTGTTTTCAACGATATGCACATGGCTATGTTTCATAACCTTAATATCGCTGGGCCGTACAAAACTGTTGACCATAAAGCCGATCAGTCTATACATCTCTTCGCGCATGACCAGCAGGCGTTGATCCAAGCCGGTGGCGTTTAAAAACTGTTCTTTTTCAAAATAAAACGCACGGTTACGCAAGCGCCAGCCAGTGCGTAGCAGTGCCAGGTATTCCTGCAAGGTGAAGGCCCCGCGTGAGTTTGACACCGGCTTCAACTTGGGGAATTCCGGCATGCGATCCAGTTTCCCGGCATGCATGGCTTCGTTTAGTGACTGTTTGACAATGAGCAGGTATTGGCTGGCAGACGAGATGCCAATATTGTGCGATGCCAGATAATCCAGAAATTGTGACAGCGTCGTGTATGAAATCTGCGCCAATTCAATGCCGGAGAAAAATGGTGCCACGTGTTTGTCAGCACGGTACTGGTAAATCTCATAACACTTGGCACTCATTTGTTGGGTATTGAACTTATGCAGCCATTTTTTGCGTGCAATCGCCAGGAATTCTGTTAAATAAAGGGGTGGCGTAACAGGGTGAGAAATAGCTTTCTCAATGGGGTGGGCATCTGCTTGCTTAGCATAGAGTGAAGTTGCTGCTGTCATATTCGCTAACGCATCGCCGGAAATCAGCCATAGTTTCACCTGATGGTCCACTACCAGCGCGACCGGGTGGTTTAATGCATGTTCTGCAACCTGGTCGGGGTTTTCTAGCAATTCGGAAAGCTGGTAAATTTTTGCATCAGGCAGCATCTGGTCACCTTATTTAATAGAGGAAACGAGAATATGCCAGCCAATGGCACCACCATGAAAATAATCTCTTGAGCGCGCGCCCTGATTTAAAGACATGCATACTTCACAGGCAATAAAAAACGGCAACCGAAGTTGCCGTTTTATCTGACTTTTAATTTAAGCAGGTAAGCCTGCAATTAAATTAGAAGAACAGGATAGCACCCAGAGAAACTGTTTTTGCTTTAGCGTCCAAATCACCGCCGGTTTGCTCCAGTTTCTGTTTAGTTTGAGAGTACTCAGCCACCAAGTTCAGGTGCTTGGTCAGAGGGTGGTAAGCACCAACTGTCCACATTTCATTTTTCAGGTTGTCAAAGGCATCAACACTGTTGCCTTCCAGCTTGGATTGACCCCAGCTCAGACCCAATTTTGTACCAACTTCTGGGACTGTGTATGTACCTTGTACATAACCACCTTTGGAATCACGACGCTTACCAGCAGCATCGAAACCATCCCACAGTTGACCTGTTTGGCCGATACCTTTGCCATCGTAGTAGTAACCAGTCAAGCCGAAGCCAGCCAAGTTAACAGTTGTACCGATATCCCATGCAGTTGCACGGTCGCTAGAACTAGTGATCGTGTTTGCTGTACCTGGAACAATCACACCACCAACAATCGCATCAGCAGTAGCGTTAGTCAAACCTTTAACTTTTTGGCTGATAGCAGATACCCAAACTTTACCTGCTACGTCGCCGGTCCACTCGTAAGAAGCTTTACCTTCGAATGCTGGTTGAGAACCACCACGGTCAGTGCTTGTTGCGCTACCTACTGCAGCAATACCAGCAGTCTGTGCATCCCAAGATTGAGTTACGCCACCTGTGAATTGGAAGCCGTTCCAGTTTGGTGATGTGTAAGCAACTTGAGATTTCCAGTCAGCGTAGATGTAACCGGAACCGATACGACCCAGAGTAGTTGTGTTGCCAGCCAAGTTACCAGCACCGCCGCCAACGCCCAGCAATGTCATGTCGTTCAAGATAGCGTCTGAAGCGAAGATGCCCAGATCTTTACCCAGTTTGATAGAACCCCAGGAAGCATCACCGAATGTCAGGAATGCTTGACGGTTTTCTTGCTGGCTGCTTTGGAACAGTGCGCGATTTGTAGAAGCACCTGGGTTAATGCTGATTGTGAAACCAACATCCAGGTCGTTCTGACGTGTTTTACCGGAAACGCTCAGGTAGTTTGGCAACAAACCGGTAGTGATGTTGGAGGTGCTATCACCTTTACCATTGCCCAAACCCAGTGGAGCTGCGCCAGAGTTGTCGCCGCTGTAAGTAGTTTGTGTGTAGTAAGCGTTAACAACGCCACCGATGTCCAAAGTCCAGTCACCAGCTGGGATTGTGATACCAGCTTGTGCGCTTGAAGCGGCAGCAACCAGAGCTGCTGCAACTGCAACGTTTAATTTCATGTTCATACGAATCTCCAAAAATGTTGTTTTCACAACTTGTGTAAGGATATTGCTTTGAGCCGGATGTTTTTAAAACACCCTAACTTTCAGAACTCCCTCGGAATCACCCCTGGCATTTCCAAGAAGGTCAGTACAATTTTTGCAAAATGCAGGCGGATGGCGCAAGCGAATACGTCAAATTGCTTAGGCCAAGTTTGAATTGTTGTAGATTTGCAACAGTCTGGATGCGTATTTTAATGGAAACAGCGAAACAGCACGTATTTTGGTGCTTTGTTCCCTGCTGCCTTTCACGGCCAGTTTCTGCTAGCATAGCGAATGGTTTTTATACGTTATCCAAGCTGGCACGACCTAAACATTCATTAAAAAGAGGCTCCCCCATGATTTCCGATATTCAGTTATGTAGTCGCTTTATAGATACATTGGACTGGATTTGCCAGGTACTGATCAGACATGCCGATGATTTCCATGTCGCGCTGGTACGCATTGCCTATGGTGAAGATAACAGTTTGGGCGAGGCTTATGGTGCGCCGGAAGCATTACGTCAGCTTTCGTCTCTGACGCATGACCTGCAAGGTGCGTTCAGAAGGTCTGACCTGGTGGGCCGGGAGGGCACGGATTTCTGGATCCTGTTTCCCTACACACGCGTGACCGACAATATCTATGACAAATTGATGGATGTGTTACATGGGTCAGCGCATAGCAACCTGAATATTGTGGAGCGAGAAATCGCCATTTTCGAATTGCCGCTGATTTACCAGAAAGCCATTGTGAAGCCCGACCACGGGTTGGCGTTACTGCAATACCTGAAAACCAGCCAGCCTGAGTTAGCCAGCCATATCTTCCGGCTGACCAATACTTAACCTGTTTAGATTCAATAGCGGCTTTGCCTGAGCGTTTTAAGCAGGGTACGCACCGGCGTAGGCAAGGCTGCTCCAATCGCATCGGCGAACGGCAGCCATTGCCTGTCTGGTGACGTTTCTGCACGCCGACCTACCAGTTGCAACGGTTGCGGCGTGATTTCCAGTTTGAAGTGGGTGAAGGTATGCCATAACACGGGCATGACTTCGAGGGATTCGGTCTGCATGCCATATTTCTCTTGCACTTGCTGCACAGGAAGCTGCGTAGCTGCCACCTCCGGCAAACTCCACAAACCGCCCCAGATACCCTGATTGGGGCGCTTCTCCAGCAGGATCTCACCTGCATCCATAATCATCAGCATGGTGGTCTGCTTTTCCGGCAGGGCTTTACGTGGCTTGGAGAATGGCAGTTGGGCAACGCGCTGCTGCTGGAAAGCCAGGCATTGCGTTTGCATGGGGCACTCACTGCAACGCGGTTTGCTGCGGGTGCAGAGCGTGGCACCAAAATCCATCAGGCCCTGAATATAAGCTGGCAGATTCTGTTGCGGCAGCAGGCTTTCGGCCAATGTCCACAATTGTTTTTCTATCGCAGGCAAACCCGGCCAGCCTTCCACAGCATGCAGGCGGGCCAGCACACGCTTTACATTGCCATCGAGAATGGTCTGTTGCTGCTGGAAGGCAAATACCGAAATGGCGGCGGCAGTGGAGCGGCCTATGCCTTTCAGGGTCTGGATGTGGGAGAAGTCCTGCGGGAACTCGCCGTTGTGCTCGCGCATAATCGTTTGCGCGGCGTGATGCAGGTTGCGTGCACGCGAGTAATAGCCGAGACCACTCCAATGCTGCATGACCTCATCCTGTGAAGCAGTTGCCAGGCTGGCAATGGTGGGAAAGCGCACCATAAAACGGCCATAATAGCCAATGACCGCGCTGACCTGCGTTTGCTGCAGCATGATTTCCGACACCCAGATGGCATAGGGGTCGCGGGTCTGCTGCCAGGGCAAATCGTGCCGCCCGTGCGCCTGTTGCCAGGCAATCAATTTTTCAGCAAACGCACTCACAAGCAAGACTTATCTATTACTCAGCTCTATTACCCAGCGGCACTTAGAATTTCAGCAGTTTTTTCAACGCTTTTTGCGCAGGTTTGGTTTCGGTATTGCTGCCACTCTCCTGCTTGGCCGCATCACTCTTGGTATCATCAGTACTGCTGCCGGAAGATTTGCCATTCAGCAGACCTTTCAGGGCATCTGCTTTATTATCGCCACCGATCAGCGATTTCACCGCACCGGCTTTGTCACCACCTATTTTATCCGTCAGCGCATCCAGTGCGGCGGATTTAGCCAGCGCCTGCCCCAGCGCAGCCATATCAATGCCAAATTTTGGCGCCGCAAAGGTGCCGGTAATTTTAATCGGGATCCCAATGCCGGACAGTTCATCTGATTCTTTACCGCCCTGGCCTTTCAGCGAATTGACCAGCGTCGGCTTGGCGACATAATTGATCTGTTCTTTGCCGATATCAATATCGCCTTTGCTCTCGCCTTTGGTCAGGCGAAAAACCGGCGCTTTCATGGCCAGGTCTTCATTGTGGGCCACACCGTTTTTAATATTGAAACTGGCGGTCAACTCACTGAAGTCTGTTTTCTTGCTTTGGTCGGCGGCAGTGTCGGATTGTCCTTTCAGCACATTGAGTTTGCTTTTGGCATCACGGATGGTGCCCGCAATATCAATCCCTTTGACAGCGCCATCCGCCATCCGCAAATCAACCAAACCGCCCAGTGACTTTTTTAAAGCCGTCACCGTATTGCCCTGTGCAGTGACATCCAGTTTCAGGTTGCCATTACCGGACAACATATCGTTATTAATGGTATCCATCAGCAAAGGGCCAACGGCGATGTTTTGCAGGTTCTGGTTAATGGCGATGGAGGGGGTTGCACGTGCATCCACTTTCACTGCACCGCGCACAGTGCCCTGATAAACATCCACGTTTAGCGGATCCAGGCTGGCCAGGCCATCCTGTGACTTCAGGCCGATATTCAGGTTTTTCGCCTCGGTTTTGCCATATTTCAGCCAGCCTACGCGGATATTACCCTGGGCGTTAAGTGCTTTCAGCGGTGATAGATCCAGCGGTTGTTCCTCTGAATGACTATCTGGTGCATTACCAGCCGGTTTACTTTCAGCCGCGGCCGTTTGCTGCGGCAGGTAACGGTTCAAATCCAATTTGTCGATATTGAGGTCAAACGTGTACAACGGTTTGCTGAATTGGCTGATGCCGACATTGCCCTGGATACGGGTGTCGTCCAGTTTGACATCCAGGCCCTGCAACGCCAGTTTCTGGCCATCGGCCTTGATAGCGACATTCAGGCCGGTCAGCGTATAAGGGCTATACAGAATCTTGCCGATATTGATGCTGCCATCAAGGAATAATGTTTTCAAGGCGCTCAGCTCCGCCGGTTTATCGGGTTTGGTGTCTGCCTTGGCGGTGCTGGTCGCGGGCGCTTTCTGTTTGCTATTACCCAGCAAAGCGTTCAGATTCAGGGTATCCGCATGCACTTTGAACCCGATATGCGGGGTTTTAAAACCGGCCACGCTGACATCACCATTCAAGCGGGTTTCTGCCAAGGTTAAATCAAAGGTGGATTTTGCCTGCTCCTGTTTGACATTGGCATTGGCTGACAATTTGAATTGGCCCTGCATAGCGCCATTTGGCAATGCCGGATCCTTGATATCAAACTTGCCGGCCAGCCCTGGCACATCAAATATCATATCGGCAAGATTGGCTTTCACGGGTGAGGCAAAATGCCCTTCCACCTTGCGCGCACCGGCGTTCAGCTGTACATCGGCAGTGATACCTTTGCTTTCCACCGCCTGCTGGTTGCCCTTGATTTCTGCCAGCGCGACTTCCACGGTGACATCATCGCCGTTGGCGGCCTTCTGCTTGAGGGCGAGCAGCACTTTGTCGCTGGATATCTGCTCAGGATTCACTGCCAGCGCCGGCGCCTCCAGCGTCACGTTGCGGTCAGTGCCGGCAAAATTGCCTTGCATGGCGACTTTCAGGCCCGCCAGGTTGAGGGCAGTTTTGGCAGCATCTACATCCACGGAGCCTTGTGCACTCAGTGTCACGTCTTTGCCATCCAGCAATGCGCCTTTTAATTGTGCATCCAGGTCCTTGACCACAAAATGCTTGCCTTCCGGATCGGCCATGACATTGGCCTTGATGGAAGCGTTGGCATCCATCGCCGGCTGGTTAGCTGCGACATGAAAGTCGGTTGCCACATCAAACGGTTGTTTCAGTGCCACCTGGCCTGTGGTCAGGTTCAGCTGGTCCACGCTGTATTTGGCGCCACTGGCTTCATTGAGGAAGCCAGCCTGGGTATTGGTGATTTTGATGCCCTGCACATCAAAATTAATCTGCTGCGATTCGGAATCGTCTTCCTTGCTCATCAGATCATCAAAGTTGAAACTGCCATCAGCATGCTGGATGACGTTGACCTGCGCGCCATCCAGGTAGACAGTATCGACCACGATTTCCTTTTTCAGCAAAGGCAGCACGGCGAGCGCCACTTTGGCGCTTTTAATCGCGGCAAACTGTTTGTCCGACTGATGTTCGGACAAGCTGATTTCACCCAGGTCGGCGCCGATTTTGGGCCAGAAACTGAGTTTGATATCACCCTTGATATCCAGCGTGCGCTGTTTTTTGTCTTTGACTAACTGGATGACAGTGGATTTGTAATCATTGGGGTTAAATGTCGCCGCCAGGTAAATTACCAGCAATAGCAAGACGCCAATAATGGCACCGACGATGTAAAGGATTTTTTTCAATGTATTGTTCATTTATGTCACCTTTAACGAGTTAATGCGTAAAGAACAGCAACACCAGAATACCTACCACAATACGATACCAGGCAAATGCAGCAAAGGAATGCTTGGCTACAAAACGGATCAGGGCACGGATCACCACCAGCGCAGAGAAAAACGCGGTAACGAACCCCACCAGGAAAATAAACGCGTCATGCAATGACAGCAGGTCACGCGCCTTGAGCAGGTCATAGCCGGTGGCGGCAAACATGATGGGCAGCGCCAGGAAGAAGGAAAACTCGGTGGCCGTTTGCCGGTTGAGGCCAAAGCACATGCCACCGAGGATGGTGGCGCCGGAACGCGAGACACCAGGAATCAGCGCCAGCGCCTGGGCACATCCAATCTGCAAGGCCTGTTTTGCACTGATGTGGTCTATGTTCTGCACCTTGCCAGCCGGAGCGAACCTTTCGATCAGCAGGATCAGCACCCCGCCCACAATCAGGGCAATACCGACGGTGTAGGAAGAAAACAGGTAATCCTTGATTTCGCGATGGAAGGTCAGTCCCAACAAGGCGGCAGGCAGGAAAGCGATGAACAGGTTGCGCACCAGGTGCTGCGCATTGGCATCAGTCTGGATGCGCTGCACGGTCTGCAACAAGCGGTGCCGGTATTCAACACACACGGCCAGAATTGCGCCCAGTTGTATCATGATTTCAAATACGTCACGCTTTTCTTTGTCCAGGAAACTCAGCCATTCACCTGCAATAATCAAATGTCCGGTACTGCTTACGGGTATAAATTCGGTCGCGCCTTCGACCAGGCCCATCACAACGGCCTTCAGCATTAATACAATATCCATGGACTGTATTCTAGCAGACAGTGCAGCTTAGAGGCCGTGATGGGGGAAATTAGCAGGAAAGAAATCGGGGAGAAGGGATGAATTTTTTGTGGCAGGAAGCAGAGACGCTTTTACCCGCTGATTTAAATTTGGCAACTTCAAGCAGTGCTACTTCGACCCAACAATGCTGGCGCTCATTGTCGGGTTGAAGTTGCCAGATCGTTACGCTAATAAAAAAGCGCCTTGATCACTCAAGGCGCTTTTTAAACTAACAACCAAATTACTTCAGGTCAAACCTATCCGCATTCATGACTTTGGTCCATGCCCTGACGAAATCCTGTACAAACTTCTCTCTGGCATCATCCTGCGCGTACAGTTCTGCATACGACCGCAGGATAGAGTTGGAACCAAACACCAAGTCCACACGAGTAGCAGTCCATTTCGCCGCACCAGTACTGCGTTCACGCACTTCGTACAGATTACTGCCTACCGGTTGCCATGTATAACGCATATCCGTCAGGTTGACGAAGAAGTCATTACTGAGCACGCCGGGCTTATCGGTGAATACGCCGTGCTTGCTGCCACCATGGTTGGTATCCAGCACACGCATACCGCCGATCAGTACTGTCATTTCCGGTGCTGTCAGCCCCATCAGTTGGGTGCGATCCAGTAACAGTTCTTCCGGTGTAGGCACATAGTCGGCCTGCTGCCAGTTACGGAAGCCGTCATGCAGGGGTTCCAGTACCGCAAATGAGTCGGCATCAGTCATGGCTTCCGTGGCATCGCCGCGGCCAGGCACGAACGGGACATCTACCGTGACGCCTGCCGCTTGGGCTGCTTGCTCCACCGCGGCCGAACCACCGAGCACAATCAAATCCGCCATACTGACCGGTTTATCAAATGCAGACCGGATATTTTCCAGCGCGGCCAGCACTTTCTGTAGCCTGGCGGGTTCGTTGCCTGGCCAGTCTTTCTGTGGGGCCAGGCGGATACGTGCCCCATTGGCACCGCCGCGATAATCCGAAGCGCGGAAGGTACGGGCGCTATCCCAGGCGGTGGCAACCAGTTCTGCCGTGGTCAGGCCGCTGGCCAGGATCTGCACTTTGAGTGTGGCAATGTCTGCCGCACTCAAACTGCTGTTACCTGCCGGTACCGGGTCTTGCCAGACCAGGTCTTCCTGCGGCACATCCGGGCCGAGGTAGCGTGCTTTCGGCCCCAGGTCGCGATGAGTCAGTTTGAACCAGGCACGCGCAAATACCTCAGAGAAATAGGCCTGGTCTTTATGGAAGCGCTCGGAAATCTCGCGGTAAACCGGGTCCTTGATCATCGCCATATCGGCATCGGTCATGATAGGGTTACAGCGGATGGACGGGTCTTCCACATCTGCTGGCTTGTCTTCCTCCCTGATGCTGACCGGCTCCCATTGCCAGGCGCCTGCCGGACTCTTGGTGAGCGCCCATTCGTGTTCAAACAGCATTTTGAAATAGCCATTGTCCCAGCGTGTAGGATGCGTGGTCCATGCACCTTCAATACCGCTGGTGACGCTGTCACGCCCGATACCACGACCGGTGTGGTTGTTCCAGCCCAGGCCTTGCTCCTCTATGCCGCCGGCTTCCGGGCTTGGCCCTAAATTGGCCGCATTACCATTGCCGTGCGCTTTACCGACGGTATGGCCGCCTGCCGTCAGGGCCACAGTTTCTTCGTCGTTCATGGCCATGCGGGCAAAGGTTTCACGGATATCCCTGGCCGTTTTCAATGGGTCAGGATTACCATCCACCCCTTCCGGGTTGACATAGATTAGGCCCATCATCACGGCGGCCAGCGGATTTTCCAGGTCACGTTCGCCGGAATAGCGGCTGCCCTGGGCGCCGGTTTTTGCCAGCCATTCTTTTTCATTGCCCCAGTAAATATCTTTTTCCGGGTGCCAGATATCGGCACGGCCACCGGCAAAGCCATAAGTTTTCAGGCCCATGGATTCATAGGCGATGGTGCCGGCCAATACGATCAAATCCGCCCAGGAGAGCTTGTTGCCGTATTTTTTCTTGATCGGCCACAGCAGGCGGCGCGCCTTGTCCAGGTTGCCGTTATCCGGCCAGCTGTTCAGCGGCGCAAAGCGCTGGCTGCCCGTGCCGGCACCGCCACGACCATCCGCGATACGGTAAGTCCCCGCAGCATGCCAGGCCATGCGAATCATCAAGCCGCCGTAATGCCCCCAGTCAGCAGGCCACCATGGCTGGCTGGCGGTCATGAACGTATGTAAATCCTTTTTCACCGCTTCCAGGTCCAGCTTTTTGAATTCTTCGGCGTAGTTAAATGTGTCGCCCAGCGGATTGGTTTTGCTGTCGTGCTGGTGCAGGATGTCCAGGTTCAGGGCATTTGGCCACCAGTCAGTATTGGAAGTGCTGGCCGCAGTATTGGCGCCGTGATGAAACGGGCATTTCCCCACAGAGGGATTGTTTGTATTTTCCATCTTCAATCGTTCCTTATTTTTTAATCGTTGAAGAATGGGCACGATGCGTTGCCTGCGGCCCATTCCTGAAATATAGCTTTGTTAAAATTCATGATGTCAGCGTGATGTCGTGCCCTGCCTAGTGGCTGGCTGCATAAGCAGCGAGTATGCCTTCACAGGCTTGTTGCCACTGTTGCATCCATGTTGTCATGTTGCCTCCTTTCTTGAGTATCGGTATGGAAGGCATTCTAGGCAGGTATTTTCAATTTGTATAATTGTGTGTTTTTATTCAATTGATAAGTTAAATTAATAGATATACAATCAATCTATTCATTCTACCCATAGGGGAAACCCATGACCTTGATCGAACTCAAATTCGTGCTGGCGGTGGCGCAGGAGCGTAATTTCCGCCGTGCGGCGGAAAAATGCTTTGTGACGCAGCCCGCCCTGAGCCTGGGCATTAAAAAGCTGGAAGAGGAATTAGGTGTGTCATTATTTGAGCGCAACCGCAATGAAGTGACGCCAACGACCATTGGCGAGCAGATTATTGCGCAAGCCAATATCGTGCTGGAACAGGCAGGCAAGATTAAGGAAATGGCCAAGCAGGGCAATGACCCGCTCAATGGCACCTTCAAACTGGGTATCATTCATTCCGTGGGCCCTTACCTGTTACCGGAAATGATTCCGCCGCTGGTGAAAATGGCACCCCATATGCCACTGGAAGTCGAGGAAAACATTACCGCAACGCTGGAACAGCAATTGAGAAATGGCGTGATCGATGCGGCCGTGGTAGCGCTGCCGTTTGATGTACCAGGCGTGGAAACCATCCCGCTCTATGATGAAGACTTTAACGTGGTGGTGCCGGTTAACCATCCCTGGGCCCACCGTAAAACGGTTAGCCCGGATGAATTAAGCAACGAGAAAGTGTTATTGCTGAATACTGGCCACTGCTTCAGTAACCAGGTGACCCAGGCCTGTCCGGAACTGAATCGAAAAGGTGAAGTGCTGCAAGGCAACTCGCTGGAAACCATCCGTAATATGGTCGCATCCAATTTGGGGATCACGGTGTTGCCGGCCATGGCCACCGCTGCGCGCTACCAGAATCCGTTACTGCAGGTGATTCCTTTCACCAAACCGGCACCCAGCAGGCGCATTGCCCTGGCCTGGCGCAAGAGTTTTGTGCGCACGGCGGCAATTGAGGTACTGGAAAAAGTGATGTCGGATATTGGTAAGCAGCAGACAACACTGACCATCGGCTAGTCGGCCAGCCTTGTGGTTAATAGGCAATCGCGACGCGAAAGCCGGTCACCGCTTTATCTTCCACGCCCAGCGTGGCTTTGACAGGCTGCTCCTGCTGCGCGGCCAACCCCTGGTCAACACTCACAGCTGCCGTCAAATACTCCGTCGGTTTGAGGATTTTGCGCAGGACAGGTTCGTCAGCCATATTGGTCAGCGTCAGCTCTATGTCAGGATACGCCTGCGGCACATCGCCATGGTTGATCAGGACACTGGAAAACACCAGCACATTCTCGCGTTCCCTATGCTCCTGGATATCGGCGTCATCAATGGTGAGCTGTGCGATGTCGTGCGGCAATGCCACCTCGCAATGCGCCAGTTTGCACAGGCTTTGCAACAGGGGTTTGGTAGCAGGATAATTGGCCGCCAGGTTGACGCGCATGAAATACAGGTATTGGAACAACAACGTCAGCAACAGTACTACGGATAATGCAGAAAATAGCCAGGGTCTGGCGGTTTTTTCAGGCAGTGATGGCCGGTCATCGGTCACCGATACATTGCGCAGGAAATCCGGAATGGTGACTTCAGGCCCTTCTTCGGCCGGCAGGTTCCAGGAGATTGCGGGCACAGGTGCATCTGGCCTGATGTCGGGAATAGCGTCCGCAATGCGGAAGTCAGGTTCCAGCGGGTCGATTGGGGCAACAGGTAGCTCAGTAACGACAGAGAATGCTTGTGCATCGTTTTCGGTGATGGCTGGTTGCTCAGGCTCCTCTGCCCGTAACATTTCTGCCTGAAGCCCTTCTTCCGCCTGGACGATGGAAGCACGCGCATCAAACACATGGCTGCATTCACCACAACGCACTTTGCCAGCATAGGCCAGCAATTGCGCATCATCAACTTCAAACTGGGTGTGGCAGGCAGGGCATGCCGTGATTAAGGACATTTTCTGGTTCCCGTCAGCAAGACCCATCCATCTTGCTGGATGGGGACATCCATTTCAAACCATTCTGAATAGCGGGCCAGCAACATCTCCTGCTGGCTTTCCAGTATGCCGGATAATGCAACTTTGCCACCGTTTTTGCAAGATTTGGCAATCACGGGAGCCAGCACCATCAGGGCACTGGAAAGGATATTGGCAACGATGATGTCAAACGGCTCGTGCAGGTAATCTGCCGAATCATAGAAGACAGCCTCGACCTGGTTGTTGGTGGCATTGTCGCGGCTGGCAATCACGGCCTGCGAATCAATATCCACGCCTATGACCTGACCTGCACCCAGCTTTTTGGCAGCAATCGCCAGAATACCGGAACCACAGCCATAGTCCAGCACATTGGCTTGTGCCAGTTCAGCTTTGGGCAACTGCGCCAGCCAGCTCAGGCACAAATGCGTGGTCGGATGGCTGCCAGTACCAAACGCCAGGCCTGGGTCAAGCACGATATTAAGCGCTTCGGCATTCGGGGCCTGATGCCAGGATGGGACTATCCATAAATTGTCAGTGACGCGGATAGGATCAAACTGGGCCTGGGTGGCACGTACCCAGTCCTGCTCCTCAATCTGCTCCAGCTGATATTTCAACCCATCCAGTTGCAACTCTGATTGCACGGTAGCCAGCAACGCCTGCACATCAGCCTCGGCATCCAGCATGGCGGTGACGATATTCTGCTGCCAGATGCCAGGCGGCGGATCACCAGGCTCACCGAAAATGGCCTGTTCCGCCAGGGTGTCCGCATGCGCATCTTCAATACTGACGGATAACGCACCGTGTTCCATCAGCACCTCGCTGAGCGGCTCGGCCTGTGGCTCGGTCGATTGAATTTTAAGTAACAGCCAATGCAAGATTACTTTGAGCTGATACCCAGCTTCTGCTCCAGGTAGTGAATGCTAGTGCCGCCTTGCTGGAAGGCCAGGTCAGCCATCAGGTCAGCGTGCAAGGCAGTATTGGTCTTAATGCCTTCCACATTCATTTCAGACAAGGCTACACGCATCCTGGCAATCGCTTGTTCGCGCGTTGCACCATGTGTAATCAGCTTGCCGATCATGGAATCGTAATGCGGCGGCACGGTATAACCGCCATACACATGCGTATCCACGCGCACGCCTGGGCCGCCTGGCAGATGGAAGCGATTGATAAATCCGGGCGAAGGCACGAAAGTATATGGATCTTCCGCATTGATACGGCATTCAATGGCATGCCCCGTCAACACAATGTCGCGCTGGCGGAACGGCAATTTCTCGCCCGCAGCAATGAAAATCTGCTGTTGGACCAGGTCCAGGCCCGTGATCATTTCAGTCACGGTATGTTCCACCTGTAAGCGGGTGTTCATTTCAATGAAGTAGAACTCGCCGTTTTCGTACAGGAATTCGAAAGTACCTGCACCCCGGTATTTAATTTTGCGACAGGCTTCGGCACAACGCTCACCGATCTTGTCACGTAGTCTCTCCGGCAACAATGGCGAAGGTGCTTCTTCAATGATTTTCTGGTGGCGGCGCTGCATGGAACAGTCACGGTCACCGAGGAAAACCGCATTGCCGTGTTCGTCTGCCAGCACCTGGATTTCAATGTGGCGCGGGTTTTCCAGGAATTTTTCCATGTAAACCATGGGGTTGCCAAACGCACTTTGTGCTTCGGCCCTGGTCATATTGACCGCATTCAGCAATGCCGCCTCGGTATGTACCACACGCATGCCGCGACCGCCACCGCCACCAGCGGCCTTGATAATCACCGGATAACCAACACGTTTGGCAGTTTTGATGATTTCCGCCGGGTCATCCGGCAAGGCACCATCGGAACCTGGCACACAAGGCACGCCCGCTTTTTTCATGGCATCCTTGGCAGAAACTTTATCACCCATCAGGCGGATGGTTTCAGCGCGCGGGCCAATAAATACAAAACCGCTTTGCTCGACGCGTTCGGCAAAGTCGGCATTTTCAGACAAAAAACCGTAACCGGGATGAATCGCCTGCGCATCTGTCACTTCCGCGGCGCTGATAATTGCCGGAATATTCAGGTAACTTTTAGTAGAAAGCGCCGGGCCGATACAGACCGATTCATCCGCCAGTTTCACATATTTGGCATCACGGTCCGCTTCGGAGTGCACGGCAACGGTTTTAATCCCCAGTTCACGACAGGCCCGCTGTACACGCAAGGCTATTTCGCCGCGGTTGGCAATCAGGATTTTCTCAAACATAGAAACTTAACCAATCAGGAATAAAGGTTCGCCGTACTCGACAGGCTGGCCGTTTTCAACAAAAATTTTCTTGATCACGCCAACATACTCGCTTTCAATTTCATTGAGCAGTTTCATGGCTTCGATAATGCACAACGTCTCGCCGGCATTAACGTTGCTGCCAACATCCACAAATGCTTTGGCATCAGGAGAGGCTGCGCGGTAGAACGTGCCCACCATAGGTGATTTCACTACCTTACCTTCCGGTTCTGCCGCAGGCGCGGCAACGGGCGCCGCCGCGGGTGCGGACGCTGCCGCGACAGGGGCGGCTGCGGCAGGCGCAGCTACGTATTGCACCGCTGGTACCGCGCTCGCGCGGCTGATGCGCACTTTTTCTTCGCCTTCAGTCAGCTCCAGTTCGGAAATGCCTGACTCTTCGACCAGATCAATCAATTTTTTGAGTTTACGTAAATCCATAGAAACCTCGATTTAGAATGTTTTGTATTTAGTTATGTTGCTGGATATAGCGATATGCAGCGTAATAGCCGTCCGCCCCCAGGCCGCAAATAACGGCAGTGGCAATATCACTGAAGTAAGAATGGTGCCGGAACGACTCTCGTGCATGCACATTGGAAAGGTGTACTTCAATAAACGGAACCTTAACTGCCGCAAGGGCATCACGGATGGCCACGGAAGTATGGGTAAAGGCCGCCGGATTGATAATCACATAATCGACACGATTGACCGCTAATGTGTGTAATTTTTCTATAATCTCCGCCTCGGAGTTACTCTGGAACGTTTCCAGGCGCACCTGATCTGCGCGCGCAAGTACTTGCAAATGCTGGTTTATATCTGCCAGCGTTTGGCTGCCATAATGCTGCGGCTCACGGGCGCCCAGCATATTGAGATTGGGGCCATGGATCACCAGAATGGATTTGGTGCTCATTTTCACGCGCCTTTGATAGAGAAAAATACAACCTTCATGGCGCGAAGTTTGCCGAAGTTATTGCATTTTGTCCAGAAAAATTCGCAGGATGATGAAAAGTGGAAAGTCGCTAATCTGGCTGCCAACTACAGGAGTTTTGCAGCGAACATGCCGCAATCAAGCTCACGTTATCGGCTTGCAAACACACGTAAGAGGCTACAGGTTCAACGCCGATGACAGCATTTTCCGACTTACGCGCCCAAAGAAAATATGGGTGATTTCGCCTTGGGCAGAAACGATCACTGTATAAGGTAATACGCCTTTATTATTGCCCAGGGTTTCAGCTAACGGCATGCCTTCATTCTCGGCGATGAGCAACGGATAAACGACCGGGGTACTTTCCACAAATTCATGGACGGCCGCCGCTTCATCCACAGCCAGCCCCAGCACAGCCACTTCTGGATGGGCGCTCGCCAGCTCGGAAATTTCGGGCATTTCTTCACGGCAGGGTTCGCACCAGGTTGCCCAGAAGTTCACAATCATGGGTTTGCCTTTAAATTGTGCCAGCGGATAGGTTTTGCCTTTCTGGTCGCTCAGGGTGGCATTCCATAAAGCATTCATGTGGGACTCATCCGGCAGAGTGGCTTCGGTTGCCAGGAATTGATGCCGGTTCAGGTATAACCAGCGGAAACCGCTACCGAGTACTACCATCAGCAATACCGTCATCACGATACTTGCAACTTTACGCATGCGGTGATCCCCCAATGCTTTGCAGGATTTTAAGGAAGCGACCAGCGTCGTGATAGCCTTTAATCACTGGTTGCACTGTTTGTCCCTGCGCATCAAAAAACACGATACCAGGGGGGCCGAACAATGCAAATTTTTTCAGCAAGGCCGCATCCTGCGCGTTATTGGCGGTCACATCTGCCTGCAATAACAGCATTTGCTTCAGCTCGGCCTGCACGGCGGGTTCACTGAACACAAACTGCTCATATTCCTTGCAGGAAACACACCAGTCTGCGTAGAAATCCAGCATCACGCGCTTGCCTTGTGCCGATTGCACGGCCTGTTCCAGCTCCTGCACGCTACGCACACGCTGGAAACTCAGTGCAGGCAGCGCTGCCTGCCTGCCCGCTGTCAGGGTTTGCAGAGGCTGCAATGGCGACCTTGCACCGCTCCATGCGCCGATCAGCAGTGCAATACCATATAGCAGTAGCATCAGCGCTACGCCCTTGGTCAGTCGTTGCCCTGTGGTGGCCGTGGTGGGTAAAGGATCAATTGCCCGCAGATAAATCGCGGGAATAATGCACAGTGCTGCCCACAACAGTAACTGCAAGGCCACCGGCAGAATAGGGCTGACTACCCAGACCGCCACGGCCAGCATCAGCACGCCAAACAGGCGGCGGATGGCGTTCATCCATTCACCGGCCTTGGGCAGGATAGAACCGGCAGAAGCGCCAATCAGCAACAATGGCACGCCCATGCCCAGGGAGAGGGAAAACAGGGCCACAGCGCCCAGTACCACATCATGTGTCTGACTGATATAGAGCAATGCCCCTGCCAGAGGCGCAGCGACACAGGGGCTGATAATCAGTGCCGAAATGGCACCCATCAGAAAGTCGCTGAGCAAATGCCCACCGGTAAACCGTTTGCTCCAGTTAAAAAAGGCATTCTCAATCACACTGGGCAGCTTCAGTTCATAAAAGCCGAACATGGAGAAAGACAGTGCCACAAAAATCAGCGCACCGGCAATCAGGGCTGCGGGCGTTTGCAAGGCATTGCTTAATAACTGGCCTGACAGGCCAGCAGCTACCCCAGCCAGCGTATAGGTCAGGCACATGCCCAGGGTATAAGCCAGTGACAAGGTAAATGCCTTGGCACGGGAAGTGTGGGCATTCTTGCCGACAATAATGCCGGACAAAATGGGGATCATCGGGAAGACACATGGCGTGAAAGCCAGCAATAACCCTGCACCGAAGAAGCCAGCCACGATTTGCCACCAGCGGCCGGAAGAAAGTAATTTCCCCGAGACTTCGTCTTCTGTTTCCAGGGCCGCCAAAGGCGAGGTCGTGTTGGTTGCCGCTGGCGAGGCCACAGCATTTAGGGGCAACGATTTGGTTTGTGGGGGGTAACACAAGCCTTTTTCACTACAACCCTGGTAACGCACTTGCAATACCGCAGGTACCGCAGCAGAAAACACCACATCCGCCACGGTGTCATGATGGAAGACTTGCTGCGGCCCAAAGTTGGGGTCGTTTTTGGCCTCGCCGGAGGGCAGGGTCAATTGCGCCGTTTCCCCAGTTGGTGAAACCAGCTGGATACGCTCACGGTATAAATAATGGCCAGGTGCCACAATAAACCTGAGTTGCGCATGCGTGGCATCCACCAGCGCAGCTTCAACCTTAAACGCTTTATCAACCGGCAGGAATTCTTGCGCATCGTCCTCGGTAAATAGCTGGCCGAAACCCGTCGCTGCCTGTAGCGGCATCACCATTGCCAGCAGCATCGCCAGCGTCAACCATCGTCTGAACCACATTGTGATCACCATTTACTCCTGCACCCAATGTGCCGGATCCTGAATAATTCCGGAATTTTTAGTCGCCATCATCGCCTCACGCCCTCGTTTCAGCCGCGACCCAATGCAGGTATTCCGGCAATCCCTCGTTGACATGGATAGCGACAATCTCGGGAAGTTCATACGGATGCAAGGCACGTATCCTGTCCGCCAGCCTGGCATAGCCGTCACATGTGGTTTTAATACTCAAACCGATCTCTGCCGCTGTCTCAATCTGACCTTGCCAGCGGTAAACTGATTTCACAGGGCTTGAAATATTGACACACGCCGCCAACTGTTCAGTAACCAGTGCATGAGCCATGCTCTCTGCACATGCCATATTCGGCACATGGGTAAACACGATTATAATTTGCTCTTTTGGCGTCATGGGCGCTCATCAACAGACTGGATTTCTGACATGCGTTTTTTCATCTTTGCTATTTTACTGGCTTTTCCGTTTCTGGAGATAGCGATCCTGATTGAACTCAGCCAGCGTTATGGTTGGTGGGTACTTGCTTACCTGCTGATTATCGGTTTTCTGGGCCTGAAATTGATCCGCAGTGAAAAAGACCTGATTGCTGCGCGCATGTTTCAACAGATGGGCGCTGGCGGCAATCCGATTTCTGCCATGTTCTCCACTGCCCGCAATATGTTTGCCGGTGTGCTGCTGCTGATTCCTGGCGTCATCAGTGATGTGATTGCTGTGATTCTGTTGCTGATTCCGGCAAACAATGCTCCCTCAGCCAGTAGCGCCAGCAACAGTAGTCATTTTAACTACCATGCCAGCGCCAATGATGAAGTGATCGAAGGTGAGTATACTGAGGTCAGCGAACCAAAACCGGCGGATAATGTAGTGCACCTGCCACGCAAAGACTAACGCCCAGAAAACAGCCATGAACCATGTATTAATTGAAAACAGCGGCCACACTTTTGATGTGCGGCCCAGCCAGACCGTGCTCGAAGCAGCCATTGAAGCCGGTATCAATATGCCTTATGGCTGTCGCAACGGTGCCTGTGGCGCCTGCAAAGGTAAAGTGCTGTCGGGGAAAGTATTCCACGACGACTATCAAGGCAGCGCCATGAGCGACGAAGAACTTGCTGCCGGGCAAGCGCTATTTTGTTGCGCCCGCCCGCTGGAAGACCTGGTGATTGAGTGCCGCCAGATCGATATGGTACAAGGTATCAAACCACGTATCCTGCCGGTTCGCGTGCAACACAAGGAACAACTGACAGAAGATGTCATGGTGTTGCATTTGCAACTGCCAGCCACGGAGCCACTGACATTCATGGCTGGACAATATCTGGAATTTCTACTCAAAGATGGTCGTCGCCGCGCGTTTTCCATCGCCAATGCACCACATGAAGCCGGATTTATTGAACTGCATATCCGCAAAATCACAGGCGGACACTTTACCGAACAGGTTTTTAATGAAATGCCATTAAAAACCATTCTGCGCGTAGAAGCCCCTTTGGGTAGTTTTTTCCTGCGCGAACAGAATGAGAAACCTATCATCATGGTCGCTGGCGGCACCGGGTTTGCACCGATCAAAGGCATGCTCGAATACATGATTTACCAGAATATCCAGCGGCCCGTTCTGCTGTATCGCGGTGCGCGCCGGGTGAGTGATTTATATATGGATGACCTGTGCCAGCGCTGGGCACAGTTTATGCCGAATATTCAATATATCCCCGTCATTTCAGAAGATGAAGCTAATGATGACTGGGATGGCCGTCGTGGCTTGATCCATCAAGCTGTGCTGGAAGATCATGCAGATTTAAGCGGCTTTGAAGTGTATGTGTGTGGTGCACCGGGCATGGTGGATATTGCTAAAGAGACATTTGTAAAGCAAGGACTGCCTGAAGAAGAGTTTTATAGTGATGCGTTTACGTTTGCGCCTAAGTAAGTGATTTACTCATTAGGTTTCTTTTCGCTACTTCTAAGGATCATCCACAGTTACAGCTAACTGGGCGGAAGTAGGTTTTATGTAGCGATCTTTTTCGCCTACAGGCGAAAAAGATCGTCCATTCAGTTAAATGTCGGTGGGAATTTGAACAAAAGTAATTCGATCACAGATGGGCTGACTAATAAACAGCTACCCCTTCAACCACCTAGCCACATCCATCGCATAGTAAGTCAACACCCCATCCGCCCCCGCGCGCTTAAACCCTAACATCGCTTCCAGCACACAGGCTTTTTCATCCAGCCAGCCATTTTGCGCCGCTGCTTTCAACATCGCGTATTCACCACTGACATGATAAGCATAAGTCGGCACGCCAAACTCGTCTTTCACTCGACGTACGATATCCAGGTACGGCATACCTGGTTTCACCATCACCATGTCTGCACCTTCTTCAAGGTCCAGCGCCACTTCTTTCAATGCTTCATCAGAATTGGCTGGGTCCATCTGGTAATTGTATTTATTGCTTTTGCCCAAGTTGGCCGAAGAACCAACCGCATCACGGAAAGGACCATAAAATGCAGAAGCATATTTGGCCGAATAGGCCAGTATGCGGGTATAGATATAACCATCTTCTTCCAGTGCATCACGAATGGCGCCAATCCGGCCATCCATCATATCCGAAGGCGCAACCACATCCGCACCGGCTTCTGCATGGCATAAGGCTTGTTTGACCAGCACTTCTACGGTTTCATCATTGAGCACATAGCCGGTATCATCAATCAGGCCATCCTGGCCGTGGGTGGTGTACGGGTCTAACGCCACATCAGTGATCACACCTAATTCAGGAAACGCTTTTTTCAAGGCGCGCACCGTGCGTGGCACCAGGCCTTCCGGGTTATAGGCTTCTTTAGCGTCCAGGCTTTTGAATTCCTGCGGCACCACCGGGAACAAGGCTAATGCAGGGATACCGAGTTTCACACACTCTTCAGCGGTTTTCAGCAATACATCTATGCTTTGACGTTGTACGCCAGGCATGGATTTTACGTCTTCAATCTTGCCTTCCCCTTCCAGCACAAATACCGGGTAAATCAGGTCGTTCGCTGTCAGAACATTTTCACGCATCAGCCGACGGGAAAAATCGTCTTTACGCATGCGACGGGGGCGGATGGCTAAAAACTGGTTACTCATAACATCCTCAACTTTATTCAGTAATGGTGGTTGGGCGCGATAATTTATTTGCTGGAATCAGGTAAACACCTTGGCGAGCTCGGCACCGGGATTGTCCTGGCGCATAAATGCTTCGCCGACCAGGAAAGTATGCACGGCATGATCGCGCATCAATTTGACATCGTCAGCCGTGAAAATTCCACTTTCGGTGACCACAATTTTGTCGCCAGAAATTTTGCTCAGCAAGTCTAAAGTGGTGTCCAGCGTCACTTCAAATGTGCGCAGGTTACGGTTGTTGATACCCAGCAAGGGGGTGGTCAGTTGAATGGCTTGCGCCAGTTCTTCACCGTTATGCACTTCCACCAATACAGCCATGCCCAGGCTATGCGCGACAGTTTCCAGTTGCTGCATTTGTGCCAGCGTCAACGCAGCAGCAATCAGCAAAATACAATCGGCACCCATGGCACGTGCTTCATAGACTTGGTATGCGTCTATCATAAAGTCTTTGCGCAACACTGGCAGGCTACAGGCAGCACGCGCCTGTTTCAGATAGGCGGCTGAACCCTGGAAATATTGCTCGTCAGTCAGCACGGACAAACATGCCGCACCGCCTTGCTCATAGCTGGCAGCAATGTCGGCCGGCTTAAAATCTTCGCGGATAACGCCTTTGGAAGGGCTGGCCTTTTTAATCTCGGCAATCACGGCAGCTTTGCCCGCGGCAATTTTGCTGCGAATCGCACCAACAAAGTCACGCGTGGGCACCTGTTGTGCGGCTAGTGCTTGCACGTCGGCCAATGGTAGTTTTGCTTGTGCCGCTGTGATTTCTTCGGCTTTGGTTACCAGGATTTTATTTAAAATATCACTCATAAGTCTGTCCGTTTACCTTGATCCAACCGCCCTGGCGACCCTGTGGGTCATGATGCGTCCAATGCATGATGCCACCCTTGGGGTTGTAAATATATTCGCCTTTAAACTGCACCTGATCGCCCACATTCAACCCGGCAACGCGCGGTGCCAGATCAATATTGTGTGCAAACAGCAATGTTTGTCCCGCAGAGATACTGACCAGGAAACGTTGGTGCCTGGCGCCTTTGTTATCATCGGGTAATAGCTTTTTCACCACTCCACTACCCTCCAGCCAGATATGACTTTGCTTTTGCGCAAATGCTTGCTTCAGTGCGGCATTGTCTTGCGCTGCCAGGCCAGAAGACAGTGATTGCAGGTTAAGCGTCTGGGCCTGCGATTTAACTTCAACAGTCGATTGCGGCTGATTACTTGCAGTTTGTTGCGATGTTTGCTGGCAAGCTGCCAGCAAACAGAACATCGCAATCAGCGGGTAATGTTTCATGCGGCTTGGCTCAATGTCTTCAGTTGCTGCAATTTACTCAAAGCCGCACCTGAATCAATGGATTGTGCCGCTTGCGCAATGCCTGCCGGTAAATCATTGGCCAGGCCGGAAACGTAAATGGCCGCACCGGCATTCAGCAACACGATATCGCGTGCCGGGCCTTTTTCCCCAGACAGCAAACCAAGAATAATCTCACTCGAATGCTGTGCACTTTCAACACGGATGCTGTTGATGTCGTGCAAAGGCATGTTGAACTGGGTCGGGCTTAGAGTGTACTCGCTGACCTTGCCATCTTTCAGTTCTGCCACATAGGTATCAGCAGAAAAAGAGATTTCGTCCATTTCATCGGCACTATGCACCACCATCACGTGTTCGCTACCCAGTTTTTGCAAGGTTTGCGCCAGCAATGGCACAAGGTCGCGATGGAACACGCCCATCACCTGGCGTTTCGCGCCCGCCGGATTGGTCATCGGCCCTAACAGGTTAAACATGGTGCGCACACCGAGTTCACGCCGCACCGGAGCGGCATACTTCATGGCCGCATGATGATTAGGGGCAAACATAAAACCGATACCCGCTTCATTGACGCAACGCACCACCTGTTCAGGCGTCAATACGATATTCACGCCAAGCGCTTCCAGCACATCGGCGGAGCCACTTTTGGAAGACGCAGCACGGCCACCATGCTTGGCGATTTTGGCACCTGCACCTGCGGCAACAAAGGCTGACGCGGTCGAGACGTTAAATACCTTGTTAGGTGCCCCGCCCGTGCCACAGGTATCAATCAAATGACGGGTATCGTTGATGACCACTTTGCTCGATAGATCGCGCATGACTTGTGCGGCTGCCGCAATTTCGGTCACGGTTTCACCTTTGACACGCAAGGCCGACAAAAAGCCTGCAATCTGGATCTGCGTGAATTCCCCGCTCATGATCTGCTGCATGATTTCCAGCATTTCCTCATGGGTGAAATCGGTGTGGTCAATCAGGCGTTGCAGCGCAATTTTAGGCGTGATGGCCATCAATAGCCTTTCAGGAAATTATCCAGCAGTTCATGCCCATATTCTGTCAGGATAGACTCCGGGTGAAACTGTACGCCTTCCACGGCCAGTGTTTTATGCTTGACGCCCATGATCTCACCATCATCCGTCCAGGCCGTAATTTCCAGGCAATCCGGGAGTGTTTCACGCTCGATCACCAGTGAATGGTAACGCGTCGCGGTATACGGGTTAGGCAAATTCCTGAACACACCGGTATTGGTATGGTGAATCAATGAAGTCTTACCGTGCATCAGCGTCTTGGCTTTGATGATATTGCCGCCAAACGCCTGGCCTATGCTCTGGTGACCCAGGCAGACACCCAGCAAAGGAATCTTGCCGGCAAACTCATGAATCAGCGGTACGGAAATCCCGGCTTCGTTTGGTGTACAGGGGCCGGGAGAAATCACGATTTTCTCCGGCTTCAGCGCCGCAATCTGCTCCAGCGTGATTTCATCATTCCGGTGTACGTGAACGTCTTGCCCCAACTCGCCAAAATACTGCACGAGGTTATAGGTAAAAGAGTCATAGTTATCAATCATCAACAACATATCAGGCTCCTTTTCCTGTAATTAGTGTGGCTTCGTTGTCCAGGCCTGCCTGTACCAACTCGGCGGCACGGATCACCGCCTTGGCTTTGTTCCGGGTTTCTTCCCATTCGCTTTGGGGCACTGAGTCAGCAACGATGCCAGCTCCCGCTTGTACGTAGAGTTTTTTGTCTTTAATCACTGCCGTACGAATCGCGATCGCGACGTCCATATCACCGTTAAAGCCCAAATAGCCAACGGCCCCGGCGTAGATACCGCGCTTGGAAGGCTCCAGCTCTTCGATAATTTCCATGGCACGCACTTTAGGTGCACCGGAAACCGTACCAGCCGTGAAAGTCGCTTTCAATACATCAATTGCATCCAGGCCTGGTTTAAGCTGGCCTTCGACGTTACTGACGATATGCATCACATGTGAATAACGCTCAATGGTCATATTATCGGTCACTTTAACGGTACCAGTCAGCGCCACGCGACCAACATCGTTACGACCCAGATCCATCAGTTGCACGTGCTCGGCACGCTCTTTCGGGTCGGCCAGTAACTCGGCTTCCAGCGCCAGGTCGTGATCGCGGTTTTTACCACGAGGACGCGTGCCGGCGATCGGACGTGAAGTCACGGTCGTATCTTCCAGGCGCACCAGGATCTCCGGTGACGCGCCAACCACATGATGGTCGCCCATATCGTAATAGAACATATACGGAGAGGGGTTCAGGCTGCGCAAAGCGCGATACAGGCTGAGTGGTGACGCATCAAACGCCTGCGACATACGCTGGCTGAGCACCACCTGCATGATGTCACCCTCAAGGATATACTGCTGTGATTTTTTCACCGCTGCTTTGAAGTTTTCTTCACCAAACTCGGAAACTGCCTGTGTTTTAGGGGTGGGCAACGCAGCAGGGATCTCTACCTGTGTCCGCAGTTTTGCCAGCAATGCCTGCATGCGCGCACTGGCCGTTTCATAAGCATTTGCCTGGGTGGGGTCGGCATAGATGATGAAATAGAGTTTGCCGGACAGGTTATCCACCACGGCAATTTCTTCGGAGACCATCAATAAAATATCCGGGGTGCCAATCTCATCCGGTTTTTTATGTTTGCCCAGGCGTTTTTCGATGTACTGGATGGTCTCATAGCCAAAATAACCTGCCAGACCACCGGTAAAACGGGGCAGACCCTCGTAAGGTGGCGTTTTAAAGCGTGCCTGATAGGCTTTGATAAAGTCGAGCGGGTTTTGATCCGTGTGTGATTCAAGAACGGTTTCGCCCTGAATGACCTGCAATTGTTGATCGCACACCACTATGCGCGTCTTTGCCGGCAGGCCAATAATGGAGTAACGGCCAAAGCGTTCGCCGCCTTGTACGCTTTCCAGTAAATAGGAGTAAGGTTGATTCGCCAGTTTCAGATACAGCGACAATGGTGTATCCAGATCGGCAAAGGTTTCCATCACCAGCGGAATACGGTTGTACCCTTGCGCCGCCAGCGCGTCAAATTCGGTCTTGCTCAAAGTGCTTAACATGATGCTTTTTTTCCAATTGAATTCGTTGAGTGTGCCGCGTTAAACCTCGCGACAGATTCAGTGCAGTTAGCGCGCACCAGCGCTTGCGGGCTGGGTTAGTCCCGCCACGAACGACGCCAGCTTAATACTGGCCAACTGGAAGAATGATGAGCACAAAACATCATGATTTTTAGGAGATTTCTTGTTATCCCCGCTTTAGGAGAGCGGGTAACTCCAGCAAGTCCACCACGTCGGTGAGTTGCTGTATCGTGGCATCCACGGTCGCCACATTAATGGCGCGTCCCTGATTATACCCATAAGGCACGGTGACCACAAAGCATCCTGCTGCTTGCGCCGCCTGGATATCGGTCTCAGAGTCACCCACCAGCATGGCTTCGGCTGGCAATGCGCCTAGTTTTTGGCAAATATGCAACAGTGGCAGCGGATCCGGTTTCTTTTTAGGCAAGGTATCGCCTGACACCACAGTTTCAAAGAAATCCGCCAGGCCAGCCTTTTGCAACAGGGGCTGGGTAAATTTTTCCGGTTTATTGGTTACGCAGGCCAGACGGTAACCGCCGGCTTTTAATTGTTGCAGGGCGGCGATAACGCCAGCAAATGGCTGGCTGTCAGTCGCATTGTTGGCATAAAAACCGTGATACAAAAGTTGCGCCCGGGCAAATAATTCTGCATCAGGCTCCACCTGCCGCTGGCCGGTAAGACAACGCTTGATCAGGTTTTGTACCCCTTCACCAATATAGGTCGTGATCTGCGCCTGCGGCAACATGGGTTTGCCCAATGCCACCAGCATACGGTTGGCGGCCTCGGCAATTTGCGGGGCGGTATCAAGCAGGGTGCCGTCCAGGTCGAACATCACCACCCTGACTTGAAACCGCATATTGATTACCCTTGCAGTACTTTAAATTTACACAGTTGCCAAGGCCGCGCGCAACTGACCCACAATCGTGTCATACCGGTTAGGGTCTGTGTCTTTACCTGCACCAAACACAGCGCTACCAGCCACGAAAGTATCGGCACCGGCTTTAGCGATGTCAGCGATGTTGTTTGCGTTCACGCCACCATCCACTTCCAGCCAGATTTGACGGCCGGTCTGCTCGTAATACGCATCGATGCGCGCACGTGCCTGCTTCAGTTTGTCCAGTGTTGCCGGGATAAACTTCTGACCGCCAAAACCAGGGTTCACGGACATCAGCAAAATCATGTCCACTTTGTCCATCACATGATCCAGGTAATGCAATGGTGTTGCCGGGTTGAATACCAGGCCGGATTTACAGCCGCTGTCACGCACCAATGCCAGGCTACGGTCGATGTGGTCAGACGCTTCCGGGTGGAAAGTGATGATATCAGCGCCGGCTTTGGCAAAGTCAGGGATGATACGGTCTACCGGTTTCACCATCAGGTGCACGTCGATCAATGCGCCGACGTTGTGAGACAGGTCACGGATCGCGTCACATACCAGGGGACCAATGGTCAGGTTAGGGACGTAATGGTTGTCCATCACATCAAAGTGCACCATGTCGGTGCCGGATTTGATCACGTTCTCAATTTCCTGGCCCAACTTGGCAAAGTTGGCAGAAAGAATACTGGGGGCAATGCGAAAAATTTTGTCCATATACTGATGTTCCGTGTATTAATCTGATATAAATTTTTTTAGTAAAACCAATATTTTAACGCCATTCTGTGTCAAATTGACAGGATTCTTGCTTGTGGGCCATGAATATAAGAAAATGTCGCCACTCTTGGACATGGATCTCACGCCACTTCAACCAATGAACTATTTGCAAGCGCTTGTTAAATTCTCCTTTTGCCTGCTCTCAAAGGTAAAATAGCGCCATGCAATTGTTTACCATTGGTGTCAACCACACCACCGCCCCTATTGCCATCCGTGAGAACGTTGCGTTTAACAACGACTCCCTGCCGCAGGCGCTGGTGGACTTGGCCCGCCATAACGTGGCCGAAGTGGCGATCTTGTCCACCTGCAACCGCACCGAAATTTATGTCCAGTCCATCCGGCCTGAAATCGTGATCGACTGGCTGGCCAGTTATCACCAGATCGATGCCAGCCAGATTCTGCCTTACACCTACACCCTAAGCAGCCATGAAGCCGTCAAACACGCGTTCCGCGTCGCCAGCGGCCTGGACAGCATGGTGCTGGGCGAAGCGCAAATCCTGGGGCAGTTCAAGCAATCGGTCAAAATTGCACAGGATGTTGGCACATTGGGCACCATGTTGCACAAATTGTTCCAGCGCACGTTTGAAGTCGCCAAAGAAGTCCGCACCAATACCGACATCGGTGGCAGCTCTATCTCCATGGCCGCCGCCGCTGTCAAGCTGGCCCAGCGTATTTTTGGTGACCTGAGTTCACAAAGCGTGCTGTTTATCGGTGCCGGTGAAATGATAGAACTGTGTGCCGACCATTTTGCGGCGCAAAAACCCCGGAAAATCACAGTAGCCAACCGTACACTGGAGCGCGGCGAACAACTGGCGGAAAAAATCCGTGGCCAGGGCCTGAACGTACAGGCGATTTTACTCAATGACCTGCCTGAGCGCTTTCACGAATTTGACATTGTCATTACCAGCACCGCCAGCCAGTTACCGCTAGTCGGGCTGGGCATGGTAGAGCGTGCCATCAGAACGCGTAAACACCGACCCATGTTTATGGTGGACCTGGCCGTTCCGCGCGATATTGAACCGGAAGTCGCTGCGCTGGATGATGTGTTTTTATACACCGTGGACGATCTGGCACAGGTGGTTTCCGAAGGCCTGGGCAACCGCCAGGAGGCCGCGGTCAATGCCGAACTCATCGTCAACGCGCGCGTTGAGCATTTCATGCAATGGCTCAAGCAACGCGAAGCGGTGCCCACCATCAAGGCACTGCGTGACCAGGTGGATAATGTGCGTAAAGCCGAGCTGGAAAAATCGCTCAAATTACTGCAAAAGGGTGAAACACCGGAAAAAGTGCTGGAACAGCTGAGTAACGCACTCAGCAATAAATTTTTACATGGCCCCAGCCATGCACTCAATAACACTGAAGGTGATGCCCATGCGCACATGGCACACCTGGTAAAACAACTCTTTCAAATCAAAGAATGACTTTTCAACCTTTGGTAGCGCCCAATGGCTTGAACATTTAGGTAATTAAACTATGAAACCCAGTATGCTGCAAAAGCTCGCCAATTTGAGTGATCGCCTCGAAGAGCTTAACCGCCTGCTCAGTAGTGAAGGCGTCACCGACAACATGGATAACTACCGTAAAATCATGCAGGAACACACGGAAATTACGCCGATTGTCGAGCAATATCATATCTATGCCCAAACCGAGGCCGACCTCAAGGAAGCGCACGACATGCTTTCCGACCCGGAAATGAAAGAGTTTGCGCAGGAAGAAATCGACAGCGGCAAAAAACGCCTGGAAGAAGTCGAACTCACGCTGCAAAAACTGTTGCTGCCCAAAGACCCCAACGACGATAAAAACATCTTCCTTGAAATCCGCGCCGGTACCGGCGGTGACGAATCTGGCCTGTTTGCCGGTGACCTGTTCCGCATGTATTCACGCTTTGCCGACCGCCAGGGCTGGAAAGTCGAAGTCGTCTCCGCCAACGAAGGCGAAGTGGGCGGTTACAAAGAGATCATCGCCAAAATCATCGGCTATGGCGCCTATTCAAAACTCAAATTCGAGTCTGGTGGTCACCGTGTACAACGCGTGCCCGATACCGAAACCCAGGGCCGCATCCACACCTCTGCCTGCACCGTGGCGATTCTGCCGGAGGTGGAAGAAGTCGGCGATGTCGAAATCAACCCGGCCGATATCCGTATCGATACCTTCCGTGCCAGTGGAGCTGGTGGTCAGCACATCAACAAAACCGACTCCGCCGTGCGGATTACCCACGCGCCGACCGGCATTGTGGTGGAATGCCAGGATGGCCGCAGCCAGCATGCTAACAAAGCCCAGGCCATGCAAGTGCTGGCCGCGCGCATCAAGGCCAAACAGGTCGACGAACAACAAAGCAAAATCGCCTCGGAGCGCCGCAACCTGATTGGGTCCGGTGACCGCTCGGAACGCATCCGCACCTACAATTATCCGCAAGGTCGTATTACCGATCACCGTATTAACCTGACACTGTATAAAATTGAAGCAATCACCGAAGGCGATATGGATGAGCTGATCAACACACTGGCAACCGAATACCAGGCCGATTTATTGGCCAGCCTGGGTGAGGATTAATTTCCGGTAGTATAGTTAACGCTTACTATACTCACACTAGCTACAGCGGCGACGCAGGTGCAGGTGCAGGTCCTCTGGGTTTGGGCGACGGTCACGGTGATGGCGTTTCCAATATCACTACCGGTTTGTTGCCAAACTACCTGAGCGTTTCCGGTAAAACACGTCAGAACGACCTGGATGTTGGTTTCACCATCAGCATCAACCCAGGTGCTTCTACAACTCACTCTGGCGTACAAGGTTCTCAACAAGAAAACCGTCAGGCATTCCTGACATTTGGTGATGCTTCCTGGGGTTCTGTGAAACTGGGTAAAGATCTGGGCATCTTCGCTTCAGACGCTATCTTGAACGACATGACATTGCTGGGCGTTGGTTCCGGTGCTGGTTCTCTGGCTGGCAACACCACTACCTTGGGTCGTATCGGTTCCGGTTTCATGTATGCTGACTGGAAATCCCAGGTTGCTTACACTTCACCAAACTGGAACGGTTTCCAATTCACTGCTGGCGTAACCCAATCTTGGGATGCAGTAGGTGATGGTTCTGAACTTGCTGGTGGTGTTTTCACACCTTCTTCAAGTGCTTACAGCACCGGCCGTGGTGGTTCTCAGCCAGCATTTGAAGGTAAAGCTTCTTACGAGTGGACAGGTGACGTAGCAGGTAAAGTTTGGGTTTCTGCTATCAGCCAAAAAGTTGATAACCTGCAAGCAGTTAATGGTGCAGGTGCCGTTGTTGCCTTGGGTAGCGAGCGTGCAAACGCATGGGATCTGGGCGCAACCGTTAACCTGGCTGGCTTTGGCTTGACCGGTTACTACTACGACGGTAAAGGTATCGGCCAGACTCTGCAATTCAACAGAGGCTTCGATGCAACTGGTAAGCGTCGTGACTCCAAAGGTGGTTATGTACAAGGTACATACACAATCCCGGAAGTTGGTACAAAACTGGGCCTGAGCTGGGGTCAGTCCAAACTGGACGGCAACAGTGCTGACGCTTTCAGCGACCTGAAAGATTCTATGTGGACAGTTGGTGCTTACCACCCATTGACCAAGCACTTGAACTTGGTAGCTGAGTATTCTCAGTCCAAAGAAGAGCTGAATGGCGCAACCGATCTGGAAGCTAAAGCAAAAACAGTATCTCTGGGTGCTATCCTGTTCTTCTAATTTAATTGCAGGCTTACCTGCTTAAATTAAAAGTCAGATAAAAACGGCAACTTCGGTTGCCGTTTTTTTATAGGTGCTTGCATATGCCAACTAATTAACTGAGTGATATTGCGTGATGAATTTGTATCCGGTAACCATCGTCGAAAATTTTTATGAAGATCCAGATGCAGTGCGTACATTTGCACTGAACCAGAAATACCAGTACCGCCATCAACTAAAAGATGTGCCGTATGTGTTTCCTGGTGCACGAACCAAAGATTTGTCTGTGATTAACAAACCGTTGTTTGAAAACGTCAGTAATAAAATTATTTCACTGTTTCATAATTCGGAATATGAACGCATGCGCTGGGCGATTGCCACCAATTTCCAAAGCGTGAGTGAAGATTACGGCAGAGGCGTGATTCATACCGATGGCAATGCTGTGTTTGCCGCGGTGTTATACCTGAGTCCTGATGCACCTCTGGATTCAGGTACCTCGTTATTCAGGAAAAACAAACAGTTCGACCAGGCGGCTTATGAAAAAGCGCTGAAGGACAATGACAAGCGTTTTGCCCAGGGCGAAATTGTGATGGACACCAGTTACCATGCCATGTTTGATGAGATTGTCCGTATTAACAATGTCTATAACACCTTGATTCTATACGAGGGTCGCCATTACCACGCTGCCAATAATTTTTTCGGTAAAACGCTGAAAGATTCACGGTTGGCGCAGGTGTTTTTTGTCAGCAGTATCGATGCACAAAAACACAGCTCTTTCCCGATCTGGCGCAGTCAGCAAATCAAGGTTTAATTAGTCATCAATCCCCAGCTCCTGAATCTTGCGTGTGAGCGTATTGCGACCCATGCCCAGCTGGGTGGCGGCTTCAATGCGTCTGCCATCGGTATGCACGAGTGCGCGGGTGATCAGGGTGCGCTCAAACTCCCTGGTTTTGGCTTCCAGGATATTGGATTCGCCACGATTGAGGGCATCGGTCACTTCTTGTGCCAGTGCATCCTGCCAGGATTCACCGCTATGATGTTTGGCGGTATCTTCCTTCAGTTCTGGAGGCAGGTCGCTGACATCGACGTTTTTACCGGGGGCCATGACCGTTAGCCAGTGACAGACATTTTCCAGTTGGCGGACGTTGCCACTCCAGTTGACCGCCATCAGGTATTTGAGGGCGGCAGCCGACAGTTGTTTGGGTTCTACACCTAACTGCTGTGCGCTGTGCGCCAGGAAATGTTTGGCCAGCAAGGGAATATCTTCACGGCGTTCGCGCAGCGGCGGCAGGCGCAGGCGTATCACGTTCAGGCGATGAAACAGGTCTTCACGGAACAGGCCTTGTTTGACGCGTTCTTCCAGGTCCTGGTGGGTGGCGGCAATGACGCGCACATTGACTTTAATCGGCTGGTGGCCACCCACACGGTAAAACTGCCCGTCTGACAACACGCGTAACAGGCGCGTTTGCAAATCGGCGGGCATATCGCCAATCTCATCCAGGAACAATGTACCGTTATCCGCTTGTTCAAAGCGCCCCCTTCTTGCGGCTGCGGCACCGGTAAAGGCACCCCGTTCGTGGCCGAACAATTCGGATTCCAGCAAGTCTTTGGGAATGGCAGCCGTGTTAATGGCAATAAAGGGTTTGTCCGCGCGTTGGCTGTGCCGGTGCAAGGCGCTGGCAACCAATTCCTTGCCGCTGCCTGATTCGCCGTTGATGAGGACAGTGGAGTGGGAGCGGCTGAGGCGGCCAATGGCGCGAAACACCTCCTGCATGGCGGGTGCCTGGCCGATGATTTCCGGCGTGGGGCCGGTATCTTCTACTGTTTCTACCGCTTGCCTCATGCTTTCATCAACTGCCCGTTTGATGATTTCAACCGCCTGTTCCACATCGAAAGGTTTGGCCAGGTATTCAAATGCGCCGCCCTGGAAGGCCGCAACTGCGCTTTCCAGGTCTGAATAAGCAGTCATTATGATGACGGGAATGTCGGGATAGTGTTGTTTGACTTGCGACAGGAAGTCCAGGCCTGAGCCATTGGGCATCTGGATATCGCTGACGATCACCTGTGGTTGCTCGCGATGGAGGGCATTGAGTGCATCAGCGGCGGAGGAAAAGGTTTTAAAGTCCATATCCGTGCGCGCCAGGGCTTTTTCAAATACCCAGCGGATTGATTTATCGTCATCCAGGATCCAGATTGGCTTCATAGCTTCACTTCTTTTCTTGTTTGGTTAATGAGGATAGAGTCATTGGCAGAAAAAACGATGGCTGCTTTTTATGCGTTGCTCTCATGGTTTCTCATGGCTGCGATTTAAATTGCATGCTTTCAATCGGCAATAAAATATGGAAAATGGTTTTGCCCGGTTGTGATTCGCAATCAATCATGCCATGATGCTGCGTAATAAAAGTTTGTGCCAATGCCAGGCCCAGTCCTGTGCCACCTTCGCGACCGGATACCAGCGGATAAAAAATACGTTCTTTGATGCCCGCCGGGATGCCGGGCCCGTTATCAATAATTTCCAGATGTATGCCGACGCGGTAGCGCTTCCTGGCCAGGGTAATCTGGCGCTCTGCGCGGGTACGGAAAGTAATGGTGGCATCTTTGGTGGAGCTTTGTTGCATAGCCTGCGCGGCATTACGTGCAATATTCAATACTGCCTGTATCAGTTTTTCACGGTCGCCGATCAGTTCAGGCAGGCTGGTGTCATAATCGCGGATCACACGGATATTGTTGGGTGATTCGGCCAGCAACAGGCTGCGCACGCGCTCCAGCACTTCATGAATGTTGGTGGGTTCGTATTTGGGTACGCGATGCGGGGCCAGCAACCTGTCCATCAGGCTGTGCAGCCTGTCCGCTTCTTTGATGATGACTTGCGTGTATTCTTTCAGGCCGGGTTGCGGCAATTCAAACTCAAGGAGTTGCGCTGCACCACGCAGACCACCCAGGGGGTTGCGGATCTCATGGGCCAGGTTGCGTAACAGTTCGGAGTTGGCTTGTTGCTGGATCAGCATGCGCTCTTCCCTCGCGATGCGCAGTTGCTGGTCCATTTGTACAAACTCCAGAATCAGCATGTCTTCCGGCGTTTGGTTAAACGTCGAGGAAATCGGTGTCGCGGTGCAGGTGACGGCCGTGGTATGGCCCCGCTGCGTGGTGAGCGTGAACTCATGTTCACGAAAAGGACCTTGTGTTTGTACTGCCTGTGTGACGGCCATTTGCAGGATATCGCAATTCACAAATACGTCATGAATATGCAGGCCGTGAATCTGGTTGGCGCTAAAAGCAAATAAGGTCTCTGCGCTGGAGTTGGCATAGGTGACTTCGAGCTGGCGGTTAAGCAGGATCACCGCTGTAGCGAGATGCTCTAAACCGCTAAAGCCGTCAGGAGATTTTTGGACCATATCTTTGTTAATCTGCATGCGTAGTCACGGTAATATACCTGGTCATGCCCTGTTTTAAAGCAACAACCAGGCCAACTCTGGCAGTTGCAAGGATTAAGGTAAAAATCTTGTCAATAAGGCTTTTCTATAGATTCAACTCTTTATTGAGTAACTGGATATTGCGTTCATGCGCCTGGATTTCGGCCTCGATAATCCGCAGTTTCTCTTCATACTTTGCGACATTCCTGAAGGTTTTCCCTTTGGCTGTTTTGTAGACTTCAGGGGTATTCTTAGCCTCTTCGTATAGCTGCCTTGCGTTCTCAAGTGCTTGTTTTTCCTGATCTAATTCGCTGATGAGAATATCGCGGCGTTTCTGGTCCCGCTGCTGCTGGAGCTGGCTATCCACTTTTGGGAAATTGGCTGGCGAGGCGGGTTTTGCGGCTGGCTTTCTTTCACGCGCAGCAGGCGAAGGGGATGCTTCTTTGGGGCCGGTGATAATTAATTCAGGCTTTTGTTTACCATCCGGCTTGATATTGGTATAGGTCGTCACCCCATTGCTATCGGTATACTTATAAATATCCGCGAAGCCGGGCTGGGTGACCAGCATACAGGCGATCAGGTAAAAAAGTCTTTGCATGGCAATAGTTTAGAGTAGATTTTTCGCGTTATCAACGCGTCCTGAACAGAAATCGTTGACGCTATCCGGTGATTATAAAAAAACAGGGCAGCCATGGCTGCCCTGTTTTGGTGCACTCTCTTGCGATTAGCAGGAATAGTACAGGCCGAACTCAACTGGGTGAGGCGTCATGCGCAGTTTAGTTACTTCGTCCATCTTCAATGCAATGTAGGCATCAATGAAGTCGTCGGAGAATACACCACCGCGTGTCAGGAACTCACGGTCTTTGTCCAATGCTTCCAGCGCCTGGTCCAGTGAAGAACATACGGTTGGGATCAATGCATCTTCTTCTGCTGGCAGATGGTACAGGTCTTTGGTCGCTGGTTCACCTGGGTGGATCTTGTTCTGAACACCGTCCAGGCCTGCCATCATCAAGGCAGCGAATGCCAGGTACGGGTTGGCAGTAGGATCCGGGAAACGGGCTTCGATACGGCGTGCTTTATCGCTGTGTACGAATGGGACACGGATAGAAGCAGAACGGTTCTTGGCAGAATAAGCCAGTTTCACTGGGGCTTCAAAGCCTGGCACCAGGCGCTTGTATGAGTTGGTGCCTGGGTTGGTGATTGCGTTCAGGGCGCGTGCATGCTTGATGATACCGCCGATGTAATACAGCGCGAAATCACTCAGGCCAGCGTAGCCGTTACCTGCAAACAGATTTTTGCCGTCTTTCCAGATGGACTGGTGAACGTGCATACCGGAACCATTGTCGCCAACGATTGGTTTTGGCATGAATGTGGCTGTTTTGCCGTAAGCGTGAGCGGTATTTAACACCACGTATTTCAGGATTTGTGTCCAGTCAGCGCGTTGTACCAGGGTGCTGAATTTGGTGCCGATTTCGCACTGGCCGGCAGTCGCGACTTCATGGTGGTGCACTTCAACAGGCACGCCCAGCTCTTCCAAAGTCATGACCATGGCGGAACGGATGTCATGCAGCGAGTCGACAGGTGGCACCGGGAAGTAGCCGCCTTTAACTGCCGGACGGTGACCGGTGTTACCGCCTTCGAATTTTTCGCCGGATGCCCAGGCGCCTTCTTCCGAGTTGATTTTAACGAAACAGCCTTGCATGCCAGCGTTCCACTCAACGCTGTCAAAAATAAAGAATTCAGGTTCCGGACCAAAGAATGCAGTGTCGCCCAGGCCGCTGGATTTCAGGTAAGCTTCAGCGCGTTTTGCGATAGAGCGTGGGTCACGGTCATAACCTTTGCCATCCGCTGGGTCAACCACGTCACAGGTCAATACCAGTGTGGGCTCATCAAAGAATGGGTCGATAAATGCAGTTTCCGGATCAGGCATCAATTGCATATCGGATGCCTGGATACCTTTCCAGCCAGCGATGGAAGAGCCATCAAACGCATGGCCTTCAGTAAATTTATCTTCGTCGAAGTGAGAAACAGGCACGGTCACGTGTTGTTCTTTACCTCTGGTATCGGTAAAGCGGAAATCAACAAACTTGATGTCGTTTTCTGCAACCAGCTTCATTACGTTTGCAACGGACATTACATTCTCCTCAGGGATAAGGGTCTAAACGAATTAAGTCACACACAAAAACCGGGGCATGTTGCGGATGCCCCGGACCGTGAGTAATACATTTATGATGTGTCGGTGACTGGAAAGGGTCCAGTCACCGGTAAATCTTAGTGTGTAATATTAGCAGGAAGCGTGCCACCCCAGCATAGGCATTTTGTGCGGTTTAGAGGGAAGTCGCATAAAATAGTGAAAACGGATGGCACCATTAGTGTGCATTACAACAAATTAGGCACAAAAATGGTGCATTGCATTGCGGGCCCACTTTTGCAGATATACTCAAGCTTTTTAGTCATTATTTGATCAGGAAATGAAGGTGTTACTTGGATAACGCAGGAAATATTTTAAATCAGGCGCAAGTGCGTGCCGCCCAGAATCATCTGCCGTATGCGGGCGCGTTGACGCCGGAAGAAACCTATCAGGCAATGCAACAGGATGGTTCTGTCATGCTGGTGGATGTCCGGTCACGTGCCGAACTGGAACTGGTAGGGCGCGTTCCAGGTGTGACGCATATTGAATGGGCTTTTTACCCTGGTATGGTTGCCAACCCGGATTTTGCGGCGCAATTGCAGGCGCAAGTGGATAAAAACAGCACGGTTGTGTTTATGTGCCGTACCGGTGGCCGCAGCCACAATGCCGCGTTATTGGCGCAGCAACTGGGTTACAGCAAGGCTTATAACATGCTGGAGGGCTTCGAAGGCGAAGCCAATGAGCATAAGCAGCGCACACTGATCAACGGCTGGAAGCATGCCGGGTTACCCTGGACAAACTAATTTCCGTATGACAGTTGAGAAATATGCGGTGATTGGCCACCCCATAGCGCACAGCAAATCGCCGCTGATACACCAGGCGTTTGCCGCGCAGTTTGGCAAGGTCATCAGCTACGAGAAAATACTGGCGCCATTGGATGGCTTTACCGAAACCGTGCACAGATTGCAGGCAGAAAGTTTTCTTGGCGCCAATGTGACCGTGCCCTTCAAGTTTGAAGCCTTTAATCTATGCAATAGCTTAAGTGAGCGCGCACAGGCACTGGAAGCGGGCGCAGTGAATACCTTGTCTTTTCTGGGGGAGGGGCAGATCCGCGGTGATAATACCGATGGGGCCGGGTTGAGACGTGATATTGAAAATAATCTCGGTTTCTCCATCGCTGGCAAGCGGCTCCTGATGCTGGGTGCTGGCGGTGCGGCCCAAGGCGTGCTGGGCTCCCTGCTGGATGCAGCGCAGATCGTGATTGCCAACCGCACGCCAGGTAAGGCGCTGCCCATGGTGGCAGCCATTCGACATTCCCTGGAGGCCAGCGCCAGCACGTTTGAGGCACTCGACCAGTCATTTGACCTGGTGATTAACGCGACGTCTGCCGGGTTGACCGATAGCAAGTTACCAATCCCTGATTGCGTGTTTACTGCCAATACGCTGGCGTATGACATGATGTATGGGCGCGACACGCCTTTTATGCAGCAGGCGCGTACGGCCGGTGCGCAAGTGGCAGATGGCTTGGGGATGCTGGTGGAGCAGGCCGCTGAAGCTTTTCACAGCTGGCATGGTTTGCGTCCGCAGACTGCGCCAGTGATCAAGTCATTCCGCCAGTTCTGATTACACTTCAGTATCATGAAGCAAACTCTCAAACTGTTCCTGGGCATATTGCTGCTGTGGGTATTCCTGTATCAGGTCTGGGTGTTATTACATATTCTCTGGTGGGTCGATCATAATCCGGGTTCCACCGCCTTTATGCAGGCACGGCTGGAGGTGATGCAGGCGACCAATCCCAAGGCAAAACTGCAGCAGCAATGGGTGCCGTATGCCCGTATCAGCGGTCATTTAAAGCGGGCAGTGATTGCGGCAGAGGATAGCAAGTTTGTGGAACACAATGGTTTTGACTGGAATGGCATAGAAACGGCGTTTGCAAAGAATCTCAAACAAGGCCGGATTGTAGCCGGTGGTTCGACCATTACCCAGCAATTGGCCAAAAACCTGTTTCTATCCGGCCATAGAACGCCGTGGCGTAAAGCGCAGGAGGCGGTGATTACCTTTATGCTGGAAAAATTATTGAGCAAACGCCGGATTCTGGAAATCTACCTCAATGTGATTGAGTGGGGTGATGGGGTGTTTGGGGCGGAAGCGGCTGCGAAACACTATTTTCACGGCAGTGCCAAAGCACTGGGCCCGCCAGAAGCTGCGTATCTGGCGGCCATAATTCCAAACCCGCGCTTTTACGATGTGCATCGCAAAACGCGCTTCCTGGGCCGTCATGCGGCTACCATCCAGGCCAGGATGCGATTGGTCAAAATACCTTGATTTCCATGGCTTGTTCAGAAGATTAGCCACGCAGCATCGCCCATAGAATAGCGCTTATAACTATTTGAATGTGGTTCCGCCGCACACAAATAGCAGGTGCCTCACAGGCACCTGGGGATCGGTTGCATGTTAACCTTAGCCCTGAACAGCGAGTGTTTTTAACAAGGGTGTGAGGTAACGGCCGGTATAACTGGCCGTATTTTTTGCCAGTGTTTCCGGCGTGCCTATGCCGACCACGGTACCTCCGCCATCACCACCTTCCGGTCCCATATCAATCAGCCAGTCTGCGGTTTTAATCACATCCAGGTTGTGCTCGATAATCACTACGGTATTACCCGCGTCACGTAAGCGGTGGATCACGTCCAGCAACAGCTGGATATCGGCAAAGTGCAGGCCGGTGGTGGGTTCATCCAGGATATACAAGGTACGGCCGGTATCGCGCTTGCTTAATTCCAGCGCCAGTTTCACACGTTGCGCTTCGCCACCGGACAAGGTGGTGGCAGATTGCCCCAGCGTGATATAACCCAAGCCGACATCCAACAGTGTTTTGAGTTTACGTGCAATCACGGGTTGTGCACTGAAGAACTGATGCGCCTGTTCCACCGTCATTTCCAGTACTTCACGGATATTCTTGCCCTTGAACTGGATCTCCAGGGTTTCGCGGTTGTAGCGATGGCCTTTACAGATATCGCATGGCACATATACATCTGGCAGGAAGTGCATTTCAACGCGGATGACACCATCACCCTGGCAGGCTTCACAACGGCCACCCTTGACGTTAAATGAGTAACGGCCAGGACCGTAACCGCGTGCGCGGCTTTCCGGCACGCTGGCAAACAAGTCGCGGATAGGGGTAAACAGACCGGTATAAGTCGCGGGGTTGGAACGTGGTGTGCGGCCAATCGGGCTTTGGTCGACATCGACCACCTTGTCAAAAAACTCCAGCCCTTCAATGCTTTGGTAGGGCGCAGGTTCAGTGCTGCTGCCATACAAGTGGCTGGCCACTGCGCGGTACAGCGTATCGTTAATCAGGGTGGATTTACCACTGCCTGACACACCCGTCACGCAAGTCAGCAGGCCGACCGGAATTTCGACACTGACATTTTTCAGGTTGTTGCCGGTGGTACCGTTCAGCCTGAGCATGCGCTCGGGATCAGGTTTGGTGCGCGGCAGTTTGAACTGAATCTGTTTTTTACCGCTGATATATTGACCGGTCAGTGAGTTAGGGTCAGCCTCAATCTCAGCCGGGGTACCAATTGACACAATCTTGCCGCCATGTTCGCCGGCACCAGGCCCGATATCGACAATAAAATCCGCCAGTTGGATCGCATCCTGGTCGTGCTCGACCACAATAACGCTATTGCCGAGGTCGCGCAGACGCTTGAGCGTTTCCAGTAAACGGTCATTGTCGCGTTGGTGCAGTCCGATGGATGGCTCATCCAGCACGTACATCACGCCGGTCAGGCCACTGCCGATTTGCGAGGCCAGGCGGATGCGCTGCGCTTCACCGCCGGACAGGGTTTCGGCCGAACGTGACAGGGATAAATAATCCAGGCCGACGTTGGTCAGGAATTTCAAGCGGCTTTCAATTTCCTTGACGATTTTGTCGGCAATCGCCAGCTTCTGGCCGCTGAGGTGTAAATTCTCGAAGAAACTCAGCGCCTGTTTGAGCGGCACTTCGCAAATCTGGTGGATATTGCGGTCACCGACCTTGACGTGGCGTGCTTCCTTGCGCAAGCGGGTACCGGCACAATCTGGGCATGCCGTGGCGTTGATATATTTGGCCAGTTCATCACGCACCGCAGTTGAGTCGCTCTCGCGGTAGCGGCGTTGCAGGTTGTTGATAATGCCTTCAAACGTATGTGACTTGCTGAAGAATGTGCCACGCTCATTCAGGTATTTGAACGTGATTTGTTCGCGACCGGAACCGAATAGCAAAGTTTGCTGGATTTCTTCCGGCAGGTTTTCAAATGGGGACTCCAGGTCGAAACCATAATGCTGGCTCAGGCTGGCCAGCATCTGGAAATAGAACTGGTTACGTTTATCCCAGCCTTTAATGGCACCGCTGGCCAGTGATAAATGTGGGAAAGCCACCACGCGCTTGGGGTCAAAAAACGTGACTTGGCCCAGGCCATCGCACTTCGGGCAGGCGCCCATCGGGTTGTTAAAACTGAACAAGCGCGGTTCGAGTTCCGCCAGTGAGTAGTCACACACCGGGCAGGAAAACTTGGCCGAGAACAAATGTTCTTTGTCCGTATCCATTTCCAGCGCAATCACTTTACCATCGGCCAGCCGCAAGGCAGTTTCCAGCGATTCAGCGATACGCTGTTTCATGTCTTCGCGCACCTTGAGGCGGTCAACCACCACGTCCACGCTATGTTTGGTAGTTTTGGCCAGTTGTGGCAACTCATCCATTTCATAGACTTTGCCATCAATGCGCAGGCGCACAAATCCTTGTGCCTTGAGCGTATCAAACAGATCCAGCTGTTCGCCTTTACGGTTGGAAACAACAGGTGCCAGCACCATCAGTCTTGTGTCTTCCGGCAGTTTGAGGATGCTGTCCACCATCTGGCTGACGGTTTGCGCTTCCAGCTTGATGCCGTGATCCGGGCATTCCGGGTCGCCTGCACGTGCGTACAGCAAACGCAAATAGTCATGGATTTCAGTCACGGTACCCACAGTGGAGCGCGGGTTGTGCGAAGTGGATTTCTGTTCGATGGAAATCGCAGGCGACAAACCTTCAATCAGGTCGACATCCGGTTTGTCCATGCGTGCCAGGAACTGGCGCGCATAAGCCGATAAACTTTCTACATAGCGGCGCTGCCCTTCTGCATAAAGCGTATCAAAAGCCAGCGAGGATTTTCCCGAGCCGGAGAGCCCGGTAACAACCACTAACTGGTTGCGTGGAATATCCAGATTGATGTTCTTCAGATTGTGGGTGCGCGCCCCGCGAATTTTGATAAATTCCATGATACTTTCACGAACAGACAGCCAACCTGATAATATACGCAATTATTCTGAATTAGCCAAAGTTTCTTCTGGCGCCCAAGCTTCATTATTGATATCGCCATGCAGTTTTCTGAAAAAATGACCAGACTGGAGACACGCGCCTCTATTGCGCTCGCCTCTATTTACGGCCTGCGCATGCTGGGCATGTTCCTGATTCTACCCATTTTTGCCATTTATGCAGAAACGCTGGAAGGTGGTAGTAACCACACCCTGATCGGCCTAGCATTGGGCGCTTACGGCTTTATGCAGGTCATCTTCCAGTTACCGTTTGGCATGGCATCGGATCGCTTCGGCCGCAAAAAACTGATTTATGTCGGGTTGTTACTGTTCGCCATCGGCGGTATTTGTGCCGCCACTGCCACGGATATCTATATGGTGATTGCCGGACGCGCCATCCAGGGGGCGGGTGCCATTTCTGCCGTGATTACGGCGCTGGTGGCAGACTCAACGCGCGAAGAACACAGGACGCAGGCAATGGCGATGATAGGCGCCACCATAGGCATGACCTTTGCCGTTTCACTCGTGCTCGGCCCTGTGCTTAACCAGTGGATAGGCGTGCCAGGCATGTTCTGGTTAATGGCGGTGTTATCCGTGGCGGCCATTGCGGTGGTTAAATTTGGGGTACCCACGCCACTCAATGCGCATATGCATTCGGATGCGCAGGCGGTGCCGGCACGTATGCGGGAAGTATTGCGTGACACGCAGTTATTGCGCCTGAATTTCGGAACCTTCTGTTTGCATGGCGCACAAATGGCCATGTTTATGGTGGTGCCGTTTGCGATCAAGCATAGTACCGGCCTCAATGAAAATGCGCACTGGAAAATTTATCTGCCGGTGCTGGTGCTGTCATTTATTCTAATGGTGCCAGCCATTATTTATGCCGAAAGAAAAGCCAAGCTGAAACCGGTGTTTGTCAGTGCGGTGGCATTGATGCTGCTGACGCAGATTGCCTTTATGTTCAGCCTGCATAGTTTGTGGGGTATTGTCGCGACATTGTTCTCTTACTTCGTCGCATTCAATATCCTGGAAGCTTCCCTGCCATCACTGATTTCAAAAATGGCACCCGTGGCAGCCAAAGGCACGGCAATGGGCGTGCACAATACCGCGCAATCGTTTGGCATGTTCCTGGGGGCGGCGCTGGGCGGCTGGTTATCACACAGCTATGGGAGCGCCACGGTATTTGTCTTCTGCGCCGCATTGATGCTGATCTGGTTTGGTCTGGCATTAGGCATGCAGCCACCGCCCAGCGTCAAAACCAAAATGTTCCACATACAAGGGTATAATGATGCGCAAGCCGCCCGGCTGGCGCAAGATGTACGCGCCATGGAAGGCGTGTATGAAGTGGTTGCGATTCCCTCTGAAACCATGCTCATGGTAAAGTTGGAGAACCAGCGCAGTAAAGAATTTCAGGCGGCATTGTCGCAAGCGATCATGAACAGGATAGGGAGTTAATTGTCATGGCATCAGTCAATAAAGTTATTTTGATGGGCAATCTGGGGCGTGACCCGGAAATCCGCTACATGCCGAATGGCGAAGCGGTCGCCAATTTCAGTATCGCTACCACAGAGAACTGGAAAGACAAGTCCGGCGTACGCCAGGAAAAAACCGAATGGCATAACATCGTCATGTACCGCCGACTGGCTGAAATCGCAGGCGAATACTTGAAGAAAGGTCGTCCGGTATATGTGGAAGGCCGTTTGCAAACCCGTAAATGGGAAAAAGATGGTGTCACGCGTTACAGCACCGAGATCGTAGCTGACCAGATGCAAATGCTGGGTACCGGCCGTGAAGGTGGCAGCACCGCTTATGAGGGGGGTGACATGGATCAGGGCAGTGGTATGGACGATTACAACCAGGCACCCTCACGTCAGCCAGCGATGGGTGGCGGTAATGCGGGTGGGGGTAATCGTAACGCCTTTCAGCCAGCTGCGAGCAAGCCTGCCGGTAATTTCGACGATTTTGATGACGATATTCCGTTTTAATATTTGTCAGTTTGCACAAATAAAAAAGCCCGAAAACTTCGGGCTTTTTTATTATTCAATTACTTGTTCACTTGATGCTATTTTGCCGCTGGCGGCTTGCAGCCTTTTAAATGTAAGTGATCGCTGTCATCTAGTGTGGTTTGATCGCCATTCAAACGTAAGTCCATCGTGCCGTAATGATAAAGCTGTTTGTCTTTGGCATCCCTGAGGAGGTTGATTTCATGGTCCGGTAACATTACCCAAGCCTCTTCCTCATCTTTAGAAAATTTCAGGCCAAAAGACTGATAGTTCTCACATTGATAGTAAATAGCGTCTTTGCCATAGCGCGGTGTTTCTTTGGTGCCTTTATCAAAAACATTAGGCATTTCAAAACTTTTGCAGCCGAATAATAAGGTGGCAGCCACTATCAGGAGCGAAAATTGATAAGCGTTTTTCATCATGTGTTTTATTGTTTTGGATCTCGTCTAAAAGAATATTGTGCCAGTCATGAGGGGCGGACTCAATCGTTTTGCGAAACAGGTTGATAAGTGGCGCGTTGCAGCCTGTCGCGTACAGCGGCCCAGGCTGGCGTATCTGGAGGTGATTCAATCAGGATCACAGAGGCTTGTGCAGCGTCCAGTGTATGTAGGGAAGCATACAGTTGTTCCGCCGCTACTGCAGGCTCCGCTGGCAAGGTAATGGTTGTTTTGAGGTTGGCGATGTCATCGCCAAATAATAAAGCGGCGCCGCCGGGCTTATTTGCGGCGTAGTCCATCAGCGCTGGGCGCGAAGTGAATAATAAACAAGGGGTGTGCGGGGAGTAGTGCAGCAAGTGCTGCCCTGGCGCTTTTGGTGTATGTGTCACTGATTGATTGGCCGGCCTTCCTGCAATCAGGGTAATGGCGGCTTCATCAATCATGCCAGGACGCAATAATTGCCAGGTATCGCCTGTGATACTGACAATGGTCGATTCAATCCCGATCTGGCACGCGCCACCGTCCAGTACCGGAATCTCTGCGCCCAATCCTGCTTCCACATGATCTGCCGTGGTGGGGCTCAGCTGCGTATATTTATTGGCGGAAGGGGCGGCCAAACCTAAACCGCTGTCACGCAGCAATGCAAGCGCGATCGGGTGGGCTGGAACACGCAAAGCCACCGTGGGCTCGCCGGCACGCACAATAGTCGATACTTCTGCGCGTGCTGGCAGTACTAATGTCAGTGGTCCCGGCCAAAATGCCTGTACCAATCTGTGGGCGAGTGGCGGGAACTCACTTGCCCAATCAACCACTTGTGTGGCACTGGCAATATGTACAATCAGTGGATTGTTGGCTGGCCGCTGTTTGGTGGCGTAGATCTTGGCAATTGCCAATTCATTACTGGCATCCGCCGCTAATCCATATACCGTCTCTGTCGGGATGGCGACCACTTCGCCGCGCTGCAGCAGGTCAATCGCCTTTGCCGGGCTGATACGCATCATGTACTCTAATTTGTTAAAAATCCTATTTTACTATTGAAAACCATGGCTGCTAAAGCGTTGGTTCCTATAAAATGCCCGCTTTGATATCCCGCTTTGATATAAGGAGCCGCAGCATGCAAATTCAAGTTCAACACAATCCTGCCGAAACACAATTAAATGCCTTAGGTGTTTCCAAGTGGCCCACCTGGAAAAAAGAGGTGTCGACTTTTGACTGGATATTTCATGAACAAGAGCAGGCTTATATATTGGAAGGTGAGTGTGTGGTGACACCGGTCGGCGGTTCGCCGGTGACTTTCGGTAAAGGCGATTTTGTGGTGTTTCCTGCCGGCCTTAAAGTGGTGTGGGAAGTGAAGCGGCCATTACACAAGCATTACCATCTGGATGGTAATGTGCTGACGCAAACCTGGCTGCGTATCAAGGCAGCTTTCAAGAAATAATTATCAAGTTGTAACAAAATTGTAAAAATGAAAAATAGGGGTTGACCGTAAAGCTCAGCCCTATATAATGCGCACCTCGTTACGCAACAACGGTAGCGAAAACGGCTTGAGAGCTGACTGTTCTTTAAAAATTTAGATGACTGATAAGTGTGGGTGTTTGTGGTTTTGGTGAAGCGCATTTAATGCGTAGAAGCCTCAGAAAATACAAATGCTTTACACTTAGATTTATGACAAGTATGTACAGTGTTTTTTACACACATACCTTGAAATGAATTTGAGATATAAGCGAATCGAATACCGCCTCGAAAGAGGTAAAAAGTAATAGTTAGGAATTAAACTGAAGAGTTTGATCCTGGCTCAGATTGAACGCTGGCGGAATGCTTTACACATGCAAGTCGAACGATGAACCTTAGCTTGCTAAGGGGATTAGTGGCGAACGGGTGAGTAATATA
>NZ_FNFX01000010.1 GCF_900100975.1 Methylophilus rhizosphaerae
TGCCGCTGCTGAATCCCTGGTAGACCAGGCCAACCAGCTGGCAGATGCCATCAGCCAGTTCAAGCTGGAAGACAGGGGACTCGGCAGCAAACCGGTGAATACACATCAAACGGCAACGAGAGCTATGGCCAGCATTGCCAGCCCAGCGCCTTCAGCAAAAAAATTCTCGTTGGATGATGCCAATAAAGCGCATGCCGCGTGGAAAACACGCCTGATCAATTACATGAATGGCAAACATAAAGAAGTGATTAATCATGACGATGCCGCGAGTGATCACAAGTGCGATCTGGGCAAGTGGATTTATGGTGAGGGCAAGCAGCATGCCCATCGTAATGAGTATCGGACGCTGAAAGAGGCCCATGCCCATTTCCATGAGAGTGTGGGTGAAATTCTTGTATGCATCGAGTCCAGGAAACTTGATCAGGCCAAGTTCCTGCTGGGTGGTGATTTTTCGAGAAAATCAAAAGATACGCGTGCTGCCATTGATCACTTGTCCAAGGTGCTTTCTGGCGGCGGGGAAGGTAGCTCGCTACCAGCTAACAAACTGGCCCAGGCCAATCCTTACCAGAAAACGGGCACTGATGATGACTGGGAAGAGTTTTAGCGGATGAATACACAATCACAGCCGACCGGATAAACAGCCGGTGGGAAGTACGATAGAAATTGAATGAGGATTAAACGGGGAAATATGCTTTTAATCATCGCATGTTGTGCATAGCAGATTTGCCATAATGCGACGATATAAAACCATGTTCCGTTCATTTGAATGTTAGGGGTCTGTTATGACAATTGCAAAACGTATGTATCTTCTGGTCGCCGCTTGTGCGATTGCAATGATAATTCTGATTGGCATCGCCTTGAGTCAGGTCATCCGTGTATATGAGTACACCAACCTGGCGAATGTGAATGGTATTCCAAGTATCATGGAGCTGGCCAAAGCCGAGAATTACTACCAGAAGCTACGCCTGAATCTGTTGCGGCATGTCACGGCCACCGCGCAGGAAGAGAAGGATGATTATGCGGGGCAGATCCAGAATCGCCGCAAAGTGATTGAAGAAGCCTTAGATAATTACAAAAGCCTTCAAATGGACGAGCAAGACAAGACCCTGCTGGCTGCAGAACAAAAGATGTTCGCCAGTTACTTTGATCAAATGAATCATGTCCTGGCTTTGTCCAATACAAATGCTCCCGAAGCTGTCGGGCTGTTACAAGAAGCTGACAAACTGGCTGTTATGCTCACTGCAAAACTGGATGAGCATATTGTCTACAATCAGAGACTGAGCCTACAGGATGCAGCGAATGCGGCAGACATTAAACAGGCCGTTGTCTGGGAATTTCTCGGCATTGCAGTCTTATGCCTGGGGATTATTATCGCTTTGGGTGTCTGGATTACCAAACGGCTACGCGCACAATTAGGCGTTGAGCCTGCGGAGTTGACGGTCATTGCGCGTAACTTTGTAGAAGGCAACCTGACCCAGAAGATTGTATTACCTGAAACGGACAAGAGCAGTGTTGCATATTCAATCCGTGTATTGCAGCGTACCCTGGATGGCCTGGTGCAATCACTGGGTTATGTCAGCCAGCAGCACGATG
>NZ_FNFX01000003.1 GCF_900100975.1 Methylophilus rhizosphaerae
CTGGAGTTTCAGTGAAGACTAACCTTTAGGTTATGTCGGAGCTAAAATCTATAAGGTGTAGTTCAAAGCAATATGATTTGGCAATCATCAAGATAAACGAAACACAAGTTGTTTCATACCCTGCCCATTGAAAGCTGAAAAGCTAAACTTCCTTTACTTCTTCCAATTTGTTAAAGCAGGCTGAGGCCAAAGTAATACCAGGCTCAGCACCATGCATAACATTACCAGTTATGTTTGGGGACAATAGCGGTTTGGAACCACCCCTTCCCATCTCGAACAGGGCCGTGAAACGAACTTGCGCCAATGATAGTGTACTCTTCGTATGCGAAAGTAGGTCATCCCCAAGCTCCTTACAGAAAACCCCTCAGCATTATTGTGTTGAGGGGTTTTGCTTTTAAAACACAAAACAGCATCCCTCCTGGAATCATTATCAGAGAGCCGGAAGTGATCATGAATTAAATCAAGCGCCAATAAAACCATTGCTAATGGCACTATGTGCGATGCACGGTCAGGTGTGACTTTGAATTTAAAAGGAATTTTGTTATAATTGCTGAGATAGATGGGCGTTACGCCCATTTTTTGTTTTTGGACGTTGTATTCGGGAATTAAGGGCTGCCATGCAGAGTTTGCATTCGGTTGTTGAAAAGACGGTGACCCAGCTAGGGTACGAGTTGGTTGATTTTGAGGTAGCCAATCGCGGTAAGTTATTACGCGTATTTATCGACAAGTTGGTGCCTCAGGATACGAAAGATAGCGTCACCATAGACGATTGTGTATTGGTCAGCAACCAGCTTGGCAATGTGCTGACCGTTGAGTTGGATATTGATTATGACCGGCTGGAAGTGTCTTCTGCCGGTCTGGATCGCGTGTTGCGCAAGGAGCAGGACTTTATCCGGTTTGTCGGCGAACGCGCGCAAGTGAAATTGCGCATGGGGATTCGGGATGATGGTCCAAAAGCTACGGCAACTACCTTGCCAAGAAAAACCTTTTTGGGGATTCTGCAAGGCGTTGAAGATGGCAACGTGGTAATTGAATGTGATGGCTGGAGATACAGCCTGTCGCTGGATAATATAGATAAGGCTCGCTTGAGCCCGGTTTTTGATTAATTTGTTTGGTGAATCCGTACGGTGAGTTGGAGATTACGATGAGTCGTGAAATTTTGTTGTTGGTTGATGCGCTGGCACATGAAAAGAATGTCGGCAAGGACGTAATTTTTACGGCGTTGGAATTGGCATTGGCTTCGGCAACTAAAAAGAACCATGAAGAAGGTGCTGACATTCGTGTCGAGATTGACCGTGAGTCGGGTGACTATAAAACATTCAGGCGCTGGCAATATGTGGAATATGATCTGCTGGAAAGCTCCACTTATCAGTTCGATGAGGAAGATGAGCGTGCGAATGGTCGCCAGATTGGTGACTATTACGAAGAGCCGCTGGAGTCTATTTCATTTGGCCGTATCGGTGCACAAGCTGCTAAACAGGTGATTCTGCAAAAAGTGCGTGAAGCCGAGCGCGAACAAATGATCCAGGACTTTTTGGCCCGCGGTGAAAGTCTGGTGACCGGCGTGATTAAACGCATGGAAAAAGGCAATGCGATTATTGAAATTGGTCGTATTGAATCTTTGCTGCCACGTGAGGCGATGATCCCCAAGGAGAATCTGCGGGTTGGTGACCGTGTGCGTGCTTATCTGTCGCGTGTGGACCGTGGTGGCCGTGGCCCACAACTGATTTTGTCACGCGTGGCACCTGACTTCCTCAAGCGTTTGTTTGAGCTGGAAGTACCTGAAATTGAAGAGGGTTTGTTGGAAATCCGTTCCGCAGCGCGTGACCCGGGTTTGCGTTCCAAAATTGCCGTGAAAACCAATGACCAGCGCCTGGACCCGGTGGGTACCTGCGTGGGTATGCGTGGTTCCCGTGTGCAGGCAGTAACCTCAGAGCTGGGTGGCGAACGTGTGGATATCGTATTGTGGAGCATGGATCCTGCTCAGTTTGTGATCAATGCCCTGGCACCGGCGGAAGTCACTTCTATCGTTGTTGACGAAGATGCGCATAGCATGGACGTGGTGGTGAACGAAGAGCAACTGGCCGTCGCGATTGGCCGTAATGGCCAGAATGTGCGCCTGGCTTCAGAGCTGACCGGCTGGAGCTTGAATATCCTGACAGAAGAAGCCGCTGCGCAGAAAAACCAGGACGAATACGCAAAAATCAGCCAGTTGTTTATGGAAAAACTGGATGTGGATGATGAAGTGGCCGACATCCTGGTACAGGAAGGTTTCAGTACGCTGGAAGAAATTGCCTATGTACCGATGGCTGAAATGGCTGAGATCGAAGCGTTTGATGAAGATACCATCAATGAGTTGCGTTCCCGTGCCCGCGCTGCTTTGCTGACCGAGGCGATTGCCAAGGAAGAAAAAGTGGAAGAAGACACCAATGACTTGATGACATTGGAAGGCATGGATGCCGATACCGCCCATAAACTGTCAGTCAATAATATCCATTCCAGCGAAGATCTGGCGGAATTGGCAGTGGATGAGCTGGTTGAGCTGACTGGCATGGATGATGAGCGTGCCAAGTCGTTAATCATGACGGCACGTGCCCCTTGGTTTAAATAATCCTTGCCAGGCAAGCATCATGCATACCTCTTAATTAGAAAATAAAGTAATTGAACTGGAGCAGTACATGGCACTTTCAACCGTTGCACAATTTGCCGCAGAACTGGGTCTTCCAACGACTCTGTTGATCGAGCAACTGAAAAGCGCGGGCGTTAACAAAACGTCTGTGGATGATTTTTTGGAAGAAAGTGACAAGTCTGCATTGCTGGATTACTTGCGCAAGGAGCATGGCGCGGCTAATGCACCTAAAAACAAAATCACGCTGACACGCAAGCAGAATACCGAAATCAAGAAGACCGATAGTTCGGGCAAGGCACGTACGATCCAGGTCGAAGTGCGTAAAAAGCGTGTATTGGAACGGCCTGAAGAGGCGGGTTATGACACTTCAGCGGAGTTGACTTCCGCTATCGAGGCGGCAGAATTACCGGCTGCTATTGAAGTGCCCCTGGAAGCTCCCGAAGCGGTGGTTGAAGCAGCACCGGAAATTCCTGAGGTTGAGCCAGTGCCAGAAGAACCTGCGGCTGAGGTGGTGGTTGAAGAGGTCGCTGCACCGGTGGAAACACCCGCGCCGGCTCCAGTCAGTAAAAAAACGGTGGTGTTGTCAGCGCAAGAAATTGCGTTGCGTGAGCAGGAAGCCGCCCGTGCAGCCAAACTGGCTGCTTTGCAGGCTGAGGATGTAAAACGCAGGCAGGCGCTGACACAGCGTCGAGCTGAGGAAGAAGTCAAACGCCAGGCTGAGGCTGAAGCCGCTAAAAACAAACCTGCAGCAAGTAAACTGTCAGAAGGAACACTGCATAAACCTGCCAATAAAGTGGCAGATAAACCCGCAGACAGCAAAGACAAGAAAGCCAAGCCGGATAACCGCGACTGGAACGAAAACGAAAACAAGAAACGCGGCATCAAAACTCGTGGGGATGCTAGTGGTGCCAACCAGGGCTGGCGCACTCCCAAGAACAAACATCACAAATTGCATAAAGATGATCAGCACGCATTCAATGCGCCGACTGAACCCGTGATTAAAGAAGTCATGGTGCCTGAAACCATTTCCGTGGCCGACTTGGCGCACAAAATGTCTGTCAAGGCCGCTGAGGTAATCAAGGCCCTGATGAAAATGGGCATGATGGTGACCATTAACCAGGTGCTGGATCAAGATACTGCGATAATCCTGGTAGAAGAAATGGGCCATAAGGCCCAGGCTGCCGCTGCCAATGACCCGGAAAGCTTCCTGGAAGAAACCGATAACGTGGTGGAGGCCGTGATGGAGCCGCGCCCTCCTGTCGTGACCGTAATGGGCCACGTTGACCATGGTAAAACTTCCTTGCTTGACTATATTCGCGCTAGTCGTGTTGCGTCTGGCGAAGCAGGGGGCATTACCCAGCATATCGGTGCTTACCATGTGGAAACGCCGCGTGGCATGGTGACCTTCCTGGATACCCCTGGTCACGAAGCATTTACTGCCATGCGTGCCCGCGGTGCCAAAGCGACAGATATTGTGATTCTGGTGGTATCCGCCGATGACGGTGTGATGCCACAAACCATTGAGGCGATCCACCACGCGAAAGCGGGTAATGTGCCTATCGTGGTGGCGATCAATAAAATTGATAAGCCGGAAGCACAGCCTGAGCGCGTGAAAAATGAGCTGATTAGCCATGAAGTGGTACCGGAAGAATATGGCGGTGACACTATGTTCCGCGAGGTGTCTGCCAAAACCGGTAAAGGCATTGATGAGTTGCTGGAAGCCGTATTGTTGCAAGCCGAAGTGCTGGAACTGCAAGCACCACAAAATACGCCAGCCAAAGGCCTGGTGATCGAAGGCCGCCTGGACAAAGGCCGTGGCCCGGTTTCTACCGTATTGGTACAGTCTGGTATCTTGCGGCGTGGGGATATGTTGCTGGCTGGTACAGCGTTTGGCCGCGTGCGCGCCATGCTGGATGAAAATGGTCAGGACATCAAGGAAGCTGGTCCTTCTATTCCAGTCGAGGTGTTGGGTTTGTCTGACGTGCCGAGCGCCGGTGAAGAAACCATTGTGCTGAATGACGAGCGCAAGGCGCGTGAAATTGCCTTGTTCCGCCAGGGCAAGTTCCGCGATGTCAAGCTGGCCAAACAGCAGGCCGCCAAGCTGGAAAATATGTTTGAACAGATGGCCGAAGGCGAAGTGCAGACACTGAACCTGATCATCAAGTCAGATGTACAAGGCTCTTACGAAGCCTTGGCTACTAGCTTGCAAAAATTGTCGACCAGCGAAGTGCGCGTCAATATTATCCATACTGCGGTTGGTGCGATCAGTGAGTCTGATGTCAATCTGGCTGCGGCTTCCAAGGCGGTATTGATTGGTTTTAACGTCCGTGCCGATGCTGGTGCACGCAAACTGGTGGAAAACCTGGATGTCGATTTGCGCTACTACAATATCATTTACGAAGCCGTGGATGAGATCAAGGCTGCACTGGGTGGTATGCTGGCGCCAGAGCAGAAAGAACAGATGATCGGTACGGTTGAAATCCGTGAAGTCTTCAAGATCTCCAAAGTGGGTTCGATTGCGGGTTGTTATGTGCAGGATGGCGTGGTTAAACGTAACTCCAAGGTCCGCCTGCTGCGCAATAACGTAATTATCCATACCGGTGAGCTGGATTCACTGAAACGCTTCAAGGATGACGTCAAGGAAGTGAAGAACAATTTTGAGTGTGGCCTGTCATTGAAGAACTATAATGACATTGAAGTAGGCGATATCCTGGAAGTGTATGAAGTCGTTGAAGTGGCACGCACCCTCTAATTTCAAGGCAATGACTTTAGAATTCGTCATGATGCAGGCCTTGCTGGAGAGATGTCACCCCAAAAATGTTCGCTTACATATTCAAGATATGCTGTGCTCCATTTTTTGTGCGAGGCCTAGCCTCATTCAGGGTTTAGGGTCAGGAGCTTTTTAATTGGCTAAAGCGTTTTCCCGTAACGACCGTGTCTCTGAGCAAATGCGCCGTGAACTGGCGGATTTGCTCATGTTCGAGGTCAAAGATCCGCGTGTGCAAATGGTCACCTTGACCGGGGTTGAGGTGGCTGGCGATATGGCACATGCCAAGGTCTTTTACACCGCCCAGAAAAACAGCAAAGGCCTGCAGGCCGGGCTGGAAAAGGCTGCTGGCTTTCTGCGCTCCCAGTTGGGCAAGCGCATGATGATACGCACCGTGCCGCAATTGCATTTTGTCTATGATGAATCCATAGACCGTGGCATGCAGATGGACAAGCTGATTAATGAAGCGATGTCCGAGCAGACCCCTCCCGATACTCCTTCGCAAGAATAGTTCCCCATGCAGACCAAACGCATTAAACGCGCCGTCCACGGTGTGTTATTGCTGGATAAGCCGCATGGCTTTTCATCCAATCAGGCGCTGCAGAAAGTCAAATGGCTGTACCAGGCACAAAAAGCTGGTCATACAGGTACCCTGGATCCGCTGGCGACCGGGGTATTGCCCATCTGCTTTGGCGAAGCCACCAAGTTTGCCCAGCATCTGACTGACGAAAATAAAACCTATATTGCCACGGTAAAGTTTGGCGAGACCACCACGACGGGTGATAGGGAGGGCGAGATATTGCAGGTTGTGGCATGCAATGTACAACCGCATGAAATTGAAGCCGTATTGCCATCCCTGACTGGTGCAATTACGCAAATTCCTCCCATGTATTCTGCACTCAAGGTGGATGGCAAGCCGTTGTATGCTTATGCACGTGAAGGCGTGGAGCTGGAGCGAACACCACGGCAGGTGACAATTTATGCCATGAAGTTGCTGGATTGCCGGGACAATATTGCGAATATCGAAGTGACTTGCAGCAAGGGCACATACATCCGTACATTGGCTGAAGATATTGGTAAATTGCTGGCAGTGGGCGCTCACTTGACGGATCTGCGCCGGACGGCTACCGCAACTTACCAGATTGCGCATACGGTAACTATCGCAGCGCTGGAGGCCATGACCATGGAGGCACGTGATGCCTTGCTGCTGCCGGTTGATACCGCAATTAATGCCTTACCCAAGGTGGAGTTGCATGCGGATGCCGCGTATTATTTCAAGCAAGGTAACCCGGTATGGTTAGCTGGCCATATCCCTGATGGTGAAATACGGGTCTATAGTGAGGCTGGCTTATTTCTAGGGGTAGGCGTGCAACTCGCCAATGGGCGTATCGCACCTAAACGCGTCGTCAATTTATAGACCACCCTCACGTTCATTCAGGTTTTCATGAGCCTGACCATCCCAAAGTACGTCACGTGCTAAGGAGGAAGTATGCGTATCTGCTTAAAAGGCTATTTCCTGGGTCTATTGCTACTGCTGGCATTCCCGCTAGGCGCCATAGAAGCCTCGCCGGTAACGGTACTCTACAGTGATCGTTTCCTGATGCATGATACCGGGCCAGGACATCCGGAAAATGCTGACCGACTGGCCAGTATCGTACGGCAACTCCAGCAAAATGAAGCTCTCAATGCCAGTTTGCGCTGGCCAACTTTTTCTGCGGCTACCCAAGAAGATTTATTGCGTGTGCACCAGGCCGGTTACCTGGATTTATTAGAGGCCGAGCAACGGCCCCTTGGCGCACATGAATACCAGCTACTGAGTACGGGTGATACTGTCATTTCGAGACATTCACTGGAGATTGCCAAATTGGCCAGTGGTGCGGCGATAGCTGGTGTCGATGCCGTGATGCAAAATCAAAGCAAAAGTGCATTTGTATTGGTCAGGCCACCTGGGCATCATGCCACCAGGGATCGGGGGATGGGCTTTTGTATTTATAATCATGTGGCTGTGGCGGCGCGGTATGCCCAAAAGCAATATGCTGTTCGGCGCATCCTGATTGTGGATATTGACGTGCACCACGGAAATGGCACACAGGATATTTTTGATCAGGATGACAGCGTATTTTATTTCAGTGCGCACCAGCATCCGCTGTATCCCGGCTCGGGGCGACCAGAAGAAGCTGGGCACGGCAAGGGTAAAGGTTATACGATTAATATCGATCTGCCGCCAGCCAGCGATGAGTCCATTCTGCTGTCAACGCTCTCTGCCCAATTAGCACCGGCCATGCAACAGTTCAAGCCAGACTTGGTTCTGGTGTCAGCGGGCCTGGATGCACATCATGGAGATCTGCTGGGCGGGTTGCGTTATTCAGAGGCGGGCTATGCGGCGATTGCGCAGGCACTGGTGAATTTGGCCAATCAATATGCCCAGGGCCGTACTGTCTGGGTATTGGAAGGCGGTTATGTGCCCGGCAATAATGCCTTTGCCGTTGAGTCGATATTGCAGGTGTTGATTGGTCGTTAGGGGTGTATTTGCAACAAAATTGCATAAATATGTTAATATATCCGGCATGTTAAAGCGGTTTTATATTTATGTGTTTCTTTCCATGCTGTTTGCAGTCACGCAAATCGGTATGGCTGCGCATGAAATCAGCCACTTAAAAGATCTCACCGGTCAGTCACAGCCTGACCACAAACAAACAGGTAGCGAGCCTTGTACACTATGCCTGGGCCTCTCACTGATTGCCGGTGCCGTACCATCCACTCCCCTGGTGTGTCCGCTGATGGCAGGTGTCGAACCTGCTTACAGTTTTGTTTCCCACTCGTTTGCCCAACCCTTTGAGCGGCTTTATGCCGCACGCGCCCCACCGGCTTTCATTCAGTCTTAACTCCCTTGAATATGCGCCTTGAGCGCAGTTGAATTATTGTCTGCAGAGTTTGCTACCGCATAGGCATGTGGTTTATCGCTATGGCTGCGGGCAGGCTAATTGTTGAGAAAGAATGAATATGACCAAGCATATTGCGTGTGCTTCTGCGTTAAGAGTAAACCCTATCTGGCTGGCGCTGAGTACAGCGCTAGTTTTCCCATCTGTCCTGTATGCTGAAGAAAAAAGCCAGACGCTGGATATCGATAATGTTTCTGTGACGGGTAACCCACTCGGCGTCGCTTCGGATGATATGGTGGTACCGGTATCTGTCTTGAGTGGGCGCGAACTCAGTTTGCGCAGACAGAATACTTTGGGTGAAACCTTGAATGGAATTCCAGGCGTAACTGCTACCCAGTTCGGACCCAATGCCTCCCGCCCGATAATCCGGGGGCTGGATGGTGAGCGAGTGCGCATTATGCAGAATGGTGTTGGCATTCTGGATGCCGGTTCCCTGAGTTTTGACCATGCCGTGGCAGTCGATCCCCTGGTGATTGAGCAGATCGACGTGGTGCGGGGGCCGGCTGCGTTACTGTATGGCGGCAGCGCGGTCGGGGGTGTAGTCAATGCCATCGACCACCGTATTCCCAAAGAGTCCCTGGATGGCATGACCGGCCGTGCCGAAGCCCAGTTTGGCGGCCCGGACAATACGCGTAACGGTGCCGCCGTGATGGATGCCGGCAATGGCGTGTTTGCGATCCATGCCGATGTCTACACGCGCGAAACCAGCAACCTAGAAATTCCCGGGTATGCTGTTTCAAAACGTAAGAGTCGGGCAGATGGTACACCGCGAGATGAAAAAGGGGATGGCAAGTTGAATAACAGTTCTGCGCTTGCCAATGGCGGTGCGCTGGGGGCAGCCTGGACGTTTGATACTGGTTACCTGGGTATTTCCTATGCCAGCCTGAACAACAATTATGGGGTGGTCAATGAAGACGATGTCCGTATCGACATGGACCAGGAGCGTTGGGAAGTGGCGGGTGAGATAAGAGAGTTAAGCGGCCCTATCCAGAAAATCAAATTACGTATGGCGCATACCGATTACAAGCATGTCGAGATTGAGGGGGGTGAAATTGGCACCACGTTCAAAAACCGTGGCATGGAAGGCAGCCTGGAAGCCACGCATGTGCCATGGGCAGGGGTGAATGGCGTGGTGGGTTACCAGTTCCAGAACACCCGCTTCCAAGCACTTGGTGAAGAAGCGTTTGTCCCCAGCGTCGTGACACAGGCACAGTCCGTGTATGTGTATGAAGAGTTACCGATTGACCGGCATAAGATTACTTTTGGTGCCCGTGTAGGGGAAAGCTCGGTAAACTCCAGTGCTGACGATGTCTTTACCCAGGCGTTCAGTAACCGTTTTAATCCCAACAGTCTGGCCTTGGGCGGCCTGTATACCATTAATGACGCATGGAGTGCGACCGCCAACTTGTCGCATAATGAACGCGCGCCCAGTTATTTCGAGCTGTATGCCAATGGCGAACATGTTGCCACCGACCAGTTTGAAATTGGTAATGCTGATCTGAACAAGGAAATATCAAACGGCATTGATGCGCAATTAAAGTGGAAGTCTAATGGGAATAGTATTACCTTGGGAGCTTATGCGACCCGTTTCCAGAATTTCATTGGCTTATTTAACTCCGGGGCAACCGATCCGGGCACCGGCTTGGCGATTGCCAATTTCCAGGCCGTCCCGGCTTTATTTACCGGCCTGGAAATGGAAGGAAAATTTGCGCTGAATGACGAATGGACGCTTAAAATGCGCGGTGACTATGTGCATGCCAAGGATACACGTAACAATGACTATCTGCCGCGCATTTCTCCCTTGCGTCTAGGCGGTGGGCTGGATTACCGTCTGGGTGCCTGGAATGCGCGTGTGGATGTATTGCATGCATTCAAGCAAAGCGATGTAGCAGAAAACGAGCTGAAAACCGATGGCTATACCAACCTGAGCGCACTGGTGGCCTACAAGCTGCCGTTGAACACCTATCATGTCCAGGTGTTTGCCAAAGCGAATAACCTGCTCAATGATGAAATCCGCGAGCACGCTTCTTTCCTCAAGGATATTTCACCGGCAGGTGCACGTTCCATATTGATCGGCGCCAGGGCGGATTTCTAGGCGGTTGATCTGCAGAAATTAAAAAAGGTTGGCAATGCCAACCTTTTTTATTGTGTGCTTTCCGGCATGTTCACCAAGCCTAGGTCAGTAAAATCAGGCCCCAAACCACCCCCAGGTTAATCAGGGCCAGTAATACCGCTGCACTGCCAATATCCTTGGCGCGTTTGGCCAGTGCATGGCGCTCAATCGATACGCGGTCTACCACAGCTTCCACGGCAGAGTTCAGTAGTTCGACAATCATGACCAGCAACACGCTGCCTACCATCAGGATGCGATGCATCGCTTCTGTTTCCAAGTAAAAGGCCAGTGGAATCAACACCAGCGAGAGCCAGACTTCCTGCCTGAAAGCGTCCTCATGGCGGTAAGCGGCTTTAAACCCATCCATGGAGTAACCAAACGCATTGACCAGGCGGCGGAGCCCGGTTTTGCCTTTAAATGGGCTTTCTTCGTGCGAGGGAGCGGGTTTGTTTTGCATGGAAACTCTCTAAAAATCTACATCACATTTTAACATGCGCTATGATAACGCTTTTAGCAGTGAATGAAGGATAAACATGGCAAGAATGGTGCAATGCGTGAAACTGGGCAAAGAGCTGGAAGGCATGGATTTTCCACCCTATCCTGGCGAACTCGGCAAAAGGATTTATATGCATGTGTCCAAGGAGGCCTGGGCGGGCTGGCTCAAGCAACAAACGATGCTGGTAAATGAGAACCGCCTGAGCCTGGCTGATCCGAGTGCGAGAAAATATCTGGCTGAGCAAACCGAAAAGTATTTCTTTGGTGAGGGGGCGGATGTGGCCAGTGGGTATGTTCCACCCGGCGCCTGAGCCAACTCGTTGCCGGTAAAAAAGCACTCTGGTGAGTGCTTTTTTATTTTGAACGGCCAGTATTCCCGCAAATCAGGACATGGTTTCGCGTTTGATATCTTCCAGACTGGTATGGCGGATATCTTTGCCTTTCACCATGTACACCACATATTCCGAAATGTTTTTGGCGTGGTCGCCGATACGCTCAATCGCCTTGGCTACAAACAGCACTTCCAGTGACATGGAGATAGTGCGTGGATCTTCGAGCATGAATGTAATCAACTGGCGCATGGCGGCACGGAACTGTTCATCCACTTGCTCGTCCTGTTTGGCCACTTCTACCGTTTGGCTCACATCCAGGCGTGCGAAAGAGTCCAGTGAAGTACGCAGCATTTCACGCACAATACCCACCATGCTTTTAATCTCGTTAAAACGGGGTTTGTACAGGCGGTCCTGCTCGTAAATGCGTTGTGCCGTACGGGCAATCTTGGTCGCCTCGTCACCAATACGTTCCAGGTCGGTAATGGTTTTTACGATCATCATGATCATGCGCAGGTCGCGCGCAGCTGGCTGGCGGCGCGCAATGATATGACTGCAATCTTCATCTACCTGTACCTCCAGTGCGTTGACACGGGTATCGCGCGCCATGACATCTTTGGCAAGCTTGATGTCTGCGCCCGTAAGGGCTTCCAGCGCATTGACAATTTGCTGTTCAACCAGGCCACCCATTTCCAGTACTTTGGAGCGGACTGACTCCAGTTCAACATCATATTGTTTTGAGGTATGTTCAAATTGCATGACGTATTTTCCTAAATATTGTGCTGGAGCAGCTTAGCAGCCCAATATGACAACTTTATGATAATTTTGGCGCGATGGTTTCAATTATTTCGTCAGGGTTTTGACACCGTTTGCCGTGGCCAGTAACAAGACATTCGCGGGGCGTGCTGCAAACAGGCCATTGGTCACTACGCCGGCGATCTGGTTGATTTTTGTTTCCAGCTCAATCGGGTCGCTAATGGTCAAGCCATGCACATCGAGAATAATGTTGCCATTGTCAGTCGTGAAGTCACGCAATTTAGGCTGCCCGCCCAGTTTGACCAGTGCGCGTGCCACCTGGCTACGTGCCATCGGCAAGACCTCCACTGGCAGCGGGAATTTACCCAGTACAGGAACAAACTTACTTTCGTCACAGATACAGATAAATGATTTAGCCACCGCGGCCACGATTTTCTCACGAGTCAATGCACCACCGCCGCCTTTCAGCATATGCATGTGTTCGGTAATTTCGTCAGCGCCGTCGACGTAAATATCCAGGCTGTCGACACTGTTCAAGTCAAATACTTCAATGCCGTGGCTGCGCAAGCGCTGTGCAGTCGCTTCGGAGCTGGCAACCGCCCCCTGGATTTTGTGTTTTACCTTGGCGAGTTCATCAATGAAAAAGTTGGCGGTTGAGCCAGTACCCACACCGATAATGCCGTCTTTTACATAATTAACTGCTGCTTTCGCCACTTCCAGTTTGAGTGCGTCTTGTTGTGCTTTATCCATCGCCATCTGCTTCAATCCTTGATTAATTCTTTATAATACAAACAATTCTCTATCATACACTGCAACCTTGCCGTTTTAAAACTTCAAAGCATTTCATGACCATTGACTACCGCGAAAAAATCGAACACTCCCAAGTCTATGCCGTTGCCCGGCACACCCCACTCGATGAGATGCCCAACCTGACCATGCGTTTACGCAACCGTGTCCTGCTCAAGCGGGAAGATATGCAGCCGGTTTTCTCATTCAAGCTGCGTGGCGCCTATAACAAAATGGCCAACCTGTCCCAGGAAGCGCTTGCGCGTGGCGTCATTTGTGCCAGCGCGGGTAACCATGCGCAAGGGGTCGCGCTGAGTGCGCAAAAAATGGGCTGTCGCGCCGTGATTGTGATGCCGACAACGACACCTGCGATCAAGATCAATGCAGTCAGGGCGCGTGGCGCAGAGGTGGTGTTGAGTGGCGACAGCTATTCCGATGCCTATGCGCATGCGCTGGAAGTCGAGAAAAGCGAAGGCCTGACCTTTGTGCATCCCTATGATGATCCCGATGTGATCGCGGGGCAGGGCACATTGGCGATGGAGATCTTGCAGGATCATGTCGAGCCGATTGAGGCGGTTTTCTGTTGCGTCGGCGGTGGTGGTTTGCTGGCGGGGGTGGCTGCCTATATCAAGGCCGTGCGTCCGGAAATCAAGGTCATTGGGGTAGAAGCGCAAGATGCGGATGCGATGACACAATCCCTGCAAGCCGGGCAACGCGTCATGCTGGAACAAGTCGGGATATTTGCCGATGGGGCGGCAGTGAAACAGGTGGGTGAACATACGTTTGCGCTGGTACAGCAATATGTCGACGAAATGATCGTGGTCGACAATGATGAAATCTGTGCCGCCATCAAGGATGTCTTTGAAGATACGCGCAGTATCCTGGAGCCCGCTGGCGCGCTGGCACTGGCAGGTTTGAAAGCCTATGCTGAGCGCCATCAGTTGCAGGGCAAAACCCTGGTTGCCGTCGCCTCCGGTGCCAATATGAATTTTGACCGTTTGCGGTTTATCGCTGAACGGGCCGAGTTGGGCGAGCATAGGGAAGCGGTGTTTGCCGTCACCATTCCGGAAACACCAGGCGCGTTCAAGACTTTCTGCCGTTTACTTGGTAACCGGAGTATTACCGAGTTCAATTACCGTTATGCAGATGCAAAACAGGCGCATATCTTTGTCGGTGTCTCGGTCCATAATCCGGCCGAATCCGCTGACATTCAGCGCACACTGGAAACGGCTGGCTTGCATACCCTGGATCTGACCGGCAATGAAATGGCCAAATTGCATCTACGTTACCTGGTTGGCGGCCACGCACCAGAAGCGCATAATGAAGTGGTATATCGATTCGAGTTTCCGGAAAAACCCGGCGCGTTACTGAACTTTCTGGAATCCATGGGTCACAATTGGAACATCAGCTTATTTCATTATCGCAATCATGGCGCAGATTTCGGGCGCGTGCTGGTCGGGATGCAAGTGCCACCAGGAGAGAAGGTTGCTTTTGAGCAGTTTCTCAAGCAATTGGGCTACCCTTATTTTGATGAAAGCCAGAATCCGGCTTACCAGTTATTTTTGGGTTAGATTGGTTTCTGGCAGCCAATGTGGTGGTTTTTATCAGCCACATTTGGCAGATATCTTCTCTTATGCCTGCATTTGCGGGTGAGAATGATTTTTGCTGGTGTATTCAGATGTTAATAATAATCAGGAGATAGAGTCTATGTTGAATTTCCCTTTCGCGCGTCGTACGCGCATCAGTTTGCTGTTGCTGGCATTGGTGGCCAGCGTGGCAGCCTGTAACAAGCCGGCGGATCCGGCATCCGAAGCTGCCGCTCCTGCCGCTGATAATGCGGCAGCGACTAGCGTGGCTTACGTGTCGACCCAGGATGGCGGCGTTGATGTGATTGACCTGGCGACCATGCAAGTTACCAAACAGCTGGACGTCAAGGCCGAGGGTCCGCGTGGATTGGGCGTGACGGATGATGGCAAGAAACTGATCGTGGCGACCAAGGAAAATGAGAGCATTTCTGTGATTGATACCGCGACCGGTGAGGTGGTGCAGCAAATCAATGTTGGTAAGAATCCGGAGTTTGTGCGCGTCAGCGGTAATTACGCGTATGTCTCTTCTGAACCGAGTGCCAAGGGCGGCCCGCCACCCAAGCCAGGTGCAAAACCTGAAGAAGAGGACGATGATGACGATGATGAAAAAATCCCCGCCAAAATCGCGGTGGTTGACCTGACCAAAGGAGAGAAAATTCGTGAAATCACCGGCGGCCCGGAAACTGAAGGGGTAGAATTTTCTGCCGATGGCAAGCAACTGGTCATTACCAATGAGGCCGATAACACCGTCACTGTGCATGACATAGCAACCGGCGAGTTGCTTAAAACAATTTCCACCCATGAATATGGCGACAGGCCAAGGGGAATCAAGGTTTCACCAGATGGCAGCACCTACCTGGCAACGCTGGAGTTTGGTAATAAATTTATGGTGATGGACAAAGACTTCAATGTCGTGCGTACAGTAGACACAGCGGCTACACCTTACGGCATTGCTTATGATGCCAAAGGTGACCGCATTTTTGTGGCCACCAATAAGGCCAAGTTACTGCAAGTGTTTGATGCCAAAACCTTTGAAAAAATCAAAGATGTACCGACTGGCAACCGCTGCTGGCATTTCAGCTTTACGCCAGACAACAAAAACATCCTGCTGGCATGCGGTAAGTCTGATGCGGTGTTTGTGATTGACGCAGACAAGCTGGAAGTGACCAAGCAGGTGGAAGTGAAAAACATGCCCTGGGGCGTGGTGACTTTCCCGAAAGCCATGGGTAGCCTGGAAAACGCCAAATAACGATTGGCATTAAAAACAAAGCCCGCATCATGGCGGGCTTTGTCATTTTAAGGATGGGCGCTAACTGTTAAGTGCTGCGTTTGGCGATCCAGAACGTGAATACGCCATCCGTTTCCTGCAGCTCCAGCAAGGTATGGCCGGTCTGGCGGCAAAAGGCATCAAAGTCCTTTTTTGAACCAGGGTCAGTCGCCATGATTTTTAGCACTTGCCCGGCAGCCAGTTCGTTCAGCGCCTTCTTGCAGCGCAGAATCGGCAGCGGGCAATTCAGGTTACGTGCATCAACTTCTTTATCACTCTGCATGGAAGATTCCTGGAAAATTGAATCAAGCGGCTTGAATCGGCAAGCCGGCATTTGCCCAGGCCAGAATGCCACCGGCCAGATGCGAAACATCCGCATAGCCTTGTGCCAGTGCGAATTCGCCAGCTGAAATGGAGCGTACACCACTACGGCAGTAAAACACCAGTTTTTTATCCTGCGGTAATTGATCGAATACCATTGTCAGGTGACCTAACGGTACATGCAGGGCGCCAGGCAATACGCCAGAAACCAGCTCATGATCATTGCGGATATCGATCAGCAATAATGACAAATCATTCAGTAAGGGGTGTAATTCATCCGGTGTTAAGTGTTTTAGTGACATCAACAAACCCAGGAAAGACGTGTGCCGGAAGGCAGGTAAGAAGTGGTGGCCAGAGGCAGAATCGAACTGCCGACACGAGGATTTTCAATCCTCTGCTCTACCGACTGAGCTATCTGGCCAACAGCAATTTGAGGGTGTCCCCGAATCGCAAGACGCGCATTATAGCAAAGATATCCGGGAATGCACATAAAAGATAAAAAAAATCCTGCTATGCTAAATGTGTTGTTTGAGGGGACTCTTAAATGGTTCCCGGCCATGGTGAAACTACACAAACCAAATACTGCATCGACTATACAAGTACATTTACCATGCGTTATTGATGATGACACGCCATTCAGCGGATTGAACCATTTGCGACAATTGATGCTCCGGATATGTATAGTGGCTGTGGTATTGGGGCCGGGCGTTTTGGGTGCTTTATGGCTGGGCCTGGGTGAGCAGCATGTATTTACCCAATTGGCACTGTTCTTTGGCAAGACGGCGCTTCTCACTTTTGGCGGTGTGTATGCGATGTTGCCGTATATGTTTGATATCAGTGTCCGGCATTTTCACTGGCTGAACACTGCCCAGATGCTGGATGGTTTGGCGCTGAGTGAAAGTACGCCGGGGCTGCTGATTATGGTGCTGACGTATATAGGATTTGTTGCAGGTTGGCAGGCCGGTTTGATAGGGGCCAGTATCGTGACCTGGTTTACTTTCCTGCCCAGTTTTATTCTGGTGTTTTTGGGCGCACCATGACTGGAGCGTACACGCAAACAATTTCGCCGGGTGGCACCGCTGGCCGCCATTAGTGCGGCGGTGGTTGCCGGTATTCTTTATCTGGCACTGAAGTTTCTGCAGCATGGGATATTCCCTGCTGGTAGCGGGATATGGTTTCTGCAGCCATGGTACTGATCATGCTGTGGCTGCTATTGAAAACCCGTATCACGATTCTCTGGTTACTGGCTGGCTGCATGGCGCTTGGTTGGCTATTTAAAATGGGATAAACGTATGTCGAATTCAGTCATGATCCTGGGCGAGGTATTGGGGGATGTATTTCCGGAGCAAACCATCATTGGCGGGGCACCTTATAACGTTGCGCGTCATTGCCATGCTTTTGGGCTGGACGTCCATTTCCTGACCGCGGTGGGTGATGATGCCCTGGGGCAGCGCATCCTCGCTGAAATGCAGGCTGCAGGGTTGCCTGCGGCCGGCGTACAGCAACACGAAGAACTGCCAACCGGGCAGGTGATGGTGCATTTTGAAAAAGGCGGCCACCGGTTCGAGATTCTGGATGCGCAGGCCTATGATGCACTGGAGTGGCCGCCGGTGGAGACGCTGGCTATCAGATACCCGCCCAAGCTGGTGTATTTTGGCACGCTCGCGCTCAGGCATGCCCCCATGCAGGCCTTGGCTGGGCAGTGGCTCAAATTGTGTGATGCGGCGACGGTATTCTGTGATATCAATCTGCGGGCGCCTTGGTATGACGAAGTGAATCTGCGCCTGGCTTTACAGGCGGCGGATATCCTCAAGATTAACCATGAGGAATTACCGGAAGTCTGCAAGTTGTTCGACTTGCCAGCGTCCCCAGACATGTATGAGCAAGCCAGGTATTTGCTGATGGCCTTTAACCTTGGCGAGATGTTTGTGACTTGTGGCGAGCACGGTAGTTTCTGGCTGAATGCCTATGGTGATAGTTTCCGTGCCCCACCGATACGCCTGCAGGAACCGTTTGTGGATAGCGTAGGCGCAGGAGATGCTTACACGGCAATCGTGATTCGCGGCCTGCTGGCTGGCTGGTCACGGCAAACCATTTTGCCGCGTGCAGCGGCATTTGCCGCTTCTATCTGTGGTATCCGTGGTGCGGTACCTGGGGATATGGCCTTTTACACAGATTTCATTTAAGCCACTTCTGCCTCCCTGTGCTGGCAAAAAATTAGCAAAAACAGAAACTTAATGTTGAAATGCCTTTGCAATCCATGGCTTTGTCGCTATAATGCGCGGTTCGAGTAAATTGAATGTCGAAGCGGTAAAGCAAATAGGTTGTTTGGCTGCAACGACATTGACGCTAACTAAGGAAAATTGAAGATGGCTGTTACCGCAGAACAATCCGCAAAAATTATTAAAGATTTCCAACGTAGTCCTAACGACACGGCTAGTCCAGAAGTACAAGTCGCTTTGCTGACTAACCGCATTACTTACCTGACTGAGCACTTCAAAGCCAACAAAAAAGATAACCATTCCCGTCGTGGTCTGCTGGCATTGGTCAGCCAACGCCGCAGTTTACTGGACTACCTGAAGGGTAAAGACGTAAGCCGCTATCAGACTCTGATTGAGCGCCTGAACCTGCGTAAATAATTTGGTTAAAGTGACGAATCCTATAGTTCACTTTTAACGAGATAAAAAGCCGATGGCATGGTGATTGCCTCGGCTTTTTTGCTTTAAATTCCGGGTATTTTCGAATAATCGGAGTCATATCACCAACCGGGGTGGCTTCTGTGAGTGCGTTTTGTTTGCACGGTGCAAACAAAAAAGCGTGCTGATGGAAGTCACCACAAATCGCGAAACGCAGAATAATGATTAAGCGTTTCTAATGTTGAGATTGGCTATTAGGTAGTGAATAGCCATGGTAGATAAAGGAAAAACAATGTTTGAAATAACCAAGAAAAGCATCCAGTACGGTGCGCATACCCTGACTATTGAGACTGGGGAAGTGGCACGCCAGGCGGATGGTGCCGTGATGGTGAGTTACGGTGATACCGTTGTGCTGGTGGCAGCGACTGCAAAAACTGAAGTGAAAGAAGGTCAGGATTTCTTCCCATTGACCGTGGATTACCAGGAGAAGACCTATTCGGCTGGCCGTATTCCAGGTGGTTTTTTCAAGCGTGAAGGCCGTCCTTCAGAAAAAGAAACCTTGACTGCACGGTTGATCGACCGCCCATTGCGCCCATTATTCCCCGATGCGTTCTACAATGAAGTGCAAGTCGTGGCGACAGTATTGTCACTGGATCCGGAAATTGATTCCGATATTCCTGCCGTGATCGGCGCATCTGCTGCATTGGCATTGTCTGGTATTCCTTTCTACGGCCCATTGGGCGCGGCAAGAGTAGGTTACATCAATGGCGAATATGTCTTGAATCCGGATGTTTCATTGTTGAAAGAATCCGCACTGGACCTGGTGGTTGGTGCAACGGAATCTGCTGTGATGATGGTCGAGTCTGAAGCCAAAGAACTGTCTGAAGAGGTGATGTTGGGCGCAGTGGTATTTGGCCACGAGCAAATGCAACCGTTGATTAAAATGATCAACGAACTGGCGGCCGAAGCCGGTAAGGATGCCTGGGACTGGACACCGCCAGAGCCAGATACTGTCGTCATTGAGAAAGTTGCTGCCATTGCGGCAGAAGACATTAATGCCGCATTCAAAATCAAATCCAAAGGTGAACGTTCTGCCAAGCTGGATGAAGTGAAATCCCGTGTCATGAGCACGCTGATCACTGAAGAAACTTCCACACTGGAAGCCAACAAAATCAAGGATGAGTTCTTCAAGCTGGAAGCCAAAACCGTGCGTAGCCAGATTCTGAATGGCGAGCCACGTATTGATGGCCGTGATACACGCACTGTGCGTCCTATCACTATCCGTTCCGGCGTATTGCCACGCACTCACGGTTCAGCCTTGTTTACCCGCGGTGAAACACAAGCCCTGGTGGTGACCACATTAGGCACAGGTAAAGATGAGCAAACCATTGATGCATTGGCGGGTGAGTATTCTGACAATTTCATGCTGCATTACAACATGCCTCCATACGCCACTGGTGAAACTGGCCGTGTGGGTACGCCCAAGCGCCGTGAAATCGGTCACGGTAACCTGGCCAAGCGTGCATTGAAAGCCGTATTGCCTGCGAAAGAGGATTTTGATTACACCATGCGCGTGGTGTCCGAGATTACTGAATCCAACGGTTCAAGCTCCATGGCATCTGTCTGTGGTGGCTGCCTCTCCATGCTGGATGCTGGCGTACCATTGACGGCGCACGTAGCTGGTGTCGCGATGGGCCTGATCAAGGAAGGCAACCGCGTTGCGGTGCTGACGGACATTCTGGGTGACGAAGATCACCTGGGTGATATGGACTTTAAAGTGGCAGGTACCGACAAAGGGGTGACTGCGCTGCAAATGGACATCAAGATCACCGGTATCACTGCACAGATCATGCAAGTGGCCCTGGCTCAAGCCAAAGAAGGCCGTGCGCATATTCTGGGCCTGATGAAACAAGCCGTATCTGGCGTGAACACTGAAATGTCACAATTCGCGCCGCGCATCATCAGCATGAAGATCAATCCGGACAAGATCCGTGACGTGATTGGTAAAGGTGGGGCAGTCATCCAGGCCCTGACCAAGGAAACCAACACCAGCATCGATATCGAAGATGACGGTACCGTGAAAATTGCCTGTACCAATGCCGACGAGGGTGCAGAAGCACAACGCCGTATTGCACAAATCACGGCAGAAGTCGAAGTTGGCCAGGTGTATGAAGGCCCTGTGGTCAAGATCCTTGACTTCGGTGCTGTGGTCACCCTGTTGCCAGGTAAAGATGGTCTGGTACACATTTCACAAATTGCCCATGAGCGCGTCAAAGCCGTAGGTGATTACCTGAAAGAGGGTGATATTGTGAAAGTGAAAGTGGTTGAGATTGATGATAAAGGCAAAGTGCGCTTGAGCATTAAAGCTCTGATCGATCCGCCGGCAAAAGAAGAAGCGCCAGCGGCTGAATAAGTTGCTGCTTCACAAAAAAAGCCCGCGGAAGCGGGCTTTTTTGTAACTGTGTATTGGAGATCATTGCGTCAATTTACTTATAAATGGGTTGAGTTTTTTTACCGCATAATGCCACCGTATGAATAATTATAAAAAAGGCATACCAGAGGCAACATTGTGAACCAGACAAAAAACTCAAGTATTCCCATGTTGCTGGCAGCACTGTCCAGCAACATGCACGGTATGGCAAACGAGGCACTGGACCTGGAAGAAGTGCAAGTGCGTGCCCACTATGATAATGCCGTCGGTACATCCGATGCCGCCAGCGAGGGCAAGGTCAATGCCAGCCTGATTAAAAACCGCCCCATCTCGCGAGTAGGCGAAATCATGGAATTTGTGCCGGGTATGATAGTGACCCAGCACAGTGGTAGCGGCAAGGCTAACCAGTTTTACCTGCGTGGCTTCAATCTCGACCACGGTACTGATTTTGCCACTTATGTGGATGAGATGCCGGTCAATATGCGCACCCATGCGCATGGGCAAGGGTATACCGACCTGAATTTCCTGATTCCCGAACTGGTCAGCCATATCCACTATAAAAAAGGCCCTTATTCGGCAGAGGAGGGTGATTTTTCATCGGCAGGGGCTGCGCATCTGCATTTGGTCAATCATTTGCCTCAAGGCATTGCCAGCCTGACAGTCGGCAGCTACGGTTACCAGCGCATGTTGCTGGCCGATTCCGTGGCCGTGCATGATGGGCAATTACTCTACGGGCTGGATATCAATCACTACGATGGTCCGTGGCAAGTCGCTGAGGGTGTTAAAAAATACAACGGTGTCTTGCGCTACAGCGAAGGCGATGCACACGACAGCACCACCCTGACCGCGATGGCCTATCATAACCGCTGGAACAGTACCGACCAGATTCCATTACGTGCCGTCCGCTCAGGCCAGATCGGCCGGTTTGATGCCATTGATCCCAGCGATGGCGGTGACTCTTCCCGCTATAGCTTGTCGTTTGCAAAGCAGCACAGAGATGAGCATGGCGGCTGGCAAATGAGTGCCTATGCCGTGCGCTCCCAACTGGATTTATATAGCAACTTTACCTATTTCCTGAATGATCCGGTCAATGGCGACCAGTTTAACCAGCGTGAAAAACGTACCATACTGGGGGTGAGCCTGAGCAAGTCCTGGCTAGGTGAGCTTGCTGGCATTCCGGTGGAGAACAAGCTGGGCGTGCAGACGCGTTACGACAAGTTATCGCCAGTCGCCCTCTACAATACCGCACAAACGCAGCGGTTATCGGTAATCCGCTCAGACAAGGTCGAAGAATCCAGCGCAGGCTTATACGCGGAAAACACGCTATGGTGGCATGAGAAACTGCGTACAGTGGCAGGCTTGCGGTATGACCGTTATCAGTTTGATGTGCGAAGCAGTATTCGTGGCAACTCTGGAAATACCGGCGACGGCATTACTTCTCCAAAGCTGTCTGTGATTTTGGGGCCATGGGCGAATACCGAGCTGTTTTACAACATCGGCAAAGGGTTCCACAGTAACGATGCGCGTGGCACGACGCAAACGGTGCTGCCAATTGGTAATCCTGCATTGCCTGTGACACCGCTGGTCAGTACGCGTGGCAGCGAAGCTGGTGTGCGCAGTGAATGGATTCCCGGCCTGCAAAGTTCACTTTCCGTATGGCAGTTGGATATTGATTCCGAACTGTTGTTTGTTGGGGATGCCGGCGAAACCGAACCTAGCCGTGCCAGCCGCCGCTATGGTGTCGAATGGAATAACCACTATGTCGTCAATGACTGGTTATTGCTGGATATGGATATCGCACTTTCCAAAGCCCGTTTTACGGATGTTGATCCCGCTGGACAATATATCCCTGGCTCCATCAATAAAGTCGCTTCGCTGGGGGCAACGGTGACAAACCGGGGGCACTGGTTTGGCAGTATACAATTACGATATTTCGGCCCGAGAGCGCTTGTCGAAGACAATTCCATCCGTTCAAAATCGACGCTGCTCACTTATTCACGTATAGGTTACCGCTGTAATCCACGCACCACACTCACGCTGGATGTATTCAATCTGTTTGACCGTAAAGCCAGCGATATCGATTATTTCTATGCGTCACAGCTTGCAGGTGAAGCTACGCCGGTGAACGATATCCACTTTCACCCGGTAGAGCCGAGGGCGGCGCGGCTGACACTCACGTATCAATTCTGAGGGCTGATCCCTATGCGACGTATCACCATTTCTGTCAAAAATGATTTAGCCGATGCTTTTGATTAATTGATAGCGGTCAAAGCCTACATCAACCGTTCGGAAGCTTTTCGCGATCTGGTCCGCAAGGCATTGGATGAAGCAGTAATTGCCGATACCGGGCAGGGTCAATCTGATTGTGTGGCTGCACTAAGCTATATGTATAACCATCATGAGCGGCAACTTGCCAGCCGTGTCAATCAGCTACAGCACGACCGTCATCATGTGGTGATTGCAGCACAGCATTTACATTTGGATCATGACAATTGTATGGAAACAGTCATATTGCAAGGAAAAGTTATCGGAGTGAAGGCATGCATCAATGTCATCTCTTCACAAACCGGTGTGGCACATGCCAAGGCACATATTATTCCGAGATGACCTGATTGAATAAGCTTAATATTGCTCAAACATTTCGCACGGTTTAACTTCAATGCCAGCGCCAAAATACTTCCCTAAGTGCGCACTTGGGTGATGTGATGCTCTCTCAATCGCCTGGGATTGCACTGACATCTTCGGCAGATAAGGCTTCGTAATAACACAAGCAAAGAAACTTCATGGTATATCTCTTCTCTTGTGCGGTTACACAAGCTGTTTGACTTATGCTGAGCGTCCGTCGTAGTGTTGCACTTGGATGCTTTCAAGATCAATGTCTTCGATACAGCGAATATTGATTGCGGCTATGGCATTGCCGTTTGGGTCTACACCTTCGCCATAAGGATGAATACCGCAGGTTGCACAGAAGTGATGTTTGATGACGTGTTTGTTAAATGTATAGGTATGGATCGCAGACTCAGGCGTTAATAACTTTAATTCCACGCGAGGAACAAACCACATCAGAGCGCCTTTACGCTGGCAAAGAGAGCAGTTGCATGCCATGGCTCCCTTGACTTCCCCATCTACTTCAAACGCAATATTGCCGCAATGACAGCTACCTGTATATTTCATGTTTTCTCTCCCGTGGTTTCATACTACCTGTAACTATTTATATATCACTAATGCATCCATATATCCCTTATCCGGATAATTAAATGCGTTGGGTAACTTGCCGACGGTTTCGAATCCCAATTTTGCCCATAATCGTATGGCATTTTCATTGGAGGATACGACAAATTGAATTGCATTGCCTGATAGTCCAATGATTTTCCCATGTGTTGCGAGTGCCCACACATGGTGGTGGCAAGTCCGCGGACACGCGCGGCAGCAGACGCCATATAGCGGCAATTGCAGACATGATCCCCACCACCCGGCTGGTTGGTTTTGATGTAATAAGTGCCCAGGATTTTGCCATTTTCTTCTGCGACAAAGGTGTTTACAGCCAAAGTTAGAGAGCCTGTTCGACGTGGTGTCGCGCGGGTAGGTATAGGTTTCACTGGCAGTTACAATTCCCTGGAAAATTGGCCAGATTTGATCAAAGTCTTGTGAGGTGGCCTCGCGGATATTCATGGAATCCTCCTCTCCTGGCTCACTGGCATTACAACAACCTGGTACCTAATGGCACTTCATGTTCGGGTATGCAAAGTGTGACATCGCCTTGCGCATCATGAAAACCGGTCACCAGGCACTCCGAGATAAACGGGCCTATTTGTTTGGCAGGAAAATTCACTACCGCAACCACCAGTTTGCCGACCAGGTTTGCCGGGGTGTAATGCGTAGTGATTTGTGCACTGGATTGACGGATACCGATATCAGGGCCAAAGTCGATTTGCAGTTTATAGGCCGGTTTACGCGCCTCGGGGAATGGTTCTGCTGATAGTACACGTCCGACACGCAGTGCTACTTTGCTGAAATCGTTCCATTCAATCTGATTCATTTTTGGATGTGCCTGTATTAATGACGGGCCATTATCGCAGAAATGACTGGCGGAACCTTGCTGTGATTAGCGGATCAGGGCTGAAATGGCTTTGAATTGCGGATGAGTGGCGCTTTGCAAAGGTTCAAACAGCATGGATTCGGTATTGGTAATGATGCAGCCCGCATCGCGTAAACGTGCGATGGCGTTGTCGCGATTGGACTCTGCGCGCGAAATCACGGCGTCTTCCACCACAAATACCTGTTTGCCTGCGGCCAGTGCATCCAATGCGGTTTGTAATACGCAGATATGGGCTTCCAGGCCGAACAGCACCACTTGCGGTGCGACACTGACGGAAGATTCCTGCAAGGCAGATTCGCGCCAGGCCGAGAAAGCCAGCTTACTGTAATGGGGCGTATATTCCGGCAGCATCATCTGTAATTCCGGCAGGGTTTCGCCCAATTTTTCCGGATATTGTTCGGTGACCCACAAGGGAATATTCAGCATTTGCGCGCCTTGAATCAGGCGCTGGATATTTTTGACGACAGTTGCCAGTTGCGTGGCTGGCATCACTGAACACAAACGTGTTTGTACATCGACTAGCATCCAAACGGCGTCAGTGCTGGCGATGACATGATTCATGCTGGTTGCCCTTTTTTATTTCCTGGTCAGTTGCTGGTCTATATCCTGCAAATCGGCTTCCGAGACAATACCGCTGGCAGTTTTAAGGCGGATGATATTCACCAGGTAGTTGTAGCGTGCCTGCAACAAGTCACGGTTGGCGCTGAAGTATTGCTGTTGTGCGTTCAGCACATCTACGCTGGTGCGTATGCCGACTTCATACCCTAACTGGGTGGAATCCATCTGGCTCTGGCTGCTTTTCAGGGCCTGTTCCAGGGCTTTCACCTGGGCGATGCTGGTATTCAGGTTCAAATAGGCGCGCTGGGTTTCCAGTGTGGTCTGGCGTAAGGCATTTTGTAAATCATCCAATGCCTTTTGCCGGTTAAAAGCGGCCTGGCGCACGCGCGAAGTGACGGCGCCGCCCTGGTACAGTGGCATGGAGACTTCCACCCCAATGCTGGCGCTTTTGAGGTCGCCGCCAAAGCCGTACTGGCCACCATTGCTGTAACTGTCCTGGTAGCTGGCAACTGCATCGACGGCTGGGTAATGCCCGGCGCGCGCTATTTCGATATCTTTTTCACTGACCTGTATGGTTTCCTGCTGGATCTGGATATTCAGGTTGCTGGCATTGGTCACATCCTGCCATTCCTGCATGGGCTTCAGGCTGGGCGTGACCTGGATATCTTCACGGACGCTGGCGAGCTGTTCCGGCAGTTTGCCGGTAATTGCCTGCAGGCTCCGTCTGGCAATTTCCATATCATTCAGCGCAGAGAGTTCTTGCGCGGTGACCAGGTCATAACGTGCCTGTGCTTCGTTGACATCGGTGACGCTAGCGGTACCTGCCGCAAAGGTGGCATTTGCCTGTTGCAATTGGCGTTGAATGGCTTTTTTCTGGGCATCGATCAAGGCGATGCGATCTTGCGCCAGCAACATATCAAAATAAGCCTGCGTGGTCCGCAACATCAACCCTTGCTGGGCTAAATGATATTGCTTGTCTGCGATGCTGACCTGTACTTTGCTTTGGTCTATGCGTTCCAGGTTTTCCTTGCGGAAAATAGGCTGCCTGGCTTGTAGTTGAGCCTGGTAGCCTTCAAAGGTATTGCGCCCGCCGGGGAAAGGTGCCGGGCTGCCGACAATTTTTAAATCGGTACGGTTGGCGTTAGCCCCAGCCAAGAAATTAACCGAAGGTCGGTAACCGGCTTTGGCCTGCTCTATGATTTCCTGCGCAGCCTGATTGGCGCTGCCAGCTGAAGCAAGTACCGGATCGTTGGCTTTGGCCTCCTGGTAAATATCAACCAGGCTTTGTGAGGAAGCCCAGACGGGCAACGCCAGCGTGAACCCGGTCAGCAACAGGCACCGCAGCAGCATGGCGACTGGCATGCGCGCTAGCAACCTAGAATGAAAATGCCTGCGCTTGCGGGGCATTCTGCATCTCGGTCAGGCTGGTTTCAAACAACACATCCTGTTTGTAGCTATGTTCAGCCAGGCGCTGAATCAGCGTTGCCTGCATGACCGGTGCCTTGCCCAGCACAATCAGCATGCGGCCACCTATGCTCAGCTGGCGGCGGACACCTTCGGCCTCTACCGGGCTGGAAGCGGTGAATACAATCGCGTCAAACGGGGCGTGGGATTCATATCCACTGTGGCCGTCTGCTTCAATCACTTGCACATTCTGGATCCCTTGTTTGCTCAGGTTCTGGCTGGCAAGGGCACATAAATCAGGGAATATCTCGAGCGCAGTGACTTGCGCACTATGTTGCGCCATCAGCGCCGCCAGGTAGCCGCTACCGGCGCCAATCAGCAATACCTTGTCTGTCGCCTGTAATTGCAATGCCTGCAAGAAACGGCCTTCCACCTTCGGGCTGAGCATCTGCTGTTCATGCGCTAGCGGGATTTCAATATCGGCAAAGGCCAACCCGCGGTAGGCGTCCGGCACAAAGTTTTCACGCGGGATACTGTTGAGGGTTGCTAGTACCTTGGGGTCTAGCACCTCCCAGGTGCGAATCTGTTGCTCAATCATGTTAAAACGTGCGGTAGCCTGATCTGTCATGGGTTTAGTCCTGATTGTCTGTGAGTTTCAATTTCCAGTTACTTGCAGAATTCTTAAGCAGTTAGTGATTCTTTATTGCCTGACTATTATAGTTTATTGCATCATGGTTTCGGGGTTCTTGCCGTCAATCCGGCCCAGAATGTATATAGGGCAGGCACAAACAAAATGGTGAGTACCGTCGCCACTGCCAGGCCGCCCATAATCGCCACTGCCATCGGCCCGAAAAACACACTGCGGGTGAGCGGGATCATGGCCAGGATCGCAGCGGCGGCAGTGAGCACAATCGGCCGGAAGCGACGCACGGTCGATTGCACGACTGCCTGTTCCAGCGAAGCGCCTTCGGCAATATCCTGGTTGATCTGGTCTACGAGGATGACCGAATTACGCATGATCATGCCCGAGAGGGCAATGCTGCCCAGCATCGCCACAAAGCCGAATGGCATGTTGAATAGCAGTAAGGCGAAAGTAATGCCTATCATCCCCAGGGGAGCGGTTAATACCACCAGCAATACGTTGCTGATACTACGCAGTTGCAGCATCAATAAAGTAAATACGGCTGCTAAAAATAAGGGTACGCCTTTGGCGACTGATTTTGCACCCTTGGCTGATTCCTCAATGGCCCCCCCTGTTTCTACAGCGACGCCCAGCGGCAGTTTTTTCAACACAGGCTGGATTGCCTGTTGAATTTGTTCAGAGACGATAGGCGCTTGCATATTGCCGCTCAAATGCGCCCTGACAGTGATCGATGGCACACGGTTGCGACGCCAGACCACACCTTCTTCAAAGTCGTAATGAATATTGGCGACTTGCGCCAATGGCACGCGCTCACCGCGCTGGCTCAATACTGTTAACTGCGCCAGTTCGGATAATTTGGCGTGCTCGGCATCGGTACTGCGCATGACCAGGTCTATGCGCTCGTTCCCTTCGCGGAATTCGCTGATCACCTGTTCGTAATACTGGGTATTCAGCAGTTGTGCAATATCGGCGGAACTGACGCCGAGCAGGCGCGCTTTATGCTGGTCTATGTCCACCCGCATGACTTTGCTCGGTTCTTCCCAACTCAATTGCACATTTCGCAAATGCGGATTGGCGCGCATGGCATCGGCAATCTGGTGCGAAACATCCCTGATGGCCTGCAAGTTCTGGCCGTTGACGCGGAACTGTACCGGGAAACCCACTGGCGGGCCGTTTTCCAGCCGCAGGATAGAAGCGCGTAATTGCGGGAAATCGTGTTCAAACAGCGTGAGCAAGTCATTGCGTAAGGATTCGCGTTGTTTCAGGTCACTACACAAAATCACCAGTTGCGAAAACGCACGGTGCGGCAGTTGCACGTCCAGCGGCAAGTAGTATCGCGGTGCGCCCGAACCCATATAAGACACTATGTTTTGTAATGGCGCATGATTTTGCTGCCACTGTTGCAACCAGTGTTCGAGTTTCTTGACTGCCTCATCGGTGGCCTGGTCGCTGGCATTTTCAGCCAGGCGTAAATCAACCACGATTTCCAGACGCGTGGAGTCGGGGAAAAACTGTTGTTGTACTTTGCCGAAGCTGAGCATGGACACTACAAACAGGATAATGGTGGCGATAATGACGCTGCCTTTATGCATGACGCACCAGCTGACGATGTTTTGCAGCCGCTGGTAAAAACGCGTTTCATAAAGTGCATTGTGGTGAGTACTTGCTTCGCTGTCAGGCCATGATTCAGGCTGTGTTTTTTGCAGCATGCCCGTTTTACCATTGGCATGTTGTTTCGCATCAGGCAGCAGGTGGTAGCCCAAGAATGGCACCACAATCACGGCCGCGACCCAGGACAAGGTCAGTGCAATCGCTGATACCTGGAAAATGGAACGAGTGTATTCGCCGGTCGAAGAAACCGCAGTGGCAATCGGCAGGAAACCCGCCACGGTGACCAGCGTCCCGGTCAGCATGGGCATGGCTGTTGAAGTAAATGCAAATGAAGCTGCCTGCATGCGCTCCCAGCCTTGTTCCATTTTGGCCGCCATCATCTCAACCGCAATAATCGCATCATCAACCAACAGACCCAATGCCAGGATCAATGCCCCTAGCGAGATTTTGTGCAAGCCGATATGAAACCAGTCCATCAGCAGGAAGGTGCCTGCCAGCACGATGGGAATCGCCACGGCCACGACAATGCCGGTGCGCCAGCCGAGGGAGAGCAGGCTGACGGCCAGCACGATAATCAGCGCTTCGGTCAGCGAGTGCACAAAGTCCTGCACTGAATGCTGGACAATGTCCGGCTGGGAGGTCACCAGGTGCAACTGCACGCCCACCGGCAGCTGTTTTTGTACGCTGGTGATATTTTGTTGCAACGCCTTGCCCAGTGCAATGACATCGCCGCCCTGTTGCATGCTGACGCCGATCAATAAGGCTGCAGTGCCGTTAAAGTGGATACGCTGTGCCGGCGGGTCGGCATAGCCACGTTTAATCGTGGCAATTTCACCCAGTGTCAGGTTCTGGTTGCCGGCGCGGATGGGAAAGCTGCGCAAGTCTTCCAGTGTTTGCAAGCGACCACTTACACTCATGCGGATCCGCTCAGGCCCTGCATCAAAAGTGCCGGAACCTATGACGGTATTTTGCTGTTGCAGCATTTGCGCCAGCTGTGCCGGACTGATGCCCAGCGAGGTGAGTTTCTGGTTGGAAAGCTCAATAATGATTTTTTGCGGCTGCTCGCCAAACAGGTCCACTTTTTCAATATCCGGCAGCTTGAGCAGGCGGGCGCGCACCCATTCGGCCTGGCGTTTCAGTTGTTGTGGCGTCAGGCCATCGGCAGTGATGGCATACATGGTGCCGTAAACATCGCTGAATTCATCGTTAAAGGTCAGGCTTTGCAAATCAGCGGGAAAGGTATGGCGGATATCACCGATTTTCTTGCGTATCTGATACCAGAGGTCAGGAATTTTTTCCGAGAATGTATCATCGCGAATGACGACAAATACCACCGACTCGCCGGGACGCGAATAACTGTTCATGTAGTCAATCGACGGAATTTCCTGCAACTTTTTTTCGATTCTGTCGGTGACCTGCTGCTCCACTTCCTGTGCCGATGCACCGGGCCAGCTGCTGCGGATAAGCATGACCTTGAATGTGAATGGCGGGTCTTCAGACTGGCCCAGGTGGGTGTAGGCCAGCACCCCGCCCAGCAGGGTCAGGATAATAAAATACAATACCAGTGCCTGGTTTTTGAGTGCCCAGGTCGAGAGGTTAAAGCGATGGTTTTGCGGTTCACCCGGCATCTTAGGCGCATCCATCAGCGTAATACCTCTGGCCCCGGCGTTACCGGGTACACTTTCATGCCTTCAGTCAGCGTATGGACACCGATGGTCGCGATGGTTTCCTGCGCGTGCAGGCCGGCGGTAATCTCTATGCCTGCTTCGGTGAGGGTGCCGGTGGTGACCGGGCGCATATGTGCCTGGTGGTTTTTATCTATCACCCATACCGCGGGCTGATTTCCATTTTGCGTGACTGCTGTGGCGGGCACGATGATTGTTTGTGCAGGGTTTGTATGGGCGAAAGACACCTGCGCAGTCATCCCCAGCTTGATGCGCTGGTCGAATTTCAGTAGCTGGATACGCAGATCAAATGCATGTGTCTGGCTGTTGGCCGCGGGTGAAATTTCGCGTATCCGTCCTGCATAGGCTTGGGAGGATTCTGTCAGTGTGACCTGTGCCGGATCGCCGACTTGCAGGACATCAATCATGGTTTCTGGCACAGAAATCAGGATTTCCAGGCTCTGCAAATCGTAGATTTGCGCAATTGTTTGCCCGGCGGCGACTACCTGTCCGGGCTCGGCCTGGATCATGCCAATAACGCCAGCACGGTCGGCCAGCAGTTGCGTATAGGCTGTTTGATGCTGGCTGACCGCGGCTTGTGACTGTGCCTGTGCGACGCGCGCTTGTGCGGTTTTGACTTGGGTGTCGTAGCTATCCAGGGCCGATCTGGAAATAAACTGCTGGCGATAGAGTTGCTGGCGACGCTCCAGTTCAGCCAGTGCCAGCGCCAGGTTGGCTTGCGCGGTTTGTACTTCGGCATTGGCAGCCTGTGCATTGAGGCGGGTGTCATTGGGGTCCAGCCGGGCAATCAACTGGCCTTTTTTCACCTGGTCCCCGACATTGGCCTCACGGGCAGTAATTTTGCCGGCGATACGGAAGCCGATATTTGATTCATAACGGGACCGCACTTCGCCGGTATAACTGCCGCCCACCTGAAGGTCAGAAGCGCCAACGGTCATGACCCAGACCGGGCGTGGGGCAGCCATTTCCTGACTTTCCTGATGGCAGGCACCAAGCAGCAGGGCAAAGCACACAGTGGCCAGGATGGATTTATTCATGGTGAGATTCTTTCAACAGGCCATACATACACGTCTGTACCATGGCATCAATACGGGTTTCCAGTGGGCGCCAATCTATCCAGGCATCGTCGGCCAGATTAATCTGGAGTGAGCACAGCCCATGCATGGCCGCCCAAACTGTTTGTGCAATCAGGGTCGGGTCGGTTAATTCAGGTTTGAAAACGCCTGCTTCACAGGCGCTGGTCACCACGCCAATCAGTTGCGAATAGGCATCCTGTTCGGGATTATTTTGCTCGATGCTTGAGAGGGCCGGGTCGCAGGGCGGATGCTGGGTCATGAACATCATGCGGTAATGGTTGGGGTTGGTCAGTGCAAACTGCACATAATGCTGCCCAAATTGCAGAAAGCGTTGCAACGGGTCACTGATACTCAAGGTGGATTGCAGCGCCTGCGCCAGTTTCAGTACGTCTGCATCTACCACTGCACGCAGCAATTGCTCCTTGTCATTAAAATACAGGTAAATGCTGGTCGCCGAGTAGCCAATCTTGTTGGCGACGGCGCGCATGGTCACGGCCTCTACGCCATTATGGATAAATAACTCACGTGCCGCATCAATAATGCCTGTGCGCAGAACCTGTTTTTCAGCTTCGGTTTTAACTTTTGGCGGCATGAGTCAAAAAGGTTTATTAAAGATAACGTCGTTAACTTAACATTGTTAATTTTAAAAGTCAAATCCTGCTGGTGTTTCCTGCAAGAATGGTGCAGAGTAACAAATGTGATACACCGGTGGTCAGATGGGGCTGAGTAGCTGAGTGGTAAACATAGTCTCCAGCCTGTCACCGGCATGCATCATACCGATGTTCGTCTCGTCCATAGAAGGCGAGCGGACTGCGGGTCCAATAATGATTAGGAGCGACGAGTATGAATGTACGGCAACGTTGGATCAGTTTTCTTGGGCGCGTATTGTTATCCCTGATTTTCATTATCAGCGGCATTTTGAAAGTACTAGACCCGGCGGGGACACTTGCTTATATCGAAAGTGCACATTTACCCATGCCACAAGTTGCGTATATCGTTGCGCTGGTGGTCGAGCTGGGCTTAGGCACGGCATTGCTCGTTGGATTCAAGTCGCAACTGGCCGCTGCCGGTATTGCAATTTTTACCTTTGTGACGGCACTGATGTTTCATAGCAATATGGCTGATCCGGTAGAAGTGGTGATGTTCCTGAAAAATATCACCATTATTGGCGGGCTGCTGGTGGTGATTGCGTTCGGACCGGGTGGCTACAGCGTGGATAACGGCAAGCGTGTGGTGATCGCCGAATAACGCTGCTGACCAGGTCAGGCATGATCTGACCCGAACCATTGCCGCAAATGTTCAATCAGCGCCAGTGTATTGCTGGATACCTGTTTATGGTAAGGGTACATGGCATAAATCCCGGCTTGCTGCATGCGATATTCTGCCAGTACTTCCACCAGCCTGCCGCTTTGCAAGTCATCCAATACATAAAAAGCGGGCAGGCCGGTAATGCCCAGTCCGGCCAGGGCTGCATCGCGTAATACTTCGCCATGATTGGATTTCAAGCGCGGGTGGACGGGAATGCGATGTATCTGGTCGTTGCCGGAAAATAACCACTCGCTGGCCCTGTGCGTTAAACAGGCATGGGTCGCCAGCGCCTGTGGCGAAGCGGGGGTGCCATAACGCGCAATATAATCCGGGCTGCAGCAATAACGTACGGCCGCATCTTCCAGTTTGCGAGCCACCATGCCTTCTTCAGGCTGGTTGGTGACGCGTATCACCATGTCATAGCCTTCGCCAATCATATCAACGTGGCGGTTGTCTGCTTCCAGCCACACTTCGACCAGGGGATGCTGCTGCATGAAGGCCATCAGGGCCGGGGCCAGCCGCAGCCTGGCGTATGACAGGGGAGCCGAAATCTTGAGCAGGCCACGCAGTTCATCGGAGCGGTTGCTTATTTCCAGTTCAACATCATGCATGGCTTGCAGGATATGTTGGGCGCGCTGGAAAAACAGCTTGCCGGTTTCGGTGGGGGATAGTTTGCGTGTCGTGCGTAGCAGCAAGCGGACACCGAGATGCGCTTCAAGCGCAATAATGCGGCGGCTGACCAATTGCTTGGAAATGCCTAATGCCCGGGCTGCGCTGGTGAAGTTGCCATGCTTGACCACTTCCACAAAAAAGCGCATTTCTTCCAATGAGGTCATTTATTGTCAACTCGTATGAGACAGTTCTACCAGAATTATGCTGATTGTGAACATTATATTCAAGTATACAATGGCACTTATCAGTTATCCGGAAAAGCACAGATGACTGATTAATCCAATACAACGACAAGGAGACGATGATGAGTTCATTGCAATCTGCAGCCAGCGCCGTGGGGCGTGTTTTATTAGCACATATTTTTATTATCAGCGGGCTGAGTAAAGTTGCCAATCCGGCCGGCACCATAGGCTATATTCAAAGTGTGGGCGCGCCATTGCCAGAGGTCGTCTATGCAATCGCAGTGTTTGTTGAAGTGGTATTGGGTATCGCATTGCTGATAGGTTTCAAAGCGCGGCTGGCGGCGGCAGGCATCGCATTATTCACCGTTGCAGCTGCATTCTTGTTCCATACCAACTTTGCCGATCAGATGCAGCAGATCATGTTTCTCAAGAACCTGACGATTGCCGGTGGCTTGTTGATGGTCGTTGCATTCGGTGCGGGCGCTTACAGCCTGGATAACCGCCGTCGCTAATGGATCAAGGCTGCCGGAGTTTGTGAAATGACAACTGTGTTTGTGTCGCATGGTGCCCCATCGCTGATACTGGAACCGGGCGAAACCGGGCAAATACTGGCCAGGATAGCATCTGATTTGCCCAAGCCAGAAGCCATCCTGGTGATTTCAGCGCACTGGGATACGCGGGTGCCTGTCGTCAGCCTAGCGACGCAGCCGGAAACCATTCACGACTTTGGTGGCTTTCCGGCGGAGCTTTATGCCAAACAGTATCCTGCACCAGGAGCGCCTGCATTGGCGAATCGCGTGGCCGAACTGCTGCAGGCGCATACGATTCCGGTACAAACCCAGGCAGATCGTGGGCTGGATCACGGTGCCTGGGTACCTTTGTCGCTGATGTATCCTGCGGCAGATATCCCGGTCACCCAATTGTCGATCCAGAGCCGCAGCACGCCAGCACAACAGTTTGCACTCGGCCAGGCGTTACGGTCTTTGCATGCGCAGAATGTCCTGATCCTGGCCTCCGGTGCCGTCACGCACAATTTATCGGACTTCTTTACCGGCGACCGTGATGTGACGCCATTGCCTTATGTGCATGCGTTTGCCGACTGGATTGCCCGTCAATTGGCCGCCGGACAGATACCAGCCCTCCTGAACTATCGCGTTGAGTGCCCTGAAGGCATACAGGCGCATCCGGGGGAAGATCATTTAATGCCGTTGTTTGTGGCAGCAGGCAGTGCACCTGGCATTCCGCAAAGGTTCACGCCGGAAACCACTTATGGCATTCTGGCAATGGATGTCTATGTCTGGAAAAGCGAAGGCTGAACGTGAGGGGTTGCCGGGCGAGTTTAGCGCAATCCATATTGATTGAGTTTATTCCACAGTGAACGCTCACTGATCTCCAGTAACCTGGCGGCTTTGGTCTTGTTGCCCTGGCAGGTTTCAAGTGCCTGGGTAATCAGGCGTTTCTCCATGGCTTCGGTGGTGCGGGGAATGGACAGCATATTGCTCTCGGCAGCGGAGGCGGTTTCTGTGGCAGTCTCCGATGGATGCTGGCTGATATCGGCCGGCAAATGCTGCGCTTGTATCGGCTGCTGGCCTGCCAAAATGGCTGCCCGCTCCAGAATATTTTCCAGCTCGCGCACGTTTCCCGGCCAGGCATATTGTTGCAGGCACAGGCGAGCCTGTTCGCTAAGCCGCTGCTGACGCTTGCCAGCGAAAAAGTCAGCCAGTAATCCTATGTCGTCGCGACGTTCACGCAGGGGGGGAAGTTGTAGCTGCACGACGTTCAAGCGATAGTACAGGTCTTCGCGCAGCTTCCCCTCCTGCACGGCTTGTATCGGGTCCCGGTTGGTTGCAGCCACCACGCGGACATCCAGCGGAATCTGCCGGTTGCTTCCCAGTTTCTCTACCACATTTTCCTGCAACACCCGTAACAGTTTGGACTGTAACTGGATGGGCATTTCGGTGATTTCGTCCAGGAACAGCGTCCCACCACTGGCAAGCTCGAATTTCCCGATACGCTCTTTGATTGCGCCGGTAAATGCACCTTTTTCATGGCCGAACAGTTCGGACTCGAGCATTTCTGCCGGAATCGCGGCACAGTTAACGGCGACAAACAAGGCTGATTTGCGCGGGGATGCTTCGTGCAGGGCTTTGGCAACCAGCTCCTTGCCCGTACCGGTCTCACCGACAATGAATACCGTTGCCCGTTCGGGCGCCACTTGCTGGATCATCTGTTTGAGGGAGTGCATGGCCGGGCTATTGCCGATCAGGCCGGTGACATCAGGCAGCTGGGTCTCCCTGAAAAACGTATTTTCCTGTTGCATGCGCTTGATCGCCAGCGCCTTTTCAATCGCCACTTCCAGCGTTTCCAGTTCAAACGGGCGCAAAATATAATCACTGGCGCCGAGTTTCATGGCCTCCACCGCGGTTTTGATTTCGCCTTGCGCCGTGACCATGATAAAAGGCAGGTGCTCATGGACTTTGCGCAACGTGCCAAGCAGCTGCAAACCGTTCATGCCCGGCATGTGCAGATCGCTCAGTACCAGGTCGATTTGCTGCTGCTGGATAATCTCCAGCGCTTCGCGGCTATTGCCCGCAGATAGTGCGCGGTAACCGGCCTGGCGCAGGCTGATTTCCAGCAGGCGCCGCATATTAGGTTCATCATCGACGGCCAGGATGGTCAGTTGCGGAGTAGGCATGATTATTCGGTCTCTAGCGGCAGTGCAATATTAAACTGTGCGCCCTGCCATGGGCTGGTGCTGTAAGTGATTGTACCACCGTGCGCCTCAACGATTTGCTTGACCACAGCCAGCCCCAGGCCGACGCCACCGGCGCGTTGCGTGAAGAAGGCCTCGAATAAATGGTTTTGCTGGCTGGAGGGCACGCCAGGGCCATTATCCGCCACTGTGAGGTGGGCGTAATGCTGGTCGTGAAACAGCGAAACCGCTACCTGGCCATGCTCAGGCAGGATCTGGATGGCATTGACGATCAGGTTGACCATGACCTGTGTCATCTGGTCCTGATCCACGGCGATGATGACAGGCCCCGATGCGTTAAATGACAGTTGAATATGTTTGTCCTGTGCCTGTTTCTGCAGCATGTCGCATACATGTTGCAGATGGGCTTGCAGTTCCAGCGGTATCTTGCTGGGTACCCTGGGCCTGGCCGAATCGATCAGGGTGGTCACCAGTTTGTTCAGGCGCTCGGTTTCGGAAATAATAAACCCCAGTACCTCGCGGCCATCGCTGCTTAATGCAGGTTCACGTTTCAGTACATCGGCAGACGAACGCATGATGCCCAGTGGCGTGCGCACTTCGTGGCTCATGGCAGCGGCCATTTCGCCCACCACGGCCAGTTTGGCGGCCCGTGTCAGTTGCTGCTCGGACTCTTCCAGGTCTGTCGCCATCCTGGTGAATGCCAGGTTTAATGCCTGTACTTCTGCCGGACCAGTGAGTGGAGGGGCCGAGACATTGGGTTTTCTCAGTTGCTTTACAAAATGGAGTAAATCATCCAGTGGCTGGGTAATACGTTTTGCAATGGGCCTGACCAGTGACAGTGAGAACAGCAGGATCACGACCAGTACAATCAGGAAAATAAGCCCTAACCGGTGCACTGGTGCCACGGCGACATCATGTTCTTTATTAAGCGCGACCTGCCAGCCCTGTATGGGCAGTGTACTTTGCAGCGAAATATGCGTATGCAGGCTATGGCGTTGCTGCGACCAGTTCCTCGATTGTGCCAGCAGGCGCGCATTGTCATCGATTAATGCGAGTTCTGTGGCGTTCTGGGCTGCATGGTTCAGCAGGTTCTGGATGACCGCCCAGTTAAAGCTGGCGATCAGGTGGCCGATGGGCTGGTGCGAGATATCGGACGTCAGAGGGGTGGAAATCATCAACTGCTCATTCTGCAAATGATAGACCGTCATGGATTGGCCGTTATCCTGAAACGAAAACCAGATCGGCGGGCTGGATAAGCGCTGATTAATGTGATGCGGATTGCTGGAAGAAATGATGATGGATTGCAGGTCGACGACATCCAGCGAGAGGTATTGCTCGGCATAGCTGCTGCGGGTTTCGGCCAGGAAGATGGACAGGCGTTTGTCAATATCGCCAATTTGCATATCCTGCATGATCGCCAACTGGCTCCAGCTACGTACATTCTGCACGCGCTCGAACAGAATCCTGTCTATGTGTTCGCCGACCGCTTTACCGGTGGTTTTCAAGTCATGTTTGATTTCTGTACGCAAGGCCGTGCGCGCCTGGTAGAAACTCAGCATGCTGACCAGCAGTGCCGGTAACAGGCCCGCCAGCAGAAATGCGATCAACAGCATTTTTCGGATGGTTAAAGGTGCATGTTTCGACATGGAGTATGAGAAAATACCGGCTTAATGACAGGCGTTGTACTTGTTAAATCGGAAAGTGTTTATGTTCACTATTTTACTGCGTTGTGCGGTCAGTGTAATTAGCCTTTGTATGATGTGCAAGCCGTTGCTGGCGGAAGATGATAGCTCTTTTTTGCAGGGCTTTCGTGTCGGTGGCTATACCAGCGTGGACTTGCATGTGCCGCGGACAGAGCCGACACGGTTAAACTGGAATGAGCTCAGCATGATTGTGACGTGGGACAAGAACACGCGCATCAAGTTTTTCGGTGAACTGGATCTGGAGGATCCTGCCAGTTATACCCACAGGCAAGGCCTGGATTTCCGTGAAGCCTATATTAATCCGGAGCGTTTGTATTTTGACCTGAATATCAATGAAAACGCCAACTTGCGACTGGGGCGTTTTCTGACACCATTAGGCCGCTGGAACCAGTTGCATGCCTCACCACTGGTGTGGACTGCCAGCCGTCCGCTGGCTACCACGGAACTTTTTCCCAGCTTCACCAGTGGCGTGCAACTGTTCGGTAACCTGCCATTTTCGGAACGCTCTCTGGACTACCAGGTGTATAGCGCAACGATGAATGCGCAACCGGAAAGTCGTGGCGAGACGGAATATAAAGATGCGCGCGGTGCGCGGATTGCCCTCAATAATGTGTTCAACTTTACGGATGAAAATGCCGGCCTGAATACCATAGGCCTGAATTATTCCAGCTACCGGGAAGAGCAGCCGGGCGGGCCGAAATACCGCCTCCTTGGCCTGGATTTCCTGCTGGAGTTTAACCGTTGGGAATTAAGCGGCGAAACGTATACGCGTAAAGCCGAACATGGCCGGATTGGCGGCAGCGGTTCTTATTTGCAGAGTGCCTTTTTCATTAAAAGTGACTGGTACTGGATTACCCGGCTGGAAAGCCTGCATCAGCCAGCTGCGCCGAATGCCGAGCGCTGGGTACTGGGGGTGACCAAACGGCTTAAACCCAACCAGCTGCTGAAGTTTGAAATTGTGGGTGGTAACGGCGAGTATGAGGATGTACCGCGCGGGTTTGCAACTTCATTTGCGATGATGTACTGATGAGTGTTGACTGGATAAAAGTCTGGCTGATGCTGGCTGGCTTGTTGCCAGCGTTGACCATGGCGGATGATACTGTCATCGCGGTGATTGTGTCGGCGCAACCCAATTTTAGCGTGTCGGTAGCTGCCAGTGAGCTGGCGCCGGTTTACTGGCGCAAGAAGCTGTATGATAACCGTGGTAAGCCCTTGCATCCCGCCAACCTGTCCACTGACCACCCTTTGCGCCTGCACTTTTCGCAGCAGGTTTTGCATAGTAGCCCGCGATCCCAGGTGGGTTACTGGAATGAGCTTTATTTCCACGGTGTGCAACCGCCGTTTACCGTCGAGTCGCAAGAAGCCATGATCCGTTATGTGGCTTATACCGAGAGTGCGATAGGTTACATCGATGCATGCAAACTGGATGAACGGGTGCACCCTGTGTTATGGGTTACCGCTACCAGGGTAGTCAGTGAGCCTCCCAATTTACGGTGTAATGCTGCGCCGCTTTGATCATGCATGGCGCATGGTATTTCTATTGCTTCTGTCGTGATTGCGGCTCACGACGGCAGGTGTCGCCGGCGCCTCTTCCGGTAATACCGGTAATGGTGGCAATTTGAGCGCAGCCCGCACTTCGCGATTGGCAATCAGCCAGCCGTAATGTGACTGGCAGGTTTCCGACTTCAACTCGTACGCGGTCAATAAGGTGCAAAACAAGTCATCATGACTGAGCGGGTAGTTTTTGTAGGGTTGTACCTGTTTGATTGAATAATCAAATTGCTGGCCCAGCCACAAGATCGCAGGGACATGGGTTTGCTCTTTGGGGGCAATCATGTATGGGGCGGCATGCAGATACAGGCCATGTTCACCCAGCGACTCGCCGTGATCCGCCACATACAGCATGGCGGTTTCATGGCTGGGGTCGTATTTTTTCAGAAACTGAATGACCTCGCTCAAGAAATAATCGGTATACAAAATGGCATTGTCATAAGCGTTATCGATTTCTGCCTGGCTGCATTTCGACAAATCACTGCTGTGGCACACCGGCGTAAACTGTTCGAAGGGCTTGGGGTAGCGGCGATAATATTCGGGGCCATGGTTGCCCATCTGGTGCAGGACGATCAATATGTCCTGATTATGGTGGGCCTGAATATATTCATCCAGCCCGCCCAGCATACCCACATCCCTGCACTCGGTGTCGCATACTTTATTGTGCGCCGGTGATTGGTAGTCTTCGTAAGCCATGCGCGTGGCCACGCCTTTTGAGTCGGAATTGTTATCCCGCCATAACACGCTGACATGATGTTCTTTCAATACATCCAGCGCATTCTCCATATGCTTGGCTTTTTGTGCAGAGTATTGCGTCCGGCCCAATACGGAGAACATGCACGGGACTGACACGCCGGTAGAGGTGCCGCAGGAGCTGACCTGTTGAAAGCTCACCACGTTTTCCTGCTGTAAACGCGGGTTAGTCAGTTTATGGTACCCATTGAGGGAAAAGCGGTCATAGCGCGCGGTTTCCCCCACCACCATAATGACCAGCTCGTGCTTCTCACCGGTATCGACTCGTTGTGTATCCATGGCCACTTGTTCAAGTGCACTGCTCTCGGGAATACTTAAATGCTGATTTGCCCACTTGACCAGGGAGTAATGCATGAAACTTGGATTCGCGTACATGCGGGCCAGTTTGTGCTCACGGATGAAACTGGCATAACCGGCGGAATACGGCCATACACATGCCACCATGGCAACCAGTAACAGCAGGCCATGCAAGCCGCGAATGCGCAACTTGTCCCTGACAAAATAGCTTTCCGGCGCTTTAAACAATATCCATAATGCAGGCAGGATGCCGACCAGAGTCACTGTCAGCAACATGTCCCAGGAGAACAGGCCGATGGCTTCCTTGCGGTCTGTCTGCAGCAGGTTGTCCAGCATCACGGTATCAATAATGACGCCAAATTCCTGCATGTAGAACCCTGCCAGGGCACTGCTGAACAGGATGAAAGCCAGTAGCCAGCGTGCGCTACGGCCGTGGCTGATGATTAACAGCCAGAGGGCGGTGACCAGCGTGAAAAACAGTAGCAGGCTGAGCAACAGGCCGCTTTGCCCGCCCTGTAGCGGATACAGCTGGGTTAAATGTGAAACCAGTGCCCGGTTGTCAAAAATCATTAGCCAGAGAGATACTCCCCAGATCAATAATATTTGCGGTGTGAACACGTGGCGTAATACCGCTGGCATTGAAAAATTTTTCATTGGGGGCTCTTGGAAAATGACAACACGCATAACAGCAGGGCGCACATCAGCCACAAGGATGTCAGGGTGTGTGAAAGAAAATGGGCGCCGCGCATTTGCTGGATCCAGCCCAGCAGGAATCCGGCGTATAACCCTGCGAGTGCGACCAGCAGGGCTTTGTGCGGCTGGTGAGGCAACCAGAACAGGCACAGGGCAGACAGCCACAAAGCACTGGTGGCATGGCCTGCCGGAAAGCAATGCCCGGCCATTTGCGGTGCATGGGCCGCAAAGGTAGGAAACCAGGGTAACGTGCCACCATAGCGATCCACGTCCCACGGGCAGGCATGCGGCATACGATGTTTTATCCCTACCACCAGGCAGCTATGCGTGGCGGCCAATGCCACTACCCAACGCAAGCGGGATTGATCGGCCGTGCTTAGCCTGGCTGGTCGCAGGCGCTGTGGTAACAATGCCAATGCCAGCAGGACCAGCCAAATACCTGTCAGCAGTGTTTTGGCATAGCCATGCATGACCGTTTCATAGAAAAAGCCATGTTTATAGGGGAACCGTCCCTGCTGGAAGTCAAACATGCGGTCGGCGAGTGCCAGGTCTATCGAGGTGTGGTTTGCCAGCAGGTAAATGCCGGCAGCACTGGCTGCCAGTAATAGCCACAACGCGACTAGTCGGCTTTTACTGATCCAGTGTTCCATGCGGCAAGCTCATTGTCGGGAAAACGGGTGGTGCCAGGCAACATTTGCAATTTGCGCAGATAAGGGTCGCCAACCAGGATGTTGTCAGGTGTGAACCGGGCATTGACGAGGCTTTCGCCAGGCTGGAAACCGTCGAAAGATAGTCCCATCAGGTCAGCCAGCGTGTAAATCAGGTCAGCGTTGTCATACTGGCGATGTGTATCCACGTTAGCCAGCAGGGTTTGGGCATTAAACCAGTTGGCCGAGTGCCAGACCATGAACGGTATGCTGTACATCGGCAGCGTGGGGGCAGCCTCGTTGCGCCCCTGGAAGTTGTGGGGCGGGGTGTCATATACATCCTCACCATGATCGGAGAAATACACCAGCAGGCTGTGTTGCTGTTTTGCTTTCAGGGCTGCAATCAATTGCGACATGACCCAGTCGTTATAGCGGATCGCGTTGTCATAGCTATTGACCAGCGCAGACTTTGCTTCATCCAGCCCTTTGACCGGCAACCCTTCTGCTGTCTTGAATACATCAAAGTTTTCCGGGTAGCGGTAGCTGTATTTCATATGCGTACCCAGCAGGTGCACGATGATCAGCTTTTTTGGGTGCGGATCGCTGAGGGTTTCGGCAAAAGGGGGCAGCACTTTTTCATCAAAGCTGTAGGCGTTTTGCCGGCGCTCGTTATTCAGGAAATATTGCTTGTCTGCCTGTTTGGCAAACGTGGTCAGCATGGTGTTGCGGCCGGTCAATGTTTGCTGGTTGGTGATCCAGGTCACGTGATAGCCGGCCTGCTTCATCATGGCGACCAGCGAGGGTTGGGTTTTATAGGCATCCGGGTGCTGCTGGTCGGCAAAAGTGAGCACCTGCTGCAGGCTTTCAATGGTATAGGGGCGTGGCGCATAGACATTGTCGAACAATGTCAGCTCCTGCCTGATTTTGCTTAACTCGGGATTGGTGTCGCGAGAATAGCCATATAAACTCATGTGCAAACGCGAGGTCGACTCGCCAATCACCAGCACCACGGTGGTCGGTCCTGGTTTTGCCTGCTCGGTCAACTGCGACAGGGAAGGCACTTGGTTCATGGTCAGCAAAGTGCGATTGACTTCCTCCAGTTGCCGCTCATAGTTGAGATAGCCTAGCGCCAGTTGAAACGGTGGTATCCCACCCAAATGCCGGTCGATACTTTTACTTGCGGTCGCCCATTGGTCACGTGCCATATATTTCACGGGAGAAGTGAACACCAGGGCGAGTGCCAGCAGCGAGTAAATGGCTGCCCGTGGCTTGGAAAGCTGCGCCGGCTTCAGTGTGCGCCAGTACAGTACCGGGATAATGATAAACGCCAGGATGGCCAGCAAAATCCACCAGGTAAAATAGTTACGCAGGTACTCCTGGGACTCACTTTGATTAGATTCGAACAAAATCATCATCAGGCTTTGCGTGAATTCCTGGCGATATACCAGGAAGTAAGCGAATCCGGGCAATGCCAGTACGCCGATCAGCAGCGCAATGACGGCGCTCCATTGACGTAAGCGATGTGGTTGCCACCAGAGCGGAATTAGCCACAGCGTAGAGACAAATACGGCATCTTTAATGCCTTCCGGGGATGCGGCCCCGAACAGCCAAAGCAGAAATTGGGTAAAGCCGCCCAATAATAAAAAGAGGCCATAGGCGCGCCAGAATGGATGTTTCACAAAGACTTCCTTAAATAAATGCGTAAGGATCTTTGCAAGCAGCATGCCATTTCGCCTGAATTGGCATGAATTTAATCTAACCGATTGATTTTATTTGTATATATGATTGTTATTGATGCGGGGGGGTAAAGCCTGGTGTCACGCAAAAAATGCAGAATCCCGCGAAGAAAAGCCTTGTAACCCTGCAAAAAATGCAGGGTTACAAGGCTTGCTAAACGTGTGGAAACGCGATAAGTATGCGGGACACAGGCGCAGGAATTTATTCCCACTCCAGCTGCGGATAAATCACATTGACATTACGGCGGTTGGCAATATCGAAGAGCACCCATTTATCATGTTCTGAAGCCGCCGCCGTGTCCATGGTCTGTTCCATGCTGATGCCTTGTTTGATGCTGTTGCGTACATCTGCCAGCAATAGGGTGAGATAACGTAATTCATCACCCATGATCGTTTTCTGGTCGGTGCTTTCTTTGCCATGGCCAGGCACAATCAGGGCATAGTAACCCTGGTTAATTCTTTCCAGCACGGCAATCAGGCCTTTGATATCGCCTTCTACCACAGGCGTACGCTGGGCAAAGAGCAAGTCCCCGGCAAACAGGGTATTGGTTTTGCTATCCAGTACGGTCAGGTCGGTATGCGTATGCGCCACGCCTTGTGCCTGCAGTTGCAATACCCGGCTCCCCAGGTCCAGGGATAACTGGTCGTGGACCAGCATATCCGGCGGCACGGTAGTACTGGCTTTGCCAGCGTCACCAAGCAAATGCGCATTGAGTTTCTCGTACTGCTCTTTGCGCAATAACATGGTATTTGCCAGTTTCTCGTGGCCGACAAAATGGACACCTTCTCCCTGGAAGGCCGCGTTGCCGTAAATATGGTCAGGATGCACGTGTGTATTGATCACGTAACGGATAGGCAGGGAGCTGATGTTACGTATGGCCTGCAATAACTGCTCACCAGTGTGTTTGCTGCCTCCGGTGTCAATCACGGCAATGGCGGTTGTGCCGATGACCACACCCAGGTTGCAAATATCTCCCTGGTATCCCTCATCAATATCCTGGTGCTGGCCATGATGGACATAAATACCTTCGGCCACTTTTTTCAACTCAAACACGTCGGCCACTGCCTGATTGCAAAACATGACAAAACCCACTGTAACAGTGATACACGATAGCTTGATTTTTGATAACATGACGACGGTTCCATGAATGTTTCATCTATCATAATCAAATCATTCATGTTGACAAAGTGACTGCTGTCACAAGTGATTTCAAGGAGAAGTTATGAGTTCAACGCAACGATATACCAAAGTTGCCGTGATTCTGCACTGGTTGATTGCCCTGGCTATTATTGGCATGTTCGCGCTGGGGTGGTATATGGGCGGCCTGCCCAAGGATGCGCCCAAGCAAACGGAATTCGACCTGTTTAACTGGGGTATTTACACCTGGCAGATGGATGAGCCTGGCAGTGTCCGCAATCTTTATTTTAACCTGCATAAATCACTGGGCTTTACCTTGCTCTGGCTGATCCTGTTCCGGGTTTACTGGCGCATCACGCATACGCCACCAGCCATGCTGGCCAGCTATTCCGCTTTCGAGCGCAAGCTGGCTACGGCGACGCATCACTGCCTGTACCTGCTCATGGTCGCCATGCCTTTATCCGGTGTGCTGATGACGCTGTATAGCAAATTCGGCCTGAAATGGTTTGGCCTGGATGTATTCGGCGGGCTGGATAATGCCAGTCTGCGCGATTTCTTCAAGGAGTCGCATGAGTTGTTTGCGAATATCCTGCTGGCGCTGTTTATTCTACATGTGGTCGGGGCGCTCAAGCACCGCTTTATCGACAAAGACCAGACGCTGTCTCGAATGACGCTTAAGTAATGTCAATAAAAAACCCGCCACTGGCGGGTTTTTTATTGAAGCTTAGCGCTTATTGGTGATACTGCGGACTCAGCTTGCGCAATGTCTCCAGCATGCAGGCCGCATGTTCCGGTGGCGTCCATTGCGTAATGCCGTGACCCAGATTGAAAACATGGCCGTGACCGTGACCATAGCTGGCCAGGATGCGTGCGACCTCTTTTTCAATCGCCGCTGGTGAACTCAACAGAATCGCCGGATCCATATTACCTTGCAAAGCAACTGTGTTTCCTACGCGCTGGCGCGCCTGCGATAAGTCAACTGTCCAGTCCAGCCCCAAGGCCTCTGCACCAATGGCCGCTTGTTGTTCCAGCCACAAGCCACCGCCTTTGGTGAAAACGATACTGGGTACAGTTTTACCTTCGGCAGTCTTGGTCAGGCCTGCGACGATTTTCTGCATATAGTTAAGTGAAAATTCGATATAGGCGTCATGTGACAGCGCGCCGCCCCAGGAGTCAAAAATCATGACTGCTTGCGCGCCGGCGGCAATCTGTGCGTTCAGGTACTGAATGACTGTCTGACTGGTGATTTCGAGAATTCTGTGCAATAACTCCGGACGGCCATACCCCATTTTTTTGGTATTCAGGAAGTCTGTACCACCTTTGCCCTCTACCATATAAGTCGCCAGCGTCCATGGGCTGCCGGAAAAGCCTATTAGCGGTACACGGCCATTCAAGGCTTTACGGATGCTGCTGACCGCATCAAACACATATTGCAGTTTGCTCATATCTGGCACTTCCAGTTTGAGGATATCCGCCTCAGCCTGTAAGGTACGCTCAAATTTAGGGCCTTCGCCTTCTTCAAAATACAAGCCTAAACCCATGGCATCCGGCACGGTCAAGATATCGCTGAACAGGATGGCCGCATCCAGTTGCGGGTAACGGTCCAGTGGCTGCAAGGTAACTTCCGTCGCAAAAGACGGGCTTTGGCACAGTTGCATAAAACTGCCGGCGGTTTTGCGACTTTCGCGGTATTCCGGCAAATAGCGGCCAGCCTGGCGCATCATCCAGACAGGGGTGTATTCGGTAGGCTGGCGCATCAGTGCGCGCAAGAAGATATCATTTTGGAGTTGAGTCATTAATGTGATCTCGATGTTCTAATCAGTTGTTTACTGGTAAACAACATGTAATGTAAAGGCATGATTATAAAGGCCAAGCCCAGCTTTCATCCGAAAGAATGTGGTTTTTTTGCGATATAACAAATAAAAACGCCGATGGGTAATCATCGGCGTTGATGGGATTGGCTACGTCGACCGAATTAGCGTGGCAATGTCGAGCTGCCCATCAGGAAAGCATCCACTTCACGTGCGCATTGGCGGCCTTCACGGATCGCCCATACCACCAGTGATTGGCCACGGCGGATATCGCCGGCAGCAAACACTTTGGCTTTGCTGGTTTTGTAGCAGCCTTCGCCATCGGTCGTTGCTTTGGCATTGCCACGGTTGTCTTTTTCCACGCCAAAAGCATCCAGTACTTTTTGTACCGGTGACACAAAGCCCATGGCCAGGAATACCAGGTCAGCCTTGATGGTGAATTCGGAGCCTGGTACTTCGACCATTTTGCCGTCTTTCCACTCTACTCGTGCACCTTTAAGCGCGGTCAGTTTGCCGTTCTCGCCAATCAGCGCTTTGGTCGTGATAGACCAGTCACGGTCTGCGCCTTCTTCGTGTGAACTGGAGGTGCGCATTTTGAGTGGCCAGTTCGGCCACACCAGCGATTTGTTTTCTTTTTCCGGTGGTTGCGGCATCAACTCGAATTGGGTCACGCTGGCCGCACCATGGCGGTTAGACGTACCCACGCAGTCAGAGCCGGTATCCCCACCGCCGATCACCACCACGTGTTTACCAGTGGCTTTGATCTGGTTAGGGACGGTATCGCCCGCGACCATTTTGTTGTTTGGTGTCAAAAAGTCCATGGCGAAATGCACGCCATCCAGTTCGCGGCCTGGTACTGGCAGGTCACGTGGCAACTCGGCGCCACCGGCCAGAATTACTGCGTCGAAGTCGCGTTCGAGATCCGCTGCGCTGACGTTCTCGCCTACGTTCTGGTTAACCTTGAAGGTCACGCCTTCGGCTTCCATTTGTGCCATGCGGCGGTCTATGTTGGCCTTGTCCAGTTTGAAGTCAGGAATGCCGTAACGCAGCAAGCCGCCGATACGGTCATTTTTCTCAAACACGGTGACGCTGTGGCCAGCGCGCGCCAATTGTTGTGCGGCGGCCAGGCCAGCAGGGCCGGAACCCACCACGGCGATTTTCTTGCCGGTTTTGTTGGGGTTGATCTGCGGGGTGACCCAGCCGTTTTCCCAGGCTTTGTCGATGATGGCGTGCTCGATGGATTTAATGCCCACGGCATCGTTATTGATGTTCAAGGTACAGGCAGCTTCGCAGGGTGCCGGGCAGATGCGGCCGGTAAAGTCAGGGAAGTTGTTGGTGGAATGCAACACGTCGATCGCATTACGCCAGTCCTGGTGATACACCAGGTCGTTCCAGTCCGGAATAATGTTGTTGATCGGACAGCCGGTAGTACAGAAAGGAATACCGCAATCCATACAGCGGGCACCTTGCTGTTTGGCCTGGTCGTCTGTCAAATGCAGGACGAACTCTTTGTAGTTTTTGACGCGGTCTTTTACTGGCAGATTTTCTTCTGCCAGACGGTCAAACTCCATAAAACCTGTGACTTTACCCATGTGAAATCATCTCTTCCCTGTTGCCTCCTGAGGACGCAACCTTAACAAGGCCCCGCTTCATGCGGGGCATTCAATTAACAAAAACGATTAAGCGGCTTGTTTGGCAGAAACTGCAGCCATTTCAGTCAGTGCGCGTTTGTATTCGTTAGGGAATACTTTAACGAATTTCGCACGTGCAGCCGGCCAGTCAGCCAGCAACTCTTTGGCACGCGGACTGCCTGTCAGTGCCAGGTGCTGTTCGATCAAGCCTTTCAGAATTACTTCATCAGGCTGGCCCAGATGCTGCACTTTGCCGACATCGGCTTCGGCGGCTTCGACTTTGTCCAGTGACACCATGCTCATATTACAGCGCTGGGCGAATTGGCCATCAATGTCGTAAACATAGGCGATACCACCGCTCATGCCCGCCGCAAAGTTCTGGCCGGTCTGGCCCAGCACCAGTACGGTACCGCCGGTCATGTATTCACAACCGTGGTTGCCAACACCCTCAACCACCGCCGTTGCGCCAGAGTTACGTACGCAGAAACGTTCGCCGGCGACGCCGCTGAGGAAGCTCTCACCGGTGGTCGCACCGTACATGACGGTGTTACCAACAATAATGTTTTCGTAGGACAAGCCACGGAACGTTGCTGGTGGTTTGATGATGATGCGGCCACCGCACAGGCCTTTGCCGACGTAGTCGTTACCTTCGCCAGTCAGCTCAAAGGTAATGCCTTTGGCCAGGAAAGCGGCGAAACTCTGGCCGGAGGTGCCGGTGAACTTGACGCTGATGGTGCCATCCGGCAAACCGTCGTGACCATAACGGCTGGCGACTTCATGCGATAGCATGGTGCCTACGGTACGGTTGGTGTTGACGATAGGCAGTGCGATGCTGACTTTTTCACCTTTTTCCAGCGCTGGTTTGGCCAGTTCAATCAGTTTGTTGTCCAGTGCTTTGACCAGGCCATGGTCCTGCACATCATTGTTTTTGCGTGAGACACTGGCTGGCATTTCTGGCAGGTGGAATACCTTGCTGAAGTCTAGGCCATTGATCTTCCAGTGTGCTATGCCGGCTTTCATGTCCAGCAAGTCTGCACGACCAATCAGGTCGTCAAACTTGGCGATACCGATGCTGGCCATCAGTTCACGTACTTCTTCAGCAACGAAGAAGAAGTAGTTCACAACGTGCTCTGGCTGGCCGGTAAATTTCTTGCGCAGTTCAGGGTCTTGTGTCGCCACGCCCACCGGACAGGTGTTCAAGTGACACTTGCGCATCATGATGCAGCCTTCAACCACCAGTGGCGCGGTGGCAAAACCGAACTCGTCAGCACCCAGCAGGGCGCCAATCAGCACGTCACGGCCGGTTTTCATCTGGCCATCGACCTGTACCACCACGCGGCCACGCAACTGGTTCAATACCAGAGTCTGCTGAGTTTCGGCCAGGCCGAGTTCCCATGGGGTGCCAGCGTGCTTGATGGATGAAATCGGTGAAGCGCCTGTACCACCATCATGGCCTGCGACCACAATGTGGTCGGACTTGGCCTTGGCGACCCCAGCTGCCACGGTACCAATACCGGTTTCAGAAACCAGTTTGACCGAGATAGACGCTTTGGGATTGGCGTTTTTCAGGTCGTGAATCAACTGTGCCAGATCTTCAATCGAGTAGATGTCGTGGTGTGGCGGCGGTGAAATCAGGCCGACGCCAGGCACGGAGAAGCGCAGTTTCGCAATGTAAGGCGAAACTTTATGGCCAGGCAGTTGACCCCCTTCACCAGGCTTGGCGCCTTGTGCCATCTTGATCTGAATCTGGTCTGCGCTGCTCAGGTATTCCGCGGTTACACCAAAGCGGCCGGAAGCTACCTGCTTGATGCGTGAACGCAGGGAATCACCGGCCTTCAGGGCCACATCGGCTTCGATCAGGTCAGCACCCAATACTTTGGCGATGCTGGAATCCACTTGTACCGGAATGAAACGTTTAACGTCTTCGCCGCCTTCACCGGTATTGGATTTGCCCCCAATACGGTTCATCGCAACAGCCAGGGTTGCGTGCGCCTCAGTGGAGATAGAGCCCAGTGACATCGCACCAGTGGCAAAGCGTTTGACGATGTCTTTGGCAGATTCGACCTGGTCCAATGGAATCGCGCTGCCAGCAGGCTTGATCTCAAACAGGCCGCGCAACGTCATGTGACGGCGGGTCTGGTCGTTAATCAGGGCGGCATATTCTTTGTATGTTTCGTATTTGCCGGTACGGGTCGCATTTTGCAGTTTGCTGATGGACATGGGTGTCCACAAATGCTCTTCGCCACGCACGCGGAAGGCGTACTCGCCACCAGCTTCCAGCGCGTTGGACAGCACAGGGTCATTGCCGAAAGCCTGGTTATGCAGCCGCACGGTTTCTTCGGCGACTTGTTCCAGGCCGATTCCTTCGATCTGGCTCACGGTGCCGGTGAAGTAGTCGTTTACAAACTGGCTGTTCAGGCCAATGGCTTCAAAGATCTGTGCGCCACAGTAGGACTGGTAAGTTGAGATGCCCATTTTGGACATGACTTTGTACAAGCCTTTACCGATTGCCTTCACGAAATTCTTGCCTGCTTTTTCAACATCGCTGGTCAGGGTCTTCATGGTTTCATACACCAGCCATGGGCAGACGGCTTCGGCACCGTAGCCTGCCAGCAGGGCAAAGTGATGCACTTCACGCGCCGAACCGGTATCGATTACCAGGCCGGTGCTGGTACGCAAACCGGCCTTGACCAGGAACTCGTGGGTTGCTGAACAGGCCAGCAATGCTGGGATGGCGATGCGGCTGCTTGATACGGTGCGGTCAGACAGGATCAGGATGTTGTAACCATCATGCACGGCTTTTTCGGCCTGGTCATGTAAGATATCCAGCGCCTGTTTCATGCCGGCTTTACCCAAGGCTGCATCGTAAGTCAGGTCCAATACGATGGATTTGAACTGGCCTTTGGTCAGGGAGTCGATTTGCTTGAGTTTTTCCAGGCCATCCAGGCTCAATACCGGCTGGCTGCTTTCCAAACGCAATGGCGGGTTGGTTTCATCAATGCCCAGCAGGTTTGGTTTAGGGCCAATAAAGGTCACCAGGGACATCACCAACTCTTCACGAATCGGGTCAATCGGCGGATTGGTCACCTGTGCAAACAGCTGCTTGAAGTAGTTGTACAGGGTTTTGGCTTTGTTGGACAACACCGGCAATGCCGCATCGTTACCCATGGAGCCAGAACCTTCTTCGCCGTTGTCTATCATCGGCTGCAATACAAATTTCAGGTCTTCCTGTGAATAACCGAAGGCTTGTTGCGTATCCAGCAAATCCGCATTTAGGTTAACTTCGTCGCTGCCTACATTTGGCAATTCGGTCAGGTGGAAACGGGTTTGTTCAATCCATTGACGGTAAGGCTTGGCTTGCGCCAATTCTGTTTTCACTTCTTCGTCGTCAATGATGCGGCCCTGCTGCATATCGATCAGCAACATTTTGCCTGGCTGCAAGCGCCATTTCTTGACGATTTTTTCTTGCGGGAAAGTGATCACGCCCATTTCGGACGCCATCATGACGATGTCGTCTTCAGTCACCAGGTAACGCGCAGGGCGCAGGCCGTTACGGTCCAGCGTTGCACCAATCATGGTGCCATCTGTAAACGCGACGGCAGCGGGGCCATCCCACGGTTCCATAATCGCGGCGTGATATTCGTAGAAGGAGCGACGGTCTTCGTCCATCAATGGATTGTTGTTCCAGGCTTCCGGAATCAGCATCATCATGGCGTGTGGCAGGCTGTAGCCACCAGCGACCAGCAATTCCAGGCAGTTGTCGAAACAGGCGGAGTCAGACTGGCCTTCAACAATCAGCGGCCACAGTTTTTCCAGGTCTTCACCCAGCACTGTCGATTTGATAGTTTCGTGACGTGCCGTCATCCAGTTCACGTTGCCCTGTACGGTGTTGATTTCACCGTTGTGCGCAATCATGCGGAATGGATGGGCCAAGTCCCAGGCCGGGAAGGTGTTAGTGGAGAAGCGCTGGTGTACAAGCGCCAAGGCGGAGACCACGCGTGCGTCTTTCAGGTCTTTATAGTAAATGCCGACTTCGTTTGCCAGCAGCATGCCTTTGTAGACAATGGTGCGGGAAGAGAAGGAAGGCATGTAAAACTGGGCTTTGTCCTGCAGGTTCAGCGCGCGGATGGCGTGCTCGATACGCTTGCGGATAACAAAACATTTACGCTCAAAGGCGTTGTTGTCAGCCACGGTGCTGGCAATAAATACCTGGCGCATCACCGGCTCAACTGCGCGCGCAGCGTCAGCGATGTTGCTGTTATCGACTGGCACATCGCGCCAGCCCAGCAGAGTCTGGTTTTCTTCGGCAATGATTTGCGCGAAAATGGCTTCGCACTTTGCTCGGTTGCCAGTATTTTGTGGCAGGAAAGCCTGCCCCACAGCATATTGGCCGATGGCTGGCAGGGTCATGCCAAGTTTCGCTGCTTCTTCACGCATGAAGGTGTCTGGCATCTGCATCAGCAAGCCGGCGCCGTCACCCAGTTTGGGGTCGTAACCTGTGGCACCGCGGTGCGTCAGGTTATCCAGCAGTTGCAGGCCCTTGGCAACAATATCATGGCTCTTCTGGCCTTTGATATGGGCAACAAAGCCCACGCCACAGCTATCTTTTTCATGGCGTTTGTCATATAAACCCTGCGATTGCGGGGCTAAACCAAGCTGGTCGTCCAGAGTGGTTGCGGTATCTTGAGAAGCACTCATCAGGTTGCTGTCGGATTGCATATCCATTGCCAGATTCTTCACTTACAAAACATTTAGAGGAACCTTCAATGATACCGTTAACATTTAATGATTTCAATTGTTTAGCGCATTTTAGAACCATGGAGTAACAGATTTTTCTGCAAGCGTTGAGAATGGTTTTTATTTACTTTTAATATGCACCATAAGTGTGCGGACGTGCACATTTTTGGGGCATTTTTATGGCTTTTTATCTTGAAATAGGTGGCCGGTATATTCGGCCACGGGGAAAATAGCGACTTGGATTACACATCAGGCCTGGACCACAAAGGGAAGAGGGCATTTGCCCAGGTTTTCTGAAAGACTACTGTCGCCATGAGTGCACAAGATATGGGTCCAAGCCAGATTTGTCGGGTGTGGGTGCTACGAGAGTGCTGTGAGGATCATTCAGCCATCAAACAAAGCTGGCTGCTGGCGGAGCCTGCCCGTACAAGCCTGAGGCTTGAATCGGGTAGGCTCGCCAGACGGTTACAGCGTGGCAAAAGCGATTTCTGCCGCTTGTACTGTCTGCGCAATATCCGCATTGCTGTGGGCGGCGGAGACAAAGCCTGCTTCAAAGGCAGATGGCCCCAGATAAATACCACTATCCAGCATGCTGTGGAAGAAGGTATTGAAAGCTGATTTGTCAGCCTGCATCATTTCTGCGTAGCTGGTTGGCGTGCTGGCGCTGAAGTACAGGCCAAACATGCCGCCTACGCTTTGTGCGCTGAACGGGACGCCAGCTTTTTGTGCAGCTGCCTTTAAACCATCCACTAATTGGGTGGTTTTTGCGGTCAGGGACTCATAAAACCCCGGTGCTTGTACCAGTTTCAATGTCGTTAAACCGGCGCTTACCGCCACCGGATTACCCGACAAAGTGCCCGCCTGATAGACCGGGCCGAGAGGTGCCAGCACGCTCATAATCTCTTTGCGCCCACCGAAGGCGCCCACTGGCAGGCCGCCACCAATGACTTTGCCCAGTGTGGTCATGTCTGGCGTGATGCCATATAAAGCTTGCGCGCCACCCAATGCCACGCGGAAACCGGTCATGACTTCGTCAAAAATCAGTACTGTGCCGTGTTGTGTACATAATGCACGCAAAGTCTGCAGGAATTCCTGCTGCGGCACAATCAGGTTCATGTTGCCGACCACGGGTTCCAGAATGACGCAGGCAATTTCATCGCCGATGCTGGCAAAGGTATCTTTCAGCATTTGCGTGTTGTTGTAGTCCAGCGTGAGCGTATGCGCGGCGACTTCGGCAGGTACGCCTGCTGAACTGGGTTCGCCAAACGTCAGCAAGCCGGAGCCAGCCTTAACCAATAAAGCATCGGCGTGGCCGTGGTAGCAGCCTTCGAATTTGATGATTTTGTTGCGTTTGGTAAAGCCGCGTGCCACACGGATTGCACTCATGGTTGCTTCGGTGCCGCTGCTGACCAGGCGCACTTGCTCCATGCTAGGCACCAGTCTGTTAATCAATTCAGCCATTTCCAGCTCAAGGCCGGTTGGCGCCCCAAAACTCAGGCTATTGGCAGCGGCTTGCTGTACGGCAGCCACGACTTCAGGGTGTGCATGCCCCAGGATCATCGGCCCCCAGGAATTGATGTAATCAATATATTCTTTGCCATCCGCATCCCATAATCTGGAACCCAGCCCTTTTTTAAAGAAGATGGGGGTACCGCCAACGCTACGGAAGGCACGTACCGGCGAATTGACGCCGCCCGGGATCAGTTGCTGGGATTTTTCAAACAGTTGCTGGTTGCGAGAAGTCATAAACCTTGAAATCGTCTCATTGTCAAAACCGTTATTCTAGCAGAGGCCTATTCTGTCTTGGCCATCTCTTGTGGTGCGGCAATTTAGCGTGCCTCTTGTAACTGTTGCTGCAAATCCGAAAACGCGTGAGTATCCAGTTGCCGTACGTGGTTCTCGGCCTCGGTTAATTCCTCTGTCTGTTGTTGCTGTTGCGCAAGAATCGCGAGACCCATCCAGGCGCCAAGATGGGCTGGTTCCAGCGCGATAGTACGTTGATAGGCTTGCTGCGCCATCTCCAGCTTCCCTTGTGCATGCAATGCGCTGGCCAGGTAGAAGCTGGCTTCAGCGGAATCTGGCTGCTGCACCAGCCAGTCGCGGGCAATCGGTTCCAGTGTTTGCCATTCGCCACTTTGGTATGGCTGTACGACTTGCATCCAGAAAGGCCGTTCCGCCAATGGTAAATCCCAGAAAGGAGCGCTGTCCGGTGTCGGGGAAGAGGATTCTGCCTGTTGCATCAGGGCTTGAATCCATTCAATTGGAATGCTGTAAAAATAAGCATGTTTGCCCGGGCTTTTGAAGGTGCTGAGCGCGACCAGTTCGCCGGCTTGGTTAAAAGTCGGACTACCACTGGAGCCCATGACAAACGCAGCGTCACTGCGCACAACCAGGCTGTCATCATAGGAATAGAGTGCACGTACTTTACCGGCAATGGTTTGCGGCTTGGGTGGGCCGCCGGGGAAGCCAATGGTGAATACTTCGTCACCGTAGTGCAGGGACGCGGCTGAAGATAATTTGACCGGCGTGAGTTCCAGGTATTTGAATCTCAGCAGGCAGGCATTATGCTTCCAGTCTGCTACCATGTCGACCGGGCTGATACTGTCGCCAAACTTTGACACACTGATGCCATTGCTATTGGCCAGTACATGGCAATTGGTTGCCACTGTATCTTTAGCCACTACCACGCCGGTGCCTATGCCGTGGCCTCCGTTTTGGGTGATGACATGCACTTTGACCACTGAGGCTTTCAGGCGGTACACCTGCTCAGGGTCAGGATCAGCGAGTACAGCCTGTGTACTCAATAGTATAAGTATCAGTGCGGTCACTCTATCATATCGCAGACGCATAACGGCTCCCTGGATGATTTGCAAAGCATGACTGCCACTGTAAATCAAAATGCAAAAAATCGGCAGCCGCCCATGAATTAAGCGTGAAAAGCCTCTCAAACAGCGCTAGAATAATCGATTATTTTGATTGTTGAAGGATTTAACATGCTGATTACAAGCGAAATCGTTGATTTGAACACACCTACCGGGGTGATGCGTACTTATGTTCATCGTCCAAAACACGATGGCAAGGTGCCTGCGGTTTTGTTTTATTCGGAAATTTTCCAGCAAACCGGCCCGATTGAGCGTGCTGCACGTTTCCTGGCTAGCCACGGCTATGCTGTGCTGGTGCCTGAAGTGTTTCATGAACTGAATCCGATCGGGACTGTGCTGGGTTATGACGATGCCGGTCGTGACAAAGGCAATGCCGACAAAATGGCCAAAGATGTGCAGGCATATGACACTGATAACCGCGCCATGATTGAATACCTGAATGCACAGTCCTGGTATGACGGCAATCTGGGTGCTGCCGGTTTCTGCATCGGCGGCCACCTGGCTTTCCGTGCAGCCTTGCAGCCGGAAGTGAAGGCGACAGCCTGTTTCTATGCCACCGATTTGCATACGACAATCATTCCAAACAAGCCTGGTCAACACAGCATGGAGCGCGTGAATGAAATCAAAGGCGAACTGCTGATGATCTGGGGCAAGCAGGACCCGCATATCCCCGGCGATAAACGTGCCGAGCTTTACAAGCGGTTCGCTGAAGTGCCCGGTTTGCATTACACCTGGCATGAGTTTAACGGGCAACATGCCTTCATGCGCGATGAGGGTGAACGCTATGATGCCCAGATCGCCAGTATCGGATATCAGCTCACTTTGCAGATGTTCGGTAATGTACTGAAATAATTTAAACCGAAAACTTAGTATGCATATATTAAACGGTCAGCGCTTAAATCAGTGGTTGAACGTTCGATATGGCATCTAGTCCAAGCATGGGTCAAAAGCCTGTGCTTTTTTTTCAACTAAATTAACCATTTATAGAGATAAGAATGATGACTACAAAAAATGCGGATATTGGATTGGTAGGATTGGCAGTGATGGGCCAAAACCTGGCGTTAAACATTGCTGATCACGGCTATACCATTGCAGTTTATAACCGTGACCCCAAAAAGATGCTGAATTTCATTGAAGAATGTAAAGCCAAGGAGCCTTCACATGAGCGCGTGGTTGGCCACGCCGATCTGGCTTCTTTCGTGTTGAGCATCAAGCGGCCACGTAAAATCGTGTTGCTGGTCAAAGCCGGTAGCGCAACCGATGTCACGATTAATGCCTTGCTGCCGTTCCTGGAAGAAGGCGACATTATTATTGATGGCGGTAATGCGTTGTGGACAGATACTATCCGTCGCGAAAAAGAGCTGACAGCCAAGGGCATAGACTTTATCGGTTCGGGTGTTTCCGGCGGTGAAATCGGTGCACGTTTCGGCCCATCGCTGATGCCTTCCGGTAACCGCAAAGCCTGGGCTTCACTGGAGCCTATCTGGCGTGATATCGCCGCTAAAGTGGATCCGGATACTGGTGCACCTATTGAAGGTGCAGCCCCAGGCAAGCCGGTTGAAGGCGGTTTTGCTTGTACCGAATATATCGGCCCGGATGGTTCCGGCCACTATGTGAAAATGGTGCACAACGGCATTGAATATATTGATATGCAGCTGATTTGTGAGGCCTACTGGTTGATGAAGAACCTGCTGGGCATGGCGGCGGATGAAATCGGTAAAGTATTTGCCGAGTGGAACAAGGGCGAGCTGTCCAGCTACCTGATTGAAATTACTGCAGATATCCTGCAGCAAAAAGACCCTGTCAGCCCAGGTTTCCTGGTGGATAAAGTGATGGATGCGGCAGGCCAGAAAGGCACAGGCCAATGGACTGCCGCCAATGCCCTGGAATTGGGTGCGCCCGCGAATGCGATTGCAGCAGCAGTGTATGCACGCGCCTTATCCAGCGTGAAAGAGGAGCGTGTAGAAGCCAGCAAAATCCTCAAAGGGCCGGTTTCCAAGCCCGTCTCAGATAAAGACAAGGCTGCTACGATTGAAGCGATCAAGAGCGCGTTATACTGCTCCAAGATCTGTGCCTATGCGCAGGGCTTCCAGCTCATGGATAAAGCGCAAGTGGCTTATAACTGGAAACTCAACTTCGGTGAAATTGCACAAATCTGGCGTGGCGGTTGTATTATCCGTGCGCGCTTCCTGCAAAAGATTACCGATGCCTATGCACGTAATTCCCGCCTGAAAAACCTGATGCTGGATCCCTATTTCACGACTGAGCTGAATGACGGCCAGGCTGGCTGGCGCCACGTGATTGCCCTGGCGGTGAGCAATGGTATCCCGGCGCAAGGTTTTGCGGCGGCGCTGGCGTATTATGATGGCTACCGTAGTGCGGTGTTGCCGGCTAACCTGTTGCAAGCGCAGCGTGACTATTTCGGTGCGCACACCTATGAGCGTGTGGATCAGCCGCGAGGCCAGTTCTTCCATCTGGATTGGCCGGAAAAAAATCGTCCGCAGTTGGCGATAGAGTAATGGATATCAGGCGGATATCTTTGTGATGTCCGCCTGTTGCGATTGCTAGTAATAAAAAAGATGGCTTGTGTAGTCATCTTTTTTGCCTTCATCGCTACATGCAAGCAGAAAAAAAGCCAAAACAGTGCCATTGCACTGTTTATGCACTTCTTCGCCCTTAAACGCGAATATTAAATTTTGACCCAGTTTTTAATCGGGTACGGGTTTGATTCAGGACATCAAACGCAGTCGCAACTGGATTCCAGGAAGCGGTGTAGCTCGGTAATTGCCTTGATATGCTGTTGTGCTTTGAGGGTGGCTTGTGCGGCGATCACATCAGCAGCGGAGGGTACAGTTTTCAGGCTGGGGGAGTAAATCTCGTCGGTCAGAATGTGCAATGACGACGCGGTGTGAAAAGATTCTGCAATTTGCATGTTGGTTTTTCCTTTTGGGAGTTCAGTGTTTCAAGTACAAGTGACGAATTGTGTTCGTCGTGCTTGTGGCGCCAAAATTAACAAAAAGTTCCGCATTAAGCAATCCGTGCAATAACGTACTGCCCAAGATGGTTCATTTTTAATGATATATTTGCGCGGCTACAACATCTAAGCAAATATGATGCCATGTGCGTTCAATATAGCCCCTGCCCATGATAGAAAGATGACAGCAAGGTTGTGGCTTAAAAACTAAAAGCCAAACGTGCCAATATTTCGTAAAATATCGGCTGGATTAATCAGAAATGAAGAGCAGGATGCAGATTTTTGTGAATGGGAGTGCGATGCAACTTCCCGCAGACGCGATGACTGTGCTGGCATTGGTCGAGCATATGCAACTGACTGGCAAGCGTATTGCCATAGAAAGGAACGGGGATATCGTCCCGCGTAGCCAGTTTTCTGATGTACAACTGCAACCTGACGATACGCTGGAAATTGTAGGCGCCGTAGGTGGTGGTTAATAAGATTAATCACTAACAGGGTTGCTTGAACAAGTTAAAGAGAAACGAAATATGAATGACGCCTTGGTAATCGCCGGTAAAAGTTATCAGTCACGCTTGCTGGTGGGCACCGGAAAATATAAAGACTTCCAGCAAACACGCGCAGCCATTGACGCCAGCGGTGCCGACATTGTGACAGTGGCGATTCGCCGTACCAATATCGGGCAGAATGCGGATGAGCCTTCATTGCTGGATTATCTGCCACCTTCAGAATTTACCTACCTGCCGAATACCGCCGGCTGTTACAGTGCAGAAGACGCAGTGCGCACATTGCGCCTGGCGCGCGAACTGCTGGATGATCATAGGCTGGTTAAACTGGAAGTGCTTGGAGACCCGAATACTTTATATCCCAATGTGACTGAAACCCTGGCTGCTGCCAAGACGCTGGTAAAAGAAGGGTTTGAGGTGATGGTGTACACCTCGGATGACCCGATTATTGCCAAGCAACTGGAAGAGATTGGCTGTGTGGCCGTGATGCCGCTGGCTTCCCTGATTGGTTCCGGGATGGGTATCCTGAACCCCTGGAATTTGCAGATCATTATTGAAAGCGCCAAGATTCCTGTGCTGGTGGATGCCGGGGTAGGTTGCGCGTCGGATGCTGCGATTGCCATGGAACTGGGCTGTGCCGGCGTGTTAATGAATACCGCGATTGCGGCCGCACGTGACCCGGTCATGATGGCCGGCGCAATGAAGAAAGCGATTGAAGCCGGGCGCGAGTCGTTTCTGGCCGGGCGCATGGCAAGAAAACTGTATTCTGCCAGCCCCAGTTCCCCCACTACAGGCATGATAGGTTAATTGTGACGGATAACAGCTTATATGCGTGTGAAGTTTCGGTCGCGACTGCGTACCTGCCGGACCAGTCATCGCCCGAGGCGGCACAGTATGTCTATGCATATACCATCACCATTCGTAATAGCGGAACAATTCCGGCGCAATTAATCAGCCGTCACTGGGTAATCACCGATGCCATGCAGCAAGTGCGTGAAGTGAAGGGGCTGGGTGTGGTTGGCGAGCAACCTTTACTGGAACCGGGCGCTGAATATCAATACACCAGCAGTGTGATGTTCAATACGCCCAGCGGTGAAATGTATGGCACTTATCAAATGGTCGCAGTTGATGGCGAGTGGTTTGAGGTGGATATCCCGACATTCTGGCTGCATCAGGCGGCCGGATTGCATTAAGGCTGTTGAAAGAACAGATTCAAGTGAAATTTATCGATGTGTTTGCCGTAACATCCATCATCAATATTCGTCGGTGGTGGATACTACTTGGTGTACTCTCGCTGGCTGGTTGCCAGTCCTTGCCACTGCAGAAATCAGCAGGCGGCGTGCCGCCCGGCACCTCTGCACCTGCCGAAAAGCCAATATCATCCACACCAGTCAAACCGCCATCACAACCTTATGCGCTGCTTCATCCTGCACACTGGGCAGAGATGCCCGGACTGGCGCAGGAGGACTGGCTGGCCAGTTGGCCTGCATGGTTGCAAAGTTGCCAGGGCTTAAAGAAAAAAACGGAGTGGCAAGCCGTGTGTGCGACCGCACAAACCGTGAAAGCCGACGATGCTGTCGCCATCCAGACTTATTGGCAGCAGAATTTTAATGTGTACAGCACGCAGCAATTGGACGGGGTGCAGCAGGGGTTGATTACCGGCTATTATCAGCCAGTATTAAAAGGCGCCAGAATGGCTAGTGAGCGCTATCCTGTGCCTTTATACAAAGTGCCGACAGACCTGATTACCGTCAATCTCTCCAGCTTATTCCCTGACCTGAAATACAAGCGTGTACGCGGGCGTGTGCAGGGACAAACCCTGGTGCCTTATTACACACGCGCAGAGATAGAGCAGCAGCAATCACCACTGGCGGGTAATGAGTTGCTATGGGTTGGTGATGCAGTAGAGGCATTCTTTCTGCAGGTGCAAGGCTCCGGTATTGTGGAACTGGAAAATGGCGAGCGGTTACCGGTGGGCTATGCAGACCAGAATGGCCACCCCTATCAATCCATCGGTAAGTTACTGGTAGAGCGGGGTGAAATGCAGGCCAGTGAAGCATCCATGCAGGGTATTAAAAACTGGGGACAGCAGCATCCTGAGCAATTGCAAGGTTTGCTGAATGCCAATCCCAGCTATGTATTTTTCAAACTGTTACCGGCCGGATTGTCCGGTCCATTGGGCGCACTGGGTGTGCCATTGACAGGGGTGCGCAGTATCGCGGTAGACCCTTTTTATATCCCGCTTGGTGCACCTGTCTATTTGGCAACTACTTATCCAAACTCGGATAATCCCTTGCAGCAATTGATGGTGGCGCAGGATACCGGGGGGGCGATTAAAGGCGGCGTACGTGCGGATGTCTATTGGGGTGAAGGGGAGTCCGCTGGCAAACTGGCGGGAGCCATGCGTCAGCAGGGGCAATTGTGGGTATGGTTGCCTAAGAATTTCCAGTTGCCACAGCCGTAACCAGCATGCAACGCGTTCGTTTCTGTGATGATGCGGGGTGGCAGCCCAAGCTGACCGGGAAAAATGCGTTGCGATCCTGGTTGCAAGAGCGCGGGTCGCTCACGGCCCGCTTAAAGCGGCAATATGCCGATTTTTCCGTACAACTTGCGCGTGAAGCCTGGCGCAAGCCGCATCTGGATGAAACACACCTGTTGCGGTTACCCCGGGCAACCCATGCCTGGGTACGTGAGGTGTGGCTGGTCGGTGACGGGCAGCCGCGTGTGTTTGCGCATAGCGTGATAGCACGTACCGATTTGCGTGGCCCGTGGTATGGCTTGCGCAAGATAGGACGCTTGCCTTTAGGGACCGCATTGTTTGCCAACCCTGAAGTGACGCGGGGTGTGCTGCATTTTCGCCAGCTCAATGCCTCACATCCTTTGCATAAAGCGTTGTCTGCCAGTTTTCCGGTGTCAAGGCAGCAGCGGCTGTGGGCACGTCGTTCATTGTTTTGTTTAGGGCGGCATCACTTGCTGGTCACAGAGGTGTTTTTGCCAAGTATGCTGCAACACCCGTAACCATTGTGTTGATAATCTAAAAAATATGCCGTCATTCGCTAAATGGAACGCTTATTACCGCCTGACCCGGCTGGATAAGCCGGTAGGTATCTGGCTATTGATGTGGCCTACTTTGTGGGGTTTGCTGGTTGCCGGGCAAGGTTTTCCTGCCATTACCGTCACCCTGGTGTTTGTGCTGGGTACCATTTTAATGCGTTCAGCCGGTTGCGCCTTGAATGATGTTGCGGACCGTCATTGGGATGGCGCGGTCGCACGTACCCGGGCGCGCCCGTTGGCGACGGGTGAAATTTCTGTCAGGGAGGCCTATATCGTCGCCGGCGTTTTATCCCTGCTGGCGTTTTTGCTGGTGTGCCTGTTGGGCTCGGTGGTGGTGTTATGGTCTTTGCCGGCGTTGTTTCTTGCGGCCAGTTACCCTTATACCAAACGTTTTTTTGCGATTCCGCAGGCCTATCTCGGTATTGCGTTTGGCTTTGGGATTCCCATGGCATTCGTGGCCATGCATGGCCACGCACCGGCAGTGGCATGGTGGTTATTGCTGGCGAATGTCTGCTGGTCCGTGGCTTATGATACGGCTTATGCCATGGTTGACCGTGAAGATGACCTCAAGATCGGTATACGCTCTTCGGCCATCACGTTTGGCCGGTTTGAAGTGCTGGCTATCATGCTTTCTTTTGCGGCCATGATGTTAATGCTGGCGAAAGTGGCTGTTGATATTGAGTTAGGTTGGCCATTCTGGCTCGGCTGGAGTATCGCTATTATGCAACTGGTCCGTCAGTATCAATGGATCAGCACACGCCAGCCAGCGTTATGTTTCAAGGCGTTCCTGGATAATATCTGGGTGGGTGCCTCCCTGACAACCGGTATGGCGCTGGCGTACTGGTTACGCGGATTTGCGTGAGGTAGAAGGTTCGTCCAGCTCGAACGTGAAGTCTGTCCAGTACTGGAATGGTCCCTGGGTGGCCGGTGCCAGCGTATAGATATCTCCCGACAGTTGTTGCAGTTCACGCAAGTGCTCACTCGCGGCGCTGGCGGCAGGGGATGCTTTTGCCGCGGGCGGAGTCGCGGGCAGGTTCTGGGTCTGGCAGGCAATTTCTTTCAGCAGCATCATTTCTTCAAATACGCTACGCTCAAATCCCATGCGTGGTACCAGTCGTGTGTTATATACCAGGTCATCAATCAGTGAGATCACTTGTGGCGTGCCCCAGGCTTGCTGCAAGGCCTTCATGATGCGCGGAAAAGACTCAATTCCCTGCTGTTTGGGGTCAGGATTGCGCTCCACGCTGAGGTTGAAATGTTTGCGGCACTCGCCCGCGACCATATCAAATTCTTGCCATTTGTCTTCTTTGGAGAGTAGGTCCAGTAAGTAGAGCCACATCCAGGGAGAGCATTTCGGGTGCTTGGCCAGATGCTCTTTTAAATGGTCTATGGCCTGGTTAACGCGACCATGCGTAAACAAGCGCGAAGCATCCTGCATGACCGCATGGGTGGTTTGCTGCGAGCTGACTTTCTGGGGTGCGCTATTGGTGGTGACTGCATCATCATTGGCATGCAAGGGAACCGCCTGTAGCCTGCTCACCGTAGGGGGCGCCGATGGGTAAGGTGGTTGCGTATGCGGCATGGCTGGTGCCGTATGTTTGAAACCATCGGCCTGTTCAGTTGCCGTGGTGGTTCTCACAGCAACAGGTGCGGATTTTCCTTTGGTGATTCCAGCCTTATGTCTGCTTTTAGCAGATTTAGGCGCTGCTGCATGGCGGCGTAGCCAGTCGGCAAAGAAATAGCCACTGGCGATCAGTGCCAAACCAAACACCAGTACCAGTGTACGCAGCAAATGATTTTCGTTTTGCAGCTGGATCAGTTGATGCTTTAGTGTTACCAGTATATTGGCTTGTGCAAGATTGCTGGCGTATAAGGCGTCCGATTTAGTCTTTAATTGTTTGAAATCCTGTTGCAATACATCAATCTGTTGCTGCAAAGTGGTGTAGGCATCCACCGGGATATCGGAGGTAGTGACAGCTTCAGCAGACGCCTCTGTTTCTGCAAGAGGCTGGAGCGGATTCAATGCTGGTGCAACTGGCGGTAGCGGAATGGAAACCAGGTTGTCCGGCTGGATGGTGAAAGTTTGGCTGTTGTGCTGGCAGCGATCCGTCAGGGTGGCGGTCACGGGGGCGGTGATCGCGTTGCTGGACCATAGCATCAGCGCCCCCTGGCGGTTGCCCAGGGTTGTGTATTCCAGGTGTATGGGCTCGGATGTTGCTGCTTGTTGCAGTACAAAGCAGTCTATGTTGGTATCCGGATGCGCGTCCTGAATCGCGAACTGGGCTACCAATGGCTGTCCTGGCGCAGATTCAATGTCGAGCGCGCTGATTTCGATGGCATGCAGTGAAGGCGGTAACACAAGAAGAAATAGCAGGATCAACCGCCACCAGATCATGGTGGCGATGCGTGAAAGCCCTTTACGCCTGTGTATGCTGAAAAGCATGATGCAGATAAATGTTCAGTTAAAACGTGCGCAGAAAACGAATGAATGCGTTAATATATCACCTGATCGTTTTGAATTTCCTGATTATTTAGGGAATTTCCCATAAAAACGTGTTTATTTCTAATAAGTTGCATAATTCACTTAAAGAAATAGATGCGATCAGTGGTCACGATAAAGATTGCATCACAATAGATGCATTTCCCGGAATAAGTCGTTGACAAGCTTTCTCAAGCTGGCATATAATCCGCCCTCTTAATTTATACGCTATGACTCGGTAGTTATAAAATGAAAACATTTTCAGCAAAATCGCATGAAGTACAACGTGATTGGTTCGTGATCGACGCCACCGATTTGGTGTTGGGTCGTTTGGCCAGCGCTATTGCCCATCGCCTGCGTGGTAAGCATAAAGCTATTTACACGCCACACGTGGACACAGGTGATTACATCGTTGTCATCAATGCAGACAAAATTAAAGTAACCGGTAACAAGGCTGGCGACAAACTGTACCACCGTCACTCCGGTTATCCAGGTGGTATCACCACCACTTCATTCTCCAAAATGCAGGATCGTTTCCCAGGTCGCGCATTGGAAAAAGCGGTCAAAGGCATGTTGCCAAAAGGTCCTTTGGGCTATGCCATGATCAAGAAAATGAAAGTGTATGCCGGTGACAAGCACGAGCACATTGCTCAGCAACCGCAACCATTAACCATCTAATATATCAGACGATTAGGATAAAGCATGATCGGTAAATACAACTATGGCACAGGCCGCCGCAAAAGCTCAGTGGCTCGCGTGTTCATTAAATCCGGTAGCGGCAACATCGTAGTGAACGACAAGCCAGCTGACGTTTATTTCTCACGCGAAACTTCCCGCATGATTTTGCGTCAACCACTGGAATTGACTAACAACACAGCGACTTTTGACATTCTGGTCAATGTGCATGGTGGTGGTGAATCCGGTCAGGCAGGTGCTGTACGTCACGGTATTACCCGTGCCCTGATTGACTACGATGCGGCATTGAAGAGCGCATTGTCTCACGCTGGTTTCGTGACACGTGATGCACGTGAAGTGGAACGTAAAAAAGTCGGTCTGCGCAAAGCGCGTCGCCGCAAGCAGTTCTCCAAACGTTAATTTTTACGTTTACACCAAGAGAGTTGTGCAAAAAAGGTCGCGTTGGCGGCCTTTTTCATTTATTGTTTTACTTTTGTATACATTGGTCACAATGTGATCGTTAGTCTGGTTTAAGGTTTATGGAAAAAATCAAAGTCGGCATTGTTGGCGGCACCGGCTATACCGGTGTGGAGCTATTGCGCCTGTTGGCGCCTCACCCATATGTCAAGCTGCAGGTGATTACTTCACGTGGTGAGGCGGGTTTGCCCGTGTCCGATATGTTCCCCAGCCTGCGTGGTGTGGTTGACCTGGTATTTAGCGATCCGGCGACTGTCGATTTAACCCAATGCGATGTGGTGTTCTTTGCAACGCCACACGGTGTGGCCATGAGCCAGGCACCGGTACTGGTGGCAGCCGGTGTGAAAGTGATTGATCTGGCGGCCGACTTCCGTTTGCAGGATGTAGCCGTGTTTGAGAAGTGGTACAAGTTGCCGCATAGCTGTACAGATATCCTGAAGCAGGCAGTTTATGGGTTGCCAGAGTTGTATGCCGATAACGTTGCCAGCGCGCAAGTGATTGGCAACCCTGGCTGCTATCCCACAACAGTGCTCCTGGGGCTGGCCCCCTTGTTGGAGAATGACTGGATTGACTATTCGGTGCCCATCATTGCCGATGCCAAATCTGGCGTTTCAGGGGCAGGCAGGAAAGCGGAGGTCAGTACCTTGTTTTCCGAAGCCAGCGATAACCTTAAGGCATACAGTGTGGCAGGACACAGACATCAGCCGGAAATTCTGGCACAGTTGAAGAAACTCTCTGGTAATGAGGCGGTCAATCTGATCTTTGTGCCGCATCTGGTCCCTATGATCCGTGGCATGCTGACGACTTTGCATGTGAAATTGAATGCAGAGGGGCAACAACAGTCTTTACAGCAAGTTTATGAGCAGCGGTATCATAAAGAACTGTTTGTTGATGTGATGCCTGCGGGTGCATTACCGGAAACGCGGTCAGTGCGTGGTTCCAATTGCTTGCGTATGGCTATCTATCCGCAGACAGAGGGATATGTCACCATCGTTGTGGTACAGGATAACCTGGTCAAAGGCGCTTCTGGTCAGGCAGTGCAGAATATGAATTTGATGTTTGGTCTGGAAGCGGATACCGGTTTGCAAGTATTACCGTTGTTGCCATAATGATAAGACCGATACGCAGACGACTGAGGAACCATTTCGGGTTAACGGCTAAGCAGGTTGCAGTGCGCTCCCACCGCCCGTGGTATTTTCAGAGTATCCTGGCGGTCTCCTACGTGTTGATCGGGTTTGCCCTGGCGTATTGGGTACTCCATGATGACAATAGTGAGTATGTTCGCCAGCGTTTGCAGCAAGTAACTGCGGAAAATATCGAGTTACAGAAAAAACTGATTGCTTCCCAGCGTGAATTGCAGGTGGAGTTGGCAACAAGCAACAACCTAACCAAGACATTAACCGCCCAGCAAGATGAAAACATCAAATTGAAAGAGGAATTGGTGTTTTACAAAAAAATAACCAAGCGCTAGGTTTGCGCATAATATGGCGGGTGGCAGGTAGTCGCCGGCATTCAAGTTAATTCGGAACAGGAAGTCTCATGTTTTTCAAAAAAAGCGTTCAAATCGACAGCCATATTGATACTTTGGTCGGCCACGAAACACAAATCCAGGGCAATATGCATTTTGCCGGTGGCTTGCGGGTAGACGGCCAGATTGCAGGCAATGTGATTGAAAAACGTGAACATCCGAGTACACTGATTATCAGTGAAAACGGGGCGGTTACCGGTGCGGTAGAGGCATCGAAAATTGTGCTGAATGGTGTGATACGCGGGCCGGTCAAATCTTCTGTCTTTATTGAGTTGCAAAGCAAGGCCAGGATTGAGGGTGATTTGTATTACAAGTCGCTGGAGATGCATACCGGGGCCGTAATCGAAGGTAAGCTGGTTTATTTAGGCGAGCAGCCAGCTGAAGTTGCGATGCCCGATGAGGCTTGAAATATCGTATTTCATCGCCATATTGTGTTTAAGAATTTGATAGGAGTCTATGATGACCGCAGAAGCCGCTGTAATGGAAATACCAGCCCCGTTAGTATTTACGGATAATGCTGCCAAGAAAGTAAAAGAACTGATTGATGAAGAGGGTACACCTGACCTGAAATTACGTGTGTTTGTCAGTGGTGGCGGATGCTCGGGCTTTCAGTATGGGTTTACCTTTGAAGAAGAGGTCAATGATGATGATACGCAAGTCGATAAAGACGGCGTAACCTTGCTGATTGACCCGATGAGCTTGCAATACCTGATGGGTGCGGAAATTGATTACACCGATAGCCTGCAGGGCTCGCAGTTTGTGATTCGCAACCCGAATGCCAGTACGACTTGCGGCTGCGGAAGCTCGTTCTCGGTTTAATTTTTTTGAGTACGCAATAAACAAAACGCCGGAAATTCCGGCGTTTTGTTTTTTAAGGCATCAGGATTAGCGTTGATGCAGTGGCACAAACTCCCTGCGTTCCGGGCCCAGATACAACTGGCGTGGACGACCAATTTTCTGTTCAGTATCTGCATTCATCTCGGACCATTGTGAAATCCAGCCTGCGGTGCGTGCGAGTGCAAAAATGGCCGTAAACATGGAGTTAGGGATGCCCATCGCGCGCATGACGATGCCGCTGTAGAAATCGACGTTTGGATACAGTTTGCGTGAAACAAAATAGTCATCTTCCAGCGCAATCTTTTCCAGTTGCATGGCAAGTTTAAACATGGGGTCATCATGCAGGCCCAGCTCATTTAATACTTCATGGCAGGTTTTGCGCATGATGGAGGCGCGAGGGTCCATATTGCGATAGACGCGATGCCCGAATCCCATCAGGCGGAAACTATCCGTTTTGTCTTTGGCGCGGTTGATAAACTCGCCAATACGGCTGATGTCGCCGATTTCTTCCAGCATGTTGAGCGTTGCTTCATTGGCGCCACCATGAGATGGACCCCACAATGACGCGATGCCGGCCGCAATGCAGGCAAACGGATTGGCACCGCTGGAACCTACCAGGCGCACGGTGGAGGTGGACGCATTTTGCTCGTGGTCGGCATGCAGGATCAATATCCGTTCAAAGGCTTTGGCCAGGATTGGGTTGGGCTCGTAGTCTTCACAAGGGGTGGCAAACATCATGTGCATGAAGTTTTCTGCATAGCCCAGTTTGTTTTTGGGTTGTATAAACGGCTGCCCCACATTGTATTTATAACTCCAGGCCGCGACTGTTGGCACCTTGGCCAGTAAGCGCATGGCAGCCACTTGGCGCGATTCCGGATTATTCACGTCATTGTTATCTGGGTAAAATGCGGCCATAGCGCCTATCACGGCGATCATGACCGCCATGGGGTGTGCATCGCGGCGGAAGCCACGGAATACATCAGCCATCTGATCGTGCAGCATGGTGTGCTGACGAATGGCACTGGTGAATGCCTCGCGCTGGTTGTGGTCTGGCAACTCACCATGCAACAGCAGGTGTGAGACTTCCAGGAAATCGCAATTCTCTGCCAGTTGCTCAATCGGGTAGCCGCGATAGTAAAGCAGGCCCTCTTCGCCATCAATAAAGGTAATGGCCGAATTGCACGCAGCGGTCGACATGAAGCCGGGGTCGTAAGTGAAGTATCCATACTTGCCAAGATTGCGAATATCAATCACATCGGTGCCCAGAGAGCCTTTTAGAATCGGCAGCTCAATTGATGCATTATCGTCATCAAAAGTAATGGTCGCTTTGGTAGACATAACGTACTCTGTTTTTTTATCTAGGTTTTTATCTAAGGTTGAATAAATTATACGCAATCAACTCTGAATATGTGCGATTACCGAGGTATGCGCGCGGAAAAGTTAGAAAACATACTGAACAACGGTATCTGTTTCAGGCCATGATACGGCACCATTGTATTGTTTTTATGAATCACGCCAGCCGTGGTTACTTCGGGTAAATCGCTCCTAATATCCTGTGATCCTGCGCGCCCGTGACAGCGGGAATATTGCCAGGCAGGCCATCTATCGTGCGTTGTGCCAGCCAGGCAAATGCCACCGCTTCTACCCAATCCACACCGACTCCCAATGCATCAGTCAATTGCACCGGGCAGGCGCATCGTTGCCGGAGATCTGACAACAGCAACTGGTTATGTGCACCACCGCCGCATACGTAAACTTCCTCCACATCAGCGCAATACCGTGTCACCGCATCGGCAATCGATTGGGCTGTCAATGCCACCAAGGTGCGTGCGATATTGACCGGTGTATCATTAAATGGATGCAGGTACCTTGCTAACCATGCTGAATTAAACAGATCCCTGCCTGTGCTTTTCGGTGGCGGCAACGAAAAGTAAGGGTCGGATAACAGCGATTGCAACAAGGCAGTATTCACTTCGCCGCTGGCTGCCCAGGCGCCACCGGCATCATATGTTTGCCCGGTATGCTGTTGCGTCCAGGCATCCATTAACAGATTACCTGGCCCGGAATCAAAGCCGGCTATTGTACCATGCCGTGGTAAATCGCTCAGATTGGCAATGCCACCGATATTGATAATGACGCGATGTTGGTCCGGGCTGGCGAAGACCGCCTGATGAAATGCAGGTACCAATGGGGCGCCCTGGCCGCCAGCAGCAATATCCCGGCTACGGAAATCACCGATGACGGTAATACCTGTCAACTCGGCCAGGCGGGCGTGGTTGCCCAGTTGCAGCGTGTAAGCCTGGCCATTTGCCAGCTCGGGGCAATGACGTATGGTCTGGCCATGGCAGCCAATCGCGGTGATGCTGCCTGCGGCAAGTGCATATTTATCCAGTAATTGATGCACAGCGCTGGCATATAAGTCTGCCAGTGTATTGGCCATGATGGCGGCATCATGCAACTCATTGTGTGCTGGCGTATGCAGGGCCAGCAGTGTTTGCCGCACGCTGTCGGGGTATGGCAAAAAATGTTGGCCGGTCTGTGTGCAGGTTTCCCCTGACTGTGAAACCACAACGGCATCGACACCATCCAGGCTGGTACCGGACATCAGGCCAATAAACAGGCGAGTGGATGAGGAGGTGGTCGAAGCAGACATAAGGCGTAAGTGTATCATCGCTCTTGCCCCGCTTACAGAAAAGCCTGGGATTACGTTAAAATAGCAGCTTTTATTTTGTTCACGATGTACAGGGGAACTGTGCATCAGAAAACCGTTTATGACCGCTGTAGCCCCACCATCAACTGCCACTGAAACCTTGAGCCCGGAAATAGCCCGGGCGCTGGCGATTATCAAAAGAGGCGCTGACGAATTATTGATCGAGCAGGAGCTGGTCGAAAAACTCAAAACAGGCAAACCGTTACGTATCAAGGCGGGTTTTGATCCAACCGCCCCTGATTTGCATCTTGGGCACACGGTGTTGATTAATAAGCTGCGCCAGTTGCAGGATCTTGGACACCAGATCTTGTTCCTGATCGGGGATTTCACCGGCATGATTGGCGACCCAACCGGTAAGAGTGCCACCCGTCCGCCATTGACCGTTGAACAGGTGAAAGCCAACGCGGATACCTATGCTGCCCAGGTATTCAAGATACTGGATCCTGCCAGAACCGAGATCGTCTTTAATTCCAAATGGTTGAACGAACTGGGCGCTGCCGGCATGCTCAAACTGGCAGCCAGCCATACCGTGGCACGCATGCTGGAGCGCGATGACTTTTCCAAGCGTTTCAAGGGTAACCAGCCCATTGCGATCCATGAATTCCTGTATCCGTTATTACAGGGCTATGATTCGGTGGCATTGCAAGCGGATATTGAGCTGGGCGGCACCGACCAGAAATTCAACTTGCTGATGGGGCGTGAGTTGCAGAAGCAGGCGGGTATGGCGCAGCAATGTGTGTTGATGATGCCTTTGCTGGAAGGCCTGGATGGCGTGAATAAAATGTCCAAATCCCTGGGTAACTATATTGGGATCAGCGAAGCGCCGGAAACGATTTTTGCCAAAATCATGTCCATTTCCGATGCGCTGATGTGGCGGTATATTGATTTGCTGTCGTTTGCGTCATTGGAAACCATCGCCGAATGGAAAACCCGTGTGACCAACGGTGAGAATCCGCGCGATATTAAAGTCGGCTTTGCACAGGAAATTGTCGCGCGATTCCATGACCAGTCTGCGGCAGACAAGGCGTTGCAGGATTTCCAGACGCGGGCCAAGGGCGGGATTCCCGACGATGTGCCGGCGATGGAGATTGCCATTGAGGGTGATAGCATAGGTGTTAGTCAATTGCTGAAACTGGCTGGCCTTGTGGAGAGTACCAGCGAGGCCATGCGTGCGGTACAGCAGGGTGGTGTGAAGCTGGACAGTATCAAGGTGGAAGACAAAAACCTGGCCTTGCAGAAAGGCATCACAGTGGTGGCGCAAGTGGGCAAACGTAAATTTGCCAAAGTGACGATCAAATAAATATTACGTTGCCTGGAAATTAAAGCCGCTTAAACAGCGGCTTTAATTTTTTAGAGTAACTGACGTTTATAGTGATTTGCGCAAGTTTGCTGGCGGGATATTCAGCGACTCACGGTATTTGGCAATGGTACGCCTGGCCACCACAATCCCTTGTTGTGCCAAAGTATCGGTAATCTGGTTATCTGACAGTGGTTTTTTCGGGTTTTCTTCAGCGACCATTTGTTTGATCAATGCGCGGATGGCCGTAGCCGAGCAGGAGCCGCCGGCATCGGTCGCCACCGAGCTGCCAAAGAAGTATTTGAGTTCATACACACCCCTGGGAGTGAGCATGTACTTGTGGGTAGTAACGCGTGAAACCGTACTTTCATGCAGATCCAGCTCTTCGGCAATTTCGCGCAATACCAGCGGCCGCATGGCAATCTCGCCATGTTCAAAGAAGTTACGCTGACGGTCTATAATCGCTTGCGAGACGCGCAGGATCGTCGAGAAGCGTTGCTGGATATTTTTAATCATCCATTTGGCTTCCTGCATCTGGCTTTGCAGGTACTGGCCGGAGCTGTCGCGGTTGCGTTTGAGGATATCTGCATACATCTGGTTGATGCGCAACTTGGGAATCACGCCGTCATTCAGGGTAGCGACCCAGATACCCTTGATTTTCTTGACGACCACATCATGCTGGATAAAGTGGTCATGACTGAAGGTCGAAAATGCACTGCCTGGTTTCGGGTTTTGCTGGCGGATTAATTGCTGCGCACCTTTAAGTACGGTTTCATCGCAGCTGAGCAGTTTGCGCAGTTTGACAAAGTCTTTGTTGGCCAGCAATGCCAAATGGTCTTTGACAATGGCAACGGCGGCCTGTAAGTGTGGCGTATTCGCTGGCAGGTGCTGCAGTTGCAATAACAGGCACTCGCGTAAATCACGTGCGCCCACCCCGACAGGATCCAGGCTCTGGATTAGTTTCAGTGAGGTTTCCAGCTCCAGCAGTTCGACTTCCAGCTCCGGTGGCAGCTGGTCAACCGCTTCCTGCAAATCCTGTTCCAGGTAGCCGTCGTCATTGATACTGTCGAGCAACAACTTCATCAGGCTCATATCGCGTTGCGATAAGGGCGCCAGTTGAATCTGGTTCATTAAGTGTTCACGCAGGCTGAGGTCGCTGGCATCCTGGCGTGAGAAATCGCTGTCCCCATCATCCAGCGTATTCCGCCCGGCTTCATCCCAGTTGCTGGTACTGCCAAATTCTTCGTAATCATCTTCAAATTCCGGCGGGGTGAACTCTTCATTCAGGTTGGGGAGCTCACCTTCGTTGCCGCTGAGTTCGTCCCTAAGGTCGTCACGCAAGGTCTCTGCGGGCGACGGGATTTCCTGCTGCGTGGCGACATCAAATGAGCTGGCATCTTCCGTTGCCGGCTGGTTGGATAAGGCTTCTGTCGCACCTTCGTCAAACTCGCCTTCTTCATTGTCAGCCATTTCCAGCAGCGGGTTTTCCTGCAGGATGGCTTCCAGTTCCTGGTTGAGTTCCAGTGTCGACAGTTGCAGTAAACGGATGGATTGTTGCAGTTGTGGCGTCAGGGCCAGGTTTTGCGAGATACGTAATTGCAGGTTTTGTTTCATGACACCCTACAGCCTGAAATTTTTACCCAGGTAGACTTCACGTACACCTTCGTTTTGAATAATTTCATCAGGGGTGCCGGCCGCAAAGATAGCCCCTTCGTTCACAATATAGGCGCGGTCGCAGATATCCAGTGTTTCGCGCACGTTGTGGTCGGTGATCAGGATGCCGATATTCTGGCTGCTCAGGTAGCGGATAATTTTCTGGATTTCAATCACTGCAATCGGGTCAATCCCGGCGAATGGTTCATCCAGCAGAATAAATTTCGGGTCTGTCGCCAGGCAACGGGCGATTTCCACACGCCGCCGTTCACCGCCGGACAAACTCACGGCCTGACTGTTGCGGATATGCTGGATATGCAGCTGGTCCAGTAAGGATTCCAGCTTCGCTTCGCGCTCTTCCGCCGTGTAGGGGCGGGTTTCCAGGATCGCCAGGATATTATCGGTAACGGACATTTTGCGGAAAATGGAAGCTTCCTGTGGCAGGTAGGCCAGCCCCATGCGGGCGCGCTCATGCATGGGCGCGCGACTGACATCGGTACCGTTCAGCGTAATCTGGCCATCATCCAGGGCAACCAGCCCGACAATCATGTAGAAACTGGTGGTTTTGCCCGCACCATTGGGCCCCAGCAAGCCGATGACTTCGCCACTATGTAATTCTAGTGTGGTGTTTCTGACCACAGTGCGGCCCTGGTATGCCTTTTTTAAATGGCTGACACGCAAATGGCTGTTGTCTGATAAAGCAGTGGTTTGCATATTGCCTGTCTTCAAGGTTGCTCTTTCTTCGTGTCATTGCCAGGCTCTACGGCTGGTTCATTTTTGAACTGTAGCGAACGGTTCATCCGCAGGCCCTGCTGGCTGGCGGGTTTGTTATCAATGACAGGCGGTGCAGTTTTGTTTTTGGGCTGGATGGTGGCTTTCACACGGCTGTTGGCCGTGCCGTTGGGATTGGCCCTGGTACCGCCAATCACTTCTGCATATTCGGCATTGGCGTCATAACTGATGTAGTCGCCCGTCACAATATCTTCCCCGCGCTTGACCCAGGCGCTGGTATACAGCTGCACCTTGTCCATGCGGGCATTGTATTCAATACGCTGGCCGCTACCCTGCATCCACTCGTTTTTGCCGGTCTGTTTTTGCTTGAACGTGGTGGGATTATTGGGACTGCCAAAACAGGTGCTATGCTGGAAGCCGTCCTGGTCTTCGCGCACGATCATTTTATCGGCCTTGATTTGCAGGGTGCCCTGATTCAGGATGACATTGCCGGTATAAACACTGATTTTTTTTGCATCATTGACGCTCACCGTATCGGCTTCCAGCTCAATGGGCTGGTCACGGTCGGAGGCCTCCGCCAGGGCGGCCCCTGACCAGCCCAGCATGCATAGTGTCAGGCAGGTGGCATAAAGTAATGGTTTGTGCGTATTCAACTCATCTCTCCAGAATCATGGATTCTTCGTTTTGGCTGTATTTTTAGTGGCGCCTGCGCGGGTGGCCGATGTATTTGCCGGTGTCGGCGGGCGCTCGTAATGTACATGAACGCGATTATATAACTCTATGGTGTTGGCTTTTTTATCCGCGTGCATTCCTGTGCCCCTGATCACGGTGGCGGGCTGCTGGCGGATAGTGACCGGCAGATCGGTATAGGCAATATCGGTGTTCGGCTCTATCGTCAGTTTTTCTGTCTGCAAGTGCATTTCGCCTTTGTCGGCGGTTGCCTGGCGGATAACGTTGACCTTATTGATAAACTCTACCTTTTCCCCGTTACCGGAGACCTTGCCGTGCTGCCCGTAGATTTGTGTATAAGGCATGTTTTGGCCAAACTGGGTGAAGCGCGGCCGTTGCAGGTCGGTCTGGTTGCTCTCCGGGTAATGGCGCATTTCTGCTGCTGCCAGTACATATTTGATATGGCCGGTGGCATCGGTACGCGTGCTGACAAAGTTGTATAACATGTAATCCGGGTCATGGCGGTTCAGGCTATTAATGTGCCCCATCTGCTCTTGCACTGTCTGGTTAATCCACAAAGTCAGTAGCGCCAGAAACAGCATTAAAGCAATCGGTAGCAGAATCGGATGTTTAAGCATGGAGAATGTCCGCTATCTGCCTAAACGACTTTTGCCTTGAGCAGGTCATGCATGTTCAATGCGCCCACCAGTTGCTGCGTTTCATTGACTGCCAGGAAGCCGTTGATTTTATGTTGTTCCATCAGGCTGACGGCATCTACCGCCATTTGCTGCATACCCAACAGTTTGGGATGTGTATTCATGACGCTGGTAATCGGTGCATGGCTGTCTGTCATGCCTTGCACAAACAGGCGCCGCAGGTCGCCATCCGTAAATATTCCGACCGGCTTCTGTGCTTTGTCCACAATGGCAGTGAATCCCATGCCTTTGCCGGTGATTTCCTGGATGGCGTCCTGTACTGTCGCTTCTTCGCCGATGCAGGGAATGGCATCACCGCTACGCATCACATCTTTGATCCTGACCAGCAGTTTGCGCCCCAGGCTGCCGCCCGGGTGTGAACGGGCAAAATCCTCGGCGGTAAATTCACGCAGGTCGAGCACACATAATGCCAATGCATCGCCCAGGGCGAGTGCCGCCGTAGTACTGGCCGTCGGCGCCAGGCCAAGCGGGCAGGCTTCATGGCTGACCGCAGCGCTCAGGTGCACGTCGGATTCACGCGACAAGGTCGAGTTTTCCGTCCCGGTAATGCTTAAAATACGCGCGCCGATGCGGCGGATGGCGGGCAGGATATTGATGATTTCATCACTTTCACCGGAATTCGACAGGGCGATCACGACATCTTCGGCTGTGATCATGCCCAGGTCTCCATGGCTGGCTTCGGCTGGGTGCATGAAAAATGCGGGGGTGCCTGTGCTGGCAAGCGTGGCTGCAATCTTGCCGCCAATATGGCCGGATTTCCCCATGCCGGTCACCACAATGCGGCCCCGGCAAGCAAGTACCAGGTGGACTGCTGCCTCAAATGCAGAACCTATGCGGCCGGCCAGTTGGCGGATCTCATCGGCCTCGTGCAGCAGCACAGTGCGTGCCTTGCCCACAATGTCGGGATTCTCAGCCAGTCTGACGTCTGCATTCGCGATACTCATGGCGAGCTAGTATAACAAGTGACCGCCCAGGCAATAAAGCAAAACGCGACTTTTTTTATGGATTATTTAATAGCAGGCACATTTTTTGCATTAAAATACTTTTTATTAAGGTGTCAGTATCTTTATCCTGACACAATCCTGCTTCATAATAAATCATCGGCCGTGCCAGGCTTTGCTGAATAACACCGTGCACGACCTGAAAATAATTGCTTTAGCGCTTTTACATGTTCGACTCTCTCATCCATTTGCTATTGTTGCTCACCAGCTCGGTATTTGCCGTTGGCTTGTTCCGTATATTGGGATTGCCGGCGATACTGGCTTATTTCATGATTGGTATCGTGCTCGGGCCGCATGCATTGGGTATGCTGGAAGATGAAGAGAGCGGGCGCCAGGTCGCCGAGTTCGGCATTGTGTTCCTCATGTTCAGTATCGGCCTGGAGTTCAGCCTGCCCAAGCTGTATGCCATGCGTAAAACCCTGTTCGGCCTCGGCGGCGGGCAGGTGATCCTTACCCTGCTGGGCAGCCTGGCGCTGGGCAAGCTGGCAGGGCTAAACCTGGCAACTGCTTTTATCATAGGCGCGGCGCTGACCATGTCTTCTACCGCCATCGTCTCCAAAATCCTGATGGAGCGCGTAGACCTGAATTCCCGCCATGGCCGCCTGAGTATAGGCGTGCTGTTGTTCCAGGATCTGGCCGTGATTCCTATCCTGGTCCTGATTCAAACGCTGGGTTCGCACAGCGATAATTGGCTGGATGTGCTCGGCCTGACGTTACTGAAGTCTTCAATATTGTTGTTCCTGCTGTTCAAGTTCGGCAAGAATATCCTTAACTTCTGGTTTGAGCTGGTGGCCAAGCAGCGTTCGCGCGAGCTGTTCGTCCTGAATGTGCTGATGGTGACTTTACTGATGTCGGCAGCCACCAATTTTGCCGGCTTGTCCTATGCCCTGGGGGCGTTTGTGGCCGGGATGCTGATTTCGGAAACCAAATATCGCTACCAGGTGGAGTCTGATATCGCGCCATTCCGCGATATTTTGCTGGGCTTGTTCTTTATCAGCGTCGGCATGTTACTGGATGCCAGGGTGCTGCTTGAGCATGCCGGGTTGATTGCCTTGTTATTGGGTTTGTTCCTGTTGTTCAAGATGGGGTTGATTGCCCTGCTCACCAAGTTTTACGGCTTCGAGATGGGGGTAGGCGTGCGTACCGGGATTATCCTGGGGCAGGCCGGCGAATTCAGTTTTGTGGTGCTGGCCCTGGGCCTGCAGACCCGGTTGATTGATGGCGAAGCCTTGCAACTGGTATTGTCTGTCGCTGTGCTATCGATGCTGGTGGCACCGTTTATTATCCAGTATAACGGCCGCATTGCGCGAGCACTGGTGAAAAGCTACACCCGCAACAGCATTAAAGGCGTGGATACCATACAGGAGCATAGCCAGGAGTTGCGAGATCATGTGATTATCTGCGGTTACGGACGTAGCGGCCAGTACCTGGGCAGGTTTTTGCGCGAGGAAAACATTCCCTATGTGGCGCTGGATATGGATGCCAGCCGGGTGCAGGAAGCTGCCTCCGCCGGTGAAAATGTGATTTATGGCGATGCCGGCCGGCGGTCTGTCATGGAGGCTGCTGGCCTGGCGCGTGCCAAAGCCGTCATTATCAGCTATGCCGAAACACGCGGTACCATGAAAGTGTTGCATGTCATCCAGGAGCGCCACCCTAACCTGCCGGTGATTGTGCGTACGCATGACGACAGCGAAATGGACGTGTTGCGCGATGCCGGGGCGGCAGAGGTGGTGCCGGAAATCCTGGAGGGCAGCCTGATGCTGGCCTCACATGCGCTGGTGACCCTGGGCATTCCGTTGAACCGTGTGGTGAAACGTATCCGCCTGTTCCGCGAAGAGCGCTACAAAATGTTCAAAGGCTATTTCCGTGGTGTCAGTGATGCCGATGCGGTGACGGCTTCCTTGCCACAATTGCACTCGGTGGAAATGTATAAAAACTTTTATGCGCATGGCCTGCCATTGAATCAAGTCCCGTTTGAGGATTTTGCCGTGGAAGTAAAACAATTACGTCGCCCGAATATGCCGGAGCCGATTGCCCCCAGGCCGGATATCGTGCTGGGTGAAGGTGATGTGCTGGTGCTGCTGGGCAGCAATGCCGCGTTGATCGCCATGGAAGTCTATTTGATTTCCGGACGCAAACCGTAAGACAATATTCCTTTTGCGCCGGATTGGCTGGTCATCACCGGCGAGTCCGGCAATACACAATTTTCCCGGGTATTCTTTATGGCAAATACTTCAGTGCTGGTAGTAGGTGGCGGCATCGTCGGCTGCCTGACCGCCATGCAATTACGCAAGCAAGGTTATGCGGTTACAGTGGTTGAACGCAATATCATTGCGGCGCAAACCTCGGGAGAGGCCTCCTGGGCAGGTGCCGGTATCGCCTTCCCCTTACTGCCATGGTTTTACCGGGATATCGTGAATGAACTGGCACTGGCCGGTGCCCGTGCCTATCCGCAAGTGAGCGCCGAATTATTGGCAGAAACGGGCATTGACCCCGAGTGTATCCGCAGTGGCATGCTGCTACAGCCACCGTTTGATCTCGAACAAGCGCTGAGCTGGTGTGCACGCTTTGGCCTGGCGGCGGAAAAACAAGGCGAACAGTTACTGATCCCGGAAGTGGTACAAATCCGCAATCCCCGCTTGTTGCAAGCCCTGAAAGTGTGGCTGGTCAAACATGGCGTCCAGTTGCGTGAGCAAACGCAATTACTACCATTGCAGGAAACACAGTCACCGCTGAGGGGTTGGCAAACCACCACCGGCGAAATGCTGCACGCGGACAAGTTCGTCGTGACTTCAGGTGCATGGAGTTTTGAATTGCTCAGGCAAACAGCGTTGACGCTGGATATCAAACCCATGCGCGGCCAGATGCTGTTGTACCAAATGACGCCGGAACTCTTGCCACATATTCTTTATCGGGACGGTTTCTATATGCTGCAACGGCTGGACGGTTATGTACTGGCTGGTAGCAGCCTGGAAGATGTTGGCTTTGATAACGGCACCACTGAAAGCATGCGCCAGGAGATGCAGGCGAAAGCGGAAGCCATTCTGCCTGCCTTGCGCGGCCAACCTATCGTCAAGCACTGGAGCGGGCTGCGCCCTGGCACGCCGCATAATATCCCAACCATAGGCCGTCACCCGCAGATTGAGAATTTATACCTGAACACCGGCCATTTTCGTTATGGGGTGACCATGGCACCAGAGTGCGCGCGGCAGATAGTGGCATTGCTGGAGTAGGGGGGAAGGCATTCCTTTGTTTTCCAGGTGGTAGATTAATGTCGTCATTTCTGCGTAGGATGTAGCGCAGATGAAATCAGGGTTTTCGGCCACCGGTTGGTTGCGCTTCGCAATGGCCTGTGCTGCTAGTCGGCCACCCAATCCCCACTCTTCCCGCCACGCTTTTCCAGCATTCGAACACCTTGTATGGTCATGCCTCTATCCATCGCCTTGCACATATCGTATAAGCCGCTTCTTAGCACGTTAAGCTGTTGATTTATATAGAACGGTAAAACCCTAAAAACGTATCTTGTCCATCAAACGGTTAAATTACTTGGACAGAATTTGGACAGTATCAAAAACTTGATAATGCCATTGGTAGTGTAGCGTCAAGCTGTGGCGGGAAAATAATAAGGCGAGGGGTGAGAGAGGTATAGACAATAAAAAAGCCCCGCAAAGGGGGCTTACGTTCGTATAAGAGGGTGTCTGTTAGGTCGTCTCTATAACTGCATGCAATTGGCTGAGTAAAGCACGTTCACGGCTAGATAATTCCCACCCCAAACCCTGGCAAAACTCGCCAGCCTTTACAACCAGGTCATCAGTTAAAGGATCAAACGGATCGGCGGCCCATACGCGGTTAAACCACTCAAGCATAACTCGTTCAGTCTCAGATTGGCATTTTTCAAAGACTGGCCCCACTCCAGTGGCGTCTACTGATTGCGCCATAACAATCAGGTCGTCTACTCGTGTAATATCTAATTCAGCCATGGTTAAAACTCCCTTGTAGTTTCGATTGTGGTTAGGCGGTTTGGGTGTTCCCGCACCCTTGCCGCCGCATTTTGTTGACGAAGTATCAACACTGAAATTATATAACAGTTTAATGGTGTTATTTAAAAATATTGTTTTAAATCAATAACTTGAATTCATGAAGACAAGTTTTCCCAGAAGTGGTTGACACCTTTCCATAGGTAGGCTGGCTTGAATTGGTTGGTGCGAATAGGGTAGGGGGTACCCCGGGAGGGGGTGGGACCACGAGGGTGACATGGGTGGCGTACCCTTATGTACTGCGTTTATCGCGCCCCTATTTTTTAAACCGTATGTACTTGTAAATACCAATATTTGATGGGGGCGAAAGAATGAAAAAGCTACCTAAAAACTTTCGGAAAGTTAATAAACGATGTTTTTATGTATTCTGTCCAATATGCAAAGAAATCGTTTTGTATCGTAGATTAATCTCACATAATAATTCTAAACACTTAAAGTATTCGGTTGGACATTTATACAAAACATTGCATGTTTTACTTGAGACGGAGCCTGAGAAATGGGTTGCAAACATAGCTACTAAAAAAGGGCCGTTAAATGATGCGGTAAGAAAATCCAGGATTTATATTGATTCTATTAATGAGAATTATAAAAAATTTATTTTCAAAGCAACCCAAGTAGAAATTGAAAATCACCCCCCAAATCAGAATCGAAGGGGGGAATGTCACCAATTATTCTTAAAGCTGACAAACCGATTTTTGATAAATCAACGCAAAGAGCAACTATGAATGCTACAAAATATGCGAAGTAAAAAGAAACCATTAAGCAAATCGGAAATCAAGGCGAAACCGCTCGCGCAAAAACCAATGTCGGAATAAGACGGCAGCGTTCATGAAGGAGGCTTTCAAATATGCAAGTTTTTCCATTCGATCAAGTGAAAGTGCCGGAAGAGATCAAACGGCAGTTGGGAAAACCTCGTCCGTCCCCACCGATGAAACAGCCGGTGTACCCGGACAAGCCGAAAAAGGGAAAACGTTAAAATCCAAAGGCGCAGGCTTTGAAGTCCGCCCGGAAATCTCATCCTGGTGGAACGGCCTCTTTACTTCCTACTTCTGAACTTGCTAGCGAATAAAGATTCTGTGACGTTGGTACGGTGGGCGTTCCAGCCAGCCATAAACCCTCTAGCTTCCTCTTCAGATTCAAAAATGCCTGCTTCACTAGTGTGAGGGAACCCGTCGATAAACTCTTCCATTTCCACATGCCAGCGGTCATGCCATTTTGGCTCCCTGTCCGAGAGTATGAAAGCAATTTGCTCGGAGGATAAATGTCCATCCCCATCGCCGTAGGTTGTTAAATCGCAAGGTTTGACTGGTGGGGTGTAAACAACTCTTTTTGCTATTGCGGTTGGGTGCATACGGTAATGATCTCCTATAGTGTTACGTTGACGAATTTGATATCTGATTTACTAAGTTCTGCGATGCCTCCTGGGGACAGCCTCGCTTGTTTATATGCGGTAACGACCTCTTCAGTTGATATCGGTCGCTCGGGGTACACGTTAAATTTAAGCATTAGCCATGCAACATCGTCCGGGAATCCTGGAACGTCCGATAGTTCTACCGTGTTACCGTGGTTTAGTGTTTTCTGTTGCTCTTTTACGAATTTCTGAATCTGGTGCATATGGTCATAGCTGATAAACCCATCCTCCATGCGTCTATGCTTCAGCATATAAACTGCCGTGGCTCTTATAGTCGACCACCATCTTTTGTCCTTAAACGCATCCGCTACTATATGGGCCGCTTCTTCTAAAAGAAGGCTAACACCATCGTCATCAAAGATTTTTCCCTTGTATTTAATAGCGAGTGGGTGCACAAAGCCGTTTGGCGCAGGTTGCTCGGCATAGGGTAAATACTTTGCAATCGTATAAGCTGTTTTCATGTCGTTATCGCAATCAGGGCTGACCTTAAATCCAGTAACGCAAAACTCAAAATAATCAGTCCCAACATTTCCTAGCATTGACAGCCACTTTCCGCACGGGCCATTTTCCACCTCGACCGCGCCATAGCAATCAGTATCGCCCATTTGATAAGGACGGGTTGATACGCGACCGCCTACTAATTTTCGCCCTTGCAGCACTTCGAAATAAACATGTATTGCCTCATGAATCGCAGTCATAACTTGGTAGGCTGCTGCAGTTTGCGTTATCCCGATTGCCCGATCATGCGCTAGGCTGCAGGACAATTGCGAGCGCATTAATTGCTGCCAGTCTGTTGAAGTTTCGTTCATCTGCTGTTGTTCCATTCATCTGCTCCTTTGCCAGTAACTAGTGGCACCTGTTTTATGTTCGACCCAGCCTGCATGTTTCAGCGCTGCTGCCATCAACTCGCGAGGGACACCAAATGTAGCTGCAATCCGACCTAGCTGTTGGGGTTCCCATCTTTCGGGCAAAGGTTGTAACCGATGCCACATAACAAACCTGTCAGCCAGTTGAATAACTTTTTCGGATACCACGGGGGCATCGTTTGACGGTGTTATGGTTTTACGTACGTCCGTTTCGGTGTTTTCTAGGCGTTTTTTGAAATCGTGTATTAGTGTCATGGTTTCCTCTGTGCATATGCACGGAGATCTGTGCAGCTCTAGCCCAATACTGGCACGGGTTCCAGCGATATGCACGGAATGCACGGATAAAATCAACAAATCGCTAGCGTTTGTTTTTGGCATATATTTGTAGCCCAAAAAAATTTTTATCTTCCGATTTGAAAATATATGTGTTCATCTGTGCAGTCGCCTTGAAACCCTTGTATTTACTGGCTTTGCGCTGCACAGAACATCTGTGCAACATCCGTGCACTACTGTGCAGCTTCCCAATCAATCTCACCACCACACACATCTTCGAAAGCTGCCCGACATTGATCTATGGGTGGTAACTCAAACCCTCGTTTCCGATTGTTCGAAGTGCCTTGCTGCTTTGTCGTGAGTAGCGGGCAATGAGTTTTAAGAGTGATAACAAAATCCCTCAATGATGGTAGCCTTACGGCTACCCCGATTGACCGTGCCCATTCGATACAGTCTGAAAACAACACATCGGAAGAAACCCAGCCACTCCAATCTAGCGCCGTCTTGGTCGGACGTGCATCCGTTAAACGGTCTAACCACCACTTAGGAACCACATCGAGAGATGCAAGCTTTTGGCGCATCAATTCAGAGGACTTAGGACGCTCTCTAACCTCAAAGTCGGTTAGGTCATGGTGTTGCAAATCAAAAGCTAATGCCTCAAGCCCGCCGCCGTTTATTTCTGCGTCCAGCGCCCTCCAGTATGCGAAATCCCCCTTCCTCGCCTCTGAAAGTCTCAACACGAATTTTCGACGGTCATCCTCTTCAACGTATGCAGCGTGGGTGTTATTTGATGCTGCAATAATTCGGTGGTAACTAGTTATCTGCCGCCCGGGTTGAAATTTCACATTAATTTGAAGGCGTGATTCGGTTTCTACTGCTTTGAGGATGTTTGCGGCTCGACGGTCTCCACTAAAAAACGCTTCATCGGCAAAAACCACAAGTGAACTTTCCAAAGCCTCGTTAAAGGTTCCAGTTAAAGCCGCATCGGACTGCAAGTGCAAGAAGTGATGGGCATACAACCCACCAACAATCTTTGCGGCGAATGTCCCTTTGCCTGTACCTTGTCCCCCTAAGAGCAAAATTGATACGCCGGGCTTCTCAGCAGGCTTCTGGATTAGGTGGGCCATCCACCCCCAAAGATAATTAAAGTACTCCGTCGAACCGGCGCAAACGATGTCCTTGATAAAGGATTTAATCAATGGGTAACTACCCTGCTGGGAGGTTACTGACAACCCTCGAAAAATATTTAAATAGCCTGGCGTAGTGCCCGAAGGGTTCAATTCCACGCCATAAAACATATTGGTCTGGGGTGCCCTCCACCATGACCGAAACTCTTTAGCTGAATCTGCTTGGGGGTTTGATGCGGCAATAGCGCGCTGAATTAAAAAGCCGCCATCATCACGAGAATAAATGTTTAAGGGTTTAAGAGTGCTGGCCTCTTTGGCCTGCTCTAAATCGACGATTCCAACCTTAGAACCAAGTGTAATGAGTCCAAAACGAGCGAGGCCGCTTAGTTTCTCAGTTGCAGTGCCAGGGCGCAGCCAGCCGTTTTCTGTTGCACGCCTAAATAGTGACCCAATCCCTAAAAATGCCTCACCGTTTTTATACCTTGTGCTGGTACCTACAAGATAACAAGCCCACTCGCTGTCGTTATGCCCTCTATTCGCTCCGGCGGGCTTGCTTGCAACATCGTCTAAAATCTCTCTTGAAACGGTTTCTGGCCAATCATTAACAACCACCAGCGAGGCTAACGGCATACCTAATTGATAGAAACTGTCGCGGTCGGGTATACCATCAGGCCATGCAGCTCGCGCCGCGGACAACACCATTTCGCGGTTTTCTTTTGTGTATGGGAGAGTGTGAATTGTTTGTTTTCCCAGCACCTCTCCAGGGGGAAACAGGGCCGCTATGTGTCGCGGGATTTCACCCATTGGAGCTTCATCATTAATCGTAGAATTAGCCACTCCTAGCGGCAAACTCAAGCCGTTTATGATTTGGTCGATTGAGTATCTTGGTAATTCGAGATTAGATTCAACCATTCGCACAAGGAACGGTGTACCTTTTTGATGATAAAACCCCGGTAGCCTTAACACACGTGGTAAGTCTTTTACCGCACGATCAGTTTCGTATTTATCCGCAATTGCAGTTTGAATCTCCGTAAATCTACTAAGCGGAAAAGAGTCGTCTACAAGCCAATAAACATGGTAGTTACCTGGGCTACTCTTAATAATAACGTGTGGTTTAAGAACAAGAAGCGGCTCCAATGGTGCACCGTCAGTGTCTGCAAATATGGCGCGAACGCGAGTAATGTCACGGCTTTGTTGCCCTCCTTCGTTGATTACAATAAATACACCTGCACCGGCATGGTTTAACTCTATTAAAGGTTTTAAGGAGTCAGGGAAGTTGGAGACTTTGAGATTTCTCGATAGAGCGAGGTTTTGAGGTTTATGGTCGTCAAACGTCCGTGTATGAAACTCTCTAGCCTGCGGTGCCAAAATGGATAAAAATTTGCAGGCTTCAGCCGTGTCTACTGAGGGTGGGGCAACGTCGTAATGAGATGAGGCTATTGTGGCAGCAGTAGGTGCGTTTGTGGTATAATTCATCCTGGATAATTCCCTTGGTCGGCTCTGCCGACCTTTTTATTTCTAATACAGATCTGTGTCTGATTCTTCTGGGCTAAATGCGCTGTATTCGGCGTTAACCTCTGCAATAACTTCTTGCAATAAATCTATCAGAGCTTGAAAGTCGGCATCAGTCATCACTTGCGGGATGAGGCTGGCGTATGAGTATGTCTTGACGAGTTTAGATACGCTTTTAAGTCATCAACTTTGTATCGGATAGCATTGCCAAGCCTGTAATAGCTGGGGCCTACTCCTTTTGTACGCCAGTAATGAAGCGTCGACCTGGGGATGGGTGTTTGAGTGCCACCGATAAATACGGCGGTTTGCGCTGTTGTGAGCAGGTCTGAATCTGAAAATAAAGTGCGCTGGGGTTCCATACGCAGTCTCCTTGATGAAGGTTTATAAACGCTTGATAGCGATTACTCTGCGTACAGCCGGGCAAATAAGGCGGGTTATTTCGGTCTTGTCACGATTGGGGCTAGTAGTATTTAATGGTCTTCGAGATACCGAGCCAAGCTAAAAATGAACCTACATCCAATGTAACCAAGATAGCATACTCTGTCCAATTTGTCAAGTTGGGGGAGGTTGTAACTTATTGAATACAAAGGTTTTACAAGTATACAACCTTGGGGCTTTAACCGATCTTCTGGGCTAGGTCTTCGGCTTTCGGGTGATAATATCTTGCAAGCATTTGCACATTTTTATGTCCTGTTACTGCTGCTAACTCGATAAGGTTAGGGAGTTTTTCCGATAGCCTAGTAGTCGCTGTATGTCTGAGATCATGAAACCGCACGTTAACCAGCTCCGCCCGTTTCACTCCACGCTGGAAACAATATTCCATTGCAGACCATTTAATTGGAAACACCAAACCTCCAATACTGCGAGGGAGTGTGGTTAATTCACTTATGGCTCTCTCAGATAAAGGCACTGTGCGTGATGTTCCGTTCTTTGTGTCTGGTAAAAATGCTGTGCGTTTTATTAAATCAACATAGCGCCATTCAAGGCCTAACAACTCGCCCCGCCGCATTGCGGTTTCTAATGCGACAATAACCAGGGGGCGCATGTAAATATTCCTGTTTTTAATCGGGCGTAACGCCTCAAGCAATCGCTTTTCTTCTGCCGCGTCCAATACACGATTTCGTCCTGGGGGCATAGATGGCTTTCTGATAGCCGCAACCGGGTTAATTATTGCGTAACGCCACTCCTTGATACAGTAATTGAAAACTGACGATAACGCGGCCAAATCGCGTATTACCGTATTGGGCCTACACGTCTTAAGCCTCTCGTCCCGATACTCTGCCATAACTTTTGGCGTTACGTTTGCAAGCATCATCTGCCCCATGCGTAACCGTTGCACTGCTTTTAGTTTTGCAATTTCGGCGAGATACCCCTTATGGTTTGGGCTTACCTCTTTCATGTAGAGGTCAAGAATTTCTGAGAATGTGACTTGTTCGGCGGGTGAGCGGCTTACATAAATCCCTCTATCCATTTCGGATTCGATACTACGCGCCCACTGTTCCGCGCCTGCACGTGTTCCAAATGATTTAACTTCGGGAGGGAACCCCTTACGAGTAATACGAGCTTGCCAACGCTCGCCACGCTTTCTGATTGACGCCATCTTTGTACCTCACTTGGACAAAAGATGGACAAAACGTGTTTTTAGGTTAGTTCTATGCTGCTCTACACCGTGCCGTACTAATAAAAATTCGGCTCATTCGTGAGTACCTTAAAGGGCATGAAATCCTTATACGGCTTTACTCCGCCACCCAATCCCCACTCTTCCCGCCATGCTTTTCCAGCATTCGAACACCTTGTATGGTCATGCCTCTATCCATCGCCTTGCACATATCATAAATCGTCAGCAGGCCGACCTGCACGGCGGTCAAGGCTTCCATTTCCACGCCGGTTTGACCGGTGGTTTCGCATTGCACCTGGCAGGTGATTTTGTGCGCCGTCTCGTCTGCCATAAAACTGACATCCACCCGGCTTAGGCTAAGCGGGTGGCAGAGCGGGACCAGGTCACTGGTTTTTTTGCTGGCCTGGATTGCTGCGATACGGGCGATGCCCAGCACATCACCTTTTTTGGCGTTGCCTTGCAGGATGGTTTGCAGCGTGGCTGCTTGCATGGTGATGTAGCCCTCGGCAATGGCAATGCGTTTGCTGTGTGGCTTATCGCCGATATCGACCATATGGGCATGGCCCTGGGCGTTGAAATGCGTTAATCCGGACATGGTGAAATATGATGAACTCAAGCGATGAAGCCGTTATCATAACAAGTTTGGGTCGACGTTCTGTGCTGATGCAATAATAATGTCGATTTAAAGCAATTGCTTTGGGTTTTCTGGGTACATGGCATTTAATTTTCTAAATCATTCTGGCCGTTGCAGTGGCTGGGCGCAATGGCTGCTGGCATGCATGTTGGTCATGCAGCCAGGGTGGCCATTGCTTGCGGAGGCAGTGGGGCAGTTTTCCGGTAAGCCTTATGAGCCAGACCTGGATTTAACGCTGCCGGCAGATTCTTCCAACCAGTTGCCAGAGCTGGGGGATGCCTCGCAAACCGTGCTATCCGCACGTGATGAAGAGAAAATTGCCAACCAGATACTGAAGCAAGTGGCGACCAGTGAAGATGTGCTGGATGATGCCGAAATCACCGATTACCTGCAGGCGCTGGGCAAGCGTTTGGGCGCCAGCAGTCCCGACAAGCAGCAGAAATTCCGCTTTTTTGTGGTGCAGGACAAAACCATCAACGCGTTTGCCATGCCAGGCGGCGTGATTGGGGTACATACGGGTTTATTTGTTTCCGCCAATAGCGAATCCGAACTGGCCAGTGTGCTGGGGCACGAGATCGGGCACGTGACGCAACATCACCTGGCCCGTATGCTGGCGTCACAAAAGTACGACATGTTCAAGAATATCGCAGCGACCGCGCTGGCATTGCTGGTGGCGCGGTCGAACCCGGACGCGGCCATGGGCGCGATGGCAACCGCTTCCGCTGCCGGCATCCAGCGGCAACTGGATTACACCCGTGAACATGAACGCGAAGCAGATCGCGTCGGCCTGACTATCCTGCAGGATGCCGGATTTGATGTGCGCGCCATGCCGGCATTTTTTACTACCTTGCAACGTGCCACACGCTTTGCCGATGGCAATATGCCCAGCTACTTGCGCACCCACCCGCTGACCAGCGAGCGGATTGCCGATATTGGTAACCGGGTGCAGAATCTGCCTTACAAGCAGGTGACCGAGAGTCCGGCATTTTCACTGATGCGGGCAAAAATACGCGCGCTACAGGGCGGGCCGTCACAGATGGTGGAAGAGTTTAAACACAATATCGCCGAAGGGCGTTTCCAGAACGAGCAGGCCGAGCATTATGGCCTGGCCTACGCCTATTTGCGGGCCAGCCAGGCAAAAAATGCCCAGCAGGAAGTGCAGTGGCTGGAGCAGCATGGCATGGTGAGCCCCTATCTTGTGACATTGAAAGCGGTCACCCTGGCCAAACTGGGCCAGGTGCCGGAAGCGCAGGCACAATTCCTGGAAGGCCTGCAGCGTTACCCTCAGCACCGCATGCTGGCGCAAGGACAGGCCGAGTCGCTGATACGCAGTAACCAGTGGGCGCAAGCGATCACGTTTATCCAGAAGCAGGTGGTTAATTTTCCGGAAGACCCCAAATTCTACGACTGGCTGGCGGAGGCATATCAGGCGCAAGGCAAGCAGATGTTGCGACATCAGGCCCTGGGCGAAGCCTATGTGCGCAAATATGATTTGGCGCGCGCCGTAGAGCAGTTCGATATTGCCAGCAAGGCCAAAGATGGTGATTTTTATCTGCAATCCCGGGTGGAAGCGCGATTAAAAGCACTCCGGTTGCAACAATCTCTGGAAAAAGATGATGATAAAGGGTAAGGCGTCAGGATTAAGCATGCAGAGAAGAACCCTGTTAAAAGGCTGGCTGGCCGTGGCCAGTTTACCGTTCTGGCTGGCAATGCAGAAAGTGCAGGCTGCGACCTGGTTTGTGCGTGCATTTGAAGCCAAACGCACCGACCAGGTCATGACAGCGTTACAGGCAAATGCAGTGCCAGTGTCACCCGATATTCAGATTGAAGCGCCGCAAAAAGCGGAAAATGGCGCAGTGGTGCAGGTGGAAATCGCCAGTGCACAGGCCGCAGGCAGTGTTGCGAATATACGATTGCTGGCAGATGCCAATCCTACACCGCTGATTGCCAGTTTTGAGCTGGGTAAACAGGTGCTGCCCAAGCTGGTGACGCGGATCAAGCTGGCGCAATCGGGGGAGCTGATTGCGTTATTGCAGCAGCCCGATGGGCAATTCCGGCAACAGCGCCGTTCGATTATTGTGCTGGAAGATGGCTGTGCCGGCAGCGAGCGCGAAGAGCCGTTTAGCAGCAGCATGAAGATGCGGGCGCGTCCGCTGGCGGATGGCCCGCTGGGCAGCAAGATCACTGAACTCAAGATCATTATTGTGCATCCTATGCATACCGGGCGCAGTAAAAATGACGATGGGCAGTTGATGCCAGCGCATTTCATGCAATTAATGCAGGTGGTGTTGAATGGCCAGGTCATTATTGATGCGCAGACAGGGACTGGCGTTTCACGTAATCCTTATTTCACGTTCTACCTGAAAGATGTCAACATGGGGGATGTGATTGCAGTTAACTGGCAGGATAACCGCGGCCTGGAAGGGCACGGAGAAACCACCGTCGCGCTATAATGGCCAATAATAAATTATATTTATCAGTTGAATTAAAATAATCAATTTTACATATCTAATATGTGTGCTTAAAATGCACTCATTCGCTGTTGAGAAGCAGCAAATTTTTAATTAACCCGTGTTTTTGAATCATCAAAAGGAGAGCTACATGTCATTGATTAACACACAAGTACAACCATTCAAGGTACAGGCATTTCACAATGGTAAATTCATCGAAGTGACTGAAGAGTCTTTGAAGGGCAAATGGTCTGTATTGATTTTCATGCCGGCAGCGTTCACTTTCAACTGCCCGACAGAAGTGGAAGATGCCGCTGATAACTATGCAGAATTCCAGAAGGCCGGTGCTGAAGTGTACATCGTGACCACCGATACGCACTTCTCCCACAAGGTTTGGCACGAGACTTCTCCTGCAGTAGGTAAAGCGAAATTCCCGCTGATTGGCGACCCGACTCACCAGTTGACACGTGCGTTTGACGTGCATATTGAAGAAGAAGGCCTGGCATTGCGTGGTACTTTCGTCATCAACGATGAAGGTGTGATCAAAACTGCTGAAGTACACAGCAACGAAATCGCCCGCGATGTGAAGGAAACCTTGCGCAAGTTGAAAGCAGCCCAGTACACCGCTGCTCACCCAGGCCAGGTTTGCCCGGCCAAATGGAATGACGGTGCTGCCACATTGACACCCTCCCTGGACTTGGTAGGCAAAATCTAAATCTCTCCGAGATTAGCTTGAGCAAAGCCCTGCGTGAGCAGGGCGCTCAGGTAAAGTCACTAGCAGGTGTTTTCACATGATGGTGGTTTTACCTGAGCGAGTTTCCCCCCAACCATTTTTTGATTGCCATCTGTGATGGCGACGGCTTTTTGTTGCCTTAAATTTAAGCGAAGCCGTATTTTTGGAGAGTAAGAATGTTAGACGATACCTTAAAGACACAACTGCAAACCTACCTCGGTATGCTGCGTCAGCCTATCCGTCTGATTGCATCCCTGGATAACAGCGACAATGCTGCGAAAATGCGCGAGCTATTGCAAGAGATTACGGCTTTGTCCGATAAGGTCAGCCTGGATGAAAGCGGCAACGATGCGCGCAAACCTTCATTCGTGATTGCCAAAGAGGGCGAAACCCACGGCGTGCGTTTTGCGGCCATTCCGTTGGGCCATGAATTTACTTCATTGGTACTGGCTTTGCTGTGGACCGGCGGCCATCCACCTAAAGTGGAGCAGGATGTACTCGACCAGATCAAGGCGCTGGATAGCGACCTGAACTTCGAAGTGTATATGAGCCTTTCATGCCATAACTGCCCGGATGTGGTGCAGGCGACCACACTGATGACAGTGTTTAACCCACGCATCAATGTGACGGTCATTGATGGCGCCCTGTACCAGGACGAAGTCAACGAACGCAACATCATGGCGGTGCCTGCGACTTTCCTTAATGGCGAGATGTTTGCGTCTGGCCGTATGCTGGTGGAAGAGTTCCTGGCCAAAGTCGATACCGGTGCGGTAGCGAAAGAAGCTGAAAAACTCAACGCAAGGGAACCGTTTGACGTGCTGGTCGTGGGTGGTGGCCCGGCGGGTGCTTCAGCCGCGATTTACGCCGCACGTAAAGGCATACGTACCGGTATCGTGGCGGATCGTTTTGGCGGCCAGGTCAACGATACGCTGGCGATTGAGAACTTCATTTCTGTCAAAGAGACCGAAGGACCCAAGCTGGTGGCTGCGCTGGAAGAGCATGTGAAAACCTATGACGTGGATATCATGCCTTTGCAACGTGCCGTTGGTCTGGCCGAGCCTGCTAAAGCCGGTAACAAGCATGCCGGTTTGATTGAAGTGAAGCTCGAAAGTGGTGCCACCCTGCGCAGCAAGTCTGTGATCCTCGCGACCGGTGCGCGCTGGAAAAACCTGAATGTGCCTGGCGAAGCAGAGTACAAAAACAAAGGCGTGGCTTACTGCCCGCACTGTGACGGCCCGCTGTTCAAGGGCAAGCATGTCGCAGTGATTGGCGGTGGGAACTCCGGCGTTGAAGCGGCGATCGACCTGGCTGGCGTGGTTGGCCATGTCACCCTGCTGCAGTTTGATACTGAACTCAAGGCTGATGCCGTGCTGCAACGCAAATTGCGCTCACTAGGCAATGTGACTATCCTGACCAGCGCGCAAACCACTGAAATCACGGGGGATGGCACACGTGTGAATGGCCTCACTTATACTGACCGCGTCAGTGGTGACAGCAAGCATGTGGCACTGGAGGGTGTGTTTATCCAGATTGGCCTGGTGCCTAACAGCGACTGGTTGAAAGGCACGCTGGACCTGAGTAAATATGGGGAAATTGAAATTAATAACCATAATGCCACCTCATTGCCCGGCGTGTTTGCGGCGGGAGATGTGACGACGGTGCCTTACAAGCAGATCGTCATCGCCATGGGCGAAGGTGCCAATGCTGCACTGGGTGCATTTGATTACCTGATCCGTCAGTAAATGTTGTAAAAATAAAGAACCTGCTTCGGCAGGTTTTTTATTTCGAATGCAGATCAGGAGGCCAACGGTCAGGAAACCAATGCGAGTGAAACTGCTTCGGCTACTCTAATGCCATCCACCGCCGCCGACAAAATACCGCCGGCATACCCAGCGCCTTCACCACACGGGAACAGGCCTTTGGTATTAATGCTTTGTAGCGTGTCATCATCGCGCTTGATACGAATTGGGCTGGAGGTGCGCGTTTCGACCCCGGTCAGGATGCCATCGGCCAGGTCAAAATTCGCGATCTGTTTGGCAAACGCCGGAATCGCTTCGCGGATGGCGGCAATGGCAAATGCTGGTAAGGCGGAATCCAGGTTGGTGAGGTGTACGCCCGGCGTATAGGAAGGCGTCACTTCGCCAAATTCGGTAGAGGGCTTATTGGCCAGAAAGTCGCCGATCAGTTGCCCGGGTGCGGAGTAGTTGCTGCCGCCCAACACAAACGCATGGCTTTCCAGCTGGCGCTGTAATTCGACACCAGCCAATGGATGGCCTGGGTAATCCACCTCAGGCGTAATGCCGACCACGATACCGGCGTTGGCATTGCGCTCGTTACGACTGTACTGGCTCATGCCGTTAGTCACTACCCGGTTAGGTTCGGAAGTGGCTGCCACTACGGTGCCGCCAGGGCACATGCAGAAGCTGTAAACGCTGCGGCCATTCTGTGCATGATGCACCAGGCGGTAATCGGCGGCGCCCAGTTTTTTCAGGATGTCATCGCTATAGCTTCTACCATAGCGGGCCCGGTCAATCAGACTTTGCGGATGTTCGATACGAAAGCCAATGGAGAATGGTTTCGCTTCGATGTATATGCCTTTGTTGTATGCCATCTCAAACGTATCGCGTGCACTATGGCCCACGGCCAGCACCAGGTGATTGGTGGCGAGGTATTCACCTGATTGCAAGGTCACCCCTTGCACTTGCTGGTCCTGGATATCAATTTCAGTGACGCGGCTGTCAAAGCGGATTTCGCCTCCCAGGCTGATGATGGTGTTACGCATTTCTTCCACCATGCTGACCAGTTTGAAGGTGCCGATATGTGGGTGGCTGACGTAAAGGATTTCTTCCGGTGCACCCGCTTTGACAAATTCCTGTAATACCTTGCGGCCCAGGTGTTTGGGGTCTTTGATCTGGCTATACAGTTTGCCGTCGGAGAAAGTACCGGCACCGCCCTCACCGAACTGCACGTTGGATTCCGGGTTTAACCGGCGTTTGCGCCATAAACCCCAGGTGTCCTGGGTACGTTTGCGTACTTCTTTGCCACGCTCCAGTACAATCGGCCTGAACCCGGCCTGGGCCAGGATAAGCGCGGCGAATATGCCGGCGGGACCGAAGCCGACGACGACAGGGCGCGGCTGTGAAGATGTTGCCTGGCTTGTGTTGGCTGTAGCAACAAATGTGTAACCGGTATCCGGTGCGGGTTTGATATGCGGATCTTTTTTAAATCTGGCAAGGATTCTTGCCTCGTTTTTTACTTCCGCATCGATGTTGTAAACGTATAAAATCGCATGCGATTTACGCGCATCCACGCCGCGTTTGAAAATTTCGAAACGGATCAGGTCACTGGCGGGGATTTCAAGACGTTTGAGGATGGCCGCCCTGATCTGGTCATCCTGATGTTTAAGCGTGTCAGCTTGCTCGATAGGCAGCTTGATTTCGGTCATTCGCAGCATAAAAGTCTCGTGGATAGTGGTTATCTATCGATAAGTGTATTTTATTACATTCGCGGTGGTCGTATGATAGATTTAAATTCCGGTTCATTGTCATGTCGATGGTATGGGGTATGTTTAATTACAAGCGACGTATACTGATTCCACTCATCATTGCCGTCATCATCTTGTGTACGTCCATGACGTGGCTGTTTATTGCCATGTATCAACTGGTGCATTTCTCCGAGCAGAAAGACCAGGTTGACCGGCAACGTTACAACATTGCTGCGCTGGGCAAGGCGATTACCAATGCCGAGAGCGGGCAACGTGGGTATCTGCTCACAGGTAACACGCTGTTCCTGGATACGCTGGAACAGGGGCGGGCGGAAACCTTCAATGTGATTGCACATGTGGAGCAGGAGTCCACCGGTTTTAACGCCGTGCACACGGAGTTGCAGGCACTCCAGCGACTGGTGCACCGGAAATTCGACAGCATGGACCAGGGCATACAGGTGCAGTTACGTGCCGGTTCTTATGCCGCCCATCTTTCCGTAAGCAAGGATAAAGGGCGTGAATTAATGACCCAGATTAATATCCGGCTACGCGAGCTGGATGGCATGCTGGCGGAACTGAGGGCAAAATTCGAGCGCGAGATCCGCGAGCGCATGATTGCGGCAGTGATTGGTGCCATGCTGTTATGTCTGCTGATTATACTGGTCTTGCTGTTTTCGTATCGCAATACTACCCAGTTACTGGAGCAGGTGTGGCAGAGCCAGGCGGTGACTAAAAAACTGAGTCATCAGGCGGATCACGATTTGCTGACCGATTTGCCTAACCGGCGCAGTGTCTATGAGCACCTGAATAATATTTATGATGTATCCAGGCATGATTCAAAACCTTTTGCCATCTTCTTTATGGATCTTGACGGATTCAAGCAGGTCAACGATCAATACGGGCATGAAGTGGGAGATGCCTTGCTGGTCGAGGTCGCCAATATGTTCAGGAAGGTGCTTAGGCAAACCGATTTCCTGGCGCGGCAGGGCGGGGACGAGTTTGTGCTGGTGGTCAGCAGCTATTTGTACCGCATGGAGCTGGTGCAACTGGCGCAACGCCTGATACAGCTATTTTCCCGCCCGGTGATGGTGAAAAACCAGCCACTCAATATTGGCGTCAGTATCGGCATTGCCGAATACCCGCATCATGGCAAGCAGGTGAAGCAATTGTTGCATGCTGCAGACAAGGCGATGTATGCGTCCAAGAAGAAGGGGAAGAACTGTTACAGTTTTGAAGGTGAGTAACTGGCTAATGCTCAGGTGCCAGTTGCAGCATGTTTTTCAGCAAAGGCACCGTGACCGGTTTCTTGGTAGTGAGTGACCATCGGTCCAGGGCATCCATGACCGCCATCAAGGTTGGCAAGTCCCGGCGTAAGTATTTCAGGCAGTAAGCAATCACTTCGTCCGGTAGTTTCATCCCGCGGTTTCGCGCATGCGCGCGTAGCGCATCGGCCTTTTCGTCATCGCTCAATGGCTGGAGCTGGTAGACCAGCCCCCACGCCAGCCGGGTGGCCAGGTCATCACGCAGGCCCATCTGGGTGGGCGCATGATTGCCGGCAGTGACCAGGACGCCGCCTTCGGCCTTGATGTGGTTAAACGTGTCAAACAGGAGAATCTGCGATTCTTCGTCCAGCGTATGCACGTCGTCGGCGATATGCGCGCCCATGGCTTGGGCCGCCAGCAACAGATGGGTTTTGCCACTGCCAGGCGTGCCCCACAAAAACACAAAGCGGGTGGTTGCCTGGCCGGCGAGTACCATGCGTAAACTGTTCAGGGCCTCATGATTCTGGCCGGCAATAAAGTTGTCAAACCCCGGTGCAGCCGGTGGCTGGATATTGAGCAGCAGTTGTTTCACGGCAATATTTCAGTCATGTTGAAGGTCAGTCGTCCGGCAGCTGAATCATCTGTGAAGGATGGCTGCTCAGGTAGGTTTCACTGTGCAAATAGCTTCTTTTGGTATAGCGCAACCCAACGGCAATTGCCGCACTGACCGGTAATGCCAGCAGCACGCCGGTGAAGCCGAACAATTGCCCGCCAGCCAGCAAGGCCAGGATCACCAGTACCGGATGCAGGCCGATACGGTCACCGACCAGAATAGGCGTCAGGAAAAAACTTTCCACAAACTGGCCGACGCCAAACACCAGCAGCACCGGAATCACTTCGGTGAAAGAAGCGAACTGCAGGAAGGCCAGCATGATCGCTAATATAAACGCCAGCGAAAATCCCAGGTAGGGCACGAAACTGAGCAAACCGGCAATCATGCCGACCGACAGCGCCATATCCAGTCCCACCAGCCATAAACCCACACTGTAGAACACGCATAGCGAAAGCATGACGGATAACTGGCCGCGCAGAAATTCTGCCACCACGCTATCAATGTCTTTGCAGACGGTTTTTACCTGGCCTATCCAGTCGCGCGGAATCAGTTCGCCGATTTTGGTCATCATATCGTCCCAGTCGCGCAAAAAATAAAACAACACCACAGGCAACAGCAGGATATTGGCCAGCATGCCGATCAGGCTCAACCCTTTCTGGCCAGCGCTCAGCAACATGCTGCCCAGAAAACTGCTGGCTGTTTGCCAGTGTTCGCTGAACAGTTTCTGCATATCCGCATGATTGACATTGAGGCGGATGTTAAACCGCTGTAATAACCACGGCTCCACTTGCTGGTGGAATTGGTCGACCAGTGCCGGTAAACGTTGCACGATTAGCATGGATTGCTGCTGCAATAGCGGGATAATCACCAGCATCAACCCGGTCAGCACCAGGATGACGCCTGCCATCACCAGCAAGGTGGCCAGGGTGCGGCCAATTTGCCAGTGACGGTAGCCTGCCTCACTCAAACGGTCCACCAGCGGATCCAGCATGTAAGCAATCACGGCAGCAGCCAGGAACGGCGATAGTACCGGGTTCAGCAGGTAAAACAGGTAGATGAACAGCGCTGCCAGTATCCACCAGCGATTGTCGCTGACAAACCGGGTGACGCTGGATGATTGAGGCTGGTGGTTTTCTGGCATAGGCGTAGACGCATCCATCGAATCCGGCATAGGTCGAACTGACAAGATGCGTTAAAATAATGATTATTTTAAAATTATACTGAATTTCATCGTTGTAACACGGTTTGTTGCAACATCTATGAATGTGCAGTGGATTAACTGTTAATCGTATTGAAAGAAACGAGAGTATCTTGACGACTTCTTCTGATAAAACTTCTGTCACCTATCGTGATGCCGGCGTGGATATCGAGGCTGGTGATGCACTGGTTGAGCAGATCAAGCCATTTGCCAAGCGCACCATGCGTCCTGAAGTGATGGGCGGCATCGGCGGCTTTGGTTCATTGTTTGCCATGCCTAAAAAATTCAAGGAGCCTGTCCTGGTTTCCGGTACTGATGGCGTGGGCACCAAACTCAAACTGGCGTTTCAGTTGAACAAGCATGACACGGTAGGCATAGACCTGGTGGCCATGAGCGTCAATGACATCCTGGTGCAGGGTGCGGAGCCACTGTTTTTCCTGGATTATTTTGCCTGTGGCAAGCTGGAAGTCGGTACTGCCGCCGCAGTGATTAAAGGTATTGCCCAAGGTTGTGAAGAATCCGGCTGTGCGCTGGTCGGGGGTGAGACGGCTGAAATGCCTGGCATGTATCCGGCAGGTGAATATGACCTGGCCGGGTTTGCGGTCGGTTGTGTCGATAAAGCCAGTATTATTGATGGCAAGAGCATCAAGGCTGGCGATGTGATGCTGGGTCTGGCTTCCAGCGGTGCGCACTCCAATGGTTATTCATTGATCCGCAAATTGATTGATAAATCCGGCATTGATATGGAGTCCGATTTCCATGGCCGCAAGTTCAAAGACGTAGTGATGGCGCCGACCAAACTGTATGTGAAATCCATCCTCAAATTGCTGGAAACCTTGCCGGTCAAAGGCATGGCGCATATCACGGGCGGCGGTATCACCGAGAATATTCCACGCGTGTTACCGGCAGGCCTGACCGCAGAAGTACAGAAATCCAGCTGGACCTTGCCACCGTTGTTCCAGTGGTTGCAGGCACAGGGCAATATAGCGCCACTGGAAATGTACCGTACCTTCAACTGTGGTATCGGTATGGTGGTGATCGTGGCCGCCGAACATGCCGAACAGGCGCAGGCGATATTGGCTTCTGCTGGCGAAACGGTGTACCGCATTGGCCATATTCGTGCACAACAGGCCGGTGAAGCGCCGACCGTGGTGATGTAATAATGCTACGTCACCCTTTTGTGGCAAGCTGCCTGGCCGTTCTGCTGTTAGTGGCAGCGTCCGTCTCGCTGGCAGCGCCCAGGCAGCTCTCCGTGGAGTATGAGCTGTTACAGCAGGGTATTTCCATCGGCAGTGTCAAAGACCAGCTGACCGTGACCGGCAACAAATACCAGATTGATTCACTGGCGGAAGGTAAAGGCATCTATAAGCTTATGGGTGAGCGCACACTTTCCAGCCAGGGTGATATCAGCGGCAATACTTTGCGCCCCCTGCACTTTGAATCGCGGCAATCCAGGCATCCTGATAAAGCGCTGGTCAGTGACTTTGACTGGGCGAAAAAAGCCCTCGCAATGCAGGTGAAAGGCCGGCAACAGACCGAGAAACTGGCAAAGGGGACCCAGGACCTGCTGAGTATTATGTATTGCTGGATGTGGCAAGCACCTAAAGCCAAGCAGATCAAACTGGACGTGGCGAACGGTAAGAAAGTGTCATCGCACGCGTTTATCGTGACCGAAGAGGATGCGCCGCTGGAAACGGCAGCCGGCAGCTTTAAAGTGATTAAACTGGCGGACAGTGAAGGTGAAAAAATACTGTACCTGGCCAAGGAGAAAGGTTACTTGCCAGTCAAGCTGGTGGTGCTTGATGATGGCAAACGTATGGAACAGGTGATCACCCGCATCACTGGCCAGTAACGGGTTTTCAACATCGGAAGCGCGCGTGATTAATAGACAAAGCCTGCGACACTGGGTACGAACACGCATTTCCTGGCAACTGGCTTTGGCATTATGTATTTCATTGCTGGTGCATCTTTTTTTGCTGGAAGAGGCTGCCTGGCAAAGCTGGTTTTCCGACGATGTGCCAACGCCTACCTTACTGCAAGCGCAGCTGGAAGTTCCACCGCCCAAACCGGTGCAGGCTGCCGCTGTGCATGCCGCCGTACCAAGAAAGTTACCTGCGGCAAAACCAAGAAAAGTACTGCCTGCACCAGTATCTGACAGCCTTCCACAGCCACTAAAAGAACCATCGCCAGTCGCGGCAGAGCCTGTTGAAGCATCCTCGGTAGAAGAGACAGACGCCATCCGGCAGGCAGAAATTGAGGCCTGGCATGCCACGGATCACACCGGTATTGCAGAGCCGGAAGAAAGCCTGCCGCCGCCATATCAACGTGTCAGTACGGATTTTTCTGTCTATGTGAATGGTGAGGAAAGGCCGGCTGGCAGTGCAAAGATAGAGTATGTGCAGGAAGCGGAAGGGCAATATGCGCTGCGCTGGATTGTTGAAGGCCGTGGCTTGCTGAAATTGCTGTATCCCACACTGGAACAACAAAGCCATGGCGATATTGACCAGCATGGGTTGAAACCGCGCACTTATCGATATGCATTTGGTGACAGGGCGAGCAAAATATACGAGGCTTCCTTTGACTGGGAAACCAATTTCATTACCCTGAAAACAGCCAAAGGCGAGCAACGGCAGAATTTGCCGCGTGATACGCAGGATATCCTCAGCTTCATGTACCAGTTTATGTTTGTGCCACCCTTGCAGGAGATGCATGTCTCGCTGACCAATGGCCGTCGCCTGGGGGCATACCAGTACGAGTTTGAGGGCGAAGATACCCTGGTCATTGCCGACCAAGCCATGCAAGCCGTGCATATTGCCCACACGCGTGGGGAAAGTGACGAGAAAATAGAATTATGGCTGGCGAAGGATTACCGGTATGTGCCGGTCAAGATCAGGAAACTGGAGAAAAACGGCATGGTGATTGAGCAAGTTGCCACGCGGTTGGCCACTGAATAATGCAACACTTTGAAAGATATTAATGAATCAAGCACTCATGCGCCAGACGGCGACTTTATTAAGCGACCTGCTGAAATTTGAAAGCCCGGCCGATGCCAGGCTCAGCGAATTCTTCCGTCAGCATCGCGAGCTGGGTACCAAAGACCGCGCCTGGATCGCCGAAACCGCCTATGGTGTGTTGCGTCGCTACCGTTACCTGCGCGAACTGACGATTACAGAGTCGGGTGAACATGAAGACACGCGCAAACTGATTCTTGCCTGGCTGATTAAGGTGGAAGGCAAAAGCATACGCGACCTTGAAGAGATGCTGGATGAACGCCAGAAAGAATGGGCCGTACAGATCAAAAGCAGAAATAGCGAAGGTTTTGCATCCGCTGTTTTGGCCGATGTACGTGATTGGTTCTGGCACAAACTGGTCGCGCAATATGGCGAAGCCGAAGCCATGACCATTTGCCGCAGCATGTTTGAGCAGGCCAGCCTGGATTTGCGCGTCAACACTATCAAAGCCAACCGCGAAGAAGTGCTGTCACGCATGCTGGGCGAAAACACCGTTAAAGATAATGTGATCGCGCCTACGCCTTATTCCCCTATCGGCATTCGTATGGGCGCGCGGTTGAATATCAGCAAACACATCCTGTTTACCGAAGGCAAAATTGAAGTACAGGACGAAGGCAGCCAGTTACTCAGTTACCTGGTGGCGCCAAAACGCGGGCAAATGGTGGCCGATTTATGCGCTGGTGCGGGTGGCAAAACACTGGCACTCGGCGCACTGATGAAAAGCACCGGTCGTCTGTATGCGTTTGATGTGTCTGAAAAGCGCCTCAATAATCTGGGCCAACGCCTGAAACGCAGCGGCTTATCAAATCTGCAAGCGCAGGTCATCAACAACGAAAACGACTTGAAGCTCAAACGCCTGAATGGCAAATTTGACCGTGTGCTGGTAGATGCGCCGTGTAGCGGCCTGGGTACTTTGCGCCGCAACCCGGATCTTAAATGGCGCCAGGCGGAAGAAGATGTCGCTGAGTTGAATATCAAGCAAACCAATATCCTGGCGCGGGCGGCCAAACTCTGTAAAGCGGGTGGCCGCGTGGTATATGCGACCTGCAGCCTGTTGCGTGACGAAAACGAAGCCATTGCCGAGGCCTTCTTGCAAGCGCATCCCGACTTCAAGTTAATTCCTGCTAATGAAGTATTGGCACAACAGAATATTGCGCTGGATACCGGGGAGTATCTGAAGCTATTGCCACATTTGCATGGTACGGATGGTTTTTTTGCAGCAGTATTTGAGAAAACTGCCAAATAGTTAGGAGCATATTGACTGGAAGGTGACCTGGCTTGCCGTTATTTTCCAACACCATTTCCAGGGCCGCTTTATGAGAAAACTTGGTTTAAACGGACAGATATTGTTGGCTGCGGTAGGCGCCGTCGCGCTGGGTCTATTTGCTCATGGCAAACAGGCCGACGGTGCGCTCTATGCCGCCAATCTTGTTGGCACACTATTTATCGACCTGCTGAAAATGGTGATGATCCCGCTGGTATTTTGTGCGATTGTCACTGGCATTGCCAATCTGCGCCAGCATCGCCAGGTCAACCTGGTATGGAAAACCACATTACTGTTTTTTGCGACCACCACCCTGATCGCGATTGTGATTGGCCTGGGTGCCAGCCATATTTTCAAACCTGGTGCCGGGCTGCATCTGGCGATGTTTGCCGATGCCATGCAGCAGTTCGAGGCCAGGCAATTGACGCTGGCGGAATTTTTTACCCAGTTCCTGCACGGCATTTTCATGAATCCGTTCAAGGCACTGGCTGAAGGCAATATTATTGCGATTGTGGCGTTTGCGCTGGTGCTGGGCATTGCGTTGGTGACGGCGTCCGAGCGCTATCCACATTTACTGGACTTATTTGAGGAAGGTATGGCGGTCAGCATGCAGGTCATCGGCTGGATCATGCGACTGGCACCGTTCGGGATTGCCGCCTTGCTGTTTAAACTGGTGGCGACGCAGGATGTGGGGATTTTCACCACGCTGACCAAATTCATGCTGCTAGTGACAGGCACTACCTTGTTGCATGGACTGGTCGTTTTGCCAGGCTTGCTGTACCTGATTACCGGAAAGAATCCCTTATGGTTTCTGAAACAGGCGCGTGAGTCTTTATTCACGGCCTTTGCTACCAGTTCGAGTAACGCGACCATGCCGGTAACCATGCGTTGTGCCACACAAAACATGAACGTAAAGCCGGAAATTGCAGGTTTTGTGGTGCCGCTTGGTGCGACGGTGAATATGGATGGTACGGCTTTATATGAAGCGGCCGCGGCCTTGTTTGTGGCGCAACTGGCAGGCATAGACTTGTCACTGGGGCAACAACTGGTGGTGTGCCTGACCACCATGATTGCAGCGATGGGGGCGCCGGGGATTCCCAGTGCCGGCATGGTGACCATGGTCATGGTGTTACAGAGTGTGGGATTGCCGGCGGAAGCGATTGCGATTCTGTTGCCGATAGACCGTTTGCTGGATACCGTACGTACTGCGGTCAACGTGGAGGGAGATATGATAGGTAGCCTGGTGGTACAACATGTCACGGAAACCCGTGCTACGGGCTAAAGGCCATGCTGGAACATCGTCTTGCCTGCTTGGCGGATAGCCCGCTCATTTGCGCACTGGTCAATGCAGCTTATCGCGGGGAAACCAGTCGTGCTGGCTGGACCACAGAAGCCGATTTATTGACCGGTGTGCGCACCAGTGAGCGCACCGTGCAAGCCCTCATCGCACGGGAAGATGCTTGCATTCTGCTCGGTGAAGAACCGGGGGGTGCTGTCGTGGCCTGTATCTGCCTGGAGCGACATCATACTGCGGAAAACGCGGTGCATCTGGGCATGATTGCGGTTTCACCGTTATTGCAGAATCGTGGGTATGGCAAGGCCATGATACTTGCGGCAGAGAAGCTGGCGCAGGGGCGGTGGCAGGCCAATTATGCAGAGATGCTGGTAATCAGCTTGCGACAGGAGTTGATCGCGTTTTACCAGCGGCTAGGTTATTTGCTGACGGAACAGATACAGCCGTTTCCACAGCAGCCGGATATGTGGCAGCCGCAAGTGGAGAATATGCAGTTGATTACTTTGCGCAAGGCATTGTAATGTTGTTGGGTATTTATCTATCCGACGGAAATCCTTTTCGCACTCTTGGCTAGTGCTTTTCTTTGGTTTGTCCAGATTACAAGTGCCATTGATTACTTTACTGGGTTGATTAGAAATAGGATGTTACGAATTTCTTAGGTTGCTCATTATAGGAGAGGTGATCTTGACCATTCCTCCAAATCCGCGTAAATTCGGCAACCTTATGAACAAGCAATCCTTCACCTCTATTGCAGTGATGAACCGAAAGGCATTGTGGCTGGTCGCCACATCGTGCCGCGGTTGCTGCTTGTCATAAACTTTTGCAACCGCGGGCTCTCCGCGGTTGGTCTTGCTGTTCCTCCCTCGTTGAGTCCCTTGATCCAGGACTGATATGAAACAATCACCACATCCATACTACGGCGCCATACTGGTGCTGCTGTCCTCTATTGTCTTTTCGTCCAAGGCGATTATGGTCAAGCTGGCCTACGTCTATCACGTAGATGCTGCCAGCCTGATTACGTTGCGTATGGCTTTCGCACTCCCGTTTTTTGCTATGCTGGGCTGGTGGGCAACCCGCCAGGGATCACCTGCAACCCTCACGGCCAAAGACTGGGGATGGTTAGTGATACTGGCTGTCGTCGGGGGCTACGGTTCCATGTGGCTTAATTTTGAAGGATTACGTTTCGTGTCAGCCGGGCTGGAAAGAGTCATCCTGTTTCTTTACCCGACCCTAGTCGTGGTGATGAGCGCTGTGTTCCTCAAGCACCACATCACGCGTCGCGAATGGTTCGCCATGGTCATCAGCTATGCGGGCGTGGTGCTGGTGGTATGGCATGATATTGAGTTATCAGGACTGAATTCAGCGGATACGATGTATGGTGCGTGGCTGGTGTTATTAAGTGCGGTGGTTTACGCAGGTTACCTGCTGGGTTGTGGGCAACTGATTCCCAAACTTGGTGCAACCCGCTTTACTGCATTCACCATGAGCCTGGCTGCATTTGCCAGTGCCTGCCAGTTTGGTGTCAGTGGTTCTTTTGCCGGGATTACGGCTTTGCCCAGCCAGGTCTATGCATTGGCATTGTTGATGGCGATAGTTGCCACGGTATTGCCCGCGATATTAATGAATTTGGGCATACACCAGCTTGGCAGCAGGAAGGCGTCACTGATCAGCGCCATTGGCCCGGTCTCGACCATTATATTGGCGTATGTGTTTCTTGGTGAGCAACTGTCGTGGATACAGGGCGCAGGCACCGCGTTGGTGGTGGCAGGCGTGATTGCCGTGAGCCTGGACCGCACTCCGCAAGTGCGGGCAACGGATGCGGACGTTTGACTGGCGATAAAAATGGCAGCGATTATGAAGAAGAGAGGCGTTGCCAGTCAAAAAAAGGGCCGGGGTCGGTTTTACGCCCTGGTGCAATATCCGAGTGACCGACAATGTGCCTGATCGGGTAACGCTGTTGCAATGCCTGGATCAGCGCTTGCAGGGTCAGATATTGTGCGTCGTTGAAGGCGCTTTCGTCACAGCCTTCCAGCTCTATGCCGATGGAGAAGTCATTGCATCGCTCCCGTCCTTGCCATGAAGATACACCGGCATGCCAGGCACGCTGGTGACAGCTGGCAAACTGGATCAACTCGCCGTCACGCCGGATCAAAAAATGGGAGGATACTTTCAGGTGGGCAATCTCTGCATAGTAGGGGTGCTCTGCCGGGTCCAGCCGGTTGGTAAACAATTGCATGATGCCTTGGCCGCCGAACTGGTGCGGTGGCAGGCTGATGTTATGAATGACAATCATGTCGATATCGGTACCCTCCGGGCGCGCATCCGTATTGGGCGAAAGGATTATCTGGCACGGGTGGGCCATACCGGCTGCGTCAATTTCAATGGGGGAAGGCAATCGTTGTGGCATATCAACATTGTAGGTGAATTTCCCTGAATTGCGTTATGATTCCGCCCGCAGAAGCGTGTTTGTGATGCCCATGCCGGTTTGGCGGAAACTGCATGGAAAACGGATATCCGCCGGACAGGAACAGTCATGGTTTTCTTACAGTTATTCTTGATGTTGCTGCTGATTCTGGCAGCGGCAGAAATCTTCACTAACGCGCTGGAGCATCTGGGTGAGCGCCTTGGTATTTCCGAAGGTGTGACCGGCTCCATTTTCGCCGCGGTGGGAACGGCGCTGCCCGAGACGCTAGTGCCGTTACTGGCCATTTTTTCCTATACCTCTTCCAGTACAGACAGCCATGCCGGGCATGATATCGGCATAGGCGCGATCCTGGGTGCGCCGCTGATGCTGGGTACACTTTCCATCAGTCTGATGGCGTTATCCGTCTGGAAGCGCCGCGGTAATTTGGGCCATATCCGTCCGGAGCGTACTGGCCTGGTTCGCGATTTGAATTTCTTCATCCTGGCCTTTATCTTTGCGACGGTTGCCATGTTTATTCCGCACACCGAAGCGTGGGCACGTTACGGTATCGGCATGCTGATGGTGCTGATTTATTTCATCTATGTACTGATGACGATTAAAGCTTCCCGAAACCTGGTAGAAGAAGGGCACGCGACGGAGGCAGAGGATGTGATGCTGTTATCCAGGCTGGGGTTGCCGACCAATATGGTGACTATTCTGCTGCAACTGGTGCTGGGTTTAGGCTTGCTCATTGCGGGCGCTAAAGGGTTTATCAATGAAGTGGAAACGGCAGCAGCCATTCTGGGGGTATCGGCACTTCTGTTGTCACTGCTGATTATCCCGATTGCGACTGAACTGCCGGAAAAAGTGAACAGTATTTTATGGATACGCAAAGGCAAGGATACGCTGGCATTCGGTAATATTACCGGCGCCATGGTGTTTCAGGGCACGTTATTGCCGGCCATCGGCATTATGCTGACAGACTGGGCACCCAGGCAGGAAACTGCGCTGGGGATTGTGATTACCTTGCTGGCCGCAGTCTGGGTGCGTGCCTGTATTGCCAAAGGTCCTTTGCGCGTATGGCAGTTGCTGGTGAATGGCCTGTTCTACCTGCTATATCTGGCTATTGTGCTGAGCTAAATAGCCCCGAATAAGGCGCTGCAGGGCCGGAAAGAAACCTTTATTCTTCCGGCTCGATGTCGTCCATGTCCTGTTCCTGCTCTTTGGACAACCCCAGTTTTGATAAGCGGTAGCGCAAGGTGCGGAAGCTGATGCCCAGGAGTTTGGCGGCAGCTGTCTTATTGTGATTGGTTTTCTCCAGCGCCTGCAAGATGGTGCGTTTCTCGATATCTTCAAGATAATCAGACAGGCTGACATCCATAGGCAGCATGGTGCTGCCTGCGGCTAGCGGGGTTGCCGCGGCAGCCGAAGTATGGCTTGTCAGCACAGTGGGCGTCACCACCGGTTCGCTGGCCGGTGCCTCCCTGGCAGGAATATGCCAGGCCACTGCAAGCTGGTCGCTCACCGTGGCTGGCAGCTCATCCACAGATAAGTCTTCTGCCGTAATGGTGATGCCGTCACACAGGGCAAGTGCACGCTCCAGCATGTTTTCCAGCTCACGGACATTGCCATGGAATGGCCGTTGCTGGATATGGATTTTTGCATCCGGGGCAAGCTCGGGCATGCTGATTCCTTGCCCCTGGCATAGCTTGCCGAGTAAACGTTCAGTCAACTCCGGAACATCTTCCGGCCGTTCTCGCAAGGATGGCATTTTGAGGGGAATCACGTTCAGGCGGTAATATAAATCCTGCCGGAACTCACCTTTTTCCATCATGGCATTCAGGTTCTTGTGGGTGGCGGAAATAATGCGTACATCCACCGCCTCTTCTGCCGTGCCGCCGACCACCCGGACTTTTTTCTCCTGGATCGCACGCAACAGTTTGACCTGCATGGCCAGTGGCAGGTCAGCGACCTCGTCCAGAAATAAAGTACCACCGTTAGCGGCCTGGAATAAGCCCTGGGTATCCTGGATCGCGCCGGTAAAGGCGCCTTTTTTATAGCCGAAAAACTCGCTTTCCATCAGGGTTTCCGGAATCGCACCACAGTTAACCGCAATAAATGCCTGGTCCCGGCGCGAGCTGTTCTGGTGTATCAGCCTGGCAGCCAGTTCCTTCCCGCTGCCGGATTCCCCGCTGATATAGACGGGCGCCTGGCTGCGTGCCAGTTTGGCGATCATGTTGCGCACATGGCTCATGGCCGGGGAGGTGCCGATTAAATCCACGGTATTGATGCCGCTGACTTCTTTTTGCGAAGACAGCTTGAGGGCAGACTCTACCAGCGGGCGCAATTGCTTGAGCGAAATCGGTTTGGTGATGTAATCAAAAGCCCCTGCCTTGAGGGCGGAAACTGCATTTTCAGCGCTGCCGTAAGCAGTAATTACCGCCACTGGCAAACCGGGAAATTGCGCATTGATATGCTGTACCAGTTCAAGACCCAGACCATCCGGCAGGCGCATATCCGTCAGGCATAAATCGTAACTGAAGGAGTCCAGCATATGTTTTGCGTCCGTGACATTGCTGGCGCTCTCGGCTTGTATGCCCATACGTTCCAGTGTCAGCACCACTAGTTCGCGGATATCGGTCTCGTCATCGACCACCAGACAACGATAAGAGTTTGCCATTTAAACGATTACCTTTTTAATTGTCAGTGAAAATTGGGTGCCATTTGCAGAACTGGAATAGTTTAGTTTTGCGCCATTGGCTTCGGCAAGTTCGCGCGCAATAAATAATCCAAGGCCGGTGCCAGTTTTTTCCGTGGTCATAAAGGGTTCAAACAAGTGCGGCTGAATGCTGGGGGCGATGCCATGACCATCGTCCTTGATCAGGATGTGAATAAACTGGCCACTTTTATCACTCGTGATCTTTAACTGCAGGCTGCCTGGTTGCTGCTGGCAATGGCGCCAGCCGTTTTTACATAAATTCCATAATATCTGGTTGATATGGCGGCGATCAAATAACACGGTACTCTGTTTTGCCGGAACGCTCAGGGTAAAGTTGCTGATATCAATTTTCTCTACCGCACAAAATTGTTGATAGAACTCTTGCAAGAAATTATTGATGCTGAATTGCTCCTGGTTGGTGCGGTCACGCCGGTTTAATTCCAGTACATCTTTAATGATCTGGTCCAGCCGCTGCACATTGTCGGAAATGATTTGCAGCATGCGCTCTGCACCAGGTTGCAGGTTGTCCTCCTGCAGTAACTGGGTGGCATGGCTGATCGCGCTTAATGGATTGCGGATTTCGTGGGCAATATTGGCAGTCAGCCTGCCGAGCGCGGCCAGTTTGACCTGGTGCGCCTGGGTCTGGATTTGTGACCAGTCTTCGATAAAGATGACCACGCCGTTATCTATGTTTTCTGAAATGGCATGAAAGCGTATGCCCAGGTCACGGTTGTTGATGGCGAATTTTGTCGCATCCTGGGAGGTGAATTTATTGGCTGGCACCGTCAGCAGTAATTGCGCGATGGCAGGAATCAGCGTGTTTAATGGCGATTGCGAATGCACGGCCCGTTGCAGGTAGGCTTCTTCCAGGCCAAGTAGCGTGCAGGCTTGCTGGTTGTAATGCCTGAGGCGCTGGTGCTGGTCTATCACCAGTACGCCATTGGGCATTTGCTGGGTGATGAGTGCGTTGGTCCTGGCCAACTGCTCAATATCCTGTCCACGTTCGGTGGCCAGCTTTTCACTGCGTTGCATGCGTGTGGTCAGGGTCTGCGCCAGCCAGGCCGTTGCAAAACAGCTGACCGACAGCAATACGGCACTGCTGTAGTTATTGTATTCATTGCCGAGCAGGTTCTGTTTGAGCAACTGGAGTGTGTTCTCCAGCAAGATGCCTATGGTCGCAATGGCAGCATAAAACATGGCAAAGCGGCCGTCACTGATCAGGCCGGCAAAAATGATATTAATGATCAGCAATAAGCCGATGCCGCTTTGATTGTCCTGCAGGAAATGCATCATGCAGACAATAAATACAATATCCACACTGGTTTGCACTTTCAGGCGCAAACCATTCTTGGACTGGAGCCGCCGGAAGTCGATACTGACCATCAGGGCATACAGGAAAAATAGCAAAAGAGCCCAGAAAACCTGGGAGGGTTCTGCAAAGGTATGCCGGAAATACGGCCAGAGCTGGCTGCCCAGCAGCATGCCGGAAGCCGATAACCGGTACAGGCTGTACAACCTGAGGTGCTGGATATCAGGGGACTTTTCAGGCAATGGAGTGGAGAGGACAGCAGTCATCATGCAGGTTCCGCGCTTGCAAGGCAGTGTAGTCTGGTGAGAGGTCGTTGCGACTGCATATGATTGTTTTTCTATCGCTTTTGCAAATCTTCATGTGGGTAGCCATCTTTGGCCGACATCAAGGTTTATTCTAACAGTAATTAAAATTAAAACTGATATACTCCGCCCAACAGGGAGATAAACGATGCATATTTCTTTTATTCCCCCGCACAATTAATCCATAGGTAGCAAGTGAGACAGGTACATTCAAGTTTTCATGATCCCGGAAAGTGGGCACTATAGTGGCGAGTGCGCAAGAAATATCGGATTTTCTACGCCAGGTTGAAAAGCGGGCATTCAGGCAAACAGCCTATGCCGTGCGGGATGATCATATTGCGCTGGATATTGTCCAGGATGCCATGCTGAAACTGGCAGACAAATACGCGAACAAACCGGTTTCGGAATACCCCATGCTGTTCCAGCGGATTCTGCAAAACACCATGCGTGATTACTGGCGCCGGCAAAAAGTGCGCAATTTGTGGACATCTTTGTTTTCCTCGTTCAGCCCGCAGGATGACGAAGAGTTCGACCTGCTGGAAACGCTGGAAGTGGAGGGAGAAGAAGGCCCTGCCGAACAGTTCGAACGATCACAAACCATGCGCATCATTGAAAAGGCGATAGAAAAGTTGCCCTCGCGTCAACGCGAGGCTTTTGTCCTGCGTTATTGGGAGGAATTGGATGTTGCCGAAACCGCAGCCGCGATGGGATGCTCGGAGGGAAGTGTTAAAACCCATTGTTCGCGGGCTGTCAGCACTTTGTCCCAATGGCTGGAACAAGCGGGTATCGGTAATCAGAAGTTGCAAAAAAGAGGAGTGAAGCTATGAGGAACCAACGTCATCCGGAAGACGACCTGCCTACCCCTCTGCGTGAATGTGTGGAATTGCTGAAAAATGATTCCCGGTCGTTATCTGCGGAAATTGAAGAGCGTTTGACTAAAGCCAGGCATGCAGCACTAAAACAGTTTGCCGAGGCTAAGCAAACGTCACCGTTTTTCACGGGTATAGTGTCCCGGGTGTCATTCGGGCATCCGCGAATGATGGGAGGCGTGGCAGCTTTATCTGTTTTCCTGGTTGTCGGCATGTTTATGCTGTCTGCGCGGCACAGCGATGATGCCATGCTGCTGGGAGAAGATTTACCTGTTGAGGCATTTGTCGATAACGGGTTTGAGCCATGGCACTATGCAGAGAATATATAGGTAGCACATCTGAACAGGCCGGTGTGCAGTGACAATTAATTTGGAATAATGAGAAATGATGCAAAATCATTCATTGATAATGACGTGGATAGTTTGTTGTTTGAGTGTCAGTATCGGCGTGTGTTCGGCACAGGCCGGTGCGGCTGATGTTTATCCGCAGCCGTCGTTGATGGCAATGGCTGATATTGGTGCGATCAAGAATGATTTGTCGCCGACAGACCCTGCCGCCAATGTCACCTGGGCCGAGCTCACTGCCCAGCAGCGTACGGTGCTGACACCTTTAAAAAGTGAGTGGGATACCTTGCGTCCCTGGCAACGTGAAAAAATGCTCGATATTGCCAAAGAGTATCCCAAGATGGATGCACAGAAACAGCAGCGGATTCAGCGCCAGCTCGTGAAGTGGAGCAGGATGACACCTTATGAACGGGAAAATGCACGCAAACGCTATCAGCAGTTCCAAAGCCTGAGCCCTGAAAAAAAGGATGAATTGCGCAGGCAATGGAAGGAGCACAAGCAAAAAGCGGCAGCCAGTGAAGGTTATGATCCCGAATATGATGGTGCAGAGCCCTAACGCCATTGCTTTTCTTCACAATGTTTTCAGATTGGCATACAAACAAAAAAGCCCGCGAATCTCGCGGGCTTTTTTACATCTGGCTGACGCGGTCAGTTCGCGTTATCGTTCAGTGATTTACTCATGGACAAACCGGTCAATACAATGTCCCCGTTGCCATTTTGGGAAGTGGTGAGGGGCGTGTAATTGTGCTCCATCCATTTTTTGATGCGCCTGGCATCGCCGATACGGGTCAGTTTGCCGACCGAGTCCAGCAATACCATAATCAATGGCTCACCGGCAATTGTCGCCTGCATGACCAGGCAGCGTCCTGCCTCACTGATATAACCGGTTTTGGACAGGCCGATTTCCCAACTGCTGTTGCTGCTTTCGCGCACCAGCGCATTGGTGTTGTGGAAGTGCAGGGGCTGGCGTCTGCTGCCTACATTCAAATCATAGTCAGACGTGGTTGTGATTTGGCGAATCAGCGGATACTGGTAAGCGGCATGTACCATTTTTGCCAGGTCCATGGCGGTGGAAACGTTGTTGCTGGTCAGGCCGGTGGAATCTTCGAAATGGGTATTCATCATGCCCAGGCTGGCAGCCTTGGCGTTCATGTCCTGAATGAAGCGTGTTTTGCCACCAGGATAGTTTGTGGCCAGGGCTGAGGCAGCGCGATTCTCAGAGGCGATTAATGCCAGGTTCAGCATATCTTCACGTGTCATGGTAGTGCCCACGGGCAGGCGTGAGGACGTACCTTTCAGGTAGTCGACATCCATTTCGGTGATAGAAACTTCATCATTCAGGTTGAGTTTTGCATCCAGCACGACCATGGCAGTCATGAGCTTGGTTACCGAAGCGATAGGCGTGGGCGTATCCAGGTTCTTGGAGTAGATGATTTCGTGCGTGTTCTGGTTCATGACCAGTGCTTTGGTTGAAGCGATTGCCAGGTTGCTGTTACTGGATTTCCCGGCGAATGAATCAAACATTTCGGCATCGATCACCGCCTTGCCGGCTTTTCTGGCAGGCGCATGCATTTTGACCGTGCGCATCGATTTGGTTTTGCTGGCGTTAACGCGATATTTGGACGCAGCGGACGTACCGGATTTTTTCTGCGTGCTGGCGGAGGCCGTCTGTTTCTTGGAAGGGGATTTTGCAACCGCCTGACTCATCGGTGCAAAAGCGATGGAACTCATCAGTAAAACTTTAAAACACTGTGTGAAAAAACTCATAATCCACCTTCCTGAAACCTGATTAATTATTGCCCAGTTATTATTCATCGTCAATCACTTATCGCAATTTTTTAGTGTAAAAAATTAAATATTTACAAGTGCTAGTCGATGCAAGTGGCCGTTCAATAAGTTTTGGTGGGGCACACAGACTATGGCACAATCATTATCTACTACAATTCTGTTTTTTAAATGCGATGTTAACTGGTGTGAAATACTTCTTTTCCAAAGACCATACATGGGCCGCGCAATCAGGAGATGGCACCTGGCTGGTCGGGATTACTGATTACGCCCAAAATATGCTGGGGGATGTGGTATTTATCGATCCGCCCAAAGTGGGGCAGGCTGTCGAGCAGTTTACAGTGTGTGGCCTGATAGAGTCTGTGAAAACCGGTTCTGATATTTATGCGCCGCTGAGTGGTGTGGTGCAGGTCGTGAACGAAGAAGCTTTGTCTTCGCCGGAAAAAGTGAATGATCATCCTTATACCACCTGGCTGTTCAAGCTGGGAGCAGATGCCAGTGGCATTGAGTCGCTGTTGGACCAGGCGGTTTACGAAGCGGAGTTGTAAGTTAAACGCCAGATCGTTTCTGGTGCTGGATGGTGAGCGCGGCCTGGCATTCAAATCGCGGCTGGTCAGGTCGGAAATAACGGCAGTTTTTCTTGCCGGGGCGTGTCCGCTGTTTGACCTTAAAGTCTTTTTAATTCAAATACATCGCAGCCGTTTTAATGCTTTTCAGTGCGAATCAGGTATAATTTGCGCTATTCATTAATTTCAGCCAGTTGTCCCCTGGGTCGCATGAATATATGCCTATCTACGATTTTCAATGTAGCGAATGTGGTTATCAGCAAGAGCTGATGCGCAAAGTGTCCGCCCCGAATGTGGAGGGGTGTCCGCAATGCCAGCAACAGACCTTTACTAAAAAGGTGTCTGCGCCAAATTTCCAGCTGACTGGCAGTGGCTGGTACGCGACGGATTTCAAAAACAATCACAATTCCGGTAGTGGCAAGGTCACTGAATCCGCCAGTGCGAATGCGGCGGATAGTGCCAAGTGCGTACCGGGATGCGCCTGTCACTAACTGCGAAAGCATCCTCATGAAAAAATATTTCATTACAGGTTTACTTGTACTGGTGCCGTTGTTCATTACGGTATGGGTTCTCAAAACGCTGGTGCAGACGCTGGACCAGAGCCTGTTGTTATTGCCGGTTTCCTGGCGTCCTGAAGCCTGGCTGGGGGTTGATATCCCAGGATTTGGCGTGATCCTGACGGTGGGCATCGTGCTGGCAACCGGCCTGGTGGCGACCAATATCTTCGGTCAGCAACTGATTGAGTTATGGGAAGGGCTGCTGGTACGTGTACCAGTCGTGAAGTCCATTTATTCCAGCGTCAAGCAGGTGTCTGACACCTTGTTTTCAGATTCCGGTAACGCTTTCCGCCAGGCATTGCTTATCCAGTATCCGCGTGAGGGAAGCTGGACCATCGCTTTCCTGACCGGCACGCCTGGTGGCGATGTGGCCAATCATCTGCCGGGGGAATATGTAAGCGTGTATGTCCCTACTACACCCAATCCAACTTCCGGCTTTTTCCTGATGCTGCCAAAGGCGGATGTGATTGAGCTCGACATGAGTGTGGATCAGGCCTTGAAATACATCATCAGCATGGGTACAGTGGCGCCCTTGCCTAAACACCATTAACCGCAACACACCTTCTAACTTTATAAAATTATTATGATGCGTACACATTATTGCGGTCACCTGAACCGCGAACATATCGGACAAACCGTGACACTGTGTGGCTGGGCCCACCGTCGTCGCGACCACGGGGGCGTGATTTTCATTGATTTGCGTGATCGCGAAGGCTTGGCACAGATCGTGATTGACCCGGATACCAAAGACGCATTTGCCATTGCTGAAACCGTGCGTAGCGAGTTTGTCTTGCGCGTGGTCTGTAAAGTACGTGCCCGTCCTGAAGGTACCGTCAACGCTAACCTGCCTACCGGCGAAGTCGAGATGCTGGCGACCGAGATTGAAGTGCTGAACGCTTCTTTGACACCGCCATTTATGCTGGATGACGATAACCTGACCGAGACCGTGCGCCTGGAGCACCGTTATATCGACCTGCGCCGTCCGGCCATGCAGAAAAACCTGATGCTGCGCTACAAGGTTGCGAAAAACCTGCGTGATTACCTGGATGACAACGGTTTTATCGAAGTGGAAACACCGATGCTGACACGTTCGACGCCTGAAGGTGCGCGTGACTACCTGGTGCCATCCCGCGTACACCACGGCATGTTCTTTGCGCTGCCACAATCTCCGCAGTTATTCAAACAATTGCTGATGGTGTCCGGTTTTGACCGTTACTTCCAGATCACCAAATGCTTCCGTGACGAAGATTTGCGCGCGGACCGCCAGCCGGAATTCACCCAGGTCGATATCGAAACATCGTTCCTGGAAGAAAACGAAATCATGGATATCGTCGAAGAGATGATCCGTCGCATGTTGAAAAAGCTGCAAGATGTCGATTTGCCAGCCAAATTCCCACGCATGCCTTTCTCTGAAGCGATGAACCGTTACGGTTCAGATAAGCCGGACATGCGCGTGACGCTCGAAATCACTGAACTGAGTGACGTGATGAAAGATGTCGATTTTAAAGTGTTTGCCGGTGCTGCCAATATGGCCGGTGGCCGTGTGGCTGCGATCCGTGTGCCTAATGGCGCTGCGATCAGCCGTTCCGAAATTGATGCTTATACCGAATTTGTCAAAATCTACGGTGCCAAGGGCCTGGCTTATATCAAGATCAACGATATCACCAAACTCAACGAAGAAGGCCTGCAAAGCCCGATTGTGAAGAATATTCACGTCAGTGCACTACAAGCGATTATCGAGCGCACTGGTGCGCAAAACGGCGATATCGTGTTCTTCGGTGCCGATAAAGCCAAAATCGTCAATGAAGCGTTGGGCGCGTTGCGTACCAAAGTTGGCCACGAAAAAGGCCATGTCGATGGCCGCCAGTGGGCGCCATTGTGGGTGGTGGATTTCCCGATGTTCGAACACGATGAGGAAGCAGATCGCTGGGTGGCGTTGCATCATCCGTTCACTTCACCTAAAGATGGCCACGAAGATCTGCTGGTCAGCAATCCCGGTGCCTGTCTGTCCAAAGCCTACGACATGGTACTGAACGGCTGGGAAGTCGGTGGCGGTTCAGTCCGTATCCACAAACAGGATGTGCAATCCAAAGTATTCGATGCACTGAAAATCAGCAAGGAAGAAGCGCAGGAGAAATTCGGCTTCCTGCTGGATGCCCTGCAATACGGCGCGCCTCCGCACGGCGGCCTGGCTTTCGGCCTGGATCGACTGGTGACATTAATGACTGGTGCCGAGTCTATCCGTGACGTGATTGCTTTCCCGAAAACCCAGCGCGCGCAATGCCTGATGACCAATGCACCAAACGAGGTGGACGAGAAACAGCTGCGTGAATTGCATATCCGCGTGCGCCAGCAAAACGCTGCTGCGGGTTGATATGGACGTGCTTGCAGGGTTAACTAAGCAAGCTGCGCTTTAATTTAGAACGCGTCCGTCATGGGCGCGTTTTTTATTGTCAACATCGCTTTTTTTAAGGATTAATATGATTGAGGCATTGATCCGCACGATTCCGGATTATCCCAAGCCTGGTGTCCAGTTCCGGGATATCACGACCTTGTTACAGGACAGGCAGGGGTTTGCTGCGGCGATTGATGCTTTGAGTCTGCACTATACCAGTCATGCTTTTGATAAGGTGCTGGCGATTGAATCGCGCGGATTCATTGTCGGAGCAGCGCTGGCTATTCAATTGGGGGCGGGTTTTGTGCCGGCACGCAAGCCAGGCAAGTTACCGGCGGCAACGATCTCACAATCTTATACACTGGAATATGGCATGGATGCGCTGGAGTTGCACAAAGATGCGATCCAGCCTGGCGAGCGGGTGTTGCTGGTCGATGACCTGATTGCGACTGGCGGCACGGCCATGGCGGCTGTTGCGTTGGTTCGCCAGTTGGGTGGCTTGCTGGCGCACGCTACATTTATTGTTGACTTGCCTGATCTGGGCGGGATGCAGCGATTGCAGTCTGCGGGCATTCGGGGATTTGCCCTGTGTCAATTTGAGGGGCATTAAATTTTGTACTATATTGCCTGTTTAGCATTGTGTGGTTCAGCTGCCCACCCCATATAGATGACGCAGCGCTTAATATTTCAATGATTGGGAAATCATGCCTTTAACTGGAATTGATCACGTCAATTTTCGTACTGATCGTGACACTATGCACCTGTTGCGTGACTTTTATTGTGATGTGCTGGGTTTAACGGTGGGTAAACGTGTGGCGAGCACTACCTATGGCTACTGGTTATATATCGGCAAGCAGGCAGTGGTGCACCTGGCTGAGTATAAAACCGCAGAGCCACCGCAATTGCATGTGCATGGTACTTATGATCATGTGTCATTCAACTGCAATGACATGCCTGCAATGGAAGCCCATTTGCAAGCCCAAGGCATCACTTATACCACGCGTATCCTTGCAAACGGTATCCGGCAGATTAATATGCGTGACCCGGCTGGTAATGGTGTGGAGTTGAATTTCTCTGAATATGCCGACCCGAATTATGAAATGCGGCCTTCAGGTGATCCCAGCAAGCAGGTATAGTTTTACCGGTTTGTGATTGGCATCACATATTGGGATTGAGTTTTCATTAGAAAATGTTTTTCATGCAAATTAAGTGAACATAACGACAAAACGGAATGTGGGGTCAGCAATGAAAAAACTATGCGTAATACTGATGGGAATCTGTGCGTTGAGCCTGGCGACGCTGGCGCAGGCAGAGGCAGACCCAAAACTGTGGGCGGTGGTGAAAGAGGCCTTCTTCCCCAAACGCGATATCCAGGAAGTGGATTTTCTTAAAATCGACGCGCCGCGCCGTGCCGAGAGCGGTGCACAAGTGCCGGTGACATTGACTTATGACAAAGCTGCGGCCAATGGCGTGGTGATCAAGAAGCTATATGTTATTGTCGATGCCAACCCGATTCAACTGGCTTCCACCTATCATTTAACCGACCAGTTAAATGGCTTCCAGATGGCCACCAGGATCCGCCAGGAAACAGATTCTTTTGTGCGCTTGATTGGCGAAACTGCCGATGGCAAGTTGTACATGGCCAAACGTGAAATCCGCGCGGCGGGTGGTTGCGGCGGAACCGTTGATAATAATGAAGCCGAAGTGCGCGCTGCTGCCGGAAAAATTAAAATGAATGTGGCGGCCCCTGACATGGGCCAGCCAGCGACAGTGACATTTAATATCAAGCACGTGATGCGTACCGGTTTGCAACGCGATCTGGTGTCACAGGGCTATGTGCCGGCGTTTTACATCAATAAAACCACTTTCACCTACAATGGCAAGGAGTTGATGACCGTTGACGTGGGTGTGGGGACGAGTGAAGATCCTTACATGAAATTCAGCTTTATTCCGGATGCCCCTGGCAAGCTGGAAGTGGTGGCGACGGATAACGAAGGCAAGCGCTTTACGCACAGTGTGGACGTATCCAGTTGATATGATGAGGGTGTGTGATTGATGTTCAAAAGGGCCTTTAATCAGGTCCTTGTGCTTTATGGGCATCCGGTTTTCTGTCGCAGTGTTAAAATAATTTCCACTTGAGAAGTGAGGAATTAAAATGAAAAGTTTTCGCAAAGAGTTGTGGTTCAATATCCCGGCACGCATGGACTTCAAGAACATCACTCCCGATGTGGTGGCGTGTGTGCGGGAGAGCGGTGTCAGGGAAGGCCTGGTATTGATCAATGCCATGCATATTTCCGCCAGCGTGTTTATTAATGATGACGAGCGTGGCCTGCATCACGACTACAAAGTCTGGCTGGAGAGGCTGGCGCCGCATGAGCCTGTCAGCGGCTATCGTCATAATGATACGGGTGAAGACAATGCTGATGCGCATATCAAGCGCCAGATCATGGGCCGAGAAGTGGTGGTTGCCATTACGGGCGGTCAATTGGACTTTGGCCCGTGGGAGCAGATTTTCTACGGCGAGTTTGATGGTCGCCGCAACAAGCGCGTACTGGTCAAGATTATTGGTGAATAAGCAGCTGATGGGCTCACCGTGACTGCGCTAACGCAGGGGCAGGGAAGCTGGCTCATTGGCCGGTGCTTCCTATCATGGTGAGCCGGTGTCTAATGCTTTCCCGGCGGACGAGCGTTAGCTGTGGATATAGTTTTCCAGTTGCTTGATCAGTTCTTGCTGGTAACTGATAGTTTCTTTCAATATATCGCCGATAGACAGCATGCCGAGCATTTTGCCGTTATCTACCACAGGCAAGTGGCGGAAGCGCTTTTCCAGCATGGTGGACATGGCAGATTCCACCAGTTCATCCGGTTTGCCGGTGATGACTTTTTCTGTCATGACCTCGCTGATCCGGGTGGTTTTGGATGAGCGTCCTTTCAAGACAATTTCCCGTGCGTAGTCACGTTCGGAAAAAATACCTACCAGTACGCCATCCCTGATCACTGCCAGGGCGCCTATCTTGTATTCGGCCAGGATGACCAGGGCGTCATATACGGGACGGTTGGGGGCAATGCTGATAATCCCCTGGTGTGTTTTCTGATTGAGTACTTGTTGAAGAGTCTTCATCGCTTCCTCCTTTCATCATCACGGATAACTAATATACACCGATGTAGGGACGAGCAAAACCATTCATTGCACTTGACATAATTAGGAAACTAATTATAATGTGGCTAACTATGTTACAACTCAGCGACCTCCCTACAGAAGAAATATTGCAGCGGTTTGCGCAGCGGTATCCGGAAGCGGATGTGACGGCGATTGCCAGTTTCCTCATGTTGCTGCGCGTGGCAACGGATTTGTCCATGGCGCTGGATGCCTGCCTGAGCAAGCATGATTTGCTGCAGGGGCGCTGGTGGGTGCTGATTTTACTCATGCGCGAGCAGGATTTAACTTCGCAGCCTTCTGTGCTGGCAGAAAAGTTGGGCGTGACGCGCGCTACCATGACCGGTTTGCTGGATGGCCTGGAGCAGGGGGGGCTGGTGCAACGTGAATCTGTCCCACAGGACAGGCGCAGCGTGCAGATTAAATTGACAGCAGCCGGCCAGGCCAAGCTGGATGCCGTGATGCCGGATTACTACAGCCGTTTGCGTTTATGCATGCAAGGGCTGTCAGAGCGTCAGCGTAGCGATTTGCAAAGTATTTTGGGCGTGATAGACCGCGGGTTGTCTGCCTGGGATTTTCATCAGTAATTTTTGTATTTTGAACCTTTGATAAAGGAGTATTGCCATGACTACAGTCACCACTTTGACCGCATTGAATCAACAGTTTGATGCTGCTTTCAACAGCAAGAATACAGCAGCGATCGCTGCCTTGTACGCTGATAATGCCACCGTGATGCCTGCGCCGGCAGGGCAGCCGGTAAAAGGCCGCCAGGCAATCGCCGATTTTTTCGGCGGCTTGATCCAGGCCGGTGTGATTGAGCACAACCTGACCATGAAAGACGCCATTGTGACTGATACCCTTGCCACCCAAACTGGCAACTGGGCAGCTGCCATGATCGGTGAGGATGGCGTCAAACAACAGTTTGGCGGCAATGTACAGGTCGTTTTCCAGAAACAGGCAGATGGCCAGTGGCTGGCAGTGACGCATATCTGGAATTAATGAAACGGATACTTTATGGATCAACTGGTTAAACAACGTTCTCAGGCACTCACTGCGCTGTTGGTACTCGCTGTTATCTGGGGGTACAACTGGGTGGTGATGAAGAGCGCGCTGGATTATGTCGGCCCGTTCCAGTTTGCCGCCATGCGCACTTTTTTTGGTGCGCTGGTGTTGTTTCTGGTGCTGTATGTGACGCGGCGATCAATGAAACTGATTGCGTTTCCTACCATGCTGGTGCTGGGCCTGTTGCAGAATGTCGGGTTTACCGGCGTGCTGATGTGGGCGCTGGTCGAAGGGGGTGCGGGTAAAACGGCTGTGCTCACTTACACCATGCCTTTCTGGACCTTGTTGCTGGCGTGGCCGTTGCTGGGTGAGCGCGTGCATGGCTGGCAATGGCTGGCAGTCCTTTCTGCCGTGCTGGGAATGGTGTTTATTTTTGATCCGTTGCATATCCGGGCCGATGCTTTCAGTATGCTGCTGGCCGTATTGTCCGGTATTTCGTGGGCATTGTCGGCCATCATGACCAAGCAAGTGCAACGGCGCTATCCCGGACTGGATTTAATGAACCTGACGGCATGGCCGATGTTGCTGGGTTCGTTGCCCATGGTACTGATTGCCTGGCTGGTGCCTGCGCCAGCGATACAGTGGGCACCGTACCTGATCGGCGCCGTCTTTTTCAATGTGGTGTTGTGCGGCGCATTGGCCTGGTTGCTGTGGATATTTGCCCTGCAACGGTTGCCGGCAGGCGTGGCCAGTATGGGTTCCATGCTGGCACCGGTGCTTGGCGTCTTTGCCGCATGGATACAGTTAAATGAAGTGCCCGACAAGATGGAGATTACCGGCATGTCGCTGATTATCTTTTCACTGGCACTGATTTCCATACTGATGATGCGGCCACCCAGTAAGCCGGTAACACTTTCGCCGCCCGGAAAATAGTGAAAACAGCCTGACGATGTCAGGCTGTTTTGTTTGATGAACATCTCTGGCCGGCTGGTAAAGGGCTAGTCCGCCTGTGGTAAAATTGCGCGATTCACCATATTCAACAACGTTGCAAGAAGAGACACAAGGAAACCACATGGCGGGACATAGTAAATGGGCCAATATCCAGCACCGAAAAGGCCGTCAGGATGCCAAACGCGGCAAGATTTTCACCAAGCTGATTAAGGAAATTACAGTTTCGGCCAGGTTGAGTGGTGGTGATCCTGACATGAACCCGCGTCTGCGTGCCGCAATTGCCGCCGCCAAAGAAGAGAACATGCCTTCAGACAATATCACGCGTGCGATTAAAAAAGGCACGGGTGAACTGGAGGGTGTGAGTTACGAGGAAATCCGCTATGAAGGTTATGGCATTAATGGCGCGGCCATTATCATTGATTGCCTGACCGATAACCGCCAGCGTGCGGTGATGGATGTACGCCATGCATTGACCAAGCACGGTGGCAATCTGGGCACCGATGGCAGTGTGGCGTTTATGTTCAAGCACTGTGGCCAACTGGTATTTGAACCAGGCGTATCGGAAGATGCCGTGATGGAAGCCGCCCTTGAAGCCGGGGCAGAAGACGTGATAACGGATGAAGACGGCAGTATCGAAGTGATTACCGCGCCTAACGACTTTGTCACGGTGAAAGAAGCACTGGAAGCCGCTGGCCTGAAAGCCGTGATGGCACAAGTGACCATGAAAGCACTGAACGAAGTGGTATTTACCGGCGATGATGCAGTCAAAATGCAGAAAATCCTCGATATGCTGGAAGACCTGGATGATGTACAGGAAGTGTATACCTCGGCCGTGATCGAAGAAAACTAGATTCCGGCTGGTTACACATCATGGCGGCACAGCGCATTTTAGGCATAGACCCAGGTTTAAGAGTCACGGGCTTCGGTATTATTGAGGCGGTTGATGGCAAACTTGGCTATGTCACCAGCGGCGTGATTAAAACAGCCGCGGCAAAAAAAAGTGCAGATGGCGAGTCGGAAAAAGAGGCGCTGCCCGAGCGCCTGAAAGTCATTCTGGATGGCTTGTTTGAAGTCATTGAAACTTACCAGCCGACACAAGTCGCGATTGAAAAAGTGTTCGTCAACGTAAACCCGCAATCCACATTGTTGCTGGGGCAGGCCAGGGGGGCCGCCATTTCAGCGGCCGTAATCAAACAGTTATCCGTTGCCGAATATACTGCCTTGCAGGTCAAGCAATCCGTTGTGGGTAACGGTCATGCGCAAAAGGAGCAGGTGCAGGAAATGGTCAAGCGCTTGTTGAAACTGCCCGCTAACCCCAGCCCGGATTCTGCCGATGCGCTGGCGTGTGCCATTTGCCATGCGCATGGCGGGCAAGGCCTGGGCGCGTTGGCAACCACCGGCTTCAGGGTAAGAAATGGAAGATTGATATGATTGCGCGTTTGAATGGTCGTTTGCTGGAAAAATCCCCGCCACTGATTGTGATTGACTGCAATGGCGTCGGTTACGAAGTAGAAGTGCCCATGAGCACGTTTTACAACCTGCCAGAGACTGGCCAACCGGTGCAATTGCTGACACATATGGTGGTGCGCGAAGATGCGCAGTTGTTATATGGGTTTGGCAGCGAGCAGGAAAAAAATACGTTCAGGCAATTGCTGAAGGTGAATGGCATAGGCGCCAAATCTGCCTTGTCTATCCTGAGTGGCGTCAGCGTCAATGACCTGATGCTGGCAGTCAGTCAGCAGGAAGTCTCCCTGCTGACGCGCATTCCCGGCATCGGCAAAAAAACTGCAGAGCGCTTGTTGCTGGAGCTGAAAGATAAGTTCGTCGTGACCGGTTCCATGTCGGCCCAGCCAGCAGCGAAAGCCGCGACGGATGATATTCTTAATGCACTGGTGGCACTCGGCTACAACGAGCGTGAAGCCGCCGCGACGATCAAGTTGCTGGAACCCGGCGTAGGTGTCAGTGATGGCATCCGCCAGGCCTTGAAGTACCTGTCCAAATAATTGCGGTGGGCATCTGCGGTGGCGTGCCATTGCCTGACACCCATGATATGATGACAAAAAATAACTTCTCCCATAAGCAGCAATGAAGCCTTGCACTGATTGGTTTGCACTGCACTTTCTCACCAGCCACCCATGATAGAAACCGATCGACTTGTTGCTCCCGCTACTGCCAGCGTTCAGGAAGAAGCGCTGGAGCGTGCCCTGCGCCCCAAGCTGCTGGATGAATATGTCGGGCAGGAAAAGGCCCGTGGCCAACTCGAAATTTTCATCAACGCCGCCCGTGGAAGACAAGAGGCGCTGGACCATGTGCTATTGTTCGGCCCGCCTGGCCTCGGGAAAACCACATTAGCGCATATTATCGCCAAGGAAATGGGCGTCAACCTGCGTATGACTTCCGGTCCGGTGCTGGAACGCGCTGGTGACCTGGCGGCGCTGCTGACTAATCTCGAACCTAATGATGTCCTGTTTATCGATGAAATTCACCGTTTAAGTCCGGTGGTGGAAGAGATTCTGTACCCGGCGATGGAAGATTATCGGCTGGATATCATGATAGGCGAAGGTCCTGCTGCCCGTAGTGTGCGCCTCGATTTGCCGCCATTCACGCTGGTGGGTGCGACCACCCGTGCCGGTATGCTGACCAACCCATTGCGTGACCGCTTTGGTATTGTCGCCCGCCTGGAATTTTACAGCCATGACGAACTGGCGAGTATCGTGGCGCGTTCGGCCACGTTGCTGGAAGTGGACATGCAGCAGGCAGGTGCGTTTGAAATTGCACGCCGGGCACGTGGCACGCCACGTATTGCCAACCGTTTGCTGCGCCGCGTGCGCGATTATGCGCAGGTGAAATCTGATGGCGTGGTGACGGATATCATTGCCGATGCCGCACTGAAAATGCTGGATGTTGACCAGCAAGGCCTGGATGTGATGGACCGCAAGCTATTGCAAGCCGTGGTTGAAAAATTTAGTGGCGGCCCGGTCGGCCTGGATAACCTGGCAGCAGCGATTGGCGAAGAGCGCGATACCATAGAAGATGTGCTTGAACCTTACCTGATCCAGCAAGGTTATTTGATGCGCACCCCGCGCGGACGTGTGGCCACCATGCTGACTTACCAGCATTTCGGATTGAAGGCGCCGTCGAATATGGTCGGTGGCGACTTGTGGCAGGATGGCGGGCAGTAATATGTTTGCATTGCCTGTACGTGTATATTATGAAAATACCGACGCCGGTGGCGTGGTTTACCACAGCCAGTATCTGAACTTTATGGAACGGGCGCGGACAGAATGGTTGCGCGGCCTGGGTTTTGCCCAGGCCGCGTTGCGACATGATGAGCACGTGTTATTTGTTGTGCATAGCATGCAAATACAATTTAAAAAACCAGCCAGGCTGGATGACGATTTAAACGTCGTTTCGCAATTGATTGAAATGGGGCGCGGCAGTTTTACCTGCCAGCAACAGATTATGCGTGACAACGTGATTTTATTGGAAGCACAGGTCAAGGTGGCCTGTGTCAATGCGGATTCATTTAAACCGACGGGTATTCCGGCCCGTATCAAAATAGCACTGGAGTCTTCATGAATGTAACCAACGATATGTCGATTTTTACCCTGGTGAGCGGAGCCAGTTTGCCTGTGCAGGTGGTCATGCTGATTCTGCTGCTGACCTCGCTGGTCTCCTGGTGGTATATCTTCATTAAAGTATTTTCATTGAAGGCGGCCAATGAAAATGTCGACCAGTTTGAAGCGCAATTCTGGTCCGGTGGCGATTTAAACGAGCTGTATGAGCGCATTACGGCTGGCCGTAAAACACCCCAGGGCATGGCCAGTATTTTCCAGGCCGGCTTGAAAGAATTTATCCGCTACAAGCAGCAAAAAGACACTGAAGTGAGCGATGTGATGGAGGCCACGCGACGTGCCATGCGTGCCGCCTATAACCGCGAACTGGATTACCTGGATTCGCATTTGCCCTTCCTGGCGTCGGTCGGTTCTGTGAGTCCTTATATCGGCCTGTTCGGTACCGTGTGGGGCATTATGAACGCGTTTCGTGGTTTGTCGAATGTCGCGCAGGCAACTTTGAGTCAGGTGGCACCAGGCATTGCGGAAGCTCTGGTTGCGACGGCAATTGGCCTGTTCGCCGCAATTCCGGCCGTGATCGCCTATAACCGCTTTGCCGCTGGCGTGGACCGCTTGTCCGTACGCTATGAAAGCTTTATCGAAGAATTCACCAATATTTTGCAACGTAGAGCCTGATCGGAGCGCTTATGAGCAGAACACGTAAACGGCGCATGATGAACCAGATCAACGTCGTGCCTTATATTGATGTGACGCTGGTGTTGTTGGTCATTTTCATGGTGACGGCACCGATGACCAATCCTGGTATGGTGGAGCTGCCCAAAGTCGGGCAGGCCTTGAAACAAAGTGGCGACCCGATTGTGGTCACCGTGCAGAAAGAAGGCACCGTGCTCATGGATGGCAAGAAAATGGAGCGGGATGATATGCTGGCTTTGATCCGCCAGAAACTGTCTGAGGCAGAGAAACCCGTAGTGGTCTCGGCGGATAAAGCCACCCCCTATGGTGAAGTCGCTTCGGTGATGGATTTATTGAAGCAGGCACAGGTCAATCAGGTTGGCCTGTTGTTCCAGAACGAAAAGTAAGTACCGGGTTACATAGTTAGATGAAAGTTGTTCATTCTCCGCAGGATCAGGTGTTCCGCAGACGCGCAGCGATACTGTCTGTGTTGATGCATGTCCTGCTGTTTCTGGCCATGGTGTTTATGATCGACTGGAAGGCGGTACATGTGAGTCCGTCGGTGATGCAGGCCACCTTGTGGGATAGTTTACCCAGCAAAACACCTCCGAAACCGGCACCCGAGCCACCCAAACCGGAGCCGACGCCTCCGCCTGAGCCAAAGCCGGCACCAGAACCTGAGCCGAAACCGCCAGAAAAAGTGACGCCGCCCGAGCCGCAAGTCGATAAAGCGGAACAAGAAGCCGAAATTGCACTCAAAAAGCGTGAAGATGAGCAAAAGCGCAAACTAGAGGAAGAAAAGAAAAAGGAAGAGGAAAAGAAAAAGCAGGAAGAAAAGCTGAAGAAAATCCAGGAAGCGCTGCGTAAACAAGAGGAAGAGGAGAAGCTGAAGAAAATCCAGGACGCCATGCGCCAGCAGGATATGGATGCGCAGGCAGCGGCGACCGGACCAGTAGATCCTTCTATCCTGAATTACTATATTGGATTGATGAGCCGGAAAATCAGGAGCAATGTAAATCCTGGCCTGTGCCCGACTTCGAATCCGGAGCTATCGGTCGAGATGCAGATGACGAGTACGGGTGATTTATCTGGCATGCCGAAAATGGTTAAAGGGTCTGGAGACGCGATCTGCGATGATGCGGTGATGCGGGCGATTCTGGCGGCCAAACCGTTTGATTTGCCGGACGATCCTGCGACACGTAAAAAAATGCTGGATCAGATGCGTTTGAAGTTTAAACCGCGCGGCTAGCGGCAATGACGCTGGCCGGGCTTTTCGTTATAATCTTTCGAAATAGCAGGCAATTAGAAAAGTGAATAATATTGTGACCATGCAAACTATGAAAAATGGCCTGGCAAATACGCGTTGGACATTATTGAATACCTTCTGTAATGGCGTACTGGCCCTGGTGTTTGCCATACCTGCCCACGCAGCGCTCGAAGTTGAAATCAGTGGCGGTGGTGCCGTACAAATTCCGGTCGCGATTTTGCCGATGACTGAAGCTGCGAATGTGCAGGGTAAAAACCGCCTGCACGAGATTATCAGCAACGACCTCAGAAGTAGCGGCCTGTTCCGCATTATCAATACCGGTGGCATGCCTGCCTTGCCGACCACTGCGTCACAGATCAAATATACAGACTGGACCGCGCTTAAGGCACAGGGATTGAGCCTGGGGGAAGTACAGCAGGCCCCTAATGGGACTCTCAAGGTGTCGGTGCAGGTGATGGATGTATTGCGTCAAACACCGTTGTTACAGCAGACTTATACCGTCTCTGCCAGTCAATACCGGCATGCGGCGCATTTGATTGCCGACCAGATTTATGAAAAGTTTACGGGTCAGCCGGGCGCATTTGCCACACGTATTGCCTATGTCACCAAGGTCGGTAAACGGTTTACCTTGCAAATTGCAGATTACGATGGCTTTAACGCACAAACATTGGTATCTTCCAATGAGCCGATTATTTCGCCAGCCTGGTCACCCGATGGCAACAGAATGGCGTATGTGTCGTTTGAGAAAAAGAAACCGATCGTATTTGTACAGTCGCTTTATACCGGTGAGCGTAAAGCGGTGGCTAATTTCAAAGGTAATAACAGCGCGCCAGCTTGGGCGCCAGATGGCAGTAAACTGGCGGTGGTGCTGACCTATGGCGCGAACTCGCAGATTTATACCATCTCTGCCGATGGCTCCAATTTGCAGCAGGTCACCAAGAGCAGTTCGATTGATACTGAGCCGGCATTTTCACCCGATGGCCAGTTCATTTATTTCAGTTCTGACCGGGGTGGCCGCCCGCAGATTTACAAAGTGCCGGCCACCGGCGGCTCCGCCTCCCGCGTCACTTTTGAGGGCGCCTATAACGTGAGCCCGCGTTTTTCTCCGGATGGAAAATATTTGACCTATATCCGCAATGATAGTGGCGCATTTAAAGTCGCCGTGCAGGATTTAGGTTCTGGCGAAGTCAAGCTGCTCAGTAATGGCTCGCAAGACGAATCACCCAGCTTTGCACCGAATGCACGTACGATTATGTACGCAACACGTGTAGGCGGGCGAGGCACCCTGGCAACGGTTACCGTTGATGGTCTGGTGAGGCAGCGCCTGTCAGAGGCCGGTGGTGATATTCGTGAACCTGCATGGGGACCGGCTTCGGCGGTACCCAAGTAGTCAGTTAGTGGTCGGCGTTGATTTTGTAACTAAATTTTTAAGGAGAAAACATGAAAAACAATCTGTGGACAATAGCCGCGCTTGCATTGGTCTTATCTGCTTGTAAAAGCACCCCAATGAATCCGGCCAAAGTGGAGGATTCCAGCGTTACCCGTCCGGTGGCAACCAACCAGGGGAACGCCAATGACAATGCTGCCAATACAGACAAGATCGACATCAAAACAGTCGATGTGGATACCAGCAAAGACCAGTTGGATGCGGGCGAGCTGGCAAAGCGCCAAATCTTCTTTGATTACGATAGTGATGCCATCCGTGAAGAATACAAAGGCCTGGTTGCCAACCATGCCAAATACCTGACTTCACACCCTCAAGCCAAAGTGGTACTGCAAGGTAACACCGACGAGCGCGGTACTCACGAGTACAACCTGGCATTGGGCCAACGTCGTTCCGTCGCAGTGAAAAATGCATTGAACGTACTGGGTGTCAGCGACAGCCAGATCGAAACTGTGAGCTACGGTGAAGAACGCGCCAAACAGAATTGCGCCGATGATGATTGCTTCCAGCATGATCGCCGTGTAGATGTTGTCTATGCAGGCCAGTAATTTGCGAACATCAATCGCGATTGCAGTGATGGCAATGGGGCTGGCTGTTTCGGCAGTCAGCCACGCTGCCTTGTTTGATGACAGTGAGGCCAGAAAACGCATTCTGGAGCTGGAAGGCAAGCAAACAGCAGATCATGATGCCCAACAAAAAGCCATCGGCGACTTGACGCGTACCCAGCAATCCCTGGATAAGCGGGTACAAAGTCTGGAAGCGCTGATGAATGGCAAAGGGTTGCTGGATATGCAGAATCAGCTGGAACAGATCCGGCAGGATGTGGCGCAGCTGAAAGGTGATCTGGAAGTGGTCAATCACCAGCTGGAAGATATGCAGACCAAGCAGAATGCGCAGTATACTGACCTGGACACGCGTGTGCGCGGGCTGGAAACGCTGGCGCAGCAAGTGACTTCGGGGCAAGCAGGATCGCTGCCTGCCGGCGCGCAAGCGACGAATGGTGGAGATGCTAATTCCGGAGACGCCTCGCAACAGGAAAGTCGTGCTTTTTCTGAAGCTGAAGCGTTGAGCCAGGCGGGTAAATACAAAGAGGCATTTAATGCTTATGATGCCTTTCTGAAAACTTACTCTGGCAGCAAATGGGCTCCTGACGCGTTGTATGGGATGGGTTATAGCCAGTTTGCACTGAAGAGCTACAAATCGGCTGTGGCAACCCAGCAGAAGTTTCTGGACAAATATGCTTCACATCCTTTGGCGCCCAATGCCATGCTGAACCTGGCGAACAGCCAGATTCAGCTGGGGCAGGTTCCTGCTGCCAAGAAAACGCTGAAAGATTTAATTGCAGCGTATCCTGCGGCAGAAGTTACGCCGAGTGCGCAAAAGCGCCTGAAGGTCCTGGAAAGCATTAAATAGCAGATTTGCCTTACTGGATTTGTATCATTTAGGCGATAATAGCGGGCAGATAGCAATATCTGCCCGTTTTATTTTCATATCCTCATGACCACACTCAGAATTTTCGAAATCTTTTATTCGTTGCAGGGCGAAAGTTCGCGCGTCGGTTTGCCGACCATTTTTATCCGCCTGACGGGTTGCCCGTTGCGTTGCGTATATTGCGATACCGAATATGCGTTCAAAGGTGGTGGCAATATGACGCTGGACGAGATCATGCAGCAGATTGCCACTTACGGCACACGCTATGTGTGCGTGACCGGCGGTGAGCCATTGGCGCAGAAAGGGTGCAGTGAATTGCTGACCCGCTTATGTGAACAGGGCTATCAGGTCTCGCTGGAAACCAGTGGTGCCATGGACCTCACACCAGTCGACGCCCGTGTCAAAGTGATTATGGATGTGAAAACACCAGGCTCGGGCGAAGTAGAGAAAAACCGCTGGGAAAACCTGCCCCTGCTAAAAGCAGGCGATGAGGTGAAATGGGTGGTATGTAGCCGTGAAGATTATGACTGGGCGAAACAGATGATGGCCGAGCGCGCGTTTCCAATGAACTGCGATCATTTATTTTCTCCCAGCTTTCATGAAGTCTCGGGTGAAACCTTGGCGAGCTGGATATTGGAAGATCATCTACAGGTAAGAATGCAGTTGCAACTGCATAAAATCCTGTGGGGCGAGAAGCAGGGAGTATAAATTGGCAGTGCCTCATCAACCCAAAGCGGTTATTTTGTTGTCTGGCGGGCTGGATTCCAGTACTGTACTGGCCATCGCGCAATCCAAAGGGTATGAATGCTATTGCCTCAGCCTGGATTACCACCAGCGACATAATGTCGAGTTGCTGGCCGCGCAGCGTGTGGCGAAAGCACTGGGTGCCGCTGGGCATAAAACGGTGCAACTGGATTTGTCACTGTTTGGCGGTTCGGCGCTCACTGATAGCAATATCGCCGTGCCTGAGCAAGAGACGCAGGGTATACCAGTCACTTATGTACCGGCACGTAATACCATTATGCTTTCATTGTCGCTGGCATGGGCTGAAGTGTTACAGGCACGCGATATTTTTATCGGTGTGAATGCGCTGGATTATTCCGGCTATCCCGATTGCCGTGGCGAATATGTGGATGCATTTCAACGGATGGCTAACCTGGCAACCAAGGCGGCTGTAGAGGGTCAAACCATCACCGTGCATGCGCCACTGATTGATATGACCAAGGCAGATATTATTCGTACCGGACATGCGCTGGGGTTGGATTACGGATTAACCGTTTCCTGCTATCAGGCGGATGATAACGGTGTTGCATGTGGCGTGTGTGATTCCTGCCGATTCCGTAAAGCCGGGTTCGAGCAAGCGGGTGTCACCGATCCGACGCCGTACAAAAACACGCATTCCGGCCCGTGAAAAACACTTGCCACCCTTTGTAATTATCAAGTATAATCCGCGCCTTTCTGCAAAGAAATTCATTTTTAAGAGAACAAGATTATGGTCGTTATTCGTTTATCACGCGGTGGCTCTAAAAAGAACCCGTTTTACAGCGTAGTTGTGGCAGATTCCCGCAACCGTCGTGACGGTCGTTTCGTTGAGCGCATCGGCTTCTATAACCCATCTGCCCGTGCTGGTGCAGAAGGCCTGCGTATCAATGAAGAGCGTGCACAATACTGGATCGGTAACGGCGCACAATTGTCCGATACCGTGGCACGCCTGGTTAAATTCCATGCTAAAGGCGTGGATGGCATGGCTGCTGTTAAAGCAAAAGAAGCCGCTAAAGCTGACGCTGCCAAAGCGAAAAAAGAAGCGGATGCTGCTGCCAAACTGAAAGCAGAAGCTGATGCAGCCGCTGCGGAAGCTGCCGAGAAAGCTAAAGCTGAGGCCGAAGCTGCCGCTACAGCTGAAACACCAGCTGCTGAGTAATTGTTTTAACGCCTGAATTCAGATGGCGTTTGAACAAATGGTTGTGATGGGGCGCATCGTCGCCCCATATGGCGTTTATGGCTGGGTAAAAGTTATCCCGGACACGGAATACCTGGATGGCCTGCTGGATTATGAGACCTGGTGGATAGGTAAAGCGCCAAATTGGCGTGAAATCACGGTTGAACAGGCCAAAATCCATAATGATGTATTGCTGATCAAGCTGCATGGCGTGGCCGATCGCGATGCTGCATTCAGCCTCAAAGGCCAGCATATTGCTGTGCCGCGGGATGCCCTGCCGGAAACGGAAGAAGGCGAGTATTACTGGTCTGATCTGATTGGTTTAAGTGTGGCCAATATGCAAGGACAAGCCTTCGGCAAGATCACGCAAGTGTTTGAAACCGGTGCCAATGATGTGCTGGTGGTGCGTGAAGAGCAGCCAACGCAGGTTAAAGGTAAGGATGGCAAACTGCGCGAAGAGTATCGCGAGCGTTTGATTCCGTTTACCAGTGAAGCCGTCCCTGATGTAAATATTCAGGCCGGTACTGTGCTGGTGGATTGGGATGCCGATTTTTAAAGAGGCCTTTTTTAATGCAAACTAAAGTCTCATGATGCAGATTGAAGTGATCAGTTTGTTTCCTGAGATGTTTGCGGCGCTGACGGAATATGGCATTACCAGCCGCGCCAGGCAGCGGGGCTTGTATCAGTTAACCCTGACCAACCCGCGGCAATATACGCAGGATGTGCATCACACGGTCGATGATCGGCCCTATGGTGGTGGTCCTGGTATGGTGATGCTGGCAGAACCGCTGAGTGCTGCGATTCGTGATGCAAAAGCGAGGATACAGGCGCAAGGAATTACGCCACGAGTGATACATTTATCGCCGCGTGGCAAACCGCTGACACACGAAAAAGTGTTGCAGCTGAAAGAATTACCAGGGCTGGTGTTATTGACCAGCCGTTATGAAGGTGTAGACCAGCGAGTGCTGGATACCCTGGTGGATGAAGAAATCTCCATCGGCGATTATGTATTGAGTGGTGGCGAGTTGCCGGCCATGGTATTACTGGATGCGATTATCCGCCAGTTACCAGGTGCACTAGGCGATGCCGATTCGGCACAGGAAGATTCATTTGTGAACGGCCTGCTCGATTATCCGCACTATACGCGACCAGAAGAATTTGCAGGATTGAAGGTGCCCGACGTATTACTGTCCGGGCATCATGAAAAGATTAGACAATGGCGGTTACAGCAATCGCTGATGCTAACAAGGGCGAAACGCCCGGATTTATTGGCTGAAAGGCCGTTGACGAAGGAAGAGGCTAGGCTACTCAAGGATGCTGAATAAAAAGGCGTCGAGTAGGAACGAGTCACTTTACAATTAAAAGGAACTGACATGGCAGACATTATCAAAATGCTAGAGCAAGAAGAAATTGCTCGCTTGAACAAAACCATTCCTAGCTTTGCACCTGGCGACACAGTTGTGGTTGGTGTAAACGTGGTTGAAGGTAACCGTAAACGTGTACAGGCTTACGAAGGCGTAGTGATCGCCAAGCGTAACAAAGGTCTGAACTCCTCATTTATCGTGCGTAAGATCTCCTCCGGTGAAGGCGTTGAGCGTACATTCCAGACTTACTCCCCGCAAATCGCTTCTATCGAAGTGAAACGCCGTGGTGACGTACGTCGCGCTAAACTGTATTACTTGCGTGAGCGTTCAGGTAAATCTGCACGTATTAAAGAGAAACTGGTGGCGCGCGAGAAAGACATCGCTGCAGACAACAGCTAATTTAAGCGTTGTACAAAAAGGCCCTTCTGTTGAAGGGCCTTTTTATTGCCGGTTGCGTTACAGGCGAGTTTACAGTTAAATGTAGAGATGAAAAGTCTCTATGATGAACTTGATGCACTGGTTTCCGCGCCTTTTGGTTTTGTTGGGGTGCGCTGTTATGACTCAGGGGAGGAGCTCCAGTTTCTGTTACATGCGTTGCCACTGAAAGCCCAACCTAACCCGCGTGCCCGGGCGGTGGCCGACCAGGTGGCTGCCTATCTGGAAAATCCGCATAGGTCGTGGCAAGCGATTACTCCTTACTGCGGTACACCGTTCCAGCAGCGGGTGTGGGAAGCCATGCGCGAAATCCCGGTGGGTGAAACGCGCACCTATGGCCAATTAGCCGCTGCCATACACTCCGGGCCGCGTGCCGTCGCCAATGCCTGTGGCGCTAATCCGCTACCATTATTTAACCCCTGTCACCGCGTGGTGGCCAGTAATGGCCTGGGTGGATTTATGCAAGGTATCCAGGGCGGCCTGGAAATCAAACGCTGGTTACTGGCGCACGAGCAGCGTGGCAAATAAATAATATAAATGCAGCAGAAAAAAGTTTCTTCAGAAACGATAGCGCCCTTTCCCGAAATTGATGTGTTTATCGACCAGTTATGGCTGGAAGATGGACTGTCAGCCAATACCTTATCCAGTTATCGCAATGACCTGAAAGGGTTTGCTGAGTGGTGTGGCAGGCACACGCTGGCACTGTGGGATGTGCAATCGCAGCATGTACAGGAATATCTCGCGTATCGCTTCCCTCTGGTCAAGGTGCGAAGCCTTAATCGCCTGATTGCGACGTTGCGCCGTTTTTACCGCTATGCCTTACTGGCAAACCTGATCAAACAAGATCCGACACTGCATATCGAAGCGCCCAAGATGCCGAAGTCGTTACCCAAAACTTTGAGCGAATCACAAGTGGAAGACCTGCTGCATGCGCCGGATGTGAATACACCGCTGGGGCAACGGGATCGGGCGATGCTGGAGTTGCTATATGCCAGCGGTCTGCGCGTGTCAGAGCTGGTGAATATCCAAATTCATGAAGTCAGCACGCAGGATGGCGTGGTGCGCGTGACCGGCAAAGGCAGCAAAACCAGGTTAGTGCCTATGGGACAGGAGGCTGCGGAGTGGATAGACCGTTATCTGGCTGAGTCCAGGCCGGAGATATTAAAGGGCGGTATCAGCGACGCCGTCTTCGTCACTAACCGTGGCGATGCCATGACACGGCATGCGTTCTGGCATTTGATCCAGCGCTATGCTGTACAGGCGCGGATTAGCCAGCATATCAGTCCGCATGTGCTGCGGCATGCATTTGCTACGCATTTGCTCAATCATGGCGCGGATTTGCGGGTGGTGCAGATGTTGCTGGGGCATGCGGATATTTCAACGACACAGATTTATACGCATGTGGCAAGGGAGAGGTTGCAGCAGTTGCATAAGGTGCATCATCCCCGGGGATGATTTTCCCAGCATTGTTATTCTGGCGTAGGCCGCCATCTGGACGGAATGAGATTTAAGCAATAGATTGCTCTGGATTAGTAGGTCGTTTTTCGCCTCTCGGCGAGTGACTTTCTGGTACTTGTCCCCTCAGAAAACAACCCAAGCGTATGACACCCACCATCACGGCCTGTAGCTGCCTTGCGTTGCTCAGACAGTTGCTCCCCCTCCTCTTATTTTGCCCGCGCTACTCAGCGTGATGGAATGGGACTTATCTCGCCAAACTCACCTCGTAGAAGTTTGGACGGTTCAAAAACTAGATTTTTTTATTCAATCCACAAGCGGTTACACTAGATTGGTTTTCGGGGTCCCCATCTGCTGCGCCGAGTAGCGCAGCCAAAATAAGGTGAAGGGAGCGGTTGTCTGAGTCCCGCAGCAACGCACGAATTGTGTGAGTTGCCAAGTCGAGTTTCGCGACCACTTATGCTTAGTCCGATAAAGCAACGGACGAAAGTCCTAACTGAGCAACGCAGGAAACAAGCGGAAGCTGGAGTGTCCTGTTCTTTGCCTTCTTTCTTATGGACAAGCATAAGAAAGAGTGGTCGCCCAAGGGCGAAAGGAAATGGTTAAGTGTGAATCAATATTGTCATTTTAGGCTGTTCGATAAATCGTTATCCCCAAAGCCTTCAATCCTGGCAATATCCCCGGTTTGCTCACTTTCAATTTCACATTCTGAGCCTTGAATTCCTGCAAAATAAGCTGGCATACATGTTCACCCAGCGCTTCAACCAGTTTAAAACTGTGTTCTGCCAATGTCTCGCGGATGCGGACAGCCACTTGGCCATAATCAATGGTATCTTCAATAGCATCGCTGTGGCAGGCTTTACTGAAGTCATAGCCAATTTCGATATCCAGTATCACCGTTTGCGGCACCGCGCGCTCCCATTCGGGCACGCCGAGTTTGGTTTGTACTTTGACTTGTTCGAGAAAAATAGTGTCCATGGAGCATCCTTGTTATTATTTCCGCGCAAGCCGGAATCCAGTATGATTCGGCATCATACAACATCGTATCGCGGCTGAGATAGCTGTGATGCATCAGTAGAAAGTGAATCATATGAGCGAAATCGGGTTTGATATTGAGGCATTGATCTGGATAGTGGCAGGCTATTTAATTGGTTCGATTGCTTTTGGTATTATCGTGAGCAAACTCTACCGGTTACCAGACCCGCGCACGGTAGGCAGCGGTAATATCGGTGCGACCAATGTGGCGCGTAGCGGCAAGAAATCGGCGGCAATTCTGACTTTGCTGGGTGATGCGTTTAAAGGCTGGTTGCCGGTCTGGCTGGCTTTGCAAGCGGGCATGTTGATGGATGTGGTGGCTTTGGTCGGCCTGGCAGTATTTTTAGGCCACCTGTTCCCGATTTATCACCGCTTCAAGGGTGGTAAGGGCGTGGCAACGGCGCTGGGCGTGATGATTGCGTTTTCCGGCTGGCTGGCATTAAGTGTCGTCGCCGTTTGGCTGGTTGTGTTTTTAATCAGCCGTATTTCTTCATTGTCTGCTCTCGTAGCTGCGGCGCTGTCACCCGTCATCGCCTGGCAGTTTCTGTCACCTTACCCGGTATATGTGGCCGTGGTTGTGGTGATGGCGGCGCTTTTGATTATTCGCCACCAGTCAAATATTGAAAAAATCCTGGCAGGAACTGAAACGCGTTTTGGCAAAAAGTAATTAAACCGGCGCTTTCAGTTCGGCCAAATCCCAGCGCGGGCGCACACTGAAGCTGTAATTCTGCAGAGTTGGCTGCATGGCATGCAGGCGCATGGCACCGGCAAATGCGATCATGGCGCCATTGTCGGTGCAGAATTCCAGTCTTGGGTAGTTCACACTCACGCCACGTTTTGCCGCCGCTTCGTTTAAACGCTCGCGCAGGCGCCTGTTGGCGCCTACACCGCCGGAAACTACCAGGCGTTTGAGTTTTGTCTGCTTGAGCGCTTTCATGCACTTGAGGGTCAGAATCTCGGTCACGGACTCCTGAAATTCCCAGGCGATATCCTGTATTGTCTCTTCGTCCAGTGATGACTGGTTGTTCACCAGCGTGAGAACGGCGGTTTTGAGGCCGCTGAAACTGAAATTCAGGTCCGGGCTGTTCAGCATCGGGCGAGGTAGCTGGAAACGAGGTTTACCTAGTTCCGCCAACCTGGATAAGGCCGGTCCCCCTGGATAACCTAATCCCAGAAGTTTGGCAGTTTTATCAAACGCTTCACCGGCAGCGTCGTCCAGGGTGTCGCCGAGTAATTCATACTGCCCGATACCATCGACGCGCATCAGCTGGCTGTGGCCGCCGGATACCAGTAGCGCGACAAACGGGAAAGCAGGTGGGTGCTCTTCCAGTAGTGGTGCGAGTAGGTGGCCTTCTAAATGATGTACTCCAACCGACGGTACATTGAGCGCAAAAGCTAGAGATTGGGCGATGCTGGTGCCTACCAGTAAAGCGCCAGCCAAGCCAGGGCCCTGTGTATAGGCAATACCTTCAATGTCCTGCAGGTTTTTGTCAGCTTGCGTCAGTACTTGCCGGGTTAGTGGCAACGCGCGGCGGATATGGTCGCGTGAAGCCAGTTCCGGCACCACCCCACCATACGCAGCATGCATATCAATTTGTGAATGCAGGGCATGCGCCAGTAAACCCCTATGGGTATCGTATAACGCCACGCCGGTTTCGTCACAAGAAGATTCAATGCCCAATACCAACATTTAAGAGAAGTCTCGCATATGATTTTTTGCAGAAAGGATTGATAAATCCAAATAAGCGCGATAGAATACGCGGTTTTCAGTGCTGCATCAATCCGCAAGCACCATTGTCTAACCAATATTTGAAGGATAGGGATTTACATGACCGCTATTCGTGTGAAAGAGAACGAACCGTTTGACGTTGCAATGCGCCGTTTCAAGCGTTTGATTGAGAAAACCGGTTTGTTGAACGACTTGCGTGCTCGCGAGTTCTACGAGAAGCCAACCTGGGAGCGTAAGCGTAAAGCGGCGGCTGCGGTTAAGCGTCAATACCGCCGACTGCGCAACCAACAGTTGCCAACAAAACTCTACTAATTTTTAGAGTGTTTTGTGGCTAGCCAATTACGGACTGGCCGATATATTGCAAAGGTTGTGGCGTGCCACAACCTTTAGCTATTTCTATAGTCGGTATTTATCGCCACCCCATTTACTGGAATCTCATATGAGCTTGAAAGCACAAATCTCCGAAGATATGAAAACTGCCCTGCGTGCCAAGGATATGGCCAAGCTGGGCGTGATCCGCCTGTTGCAGGCAGCGATCAAGCAGCGTGAGGTAGATGAGCGTATCGAGCTGGACGATGCAGCAGTAATTACTGCTATTGAGAAGATGCTTAAGCAGCGTCGTGATTCAATTGCTGCTTTTGAAAGTGCTAACCGTCAGGACTTGGCAGATCAGGAAAAGTTTGAAGTGACGGTGCTGCAAGGATATCTGCCAGCGCAAATGAGCGAAGAAGAAATTAATGCCATTATTGCAAAAGTGATTGCTGATACCGGCGCAGCTGGTGCCAAAGATATGGGTAAGGTGGTGGGGGCGGTGAAACCATTGGTCGCTGGTAAAGCAGATATGGCAAAAGTATCTGGTCTGATTAAAGCCGCGCTGGGTTAAGGTGTATTGCTAACTCATTTGAAAAGAGGCGCATTGAGCGCCTTTTTTGTTTCTACCAACCACCATCGTGCCAGCCGCGGCACGATATGCGATACTTGCACTTATGATCCCCGAGAGTTTTATTCAAGAGCTGCTGAATCGTGTCGATGTTGTTGAAGTCATCGACAAAGCTGTACCACTGAAAAAAGCCGGAGCGAATTATTCTGCCTGCTGCCCGTTCCATAACGAAAAATCCCCCAGTTTTACCGTCAGCCCGACCAAGCAGTTTTACCATTGTTTCGGGTGTGGCGCGCATGGCTCGGCGCTGAGTTTCCTGATGGAGTATAACGGCCTCAGTTTTGTGGAGGCGGTGCATGAGTTGGCCAAGCAAGTCGGCATGATTGTGCCGCAGGAAAAACGCGATCCCAGCCAGCCAGCGCCCCCATCAAAAGCGGTGATGCTGAGTTTGCAGGAAACCTTGTTGCAAACGGCTAATTATTACAAAGCCGAATTAAAGCAGTCACCGAGTGCCATTGATTACCTGAAAGCGCGCGGGTTAAGCGGGCAGGTGGCAGCCAAATTCCAGATCGGCTATGCCCCGGCAGGCTGGCAAAATCTGCAGGCGGTGTTTCCGCAATATGATGCCGAAGCACTCGAGATCGCAGGTCTGGTGGTACAGAACGAACAGGGCCGCCGTTATGACCGCTTCCGCGATCGCGTCATGTTTCCTATCCATAACCAGAAGGGCGAGGTGATCGGTTTTGGCGGGCGCGTGATCAACCCGGAAGATACGCCCAAATATTATAACTCGCCGGAAACGCCGCTGTTCCAGAAAGGCCATGAGTTGTATGGCCTGTTTATGGCGCGGCGCGCAATTCGCGATGCCGGGCGTGTCCTCGTGGTGGAAGGGTATATGGATGTGGTAGCGTTGGCGCAATACGGCATTGAATATGCAGTCGCTGCACTGGGAACGGCCACCACGCCGTTCCATATTGCCAAACTGATGCGCCAGACCAATGAGATCGTCTTCAGCTTTGATGGCGATAATGCCGGCCGTACGGCAGCCTGGCGCGCAGTGATGAACGCCTTGCCCGCCATTAAGGACGGGCTCAAGTTGCGTTTCCTGTTTTTACCGGCCGAGCATGACCCGGACAGTTTTGTGCGCGAGTTTGGCAAAGAAGCGTTTGAGGCCGAAATGGATAAGGCCATGCCGCTCTCGCAATACATTATCCAGCATTTGAGTGAACATAATCCGCTGGCTTCACAAGAGGATAAGGTGCAGTTTCTCAATGATGCCGAACCTATTCTCAAGCAGATTCAGGCGCCGCGTTATGCCATGTTGTTGCGCAAGAAAATTGCGGAAATGACCGGGCTGGGTGAAGGCGAAATACGGCGTATGCTGAAATTGCCGGACCCGAAAAAGATTCAGGAAAAAGCACCACGCCAGCGCGCGCGAACACCGTTATCCCTGCATGTGCGCTTGGCGCTGATGTTGCTGATGCGGCCCCAATGGGCGCGCATGGAGTTGCTGGACCATGTGCTGGGCGAAAGCGACGAGGCACACATGCTGCGCGAAGTGGTCAAGGCAGCACTGGCAAAGCCGGAGTCGCGGCCGGTGGTGTTGTTGCAAATCATCAGCCCGGCGATTTCAGATATGCTGCGTAATCAACTACATAGGGAACTATCTTTATTGGATGAAAGCCTGGACTTTACGCTTGAATTTGAAGGGGCGTGTACCCAATTATCCGATATGGCGCTTGCAACACGTGACAAATCCCTGTTGGGCAAGCTTACGGAAAAGCCTTTTTCCATGCTCACTGCCGCTGAGCGGGAGGCTTTGCGGCAATTGACCAGCAAGCGCTAACCTGTTTTTGCATATATCCCTGAAAAGCATCATGGGTATACTTAAAGAAAGTACAAAAATCAGGTAAAATAGAGGGTTTCCCGTAATGTTATAGCGGGTGTTGTATCAGAAGCCAAGATCAGCACCCGACAACAATTATTTTAGAGGTGGAATCGGCCATGGCCAGACCAAAAGCAGATAAAAGTTTAGATAAAGAACTCGGAATCAACGAAGTCGAAACCCCTAAAGATCCCGCCACCCAGGCCCTGGATGCCGAAGCACGCCGTACCCGCCTGAAAACCCTGATTGTTCTGGGTAAAGAGCGCGGCTACCTCACTTACGCCGAAATCAACGATCACCTGCCGGATGATGTGCAGGACTCGGAGCAGATCGAAAGTATTATCGGCATGATCAATGACATGGGTATCCAGGTCTATGAAGAAGCGCCTGATGCCGAAGTGTTGCTCATGTCTGATGCGCCACCCGCCGTCACTGATGAAGACGCTGCCGAAGAGGCCGAGCAGGCCCTGGCGACTGTGGACTCCGAATTTGGCCGTACGACCGACCCGGTGCGTATGTACATGCGCGAAATGGGCACGGTAGACCTGCTGACACGGGAAGGCGAGATTGAAATTGCCAAGCGTATTGAAGATGGCCTCAAGCACATGGTGCAGGCGATTGCTGCCTGTCCGACAACCATCGCCCAGCTGCTGGAGATGGTCGACAAGGTCGAAAAAGATGAGATGAGCGTCGAAGAGCTGGTCGATGGCTTGATTGATAGCGACCTGGGGCTGGATGACGCGCTGGCCGTGGCTGAAACCGAAGAAGAAAACAGCGACGAAGAAGAGGAAGACGAAGAGGAAGAGGACGACGATGGTGCCAAGGCTTCTGCTATGTCTGCCGAAGCACTGGCACGACTCAAGGACGAGGTTATGAACCGCTTCTCCGTGATCCGGGCAACCAACGCCAAAATGAACGAGATCCGCACTACCGTTGGTACGCAGAATGACGAATACAAAGACCTGCACCAGCAAGTGCTGGATGAGCTGACTGCTTTCCGTTTTTCAGCCAAACAGGTAGAAGCTTTGTGTGATCAGGTGCGCAGCATGGTCGAAGAAGTGCGTACACACGAACGCAAAATCATGGACTTCTGTGTAGACAAAGCCAATATGCCGCGCCAGCAATTCATCAAGAGCTTTGTAGGTAACGAAGTAAACCTGGACTGGCTGGATAGTGAACTGGCTGGTAAACCGGCCTATGCCGAGCGTTTGGAACGCTTCAGGCACTCCATCCTGGATCAGCAGGAGCGCTTGCAGAACCTGCAGAACCGTGTCGGCCTGCCGATCAAAGAGCTGCGTGAAATCAACAAACAAATGACCACCGGCGAAGCCCGTGCCCGTCGCGCCAAACGCGAGATGATTGAAGCTAACTTGCGCCTGGTGATTTCGATTGCCAAAAAATACACCAACCGCGGCTTGCAGTTCCTTGATTTAATTCAGGAAGGCAACATCGGCCTGATGAAAGCGGTGGATAAATTTGAATACCGCCGTGGTTACAAATTCTCTACTTACGCAACATGGTGGATCCGCCAGGCGATTACGCGCTCCATTGCTGACCAGGCACGTACTATCCGTATCCCGGTACACATGATAGAAACCATCAACAAAATGAACCGTATCAGCCGCCAGATCCTGCAGGAAACCGGCCTCGAACCTGATCCGGCAACCCTGGCTGAGAAAATGGAAATGCCGGAAGAGAAAATCCGCAAAATCCTCAAAATCAGCAAAGAACCGATCTCGATGGAAACCCCGATTGGTGATGATGAAGACTCTCATCTGGGTGACTTTATCGAAGACAACACCACCCTGGCCCCGATGGACGCAGCGGTTTACGCCAGCCTGCGCGATGCGACCAGTGAGGTGCTGGAGTCACTGACGCCACGCGAGGCTAAAGTGCTGCGCATGCGCTTTGGTATCGAAATGAACACTGACCACACGCTGGAAGAAGTGGGCAAACAGTTTGACGTGACCCGTGAACGTATCCGTCAGATCGAAGCGAAAGCACTGCGCAAACTGCGTCACCCGACCCGTTCGGAGCGCCTGCGCAGCTTCTTAGAAAACGGTCAGGATTAGTTTATAATCCAACCCTTTCCGGCCCCTTAGCTCATGCTTGGTTAGAGCAGCGGACTCATAATCCGTTGGTGCTGTGTTCGACTCACAGAGGGGCCACCAATAAAATCAAAGGGTTACGTTAATTCGTAACCCTTTTTTATTTTGGAAGTTCAACAAAAGTTCAACTGAGCTTTAAAGGTGCGGGAAGTTTAGAGAAGTTTGCAAATTATTTGTTTCAATTTAACTCTTTGAATCGGTGCGAAGCATTCCGCCATTTTCGTCAAACTTGATTAAGAAATCATGAACTCTAATCATTTCATTCAGGATTGGTTGAATATGGTGCCGCTCACCTAGCACTTGATAAATCCCCTCATTTAGATAATAGGCCCTAAAAATATGGTGTGGAACTTCTGTTTCTTCGGGCCTATTTAGGATAAGGCTTGGAAATATCTGTCCAACAATTCCCTCTTCAAGATAGCGGTCAAGCCGTTCATCAAAATGTTCAATGGCATCTCTGAGTTTTTTATTGTGAAATGGGCTAGTGTCATCAACTTCAAAAATTCTTCGCAGGTGCTCAGCACGTTTCTGATGAATATCTTTCTTGTCCTTCTTCATACCACCAAATGAAGGAAAGAAGTATCTTGAAACTGCACCGCTATGGTTGATGAAATTCTGTAGGCAATCGAGCAACTCATCTTTTCTGTCTTGAGGTCCAATTTGGCCATGGGATATAGCTTCAATGTATTTGGAGGCTCTACTACATGCCTGAAGTGCGGATGCTGTATTGAAGAGCATGGATTGAATGTAAAAGGCTTGGTAGGGTGCATGTATTGAGAACTGCCCGTCATGTTCAACTATCATTTCCACTCCCTTATCCACGTAAAATCACATGGTTTTAATATAACTCGTAATTTTATCGTATCGCCGCATCGGCATATTTAACTATGGATCTTGTCTGTTCTGCAGGGGGCGTTAAAAAAGTGAGATTAAATGGCATGCAGACTATTCAGCGTGGGAGTGGCTCCACACTTTTAGTGAGGAAACCACCAGAATTATTGCCAGCAACGGTAATAAATATGAAGTCGGAATAATCCCAAGCAAGCGGCCTCCTAAATAAGCACCAACCAGCGAGCCAGCAGCCATAATCAAGAGGAAGCGCTTTTGCTGCTTAATGATGCTGAAGCTCTTATCCCTACTGTATCTGGTGAAGCCTACAATCATCGTGGGGAGACTGACAGCCAATGACAAACTACCCGCAAGTTTAATATCAGCACCAAACAATAAGACAATCGTCGGGATTAGCAACTCACCTCCAGCCACACCCATTAGGGCAGCTACTATCCCAATCCCAAATCCTACAATAATGCCTGTGATGACCAGAGGCACACCAGTAAGCAATGCCCCGCTACTTGTGTTCGGCTCATGACCGAACAGCAATGCTACCGCAATCAGCACCAGCAACACCGCAAGCACCCGACAGAGTGTCTTAGACTTCAGCTTAGTAGCCCATGAGGCACCACACCATGCACCTATTAGGCTACCAGCCAGCAAGGTAACAATCACATCCCATCGTTCCAAGATGCTTGATAAGGATATTGTCCCCATCCGAAACGGTAATGAGGATGCCACTACGACAAGGCTTAGAGCTTTGTTAAGGATGACCGCTGAGAGTGCATCAAAGCCGAATAGGCCAATCAGCAATGGGAGTCTGAACTCAGCACCACCGAGCCCAATAAGTCCTCCCAATGTGCCGACAGCAAAGCCACTAGAGAAGACTGGAAGTGGTTTATAGGGTTGCATAGGGTATGCTTACAAAGGCACGTGCTTAATTTCTTGGTGCAAACATGATAATTGCCATGCCTAGTAACGCTACACTCGCCCCCAGGAAGTCCCAGTTGCTAGGTTTTATATCATCGACTGCCCACAGCCAGAAAATGGCTACGAATATATAAACACCACCATATGCTGCGTATACTCTCCCCGCAGCGGAAGGGTGCAGTGTTAATAACCACGCAAAGATAGCTAATGAAATTGCAGCAGGAATCAACAAGAGTGGGCTTTTATTTTGATTCAGCCACAGATAAGGCAGATAACATCCAATGATTTCGGCAAGGGCAGTGATCACAAAAAGTGTAATAGTTTTTAATTCAAACATGACGAAGTTTCTTGAGTTTAACTTAATGAAGAATCAGGCTTCTGTTACTTTTTATTTTGCCTGATTGGCATACTAACGCTAATGGCCACAGGCTGAGGCTGACTAACCGGAGCAGGAGACGGCTGACGCAACTCTTCAAGTGCCTCCTTCAAGACAGATACAGAGGAGTGCAGGAACAATCCAGCAATAAGAGTCCCTACCGCAATATCAGGCCAGCGTGAGGTTAACCAGTAGCTGGCACCCGCTGCAATCAATACTCCGACATTAGCAATCAGGTCATTTCGAGAGCATAACCAAGTCGAACTCATGTTTAAGTTGTCGCTTCTGTGTCTATAAAGCATGCCAAAGCAAACGAGGTTAGCAAACAGAGCAAGCGCACCTATCGTCCCCATAAGCTCAGCATTAGGCACAACTGGATTTAAGACCTTATAGACAGCCTCTAGTAGCACTCCAACTCCAAAGGCCAGCATGAATACGCCTTTAATCACAGCAGCTACAGCCTGCCAGCGGAGAGACTTTGCCAAGACAAACAAGCTGAAGCCGTAGACAATTGCATCTCCCAGCATGTCTAAAGAGTCTGCCAACAGTGACGTTGAGTGAGCAACTATGCCGGAGTAGGCTTCAACAACAAACATCACTGCATTGATGATTAGAACAGCCCAAAGCACTCGACTATGAGACTCCCTCAAAGCCGTTACTTCGCATCCCTTGTCTTCACAGCAGCTTGCCATCAGTAATCCAGAGTGTGACTAGATAAACTGATTATACAGATTCAATCTCACCAATGCGTTGCAACTCCTGCTTTAGCTTTTCTTTGTCACTTAACAACTCAGGGCTTAAACTTAAGAATGCTTCAATACGCTTGCGAAGTATTGAGTATGCCTTGATGAATGAGGCGTCAACTTCAGCGTCTGTGCCTGTCGCCTTGGCTGGGTCATCCACTCCCCAATGCGCTCTTAGTACGTTGCCAAGATAAGCTGGACAGGTCTCCCCTGCTGCATTGCTGCATACTGTAATCACGATGTCTGGTGTCACTGGTAGGTTATCCCATGACTTACTGTAATAACCGTCGGTAGCTATGCCTTCACGCTTAAGCAACGCTATAGAACGTGGATGCACCTCACCTGTAGGCTGACTCCCTGCACTCATTGCTTTCGTGCCTTCTGGCGCTAAAGCGTTGAATGTAGCTTCAGCTAGGATTGAGCGGCAGGAGTTACCTGTACATAAAAATAGGATGTTCATTTATAACTTTCGATTGTTAGGCAGTTTCGTACCAATCACGGCTACGATTAACGATAGCCACTACAGACAACATGACAGGCACCTCAATGAGCACACCGACAACAGTGGCTAACGCTGCACCTGAGTTGAACCCAAATAGAGCGATAGCCGTTGCTACAGCCAGCTCAAAGAAGTTTGATGCACCAATCAGGGCAGACGGAGCTGCTACACAGTGAGCCACCTTGAGCTTCTTATTCAGCCAGTAAGCCAGCATGGAATTGAAATACACCTGAATGATGATAGGCACAGCTAACAAAGCGATGACAAACGGCTGTGCGATTATCTGTTGACCTTGGAAGCCAAACAGCAAGACCAGTGTGGCAAGTAGAGCAGACAGAGATACAGGCTGAATGCGCTTAAGCAATGCATCAAGTGCTCTCGGACGACCTGCCAGCAAGACCTCACGTATAAACTGACTGATGACCACAGGCACGACAATGAACAACAGCAGAGACAGTACGAGTGTGTCCCATGGTACGACGATACTGGACAGACCTAACAGCAACGCTACCAGCGGCGCAAAGGCAAACAGCATAATGGCATCATTCAGTGCAACTTGAGACAGCGTGAACCTAGGTTCTCCACCACATAAGCCACTCCAGACAAATACCATCGCCGTGCATGGGGCAGCCGCTAACAAAATCAGGCCTGCTATATAACTGTCAATCTGGTCTGCGGGTAACAAGTCACCGAATAAGTGCCGGATAAATATCCAAGCTAGCAAGGCCATAGAAAAAGGCTTCACTATCCAGTTGATGAACAATGTGACGCCTATCCCTTTGCCATGCGCCAGAACATCGCCCATGGTCTTGAAGTCAATTTTAAGCAGCATGGGGATAATCATGAACCATATGAGGACAGCCACAGGTAGATTTACTTCAGCCACCTTGAGACCGCCTACAGCTTGGAAAAAGCTAGGGAATACCTGACCTAATCCAATGCCGACCACAATGCAGCCAAGCACCCACCATGTCAGGTTACGCTCAAAGCTACTGATTACGCTTGGTTGGGCAGTAGCATTCATTTAGCAGCACTTCTTTCTTGTAGCGAACTCAATCTTTTGAGTGGCAGGAATGCAGCAGGCCGCGCTATGTTCTGGTGTTTCTTGTCCGCTAAATGTAGGTGCACTGTCTAATGTGCGGTAAGTTTCCCAAGCAATGCCTGAAGGGTCTTGCACCCAATGCTTGTCTGACTTTGCATAGCAGCAAGTCGTGCCCTCCTCAGTCACCAAGCTAAGCTCTGCCTTTTCTAAGCGCTCTTTGATTTCCTCAAGCTCAGACTCATTCTCAACCTGAATCCCAATGTGGTCTAAGCCAGCTTTAGCGCCACGCTTGCTAATGGCAAAGTTAACTAACGGGTCATCCAACATCCACTTGGCATAGTCCGGTTTAGATACGGTTGGAGATGCGCCAAAAAGGTTGCTATAGAAGCCGACACTCTGAGTGATGTCGTCAACGGAGACATGCAAATGCATACGTTTCATGATTCGTTACCTTTCTCGGAATTACAGCTTGTTACATCGGGACAGCAATTGTTGACACCTGCACAGCAATTCTCAGTGAGGTATGCAAGCAAACCATTCATAGCCGCATAGTTTGCTGTGTAGTAAATGAATCTACTGACCTGGCGTGAGTTAATCAGTCCGGCATAGCTCAGTTCTTTAAGGTGGAAAGAGAGCGTGCTTGGCGGTATTTTTAGCTGCTCACCAATACTTCCCGCTGGTAGCCCTTCAATTCCTGCTTGAACGAGCAAGCGGAATATCTCCAAGCGTGCCTCTTGAGCGATTGATGAGAGTTGTGTCACTGCCGATTTAATATCCATATATTCTATATTTCCACAATTATGGAAATAATGCAAATGAAATTCAAAAATTAAGTTTATTGATAATGATAAAAATTATCTTAGTCGTGCAAGGATGAACCGGAGTGTAGCTTAGCTAATGGGTTAAGGCTTAGGGTTTCTTGTAAGTGCTCTGGAGATAGGTGAGCGTAACGCATTGTCATCGCAAGGCTAGAGTGCCCAAGGATTTTTTGCAATGCGATGATATTGCCTCCGTTGATCATAAAATGACTCGCAAAACTGTGCCTCAGAATATGAGTTAGTTGGCCTTCAGATAATTTAAGGCTAGCCTGCTCAAGAGCTTCCCTGAAAGCAGAGTAAGCTGATGAAAATATCCTTTGGCCATTTTTATGAGTTTTATGATGTTCAGTAAGCTGTGATTCGAGATCTCTTGAAATAGGAATAGATCTGGCCTTGGTAGATTTTGTGTTCACATACTGAATAAGACCATTCTTCACTTGAGATATACGTAAAGCTTCTGCCTCGCCCCATCTACTGCCTGTTGCTAAGCAAACTTTGGTGATCAGCATGACATGGGGATTAGTAGATAACTCGAGGCGCTTTAACAGTTTTTGGATTTGAGGGAGAGTTAGATATGAAAGCTCTTGTTCTTGAATTTTAAAAGCTCTAAGTTGAGATAGTGGGTTAGCTTTCTTCCAATTGCCCAAGCGGATATTCTCATTGAAAACAGCTCTTAAATAAGCATGTTCCCGATTGAGAGTATTTGGCTTGATTCCAGCCTCAATTCTTTTAATTCTGTAATGTGCAAATTGTTCAGTTGAGAAAGTTTCTGCTTTGGGATTCCCCATTGAGTCGCACATAGTTAAGAGCAGTCTTTTTCGTCTCAAGCCGTCATTGAGTTCTACACCATGATACTGATACCAGGACTCTACTAACTCTCTTAAATATCTAGTGTCTTTCTTTGGTGGAACCCAGTCAGATGACTCTTGTGTTTTAGCTTGGACATAACGATCCCATGCAATTGCTTCGGCTTTTGTTTTGAAGGTCTTTTTGACCCGCTTACCCGATCTGCCACCAGGTTGAATATCTACTTGCCATCCGGTTTTTACTTGATTTATCGCCATAATATTTCTCAGTCTTAGCACGCATTGCTCAACAATATCTTACTGTGCGTGACATCAGAAAAGCGGACAAATAAATATAATTAAATAATTAAGTATTTATATTATTTGAAATTGAGCGGTCATTTATTGTTAATTAGCATTACTTCATATATTCGTTAACTAACTATGTGAGGTAATATTGATGAACAATAAAGAAAATACAACCGGTTCAAGCGAGTCTCCAGAATTCAGTGTTCAGCACAGCATTACGCATCCATTAGTTTCTAGGGAAAGATTCGCTGATTTGACAGGCTTGCCATTGGGAGTGGTGATAGGGTTTATCAATAAAGGCTATTTACCGACTTATTCTATTGGCAAATATAGTTTGGTAAATATTGAGCTCTTAAGAAAACGTTGCCTTGAGTCTGGGCATTCATAAGAAGCTGGCCAAGAATGTTAGATGACACTGATCATGAAACCGGAGTTAACGGTGCTCGTACTAGTGAGGCCGATCTTCATCTGCATCCCTTTCCAAAGATTGCAAAAAAAGCTTTAGAAGCTAAGTTAAAAAAAACTAATAGTGATAGCAAGCGACTGCAAAATAAACAAGTTTGTAATGTTGCAAAGCAATTGCCATTATGGAGTGATGGACTTCGCTGTTTACCAAATGAAATTGCTCAGTCAGCATTATTTAATGCGAAAAATAGAAGGCAAGCGAGAGAGTATTTGAGGCAATCCAATATTGCAGTTATTGGAGAGACTAGGATTACTTTCACTGGTGAGGAATTGCGCCAAGATGATGAAACGGTGTGGTTGCAACTGCTGCACCTGGCGAAAGAATGCCCGTTAGGTAACACCGTTAATTTCACCCCATATTCCCTTTGTAAGGCAGTTGGATGGTCTATAGATGGACGAAGCTATGAGCGTTTACGTCAATCCTTAGGACGCATGCAAGCGACTTCTTTGTCTATTTACTCTGAGAGGTTAAAAGAAGGGGTGAGTCTTTCAATGATACCGATGTTCAAATGGCGCAATGAGACAGGTATGGCCTTAAGTCAATATCAAGTTAAGGTAGCACCTGAATTATTAGCGTTATTTGGAGATGTTCATTACACCAAGCTCGAATGGTCGCAACGCTGTGCCTTGCCCGACGGAATGGCTACTTGGCTGCATAGTTACTATGCTAGTCACAGTAAACCCTATGCCGTGAAAATTGGCACTTTGAAGCGCGGTGCAGGCATCGCAACTGAAAACTTGGCCTCGCTACGCCAGTTAATTGAGAGGGCATTAACAAAGTTAGTCGATGTGGGATTCTTGGAGTCTTGGCAAATAATGGGTGAATTGGTGCATGTCAAACGTAAGCTTAAACTGAAATGATTATTGTGTTTAGAAATATCATTTTGAGGGAGGCAATGTTGTGTTTAGAAATAGCAGACCTTGTGTTTAGAAATAGAAATTGTTGTGTTTAGAAATATGCAGAATTCAATTAAACCCATATGAAATAAGGCTTTCAGAGGTGTTTAGATCTTCGCTAACCGTATTTAACCTATATATAACCTAGTCCGTTGTGGATAACTCAGGTATATCAATTTTTATGGTGAGATTTTTCGGAACTCACAATGATTGAATTTTTAGAGGGTAAAATCGATAAAAATTTGGTCTAAAGTGTTTGGCAATAAGGGCTATTTCCCACACTCAGCCACTTTTTTTCTTATTGATGATGCTAATTTCCCACTCAACCTGGTTGAGAAAATTGAAAGGTGAGAGCTTTAGGACACACTTAAAGTATTGTCTATTTTTCAATTCTATTTTTTAGCCAGTAGTTTGGTTTGTACACCCTACGAAGAAGATTGGTAGCCACTCGGACTGAGACTTTATGTACTTTTGCTAGATCATGAATTTCTTGATGGTGAGTTCGGCAGAGGCTAATGATTACTCTTAACTCATTGTCAGTAAAAATCCATTTGTAACTTGTATGATGTAATTCAACTTGCTGAGACTGACAGAACTCACATTTTTGATAATTTGGTCTTTTGCTTGCTCTTTCTCTAATACGTTGCCAATGTTCTGTCTGGAGATATTCACCGTAAGTGAATCCAGCTAGGTTTTGCTCTCGTCTATCCCATGTATCAGCATATATTTCGTCAAGGTCTTTAGGGGCTGTGGCCATGTCGTATCTTATTCATTATGGGTAAGTCTTGGAAATTTGAGACGGTTTCTTCATGCTTTGAAGTTTATCATCTAGGCTATTTTAAATGGCAAGATTGGAGGTTTGTAAATATGGCTGATAAAAGTCTGGGATGGAAAAAAGACGTTGATGAGCAATTAACGAAGGATCTCGAATTGGCTGCCCATGCGGCCTATGACAATGGCTGCGAACTCAGTATAGATGCGCGATTACTTTTTGAATCACATCGATATTCCCGTGCGACAGCTCTAGCAATATTAGCTGAAGAAGAGTTCAGTAAAGCATTCACGTTGAAGCTCAGTGCGGACAATAAACGTTGGGATTCAACTTTGTATGATTCGCTACGTAGTCACGCTATCAAACAGGGCCTTGCTGAAGCTGTAGTTAACTTTATTGAAGCAGAGAAAGCGAAGTCCCGCTGGATAGGTGGCTTCACTTCTGCATACCCTGATGAGAAAAAAGCTAAAGAGGTCGTGGCAGCAGCAAAGAAGCGTTTGCGCAAACCGGTTAAGGATCATCTCAAACAGGATGCTTTGTACGTAGCAATTTCAAAAGAAGGAAAAATCAAAAGCATACCTAAAAATATTACCAGGGAGGAAGCAGAAAACAGTCTATTTCAAACTGAATTATTTAAGATTAACGTTGATATATTATTTGGCGATGAAAGCGCGCTAGAAAGATTTTTCACACTCTAAAACGCAATTGTTAATCTTTAAACCCTCGATGCTTTACTTTAGAAGCTTTTGCAACTTCTCTAGGGATCAAAAACATGCTTTCGGGTGAGCGAATCCCATCTTTGACTAATTGCCGAGTACGAGCTTTCCGCTCGTGTTTTTGTCGCCAAGCTTCAGCTTCTTCGGTGTATCCTGCAGCGAGAAGTTCTTCAATGGTCATGTCTTGAATTGCTTTAGTTTTCATGATTCATTAATCCTTATTGAATTAAGTTAATAACCGCTCGAAAGCGGCTATTTGTCTAATTGATTTAATCCTTACCATGACTAAGATTTATACCTTGTACTTGGATATTTGCTTGATCCTGCGGTACATATTTATTTAAATCTCGGATTTTGTCACTCATACTTGAACCTGAACTAGCCTTGTTTTGTTGCTGTTGTGCTGCAAATCGATCAATCGCATTGCTTGTTCTATTGCCTTCTCCGCTTATGCTTGCGCGATTAGCATCCCCAGCAGGCGACTCTGACCTATTTGAATTACCTTTATCTCCAGTTGGCGCAGGTCCAGTAGGATCTGGAACCGGTACTGAATTTTTTGAGCCTTCGGTTAAAGAGTTACTACGGTTAAAACCAAAGTTACGTGCAAGATCTGTAGTACCTGATGCCAGATCCTTAGCAGCCGATGCTCCTGTTTTAGTCGCTTGGGTTGCAAATGTTGCAGTAGCAACAACTGCAGCAGTAGCGGTTGTTGCTGCACCGATCAAACCACCTAGTGTTGAAGAAGGAGAGCCTGACAGCATGGCGCTTGCCATACTAGAAATATTCCAAGCTAAGAACACAAATATCAAAGATTGCGCACAAGCTACAGCACAAGATTTCAATAAGTTATCTACATCAATCGACATATTTTGGAAAACTATAATGCCAGCTCCGATGATTAGATAAGTCATCATCAATTTAACGCCAGTACCAACAGCATATTTTAGATAAGCAGTTGCCATATCCGATGTCCATTGAGATCCAGAGAAACCAAGCATAATTACCCCAGCGCCAACAACAATATAACTTTCAATCAATGTAACTAACAGTTGCCCAGCTACTACACAAAACGCGATAAATATTAAAATGGCAAAAAAGCCAATTGGAAGGAACAGTATCGCTACATCACCGAGTCCAAGCTTTCCAAGAACTGCTAGCATATTCATTGCCATATCCACCCCATACGCTACTATCCCGTCTGGAGAGGCGTCCATATACCCTGAAGCTTTTTGTCCAATCAGCGTAAAAGACTGAATGATGTAAGGAATCCATGTGTCACTGAACTTCATTACCGAATAGAAAAAACCAACGGTAAGCATCTTTCTAGAAAACCATGCCATATAGTCTCCCACTTCCTTGCGCTCTAAAGCTAATTTGAAAGTGGAAACGATTACATCGAGTAATACCAATTTCCAGAAGAGAGAATAAGCAAATGGTATGATTGCAGCATGCCATACGCCTTTCAAGGGTTTGTAAGAGTTCTCAATTGTTGATAAAACACCTGCTGGTTCAGCCGCGAACAATGCACTGCTAAAACCAAAAATCAAAAAATAGACTATTAAACGCATAGTGATTCCTATCTGGAGTTCTTTACGATATTTGGATTCAATTCAATTTGATCAAAAATTTTCTTTGTAGCCTCTTTAGAAGATCTGCCCTCTGTATCTGCAGAGAGCGTTTCTTTGCCAAGATCAAATTTTTCCCCATTGGTGAATGAATTAATCAACAGATAAATAATGAAACCTGCTACTGCGGCCACCGTCATTATTTTATTTTTAGTCTTCTTCATAGATGCTCCCCTACTTCATGTTTTTGATGAGTTTTGGATTTAATGGAACCTGATCCAAAAATTGTTTGGATTGTGCTTGTTCGGTATCCAGTTTCTGCTGTTGCCCTAACATGTAAGCGTTTTGAGCTTGCATTTGCGCCGTATTAATTTGGCGTAACTTACGCATTTCATCTAGCATTTCTGAGGAAACTGCATTACCTATTTGTATTGCTTGTAATTGACCGGCTGGACTCTGATTCATTGTTCTCAAAGTATCGGCGGTTGCAGATTCAGTAGCAAAGTTATTCATTTGCATTCCTGCAGCCATCAATGCAGCACGAAGAGAATCGCTAGTCGTTTGAGACCAGTTTTTGTAATTGTCGTAATAACTTCCATTCACCTTGAAACCAGGGTACTGACTCTCAAACCGGCGAGTTATGTTGCTAATGTCGTATCCCAGTGCCTGTCCTTGATTCACAATTTGCATAAGGTTATTTAATAGTGAAGACGTTTGTGAAAATGGTGTGGCAGTTGTCAGTCTTTCTGCTTGGGCTCTCATCACTTCCAATTGAGCAATGATGTTTGAGGTTTGTTGGGCGTATTGAGCAAAATTCTGTGCCTGGCGAGCCATTTCCATGACTTCATTGGAACAGTTAACGCAATACACAGTATCTGAGTGAGCTGATCCTACAGGCAGCAGGAGGATTGCAGCAATTAAGATTGGCTTAAATTTCATACTGCACTCCCAACTGAATGTTTTTTGTAATAGATATTCAAGGCAGCCATTACCAAGAATCCAAAGCCGCCGATCATTTCATACTTTGTAAACCAAACCAGATACATTGAGGTTGTTGCCCAAACAAAGAGGGCAAATGCAATTAGTGAGCGTGTTTTTTGATTCATTTATTACTCCTTGTTAAGTTCTTGTAATCAGATTTTTGGGCAGTTTAGGTGTAAAGAAAGTAGGCTCTGGTAATCCAGCGAGCTCTGCATCAGCCATGGCGTGAAGTTGATGCCAGTAGATCTTTAGCAATCGATTCAGCTTTCTGTTGTCAGTTACGAATGGATCGCCTTTCTTTAAGAGAGTGGTAGAATGGTTTTGCATTTTCTTCCTTCGAAATTGTTTGGAAATGTTGGTGAGGCTGCCCTCAGAAAGTAACCTCACCATTTATCTCAGTAACAGATATGCCATAGTGGTTATGATTATGGTTAAACCTGTTCCAAATAAAGCGCCGATGCCGCTGTGAAGCATGTGGTTCCACTTGTTTGCTTCAATTTTTTCCGTTTCTTTCTCGACATCTTTCTTTAATTTATTTATTGCACTGTTCAGGGAATTAATGGCGTTATTCGTTGCAGTTTCAGAAGTGGCTAGGATATTTTCAGAGATCATTCTTAGCTCATCTAAATTGCTGTTAGCATCGATATTTGCCTGAAGCAGAATTGGTTGTAGAGAGCCTTTAATAAGCACGTTTATAGAATCTGCAGCAGCTTGACTAATGTCTAATTTGGCAGTCTCAGCGGCGCTTTTTGCAGATGCCTGAACATATGCCTCAATTTTGCTAACGATGTCTTGTGAGCCTGCATTTAGCTTGTCTGCAGAGAGGGAAATGTTTTTGTGCTCTATTTGTATTAAAGCTATAGCACCATCAAAAACATTAGGCAGTTCATTTTTCAACTGGTCCATGCGATCAAGTACTTCTTTCACATCTCCCAAGACTTCTTGATACAGAATGTCTAATTTTGTGCGAGCGTCAGACATAGTGTTTCCTATGAGGTCACAGTGGCGAATACTTGATCGAGGTTACGATTTACGCTCTTGGCCAATGCTTTCATGAAGTGCATGTCTGCATATTGTGAGGCCTGCTTTTTGTCGCCATCTTTGCCAAGATGCATAAGCATTGATTTGTAGTCATTTGCATCTGCGAGAATTGCTGAGATCGTGACTTTTTTTACTGCAGCCATATCGAACAACTCATTCTCAAAAATAGCTGCCTCAGGAAGGGCAATGCATTTATTTTCTTTTTTCGAGTAGGTGAATAGGCGAGCAAATTCTTGTTCTGCGTCCTCTTCAACCCGATTGAATACGAGTTTGATTTTTTCGTTAGGAATACCTAAGCTGGAAAGCGTGTTTATGAATTTAATGGTTTCTGCTTGTTCCTTAGACCCACTAGTAACCGGTACTAAAAACAAATCAATCTCCAAATGGGAGTCTTCTGCTTTGATCATGCCATTCAAAAAGGCCTCAACGTTCGAAGCACCAACATCAATGATCGCGTCAGTTAAGCTGAGAAGCTTTTTGAACAGGTCTTTAAATTTTTCGCCTTTGATGGTCTCAACTTCAAGCCCTAAACCACTGGCGGTTTCGTTGATTGATTCGATAGCAAATACTTCTGCATTCGGCATTCTTGGAGATAACAAATGTGCAGCAATCGTTGTTTTTCCGACTGTGCCCGTGTAGTTCAAAACTGCAATTTTCATTTTGATGTCCTATTCTTCGTAATCGTCTAAATTAACCTCTTGTGATCTGGCTTTCTTTAGATCAGCTGGGCTAGAGATCTTGGGGCTTTCCCCTGCAGTAGGTCGGTTGGTGATGTTGTTAATACCGGCTTTAAAAGGCTGGGTAGCTGAAGTACTTGTGAGGGTTGTAACTGATGAATTGCCCAATTGGCTCTCTGTTGGATTTACGTACTCATTGGTTGAGCGCTTATAACCATGCTCCTTATCTAAGTCCCGTAAATAGACCCTAAACAACTCTACGCTAACGGGTAACCCACGAGCGCTAAACCAGGTAACAACATCCTTTGCAGACCAGCCTCCCTCTTTTAACTTGCGGTCAATTTCTGAATACAGTTTTCTCATTTCTCCTTTGATAGTTGTTTTATCAATGTCATTTGCGTTAGCAAATTCGTTGGGGTCGATCTCCTTGAACTTTCTACTCATACCATTTGCTCGTCTATTAATTAAGGACTAATGAAATACTAATAAGTATTAAATGACCTTTTAATTCCTTTTAAATAAACATATAATTTATTTAGTAACATTTATTTGTCCGAAATATAAAGGTGGTGGGAATATGCAGGAAATGGACGAGTTGAGTCTTCAGTTAATGAGATGGCATCATGAGAAGCTGGAAAATGACATCCAGTACATGGCTGAATATTTTGAAAGCGAGAGCAAAAACTGGACTTGTTTGGAGGAGGCGGACGCTTGGTATGCCCAACTAGAAATTAATAAAGCTCAGCGCAAAATTAGCGAGCTGAAGCTTGAGATTGAGAAGCAGGAAGCTTTAATTACTCAATCTGAACGAGTTATCAGACGATTTAAATCCGTAAGTAAGGAAATAAAATCAACTAAGGGCAAAGGTAGACCTGAAAGTGATGAGTTTAGGGTGAGCATTGGGAAGAAATTTGTTTCTAAATGGGTTTTATCTTTAATGGAGATTCTTGAGGTAAAAAGTTGCCAGAAACTGGAGCAACTGATTAGCCCTCATTCTAAAAAATTAGAAACTGACAAAGTTACCAAGGTTTTGACAGAAATAACTGTGCCTTCTAAAGCTTCAGAGCGGAATTGGAGGCGATGGCAAAAAGGCGAAGCTATACCAAATTACAACACTTTCGTAATCTTGATGAGTACTAGAATTGACTTTGGAAAATATAGTGGAAAGTTATTACAAGATATTCCAACTACTCCAAGTTCAAGTGAGCTCCAAACCCTATTGAGATTTATCTGACCAATTGAATTTTCTTTAATATGGTGCAAGTCACTAATTATTAACTAATAAGTAGCTTATTGTTCACTAACTTTACACACTTCTACGGCCTTCTTATAGTTTGCTTACTTTTTTAAAGTAAGCGCGATTCCCCGTTTCTCACTGCGTGAGGAAACGACGCGCAAACCCCGAACGTCAAAGGAGTAGCGTGTATGGCCAGTCAGCATTTCAGCGTTAAAAATGGCAAGATTGGTAGGGGACAAAAGCACGCTTCATATATTGCCGGTCAAGGTAGATATGCAGAAAAAGCCGATGTGATTTTTGTGGCCGATGTAAACATGCCCAGCTGGGCACGTGATGGCGCTGACTTCTTTGGTGTCGCGGACAGAATGGAAAGAGACAATGGGCGAACCTACACAGAGTTTGAGTTTGCGATACCCCGTGAAATTGTTGATCCCATCGCCTATGCAAAAGAGTTTGCAGTCGAAACCCTAGCTTCCAATCATCCTTATCGCCTGGCTGTTCATGACAAACAAGCTTCTGATGGGGGCAGAAATGTCCACGCACATTTGATGTTCACAGAACGCAAGCTAGATGGTATTAATCGTGATGCTGATCAGTTCTTTCGGCGAGCAAATTCAAAATCTCCTCATAAAGGCGGAGCAGCCAAGGATCGTAAATGGCATGAAAAGCATATGGTCGAAAATATGCGAAAAACATATTCCATTTTTGCGAAATTGCATGGAGTTGATTTAGACCTCAGAAGCAATCTTGCTAAAGGTCTTGGTGAAGCAGAGCCTAAAATTGGCCCGGTACATGGTAGGACAGAAAAAAACTCAAACCGCAGTAATTTAGTATCAAAGGTTGAAAACCTCCGAAATAATCGAATGGATGATGGTGGGGGCGATGTGCTTGATAACAAGCTTCGGCATGAGTTGGAAAAACACTCCAAAGAGCGAAGAAAACAACTATGGATGACATTTCATAAGCAGCGTAGCGACAATTATTTAAGGCTGACTGAAGAGTTGAAGGTGTCTTACTCATATCAGAAGCAAAAGATCGAATTAATTAAATCGACCTATGTAAAAAGGCGATCTGACATTAAAAATAATCCAGGCTTGAAATATGTTGAACGTCGAGCAGCAATCTCAATTGCGAACATGGAGCGAATTACACAAGAGTTGGAAGTTAAAGCTGAGTTTGAGGCTATTAGGGACGTCATTAAAATAGAGCAAAAAGAACACTACTTTGAGAAATATCGTCTTTTTCTAGAGGGTTACGCAAAGCAAGGTGATGAAGTGGCAAAGGCTGAGGTTATGCGCCTAGTAAAAAACAGGCCTAAGCTCAATCTCGAGCAAAACAGTATTTTGACTACAGGTAGTATTAATAAGTTAAATCCAGCGGCATTTAATCTCAAGTTTGAGATCAATAGGGGAGGTCTGGTCACATATAAAATTCGTGGTGTAGACGTTATCAAGGATACCGGTAAACAAGTAGATTTGCTGAAAACAGATGCTCTGACAGTTGAGGCTGCTTTGAAACTAGCTCAAGCAAAGTTTGGGAATAAGTTAACATTGAGCGGGCCAAGAGAGTTTCAAGAGCGTGCGGCATTGGTGGCAGCTCAAAAGGGACTGAGGGTAGAGTTCACAGACCACTCGATAAACCAACTTATGAATAAATATAAAGGTGAGTTGGAGATGCAGCGTCATTTGGAGATGGTTGAAAAACACCTGCTTAGAGCTGGTAAACAGTTAAAAACTACTGATGCCATAGGACAAAGCACTCAAGTAGTCATAAGGCAAAATGTTCACCTACGGAATGATCAAAAATATCTCTTAAATAATTTTGAAATTAGCTTTAATGATGCAAAACGTGTTGCTGAATCTTATGGATTTGAATTCATAAAACCAGGTAATAGTAGCTACTCTGGAACTGTGATTGAAATCACTGCCCATCATGCGGTTCAATATTTAGGTCGGAATCGGGTGGTTATCCACGAGTTGGCCAAAATCAACGGCGATCAATCACTTATTAAGGGTGCCAAAGTTGAAGTAAGCTATGTGAATCAAAAACCAATCATTAAGATTGGTCAAAGTCACAAACCAAATACCAGATAATCTGCGCCATTATGATTAACCTTGTTATTGCCGTTTTTCATCTACCTTTTTAATAAGGCAACGTAAGAGAATTAAGGAATGAATTACATGATTCGCAGTATTGCTGTCCAACAATTCCGCTCGAATTAGTCCATGAGCTAATTCATTTCTCAAATTGATTCCTCTCGCGTCAATATAAAGCGCCTTGAAATGAAAAAGAATGTCGCTATGAATTTTTTGCTCTATTAATGGGTGGTGAAGGACGTCGCCTAAACCAATAAACTTAAAGCCATTAACTTCTCTAGCTGGTTTAATTGTTGAACCACCCAAGCACCTGAGTACTTCTCTAAGTGCTGCCTCAACTTGGGGTACAAGGATATGTATGCAGGTTAGGTAATCTTTTTCAAACCAAGCAACTATTCCGGCTTTAATTAATGAAAGTTTTTCCTTTGGGAACAAAGGAGAATGTTCAAAGTATTCTGTTAAAGATTCAGCGTTTAGATTGTGATGACTTAAGACTCTCTTCAATACCTGATCTAACCATAAGTTATTTAAGTTAATGCTAGTGGTAGCTTGATGAATTAATCTTCCTTCAAGATCGTCTTCAATAGATCCAATAGTTGCGACTGTTAGCCCATCTTGATTTATTAAGCTGATACCAATTAATGCGGAAAGAGGGGCTTCTTTAGCGGACTTATGTACGAAGTCTTTCAAATCGTTTTTTCTGAGCATGAAGTGAATAGCAAGTAACTCGAGTGAATTCTCTTTAGAGTCCGTAAGAAAATTCTGTACATACTCATCCATTTCCGTATGTGATACCTCTATGGAAGTCTCGAAAGTCGCCATGCCGTTATCTGGCTCTTTAAAGCGTTTGTAAATTAACTGCTCAATCCTTGCAACATCATCTAATAGACCCGCTTCTTTGTAGCGAGGTATTAGATCTTGAAGCCAGGCGATGGCTAATGTTGCGTTGGCCAGTTCTGCTGCACTTTCAAATGCTTTACAAGACAAAACGATTGCATTTTTCGCCTCATCCTTCTGTCCAGTCTGGGTGTACCAGCGTTGCAATCTATCTGCGGCTAATGTTGAGAAATGTGGATCAAAATTCCCTTTATTAGAGGAGTCTGAAGTCACTCTTAGGGTATTTTCCAAAACCTCAATGACAAGTTTCTTTTCGTCGTCATTAATTTGCAGCGCTATTGAGTTTTCCCACATAAGCTTATCAAAACGACTCCACATCCATTTTTCGCCAGATTTGATTCGAGTTTGTGTGAAGTTAAGAATTGCTTTTCTAACGACCTGGATAAGGTCTCCATCTTTCACGCTAATTGACAACGCTAAGCTTCTCTCCAATCGATCCCATGCAGTAAATTCATGTTCGAACAGATTTTTTTCAACACTTTCAACGTATGCATTTACAGCTCTAGTACATACTTCTTTGGATACTGTTCGCTTAGGTTCATTTTTATGTTTAATTTGCTTGTTAAAATACTTCCCTACTTCCCAGATCAAATCGGAATAGCGCGCTTTAAGAACTGGGTGCTTAACATCTTGTGAGCGAAGATTCCAATGCTCTAAGATTTCAGCATCAATTAGCTTAATATCTGGAAACAAATGTGTTTCTCCAGATTTTGTTGTGACGCTACTTAATTCGTGCCAAAAGATTCCCCATACTCCGAAATCTTTACCGCGCGCAGGTTGAAAATTGAAAGCATAGATTTCGGCATCAAATGCTTTGCGTTGAGCTGGAGAAAACGTATCAACATCTGCAACTTTGTTAAGTTCAGATGCTACTGAATGCTCGTCTATCGGTGGCATTCTTTGATCAAAAGTATCTAGTACCTCTGAGAGTGAGTTTGGAATCTCGATAGACATCTAAATCTTCCTAATAAAATAGTGATTTTTTTAAATTTTTTCAGCGACTACCTAGAAACAACTCTACCAAACATTCAATCTATTTGGGTATTATCGATTTATAGTTAGCCTTATAAAAAATCCGATTAATTTTCTGGGGGAATTGACGTGAGTGAAGAGTTAGAAGACAAACAACAAAAAGATGAAACTAATTGGCAGCCACTAGTTGATGCGCTCGCACCGCATGCAGCAGAATTGATTAAAAGCTTCATTGAGCGAAGTCACGAGGCTAGCGTTGGTAAAGCGACCTTAGAAAAATACATTATTGGATTAGGAGCACTAGTTGTAATTGTTGTAGGGGGGTGTAGTGTTGTTGCTGCCTTTCAAGGAAATTATGATCCTGCAGAGCGTCTACTTATACCGCTGATTAGCTTTGCCGGTGGATTGGGAATTGGTGCACGGCTTTCGGGAGGTGGAAATGCCAATAAAATTTAATGTGGACTTAATTTAGTACGGACACTGTGCTGACCTGAAGGCAGCTTAAAGCTTATTAAGTTTTAGTTTAGCGCATTAGGAATTGTATTTTTGTGGCATAGATAGATGTTGTATTGTAATGTTAGATTTCTAGGGTGTGCTTTTGTTTATTAATAAAAAAATAAGGCTAAACGAATCATGTCAGAAACAATCAATATTGCTGAAGTCGCCGCCAAGTTATCTAAAGATATTTTTCAATATTTTAATTGGGAATTTCACCCCAAAATGGATGACAACTTTGAATGTACCAATGAGGATCATAAAAGTGATGGGGGTTCTCCCAAAATCTCACATCCTGCCGATGTGATCTTTTTTTATGAAGATCCGTACTTAGGAAAAAAGATATATCTTCTTACTGATCTAAAAAGTTATAAAGTCGATTCGATTACATCTACTAAACTCCGTGGTGCTTTTAAGTCAATGTGTATGACAGTCGAATGTGCGAGGGAGTCTGCAGATTTGAGGTCTAAATATTCCATTCCTTCAGATGAACCATATGAAGTGCGAGGAATGTTGTTTGTCCATAACCACGACAATGAGTACCAAAAGTCTTTTTACGATGCCATAAACAAAATAGATTTATATTCATTGCCTATTTCACACGGTTCAATATTGCATTTTTTGGGGCCTCACGACATCCAAAGACTGTTTAGTATTGCTAATGATATCTTGCGATTGAGAGGACTGGGCGAGGCACCAAAAGATTACACTTTTTATTATCCTGATTTGGTTATGAATCGAAGGCAAAGGGATATTTGGGGGCAACCAGCAACTGTGGAGTCACTTACTGGACCCTACTTAATAATCAGGCATAAGGCAGCTGATAACTTCGGTCCTGGTTACCTGATTTATTACAATCGAGACGGAACAACCTCAGAAGAGTTCGAGTATTTGCTAGACACTTTATCGCGCTATCAAATGCTTGAGTCTGAGGAAAAAATTAGAATTAGAGTAACAAATACAGAGTCAACGGATGATTTGAAAAGTGTTTTTCATTTGGCCAAGAAGAAATATGTAAAGTCTTGGGGGTTTGATAAAACTCGAGAGGCCTTATTAGATAAAATACAAATCGACAGAATCACTAGCGTAACTGCTACTTATAATCCAGGAGATATGGGGTGGCGCGAATGAAAAATAACTCTCATGGAGCATCACTTTATTACGCTACGGATAAAAATGTTTTTGATGCATTAAACCAGCATAAGGTGGATTTGCAAACCATTTTCAAGTTATTCCAACGTCGAAATATCATTGTTAGTAAAAAAACGCCTAGAGATGAGTTAGCAAATTATTTTGCTAGATTGGGACATGATTACTTTGATCATAAAGACATTTCTTCAAGGCTTGGAATTACACCACGTAGAGAACGAATTACTTCAATGGATATTATTGGCCAGAATGATATTGAGTCAGTTAAAGCCGCGTGTAGTAAATTGCAACATGAATTAGAAGCGGCCGGCGACGTAGTGCAAGTCACTCGCGATGGGAATATTTTTACAATGAATGTTCAGTATTCAACCATTGATTACAAGCTCAGTGAGTTTGCCCAAGTGCAAGTTAGAGACGGAATTATTGAGTTTGAGAAAACTGCAGATGGCTATATTGTTCGAAACACGCATAATGATTATCTGAACAATGTACGTGACAGCATATTAGGCAATTTGGATAAAGACACAACTCAACCACTCGAGAGAAAAGCGGTATCTTTATTCGATATAACAAGCCCAAAATTGAGATCAAAATTTTTTCATGATCTAGTAAGTAGCCTTCCTGGATTTACTCGAAAAGATGTAACTGATGTTTTTGTTTATAAAGCTATGCCTGAGCTGGAAGAGGGTGATGAAAGCGAAGATGAAACGACAGATTCTGATACCGATAATCATGTTGAGCGAGTTGCACTGAGAGGTTTTGGTGTCACTCGCTCTGAAATTTTAAATAGGCTATTAGATAACAACCTATATTACATAACTAAAATTGGATGGACGACCCAAGAAAACACAGGTGTGGGTAATGTTTATGACATCGAAGCTGTATTCTCCGATCCGAAGGATTGTACTGGTTTTTCATTTATATTGAGTGGTGTATATCCTTTTGAGGACGGTGCATTATCCACAAGAAGAAGGGGTCCAACCAAGCAAGAAATTGATTCGATTTCTAGAGTTGTTGAAGCTAAAGCTCGTGCACTTGTTATTGAGTTAAGACAACAGTTTCAAATGCAATCGACTACGGTGACTGAATAATGTTAGTCAGATATCGTTGGTACAACATTCGTCTACCTAAAGAGATGGTCAGTTTGTCCGAAGTTCTTTTACAACGTCCCTACACCAATGAAGGTAATTCAGGGTTTGCGATACTGAACAGGGATGCGGAGAAATCTCCATTTAGATTTTATTGGAAGACTAAAGTAGTAGTTACAAGTTTTGATTTAGACGGAAATGTTTCCTATTCTGATATTCTGAATGTCAATTATGTTGACTTTAGTGTCATTGATATTCGTGGTAATTTGTTTATCAGAGTAGATAATCCTGGCAGAAATATTAAAGACTTATTGAATGCTATCGAGTCTATTGTGGGGCTCGGTTTCATAAGTGAGCCAGTGTCATTTACGAACTTTGAACCCATGAAAGTGTTCGTAGATGCGGACTCTATCAAATTAATTGGATTAAAAGTTAGTGATGTTGTTATCGCTGAAGACTTAATATCTAGAATGGAATTTTCTTCAAAACAGGGTATCGACCCCAATGCACTAGTTGTTCTCCAGGGATCTAAATATAAAGTGGACACTGGTACGTATGAAATCACTTACGAAAGTGCTATGGGTCAAATATCAGTTTCAGCTGGCGGATTGGTAAAAATAAACGGTCAATTAGCTCCAAAATTGTTGCACCAGGTGGAAGACTACCTGCTATCAAGTAAGACGGATAATATTAATCGATGAGTTCAACAAGGTTTTTCAAAGTGCAAGAAACACACCACTAACAAAAGAAATAAAGCTAACAAGTAAGTTTTGTTTTAGAAATACTAAGCGAATAAAACAATCAATTATGGGCGATTGGCCAATGTTTGAGTGAATATTTCATTTTCCAAAAGCATATAGTGACTGGCGCTACAACGCATTTCAATAATTTCTTTAATAAGATCAAAGTCACTTTGAGTGTTTCGTTGAAAAATTGGCTCATGGTGAGCTACTCTGTTACGTAGAGTTTTAATCTGCGTTAGGGAGTGATATATATGAAGCCTGACCGCACTCTCACTCAATGCATGAGGGGCATTAGGAAAAACTTTTCTTAACTCATTTCCCCAAATTCGTCCTTGATGGCGCTTTGTAAACATATCTCGCCAAAAAGCAAATTTAAGCTCCGGAATCGTTTTGCCGATAAGTTGATGTTGAGCTGCTGTGTTAATAAGATCGCGGCGAGGCGAATACGCTGCTTTTGGATCGGGAAGACTTAATATAAATGCATTGTTTTGATGCCAGTTAGGCCCATATGTGTTACTAATTGCCTCTGAAACGGCATTTCTAAGCACAACTTCTAGTAGCGCTATAGGTAGTAGCAAAGAGGACGAAAGGTTTGCATTCCACAAATACAATCTAACTGCATCTGAATCACTGCCGCCAGCAACATTAGCATGAAAACTAGTGAGCCTAGATCTTGTGATGGTCTCGCAAATAAACCCAGCCATTAGTGGTGTAACAGGCATAAGTGTTGACAAATGAGATAATTTATGTATAATAATTTAGGTTAGCTAGAGGAAACGCGGACTTAAGTCTCCACCTTTAGACATACGAAAAAACAAAGAAACCCGTCGTTTATGGCGGGTTTTTTCATTTCAAGAAGCTAAACTAGTAACTGCCAAAACTGCTCTTAATCGATTATAACGTATAATCATTTAAGAAGAGCACTATTAGATCCCAGCTTAAGTAGAGAAGCATTTCCTCAGTGTTTCTTTAAGACATTCTTTAAAATTCAACTAATAATAAAGACTTATGGTCACTCATACTGATGAAATCTGGACGGTTCCTTTAGCTGCCAATCACACGCCATATAACTTTGTTAAGTTGAAACGTCGTTTTGATAGAAATGATTATTGTGTAGTTGTTGTTGATACTGCAGCATTCATGGAGTGCTTTTCAAGAGAAATGCCTGGATACATAATTCCAACGGTTGATAGATGGCAGTTAGACAGAAAAGAAGCTATACAAAAATTTCTTGATCCCAACGGAAATGGTGTGCCTGAAATGCCCGTAGTTTCATTTGAACTATCATCCAGAAAGAAATGGTTTGGTCTGCTTCAAGATGTGGTAGAAGGAGTGATTTCATTCACAAATGGACGTCATAGGTCACGTTATCTGCAATTTTCTGGGGCTAAATGTTTTCCAGTTCAAATCAATATCTCGTCTGCCGAAGAGTTGCGCAAATATTGCGGCTGCAGTTGTTGCAACTAAAATATGGTAGACGATATGAGGCTTTTTAGGTGTCGGCAACGTTTAACATGTCTTTGAACCTCGTTCCCTGTGGGCGTAGGGCGCTGCGCGATAAAGCCGCGCAGAGCCGGTTAGCACTACGTTAAGGCGCATCATGTCCGCATCCGAACGTACGGCCGCACAAGCGAAGACCGATCACATCGCCAAGATGGGTGAAGAGATTGGTACAATCTACAGCGCACTTTGGCAAGAAGTAGCCTGGATCCACAAGAAGTGGGCTCAGTATGTAGCGTTGTTCGGCACCAACCCTGAGCGCATAAACCTCTTGAATCAGGCTGCGCCCTCAATGATTCGCACGGTTCAAGATACTCTCTGGGAGGATGTGCTTCTTCATCTAGCTCGGCTGACCGATCCACCAAAGTCTATGGGCAAGGCAAACCTCAGTGTGCGCCAGCTTGCTGCACTGCTGGCCAGCTCCCCCATCGGTACGAAAGTCGAGTCTCTCACCGCCACTACCCTTGCTGCTTGTGAGTTCGCACGAGATTGGCGCAACAGGAGGCTTGCCCATCGTGATCTCGATCTTGCGCTTGGCCAAAGTGTTCAGCCACTTGCTCCTGCATCTCGCGCAGTTGTCAAGGCTTCATTAGCCTCTCTGGAAGAATTGCTGAATGCAGTATCTCTGTACTACCTGGATTCAACAACCTTCTTCGACCTCGGCCCAGGCGGAGAAGATGCCGTCTCTCTCTTGTATCTGTTACGCGATGGACTTCGGTTCAGAGACGATCGCATTGCGCGCATCAAGCGTGGAGAGCACAGGCCAGATGATTTCGAACGTGAGGCTTTGTAGCCGAATGGGCGCTAAACCATCTCAAGTAGGACGCGCAAAATTTGCCCCTTTCTTCAAGCGTAAGATGTTTGATGTCATTACTCAGGCACAATCGTACAGAGATACAACAAAAGTTCAACGCTATAGTCAGGTGACACATCTATTTAGTTGCATAACGTAATTTAAGTATATGTATTGTTGCGTAATGGTAAGCATAGTGCCTCAACAATGTGGACTCATAATCCGTTGGTGCTGTGTTCGACTCACAGAGGGGCCACCATTTACAGAGACTCAAGGTTAACGCCTTGGGTCTTTTTTGTTTGGGATATGAAGGTAGGCGGACTTTTAATCCGTTTGTCGTGGGTTCGATCCCCGCACACCCTACCAAAACACAAAAGACGGCTTGCAGAAATGTGAGCCGTTTTTCTTTTCTCAATGCTCTACTGAGAACTTAACTTGGCGAGTGAGTTTTTTAGTCAGTTTTTTGATTTTTGTTGTTTCAGTAATCAATTCCTCAGTTTTACCAAGATACCAATCACGTATTTTCTTTAGTGCTTCCACACCTTGTTCCAATGCACGTATGTCCGCAATCCCATCAACATGATTCAATCCAACTTTAGACCTTAAAGAGCCTTTACTTCTCATCCAGACAATTTTCCTTTTTCCACTTACATACCAAAAAGAATGTACAACTGAATTCCTAAATTCTTCAGCGGCCACCAAAGAATTTTTGACCGCTTTGATATTCATTTCAGGCCAATTTTTCCATCGCCGAGTCGGATAAATTTCACAAAAGAAATCAACTTTCTGTTTGAAACTCATAGCAGCAGAAATCCGATGCACATCTTTATCTTCTTTGAGCAGTAAAAGCTTACCAATGAAATAAGCAAGGTCGTTTTCAATAAACTGAAAGCTGATAACTGTCCCTCCAATAGCAATTTTTAATTTATCTGTTTTAATTAATTCATCGTTGCACATTCAGTCACCTAAGCATTCATCATAACTTTTCTAGTTTAAGTATTTGAACACAGCTTTTCAGTTTTCAGAATTTAACTATTTTCAAGTAGGTGTAGTTTTGCAGCTTTTCAGAATTCCGGCATTTCAGGATTTTTTAGCCGGTTGGCCCGTCAGTATTTCCCCAAAACTCGCTCACTGTCGCTCCAAAGCGGTCTCATAGTCTCACACCTTGAGCCATAGGCAAGCAATCAGAGGCTGGCGTTTTGGCGCCGGTAATCCCGGTGGTAATAGTTGGCCGTTATGTTGGCTTGGCGTTGGAGTTTGAAGTTGTCCGGGCGGGAGCAAGTTAAATTGGGTCATTTGCTCGAATTATTTTCTTACCCATAAATTCCTGATAATGACTCAAAACTGATTGGTCAAATTGGATTTCACCACTCTCAGTGATAACCATTAATCGATTATCGTAAAGTGCATGAAGATCTTTTCTTAGTAGATATCCATCGTTGGAGGTGTTGTGGCCCAATCTCCAGTCTCTATCTTGTTTATGTGCTGCATCAAGAGCCTTTACTACATCGCACCCGCTCACAACACATTTACCATTACATGCTAAAAATACTCTTCGTCTAAAAGCTGCCTGGTCTGGTCGCGCTTCTACAGTGACGAATCTTGCAGCTTTAATTTCAATTTCATTTGTCTCTGCCTCATTGTTCGAAGGCTCTTCAAAATTTTCCCTCCAATAGCTGTAAAGAGCCTTCCTTTCTGATTCATCATCAGAAACACCAAATTCTTTCGCAAAACCTGAAGAACATAACCCTGTTTCTTTACTAACAATCAATGCAGTAATTATCGGTTCATTCATTTCTGCAGCTTGATGACCTAAGAAATCCATTGCGTGCCTTAATGAAAAACGATCTACACCAAAAACTTCTCTCATTTGACTGTAGGTCACCACGCTTTGTTGTTTGGCAATTTTAATTAACCAATTTCTCATTGACGGTAGTTTTTCTTTATAAGAAATTTTGTCTTTTTTGTTTGTTTGAGATTCCTTCTTTTTTATCAAAGCAACAATTTGTGCTTTAACCTTAGTCCCTACATTTCCGGCAGGTTTTAAACCAGTGATCCAGGGTTTATTCATTTCATCTAGGACAGCAGATATATTTTGCATGCGATATTCAATCGACTTTACAGAGCGGCCCAATTTTTCAGCCACGCGCCTGTAAAAAGACAATTTGGAATATGGTAGCTGCGCTGCTTCAAGATTAATCATTTCGATGTATGCGTCTAAGGCTGTACTGAGTTCATATTTATTCCAACTAAATAAATTTTCTTCCTCATCAATTTTGGAAAGAAAAGGTTTTCCATCAATGCTTGGATTGAATAATCTAAACCTACTCTTATCAATTTGGTATAAAACATCCTCATCTGACTTTGGATTGTGATGCAGCCGACTTGGTGCGTTGATACTGAAGCGAACGAGATGAGCAGAAATAGTACCTGCTTTGATCTTCGGGTATCTAATCTTGAACCAAGCTAATGCTTCTTCTCTGTCAAATGAATCTCTAAGAGTAGGAGCGAGGTCAGCTATCATCTCTTTGATTAATACCCTAACAGGCTTTGCGTAGATAGCCATATATGTGCTTTCTTATTTTGATACTTCGATTCAGGTATGTAACACTTTGAATATCAGGAGCATAAAGGTTTTCGGTTCCCTATTACTAAAGATAAGCGTAGTTTCTTATGGCTAATACTGAATCTGCAATTAAGCCATATATGAACAATATTGGAACGAGTTATAGCAGGGTAAAAAGTCGTGATCAGTAAATTCAGGTTTTAGAGTTTTACATTGAAGTGCTTATACTCCTGTTTAGCAATATTGAGATCAAAAGCAATAAACCCTAAACTATCTAAAAAGATAATTCTAAATGTCGCCTAAAATTGTTAAATGTACTTGCGCCTTTGATTTCTTTCAAAAGGTGGAAAAGATGAGCCAACGAAATTGGATTTATAGGGGGCATTCTAAATACAATGTTGATCCTGGGCATGTGGATGACTGGAAACTTCAATCAAGTTTGCATAGGTTTTTAAAAGATCACAGAGGAAATATTCTAAAAACATCAAGCTGGTACCCTCGAGAAAAAGCACTATTAAATCGATTCTCTGGTTCTGCTCATATTCATTTAGCTCACATACCAGCAAAAACTGATCGTCTTCAATGGCTGGCGTTAATGCAACATTATGGAAGTCCAACTAGATTACTAGACTTCACATTTAATCCTGCTGCGGCTTTATTCTTTGCTATACGAGAAGCAAAACCTAACTCAGGTCCTTTCAGTATTCACTCGTTGCATCTTGATACTGTTCGACAATGTTCGAGAGAGGCAAGAGGGAAGTTAAAGAAATATAAGGGGAAAACAGTACCTCTTAATCCCAGTCTTGACGAGTATGGCATTGGTGCCAAAGCATCTGAAATTGATTTTGTAGGGTTTATTGATGGTTCTTTGCTCAATCCTAGACAAGAGGCCCAAGACGGTCTATTTATGGTGCCAAGCAAGATCGATCTGGATGTCGAAGAGTGGCTAAGCGAGAATTTACCAACAACTAATAAACTACTAGTTTATAAATCACCTTGGGTTGAGTTTGTGTTTGAAAATAAGAATGATGACTACTACAAGATAGTTAAACAACTGGTAATCGTTGGGATGACAGCGAAAAAACTTTTTCCAGGTCTCGAAGGTATCAGTGAAGCTACTAAGTTTGCTTGGTTAGATGTTGCAAAAAATTTAGAACCATATGAACTGAATAATTAAATTTAAAACATATACAGCGCAACAATCAATTAAGGGGGCTAGTAGTGGATCAGGGACAACTGACTGGAGTATTCTGTGAGCGTCCTCAGAACTTTGCATGGTTTCTCGGAGCGGGTTCATCCAGAACCTCTGGATTGCCAACAGCCATGGATATCATATGGGACTTAAAGCGTCGGTATTACTGCAGTGAAGAAAACGAGGACATATCAAGGCAGGAAGTACAGATCGAAGGCATTCGGACGCGTATTCAACAATATATGATATCCAAAGGATTCCCGGAAGAGTGGGCACCTGAAGAATACACTTCTTATTTTGAGAAAATATTTGGTACAGATAAAGAGCGTCAACGGCGCTACCTTAGCGGAATCCTAGCAGAAGATAAGGCAACTCTATCAGTTGGAAACAGAGTACTAGGGGCATTTCTCTCCTCTGAGCTCACTCGAGTAGTGTTCACTACGAATTTCGACAGTATTGTCGAAAAAAGCGTCGCTGAAGTCAGTGGAAACTCAATTTCTGCATACCATTTGGAGGGTGCACACTCCGCAGTACAGGCACTGAATAACGAAGAGTATCCAATTTATTGCAAGCTCCACGGTGATTTTAGGTATGACAGTATAAAAAATCTTACAGAGGATTTATCAAACCAAAACCATGACCTCTCGGAATGTATGAAGGTAGCGAGTAGTCGTTTCGGTTTTATAGTCGCCGGCTACAGCGGAAGAGATGCCAGTATCATTGCTTTATTTAAAGAAGCATTAGAAGGGCATAACCCTTTTCCGCATGGCCTCTATTGGACTGGAATTAAAGGCTCCAGGGCTCCATCCGTAGTGAAAGAGCTGATTGAATTTGCACTGAGCAAAGGAGTGAAGGCCGCATATGTTGAGGTCGAAACTTTTGACTCCCTTATGCTTCGTCTTTGGCGTAATACACCGAACAAAAAACACGGGCTGGATGAGAAAGTCCGAAAATTTGAGGTAACTGAGGTATCCATTCCATTAGGAAACCCAGGTGGAGGAAAGCCACTTCTTAGACTTAATGCACTACCACTAACTGAGATTCCGACAACATGCAATAGCCTAACTTTCGACTCACCAAAGCAATGGTCGGATTTAAAAGATGCTCAACGAAAAGCAGAAGGGCGATTGCTATTAACTAAAGCAGAAAAGGTTTTGTGCTGGGGAACAGAGTCGGATATTCGGGCAAACTTTCAAGATGTCAGAGCTATTGAGCCATTTGATTTCAATGCACTATTGGAAAATCTAGAGGATAATTTATACATCAAAGGAATAATTGAAGAGGCATTAAGCAAAGCGATTGTTAACGGTAAACCTCTCATCTCAAGGACGAATAAACAAAATTCATTTGTTATCGTAGACACATATACTGAAGATCAATCTGTATTTAATGAGTTGAAAAATGTTGTAGGGCAGGTTTATGGAAAAATCCCTGGTTTGCAAACGAAAATAGATCAATTCCACGATACGTCCGAACCAGTTTTTTGGGCAGAGGCGTTACGCGTGTCCTTTGAGAGAAAGGAAAACAGGAATTGGCTTCTTATCGACCCAGATATTTGGATTTGGCCAAGCCGAGCAAGGCACTTGGCGGTGGATTTTCTGGATCAGCGGCGTAGCGACCGATACAATAAAAAATACAATGAAATCCTTAATGCATGGACTCATCTTATTCTCGGCACAGACGCTAAAAATATATCAGTATCATTTTCCGCATTCATGTCTGGCGAAAAAGCCGAGAATCCGTCATTTTCTATTAACACAAGAACCGGATTTTCACAGAGAGCTCTATCCAAATGAGTGCAAACTTTAGCGAATTATCAGGTTACACAGCATTACCCGAACCGGATTTACTCTTTGCAGGGAACGGAAAACATAAACACCCTCTGTTGGGATTGATTCAGCATGGTCCGTTCGGCCTAAAATATGGCATGCCAAGCAAGTTGCGTCTAGCGCTTGTGGAACCCCGCTTAGGTATTGGAAAGTTGCTTTCCTTGGTCGAAGAGTTGAAGGGTAAGGCTCAGCCCAAAGAAGCAAAAAATTATTATCCAAATTATCCTGGATTTTCCGATATATTCAGAATACCTATTGCTGAGATTGACAGCCGCCTTAAGCTTACATTCCCAGATAGCTTAGAAGCTCATGCCCGTATTGGTGCGAAACTTGAGCTGGCGAAAGAATTACTTCAGTGTCTAAGTCAACTTAAACAGATGCGTAGTGATTTTGACGTTGCGCTTTTATATCTTCCCGAGCATTGGGCTGCATGCTTTGAGGGAGAAAATTTTGATTTTCATGATTTCTTAAAAGCATTCTGCGCACCGTCAAATATACCTATTCAAATAATCCGACAAGCAAGTCTTGATCGAAAGTGCCGAGCAAATGTTTTATGGGGATTGAGTGTGGCTTTGTACGCGAAAGCCAACGGAGTTCCTTGGAAGCTTGCTGGGCTACGGCCAGATGAAGCATATATTGGAATCAGCTATGCGATAAAGACCGATCAAGCAGGAAACGAATATTCGACTTGTTGCAGCCAGCTTTTTGATCCTGATGGAACAGGGTTTCAGTTTGTTGCTTACGATGCAACGGAGTATACGAAGGACGCTCGCAAGAATCCTTATTTATCTTATTACGAAATGCAATCTGTACTCTCTCGTAGTTTAGAGATTTATCAGAGAGGACATTTTGGGCGTACTCCCAGAAAAATAACAATTCATAAAAATACTGAATTTAAGGAAGAGGAAATTCTGGGCGCATTAGATAGCTTTCGAGATGGAACAGAAGTCGAATTGGTACAAATTGTGAAAGCAACGGACTGGAAAGGTATTAGGTTCGATAATAATTCACCACCAAATGCCTATAACTACCCTACGGCCCGAGGAACATACATACCACTATCGCAAAATGAAGCCTTACTTTGGACACAAGGAAGCGTGCAAGGAGTCCATGTTGAAAGCCCATCATACAATGTTTATAAAGAGGGGGCGCTTAAGCCGACACCGTCTCCCGTTTTATTACGTCGTTTTACCGGTACTGGTGGTTGGCATGAGACTTGTGCAGGCATTATTGGACTAACTAAAATGGATTGGAACAACAATACACTTTACAAAAAACTCCCTGTCACGCTTGTTTATTCAAAAGCGTTCGCACAAATAATCCAACAAAACCCAGATATGATTGATAGCGTATATGATTTCCGCAATTTCATGTAAAGCTTTCTTGCCTGGAATCGTCGCATTCCAAGTTTCAGTTTTTCAGCATTCCGCTACTTTTTCGGTTTTTCAACTTCTCACCCTCACGCCAACACCGAAACTCACCCACTCGCAGCACCAAATCCTGTCCTCGGTTGCACGCTTTGAGCCATAGCCAAGCAATCAGCGGCTGGTTGATACGAGGTAATCCCGGCGGTGATCGTGGGCCGTTATGTTGGCTTGGCGTGGGAGTCGGAGCTTGTCCAGGCAGGGAACTGTAATTCTTATTATTCAGAAATTATTAATTGAAGGAGACTAAATCAAATCTCGCAACTAATCAGTAAGTCACTAAGTTTTATCTCTAAAGCATCTGCAATCTTCAGCAGATTAATCACCGCGACATTATGCTCGCCACGTTTTACACCACCGATGTAAGACCTATCAATGTTGGCCTTATCTGCCAGCGCTTCTTGAGAACAATTTTTGGTAGCCTCGCGCTTGAGTCAAGTTATTTCGAGTCTTCGAGTTGTTTTTGCAACTCGACAATAAATTTTGATTTAGCAGTGCTATTTAAAGTGTTGATGATTGCTAGAGGCTCTTTAAGCTCATCTTCGACTATGAACCATGCTGGAGGCTTCTTAAGTGCTAATGCTAGCTTAAAAAGCATGGATATTGGTGGGGTATGCCTCGCATTCTCATACTGGCTCATGCGGACTTTAGCTGTGGCCTCATCAATGCCAGCAAGTACGCCTACGGCTTCAAGAGTCAATCCTAGCTCTTCCCGAGCTTCTCTCAAACGCTTAGCGATTACTTGTTCTGGTTTCATTCTAACTCTGTTTTGGGTGAGTTAGTTTTCTACACTGTTGGCCTATTAATTTCGTTAAGTTATACTTAACTTTAAGTTTTAAGGCTTATATTAAAGATAGAGCCCTACCTAAAAAGAAAGGAAAAATAATTGAGAATCTTTGCTACAAGCCTAATTGTCTCCGGCCTGATCATTGTAGTGTCAGCGTTCAATATGCTGAATGGTCTAGCCGGCAACCTGTTTGATATTGTTTTATTAGGAGAGCGATACACTTATCTCGCGATCGGTGCATTTATCACCTTATTGGGTGGAGTGCTGTTTGCTGCTCAGCCTAATGAAATCCGTGATGATCGACCATTGCTTGATAAGTATCTTTCTTATTGGGAAGCGATTTGGCATGGTGAAAAAATCATGGCCGCTGCCGTTTTTCTGGTGTTCCTGTCACTTCTATTGCCCTGGCAGCTGACAGAAAATATCGATTATGCAGCCAGGCTACAGGTGTCTTATGGAGGCGTATTACTGATTGCTGTGCTCTGGAGTTATCCGTTAGCGGCAATCTTATTAAGACAGTCCTTAAAGCCTGCACGTTATCTGCTTCTCAACATCATTTCGTTTCTTTTGCTTATTGAGCAAATGATGATTTACACCTCCCATTTCATTCAATTTCAAGGGGAAGGGCTGCATCAGCTATTCAATGTCCCCACAGGTGCAGCTTTATTTTTATATGCCAATCTTCTTTGCTTCAGTGGCATTGTTTTTGATATGCAGCAGGAGGGAAAATTATTTGATTAGGAATATATTGGTGCCAACGCTATTAAGAACACACACTTTACTAGTGTGTATTTTATCCATTACGTTCATGCTCACAGGCTGCGGGCTCATTCCCAAAACACCTGGAAAATGGTCACATCCAACGAACAGTCAAGCGATGATCAAAACAGATCATTATCAATGTGTGGATGAAGCCTGGAAGGCATATCCCAAGAAAATGGGTTACGTTCAAGCTCGGAAAGGGTATTGGGAGGATGCTAAATATGCAACGACGAGTTGTCAGTACAACAAATATTCCAAAACGACATATTGTATTTACACTCCTGCTACCGATAGAACTTGGATCCCGCCTGAGATGATTGAAGGAGACGAGAACACTATTGATCGTGCAAAAAAATATTCAGCATGCATGACAGCCAAAGATGTTTCATATCAGTGTATCAAGAACAATAAAATTGTAGATGGCTCATGGTGTGGAAATTACACTGAGTAGCTAGTCACAAAGGTAACACTAAATGCCAAATCCAGCCCGGGGTTGGCTTTTTTATTTAAGAAAGGACTAATTATTACCAAGAAAAGAACCTACACCTCCATCATCAACCATGCAGCTAAAAAGTCGGTCGATATGGCAGATAATGGGTTGGACAAACTGACTACTGCTAACCGTCCATTTGTGAGTCGAAATGCTCACTTTATGGCTGACTGCATTTCGCATGATATTCGTGGGGCAATTATTGATTACCAGCAGCGCAGATATTTTGCGCGAAGAGGTGATCCTTCAGGTTTGTTAAAGGACGTCATTAGGCTTATCTGGGATGTGGTCTGGGGATTTATTGGCCCATTAATCTATGCAATAGCGATGACGCTCGTTTATGCAGCTGTATCTGTCAGTGTGTTTGGTTTGATCTTTTACCTGCTCTTCATTCTGTAACCAGCAGTTCAGGATTTCAAAATCGCAGCCCGTATGCCGAAAGGTGTGCGGGTTTTTATTTCTGCAAAGGAGACCTATGGTCGAAATTAACAGTTTCAAACAAGCACATCAACTCTACAAAACTAACCAGTTCCCGCTAGTCGCTATTCAATACCTGGCTTTCATGTTCATGAATGCCTGCCAGGACATCCCACCTAACATCAGCACTTATACCGACATTAATACTGACAGCCTTACCTGGCTATCAGGTCAACTATCAGCTAAGTTCAGTTTTAATGAGTATCTCGGTGGGGATGCATTTATCTGTGAATCTGAGACTGACCTGACAGCTATTGTTGCCTTCGATCAAGAATGGGCTGATCAACACGGAAGATGGCCGAATGTGACTGATAAACATTTGGCGTGGGACATATGCACCATCCTCCACAGTGATTGGGCAGTCTTCGGCTATTGCTGGAACAATGCGGGTGGCGATATTTACTACATCCCAAAATCACTATGGGCGAAAGCCAGAGTAAATGAACACCGCGAGCTAAGTTGTAGCTAAATCCCACTGCGGAAAAACCAGCATCTTATATGAAAGCGCAATGCCTTCATTGTCCCGTTTCAAATTCAATCACTCATTAATTTTAGGAATAGTTTTATGAAAACAAAACGTATCGTCAAAGTGGGCGAATGTCTGAACCTGTCCGCTAAATTCAAGCTGATTTATCACATCGGTATTGATGACCAAGATTCAATCATGATCCGGGTCGCAGAGAATGAAGGGGGAGGATATTTCAGTGATGAATGGGTCAAGCTGGACACTATTCTGACTAAACTGGAATCAGCGAAAAAACCACTCACCTCATTCTCACTGCATGGCATCTTTGAGGGAAAATCAGCCAATACACCTGGCTTTATTTTTGCAGTGCTGTATGTCGAAGGACTGGTAGAGCGTGACTTGGATAATCCACGTGTCTATGTCAGTTGTGACCCTAAGCCTGTTATTGAAGTAATAGAGGCACTTATCAAAGCAGGCACTGATATCAAAGTCAGTAACATCCATGATGGTGCCAAAACCTCTTCATCAAAATCAGCTCCCACTAAAAAGCAAAACTCCAACAAGTCCTAGCTTTAAGCACCATCACCACTGTGACGGAGAATAAGTCCGCTACTCCAGCAATACACCCTTCCATTACACCAAGCCACACAAGGCTTATTCAGCACAACCCTCAAGATTCAAGTTAATACCGACTTAATACCGAGCCGGAATCTTACCGTGCCTGCCTTTCTGGCAAGACCACTTTCAACATCAATTTTACTTTGGAGACCCAAATGTCTTTTTACACCCTGTTCATTATTGGATTGCTATATCCAACCCCCTTATGGGCAGTTGCTGTTGTCGCCCTGATTCTTTTGCTTTGTTACTTCAAATTTAAATAAGGAGATTCACCATGTGTATTGCTAACCAGAATTACATTATTCAAGCCATTGAAGCTGTGCTGACCTGGGATATTTCAGACGACGCTGTTTCATCCGCCGTGGCTGACCAGGCCAAGTTAATGGCTGGCTTTGATTGCGAGCAGTCATACCTAGACATACAGCAGTAAAAGTCTCGACACCTTTTCTTTACTCCTTGCCTCACTAAACCATCCAGTCCATGACACGCATAAACATCAGCTTACTGGCTGAGGCATTGTCACGTCTGTTGGTTTGGTGGGGCAGAAGGTCCTCCACTTATTTTTTGAAAGTACTAAATGACTAAAATCACCGCCGCATTGGTCCCTGAAACATTACGCATCACTATCCCTGCCCAGCACTTTAAACAGCATTTCCCATTTAAGATTGAACCAGCCATTTACAACATCGCCAGAATGCTTTGCCCTGGATATCAGGGAGCTTATTGGGACTTCTATACGCTAAGCAATAACGGTTTCTTCATGGTGCCTGACATAGATGAGCCAGTTAGGATTGTTTGTGAGAATGGTTATGAAGGCCAAGTTTCCAAAGAGGCGTTCGGCATTATTGTTTGCTTGTATGCCTACAGTCATTTGTCATTTACGAAAATCTTTGCACTGGCTGCGATGAGCAGCGAGCACTTCCATGCGCTACGTGACTTTGCATTACAGCATGCTGAGGCGGAGGCGATTTTAGAGTCAGTGGACTAACTCCATTCGCTGACTCGACGACCTGACGTATTCGACGCTAGCCTAGGTGCCTTATACTATATGGCTTGGCGACGAATCGTCGGGTGCGTCGGTTCGCATTGATAAAAAATCTTAAGGGAAATTATGCCGGTGATATATGACGAGGAGTGGGGTGGATATCGCGTTTTATTGAATCCACTTTTAACAATAGAAGAAGCCGTGATTGCCTTATTGGGTCATCCCTTAAAGAATTACCCATTTATCTACTATGATGATCTAGGTAACCATGAGGACACACTCACTTTAGTCGATTATTTAAACAATGAGTTAGACAGTTTGGGAGATGATGAGTCAGTACGTGATAACGTTTTCGTCCGCGATGCACTCAAATGTCACGAACAAATTTTGGATGCTATAGAGGGTGGCGATCTATACCTTCATGATCATAAATTAAGAGCAATTAAGCTTGTAGCCTGGGCTAAAAAGAAAGGCTATACCATCAATTTGGAAGGCCTGATGGTAGAAGTGCAAACGCTGACAAATATATCCGAAAGACGTGTGCCTATCTATCACATACGCAAAAAGGAAATTCTCAACGCATTGACTGAGTTAGGTCATAAAAATCCCCAGCAACTTCCGCGACAAGCACAGGGACATAGGGGCGTTAAAGCGGCTGTCAAAGATTTAGTGCTAAAGAAAAAAGCAATCTTCAAATCGACTAAAACCTTTGATGATGCATGGCAACAAATGCGGGACGAGGACATCATCGCTGAAGCTACCAATTAAATTCTTGTTCTATTCTGGAGTATCCCCAAAAAAAGTTTAGAGGGGATACTTGCGGGGGAGGACACCCCCGGTCTTAAAGTGCGCATCCCTTCAACAACTTCATTAAGGAGTTAGGATGCAAAATCCAATCAGCAATATCTCCAGCCCAGCTTCTCAAGGGCTACTCAATACAATATTAAAAGCCAATGTAAACATTCAAGTGTTTATGGACCAACACAGGAATGAGTGCGCACTGATGCTCGATATGCCAAATGCGTATTCCGAAAAAATTGGGTCCAAATACCTCAATGGCCATATCCGTCAGAAGTATGCGGCAGTAGGGCAAGTGCTAAAAGCTAAAGACCTCGAGGATATCAACGAGCGATTGAAAGGGGCTGCTCAGATTTCAGGGCTGCAAGCGAATACCTTTTATCGCGTGGCAAAAACAGAAGCCGGTATTGAAATTGATCTGGGCGATGAATATCAAAGACGCATCTCTGTGCAACCTAATCAAGTTGCGTTTATTGATGCAGACTCTAAGTCCATGTTCACGCGTAACCAACATATGGGAGCTATTTCATTGCCTCAAGAAGTCACAGCTGGTGATGTGTCGAAATTGGACCAGTATTTGAATATGAGTCCTGAAGCCAAAGTATTGGCCTTAGCTTGGCTCACATTCTCAATAGCACAACCAAAAGTGGACAGTAGCAAGTTTCCTATTCTGGTCTTAAGTGGCTCACAAGGGACTGGCAAAACGGTGATGTCAAAATTGCTGTTGCAGTTTGCTGACCCAAGCAGTATTGGGGTTCGTACATTTCCAAGTACCCGCAAAGAGTTAGCGATTGCTAGTCAGTCTAGCCACGTGCTGGCTTATGACAATCTGCGCTTTCTTTCACACAAAATGGCTGATGCACTCTGCATTGCTGCTACAGGTGGAGCAATTACCACGCGTCAGCTGTATACCGATGCTGATGTCATGGTCATCTCATTACATGGCGCTGTCATTCTGAACGGGCTGCACCCATTCATCAGCCAGAGCGATTTGGCTCAACGCTGCGTAACGATCGAATTGCTGCCTATCAGCAAGGCTAACCGTAAAGCAGATGCAGATTTCCAGCAGCAATTAAAGGCTGACTTTGTAGATATTTATTTTGGGTTATTAGACCTGATTTCGAAAGTATTTGCGGTGTTGCCTAACGTGAAGCTTAAAGAAGCGGAGCGTATGGCGGAGTTCTCTAAATGGTTGGCGGCAATGGAAGTGGTGCAGGGTGCTCCAGAGGGTACTTATCAGAAGTACTACTCTGACCAAGTCGTAGAAGGTCAATTGGATGCTTTGCAGGATAGCGTATTTACGAGTGAATTATTGAATTTCGCAAAGGCACAGGTGGGAGATTGGATAGGTACCCCCACCCAACTTTACCGAGCATTATCTGACGGTGTTGTATGTGATGGTAACCGTTACCGTGATTGGCCGGATAACCCAATAGCGATGTCGAAGCGCTTAGTCTCTCTGATGGCTTCCCTGGAGGCACAAGGGATTAGGTTACAGATGAAGCGCGGCAAAGAGCGGCAGATCATCATTAAGAATTTGGATGTTGAAAACGAGCTTTACTAAATAGGTGCTGTTGAAGTTGTAAGTGACTAAACATTGCGCGGTGGCTTTAAGGCGGTCACCGCAGAATAAAAAATTACTCATTAATCAAATCATTTAAAGGAAGAAATATGGACGTTTTTGTAGGCAATCACTTAATTCTGATTCAAGTAAATGGCAGATCAGAAAAGTTCTGGGTCTATCAATTAATTAAAGACGCTATTCACGAAAATTTGGATCGTGTCCGCCATCTGGATTGGTTTAATTTAAGCCACTTACTTGGCGAAGAAACCTGGCGTTATTTGGCAGCTAGGGATCAACTGCAAAGTGCCGGGCGTTGTTTCAAATATATTGTTGAAAATGATGCGGTATCGATTGAAGTTGTTTCTAAGCCCAGCAAAGAGGCTCAGCGGTACAAAGTAATTGAGTCAAAGTTAGTGCCGGGTTGGCAGGATTGGGATGTAGCGGTAATCAGCGCATAGTTTATCCAAGGCGGCATGGATAAACACTAACTAACTTATGCCGGGGCCATGTGTCCCGGTGGGAGATTTTTTAAATTTCCGGAGTCTTAGGGCTCCGGCATATCTGAAAGGGTTATAAATGGCAGTAGTGCAATTAACTCAGGCATGGATAGATGCAAATCTATTTTGCCCAGAAGGTAAGAAAAAGATTGAACTGGTCAGCAGTGATAGATCTGGTCTGTATATTTCAGTGAATGAGGCCAGTAATGGGGTAGGGACATATTTCTTACGTTATAAAGACGTTAACAATAAGTCCTGTCACCAGAAGATTGGGCGCACCAGTGATATGACCTTGGCTGCAGCAAAAGAAGCAGTCAAAACGCTTAAAGCTGAGATTGCGTTAGGTGCTGATCCACGTGCCGAAGAAAAATCACGTTTGGCTGTGATTACTTATGATGCATTCTTTGATGAGTATTATCTGCCATATGCGAAGACCCATAAACGGTCTTGGGGTCGGGATGAAGAGCTTTACCGGTTACGCATTCAACCAGCATTTGGAACTCGCAGGTTGAATGATGTTACTCGTCTACAGATCCAGAAATTCCATGCAAAGCTGATGAATGAAGGGCTAGCTGCAGCCACTGCTAACCATCACATTAAGCTAATTCGCCGCATGCTTAATCTGGCTATTGAGTGGAGCATCATCTCAGGCCCTAATCCCGCCTCACGTATTCAGATGTTCGCTGAAGATAACCAGATTGAACGTTACATGGGTGAAGCTGAGTTACAGCGTTTATTAGAAGTATTACGTACCGATAAACGCCAAGGTGTGTGCCGGATCGCCTTGTTCCTACTTTCTACTGGTGCGCGTCTTAATGAAGCGTTATCAGCGAAATGGGAGCGTGTAGATGTTGAGAAACGTATCTGGCGTGTTCCAGCGACTAACAGCAAGTCAAAGAGGATGCGTGCAATCCCGCTTAACGATGCTGCAATGGCTGAGATTAGTGCGCTAGATACTAAAGGTGAATATGAGCATCTTTTTATCAACAAACGTACCAAGTTGCCTTATGTGAATATTGCCAAAGTATGGGAAGACCTGCGAGAGAAAGCAGGTTTACCAAAGCTCAGGCTGCACGACCTCAGGCATCAATTCGCAAGCTTCTTGGTAAATGATGGGCAGTCGCTATACACGGTGCAGCAAATCCTAGGTCACAGTGATCCATCAGTGACCCAACGTTATGCGCATCTGTCAGTCACTGCTTTGCAGAACGCAGCTAACAGTGCATCTAAGCAGATTCAATCGGCGAAGGTGTCAAAAGCGGCTTAAGAAAAAACTTTTGAAAGCCACCTGACGACTCGACGACTTGTCGCCTTTCCTTGCAGTATATGGATTGCGGCAGGTCGTCGGGTGCGACGGATGATTGTATCGTAGACTGTTTTGACCTATTAATTGGTATTAAAAATAAAAATTTAACTTCACATAGTATGGTGATATATTCAGCAAATAACATAATATTTTGCTCGAATAAAAGAATAGGGTGGATTATGGATGTCAATGTGAAAGATATACCTGGGGAGTGGGACTTAGGTTATTCCTTAGATTGGCAAACATTGAGTAGTATTCCGATTGGGCATAATGCGTATGGTTATATGCAATACGAAACTACACGCCCTCCGATTGGCGAGGCTCTGTTTCAATTAAAATATCGCTCTGACTACTCGCAAATTCCATTGATTGCCGCGCAAATGGCCACAACACTCGCAGAACGCTTTCAAAACACCTCTTTAGTCATTCCAATGCCTGCCTCCAGAGTTCGCGCAAGACAGCCTGTTGCAGAAATTGCAAGAGAGTATGCACGAATTATGGGACTTCCTTGCATTGAGAATTTATTGGTAAAAACTACTCCAACAGCGGCTTTAAAAGACATGCGAACAAAAGAGGAAAGGGAGGCTGCGTTATTGAATGCTTTTACCTGCAACAATGTTCTTGTTGAAGGTACTCATAATGTACTAATCATTGACGATTTATATGACACAGGGGCATCTCTTGAAGCGGCTACACGCGTATTAAGGTCATATCCACGTGTGGGTCAAATTTACGTAGCTACAGTAACGAGGCGCTAATGCACAAAGTTTTCATTTCTGGATCAATAAGTATCGATAATCTTGACGCAAAAGTCATTGAACGCATAGGAAATATTGTTGAATCAAATTATCAAGTGCTTATTGGTGATGCTGGAGGTGTTGATAGTGCAATTCAAAAACACTTGCTTTCAAGGCAAACCAATAACGTTGTAGTTTATTGTGCAGGTGAAGAGCCACGAAACAATTTGGGTAATTGGATAGTGGAACGGATTTCTACTTTTGCTAAACCTGGTAGCCGAGCCTTTTTTACATCTAAAGATTTGAAGATGGCTGAAGTTTGTGATTATGGACTCATGATTTGGGATACTAAAAGTACTGGAACGCTGGCTAACATTCTTGAGTTACTGAAGCAGAGTAAATACTCCTTAGTTTTCATCAATAAGAAAAAAACTTTTAAAGCAATAAAAAATGTAGAAGATTTCCAAAATTTGCTCGAAATAATGAGCGAAAGCTCACTAAAAAAGGCAGAAGAAAAGCTGAAGCTAAATATTGAGATAGATAGACTTAAGTTTGTGCAGTCTGAAATGTTTTAATTTTTATGATTCATCTTACATAGGGGAATGTAATGGAGGCGTACACACTAAAGCAGCATAAATCTACTGGCGAACTTCATCTTTTTGTTGGTCGTTTTAATCCACCAAAATCAGACTTCAAATGTACTTCATCGAGCCTGTCGATATGCGAAAAAATGTCTAAAAGTGATAGCAAGTCTAATGAATTCACCTGCTTGACGGAGGATGAAGCTAGGGTGAAGTGTGCTGAAATTGGCCGCTCTGTATGCGGCATTTGTGTAAGTAATTTATATGCTACATACAGATAGCAAAGTTTTAATTCAATTTTAATAATAAATTACAGATACTTTTTCGAATTGGTGAGGCACTTACGCTTTGTTAATGGTGCTGTCACGTAATCTTCATCCAAGAATCGCAATAAGTCTTTGATGTGCTTTCTATCAGTTGGAATGACAAGCTTGCCATTACTGATTGAGATTTTAATATGGTATTGCTCGGGTAGGTCCTGATTAAGAGAATTGGCCACGGTTTGAATGTCTTCAATAGATAAGTTTTGAAGCACATTATTTTTTTGAAGCAGCGCTACTTTTTTGCGAATAATTGAATCGGCATTTGTTTTGAAAAGTACTTCATTCTCAAATTCAAATAATGTACTTGATGCAAACGTATCAAGGTCTAAATCCGTTGCTTCTTTATAGTAGTTAGTCAAATCCAAAAAGCGTTTTGTATTGTGATATGAAGCGAAATATAGAGTTCCGTTATTGTAATGAGCAGTCAGTTTGTCCTGTAAAACCAACCCTGGGTCTTCAAGCTTCTTAAATGTATTCCCTGAGCCTATGATAGTTAATCCCTTACTAAGCAACTTGCCTGCATCAAATACCTGAAAACTGACTTGATTGTCGTGCTTAGCCCATACCCCGGTAAACAGAGATTTTATTTGGTGAGTTTCCTCGGTAAGGTTTAATACGGGACATGCTAATGGATTGCTCAAAGCAGCTGGAATATTTTCGGGTAAAGGGTAGTCAGTAATGGTAAATAATTCACCTAGATCTACGTTGTAACTACCTGTGAATTCAATATTTTGCTTATTTTCAATCAATGTAGCCAGTTGATGGCTAAACATATCTTTAATAGAAATGCTTAAATCATTTGTGAGCGGAATACGCCTTATAGGTGCTTCTGCGTCATCAAGTAGTGCAAACAAATTAGTTGTATCGTTATTAGCCATGTGTGACATCCATTATCATGTACTCAGTTAGTTGAACTACTCTAGTAATGCTTTTGCTGTCGGAAATGTTTTGTTTGGTAATTAATACGTATGTAATACCGCCTTCAATAGCTACTTCATAAAAATGATATCCAAAAAAACCTAACAAAGGATTGAAATGATAAGCATGTGAATTTTGCACAATGAAAAAGAAGATAACCGCAACGAATGTTAAAACAGGCATGCTAATAACTTTGTTAGTTTGATTGATTAGTGGCAAAAGATAGACGAGCAAAAATCCCACTACTTCTTTATCAACAGTCTTGACGGTTTTAATTTTCACAGGCAGCTTTTCAAGTTTCTTGCCAGATAACCAGATAATTCCATAACAAAGTAATGCCATCAATACTGCAGCAGAAAGGTAATTTAACCCTGCACGATAATCCCATTGTTGGCTGAAACTCACAAACCAAAGAGTGAGAAAAATTGGAGCCATGGATGTTGCAACTAGAGATAATTTGGCAACTTTATTCAGCATAAATGTATTTCTTTATAAAGTAGTAAAGTCTATTTCTATTAATCGTTAACGAAGCATAATGACGTATTTTATTAATTTGGGATTAACTTCATATTAAGAAATGCAACTGAGGATTTGGCAAAATAATGTCGCTAGGTTTAGGTAAAGTTTTACTCCCCCTAAGCTTACCATCTGGTGACATAACCAGTATTTCTCTACGAACATCGTAACTTTGGAAAGCTTCTAATATATCAGCCGATCTAGCAGGAGTGTAGTTGGCTTGTTCAATTTGAAGGTTTTGAAAGGTTATTCCGTCGCGGTGATGGTCGTGAATCAATTTGGGGATTTGGCAATATAAATTATTTAATGTTGAGGTCCTTGCATCAGCATTAAAACCAAAGAAATCTGAGTCTGCTTTTAAGTTAAACCCTCTCAGATTGTACATATCCAACCCTGAACTACCATAATGGACGAAATGATTTCCATGTAACCAATGAATATCAACCATCACATTTCTTGCAGTAATATTTCTAGAAAGATGCACTAACCAATAGTCGCCGTGGCCGCCAGTCGACCTGATATAGAATGTTGTGTGATGTCCATGTCCGTCTGGAAAGCAACCGTTAATTAGATTTTTATGTAATATTGCCTGCGCAGCAAGTCTCCAATCGTGAGGTCTGGTATCTTTGTTATGAAGACCGCTGTCTAATAGCGGTTCTATGTTAAAGCCAGTATTCCGATGAAAGTCTCTTAAGTTTTTCTCGTTTAAATAATTTAATAACGCATCTACATTGAAGGTTAATAAAATTTCTGCACCAGGCAGTTCAGAAAAAATGTGATTGATTTGGCTAAATGGAACGTCCGAATAGCCATATTGATCAAGTAAAAAGAATGATCTTGCAGTTGCTGATCGTTTTTTGATGTCGTCTACAATCTCAAAAACTTTTAATTTGAAGTCGTCATTAAAAAGATAGATGTCACTATCGTTATTTACTCTCTCAGCATATCCTTTTTCAATCAATGTGCTATTCAATAATTGATAGCCAGCTTTGTCCTCTTCTACAAAGTAAAATTTCGTATCTAATAAAAACGGTTTTAGCCTTATGCTTTGAGCTTTAATAGCTGCCTCATTGCAGGCTTCTAGGATATTAATTGGAGAACCGTACACTGTCTCCGAGCCCCAATCCGCTCTATACTTGCCGCCCCCCGCAAAGCCATCTACTACTGCTAATTTGAAATTATCAATGCGTACATTTCTTGTAAGTGTTTCAATGTATGCCTTGAGGTAGTCGCGAAGAATTTTGTGCTTAATGACACTGTGATAGCCGATCAGAGGTTGATTCTTGTAATCATATTGATTTTTTGGCATTTAGTTTGTTTAGAACAATTGTTAAAGTTGAACAGGCATTTCATCCCAAGTACGACCTCTTAATTCCCTACCGTTAGCACTTTTGGCTCGCCGCTTTCCATCAGCACCCCAACCACCCCATTGTTTAAAGAAAAAAGCAACTCCAGCCTCGTCGCATTGATCTCTAATTGATTCAACCCATTCAATTTGCATCGGACGCGCATTAGGGCCGGATTCCCCACCAACGATTACCCAATGAATTCCCTCTAAGTTAAGCTCTCCAACGTCCTCAAGTAAGGGTTCCACAGACAGAAAGCGAATTTGTGCGGGCACCTTACGTAAATGGTCTATTCTCTCAACCCCGTACTTTTTATCTTCCACCGACACCCCAATCCATGCGTTCTCTGGTGGAGTGCGATCTGAAAAGTACTCAGCTAATCTTTCAGCGCGTTTGGTTAAAATTTGAAACTGATGTTGCGTAGCTTTATTAATTGTCTCGAAAACTTTGTCTATAAATTCAAATGGTACATTTTCATGGAATAAATCTGACATCGAATTTACGAAATACACTGTTGGCTTCTTACGGTTCAAGGGATCATTCAATCTATTAGGCAGTAGTGTCAAAGTGAAACCGTTTTCGTACCCAGGTGTTCCCATTGCTTTGAGCCTACCGGCCATGGTCTCTGCATAGCAGTGTTTACAGCCAGGCGAAATTTTGGTGCATCCAACTACTGGGTTCCAAGTTAACTCTGTCCATTCTATTTTGCTCATACCAATATCGCTTTTTACTTCTGAATACGTTTCTGAACCATATTACTAGTTATGATTAATAACAAGTTGAACATGAGAATATTGCTGCAATTTTTAATATAACTCATTGAAAATGGTGAGTTTAATACAAACTTAGCACTTTATTTTCGATTATGTTCACTTAATGAACTTGAATGATCGGATCGGTACAGTTTCGGTAATTCCAAACTTATAACTCATTGAAATGCATCGAAGTTTGAGCAGAAATTCGGAAACAATCAATTAGCAAGGTTCGGTATTAAGATCGGTATTGTTCAGGCAAGGTTTTGAGATGTGGGAAAAGAATTAAAAATCTTTGACTTACAGAGCAACGACCACGAAAGAAATCTGTACTCATAATCCGTTGGTGCTGTGTTCGACTCACAGAGGGGCCACCATTTACAGAGACTCAAGGTTAACGCCTTGGGTCTTTTTTGTTTTTTGGTGAGTAAACTACAGGAAAGATAAACAGAAATTGTCCAGGAACCTACAGTTCAGCCGTATGGTATTCGAGATTGTGCAGTTCGCGATCCGGCAGGTAATTTAATTCGTGTTCAGCAATTGCCTTGATCATTTAAATCTCAGGGCATGCGACTATGAGTTGCAGTTCAACAATCATGGGCTAGCTGATTCCGACTGAGGTCGTTGGCAGTTATGTTGGCTTGGCGTGGCATTATGGGCAAGATATCTTTTTGGATATTCAATGAGTATTTTTGTGTAATTTTTGATTTAGAGGGTACGCTGGTCGACGTGAAGGTCTATGCAATCAAGCCTGTTTGGATTGACTACCGCAGCTGACCAAATGTATCCAAGTTGTTTAAATATGATAAAAATATCCAAAATGGTTAATATGGTTTTAGAATGAGAACCATTCTCATAATGGTATTTGCAACTTAAATGCAATTTAAATCAGTGGATAATCTAGCTGTAACTGCACTCTACTCAAATCATCAGGGTTGGTTAAAAGAGTGGTTACGTAAGAAGCTTGGCAATACATCAGATGCAGCAGATCTTGCGCAGGATACTTTTGTACGCATCATTAAATTGCAAAATGCTGCTGAAATACAGGAGCCTCGTACTTATTTAGCAACAGTTGCTAAATCAATTCTGATAGATTTTATTCGACGTAAAACCCTTGAACGAGCTTATCTTGAAGCCATCGCGGAAATGCCTCAGGTTTATGTGCCATCTCCTGAAGAACAATTGGTTGTCATGGAAGCATTGTTTGAAATGGATGCAATGCTGAATGGTTTGGGGCCGAAGGTTAAGCAAACATTCATGCTTTCGCAATTTGATGAGTTAAGTTACACACAAATTGCTGAGAAACTAGATATCTCCCTCCGCACTGTCAATAATTACATGGCTAAAGCAATGGAGCATTTTTGTATGTACAGGCTGATGAATAGGGATTAGTCATGCTTAAAGCACTCCACTCACCTAGTCCAGACGAAGTGAATGCCATTCGTCAGGCGGCAACTTGGTATTCAATTCTCTCCTCAGAAAGTGCCAAGCCAAGTGACCGTGAAGCATGGGAAAGTTGGCGCACAGAAAATGTACTTCATGAACAGGCATGGCTAGAAGTTGAAGCAGTGAAAGCGCAATTTTCGAAGGTTAACAATGAAATATCGTCCTCAGTCTTGAATAACGCACCTTCAAAATCACGCAGAACGATATTACGTGGATTAGTCGTTTTAATGTCGGTGGGTTCCGCAGGGCTTCTTTCATACAAGATAGCTCCCTGGGAAGAGTGGACGGCAGATTACCATACTGCGACTGGTGAAAGGATGGACATCAAGTTAGCGGATGGGTCCATCTTATCCATCAATACCAGAACATCAGTCGATGTGATTTTTGATGAAAGTCATCGGAGAGTTAAGTTACATTCAGGAGAAATCTTTATCACGACTTCACCCGATCCTAACAAAATTTCCAGACCTTTTATTGTTGAAACTAATCACGGCGAAATTTTGGCTTTAGGCACGCGTTTCAATGTAGTTGTTTCTAGTCATAAATCATCCGTTTCTGTTTTTGAGAAGGCCGTTAGGGTTAAACCAAGGAGCTCATCCTCTCTTGGGGTAGTTTTAAATGCAGGTCAAACAATCGACTTTACTTCCAATTCTTTCAGCCAAGCTCAGCGCTACAATCCCTTGTCAATTTCCTGGAAATCGGGAAGCCTCACTGTGATTGATATGCCTTTAGGCGAACTCGTTGAAGAGCTTTCACGATATAGGCCGGGCATTTTGAGATGTGAGGAAAAGATAGCGCTTCTTAAAGTATCAGGTACTTTCCCGATTGATGATACTGACCGTGCATTGCTGGCAATTAAGAATGCATTGCCCGTGAATATAGTGAGTCGCACCCGGTATTGGATAACTATCGTATCAATTACTGCGTAGAAAAATCCCCACCTTTGCACTTTGCCATTTGCTTGTTCGTCCCCCATTGAACAACTTCTTTTCAGGTTATTCAGCAGAGGGAAATATGCATCATCTTCGTTCAAGCAAGCTATTACCGGTCAATCGTCATACATTTCAGCTGCCTCCTCTTCGAATTGCAATTTCAATTGCGTTCACCGGATTATCAGTTGCTCATGCCTCAACGGCTTTGGCTGCAGATCAAAACATACAGCAACAGGTGTATCAGTACAATATTGATGCAGGCCCATTAGCTGAGGTCATCAATTTATTTGCCAGTGCTTCAGGCCTGGCGCTAACTTTCGAGGCAGATACCCTCAAAGATATCCAATCTCAGGGGCTGCATGGTCAATTCACTATTCAACAAGGATTTTCAAAACTTCTGAGTGAAAATGGACTGCAGGCTGTAAAGAGTGATGATGGCACTTACATTATCAAGAAGCGCAGCAAATCATCTAGTACAGAAAAGCCAGCTACGTTACCGGAGGTCGCTGTTAAATCAAAGGCTGATTCTGGGAGTGGCCTGCAGCCAGCCTATGCCGGCGGTCAGGTAGCTAAAGGCGGGAAAGCAGGGTTCTTGGGTAATAAAAGTATCATGGACACGCCATTTAATAGCACCAGTTACACATCGCAAACAATTCAAGACCAGCAAGCGCGAAGTGTTTTAGATGTTGTCCAAAATGATGCATCAGTGCGAGTCGTATCACCGCAAAGTAATGGCAGTGAGGTGTTCTATATCAGAGGGTTCTCTGTCAGTAATCAAGACATTTCTTTTGATGGCATGTATGGTATTTTGCCCTACTGGAGAGGGTCAGTCGCTGCGGCCGAGCGTGTTGAAGTTCTTAAGGGGCCTAATGCATTTTTGAATGGTATGGCACCAAGTGGCAGTGTCGGCGGGGCAATTAACATAGTACCGAAACGTGCTGAAGATACGCCACTCACCCAACTCTCAGCCAGTTATATTTCAGGCTCGAATTTTGGCGGGCAAGTTGATTTTGGCAGAAGGTTTGGTCCAGACAATAGTGTTGGCATCCGTGTGAATGGCGTTTATCGGGATGGTGATACGAATCGTACTTCTCAGGAGCTGGGCGAGACTGCAATTGCACTTGATTATCGAGGGGATAGAGGGCGAGCCTGGATTGACGTTGGATACCAGAATCTTCAAACAGATAAAGTTGAGGGATTAATGGGGTTGGCGACAAACGCATCCGTACCTAGTCCACCATCTGCAAGCAAGTTTTATTACCAGTCCTGGACCACATGGAAGAACGAAACCACTTATGGTGTAGTACATGGTGAATATGATGTGAAACCCAATTTAACAGTGTATGCGGCAGCAGGGCAACGACATTTCAGAGACAATTATTTATTCCCTTTCGGCTTTGGATTAACTAATCAAGGAAGCTTCACCGAGGGCTTTGCAAGAGCTTCAAGCTGGTACGATAACACCAGCAGTGAGGTTGGCTTGCGTGGTCAGTTTGAAACTGGATCTGTGCAACATCGTGTGAATATTGGCTTGACTAGTTTCAACCAGGATTCCGGTGTTAAAAGTGGTGTTGTACCGACTCATGCGTCAAATATATATAACCCTACGGATATTGCTGAACCAACCATGGCAAGTTTAGGGCATATCCCGAAGACTGGCCAACTGGACCTTGTGAGCATGGCGATTGCAGATACATTGTCGATGTTTGACGATAGCGTTCAGTTAATCCTTGGTGCAAGAAAACAGCAAGTCGATGTAGATGCGTGGGATATAACAACAGGTGCTAAAACTGCCAGCTATTCCAGAGATGCTGTGACACCTGCGGTTGGAGTTGTTCTAAAGCCTGTCAGCAATTTATCCCTGTACAGCAACTATATCGAGGGGCTTAGCCAAGGCCCCGTTCCAACGCCAACTGCCTTCAACAATACGCAGGTCTTTGCGCCGATTAAATCCAAACAGTTTGAAGTTGGGGCTAAATATGACTTCGGTAAACTAATGGCAACCATTAGCCTATTTGAAATCAAACGCCCCAGTGGATTCACTGATCCGGCTACAAATATTTTTGGAGTGGATGGCGAACAACGCAATCGCGGAGCTGAGCTCAATGTGTTCGGTGAAATTACTGAAAATGTCAGATTGCTTGCTGGAGGCATGTTGCTTGATGCCAAGCAGACCAAAACACAAGGCGGTACATTTGATGGCAATTATGCAGTCAATTCTCCCAAATTCACTGCAAATATTGGTACGGAATGGGACACATCATTTATTCACGGTTTTACAGTGAATGCACGTGTTGTATATACCGATGCTGCCTACATCGATGCCGCAAATACGCAAAAGATACCAAGCTGGACCAGGTTTGACTTAGGGGCACGTTATCACTTCAAGGCAGGCGAAAAACCTGTCGTTATTCGAGCCAATATTGAAAACGTATTTGACCGTAGTTATTGGATGTCATCCTCTTTATATAGAGGCAATCCGAGAACATTAACACTCTCGGCGACCGTTAATTTCTAATTGCCCTGGCCTATCCTCAGCGATAGGCCAGTGTATTTCTGATCAAAACTTTCATGGTTAGTTTGCGCAGTTGGACAATCATTCATCGCTGGTCTAGCTTACTGTGTACGTTATTCCTGTTGATTATTTGTATCACCGGCTTGCCATTGATTTTTTCGGATGAAATTCAGCAGTGGCAAGACGGATATTCAGAAATCTCAAATAGTAAAGTGGTGACAGCACAAGACCTGGATGGAATGGTCAATACCACAAAGCAGATGTTCCCGAGGGAAATATTCAGGTGGGTTGTGTTCAGTGATCAAGGGCATGTATTGGTTACCATGGCTCCCAGTCTTGCTGCCTCTCCAATGCTTAACCACTGGATGAGATTTGGCCAAAGTAAAACGGATATTCTTGAAAACTCCCTGAGTAACAAGAAGCAGAGATCTTCGTTTATGAAAATTATTCTGCACCTTCATACCGACTTATTTGGAGGTTTGTCAGGTGAGTTATTTCTTGGGTTTATGGGCTTGTTATTCTTGGTGGCTATTATTTCTGGAGGCGTGTTATACCGCCCGTTCATGCGTAAACTAGACTTTGGCGCTGTTCGTAAAAACAAAGGACGCAGGATCAGATGGCTGGATTTACATAATTTGCTTGGGGTAGCCACAATCATTTGGGCCGTTATCGTTGGTACAACTGGCGTGATTAATGAGCTATCGACGCCACTTTTTTCACTATGGAGCAAAACAGAAGTTTCTTCTTTGCTGGAGCCTTATAAACAAAAACCGTTACCTTCGAAAACAGTGTCGGTTGGAAAAGTGTATGAGACCATCCAATCGGCAATGCCCGACAAGGCAATTTTCAGCATCATTTACCCTGATCCAGTTGCGACCAGCGCTCATCATTATATGGTTTGGGTAAAAGGTAATAGCCCTTTGACCTCCAGGCTGTTTACGCCGCTACTTGTAGATGCTGACACTGGTTTTATAGCAGAAAGAGCCAACCTACCTTGGTACTTGAAAACCCTGGAGTTATCGAGACCATTGCATTTTGGAGATTATGCAGGGTTGCCACTGAAATGCTTGTGGTTGTTGTTTGACCTGGTCACCATTGTTGTCTTGTTAAGTGGCCTGTATTTATGGTTTGAAAAAAAGAGTAAGTCACAACTCCCGCGATAGGGATAAATATGAAACCTAAGCCAGCGTTATCCTGGGCATCCCTATCCATTCCTTTAATTATTTTGCTGATTAAATTGTTCAAATAATGCGCAAATCTAGCCAGATCATCAGGGCCAACATAGTCCGGGCGTATACTGAGAGCGTTACGCTGGGCTGAGGTGGAGCTTACGTTTATCCCACCACAAATACAAACCACTCATTAAAACAATCATCGTCACGATATCCAATAACGCCCAAATGATCTTTAACGTTAATCCGCCGTAATCCCCGAAATGTAAGGGTTGAGAGAGAAGCAGCATTTTTGCATACCAGGGAAGCGCACGCGTCTCGGTCAATTTGCCAGTTTCTGCATCAATCAACGCGGGTTGTACTAATTTTGATGTCACTGGCGTGTTGCCCCGCATGAAGACTGTGTAATGATGAGGGCTTGATAGCCTGCTGCCTGGGTAGCAACAAAGCCAAGGGTCATGTTGGGGATGGCTTTTACTGCTGCGTCCACCGCGACTTGAATTGATCCGAGATGCTGTAAAGGGGGGGCATTCTGGTATGGTGCAATCATCTGGGCCATCTGGTCTTTTTGCCAGATATTGATGATGACTTTATTGAGTGTATTGATCGTACCAGTGAAACCAACCACAAGCACCCAGGAGATCGTGGTCGCCCCCAGGAGATTATGTAAATCCAGCCATGTTGTACGTAGCCCTTTGTTGCGCCTGATGGTGCCAAAATCAATTCGGCGCATAAATGGTCTATACAGCACAACACCTGAAACGACTGAAATGACAAAGACCAATCCCATCAAGCCAAGAAACAGCATGCCAGGCAAGCCTGCAAACATTTCAGAATGCATAAAAAACAGAAAGTATATAAGGCCTTTTGTTGGCTCTGGTGCATCCAGAACTTTTGCAGTCCGTGAGTCGATGACGACAGATTTTGATGCTTGTGGCGGAGCATCCATATTGGGCGCCATCGTGACAAATATCTGGTTGGGGCTTTCAGCTTCGTTCCATGACATAAAACGTATCACATCATTGGGCCGTTGTTTGCGAGCCGCTTCTGCAACGTTGTCCAGATTGGCTTTAGGTGTTCCAGGCGGCATGTAAGGTGCTTCAACCTCTCCCCTCCACGCATCTATTTCGTCATGGAATACCAGCGGCAACCCTGTGATACACAGCATCAGCAAAAATAGTGTGCAGATGAGGCTGCTCCACTTGTGGGTAAAAGACCAGAATTGAATGTTCATATTTCGCCTTGGAGCATCCATTCAAAAACCAAAACCTCTAACCTGAATCAGGCTAGAGTTTTTTGGATAACTGCACTTTGAATGCAGGGAAGCATTAATTAAAAATCGAAGGTTGCTGACAGCATCACTGTACGAGGCATGCTTTGAACTAGATAGCCATCGACCGCTGCCGCCCAGTAACTCTTGTCGAGAAGGTTCTGAACGTTTAAGCGGAAAGTAGTAGGTACATTGCTCAAGTGCGTTTGGTAGCGCACGCCGGCATCGTATCTCCTCCAGGACGGAATGGATTGCAGGTTTGCCAAGTCAGCATATTGGCTACTGGTGTAAATGGCACGGGCAGTGAGGGTGAGGCCTTCAATTGCCGGAACATCCCACTCTGCACCCAGGTTCATTTGCGTGTGGGGAGCACCAGTGACCTGGTTTCCATCAGTTGCCCCATTGACCGTTTTTGTCTGTTTGCCATTGACAAACACAATCCCGCCCAGTAATCGTACATGATCCACAATCTCGCCAAAGGTGTTTAATTCGATCCCCTGCGTGCGTTGCTCACCATTTACTGCAAATAAATTTGTCAGGGGGTTAACGGAGCCATTGGGGGTTGTTATTTGGTAGAGGCTTAAAGTCGTGGCTAAACGCCCCCAATCAACTTTGATACCTGCTTCATATTGCTTGGATACATACGGGGCGAAGTTCTGGCCAGTATTATTGCCACCGACCGCAATAGACTGCTGTAGCCCTTCAATGTAGTTAGCATATAGCGATATATTATTCTGGGGTTTAAATACCACACCCACACCAGGAGTAGTGACAGATTTATCGTATTGGGAGGTGAGTGCGCCAGTGGTCACGTCATAATTTCTGGCAAGGATATTTTGGTGACGTACTCCTAAAATGACTTGAAGCTGGTCGTCCAGAACGGAGATGATGTCTGAAACAGCCACTCCCGAAAGCGTTGTGGAACCTGTTTTCGGTACGTGTCCAGCAGAAGCCAAGCCATCAATACTCAATTTATCAAAGAATATAGGGTCATAAATATTAGAGAATGTCGTCGCGAGCGTAGTGGCCTGAATTCCATTCTCAACCCATAAGCCTGACGCCGAAACTGACCAGTTATGCTTGAGCGGTCCGGTCTCTGACTTGCCCCGAATGCCGGCATCCACTGTTTTATTGTTGCGGTATAGCGGCCAATAGACTTGACGTGCGCCAGTTGCCCCATTTGAACCCGTTAAGAATGCATTAGCGAATAACTCCTCTTCGCGGAATCTGGACAGCCCTAATCCACCATAGGCGGTTAAATCTGGCGTGATTTCATATTCGCCACGAATAGCCCCAGTCAGCACCTCTGACTTATCATATGACCATTTCTGCTGCCAGTTTTTACCCGAACTAGGCGGGGATGGAATATTAAAGGTACCTAACAGGTAAGTCGTACGGGAAGGAACGTATGCGTCATTCTTTCTGTAGCCAAAATCCGTAGTCAGTTTTAATTGATCGCCGCGATAATCAAACGCCATCGTTGCCATGGTGACTCTCTTTGACTGATCGTTCACCGGCGTATCCCCATCTGAGTAGACCGTATTGACCCGAATGCCGAACCTGTCATCCTGGCCGAACCGGCGGCTGATATCCGTGGTTACGCCAAGCTGGGATTCGGAAATGTACTGGGTGGTGATACGGGTCAATGGCGTATCTAACGCGCGTTTAGGAACGAGATTAATACTTCCGCCCACGCCTCCAACCGGCCCAAGCCCATTCAGCAATGCATTGGCGCCAGTGATGACTTCAATCCGTTCCATGGATTCGACACCGGGCGACATGAGTCCGTACATGCCATTGTAGGCCGCATCCAGGGCTTTGACTCTGTTACCCCTTACGCTGAAATCCATGATGACATCATTACTGGGATAGATAGATCTGAAAGCGGGATTATTATCCAGTACATCCGCCATAGACGTTGCCTGCTGGTTTTTAATCATCGTTGAAGTATAGGTGGTCATGTTAAATGGCGTGTCCATGAAATCCCTGTCACCTAATACACCTACTTTCCCGCCACGTGCTACCTGACCGCCTGCATAAGGTTCTGGCAAATTTTTGGAATTTTCCTTCGCATCGGTGATTTCAACTTCGGGCAAGGTCTGGGATTTTTCTTCAGGCGCCTTGACGACGGAATAGCCGGCAGAAGTTTTTTGTGTGACTAACCCGGTACCTTTTAACAGCTTCTCCAGCGCTTGCTCTACACTGTAATTGCCTTTAATCGCTGGCGCATTAAATTTGCTCGCCAGGTCAGAGGGAAAGGCGATGTTCTCGCCACTTTGCTTGCCCAACGTCAAAATTGCTTGATCAAGTGATTGCGCAGCAATATCCAGATTGCTGGAGGCAGCATAGACATTGATGCTGATGGAGAGCAATGCTGCAATGGATAAATGCCTCAGCCTGGCTTGGGCACTGGGTTGGGAACTGAAACGTGCTGTCATGATTGTCCTTAAAAATATCAGCGATCAAATTACCGCTATACTCATAAGGCGATTTGCCAGGGTGAAATTAGCACGTCATGAATTATTTTTTCTGGATTTTGATTTCACCCTGGTCTAACCGGGTAACTTTCACGGGAAACATTGAATCCATGCTGTCCAGTAGTTGTTCGATTTTACTGATCTCATAGATGCCGGTGATCAGCATATTCTCTAGCCTGGGGTCTAGCGCAATAGGGGCTTCCCGGTAGCGCTGAATGCTGTTAATGGCATCTTTCAGCGAGGTTTTGTTGAAGAGTATTTTTCCCGTTTGCCAGGCAGTGACTTCATCCATGCTGGCTCTGTAAGGCGAGCCAACTTCCAGCTGAGTGACTTTTACGGACTGGCCAGTGACTAACCTCGTTTTGTTGTCACCCGTTTGCAGTTCAACTTCGCCCTCCATGACGGTCGCAATAAAGCTTTGATCCCATTTTGCGATATTAAATACCGTGCCAATATCCAGTACTATGGAAGTGTTAATTGCCACCGTAAAAGGGCGTAACGCATGCTTCACAGTGAAAGAGGCTTCACCTTTTTCCAGATATATTTCTCTTGAGCGAAGTCGATAATTGGCAGTGAGTGTCGAGTTGGCATTGAGTTGAACCGTGCTGCCATCCGAAAGCGAAATACTGTCATGTTGCGCGTAATTGGTGGTATATGTTTTGCTGGAAATAGTCGGGTTGACCGCCCAGATACCCAGGGCACAAAAAATAAACGCAGACGTATATTGCAGGGCTTTAAGTCTTTTTTTACGACCGTCCCTCTCCTTATTCACTTCTGCAAATAGCGCCTCTTTGGATGGAAATCTATTCTGCGCAGCTTTGATATATGGCATCAGGTCCGCAATACTGGATTCAGTTTCGGCGTGCATATCAGGATTTTGCTGCTGTTGAGTAGTCATCTCATTGAGTGTCGAAAAGTCATCTGTCAGGCAGACATAGTGGAGCCATTTTAAATGGATAGCTGTTTCCTGGCTATGGTGATGTTTTCCAGTGCTTTAATGAAGTGTCGGGAAACCATGTTGGCTGAAATGCCCATTTCTATGGCTATTTCGTGCTGGGGAATCTCATATAACTGGTGCAAAAGAAATACCTGTCTCTGCTTTTTAGGCAGGGCATCAATCATTTTCTTGATTTGCTCAATTTTCTGCGCAAATTCCAGGGCGGCAGCGCCATCGTAAAAATGGATACCTTCGCCTTCATCCGATGATAAGCCTGCAATATAATTTCCGCTGACTTTCTCGTGCCGGCTTCTATCCATCGCACGGTTCATGCTTGCTTTTCTAAGATAGCTCAGTGGCGCTCTTATCTCTGCAGCGGGAGGATTTTCCATGAGCTGGATGCATACGTCATGCACGACATCTTCAGCAAAGTGACGACTTCCAAAGTGCCGATTGACGTGATTGACTAGCTCACCATAATGTAAAACTAATGATGACAGCAGCCGACTTTTTGTAAGATCAATCTGCAAGGAAATTATTTCTACAAACTAACGTAGTTGAATGGAAGTTGATTTATTATATTGATAATGATTCTCATTGGCAACAAGTTGGATGCAGGAATTGTAAGCCTTGCTATGTTAAGCTGAGTGATTGAGCAGAATCACTGCAAGAAACCGGCAAACCAGTTCGATCTCGTTTTGGCAACCTCAACCCTGTCACGCATTGCAATGCATGACAGGCTGGTACTGAAATTTCGGGCATAAAAACGGTAAGGTTCGGTATCATGGACGGTCTTGTTAAGACTAAACTTATCCGCAGTGAAAAAAGTGAGCAGTGAAAAAGGCATTGGAAATTTCTGATTGACTGAGTCACGATCACAAACTCATCTGTACTCGCTCCCTTGGTGCTGTGATCAGCCCACGGAGGGGCACACCATCATTGATAAAGACCCAAGCTGAACGTGCTGGGTCTTTTGGTTCCGAGTGAGGTAAGCACGTTAATCATGCAAGTCATTTGCCCTGGTAACCATCTGGTTTTCTCTTCACTCATTAAGCGCTACTCATGATTTATCTCAATATATTCCTCGTTGCTTTTATTGCGTTCATGTTAAGCATGATTTGCGGAGGTGGTGCCGGACTGCTGCTGATTCCGGTGCTTGGCTATGCGTTACCTGCCGCCCAGGTGCCTGCCGCGTTATCAGTCGGGACATCCGTTAGTTCAGTGACCCGGCTGTATTTGTTTTTCCGGCAAATCAACTGGAACATCGTGAAACATTTTTTGCCATCCGCCCTGGTTGGTGTATTGATTGGGGCATGGCTATTGAGTTATCTGGCGCCGGTGTACATAGAGTTATGCATGGCATTATTTCTTGTTTCCAATTTGCCTTATGTATTCAAGAAACAGGCTGTCTCAAGCCCTGAAAAGTCTTTGCATTCAAATCGTTTCATGAAGTTCGTTGGATTTCTGGCCGGGTTTATTTCCGCCTTAACAGGTGCGGTGGGCGTCTTGTTTAATGGCGTGTATCTACGTTATGGCTTGAGCAAGGAAGAAATTGTGGCGACACGGGCAGCCAATGAGATTTGCCTGCATATCGTCAAGTTGTGCTTATATACTTCATTCGGATTGTTGACACTGCAGGCGCTGTATATCGGCCTGTTGGTTGCCGTTGCTGCTGTCGCTGCTACTTATTTAATGAAATACGTGCTCCCCAAAATATCAATCAGCATCTTTAGCAAGATTGGCTATAGTGCCATGGTACTGTCAGGGTTTATCTTATTGAGCAGTGCGCTCATCAGTATTCAAGAGTTACATTATCCTAACGTCCATATTGTCAGGCTGTCAAAAGGCTATGATGCAACTTTCAATTGGGACGATTTAATCTATACCATTGAATTTAAGTATGGTGAAGGCTTCGAGTTCGAGAGAATCATTCCATTTTCGCAGCTTGACCAGGTCAGGCAGGCGTATGTGCATAAGCAGGACGTTGCCGCTGACAAGGTGGTGATTGAAAAGGTCTACTCTCTGAAAAAAGTGTCATACGAAGCGTATTACTACGACGCTCGCAATCAGTTAATCAAGAAAATCAAGTTTCGCTAACCCGTCATAGGTTAGTAGGTGTTTGCCCGGTGTACGCGTCGGGGAGTGGCGATTTCCGTGCCGGATGCATGGTGTTCAGCGGTTGATTGGCAACATGAGGGCATGGATGCAGAAATTAATTAATGAACTTAACGTGTCAGTTTCCGTCTTATTTTGTCTTTGTTGGGAAGTGGTTTGCTTGTTTGTTTCACCTTGTTATTACTCAAATCTCGTGTGGTTCTCCCTGTAAGTCCAACTATATCCTGACTAATCATCTAATCTTTTATAAAGGATAAAAATGAATAGCTGGCTTCAATACAAGTTTCTCAGTTTCACCATGAATGAGTGGCTTTACACATTGTTCATCTTCATGTTTGCCTATGGTGGGCTGCTGATAGTCTGGAAGTTTGCAATCAGCAAAATCTCGAATTTCACTGCGAGAAACCCGACGAAACTGGGTGATCTGGTCATCGAAGTCATGCGTAGTACACATCAGCTCACTTTCGCCTTGTTTTCAGTGCTGTTTGCCATGCACTTCCTTGAGCTGAATTCGAGGTGGATCACTCGTCTTGATTATCTTTCCTTTTTGGTCATCGGTATTCAGGTCGCCATCTGGTTGAGCAAAGGGATCACGCTATGGGCCAGGGCCAAAGTGGTCGCCATTGATGGGGCCGCCGAAAATGCCGTTCTGACCACCATGCTGTCATGGATTTTTAAAACAATCGTCTGGTCAATTGCATTGCTGAGTATCCTTGCGAATACCGGCGTCAATATCACCGCTTTCGTTGCCAGTCTGGGGGTTGGCGGGGTCGCTGTTGCGCTAGCCGTGCAGAATATACTCAGTGATTTATTTGCATCACTCGCGATCGGGCTGGACAAGCCTTTTGTGATTGGCGATTTTATTATTTTCGGTAATGTATTAGGCACGGTTGAGCGCGTCGGTTTGAAGACTACCCACATTCGCAGCCTGAGTGGCGAGCAGATTGTGTGCGGGAATACCGAGTTATTGAAAAATACCATTCATAACTACAAGCGCATGGCAGAGCGGCGGGTTGTTTTTGAGTTCCGCGTGACTTATGAGACCAAGGCGGAAGTCGTAAGAAAAATTCCCGAGGTCGTTAAACATGCCATTACTGCGCAATCCAAGGCCAGGTTTGACCGTGCGCACTTCAAGGGGTTTGGCCTGAGCTCTCTTGAATTTGAAGTTGTTTATTATGTGCTTGATAGCAGTTACAACGTCTATATGGATATACAGCAAGCCATCAATTTATATTTGATGGAAGAGCTGGAGGCGATGAAAGTCAGCTTTGCTTTCCCGACGATGACGCTTAACTTTGCTAAAGATTCCGACCTGAAAGTGGTGATGCCAGAAGTGGATGTTGCTAAATACCACTAGCAGTTCCAAGTTCTTTCCTTGGTCACAGGTTTTGGGCCATAGTCAGCCAACCAGGAGCCGGCAGCTGCGACGAGTAATCGCTGCCGGGGTTGCTCTCGCTAGGTTTGATTAAAGAGCGGGTATCTGGCCGAAATTGCTTGCTTTCGATAGAGAGTCAGTCTCTATTTGATTGCTGTACGATGTTTTTGCTTCGCGTGAACCTGTTCCTCAGCTGTTGGCCCAGGGTGTTTCTTCCTATCGTCTTATTCCTACGCCAGTATCAGAAATCACTTATAACCGCATAAATATATTCACACTACTCTATGCGTATGCCGGAACTGCCGGCTTTTCACAGGAGAAGTATATGAATACCAGTCAGATTGTTCCAGAAATGCCAGTGGTCTGTTCACAGGGCGGCCAGTTCGCTACGGTCGATCATATGGAGGGTAGCGATTCCATTAAGTTGAAAAAAGATGCGCAGGGCCAGCACCACTATATCCCTACCAGCTGGGTGACCGGCATTGAAAGCGGCAAGGTGGTGGTAGACAGGCCTGGAGAGCAGGCCATGAAGGATTGGAGTAATACTCCCACCCATCACTAGCCAGGTAAACAAAAAGGGGCTCAGGCCCCTTTTTGTTTACTTTTGTATGTCTGTTTCCCATGTAATGACAAACCTGGAAAGGAGAAGCTCATGGCAGACCTCAATAAGGGAGCTGCAAGTGCCAGTGAACAGCCGGTTGACCATAACAAATATCAGGATATCAATCCTAACCGTAGCAATGACGGAAACTCGGGTAGCCCACCCACAGAAATTGATCCCGAAAATACACCGGCAGTGGAACCTGGAAAGAGGCTGGAAGATAGTAAATTCGCCCCAAAATAAGCCCAGGTAAAAAGCTGGCGCAGGCTAGGTTTGCGGGGTCTTAATCGCCATGCTTTATTGAACTATTCCTTTGATTCATCTTTCAAGCAGGTGTCGCAAAAACTGAAGGTGGGAATGATGACCGTACTATATCAGCGCTTATGATAGGGTTAGAAATGCCACGAAGGAAGAATCAACCGTATAGGTCTGTTGACGAATAGTCATATCGAGTTTTATTTCAACCGGCCTACCTGTTACGAGTTTCCTGGTGAATGATGGTCAATCGCTTTACACTTGGCAGCAGATACTTAGGGCACAGTGATCCATCAGTAATCCCGCGCTATGCCCACTTATCAACGTCTGCATCACAGTTGGCAGCAAACAGCGCTTCTAATTAATGGGGCGAAGTAAGGCTTTGCCGCATTGCCATCAAATCGTGTTTGGAACAGGGGTAAACAGAACCTGAGCGTAAACCTGCTCAAATTTGTGCATGAGCGGGTAGCAATCGTTAAATTTCAAACAAACCGAACTTGAGTGGAATCACACGTCCAATTACATGAAACTGCGCGGCCTGCTCGGCAGTATACGTTTCCGCAGGAAATCCATCTTTTTCATTGTCGCTCTTGACGGTAATAGAGCCATCCAGATTTAAGCGGATACGCTTAAAGCGCATGAACCCGCCTTGCATAATGCAGTAGATGGCGTCATCAATAAACTGTTTACAGGCCGTATCTACCAGGGTTTGGTCGCCATGACTAAGTGTGGGCTTCATGCTGTCGCCATATACTTTGGCCATCTTGATATATCGGGAGTCCAGGCCAACGTAGCGATTCCAGTCTGCAGCATTGATGGTGAGGGCCACCGATACCTGATCAGCTTGAGTGGCCAGGCCGGACCCGGTTGGGCCATACACATCAGGGAGGGATTCAATTTGTATCGTATCCAGCTTTGCCGGACGCTGGTATTTCCTGTTTGGATCTTGCCGGGCGGCTTTATCAACATAAAACGTCTCACCCGTTAAATACTGGGTATCTCCTTCGGGTAGCCTGAAATATTTAACGCCTTCCTTCGCGCCTTTTCCTGGCAAATTGATGTGATCCCATTCCTCACGCTCGGCCATTTTGTAGACGCCCATCCTGCTGCCTGGAAAACGTCCACCCAGTGAGGCAATTGCCGTTGCACTGTAATAGCTACCCTGATCTGTAACCGCGATTCCTTTCGCAATGGCGCCAATATTTTCATACCTAATGACAGGTAACACTTTTTCTTGCATGATGGTTACCTCTTACTGTTACCTGTATTGCAGATAACAGCATCTATTAAGTGAATGATTGATGAATACTTTTCTAAAGTCACCGGCAAATCCAAAGAAAGATCAACTGTTACCTTGGTGTTTATTGTTGACAAATAATGTTTACAGGTTTACAGTTTGGCTGTGTATAAACGAAACAGGTTATTAAACATGCCAAAAAAACCAGCCTCATCGGACTGGCATCGTGCGGATGTGATTGCCGCATTCAAGAAGCGCGACACATCCATTACTCGTGTTGCCCGCGAAAAAGGTATGAATAACTCATACCTGTTAGGCGCATTAAATAAACCCTACCCTAAAGCAGAGAGAATGCTGGCCGAGTTTCTGGGTGTGACACCCCAAACTATTTGGCCCAGTCGCTATCATGCAGACGGTTCTCCTAAAAGTGGTCGGGGCGAACGTGGCCTGGGCAGGCATCCAAGCAATCTTGCAAAGAACAGCCAAAATTCTACGCCATCCACTGTAAATGGCAATGTAAATGCCAACCCAAAGGTTAAATAAGCCGCATGATAGAGATAGCCACACTTTCAGGCGATTTGGTTGAGTCTTCTCAACCAGTGCATCCGTCCCTGAGGTGCCGGCTTGCAAGGCACAAACCGCCCATTTCATGGGGGATGCTCTTGCGGTACAGGTTAATCAGGGGGGCTATCACCGGCCTGGGTTTTATGTGGCCGATGCACTATGTTACCTTGGCAATGGGCACAATCATTCTTCGGAAGACCGGGGTAAAAACCTGTTTGAACACGGTATTGGTATGGATAAGCATATGAACGCCTGCTTTTGTTTGTACCCGTATGTGCGCTCCTTTAGTGTTACGCGCTACCTGCTGATCCATATGATGCAGGCCCTGAGGCTGTTTGCATCGGCTGCATTCCATCTTGCCCCGAACGCAGGCATCGCTTTGCAAGCTGGCTCCTTTTTCCCCATGCGGTCTAGTAAAATGGAGGCTTGCGAAGATAGCGACCACGTGCAGATGCGTCGTTACCAGCGTTTGCGTTGGAGGGGCTGGCATGCCAATGGCGGGTAAGCAGAATTTTCCGGAGTTCGCTTTATTTTCACGTTTCTCCCTGAACAAAATCCAGGACTGGATTATCTGGATCAATGCGGCGGACGAGGTTGTGTATGTAAATGACGCAGCTTGCAAGGCATTGGGCTACACTCAGGAGGAGATGTGCGGGCTTGATATTGCCGCGATTCATACCAGTTATTCGCCGGGTAGCAGGCATGCGTATTTTGACCGCACCAGGATGACAGGTTTCAGGACGTTTGAAACACAGTACCGCAAAAAAGATGGCAGTTTCTTGCCAGTGGAAGTCAATGCGAATTATGTAGAGCATCACGGCCAGGCCTTTAGCTGTGTCATTGTCCGGCCGATTGTGGATCGCAAGCGGGCAGAGCAGCGAGAGCATATCAAGAACCAGGTGCTGGCCCTGGTGGCACATAATGCGCCGTTAAAAGATATTCTCGGCTATCTGGCGCGTGGTGTGGAGGAGGAAACTCCCGAACGCCTGTGTTCCATTCTTTTACTGGATAAATCCGGGCTTTTCCTGAAAAGTTATGTCGCTCCCAGCTTGCCGGCGGCGTATTCCCGGGCGATAGGAAAACTGCAGATTGGCCCCAATGCCGGCTCATGCGGTACGGCGGCTTTTAAAGGCCAGCCGGTGATCGTGGAGGATATCCAGACGGATCCGCTCTGGGCCGAATACAGGGCACTGGCGGCCGATAATGACCTGGCTTCCTGCTGGTCTGTGCCGATTATGGTAGATGGCAATGAGGTGGTGGGCACGTTTGCCATTTATCACCGGACACCCAAGAAGCCTTCGCCAGCCGATATTGAGCAGCTGGAATATCTTTCCAACCTGGCCCGTATCGCGATTGAGCGCCACCATACCGCCGAAGAGCTCAGGTTATCGGATGCTATCTTCAAAAATACCAGTGAAGCCATGCTGGTGCTGGATATCAATGGCAAGATCATCGCAGCCAACCCCGCTTTTACCAGGATCTCTGGCTATAGTGCTGCAGAAGTGATCGGGCATCATCCCGCCGATTTTGGTGCTCCCCGGCACGGCCAGGATTTTTATGATGTCATCCGGCAAACATTGCAGGGGAGTCGCGCCTGGCGCGGGGAAGTATGCGGCCTCAAGAAAACCGGTGAAGAATATATCAACTGGGTCAAGGTGAATACTATCAATGATGATAGGGGAAGGGCATTCAGGTGGGTGGTGCTGCTTTCCGATATCACCGAGGAGAAGAAGCACGAAGAGCGTATCTGGTATGAAGCCAATTATGATGCGCTGACACATTTGCCCAACCGCCGCCTGTTCCAGGAAAGATTACAACAGGCCGTGCTGCGTGCCAATCGCACAGGTACCAAGATCATTTTGCTATATCTAGACCTGGACGGTTTCAAGGAGGTCAATGATGCGGTGGGGCATCAGGGTGGTGACCAGTTGCTGGTCGAGGTTGCACGGCGGTTGAAGGAAGTGGTGCGCGTGACTGATTGCACCTCGCGCCTGGGCGGAGACGAGTTTACCGTGATCCTGGCGGATGTACAGGATTTCGAGCCGGCGATCAAGGTCGCAGCCTCTATTTTGGAGCTGTTACAGGCACCCATCATGATTGATGGTTATGCCACATATATTTCGGCGAGCATTGGCATTACGGTGTACCCTGACGATGCCGAAGACGCGGCTAACCTGATTAAAAACGCTGACCAGGCCATGTATGAAGCCAAGAAACTGGGCCGTAACCAGTACTCTTTTTATACGCAGGACATGCAATATGTAGCGCACCGGCGTTCCGAGCAAAAGCGTGAATTGCGTAATGCCCTGATCAATGAAGAGCTGGAGATTCATTATCAGCCGGTAGTGGATATGAACACCGGCACCGTGACCAAGGCGGAAGCGTTAATTCGCTGGCGGCATCGCACCATGGGCATAGTCAGTCCCGAAGAGTTTATTCCATTGGCAGAAGAAACCGGTTTGATTCATGAAATCGGCAGCTGGGTGTTTATGGAGTGCCTGGAGCAGGCGCTGAAATGGCGCGCGCGCTTTCATCCCGATTTCCAGATCAGCGTCAATCTTTCGCCGGTGCAATTTAAAAACAGCATTTATTTTGATCGCTGGTTCACCTTGCTGGCCTCTGCTGCCAATAGTCACAACTGCTTATGTGTTGAAATCACGGAGGGTGTGTTGCTTGATGCCTCGGAAAAAACCGCAGCCCAGCTGTGGCGTTTCCGCGAAGCAGGCATGGAAATGGCGATTGATGATTTTGGCACCGGTTATTCTTCACTGGCCTATATCAAGCATGTTGATGTGGATTACCTGAAAATTGACCGCACATTTATCGCCAATATTGCCACTGACGCTGCCGATTATCCGCTGGTGGAAGCCATTATCATGATGGCCCATAAACTGGGCCTGAAAGTGGTTGCCGAAGGGGTGGAAACCGAAGCGCAGCTGACCTTGCTGGCACGTATCGGTTGCGATTACATCCAAGGTTACTGGTATTCGAAACCCTTACCCAAGCCGGCTTTTGAAGCCTGGTTACAGGCGCATGAGGCTAAGCAAGTGGTTTAATAACTGCCCCGGTAGTGAATCTGGCAGGTAGCCAGCGTATATGACTGCGCTGCAGGGAGCAGGGCGCTAGTGCCTGATGCTGAAACTGTCAGCCAGGAAGTCGATAAAAGAAGAGAGTTTTGGAGCCAGTTGTTTTTCACCGGGAAACACGGCATAGACGGGCCTTGGCCTGGGAAGATAGTCCGCCATCACTTCGATCAGGGCGCCACTTTCAATATCCTGCTGCAATAGTGCCCGCGGCATCATGATTAACCCGATACCCGCCAGGGCAGCATCGCGCAGGGCATGGCCATTATTGGCTGTATATCGCGGTGCCCGGGCAGGTGTTTGCCTACTGGTCTTGGTCAGCGATTGCCAGCCCGCTTTATTGCCCCAGCTGGCAAATTCCAGGCACTCATGATGCGGCAAGTCATCGGGCGTGCGCGGATAACCCGCTTTTGCCAGGTAGGTCGGCGCTGCGCAGATGGCCAGTTCGAAATCAGCAATACGCCTGGCTTTTAACGAAGAGTCTTTCAATTCGCCTATCCTGATGGCCACATCAAAGCCTTCTTCAATAATGTCGACATATCTGTCGGTGAGCGAGAGTTCGATATTGACTTCCGGGTAGCCGGTTAAATACTGGCTGATTTTGGGCGACAGTTCCAGCGCACCGAACCCCAGGGAAGCGCTGACTTTCAAATTGCCCTGCGGCCTGCGGGTGAGTGCTTCCGCACCGAGGTTAGCTGCGCTGAGCAGGCCCAGGATGTGTTTGCAGTTTTTGTAATAATTCTCCCCTAGTTCTGTCAGTTTCATACTGCGGGTGGTTCTGGCCAGCAAGGTGCCGCCCAATTGTTTTTCCAGGCCGGTGATATGACGGCTGACCATGGCCGGTGTGATGCCAAACCCATTGGCAGCAGATGAGAAGCTACCAAGCTCCACCACGGAAACAAATACCTCCAGGCTGCGCAAACGATCCATTTTTTACTCCAGGTAAAATATATTTTTAATATTACAGGATTTATCGCGCTTAATTAAAGTTACATAATTTCTACCAGTGACACCCCATTCAACATATTCAGGAGAACGAGATGAAAGTTTTATTAGTGGGTACAGGGACGATAGGTAAAGCCATTATTGCAGAGCTGGGCCAGCAGCACGAAATCATTACTGCCGGTAAAACCAGCGGCCAATACCAGGTAAACCTGGCAGACATCGCCAGCGTGGAGAAACTGTTCAGCCAGGTGGGAAAAGTCGATGCCATTATTGCCGCTGCCGGTAACGTGCACTGGGGCGTATTCAAGGACATGACGGCGGAAGAGTTCAAACTTGGCCTCAATGAGAAACTGATGGGCCAGGTGAACCTGGCCCTGGTCGGGCAGAGGTTCCTCAACGAAGGCGGCTCCATCACCTTAACCAGTGGTAGCCTGAGTCATGATCCGCATCGTGGCGGTGCCAGCTTCTCGACGGTGAATGCATCTGTTGACGGATTTATCAGAGGGGTATCCGTCGAACTGGATGGTGGGCGCCGTATCAACGCGGTCAGCCCCAATGTGCTGGAAGAGTCCTGGCACCTGTATGGCGCCGGCGTGCCTGGCGCAACACCTGTCCCGTCAGCCCTGGTGGCGAAAGCGTACCGCAAGAGTGTGGAAGGTCACCAGACCGGCCAGACATATAAAGTCTGGTAATCGTCATCACTGCGCCAGCGAGATCGTGCATGGGCGGTGCGCGTACGTATTGTCGATATTACAGTCAGGCAGGTGTTTCAGTGAAGGGAGAAATGACTTTCTACCCCTGGTTTCATGAGTGCGGTACTTTCTCCGCCTCAGGTTGAGGGCGGCCGGTGCCGATCAATTGCTGATTCCAGTGCTGCAGCCAGGCGGCTGTGGTTTCCCTGTCCATGGGTTTGGCAAAATAATACCCCTGGCCCGACTGGCAGCCCAGTTCTCGCAAGCCAATTGCAACTATGTCATTCTCCACACCCTCTGCCAGCGTGGATAACCCCAGTTTTTCAGCCAGTTGAATGGCGGAAGCAATGACTTTCCTGGATGTTGCAGAATGCTCCATGCTCGCCACCAGTGATTTATCAATGATCAGTTCGGAGAGGGGCAGTTTTGCCAGTTGGGCTGTCGACGGGTAGTCTGTGCCAAAATTCTCCATGCCGAGTTTGAAGCCCAGATGGCTTAAATGCTTAAGCGGGGCTTCAATCTGCGATAGATTAGCCAGGCTGGTGGCGCCAGTGAATTCCAGTACCACTCTTGGCGGGGCGATATTGAATGTCTGGCAGGCGTGATGCAACGCGTCTGCAAAAGCAGGATCCCGGATATTGTTCACTGACACATTGAACGAGAGGGACAGATCAGCCGCCAGTGTTTGCAGGAAGTCAAAAGCACTGGTGACCACCAGCTGCATTAACTGGGTGATCTGCCCGGTTTTTTCAGCTGTCGGTATAAATGATGCAGGCAACTTCATGCCAAAGGTGGGGTGACGCCACCGGAGCAGGGCCTCCAGTCCCGTGACTTTTCCGCTAGGCAAATCAATCTGCGGCTGGTAATACAACATAAACTGTTTGTGTTGCAGGGCATGGGCAATGCTGGCAGCATCCGCAATAAACTGTTCCCTGCTCATGCCGGTATGGGTCGGCGGTGATGATGTCGCCGGGGTGCCGGATAACAGGCTTCTTAAGGCTTGCGGGTCAATGGGCCTAGGCAACACACCGGCCACACTAAGCCGGTTTTCACTGGCGATCAACTGTGCGGCAGGCAGCATGGGCGTTGTGGTGCCATTGGTAAAAATAATAGTGGACTGGCAATGCAGCCTGCCCAGATGGGCGAGTAATTCCGCATCATCAATGGCCGGCAGCAGTAAATCAATGGCTAAGTGGGAAGGTTGCCAAGTATGGAACTCATCAATAAATAAGTGGGGATCATCAACTATTTTTACCTCGAATCCAAGGTACCGGGCTTCGTGTGCAATGGTGTTTGCCACACTGGCATCCCCATCCAGGACCAACAGGCTTTGTGTCTTCATGGCATGACTCCCTTTTCATTATTTGAATCATTATGTATTGCCTGAGATGATCGAGAACAAATGATCACTAAATGTGGTTAGTGATTTCCTGGCCGGGAAAGTTCAGTGCAACCAGCTTGCCTGGCAACGATGCATCAGGCTGTCGCCACCCAGATGCGCGCAGGGAGAGGCGCTTGTCCGATAATTCCTACATGCAATTCAGCAAAAGTGGTATACAGGCGTGCGCCATAAACCAGCATGATGGAGCCTCACTGATTTATAAAATTAAGGCCAGGGTCTCCAATAAGGTATCCGGTTGACCAGGCAGGGAGATTGCATCATGACACCATCCAATACACTGAACGAAGCGGCCAGCGCGGCCTCCCTGGCCGCGATTACGGCCGGTGCAGTGGCAGCAGCCCTGCCCATTATGTCGGTAGGGTTTATGATGGCCATTATTTCGCTGGGCACCCTTTCTAATGGCGGCATGCCGGCGGCAAAAACGGGTGTCCACCATCACGTCAAGGCCCGCGCTGTCGCACAGTTGAGTCCGCACATTGATAAGGCCCATATGGTGAAGCTTAAACAAGGCAAAGCGAATTACTTGATGGATGCAGTGTTGCGGGAAGACGAACATTCTTCTGCACCAGCCACGGCTGATCGTAAAGTGCCTCCCAAACCAGCACCCATCTCCAGCGTGACACATGTATTTGCCTAGGCAGCCAATGATCGCTGCCTGGTAAGAGGCATCGCGTTGCAGGCTTAACGCCGGCGCTCAACAAACAGGCTGTTGCCTGGCGTTTTTTTGGCTTCTTTTTTGGCGAGACTGACGGCAGAAGACAATTCGTGCTGTGAGCTGAACTGGCCGGGACTGACCTGCACCGCACCCACAGACAGGCTGACAAAAGGATACTCCACAACATTGCCCTGCCTGTCTTCGGCAATGATACCACCTGCGACCTGGTGGGTTTCATCGTAAAATCCGATGACGTCCTGCTTCAGGGTTTCCAGGATTCGTGAACAGCGTGCCTGCCAGTCGTCGCTCTGGAAAATCACAATGAAATCATCGCCGCCAATATGCCCGACGAAGTCCAGGCTCTGGTCTACATGATTCATCAGTAACCTGGCGATATAGCTGATGATTTCATCCCCGCGCCGGAAACCATAGGTATCGTTATAGGGTTTGAAGGTATCCAGGTCAAAGTAACAGACGCTGAAGAAGCATTCAGAGGCCAGCAGGCGATCCAGTTGCTCATTGATAGGCACATTGCCGGGCAGCAGGGTGATCGGGTTGGCGTAGCGTGCGGCATTGATCTGCATTTGCGTGACTTCGCGCAACAAATCCTGCCCACGCCCTATACCGAGATAGCGGCCATTATCGGTAATGATGAACCCGTTACTGAAATGATGAGCTTCTTCGGCAATAATGTCGCTTAAGGCTTTTAAGCTCATGGATTTATCGACAATCAATGGATTTTTGTCCATAAATGTCTCTGCGCAGCGGCGGGCACCATATAACTCCCGGCGGAAGGGTCGCGCCAGATTGTCTATCATGGCATAGCGGGTAATCAAACCGATGGGCGTTTCGCCATTCACGACGGGCAGCATATGGATGCTGCTATCCGCTTCTATCAGGCGCATGACGTCGTTATTGGACATGGCTGCCGGAATAGGCTGGATGTACTTCAGCAGCTTGCTCACGTTGGAGCGGTGATCGAGCGCAATATAGCTGTTCTGGTAAAGGTGCAGCGTGTTCCTGGAAAGCTGTTTCCTGACCTCGGCAGCCACGGACTGAATCAGGTTCGCTTCAGGCCGGCCCAGATAATAACCCTGGCCGAAGTCAATTTTAAGGTCCTTGATAATGCTGAGTTCTTCATGGCATTCTATGCCTTCGGCAATGACTTTGGCCCCGGCGTTGCGGGCAATCTGCTGAATGGAGCGGACAAATTCGAATTTGACCTGGTCTTCGTGGATATGGTGGATAAAGTGCTTGTCAATCTTGACGTAATCCGGCTTCAGCTCTGACCACAGGCGCAGGCTGGAAAATCCTTCCCCCAGGTCGTCCATGGCAATTTCAAAGCCGATGTCGCGATAATACTGCACGGCTTTACGCAACTGGCTGTAATCCATATTGCGTGTCTGTTCGGTGATCTCGATGATAATCTGCTTGGGTTCCAGTCCCAGCCTGGCCAGATAGGCCAGTGTCTCGCCCTTATTGGGCGTGGCCAGCAACAGCATTTCCGGCGTATTGTTCAGGAACAGCTTGCGTGTTTTGCAGGTGGCGGCATAATTTTCCAGGACGACCTGGCGACTGAGATGCTCCATCTCTGTCAGCAACTGGCAGGCCTTGGCGGCCTCGAACAAACCCAGGGGCGAGTGCAGCGGTGTTTCAGCCGGCCCGCGGATCAGCCCTTCAAAACCATAAATGTCTGCATTCTGCAAGGAGACAATCGGTTGGTAAACCGAGGTTAACTGGCGGTTTTTTAAAATATTGGTGACCAGCTGCGCATCAGTGGCCCGATTTTTCTCAAATAACATGTACTGCGCATCTCCCCACTGGGCACCCCAGCTATAGGCAAGGTTAGTGATTGAAGAAGTGCTTTCGATCAATTCATGTTTCATGTGTGCAAGCATGGAGGTTCTATTGTTGCAATAACGTAAGCATTGTCTCCTAACTTGAATGACAAATGGCTGTTTAGGCAGGGTGTCACAAAAATTTCAAATGACTTGTATATGAATGACGCGTCCGTCAATTCCTACAAGAAATTCAGTGTAAATGGTATAGGGCGTTTTCTGGCAACTCCGCATGATGGCAGCGTATCCTTTCACTGGCGTCCACATCATGTATAAAAAGGAGTTTGATCATGGCACAAGCGATTTTATCGAATGAGGCTGCAGTACACCGTACAAACCAGAGCCCTCTGGATGCGATACATACGGGAGCCATCTCGTGGGCGGCGATACTGGCAGGGGCCGTGGCGGCCGCAGCATTGTCACTGATCCTGCTATTGCTCGGCATGGGATTAGGCCTGTCCTCTATTTCCCCCTGGGCGCGCCATGGTGTAGAGGCTGCTACATTTGGGGTGTCGGCCATCGTCTGGATCACCGTGACCCAGCTACTTGCTTCAGGCATGGGAGGTTATTTGGCTGGCAGGTTGCGCGTGAAGTGGCCAGACACCCAATTGGATGAAGTATATTTTCGCGACACTGCGCATGGTTTCCTGGCGTGGGCGCTGGCGACGCTGGCCATGGCTGTTCTGCTGACAACCACCATAGGCGCTGCGCTGCATGGTGGCGTACATGCCACTGCCGGCCTGGCGGGTGGCGCTGCCAAAGCGGGTGCTGTTGCAGTGGCTGGCGCACATGACGGTCAGTCGCGTGAAGGGCAGAAAGCAAAAGGGGAGGTTGGTTATTTTGTTGATACGTTATTTCGTAAAAATGCAGAAAGCGGTTCTGCTTCTCCAGCACAACTACCGGCTGCCGAAGTGACGCGTATTTTTGCACATGCCGGTGCTGCGGACACGTTGCCTGCTGAGGATGCGGCTTATCTTGCCCAACTGGTCTCCCGCCATACCGGTTTGAGCCAGCCTGAGGCTGAGCAACGGGTGAACGAGGTATATGCCAACATGCGCTCTGCCGCCAAAGAGGCAGTGGCCAAGGCGAAAGAAGCTGCTGACCAGGCACGCAAAGCATCCATTTATATCACGCTGTGGCTGTTTGTTTCTTTGCTGGTGGGTGCCTTCTCAGCAAGTTTAGCCGCGACCTGGGGTGGCCGTTGCCGTGATGCTTAATATTCTTCACTTGATTTCTTGTTAACTCTGGAGGCGATATGCGCTCATTGCTGTTATATTTTCTAGGGATTCCTATTCCATTGATTATCCTGATTGCCCTGTTTGTACGTTAGCTGGTTGCCGACGAGGTAACCATTAAAAAACAGGCCGGTGACCGGCCTGTTTTTTATTACACCAGATCTGCCAATAAATCTGGCCCGAAGACTTCCTTGCGGATACTGTCTTCATGGGCACCCGCTGCCAGTAGCGCGCTTTTTTGCGCTGCCATGAAACTTGCCGGGCCGCACAGGTAGATATCTGCATTTGCCAGGGTCTCAGCAGGAATATCGCTGACGGTCAGTCTGTTGGCTGCACCGTTTTCCGGTTGGCTGATATACAGTTTGAATGTCAGGTTTGGCATGTTTTTAATGGCTTTTTCAATTTCGCTGCGATGCAGGTATTCTGCTTCCGAACGGACCGCATACAACAGATGTGCCGCCTGGTTTGGATTGGTGCGTACCAATTGGTTCAGTGCTGCCATCATGGGTGTAATGCCGACGCCTGCCGCCAGCATGACCAATGGTTTCTTGCTGCGGGTATCTATCACAAATTCGCCATAAGGATGGCTGACTTGCAATGTGTCTCCCACGGCAACATGGTCATGGATCCAGTTGGATACTGATTTGTCGTCTGCCTTGCCGGAAGCCGGTTCTTTTTTAACAGTGATTGACAGGTAGGGCGTACCTGGCGCATCCGACAAGCTATATTGCCTGGGTTGACGATGGCCATCGGCAAACGTGATATATACACTGACATACTGTCCCGGTTTGTAGCTGGGAACTCCCTCATTGCCCAGCGGCTGTAATTTCAGGGTTTTGGCCGTCGGGCTCTGTTCAATCACTTCTGCCACACGCATGTCAGTCAAATCACCCGCCATGACAGTATTGGCATACAGGTTTTTTTCTTCGGTAATCAAGGCATTGGCCAGCGCGCCATAAGCTTCTGCCCAGGCATCTATCAGTTCCGGTGTCGCAGCATCGCCCAGGACTTCCTTGATGGCGCCTAACAAATGCGTCCCCACGATAGGATAGTGCTCCGGCACAATGCCCAGCGAGGCATGCTTGTGCACGATGCGGGTGACCACAGGTGCGAGGGCGGCAGGGTTCTCAAAGTTGGCGGCATAGGCAAATACGGCCGCCGCAAGTGACTGTTGCTGGGTGCCGTCTGCCTGGTTGCGCATGTTGAAAACGTTGCGTAATTCCGGGTGTGTATTAAACAAGCTGTTGTAGAACACGGTGGTGATTTTTACACCATGCTCGCGTAATACAGGCACACTGGCTTTGATATAGGGAACGGCTGCTTCGGAAAACATGACTCAACTCCTTTTAATATGCATATAAGATGCATGTTTTACTTCAAAAAAACGGGCGATCACGCCCTCTGTTTTTATCCGGCAAGCCGGATATAATTCCGTTGTATTTGCTGTATCGACCCTGTTGATTTTCCTTTCAGGACATCGGTCAGCGTATAGGTGTTCAATGTTTCATAAAAGACCATCAATGAGTGGTGCAGGGCTGCCTTGAGGCCACATGCCGGATTCAATACACAATGCAGGGCGTCACAATCAATCAGCTGTTCGGACCCTTCCAGCAGGCGTACCACATCACCTATCCTGATCTGGTCTGGCGCACGGGCCAGCACGATACCGCCGGTACGTCCGCGAATGGACTGGATATAGCCATATTTCGTCAGGGTGGCAGAGACTTTCACCAGGTGGTTGCGCGCTATGTTGAACTGCTGCGCCACTTCTGCCACGGTCACGGGCGGGGCTTCGCGCTCATTCACTGCCAGGTACATCAACAGGCGTAAACCTAGGTCTGAAAAACGGGTAAGTTGCACATCACACTTTCAATAATTAATATGCATTTTAAATGCATATTAATAAAACGTAAATACTTATTTTAACGGCTGACAGTATTCATCCTGTATACATGCGGTTTGGCTGACCCGCAAGGTTGTTCGCCGGCGCTGCTATTTCTGGCTGATATGCCAGGTTTTACCAGCGCTTCCCCGGTCATACGGTCAGTGACAATGGGCACAACAGTTTATCGAACCAGTACGTGATTGCCTTCGGAGAGTGCCTGTCCACTTAAGAGGCAGGAGGCGCATGGTTTGCCAGGTAACGATAAAATTCATTGACCTTCAGGGATTTTGAAAATAGCCAGCCCTGGACATGGTGGACGCCACGTTCCTGCAGGATTTTTGCCTGTTCCGCCGTTTCGACACCTTCTGCCACCATGTCCAGTTTCAGCGTTTTGGCCATTTCAATAATATGAAATGCTACATGGCTGGTCACGGCGTCGGTACCGACAGAGTCAATAAAGGTCTTGTCGATTTTGAGGTAATCCAGCTGGAACTTGGTCAGGTAAGATAAACTGGAATAGCCGGTGCCAAAGTCATCAATCGCTACCCGAACCCCGCATTCGCGGATATTCCTGATGGCAGTGAGGCCCTCGTCGTCATCGAGGAAACCCCGCTCAGTGACTTCTATCAATATCTGGTGGTCGTGCGCACCGCTCGATTCCTTAAAGGCCTGTATCAAGGAGAGTAAAGCACCGGAGCGGATATCATGGGATGAAATATTAATGCCGACATGGAAATCCGGATATTGGCTAAATACATGCCGCATATCTTTTGCCACTAATTCAAACACCCGTTGCGTGATCTGGCAGATGACACCGGAGGCCTCTGCTGCGGGAATAAACAGCTCCGGGCTGATAAACGTATTATCCGATGTGCGCCACCTGACCAGGGCTTCAGCGCCAACGCACTGGTTGTGATGCAGATTGATGACAGGCTGGTATTCCATATAAAACTCATGGTTTGCCAGGGCCCGCAGAATGGCAAATTTAGGGGAGTACCTGGTTTTCCGCACATAGAAAAAAAGGCCGCCCAGTAACAGGCTGACTACGGTAGCGAGGGGAATGAGAATCTGGATGAAGGTCATCACATCATTCACTTGCTGCAAGGGCGCAGCTGCGACCACGCCAGTCAATCCCACATGGTTGGGTGCAATATGCACCAGCATCCTGCGCTGGTCGTCGACAAATGTAAGCGCTTGCTTACCTTGGTATTTTTCCAGCCACTCAGGGAAGATTTCTCCTCTGGCGGTATATATTGCCAGGGACTGGATATTGAATACCCCGACGGCCACTTCGGCGTTACCTAACGCTTCCAGTACATGCGCGGGTACAAACATAATGGCCCAGCCGGCTTTTTCCATCAGCACTAACCGGTTTGGCCAGTTGGGTACTGTGATGTGGTTCCAGAAGCGGGTGCCATCTGGCTCGATGCGATAGGGGCTGCCCAGGTTCAGGTTGTCAAAGATTTCCGACGTGGACGAGCATGCAATGCGCTGATCCCGGACATGGGCCACCGCCTGCAAAAACGGGCTGGAAACATTAAACTCCTGCATTTTCCGGATATTTTCGGGCAGGCAGGCATCGCTATCCGCTACCGCCGCAAAGTAGCGCACGATATTGGCATGCTGCTCACGTGACATGTGCATGCGCGCCAGTACATCACTGGTGATTTCATGCAGGCGGCTTGTTTCCTGGGAGATGGCCTGGTTCCTGGCAATCATTAGCGATAACAAAATGGAAATGCATGCGGTGGCGATGACCAGCAGGAGCGTCATGCCGGTCAATACTTTTTTGTTCCGCCAGTCCTTTTTTAATATGTGGTACATATACCCACCTTCCCGCAAAGCCAGCCTGGTCGCGAACTGGCGTAGCATCGGCCAGCTTCCGGATAATCAGCCTGTATCGTCATAAGGGAAGGGGTGCCTGCCTGCAAGGCAGCAAATGTAGAGGGGGTACAAGCATGGTCAGCATGGTATTTATGGATATATCTGAATATTGTTCTTGAGGCTTGCCAGTAAAGGTGTGAAGACGAAGATACTCTAACGCCTGATGCGATAGATGTCTAACGTAATTTTACCGGCTGCAGGCTTATGTATTCTTTATGGCCGCTCACCCGGCTATTGGGCCGTGCCAACCGGTGATTTTGAGGGAGGGTCAGCGGTAAGAGATCATGTTTTATCTGCGGGAATCACACTGATCTGGCCATCTGTTTCCAGCTGCATTTGTTTGATATCCGCGAGGTTGTCCATGCCGCTTTCCCGCAGCTTTGCCATGATATCTTCCCTGGTAATAAATTCCCGCCGCATGGCTCTGGTTTGCAGGATACCATTGCACACCAGCACAATCGGCGGTGCTTCCATGATTCTCCTGACCCATGGGCTTCTGTAGCTGAGCCAGTCAATCAGCACATTCCAGGAGACTAGTACGGATACCAGTGCCAACCCGTCTGCCACCGATTTTGCATCGCCACTCATGGCATTTTGCGAGGCATCGGCCATGATAGCTACGAACAGGAAATCACCAATGCTGACATCACCCATGCTGCGGCGCAGGATGGATCGAAAAATCAGGAACAGGAACCAGAAAACAATAGTGCCACGCAGGATGATTTCCCAGAGGGGAACGGTTAAATAAAATACAGAAAGATCCATTTCCGGCTACCTGCTAGAAGGGTATCTGCATCTTACAAAAAAGCCCTCTGCAGGGTTATCGGATACGGCGTAAACCGGTGTAGGAAATGCCTGAGGATGCATGCTTGTCTGGACATTCTTACAAGCGTTTCAGCACGAGTGGTCTAGCCGCTTTCCTGGCAACGCGAGATGATGGGGCCAGGCGCATTTTTGTTCTTCGATGTATTGATAATCCGATTGATCAAGGAGGTCGTGATGCTGGGTACAGTTTTGTGGGTGGTATTGATACTGGCTTTAATCGGCGCTTTGCCAACATGGCCTTATAGCGCAAACTGGGGTTATTACCCAAGTGGCGGGCTGGGACTGGTGCTGGTTATTTTAATCGTGCTGGCCATCAGCGGGAAGTAAACATGCACGTGGAAACTGAAACACAACTCAACCAGGCGGTACCCAACCACGACACCGCTGTAGATACATTCCATTCCGCTGAAGCGGACGCGCGATTACTAGTCGGGATTTTTGTCCATCATTTCAAATTGCTGACTGGCGAGTCGCTGCTAACGAGCAAACTGAGTGCGATATGGTATGAGAAGCAGCGGAGTCCGCAAGATCTGGTGCAGGGGTTGGCTTATGCCAAAATGCAGGAATGGCTGACCCCTCTCGGCGAGGCCTTCCGGCTTACTGAAGCCGGTTATACCGCTGCCTGCTAATGCAGGTTGCAGGCGCAAGAGGGAGTAGGGGTTAAGGCGGTTATAGCCGGATTTCCCTTAAAAATATCTCACTGACTTTAGGGCCCACGCCTTTAATTTCCTGCAATTTTGCGCTGAGGGCGTTTTTATTGTCAGCCGTTTGAATCAGGTGAGAAATCTTCCCCTGGTAGCGGATTTGGAGAAAGGTTGCCATTTCCAGCAGGTTGCGGGCGGTTGATTCATCATAGCGTTTGTAATGGCCTTCTCCCAGCAGATCTACCAGATGTTGCCAGGATTGGCCGGCTATTTTCTGTGCGGAGGTCAACCCGTTATCCATAAACACCTGCCATGTCCGTACGGCAATCTGTTGTGAAATACGATGGCCGAACAGGTAGCTGGCAAGAAACCATTTAAAGAGTGCCTGCTCCTTGCCGGAGTCCACTTTAATATTGAGATCCTTTGCACTGATTTTTTTACGCATCATGCATTTCCTTTCTTGGGACTGGCTGGTAGGCAACCGGCCGGATAATCATGCGGCTTTTGGGTAATGCAGGCATGTCTGCCAGGGAGAAACTCAAGTCCTGCGCCGGTATTTCATAGTGCAGGTTATCGACCAGAAAGCGCACCATGACTTTCATTAAACGATGGGTGATCCATTCGCCAGGGCAGCGGTGGTGATGTTCATACGTCGCCCCGCCATTGGCCAGCAAGGTGTAATGATCCTGGGGCCAGTTGCTAAAACGTTCCGGATTGAATGTGTCAGGCTGGTACCAGCACCGCGGGTCATGATTGGTACCATAAATGTCCAGCAGGGTGAGCATGCCTTTTTGGAACTCAAATCCCTGCCAGGTAAATGCCTGGCGCGTATACGCGGCGAGAAAAGGGAAAAACGGGTAGAAACGCCGTACTTCCAGTACAAACCAGTCCAGGTAATCTGGATGGCTGCTTTCCAGTGGTGCGCGGACATACGGGTATTCATGCAGGGCGAGAACACTGAATGTCATGAACTGGGCAATGGCGACGGTGGGGCGTAGCACATTGATCAGTTCCACGGCTGCGACGCCTGCCGGTAACAAATGGCCCTGTTCATCGCGATGCCAGGCAAAAGCCTGCAAGAGGCTATCGCTGTTTTCCGGGCCTGTGGCCCTGGTTTTCTTGATTTCTGCGCTGATCCACTGCTCAGCAGATTTTCTCGCCCGGCGTCCCCGCCAGTGGGCCAGCCCAAGACGGGCACCGCTATCAATCATCCGCCCGAATGCTTGTGCACGCTGATTAAGTTCGCTTGCGGGCAAAGGTATGCCTGCCCAGGCACATACCGACTGGCACAATATTTTTTGTGCCTCGTCAAACAGGACCATGCGGCGATTAAGCGGCCACTGTGCCATGGCCGCATGCCAGTGTGCCTGATGCAGCGTTGCCAGTGCTTCAATCCTGGCGGGGGACATGAGTTGCCGGATAAATAAATGTTTCCGGTGCCTGTGGGGTTGTCCATCCAGACTTTGTACGCCATCTACGCCTGTCAGGGTTTTCTGTATCCTGGCCGGCATGGCACCGTGGCGCAGGAACTTGTCCTGCTCATAAAAAAGCCGGGCGGCCTCTGCGCCTTGCATGCACACGACAGGCCGCAACAGCAAACGCGTCCTGAACACGTCGGTATGCAATGTGCGGCATTTGCCGGAAATAAAACGGTAACCGTGCCGCAATAGTGAGAACGCACTATCCAGCGCGGGATCCTGCGGTAAAGTAGCCAACGCCTAATCGTCCTTGATCACTTCAGTTATCCCCGATAATTTCCGGTTGGACGTCCGGCTCATCCGGCTCGGTCGGTTGGTAAGGCGTATCAGGATCGGGTTTCACCGGTTTGTGGCTTTCTTCTGGAAATACCGGATGCGTGGTTTCGTGTGGCTGGGCGAAACTATAATCAACTGCATGGTGAGTAGAAATACACGGCATGTGGAGCTCCTTTGCAATTCCATGAAAACGTCCACAATACGTCTGCCGCACCGCTCTTTTTATCGGGTATTGCCTGATAGTCCTGTCAGAATTCCCTGCCGTTTTGCCTGGAAATGCCCTGTAGAAATTCCTACGCTGCTTTCCTCCCGCTACCGACAGCCTGCCGTATCCCTCTGGCGTAGTCTGGGTTTTTGCAATGCAATGAAGGAGAGCTTTACCATGAATATTAGCGAGGTAATGACGCGTGATGTCAGGGTGGCAGCCCCCACTGACAGTTTGCAAAGCGCGGCCAGGTTGATGGATGAGTATGATTTCGGCTTGTTGCCAGTCGGGGAAAATGACCGCCTGATCGGCATGCTGTCTGACCGTGATATTACGATACGGGCTGTCGCGCAAGGCGTTTCGCCGCTGGAGGGCAAAGTGCGGGATGTGATGACTTCCGACGTCAAATATATCCATGACGATGAATCGGTAGAGGAAGCGGCACGTAATATGAGCGACTTGCAGGTGCGCAGGTTGCCTGTGGTAGACCGTGACAACCGCCTGGTCGGGATTGTTTCGCTGGGGGATTTGTCCCTGAGTGAAGAAGACTGTGCTAGTGCCGCCCTGAGTTCCATTTCTCAACCTGTGGGCACGGATGCTTATCTCTAGCCATGAGGCTATAGACTGCTGTACTGAGTAGAACTGGATCATGAAAGGAGGATCGGATGCCGGAAAAATCTGCCATCGCCCGCGCGAAGCGTGACGCGAAGGAGGGCAAGGCGCCCACCACACAGGCGGGAGAGTTTGTGCGCGAAGAAATCAGGCACGTGCGCGAAGGCAAACACGGGGTGCGTTCTGCCAAACAGGCCATCGCCATCGGCTTATCCAAAGCACGTAAAGCGGGGGTGGATTTACCGCCACCTCCCAATACCCCGCAAGAAACGGCTCATTCCAGACGCCACTCTGCCACGCCTTCAGCCAAACGCGCTGCCGCGACCACACATGTCTTGCGTCAGGAGTCCAAAACAAGTGTATCGAAAGCGGCTTTATCACAACAAGGCCACGAAAGCGCCGCCAAGCGTACTGCCGAACAGCGTAGTCAATCCGCAAAGAAAGCTGCACAAACACGCAAACGGAACAAACTTCAGCAGACATCTTAGGGCCACGCCTAGGGGCGGAGAACGGGAGTGTCCGAGCATTCCTACAAGAAATTCAGCCTGGCAAGGCTGGAGTGTTTTTTCATTAATCTGCATGATTAACTTCCACTTCTAGACCATTATTCAATAGCCAGATCACTCAACAGGCAGGCCGCGAGTGAATGGATTGATTGCAGGAGAATGTCATGCTTAGTACCTTGCTAATTGTGCTTTTTGTCCTGGCGTTAATCGGTGCATACCGTACACATGTGTACAGTACGGGAGGGGAATATCATCCTGGCAGGGTATTGGGCCTGGTGATTGCCGTACTGGTGATGATGGCGTTTATGGTTGGATTTATCGACCTGTAAATAGTAGCGACTGTCAGTGCTTATTGATTGCAAACACGCCATTTCTCCATTCTTTTATCGTGGCGCGCACGGCTTGTGACTGCCATCACTCCTCTGTTCCTTACTGCCTTTAAGTATTCCACGCAAATACCACTTCCCTGGCGGTTTGGCGACAAAGTTATCTTCTGTTGCGATAAATATGGTCAAATCATCTATGTATGAATAGGGCAACACTGATTCATATCTTCATCAATGGGTCTGCTGCAGAGAGGGTGGACGCTTGATTAAGTTGTATACAGGGAGCATGCTACTGTTGCAGCATGGGTGAGTGCTGTAGCGGGTGAGTCGTTTAAGGAAGAGTCAGGCAGTGCAATATAAAGCCAACCAAAAATTGAAAAGCCAGCTGATCGCCCTGGTGGCAGCACTGATCGCTTTTGTATTTTTGTATTCCCTGTTCGAATATCAACGCCAGAAGGATGAGAGTAACGCTTACCTGGACGCAACGGCGTATGGGAGCGTCCTGCGTGCAGAGGTGGATCGTGAACTGAACTCACTGTTATTTATCTCGAACGGTCTATCCAGTTTTATCAAGGTCTACCGGCATACGCTGGAGACCGACAAAATGCAGGCCATCCTGGCTGACCTCTGGATACAGGCACGCCATGTCAGAAACCTGGCGATTGCCGTCGGTTATAAACTGCGGTATGTGTATCCTGAAAAACCCAATGAAAAAATCCTCGGTGTCGATTACCGTGAGGTGCCCGCGCAATGGCCCAAGGTAAAGCTGGCGATTCAACATAGGCAAGGCGTGCTGGATGGCCCGCTAGACCTGATGCAGGGCGGCAGCGGCATGATTTACCGTTTTCCCATTTTTATTGATGGCGAGTATTGGGGCATGCTGTCAACGGTCATTGATACCGATGCTTTTTTAAAGGATACCTTTAAGACTGTTCAGCGCCAGGAGTTTGATTTTGCGATCAGAACGGCAGATAACCGGCATGTGTTTTATGGCAATCCGGCATTGTTCCAGCAGAAACATATTTATATCCAGGAAAGCATCGTGCCCAATGGCAAATGGGAGTGGGCCATCGAGAACAGGAAGATCCATGATTTGCGTGACCGCAGGTTTGGTGTCCTGTTAAGTTTGCTGCTCAGTATACTGGCCGGCTGGCTTGTTTATCTTTTCGCCAAGGAGCGTTATTACCTGTCTGAAGGTGCCTTGATGGATAGTCTGACCGGTTTGCCCAACCGCCGGTTGCTGGAAAGCCGCTTGAATTATGTGCATGCAGAGGCGGAGCGCTTCAATAAAATGTTTGGCCTGATGGCGCTGGATGTCGACCACTTTAAAAGCATCAATGATAACTATGGGCATGATGTCGGTGATGAAGTGATTAAACAGGTGGCAAATGCGCTAAAAGCCAGTATCCGCGATGTGGATACGGTCAGCCGGCTGGGTGGCGACGAATTTGTGATTGTGGTGAAGGACCAGCATTCCCGGGAAAGCCTGATCAAGATTGCCGGCAAAATTCTACAGGTATTTAAAAAGCCGATGCTGATCCATGGTCAGGAAGTGACCGTACATCTGAGTATAGGATTGACCTTGTTTGACCCCGCTGCAGGTGTGTCGTTAAAACAACTGTCCAAGCAGGCGGATATTGCGCTCTACCATGCCAAACAGAAAGGGCGTAATACTTATAGCTTCTGGCAATAGGATGCTTGGCAGAAAAGGCGGAAAAGTGCGGTATCGCTGCGTGACTGCCATAAGGTTGCTTCGCGCGGGCTTTTTCTGTTGCATAAAGGCGTGCAAGATATGTTAGGTTACAGAGGATGGAGGGAAACCATGAGTCGCTTGTTTGGGGAAGTACATCGCCAGGTGCAGGATGAGCAGGACACCAGGAAGCTGGCAGACAGAATTGAAGAGATCGCCTGTAAAACTGAAATTGATGCGGATGCCAAAGGGTTTATTGAGTCGCTGGATATGTTTTTCCTGTCGACGGTTGACCACAATGGCCGGCCTACTGTGTCTTACAAGGGCGGCTTGCCCGGGTTTGTCAAAGTCATGGATGCGCAAACGTTGATTTTTCCGTTTTACAACGGTAACGGCATGCAGTTGTCTGTCGGCAATATGATCGGCAATGCTGACATTGGGATGCTGTTTATTGCATTTGACAAACCGCACCGTATCCGGCTGCAAGGGGTGAGCAGTGTATCCAGGGATCCGGCGTGGCTATCGTTGTATCAAGAGGCCGAGTTCGTGGTCAAGGTGACGTTGTCAGAATTGTGGCAGAATTGCCCGCGCTACATTCATCGCTACACCCGTGAAAGCCATTCCCGTTACGTGCCGGGTGAGCAGTGCCAGACACCGCTGGCTGAGTGGAAGCGCTTTGAGTTCATGCAGGATGTCTTGTCTGAGTCCGACGCGAAAAAAGCACAGGCAGCAGGGTTTATCCAGGTGGAAGACTGGGTGGAAAAAATCAAGGCAGGCGCCCCCGATGTATAAGGACTCCCCATTCACAGTTGCCACCGCTTGTGGAGAGCCTGCCTTCCAGGCAAAGATAGTCTTTTTACGCGCACTTAGCCTTAGAAACGCAGGCGCAGGCCGGCACCTATATTGCTGACTTCATGATAATTCTGGGCACGGGGGTATTTGTCCCCGGAGAAATGGTTGGTGGTATAAGCCATATAGCCGTCAAAGCGCTTGTTGAATTTGTAATCGATAATCGATGTCCAGGTATCAATCTTTCCTTCTGAGGACGTGGAAATCGTCGGGCCATCAATGGCATCAAACTGGGTCTGGTAAAAACCAATGGAGGTACTTAGCCCTGCCAGTGTCGGCAAACGTTGTGAAAAATCAAAACTGGCCCCGATAAACGTGACATGGTTATCCTGTTTTTCGCCCGGTTTCAGGGCGGAAGTCGCCACGCCATTAAATACCGTTTGCCCCCACAGGTTATGGTAGTCGATGGATTTGTCTGAGGAAGGCTTGAGCTGGAACCATTCCCAGCCGCCGGAGATTCTCAGGTCCTGGCTGGGCGTCCATTTCAAGGTGAGTAGGGCGGCTTCAGTGTTGTAGAGCGTGGCTGCGATGGTATCGTTGGCTAATGGATTCCCGGCAGGGGCAGTGACGGCTTTGACCGTGTCGGTAAATTTATTGTAGGCCAACTGGACCCCGAACAATGCCTCTTCGTAGCCCAGCTGTGCAGTGAACCCGCTGCCGTGAGCGCTGCCTGCAGCATTGCCAAACTGGTACATGCCGGCATAATTCAATTTTCCGCGACCATTGGTTGCGTAGGTATTGTCGTATTTGATCGAGTTTTTCAGCCTGGCGTTTTCCGAAATGCCACCACCGCCACCCACGGCCCCGCTTTCTCCAAAGGGAGAGAATGTATCCGTTTTATTGTTAGGGTCATAAGTGGCGGTAATTTCAAAGAACGGGTTATATTGTGTGCCGTAAGATACGCGCCCCAATGTGTTGCCGTCCAACCCTATCCATGCCTGGCGGGTAAACAGTTCACCGTTCATGGATGAGTCGCCATTCACGCTGGAGTTGGCGCGGGTGCCGGAGTTATCGGCCAGCGTTTGTGCGGCATCATGCAGCTTCATGGTCAGCGGGTTAAAGCCGGCTTCAAACTGGTAGACAAACTTGAAGTCATTATCCCGCCATTTCAATTGCGCAACTTCGCCACGTAACCCCAGGCGGGAGTCTTGTAAACCGCCATTCACCCAGTTAGTCCTGGAGGTTACCCTGCTGGTGACTTTTGCCCCGGCATAAGGATAAAAGTTATTCGATAACGTATAGTTTCTCGGCAATGAGTGGTTGATGCTGGAGAGGGCAATATCAATCACGCCGTAAACCTGGGCATATGCCGGATGGTCGCCCATATTGAAATCGATGCGTAGCGGGTTGTCGTCCTGCATGAACCTGGCAAGAAAAGAAGGCGTTGTTTCTGGCGTATCCTTGTTGGAAGGCTGGTCCGGGTTCTTCGCATAAGCAGTGGCCACCTGCGTGATGGCTAATGATAGTAATGCAAGTTTGGTGAAGTGTTTTTTTGTCATATGGTCTCTCTGCTGAGAGTTGGCTGGAAATGGATGGTTAATCTTTAATGACTATGCCTTCTGGTTATAAGGGCTATCCTGCAGGTAGGCGCTGTCAAATCCTGGTAGAGAGCAGCGCGCTAGAACTGGTGGGACAGCTGGAGGCTTAACATATTGGCATCTCCCTGGTATTGGCCTGCAATCAGGCCTTTACCGGTGGCGCGCTGGTCATCATCAATATTCGCATCCTTGATAAACAGGTGCGAGTAACCGAAATCCAGTTTGGTGGCGGGCGTATATTGCCAACTGGCACCAAAAGATAACCAGATACGGTCATTGCCCGGAATACGGGCGGTGCGATGTTCGTTGTCAATCGCTTCATTGTCGTAAGCGACGCCGGTGCGTAGTTTCAGGGTGGGGGAATAACGATAATTCAGGCCGACCGAATAACGCAAGGTATTGTTCCAGTGCTCCAGGGTCGAACCCAGGATCGTGTCGGTACTGTTGTCGCGCATGATGGTCAGTTCTTTAAACTGGCTCCAGCGCGTCCAGGTAATATCGGCCAGTAAATCCCAGCGATCATCTAACTGGCTGAAACTGCTGAGAGAGAGTGTTTCCGGTAAGGTGAGGTCTGCTGTGATATCCGTATTTAAGGTAGAGCCAGGGATACTATTTAATCCAGTGAAAGGGGAGTGGGCACTCCCTTTCAGGTGTTGCTCTACTTTTGAGCGGTAAGCCAATCCTAACCTGGTAGCTGGGGTGATCTGGTAAATGGCCCCCAGATTGTAGCCGAAGCCCCAATCCTTACCTTTATTCTTAATCGAAGACTCTCCGCCTGCACCCAGGTTCACTGCGCTGGTGAGTTCAGCTTCTGCCCACATGGCAGAAACCCCGAAGCCCAGTGACCACTGCTCGTTCACTTTCCAGGCCAGCGAAGGGTTGATGTTAACGGTTTTAAGCTCAGATTTCACAGCCTGGAAACGGCCCAGCCAGCCTTTGTCATAGTCGGTTTTCAGGCCGAAAGGGGTGCCCATGCCGATACCAAACTTCAGTTGCTCTGTCAGGTCTTGTTTGTAATAGAGGTTGGGTAAAAATGCCCAACTGCCGAAGTCGCCCCCTTCGCCGCCTAAAGAGCGGCCAGCGGCTGCAGTGCTACCCTGGTTGTCAAAGTCACCCGATGTCTTGATCGCATGCATGGCCCCCACCAGTTGGCTGCCCTCAAGATAGGTCATGCCAGCCGGGTTGAAAAAGATGGTACTGGCATCTTCGGCCACAGCTGCCGCACCGGCATAGGCGTTGCCCATGCCACTACCGCTTTGTTCGGACAAGGCAAAGCCGGCAGCCTGGCTGCTTAACTGGTAGCCTGACAAAGCCAGGCCAATCACTAATGGTGATGAAAAACGTGACATAACTCCCCCTTAACTGCGTGATCGTTCTTTTTTAAATGCTTAATGGTAACAACTGATTATGATTCCGGCTGCATTATCTTGCGGAAGACCGCCGGAATACTTTCCGGGAAATCAGCCAGAAATGCCGTGGTCTGGCTCGCGGATAATGCCGCACTGAACAAATAGCCTTGTACATGATGGCAGAGTTTATATTGCAGGTATTCGAATTGAATCGCATTCTCCACCCCTTCGGCAACCACTTTCAGGTTGAGGCTGACGGCTAATGCGACCAGCGCATCCACGATAGCGATATCTACTTTGTCATGCGGAATGCCTGCCGTGAATTGCTTGTCAATTTTAAGCACATCGACTGGCAGTTGTTTCAGGTAGTTCATGGAAGAGTGGCCGATGCCGAAATCATCAATGGCAATGCCTATACCTAGTTGCTTGAGGGCATAAAGAATATGCTTGGCAGATTCAATATTGCGCATCACCATGGATTCGGTGATTTCCAGGTTGAGTGTGCGTGGTGCCACCTGGTAAAAGTCCAGTGCATGCCGGATAGTATCTGACAGGCTGTCGTCATCCAGTTGACGGGAGGAAATATTGACGTTCATGAACAGGTCCTGGTCAAACGTCTGCTGCCACATCGCCAGTTGCTTCAAGGCCTGGTGGATCACCCAGGCGCCAATGCTGATGATGAGCCCGGAACCTTCTGCCAGGTGGATAAACTGGTCGGGCGTGAGCACGCCCCTGGTCGGGTGACGCCACCTGAGCAGTGCTTCAAAACCAATGGTTTTCAGTAACTGGGTATGGATGATGGGCTGGTAATACAACTCCAACTCCTGGTTTTGCAGGGAGAAATGCAACTCTTCGCGCAGGGTGCGCAGTTCCGAAGTGCTGGTTTCATTTTCCTCGCTATAGAAACGGTACGTATTGCGCCCGGCATCTTTCGCCTGGTACAGCGCCATATCGGCATTTTTCATCACTTCGATTTTGGAGTCGAACCCCGGCCGCAGGGTGGCAATACCGATACTGATACCGATATGAATTTCATGGTCATCGACAATAAACGGCGAGGAGATGGTTTGGATAACCCGTTTGCAGACCTGCTCAATGGTACTGTGTCCTGACGCATCAATGATGATGGCGAATTCATCGCCGCCCAGCCTGAAAATGGCATCTTCCTGGGACAGGTTACCACGCAGGCGGTGGGCGACCTGTTGCAGCAGTTTGTCGCCGGTCGGGTGCCCGAAGGAATCATTCACGATTTTGAAACGGTCTAGGTCCAGCAGCAGCAGGTAAATATGGTTGCGCTCATCCGGCGGCTGTGTGGTGATTTTCTTGGTGATCGCTTCTTCAAATGCATGGCGATTGAGCAGCATGGTGTTTTTGTCATAGTGCGCCAGGAATTGCAGTTTTTCTTCAATTTCCTTGCGATGGTCCAGTTCGGTTTGTAACCGGATATCACGCTGGTTGATGCTTTCCAGCATATTGTTGATGTCTTTGCTCAGCAGGCCAATTTCATCATCACTGGTGACGGCGACGCGCTGGTCATAATGATGGTTCTGCGTGATATTGCTGACGAATCTTTGCAGGGCGTGGATAGGATCCACAATATAGCGGTTCAGGCGCCACATGATGAAATAGCCGCATAAGGCGGCCGCAATGGCGGCAATTGTGTTGGACCAGGCAAAGCTCACCAGCATGTCGACAACCTGCTCCTGCTTGATAATGACGCGCAGGGTGCCCACTGTTTTTTCATCCACGGAGATCGGCGTGCTGAGTTCCATGTCCCTGAAAAAAGGGTACAGCCACTGCCAGGCGGAAGTCATGGGGTCATGTTGCGGATGCAGGCTCTCCAGCGTGTGCTGTTGCTGGTCCAGCAGGATGATGGTGCGGATATTCTCGTTATCTGACAGGGGGGCCAGCGTATTGGCGGCAGAACCCAGCTCGCCAAGCATCACGGCGGGGCCAATGGATGTGCCTACTACATTCATTTGCAGCAGAATATTTTGTGTCAGGTGTGAACGCAGGTTGTGATAGTGGTTGCCAAGGGCGAATATGCTGAACACCAGCAGCATGCTTAAGGTCATGGCCAGTTCCGTCAGCAGTAATTTTTCAGCGATTTTCAGGTTGCGAAACAGTGTCAGCATATAAATTAACCGGTAATGATCTTGATTGCCAGTTACATTCGTCGTGTATCAAACACCATGCCGCCCATAACACAATGCGGGCATAGACAGAAAACCGGTTACCAACATGAATAACGGTGAATACTGTTTCTTCTTGAATGCGCTGTTGCAGTTGCAGCAGTGTTTGTGGGGCATATCGCAGATTGAGCGGTGAACGTCAGTGGCTGCTTTCAGTGACCGCAGGAGGCGCTGAAAATTCCGTATTCTTTGTGATGACAGGCTAAACAGGTTCAGGCAGGCTGCACGCCCGGCAGGGATATTACAAGACCAGGGCGTGTGGATAGCATGCCGCACCGATAATACCCGCCTCTTGCACACGATTGATTGCATGTGAAACTGAGCTCCCTTGTGATGTCACCATGGAGCGCCACCGGCCATACACGGGAAACAGGTGCAGACAACGAGCGCTGATAGGGGAATATCATACCGTTTGCCACAAAATCTACAATCCGGAAAGCTGATAAATTCTGTATATGTTTATGAAGTGGCGCGATGCTGCGCCGGCGTGTGTTGCAGCCGTTTCCGGCAGTCACTTCAATACTGGCTGTGTGCGGTTTGCAGGTGTGGGGAGGGTTTCAAGTCAAATGCGACACAAATACGTTCCGCGTTTGCATTGAACGGGATGGTCCTGTGAAACAGCGAGGAAGGGAACAGTACAATATCACCCACTTCAGGCTTGATGAAACGGGTGGGGAAGTTGTCCTGTAATTTTGGATACTGGTCTCCGTGCGTACCATATTCAAAAGCTCCTTCTTTCTGGTCTTCAGTGGTGGGCATCGCCAGGTAGACTGCCCCACTGATCCAGCCGATTTCATGGATATGCGCATCCAGGTGGCCGCCGTTCTGCATTTTCACATACCAGGAACTGGTGAATTCCAGTTCTTCCGGGAAGTGCGTGATCAATGCGCATGATGCCTGTTGGAAGTGTTGCCGGTACAACTTGAACTCGCGCTTGACCAGTTCACCTAAAGTACGGAAAGCTGCTTCCGGGCGCTTGAACAAATTGCCTGCCGATTGCTTGCCGTTGGTCAACCGAGCCTGTTTGCGCTCGGCGATGTCTGCCTGCGCAATGTTGTCCAGCAGCTCTGCCAGCAACGGGCTGCCTGGTGCCAGTTCGGGAATGCGCCGGTGATAGACGAATTCAAGTCCGTCCGGGCAGAACTGGTAGGGGTCTGCTTCGCCATGGTTCAGGCTGTAATGGGTAGATAAGGTCGCAATAAATGGTGCCGTATGCGGTCCTTGCTGCATGACTTCATTGCGTAGCTGTTTAAAATCCTCGAATTTTCCTGCCTGGTATAAACAGTATAAAACCCTGGATTGCCAGTCATCCAGCCGGGAGGCCTGGAAGTAAGGGATCGCTTCTTCAAAGCGCTTTGCCAGGTAAAGAAACTCTCCCATATTGTAATTGGCAACCGCATGTTGCGGATTGCGTTGCAAGGCTTGCTGGTAATACTGCACCGCTTTGGCCATATCACCCTGGTCGCGCCAGGTTTCCCCAAGGTTATTGTAGGCGTCGGTGTAATCGGGAAACAGCGCAATCGCCTGTTCGTAACTGCGGACGGCTTCTGGCAACTGGCCTTTATCACGCAAGACCGTGCCCAGGTTGAAATGGCCGCGTGCATCCTGCGGTTGTATGCGCAGACCCTGCTGGTAACTCGCAATGGCTTCATCCAGGCGGCCCTGCTTTTGTAACAAGGTGCCCAGGTTGCCATGCGCCTCAAAAAACTGCGGGTTCAGTGCGATCGCTTTGCGATAGGCTTGTTCCGCTTCTGGGAGCCGATTCAGGTGTGTGAGCACGATGGCATAGTTGAACCAAAGCTCCACCGCATTCGGTTGCAGCTTCAATGCTTGTGCATAGGCCTGTGCGGCTTGCGGATATTGCTGTCCCTGATCCAGCGCCAGTGCCAGCAGATGGTGCAACACAAATTCGCGTGGATATTGCGCCACAAGCTGCCCCGCCCGTTTTGCCACGCTGGCGAATTGTTGGTTGTTGAGCTGTTGTATCAGCGTATTGATTTCTTGTGGGAGAGGGGTAGCCATGATGCGGAGTTTCTTCGAAGGTTACAATTTTGTAACATATAGGGTAATTCTGCAATGCCTGCCTTGATTTGGCGCAAATGATTCTTCAAATGCAGCGTCATGCGCTGGCCAGGGGAAGCATGCCATTGATTTGCGCATGATTGGAAAGTTGTTTCAGCAGGCGCACCGCAATGCCGGGCTCTTCCTGAATCAGGTTTTCCAGGCATTCTGTGTCAATTTCAATCAGGGACGCCTGTGGCGAGACCACGGTTGCACTTGCATACAGCGGCTGTGTGGAAAACAGGGCAATGTCACCAAAGAAATCTCCTGTCTGTACAATGCGTACGGTTCTTTCCGACGCATCCGGCAGGCGCTGGGTCAGGTGCAAGGTGCCTTCTGTCACCATATAGTAGTGATGATTGGCCTCGCCTTGCTTGAAAACATAGCTGCCTTGCGGGTAGGTTTTTCCATATTTGTACATCAGCGCCTGCAAATAGTGCTGTTGGTTCGGCATGTCATCAAACAAGCCTTTAAGCAGGAGTACATCTTTTTGCCTGAGAGTGACCATCAGTTCAAAGCCGATCAGGAACACGGCAAAATTGATATATAGCCAGCTGATCGATACAAACATGGCTTTCATGCTGCCAAACACCGCGCCAAAGTTTTTATTCATGCTCAGGAACAGACCGAAGGCCGGACGCATCAGTAACCACACGGATGCAGTTAAGAATGCGGATAACAGTAAGTGGCGCCAGTGCACGGCCAAGGGGCAGAAGGTTTTGTAAAAGCCGGCAATCAGTACCGTGGTCAGGAGCAACGAGAGCAGTCCGCCAACGATATTGGTGAAAGAGGATGGCAGGTGGGTCGCGAGGAATACAATCACCGATTCCAGTACAAACCCGGCGGCGGTATAGAGGAAAAAAACCAGTAATACGCCAAGTACTGCCATGATGTCGCGAAATTTCTTGCTCCAGAACGAGGGCACATCGTAGCGGCTGGCAATCAGGTAAAAACTGGAGCGCATGTTTGCTGCCAGTGGCGTGATGGTCCATAACAGGATGATAAAGCCGAGTGCGCCCCAGGCTGCCTTGGTTTGCGTGTTGTTATATACCTCAATCATGATGCGCTGGCTGAACTCCGGTAACAAATTACTGGTGAGTATGGCCAACTCCACAATGGCGTAATCAGAGGAATACACCAGGTGGCTGATTAAAAAGAAGATAAGGATAATCAGCGGGATCAGTGCAAACAAGGCATAAAAGGATAACGCGGCAGAAAGCCCCATCAGCCTGTGCTTGCTGACGCCTCTCATCGTGGTGTTGATCACAAATAAAGGTGTTGAGTATGCATAGGCCATCAGCTGCTGCCTGAGTGCCTCCCAGGGGCGCTTTACTTGCCGCAGAATATTGATCGACATCAACGGATATTTCCGCCCGGCGCCGGTTATGCCAGCGTCTTGTATTGTTCTGTGGCCGCCAGCAACGCCTGGCATGTACCAGGCTCCATCGCCGAGTGACCGGCATCCGGCACCATGACAAATTGCGCCTGTGGCATGGCATGTGCCAATTCCCAGGCCGTTTGTGGCGGGCATACCATATCGTAACGGCCTTGCACGAGGGTGGCTGGAATATGGCGTAGTGTTGATGCAGCAAGTTGTAACAATTGATCGCCATCCACGAAGCATAAATGCCGGATGTAATGAATTTGCACGCGCGCACGTGCTAATTCTGTTGGTCCATCTATGGTTGAACTGTCTTCCTTGGGGTGTAAGCTCATAATACTGGATTCAAATGCATTCCAGCGAATGGCGGCCGGGATGCTGATAGCCGTATCTGACTGGAATACCAGGTTGGCGTAGTATTCGAGGATATGTTCCTGCTGATCTGCCGGAACATCCTGTAACAACTTTTGCCAGGCTTCCGGAAAAAAGATCGCGACCTGCCCCAGAAACCAGTTGATTTCATGTGGCCTGCTAAGAAATATGCCTCTTAATGTGAGGCTGATGACCGGTTCAGGATGTTGCGTGGCATAGGCCAGCCCCAGTGTGCTTCCCCAGGAGCCGCCAAATACATGCCAGCGCTGAATATTTAAATGTTTGCGAATGGCTTCGATATCCGCCACTAGTGCCTGGGTGGTATTGTCTTGCGTTTCACCCGCTGGCTGGCTGCGGCCACAGCCGCGCTGGTCAAACAGGATAATATGGTAATGCGCCGGATCGAAAAAACGTCGCTGCGCGGGATTACAGCCACTACCGGGGCCGCCATGCAGGAAAATCACTGGAACGCCTGCCGGATTCCCGCATTGTTCCACATACAGCGTATGCCCTGAACTGACAGCGAATAACTCGTGATGAAAGGGGGTGCATTCCGGATACAGACTCAAGGTGCTCATAGTATCTATTCTTTTTAACTATATGATTTAAAAAATATTTTTTCAGGGCAATATTAGACGAAAAAAATAACAAAAACAAAGTCGAAAAAATTGTAACCAATTTGTAACCAAACTGTTGCAATTGAAAACAAATTGTTCTATATTGCAATCCTCACGTGCGACAAGTGAGAAATTTTTAGTGTAGTTCAGGAAAATTTCCCTTGTCGGTGGTGTGTAAAGTGCGCGGATTAATTCAGGTTTCCCTGATGGACGCGTACTTAATATTAAACCCTTAGTACTAACTTTGGAGATCAATATGCAAGTTAATAAAATCAAACTGGCTTTGGGCCTGGTTGCTGCGCTGCCAATGGTTGCATTCGCCGCTGCTGACCAAGAAGCTGCGATGAAGGATGCAAACAACTGGACCCACCCACGTGGTAATTATTTAAACCAAGGTTACAGCACCCTGGCACAAGTGAATAAGGGTAACGTTAAAAACCTGAAAGCTGCCTGGACATTCGCAACCGGTGTAAACCGCGGTCACGAAGGTTCGCCAGTGGTTGTGGGCAACATGATGTACGTTCACACTGCTTTCCCAAACAACGTATACGCTCTGGATCTGAACGACAACCAGAAAATCGTATGGTCCTATTTCCCTAAACAAGACCCAAGCGTTCAAGCAGTTCTGTGCTGCGATAACGTTTCTCGCGGTCTGGGTTTCGGCGACGGTAAAATCTTCCTGCAACAGAACGATGGCGTTCTGATCGCTCTGGATGCAAAAACCGGTGCTAAAGTCTGGGATGTTAAAAACACTGACCCAAAAGTCGGTGCTACTAACACTAACGCTCCACACGTTTACAAAGACAAAGTATTGACCGGTTGTTCAGGTGCTGAATTCGGCGTACGTTGCTTTATCGCTGCATACAACATCAAAGACGGTTCTTTGGCATGGAAAGCCTACTCAACAGGTCCTGACGCTGAAGTACTGATTGGTGCTGACTTCAACAAAGACAATCCTCAATACAATGCACTGTCTGTTTACCAAGACGTAAACGGCGGTAACAAAGAGGGTGGTTCTTTCAAGAAAATCCCTAACGACCAGCTGAAAACTGGCGAAAAAGAATTGGGTACACGTACCTGGTTGAAACCACAGGCTGTTAAAGATGGCTGGCAACATGGTGGTGGTTCCGTATGGGGCTGGTGGCCATATGATGCCCGTACCAACCTGGTTTACTACGGTACAGGTAACCCATCTGTTTGGAACCCAGACGTACGTCCAGGCGACAACAAATGGTCCATGACTATTTTTGCACGTGATTTGGACACTGGCGTGGCTAAATGGGGCATGCAAATGACACCACACGATGAGTGGGACTACGACGGTATTAACGAAGTGATCCTGTTCGACAAAGGTGGCAAAACATACGCATGGCACCATGACCGCAACGGTTTCATCTACACATGGCAAGCTAACAACGGTACATTGGTTGCTGCTCAAAAAGTACACCCATTCGTTAACTGGGCTAACAGTGTAGACCTGAAAACAGGGGTACCTGACAAACTGGCATCTGCTTCTACTCACCAGGACTACAACGCTAAGGGTGTTTGCCCATCTGCATTGGGTACTAAAGACCAACAGCCAGCTGCCTACTCTCCAAAAACAGGCTTGATGTACACACCATTGAACCACGTATGTATGACATATGAGCCAGTTGAGTCCAAATACGTTGCTGGTCAACCATGGGTGGGTGCAACATTGACCATGTTCCCTGGTCCTGACGGCGTGATGGGTGGTTTCGGTGCTTACGACCCAATGACCAACAAAAAAGTCTGGTACAACAAAGAGAAATTCTCTGCTTGGGGCGGTGCTCTGACTACAGCGTCTGACCTGGTGTTCTACGGTACCCTGGATCGCTGGTTCAAGGCTGTTGATGCACAAAACGGTAAAGAACTGTGGAAATTCCAGGTTGGCTCCGGTGTGATCGGTAACGCATTCACCTACGGCCACAAAGGCAAGCAATACGTTGGCGTACTGTCCGGTATCGGCGGTTGGGCTGGTGTTGCGATGAACTTGGGTATGACTAACGACACAGACGCACTGGGTGCTGCTGGTGGTTACAAAGAACTGACCAAGTACAACGCTGCTCCTGGCGGTGGCGCACTGAATGTGTTCTCACTGTAATTTGAAATTGATTTCAAGTTACTTGTAGAAATACATTAACCTTAAACACCCTGCTTCGGCAGGGTGTTTTTTTTCATGAAATTCATGATTCTGGAAAAGCAAAAGAAATTAAACTGCGTTTTGGCTACAAATAGAAACGCATTCAAGATAAGATGATTGCGGTTGTCGTGAATTGGCAGAACTTTTGCAGTAATTAAATACTCCAAACGCGACAGGTAATGACCACAATAAAGGATGAAGTCAAGATGAAAATTACATGGAATATATTGGGTGCGATTGGATTTTTGTGGGTAACGCAAACAGCGGTATTTGCAGAAGAAATAGACATTCCATCTATTAACCCCGACGAAGGCCGGATCGGTGAAGTACGTCGTGTAGCAGATGATTCGGAGTTTAAAGTGTGTGCTGACCCGGATAATATGCCTTTCTCCAATCTGAAGCTGGAGGGGTTTGAAGATAAAATCGCCAAAATCCTGGCTGATGACCTCGGCAAAAAGTTGACATTCCAATATGCCTATAATCGCCAGGGTTTTTTGCGTAATACGATTAACGCCATGCGCTGTGATGTCATCATGGGCATGACCTCGGACTTTGATGCTTTGCGCACTTCTACACCTTACTATCGTTCAGGCCATGTGTTTGTCTGGCGCAAGGATAGCAACTACAACATCACGGACTGGAGTTCTCCAGACCTGAAAAAGGGCATCATCGGCATTGTGGATAAGAGTCCGGCCACGATTCCTCTCAATGATCATGATTTGATGACCAATGCCAGGCCTTATCGTTTGCAACGTGACCTGAATTTGCCTACCAGCTTTATCATTGATGACCTGGTCGCCGGTAAGATCGATGTCGCCATTATGTGGGGTCCGATTGCCGGTTATTATGCCAAACAATCCAAAGTGCCACTGGAAGTGCGGTTGATTCCCGAATATAACAAGGTCAACCTGAAGGGTAAGGAGTACTGGAATATCTCAGTGGCTGTCAGGAAGAAAGATAAAGACCGTATCAAAGTGATTAATGAAGCGCTGGAACGCAATAAAAGCAAGATTGATGCAATCCTGAAAGAGTACGGTATTCCTACTGTCCCGGTGGTTGAGGGGGATAGTGTGTATAAAAACTAACACTTCATAGAAAGATATGAAAAAATTTTATAAACAGTACATTACTCAATGACAGCGAAAAAAAAACTCAGTAAAATCTGGGACTTGTTTTGAAATGGCTCTGTGAAACATTCTGAAATTATTCAGAAGTATTCGTCAACCGTTTATGGAACGATTCGTTAAATGGGCATGCGTCGATTGTTCAGATTTCCAGTTGGCGCCGCTCATTTTGTTTAGAATTAGGAGAAAACATGTTAGGCAACACACTTAAATCAGCATTGATGATTTCACTGTTGGCATTTGCCACAGGCGCAGTGGCTGATGTTACTTTTTCAGCGACTCAGGACGGATCTGCTCTCAATATCGATAAGGCGATGTTTGATACACCAGCCGCTAAAGAGTTTTTGGCAACAGGCAAAAATCCTTATATCGGTAACGAAGATGCCATCAAAAAAGGCAAAAAGATTTTTAATCTGTACTCCTGCGTTGCCTGTCATGGTGGCCATGGTGAAGGTGCTGTAGGCCCAGGCTTGATCGGTGCTAACTTCCGCTATGCTAAAAATGCCACTAACAAAGGTATGTTCGAAACTATCTGGCATGGTACCAATGGTGGTATGGGCGCTAAAGGTTTTGGTTTGATGGCTCCAGATGATGGTTTGAAGCCAGACGAAGTGTTGCAAGTGATTTCTTTTGTGCGTAGCAACAGCACTGTGAAAATGACTGGTAACGAGTAATATCCAGTATAGATAAGACGGTCACCCAGGTGACCGTTTTTTGTATTTATGGCACAATGATTCAAGCGGTTTACTCATAATAAGAATAATAAAAACTGTTTCAATTCAGGGTGTTTTGAGGGATGGAAAGATAGGGGGAATTATGAAAGGTTTGTTGTTAGCATCAGGATTGGCGATATTATTGGGCGCGTGTGGGAATACTGATAAGTCAGCCACAGGTTCAGCATCGGCAGAGGATATCAAGGCCATTCAATTTGTGGCCACGCAAGATGGTCAGCCGATGGAAATTGACACTAAGATGTTTGATACGCCGGCTGCAAAAGAATTTTTAAGTACAGGCAAAAATCCTTATATCGGTAACGAAGAGGCGATTAAGGAAGGCAAGAAAAAATTCAACCTGTTTTCTTGTGTCGCTTGCCATGGTGGCCATGGTGAAGGTGCTGTCGGTCCCGGTTTGACCGGTGAGAATTTCCGTTATGCCAAGAATGCCACCAACAAAGGCATGTTTGAAACCATCTGGCATGGCACCAATGGCGGTATGGGCGCTAAAGGTTTTGGCCTGATGGCGCCGGATGACGGTTTGAAGCCGGATGATGTATTGAAAGTCATCGCTTTTATTCGCAGCCATGCCAAAATTACAGGCAACGAATAGCGGTATAATAATGTAATGTTGTGCGCGCTTGGCAGTACGGCAGGCGCGCTTTTTTATTTGAAGGATAGAGTGTGACAGACGAAAATGATTTGCATCATGTCATCATTGTAGGTGGCGGTGCTGGTGGCCTGGAATTGGCAACCAAACTGGGTGACTCTCTGGGTAAAAAGAAAAAGGCCCGTATTACCCTGATTGATGCAACAAGAACCCATGTGTGGAAACCATTGCTGCATGAAATTGCAGCAGGCAGTATGGACCCTGACCGTCACGAGCTGGAATATCTGGCACAGGCGCACTGGCATCATTTCAAATTCCGTCTGGGCCGCATGGATGGCCTGAACCGTAGTACGCGCGAGGTTTTGCTGGCACCGGTACACGATGAAGACGGTAATGAAATTATTGCGCGTCGCTCATTCAAATACGATACCTTGATTATTGCGGTGGGTAGCACCACGAATGATTTTGGCATTAAAGGTGCGCGTGAGTTTTCGATTGCCCTGGATACACAGGCGCAAGCACAGAAATTCCATCGTTATCTGCACAATGCCTTGTTGCGAGCACAAACCCAGCCTGAGCCATTAAAACCTGGCCAATTGGAGGTCGCCATTGTGGGCGCCGGTGCCACAGGCGTTGAGCTGGCAGCCGAGTTGCACAATACGACACGCGAATTAACGGCTTACGGCCTGGACAAGATTGACCCGGATCGTGATGTCAAGATTTCGCTGATTGAGGCCAGTGATCGCATCTTGCCTGCTTTACCGCCCAAGTTATCCTATGCGGTAGATGTAGAACTGCGTAAATTGCGCGTGGATGTATTTACCGGTGAGCGTGTGACCGAGGTTTCCCCTAAAGGAATTACTACGCATAGCGGCCGTACTATTCCAGCAGAGCTGGTGGTGTGGGCGGCGGGGATTAAAGCGCCGGATTTCCTGAAAGATATCGATGGACTGGAAACAAACAGGATTAATCAGCTGGTGGTGAATCAGAGCCTGCAAGCCACGCGTGATGAAAATATTTTTGCGTTTGGCGATTGTGCGGCTTGCCCCTGGCTGGGGCATGACACGACAGTGCCTCCGCGTGCGCAAGCTGCTCACCAGCAGGCATCACTGTTAATCAAGACAGTCAAGGCGCGTGTTGCCGGCAAACGTAACCTGCCTGAATTCCATTACCGCGATTACGGTTCTCTGGTAAATCTTGGCAAGTATTCCACCGTGGGAAGCCTGATGGGGGCAGTCGCCGGCGGTAGTATGTACATCCAGGGTTTGTTTGCCAGGGTCATGTACCGCAGTTTGTACAAAATGCATTTGATGGCCTTGCATGGCGTGCTTGCCGTGATTGTACATACGATTGGGCGTATCATTTCCCGCCGTACGGAACCGCACGTCAAGTTGCATTAAGCGCGTAGCGTATAAGAGAATAAAAAGGGTGCATAAAGCGCCCTTTTTATTTAGGTTTCTGCTGGCTTAACGCTGTAAATGTTTGCGATACACAAAGGTAATCAGTGCCATACTCAGGATAATGAAAACACCAAAGATTGTCACGATGGTATTGATGTTGAAGTGCGCTCCTATCATCCAGGTGTAAGCGCCAAGCAGAATCAATATGCCAATATTTTCGTTAAAATTCTGCACGGCGATCGAGTGACCAGCTCCCAGCAAATGATGCCCTCTGTGTTGCAGCAAGGAGTTCAGTGGGACCAGGAAATAACCTGACAATATCCCTATCACGAATAATAAAATGCCTGCCAGTACAGGGCTGTGGATCAGGATCATACTGATGACGAGAATGCCCATGTAAATGCCGGCAGGCAAGACTTTGACAGCATTTTCCAACTGAACGTAGCGTGAAGCAATCACTGATCCGACAGCCACGCCAACAGCCAGAATAGCGATCAGGTAGGTCGCCTGCTGGGGGGAAAAGCCGAGCCGGATATCCGCCCATTTCAATACGACAAACTGTAAGGTTGCCCCTGCCCCCCAGAACAATGTCGTGACAGCCAATGAGACTTGTCCTTGCGGATCTTTCCACAAAGTAATAAAGGCATGCCAGAAGTCCTTGAGCAAGAACCGCAGTGTTTTTTGCTCCACCTGGTGGTCAATGGGGACTTTGGGAATGTAATAGTTGAAGGCGGCTGCCAGTAGGTACAGTGCAGTAATAAACGCAATACCGAGGTAGGGGTTACTGGCCGCCATCGTCGCTCCTAATACGGGGCCGAGAATAATGGCGGTCACTGTGGTTCCCTCCATCCAGGCATTGGCTTTGATCAACAAATGGGACGGCAGCATTTCGGTCAGAATGCCATATTTGGCTGGCGAGTAGGCGGCAGCACCTACGCCGACAACTGCATAGGCATACAGTGGGGGTACACCTGCCAGTACCAGCAGGCAGCCAACAAATTTCAGGCCGTTACTCATGAACATGACGCGCCCCTTGGGTAGCGCGTCAGCAAAAGGCCCTACAAAAGGGGCCAGGACAATGTAGGAAATAACAAAGAACTCACGCAGTAATGGCTCATGCCAGCTGGGCGCATTGAGTTTGGAGAGCAATACAATGGCGGCAAACAGTAATGCATTATCGGCAATCGCCGATAAAAACTGGGCAATTAAAAGGGTATAAAAACCTTTGACCATGACAACAGCGTAGACGGATGTCTACAGAATCTCAGCCGCAAAATCTGCCAGGCGCGAACGTTCACCACGTACCAGCGTAATATGGCCGTTATGTGGCCAGCTCTTAAAGCGGTCAACGACATACGTCAACCCCGAGCTACCCTCAGTCAGGTAAGGTGTGTCAATTTGTGCAATATTCCCCAAACAGACTACCTTGGTGCCGGGGCCGGCACGGGTAATCAGGGTTTTCATTTGCTTCGGCGTCAGGTTCTGCGCCTCATCAATGATGAGGAACTTGTTCAGGAAAGTGCGGCCACGCATAAAGTTCAATGACTTGATTTTAATGCGGGTACGAATCAGGTCCTGTGTCGCAGCGCGACCCCATTCGCCAACGTCTTCATCCGTTTTGTTGAGCACATCGAGGTTGTCTTCCAGGGCACCCATCCATGGCGCCATTTTTTCCTCTTCAGTGCCTGGTAAAAAGCCGATATCTTCGCCGACCGGGACAGTGACACGGGTCATGATGATTTCCGAGTAGCGTTTTTTGTCCAGGGTTTGTGTGAGGGCGGCTGCCAGCGTCAGTAATGTTTTACCCGTGCCCGCCTGGCCTAACAGGGTGACAAAATCAATGTCGGGATCCATCAACAGGTTGAGGGCAAAGTTCTGCTCGCGGTTACGTGCCGTAATGCCCCATATACTGTGTTTGGGGTTCATATGATCCTGGACGACTTCAAGCACCGCCGAGTTGTCTTCCAGCTTGCGTACAATGGCATGAAACGGTTTGTTGTATTCATAGAATACAAATTCATTGATCAGCAGTGATTTCACCACCGGGCCGGTGATTTTATAGAACATGCGGCCAGATTCCTGCCAGGAGTGCATGTCCTTGCTGTGGGATTCCCAGAAATCCTCTGGCAATTCGCGCACACCGGTGTACAGCATATCGCTGTCTTCCAGCACCTTGTCATTGAAGTAATCTTCAGATGGTACGCCCATGGCGCGCGCCTTGATACGGATATTGATATCCTTGCTAACCAGGATAACGTTGCGTTTCGGCGCTGCTTTTTTCAGGGACAGTGCGACACTGATAATCTGGTTATCTGCCTTGCTGCCAGCCAGCCCTGGTAAATCTGTGGGGACATGTTCCGTCTGGAAAAACAACTTGCCAGTCAGGTGGCGATTGCCCTGGATGCCGAGCGGACAGCCTTCTTCCAGTTTGTCGGTTTCTATACCGGCGATGATTTCTTCCAGGAAACGGCTTGCCTGGCGGGCGTTGCGGGCAACTTCGGTCAGCCCCTTTTTATTATTGTCCAGCTCCTCCAGGGTGACCATGGGCAGGTAAACGTCATGTTCTTCAAACCTGAATAGCGACGAGGGGTCGTGCATCAGTACATTGGTATCCAGAACGAACAGTTTGGTTTGTGGAGCACGTGCCATAGAAAGTCACTTTACGAGTGGAAAGACTGTATGCTGGCCAGCACCTCTGCGGCGTGACCGTCGGCTTTAACACCACGCCATTCGCGGATGAGTGTGCCTTGCGGGTTGATCAGGAAAGTGCTGCGCTCAATGCCACGCACCTGTTTGCCATACATGTTTTTCATTTTGATGACATTGAATGTCTGGCAGGCCAGCTCATCACTGTCAGAGATCAATTCAAACGGGAAACTGTATTTGGCCTTGAAGTTTTCGTGCGATTTGAGGCTATCGCGTGAAATACCGAAAATCACGGCATTGGCCGCAGTAAACTGGTCATGCAGGTCGCGAAATTGCGTACCTTGTGTGGTACAGCCGGGCGTTGCATCTTTTGGGTAAAAATACAGCACAAGAAATTTTCCCAAATAGTCGCTGGTTTGGAACTGAAGGCCGGAAGTTGCTGGCAAGGTTAACGCGGGAACAGGCGAATTCAACATAGTATTCATGGCAATCACTTAGTTACATTGTTGATAAAAAAACAAAATTAAGCAAGCAGAAAAAGAAAAATTTAGATGCAAAAATCAGGTGAAAAGACTTACTGTGGAAAGGTAATCGTGATAAGCGTTCCCCGGCCGGCTTCGCTCTCAAACTGCATGGTACCGCCAAGTTCTTCACAGACCTTGAAGGCGAACGGGATGCCCAGGCCAGTGCCGAACCGTTTGGTGGTCGGTCCCGGTGTAATGGCATGAGGGTCAGGTTTAAACGGCATGCCTGAGCCCTGGTCACTGATGGCCAGTGTTAATGTATTGTCTGACAATGCACATTGCACCTGAATCTCCGCGCCTCTGGGGGAGGCTTCGGCAGCATTCAGCAGCAGGTTGTACAGCATTTGCTCCAGCAAGTGCTCGTCCGTCAGGATCAGGCGTTTAATGTGCGCGCTGTTTTCAATGACCTTGAGGTGCTTTTCGTTGAGTTTGGGCTGCAGTGTCATGATGGCGCCTTGCACGATGGATGACAGCAGCAACTGGTTCAGCATGGGTTTGATCGGATGCAAGTAGGACAACAGGCTGCCAGTCCAGCGCTCCAGCCGGTCCACCGTGTGGATAATGCCCTGTACGGATTCTTGTGTATCTTTATCCTGCGCGTCAATCACCTGGGCGGTGGCGCGAATACTGGCCAGGGGGTTGCGGATATTATGCGCCAGCATGGGGCCCAGCAGGCCCAATGCTGCCTGTTTCTCGCTTTTGACCAGGGCATCCCGACTGGCAGCGAGATCTTCGGCCATTTTATTAATTTCTCTCGACAGAATCGCCAGTTCCTCCGCACCGGCTTCTGGAACCTGGTGGTCAAGATTGCCTGTACTGATCGCATTGGTGGCAATCATGATGTCATTAATGGGGCTGAGGATGGCGTTTTTTAAAATCCGGCGTGAGTAGATGATCAAGATGCAGGCCAGCAGAATAGGCAGGGAGAGGACAGCGATAGAGTTGTTTTTTGCATCATTCAGGCGGTTTTTGATGTCGCCCTGCTTAATCATGAGCAAGTGCTCTGCCCGTTTGGAAACCTCTTCATACTGCGTGAAGATCCCGATCTCAATATCGTGGTAAATGGATTTCCTGGCTTGCTGGTCCGGATTGTTTTTATACCGATAAAATAACTTCGGCGCTTCGTTCACCAGCTTTTGGTATTTGCGTTCAATATCATTGAGCGCTTCTCTTTCCTCGGCATCAATCGTAATTCTGCTCAATTGCCGTAAATGCGACAAAATGGAAGCCGTATATTCATCATATTCATCCAATGCCGTATCTTCCTGCAACAGGAAGGCATCAAACAATTCTTTCATTTGGCGATATAAATCCCCCCTGACCAGGTAGATTTCCTGGATCACGATATTGATGCGCTGGGATTGCTGGGAGGCCTTGTCCCACAGGTAAATCCCGTAAGCACCGCTCGCGACAGCCAGGATAATCAGGATAATAAAGTACAGGTCATGAAAGAGCAGCAAATGCCTGAGCGGTTTGCCATGGGGTTTGCGTGAAAAGAAAGCGTTGAGCATGTGTCTGGGCAACGCGGGCTAGCTTGCCAGCTTAAAGCTGACTGTGACCACAATGTTGTTGATTTTTCCGCGCAGTATTTCGTGAAAGTAAGGCTTCAGTTGTGATTTCTGCGCGGCCGTTGTGGCTGCATCATCAAGGGCCCGGTTGCCACTCGATTCCATAATTTCTATGCCGGTAATATTACCCTGGTCATCAAGGTTGATGCTTAATTTGACTTCTCCTTCTATGCCTCTGTCCTGTGCAATACGTGGGTAGCGCTGGTGCTTTTTCAGCTCTCTATGCGCCGCACTTCTAAACGCATTACGGGCAGCATCAATGTCACCTTCGCTCGGCCCGGTTACTTTGGGAGGCTCCGGCGGCGGGGCAGGAGGGGGCGGTACCACCAATTCAGATTTGCTTGCATTGGGAGCCGGTGAGGCGGTGATGACCGGTTGTGACGTGACTTCAGGCGCAGGAGGGGTTGGCTCCCGTGGCGTTTCGGGCATGGGGGCCACTTTTTGTGGTGTTGGCTTGGGTTCTGCTGGTTTGGTCACGACAGGTTTGGGTGCCACCGGCCTGGGTGGTGGTTCTACGGCCTGTGGCTTGTCCGGGGCCGGCTCGGGTTTTGCTGCCGGTGCCTCTTGTTTGACCAGTTCGATGTGGATTTCCTGTTTTTTGGCCGGACGGTTTTCGTATGTGGGCTTGGGAATGAAAAGCAAGAGCAATGCATGAATCAGCAATGAAGCAAGCAGCCACCACTCTAATGCATGTTTGAACTGTTTTGATCCCTGTAACTCGGCTTGCACGCCTACATCCTTATTATAAAACCCCCATCACGACCCGACACTATAAGCTATTTTCTGGTATTCACGCCACTCTGGCGGGCCTGGGTATTTAACATGTGCCGTAAAAAGGCTGAACGGTGACCATGGCGCCTGCTTCCAGGGCACCGGTTTGTTCATCCAGCACGATAAAGCAGTTTGCCTGGCTCATGCTGCTGAGGATACCTGAACCCTGCTGCCCCAGGGTGCTCACTTTCCAGATACTGCCTTCTTTGAATAAGATGCCGCGCTGGAATTCCGTACGGCCAGGCGCTTTTTTAATGGCATTGCTACACTCAACCTGGAAGGACGGCTGTTCTCGTTGGGTTTCACCCATCAGGGAGTTGAGCGCACGCTGCACGAACTGGTAAAAGGTGACCATGGTAGACACCGGGTTGCCTGGCAGGCCAAAATAATGTGCATTACCAATCTTGCCGTATGCCAGTGGCCGGCCAGGTTTCATGTTAATTTTCCAGAACAATACTTGGCCATGGTTTGCCAGTAACGCTTTCATATAATCTGCTTCGCCTACGGAAACACCGCCGGTGGTGATGACAACATCATGCGTACTGGCTGCTTGCAGGAGTGCGTTTTCTAGTTGTTGCGGATCATCCGCCACATTGCCTAAGTCGGTGACTGTGATGCCTGGCGATTGCAGCATCCCCCATAAACTGTAGCGGTTGCTGTCATAAATCTGCCCTTGTTGCAGTGGTTGCCCAATGCTGACAAGTTCGTCCCCGGTGCTGAAGAATGCCACTTTCAGTGTTCGATATGCCTGGATGACTGGAATACCGAGGGAGGCGACCAGGCCCATATCTGCCGCTTGTATGCGATGACCGGCGGGGAGTACGGTGTGGTTCATGGCAATATCCTCCCCTGCCAGGCGGATATTGGCGCCTGATGCCGGAAGTTTGTGAATACTCACTGTTTGGCCAGTGGTAGATGTATGCTCCTGCATGACCACCGTATCTGCATCCGCCGGCATGACGGCTCCTGTCATGATTTTGATACAGCAATTGGCCGGGAGGGCGGCATTAAAAGGCTGGCCGGCAAAGGCGGTGCCAATGATGGTGAGCGGCTGGTCGCCCTCGGCATGCCTGAAGGCAAAACCATCCATGGCAGAATTGTTGTGACCGGGAACATTGATGCCGGAAATGATGGGCGCTGCCAGCACACGCCCTAATGCGTCCTTGATACCAATGGACTCTGTTTCCCGGACAGGATCTAAAAACTGTTCGATATAATGGCGCGCCTGTGTCACTGACATAGCATTCGGGTCATAATCATCGACACAGGAAGGATTGCTTATCAAGTCTGAAAGATGGTGTTGCATAGCTCGTCACAATGAAAGAGAAATAGTCATTCTTGCATATTTTTCCCTGAAAATAGGGCCGGGAACAGTTTTGGTCAGGGCTCACCAGGCAAAGTATTGATATTGGTAAATGCCGTATCATCCGCAAAATCCACAAATACATGCGGATGCCGTGCCTGCCAGGCGCTGACTCTGCGCTCCCCGCTCGCCAGGTATGCATCCAGGTTTTTCGCCAGATCACGATGCAACAGGCTGAATACCGGATGGTTACCGCTGGCGCTGCGGGCAATCGCAATGCTGGCGCGGTTGCTGACGACTGCCTCACTTAATCGCTGCACCAGGTCTAGCGGAAGCAGGGGCGAGTCACACGGTACGGTGAGCAGCCATTCCGAGTCCTGCAGGTGGTGCAGCCCTGCCTGTATGCCGGCCAGAGGGCCATCGAATTGCTGGTTGAAGTCGGCAATCACTGGAAAACCCAATTGCCGATAGATATCCAGGTTACGGTTGGCATTAATCAACAGGGTGTTTACCTGCGCCTGCAAACGCAGTAATACATGGTCTATCATGCGGGTACCCTGGTATGGCGCCAGTCCCTTGTCGATACCGCCCATGCGGGTGCCGCGCCCACCTGCCAGAATGACTGCGGTGACCTGCATCAGCCACCAGTATGCGACATAAAGCGGATAACAGCTGGTTGCGCGCGCTGTAAATCGAAGTCATGGCCTTTAGGCTTGATCTGCATGCCATGCAAAATCGCGGCGATGAGCGGCGTGTCGTCATCAGGATACTGGCGTAGTAACGGCAATAAATCAATTTTGTCTTCCTGGCCCAGGCATAGATAAAGTTCGCCTTTGCAGGTAATGCGTACCCGGTTGCAGTTTTCGCAGAAGTTATGGCTATGTGGCGAAATGAACCCGATACGGCTCGGTGCGCCATTCACTTGCCAGTAACGGGCTGGGCCGCCGGTTTGATACGTGCTGGGGATGAGCGAGAATGTGTTTCTCAGGCGGGCTAAAGTATCCATATTGCTGACAGCGCTTTGCTTGCGGGCATGATCCACTTCACCTAAGGGCATTTCTTCAATAAAGCTGATATCAATGCCTTTATCAATCGCGAACTGGACTAATGGAATTGCTTCATCCTCATTGAGGCCCCGCATAAGGACGGTGTTTAGTTTGATGTTGTCAAAACCTGCCTTTAAAGCGGCTTCCAGGCCAGCCAGCACTTTTCCCAGATCACCCGTGCGAGTGATGGCTTTGAAACGCTGAGGATCCAGGCTATCCAGCGAGAGATTGATGCGCTTGATACCGGCAGCTTTCAGTGCCGTTGCGTATTTGCTCAGCTGGCTGCCATTGGTCGTTAATACACTTTCTTCCAGCCCCGGCAACCGGTTAACCTCCTGAAACAGCCAGAGTGCGTTTTTGCGGACCAGGGGTTCACCACCGGTAAATCGAACTTTACGCACGCCCAGACGCACAAACAATTTAACCAGGCGTGCACACTCTTCCAGTGACAGTACTTCGTCGCGTGGCAGGAAAGTCATCTCTTCCGCCATGCAATACTGGCAGCGAAAGTCGCAGCGATCGGTCATGGACAGGCGAATGTAGTCCACGCGTCGTCCAAACTGGTCAACAAGCATCTGCGGTATGTTGGCTGGGTGATTCATGCTTAACAGGAATTTTAAATTAATCAATATTCTATGCCCTTTTTATGGTTTCACAAGGGATGAATAAGGCGTATGATTTCAGGGTGGCAGAATGTAACTGAATTGTAACTGAGAGGTTAGTTTGGACCATCTATTAAGCCCAGAGCAGCAGATGCTCATTCAAGCGCATATTCAAGCACATCAGCATGTGCCGGGCGGTCTGATGCCGCTGCTACATGCAATCCAGGATGATATTGGCTATGTACCGGACGCTGTTTATCCTGATATTGCCAAGGCACTGGCGTTATCCGTCGCTGAGGTCCATGGCGTTGTCACCTTCTATCATCATTTCCGTACCCATCCGATAGGCAGACATGTGCTGCAGATTTGCCGTGCCGAATCCTGCCAGGCCATGGGTTGCGGCAAGCTGGAAGCTGAGCTTAAATCCAGGCTGGGAGTGGATTACCATCAAACGACGCAGGATGGCCAGTTTACTTTGCTGCCTGTTTACTGCCTGGGCAATTGTGGCTGTTCGCCATCCGTTATGCTGGATGATGAAGTATATGGCCGCATGGATACTGAAAAAGTGTCTGAATTGATTGACGAGGTGTGTCATGGTTAAGGTATATGTGCCCATAGATTCCACTGCCTTGTCATTAGGTGCTGAACGCACGGCAAAGGCAATTGTGAAAGAAGCACAGGCCGGTGGTATTGCGATCGAGTTGGTCCGCAACGGCTCGCGTGGATTATTCTGGCTGGAGCCACTGGTCGAAGTTGACACTGCGCAAGGCCGGGTAGCGTTTGGCCCGGTACAGCCCAAAGATGTGCCAGGTTTGTTTGCGGCCGACTTTACTAATGCCTTGTCTGATAAAGCCAAGGCGCATCCGCTTTATTTAGGACTGACAGATGAACTGGCCTGGTTGAAAAAGCAACAACGCCTGACTTTTACGCGGGTGGGCATTACTGACCCCGTTTCGCTGGAAGATTACCTGGCCCATGAGGGGTATAAAGGCCTGAAAAATGCCCTGGCATTAAGCGGGGCTGATATCGTCAAAGCCGTTACGGATTCCGGCTTGCGTGGCCGTGGTGGGGCGGCTTTCCCGACGGGGATCAAATGGAACACCGTGCTTAATGCGCCAGCCGAGCAGAAATATGTTGTTTGCAATGCGGATGAAGGGGATTCCGGTACTTATTCCGACCGCATGATCATGGAAGACGATCCTTATGTACTGATCGAAGGCATGACGATTGCAGGTATCGCGGTAGGCGCTACCCAGGGCTATATTTATCTGCGCAGTGAGTACCCGCATGCGTTGCAGACCTTGAATGAAGCCATCCGTCGGGCGACATTGGCTGGCTACCTGGGTGAGGATATTTTAGGCTCTGGTAAAACCTTCCATCTGGAAGTCCGCCGTGCAGCAGGCGCTTATGTTTGCGGAGAAGAAACTTCTTTACTGGAAAGCCTGGAGGGCAAACGTGGCCTGGTACGCTTTAAACCGCCATTACCGGCGATTGAAGGCCTGTTTGGCAAACCTACCATTGTCAATAATGTGATTTCGCTGGCTACCGTGCCGATTATCCTGGACAAAGGTGCGCAGTATTACGCCGATTACGGCATGGGCCGTTCGCGCGGCACGTTGCCAATCCAGCTGGCAGGTAACCTGAAGCAAACCGGATTGGTGGAACTGGCATTTGGTGCCACTTTACGTGAGTTACTGTATGACTATGGCGGTGGCTCGGCAACAGGCCGCCCGATTCGCGCAGTACAGGTAGGTGGCCCGTTAGGCGCTTATTTACCGGAAAGCCAGTTTGATACACCGCTGGACTATGAAGAATTCGGCAAGATCTGGGCCGTGCTGGGGCATGGTGGCATTGTCGCGTTTGACGACTCGGCAGATATGGCGAAAATGGCCCGCTATGCGTTCGAGTTTTGTGCTGAAGAAAGCTGTGGTAAATGTACGCCTTGCCGCATTGGCTCTACACGTGGTGTAGAGGTCATGGACAAGGTGATTGCAGGTAAGAATCACGCCAGGAATGTGCAGCTGTTGCGCGATTTGTCCGATACCATGTTGAATGGTTCTTTATGCGCCCTGGGTGGGATGACACCTTACCCGGTATTGAGCGCACTGAATCATTTCCCTGAAGATTTTGGCCTGAGTCATAAGGAAGCTGCTGCCTGAGTGCAGTGAAGGACGACATTATGGATGACATCAAATACACCCCTTCCCAGCCGCAAGTACTGAAATACGATGCTGACAAAGATTATGGCACGCCGAAATCTGACAGCAGCGTGATGGTGACGCTGAATATTGATGGCGTGGATGTGACCGTGCCAGAAGGTACTTCCATCATGCATGCCGCCCAGTTGAGTGGTGTGACGGTGCCTAAACTGTGTGCGACCGACTCACTGGAACCATTTGGTTCCTGCCGCTTATGCCTGGTCGAAATCGAAGGCCGCCGTGGTTATCCGGCTTCATGTACTACGCCGGTGGCGCCTGGTATTAAAGTCAAAACCCAGACGCCAAAACTGGCCGATGTGCGTCGTGGCGTGATGGAACTCTATATTTCCGACCATCCCCTGGATTGCTTGACCTGCGCCGCCAATGGCGATTGTGAACTGCAGGATATGGCAGGCGCCGTGGGCTTGCGTGAAGTGCGCTATGGCTATGAAGGTGAAAACCACCTCGGCCAGGCCAAGGATGAATCCAATCCCTACTTCACTTTTGACCCTTCAAAATGTATCGTCTGTTCACGTTGCGTGCGTGCCTGTGAAGAAACGCAGGGCACCTTCGCCCTGACCATCCAGGGGCGCGGCTTTGAAAGCAAAGTCGCAGCGGGTAACCACAATTTCCTTGATTCCGAATGTGTCTCCTGTGGTGCCTGCGTCCAGGCTTGCCCGACTGCAACCCTGATGGAGAAAACCGTGATTGATGCGGGGACGCCGGAACATAAAGTCACGACGACTTGTGCGTATTGCGGTGTCGGTTGCAGTTTTGACGCTGAAATGAAAGGTGAGGAAGTTGTTCGCATGACGCCCAGCAAGGCAGGCGGTGCCAATCATGGACATAGCTGTGTGAAAGGGCGTTTTGCCTGGGGCTACGCGACGCATGCCGACCGCATTACCACGCCCATGATACGCAAAAGCATTCATGACCCATGGCAGAAAGTGGACTGGGATGAAGCCATTAATTATGCTGCCAGTGAAATTAAACGTATCCAGGCGCAATATGGTAAAGAGGCGGTCGGAGGGATCACTTCCAGCCGTTGTACCAATGAAGAAGTCTATGTGACGCAGAAGCTGATCCGCGCCGTATTTGGCGTGAATAACGTGGATACTTGCGCCCGTGTCTGCCATAGCCCGACCGGTTATGGCCTGAAGCAAACACTGGGTGAGTCTGCCGGTACGCAGACGTTTGATTCCGTGATGAAGTCCGACGTGATTTTTGTCATGGGCGCCAATCCTACGGATGGTCATCCGGTATTCGGCTCCATTATGAAGCGCAGACTGCGTGAGGGTGCCAAATTGATTGTGGCCGATCCGCGCGCCATCGACCTGGTGGAAAATTCGCCACATGTGCGTGCGGACTACCACCTCAACCTGCGCCCAGGCACTAACGTGGCATTAATCAGTGCCATGTCACACGTAATTGTCACCGAAGGACTGGTCAAAGAGGAGTTTGTCAAAGCCCGTTGTGAATGGGAGTCTTTTGTCGCCTGGCGTGATTTCGTCGCCAAGCCGGAAAACTCTCCCGAAGCACTGGCAAAAGACCTGGGACTGGATCCACAGAAAGTACGCGAGGCGGCACGCCTGTTTGCCACCGGCGGCAATGCGGCCATTTATTACGGCCTGGGTGTCACTGAGCATAGCCAGGGATCCACAGCCGTCATGGGCATTGCCAACCTGGCGATGGCGACTGGCAATATTGGCCGTGAAGGGGTAGGTGTGAACCCGATGCGCGGCCAGAATAACGTACAGGGCTCTTGTGATATGGGCTCCATGCCGCATGAGTATCCAGGTTACCGCCATGTGTCGGATGAGGCGACCCGCGCATTGTTTGAAACGGCGTGGGGCGTCAAGCTAAGCGCCGATCCGGGTTTGCGTATCACCAATATGCTGGACCTGGCGGCAGAAGGCAGTTTCAAAGCCGTGTATTGCGTGGGCGAGGATATTGCACAATCAGATCCTGATACACAGCATGTAATCCATGCCCTGGAAAACATGGAATGTGTGATTGTGCAGGACCTGTTCCTGAACGAAACCGCCAAATTTGCGCATGTCTTTTTCCCTGGTGCCTCTTTCCTGGAAAAGAACGGCACCTTTACCAATGCCGAACGTCGTATCTCGCCGGTGCGTAAAGTGATGACCCCTAAGAATGGTATGGAAGACTGGGAAATTACGGCCAAATTCTCAGAGGCTTTGGGTTATCCTATGCACTATGCCCATGCCAGCGATATCATGGACGAGATCGCCGCCTTAACGCCGACCTTTCATGGGGTCAGCTTCAAGAAGCTGGATGAGATGGGCAGTATCCAGTGGCCATGTAACGCCGAAGCACCGCAAGGCACGCCGACCATGCACGTGGGTGAGTTTGTGCGTGGCAAAGGTAAGTTCTTTATCACGCAATATGTGCCTACGACAGAGCGTGTGAATACCAAATTCCCGCTAATCCTGACCACCGGGCGTATTTTGTCGCAATACAACGTGGGCGCGCAGACACGCCGTACCCACAATGTGGTCTGGCATGCTGAGGACAGAATTGAGATTCATCCGCACGATGCTGAAGACCGTGGCATACAAGATGGCGATTGGGTAGACATCACCAGCCGGGCTGGCCAGACCGTGTTACGCGCCAAAGTTACCGAGCGCGTGCAACCGGGCGTGGTCTATACCACGTTCCACCACCCGGGATCTGGTGCCAATGTGATTACGACAGATAACTCGGACTGGGCTACCAATTGTCCTGAATATAAAGTGACAGCAGTGCAACTGACGAAAGTAAACCAGCTGTCGGACTGGCAAAAAGAGTACCGTACGTTCAGTGATACCCAGGTTGAGTTGTCAGGCATGGATCCGCATACGGTTGTTTTCTGATGGTGCATTCAACCGTTGAGTGCGCGGCTTGCCAGCTTGTTGAGCCCAGTAGTGACTGGCAGGCGATTGCGGCCGAGCAGGCTGCTACTGCATTAACCGTCACACGCTGGCAGCATGGCCAGCCACAACAGGTGGAAGATGTGCTGGCACAGGAAGTACCGGTTGCGCTGGTGTATAACGGCATTTCGCATGTGGTGATGCTGGCCAGCCCGGCAGATCTCGAAGATTTTGCCTATGGGTTCTCTTATACCGAAGGCATTATCAGCAAGCGCAGGCAAATCTACGGCATAGAGGCCAAAGCCGTACAGGCTGCGGATGGCTGTTTGCGCGGTATCGAATTGCATATTGACCTGGCAACGGCACAATTTTCAGCCCTCAAGGAGCAGCGGCGTAATTTAACCGGGCGTACCGGCTGTGGCTTGTGTGGGGCGGAAAGCTTGCAGCAGGTATTCAAAACGCCCGTCCGGCAAAACATACCGGCTCCTGCATTGTCTGTGACCTCGATTGATCATGCGATGATGCAATTGAAAGCACAGCAGCCTTTGCAGCAACTGACGGGAGCAACCCATGCCTGTGCCATTGTGAGTGAACAGGGACAGGTATTGCATGTGCGTGAAGATGTGGGGCGCCATAATGCGCTGGATAAGCTGCTGGGCGCACTACTACGGCAGGAACATGATTTCACAACCTTATGGCGGAAACACTGGGTATTGACCACCAGCCGGGCCAGTTACGAAATGGTGCAGAAAGTGGCGATGGTAGGAGGGCAGGCCTTGGTGGCAATTTCTGCGCCCACTGCGTTGGCGGTTAATCTGGCAAAGGACTATGATTTCCTGCTGGTGGGGTTCGCCAGGCCAGGGCAATGTGTGGTGTATCACGGCGCACTCGCTGACAGTGTGTCGTTTTAATTGATGGGAAAATAGATAAGATGGAAGTCGAAAAACTGATCCACATGGCCAACCAGATTGGTGACTTTTTTGAAGCAGTACCAGACGAGGAAGAGGCAAAAGTAGAAATCGCCGGCCACCTGAAGAAGTTCTGGAATTCCATTATGATTAAGTCAATTGTGGCCCATGTCCAGCAGCAGCAAGGCGCTGGCTTACATCCCCAAGTGATTGCGGCCATTCAGCAACATATTCAGGCCTAGCCTCACTCCATCCCTCCGTCCAGCGTGCAGGCTTATTAGTGACGCTGGAACAACCTGAAAAACTCTTTGCTTTGGCGGCTTTGCTCGCCTTCCCAGATGAGTTGCCAGTCATTGCCGGGCAACGCATGTCGTTTGCCCGGTTGATCCTCGATTAACAGCAGGTCGCAAGCAGAATTGTCCGGTTGCAGATGAATGCCGGCATGATAATGCAGTAAATCTGCCTGTGAGGAGCCTATATTATGGCTGCTGATGCAATGGCGCTGTTTGGGCAGGTGTTTGCGTAAATCTTCAAAAATAGGCTGATACGTGCGCGCGGCCTCAATCATCGGTAGCCATAAACTCATGAACACTGTCCAGGCGCAGGTCATGCCAATCGCCCAGTTGGTGGCACTTGAGCGATTGGAGTGTTTGGAGCGCACGACACCGGAGAGCCAGATGAGGGTGACTGCGACGGCAATCACACCATATAACACGTTGAATGGAATGGTTTGCAGGCCGGATAAATAGCTCAGGCGATGGTACAACTTAACGGGTGTGCCATTCAGCATGGCCCACCAGCCTAGCCAGGCAATGGCAATCAGCAAGCCGAATAAAATCAGCCCGAACCAGTTTAACGCACCGGCTGCGCCGCGCTTGAGGGTCTCTATGCTACCTGCGGCCAGTGCCGTGAGTGGTACCAGTAGCGGTAAGGCGTTGACTTCGCTGCGATCACTGAAGAAGCCAATCAGCAAAAAGGCGCACACGAAAAAAATCAGGCAGAGCTGGAAGCGGTAGGTGTGTAACACAACCTGCCTGAATCGCCACAGACCCCAGAAAGCGAACGGTAATGCCGGCCAGGCATACCAGGCCAGTGTGCGGATAAAGTATAAGTGCATGCTAGGCGATTGTATGTTTTGCTGGTTATACCACCAGCCAGTCCATAAGTCTGCTGCCCATGACTGGCATAACCAGCACCAGAGCAGAATACCTGGTAATGCAAGCAGCAGCCCCAGTATCAAGGCACGTTTTGCTGCTGCCTGTTGCCGGATGGCGGGCAGGAAAATAACGCCAATGGTGGCACTGATAATGGTGGCGGCAGGCAATAAGCCTGTGGATAGAAATGCAGTCAGGAGGCCGGCGCAAAGCAGCCACATTGCGCGTAGCGGCTTGCGCACCACGAGTGCCAGGGCATAAAACGCCATGCTGATCCCGGTGAGCGCTGCCACTTCCGGCATCAAGGTGTGGGCACTCACCACCAGTCCCAGGCACCCGATGAAAATGAAATTGGTTTGGCGTCCTACCCCCGGGTTCCATAATTCACGGCCACTTAAGCCCATCATCAGCAAAGTGACCAGCATCCAGGCGCCTACGCTCAGCCTAGCTGCGTCATGGGTTGGTAGCAAGAAAGAAAATGCATGCGCAAAACCGGTGGCGGCCCAGTAAAACAGAGGCGGTGTATCCAGCGCAGGATGGCCTGCAGATATGGGCGCTATCCAGTGACCGCCAGTCCAGCTTTGCAGGGACAGGAAGGGATGATCAATCAGTCCCTGGATAATGCTGATAGATTGCGATTCCAGTGGTTTCCAGGGGGAATGGCCAATCAGGCCGACACACAGCCAGATGGCGCACAATAAAATAAGCAGGTGCGTCTTGGCACGCTCGCCTACTTTGGCGCGCGGCGTGGCCATGTTCTCCTGCCAGTCGTGATCAATGAAAAACTGCATGTGGTAAGTGCGTGCTCAAATAAGACCTGTCATGCGCATATTAGCGCAAACAATGATAACTACCATGCGGCAAAAACAAAAAAGGCAGCCATGCTGCCTTTTTTATACAGATTCCACCCAATTACATGCCGTATTTCTGGCGGAACTTCTCAACGCGACCAGCGGTATCTACAATCTTCTGTTTGCCTGTGTAGAAGGGGTGGCATTGTGAACATACTTCGATGTTCAGGTCTTTACCATTGGTAGAACGGGTTTTGAATTTATTGCCACAACTACAGGTGACGTTAATTTCAGGATAATTTGGGTGAATGTCAGCTTTCATGCTTTCTCTCTAATCTTAAGCAGTTGCAGTAAACGCGCGATTATCCGCTAATTTTTCTGAGTTATCAATAACTTTCTGATAAATAACTCCGTTACCATAGGGATTAACCACGGCGCATACTGTCAAAAAAGTCGTTATTGGTCTTGGTCGCCTTGATTTTATCCAACAGGAACTCCATCGCCTCCAGGTCGTCCATCGGGTACAGGAGTTTGCGCAATACCCAGATTTTTTGCAGTACATCTTTGTCTAGCAGTAACTCTTCACGACGGGTACCGGACTTGTTCACGTTGATGGCTGGGTAGATACGTTTCTCGGCCATGCGTCTATCCAGATGGATTTCCATGTTGCCGGTCCCTTTAAATTCCTCGTAAATCACGTCGTCCATACGCGAACCGGTATCCACCAGCGCAGTGGCGATAATCGTCAGTGAACCGCCTTCTTCCACGTTACGGGCCGCACCAAAGAAACGTTTTGGTTTTTGCAGCGCGTTAGCATCCACACCGCCGGTCAACACCTTGCCGGATGATGGGATGACTGTGTTGTAAGCACGGGCCAGGCGGGTGATGGAATCCAGCAGAATCACGACATCTTTTTTGTGTTCCACCAGGCGCTTGGCTTTTTCCAGCACCATCTCGGCTACTTGCACGTGGCGGGTTGCCGGTTCATCAAACGTGGAAGCGACCACTTCGCCGCGTACGGAACGTGTCATTTCCGTTACCTCTTCCGGGCGTTCGTCAATCAGCAGCACAATCAGGATACAGTCGGGATGGTTGGCAGTAATCGCATGCGCCACGTTTTGCAGCATCACGGTTTTACCGCTTTTCGGGCTGGCCACCAGTAACGCACGCTGGCCTTTACCAATCGGTGCGATCATGTCGATCATACGGCTGGTGATGTTTTCTTCACCGCGGATATCACGCTCCAGTGTCAGCGGCACGGTCGGGAACAGCGGTGTCAGGTTTTCAAACAGGATTTTGTGTTTGGTGTTTTCAGGTGCTTCACCATTGACACTATCAACTTTGACTAGGGCAAAGTAGCGCTCGCCATCTTTTGGCGTACGGATCTCACCCTGGATACTGTCGCCGGTATGCAGGTTGAAACGGCGAATTTGCGAAGGTGAGACATAAATATCATCCGGACCAGCCAGGTAGGAAGTATCTGGCGAGCGTAAAAAGCCAAAGCCGTCCGGTAACACTTCTAGTGTACCGTCCCCAAAGATGCTGTCACCTTTCTTGGCCTTGTTTTTCAGGATGGCGAAAATCAGGTCCTGCTTGCGCATGCGACTGGCATTTTCGATTTCGTTACTGATAGCCATTTCTACCAGTTCGGTGACGGGGAGGTGTTTGAGGTCGGATAAGTGCATGAGTGACTCGCTAGATTGAGAGACGTCGGAGAAGATGAAAAGAAACCCGGCTTCAGGAAAAAAGCCGGGTGGAGTTATTAAATGTTGCTATCGATAAACGCGCTGAGTTGAGACTTGGACAATGCGCCGACTTTGGTGGCTTCTACATTGCCGTTTTTAAACAGCATCAGGGTAGGAATGCCGCGGATACCATATTTAGGCGGTGTATTCTGGTTATCATCAATGTTCAGTTTGGCAACTTTCAGGCGGCCAGCATATTCTTTGCTGATATCATCCAAGATAGGGGCGATCATTTTGCAAGGACCACACCATTCAGCCCAGTAATCAACCAGTACCGGGACGGTAGATTGTAAAACTTCTTGCTCAAAGCTGGCATCGCTTAAATGGGTAATGTTATCGCTCATTATTGCCTCGTAAGAATGGATGAAGAGTTATTGACTGGAATTAAACAGAAAAATTCTGATTGTCAGGGCTAAAATTGATTTGGAAGTAGTAATTTGCCGAAGACTTGAAATTACCAGAAATGTTGGCGATTAGTATAGCAACACAATTCCGGCAGAATCAAGTATTTTTCGAACCCGCTTGCGTGATGTTTGCGACTTGTGGTTTTACAATAACAAGTTATATGCATTCAACCGGCGGGAGTTTATGACACGCAGAGACTTTGGGCAATGGATGGCAGGCTTGTTCTGCGTATGTTGGGCAAGTGGTGTAATCGCGGATTCTACCTCCAACTGGGTAATGCAGGATATGGCCGGCAAGACCCATCAATTATCCCGGTATAAGGGACATTGGCTGGTGGTGAATTACTGGGTGCCCTGGTGCCCGCCTTGCCTGGAAGAAATCCCTGAACTGGTCGCGTTCTATGATGAGCATCATCAACAGCATGTGATGGTGCTGGGGGTCGCTGTCCGCTACGAGAGCGAGAAGTCGGTGCGGGATTTTGCCGAGGATATGCTGATTTCGTACCCGGTGATTTTGGGGGATGCGCAGAAAACACCGCTGCCACGGCCTGAAGTATTACCTACCACGTATATTTATCATCCTGACGGGCACTTGTATCAAGTCAAACGCGGCACCGTAAGCAAACACTGGCTGGAGCAATTGCTTACAGAAGCCGCGTCAGGACCCAGATAAACGGGAGCTAGATCGCTACCGCTTCACCGGCCGGGTTGATCACGCTTAGCTGGTTTTCCTTGGCGAACTGTATCAACTGCTCAAAGCCTTCAGGGTTGACCTGTTTCAGTTTCATGTCCACAGACAGGCTGCGGACATTGTTGACCAGTTTGGGCTTGAGATAGGGTGAGTAGCGTAATTTCTTGTCGACACCAAAACTGGCATAAGTGCTGCACATACGGTCCACCCAGTCGCTGGGGCGGAAGGGTTTACCAGCAAGCGTAATCCCCTGAATAATAATCTCCTGGCTTTCCATTCGGATTCCTTAAAGCAAAAATTAAAAAACTCTAAAAATTAATTGGTGTATTCAAACACTTTAACCACTTTGGTCACACCTTCAGTGGTCCTGGCAATCTCTACCGCATCGTTGGCTTCTTTTTCGGAGACGATACCCAACAGGTATACCACGCTGGCTTCAGTCACCACTTTTACCACATTGGCCGGGAAAAGGTTCTCGCTGAGGAAGCGGGTTTTCACTTTGGTGGTCAGGTAGGTGTCGTTGCTGCGGTCGCCGATGGAGGAAGCCGGTCCAACCGTGATGGCGTTATGGATGTCACGTACATTGGCAATTTCACGGGCCAGCGTTTCTGCCTGGGACTGCTGGCCTTCGTTTGGCGCTTCCCCTGTCAGTAATACAATGCGGTTGTAGCTGGTCACATTGATATGTGAAGCCTTGTCCATATATTGTGACAGGCGCTTCAGGGTTTTGAGTTCGATATTTTCATCTTCCACATAAATACCAGAGGAGCGGCGATCTGCTGCCATTGCGCCACCCGCTGCTGCGCCACCCACGACGGCCGGAAAACAACCACTCAATTGCGTACTGATGAGGAGCAGGGCGATGGCGGAGAGTTTTCTGGTGAAAATTTTTGAGGTCATGCAGTTTCCTTGTGATGTAGTAAGCGATGCCTGATGTGACAGCAGGAAGTAAATAAAATTCTACGCTTTTTATGTGTCGATTGCATTACGAATCCAGTCGGGTGACTGGTACTGCGCGTTATCAAACAGTACGGCATCAAAGCGGCAAGGCGTGTTGAGGTCGTGCGATTGCAGGTAGTATTGCGCCGCCCGGATGAGTTTCTGCTGTTTGTGGTGATCTATACTGTATGCGGCGCTGGCGAATTTGTGGTTGCTGCGCAGCCTGACTTCGACAAACACCAGTGTTTTACCTTCACGCAGAATCAGGTCGATCTCACCAAAGCGGCAACTGTAGTTTTGCACAATCAGTGTCAGCCCCTGTTGCTGCAAAAATGCAGCCGCTGCACTTTCGGCAGCCAGGCCTTGATTATTCTGGTTAAGCTTCATGATGAAAACAGCGTGTTCGGGATGTCAGGTTATTTGTCCGATAAATCTTAGCGAAACCGGCGCGATGACTTAAAATGTGCGCATGAGCGAAATCGGTACATTATATGTGGTGGCAACGCCTATCGGCAATCTGGGCGATATCACCTTGCGCGCACTGGAAACCTTGAAACAGGTGGATGCCATTGCCGCTGAAGATACCCGGCATACGGTTGGGTTGCTGCGGCATTTCGGCATCAGTAAACCGTTAGTTGCGGTCCATGAACATAATGAGCAGCAGGCTGCCGAAGGGCTGCTGAAGCGCTTGCAGGCGGGCGAGTCGATTGCACTGGTGACGGATGCCGGTACGCCTGCCGTGAGTGATCCCGGCGCGGTGGTGGTGCAGGCGGTGCGTAATGCCGGCGTCAAGGTAGTCCCCATTCCCGGTGCCAGCGCGGTGATTGCTGCGTTGTCTGCAGCGGGGATTGTTGAACCGGGATTTTGCTTCGAGGGATTCTTGCCTGCCAGTGGTTCGCAGCGCCGCAAGCGATTGGATAGATTAAAAGGTATTCCGGTGACGCTGGTGTTTTACGAAGCACCACACCGTATTGTGGAGTGTGTGCAGGACCTGCAAACCGTATTCGGTGGCGGGCGCTTGCTGACCATTGCGCGCGAACTGACCAAAACCTTTGAAACCATACATACGGCCAGTTTGACAGACACTGTACACTGGTTACAGGCTGACAGTAATCAGCAGCGCGGTGAATTCGTGCTGCTGATTCATCCTGCGCCGGCTGAGAAAGCTGAAGGGCTGGATGACAATACGCAGCGTGTCCTCGTGCGCTTGTTGCAGGAGCTGCCATTGAAACAGGCGGTTGCTTTGGCGACTGAGATTACCGGCCACAAAAAGAACGAACTGTATGAAGCCGCGCTTGCGATCAAAGCGGCTTCATGATTTTTTGAAAGATATACGATTCATGACAACTCAACTGACCATAATTCGTCCCGATGACTGGCACTTGCACCTGCGCGATGGCGAAACGCTAAAAGCGGTCTTGCCTGATACGGCCAGGCAATTTGCACGTGCGATTGTGATGCCTAACTTGCGACCACCTGTCACCACTGCCGAGGCGGCACGTGCCTACTACAACCGCATCAAGCTGGCACTGCCTGCCGGCGTGGCGTTTGAGCCGCTGATGACCTTATACCTCACCGATAATATGGCGGCTGAAGAAATCGTGCGTGCGCGCCAGGATGACGTGGTGCAAGCAGTCAAATTATATCCGGCCGGGGCGACGACCAATAGTGATTCCGGCGTGACCAGCCTGGCCAAATGTGCTGCCGTGCTGGCCGAAATGGAGAAGCAGGGCATGCCGCTGCTGATTCATGGTGAGGTGACGGATGCCGAGATTGATGTGTTTGACCGCGAGAAAGTGTTTATTGAACGTCACCTGCAGCCGCTGCTGAAAGATTTCCCCGGGCTGAAAGTCGTGTTTGAGCATATCACCACCAAAGATGCGGCCGAATTTGTCACGCAAGGCCCTTCTAACCTGGCTGCAACCATTACTGCACATCATTTGCTCATGAACCGCAATGCCATGTTCACCGGCGGTATCCGACCGCACCATTACTGCTTGCCGGTTCTCAAGCGCGAAACGCACAGACAGGCGCTGGTGAAGGCGGCCATCTCCGGGTCGCCCAGGTTCTTCCTGGGAACCGATAGCGCGCCACATCCCAAATCAGCCAAAGAGGCAACGTGTGGCTGTGCCGGCATGTATACCGCCCATGCCGCGATTGAGTTGTATGCCGAAGCGTTTGAAGCGGCAGGGGCGCTGGATAAGCTGGAAAACTTTGCCAGCGTTTACGGGTCAGACTTTTACGGACTGCCGCGCAACACGGACACCATCACTTTACGCAAGGAGAGCTGGCTGGTGCCGGAAAGCATCCCATTTGCGGATGATGTGCTGGTGCCATTGCGTGCCGGGCAAACCATTGCCTGGAAGTTAGCGTAAACTTTTGACATTGGAGAACAAGTGATGAATAAAAAATGCTGGATTGCAGGGTTGAGTGTGATGTTGAGTACACAGGTGTTCGCGGTCACCATTGATGAAATGCACGGACAGCAGGCGCCTTATGAGCAAGCTTTTCAGGCGCTGGATACCGATGCTAATGGTAAATTATCCGCGAAAGAAGTGGCGAAGGATAAGGATTTTCCCAAGGGTGCTTTTGCCAAGGCGGATAAAAACCATAACGGCAGCCTGGATCAGGACGAGTTTGCCACTTATAAATCCAAAGTGGATACTGCAGAAAACAAGCAGGCCGCATCAGATAGTGCGATTACCGCCAAAATCAAGTCCAAATACCTGGTTGAGAAGAACCTCAGCAGTTTTAAAATCAGCGTGGAAACCAAGGATAATGTGGTGATCCTGAGCGGTTTTGTCGATACAGCTGACCAGAAAGCGCGAGCCGGCAAAATTGCCAGCAGCGTGAAAGGCGTGAAATCTGTCAACAACGCCCTGGTGATTAAGCCTTAATCAAAGCTGCCAATTGATCGGTGTCTGCCCGTGCGCGGTCAGATACTGGTTGATTCTGGAAAACTGGCGTGTGCCAAAGAAGCCGCGATGTGCAGATAATGGCGATGGATGCGGTGATTTCAATATTAAATGTTTATGCGGGTCTATCATGGCCCCTTTTTTTTGCGCATAACTGCCCCACAGCACAAATACCAGCCCCTCCCGCTTTGCATTCAGCGCAGCAATGGCGGCATCGGTAAATGTTTCCCAGCCACGGTTCTGGTGCGAGCCGGCATTGGCCAGTTGCACGGTGAGCGTCGCATTCAGCAACAATACGCCCTGATCTGCCCATGGCGTTAAATCACCACTACCGCTCATGCGTATGCCTAAGTCAGACTGGATTTCTTTAAAAATATTGATCAGGGATGGTGGTAATGCAACATCCGCTTGCACTGAAAAACTCAGCCCATGTGCCTGCCCAGGGCCGTGATAAGGGTCTTGCCCGATAATCACCACGCGTACCTTGTCAAAAGGTGTATGGTTGAAAGCATTGAAAATCAGCGGCCCCGGAGGAAAGATGGTTTTGCCGGCAGCTTTTTCCTGCTGCAAAAACGCTTTGAGCGATTGCATATAAGGTCTGTCAAACTCTGCGCCAAGCACAGCTTGCCACGAGGGGTCCAGTTGGCCGGGTTTTGCGTGTGTGGTCATGATGCGTCAATAAATAATGGCTCCTGTGCATTATAGAGTGTTACGGTCGGCATGGTAAAATGGCGGTGAAGCCAACCAGACAGTCGCTGCCTGTGCAAACAGGGAGAGGAAAGTCCGGGCTGCACAGAGCGGGATGACGGCTAACGGCCGTACGCTGAAAGCTGGTAACAGTATAAGGCGAGGAACAGGGCCACAGAGACGAGTAAACTGTTTTCGGACAGTGGATGTGAAACGCGGTAACCTCCATCTGCAGCAATATCAAATAGGCTGGCATTTTACGCAAGTAATAAGGCGTGGCTCGCGCTGCCAGCGGGTAGATAGCTTGAGCGTGTGAGTAATTGCACGCCTAGAGGAATGACTGTCAGCTACGCAAGTAGTTACAGAACCCGGCTTACCGGTTGGCTTTATTTTCCTCTTTTTCCGGCTGCCGGACTAATCCTGCACTGCCATTGTCGTCATCCCTTTACTTGCTTCCTGCTGCAGTATCGGCTGCACTGCTTGTTGTGGCTATCTTCCTTTGGCATTTCGCTAACTGCCTTCTCGAATATATTTTTGCTGCATCGGTGTAGGTAAGCCCGCTGTTGGGGGGGAGCTGATTGATCGCATTGTGTAAGGTTGTGGCAGGCGAATCCTGGTGGGGAAAGGTCTTGCGGCGAGGTGTTTCAAGATTTCGAACTTCACCATAACTATGCATGAGAAGGGCTGTGAAAGACGGATGATGTGGTTTCAAAAACCGGTGGGCCAAATAGGAAAAAGTTCAGCAAAAAATGATGTTTTTAAATTGTTCAATATTTTCAATGAGATATCTATTTTTATTAAACAATTTTATGTGTTTGTTGCGCCAATATATTGATTTGAATTGCTTTGTTAAAATGCTCTAAGTCTTTGTCTTTAAAAGAGATTTTTTCCTCCAAAGTGCTTGCCAAGCACTTTTTTTTTATCTATAGTGTGCAAAAGGGTGATTTTGTGTTGAATTGTGGGAAATTTTCTCATAAACGAACAAAAAAGGTGATCAGGTAACCATGTTTCGCGGGGCGGTACAGTTAAGTTTGGATGCGAAGGGACGGCTCAGTGTGCCGGCCAAGCACCGTGACGCCCTGACTGAAGGCGGCCAGGGTGAAGTGGTGGTCACCGCGCATCCGCACCGTTGCCTGATCCTGTACCCGAAAGCCGCCTGGGAGCCGATCGAAACCAAGCTGACCAGCCTGTCCAGTTTCAATCCTCAAACCAGTGGTATCCAGCGCATGATCGTGGGTCAGGCGGATGTGATGCATCTGGATTCTGCCGGTCGCCTGTTAGTCAATGCCGTGTTGCGCAAGTTTGCCCATCTGGATAAAGAGGTGATGATGGTGGGGCAGGGTAGTCATTTTGAATTATGGGATGTGGCCGCCTGGGATCAGCAGCTGGAAAAACTGATGGCTGCTGACCAGTTGCAGATCCCGCAAGAGCTAGAGGGATTCTCGCTATGATACCGGGCGCGAAGTCAGCGCCCGCGTCTTTGACGGAAACGTCTGTGCCGCCAGCCGCCAGCCATGTCACGGTGTTGCTGCATGAAGCGGTTGATGCGCTCAATATACGCACGGATGGCGTGTATGTGGATGGCACATTCGGGCGTGGTGGCCACAGCCGCCTCATACTTTCCAAACTGGGCACTAAGGGTCGCCTGATCGCGCTTGATCGCGATTTGGCGGCCATTACGCATGCGCAAACGATTGCGGATGCGCGTTTTTCTATTTCGCATACCCATTTCTCAGGCATGGCAGAGGTGCTGGCCGGGTTGGGTGTGGATGCGGTGGATGGCATTTTGCTCGATCTGGGCATTTCGTCACCGCAGATTGATGAAGGTGCGCGCGGCTTCAGCTTCCGCTTTGACGGGCCGCTGGATATGCGTATGGACCAAAGCCGTGGCAAAACCGCCGCAGAGTGGTTGGCCACAATTTCAGAGAAGCAATTGGGTGAGGTGATAAGGGATTATGGTGAAGAACGGTTTGCTAAGCAGGTTGCAAGGGCGATTGTTAAGGAGCGCGAAGATGGGCATGCCATCACCACTACGGGACAACTTGCCAAGATCGTGGCAGGCGCCATCCCAAAGGTTGAGCCGGGCCAGAACCCAGCAACGCGCACATTTCAGGCTCTACGGATTTTCGTCAATCAAGAGCTTGAGGAGCTCTCGCTAGTGTTGCCGGATTGTTTAAAGTTGCTGCGCCAGAATGGCCGCCTGGCGGTGATCAGCTTTCATTCGCTGGAAGACCGCATTGTGAAGCGCTTTATTCAATCGGAAATGGATCGGGATAACTTGCCGGCCGGTTTGCCGGTGCGTGCCAGGGATCTGCCGCAGCCGCGGTTGATGGCCATTGGTAAAGCCATCAAGCCAGGTAAGGCCGAAGTGGCAGCCAATGTGCGTTCACGCAGTGCAGTGTTGCGGGTGGCCGAACGTACCGGTGTGCAGTAAGGGTGGCAATGATACGGCTGAACCTGATTTTGTTTGCGGTAACGATTGCGATGGCACTGGGCGTAGTCACGGCGCAGTACAAGGCGCGCAAGCTGTATTTTGAACTGGATCGGCAGGAGATGCTGACCAAGCAGTATATGACGGAATATGACCAGTTGCAGATTGAGCAAAGCACCTGGGCCATGCATTCCCGGCTGGAAGAATTTGCTACCGAGCGCTTGCATATGCGCAGCCCGAGCATGCAGCAGACACAAGTCATCGCAGTGGATATGCCTGCTATCCCTTAAGCGGGACAGGGCGAAAGTAGACGTATGTTGTTGAAGGAAAGTCAACATAAGCTGGTGAAACTGCCGGCCTGGCGCAGAAGGGCGCTGCTGGTGTTGCTGTTGCTGAGTTTTGCCCTGTTGCTGGGGCGCGGGCTTTACCTGCAAACCCTGCACAAGGATTACCTGATTAAAAAAGGTGAGGCGTTCTCGCGACGCAAAGTGGTGTTGATGCCGCATCGCGGCAAGATTTACGACCGTAACTTCAAGCCATTGGCCATCAGCCTGCCGGTGGAGTCGTTGTGGGTCAACCCGACCGATGTGCAGGTATCGGCGGCGCAATTAAAGCAAATGGCCAAATTGCTGGATATGGCGCCGAAAGACTTGCAGCAGAAAGTGCAGCAAAAGAAAAAAGAATTTGTGTATATCAAACGGAGAGTGGCGCCCGATGTGGCAAAACAGGTGATGGCGATGAAAGTGCCCGGCGTATTCAGTCAGAAAGAATACAAACGCTTCTACCCGGCGGCAGAAGTGGCGGCCCATATCGTCGGTTTCACTGGCGTGGATGATACCGGCGTGGAAGGCATGGAGCTGTACCGTAACAGCGTATTGTCGGGCACGGCAGGCAAGCGCGACTTTGTACAGGACCGTAAAGGGCATGTGATCGAAGACCTGGTGGCGGTTAAGCTGCCACATGATGGCCAGGACCTGGTGTTAAGCATAGACCGTACCGTGCAATATGTGGTGCATCGCGAGTTATCCCGCGCCGTAGAAAAACATAAAGCCAAGGCTGCTGCTGCGGTGGTGCTGGATGCCAAGACAGGTGAAGTGCTGGCGCTGGTGAATATTCCTACTTATAACCCGAATAGCCCGGTCAATGTCGCCAGCAAGTTGCGCAATTCGGCCATTGTGAACATTTTTGAGCCAGGCTCCACCATGAAACCGGTGACCGCAGCGGCTGCGATGGAATTCGGCCCTTTCCAGCCGGACACCAAAATCCAGACGGCACCGGGATATTTGCGTATAGGCACTGCCACTATCCACGATTCACATCCTAACCAGATATTGAGCGTCTCGCAGGTGATCCAGAAATCCTCCAATGTGGGTTCGGCCAAAATGGCGCTGGAACTTAACCGCGAGCAATTATGGAACACCTACATACAGCTCGGGTTCGGCTCGCCGACTAAAATCGGTTTCCCCGGCGAGGCTTCCGGCAAGGTGCGCGATTACAAAACCTGGCGCCCGATTGAGCAGGCGACCATGTCGTATGGGCATGGGATCAGTGTCACTTTGCTGCAACTGGCGCGTGCCTATACTGTTTTTGCCAATGAAGGTGAGCTGTTGCCGGTTACGCTGACCAAACTGTCTGAGCCGCCGGTGGGGCGCCAGGTGTTTTCTGCCAAGGTAGCGAATGCCGTCAAGGATATGCTGGAACTGGTGGTGCAGCCAGGCGGTACCGCCCTGAAAGCACAAGTGACCGGCTACCGTGTGGCAGGCAAGACCGGCACGGCGCACAAACTGGGCCCCGGTGGTTATGAACACGACAAATATGTTGGCTCTTTTGTCGGTATGGTGCCCGCGTCTAATCCACGCCTGATCATGGCCGTGATGATAGATGAGCCAAGTAATGGTGAATATTACGGCGGTAGCGTGGCAGCGCCGGTGTTCAGCGCCGTGATGAACGATGTACTGCGTATGCTGGTGATTCCGCAGGATGGCGCTGCCATTCCTGCCACCACGCCAGCAGAGATGGATGCAGCTCCGGAGGCAATGTGAGTAAATACATCATCCCAGCGCCCGTCCATGGCATCACTGCGGATAGCCGCCAGGTGGAAAAACATGACCTGTTCCTGGCCTATCCGGGCCAGCATGGCGATGGCCGGGACTACATTGCGGATGCGATTGCCAAAGGTGCCAACACGGTGATCTGGGACAGCCTGGGCTTTGACTGGAATCCGCAATGGACGGTGCACAATATTGCCATTCCTGACCTGAAATTCCAGGTCGGCCATATTGCCAGCCAGTTCTATAAGAACCCTACCGAGCAGTTGTGGTGCATAGGCGTGACCGGTACCAACGGCAAGACCACGGTGACGCATTGGCTGGCGCAGGCATACCGTTTCCTGCAGCGTAAAGCTGCCGTGATCGGCACGCTGGGCAATGGCACGCTGGATGACCTGCAGGCGACACAGAATACGACACCAGGGCCGGTGGCGTTGCAAAAGCTGCTTGCCAATTTCGTCCTGGAGGATGTGCAAACGGTGGCCATGGAAGTGTCTTCACACGGGCTGGACCAGGGGCGGGTCAACGGGGTGGCTTTTGATGTGGCGGTGTTTACCAACGTCACCCGCGACCACCTGGATTACCACCTGACCATGGGAGCATACCAGCAAGCCAAGGAAAAACTGTTCAATTGGCAGACCTTGTCTGCTGCTGTGATTAATGCGGATGACGCGTTCGGTGCCGCCATGATTAGACGCTTGCGCGAGCAAGGCAAACGGGTCATGAGTTATGGCATGCAGGATGCGGACGTATGTGCGACAGCCGTGACCATGCATGCCACCGGTTTCGAAGTGCAGGTGCGTACGCCACAAGGGAATGGCATTGTGCAACTGCATGCACTGGGTCAGTTCAATGTGCATAACATGCTGGCCGTGCTGGGCTGCCTGCTGGTACACGACATCGCGTTACCGGCGGCGTTGCAGGCTGTTTCTGGTTTGATGCCTGTGACCGGTCGCATGCAAATGCTGGGTGGTGGCGATTTGCCGCTGGTGGTAGTCGATTATGCCCATACGCCGGACGCGCTGGAGAAAACCTTGCATACCCTGCGGGTACAGGTGCGTGGCAAATTGAGTTGCGTATTCGGGTGCGGCGGCGACCGGGATCCAGGCAAACGTAGTGAAATGGGACGGATTGCCGGTGAACTGGCAGACAGTGTCATCGTCACCAATGACAATCCGCGCAGTGAAAACCCTTATGCCATTATCGCCACCATTGCGGAAGGCCTGACCCGTGAATTCACGATGGAAACCGACCGTGCCAAAGCCATCACGCAGGCTGTGTCGCTGGCAGGCAAAGGAGATGTGGTATTGGTCGCAGGCAAAGGCCATGAAGATTACCAGGAAATCCAGGGCATCCGTTATCCCTTCAGCGATGCCGAATGGGCGCTGAATGCATTGAAAAAAAGGGTGCCGGCATGATGACCTTGCAGAATATTGCAGATGTCCTGCACGGTACATTGCATGGCACGGATGTGCTGGTGACCTCCGTCGATACCGATAGCCGTCGCGTGCAGCCAAGCCAGCTATTTGTGGCATTGCCGGGCGAGAAATTTGACGGCCATGACTTTTTGCCACAAGTGGTCGCACAAGGCGCTGCGGCGGCACTGGTGTCGCGTCCGGTTGACACCGCCTTGCCCGTGGTTCAGGTCAGCGATACGCGCCTGGCCATGGGGCAACTGGCTGCTTACTGGCGCCAGCATCTCGGTTTGCCTGTGATTGCCGTCACCGGCAGCAATGGCAAAACCACGACCAAGGAAATGATTGCCGCCATCATGCAGGTGCATGTTGGCGGTGCCGGCCAGGTATTGGCAACGGCGGGTAACTTTAACAACGATATCGGCATGCCATTGACCTTGCTGCGCCTGCGCGACACGCATCGCTGTGCCGTGATCGAAATGGGCATGAATCACCTGGGTGAAATCGATTACCTGACACGCCTGGCCCGTCCCAATGTGGCGGTGATTAACAATGCCGGCACAGCGCATATTGGCGAACTGGGCTCACGTGAAAACATCGCCAAAGCCAAAGGCGAAATTTTTGCCGGGTTGGCGGATGACGGGGTTGCCGTCATTAACGCGGACAGCGAGTTCGCTGGCTATTGGCGCAGCCTGAATGCCCATCGCCGTGTACTGACTTTTGGATTAAGTGTCGATGCCGAGGTGCGCGCCAGCATCGTTGCCTGCGAACCGGTGTCATCGTTCACGCTGCATTACCAGGGCGCTTCAGTGGCGCTCACACTGGCTGTCCCAGGTGCGCACAATGTCATGAATGCATTGGCAGCGGCGGCGGCCAGCCTGGCGGCAGGCGCAAGCTTGCCAGAGGTGGCACAGGGCCTGCAAAGCTTCGGCGGTGTCAAAGGCCGCCTGCAACTGAAAACGGCGGCCAATGGCGCGACCGTGATTGATGACACCTATAACGCAAACCCTGATTCGATGAAAGCCGCGCTGGATGTGTTACAGCATTATCGCCAGCGTACCTGGTTCGTGATGGGCGATATGGGTGAACTGGGCGCTGACGCAGCGGCCATGCACGCCATGGTGGGTCACTACGCCAAAGAGAGCGGTGTCGACAATCTGTATGCATTGGGCACACAGTCACAGTTCGCCGTGCAGGCATTTGGCAGCCAGGGGCAGTATTTTGATTCTGTGGAAACCCTGGCTTCTGCCTTGAAGAAAAATCTCGCTGCGGATGATGTGGTGCTGGTGAAGGGGTCGCGTTTTATGCAGATGGAACGTGTCGTGAGTGCTTTGGTGGAAACACAAGCCGCCGGACCGGTGGGGAAATAGGAAGCTTATGTTATTGGAACTGGCAAAGTGGTTATCGACAGATGTGCGTGGATTCCATGTATTTGATTACATCACATTACGTGCCGTGTTGGCGACGCTCACTGCGCTGGCCATTTCATTTATGGTCGGGCCAGCCATGATACGCAAGCTGACCGAATACAAGGTAGGCCAGGCGGTGCGTGACGATGGTCCGCAAACACATCTGGTGAAAGCCGGCACGCCAACCATGGGAGGGGCGCTGATCCTGGTGGCAATTGCGGTTTCTACCCTGTTATGGGGCAATCTGCATAACCGGTTTATCTGGGTGGTGTTGATCACGACCCTGGGGTTTGGTGCCGTGGGTTGGGTCGATGATTACCGCAAAGTCGTGTACAAAAATCCCAAAGGCTTGTCCGCCAGGGAAAAGTATTTCTGGCAAAGCCTGATTGGTTTTGGGGTGGCTGGTTTCCTGTACGCGACCTCGACCACTGCGGTCGAAACCACGCTGATCGTGCCGTTTTTCAAGCACCTGGTACTGCCGCTGGGTGCGGTGGGTTTTATTGTGCTGACCTACCTGGTGATTGTCGGCAGCAGCAATGCGGTCAACCTGACGGATGGCCTGGATGGGCTGGCAACTTTGCCTACCGTGATGGTGGGAGCGGCACTGGCTATATTTTCCTATGTGGCTGGGCACGTGGTGTTTTCCAAGTATTTGGGTATTCCCTATGTTGCGGGTGCCAGTGAGCTGATGGTGTTCTGTGCGGCGATGGTCGGTGCCGGGTTGGGTTTTCTGTGGTTTAACGCTTATCCGGCAGAAGTCTTTATGGGCGATGTCGGTGCGCTGGCACTCGGTGCAGCGCTGGGGGTGGTGGCCGTGATTGTGCGCCAGGAGATCGTACTCTTCATCATGGGGGGCGTGTTTGTGGTTGAAACTTTCTCGGTGGCCGCGCAGGTGCTGTATTTCAAATACACCAAAAAAATGACCGGCACCGGCAAGCGTATTTTCCTGATGGCGCCATTGCACCATCACTACGAACAAAAAGGCTGGAAAGAAACCCAGGTGGTGGTGCGATTCTGGATCATCACCATGATGCTGGTACTGGTGGGACTTTCAACGCTGAAGTTGAGATAACACACGAAATGACGAGTTGAATGCGAACATGAAAAAACACTTCGAACAACAACGCATAGCAGTGCTGGGGCTGGGTGACACCGGCTTCTCTGCCTTGCGCTGGCTGCGCCAGATGGGCGCGGAAGTGGTGATGTTCGACTCGCGCTTACATCCCTCCGGCCAGGATAGGCTGCATGAAGAGTTTCCGGAAGTGGAATACCATCTGGGGCCATTCAACGCAGCGTTACTGGCAGAGATGGACATGATAGTCGCCAGTCCTGGTGTCTCACTCAAGGAGCCGGTGATTGCGCAATTGATGGCGCAGGGCAAACCCGTGGTGGGCGATGTCGAGCTGTTTGCACGTTTCCGTGCGCCGTATGCCAAGGTGATTGCGATTACCGGCTCTAACGGTAAAACCACCGTGACAACGCTGGTCGGGGAGATCTGCAAGCAGGCTGGATTGAACACCATTGTGGCTGGCAATATCGGGGTGCCGGTGCTGGATACCTTGCAGATGACAGCACCGGATGTATATGTGCTGGAACTTTCCAGTTTCCAGCTGGAAGCGACGCATCATTTGCAAGTGGATGCGGCGACGGTGCTGAACCTGTCTGAAGATCATATGGACAGGTACGACGATATGGAGGAGTACGCACAGTCCAAAGCGCGCATTTACCAGCATGCGCGCATTGCTGTCGTTAATCGTGATGATCCGCGCAGTGCGGCATTGGCCGGTCAGTTGCCACAGGTATCGTTCGGTGTGAATCCGGCGCCTGGCATCAATGATTACGGCCTGAATGAAATGGGCTGGTTATGTGCCGGTCACCGGCACTATATCGAATCCGATAGCCTGCATATCCGCGGCAAGCACAATATTGCCAATGCACTGGCCGCGATTGCGCTCACACAGGCCATAGGTATAGACAAAGTCTCTATCCTGCATACGGTGCAATCTTTTACCGGTTTGCCACATCGCGTGGAATGGGTGGCAACGATTGATGAAATCGATTTTTACGATGACTCCAAAGGTACCAATGTTGGTGCTACCTGCGCAGCAATCAGCGGCATGCTCAAACATGGCCAGCCACAGAAGGTGGTACTGATTGCTGGTGGCGATGGTAAGGGGCAGGATTTCACTCCCCTGCGCGCAGCCATTGAGCAGCATGCGAGGGCGGTGGTGCTGATTGGACGTGATGGGCCAAAAATCCAGCAGGTATTGCAGAACATCCAGATGCCCGTGGTGGATGCCGTGGATTTAACCGCTGCCGTACATATTGCAAAAACACTGGCGGAAGCAGGGGATGCCGTGCTGCTATCTCCGGCCTGTGCCAGCTTCGATATGTTCAGGAACTACGAGCACAGGGCGCAAGTGTTTGTTGAGGCAATCAGGGCGATGGAGGCAGCATGCTAGGCCCGCTGATGATGACACGCGAGCGCTATAACTCGCCCAGCCTCGACTTGTCGCTGATCTGGGTGGTGTTGTCTTTGCTGGCCTTCGGCATGGTCATGGTGTATTCCGCCTCGATTGCCTATGCTGACTCCAGCAAAATGTTCGGCCATAACAGCACCTATTTCCTGGTGCGCCAGGCACTTTATATCGTAGTTGGGCTGATTGCTGCCGTGATTGTGTTCCAGATTCCGATGGCCTGGTGGCAGAAAATGTCGCCTTACCTGTTTATTATCGGCATCGTGCTGCTGATCCTGGTACTGATTCCCGGTATCGGCAAAGTGGTCAACGGTAGCCGCCGCTGGATTTCCCTGCTGGTCATGAATTTGCAGCCTTCGGAGTTGATGAAACTGTTTATCGCCATGTACGCCTCGGATTATGCCGTGCGCAAGGCCAGCAACATGCACAGCTTCAAAAAAGGGTTTTTGCCCATGCTGGGTGTGATGGTGTTTGTCGGTGTCTTGCTGCTGAAAGAGCCGGACTTCGGTGCCTTTGCCGTCACTGCCTCGATAGCATTTTCCATTATGTGGCTGGGTGGCGTGAACCTGAAAGTGTTTATGGCCATGCTGGGAGCCTTGCCACTGGCGGTGATCGGCCTAGTGGTGATGGAACCCTACCGCCTGGAGCGCATGAAAGGTTTTTTGAATCCATTTGATGACCCGTTTGATACCGGCTATCAGTTATCCCACGCCCTGATCGCATTTGGCCGTGGTGAATTCTGGGGCGTCGGCCTGGGCGGCAGCGTGGAAAAACTGTTGTACCTGCCGGAAGCACATACCGACTTCCTGCTGGCCGTCGTCGCCGAAGAACTGGGTTATGTCGGCGTGATGGTCGTGGTGTTGCTGTTTGCCTGGCTGGTGATCCGCGCGTTCAGCATCGCCAAGGAGGCTGTTGCCAATGAGCGTTACTACTCTGCCTTGCTGGCGCAGGGCATAGGCGTCTGGATGGGCGTACAAGGTTTTATCAATATGGGCGTGAACATGGGTCTGTTGCCAACCAAGGGCCTGACCTTGCCATTGTTATCTTATGGCGGTAGCGGCATCCTGGCCAATTGCATTGCGCTGTCTGTGCTGTTGCGCATTGATTTTGAGAATCGCCGCTTGCAGAAAGGCTTGCAAACATGAGCCGCCAAACCACATTAATGGTCATGGCGGGCGGTACCGGTGGACACGTTTATCCGGCCATGGCAGTTGCAGATGCATTGCATGCACAAGGCTGGAAAATTGTCTGGCTGGCGACGGAGGGCGGGATGGAAAATCGCCTGATTGCAGATAAACCATACGACAAAGCCATGATGGCCATGCAAGGTGTGCGTGGCAAAGGCCTGCTGGGCTGGCTGACCTTGCCAGTGAAATTGGCGCGCGCATTTACGCAAGCCAGGGCAGCGATTCGCCAGTATCAACCTGATGTTGTGCTTGGCATGGGCGGTTTTGCCGCGTTTCCGGGTGGTGTGATGGCGAAGCTGGCCGGCGTGCCGCTGGTGATTCATGAGCAGAACTCGATTGCTGGCCTGACCAACAAGGTACTGGCAAGGATCGCCAACCGCGTGCTGACCGGGTTTCCGAATGCCCTGGGCACCAAAGGTGAAATGGTGGGCAATCCGGTACGTGAAGTGATTACAACCTTGCCCGTACCGGAAGTGCGATTTGCTGGCCATCATGGTGCGTTACGCATACTGGTCGTTGGTGGCAGCCTGGGGGCGGTGGCTTTAAATACCTTGTTACCCCAGGCTTTTGCGCAACTGCCAGCCAATGAGCGGCCACAGATCATTCATCAGGCAGGTGAAAAGCAGATCGAAGCACTTAAGAAGAATTATGCCGAGGCGGGCGTGGCGGCAGATTGCCGTGCCTTTATTTACGAGATGGATGAAGTGTATGACTGGGCTGACCTGGTGATTTGCCGCGCGGGTGCCTTGACGGTGGCGGAGCTAGCCAATGTGGGGGCTGCCAGTATCCTGGTGCCGTTCCCGTTTGCGGTGGATGACCATCAAACGACCAATGCTGCTTATTTGCAACAGGCAGGTGCAGCCTTGCTGATACAGCAACAGGCGCTGGAAGTGTCGCAGCTGGTGCGCACATTGAAAACCCTGGACAGGCCAACCTGCCTGGCCATGGCGCAAAAAGCACGTGCGCTGGCCAGGCCGCAAGCCACGCAACAAGTCGCAGATATTTGCCGGCAGCTGGCGGCAGGCAATAAAAAAGGAACCCCAGGTTCAGCATGAAACATAAAGTCAAAAAGATTCACTTTATCGGCATCGGCGGTTCCGGCATGAGCGGCATCGCCGAGGTATTGCTCAACTTGGGTTTTGAAGTCAGCGGCTCTGACCTGGCCAGCAATGCGACCACCAGGCGCTTGCAAGACTTTGGTGCCACTGTGTTTCAGGGGCATGCCACCGAGTACCTGAGTGATGCCGATGTCGTCGTGGTGTCCAGTGCCATTAACGAGGCGAACCCGGAAATCATTGCCGCAAGAGCACGCAAGGTGCCGGTGATTCCGCGTGCCGTGATGCTGGCAGAACTGATGCGCTTCAAGCAGGGCATTGCCGTGGCCGGTACGCATGGTAAAACCACGACTACCAGCCTGATTGCCAGCATCCTGGCAGAGGCAGACATGGACCCGACCTTTGTCATTGGCGGCAAGCTGGAAGCGGCCAGTGCCAATGCCCGCTTGGGTACCGGCGAGTGGATTGTGGTCGAAGCTGACGAATCGGATGCCTCTTTCCTGCACCTGACGCCCATCCTGGCCGTGGTCACCAATATCGACCAGGACCATATGGATACTTACGAGCACAGTTTTGACAAGCTCAAAACCGCGTTCGTGGAATTTTTGCAGCAGATTCCGTTCTGGGGCATGGCGGTGCTATGCGTGGATGATGCCAATGTGCGCGAAATCCTGCCACGTGTGACGCGTCCGGTGACCACTTACGGCACGCATGAAGACGCCAGCATACGCGCGGAAAATATCGTGGCAGATAACGGCAAGATGCATTTCACGCTGGTGCGCAAAAATGGCAAGACCTTGCGCAATGAAGTCACGTTAAATCTGCCGGGGCATCATTATGTATTGAATGCACTGGCTGCGATTGCCATTGCCACCGAGCTGAATGTACCGGATGCCGCCATCCTGAAAGCATTGGCTGAGTTTGGCGGCGTAGGTCGCCGTTTTGAGCGTTATGGCGAAATCCCGGTGAACGGCGGCCATTTCACACTGGTCGATGATTACGGCCATCACCCGATTGAAATGCAAGCGGTGATTGCGGCGGCGCGCGGAGCATTCCCTGACCGCCGCCTGGTACTGGCTTTCCAGCCGCACCGCTACACGCGTACGCGTGACTGTTTTGAAGACTTTGTCAAAGTGCTCTCCACCGTGGACGCCTTGTTGTTGACCGAGGTGTATGCCGCCGGTGAAGCGCCTATCGTGGCCGCAGATACGCGCAGCCTGATTCGCGCCATCCGTGTCAACGGCAAGGTGGAGCCACGCTTTGTGGAAACCACCGACGAATTGCCTGCCACGATACTGGATAGCGTGCAGGCAGGCGATGTGGTTGTGGTGATGGGTGCCGGCAACATTGGCAGTGTGGCGGCCAAAACCCGGGAGCTGGCCAGCGTATGACTGCATCGGGTGTAAAAGCATCAGGCTTGCAAGTGCTGCATCACGAGCCGCTGGCACGTTACACCAGCTGGCGTGTCGGCGGCCCGGCCGACCGCCTGGTGCTGGCCGATAGCGTGCAGCATTTGCAGCAGTTCCTGCAGCAATTGTCTGCCAGTGAACCACTGACCTTTATTGGCTTGGGCAGTAATTTGCTGGTGCGTGATGGTGGTGTGCGCGGCACCGTGGTGGTCATGCACCAGGCCTTGCAAGCGCTGGAAATGCAGGGCGAACGGATTTATGCCGATGCCGGCGTCACCTGCGCCAAACTGGCACGTTTTGCCGCCAGCCAGAACCGCGCCGGGGCCGAGTTTATGGCGGGTATTCCGGGCACGGTCGGTGGGGCGCTGGCCATGAATGCCGGCTGCTATGGTGGTGAAACCTGGCAATGGGTGGACCAGCTGAAAACCATAGATCGCAACGGCAAGGTGCAGGTGCGAAACAAAGCGGAATACCAGCCGGTTTACCGCCATGTGACGCATCCGGTAGCAGATGAGTGGTTTCTGGGCGGCTGGTTTACCGTGCCTGCGGGGGATGGCAAAGCGTCAGCGGAGCAGATTAAACAGTTGCTGGCAAAGCGCCTGGCCAGCCAGCCGCTGAATATGCCGAGCGCCGGTTCGACCTTCAGGAATCCTGAAGGTGATTTTGCCGCCCGCCTGATTGAAGCCTCAGGTTTAAAAGGCACCACCATAGGTGGCGCACAGGTATCGGAAAAGCATGCCAACTTTATTGTGAATCTGGGCAGCGCCAGTGCTGCCGACATTGAAGCGCTGATCGAGCACGTCAAAACGACGGTGCGTGCCAAGCAGGGCGTGGCACTGGTACAGGAAGTAAAAGTGATAGGGGAAGGTGTTTTAAAAGCATGAGTCTTAACAGTGTAAATATGGCACAGCAAGCATTTGGCAAGGTCGCGGTGCTGTTTGGCGGCCGTTCAGGCGAGCGTGAAGTGTCACTCAAGAGTGGTTCAGCCGTGCTGGCGGCATTACAACGCCAGGGCGTGGATGCACATGCGTTTGACCCTGCCACTGAGGATTTATCTGCGCTGAAAGCATTTGACCGCGCCTTTATTGCCCTGCATGGCCGCTATGGCGAAGACGGCACTATCCAGGGTGCGCTGGAGTTGATGGATATCCCGTATACCGGTAGCGGTGTGATGGCATCGGCGCTGGGGATGGATAAATGGCGTACCAAATTGTTGTGGACAGCGGCAGGTGTGGTCACGCCTAACTATGTGCTGATGGATGACAGCACACATGCCGAGAATGTGGTGACTGCATTGGGTTTGCCCTTGTTCGTGAAGCCGGCCAATGAAGGCTCCAGCATAGGCGTGAGCAAGGTCAAGCAGGCTAGCGATCTGGTCACTGCGTATACCCTGGCCAAACAGTCCGATCCATTGGTGATTGTCGAGCAGTTTGTCGGTGGCGGTGAATATACCGTGGGTATCCTGGGTGAGACTGCGCTGCCCATCGTGCGCATTGTGCCTAAAAATGAATATTACGATTACGAAGCCAAGTACCTGCGGGATGACACTGAGTATCGTTGCCCCAGCGGATTATCGGCCGAGCAGGAAAAACAGATCCAGGCAGAGGCCCTGCAGGCCTTCAACGTGCTGGGTTGCAAAGGCTGGGGCCGCGTGGACTTCCTGATGGATGAGAGAGGCAGGCATTACTTTCTGGAAGTAAATACCAGCCCGGGCATGACAGACCACAGCCTGGTGCCGATGGCAGCCAAAGCGGCAGGGCTGGATTTTGATGCATTGGTTGTCCGTATTTTGCAGCAAACCCTTTTTGCAGCAAACCCTTTTTGCAGCAAGCCCTGGTACAGGGATAACGGAATAAACGATGTGGCATAAACCGACATTGCTGAACTGGATTGCCAACCTGCTGTTTTCACTGGTGGCGGTGATGCTGTTGTACGCCTTGTTGTTTGTGGTGCTGCACCTGCCAGTGTTCCCGGTCAAGCACGTGCAGGTGGAAGGCAACCTGGATCATGTCAACCACGAGCAGATCCAGCTGATTGTCAGCAAGTACCTGAAAGGCAATTTTTATACGCTGGATTTGCAGCGCACCCGCACCGCGTTTGAGAAGTTGCCGTGGGCGCGCAAGGTCAGTGTACGCCGCCAGTGGCCGGACACCATCGTGGTGCAGGTTGAAGAGCACCAGGCGCTGGGCCGCTGGGGGGGAATCGCCCTGGTCAACCGTCATGGCGAGTTGTTCCAGGCAGCTTCGGATGAGCAGTTGCCGGTGTTTTATGGTCCAGGCGATGCGGTAAAGGAGCTGGCACAAGGCTATGTGAGTTTTGCGCAGATCCTGGCGAAGACCCCGTTGCAGATTCAGCAACTGAGCTTGTCTTCACGCCGCGCCTGGGAGATCAAAACCGCGGACCAGCGGCAGATGATGCTGGGGCGCGAAACGGCCAGGCAGCGGTTACAACAGTTTGTGGCGGCTTACAGCCAGCAACAGACAATTGCGGAAAGTGACTGGCGTTATGCAGATTTACGCTATCCCAATGGATTCGCGTTGCGTATGGCGCGTAACGGAGCCTAAACAACAGATTGCCATGAGCAGGCTGTGCAAGGAAAACACATGAGTAGAGTCAGAGAAGATAAGAATTTAATTGTGGGGCTGGATATCGGCACCTCCAAGATCGTGGCGATCGCGGCAGAGATATTGCCGGAAGGCACGCTGAAAATAATCGGCGTTGGCCAGCATGCTTCCCGTGGCCTGAAAAAGGGGGTGGTGGTGAATATTGACTCCACCATGCAAGCTATCCAGCGCGCGATTGAAGAGGTCGAGCTGATGGCGGATTGCAAAATCAATACCGTGTATTCCGGCATCGCCGGCAGCCATATCAAGAGCCTCAATTCACACGGCATGGTGAAAATCAAAGAGAGTGAAGTCTCGCAGATGGATATCGATCGCGTGGTGGAAACCGCCCGCGCCATTGCCCTGCCAGCCGACCAGCAGATTCTGCATATCCTGACCCAGGAATTCATTATCGACGGCCAGGAAGATGTGCGCGAGCCGTTAGGCATGAGCGGTATCCGCCTGGAAGTGCGCGTGCATATCGTGACTGGTGCGATTGCCGCAGCACAGAATATCGTCAAATGCATCAAGCGTTGTGGCCTGGAAGTGAGCGACCTGATTCTGCAACCGCTGGCTTCCAGTGAATCCGTGCTGACCGAAGATGAAAAAGAACTTGGTGTCTGCCTGGTGGATATCGGTGGCGGTACCACCGATCTGGCGGTGTTCAAGAATGGCGCCATCCGTCACACCGCCGTGATCCCGATTGCCGGCGACCAGATTACCAATGATATCGCGGTGGCCTTGCGCACACCGACGCAGTCAGCCGAAGAAATCAAGGTCAAGCATGGCTGTGCCTTGCGCCAGCTGGCCGATCCGCGCGAAGTGGTGGATGTGCCCGCGGTGGATGGCCGTGAGCCACGCCAGTTGTCCTGCCAGGCGCTGACCGAAGTCATTGAAGACCGCGTGGAAGAAATTTATGAGTTCGTACAGCAGGAACTGCGCCGTAGCGGTATGGAATCCATGATTGCTTCCGGCATCGTGATTACCGGTGGCGCGGCACAGATGCGCGGCATGGTTGAGCTGGGTGAAGAAATTTTCCATACCCCGGTACGCCTGGGCGTACCCAGAGGTGTGGAAGGGTTGTCCGAAGTGGTGGGCAATCCACGTTATGCCACTGGCATAGGCTTGTTGCTGATGGCCAAGCAGCAGGTCGAAAAGCAAATGGTAGGCAATTTGCAGTCAGGTTCGTTTGGCAGGTTGCTGGAACGCATGAAGAGTTGGTTTACCGGTAATTTCTAGTTTCTTGTAGTTTTTTTAATGTGTGTTAGGGCGAGTGTGCGGGGCAAACCAATCACTCAATAATAGGCAAATGGAGGGTTAGTATGATTGAGATATTTGACAAAGAGAATGACGGCGCCGTAATCAAGGTGATCGGTGTCGGTGGTTGCGGCGGTAACGCTGTGGAACATATGATGACCAAGAGCGTGACCGGCGTGGAATTTATTTGCGCCAACACGGATATGCAGGCGCTGAAAAAGAGCAATGCAAAAGTCGTGTTGCAGATTGGTTCCGATATCACCAAAGGCCTGGGCGCGGGCGCCAAGCCTGAAATCGGCCGTGAAGCTGCGCTGGAAGACCGTGACAGCATTGCGGAAACCATTGATGGCGCCGACATGCTGTTCATCACGGCAGGCATGGGTGGAGGTACCGGTACCGGTGCGGCGCCTATCATTGCAGAAGTCGCACGTGAAATGGGTATCCTGACCGTGGCCGTAGTCACCAAACCATTCGGTTTTGAAGGCAAGCGCGCCAAGGTTGCACAAGAAGGCCTGGAAGAACTTTCACAATATGTAGATTCTCTTATTGTGATTCCTAACGAGAAATTGATGGATGTGTTGGGTGAAGACGTGACCGTGGTGGAAGCTTACCGTGCCGCCAACGACGTGTTGCATAACGCCGTGTCCGGCATTGCTGAAATCATCAATTGCCCAGGCCTGGTGAACGTCGACTTTGCCGACGTACGCACCGTGATGTCTGAAATGGGTATGGCCATGATGGGTTCTGCCGAAGCCAGTGGCCCTGACCGTGCGCGTATCGCTGCCGAGCAGGCTGTTGCCAGTCCATTGCTGGAAGATGTCAACCTGGCCAATGCACGTGGCGTACTGGTCAATATCAGCGCCAGCGGCAGCTTCAAGATGCGTGAATACTACGATGTGATGAACACCATCAAGGAATTCACTGCCGAAGAAGCGACGGTGATTGTCGGTAACGTGATGGATGAAAACATGGGTGATAACCTGCGTGTGACCATGGTAGCGACCGGCTTGAACGGTTCCGTCGGCAAGCGCCAGGCCAAACCTGAACTGAAAGTGATGACGACACTGCGTGACGGTACGACCAACCAGCCGATTTTCGCGGTGGAGGAAGATGAGCCAGCGGTATTCACCAGCAACAGCCGTCGCGCCCAGGTGGAAGCCATGAAGAATTCCGGTATTGAGGAATACGATATCCCGGCATTTTTGCGCAAGCAGGCTGATTAGTGGCCAGCGTTTGATTGGCTTATAATAACGTCAATCACTGATAAAAGAGAAAACCATGTTAAAGCAACGCACGCTTAAACAACCTATCAGCGCGACTGGCGTTGGGCTGCACAGCGGTGAGAAAGTCACCCTGACGCTCAAACCTGCGCCTGCTGATCACGGTGTCGTGTTCAAGCGTATCGATTTGCCCGATGCGCCTGCCATGCGGGTCACCCCGACAGCAGTGAACGATACCCGCCTGAGCTCCGCCCTAGAGTTTTCAGGTGCGCGCGTTGCCACCGTGGAGCATTTAATGTCCGCCCTCGCCGGCCTGGGGGTGGATAATGTGTTGATAGAACTGACGGCCGCCGAAGTCCCCATCATGGATGGCAGTTCGGGGCCGTTTATCTATCTGCTACAAACGGCTGGGCTGGCCGAACTGGATGCAGCGAAAAAATTTGTGCGCATCCTGAAGCCGGTCGAAGTCCAGGATGGCGACAAATGGGCAAAATTTACGCCACATCACGGCTTCAGGGCCGAATTCACTATCGATTTTGCACATCCCGTGTTCGAGTTCTCAGGTAAAACCGTGACCATTGATTACGATAGCCAAAGCTATGTCGATGAAATCAGCCGCGCGCGTACCTTTGGCTTTATGCACGAGGTGGAATACCTGCGCGCCAATGGCCTGGCCAAAGGCGGCAGCCTGGATAACGCGATTGTGCTAGACGAATATAAAGTGCTGAATGGCGGCGGTTTACGCTATGACGACGAGTTTGCCAAACATAAGGTACTCGATGCCATTGGCGATTTATATATCCTGGGTTACCCGATTGTCGGGCAATTTGCCGCCTTCAAATCCGGGCATGCCTTGAATAACCAGTTATTGCGCGCCTTGCTGGCTGATGACACTGCCTGGGAATACTGCAGTTTTGAAGATGATACGCAAGCGCCGGTTGGTTTTATCCGCCAGCGTGACTACTTTAACCCTGCGCCCTTGCTGCCGGCCGCCTGAACCCTGGAAGCAGACGAAGATCATGTGGTGGATACGCATATTATTTGTAGTACTGGTGCTCAGTACGCTGGTATTTGCCTTGCTGGGCTGGCAAACGGGTAACCCGCGCTACTGGCAATGGCTGAAGCGCGTTTGGCGGGCAGGGTTTGTCGTTGTCCTGTTATTGCTGCTGTTTTTCTTCCTCAGCCGACTGGCCAGAATTTAATTGCCGGCGCGTGCAGCATACGTCAGTACGCGTGAGTTGATGCTACATGAAGACTAGATTCGTTCATTTCCTTTTCCTGGCCACCTGCTGTTTAAGCCTGATTCAATCAGCGTTTGCAGGTGAACCTGAAACTTACCAGCAAGCCAAACAGGCCTATCAAAGCAAAAACCTGCCTGCACTCAACGAGGCGCTGGAGACACTCAGGCAGCGCCGTTCTCCGCTGGTGTCTTATTTGCAATACTGGCAAATGATCCTGACCATGGACCAACTGTCCTATGCACAGGTACAGGCTTTCTTGCAGGAGAACAACGACTCCCTGCTGGCACAACGCGTGCGTGAATTATGGCTCAAACGGCTGGGACGCGTACAGTTCTGGGACCAGTTTGTCGAGATCCGCGCGCAAATCCCCAGTTATTACAGCCTGAACGATACCGGCAACCAGTGTTTCCAGGTGCAGGCTGGCATTGCGCTGGATGATCCAGCGGCTTATGAAGATGGCAAACGCCTGCTGTTATCCGGCAAGGAATTACCGGCCGATTGCCAGGGTATGCTGGAGGCGTTGCAGGAAGTGGGTGTACTGGATGAGAGCCTGCTACTGGCTGTTTATCGCAATGCCTTGTTTGCCAATAAACCGGCGTTAGCCAAGGTGCTGGCCAAGCGCGCCAGAAAAACGGATCCTGCATTTTTCAAGCAGATGGATGATGTGGCGCAGAACCCGGCGCTGGCGCTGAAAAAAGGCAATATCCAGGATAAAACCGCTTATGGCCGGGCACTGTATCTGTATGCCATTGACCGGCAGGCGAAAGCGGATGGTGCGCTGGCGCAAACCAGCTACCAGAAATATAGCGGAATATTGAGCAACGAGGAAAAGCAGCTTGTCCAGGCCTATATGGCGCTGGAGTCTGCCAGGAAGCATGAACCTGAAGCGCTGAAAGCATTCAGCAAGCTGGACACGGCTGTTTTCAGTACCGAGCAATGGGAATGGTATGCCCGTAGCGCGCTGCGGGCACAGGACTGGGCGACATTGCTGAAAGTCATTAATGCCATGCCAAACTCCCTGGCCGACGAACATGCCTGGCGTTACTGGAAGGCACGTGCGCTCAAAGCCAAAGGGCAAACCACGGAGGCAAATCTGCTATTGGCGCCATTGTCGCAGGAACGCCATTTTTATGGCTGGCTGGCTGCTGAGGAATTAGGCCCCGTGGCCGGTGAGCCCATGGCGACTTACCAGCCGACAGATGAAGAGGTGCGGCAGTTTGCCAGGCAGCCGGTTATCAAGCGGATTGAAGCATTGTTTGATGTGGAGGCACGCTACGAAGCCAGGCTGGAATGGTTATATTTGCTCGATGCGCTGGATGATCCTACACGGATTGTGGCTGCGCAATATGCATTACTGAAAGGCTGGTATGATCTAACGGTACTGGCTGCAGATAAAACCAGCCGTACGCATAACTTTGCATTGCGTTATCCGACCCCCTATCGGGATTACCTGCAGAAAGCGTCCAAGGCACGGGAGATTGATGAGGCCTGGGTATATGGCATTATCCGGCAGGAAAGCCGATTCATGCATTATGCCAAGTCGTCGGTGGGGGCTGGTGGCTTGATGCAAGTCATGCCGGCGACAGCCAAATGGATCGCCAAAAAACTGGGATGGACCACTTATCACGATGGCATGTTGCATGATATTGATACCAACGTGAATCTGGGCACTTACTATATGCGCTACACGCTGGACACATTCAACGGCCAGGAAGCCATGGCGACGGCTGCGTATAATGCCGGACCGGGCCGCGCCAAACGCTGGGCAGCCGATATGCCGCTGGAAGGCGCGATTTATGCCGAAACCATCCCGTTCAGCGAGACACGCAATTATGTAAAGAAAGTGCTGGCGAATGCGCATATGTATGCCTCCAGGCTAGGTTTGCCGGTCATCACGCTTAAAAAGCGGCTAGGAACCGTTCCGGCACGTGGTAGCGCCAGTGTGACAGAGACGGAGAGCGTGACCACGACAATCCGTATCCTGGAACAAGAGTAAATGACGGGTGGTTTTTCGGTACAATATCGTTGAAATATGCAACGTATCAGGAATAGGCAATATGAAGACAGTCACAGTATTGGGCGGTAGCGGGTTTGTCGGTAGCAGCGTGGTGGCCAGGCTGGATCAGGCGGGATACCAGGTCAAAGTCCTGACGCGTCGCCGCGAAGCCGCCAAGCACCTGATTCTTCTGCCCAAGGTGCAAGTGGTTGAATGCGATGTCAATGACCAGGCGGCCTTGCGCACGCAACTGGCCGGTAGTGACGTGGTGATTAACCTGATTGGCGTCCTGCATCCGGCCCATGACAATGATTTCGAGAAAATGCATCACCAGTTTCCCCGTCGCGTTGCACAACTGTGTGTGGAATTGGGTGTCCCGCGGTTATTGCATATGAGTGCCTTGCAGGCTGCCGTCAGCGCACCCAGCGCCTATTTGCGCAGCAAGGCGGCAGGTGACCTGGCCGTGATGGAACACAGTAAGAAACTGCATGTGACAATCTTCCGTCCGTCCGTGGTGTTTGGTGCACGCGACCGGTTTATCAACCTGTTCGCCAAGCTGATACAGTACATTCCGGTACTGGTCCTGGCCATGCCTAAAGCCAAATTCCAGCCGATCTGGGTAGAGGATGTGGCAGCTGCCATGGTCAATGCGATTAATGAAACTGCCACCTACGGCAAGATTTATGAGCTGGGCGGACCGGCTATTATGACCTTGCAACAGATCATGGAAGCCGTGATGAACACCATAGGCGTGCAGCGGCCCATCATCGGTTTAAGTACGCGGATGTCCCTGTTGCAAGGCAGTTTCATGCAATGGCTGCCGATTAAATTGCTGTCGCGTGACAATGTGAAATCCATGCAGGTGGATAATGTCTGCCAGCAGCCGATGGCGAACGAATTATGTGTGGTGCCTACCGATATGTTCGCGGTGATTTCCGGTTACCTGGTCAAAAATAACCCGCGTGGCGCGTACGACCGGTTTCGTGCCGCTGCAGGACGTGTGATTAACGCCAGGCGTTAATTATTGGGAATGGCATGCAGATTTACCAGGTAGGAGGTGCCGTCCGTGATGGTTTGCTCGGCCTGCCGGTTAAGGACAGGGACTATGTGGTGGTCGGCGCGACACCTGAGCAAATGATTGCGGCGGGCTACCGGGCAGTAGGCAAGGATTTTCCGGTCTTCCTGCATCCGCAAACCCAGCAGGAACATGCGCTGGCGCGAACCGAGCGCAAAACCGGCAAAGGCTACAAAGGTTTTAGCGTGTATGCCGCGCCGGAAGTGACGCTGGAAGAGGACCTCGCCCGGCGTGACTTTACCATCAATGCCATCGCGCAGGCCGAAGATGGTCGCCTGATTGACCCGTTTCATGGGCAAGCTGATATCCAGAGAAAAGTATTACGGCATGTCACGGCTGCGTTCGGTGAGGATCCTGTGCGTATCCTGCGGGCAGCGCGTTTCCTGGCACGTTTCACCGATTTTACCGTGGCCCCCGAAACCCTGGTGCTGATGCGCGAGATGGTGGCCGCCGGTGAAGTAGATGCGCTGGTACCGGAGCGTGTCTGGCAGGAGATTGCCAGGGGCCTGATGGAAAAACAGCCTAGCCGCATGTTTGACATGCTGCGTGACTGCGGTGCATTACAGGTGATCTTGCCTGAGCTCGCGCGCCTGTGGGGGGTGCCGCAAACGGCTATTTACCATCCTGAAATCGATACTGGCGTGCATGTCATGATGGTGATCGATTATGCTGCCAGGCAAGGCTTCAGCCTGCCAGTCCGTTTTGCGGCTCTCACGCATGACCTGGGTAAAGGTACCACCCCCAAAGAAGTATTGCCGCGCCATATCGGGCATGAATTACGCAGTGTGGATCTGATCCGCGATGTGGTGGCACGGCTCAAAGTACCTAATGATTGCAAAGACCTGGCGCTGGTCGTCGCCAAATTCCACGGTAAATTACATGCCGCCAGGGAAATGAAAGCCAGCACCTTGCTCAATTTCCTGGAAGAACTGGATGCTTTCCGCCAACGGGCACGCTTTGAGGATTTCCTGCTGGCCTGCGAGTGTGACAGCCGCGGTCGCCTGGGCCTGGAAGATTGTCCGCTGGATGATGCGGAACATCTGCGCAAGGCCTTGCAGGCGGCCTTGTTAGTGGATGCTGGCGCAATTGCCAGAAGCTGCACTTCGCCTGCACAAATTAAACAGGCGGTCGCCGATGCCAGGATTCAGGCAATCCAGGCCGCTTTATAGGGACTTAACCCTGATTCGCCCCTTGTACGATCTGGTTGCGTCCGGCCTTTTTGGCCTGGTACAGCAAACTGTCCACAAATTCCACGAACACCTTTGATTCATGGTTGCTGACCGGAATGGTGCTGGCAACGCCGACACTGATGGTCAGTATCTGGCCAATTTTTGAGGCAGCATGCGGGATTTGCTCCTTGAACACCAGGTTGCGGCAACGTTCGGCGATTTTAATGGCGGATGCTTCGCTGGTTTCGGGCAGGATAAGGGCAAACTCTTCGCCGCCGAAACGGGCAAAGAAATCCTTGACCCGCAGGCCGGCGCCATTGAGTGTATGTGCCACGCGTTTCAATACTTCATCGCCCTGCAAGTGGCCATAAAAGTCGTTGTACTGCTTGAAGAAATCAATATCGATCATAATCACCGACAGCGGCTGCTGGTTGCGTTTGGCATCCAGCCACGTCTGTTCCAGTACCCGGTCAAACATGCGGCGGTTGGCGACATTGGTCAGACCGTCCTTGTAAGAATATTCTTCCAGTTGCTTTTGCAGCTGTAATAATTGTTCTTCGGTTTTTTTACGCTCGCTGATATCAAACATAAAGCCGATCAGGGCTTCCGGTTCGCCAGATGGCGTGCGGATCACATGCACCACATCCCTGATCCAGACATAGCCTCCGTCCTGGGTCAATGCGCGATAATCCGCTTCATGGTCTGCGCCATGCAATGATCTTTCCACACAGAAATTGACGATACTCTCACGTTCATCCTGGTGTATGCGGGCAGCCCAATCCTCTACCGACTGCCAGCTATCCTGGGACCAGCCCAGCAATCGTTCGATTTGCGGGCCGATATAGGTAAACTGTTTGCTGGCCCAGTCAATTTTCCATGGGATTGCCTTGGTGGATTCCAGTAAGGTTTTATAAATGGTGCTGTCGTTATCGGCGGGTGGATTATGCATATGGCGCAACTCTTGATCACTGCGTGTGAATGCAGGTTACCGAAGCTACCTGCTATGTGCAATAGCCTGCAAGCCGCATTTTGCGTAAGAAAGTATTAATATTGATTGGCTGCACGGGAAGATGACGTTCTCAGCGACGTCCGCACCACTGTTTTTCGCAGGGGATGCCATCGTGGTCGCCATCCATTTCCGTATTGGGGCAATGTGACAGGAAATATTGCGCTTCCGCGCATGAAGTCATCTGGGAGCAGTATCGTCGGCCATCACAACGGCTATCGGATGGACTGGGGCCTGAAGCGGGCAGCGGGACAGACTCCAGCTGTTCCACGGTATGAATAACTGTGGCAGTGACTGCATGACTGGAGTGCTGAAAACGGTTTAGCCATCCTGACGAGATCACTTGATCCAGCAACCAGTAAGCACCGCAGGCCAGAAGTACCAGCCCAAACATTTTAAGAATATTCATGGGCCGGTTCGGACAGTGTGTTAATTAATATTCAGGTAATGCTCAATCAGCAGTTTGGCCAGAAAGCCCACCATGCCTAATGTAAGCGCCAGGAACAAGGCAAAAGTGCCGGTTTTTCCCGCCTTGGATTTCCAAGCCAGGTTGCCGACGATAAAGAAGAGAAAAAGGATCAGCGCCGCCAGGCCATAGGTCATGCCGAATTCGGTCAGCTGCGCTTCATTCATGCCAAAAATAGTGGTTTCCATAATTACAAACTTCCTGTGGCCGGAAATGAGGTAAAAAGATTATTGCAGGCTGCCGGTCATCAGCTGGGCGATATGTTGTTCCAGATTGTCACTGGGTTTGCGTTTGAAGCCGCTTTTGGCGAATGCGTGCCAGCGCCCGACCACAAAGCTGATCATGGTATTGGCCGCAATGCCGGCATCGGTCATTTTGTTACCCTGGGCTTCGGCAATACGCAGGGATTGCTTGACGCTGGCTTCCAGGCGGTCAATCAGCTGGTTAATACGTGCTTGCAGAACCTCATCCTCGTTCACCAGGGCATCCCCGATCAGTACGCGTGACATGCCGGGATTACGCTCGGCAAATTTCAGCATGGTTTGCAGCATCAGTTGCACTTGCTTGAGACCATCGGTTTCGTCGCTGGTGATTTTATTGATGACGCCAAACAGCGCGCTTTCAATAAACTCGATCAGACCTTCGAACATTTTGGCCTTGTTGGCAAAGTGGCGGTATAACGCCGCTTCGGAAACCTCCAGCCTGGCTGCCAGTGCTGCGGTAGTGATTTTTTCACCTTTGGGTGTTTGCAACATGCCCGCCAGCGTTTCCAAGATTTGTTGTTTGCGGTTTGCGCGTGCTTCTTTGTTGATGGTGGCCATGGTGCGTCCCTGATCCAGATAATGCGGTGTTGTTATTTTGGCCCTATTTTAACCGCATTCTCCACCAGCGGGAATGCATGACGCGCCTTTTTTCAATGCACTGTGAGTGAGTGCCAACACATGCGGTAACCGATATTGCACAAAGTTCGGTTTATGCAGGCGACGGCTGATCCACACTGTACGCATGCCTAGCCGCCTGGCGGTCATCAGTGCAGGCAGGCTGTCTTCAAACAGGGTGCAATCGGTCGCACGGCAATGTAACTGGCGCAACAATTTGCGGAATCCGCGTACCGATGGCTTGGCATGAAAGCCGGAAGATTCCACGCTGAAGACCAGTGTGAAGCAATCAAGAATGCCCAGCACTTCCAGTACGCGCAATGCATAGCTGCGCGGAGCATTGGTGAATACGCATTTGCGTCCCGGCAGTTTTTGCAGCAACTGGCGTAGCTGCTTGGTGGCTTGTACCATGTCATCGGTCAGGAAGGCATGCGTTTCGGCCAGGAAATGGTGCGGATTGACACCATGATGGCGCATCAGGCCTTTGAGTGTGGCGCCATACAGTTGCCAGTAATACTGGCGTAACTGATGTGCGGCCAGTTCTTCCAGCGCCAGAAAATCCATGATGTAGCGCGTCATGGATTGGTTCATGGTGGGGAATATCTGTGCCGAGGCGTTGTGCAGGGTGTCGTCGAGATCGAAAATCCACACCCTGCGAGACATGCTGTTAGTTGAGCGTAATGACTGGCTTGATGTTTATTTGGCTTTGATTAAAGTCCCTACGCCTTCATCGGTCAGGACTTCCAGCAACAAGGCATGCTCAACGCGGCCATCGATAATATGGACGGATTTGACACCACTGCGGGCGGCATCCAGCGCAGAAGCGATTTTTGGCAACATGCCGCCGCTCAGGGTGCCGTCAGCCACCAGGTCGTCGATTTGTTTCGGCGTCAGGCCGGTCAGCAGCTGGCCCTCTTTATCCAGCACGCCTGGCGTATTGGTCAGCAGGATCAGTTTTTCTGCATTCAGGATCTCTGCCAGCTTGCCAGCCACCACATCGGCATTGATGTTGTAGGTTTCCCCATCTTTGCCGACGCCAATCGGGGCTACCACCGGAATAAAGTCGCCGCTATCAAGGAAAGTAATGATGCTCGGGTCTATGCCGGAAATTTCACCCACCTGGCCGACATCAATCATCTTGGTCGGATCCTTGAGGTCTTCCATCAGCAGCTTGTGCGCATGAATAAAATTACCATCTTGCCCAGTCAGGCCAACCGCTTTGCCGCCGTGACGGTTGATCAGGTTGACGATCTCCTTGTTGACCTGGCCACCTAGCACCATTTCCACCACGTCCATGGTTTCTTCATCGGTCACGCGCATGCCCTGGATAAATTCGCCTTTTTTGCCCAGTTTATCCAGCATCTCGTTAATTTGCGGGCCGCCACCATGGACCACCACAGGGTTCATGCCGACCAGTTTCAGCAAAACAACATCCTGTGCGAAGCACTCCTTCAGGCGCTCATCAGTCATGGCATTGCCGCCATATTTGATGACGATGGTTTTATCAAAAAAGCGTTTGATGTACGGCAGGGCTTCGGACAGGGTTTGCGCTTTATGGGCGGCTTTCGAGATGTTCATCATAGGAGTTTGGCTGTTGATAATGTGACTATTCTATCCGTTGGGACTTAAACAGTGAATGACTGCTGTTTAATTTTACTTAAGATGACCAGTAAGAAGTGCTTTTGCGGATTTTGTTCAAATTTTTGATGGCGGGTGGGGGAAGCAGGCGTTGCCAGGGAGGCGTGGCTATTATGTCAAAGCTACTTGGATACACTGAATGCCTGTGCAATACAGGGGATGCTGGTGGCTGAGGATGTGCCAGCCACCAGCAGCATCAGGCGAGTGGTTTTGCGAATACCTTGGACTTGCGCTGGAAGTTATACAGTTGCTGCTTTTCCTGTGGTAACTGGTCCACATTCTGTTCGGTGAAGCCGCGCTCCAGGAACCAGTGTTCGGTGCGCGTCGTCAGGCAGAACAGCCGTTTGTAGCCCATGGCTTTTGCCTGCTCCTGGCAATAATTGAACAGCTTGTCACCGCGTCCGCCACCGCGATAGGCCGGGTCTATCGCCAGGCAGGCAAATTCCACCATTTTGTCGCCGGCAAACGGGTAAAGCGCGGCACAGCCAATGACGCGGTTATCGTGTTCCATGACATAGAAATAGTTGATTTCCATTTCGATGCGTTCGCGCCCGCGCCGTACCAGGATGCCTTCATTTTCCAGCGGCTCTATCAGCATCAGGATGCCGCCGACATCATCGATATTGGCCTGGCGCATGGTTTCCAGCGGCAACTCGGTAATCATGGTGCCTATGCCTTGCAGCGTGAACAGCTCCTGGATAATGGCGCCATCAATATGCCTGGAAATTAAATGGGTCCGCGCTACGCCATGTTCGCAGGCGCGTACGGCGGCGGGCAGGTAATAATTCACATCTTCGGAGAAGTGGATGGGCTCATCGCTTTCCTGCACGTTACGCAGCAGGTTTTTGGCTTTGGCCGAGGTCATCTCGCGCAATAGCTCACCACGCAGGTTATGCACGCCTTCCGAACCCATGAGGAAAATCAGTTTTTCTGCATCCAGCGCAATGGCGGCACTGACCGCGACATCTTCCAATGTCAGGTTGAAGATTTCGCCGGTCGGCGAATAGCCCATGGGCGACAGCAGCACTAACTCGCCATCATCCAGCCGCTTCTGGATGCCAATGGCATCAATCTTGCGCACTTCACCGGTGTGTTGCAGATCAACCCCATCGCGTACGCCCAGGGGTTTTGCCGTGACAAAGTTGCCGCTGGCCACCCGGATATCGCTGCCTGCCATGGGCGAATTGGCAATGCCCATGGAGAGCAGTGACTCAATTTCGACCCGGACGGTGCCATTGGCTTCTTTCACGGCTTCCATCGCCGTGTCATCAGTGATGCGCAAGCCATTGTGCATTTTTGGCACCAGGTGATCGCGTTTTAACCGCTGCTCGATTTGCGGACGGGCACCATGTACCAGTACCAGGCGGACTTCCAGGCTGGCCAGCAGGTTCAGGTCATGCGATAACGCGACGAATTGCTGTTCACTGACCACTTCCCCGCCAAACGCAATCACGAAAGTACTGCCACCGAACGCATGGATATAGGGCGCGGCAGAGCGGAACCAGTGCACGAATTCTTTGCTGTTGGCTTTGGAAATAATGGCCGGTGGCGTGTTGGTCAGGTTGCTGGGGGGGAGATCGGCATCATACAAACGTCCTGGCGTTGTACTTAGTGCTTGGGCGGTGGCACGTAGCAGTGTTTCGGAAATGCCTATTTCTCCCCGCTCAATCCTGGAGAGGTTACTGGTATCCGTGCCTATGCGAGCGGCCAGTTGTTGCAGGGTTAAATTTTGCGATTTACGCAAATTTCTTATATTTGAGCCGATCATTTAATTATTTATCAGTTTATTTCGCAAAATAATAAATCATTTTATATTTAATGTGCAAATTAAAAAAATGACGACCGAAGTCGTCATAACAAAATATCTGTGGTCAGCGCCCCGTCAGTGGGCAGAAGTTGGGCGTATTGAACGATAAAGACGGTTGCTCTGCCGTTTGCTCAGTACGACTTGCCATAACTGGCCTTGCCGCGAGCGGAAGTAGCCGGCACAACACATCAGGTAATAGCGCCACATACGGTAAAAACTTTCATCGTATTTGAACTGCAGTTCTGGCCAGGCGCGGTTGAATTTATCCCACCAGGCCATGAGTGTTCGGTCATAATCCGGACCGAAATTATGCCAGTCTTCAATCAGGAATTTTTTCTCAATGGCGTGGGTAATCTCATTTGCGGAAGGCAGTTTGCCATTGGGGAAAATATAGCGGTCTATCCAGGCATCGGTATACAGCGCGGTTTTGTGGTTGCCTATGGTGTGCAGTAAAAACAGGCCGTTATCCTTGAGCAGGCGGTGGGCGGTTTCAAAATACACCGGGTAATTTTTCGGGCCAACATGCTCGAACATGCCGACCGAGACAATCTTGTCGAACTTACCCTGCAGTTCGCGATAATCCATCAGCTGGATATCGACAGAAAGACCGGCACAGCGCTCCCTGGCCAGGGCCTGTTGCTCCACGGAGACGGTAATGCCGACAACCTCAACCTGGTAGTGTTGTGCCATGTATTTCGCCAGCCCGCCCCAGCCACAGCCGATTTCCAGCACACGTTCACCGGGCCGCAGATCCAGTTTGCGGCAGATCATCTCCAGTTTGGCTTGCTGCGCTTCTTCCAGGGTACGGGCATGTTCCCAGTAAGCACACGAATAACTCATGCTGGAATCCAGCATGGCTTCGAACACGTCATTGCCGATGTCGTAATGCTGTTGTGCGACCTGGTAGGCGCGTTTTTTTGTTTGCAGATTGAACAGGGCATGGCGCAGGACATCGCCAAGTAATTGCAGTTTGCCCCAGCCACCGAGTTGTTCGTCGATATCGGCCCGCATGACGCGGTGGAAAAATTCGTCCAGCCTGTTGCAGTCCCAGCGGCCTTCTATGTAAGCCTGCCCGAATCCGAGCGTGCCACGGGTCAAGACGTCGCGGTAGACGCTTTCGTCGTACACCTGTACATCCCATGGTGCATCGCCGTTAATGGTAATGCCGGTGGTGGCGAGCAGCCTGACCAGGGTTTCCGGCGGTGCCGGCGGGTGCTCCGCGTAATGATTGATGGTAGTTTTTGGCATCGCGGGTAAGACTCCTCCAAAACGCATACAGATCACAAAGGATTAGCCATGTTAAAGGCAATGGCCAATGACTGAACTCTTATCATATAACAGATATCAGCGTTGACCAAAGGTTCCGGACGCTGGTGGCGCGCGGCGGCCTTTTTAGCGGGAGAGTATCTGGAGCCAGGCTGGCAGGGTGGCGATACTCAACAGGGTGGTAGAGAAAACCGCCGCTGCGTAGAGTGCGCCATCCAGCTGGTAGCGTTCGCAGATGATAACGCCAAATACCATGGTTGGCATGGCGCTTAACAACGTCACTGCCGTCAGCGTGTGGCCACCTAGCCCCAATCCTTGTGCCACCATCATGGCGACAAGAGGCGCCAGCAGTAAGCCTATGATGCATACCGGTAGCAGGGTAGGTAGTAACGCCAGCTTAAAGGTATCCCAGCGTATGCTCATGCCTAATGCAATCAGCATCAACGGTACCACGCCACCTGCCAGGGTATGCAGTGCATGGCCTATCATTTCGGGCTGCGGTACCTGTGCCAGGTTGAGGATGCAGGCAATCACGAGTGCCCACAGTGGTGGCACGCGTACCAGCTCACGCCATGGATTTAAACGCTTTTCGTTTTGACCATAAGCCTGGGCCATCAGCATGCCCAGCGATAATAAAACGGGTGTACAGGCGAACAAGTCGAACTTCAGTACCATTTCCTGCGCCCAGTCGCCGAGCACTTCGCTGGTGACCGGCAGGCCCAGATAGGTAGCATTGGGAAAGGTGGCCGCCAGCATCAGTGCGCCCTGTTGCGCGCGTGAGAGGAGCAGGAAGCGCTTGAGAACCTGCAGGACTAGCCACATCAGCAACGCTGCCGTGGCCAGCCTGGAAAGGGCAGTCAGCTGGATACTGAAGGTATCCGCATCCAGGGGTGCCTGCCAGAGAATATTGACGACCATGGCCGGTAGCAGCAGATAAAACACCAGGTCGGTGAGTGCCTTGCGGTGTGAAAGTGCCGGCATATGGCCGGGCGCCAGGCGCTGCCAGAGAATGCCGGCGGCGATCAGCAGCGCCATTTGTAACATCACTTCAATCATGGACTGGTTTATAGCCCCAGGTCGGTCAGGCCAGGATGGTCATCCGGGCGCCTGCCCAGTGGCCAGAAAAACTTGCGGTCAGCTTCACTGATCGGTAAATCGTTGATGCTGGCATGACGCCGCATCATGAGGCCGGCATCATTGAACATCCAGTTTTCATTGCCGTAGCTGCGGTACCATTGTCCGGCATCGTCGTGCCATTCGTAGGCAAAACGCACGGCGATTTTGTTATCCAGAAATGCCCAGATTTCCTTGATCAGGCGATAATCCAGTTCCCGTACCCATTTGCGTGCCAGGAAAGCATGTACCTCCTGGCGTCCGCTTGGGAATTCGGCGCGGTTACGCCAGATGGTATCTTCGGTATATACCTGGATCACGCGATCCGGATCGCGGCTGTTCCAGGCATCTTCTGCCATGCGTACTTTCTGTATGGCGGTTGCGAGTGTGAAAGGTGGCAACGGTGGTTTGGCTTCCATTTGAAGACTCCTTGGCTAATGAATGAGATAGCTTAAAAATCGCCCCACAATGATTGCATGCTGGCGATGGCGGTGAGCGCGGCAGTTTCAGTACGCAAGATTCTCGGGCCGAGCACGATGGATTGGAAATGGTGTTGTGTTGCGAGTTCAATCTCGCCCGGGCTTAACCCGCCTTCAGGGCCAATCAGCAAATGAATTGGGTGCTCAGGTTTGTCCAGCGTTGCCAGCCGTTTGGCACCCACCGGGTTGAGTAACAGGTTCAGGCACCCGGATACCGTGTGCTGGTTCAGCCATTGCACCAGGGTAAGTGGGGGATGCACTTGCGGTACGATGGTACGTCCGCTTTGCTCACAGGCAGCAATCGCGACACCTTGCCAGTGCTCTACACGTTTTTCGGCACGATCCCCGCTGAGTTTGGTCACGCAGCGCTCAGTGCTGAGCGGGTAAATTTCTGTCACTCCCAGTTCGACCGCTTTCTGGATGGTGTAATCCATGCGGTCACCGCTGGAAATACCTTGCAACAGGCGGATAACCAGGGGCGATTCATTATTCACGGCGGTGCGGCTTAATACTTTTGCATAGGTGACTTTTTTCTCGCTATGCGTCAGCGCGCATTCGTAGTCAAAGCCATCGCCGCAAAACAAGGTCAGCGTATCTCCTGTTTTGAGGCGCATGACCCGGATGGCATGTGCAGAGGCATTTTCGCTCAAGGCGGCCGTGTCACCGATATTGAGCTGTGCCGGGCTGTAAAATCGTAAATTACTCATGCTGGCATTGTAACCAAAATGGCCGGCGGCTGACATTCACGCCTGTGACTTAATGGCGTACCATACTGGTTTGATGTTTATCTGCTGGAGTAAATGCAATGGCGAGTATTAGTCCCCCGGTATGTGATTTTGGCTGGAAAGCGCCTGAATTCAACCTGCCCGACGTCAATGGCAAATGGGTCAACCTCAAAGACAGCATGGGCCCCAATGGCTTGCTGGTGATGTTTATCTGCAACCATTGCCCGTATGTGAAAGCGATCCTGCCGCGCCTGATTGATGATATAGAGGAGTTGAAGGCGCTGGGTGTGAACACGGTCGCCATTATGTCCAACGATCCTGCCGATTACCCGGAAGACAGTCCGGAAAACATGAAAAGAATCGCGGAGGAAATGGCCTTCCCGTTTCCGTACCTGCTGGATGAAACGCAGCAAGTTGCCAAAGCCTATGATGCGGTGTGTACGCCGGATTTCTTTGGATTCAATCAACACTTCGAACTGCAATACCGTGGCCGTTTTGATGAAAGCCGCAAGGAGACGGCACCGGAAAGCACACGCGATTTATTCAAGGCAATGAAACAGGTCGCTGAAACCGGGCAGGGGCCTCAGTCGCAGGTGGCAAGTATTGGTTGCTCCATTAAATGGAAAGCATGATTGCACTTTCCATTTGATCATCATTAACCTGGTGAGCCATCAATCCGTGACTTGCTCAGTATCGGCCAGTACACGATACAGAACCACGTGAACGCGGCAATCCAGCAGGTGGCGGCCAGCATCACCGACAAGCGGTAGCTCTCGGGTAGCAGCAAAGGCAGGAACACCCGACAAAGTGCGGCGGCGATACACAGGCCAAATATCCAGGAAACGCTGCGGGGTGGCGCGTGAATATTGCGGCCGGTGTGCCCCAGGGATACGCGTGCCATCATCGCCAGGGTAATCACGCCTATGCCACCAATGGCCCAGCAATGAATGGCAAAAATGGGGGAAATACTATTTTCCATTGCGCTGAGCGCAAACATGAAAAATCCGGCATTGATCAGCCATAATCCGCAGTAAAAGCTCCACAGCAACGGCACTTGCCAGAGTCCCGCCGTGTGCCAGCGCCACAGACGCAGGCTGCTGCCCATGCCAATGGCCAGGCCCAGTATGATATTGGTGGTGGCGGATTCAACCGTCAGCAGATTGAGTAACAGCACTACCAGCGCCAGCATTAACAAGTTATCCAGCCAACTGGCGTTTTTCAGCGTCACGTCTGCTTTCACCCCACGTTCGATAAATCCCGGCAGGATGCGGCGGCTGATGACCATGATCAGGCTGATATTCAGCAACAGGCCAACCCACAATGCGGCACGCGCGCCGCTGGCTGTCCATCCAAGTGCTTGTGCATAAAACGCCATATTACCCAAGGTCAGGAATATCACTTTTGACAGGACACCCAGTTGCCGCCACTGTTTCACTTTGATAATGGGCAGTGCGACGGCCAGAATCAGCCACAGGTTGAATAGCATATCCAGCCCGGCTGCGATCAGGGCCCATTCGGGGGCGAACAGCATCAGACTGCGCGCACCGGCCCAGCAGAGAAGCAGGCCCAGTAAAGGCCAGCCTTGCAGTGTTGCGACCCCGGTCCAGTTCTTGACTGCCGTCAGCAAGAAGCCGGCGATGACAGCAAACGCAAAGCCGTACAGCATTTCATGTGCATGCCACTGGGACGCCGATACATAGAACAGTGGCGGCAAGGTAAAATGAAGATACTTCCACATCCAGACAGTCATGGAAATGGCGGCAAACGCTGCCGCGAACAGGAAGAAAGGACGAAAGCCGAGATTCAGCAAGGCAAAGCCATGTGGTGGTGCTTTATGGCTGGGCGGGGAAATCTGGATGAACTGCTGCATGCGACTCCTTTCTAACTTTGCAGGCAAACGTCACAAATAATAGCGGCAAACCATGCCAGCGCATTTGCGCTAGCGCAAATCAGGTAGACATCATGCGCCGAATACGTACAATTTAAAATACTCAGAAATGGAAGAGAGCGATGACTGCAAAACTTAACTGGGGCATTTTAGGTGCCGCCCGCGTCAATGAACGGTTGTTACCAGCGATTGTTGAAGCCACGAATGCACAACTGGTAGCGATTGCCAGCCGCCGTCCCGGTGCTGCTAAAGCGACACTGGATAAATATGCCCCTAATATCAGCGGCGTGACTTGTTACGACGATATGCAAAGCCTGCTGCACGACGAAAACGTACAGGCCGTGTATTGCCCGATGGCGAATGAGGAACACGCTGAGTGGGCGCTTAAAGCGATTAGTGCTGGCAAGCATGTCCTGATTGAAAAGCCGATGACGACCAGTCTGGCGGAGATTGCCAGGATTGAAGCTGCGGCAAAAGCCAAAGGCGTGAAGGTGATGGAAGGCTTTATGTACCGTTTCCATCCCCAGCACGCCAAAGTCCAGCAATTGATTGATAGCGGCTTGATTGGTGATGTATTGTCCTGTCGCGCCAGTTTTTCCTTCCTGATGGCGCCTGCGCGCATGTACCGCATTAACCGCGATATGGTGCATGGCGGTGGCGCGATGTGGGATATCGGCCCGTATGCGATTCACGCCTTGCGCTGGTGTTTCCAGAATAATGGCGTGCCCGCTGAGCCAAAAAATGTAGTGGCGTATGGCAAGCTGAATGACCATGGTGCGGATGTGGTCGCCAGCGGTATCCTCGATTTCGGCCCGGATGCACAAGGTCGTGCGCGTTTTGGCCATTTTGACGTGAGCTTTGAACGTGGCCGTAAAGCCGAATATGAAATCATCGGCGATAAAGGCTGGATCAAATGCCACAATATGTGGGCGTACCCCGGTGATGACCCTGTCATCAGCTGGGAGGCGGGCGGTAAGTCAGAAACACTGATACTACCCAAAGCCAACCACTTTAATCTTGAAATCGAACATTTCAGTGATTGTGTGCTCAATGGCAAAGCGCCATTACTCACTTTCGATGATGCAAAAGGCAATTGCCGCACCATCGAAGCCGTGATATCGGCACTGAGCGAATGATTTGGCTGGTACCCGATTGGGTGATTAATCGATCGCAGGCATACCGATAAAGTTAGGCAGTGCCTGGATGCGTGTCATCCACTGACGGATGGCCGGATAGGCTGCCAGTGAAATGCCGCCTTGGTGTGCCAGGGCGATATAGGGAAAGTTGGCAATGTCGGCGATGGTGGGGCGGTTAAGTACCAGCCAGTCATGCCGGCTGAGCTGTGCTTCAAACACCGGCAGGATAAAATCACTTTGCGCCACGGTGGATGCCTTATCCAGCGGATAGCCAAACAGCTCAATGAGTCTGGCGTCCGCAGGCCCGTGCTGGATATTGTTGGCGGCGGTAGATAGCCACGCGATCACTTCAGCCAAGTGTGCCGGGTCTTTGGGGCACCAGGCCTCACCGCCATATTGTGTTGCCAGGTATACCAGGATCGCCTGCGAGTCTCGCAATAGCACATCACCATCTTGCAGAATCGGTAGTTCACCCAACGGGTTCATGGCCAGGAACGGGGCAGTTTTATGTTCGCCCCCCATAAAGTCCACCGGATGCAAGGTGACGGGAATGCCGGCAAGTGCGCAAAACAGGCGTACCTTGTAGCAGTTGCCGGATAGTTCCAGGTCATACAGTTTCATGAGGATTCTCCTGATCAGTCGGGTTCAGTAGTTCGTTAAATTCCAGCACGTTACCATCCGGGTCACGTATAAACAGCGTGATTCTGCGCTGGCCGTAACGTACCGGTCCTTCGGTAATGGCAATGCCGTGTTGTGCCAGCCATTGCTGTAATGTACTCAAACTGGGCACGACAAAGGCGGCATGGGTATAGCCACAATATTTTACCGGCGCGTCCAGCAGGATATTATGTCGTTGCGGCTGTTTGGCACCATTGAGGATCAGGTTGATGCGCAAGCCGGACGCATTCACCATTTCATTGGCCTGGCCGTCCCTGAAATAAGCGGTTTCGACAAAGCCCAGTGCTTCATAAAATGCTTTGGCAATGTCGCGGTCAGACACGCGGATGCCAATATGGTCAATATCCGTGATTTGAGGGGCGGGCATAGGCGTGATTGGATGCATGCTGCCCAGTGTAATTGCTTCCATATAAGCAATAAATGCGCTATAAATTAGTTCATTTATTCATTTTTCGGAGTAATGGATGGCGCAATTGGATCAGGTTGCCATGATGAAACTGGTGCTGGCGGTACATGAGAAAGGCAGCCTGACCGCGGCGGCTGAAGTGCTGTCCGTTTCCCCGCCCACAGTGGTCAGGCAACTGGCTTTGCTGGAAGCCACACTCGGTGTTGCGCTGTTTACACGGACGACGCGCAAAATTCATATCACGAACGAAGGCGAACTCTACCTTGAATATGCCAGGCGCATACTCAAAGAACTGGATGCGCTCACATTGAACCTGAATGCGCGCAAGGGATACCCGCAAGAGGGCGGTACGCAGGCGTTGTCCGGGCATATGGTCATCACTGCGCCCGTGCAGTTTGGCCGCATGCACGTGATGCCGATGATCAATGCATTTATGGCCCAACATCCTCAAGTGACTGTGCAGTTGCTATTACAGGATATGCTGACCGACCTGGTGGAAACCGGTGTGGATATTGCCTTCAGGATAGGGGGAGTCGGTTTGCCTGATGTGGTGGCGCTGCCAATTGGCGAAGTACAGCGCGTGGTGTGCGCCAGCCCGGAATATCTGGCTCAGCATACGGCGATTCAGGTGCCTGCGGATTTAAACCATGCCATGGGGATCAAGAATACTGCTCTGAATAAAGGCCAGCACTGGAAATTTAATGATCATGGACAGATGGTGCAAGTGCAGCCACCGATCCGCTTTACTACCAACGATATTGATGCCGCGATCCAGCATTGCCTGGCAGGATTGGGCGTAGGCGTGTTTTTATCCTATCAGGTCGCGGCACATTTGCAGTCTGGCCGGCTGGTCACGCTATTGGCCGATTACCAGAGGCCGGGCCTGCCGGTGTCTATTGTTTACCCGCAAAGCAAGCGCTACCTGGCACGCACTCATGCCCTGATCCAGTTTGCGCGGTCAGCGCTGGTATTTCGCTGACCGGCAAGCAGTGGGGACACCCGCAGAGCGCATGGCGGTTAGATTTTGCCGTCGAGGCCCATCTGGTAATACTTGTGCACAATTTTTTCCTGGTTTTCCAGCAGCCAGTCTATGCTAGGCTCATTGCGCAAAGCTTTCTGGATAGCCTTGAAAGTGGCTTCGCGGTGAATGTCAAACAGCGCTTTGTGGTCGATTTTCTCCTGTTCCAGAATCGCTGGGCTGAGCCAGACGGACACAATAATGCCCAGGTCATTAGCCTTCTCTTTCGGGATATCGCCGCTACGCACCGCATCCAGCACGCCGTTGGCAATCGCGCCTTGCACGGTGCCCATCAGAATATTGGTATAGCGCGGGTCTTTCACGGTGACCTTGCTGACCATCAACGTCGCCGGGCGCACCATGACATCAGTATTCATAATCGCTAGTACGCGGGTGTGGCCTTTGACTTGGTCGCCAAGCAGGTTGGCAAATGCAGTACCCATGGGGCCATTCATTTCACCAATCGCGACTTCTGGTTCGGCGGCTGTACCGGGAGGACCGCCTGCTACCAGGGCTTCACCGACACGCATAATGATTCTATCGTCAGACATTTACAAACTCCTTTGGGATCAATGTATTTTTTACATGTTAGGGGAAAATGCCGGCCATGGCTATCCGTCGGCTGGTATTTACCAGGTTTGGCAGGTCTTTGCCACCGCTGGTAGCGAGAATTAAATAGTCATAACCCTTGATGAAAAACGGGTTCTCAGGAATAATCTACCCTTTCCGTAAAAGGGTAGGTTTTGCGCCCTTTTTAAAGAATTCAATCAAGGTTTTGCAGCTTTTTGTGTAAGACCGCTCTTATTTTCATTTGGGAGAAAACAATGGCAACTCGTGTCGACTTGTGCAATGCCATCCGTGCTTTGAGCATGGACGCTGTACAAAAAGCAAACTCCGGTCACCCAGGCGCACCTATGGGCATGGCGGAAATTGCTGAAGTATTGTGGAACCACAACCTGAGCCACAATCCAACCAACCCACAATGGGCTAACCGTGACCGCTTCGTGTTGTCTAACGGCCATGGCTCCATGCTGATTTACTCCTTGCTGCACCTGACAGGTTACGATGTTACGATTGACGACATCAAGACTTTCCGTCAATTGCATTCACGCTGTGCCGGTCACCCGGAATACGGTTACGCACCAGGCGTTGAAACCACGACTGGTCCATTGGGTCAGGGTATTGCTAATGGCGTTGGTTTCGCCATGGCAGAAAAACTGCTGGCTAACCAGTTCAACAAGCCAGGTCACGACATCGTTGACCATTACACATACGTGTTCCTGGGCGATGGTTGCATGATGGAAGGCGTTTCTCACGAAGCTTGTGCTTTGGCTGGTACATGGGGCCTGGGCAAACTGGTAGCTTTCTGGGATGACAACGGTATTTCTATCGACGGCCACATCGAAGGCTGGTATACAGACGACACAGCAGGTCGCTTCACTGCATATGGCTGGCACGTGCAATCTGTTGACGGTCACGACCAGGCTGCCATCCAGGCTGCTATCGACGCAGCCAAGAAAGTGACCGACAAGCCTTCATTGATTTGCTGTAAAACAATCATCGGTAAAGGTTCACCAAACAAATCCGGTTCACACGACTGCCACGGTTCCGCACTGGGCGACGCAGAAGTTGCTGCTACACGTGCTGAAATCGGCTGGCCACACGAGCCATTCGTGATTCCTGCCGACGTATACGCTGGCTGGGATCAAAAAGTGAAGGGTGCTAAACGCGAAGCTGACTGGAACGAAAAATTCGCAGCTTACGAAAAAGCATTCCCGGCTGAAGCTGCAGAGTTCAAGCGTCGCATGAACAACGAACTGCCAGCTAACTGGAAGGCAGAAACAGACAAGATCATCGCTGCCATCAACGAAAAAGCGGAAGGTGTTGCTTCACGTAAAGCTTCACAAAACGCGATCGGCGCTTTGGCGCCATTGTTGCCAGAATTCGTTGGCGGTTCCGCTGACCTGACTGGTTCCAACCTGACTTCCACTGGCAGCTTCGTGCACGTAGATGCGAAAAAACCAGGTAACTACATCTCTTACGGTGTACGTGAATTCGGTATGGCAGCCATCATGAACGGTATGGCATTGCACGGTGGCATCTTGCCATTCGGCGGTACATTCCACATGTTCTCTGACTACATGAAAAATGGTATGCGTATGTCTGCGTTGATGCATCAACGTGTGATCTACGTGCTGACCCATGACTCTATCGGTCAAGGCGAAGATGGCCCAACTCACCAACCAGTAGAAAACACTTCTGGTCTGCGTTACATCCCACGTATGGACGTATGGCGTCCAGCTGATGCAACTGAAACAACAGTTGCTTGGGTTGCTGCAGTTGAGAAGAAAGACGGCCCAACTAGCTTGGTTCTGTCTCGTCAAAACTTGCCAGGCATCAAACACGACGCGAAAGACTTCGATGCAATCCGTAAGGGTGGCTACGTATTCTCCGACGTTGCTGGTGCGCAAGTGATCATCATCGCTAACGGTTCAGAGCTGGATCTGGCTGTGAAAGCTGCTGCTGAGTTGAACGCAGCCGGTACTAAAGTGCGTGTGGTTTCAATGCCATCCACTAACGTATTCGACCGCCAAGACCAGGCATACAAAGACAGCGTGTTGACTCCAGGTGTTAAACGCGTGGCTGTTGAAGCTGCTCACCCAGACTTCTGGCGTAAGTATGTCGGTCTGGAAGGTGCAGTTGTTGGTATCGATACCTTCGGCGAATCCGCACCAGGTGGCGCACTGTTCAAACACTTCGGTTTCACAGTTGAGAACGTAGTCAACACAGTTAAGTCCGTACTGTAATTGTTGACGAAGTTTCAGTGAAGGCTAACCTCTAGGTGATGCTGGAGCTAAAATGTTGTGAACACAGTGAAATCTGTTCTGTAATTTAGAACAGTAGCTGCATAAAAAACCGCTTCCTTGTGAAGCGGTTTTTTTACGCCTGTTTATTTAAATAGCATTATAACGTTATGATGCTATAATGTCGTCACTATTCAATGATGACAGGAGTAAATATGGCTGAATTATCCAAACGATCAACGGTATATTTTGATCCTGCCATTCATCAAGCTTTGCGCCTTAAAGCTGCCACCAATCATAGCTCACTCTCAGAGTTGGTTGATGAAGCGGTAAGATTGTTGATGCGTGAAGACCAGGAGGATTTGGCCGCGATTAGTGCGCGTGCCAATGAGCCGGAAATGAGCTATGAAGCCATGCTCGAAGTGTTAAAGCAAGATGGCAAAATATAGCGTCAGCTTCAAGTCTTCTGTTGCCAAAGACTTACGCACAATTCCCGGGCAAGATGTTGCTCGTATCATGAGTCGTATCAATGCTCTGGCTGAGAGTCCTCGCGCGGAGGGATGCATCAAGTTAACAGGGAGTGAGTGTTACCGTGTCAGGCAAGGGTTGTATCGTATTGTTTATGAAATTCATGATGATAGATTGGTAGTGCTGGTGATCAAAGTCGGTCACCGGTCAAGTGTCTATGACCAGGTTTAAAAACCGCTTCCTTGTGAAGCGGTTTTTTACATCTGTTGTAGCTGCGAAATAGGCTAACTAGGCCATTTAATAATAACCATGTAGAATATATGGTTTTATTATCAGCAACAAGAAAGTCCGCATGTCTACATTCCCAGCCTGCCCACAATGCCAATCCGAATACACCTACGAAGATGGCGATAACTATATCTGCCCAGAATGTGCGCACGAGTGGAGCAAAGTTGCCGCAGCAGATTCAGAAGAGGTGAAAGTCGTACGAGATGCCAACGGTAACGTGCTGCAAGACGGCGATACCATTACCGTGATTAAAGACCTGAAAGTGAAAGGCTCTTCGTCAGTGGTAAAGGTGGGCACTAAAGTGAAAAACATCCGCCTGGTCGATGGTGATCATGATATCGACTGCAAGATTGATGGCTTTGGCGCAATGAAGTTGAAGTCAGAGTTTGTGAAAAAGGCTTAGTGACTACAGAATTGATAAATTAAAAGTAATCATAAGACCATGCCCCTAATTAATATTAGGGTCAGAGTAAATTTAAACGGGGCTCACTTTTTTCAAGGCCTCATTAATCCGCGTTTGCCATCCCGTGCCTGTGGCTTTAAATTTCTCCACCACATCATTATCCAGCCGGATATGCACTAATGTTTTATTGCTGCCGGCTGGTCGGCCGCGCATTTTCTTGAATTGGGCTTCACTCAATTCAAACGTGTCAGGATCGGCTGCAATACCAGCATTGATACGTGCATCCTCTGCGGCATCGGGCAGTTCAAGCTCCAGGTTATCTACTTTTAATGTTTTGGCGTGTTTTGACATATTTACTTACTTCGCGAGCATTTGCTTTTCGCAAACTGATTATATGAGTGACTTCGCTACGTTCTGTATAAACGATGCAATAAAGACGCTTGGCTAATGGCGCGTATCCAATTAAACGAACTTCGCCATAATCCTTTCGTGCATCTTCAGTAATTAAAATCAAGCTCCAATCTAGTAGTCTCGCATTCTCTAGAGAGATGCCATGCTTTTGGATATTGGACAGATTTTTGAGTCTAGAGTAGCTAAATTTCATATTATTGTAATTACAATAAATTATTAGTCAAGGGGGAGTATGAATGAAAATAACATAAATTAATATATGTTATTAAAACATTTTGATAGGCGTGGGACTAAACCAATTCCACAACTGCCACTCTCAAATATAATCGCTACTTAACTCTAAAAATCTCAGGTAAATCCATGCGAACCGAAAACGCTGTTGCACCAAAAACCATTTATCTCAAAGACTACACACCAGCACCATACCTGGCCAAGCAGGTGAATTTGAGTTTTAACCTGTTGCCGGGAAAAACCATTGTCACGTCTGAAGTGAAGTATGTGAAAAATTCGGCGGGTGCTTCTCATGATTTGGTACTGGATGGTGAAGACCAGACTATTTTGTCCGTGGCAAAGAATGGTCAACCATTGAGCGATTACACCGTGGCTGATGGGCAAATGACCATCGCTAATCCGGGTGATGAGTTCACGCTCACCATCATCAGCGAGATTGACCCAGCAGCGAATACGGCGCTGGAAGGTTTGTACCAATCACAGGGCACGTACTGCACGCAGTGCGAGGCGGAAGGCTTCAGGCGCATTACGTATTACCAGGATCGCCCGGATGTATTGAGCGTGTTTACCGTGCGCATTGAGGCTGATGCCAAGGCGTATCCGGTATTGCTTTCTAACGGCAATTTGCAGGACTCTGGCAAGTTGGCCGATGGCCGTCATTACACCGTCTGGCATGACCCTTTCCCCAAACCTTGTTATTTGTTTGCGCTAGTGGCAGGTGATTTGGAGCGCGTGGCGGATACGTTTACGACCATGACGGGTCGCAAAGTAGATTTGCATATCTATGTGCGTTCGGGCGACGAAAGCCAATGCAGCCATGCCATGGAATCACTGAAAAAGTCCATGAAGTGGGACGAAGAAGTCTATGGCCGCGAATATCAGCTGGAGCTGTTTAATATTGTCGCGGTGAGCGATTTTAATATGGGCGCGATGGAAAACACCTCGCTCAATATCTTCAATACAGCGCTGGTATTGGCGCATCAGGAAACCGCGACCGACAGCGATTTTATGAGTGTGGAAGGCGTGATTGGTCACGAGTACTTCCATAACTGGACCGGTAACCGCGTGACTTGCCGTGACTGGTTCCAATTGTCACTTAAAGAGGGTTTTACAGTATTCCGCGACCAGGAATTCAGCGCCGATTTGAATTCGCGCGCGGTGTTGCGGATTGATGATGTGAATAGTCTGCGTCGCTTGCAATTCCCCGAAGATGGCAGCCCGCTAGCGCACTCGGTGCAGCCTGATCAGTTTATCGAGATCAGCAACTTCTACACCAAGACCATTTATGACAAAGGCGCCGAGTTGATCCGCATGCAACATACTTTGCTGGGTGCAGAGACTTTCCGCAAAGCCACTGATTTGTATTTTGACCGTTATGACGGCCACGCTGTGACTTGCGACGATTTTGTGCAATGTATGGCCGATGCGTCTGGTCGCGATCTGTCGCAATTCTTCCGCTGGTATAAACAGGCCGGAACGCCGACACTGCAAGTCAGCAGCCAGTATGACGCTGCGCAGCAAAGCTACACCCTGACCTTCAGGCAGTCACAACCGGATACACCGGGGCAAACCGACAAGCAGTCGCTGCATATTCCTGTCGCGCTAGGTTTGCTGGATGCCAATGGTAAAGAGATTCTGCCAACCCACGTGCTGGAAGTCACTGCACGAGAGCAAACATTCACTTTCATTGATTTGCCTGGCAAGCCTGTGCCTTCTATCCTGCGTGGTTTTTCAGCTCCTGTGAAACTGGAAACCGATTTGAGTGACGATGATCTGCGTTTACTGCAAGTGCATGACACTGACGGCTTTAACAAATGGGAAGCGGGCCAGACGTTGGCCTTGCGCACTATCCAGCGCGTGATGGCTGATTCACAAGCTGATATCAGCCAATTTATTGCAGATGTCGGCATCTTGATTGAACAGGGTTTGGCGGGGCGGGGTGATAAAGCCTTGCTGGCACGTGCGCTTAGCTTGCCGATGATAGGCGTGATCGGTCAGTATTTACCGGTGATTGATCCGGCTGCCATTGATGCAGCACGTACCTCCGTCCTCAAACAGATTAAGAGCGCACATAAAGAGGCGCTGGCTGCATTGTACGACGCCAACCGAAACACTGGCAGCTTCTCTATTACGCCGGAAGCCATGGGCCGCCGTGCCTTGCAACACGCGGTATTGGAAATCCTGACAACCACTAACGGTACCGGTTGTGCCTCACGCTCAAAAGCGCATTACGATGCGGCAGATAATATGACAGATCGCGTGACAGCACTGGCTTGTTTATCGGATAGCGGCCAGCCACAACGTGCAGAGGTATTTGCTGATTTCTATGCGCGCTTCAAAAATTATCCGCTGGTGGTAGATAAATGGTTCTCGCTGCAAGCAATTGCCAACCGTGAACAGATCTTTAACGATCTCGCCATGTTGCGTAGTCATCCGGATTTCAATATCAAGAACCCTAATCGTGTGCGTTCGTTGTATACCGCATTTGCGATCAACAACCCGGTGAAATTCCACGACCCAAGTGGTAAAGGCTATGCTTTCCTGCGTGATGCCATTATTGAGCTCAATGCGATTAACCCGCAGATCGCGGCGCGTATGGTGATGCCATTGCGTGAATGGAAGCGCTACACACCGGCGTTGCAGGCACATATGAAAGCAGCGCTACAGGCCGTACTGGATACGCCTGATTTATCCAGTGATGTGTTTGAGGTAGTGAGCAAGAGTCTTAACGGCTAGAGCGTTGTAAGGTGTTTAACAAAGGGAGGCAATTGCCTCCCTTTCTTTTGCGTAACGCTTGAGCCGGGTTTGTAATAGCTTGCTTCCTCAAGCGAATTTAAAGACCTTTGAATAAACTCTCAATAGATACATCTAAAGCATTAGCTAAAATTTCCAGGGCTTTTAAAGTTGGATTTCTAGTTCCACGTTCTATCCCACTTATATACGTGCGATCAAACTCGCATGAGTCTGCAAAATCTTCTTGAGATAGCCCCTTAGCTTTACGAAGCTCTCTCATCCTATTACCAAATTTAATTGTTAGGTCAGTTTTATTCACATAGCAATTAAGCTATTTTGAATACTAATTGACCACGGACTAATCGTCACATATTATACAAATTTTTATAGGGGGAAATTGTGCTGAAGATATTTTTGGGTCTTATCGCAATATTTATTGGATACATTTTATTTGGAGAAAATCAGGGATTGCTTGGATTGGCATTCATGGGTTTGGGGGCGTGGTTGATTTGGAGTGGTATCAAAAAAATGAGAAATGAATCAGCCTCTACAGATGAATGGCTTAGTTTAATTGCCAATACTCAATACCAATACACCAATAAATCTGATTGCTCAGGAATCGCAATTGATACAAAAGAGAGGGTTTTGCATTTAAGGCATCCCAATCTGTTTAAAAGCTACCCGTTTTCAGAAATTAGAAGCTGGCGCTATCACCTAAGCACAGGTGGGCACATCAGAACATACGGCAATGTCGGCCTTCAGGCAGGGATGCAAGCTGTAGGTGAAAACATACGCGTTAATCGAGAAAATAAAAAAGCATCTGGATTTTTTGTCACGGTTAGAGATATTGATAATCCTGAATGGCGCGCTGGTATGAGTTCTGAAAAAGAGATGAAACGTTGGATGGAAATTTTCGCGCAATTTGTTGGCGAGCAATAATCCCGTTAATTAGGTACCTATTTATAACTATTGATTTTTGGGGCTTTTATGAAACAGAATTATTTATTACTAACAGGTGCACTATTTTTAATTGGTGTATCGCAACCAGTTGTTGCAGAAGATAGCTTTTCTGACCTTCTGGGTAACGCAGTAAATTCCGCAAAAAATGCTGTTTCAAATATTGGGCAGCAAGTGGGTACATCCCAACAACAATCTAATAGCAAAGAAATAACAGCAGCTGATGGTTTTAAATATACGGAATCAGAAACACCAGACGGATTCCACTACAAAGTTACCTGGAATAAAAAACTAAATAAATACTACTGCCGTGGCACAAAAGAATTCTATATTTATATGGATAGAGGCGACGGTAATATTGTGTCAATTCCAGAAGATGAAGCAATCGCAAGAAAAATTCCTTCTGGCAACGGCAAAACGTGTCGTGAAAATGACGGGTTAGTAGAAGTCAAAAAATCAATTGCAAAACAACCTGTAAATTCTAAATATCAAGATGTGGATTTGGTAGACCTTAAGCTTGATATGGCTTCATTTAACAAGAAAAAAGTTTCAGTTGTTGGTGCTTTATCCATCATTGGTGAAATAGGATTACTTGGCACCAGTAGAAACGATACCTCTACGGTGGGTGTAGATATATCAAAACTCTCACGAGAGAATAGAAAGCTATTACTGACAAACTGTAATAACCGCTGTGATGGTATTCGTATTGATGGCGTTGTTAGGTTACGTGAAGGTTCTGGCGATATTGTTGCTGAACAAATTTCTATCAACTAACTTGCCCTAGCTCAGACCTGATCTGACATTACCGAATTTTTAGGATGTCTGTCAGAGATTGAGACTAGTTTATTTAAAAAGGAGGCGTTTGCCTCCTTTTTCTTGATGTTATGTCAGCCATCTACCATTGCCAAACCTGGTCAACCTGGTGGTAGATATCCACCAGTTGCACCTGATTGATAGACTTGATTGACGGTCTCAGCATGCTGGCATTCAAGCCGCGCTCTTCCAGTTCGCTATTCAAGACATATACCGGAATATTTTGCGCCAGCATTCTGTCAATATCGCTGGGGATATCGGCGGGTTCCTGTTGTACCCAGTCGCCAATCTTGATGACAGGTTGCCTGTTTTTCATCACGGCATAATAGACGGCATTACCCGACAACAGCACTTCCACGTTTGCGCCGGCGCCCGCCATGGACTGGGTTAACCAGAGAATGGTGTCATCCTGTTCTTCAACCAGTGTCCTGAATGCCTGTTCAACAATTTGTAGAATTTTCATATTATCGTGTCCCAATGACCAAAGTATTGAATGAGCTGTCAGCATAGCGCCAGAGGTCTGCCGGTGAGCCGCGTTTGCAACCGGGGATACTTTCATTGACGCCGCGCTCATCCACGCACAGGCCGCAGTTCACCCAATCCAGTTGCCGGCCCAGTCGCTCGGCCTTTTTCTGTAAAGCTGCTACCCAATCCTTGGTTAGGGGGTGTGCTTCCTGTTCTGTATCACGGTGGTGTACAGAATTGCCATGGGCTTTCTGCAAAGCGAAGGCCAGGGCTGCGGCGCCTTCATAGGCGAACACCTGTATATCGGCACCGGCATCCAGCGCTGCATCTACAAGCCTGAAAAATGTAATTGTTCTTTCGTTTTCGAAAGGCGGGTCCATAAAGGCGAATGTCAGTTTTTTATTTTCCATGATTACTCCATTACCACCATACAACTTTGTCACCGTTCAACATGGCGTCAATCACAATGTTTAGCGGTGCGGGTTTCACAAATTCATTAATGTTATCTGCAGATATTTCACGCTGGTTTAAGGACAGCTCATCGGCATAGACATCGATATTGTGCCGGTGCAGATCAGCATACACGGCAGGATTCACGCCTTTTCTTGTGGCCAGCACGGCATTTTGCACCAGCAGGATACTGACATTTCCTTGCGCTTCGGCCAAGGCAATGGCCAGCTTGTATTGAGTGCTGGTTCTTGCCTCATAAAACAGGTCCTGGCTTTGAATAAATAAATAGTTCTTCTTCACTTTACCTTCCTTTTTTTACGCATGTTCCTTGGCTGATGTAACTTCATCAATTAATGTTGTCCTGACCAGAAAATCGCCGAACATTTCTTCTGTATGCGCTAATGATTTGTAGCGCTGCAGCAGGTCGTTGAGAATGCCCAGGATTTTTCCTTCATTGACGTTTTTCGCATATAGTTTCGCCAGCCTGTTCCCGGTATGGCTTCCTCCCAGATATAAGTTATACAAACCGTGCGCCCTGCCGGTCAGGGCGATTTCTGCGATATAAGGCCGTGCACAGCCATTGGGACAACCGGTAATGCGCAAGGTGATAGGCAGGTGGCTCAGTTCGTAATTTGCTTTTAGCTGATTGAATTTCTGTAGGAAGGCCGGCATATAACGCTCCGCTTCCGCCATGGCCAGGCCACAGGTAGGTAATGCCACGCATGCCAGGGTATTGGCTGCCTGCCGGTTGGGGTCTATCAAAACATCCAGTCCCAGATCTGCTAGCCTGGTCTTGAGCTGCTTTAATTCATAATCGTGTATGTCGATCAGTTGCAGGTTCTGGTTGGTTGTCAGTCTGACCCGGCCACCGAATACCTGGAAAAGTCCGGCCAGTTGATCTCTGAGGGCTTTGTTGACCCTGCCACTTTCAATATAAAGCGTGCATTGCCAGAGGCCGTCATCACCGCATTTCCAGCCTAGCTCGTCGCCATTTTGTGTAAATGCAACAGGTTTTGCTGCTGCTAATGGCTTGCCACGGCGCTTTTGCAATTCATCCAGAAACCACGGTATGCCAAGGCGATCCAGCGTGTATTTGAAGCGCGCGCGATGCCTGTCCTGGCGGTCACCAAAATCGCGTTGTATTTCCATGCAGATTTCTGCCACTTCTGCTGCTTCGTCAGCCTGCACAAACCCGATTTCCTGAGCCAGGCGAGGGTAACTATCTTCCCGGGTATCAATCTGGCCCATGCCACCGCCGACACAGAGGTTGAAGCCCAGCAATTTGCCTTTCTCGACAATGGCAATGAATCCCACATCCTGACCATAGACATCAATATCATTGATGGGAGGAATTACAAAGCCTACCTTGAATTTGCGCGGCAAATACAACGGGCCGTACACCGGCTCAGCATTGACAGGCTGCACTGGCGGCTTTTCCTCGTACCATATTTCCTGGTAGGCCGCTGTTTTGGGAATCAGCCGTTGCGAGGTTTTCTGGGCAAGCTCCTGTACGCTTCTGGAAATACTGGAAATCATGGGGTTGCCGCCACACACCACGCCCCTGCTGTCATCGCCGCAGGCGGCAATGGTATCCAGGCCAATGTCTCTCAGGGCCTGCATGAACTTTCTTAGCTTGCCTTTTCTGACGCCGTGAAACTGTATGGTTTGCCGGGTCGTAATCCGCAAACCTCTTTCCGCATATTTTCTGGAAATATCATCCAGCCCCAGCCACTGCTCCCGGCTTAACAAACCGCCGGGAATGCGAATACGCACCATGAACTGGTAATTGGGCTCCAGGAATCTTTTCTGCCGGTCTGCCCGCAGATCCCTGTCATCCTGCTGGTAAATACCGTGAAACTTGAGCAGCAACGTGTCGTTGAATACGACGCTACCGGTCACTGGATCCTGCAAGCTATCGCTAATGCTGCCGCGCAGGTAATTACTCTCGTATTTGACCAGCTCGTTACTATTGAACTCATCGAGTCTGTTTACTAGGCTTTCAAATTTATTCTTCATACCGGCTCAATATAAGTTTTTATGCAAACGCTTCTCTGCGATCAGCGCATCAAAATGGAGTTCCTGCCGGGACTTGGCCCATTCTTTGAGGGACTCTTCGGCTTTGGTCAGGATGGCTTTATCGCCACTGAGATATACATGCGCGCCCTGGTTTACCCATGCCTTGAAGATATCCTGGTGGTTCTCAATGGTTTCAAAGATTTTGTTTCCACTGTGATCGCCATAGAACACCGGATGCAGATGTTTCAAAACGCCTGACTGCATCAACTGGATCAGTTCTGACTGGTATAGGAAATCATCCTCGAATACGGCCTCAGAAAATATCAGCCAGCAGTCATGACTTCTTTCCCCGCATGCAACTTCCTGGAGGAATGCGATGAAGGGGGCAATACCTGTACTGTCTGCAATCAGAATCAACGGTACTTCAGGACTCTCTGGCATGTGGAATCGCTGGTGTTTATGCGGAAATATTGCCACCGCATCATTTTCATTCAGAGACGCGAGGTAATTTGAACCAACGCCCTGGTAGGTTTCGCTCCCGCTGGCATAGTGGTACTTTTTGATGCACAGATGCAATTCATCAGGTGACTGCTTCCAGCTGTTGGTCATATCATAAAGCCGCGGTTGCAAGGGGCGTAGCACATCCACCAGCTGCTGGGCATTCACGGTGACCGGGAACTCTTTCACCAACTGCAACAACGGTTTGCTTTTAAGGAAGTCTTTCTTGCTTTTTTCCGACTCTCCCATCGCGGCATGAAATGTGCCGGTGGTATCCAGTGACTCCCACAACTGACCGAAATTCCTGCTGGGAATCGTGATGTCCAGTTTGTTCGTGAGCGCGTTTTCCAGCGTCAGGTTGACGCCGTCCAGGCTCACCATTTGCTCAGGCTTGAGATGCGCATCCTGCAATAATTCTGTCACCATTGCAGCAGGATTCTTGATGAATACCCCTACGGCATCGCCGACAGATAATGGCAGGGAAACATCTTCCATATCCAGCACCAGGTGATAGATAGCATCTGGCCGCGTAGCCGCCGACAGCCGGATATTTTCTATCACTTTGACGCTGACCGGGTTGTTGCGGTCGACCTCTTTTGCATCCGCTTTGCTGATTGCCGGCGTGTAAGTACTCGTTTCACTGGTTGCAGCCGGTAGTTTGGATAGGAGCTTCTCTATCCAGGGGTCGGCCACTTTCTGGAAGTCCGTGTCGGAGGTTTGTCTTTCCAGTATCCGGCTGGCACCCGCTTTAGCCAGTTTCTCATCAATATTGATGCCGGTGACACAGAAGTGCTCGTACGAAGAGTCTCCCAGCGCCAGCACGGCATAACGCATATCCTCCAGGGAGAGAGTGGACGACATCAGGCTATTGTAAAAAGCGGTCATAGGCTCGGGAGGGTCGCCATCTCCGTGCGTGCTGCAAATGATGATGACCTGTTTAAATTTTGCAAACTGGCGCAAGGTCATCTGGGCAAGATCGACTACTTTGACCTGGTAACCAAGGCCCAGCATGGTACTTTCCAGCTGCAAGGCGATTTTCTTGGAATTGCCTGTTTCTCCGCCATGGCATACCACGATTTCACCGGGGTTGCCTGAGTCTGCCGCTGCTGATTCACTATCCACACGCCCGGCTAGGTAACCCGATAGCCAGAGGCTCTGCGTTTTATCCAGGCGGCTGGTGAGTTCTATAATTTCTTTCCAATGCGCTTCTTTGAATATTTCCGGCCTGCTTTTCACACTCATTATGGATTTATTAAATTAATTGATGGCGCATTATGAACTGAGATAAAATTAATTAATAATGAAATTTAATCTCAGTTAATATGAAAAATATTGATATATGGATATCACACTTGCTAGAACGTTTCTCGAAATCATTCAGTCAGGCAGTTTTATTGCGGCAGCCGAGCGCTTGCATGTCACCCAGACCACCATCACTACCCGTATCAAAACACTGGAAGAATTACTTGGCTGCCAGCTCTTTGTGCGTAACCGGAGCGGCGCCAAACTGACAGATAATGGCATCCGGTTTACTGCTTATGCGCAGCAGCTGGTACAAACCTGGCACGCCGCCAGGCGGGATCTTCCCCTGCCCGAAGGCACGGCCAATTCCATCACCATCGGCGGCGAGATCAGCCTCTGGAATCCGCTTCTGCTGCAATGGTTTAATTTTTTGCGAGTGGAAATTCCCTCTATTGCCATCCGGGTGGAAGTCAGTGAAGCGGCTACCCTGCATAAGCAACTGGAAGGAGGAGTGATGGATGCTGCGCTGGTACACAGGCCCGACTATTGGTCTGGCATGCAGATTGAGGAGTTACTTGAGGAAAAGCTGATTATGGTGAGGTCCAGCCAGAATCCGCAACCCTATATCTATATAGACTGGGGTGATTATTTCAAGCAGCAACATGATTCCGCTTTAGTCGAGTTTACCAAACCTGGCCTGTCGATCAATCTGGGGCCTTTGGCCTTGAATCATATCCTGGAACATGGCGGCAGTGGCTATTTCCGCAGCCGTGTGGTGCAAACCTATATTGAAAACGGTGAATTGGAAAAGGTGGAGACAGCACCGGAGTTCTCTTACCCGATTTACCTGATGTATCCCCGGAATAGTAAAAACGCAGTCATGACACAAGTATTGGCTAAACTCAGGGAGTCATCGAAAAAAGACTTTGACTGGTCGCAACATTAAGTAAAGTCCAGATGACAGGGCGGAGGAAAGGGCCGTCTCGAACAGTGGTGGAAATGGAAAAATAACAGATGACTGATCTTTAATTTCCCATTGCTTCGCCCAGGCGGATAGGTTTGCCTGCATGCCAGCTGGCATTGAAGTCCAGTACGCCCTTTTCAAACAGCATCACCACGGTAGAGCCTAACAGGAAACGGCCCATTTCCTCACCTTGTTCCAGATGGATATTGCGGTCACTGTAATCCCAATGCACGAGCTTGCCCGGGCGTGGCGGGTTAATAATGTGGTCTTTGGCATCGTGCCAGACGGTGGCCATACTGCCGACAATCGTCGCACCGACCAGCACCATGACAAACTTGCCGTGCTGGGCAGATTCAAACGTACACACCACGCGCTCGTTACGCGCAAACAGGCCGGGCACATTGGCGGCAGTCAGCGGGTTCACCGAGAATAAATCGCCCGGCACATAAGTCATATGCAACAGCTTGCCAGCGCAGGGCATATGGATGCGATGGTAGTCCTTGGGACTTAAATACAGGCAGGCAAAAGCCCCATTGTCGAAATTAGCGGCTAATGCCGCATCGCCACCGACCAGCGTGTGTGCCGTGTAGTGATGGCCTTTGGCCTGGAAAATCTGGCCGTTTGCAATCTTGCCAAACTGGCTGATGGCACCGTCTACCGGGCAGACAAAAGCATTATTCTCCAGTGGTCTGGCGTCCGGTTTCAATGGACGGGTAAAGAACAGGTTAAAGCTCGCATAGCTCGCAATATCGCCATTGAGTGCTTCTTCCATATTGACGTGATACTTGCGCACAAACCAGCCGATAAAGGCGGTGGTCAGGCGGCCAGCTTGCCAGTGCGCCAGTTTTCCGGCGGCAGCGGTCAGCAATTGTTTGGGGGCGATGTATTGCAGCAGAATGGCGAGTTTCACTCTGAATATCCTCTTCTAGTCTCAGTCCATTATCAGGCCTGATCGTCACTCCAGCAAAGGGGGAGTAACGTCTTAATTCAATGATTTAGTTATAAAAAAAGCACAGGCGATATTACATCGACCTGTGCTTTTTGCCTATGGCAGTTTCATCAGAATTTTGATGAAACCGTGAGGCTTTGATTGCTTATCAAAAACAATTCGTTTTTAGATTGAGTCTTTAATTGCCGAGCAATTCACCAAAAACATTAGTTTTTAGATTGATCTACTAATTTGTTTTTCGCAATCCAAGGCATCATGGCGCGCAGTTTGTTACCTACTTGCTCGATTGGGTGAGCAGCGTTCAAACGACGACGTGCAGTCATTTCTGGATAGTTAGTACGGCCTTCCAGGATGAACTGTTTAGCGTAGTTACCGTTCTGGATGTTAGTGAGGCATTGACGCATTGCATCTTTGGACTGGCTGTTAATCACTTGTGGACCAGTGACGTACTCACCATATTCCGCGTTGTTGGAAATGGAGTAGTTCATGTTGGCGATACCACCTTCGTACATCAGGTCAACAATCAGTTTCAGTTCGTGCAGGCACTCGAAGTAGGCCATTTCAGGCGCATAACCCGCTTCAACCAAAGTCTCGAAACCGGCTTTCACCAGTTCAACCGCGCCACCACACAGCACAGCCTGTTCGCCGAATAGGTCAGTTTCAGTTTCCTCACGGAAGTCAGTCTCGATCACGCCACCTTTGGTGCCGCCATTAGCCGCTGCGTAAGACAATGCGATGTCTTTGGCCTTGCTGGAAGTGTCCTGGTAAACAGCGATCAGTGAAGGAACGCCGCCGCCTTTCAGGTATTCGGAACGCACAGTGTGGCCTGGGCCTTTAGGGGCGATCATGATCACATCCAGGTCAGCGCGTGGCACGATCTGGTTGTAGTGGATATTGAAACCGTGGGCGAATGCCAGCGCAGCGCCTTTTTTCAGGTTAGGTGCGATTTCGGCATTGTAGATTTCTGCCATGTTTTCATCTGGCAGCAATACCATGATCACGTCAGCATCTTTAACTGCTGCGGCAATTTCCATGGTTTTGTGGTTAGCGCCTTCAGCTTTTGCCCATGAACCGCCGCCTTTACGCAAGCCAATCGTGACCTCTACGCCGCTGTCACGCAGGTTGGCTGCGTGGGCGTGACCCTGGGAGCCGTAGCCCACGATGGTTACTTTTTTGCCTTTAATGATGCTTAAGTCGGCGTCTTTGTCGTAATAAACGTTCATGTCTGCTTTTGCCTTTCAATACAAATGCTTGGGTATATAAGTAAAAATAGTATCAATTAAACTTTGAGGATGCGGTCGCCACGACCAATGCCGGACGCGCCGGTACGCACGGTTTCCAGAATCGCGCTGCGGTCTAGGGCTTCAATAAATGCATCCAGTTTGCTGCAAGAGCCGGTAAGCTCAATAGTGTAGCTATTGTCGGCCACATCGATAATACGGCCGCGGAAAATGTCGCACATGCGCTTCATTTCGTCTTTATAAACGCCGGTGGCTTTCACCTTGACCAGCATCAGTTCGCGCTCAATGTGCTTGCCATCGTTGAGGTCCAGCACTTTGACCACGTCAATCAACTTGTTGAGTTGCTTGATAATCTGTTCGATCACGTCATCGGAACCCGTCGTCACAATGGTCATGCGCGACAGGGTAGGATCTTCAGTCACGGCGACTGTGAGCGATTCAATGTTGTAACCGCGGGCAGAGAACAGGCCAGCCACGCGTGACAGCGCGCCGGCTTCGTTTTCCATCAACAGGGAAATAATGTGACGCATTATTGTTCCCCTTTCAGGCGGCTGGTAGACAGTGGGCTGAGTACCATTTCTGACAAGCCTTTGCCGTTCTCAACCATGGGGAATACGTTTTCGCTTTGATCGGTTACAAAATCCATAAACACAAATTTGTCTTTTTTATCGAATGCTTCTTTTAGCGCGCCTTCCACATCGGCAGGATTGGTGATGCGCATGCCGACATGGCCATAAGACTCTGCCAATTTGACGAAGTCGGGCAGGCTGTCCATATAAGACTCGGAGTAGCGGTTTTCGTAGAAGAACTCCTGCCACTGGCGCACCATGCCCAGGTAGCGGTTATTCAGCAGGATCACCTTGATTGGCAGGCTGTATTGCGCACAGGTCGACAGTTCCTGGATATTCATCTGGATGCTGCCTTCGCCGGTAATACAGGCCACTTGCGCATTCTTGTCGGCAAACTGGCAGCCCATGGCATACGGCAAACCTACACCCATGGTACCCAGGCCGCCGGAGTTGATCCAGCGACGTGGCTTGTCAAATTTATAGTATTGCGCAGCCCACATCTGGTGCTGGCCTACGTCGGAGGTCACATAGGCTTCCCCCTTGGTGACTTCCCACAGCTTTTGCACCACATATTGCGGTTTGATCACGGTGTCCGAGTAAGCGTAATCCAGTGACTGTATACCGCGCCACTCGTTAATCTGCGTCCACCAGTCAGCGGTATCTGTGGTCTGGCTTTCTTCCTGTGCCAGAATGTCCAGCATGTCGGACAGTACAGACTGAACATCACCGACAATGGGCACATCCACTTTTACGCGTTTGGAGATGCTGGATGGGTCAACATCGATATGAATAATGGTGCGCTTCTGGCTGGCAAAATGTTTGGTATTGGCAATCACGCGATCGTCAAAGCGTGCGCCCACCGCCAATAACACGTCACAGTGTTGCATGGCCATATTGGCTTCGTAAGTACCGTGCATGCCCAGCATGCCAACAAACTGCCTGTCGGTGGCTGGATAACCACCCAGGCCCATCAAGGTATTGGTGACCGGGAAGTTAAGCGCCTTGGCCAGTTTGATCAGCTCTGCTGAACCATTGCCCAGCACTACGCCGCCGCCGGTGTAAATCATCGGGCGTTTGGCATTCAGCAGCAATTTCACCGCTTTCCTTATCTGGCCACTATGGCCTTTCAGGATCGGGCTGTACGAACGCATCTCTACCGTTTTCGGGTAGATGAAATCTGCCACATGCGCGGTAATGTCCTTGGGAATATCCACCACCACAGGACCTGGACGGCCGGTTTTGGCAATAAAAAATGCCTTCTTGATAGTGGGTGCGATATCTTTGACATGCTTCACCAGGAAGTTATGCTTCACACAGGGACGGGTAACGCCGACCATGTCGACTTCCTGGAACGCATCCATGCCAATGGCCGGCACCGGGGCCTGGCCGCTGATCACTACCAGTGGAATGGAATCCATGTAAGCTGTTGCAATGCCGGTGACGGCATTGGTCGCGCCAGGACCGCTGGTCACCAATGCAACGCCTACATCGCCCGTTGCACGGGAGTAGGCGTCGGCGGCATGAACTGCCGCCTGCTCATGGCGCACCAGAATGTGCTTGAAGCCATTCTGCTTGTAGAGCGCGTCATAAATATGCAAGACAGCCCCGCCCGGATAGCCAAAGACAAATTTGACTTTTTCTTCATTCAGACAGTTGATGACAATGTCTGCACCAGTCATCGATTTGGCTTGAGAGTCGGTCGCGGCGTGGGCTGAAGAATCCATAAAATCTTGATTATTATGCTAATTAATGTTGAACCCTATACATTAACTTGCTTTACTAATTTGGTCAAGATTGTCGCGGAAAACGTACACTATTTATAAGGAGTGAAACCGTCGCTTGCCGGATGAAAATAATTTCAAATAAGGGTTGACTTAATAAATGAGAAACATTATCATTTACAAAACTTGATTGAATGAAGGTCAGTCCACAATGCAAGCCGATTTCGCCGTGAAAGAAAGTGATCTGTTTGACCCGGACCTGCCGACTGCGAGCGCTGTGCTGGTGTCGCTGAGTTGCGTGGCGACGCGGTATGCGACCAATCCTTCCGAGGATCTGGCGTTACTGGGGTGCAGTCTGGCGCAAACATTGACTGCGCCGGAGTATGCGGAAAACGGTTTGATTGAATCGGCGGCCAGGCAGTTGTTGCAGGATTGGCAGGCGTTGTTGCAGGCGCACCGCGAATTTGCCATGCAGCAGGTAGTGACGGATTTTTTGGAGCCTTCTTCAACCATACAATAATGCGTTACAATATAGGGTTTACTGATATTAAGTAGCGAAATATTTAACTGCAGGATTTTTAAGGAAAGGTTTTAACACAAATGGCAAGAACAACGGGACCAAGACTCAAGATTATGCGCGCTTTAGGCGTAGAGCTGCCAGGCTTGTCACGCAAATCGATTGAAAATCGTCCAAACCCACCAGGCCAGCATGGCAACCAGGCATCGCGTCGTCGTCGTTCGGACTTTGCCGTGAAGTTGATGGAAAAGCAAAAAATTCGTTTTAACTATGGCGTGAGCGAAAAGCAAATGCGTCGCTTGATGCTGGAAGCCCGTAAAGGTAGCGAGCCAACCGGTGAAAAATTGATGTCTTTGCTGGAGCGCCGCCTCGATAACGTAGTGTTCCGGGCCGGATTTGCACCAACAGGTATTTCTGCCCGCCAGCTGGTTAATCACGGACATATCCTGCTGAATGGTAAATCGGCCAATATTCCATCCATCCGTTTGCAAGTGGGTGACGTGGTGACCTTGAAAGAGAAAAGCCGCAAGATTCCTATCGTGGTTGAAGCACTGGCAACACCAAGCCTGACTCAGCCTGAGTGGCTGTCCGTGGATAGCACAACAGCGAGCGTGAAAGTCGGTCACTTGCCTTCGATTGAAGATGTGCCGTTCCCGCTGGATGTGCAACAGGTGGTTGAATATTACGCTAACCGCGTTTAATGCATGAAAAAAGCAGCCATCTGGCTGCTTGTAAAGAATTTGAGCAATGCTCCTAACCCCAACATGTCATTGCTCAAATAGGCGTTGTTTTATTTAGACGCCAAATACCCCTGGTAAGGGTGTTCCTTGAAATCTGATGCCGCATTGCTTCTGCATGTAAGTCGGCTTTTTTCTAAGTCTGAATGATATAAGGATGGGTGGCAAATTGCAATCGTTATCAAACGAGACGGACGTAGTGACAAGTGTTGCACGTGCTGATGTCTCTGTGGTCGATGCAGCCCACCTGTTGGGAGATGCCGGTGAGCTGGCCATTTTGCATGGTGGCGAAACATATAGGTTAACGCGTACCAAGCAGAATAAGTTGCTGCTGACAAAATGCCGCAATATCAGCGCATTTGAGAGTACGCATAAGCTTGATCCGCATCCATGATTTATCCATGTGCTCCTGGGGCTGTTTGATGCCCCCGGGCAATTGAATCCGGTTTTGCCGGAAATCTTTACGAAATAATCACTACCTGCCTTTACGAAAGTTATATGAACAATCAACAACTGTCGAAAAGAAGTGTAATGAAAATCGTTCACCTTTAGGTGAATGATTCCCTAACAGAAATGAGCGAGGTTTGTGCTGATGTTGCCGCGTGAATCAATCAATGCGTTGTCGTTAAAGCCTGCTGTGCCACACAGCTCGCCCGTGCCGCCCCTGAGCCTGCATCACAAGCAGCCTGGGCAACTGGCGGGGGCGTTCCGCTGGTCCGTGCTGGCCACGGAAGAGTGGCTCCTGCAAAACCGGAGCCAGCGCTGGTATGGGGTGGGTATGCTGGCAGTGGTCGCTCTGCATGCTGCACTGGTATGGTGGGTGTTTGCACATCATGAAGCATTGATTAAACCGCCTGAACTGACGCCGATGACGGTATCTTTGATTACCCTGCCAGCCAAGAAAGAAGAAGCACCTGCGCCTGAGGTTGTGCCGATAATCAAGCAAAAACCAGTCATTAAACCTGTCGTCAAACCTAAAGAAACCCCGATGAAACCTGTTGAGCGGCCTGCGCCTGTGGTGGAGCGTATTGTAGAGCCTGCGCCAGACCAGCCACGTTTTGAGGCAAGTACACAATCTTCACCACCACCGATGGAAGCGCCGGCAGCGGCATCCGCCACCCCTGCACCAGTCCCGGCAGCGCCACCCAAGCAGGAAGTCGTGGAGGAAAAAGAGGAGCCACCCAAGTTCGGTGTCGCCTATTTAAAGAACCCCCCACCGGAATATCCGAGATTATCCAGGCGTGCAGGCGAGGAAGGCCGTGTGTTGTTAAAGGTCCTGGTATCCGCTGAAGGCCGCCCGGATTCGGTGGAAATTTCAAAAGGCAGTGGTTTTGAGCGTTTGGATACGGCTGCCCTGAATGCGGTCAGGCAATGGCGGTTTGAGCCGGCGCGTAAGGGTGGTAAGGCATTAAGTGCTTTCGTGATTGTGCCACTGACATTCACATTGAATTAAGATTTAACAGGAAAGGAAGTTTTTACATGCAATCTACGAGCGGTTTGGCATTTATCACCGGAGGCGGTGCAGTCTCAGTCATTGTGGCGCTAACGTTGCTGACCATGTCAGTTTTGAGTTGGTATTTTATCCTGGTGAAGGCTTGGCAAGTACTCAAGAACAAGCGCCAGGTGACAGCCTATGTGCGCCAGTTCTGGCGTAAATCCACCCTGCAGGAAGCTTTGCAGGATGCACAGCTGCAATCTCCGGCATTCAGGCTGGTACTGACTGCGGTCGAATCCACCCAGCACCACCAGCAATATGCCAGCCAGTCTTTAGGCGCGGCCTGCAGCCAGGATGAATTCATAGCGCGCCAATTGCGCCGCACGTTGTCACAAGAGCAAGCCGGTTTGGAAAGCGGCTTGTCTGTGCTGGCTTCCGTGGGCAGCGTGGCTCCTTTTGTTGGCTTGTTCGGTACCGTATGGGGGATTTACCATGCGCTGACTGCGATTGGCCAGTCTGGCGTGGCTACCATTGATAAAGTGGCCGGCCCGGTCGGTGAAGCCTTGATTATGACTGCGATTGGCCTGGCAGTGGCGATTCCGGCCGTGCTGGCGTATAACGCTTATATCAAGGCCAACCGTAGCGTGATGGCCGAGCTGGAAAGCTTTGCCCAGGATCTGCATACGCTGCTGACAACCGGTGCGCCTTTAATGATAAAGCCTGGCCAGAAATCTAACGTGACGGATATCCACGCCAAAGTGATGAGTAAAGGCAACGTATGATAGGCAGCAACCCATTCAGCGCGGGTGAGCACACCCAACCGATGAGCGAGATCAACACGACCCCTTTGGTCGATGTCATGCTGGTGCTGCTGGTTATTTTCATTATTACGGCGCCTTTGTTGACGCATGCAGTCAAAATTGACCTGCCACAAGCCACCTCACAACCGCTGGAAGAGAAGCCGGAAGTGATTGACCTGGCCGTGGATGCTGATGGTAAGCTTTACTGGAATGATGTGGAAGTCGCTAACGATGTGCTGGCTGCACGCTTCCAGGATGAGAGCGCCAAACAGCAGCAACCTGAATTGCAAATCCGTGCCGATAAAAATACCCGCTACCAGGTATTGGCAGACGTGCTGGCAAAAGCGCAAACTGCTGGTATGAAAAAAGTCGGCTTTGTCAGCCAGCCACAGCCATAAATAAATTCGCAGGTAGTCACACATATGCAACGGAAAACCATCCGGCGCTGGGCATGGGTTCACAAATGGTCCAGCCTTGTCTGTACCGTGTTCATGCTGCTGTTGTGCCTGACCGGCCTGCCACTCGTTTTCAGTGACGAAATTCATGACTGGGTGGGTGATCATATTGCCACACCCGAGATTCAGCATACCGGCCCTATGGCCAGCATGGATACCTTGCTGGCGGCTGCAAAATCACGGAATCCTGGCTACGTGCCGCTGTATATGTTCCGTGACGAAGACGAGCCTTTGCAATGGACCATCAGCATGGGCAAAACAGCCGATGCCACCACTGGCATCCGGTATGTGGTCATGGATGCACGCACTGCGCAGGTACTGGGTGAGCCGCCGGCAGAGCAAGGCTTTATGTATGTGATGTTCAAGCTGCATACCGATTTATTTGCTGGGTTGCCGGGCATGCTATTTCTGGGGGTAATGGGGCTTCTTCTGGTGATCGCCATTATTTCCGGTGTGGTGCTGTACGCGCCTTTTATGCACAAACTGTCTTTTGGCGATATACGGCATCAGCGCGGGGAGAAGCTGAAGCGCCTGGATATCCATAATATGCTGGGCATCGTTACCCTGAGCTGGTTTTTCGTGGTGGGGGCTACCGGTGTGATCAATACCTGGGCAGACCTGCTGGTGACCTACTGGCAGTCCGACCAGATGGCGCAAATGATTGCGCCTTATAAGAATTTACCGCCACCGACACAGTTTGCATCACTACAACAATCCATGGATGTGGCACAAAAAACTGAGCCCGATATGCAACTGGGATTTATTGCATTTCCCGGTACCGGTTATACCAGCCAGCATCATTACGGCATTTTTATGCGCGGGGATACGCCGTTGACCAAACGCTTGTTCAAACCCGTGTTAATTGATGCACAAACGGCCACATTGACTGACAGCCGACCTTTACCGTGGTACCTGGTGGCATTGCTGGTTTCACAGCCTTTGCATTTTGGTGATTACGGTGGCATGTCGTTGAAGTGGATATGGCTGGTGCTCGATATCCTGAGTATCGTGGTGTTATGGACCGGCCTCAAAATCTGGTGGAAAAAACGCCATCAGGTCATGCCGGCCATTTATGTTGACAGCATGGCGCACAGGATGCAGCCGCATCAGGGGTAAATGATCCGTATGAAACATCAATCCCTCACCCAAATATTTTTCTGGCCAGCCGTGATCGCTGTTATTTCACTGGCTGGGCTGATCTTCGCGCTCGTTTATGATGACGGCCTGGAAATAGTGGCCAATGCCGCTGTAGCACTGCCCGTTGCCGTGGCTTTTTATTACTATTACTTAAAGCCTGACCGTCAATCAACCCCAAAATCAGCGCTAAAGAACAGACAGTAAGATCGCTTTTTAACCCAGCCAGCCATCGAGTGTTTCACTCCAGTAGCTAGCCAATATTTTCATCTGGACGAAATGGAGAAATCATGCGAAAAAAAGTAACACAATGGTCACAAGGGCTGGCAATATTGGCAAGCACAATGTGTCTGATGCAAGCAACCGCACATGCAGCAGACCGCTGTGATGTGACAGTAGAAGCCACGGATGCCATGACCTTCAACACCAAAGAAATTTCGGTGCCCAAAAGCTGCAAGGCTTTTACGGTCAATCTTAAGCACACTGGCAAGATGAGCAAAAACATCATGGGCCATAACCTGGTCATCAGCAAACAAGCCGATGAACAAGCGGTGCTGCAAGACGGCAGTAAAGTAGGCGTTACACAGTCATTTGTCAAACCACAAGATGCGCGTGTAGTCGCTGCGACGACCATCGTGGGTGGTGGTGAAAGTGCCAGTACCTCATTTGCGCCATCGCAACTAGACGCCGCCGGTAGCTATGTGTTCTTCTGTTCCTTCCCTGGCCATGCTTCCATGATGAAGGGTACCCTCAAACTCATTTAAGTCTGATCTGATCATATAAACGAGATTGAAGTGAATGGCCGGCATGGATTTTTCTGTGCCGGCCATTTGCTTTGGGGAGGTGCCACTTCCTTATTAACAATAATGACTATTATTGAATACGCTGGCCAGTCAGGCTGCCAGCATTGCTTTACGGGGATGTTGCGAATAACAGTACACGTGGCGAATCCATATCAAGACAGTATTTTTGTGTAAAATCGGTTGATTTCACGAATGATAATTATTATCATTAAAGTCAATTAGAGCAATTAAATGACTACAAAAATAGTGGCCTTCCTGTTAACCCTGACCTTCAATTGAATGCAGAGGATCTCAATGACTTTTATCAATAAAAATAAACAATCCGGCACATATTTATTACCCAAGAGAAGTGTAGTGGCGGTGTTACTGGCTTTTGCAGCAAGCCCGGTACTCGCGGCGGATGCGGAAGCAGAACAAAAAGGAACTGTGACCCTGGATGAGGTGGCTGTCGTCGGGTCAGCAGATAAATCCGGAGACAATTTCAAATCATCTGCCCAATCTGTTTCTATCATTAATGAGCAAGATATTAGAAGCATTGGTGCCAATAAAAAACTGGATGATTTGCTGGGTTATGAGGCGGGGGTGCTATCAAAACAGTTTGGTGCTGATAACAAATCCAACTGGTTCCAGGTCAGAGGTTTTGATGCCAATACCACATTAGATGGCACTTCCATATCGAACAATGGATTCTTCGTTTGGGAACAGGAAATTTACGGGTTGGAGAAGGTGGAGGTTCTTAAAGGAGCTAACTCTTTCAATTATGGCGCGACGGATGCTGGCGGCACTATTAACTTGGTATCCAAGCGTCCTATGACAGATGTTGCAGGTGAACTCAATGTCAGTGTTGGTAATTTCGACAGAAGAACAGTCAGTGGTGATTACAATGGCATTATTAATGACTCGGTACGTTATCGCTTAGTTGGTCTCTATTCCAAAGGCGACTTTCCAATCCATTATACTGGGATGGAGCAATTTTATTTTGCACCTAGCCTCACTTGGGATATTACAGATCACACTAGCCTCACCGTTTTAGCAAGCATGCTCAAGAAAAAGGGCACGCCGACCAATGGCTTTATGCCAGCTTATGGTTCTCTAACTGGAACACCATACGGCAAAATCGGTTACCACACCAATCTTGGGGAACCTGACCGCGATTATTTTGACCGCAAGCAATATTCGCTTGGTTATGAATTTAGTCACGATTTCGGGCAACAGTTCAAATTTACGCAAAACTATCGCTATGGCAAGATGGATCATGATTTCGTGGGAGTATTTGCCTGGGGGTCAGATAATGATAGGCTTGCCCATCGCGGTTATTCCTATCTCAATGGGAACTCAACAGTTCATAGTATAGATAATCGCCTAAGCAAAACATTTGCCTTTGGCGAATTTATAGATACTTTTATGGTCGGGCTTGACTATAAGCGCAGCAAAGCGGACGCAAAGAATAACGGCTTTGGGTTTGTGCCGGATATTGACATGTTTAATCCTGTTTACGGTGCACCTTTTACCGTTACTGGCAATCCATATGATCTCAGTTTGAAGCAACAGGGTACCTATATATTCAATAAACTAGATTGGAACGATACGGTTTTAGTCAATTTAGGTCTTCGACACGATCGCTATGACAATAGCTCCTATATTGGATTAGTGCGTAATGCTGATGACGGCGACAAGAATACTCATAATGTCAGCATTATGGTACGCACGCCGCTTGGCTTATCCCCTTATGTTAGTCACTCAACTTCCTTTAACCCACAATTGGGCTCAGATGGATATGGCCGAGGATACAAACCATTTGAAGGGAAGCAATGGGAAGTCGGGATGAAATATGAGCCCACCTGGATGAAGGCCAGTTTCAATCTGGCATTGTTTGATTTAACAGAAAAAAATGCCTTGATTGCAGATGCGTCAAATATTCAGATACAAGCAGGTGAGCGACGTAACCGCGGTATAGAACTACAGTCTGATTGGCTGCTTAGTGATAGCGTTTCTGCCAGAGTAAGTTATACGCGTAACAATGCTGAACAGGATCTCAGTGTAACCCAAACAGTGAGAGCCCCACTCATCCCTGATAACCAGGCGGCTGTCAAAATCAGTTATAAGCGCCTTCAGAGCGATATATTGAATGGTCTCAAGTTGACGTTTGGTATTCGCTACAATGGAAGTACCGAGGATCAACGCTATTATCCTGGTCAGAAAGTACCGTCTTATACCCTGGTGGATGCCATGGCAAGTTATCCAGTTTCACAACACTGGAACTTGCAGGTTAATGCGACTAACTTATTCAACAAAGAATACCTCAGTGCGTGTGACTTTTATTGCTACTACGGTACTTCCCGTACTGTCGATGCGCAGTTAAGCTATTTGTGGTAACTCAGAGCACCCACCCTACGCAAGTGGGTGCTTATCTTGGTTCTTAGGATAATGTGATTTGCGTTCGTCTTTCTGTTACTGACTGGCTTGATGAGCGCAATCCATTTTCTTGGTTCATTACATAAACGTCTTTACTATGATGCGACAGATGCGCGGTTTCTGGGGCAGCGCATTCCCTGGCAAGGGACGGCCGGTGATCTTATCGTGCAGGCGCAGTTCCCGCTACATTCGGGCAGGATTCTTGGGCTGCCGGGGCGTATCCTGATTTCTGTCATGGGCCTGGTCGTGGCCATATTGTCTGTCACAGGTCTCTATCTGTGGTGGAAGAAGCGCAAAGCCAGAAAGATATCTGCGGCCATGATGTTCTGGCAGGCTGCCAGAAAGAGCACGCCTTTGGTGAAGTGATTAGTAGACGTCGCGACGGTAACGGGCAGAAGCTGTTAACGTTGCCATGGTCGCGTCACCCAGTATTTCTAGCAATTGCTGATGGACAGCAGGCGCCATGCCACTGGCGCTGCCGCACACGTAAATGGCCGCCCCCTGTTGTACCCATTGCCTGATCTCTCCTGCCAGTGATTTTACCTTATCCTGCACATAAACACGTTCTGCCTGGTCACGCGAAAATGCCGTGACCAATGTTGTGAGTACGCCTTGTGCCTGCCATTGGCGCAGTTCTTCCTGAAAGTAAAAGTCATGGGCGGCATTGCGCTCACCAAAAATCAGCATGTTCCGGTGATGGCCTTGTGCAATCCGTGCCTTGAGGTGAGCCCTGAGCCCTGCGATCCCGGTGCCGTTACCGATCAGGATTAACGGCATATCGGTGGCTGGTGCATGAAACGCACTGTTTTCACGGATACGCAGCGCAACCTCGTTGCCTATGTCCGCATAACTGGTCAACCAGCCTGAACCTATGCCTAACCTGCCATCCGGGTAATGTGTCTGCCGAACCAGTAATTCCAGTTGTTGATCCTGCGGGATAGAGGCAATCGAATATTCGCGATGTGGTAGCCGTTTGAGAGTTTGCACAATGGTCGCAGCATCCAGGCCAGACAGCATTTTCCAGTCAGCCTCGTCATGTGGCAATAATTTATCCAGCAATGCCTCCTTCAGCGGTAAGCCTTCGCCGTTGACGGGTACATTGCCATCCAGGGGCAGTGTTGCCAGAAACTGCGCGACTGCCTGTGGCGAGTTACGCGGCCCGACTTCCGCAATATCTCCCGCCTGCCATTGCATGACAGAAGGCTGTGCCGACAAGGTTAAGTGGAACACTGGTGCGCCGGCGCTGCCCGGATTGACCAGTATACGTGCGGTCAGCGACCATGGCTGGTAAGCCGGTGCTTCCCAGTCCGGCATCTCCGTATTGTGCGCCAGCAAACCCAACTGGTATTGCCAGTGCCGCAGTGCACCATCATCCAGGTGGTCGACTTCAATCAGGTCGAATAATGGCATGGCATGCGCATGTTGCAGCCAGGCATCCAGCGCATGGCCAAAGCCACAGAAAAAGCTATAGCCAGAATCCCCCAGCGCCAGTATTCCGTATTGCAAGTGAGGGAGCTTGATGTCACTTTGCATCACGCTTTGCTGGAAGTCGGCCGCATTATTCGGTGCATCTCCTTCGCCGGTAGTGCTGGCCACAAACAGGATACGGTTGAACGTCTGCAAGGTGGCAGCCTCCATAGCGGAGAGCGGCAATATTTCGGTGTCAACCCCTGCCGACTTGAGCGATTCGGCAGTTTTCCTGGCAAGCGCCTCGGCGTGACCGGTTTGGCTGGCATAAGCCACCAGCAGGCTGTTGTGATCACGCAAGCGGTTATCTGTTTGCCCCGTGCCGGAAGCCATGTTTTTCTTCTGATGGCGCCAGAATATCCAGGTGCAAAACAACAGGTAGAGGAAAATAATGCCAAGTGCTTTTGACGTATGAGTCATTTGAAGAGGGTGTGCATAAAAAATATCAGGATAAACATGCTGCCTGAATGACCGCTATTTATTCCAGCATGGCTTTCAGCGCCGGGGAAAGGTGTTCTTGCGGACCGTTTGCCTGTTGCTCGGTTAGCAGCGTGGCAATATTGTGCCTGCTGGCGTAATCAAGCGCTGCGGATACGCCCATGACCGTGAAAGCGGTGGCTAACGCATCTGCCTGCATGCAGGTATCGTGCATCACTGTGACCGAGATCAGTGCGTTGACACTACGGTCTACCGGATAACCAGTCCTGGGGTCTATGGTATGCGCGTAATGCTGGTTGTCGTGCGTGAAATAGCGCCGGTAATCACCGGAAGTTGCGACGGCCATGCCATGCAATGCCACAATGGATTCCGTGGCCTGTGCTATATCAGGCGGTGTTTCCAGGGCCACCCACCATGGCTGGCCATCTGGTTTGAGGCCGGTTCCATACAACTCGCCACCCACTTCCACCAGGTAATTTTCTATCCCTGCCTGCCGTAGCGCGTTGGCCACCCTGTCCACGCCATAACCTTTAGCGATACCAGAAAAATCCACATAGGCGTTACCTGGCTGCCCCAACCGTTTGCCATCACGATCCAGCTGCAGGCGTCGCCAGCCACAGCGGCTTTGTGTTTCGCTGATCTCGCTGGTATCGGGCGGTACGGTACGCTGGCCGTGCGGGCCAAAGCCCCACAAATTCACCAGCGGGCCTATGGTCGGGTCAAAGGCACCGTGGGTGTCTGCCGCGATGCGGAGGGCACAATCCATGACCGTAAAAAATGCGTCAGGCAGTGTGTGCCAGGTATCGGCAGCGGCGGTGTTAAACAGGCTCAGGTTTGAATCTGCCTGCCAGGTGCTCATCTGGCTGACCACGAGATCCAGCTCGTTCTGTATCAGTGCGCGCACTGTTTCTGGCGCGTGCGGCGGTGTATGAATGTAACGGACAGTCCAGGTCGTGCCCATGGACTGTCCGCTTAAAGTGGCCTGCTCCCCGCTGGGTAGCGCCGGAGGCAGCGTGTGCAGGTGTGGGGGAATCAGGACACGGCGCATTGCTTATTGCGGCAAGACTTCCAGGGTCAGCACATACGACAAGGTACGCTCTTTGGCGATCTTGTTTGATACATGGCCGTCTTTGAAATCGGCATCCAGCCAGTACATGCCGGCCTGGTCAAAGGTCACTTTGATTTTGCCGTTTTTGTCTGTTTTGTAGCTTTGTTCTTCCGGATTGTTTCTGTAGCGGATTTGGCCGCGCACAATGGCAACCTCTACGTCTGCCGTGGGTTTGCCGTCCACCAGGAAGGTCAGCTCTACAGGCTCACCGGTCACCAGGTCATTGGGGTGAGTGCTCGCTACCAGTTCTAGCCCTTTGTTGGATGGCTTGAGAGCTGACGGTTTCCCCAGCGTAATATAGTTTTCCAGGCGGCTTTCGGTTTCAGAAATATTCAGGTCTTTGGCATCGGCAGGGACTTCTTTGGCCAGCGCTTCTGCGGTACCCATAAAGCGTTTGGGCTTGTTGTCGCTGTCTTTCCAGCTGGCACGGAACCCGGAGCGTACCAGTTCCACGCGATAAGTGCCTTTTTTGTCGAACTTGGCATCAAACACGGTGCGCAATTCGCCTTTCAGCACATTCACCGGCGTCATCTGGCTGCCATCTGGCGCCAGGATGACCAGTCCATCAATCGCCAGCGGGCGATGGTCAATCTGGAACGGTTCGGTGGAAGTGGCGGCATCAAATGTCACAAACTGCGTGGCAGACAATACGGTACTGGATGGCATAATCCAGAAACCATGCGCCTGTGCACCAGGCGCGGACATGCCCAGCGCCAGCGAAACTAAAGCAAGCATTTTTTTCATCGGTGTATTCCTCATGAGTATTTTTTAATCAGGGGTTCAGGGCCCAAGGTTTCAAGGCCCTGGGTTTCAAGACTTAGGGTTTCAAGTCAATGATAATGTCGCCCAACTCCTGCTGGCCAGCCGCTTTGACCTGCTCTGCTTTTTGTACCGGCCAGGTGAATGGCACGCGCACGATCTCGCGGCCACCTTTTTCACGCGCGGCTTCCACCGCAATATTGTATTGGCCTGGCGGCAAGGTTCCCAGCGGGGCCTTGCCTTCCGTGAAAGTCAGTGATTGCTCACCAACTGGCCGGGTCGCACCTGATACGCCATCAATCGGCAGCGACTGTTCACGGCCACTTTTGCGCCACCACTGGCGTAAATCTTTCAGCCATTTGTTACCTTCGTCACCGTTGGCCGCTTTTTTCTGGCTGTACCAGGCTGCCAGGTTTTTCTCTACACTTTGATCCGGTTTCTCAATCCAGATTGCCACGTAAGGACGATGGTATTCTGCAGTATTGATTTGCGGAATTGTCGCCTTGATATTGATTTCACCGGCGTTTGCCTGGTTGTTGAACAAACCGGCCACCAGTGCCGGAATAAGAGCAGGAACCCACTTGCGCATTGACGAATTCTCCTAATAACTTAATGAATAAATAAAATGACCAACACCAGTGGAATCACAACGCCGAGGCCAACCAGCGGCCAAGTCGATGGCCGGTTACTGGCGTGCATGCTCAACATGAACAGGCCTGTGATGGAAAACACGAGTGCAGCCGTTGAAAAAATGTCCAGGAACCAGCTCCAGGCGGTGCCGGTATTGCGACCTTTATGCAGGTCATTGAAATAGGAAATCCAGCCGCGGTCAGTTAACTCGTAGTTAACTTCGCCGCTATTGCGGTCTACCACCAGCCAGGCATCGCCACCAGGGCGGGGGAGCGAGACATACACTTCCGCGTCGGACCATTCGCCCGGAACCCCTGCCAGTTCCACCTGCAAGGCATTGCTTATCCAGTCAGCCGTCGCTTTAGGCAAGGGCGCCTTGTCGTCAGCCGGTTCGGCCTGGATCTGTTTCAGTAACGGAGCAGGTACCGTAGCCGATTTTTTGGAGACGACTGGCGAAGATTCGATATGGCCTGCGTTATTCAGGGTGATGCCGGTCAAGGCAAATAACAGCATGCCAACCAGGCAGGCGGCGGAACTGATCCAGTGCCAGCGATATAAATGCTTGAGCCAGAATGCCCGGTTGGAATTAAATTGTGTTTGCATCTCTGGCAATGTTGAGTGTGAGCCCGGTTAAATGTGATTGCGGATTAACCAGGCAGTCACAAAACAGTCTTTGTGTAAATGAGAACCAATATCATTATAGCAGAATTAAGGGGTACGCTCACCAGTGAAGACCTGGCGGCTGTGTATCTTTTTGTATCTGCCATACGGTTTGCTGAATCCTGTCTTTGCAAAAAAACGTTGCATTTCGCTGATTAGTCTTTGTTTTCTGCCAATACACCGGGATGAATGGTGTCCAGCGTCTGGCAACCGGTCAGCGCCATGGCAATTTCCAGTTCTTCGCGCAATAAGCGGATTAAATGCGCCACACCCAGTGCTCCGGCAGTTGCCAGGGCATGAATATAAGGGCGGCCTATCATCACCGCAGTTGCGCCCAGTGCGCGTGCCTTGAGGATATCAGTACCACGACGGATACCGCCATCGACCAGCACAGGCACTGTACCATTCACGGCAGCCACTACCTCGCCCAATGCGGAGAGTGTGGCTGGTGCAGAATCCAGTACGCGTCCGCCATGATTGGAAACCACCACGCCTGCAGCGCCGCTATCCACGGCTTTCACAGCATCATCAGGGTGCATTACGCCTTTGAACAGTAATGGCAACGATGTTTGACGGATGAGCCAGGCAATATCTTCCCATGTAGGGGCCAGAGTCATCAGGCCGTCGAAAACCGGGCTCATGTGTTCCTGCAACGCTGGCATGGCGATGGGGGCAACATTGCTTTGCGCCACCGCGGCAGGCACGCTAAACCCGGCGCGCTGCTCACGGTTGCGCGCACCGGATACCGGTGCATCTACGGTCAGTACCAGTGCATGGTAGCCTGCTGCTTCTGCGCGTTTGACCAGCGCCAGTGTGGCATCGCGATTGCCTTGCCAGTAGAGCTGGAACCATAACGGGCCTTGTGCCTGGCTGGCAATGTCTTCCAGCGGGAGAGAGGCCTGGGTAGAAACCACCGCCACGCCGCCCATCACGCTGGCTGCCAGCGTGGTCGCCAATTCGCCTTGCTCGTGGAATAAACGCTGGGTGGCCACGGGGGCCAGGAGAATCGGGTGGGCCAGCGTATCGCCAAACAGGGTGCAGCGAGTATGCCCGCCACGCACATCGGTCAGCGCACGTGGCCATAGTTTCAACGCTGGCCAGGCTGCCAGGTTAGCTTGCAGGGTCAGTTCATCGGCTGCGCCGCCCTGAAGATAGGCCCAGGCCTGTTCTGGCAGGTGTTGCCTGGCATAACGCTCATAGTCGGCGGCACAGACAATATCTGCCGGAATCGCAGTTAAAGGCGCGGCTGCCATCAGCGGCTCCATTGCCTTAACAGGTTATGGTAGTGGCCGGTCAAGGCCACGATTTCTTCCGAATTGCCAAGCTGGTTACGCAATTTGATCAGCGTCATATCCAGGTTGAACAGCATGCTGCGTTGCCAGGCGTCGGGCACCAGGCTTTCCACCCAGGAAAAAGCCGCGATACGCTCACCCGCAGTGACCGGTTCCACGCGATGCAGGCTGGAAGAAGGGTAAATAATCGCATCTCCTGCCGGCAGTTTCACTTCATGACTGCCGTAAGTATCTTCAATAATCAGGTCGCCCCCTTCATAACTGTCGGGGTCAGACAAAAATACCGTGACCGAAATATCCGTGCGTACCCGCTGCCCGCTATATTTGTTCAACTGGATGGCATTATCAATATGGTCACCATAGGTGCCGCCATCGGTGTAGCGGTTGAACATGAACGGCAGTATCGACTGCGGTAACGCGGCAGAGAGAAATAGCGGATGCCGTTCCAGTGCGGTAGCAGCGGCTTGCGCGAGCGATGGGTATTCAGCCGCTTCGGTGGAAAATTGCAGATTGCGTTTTGCTTCCGCCGCCAGTGGCCCGGCCGTGACAGCCCCGTCCAGCCACGGCCCGGCCTGTAACGTCTGGCGTAGTGTCTGTACTTGTTCTGGTGTGAATACTTCAGGGATATGTAGCAGCATGGGTGATCTCGCAACCAATAAAAAAGCCCGCCAGAATCAACTGGCGGGCGTTTAGTTTAATGCATTTAGAACTTAATTTCTGCAGTTGCCATCGCAGCACGTGGCAGGCCCATTTGTACACGGGCACCGCTGTTGTTCATTGTATTGATATATTCTTTATTGAAGATATTGTATACATTGAGGCGCAGGTTCACGCTCTTGTTCACGGCATAGGCCAGCATGGCGTCGAATACAGTGTAAGACTGGATTTCCGGCATATTGTTGATAGACGGGTCAACCGTGGTCACCAGGCGTTTCTGCTCACCCATATAACGTGCGCCACCACCAATGGTGAAGTTGTTATACGAATATTGTGTCCACAGGGTTGCACTGTATTCAGGAATCCAGCGTACACCTGTTGAAGTTGATACTACACCTGCATTGTTTTGACTGTTCTGGTCAAGCGCTTTCGCATTCATTTTGGTCAACCCAGCAGACACTTGCCAATACTCGGTCAGGTTACCCACTGCCATCAACTCATAACCGGTGACGCGGGTTTTACCCATTTGCGTGGCTTGGGCGGTCACAGGGTCAAATGAAGTCTGTTTATCGTTTTCAGTCCTGAATAATGCTGCAGTGACATTCAGCTGGTCGTTCAACAGGTTCCACTTGGTGCCAAGTTCCACATTATCCGTTTTTTGTGGATCCAGTGCGCCACTGTTCTGGTTATCCGGATCAGCAGATAAAGCAAAGTTTGCACTGGCTGGCGGGGTATATGAACTGCCATAGGCCAGATACACACTGCCGTTAGTCGCTGGCTTATACAATATGCCAGCTTTGTAGCTGCTCAGGTTGTCTGAATCACTGAGGGAAGTTCTGACACCGGTGGCTGCCAATGCATTCGCTCTTGTATCATAACGCTCAAAGCGCACACCACCATTCACTTGCCATTTATCGGTTAAATCTATTGTATCAAATGCATATGCTGCTATCGTTGCAGTACGGCCATCGGTTTTAGCCCCTGTTGCCGTAGGTTTGGGCAGGTAATCATTGTCATCAGGATTGTACAAATTAGCTGCTGTGATAGGCGTTGCGGCCGCAAATGTTCTGTTCTTTTGTTCTTCGTGGATCAGCTCAATACCGCCTGTAAATGAGTTCTTAAAACCACCAATATCAAAAATACTATTCAGGCTGGTCTGGTTAATCAGAATCTGGTCATCACGGTCAATGCGCTGGCGAGTTCTTGCCACAGTCCATGTACTTGGGTCTGTAGCAACCGCGCCTGACCCTGCCGGATTGAGCCCATTGATCCCTGTTAAAACCCGGTCAATGGAGGAGCGGCCATAGCGCGTAATATTGCGAACAGTGGTTTTGTCAGACAAGTCATATTCCAGTTTGGCAGTAAACATATCCGCATCGACGCGCTCGTAGTCATTTTTGCTACCGTAAAAGTTACTGCGGTCTACTTTGCGGCCTGCATTCAAGTTCGCGTTGGAGTTATAAAAGCCACTCATGCCAATCGAAGGAATACCGCCATCCGGTGTATTGTCCTGACGGATATGCTGACTGTAGAAATAACCACGTGCGTCAGTACCCAAACCAAAGGCAATCGAAGGTGCAATCGAGAAGTTCTGGTTATCCACGTTATCGCGTTTCTGGACGTCGCTTTCGGTGATTAAACCGTTCAAGCGCACGGCGATAGTATCGCTGAGTGCCTGGTTCATATCAAGGGTGGCACGTTTCTTGTTGCCTGTACCATAACCGGCAGTCGCATAGTTGCTGTTGGTCAAGGTTGGTAATTTGGTAATCAGGTTGATATAACCGGACGCTGCACCACGACCGATGTCGCTACCGGCAGGGCCCTTGACCACTTCTACCTGTTCAGTGTTAAACACGTCTCTTGTCACGGCGCCGAGATCGCGAATACCATCCACGAACAACTGGTTGGAGGCATTGAAACCACGCATGGAGAAAGTGTCGCCGGCGGAGGTGTTGCCGTTTTCACCCAACTGCATGGTAATACCGGGTGTGTTGCGCAAGGCATCGGTCAGTGTAAATACGCCTTGATCGCGCAGCAGTTCTTTTTTAATCACTTGTACGGTTTGCGTGGTATCCAGCAACGGTTTGGTGAATTTGGTGTTGGCAGATTCGTCCGTTTTGAAGCTTTCAACTTCTTTTTTGGATTTGACGGCAACTTCAGGAAGCTGGGATACCTCATCGGCGGCCATGGCTGTCATGGAAAAAGTGGCAGCTACCAGGGCTGCAATGCGCACGGGGTTGTGCTTGCGACTGCGAATATAACTCACGGTTCTTTCCTCTATTAAAGTGATATCTCGCTGGCTACAAGGAGTGTCCGTTGGCTTGCTTGATGGATTGTTAATAATGTTTAGATGAATATTTATATATTTATCGTGTTGCCTGGTGCATCATTCCGCGTGGGAGGCTGCATCAGCCCCTATTGCTTGCAAATTGTTAATTGGTTTGACTGCTTTCAGCCTTTTCGGGGGCTGTGATTAATTTGCTACGGTTTGTTTTGTTAGCTAGCACATTGCGGGAAAGTGCAGTTTTTCAAAACGTATCGAAATGTATAAATATGTATCAAGGCATGCGAATGATAACAGTTCTCATTTATAATTACAAGCCTTCGGTATGATAATTAGTATGATATGAATTTGCAGCTGGCGTGATTGCGCTGGCTGTTTTAGCGTTTAACAGGGTGAATAAGTTTAAATGAACAAGCGTTTGCGTTTAATTGCCATGCTGTGCCAATGGCTGTGTCTTGGCTTGTGCCTTGAGTTATCTCTGGGCGCACAAGCTGCGGAATCGCTTTGGTATAAGGATGGTGATCCATTGGATACCGGGCTGGAGACGATGCCGCGGATTCCTGATGGTTACCGTGGTCTGGGGTCGCCGTGTGCACAACTTGACCTGGGTAAACCGTTGACACTGGCAGAGGTGGCAGATGCCAGTTTGTGCCATAACCCGCAAACCAGTGAAGTCTGGGCGAGTGTACGCGTGCAGGCTGCACAACTGGGCGTTGCCAAATCTGCCTACCTGCCGACGGTGACGGATAATGTCTCTACCAGTTTTAATGTATTGCATCCGGAATCCGCCACGCGCGGGAATCCTTCCCTGAATTTGGGCAACAGCCTGGTGGCCAGCTATCTGTTGTATGACTTTGGTAACCGCCGGGCCAACCTGGAAAATGCGCGCCAGTTACTGCTATCCGCCAGCGCCAGCCAGAGTAGCGTGATACAGAATGTGTTGCTGAATGCGACGGTGGCTTATTACCAGGTGCAGGCCAATATCGCGGCCCTGAATGCGGCGCGTGAAACCGAGCGCGCGGGGGAAGAGAGTTTCAAGGCGGCGAGTGCGCGTTACCGCGCCGGTGTGGCGACGCCGGCAGACATGTTGCAGGCACAAACTGCCTTTGCGCAATTTACGCTGGCACGCATTACCAGCGAGGGCAATTTGCAGATCGCCTATGGCAACCTGGGGAACGTGATGGGCCTGCCCGCACAGCAAAAAGTCGAAGTGGTCAACACTGCGCATGAGGCGCCGCCATCCATCCTGGAAGATGTCAGCCTGCTGATTGAGCAGGCCGGGATGCGCAGGCCGGACCTGGTAGCGAGCGAAGCACAGGTGAAAGCCGCACAGGCCAGCATTGATGCCAGCAAGGCGGCGACGAAACCGACTATTTCTGTCTCCATGTCGAATAGCGTACAGGATGGCTCACAACTCAGTTCCAGCAATAGTTCTACCGTGGGGTTCACGGTATCCATTCCGCTATTTGCCGGTTATGCGCCGACTTACCGCATCCGGGCGGCAGAAGCCACAGCAGATTTACGCGCAGCGCAGCGTGACCAGTTACGCTTGCAGATTTCACTGGATGTCTGGAATGCTTACCAGAGTTTACGCACGGCCTTGCAGTCGATTACCGCGACCAAAGTGTTGCTGGACAGCGCAGAGCAGTCTTATCGCGTGGCATTGGGGCGTTATAAAGCGGGCGTGGGCAATATTATTGATACGCTGAATGCACAAAGCGCACTGGCTACCGCACGCCAGCAACATATCCAGGCCGCACTGGGCTCCAACATTGCGCGCGCGACGCTGGCGCAGGCCATGGGGGCTTTGGATAATGCCATGATCCAGTCCTTGCCTAACGCTACCGCCTCATCCAACAATTAAACCGAACATTCAGCAACTCAACAGAACGCCCGACTTTCATTATGAAACTACTCAGAAAAATTATTGTGTTCATTGTAGTGGCGGCCGCAGCTGCAGGCGCTTATTACTATTACCAGAAAACGCATCAGCTCAAACCGGAGGATATGTATCGGCTGGATGTGGTGACGCGTGGCGATATTGAGCAGTCGGTGTCAGCCAATGGCACGCTGAACCCGGTCAGCCTGATCAGCGTGGGTACGCAGGTGTCCGGCATTGTGCGCAAATTGTATGTGGATTTTAATGACCAGGTGAAGAAGGACCAGGTGCTGCTGGAACTGGATAGTGCCCTGTTCAATGCCCAGATCACCCAGTCGCAAAGCAGCGTACGCAATAACCAGGCCAGTCTTGAGCTGGCGGTGGCCAATGAAAAACGCATGCGTGAACTGTATGAACAGGATTATGTTTCAAAGCAGGAGCTGGATACCGCCGTGCAGGTGCTGAAGTCGGCCAAGGCACAACTGGAAAGTGCGCGCGGCTTGCTGGCGCGTGACCAGACCAACCTGAACTTCACCATTATCCGTTCACCTGTATCCGGCGTGGTGGTCAACCGCGTGGTGGATGTGGGGCAAACCGTGGCCGCCAGTTTCCAGACCCCGACCTTGATCCAGATTGCGCAGGATTTATCCAAAATGCAGATTGATACCAGTTTTGCCGAGGCGGATATCGGCAAAATCAAGGAGGGCCAGCAGGTCAGCTTTAATGTGGATGCCTTCCCCAGCCGTAATTTTGAAGGTGTGGTGAAACAGGTGCGCCTGAACTCAACCAATACCTCGAATGTGGTGACTTACAACGTGGTGGTATCCGTTAATAACGAGGACCTGACATTGCTGCCTGGTATGACGGCCTATGTGAATATTGCGGTGGAGCAGGCGAAACATGCCTTGCTGGTGCCGAATGCCGCCTTGCGCTACAAGCCGAAACAGGCGGTGGATACTGGCAAGGAAGAACAGTCAAAAGATAATGCAGGTGATAGCAAAGCGAAAGCAGGTGCGGCCGATGAAAAACACGGCCCTCGTAGCGAAGGGCGCGGTAACTGGAATGGTGCCCGTCGTGGTGACCATGCCAGCGGAAATGGCGGAGAGCATACCGGCGCAGAAGCTGGCAAAGGCCAGCGACGCGGGCCACGTGCCGGCGGCGGCAATATGGGCAAAGTGTATGTGCTCAGGGATGGTAAACCCGTGCTTGTCAGTGTGCGCGTGGGGATTACGGATGGCCGCTCAACTGCCATTCACAGCCGCGACCTGGCTGAAGGAGATAAAGTGATCGTCAGCGAGTTGCTGCCGGGCAGCCCGGTCGATGCGGGTGGCAATAATAACCGCCGTGGTCCGAGAATGTTCTAGGGCATGCCATGACACAGAAAAGTGTGATTGAGGTCAGCCACCTCTACAAAGCCTACCAGACGGCCGCAGGGCCGTTTCCGGTGCTGAAAGATGTCAACCTGCGTATCAACCAGGGGGAATATGTCGCCATCATGGGGCCGTCAGGGTCAGGGAAATCCACCTTTATGAATATCCTGGGTTGCCTGGATATGCCTACTTCCGGCACCTATGTGCTGGATGGGCATGCGGTTGCTGGTATGGAAGCGAATGCGGTTGCCGGCGTGCGCAACCAGACCATAGGCTTTGTGTTCCAGGGCTTTAACCTGCTGGCACGTTCCAGCCTGCTGGATAACGTGGCCTTGCCGCTGGTGTATTCGCGCATTGAAAAAGCCGAACGGCATGCGCGCGCCAAAGTGCTGCTGGAAAAAGTGGGGCTGGGCAGGCATTTGCATTCCCATCCCAACCAGATTTCCGGTGGCCAGCAGCAACGCGTCGCCATTGCGCGTGCGCTGGTGAATAACCCGCGCCTGATCCTGGCAGATGAACCGACCGGTAACCTGGACAGTGTGACCAGTGAAGAAATCATGGCGCTGTTTGGCCAGTTGAATAAGGAAGGGATCACCATTGTGCTGGTCACGCATGAACATGACATCGCCGACCATGCCAAGCGGCAGGTACGGTTCCTGGATGGTGAGATTGTGCAGGATACGCTGAGCGCTGCAGTGCCAGTGGATGGGGTGGCGCAATGACAGATTTCATGAAGGATGGGCAAAATTGCCATCGCGGTGAATTACCGTTGGACATAGCAGGAGTTCGCCATGTTTAGCGCCATGTTAGGGGAAGCCTGGCATGCCATGGGCGCCAATCGCCTGCGCACCTTTTTGACCATGCTGGGCATGGTGATCGGGGTAGGGGCTGTGGTGCTGATGATGGCGATTGGCCAGGGGGCCGAAGCCTCGGTGAAACGTTCCATCAGTGCCATGGGCAGTAATCTGTTTGTGGTGCTGTCCGGCCCGCCGCGAGTGGCCGGTGTACGCTCGGCGACCGGCAATGCGCCTTCGCTCAATGTGAAAGATGCCGACGCGATTGCCGAGCTGAATGATGTGGCGGGCGTAGCGCCTGTCACCATGGGCAAGGCGCAGATTGTGTATGCCAGCAATAACTGGAACACGGATATTATCGGTACCACGCCTAGCTACTTTGATGTGCGTTCGTGGAGTGTGACGGCAGGATACGCATTTTCCGATTCTGACGTGCGCTCTGCCACCCGCGTCGCCCTGGTCGGCAAAACGGTGGTGCAGAATGTCTTTGGCGATGATGTGGACCCGGTCGGCCAGACCATCCGTATCAACCAGCGGCCTTTCGTTGTGCTGGGCGTGCTGGCAACCAAAGGCCAGACGCTGGATGGCCGCGACCAGGATGACACCATTATCGTACCGTTGACGACCGCGCAGCGGAAACTGTTTGGCAACCAGTTGCCCGGCAGTGTGCGGCAGATCATTGTGCAGGCCAGTTCGGATAAAGTGATGGGTATGGTGGAAGAGGCCATGAATGGCTTGCTGAACCAGCGGCACAATATCCGCGAAGGCACTGACAGTGATTTCTCGGTACGTAACCTGACTGCGATTGCCAATTCGGCGGCGGAAACCGCCCGCACCATGTCGTTGCTGCTGGGGGCGATTGCATCGGTATCATTGCTGGTTGGTGGCATCGGCATCATGAATATCATGCTGGTTTCGGTGACCGAACGTACACGCGAAATCGGTATCCGTATGGCAATTGGTGCCCGCGAGCGCGATATCCTGCTGCAGTTTCTACTGGAAGCGGTGATGATTTCCATCGTCGGTTGTTTGATCGGTATTGTGATTGGCGTGGGTGGTGCGATCCTGGTGAATTTCCTGACGCAGGCGGAAATCATTGTCTCCACTGATTCGATGCTGATTGCTTTTAGCGTTGCGGCCACGATAGGTATTTTCTTCGGCTTTTACCCGGCCAGGAAAGCGGCCAAACTTAACCCGATTGAAGCGTTACGCTACCAGTAACTGATAATTGAACCCCTTGCCGGGAAGTCGAGTTATTAGTCCATTTCCAGTGGAGGGGCGACTTTTAACACTTCCTCCACCGTGGTCAGCCCGGCAGCCACTTTTTCTGCACCATTCAGCATCAATGGCTGCATACCCGCCTGGGTGGCGGCCTGGCGCAGTTGCAGCAAATCCGTCTCCGGCGTAATCAACTTGCGGATTGCCGATGTCAGCGTCAGCATTTCATAAATGCCGGTACGGCCACGATAGCCGGTGTGACGGCATTCCTGGCAGCCAACGGCTTGCATGACTTTAGCTGGCTTGGTGGCCTTGAACGGGCGCGTGACGCTGGCCCACTCAGCGTCTGAAATTTCTGCTTCGGTTTTGCAATGCGGGCACAGGGTACGCACCAGGCGTTGCGCCATAATCCCCAGCAGGCTGGAGTGAATCAGGTAGGCCGGCACACCCAGGTCCAGCAAACGGGTGATAGCGGAAGGCGCATCATTGGTATGCAGGGTAGACAGTACCAGGTGGCCGGTCAAGGCTGCCTGGATCGCCATATCGGCCGTCTGCTGGTCGCGGATCTCACCCACCATGATGATGTCAGGGTCCTGGCGCATTAGCGTGCGTATACCCTCGGCAAAGCCCAAACCTATGTTTTGCGTCACCTGCATCTGGTTGAAAGCAGGTTCTATCATTTCAATCGGGTCTTCCACGGTGCAGACGTTGACTTCGCTGGTCGCTAACTGCTTGAGCGTGGTGTACAAGGTCGTGGTTTTACCGGAGCCGGTCGGACCGGTGACCAGGATGATGCCATTCGGCTGGTGCGTCCATTGCGACCATTGTTCACTCTGGCGTTTGGAAAACCCCAGCAACTGGAAATCCTGCACCAGGATATCCGGTTTGAAAATCCGCATCACCAGTTTCTCGCCAAAGGCGGTCGGCATGGTGGAAAGGCGTAATTCGATTTCCTTGCCATCACTGCTGACGGTTTTGATACGGCCATCCTGCGGACGGCGTTTTTCTACCATATCCATACGTCCCAGCAACTTGATACGGCTGGTGATGGCGTTCATGATATTGCCGGGTAGCTGGTAGACCTGGTGCAATACGCCGTCGATGCGGAAACGCATCAAGCCCAGGCTGCGGCGTGGCTCCAGGTGGATATCGCTGGCGCGTTGTTCAAACGCATATTTAAACAACCAGTCGACAATATTGACCACATGCTGCTCATTGGCGTCTAGCTGGCGGTCTTTGCCCAGCTCAATCAGCTGTTCAAAATTCTGTACGCCGACAATCTGCCCGGCCTTGGCGGCATTGGCAGACTGGATGGCAGCAGAAAGCTGGTAAACCTCCGGCAGGTAGCGCTGTAAATCCAGCGGATTCACCATTACCACCTGAATGCGCAATTTCAGCATGCGCTCCAGGTCTGGCAACCATTCCTGGTGAAACGGATCGGCTGTTGCAATGGTCGCCACGCCGTCTTTCACGGTAATTGGCATAATGCGCAAACGTTCGGCATATGCCTGCGACATGATTTGCGCCGCCGTGCTGAAATCCAGTTTCAGCGGGTCAATCTGGTAATAAGGCACATCCGCCTGTTCGGCAACGAACCGGCTTAATGACTCCACCGTCAGCAGTTGCGTTGGCGCTTGCAGGTCTGGCCATTTTTGTTCTGCCACGATCACAATCGGGTGAATTCTGGAAGTGTCGCGCTTGCGGTCCTGATGCAGTTTTTCTGCCAGGGATTTGTCTACACGGCCATGGGTGAGCAGCAGGCGCAGCAGGTCTGACAAGCGTAGCGTGTGTATGGTTTTTGGCAGTGGGAATTGGCTAGGGGTGTTCATGGCATATATGGGCAGGGAGTTTGGGGATGATGCAAAACTCATGCCATTGGGAAGTGGCAGAAATGGTCACTTAACCAGTGAACTTTTGGTTTTTGGTAAGGGTGAACTGTGAAGTGGGGGAGGATATGAGATTTTAGTGATTTTATGTGGAGATTTGTTTCGCCTTTAGGCGACCATTCTTTCTTATGCTTGTCCATAAGAAAGAAGGCAAAGAACAAGACACCCCAACTTCCGCTTGTTTCCTGTGCTACTCGGCTTGCCGGGCGTCCATCGGAACTCGCCCTGGCAGCTTGCACACACCGCAAGCTGCTGCGGAGCTCAAACAAGCGATGGCCGAAAACTCCCGTCAACCCTGCGTTGCTCGGCGCGGCAGATGGGGACCCCAAACACCAATGAGCGCCACGGTTAGTGCTTTTAATAAACCATTTTGCTTTTTGAACTGATTAAATTTCTGCGCTGCTGGTTAGATGAGACAAATCCCATCCCATCACGCTGAGTAGCGGAAACAAAGTAAGGAAGAAGGGAGCGACTGTCTGAGTTCCGCAGCAGCTTGCGAAGTGTGCAAGCTGCTAGGGCGAGTTTCGTGACCGCTTACTTTGTTGAGCAACGCAAGGCAGCTGCAGGCCGTGATGGTGGGTGTCCTCTTCTTTGGTGACTTTCTGGGGGACAAGCACCAGAAAGTCACTCGCCGAGAGGCGAAACAAAGCGTCCCTTAAAAATACGCATTTACATTCACCCGCTAATGTATTTAGCAATAACAATTTAGTTTGATGATTACAAAATCATCTGAATCCGCATACTAAAATCTGTCGCTTGTATATGCTTGGTCAACGCCCCCACTGAAATACGATCCACGCCCGTCTCTGCAATTGCCCGGACCGTGGTCAGGGTCACATTGCCGGATGCTTCAAGCAAGGCACGTTTCTGATTGATGGCAACGGCATTGCGCAGTTCATCCAGGGTAAAGTTATCCAGCAAGATGCTTTTTGCCCCTGCCTCCAGCGCCTGCTGTAACTCATCCAGGGTTTCGACTTCAATCTGGATATTATCGGTTTGCTGCATGGCAAATGCGGCCTTGAGAACGGCAGCAATCGAACCGGCGGCAGCAATATGGTTTTCCTTGATCAGGATGCCATCATAAAGCGCCAGCCGCTGGTTGGCACCGCCGCCTGCCAGGACGGCATATTTCTGTGCCAGTTTCAGCCCCGGCATGGTTTTGCGGGTATCCAGTATTTTTGCGGGCAAACCGGTGATGGCATCGACATAGCGGCGCGTATGCGTGGCAACTGCCGATAGAGTCTGGATAAAGTTGAGTGCAGGACGTTCTGCGCTGAGCATGGCGCGCGCATCGCCATCAATGGTGACCAGCGTTTGGTTCGGCTGGAGGCGGTCGCCGTCTTTGACCTGCCAGTGCAATACAACGCCTGGGTCCAGTTGCTCGAAGCATTGCTGTACCCAGGCGTAGCCGCACACAATGGCTTCTTCACGGCTGATAATGGTGGCGGAGGCACGCGTGCCAGCGGGAATCAGGGCAGCGGTGAGGTCGCCTTTGCCAATATCTTCAGCCAAAGTGGCTTTGACCTGTTCGGCAATCTGGCTGGCGGTTAAATAGGCGGGCAGGCCCTGGTAGAGTGTTGATTGAGTCATCCGGTTGTCTGCATGATTAAAAATTCTGCATGTGCCACTAAGCCCATGCCAAAAGCTATTATAATAAATAGTGCCCCCGGACATCAGCTTTTCGTTGCGGGGCATTTTTTCGGAACAAGTAACCCCTTCATTCTGGCTAACATCACACTATGCAGCTTCTTTATACGGTCAACAGTCCTTATGCGCGCAAAGTCCGCATTGTCGCTATTGAAAAACACATTGATCTCACGTTGACTGAAGTGGTGCTGTCGGCGGCGGATTGTCCCGTGAATCAGCACAATCCGCTGGGCAAAGTGCCTGTGCTGGTGCTGGATGATGGTGAGGATTTGTACGATTCACGCGTGATTGTGGAATATCTTGACCACCGTACGCCGGTGGCGCATTTAATCCCACAGGATCATTCTGCCAAAATTAAAGTGCGTCGCTGGGAAGCGCTGGCGGATGGCGTGTGTGATGCGGCGGTAGCCGTGATGCAGGAACAGCGTAAACCGGAAGCGCAGCAATCTGCTGCATGGATTGAAAAGCAGATGGCCAAGGTAACGGCTGGTTTGACGGTGCTGGACAATGACCTGCTCAAGAAAAAGTGGTGTGTGAATGAAACTTTCAGCCTGGCGGATATCGCACTGGGCACGACCCTGGGTTATATCGACCTGCGCTTCAAAAGTGCGCAATGGGATGGCAAATACTGGCAGGAGAAATTTCCCAACCTGGCCAAGCACTATGGCGTGCTGGTCAAGCGGCCCAGTTTCAAGCAAACCATGCCGCAACCCTGATTCTTAAAGCGGTGTGACGTCATCGTCTCCCAGCAGGCTGTGCAGATTGTTTTTGTGGCGTAGCGTTTGGCGTTCGTTCAGGCGTTTCTGTGCCGCGCTGGGGAAGTCGGTAAAGCTGATCAGGCTGCGGTCAATCAGGATGCCGATTAAATCCTCCAGCACCCGTGCCAGCTGGATATCACTCTCGCGAAAAGTGTGGTGTTTTTTCAACTCCTCATCCAGAAAATTCAGATAGTCCGTATCCGTATTTTCTATCAGCTCCCACTCGTCGGAGACTGGTGTATCCGGGCTGGCTGCAATAATTGTCCCTTGTTTATTTTTTAAGATGTAGGCCATCAGGTGTCATTCCTTGTCACTTTGCGTGAGTATTGTCTTTATCAGGCAAGCGCAAGCAATAACCATGCCTCAGGGGCTAAATTGCCCCGTTGATAATGCCGCCACCCAAACAGACGTTGCTTTCATACACCACCACACTTTGGCCGGGCGTAATGGCCCACTGATGCTGGCCAAAACGGATGGTGACTTCTTCGTCATCAATCGCATCGACTTCACATGGCGCATCCGGCTGGCGGTAGCGCGTTTTTGCGGCATAGACCCAGTTGGTACGCGGTTGCTCCCCACTGATCCAGTGCAGTTGCCCTGCTTTCAGGCCATCACTTTTCAGCAACGGATGGTCGTGGCCCTGCACCACAATCAGTTCATTGCTCGCCATATGTTTGGCGGCGACAAACCAGGGCTCGCCATTACTATCGCGGCTGCCACCGATTTTCAGGCCCTGGCGCTGACCTAAGGTGTAGTACATCAGTCCTTCGTGTTCGCCGACCACTTTGCCTTCCGGTGTGCGCATGATGCCGGGCTGGCGTGGCAGGTAGCGTTGCAGGAATTCCTGGAACGGCCGTTCGCCGATAAAGCAGATGCCGGTGGAGTCCTTTTTCTCGGCATTGATCAGGCCATGCTCGCGTGCAATCTCACGCACTTCGCGTTTGAGGTATGTGCCCAGCGGAAACAGCGTTTTTGACAGTTGCGCCTGGTTCAGGCGGGACAAAAAGTAACTCTGGTCCTTGCTGCCATCATCGGCTTTCAGCAACTGGTAATTACCTGGTTGAATCGGGTTTTCACGCACTTGTGCGTAATGGCCGGTTGCAATCAGGTCTGCACCCAGGCTCATGGCATGATCCAGGAACGCCTTGAATTTGATTTCGGCATTACACAGGATATCCGGGTTGGGTGTGCGTCCGGCCTGGTACTCCTGCAAGAAGTTGGTGAATACGCGCTCTTTGTATTCTTCGCTGAAATTCACGGCTTCGATATCAATACCGATTTTATCTGCGACAGAAACCGCATCAATCAAATCCTGCTTGGAAGAGCAATACTCATCAGTATCATCATCTTCCCAGTTTTTCATAAACAGACCGGTGACGTGATAGCCTTGCTGCTTCAACAGCAAGGCGGTGACGGAGGAATCAACACCGCCGGACAACCCGACGATGACATGTGGCTTACTCATAATGCTTGGCCCAAATGCTTCAAAATATCTAAAGGATAACGTTTTCCCGCCAGGTAATCCTGCACGCACAACAAGACCTGCGGGCTGCGCATCAGCTCACCTTCAGTGGCGATCTCTGTTTCGGTTTTCCATACCGTGCGGATAATGCCCGTATCCAGCGCGCGTTCGGCATGATGTGCCCCCAGTATGCCGCTAAAGGCAAAACGCAGGTAAGTCACGCCATTCAGCGGATGTTGCCAGTGGTAAATGCCGACCAGGGCTTGCGGGGTGAAATCATAAGCGGTTTCTTCCAGCGTTTCGCGGATGGCTGCGTCGATAATCGTCTCGCCTTCTTCCAGGTGTCCGGCTGGCTGGTTGAAACGGTTGCCCCTATCGGTGGTTTCTTCCACCAGCAGGAATTTGCCATCCTGCTCAATGATGGCAGCGACGGTGACGTTTGGTTTCCAGTGTCGGGAGGCGGTAGAAGAGGCAGATGTATTCAAAATAACGGGTTTCAGTAAAAACGCTATTTTACCGCTAAGTGATTGATTGGGGAAAAGATCGTTTTTTAAAAGGGATATGCGGCGCCCGGCGGAAGTGGCTTCAGGCTGCTGCCAGTTGCGGAAATAACCCTGTCAATCCATGTGCAATAAACTCTACTGACATCGCCGCCAGCACCAGCCCCATCAGGCGCGTGACGACGTTGATGCCTATGGTGCCTAGGTAGTGGGTAATGCCATCGGCTAACTGCAGCAAGGCCCAGATAAACAGTGAAATCAATGCCACCGGAATTACCAGGCTGATATGCCCCCAGAACCCGGGATGTTGCTGCGCAGTAAGAATCATGCTGGAAATCGCACCAGGGCCGGCCAGCAGCGGAATACTGAGCGGCACAATGGCAATGACTTCGCGTTCAGCCATGTCATGTGCTTCTTCAGCCGTCTGGCGGGTACCGCCCTGTTTACCGTGCATCATGGAGATGGAAATCAGTAACAGCAAAATGCCGCCACCCACCTGGAAGGAGGGAATGGTGATGCCGAAGAAGTTGAGGATACTCTCACCGATAAAGGCTGACACGCTTAATACAATCAGCACGGTAATTGCGACCGTGCGTGCGGTACGCGCGCGCTCTGCTTTTTTCCAGCCACTGGTTGCACTCATGAAGATAGGCAGGCAGCCAACCGGGTTGACAATCGCAAGCAGGGCGATGGCGACTTTGAGCAGGTAGGTGTATTCAGTCATGTTTGCGTCCAGTACGACAGGCTCCAGCTTGCCTGAAAAGAGCGGCCCTGGCAATTCCAGGTCAGGCTGAACTAGGCGGGGCGTTTATCAAAGAAAGCGATGGGTTGCGGAGGCGGCATCTGCAGGATATGTTTGCGTACCTTGCCCATCACATGCATTTCACACGGTTTGCAGTCGAATTTGAGCGTGTATCTGTCGTTGCCGCTGATCAGTGTCATTGGTTCGGCAGTCACCGTGCCTTGCACGCCAATCACGCCTTTTGCTTCCTTGGGGCACAAGCCATGGCTGAAACGCAGGCAGTGCTTGGTGATCATCACGGGCACTTCGTCCAGTTCCTCGTTCGCTTCATAGGCGCTGGCAATCAGTTTTACGCCGTGTTTGTGGTAGAAATCACGCGCTTTCTGGTTATAGACATTGGCCAGGTAGCTCAGGGTGTCTTGCGGATAAATGGCGGCTGGTTCCGCAGCCGCACGTAATGCGGGACGCTCATAACCCAGTGTCCGGACTTCGGTTAATTGTTCTATCGCATCACGACGCAGTTGATTGACGACAGAGGCTGGTAAAAACCAGAATTGCGTCAGTTCCAGGCTGGTTTCACGCGCGACAAAATCGGTATTGCCAAGTTTGGCCAGGTTTTCCCTGAGTGAAGCTTCCGCTTTTTGCACATCATTGGCTGGTTGTTTCTCTGCCGCGATTTGTGCTGTGGCGCTAAACCCCTGCTCATCGGTCAGCGTCAGTGCAAATCCATCAGGTGTTTCATACAACACGGCATCCAGCACGATTTTGCGTGAAGCCGAATCTTTCTCCAGCAAGCGCATAAATGCATGGTCACGGTTGCGGTACAGCTGCGTGTTATTGCGGATATCGGCCGGCATTTCGTTCGGGAACAGGCGCTGGGTATGCATATCCAGTTTCTGCACGGTATTGATACGCAAGCCGACCAGCTCTTTGTGCACATCAAAAAAGCACACGCCATCTCCGTTGTGCAGCTCAATATCCGTCGCGACATCGATAAAGTCTTTGCCGACCTTGCGTACTTTCCCCAGCGCCTCCCCCGAAAACTTCGGTGTATCAAATGCGCCAATATCGGCCTGGCGGCCATTGGCAAAATAATCTGTCGCACTGCGGTTAAAGGTTTTTTCCGGCTGTGGCGTAAACGTGTAACTGGCATGTCCGGCGGAGGATTTGGCGTATTCCGGTAACTCTTCCAGAATCTCATCCAGCAACTGCCGGTAATGCGCGGTGGCGTTTTTCACATAGGGCAGGTCTTTGTAGCGGCCTTCAATCTTGAAGCTGCTGACACCTGCCGCAATCAATGCGCGCAAATTGGCACTCTGGTCATTATCTTTCATGGACAGGTAATGCTTGTCTTTGCCGATAATGCGGCCTTTCTGGTCTTCCAGCGTATAAGGCAGGCGGCATTCCTGCGAACATTCACCGCGGTTGGCGCTGCGACCGGTATGCGCATGGCTGATAAAGCACTGGCCGCTGAAAGCGACGCACAACGCACCGTGGATAAAGTATTCCAGGTTGGCGGTGGTGGCATCGGCGATTTTCTTCACCGTGGCAATATCCAGTTCGCGCGCCAGCACGATCTGGCTAAAGCCAACCTGATCCAGGAATTGTGCTTTTTGGGCAGTCCGGATATCGGTTTGCGTACTGGCATGCAGTTGAATCGGTGGCAGATCCAGTTCCAGCAAACCCATATCCTGCACAATCAGTGCATCGACGCCGCTGTCGTAAAGCTGGTGCACGAGCTGGCGCACGCCTTCAAGCTCGTTGTCATGAAAAATGGTATTCAGCGCCACAAACACTTCAGCATGGAACCTATGCGCATGTTGCACCAGGCGCGCAATATCCTGCACGGTATTCGGTGCCTTGGCACGCGCACCAAAGGCCGGGCCGCCGATATACACGGCATCGGCGCCGTGATTGATGGCCTCAATGCCGTAATCGGCATTTTTGGCGGGGGCGAGCAGTTCGAGGTGTTTGCGGTTTTTTTGCATGCCAGAAGGTATATTCGTATAACAACTTGATTTAAGACGCTATTTTAAACGAAGCGTGTAGTTTGCGCTTGGTTTAAAATAGCGCTATGAGTGAAAGTCAGGATTTATTGCAACGCAGTTTGCACAGCGTGTGGCACCCTTGCACACAAATGAAACATCATGAACGTTACCCTCTGGTGCCTATCACACGCGGCGAAGGTGCCTGGTTGTTCGATAGCGAAGGTAAAGGCTATCTGGATGCGGTCAGTAGCTGGTGGGTTAATTTGTTTGGACACAACCAGCCAGACATTAAAAACGCGATTAAAGCTCAGCTCGACCAGCTGGAACACGTCATGCTGGCCGGATTTACGCATGAACCAGTCGTAGCGTTGTCGGAAAAGCTTTCTGTTTTGACGGGTTTGGGTCATGCGTTTTACGGTTCCGATGGGGCCAGTGCGACCGAGATCGCACTCAAGATGAGCTTTCATTACTGGCGCAATATCGGGCAGCCGCAAAAAACCAGGTTTATCAGCCTGCAGAACAGTTACCACGGTGAAACATTGGGTGCGCTCAGTGTGACGGATGTGGCCATTTTTAAAGATATGTACGCACCGCTGATTTTGCAGTCGGCACAAATGCCTAGCCCGGATAGCCGTCTGGCTGAGACGGGTGAATCAGAAGAAGCTTATGCCTTGCGCTGTGCGGCGGCATTGGAAACTTATATCGCACAACATCATGCGGAATTGGCTGCATTTATTATCGAACCGCTGGTGCAGGGCGCGGCAGGCATGGCGATGTATCACCCAGTGTATTTACAGCGTGCGCGCGAGATTTGCAGCCACTACCAGGTACATTTAATCGCTGATGAAATCGCGGTTGGTTTTGGCCGTACCGGTACCCTGTTTGCGTGTGAGCAGGCTGGCGGGAGAGTCAGTGATATTGCCGATTTTATTTGCCTGTCCAAAGGTATTACCGGCGGTTATTTGCCATTGTCTGTCGTGCTGACGACGGACGAGGTGTATCAGGCGTTTTACCATGACCAGACCGTGAAAGGTTTCTTGCATAGCCACAGTTACACCGGTAATCCGCTGGCCTGTAGCGCGGCACTGGCAACGCTTAATTTATTTGAAGCGTCTGATGTATTAGGCCATAACCAACAGATTGCGCAGCAGCTTTGGTCAACTGTGCAGGCATACGACCTGCCGCTAAAGTATCTGCGCCAGCGCGGCATGATTACCGCTTTTGAGGTGGAAACGGTTAATCCGCAATTCGCACGTGATTGTTATGCAGCCGCCTTGAAGCATGGTTTATTGTTGCGGCCAATTGCTAATGCCGTGTACTGGATGCCGCCGTACTGTTTAAATGAAGCCGATATTGCGCATTTAACGAAAGCGACGTACATGGCTGTTGCGGAGAGTATGTAATGCGCTGGCTGCTATCTGGCTTGTTTTTGTGTGTATCACTGGCACACGCGGCTTTGCCGGCTTCCCTGCAGGAAGCGCTCACCAAGGCGCAATTGCCCGCTGAGAGTGTGGCGATTGTGATTCAACCACTGGACGGCAACGTACCGCTGATCAGTCACAATGCCAGCAAGCCCATGAATCCGGCCAGTGTGATGAAGGTGGTCACCACTTATGCCGCACTGGAAGCATTGACGCCGGCCTATCGCTGGAAAACCGAGGTATATCGCAACGGGCCGGTCAGCCAGGGCGTGCTGGATGGCGATATTATCCTTAAAGGCTATGGTGATCCTTCACTCAATGTCGCTGAGTTCTGGCAACTGCTGCAACAGGTGCAGCAGCAGGGCATTCGCCAGATCAAGGGCAATCTGATACTGGATACCTCGGTGTATGCACCTGAAGTCAGCCAGCGCCCGGTGCTGGATGATGAGCCATGGCGTGCCTATAACGCGAATCCCAATGCCTTGCTGATTAATGGCCGTCATACCAGTTTCCGGTTCGGTGTATCCACAACGAGCATCAAGCCTGCCGTCAACATTGCGCAGGAATTTGAGTTGTCACAAATCAGCATTGTGAACTTGATGCAGGTGCGTAAAGGCGCCTGCGGAGACTGGCGCAGTGATTTGCGTTATGCCGTGTCGCCCACGGCAGAAGGCGCTACTGTCACATTTAGCGGGACTTTGCCGGAGCAATGTGATGAACGCTATTTAGAGTTGAGTGTACTCAATGACACGCAATACACCTTGTTTACTTTTGGAAAACTGTGGGCACAGTTGGGCGGGCAGTTTAACGGCCAGGCTGCCACTGGCGTAACGCCCCCCAATGCCAATTTGGTCACTACCTGGTGGTCAGCGCCGCTGGATGCGGTCATCCGCGACCTTAACAAATGGAGTAATAATGTCATGGCGCGCCAGGTCATGCTGACCATCGGGCTGGAAGCAGGGCTGGCACCAGTGGATGAAAACGCTGCGGCACTGGCACTGAAAAATACCTTACGTATGCGCGGGTTATCTTTTCCCGAACTGGTACTGGAGAATGGCTCCGGATTGTCGCGCAACGAGCGTATCAGTGCGGAACATCTGGCACAGTTACTCGTCACAGCCTATCAGCGCCCGGTGATGCCGGTGTTGATGGCGTCGTTGCCGATTCTGGGCCTGGATGGCACGCTGAAAAAGCGGTTGCCGGAGCCTCCCAGCCAAGGCATGGCGTATTTGAAAACCGGCTCACTGGAAGGTGTCAGCAGTATTGCCGGCTATGTGCAGGACCGGCAGGGAAAACGCTATGTGCTGGTCATGATGGTGAATCATCCGCATGCCTCAGCCGCGCGCGCCGTGCAGGACGGCTTGATTAAAGGTATTGTCGAAGGCCGCTGAGTGGCGGTTGAATCAGGCATTTTTAATAAAAAACGCGTATCATAACGGGCGTTTTCAAGGAGAGCACAATTGAAATTCGGAATCAGGAAACTCAGCCTGGGCATGCTATTACTGCTGGCGATTGCCGGTTGCCAGGCGCAATCAAATGCTACCAATGCAAAGGAAAATACACAGATGTCTGCCAATGTCACCGAACTGCAAAAAATTGATACCGTGGTGGGTGAAGGCCGCGAAGCCGAGATCGGATTTAACGTGACCGTGCATTACACCGGCTGGTTATATGATGCCAATGCCAAAGATCACAAAGGCAAAAAGTTTGACAGCAGCCTGGATCGCAACTCCCCATTCAATTTCTTTCTCGGAGGCGGCCAGGTGATCCAGGGTTGGGACGAAGGCGTGCAGGGCATGAAAATCGGTGGTAAACGTACGCTGATTATCCCTTCCGAACTGGGTTATGGCGCGCGTGGTGCTGGTGGCGTGATTCCACCGAATGCGGCGCTGGTGTTTGATGTTGAACTGCTGAACGTCAAATAAACGTTATTCATCAGGGGCAGTTAAGTGCTGCGCCCAACAGATTTTTTAATGAATTAAATCATTGATTGGAAAGTCACGATGCAAGTCAAAGTGAAATGGATAGACGGCGTCAGTTTTGTCGGTGAGTCTGAGACTGGTCATGCTGTCGTGCTGGACGGCGCACCTGAAAATGGCGGCCGCAATATTGGCATGCGCCCCATGGAAATGCTGCTGATCGGCATGGGTTCATGTACTGCGTTTGATGTGGTGACCATTCTTAAAAAAGCACGCCAGCCGATTGTGGATTGCGTGGCCGAGATATCTGCCGAGCGCGCCGATACCATTCCCAAGGTATTTACCAAAATACATGTGCACTTCGTGGTCACTGGTGAAGGCCTGAACGAGTCACAAGTAGAGCGCGCGGTGAAACTGTCGGCGGAGAAATATTGCTCGGCCAGCATCATGCTGCAAAAAGCTTGTGAAATTACGCATGATTTTGCCATTCAGGCACCCAGTTTCGAATAATGTGGTTGAGGGGTTGAGATGTCGGAGCAAATGCAGACAAGTATTCCGGCAGGCATGATAGGCATCCGCCATGTGGCCTTGTTTATCAAAGACCTGGAAGCGGCGATCGATTTTTACACACGGATTGTCGGCATGCATATTGAATGGCAGCCGGACCCGGATAATGTCTATTTAAGCAATCATGGCGACGTATTTGCACTGCACCGTGTGAATTACCAGGCTGATCCTTTGCAGCGCCTGGATCATATTGGCTTTGCCTTGACTGACGAAAAAGCAGTCGATGGCTGGTATGCACATATGATGGAGAATGGTGTGCGGATTACGGAGGCCCCTAAAACGCACAGGGATGGCTCGCGCGGGTTTTATTGCCTGGACAGTGTCGGGCATTTGCTGGAGTTCATTTATCATCCGCCTATCGCCCGGCACCTGGAAGCTTCATAGCGGGAATATCGCGCATGAAAAATTAAAGCCTCCATCACGGAGGCTTTTTTGTTTGGGTAAAGTAATTTATTTACTCGGTCACCACTTTCATGGAAAGCGTTTGCTCCCTGTCCAGCACATTGAGCAGGCGGTCTATGTTCGGGTGCTTGCCCGGATGGTTCTCGGCATCTTCGGTGTGTTCCGCATACAGCGCCAGGCCTTCCACTGCGGCATCACTGTTGATTTCGCCATAGACCTTGAACAGATGGTGGTAGACCTTGATGGAACCCTGTGTACCGGGTTTGTTTTCAAGGACACCGGCTGACTGATGTTTTTCATCATACAGTTCAATGCGTTTCACATGATCGGCACTGTCCAGCGCGAGTAAGTTGTCACTAAATTTTTGCATGGTTGACTCTAGGTTACTACAAATCTTACAAGTGATAGGCTGTTTGCGTCATCACTTTGGAAGCAAGCCGCATCGCCAGCCTGACTGGGGCAGGCAAGGCTGCGCCGCCAAGTTGTTCAGCCGTGCGGGCATGCTGCTCTTCATCTTCCTTCATTTGCGCCACGATAGCACGAGATGCGTGATCCTGTGCAGGCAGCTGCTGTAAATGGCTATTCAGGTGTGAAGATACCTGGTGTTCGGTCTCGGCCAGAAACCCCAGGTTCCACTTGTCACCCAGCAGGCCGGCGGTGACCCCCAGGCCAAAGCTTGCCCCGAACCACAAAGGATTAAGCAGGCTTTTGCGGCCGCCTAGTTCGGTCATGCGCCTTTCACACCAGGCCAGGTGATCTACTTCTTCGCGGGATGCCTGTTTCAATGCTTCTACATTGGGGGGGTCACGCGATACCAGTGCCTGGCCGCTGTACAGGGCCTGGGCACAGACTTCACCAACATGGTTGATACGCATCAGTGCGGCCGCATGCCTGCGCTCCTGCTCGGACAATGTTGTGTCCGTGCTTGCAGCGGGTGTTTCGGGTCGGGGATAGGGACGGCTGGCCACGGCCGGGCTGAATACTGTACGCAAGCCCATATCTATGACGGCAATTACCTTGTCCAGGGTCAGTGGCGGTAGTGTCAACATTGTGTGCTCCCTGTGAAACACCCCTGGCTGCCGTTAACGGTTAATCGTGCAGACAGGGGGGAATGCATCATGGTTTTACTGCCTCGCTTACTTTAGCGGTTTCAGGTACTTTTTGCACTGGCAAGCCTTTAAGCTGGTTCATGGCTTGCTGGAACTGGAAGTCATCTTTGCTGGTTGGCTCAATCGGGCCTTTGGTTTCCGCAAACTTTTCATCTTTGGCCTTCTCGCCGCCCACACGTGCTTTCGCCTCTTCGGTCGCTTTATCGGCATTTGCTTTGGCATCATTCGGATTGGATAAATGACGCTTCAGGTCCGCTTCATGCAGGCTCAAGCTTGGATCCGAACCATCATCCACCGTAATGTCAGGCACAATACCTTTTGCCTGGATAGAGCGGCCATTAGGCGTGAAGTAGCGTGCTGTCGTCAATTTAATGGCACTACCGTTGTTCATTGGCAGGATGGTTTGCACAGACCCTTTACCAAAACTCTGGATGCCCATAATGGTCGCGCGTTTGTGGTCTTGCAATGCGCCAGCCACGATTTCTGAAGCAGAAGCAGAGCCTGCATTAATCAGTACCACAATCGGCACCGATTTGAACTCTTCCGGCAGGTCTTTCAGGTAGTCGGACTTGCCGCGGCGGGCGTAATCCATGGGCGTCGCGGTCAGGCGCATTTTCGAATCGGCGACGCGGCCTTCGGTATACACCACCAGATCATCCTTAGGCAGGAAAGCTGCAGAAACACCCACCGCTGCATCCAGCAGGCCACCAGGGTTGTTGCGCAGGTCCAGCACCAGGCCTTTGAGCGGGCCTTTGTTTTCGGCACGCAGGCTTTTCAGTGCTTTGGCCAGGTCTTCCCCGGTGCGTTCCTGGAACTGAGTAATACGCACATAGCCATAGTTCTGTTCAATCCATTTGTTTTTCACGCTTTGTGCTTTGATAATGGCGCGGGTCAGCGTGAATGTCAGTGGCTTGTCTTCACCTTTGCGCAATACGGTCAGTGTGATGTTGGTGTCAGGTGTGCCGCGCATGCGTTTCACTGCGTCGTTCAATGTCATGCCACGTACCTGGGCGTCATCCAGTTTCATGATCAGGTCACCGGATTTCAGGCCAGCCTTGTAAGCGGGGCTGTCTTCAATCGGCGTGACGACTTTTACCAGGCCGTCTTCCATGGCCACTTCTATGCCCAGGCCACCAAATTCGCCTTGTGTACCGGCTTGCAGTTCCTTATAAGCATCGGCATCCATAAAGGTGGAGTGCGGATCCAGGCCTTGCAACATGCCGGCCAGGGCTTCATTAATCAGCTTCTTGTCTTCCACCGGTTCGACGTAGTCGGATTTGACCTTGGCAAATACTTCGGCGAACACACGTAATTCGTCAATCGGCAACTGGGATACAGAAGTCCTGTCTGCCCAGGCAGAGATATTGATGCTAACCAGAATGCCAACAAAGATGCCTGCAGCAAGCAAGCTGAATTTTTCTAATTTGGAGCGCATAAAATGCCTTGTGTGATCGATAAAGCGATATTTAAGGATGGTGTGTATTAGAGCCAAAAAAGCTTCTATTGAGGTTAATCTGTTTTAGAGAGTAGGCAATATTACCTTAAGTTCATTTTCCGCTATTTCGGTAAAATTGACTATACTTTTCATACAAATTTAACGGAAGAATGAGTAGATGCCAAAGCCTATCGTAGAAATTGAATTTTGTACACAATGTCGCTGGTTATTGCGTGCTGCATGGCTGGCGCAGGAGCTGTTGACGACGTTTGAAGCCGATCTGGGATCAGTGAACCTGGTGCCGGGCACCGGCGGCATCCTGGAGGTACGCTGCAATGGGGTCGTGATTTTTTCCCGCAAACAGGCCGGGCGTTTTCCTGAAGCCAAAGAGTTGAAACAGCTCATCCGGGATTTGATCGACCCTGAACGCTCACTGGGGCACAGTGATAGTCCGGTCAAGGGAGCAGGTGGGTAGAGTGCTATTCGCTTAGTTGCCTGCTTCGGCTTCCAGGCGTTTGGCACCGTTATAGCGCGTCTTCCAGTAGCGCTCATCCATGCTTTCTACGCGTACTTTGGATCCGGCACGCGGTGCATGGATAAACTGGTTGTTGCCGACATAGATGCCGACATGCGAAAACGTGGATTTCAGCGTGTTGAAAAAAACCAGGTCGCCAGGCTGCAAGTCTTCCCGTTTGACGGCATCGCCCATCTCACTAATGGTGCGCGCGGATGGTGGCAGGGAAATCTGCGCTGCATGCTTGAACACATATTGCACAAAACCGCTGCAGTCAAAGCCGGTTTCAGGGCTGCGGCCGCCATATTTGTAGCCAACGCCAGTCAGGCTGAGCGCGCGAATCATGATCTCTTCCACTTTCTCTGACCATGTATCAGCAGGTTTTTCCTGCGCCTCTGGCTGAGAGAGCGTATAGGTTGTTTGCAAACGGTTATCATCGGTAGGCGCAGCCATGCTTTTGTATGGAAAAAGCAGTACGCTGATTGCTAATGCAGCAATTTTAATCACTGATTTATTCATCATAATCAAAAGGTTGGTTACTAAATGGGCGGTTGCATGGACGACGGCGACCTAAACCTTGCCATATTTTAACGGCAGATGCAAGCATAGACGCCATTCTGAGGCCGATGAACGTGCCAGATTAGCAGAAAGCTGCCGGTTTTGTCGCTGTACTTTGTATGCGGACATGGGATAATTGCCGGATGTCTTTAGTGCAGCAAGTCAGTTCAGCATTTTCAGAAAACGGGTGCCTGGTACAGGCCATGCCTGATTTCAGGAGCCGCCCGCAACAACAAGCCATGGCGCAGGCGATTGCCGAAGCCATCAATAGCCAGCAGCAACTGGTGGCCGAAGCAGGCACGGGCACAGGTAAAACCTACGCTTACCTGGTGCCTGCGTTGTTGTCCGGCGGTAAAGTCATTATTTCGACCGGCACCAAGACCTTGCAGGACCAGCTGTATCAACGTGATTTACCCGCCGTACGTGAAGCACTCAAGGTGCCGGTTTCGGTAGCGATGCTCAAGGGGCGTGCCAATTACATTTGCCACTACCACTTGCAACGTGCCAGCCAGGAAGGTCGCTTCCAGTCACGGGAAGATGCGCAATATATCCCCATTCTGCAAAGCTTTGCCGAAAATAGCCAGTCCGGCGATAAAGCCGAACTGGTGGAAGTGCCGGAACAGGCCACGGTCTGGCAGCAGGTGACTTCCACCCGCGATAATTGCGTCGGCCAGGATTGCCAGTTTTACAAGCAATGCTTTGTCATGGAGGCACGCAAGCAGGCACTGGCAGCCGATGTGGTGGTGGTCAATCATCACCTGTTTTTTGCTGATGTCATGTTACGTGATGAAGGGGTGGCAGAGCTGCTGCCCAGTGCCAACACGGTGGTGTTTGACGAGGCGCATCAACTACCGGAAGTGGCTGGCCTGTTTTTCGGTGAAGATATTTCCACTTCGCAATTGATGGACCTGGCACGAGATAGCCAGATGGCTTACCTGACGCTGGCCAAAGATTGCGTCGCACTTAGCGAAGCAGTACCGCCACTGGAAAAGGCCTGTCGCGATTTTCGCCTGGTTTTCCAGTTTGAAGGTTCGCGTATGCCCGCGCAGAAAGCGCTGGCATTGAAAAACTTCAACGAAGCCTATCAGCGCATGCTGGAAACGCTGGAGGTATTGGCCAAAGTGCTGGAAACCCAGGCCGGGCGCGATCCCATGCTGGAAAAGTGCTGGCAGCGCGGTGAAAGCCTGCTGATGCTGCTGGCGGCCTGGCTTAAGGGCGATCATGCCAACCTGGTACGCTGGGTGGAAGTGTTCAGCCAGAGCGTGCAATTGCATGCCACACCACTCAGCGTGGCCGATGGCTTTGGCAAGCAGTTAAGTGCGCAGCCGCGCGCCTGGATTTTCACCTCGGCGACATTGGCAGTCAAAAGTGATTTCAGTCATTACCAGGGGCAAATGGGTTTGCTGGCAGCCGAAACCAGGCATTGGCAAAGTCCGTTCGATTACGGGCAGCAAGCCCTGCTGTATGTACCGGAAGGCATGCCGGAACCCAATAGTATTGCTTATCCGGCCGCTGTTGCCGCCGTGGCATTGCCGGTATTGCAAGCCAGCCGCGGCCGCGCATTTGTGTTGTGCACTTCGCTGAAAGCGATGCGCGAAGTGCATGCCTTGTTGAAACAGGCGTTTGAAGAGCAGGGTATGGATTATCCTTTGCTCATGCAGGGAGAAAGTAACCGTACCGAATTGCTGGATAGGTTCCGTACCCACGGCAATGCGGTACTGGTCGGCTCGCAAAGTTTCTGGGAAGGCGTGGATGTACGCGGCGAAGCACTTTCCTGTGTCATTATCGATAAATTGCCGTTTGCACCGCCAGATGATCCGGTACTGGCTGCCCGCATCGACAAAATGAATGCCGAAGGCAAAAATGCTTTTATGGAATACCAGTTGCCGTATGCCGTCATTACCCTGAAACAGGGTGCAGGACGCTTGATCCGAGATGAACGCGATTCCGGTGTACTGATGATCTGCGACCCTCGATTGGTGGATAAACCTTACGGCAGGCGCATCTGGCAAAGCCTGCCTCCCTTTAAACGCACACGAAAACTGGATGAGGTGCAGGCATTCTTTCAGCATGCCGACGAGAGCAGTGCATCACTTTAAGTCATTGAAATGGTGATGATTCCCGAGTATGAGTACACCCTGACAGCCATCCGTGCGCAAGGCGCAGGCGGCCAGAACGTCAATAAAGTCTCTTCCGCCATTCACCTGCGTTTTGATATCCGGGCTTCCAGCCTGGGTGAGTTTATTAAATCCAGATTGCTGCATAGCAAAGATCAGCGCATTACCGCGGAAGGTGTGCTGGTGATCAAGGCCCAGCAATATCGTACGCAGGAAGCCAATAAACGGGATGCCATTGCCAGATTACATGCCATTGTGGAAGCTGCCGGGGAAGTGCATGCGGTGAGGTATGCGACCAGGCCGACGTTAGCGTCCAAGAAACGTCGTGTGACAGGGAAGATGCAGCGAGGAGTGATTAAGCGGGGACGCGGGAGAGTGGTGGGGGATGAGTAGGAGAGGAGCTTTTAGGTTTTGAGAGCTTGGCGGATGCTTGTGTTTTGATGTGGCGTTTTGTTTCGCCTCTCGGCGAGTCACTTTCTGGTGCTTGTCCATAAGAAAGTAACCAAAGAGAGGCGAAAAGGAGCGTAATTTCAACGCACTAAAATTTATTTATGACCTGTAGTCCGCATTAATCTTCACATAATCATACGAGAAGTCACAAGTCCAAACTGTCGCATTGGCCGCTCCGCGATTCAGCACCACCCGCACCAGAATATCACTTTCTTTCATGACTGCCGCACCTTGCTCTTCGACATAGCTGGCGGCACGGCCACCTTTTTCCGCCACCAGTACATTGCCCAGGTAAAGCTGCATGGTGTTCACATCCAAATCTTCAATGCCTGCATAGCCAATCGCCGCCAGAATGCGGCCAAGGTTAGGGTCAGAAGCGAAGAAGGCAGTTTTAATCAGAGGTGAATGCGCAATTGCGTAAGCCACTTTACGGCACTCTTCTTCATCCTTGCCAGCTTCTACCTGGATAGTCATGAATTTGGTGGCGCCTTCGCCATCGCGCACAATTGCTTGCGCCAGTTCAATGGCGACCTCTGTCAATGCGTCACGCAGCGCAACAAAACCAGCACTTTTCTCGTCAATCTGCGTATTGCCCGCCTGTCCAGTCGCCATCAGGATCAGGCTGTCATTGGTGCTGGTGTCGCCATCGACCGTGATGCAGTTAAAAGATTTATTCACGGCGTGCTGAATGATGGCGTCGAGTGCGGATTGCGCAATTGCCGCGTCGGTAGCGATATAACCCAGCATGGTGGCCATGTTGGGGTGAATCATGCCGGAGCCTTTGCTGATGCCGGTAATGGTGATGGTTTTGCCATCAATGGTTAGTGTGCGTGAGGTGCCTTTCGCTACGATGTCGGTGGTCATGATGGCTTCCGCCGCATTCAGCCAATTGTCGGTTTGCAGATTGGCCACCGCGGCAGGAATGCCCGCCAGTAATTTTTCCATAGGCAAGGTTTCCAGAATCACGCCGGTGGAAAACGGCAGCACTTGTTCGGGACTGATGTTCAATGCCTGTGCCACGGCTATGCAGCTGGCGCGTGCATCGTCCAGGCCTTGCTGGCCTGTGCCTGCATTGGCACAGCCGGTGTTGACGAGTAGCGCGCGTATGCCTTTGCCTTGTTGCAGGTGTTCCTTACACACGGTCACGGGTGCGGCGCAGAAACGATTCAGGGTGAATACGCCGGAAACGCTGCTGCCTTCGGGCAAAGTCATGACCAGCACATCTTTGCGGTTAGGTTTGCGAATGTGCGCTTGCGCGTACCCCAGTTGTACGCCTTTGACAGGCAGTAATGTTTCGGCAGCGGGAGCAGACAATTTGACGGGCATCCGTTTTCCTTTGATTTTTAAATTGTTATTTCAATGTATGACTATGAGATGGGGAATACTTCAGGCGCGGCGCCAGGTCGTGCCTTGTGGCGTATCTTCCAGCACTATACCGGCATCAGCCAGTGCTTGGCGGATACGGTCAGCTTCAGCGTAGTCCTTGGCTTTTTTGGCTGCAATACGCGCGGCAATCAGGACTTCGATATCCAGTCCACCTGCGCTGGTTTCGCCATGCATAAAGCTTTCCGGGTCACGCTGTAACAGGCCTACAATACCGGCCAATTGTTTCAGCAGTGCGGCAGTGGTCGGGGATTTATCCCTGTTCAACTCGCTGGCCAGTTCAAACAGGATAGCTAATGCCTCGGCGGTATTGAAGTCATCATCCATGGCTGCCTGGAATTTGGCTGCATGCGGGTCCTGCCAGTCGATGGCAATTTCAGGGCTGCCTACACCTCGCAATGCGGTATACAAGCGCGTTAACGATGCCTTGGCATCATCCAGGTGTTTGTCCGAATAATTCAGCGCGCTACGATAATGGGCACGCAGAATAAAGAAGCGCACCACTTCCGGATCGTATTTTTCCAGCACTTCACGGATGGTGAAAAAGTTGCCCAGTGATTTGGACATTTTTTCGTCATCCACGCGCACAAAACCGTTATGCATCCAGTAGTTGGCCATGGTGCAGCCATGCGTGGCTTCGGATTGTGCGATTTCGTTTTCATGGTGCGGGAACTGCAGGTCCTGGCCACCGCCATGAATATCAAAATGTTCACCCAGCTGTTCGGCGCTCATGGCTGAACATTCGATGTGCCAGCCTGGGCGGCCATTGCCCCACGGCGATTCCCAGTAAGGTTCGCCGGGTTTGGCCGATTTCCACAGCACAAAGTCCAGCGGGTCCTGCTTGTGGTTATCGACATCCACCCGTTCCCCTGCGCGCAGGTCATCCAGGCTCTTGCCCGAGAGTTTGCCGTAATCGCTGAAGCTGCGTACCTTGTAAAACACGTCGCCATTGCCGGCCTGGTAGGCAAAGCCTTTTGCGACCAGTGTGCCGATCATATCCAGCATGCCCTGTATATGTTCGGTCGCACGTGGCTCCAGATCCGGCCGGATAATGCCGAGTTTGGCGGAATCCTCATCCATGGCGGTAATAAAACGCTGGGTCAAGCTCTGGATGGATTCGTTGTTTTCCTGGGCACGTTTGATGATTTTGTCATCAATATCGGTGATGTTTCGCACATAAGTGACGTCATAGCCACTGGTGCGAAGCCAGCGGGCGACCATGTCAAATACCACCATCACGCGGGCATGCCCCAGATGGCAAAAGTCGTAGACTGTCATGCCGCAGACATACATGCGCACTTTATTCGGTTGGATGGGCTGGAAATCTTGTTTGCTGCGGGTCAGGGTATTGTATAGTTTTAACATGCTAATAAAGATGTGGATTAATGCGTGATAAAATTAGCAGAAGTAGTGTAATGATTGACGAATGTGAAGGTGATGCTGTCAATAGCTGGCGGCTGGTCGTGATGAATCCGAATTATTGGTTGTCAGGTAACTGCTGTAAAACGCACATTGATATGCAAATCATTGCGTAATATTCACCTAATTATGTACGCTCTCTTGTACAATCCAAGTATAACATATTGCTAAAAATCAACGATTGCTCAGGTCATAAACTCATGAACGCAACATTAAAAAAATATTTGCTGGTTTTAGGTGTCATTTTCACTCAGGCTGCGCTCCCCCACATGGCAATCGCCGAACAAACAAACGTCGAGTTGCGCGAAATCAACCAGCTGTCGGAACAGGGTAATCAGGCAGCGGCACTGGACAAAATTAACAGCTATCTGTCGGCCAATCCCAAGAATGCGGAAGCGATGTTCATGCGTGGCGTGATCCTGGTCGAACTGGGCAAGCGTGATGACGCAATTAAAGCCTTTACCGACCTGACCGAGAAGTTCCCGAATTTGCCGGAGCCTTACAATAACCTGGCTGTGTTGTATGCAGACCAAGGCCAGTATGACAAAGCCAGAAAAGCGCTGGAAGCCGCGATTAAAACACATCCAAGCTATGCGACAGCGCATGAAAACCTGGGCGATATTTATGCCCGCCTGGCTTCGGAAGCATATGACAAGGCATTGAAACTGGATACCTCCAACAGCCGTGCGCAAAATAAACTGGCAATGATTACCGATCTGTTTGGCGGCAAGCGAACTGTTTCCCAATCCGTGGCGACGGGGGCATTAAGCTCTCCAGCAACAACGATGCCGGCAACCCCGCCAGCAACCACGCCGCCTGCTACTTCTACACCGCCAGCCGTGGAAGCGAAAAAACCGGCGACGGTAGAAAGCAAACCCGCAGAGGCCAAGCCAGCGGAAACCAAAATCGCTGAATCCAAACCTGCGGCCGACAATCAGCAGCAAGCGGTGACGGATGCCGTGAATGCCTGGGCAAATGCCTGGGCTGCACAGAATGTAGATCGCTATCTGGCGAGTTATGCCAAAGACTTCAAGACACCAGGCGGTGAGTCCCGCAAGCAATGGGAATCTACCCGCCGTGATCGTGTGAGCAAGCCATCCAAAATTTCGGTGACCTTGAATAATATGGTCGTGAAGATGGAAGGCGACAATGCGGCGAAGGTGACTTTCCGGCAAGTCTATAAAGCCACGGGCCTGGATGCCAACTCCAACAAGACATTGAATATGGTCAAGGAAGGTTCGCGCTGGCTGATCAAGCAGGAGCGCGTTGGCAAGTTTTAATCTGCTTCATCTGGATGGCGCCGTTGCTAAAAAGGGGTGGAGTGGCGGCACAGGGTTTGATTGAAACAAATGTATAATATGGGTATGAGAAGTTTGAGAAAATACTGCTGTATTGCATTTGTCAGCATGGCATTACTGCCCTGGAATGCCACAGCGGTTAACCAGGATGCGTTAACCGCCCGGTTGTTTGTGCAAAATAAAAACACCAACGCGGTTGAGCGCATGCTGGTGCAAACCCTGGAAGCCATTAAGGAAGGGCGCCTGCAACAGGCGCTGGATTATGTCAATCAATTACTGACGATTTCCCCCAATTTTGCACTGGCGCACTTGATTCACGGCGATCTGTTGTCTGCCAAAACGCGTATCCTGCATGGATTCGGTGATGTGAATGCCGCAGATGTGACCAGGATCCAGGATTTCAAGGATGAAGCGGAAACCCGTATCCGCAATTACTTCGACCGTAATCGCGGCCTGACTCAGCCTAACCTGCTGGTCGAGCTGTCTGAAAAGCAAAATCATGTCCTGTTTGTCGATACTGCGCGCTCCCGCCTGTATGTATATGAGAAAAGCCAGCGGGATACATTGAAATATGTTGCCGATTATTATGTCACCATTGGCAAAAACGGCACTGGCAAAAAGGACCAGGGTGATAAACGTACGCCGATAGGTGTTTATTTTGCTGCCCGCAAACTCAATCGTCCTTTGCCTGATTTGTATGGGGATGCGGCTTATCCGCTCAATTACCCGAACGAAATCGACAGCTATGAGCGCAAAACCGGTTCCGGTATCTGGATTCATGGCACTCCGCGCGATACCTACAGCCGCCCGCCACGCGCCAGCGATGGATGCGTGGTCTTGTCCAACCCGGATGTCCAGGCCTTGCAGAATATCCTGCAAACAGGGGGCACGCCGGTGGTGATTGGGGTCAATTTCCAGTGGGTAGGGGCCGATGCACTCAAACAGCAGGCGCAAACCAAGGCTGAACTTTCAAATGCGCTGGAAAGCTGGCGCAGGGACTGGGTATCGCAGAATACGGATGCATACCTGTCGCATTACACCCGTGACTTTTTCTATTCGGAAGGCGACCTGGCCAAGTGGTCCAGTTACAAGCGCCAGATACAGGCAGCCAAACCCAAGGTGAGCATTAACCTGGCCGACATCAGCATGTTCACTTACCCCAATGCCAAACAGAACATGGTGGTGGTCGATTTCGAACAGGAATATATCAGCCCTGCCTTACGCAATGTAATGAAAAAACGCCAGTACTGGGTGCAGGAAAACGGGCAATGGAAAATTTTATACGAAGGATCAGCTTGATGAAATTATTGACATGGGCCATCGGCGCGAGCATGTTGCTGGCGGTATCGGCAGCCAATGCCGCGACCCAGGTAGCATTTGAAACCAACCAGGGCAGTTTTACGGTGGAAGTTTACGCCGATAAGGCACCCAAGACGGTGGAGAACTTTCTGCAATATGTGAAAGACGGCTTTTATACCAATACCATTTTCCACCGCGTGATTGGTCGCTTCATGATCCAGGGTGGCGGATTTGACCGTGAACTGAATGAGAAGCCAACCCGCGCCGCCATTATCAATGAATCTAATAATGGCCTGATCAACCAGACCGGTACCATTGCCATGGCACGTACGCCGGACCCTAACTCGGCCACTGCACAGTTTTTTATCAACGTGGCGGATAACCAGTTCCTGAATTACACCAGCCCGGAGCCGGACATGATTGGCTACTGCGTGTTCGGCAAAGTCATTTCCGGCATGGATGTGGTGTTCAAAATCAGTAACCTGCCGACCAATACTCAGCGTGGCATGTCTGATGTACCGATTCGTAGCGTGATCATCAAACGCGCCACCATTGTCAGCGGTAAGTAATTTTTGCAGTCCTTAAATAAACGGAGAATGTTTTGGTAAAACTCACGACCAATTTTGGCGATATCACTATCGAACTGTATGCGGATAAAGCCCCAGTGACCGTAGCCAACTTTTTGAGCTATGTGGAAAAAGGTTTTTATGATGGCGTGATTTTTCATCGCGTCATCAACGACTTCATGATCCAGGGCGGCGGTTTTGATGCCAATATGAAGCAAAAGGCGACTGATGCGCCAATCAAGAATGAAGCCGACAATGGCTTGTCCAACGACAAATACACGCTTGCCATGGCGCGTACCATGATCCCGGATTCTGCTTCTGCCCAATTCTTTATCAATGTGAAAGATAATGACTTCCTCAACTTCACTGCCCCCACCACGCAAGGCTGGGGCTACTGTGTGTTTGGTAAAGTGGTGGAAGGAACTGAGGTAGTCGATAAGATCAAGGCCGTGGCGACGACCAGCCGTGCGGGTCACCAGGATGTGCCTGTTGATGCGGTCATCATTGAAAAAGCGGTTGTTGTCGCTTAAGGCATGACCACCTGGATCATTTCCGATCTGCACTTGTGTGCGCAAAGGCCTGCGGTAACGCAGGCTTTTTTGCATTGGCTGGAAACCGAAGCCAGCCAGGCAGAAGCACTGTATATCCTGGGCGATTTCTTTGAAGCCTGGGTAGGGGATGATGTACTGGGCGACGCGCAGTATGGCGCTGAGTACCAGTCTGTGGTGCACGCCTTGCGCACATTGTCAGACAGCGGTGTCAGGCTTTATTTCATGCATGGCAACCGGGATTTCCTGATTGGCGAACGGTTTGCACAGGCTTGTGGCTTGCAGCTACTGGCTGATCCAACCATGCTGGTCTCAGGTAATAAACGCATTCTCCTGGCGCATGGCGATGCGCTATGTACTGACGATATTGCTTACCAGCAGTTCCGCCAACAGGTACGCGATCCACAATGGCAGCAAGCATTTCTGGCACAATCCCTGGCTGCGCGTATTGCCTTTGCCGAACAGGCGCGCAGTCAAAGCGCAGAAAATAAAGCCATGCAATCCATGGAAATTATGGATGTGAATGCACACGCTGTTGCAGCGCTGATTCGGGATAATGGCTATCCTGAAATTCTGGTGCATGGACATACGCATAGGCCATATATCCATACACTGGAGATTGACAGGCATGTTTGCCAGCGCTGGGTGCTGGGAGACTGGCATGAAACAGCAGTCGTGTGTCGTTTAGATGCTGAACATATCCAACTGCTTACCCTGCCGTTGAATTAAGCCATGAAAAGATAATAAAAAAGCGCCCACAGGCGCTTTTTTATTATCAGACATGATCCGTATTACTTTTTGGCCTGGTTGCCGAATTCGTGCGGACGTACCTGCGCCGCAATTTTATCCAGGACGCCATTGATGTATTTGTGACCGTCAATACCGCCATAGGATTTGGCGAGTTCCACGCCTTCGTTAATGGCGACGCGGTATGGAATGCTGACATCAAACATTAATTCATAGCCAGAAATGCGTAACACCGCATGTTCAATCGGGCTCAGTTCGTCCAGCTGGCGATCTATAAACTGGCCGATCATGGCATCGACGTCGGCGGTATGATCCAGTACGCCTGTCAGCAACTGTTTGAAGTAGGCTTCATCCGCCTTGGAGTAATCCGGATCATCCAGGCTATCCAGGCGCAGTTGCTTGACGTCGCCGGCATTCATGCGGTTGCGATACAGCGCCTTTAGCGCAAGTTCGCGCGATTTACGGCGGTTTTTGCTGCCCCTGTTTTTTGCCGGCGAGGCCTGGCTTTTGTCAGCCGCTTGGTCCTGGCTCATAGTGCGTTCACCAGGTTAACCATTTCAATGGCGACCTGCGCAGCTTCCGCCCCTTTGATGGCCATGCGGGCTTCTGCCTGTTCGTCGTTTTCAGTGGTCAGGATAGCATTGGCGACCGGTACGCCGGTATCGCGTTGCACTTCAGAGATGCCGCGCGCAGATTCGTTGGCGACCACTTCAAAGTGGTAAGTTTCGCCACGGATAATCGCTCCCAGGGCAATCAGGCCATCATAGGATTCGCTGAGCGCCATGTGTTGCAAAATCAGGGGGCTTTCCAGCGCACCTGGTACCGTCGCCAGCGTGATATCGTCGGCTTTGACGCCCAGTTTCAACAGTTCCTGTTCACAGGCTTGCAGCAGGCCGGCACCGATATTGTCGTTAAAGCGGGAAAGAACGATACCGATTTTTTTGCCGGTACCATCCAGGTTGGGGGAGATTTTGTTCACTTGGGAATCCGTGGGCTAATACTGAAACCGCTATTTTAACTCAAAACGGCCTGCCCCGCGCCTGAGGGTGCAGAGTCAGCTAAAAGGGGAGGGGGTACAGGCAAATGAGTGGTTAAAAACCATCATTTGCCTGCACGGTGCCTGTCAGGCAAATAATGCCCAGGCTTTCTGCCCGGTCATGCAGATACCATAAGCAATGGGGATCAGCACCGCCAGCCAGGCGAACCTGACCAGCCAGTCAGTGCCTTGCGGTGCGCCATTGAGGGGTTTGGCTACCTTGACACTCGCCTCTTTAGGCTTGCTTGCCGCTTGCTCGGCTGCCAGTTCGGCATCGGTCATAAAGTATTTACTGTCCACCGGCTTCACCAGCAAGTTGGCGATAAATCCGATGCCCAGCAATCCTGCCAGAGTCAGAAAGATAGGGCCATAAATGTCAGCGAAAGGGACTTTTGCCTCCAGGCGCATATCATGCATGTAATTGACGATGACTGGCCCCACAATACCGGCGGTAGACCAGGCGGTGAGGATGCGGCCGTGAATGGCGCCGACAAACTGCGTGCCAAACAGGTCGGCCAGATAGGCGGGAATGGTCGAAAATCCCCCGCCGTACATGGAAGCAATCACGCAGAGGACGACCAGGAACAGTCCCAGATGCTGCTGGTTCGCCGCATAGGTTGCCGTGACATACATCAGGGCACCCAGCACGAAGAATATGAAGTAGGTATTGCGGCGGCCCAGTTTGTCTGACGAAGTGGCCCACCCCAGGCGGCCGAGAATATTGAAGACGGAAACCAGTCCAACAAACCCTGCACCCATGGCTGCAGCGGCAACTGTCAAAGACTCATCCGCCTTGATATCGGCAAACCCCAGTGCCGGTTGGCCAACCAGTTGCCCGCCAAAGGTCTCCTGTAGCATGGGGGCCGCCGCACCAATAATACCAATCGCCGCGGACACATTCATGCAAAGCATTAGCCATAGCAGCCAGAATTGCGGCGTTTTATGTGCCTTGTCCAAATGTACATGGCGGTTAACGACCATGCGATGGTGCTGTTGATCTGGCGGTGTCCAGCCTTCCGGTTTCCAGTTGGCTGCCGGAATACGGTAACCCAATGAGCCGCAGGTCATGAAAATGGCATAGACGATGGCCAGTACCACGAACGTTTGCCAGACGCCGGGTTCAGTCGGCGTGGCAAACAGGTTCATCAGTTTTGTCGCCAGCGGCGAGCCTATCATGGCGCCGCCGCCAAATCCCATGATTGCCATGCCGGTTGCCATGCCGCGCCGGTCGGGAAACCACTTAATCAGGGTGGAAACCGGCGAGATATAGCCGAGGCCGAGGCCGATGCCACCGATGACACCGCTACCCAGCCACATCATCCAGAGCTGGTGGTGGTAAACGCCCAGCGCTGAAATCAGCAAGCCACCACACCAGCAAAGCATGGAGACCAGGCCGGCTTTGCGCGGACCTGCGCGTTCCAGCCAACCTCCCCACAGTGCTGCCGAGCAGCCGAGTAATACAAAGAATAAGGTATACATCCAGCCCAGGTCGAACTGGGTCCAGTTGCAATCTGTGGCGAACAGGGCCGTGCCGGTGCCGGCGATCTTTTCGCTGAACGTGGTTGCCCCTGCGGCGCAGGTTGCGACTGGCGACCCATCCGCATTGGTGAGCGCAGTGCCCAGCGGTTTCCAGAACACGCTGAAGCCATAGGCCATGCCGATGGATAAATGCACGGCCAGTGCCGCTGGCGGAACCAGCCAGCGGTTAAAGTTCTTGCCTGCTGTGATATGTTCTTTTGATAAGTTAAACAAGATGCTCTGCCCCTTTATTTTTATGCTGTAACATCTTGTTACAATTTGTTGCAAAAGGCAATGTACACAAATTTAAATTTATGTGAGCTTGTCATGAAAATGTCATAATACATTCATAAACTGGCGAGCAAATACAAAAGCACATTGTGTGAATATTGCTTAAAAGGAGTCTCATGGCAGCAGCAAATATTTTGGTAGTAGAAGATGAGCCGGCCATTCAGGAATTGCTGGCATTGAACATCAAACAGGCGGGGCACCATGCTATCCGTGCCACCAGTGTGGAGCATGCGCAAATGCTATTGCGCGAAACCATGCCGGACCTGATCTTGCTGGACTGGATGTTGCCAGGGATGAGTGGCATTGAGTTTGCCCGCCGCCTCAAGTCCGATGGCTTGACCAAAGAAGTCCCGATTATCATGCTGACCGCCCGGGGTGACGAATTCGATAAAGTGCGCGGCCTGGAAGTGGGCGCAGATGATTATGTGACCAAGCCATTCAGTCCGCGTGAACTGAATGCACGCATCAAGGCCGTATTGCGTCGTCGTGCGCCGCAAATGACCGATGACCCGATTGAGGTGGCTGGGCTGCACCTGGATCCTACGACACACCGCGTGACCGGTCATAATGTCCATATTCCGCTTGGACCCACCGAGTTCAAGTTGCTGCACTTTTTTATGACCAATCCTGAACGTGTACACAGCCGCACACAATTGCTGGATAAAGTCTGGGGTGATCGCGTTTTTGTGGAAGACCGTACGGTGGACGTGCATATCCGCCGCTTGCGTAATGCGCTGATTGCCTCCAGCCACCAGGACATGATCCAGACGGTACGTGGTTCAGGTTACCGATTTTCAGTGCATACAGATCCGGCCAGTTAGCCATTTGTTGAGGCGCCTCCGGCAGTGACATAATTTTTTTGTCAGGAGGCGTTCGCACACCTATCTTACTGGTGTGGTGTCGTGATACGCTTCCGAATTCGTTTTTCACGATCACACTGCCTATGATGCCTCCTCCTGCCCGGTCTTTTCCTGCTGCCATCCTGCCATGGGCGATGCGCTGCTTTTGGCTGGGACTGATTGTGTGGATTGCTTTGACCTTCCGCCAGCACGGTATCAGTAATGACGAGTATGTGCAGCATACTTACGGGCAGATGCTGCTGGACTGGTACCACTCCGGTTTTACCGACCAGGATGCATTCCACTACCGTAACCTGCATCTCTATGGCGGCCTGTTCGATATTATTGCCGCCGCGCTGGATCCTTATATTCCCATCATGATCTGGGATATCCGTCACCTGTTGTCAGCCTTGTTTGGCTTGCTCGGTTTTTATGGCGTTTCCCGTTTTGCCAGCCTGTTAGGCGGCCAGCGCCTGGCCTTGCTTTCCATGTGGATGCTGTTCCTGACGGTTTCGTGGTCTGGCACCATGTTTACACACACCAAAGACGTGCCATTTGCTGCATGCATGCTATGGACGCTGTATGCGACCGCACTCGTGGTGCGCGAGATGGAAAATGTCAGTGGCAAGGCGATTGTCCTGCTGGGATTTTCTGTCGGCGGCGCACTGGGTTTGCGGGTCGGTGGCGCATTTGCCGTCATCTATCTTATCCTGCTGGTGATGTGGCGGGTGTGGCTGGATCACCGGCATACCGGTTCCCCCGTATGGTCACGCTTGTTTCGCATGGTGCTGATATTGTTGCCAGCTGCGGTGCTGGCGTTTGTCTTTATGGCCATCTGCTGGCCATGGAGCGTGATTGAAGCCGATAACCTGCTGGAAGCAGCCAAGTCCTTCTCGCATTTTGATTTTAATATGCAGACCATTGCGAATGGTGTGGTGTACAACATCAGTGATGTGCCGCGCACTTATTTGCTTCAGTATTTAGCCGTGAAGCTGCCGGAAGCGGGATTGTTAGGCCTGGCTAGCCTGCCTGTGCTGTGGCTGGCCTGCAGGCGATGCCTGGCATTGGTAGACATGAAAACGCGCATGACCATGCATACGCTATTGCTGGGCATCCTGTTTCCGTTACTGTTTGTCATGGAAGACAGGCCTGCGCTTTATAACGGCGTGCGACACTTCACCTTCCTGCTGCCATTACTGGCAATATTGTCTGCCTGGGGGGTGTTGGCCACCTGGCAGGCATTGACCAATAGCCGCCTGCATGGCCGTCTGGCTTATCGGGCAGTGTGGGCTGGTATTGTGGCTGGTTTGATGCTGGTGACACTGGTGGATATTATCCAGTTACATCCTTATGAATACGTGCGACTCAACCGCCTGGCGGGTGACCAGAAACAGGCTCAGTTCAAGTGGGAGGGCGATTACTGGTCCAGCGCCTTGCGTGAAGCCACCGACCAGTTGCTGGAGATGAAGTTACCTGTGCGCTCGCAGCCTTACTGGGTGGGTGCATGCGTGGATACGCCGCAAATTGAACCTTATCTTGACGGGCGCTTCAGTGTCACGCGCAAATGGGATGAAGCCGATTTTTACCTGTCTACCACCAATATGCATTGCCATGAAGTCATGCAGGGCAAAGTAATCATCAATATCCAGCGGCAGGGCATGTCACTGGCCGTGGTGAAAGACCGCCGCATGCTGAATGGTGCAGATCGTTCGGCAACCCCTGCCAAAAATTAAGCGCAATCCGCTACAATCTCAATCAGTTCACTGCCGGACGTCATGCCATGACCATTACCGATTCTGCCCGCCTAACCGCCCAGCCACATATTACGGTCATGGTGCCGGCTTACAATGAGGAAAAAAACATTGCGCAGACATTGCGGAATATTTGCGACGTATTGCAGCAAATGTCATCGCACTGGGATATTGTCGTGGTCGACGATGGCAGCCATGACCGGACGGCGCACGTGGTGCAGTCGCTGGTCGCGTCCTGCCGTGTGACACTGGTCAGGTTCTCGCGCAATTTCGGCAAGGAAAATGCCATCAGTGCCGGGTTTAACTACGCCAAAGGTGATCTGGTGATTTGCATGGATGCCGATGGCCAGCACGCGTCAGAGTTGATGCTGACCATGCTGAAAAGATGGCGTGAAGGTTATGACATGGTGTACGCGGTACGCCAGGACAGGGCACAGGAATCTTCCTTCAAGTTATGGGGTTCCCGCCTGTTTTACCGCATGATGAGTGCCAGCAGCCATATTGATATTCCACGTGATGCCGGCGATTTCCGCCTGATGGACCGCAAAGTGGTGGATGCCTTGTGCGCATTGCCCGAGCGCAACCGTTTTATGAAAGGCATTTATGCCTGGGTGGGATACAAATCGATAGGTATTCCCTACATTCCATTACCCAGATTGCATGGCGAAAGTGCCTATTCCAAACTCAAGCTGATTGCCCTGGCCTGGACCGGCATTACCGGATTCTCGGTCTTGCCCTTGCGCCTGGCCAGCCTGACCGGCGCCATTCTTGCGATCATTGCCTTTGCCTATGGCGCAGTGGTGGTGATTGATACCTTGTTCTTTCATGAGTCCGTGCCCGGTTGGCCGACAGTGGTGGCGAGCATGATGTTCTTTGCTGGCGTACAGCTATTGTTTATTGGTGTACTGGGCGAATACCTGGCACGTGTCTATGACGAGGTGAAAGGCCGCCCGCCCTATATCGTGGCAGAAGTAGTGCAGCCGGAGGAGGCTGCCCAACCAGCCGTCAGGCCTGCACGTCGCCGCAAACCGGCTACTGATGCCTGAGCCATCCATGCGTGCTTCGGTCCTGGGTTTTATCGGTGTCGGCGCATTGGCCGCGGGTGTGCATTATGTGGTGGCATTACTTGCGCATGGCCTGGGGTTGCAACCGGCCAATGCCAACTGGCTGGGATTCTTTTGCGCATTCCCCGTCAGCTATAGCGGGCATCGCGTGTGGTCGTTCCGCGGCACGCAAGCCAGCCATCAGCAAGCCTTTCCCAGGTTTTTTAGCGTTGCTTTGCTGGGCTTCCTCGGGAACCAGGCATTATTGTGGTTGGTGCTTACTTACACGTCACTGCCGTTCTGGCTTGTGTTAGGCGCCATTATGGTGGTAGTGGCAGCCAGCACCTGGCTATTAAGTCGATTCTGGGCGTTTCACCATGTTTAAAGGATGCCATGGCTAAGGTCATTATCTGTGCGGATGACTTTGCGCAATCTGCGGCGATCAATGCCGCGATTCTTGCATTGATTGAAAAAGGTATCGTCACCGCCACCTCCTGCATGACGCTGAGTCCTGCATGGCGGCAAAGCGCCGGACAGCTAACCGCGGGCATTCGTGCCCGAGCCGATATCGGCCTGCACCTGGACTTCACCCAGTTCTCCCGCACTATCCGCTTGCCGCATCCACAACTGGTATTACGCAGTTTATTGCGGTTACTCGATGCAAGCGCGATACGTGCCAATATCCGGCAGCAACTGGATGCCTTTGAGCAGGCGACCGGCACGCCACCCGATTATGTCGATGGCCACCTGCATGTGCATCAGCTGCCTGTCATCCGGCATGCGCTATTAACGGAAATGCAGCAGCGCTATGGGGCGATGCCTGCATCACAACGGCCGTGGTTACGTATCTCCAGCCCGCCGGCTGGGAGTGGTTTCAAGGCGCGCATGATTCACTGGCTGGGTGCCAGTGCTTTACAGCGCGCAGCCACGGCTGCCGGTTTCCGCGTTTCACCGTGTTTGCTGGGGGTGTACGATTTCCAGGGGGATATGACTGCATACCAGGCGCATTGGGCAACTTGGTCCAGGCAGTTGCATCAATATGTGCATGCACAGGGGAACAGTCTGCCGCCAGTACTAATGTGCCACCCATCCAACCCTGAAAATGGGGTGGATGAGCAGGATGCGATTGCCAATGCCAGGGTGATTGAATGGCAAGTGATGCAATCTGCGGATTTTGCTACCTGGCTGTCGCAAGCCGATATTCAAGCAGTGAAAGGGTCGCATTGAACAAGTGGATTCATTGGGCGCAATCTGCGCCAAGCTGGCAGCGTGCCATCCTCGCCGTCTTGCTCGGCGCACTCACGGTATTGGGTTTCGCACCCTATTATTTATTCTGGTTGCCATGGCTGTCTTTGGCTATATTGCTATGGCTATGGCAACACGCCAGTACCGCCGGGCAAGTCTTTAAATTAGGTTTCGCCTTCGGCCTTGGTCTATATTGCGCAGGCATTTACTGGATCTACATCAGCCTGCATACCTTTGGTGGCATGCCATGGTGGTTTGCCGGATTTAGTACCTTCTGCCTGTGTGCATTTATGGCATTGTTCCCGGCATTGGCCGGTTACCTGGCAACACGCCTGGGCAAGCTGTTGTGGACGGCTCCCGTGCTGTGGGCACTCTCAGACTGGGTGCGTGGCTGGATTTTCACCGGTTTCCCCTGGCTCACGCTGGGCTATAGCCAGGCGCCTGATAGCCCGCTAGCGGGTTTTTTGCCGGTGATGGGCGTATACGGTGTCTCAGCCCTGGTCATGCTGGTTGCGGCGAATATCGTAGCGATTGCCATGCAGCGTGACCGTGTACCTGCTGCGGTTATCCTGGCTGTTTTGCTGATAGGGGGCAGCGCGCTGACCATGGTGCCATGGACCCGACCCGTCGGCCCGCCTGTCAGCGTCGCGTTATTGCAAGGCAATATCGGCCAGACCATCAAATGGTCTCCCGAGCATGCCGAGCAGACCCTGAAACAATATCTGGATATGGTGAGGCAGGCGCAGGCGCAATTGATTGTATTGCCCGAAACCGCGCTGCCCGTTTTGGTGGAACAACTGGCCCCAGCGTACCTGGATGCGCTCAAGCAACATGCCCGGCAGCAGCAGGGTGATTTGCTGGTCGGGGTCGTGGAATCCAGGCAGGGTGAATACTTCAATAGTGCGCTGAGCCTGGGGGCATCACCTTCGCAAGCCTATTCTAAAAGCCACCTGGTGCCGTTTGGGGAGTATATCCCCCTTAAAAGCATATTCGGCTGGATTTACCGCGACTGGTTGCATATGCCGCTTAGTGATTTATCCCGCGGTACTTCCAAAGAGCCCCTGCTTATCGCCGGGCAAAAAGTTGGTGTGAATATCTGTTACGAGGATGTATTCGGTGAGGAGATTGCCCGGCAACTGCCGCAGGCCGAGTTACTGGTGAATATCAGCAACGATGCCTGGTACGGGCAATCGTTTGCGGCAGAGCAGCATATGCAGTTCAGCCAGGTGCGCGCGCTGGAAACCGGGCGTATGGTGTTACGCAGTACCAATACCGGGGCGACGGCGATTATCGATAAGAATGGCCAGGTATTGCAGCATGCGGTACATGACCAGGCGGTGATATTAACGGGTGAAGCGCAGAGTTATCGTGGACAGACGCCTTATGTTTGGTGGAGGAACTGGGCGTTTCTGGTGTTGAGTGTTGGTGGGTTGTTGTGGATTGGGTTTAGAAGGTAATTCTTTTTATTTGTGATTGCTTTGTGAGGTAAGCCTGTCATTCTGGCGCAGGCCAGAATCCAGGCAGGGTGCAATTGAACCACTGGTTGATTGTTAGGTTTTTTGAATCTGTTTTTATCTGCGTGTATTTGCGTTCATCGGCGGCTAATAGAATTGGTTTTTGTTGTTGAGAGCATGCGTTTCGTCTGTAGGCGACCTTCTTTCTTATGCTTGTCCATAAGAAAGAAGGCAAAGAACAGGACACCCCAACTTCCGCTTGTTCCCTGCGTTGCCCGTCAAAATAAGCGGTCGCGAAACTCAACCTAGCGGGCTGCCCACCCCGCAGCCCACCGCGGGATTCGGACAGACGCTCCCTTCACCTTATTTTGCCTGCGCTACTCGGCGCGGCAGATGGGGCCCCTGAAACCCAGTGAGCGCCACCATTTTTGGTTGTTAGCAGCAAACCACAGGTTGAGACCTTGCAAACTTTGATGTTGTTAGTGAAGAATTATTTTCTGACGGGTTCCGTTTCCTCATTGCCAAAAAAATGCTGATACAAAATCGGCAATACAAACAACGTCAAAAATGTTGCCGTAATTAACCCACCAATCACCACAATCGCCAGTGGCCGTTGAATCTCCGCCCCTGGCCCCGTGGCAAACAGCAATGGAATCAATCCAAATGCCGTAATACTGGCTGTCATCAGCACGGGCCGCAGCCGTCGCCTGGCGCCTTCATAGGCAATGTTGCTGGCTTGCATGCCTTGTGCTGCCAGATGCTGGAAATGGCTCACCATGACCACGCCATTGAGCACAGCAATGCCTAGCAGCGCTATAAAGCCAACCGAGGCAGGCACTGACAGGTATTCTCCTGACAGCCACAGCGCAAATACGCCGCCTATCATGGCGAACGGGATATTGGCCAGTATCAGTAACGCTTTGGGCAGGGAGCCAAAAGTCATGAATAACAGCAGGGCGATGAGGACGATGGCGATCGGGATGACGATGCTAAGGCGTGCCGCGGCGCGTTGCTGGTTCTCGAACTGGCCACCCCAGACCAGCCAGTAGCCTTCTGGCAATTTGACTTGTTGCTCGACTTTCTGCCGGGCTTCTTCAACAAAACTGACCAGGTCGCGGTCTTTGACGTTGGCGGTGACGACGACCATGCGATTGCCACGTTCACGGTCTATCTTGACCGGGCCTTCTTCGCGGACGATATTGGCGACGCTGGAGAGCGGCACGGTACCACCTTGCGGCAGCGTGAGCACGAGCTGGCTGAAGTCCGAGGCGGATTCGCGTACAACCTGGCTACCGCGCAGCAATACCGGGGTGCGACGGTTGCCCTCTAGCACGATGCCCAGCGGTTTGCCTTCGAGCTGGCTTTGCAGCAGGGCGTTAATATCGGCCACACTGAGTCCCAGCCTGCCAGCGGCCACACGGTCTATCCTGATTTGCAGGTATTGCACGCCGCTGTTTTGCGGCGTGTAGACATCCTGGTTGCCGGGCACGGATTCCAGCACCTTGATGATTTCCTGCGCTTTCTGGTTAAGTACATTGAGGTCGGCACCAAAGATTTTCAACGCCAGGTCGCCACGTACGCCAAGGATCATTTCATTCACGCGCATTTCGATGGGTTGCGTGAAGTTGTAATCCAGTCCGGGGACGCTCTGCATGACTTTGCGCAGTTTTTCGATCAGGGCGGCCTTGTCTGGCACCTGCCATTGGTCGCGGGGTTTGAGGACGAGGAAATTATCACTCTGGTTGATGCCCATGGGGTCCAGCCCCAGCTCATCCGACCCGGCACGCGAATATACGCCCTGGATCTCCGGTACTTGTTGCAACAGGGTTTGTTGCAAATGGCTATCCGTGGCCACGCTTTGCGACAAGGCGATAGACGGCAGTTTTTCGGTGCCGATAATGACATCACCTTCGTCCATGGTCGGCATAAAGGTTTTGCCTATGCGTGGGTAGACCACGACTGTCAGCGCCAGCAGGATGGCCGCTACCAGTAGCACGGGACGTTTGTGTTGCATGGTGGTGCTCAGGCTGCGGGCATACCAGCAATTGAGGTGGCGGATCAGCCATGGCTCTTCAGCGGCATGGCCCTGGATCAGGAAGGATGCCAGCACCGGGATGATGGTGAGCGATAGCAGCAGCGAGGAACCCAGCGCAAACATGATGCTCAACGCAACCGGCGCGAACAGTTTGCCCTCCAGTCCTTGCAAGGTCAGCAAGGGTAAAAACACCGTAATAATAATCACGATGCCTGCGCTGACGGGGACGCTGACCTCACGCATGGCGGCAAGGATAATACTGAGCTTGCCTTGGGCAGGTGTTTGTTGCGCGTGGACCAGATGCTCGACGATGTTTTCCACCACCACGACGGCAGAGTCGACCAGCATGCCGATGGCAATCGCCAGGCCGCCCAATGACATCAGGTTGGCTGACATGCCGTATCGCTGCATCAGCCAGAACGTCGCCAGCATGGACAATGGCAGCGCGCAGGCCACGGTGAGCGCTGCGCGCAGGTTGCCCAGGAACAATACCAGTAATACCAGCACCAGCACGATGGCTTCCAGCAATGCTTTATTCACGGTGTGTACGGCACGTTCGACCAGGTCGCCGCGGTCGTAAAACACTTCAATCTTGACGCCTTTGGGCAATGCTGGCGCGATTTCCGCCAGCTTGGCGCGCACGCCTTCTACCACTTGCCGTGCGTTGGCACCACGCAGGCCCAACACCAGGCCCTCGACAGCTTCGCCTTTGCCATTGCGGCTGACGGCGCCATAACGCGTTAGTTCGCCGATACGTACTTCCGCTACATCACCTATGCGTACCGGGCTGCCTTGGTGACCTTTGAGGACGGTGTTGCGCACATCGTCCAGCGTCTTGAAGGCGCCTTCGGCGCGCACCAGCAATGACTCTTCGCCATCTTGCAGGCGGCCTGCGCCATCATTGTGGTTATTGTCGCTGATGGCTTGTTGTAACTCACTGAGGGCGATGCCACGTGCCTGCAGTCTGGCATTGTCGGGCACGATTTCAAAACTACGCACCAGCCCGCCCAGCGCATTGACGTCGGCGACGCCGGGCACCGTGCGCAGGCGCGGACGGATGACCCAGTCCAGCAGGGAGCGTTTTTCCTGCAGGCTGAGGCTGTCTGATTCAATGGTGAACATAAACATCTCACCCAGCGGTGTGGTCATGGGCGCAATGCCGCCCGATACTTGGTCGGGTAAATTGGGCCAGGCGTTATTCAGCCGCTCGGTGACTTGCTGGCGTGCCCAGTAAATGTCCGTGCCGTCCTCAAAGTCGATGGTGATGTCAGTCAGCGCGTATTTGGCGACTGCGCGCAAACTGCTCTGTTTGGGGATGCCAAGCATCTCGACCTCAACCGGTGCGGTAATCCTCGCCTCAACTTCTTCCGGCGTCATGCCTGGTGATTTGATGATGATTTTGACCTGCGTCGACGAGACGTCCGGAAAAGCGTCAATCGGGATGGTTTGATAAGCGGTCCAGCCTGCGAACAACAAACCGATGGCGAATACGCAGATCAGCAACCTTTGCTTGAGTGAGGTTTCTATGAGCCAGTTTAGCATGTGCTACTCCCCGCCCAAGCCAAGCCAGTGGCCTTTCAAGGCGGCCACGCCTTGCACGGCGATGGCCTCATTGCCACGCAAGTCTGCTTGTACGGTTAATTGTTGGTCTTGTTCCAGCATGACTTTCACCGGCGTCACGGCCACCCCCCTGGCCTGCTGCACAAATATCACCGCTTGCTCGCCTTGCCTGGCGACCGCGCTTCTGGGCACGGCAAAGCTGCCTTGCGTAGTCTGTTCGACCAGCGCCACATCGACCATCTGCCCGACGGATAATTGTTCGGCGCCCTGGCTGATAGAGGCCCGCACTTGTGTGGTCTGGTTGTTTTTGTTCAACTGCCGCAACACGGTATCGACCCTGGCGGTCAGGTTTTGTTTGGGCAAGCGCACCATGGCACCGGGGCTTAGTTGCTGTGCCTGTGCGATCGGCACTTGTATCATCAGCCATAGCGGTGTCGGGTTGCTGATGGTGTAGATCGGCATCGCCATATCCACACGCGCGCCGACTGGCTGTTGTTGCTCCATAATCTGGCCGCTGATAGGCGCGATAATCGCCATGCCGTTTTGCATGCTGCGCCTTTGCGCCAGTTGCTGGATTTGGCGCTCACTCATGCCCGCCAGTTTCAAGGTCTGTTTGCGCTCGTGCATCAGCGCCTGGCTGGTTTCATACGCGCTTTGTGTTTCCTGGAGGCGGCGCTGGGCAATAATGCCATCTTTAAACAATTCCTGATCGCGTTTGAGCGCCTGCTCGTGCAACCTGGCTTGGGTGTCACTCTGCAAATAGTTGCTTTGCAAGGCCACCAGGTCCGGGCTGCTGAGTTGGCCGATGACCTGGCCTTGTTTGACGGTGTCGCCCACGCTGACGGTGAGTCGCGTAATCAAGCCGCCCTGTGGCGCCGTGACGACGCGGGTTTGCGTCGGCGGTAACACCACTTCTGCCGGGTAGCTGGCGGATAGGCCCTCTTGCTGGGGTTGTAAATGACCCCATTGCACCTGCATCTGTTTCAATTGTGCCGGTGAGAGCGGTAACAGGGTGGCTGCTGAGGTGTTCAGCGACAGGCAAAACAAGCTGATTAAAAAAAGAATTCTTTTCATGGCAGGACTCCTACGGCCTGGTTGTATCTGGCAATGTTCCATTGCACTTGTAGCTGCTGGCTGCTCAAGCTGCGTTCAGCTTCAAAGGCCAGTAATTGCAGGCGTAATAATTGGTTGAGATCGAGTTCGCCCAGGCGATAGGCTTTGCGGGCCAGGCTGGCATTCTCGCTGGCGATGGCTTGCTGTTGCTGGATCAGTGTCAGTTCCTGGCGGCTGACATGCAGGTTATGCTCGGCTTCGTGCAGGTTGTTCTCCAACTGTCGGCGCAAGGTTTCCAGCTGGGTACGCGCATCGCCTATGTTTTGCTCGGCATTGGCCAGCAAGGGCGCGCGCTGCACTTCGCTTTGCAGCGGAATATTGATAGCCACGCCCATGCTGGCGTTATAGGCATAGTCAAAACCACCCTGGATAGTGCGCGTGCTGAGCGTGAGTTGCGGATTCTGCCGCTGCTCTATCATGGTCAGGTCGCGTTGGCCTTCTGCCAGCTTGAGCCTGGCTTGCGCGGCTTGCCAGTAAGGCGAGTCGGCATAATCTTCGCGAGTGGACAGCGGCTCTTCCAGCCTGGCTGGCATTTCGTTGAGCCCCGTGAGTTGCTGGTAACGGAATTGCGCATGCATGAGTTCGGCCTGCGCCGTGACGCGCTGGCGTTCGGCCTGCAGGGTTTCCTGCTCGGCCTGCATGATATCCAGCCGGGCCACTTCGCCTGCCTTAAAGCGTTTCTGCACATCTTCGGCAATGCTGCGCATGGTGTTACGGCGGTTTTCAACCAGCCCGACATCGTTGCGGCGCATGGCAATCTCCCACACGGCATTGCGTAACAGGTCTGCGGCCAGTTGCTGCAAGCCAGCGCGGTCTTGCGACAGGCTGTCATCGGCCAGGCTGGCCACCTGACCGCGCGCCTGCCGCTGCCCGGGTAGCCAGATGGGGATTTGTACCTGCGCCTGCCACTCACGCTCGTCGCGGTTGCTGAGCAGTGCGTCGTTCTGGTGGGAGAATCCCACCGAAGGGGCTTGTGGCAGCCAGCTGTTGGCCATAATCTTGCGTGCCTGCACCATGTGCTGGTGCGCGGCCAGCAAGGCTTGCTGCGGATGGATAGCCACTACCTGCTGCAATACTTGGTGCAAACTTAAATGTGGATTGGCTGAAACGGTATCGTTATGGTCATTACCCTGCTGGCTCATGCTTTCGGCCATGACAGGCACTACATGGCAAACCGTGAGCCATGCAAACCATATGATTAGGAAGCGATACGCCCCCCTGCATAAATGAAACATACATACTCCTGAACAAAACAGGCAAACCGATGGCTAATGCCGCCGGTGCAACAGGTGAATGTTCAGGCGTGTGGAGGGCCGCGCGGGCTGTGGCGCGTGAGGGGAAAGGCGTGTTGCGGGTGATCGTTCTGCGGTCGCTGGCACTGGCGGCGTGGCAGCAGCAGGCACAATGACAGCAAGAGCAGGCCGGGCAGGATGGCTACGAAAAAATTGGCGTGCGCATCAATCAGCGATAATAAGGTATTGCTTTCACTGATGGCCTGGCCCAACTCTATGATCTGCCCATGCGATTTTCCTGAGTGCATATGCCAGTGAAACGGATGCCTGGATGCTTCCGTTTCTGTATGCAAGGCCGGAATATCGACCATATGCATGTGCGGGCCATCATCGGCAGCGGTATCGCCTGCAGCATGGGCATGCAAGAGTGGCGCAATGGTTTGCAGCAAGGCAAACCATAACGTCAGCAACAACACCCATGTGCGGTAGGATTTCATGCGCCTAATCTATCAAATTTTGCGGGATGCCACAATCGCAAAAAACCGTAAAAAACCCATCTCATGCTCTTAACGGGACAGCAATGCGATTTCTTAACCTAGTCTGAATCAGGTAAAATATTCGTTTTACAATCAATCCGATCAGGCGTCATGGTGCTGACCTTTCAACAGATTATTTTAAAGCTTCAGGAATACTGGGACAAACAAGGCTGCACGTTGCTGCAACCTTACGATATGGAAGTCGGTGCAGGCACCAGCCATACCGCCACTTTTTTACGCGCACTGGGCCCTGAACCCTGGAAGGCTGCCTATGTGCAACCCAGCCGCCGCCCCAAAGATGGCCGCTACGGCGAAAACCCTAACCGCTTGCAGCATTACTACCAATACCAGGTAGTGCTCAAACCGGCCCCGGCCAATATCCTGGAACTGTACCTCGGCTCGCTTGAAGCGTTGGGCTTTAACCTCAAGGAAAACGATATCCGCTTTGTAGAGGATGACTGGGAAAACCCGACACTGGGCGCCTGGGGCCTGGGCTGGGAGGTCTGGCTCAATGGCATGGAAGTGACACAATTCACCTATTTCCAGCAAGTGGGCGGCATCAACTGTAAACCGATCACCGGTGAAATCACCTATGGCCTGGAGCGCCTGGCCATGTACCTGCAAGGCGTGGAAAATGTCTATGACCTCGAATATTCGCCGGGTGTGAAGTATGGTGACGTGTTCCACCAGAATGAGGTTGAGCAATCGACTTATAATTTTGAGCATTCCGATGCCGATTTCCTGTTCACGGCGTTTAATGCGCACGAAAAACAAGCCAAGCACCTGATGGAAGTGAAGCTGGCCTTGCCTGCTTACGAACAAGTGCTGAAAGCGGCACACACTTTTAACCTGCTCGACGCGCGTGGTGCGATTTCCGTCACCGAGCGTGCGGCCTACATTGGCCGTATCCGTACCCTGGCCCGCGCCGTGGCTGCCAGCTACCTCGATAGCCGCGCCCGCCTGGGCTTCCCGATGGCGCCAAAAGAATGGGCTGATGAAGTTATCGCCAAACTTGAGAGCGAACAAGCCGAACAAAACAAGAAAGCCGCCGCATGAGTACCCGCAACCTGTTAGTTGAATTATTTGTAGAAGAACTGCCGCCCAAGGTATTGAAAAAGCTGGGTGAGTCTTTCAGTGGTGTGCTGGCTGAGAGCCTGCAAGCCTCCGGCCTGTTGGCGGATGGCAGCGCGGTGACTACTTTTGCATCCCCGCGCCGTCTGGCGGCGCATATCACGCAGGTGTCTGCAAAAGCGGCCGATAAACAAGTCGCGCAAAAACTGATGCCAGCGACGGTTGGCCTGGATGCCAATGGTCATGCCACTCCAGCCTTGCTGAAAAAATTGCAGGCCTTGGGCGAAGATGAAAGTGCCGTTGCCAAACTGCGCAAAGAAAATGATGGCAAGGCGGATGTGTTGTTCCTGGATGCGACGCAAGCAGGTGCCACCTTGCAGGAAGGCCTGCAAAAAGCGCTGGATGAGACGCTGGCCAAATTGCCTATTCCCAAGGTCATGACTTACCAGATTAATGATGGCTGGCAGAGCGTGAACTTTGTGCGTCCGGCGCATGGCCTGGTGGCTTTGCATGGTAGCGAAATCGTGCCTGTTTCCACGCTGGGTTTAACGGCTGGAAATACGACACAAGGTCACCGTTTTGAAGCAAAAAATCCAGTGGTCACGATTACTTCTGCCGACACCTATGCGCAGCAATTGAATGATGAAGGTGCCGTAATTGCCGGTTTTGATGCGCGTCGTGCCGAGATTGTGAAGCAACTGCAAGCTGCGGCCGCCAAGCAAGGCTTGAAACCGATTGATGACGATGCCTTGCTGGACGAAGTGACTGCGCTGGTGGAGCGCCCTAACGTATTGCTGGGCCAGTTTGAAGAAGAGTTTTTACAGGTGCCGCAAGAGTGCCTGATTCTGACCATGAAGGCCAACCAGAAATATTTCCCGTTGCTGGATGCAAGCGGCAAACTGACTAATAAGTTTTTAATTGTATCCAACATCAACCCGGCCGATGCCAGCAAGGTCATTGGTGGCAACGAGCGCGTGGTGCGTCCACGTCTGGCCGATGCCAAATTCTTCTTTGACCAGGACCGTAAAAAGACGCTGGAAAGCCGTTTGCCTGGCCTGGGTAAAGTGGTTTACCACAACAAGCTGGGTTCACAAGGGGAGCGCAATGCGCGCGTGGTGGCGATTGCTTCTGCCATTGCCCAGCACATTGGTGGTGACGGTTTTGTCGCCAAAGTGGCGCAAGCCGCACGTTTGTCCAAGATTGACTTGCTGACTGATATGGTCGGTGAGTTCCCGGAGCTGCAAGGCATCATGGGTCGTTACTACGCCCAGCACGAAGGCATGGCTGATGACGTGGCGTATGCGATTGAAGATCATTACCGTCCACGCTTTGCCGGTGACGAACTGCCGCGTAGCCAGGTCGGTGTGGTGGTGGCCTTGGCGGACAAGCTGGAAACTTTGGCGGGCCTGTTCAGCATCGGTGAAAAACCGACTGGGGATAAGGATCCGTTTGCCTTGCGTCGCCAGGCACTGGGCATTTTGCGCATGCTGATGGAAACCGACTTGCCATTGGCCTTTGACCAGTTGATCGCACAAACACTGAGCGTATTTAATGGTGGCCAGGAAGTAGCTGAAGCCATCAAGGCATTCTGCTTTGACCGGCTGGCCGTGAACCTGCGTGACCAGGGGGCGAGCGCGCAAGAGGTGGATGCGGTACTGTCATTGTCACCGAATCAATTAGCCGAAGTGCCACGCCGCTTAAGCGCAGTGCAGGCATTTGCCAACCTGGCGGAAGCACCTGCGCTGGCAGCTGCCAACAAGCGCGTATCTAACATCCTGAAAAAAGTGGAAGGCGAAGTAAAAGCCGAAGTAAAGGTTGAGTTACTGCAAGAGCCTGCCGAGAAGGCCCTGCACCAGGCGCTGGCTGCAACCAAGCCTAAAGCCGACCAGCTGTTTGAAACTGGCGATTACACAGCTTCATTGCAGGCACTGGCAAACCTCAAGGCACCGGTTGATACCTTCTTTGATGAAGTGATGGTGAATGCCGATGATCCTGCACTCAAGGCCAATCGCCTGGGCCTGCTGGCAACCCTGCACCAGGCCATGAACCGCGTGGCAGATTTGTCCAAACTGGCAAGTTGATCAAGTTGCCGTCAGGAGTTTATGCATGAAATTAGTCATTCTTGACCGTGACGGCGTGATTAACCGCGACAGCGCGACCTTTATCAAGAATCCCAATGAGTGGATTCCGATTCCTGGCAGCCTGGAAGCGATTGCGCTGCTCAACCAGCATGGGTACCGCGTGGCAGTGGCGACCAATCAATCGGGCATTGCGCGTGGCTATTTCGATATGGCCACGCTGAATGCCATTCACGACAAAATGCATAAAGCGCTGGCACAAGTAGGTGGCCGTATTGATGCGGTGTTTTATTGCCCGCATGCGGCCGATGATCATTGTAGTTGCCGCAAGCCAAAAACTGGCATGCTGGAAGAAATCAGCCGCCGTTTTAACATCGAGTTGAATAAAGTGCCCGGTGTAGGCGATGCACTGCGTGACTTGCAGGCATTTGCCAACGCCGGCTGCCAGCCTTATCTGGTGCGTACTGGGAAAGGTGAAGAAACCTATAACCTGTCTGACGTCCCCGAGAATACCATCGTGGTTGCCGATCTGGCAGCGGCTGTGCAAGACATTATTGCAGGTGACAGATAATGCAGAAAGCCGTGTTGTATGTGCGGGCTTTGCTGTTTTATACCGGCTTGGTTGCACTGACGATTCCATTTTCCTTACTGGCGATTTTGCTGACGCCGCTACCGGCAGTGACGCGTTCGCGCTGGGTCAGTGGCTGGGCGTATGGCGTGTTGTGGTGGCTCAAAGTGACGTGCAATCTGCGTTATGAGGTGACCGGGCGTGAACATATTCCTGCCGGTGCGCATATTATCCTGGCGAAACATCAGTCGGCCTGGGAAACCATAGGGTTGCAGTGTATTTTCCCGCCGCAAATCTGGGTAATGAAAAAAGAATTACTGATGATTCCTTTCCTGGGCTGGGCATTTTGGGCGCTGGATGCGATTCCGATTGATCGCAGTGCTGGTCGCGAGGCATTGAAGAAACTGGTCAACAATGGCAAAGACAGATTGCGACAGGGATTAAGTGTGGTGATTTTCCCGGAAGGCACCCGCACGGCGCCTGGTCAGCGTGGCAAGTATCACATCGGTGGTGCCTGGCTGGCATCGCATAGCGAAACTACCGTGGTGCCGGTGGCGCATAATGCTGGCCGCTTCTGGCGCAAAAATTCCATCCTTAAATATCCAGGCGTCATCCAGGTGGTCATTGGCCAGCCCATTGATACCAAAGGCCTCAAGCCAGATGCTATCAATAAACAGGTCGAAGACTGGATTGAAGCCGAGATGTTAAACCTGTGATCGAGCAACGCTTGCAATTGCCCAATGGGCAAAGCATCCAATACCTGCTCGACCTGCGTGCACGCAGAACCATAGGCCTTAAAATCACGGCCAATGGCCTGGTGGTGCATGCCCCCAAACGTATTTCAGCCACGCAGCTACAGCAAGTCTTATTGGAAAAATCGGGCTGGATACAGCAAAAACTGGCTTTGCGTGAAGCGAACCAGGTGGCGCCCATGCAGTGGCTGGATGGTGAACCCTTGCTGTTTATGGGGCAGGATATTGTGCTGACGCTGCAACAGCATGCCACCAATAAAGCGGTGACACTGCAAGGCAACCAGTTGCTGGTCCGGTCGCCGCAGAGCGACCAGCCAGCGTTCGTCGCACGCAAAGTGCTGCAATGGTATGCGCAGCAGGCGTTGCCGGATTTTAAGCGCAGGGTTGAGTTGATCGCTGCGCAGATGGGCGAAAAGATTACTTCTGTTGCGCTTTCTAATGCCAGATCGCGCTGGGGTAGCTGTAACAGCCGCAAGCAAATCCGCCTCAACTGGCGGCTGATACAAGCACCGCCGCATATCATTCAATATGTGGTTTGCCACGAAATGGCCCATCTCAGGGAAATGAACCATTCCGCCAGGTTCTATGCCGTACAGGAAAGCCTGTTTCCCCATCACCTGCAAGCCGAAAAAGAACTCAAGGCCTTGTCTGCGATTTTGCATCGCATGGCCTGACCGCTAACGCCGGGAAGTGGGTGTCACCACTGGCTGATGCATCGCTTTGTTGGCTAACCAGATGCCGGTGAAGATTGTCAGCATGCCCAGCAACTGGTAGGCATGCAATGCTTCACGTAACAGCAGGCTGGAAAGCAGCGAGCCGAACACGGGCATGGCATGAATAAATACGCTCGCGCGCACCGAGCCTACAAGTGTGACGGCTTTTGAATAGGCCAGGAAGGCAATCACGGAAGGGAAAATCCCGATATAGGCCAATATCCACCAGGTCCGGGTGTCTGTGATATGTATCGTGCTGACCTGGCTTTCCCAGGCATACAGTGGCAGCAGGAATAATAATGCAATCAGCACCTGGCATAGCATAAGTCCTGTGCGGTCTATCGTGGCCGGAATCTCCTTGGTCCACAAAGTAAACAAGGCCCAGCAAATCATGGCCAGGAAAATAATCACATCACCCGGAGCGAAAGCCAGCGTAAGCAACACCTGCAATTCCCCGCGCGAGACGACTGTGAGGACGCCTGCGAGCGAAACCAGCAGCCCCAGCAATTGGTAAACAGCTAGTCGCTGGCGATAAAACAAAAAGCCGAAGATCGCGACCAGAAAGGGGATGAAGGAATTGAGGATGATACCGTTAGTCGCACTGGTCGTGTGTAAGCCCCAGTACACCATCAGGTTAAATGTAGCCACGCCGGTAATGGCCGTGCCTAGCACATGCCAGCGGTAAGTCAGGTAATGGGCGCGGTCACGCAAAAAAGGCTTGAGTGCGAACGGTAGCAGGCAGAGCGTGGCAAGCCCCCAGCGGATAAGCGATAGCGCCACGGGTGGTACCGAGGCGCTGACGGCGCGCCCGGCGATGAAATTACCGGCCCAGAGCAACGGCGGTAGCAGCAGTAATACTAAGATGTGCCAGTCTGGTTTGGTGCTTGAGTGATTTGCCATGCCGATGGATGAATGAGGGATAAGCGCATGATTGTAGTAGGCAATGCAGCTACCGGCAAAGCATGTTTTGTGAAATAGAAAAGGGGCTGATAGCCCCTTTTTTTGAAACTGGAGGTGATCAGGCGGCGCCTAATTGTACCGGTGTTAACTGGATCAGTTTTTTCACCAGGCCAGGATGTTGTTCTGTGTGTGCTTCTTTCAGGCAGGCTTTGGCACAGCTGGCACATTTGCCGCATTCCGCGCCAACACCTAATTGTTCTTTCAGGTCCTTCACGGTTTTTGCACCATTTCTCACCGCCTGGTGAACTTGACGCTCAGTGACTGCATTACACACGCAAACGTACATATTGCCTCTCTAAAGTTACTAATGATAATTATTATCATTTATTGAGAGCTTGTCAAGGTTAAACTGGTTCCCTGCAGCCAAGAAAAAAGCCGCTTTCGCGGCTTGATTCAACGGTTGATGTGGGTACCGGGATTAGTCGGATTCAATCTGGGATTGCAGGTAATTCGGCAAGGTGACGTCTGTAATCAGGCGTTGCTGGGTCTCCAGCCAGTCTATGGCCTCTTCGCAGGCTTCCAGCAATTCGGTCAGCAGGTCGCGCGTGACATAGTCCTGCAGTTTTTCGGCTTCTGCAATCGCTTCCACCAGTTGCGGGCGCTGCACCTCTTTTTCAAAGCTGAGGTCACCTTGCAGGCATTCCACTACATCTTCGCCAATCAGTAGCTTGCCAAGGTTTTGCAGGTTAGGCAGGCCATCCAGGAACAGGATGCGCTCAATCACCTCATCCGCTTCTTTCATGACGCGGATGGATTGTTTGTACTGGTAGTCGTTGAGTCTTTCCAGGCCCCATTTCCTGAACATGCGCGCATGCAGAAAGTACTGATTGATAGATGTCAGCTGGTTTTTGAGCACCTTGTTCAGTGTGCTGATAATATGTTTTCCGCCTTTCATAGCAGCTCCTTATACGGCTGCCGCCGGGCTGTCGCCCATCTGGCTTTGGCAGTAGTTTTCAATGCCGATCAATTTGATCAGGTTCAGTTGTTTTTCCAGCCAGTAGGCATGATCCATTTCGGTGTCATCCAGTTGCACCAGCAGCATTTCGCGTGTGACAAAATCCTGCGCCTGTTCGCAGGCTTCGATAGCGCTTTTCAGGTGTTTGACCACGGTGTATTCCAGTGCCAGGTCTGATTCCAGCATGGATTTAACGTCTTTGCCGATATGGATAGGATCGCGTTTGGCGAGGTTGGGTGTGCCTTCCAGGAACAGGATACGCTGAATGAGCGCGCGGGCATGTTCTCTTTCGTGCAGGGATTCGTGCAAGATGTGTTGCGCAATCGTGCCTAGTCCCATGTCGGCATACATTTCGCCGTGAATCAGGTACTGGTCGGTGGCGGTGAGCTCGCCTGCCAGTAAATCATTCAGAATATCTATAATTTTCTTATCGCCTCTCATTGCCGGCTCCTGTATGCAGTTTTGATGCTGGCTATGATACAGGAAATAGCAAGGAGTGCAATAATAAAATTAATGTAACTTATTGATTTAAAATGATATTTTAAATAGTAACATAAATGAAAATCGTTCTTGACTACAAGCGCCGGTGACCGGTACAAACGTGTTTACATCAGCAGTTTCAAGTCATGTGCAATGTTTGCCGGCTTTTCGCCATAACCAAGATAAATACGTGGTGCCCCGGTTTTATCAAACACATACAGGCCTGCACTATGATCCATGGTATAGCCCGACTGGCCAGGTTCGGTGACTTTGGCGGCATATACCTTGTACTCGGCCAGGTTGGCAGCCACTTCAGCTGGCGTACCGCGCAAACCGATAAAACGTGCATCGAAGCCAGGTACAAACTGTGCCAGCACTTCCTGCGTATCACGTTCAGGATCGACAGTCACAAACAATACCTGTACATCATCGGCCTTATCACCCAGCAATTTCATGGTTTGCTTCAGGTCACTCATGGTTGTGGGGCACACGTCCGGGCAATGCGTGTAGCCGAAAAACAGCACAACCACCTTGCCTTTGAAATCATTGATACTACGTAACTTTCCGGTGTGGTCGGTCAATGTCAGCGGTTTGCCAAAATGGGTGCCGGTCAGGTCGGTGCCGATAAAACTGGCGTGTGAGCCGCCAGGTTGGCAGCCAGCCAGCAGTCCTAGCAACATAAATCCCATGACCCATCGCCACATAAAATGTGCACGCATATAAAAATCCTTGTAAATCAGCATTGAAATGAATTCTAGCATAGGCGAAAAAGACGCAGTTTGGTTTACAATACCAGTTTTTCATGACTGACGGATTGAGGCGAGTTTAAATGGCAATACCGAGTTCGATGGCAGACCGTGACGGCGTTATCTGGTACGACGGCAAAATGGTCAACTGGCGTGATGCCACCACCCACGTATTAACCCACACCCTGCACTATGGCATGGGCGTGTTTGAAGGGGTGCGTGCCTACAAAACCGAGCAGGGTCCCGCGATTTTCCGCCTGCAGGAGCATACAGACCGCCTGTTCCGCAGTGCGCATATCCTGGGCATGAAAATGCCATTTGATAAAGCGACCATTTCCGAGGCACAAAAAGCAGCGGTACGCGAAAACAACCTCGAATCGGCTTACCTGCGCCCGATGGCATTTTACGGTGCCGAAGCCATGGGTATCTCTGCCAAGACCTTGTCCACCCATGTGATCGTCGGTGCCTGGAGCTGGGGCGCTTACATGGGCGAAGAAGCGATTACCAAAGGTATCCGCGTAAAAACTTCCTCCTTCGCACGTCACCACGTAAATATCACCATGTGTAAAGCCAAGGCTAACGGCAACTACATGAACAGTATCCTGGCCCACCAGGAAGCGGCACAGGATGGTTACCAGGAAGCATTGCTGCTGGACGTAGACGGATTTGTGGCTGAAGGCTCTGGCGAGAATATCTTTATCGTGCGTAACGGTAAATTGATTACGCCGGACCTGACATCGGCACTGGAAGGTATTACCCGCGATACCATCATTCACCTGGCGAAAGAAGAACTGGGCCTGGAAATTATTGAAAAACGTATCACGCGTGATGAGGTATATAGTGCAGATGAAGCTTTCTTCACCGGTACTGCGGCTGAAGTCACGCCTATCCGCGAGTTGGATAACCGTGCGATTGGCGCGGGCTCACGTGGTCCAATCACCGAAAAACTGCAAAGCCTGTATTTCGATGTGGTTAAAGGTAAAAACGCCAAATACCAGCACTGGCTGACGTTGGTTTAATCGATTGTGTGCCGGTTTGCGGGAGAATTTGAATGTCTGATGTCAAAGTGTTTGAAGTAGACGGCAAAGACTTGCCATTGCATTGCCCGACAAATGAAGTTGCATTGTGGGCCTCACATCCCAGGGTATTCCTGGATGTAGTAAAAACGGGTGAAGTTTCGTGCCCGTATTGCGGGACGAAATACAGGTTGAAGCCTGGGACGCAGGTGCATCATCATTAAGTAGAAAACCCACGCAAAGCGTGGGTTTTTTGTTGATGATTAGCGGCAATGCTATCTAGCGAATGCCCACAACTGCTGCATAACCCGTTGCGTCTCTTCCGTCCCACTCGTTAGAAACACATAATCTCCAGTTTCGCTGGCGGCATTAAGCATCTGCCGTTGTTCCAATATCTGCTGCAGGCGCTTCGCCACTGCTGCTCCAGTATCGATCAATATCACATTCTGCCCCACTATTTCCTGAATATATTTACGCACAAACGGGTAGTGTGTACAGCCGAGCACGATGGTGTCCGCGCCGGCTGCCATCAGCGGTTGGCAGTATTGTTGTAATAGGGATAGTGTTTGCGGCGTATCCAGTTGACCTTGTTCAATGCATTCCACTAATCCAACGCAGGCTTGTGTGACGATTTGCACGCCCTGGCCGTAGTGCTCCAGCAGGGCGGCGAATTGGGCACTTTTCAGGGTACCAGTGGTGGCGAGTACGCCGATGATGCCGTTATTGCTGGCCGCGGCAGCGGGTTTGACGGCGGGTTCCATGCCGATGATGGGTAAAGTGTAATGCTCGCGCATGGCGCCGATGGCGGCGGCAGTGGCCGTGTTGCAGGCAACGACCAGCGCCTTGGCACCCTGGACGATCAGCCTGTCGGCAATGGTGAAGCAGCGCTGCCGGATTTCGCTGGCAGATTTGTTGCCATAGGGCGCATGGGCGCTGTCAGCAAAATAGAGGAAATGCTCGTGTGGCAGCTGGCGGGTTAAGTGCTTGAGCACGCTGAGGCCGCCAACCCCGGAATCCATCACCCCGACCGGGGCATTGACTGCAATCGCTGGGCACATCGAAATGGCACGGTATGATTTATAATGACCGGATTATATCGGATTTTATACAGGTATCAGGAATGGCCAATCGGCTGAGCAAGATTTACACGCGTACCGGTGATAGCGGCACGACCGGGCTGGGCGACGGCTCGCGCGTGGCGAAATCCGACCTGCGTGTGGCAGCCATGGGTGATGTCGATGAGCTGAATGCGGTGCTCGGCATGCTGCTGGTGGAAGAACTGGACGACGATGTGCGTGACAGCTTGCTGGCGATCCAGCATGACTTGTTCGACCTGGGCGGTGAGTTGTGCATGCCTGGGCATCATTTCATCCAGGCCGGACGTGTGACATTCCTGGAGTTGACGCTGGATGCATGGAACGAGGCACTCAGCCCGCTGAAAGAGTTTATTCTGCCTGGCGGGAGCCGCGCGGCGGCTGTCTGCCATCTGGCACGTACGGTTTGCCGCCGTGCCGAGCGTGCGTTACATGCCCTGCATGCACATTCGCCGGTGACACCGATTTCCCTGCAATACCTCAATCGCCTGTCGGACTTGTTGTTTGTCCTCTGTCGTACCCTCAATCAGCATGCCGGCGTTCCTGATGTGCTGTGGAATAACCAACATAAACTGTAGCGCCGTAGTAGTGGGCGCCTGAATATTGACCAATGATTAAACAATTACTGAACAAAGTATTTCGCCGTCGTGGCGCTGCCAATGCGCAAACACCTTCTGCTACTGTAAAGGTGATTACCGCCAGCAAACATAAAATCAACCAGAAACTGATCAGCCAGGCTGCCCTGAAAACCTGTGACGGTTTACACAAGGCCGGTTTCCAGGCTTATATTGTCGGCGGTGCCGTGCGTGATTTATTGCTGAACCATCCTCCCAAGGATTTTGATGTCGCTACGGATGCTACGCCGGAACAAGTGCACAAGACCTTCCGCCGTTCCCGCATGATTGGCCGCCGTTTCCGCCTGGTGCATGTGTTATGGGGGCAGGAGACGATAGAAGTGTCTACTTTCCGCGGCCATCACCAGAATGACGGCGATGCGGCCACTAATGATAGCGGCCGTATTATCCGCGACAATATTTTTGGCACCATAGAAGAAGATGCGGTCCGGCGCGATTTTACCGCCAACGCCTTGTATTACGATCCCAAGCGCCAGGAAGTACTGGATTTTCATGACGGTGTCGCCGATATCCGCGCCAAAACCCTGCGTATCATTGGCGACCCGGTCAAACGCTACCAGGAAGACCCGGTGCGCATGCTGCGCGCCGTCCGTCTTTCCGCCAAGCTGGGCCTGAAGCTGGAGCGTGCCACCGAAGCGCCTATCCGTAAACTGGCAGATTTACTGGAAGATGTACCCCCCAGCCGACTGTTTGATGAAATGCTTAAGTTATTTCTGTCCGGCCATGCAATTGAAAGCATCGGCGCCTTGCGTGCCCAGCATTTGCACCATGGTTTGCTGCCATTGCTGGATGTGGTACTGGAGCAACCGCTGGGTGAAAAATTTGTCATGCTGGCGCTGAAAAACACCGATGACCGTATCCTTGCTGGCAAATCATCCAACCCAAGTTTCCTGTTCGCGACCTTGCTCTGGCATGAAGTGCTGCAAGCCTGGCAGGAAAACCAGAAGCGTGGCGAGCCGCTGATTCCGGCACTGCACGCGGCCATGAATGAAATCATTGACAAGCAGGGCGAGAAAATGGCGATCCATAATCGCTATACTGCAACCATGAAAGAAATCTGGGCCATGCAGCCGCGCTTTGAACAGCGCTCTGGCAAGCGGCCTTATGCCTTGCTGACCAATCCGCGTTACCGGGCCGGTTATGATTTCCTGCTGTTGCGTTGTGCCTCGGGCGAGTTGCCGCAGGAACTGGGTGACTGGTGGACTCGGTTTGCCGATGCCGGTACTGAAGAACGCACCGCCATGCTGTTGCCGGATAGCGCCCCTAAAAAACGTCGCCGCAAGCCGCGCAAGAAAAAACCGGCAGCGACTCATGAGGCAGATGCTTAATGGCGCTGGCCCTAATCGCGCTGGGCAGTAACCTGCAACAGCCGCAAGTGCAAGTCAGCCGTGCGATACAGGTGCTGGCGCAAACACCAGGATTGACGCTGCTCAAGACTTCCAGCCTGTATGCGACCGCTCCTGTAGGCTATGACAACCAGCCTGACTTTATCAATGCCGTGATTCAGGTCGCAACAGATATTCCCGCCCCGCAGTTGATGCAGTTGCTGTTAGACATAGAGCAAACATTTGGCCGCGAACGGCCTTTCCTCAATGCGCCACGTATCCTCGATCTGGACCTGCTGGATTATGACGGTATGCAACTGGATACCGAACTGCTCAGGCTGCCGCATCCGCGCATGCACGAACGCGGTTTTGTGGTTTTTCCGCTGGCGGAAATTCTGCCCGGTTTTGTACTGCCGGACGGAAAGTCTGTTGTAGAATGGGTAGCTGGATACCGGCACCAGGATGTGAGAAAACTGGAACGTGCGCAAACTGCCCCGAATTGAATAAGCTGGACGAGCAATAAGAATGTTTAACCGTTTTCCCTATGTTGTGATTGAAGGCCCGATAGGCAGTGGCAAAACCACGCTGGCGCGCATGCTGGCCGACAAATTCTCGGTGGAACTGCTGTCCGAGAAAGCCGAAGCCAATCCGTTCCTGACGCGCTTTTACCAGGATGCCCAGCGTTATGCCCTGCCGACGCAATTGTTCTTCCTGTTCCAGCGTTCACGCCAGATTGAAGACATGGCACAGCGCGATATGTTCGGGCAACAGACTGTGTCTGACTTTTTTCTGGAAAAAGACCCGCTTTTCGCGCGCCTGAACCTGGATGATGAAGAATATTCCCTGTATCACCAGATTTACCAGCACTTGCAGCTTAAAGCGCCCAAGCCGGACCTGGTGGTCTACCTGCAAACACCGGTGGACGCGCTGATGGAGCGTATCGAAGAGCGCAATATCAGCTACGAGCAGGATATGCCGCGTGAATATATCGCCCGCCTGGCAGAAGCCTACAGTGAGTTTTTCCATGGCTATGATGCTTCACCCTTGCTGATCGTGAACAACGAGAAGTTGAACATTATCAAAGACCCGGAGGCGTTCGACTTGCTGATTGAGCGGATTAACCAGATCAAGAGTAGCCGCGAGTACTTTAACCCCAACTTTTAAACGACAGCACGGTGCAAGTCGGGCTGTATGAGTACTGCCTGTATCTTCTTGCTGGACGTGCATCGCCAACCCTCTTTTGAATATGCTGAAACAACTTCTGACCAAAGCAAGCGCGGGTGAAAAAATTGCCATGCTGACTTGCTATGACGCCACGTTTGCCAAGCTGATGGCGCTGGCCGGCGTGGATGTGCTGCTGGTCGGGGATTCACTGGGCATGGTGATCCAAGGCGCGTCTGATACCCTGGGTGTCACCATGCAGGATATGCTGTATCACACGCGCATTGTGGCAAAGGGTGCACCTGATACCATCATCATGAGCGATATGCCGGCCAACAGTTATGAACACGATATGGCAGAGGCGCTGGTCAATGCCAGGGCCCTGATTGCTGCGGGCGCGCATATTATCAAGATCGAAGGTGGTGGCCAGATGGTCGAAACGGCGCGTCATTTAGTGACTAATGGCATTCCTGTTTGTTCACACCTTGGGTTTACGCCGCAATCTGTGGAGAAACTGGGCGGTTATAAAATCCAGGGCAAAACGGCAGAGGGCGCCCAGGCCATGCTGGCGGATGCGCAGGCGATGGCTGATGCCGGTGTCAGCATGGTGCTGTTTGAAATGGTCCCGGCAGCACTTGCCATGCAGATTACTAACAACATTCCGGTGCCTACCATAGGCATAGGTGCCGGTGCCGGTTGTAGTGGCCAGGTGCTGGTATTGCAGGACTTACTGGGCATTTATACCGGACCGGCAGGCAAGGCCCCGCAAGACTACAAGGCGCCGCGTTTCGCAGAAAACTTTTTGCAGCAATCCGGTAGTGTGCAGCAGGCAATTGCTGCTTATGTGCAGGCGGTGAAATCCGGCCAATTCCCTGAGCAAAAGCATAGCTATTAATTGCCATGAATTTACTAGCCATTGAATCTTCAACTGAATTCCTGTCGCTGGCGCTGCAAGCTGGTACTGAGGTACATGCGTTTCATGAGTGCACGGGTCCGGCGGCTTCGCAACGTATCCTGCCGGAAATCCAGCGCCTGCTGGCGCAGGCACATTTCACCCTGGCCGGGCTGGATGGGATTGCCTATGGCATGGGCCCCGGCGCATTCACCGGTGTACGTGTGGCGGTAGGGGTAACACAGGGCTTGGCATTGGGTGCCGGTTTGCCGGTGGTGGGCGTAAGTTCGCTGCAAACAGTCGCACAAGCCGCCTGGCTGGAAACACAGGCGGAAAAAGTATTGGTCTGTCTGGATGCGCGTATGGGCGAGGTTTATCACGCCGCGTTTACCCGGCAACAAAACGAATGGGTGGAAGTCTCTGCGCCTGTCGTCTGCAAACCGCACGATGTACCGGCGATTGAGGGCAATGACTGGCTGGCAGCAGGTTCGGGCTGGCGTATATTTGCCGATAGCTTATCTGGACAGTATGCAGGCAAAATTAGTCAGATACATGCCGATCTGCTACCCACAGCCCCAGCCATGTTAACACTGGCCCACCCCCGGTTTGCCGCCGGGGAAACGCAGTCTGCCGACCAGGCCGCGCCTTTGTATGTACGCAACCGGGTAGCACTGACAGCCAGTGAACGTGCGCAGGGACAAACGCTGTAAGATCACATCATGAGCGCATTGCCACATTCCCAGCCCACGTTCCGCCCGATGTCGTATGATGACCTTGCGGCGATTTGTCGCATTGAACCAACGATTTACAGTCATCCGTGGACGCTTGGTAATTTCAGGGACTCACTGGATGCCGGGCATAGTGCCTGGGTGATGGAGATTGCCGGGGAAATTGCGGGTTACGCCCTGGTCATGATGGTGCTGGATGAAGCACACCTGTTGAATATCAGTGTTGCCAGAGTTTTGCAGGGGCAAGGACTGGGGCGTGCTTTACTCGCGCAAATGATAGATATTTCCCGTTATCATCGTGCTGCCAATATGTTCCTCGAAGTACGTGTCAGCAATATCACGGCAATTGCCTTGTATGAGTCGGTAGGATTTTGTGAGATGGGCATCCGCCGCAATTATTATCCGACTAAACAAGGGCGCGAAGATGCCGTGCTGATGGGATTGGCACTATGAATCGCCTGAGATGGCAAAGGAGGCATGTGTGAGCTTGACCCGCGAAGACATATTGCGCGAACTGGAGTTACTGCCAGCCTGGCGGCCACGCATGCCTGAGGTTGCACATATGTTCCCGGTTGTGGAGAAACCATCTGGTACGCCTGTCGCAAAATCCCTGGTGGATGAGGGTAGTGTGCCGGTGGCAGAAGTGACTCCAGCTGAAGCGGAGATCACACCTTTACTGCCTGATCCCCAGCCAAGCGAATCAGCGGAAATTGTTGAAGCTAACATCATTGAGACGATCTCTGAACCATTGATTCAATCGCCATGGCTTTTGTTATGCCCGCAAGCCAGTGATGACGCCAGCCAGGCATTATTGCAAAATATCCTGCGCGCCCTGAAGCTGCCAGTTGAGGACGTGGTACTGCACCAGCACGCTATCTCATCCGCGCAAGTGCAAAGCCGTTTTTGTGTCTTGTTCGGGCTGGAAACCGCCAATCACTTTCTCGGCACGACGCATGCTGACATCGCCTCGGTACGCGGACAATTGCTGGCGCATGGTGACATGCGCTATGTGATTACACATCCCCCGCAGGCCATGCTGGCGCAGCCTGCATTGAAAAAAGAAACCTGGCATGACTTGTGTTTATTGCTGGCAGAAAAATAAACAAGGGCCTGGTTGAAGCTGTATGCCGGATCCCCATGTAAATGACATCTATCTGAGAGGAGCATGCAATGCGTCAAATTTTTAAGGTGGTTTTGTTGGCTGGCGTATTAACGCTGTCTGGTTGCGGCTATAACCAGTTCCAGAGTCTGGATGAGGAAGCCAAGGCCAGTTGGTCGGAAGTGCTGAACCAGTACCAGCGCCGGGCCGACCTGGTGCCCAACCTGGTATCTACCGTCAAAGGCTACGCCAATCATGAAGAGAAAGTGCTGACGGAAGTGACCGAAGCACGTGCCAAAGTGGGTAGCATGCAAGTCACGCCGGAATTGCTGAATGACCCGGAGGCATTTGCCAGGTTCCAGGCGGCGCAAGGGCAACTGACCAGTGCCTTATCCCGGCTGATGGTTGTGTCAGAAAACTACCCTAACCTGAAAGCGGATGCCAGCTTCCGTGATTTACAGGCACAGCTGGAAGGGACCGAAAACCGTGTCACCGTCGCGCGTAACCGCTATATTGAAACCGTGAAGCAGTACAACATCGCGGTGCGCAGCTTCCCTAATAACCTGACTGCCATGATGTTTGGTTACCAGCCAAAACCCACCTTCACGGTAGATAACGAAAAAGCCATTTCTTCGGCCCCGAAAGTGGATTTTGGTGACAAATAATCGCGGATGGTTCTGACGTTGATGCTGCACTGGTTACGTACGCTGCTGGCCTGTTGCTTGGTGCTGCTGGGAATCTCCGGCAGCCAGGCAGCGGATGGCTTGGTGGAAATCCCGCCATTAAACAGTGCTGTCACCGACCTGACGCAGACTTTGTCTGCAGAAGAGCAGGCGGCGCTCAATGAGAAATTGGCACAGTTCTCGCAGCAGGCTGGCTCGCAGGTCGCCGTGCTGATCCTGCCGACCACGCAGCCGGAAGATATTGCACAATTCGGTATCCGCCTGGCCGATGCGTGGAAAATAGGCCGCGCAAAGCAGGATGATGGCGTGATTATCATCGTGGCCAAACAGGATAGAAAAATGCGTATCGAGGTCGGTTATGGCCTGGAAGGTGCCATTCCAGATGCGGTTGCCAAGCGGATTATTGCCGAACAATTGTCCCCGGCTTTCAAGCAGGGCCAGTTCTATGCCGGGCTTAACCTGGCGACCGATACCCTGATTAAACTGATACAAGGCGAACAATTGCCCGCACCCGCCAAAACACCCGCTGTCGCAGGGCAGGGCGACCTGATGCAATGGCTACCGATATTGATGTTCGCCGCCATTATTGCCGGTGCCATTTTACGCGGCATGCTGGGCGCATTTTTTGGCAGCGCCCTGACAGGTGGCGTACTGGCCATGCTGGCTGGTTCCCTCGGGGCCACATTGTTGGTGATGGGCCTGGTCGGCCTGGCCGCGTTTGTTTTTACCCTGGCCATGGGGAGTAGCGGGCAAGGCGGATTACCGGGCGGCGGTTTTCCTGTTGGCTATGGCGGCGGTGGGCGCCATGGACCGGATATTTTCAGTGGTGGCGGTGGCGGCTTTGGTGGCGGTGGCGCGTCGGGAGACTGGTAAATGAAGCCCATCCATCCGGCCAAACGTTTTTTACGGCATATCACCAGCCATCCGTGGCAGGTCAGGCGCTATTTTTCCGAAACAGCATTGCAACATATCGAGCAGGCCATCGCCGATAGCGAACGTCGGCATGCCGGGGAAGTGCGCGTGGTGATTGAATCCGGCTTACCCTTGTCTGCCATTATGCAGCGCCTGTCACCGCGGCAGCGGGCGATACAGTTATTCGGGCAACTGAATATCTGGGATACCGAACACAATAATGGCGTACTGATCTATTTAATGCTGGCAGACCGCGATGTGGAAATTGTTGCCGACCGCGGTATCCATCGCCATGTCGGCGACCGAGGCTGGCAGCATATATGCCGGCAGATGGAAGAAATGTTTAGGAGTGGACAGTTTGAACAAGGCGTTACACACGGCATTACTGCCATTGGCCAGCATCTGGCAGATTATTTTCCGCCTGAAGCGATTCCGCGTAACGAACTCAGTAATCACGTACTGGTGCTGTAGCTTGTTACTGGTCGGTATGCCAGCCCGGGCAGACCTGCAGGATATCAACCGCATTTACCACACTGAACCCAGCCTGGCGGCGTTTGAAATCTGCCAGGGTGGCGGCTGTGCCCATTCCGATATGTTGCAACTCAGCCAGCCTGAATGGGAGAACGTGCTGCGCATATTCACCTCTCAGTCAGAGACAGCTGAACAGGAGCGTGCCCGGATTGCAGCGGCCATTGGCATGCTGGAAGATATCGTCGGCACCAAAACAGGCACCGCTGCGGACAGGGCAGGGACTTTTGGCAATAGCGAATACCAGCACCAGCAGGATTGTAATGACGAAGCCATTAACAGCACCACCTATATGCGTCTGATGCAGCAGGCCGGCCTGATCCGCTTCCATACGATTCTGGACACGCGTACCCGCAAATTCTTCTTCAGCGGCTGGCCGCATACCACGGCGGTGATTCGGGAGAACGACAGCAACGCCGAGTATGCGGTGGATAGCTGGTTTTATGATAACGGCCATCCTGCCACCATCGTGCCGATGGCACAGTGGAAAGATGGCTATATTCCCGAAGACAGCCCCATCCGACACCGCGAATAAAGCTGCCATATCTGCTGACTATCGTTGTATTAAAGGCTAAAATCTTGCCTTTAGATTCCTGATTAGAAACACATTCTTATGCGCGCCTCACAATTTTTCATTGCCACCCAAAAAGAAGCTCCTTCCGATGCCGAACTGATCAGCCATAAACTGATGGTGCGTGCCGGGTTGATCAAAAAACTGGGCAGCGGTTTGTATAGCTGGATGCCACTGGGTTTACGCGTATTGCGCAAAGTGGAAAACATCGTGCGTGACGAAATGAACAAGGCCGGTGCGCTGGAGCTGCTGATGCCTGCAGTGCAACCGAAAGAACTATGGGAAGAAACCGGCCGCTGGGCCGTATTTGGCCCGCAGATGCTGAAAATCCGCGACAGGCACGAGCGTGACTTCTGTTTTGGTCCTACGCATGAGGAAGTGATTACTGACATCGCCCGCAAGGAAATCAGCAGCTACAAACAATTGCCGCTGAACTTCTACCAGATCCAGACCAAATTCCGTGACGAGATCCGTCCGCGCTTTGGCGTGATGCGCGCACGTGAGTTCCTGATGAAAGATGCCTATTCTTTCCATACCAGTGCGGATTGCCTGGTCAACACTTACAACACCATGCACACTGCTTACAGCAATGTGTTTACGCGGCTGGGCCTGAAATTCCGTGCGGTCAGGGCTGACTCAGGAGCCATCGGTGGTGATGGTTCGCAGGAATTTCATGTGCTGGCAGATAGCGGTGAAGACGCATTGGCTTACTGTGAGCAGTCTGAGTACGCTGCCAATGTGGAAATGGCCGAAGCCATTGCAACCGGTAGCCGTGCTGCGGCAACGGAAACCATGCACGAAGTGGATACCCCCAAGCAGACCAGTTGTGAGGATGTGGCCAAGTTGCTGGAAATTCCGGTCAGCAAAACGGTGAAGTCCGTGGCACTGATGGTGGATGATGTGTTTACGCTGGCGTTACTGCGTGGCGACCACCAGTTGAACGAAATTAAATTCGGCAAAATTGAAGGGGTACAGAATTTCCGCCTGGCGACCGAAGAAGAAATCCGTGGCAACCTGGGTTGCCCACCCGGTTTTATCGGCCCGGTTGGTGTCAGCGGTCAGGTGCGTGTGATTGCAGACAAAACAGTCGCTTTGATGAGTGATTTTGTCTGTGGTGCCAATAAACCCAAATTCCACCTGGCGAGTGTCAATTTTGGCCGCGACTTAGCCGAGCCATCCGTGGTGGCTGATATCCGCAATGTGGTGGAAGGGGACGCCAGCCCGGACGGCAAAGGCACATTGAGTTTGTGCCGCGGCATTGAAGTGGGCCATATTTTCCAGTTGGGCACCAAATATTCAGAAGCCATGCAAGCGACTTACCTGGACGAAAACGGGCAGTCGCAGGTGATGCAAATGGGCTGTTACGGTATTGGTGTTTCTCGTATCGTTGGCGCGGCAATTGAGCAAGGCAACGATGACAAAGGTATTATCTTCCCGCGCAATATGGCGCCATTCGATGTAGTGATCTGCCCGATTGGCCTGGACAAGAGCGAAGCCGTGAAGCAGGCAGCGGAAGATATTTACCGTCAGTTGCAACAGGCAGGAGTGGATGTATTGTTGGATGACCGTGTTGAGCGTCCTGGCGTGATGTTTGCCGAAAGTGACCTGATGGGAATTCCGCATCGCCTGGTGATCGGTGATCGCGGGCTGGCAGAAGGCAAAGTGGAATATAAAGGCCGTACCGATGCCGAGGCACAAAACTTGCAAGCGACTGACTGCGTTACGTTTTTACGTGACAAACTTGGTCAATCATAAGAAGGTGATTTCTCCTTCTGTTTTGACGTCTGACCATTTTTCTATTGGATAGAATAGGCAGCATGAACAAAACAACGCTTTTATTTTTCTGGATGCTGGCTGGCCTGTTAGGGTCATCCGTCTCCATGGCTGGCAACCAGCAGGAAGAGCCGTTGGCAAATAATGTCAGGGCGCTGATGCAGAAATCGGTCAGTGATGTGGCAGCGCCACGCTTGCTGTTTGATTCTGAACAATTGGCGCAGGCCTGGTTGCAGGAGATGTCCGGGCGCCTGGTAAAGCGCATGCCGGATGCGCAATATCGTGAGGATTTTCTCAAGTCTGTGCATTATGAGGCCACCCGTGCTGGGCTGGACCCGCAACTGGTGCTGGGGTTGATCCAGGTTGAGAGCGGTTTCAAAAAGTATGCGGTTTCCAGCGTGGGTGCACGCGGATATATGCAGGTGATGCCGTTCTGGGTCAGAAGTATAGGTGCCAGTGAGCACAACCTGTTCGACATGCGCCTTAACCTGCGTTACGGTTGTACCATTCTGCGCCATTACCTGGATATTGAGCATGGCGATTATTACCGCGCCCTGGGCCGCTATAACGGCAGTCTGGGCAAGCCGGAATATCCTAAGCTGGTGGTAGGCGCCTGGCGCAATTACTGGCATTTTTCGCCATCGGTTACGGTGAATATGGCCAGCCAGTAAGTACAGTTGAATGAATCTGTATAAAAAAGCCGCGCAATTGCGCGGCTTTTTTGTTTGTGGATTGCCGCTTATTTCACAACCTTGAATCCGTAGTAGGTACCGAATTCGCCTTCGTTTTCGTGATAAACGAACATCATGCCGTTGGTGTAACCCAGGCCATTGAAGTGGTTTTGTGAGCGCAGTTTCATCGTGGCAGGTAACGCGCTTTTGCCGACATAATGCCCAGTCAGGTCAAAAATCAGTACGGCTTTATGGTCAACATCGAGCAAAGCCAATTCGTTGCCAGTGACGCCGGTAAAGGCAATAAAGTGATCGCTGATATCATCGTGGGCGACGTGTGCCGCAGCAAAATCCAGTTTGATTTCCTTGAGTTTCTCGCGCTGTTTCGGGTCTACTACAAACACCAGGTTGCCATGTTCCTGCTTGGCATAATACTGGTTGCTGGCAGGATCATAGCTGGGCATGGTGCCTGCATCGCCGAAGGCGGGATTAAACTGCGCAACGTCGCCCGAGCTACTCAATATCTCACCGTTATCGTTGACTTCCAGGCTGTAAATGCCCGTGTTCGGCATAAACCCCACGGCACTGGAAATATTGTAGGTGATGGTTTCCAGTTTGTTCGAGTTCGCGTTGTAGTAAAGCGAGCGGTTATCAAAACCGGGCCTGGCCGAATTCACATACTGGCCTGTTGCGGTAAAGGCATGCACTTCCGACTTGGAAATTGGCGCTTCGAATTCACTGCCCATAGGTGCCAGACCGCCATCGGCAATGTAGTAATGCTGGTTGCCCGGTAAATAGGCCACTGTCATCGGGCGCGTGGTCGGTTTTTTGGTTAAAGGAATTTTCACGCCGACTTCCGCCTCCGGCAGGATATCTGCATGGCTAGTCAGTGACAGGCAGAGCAACATCAGCCCGCCCAGTGTTGTTGTCTTGAATTGCATAGCTCCGTAACCCAGTTTTTATATGAATGATGTAAACGTTATTCTAACCGCCGCGGTTTACTTTTTCGATACTGCACGTGTAATCAGCATGGCATCGCCATAACTGAAAAAACGGTAGGATTGCTTAATGGCATGTGCGTAAGCCTGGCGCATCAGGTCGTAGCCGCCAAATGCCGAGACCAGCATCATCAAGGTACTTTTGGGCAGGTGGAAATTGGTGATCAGGCGGTCAACCAGTTTGAATTCGAAGCCGGGCGTAATAAAAATATCCGTTTCGCCATGGTGCGCAAACAGCTTGCCTGCATGGGCGGCGCTTTCCAGCGTGCGCAAGGAAGTCGTACCCACTGCGGTCACGCGTTTCCCGTTAGCACGCGCTTCCAGGATGGCGTCTATCGTCTGCTCCGGCAAATGATATACCTCGCTATGCATGTGATGCTCGGCGATATTGTCTACTTTTACTGGTTGGAACGTGCCAGCACCGACATGCAAGGTGACATAGTGCACCTGCACGCCTTTAGCGATCAGGGATTGCAATAGCGCTTCATCAAAATGCAGTCCTGCCGTCGGTGCCGCAACGGCACCTTCATGCCTGGCAAACACAGTCTGGTAACGTGTGCTGTCTGTGGTATCCGCTGTATGTTCAATATAAGGTGGTAAAGGTAGTTGCCCGTAGCGCTCAAGGAAGTCATACCACGATTCATTACCCAGTAAACGGATATGGAACATATCCATGTGGCGTCCAAGCACTTCTGCCTGGTAATCGCCTGGCAGATGCAACAGGCCGCCAGCCTTGGGTGAGCGCGAAGATTTGATTTGCGCGTAAGCCTCCTGCGCATTGAGCACGCGATCTATCATGACCTCAATCTGGCCACCGGTGGCTTTTTGCCCGAACAATCTTGCTTTGATCACTTTTGTATCATTAAGAACCAATACATCGCCAGCCTCAAAATGATCACCGATCTGGCGGAAAAAACTGTCCTGGATCGAATGATTCGTGGCATTCACTTCGAGTAAACGGCTTTCTGAACGATGCGGTAAAGGGTGTTGTGCAATCAGGTCTGGCGGTAGATAAAAATCGAAATCTAGAGTTCTCATAAAGCAAAATTATGGTTATAATAGCGGTTTGTTGTCCAACATTATATCCCATGCCGGGATGGCGGAACTGGTAGACGCACTGGACTCAAAATCCAGCGCCGCAAGGCGTGCCGGTTCGATTCCGGCTCCCGGCACCATTTGGACATCCAACGCAGCCCTAATGCAATGAAAAATCCCGTAAATCAATAGATTACGGGATTTTTTTACGTCTATAGCAGCGATAAATGATAGTGTCGATGATGGTGAAGCGACCCTTGCTGTCATGTCACTCAACGACGCTGATGGCTTAGACCCGACACTCCTTTGAATGCCGGGTTTTTAGTTTATATCTTCACTTTCCAGGCACATTCATTGTGAATGTGTTTCTGTCCTGTCTGCATAAATCCAGGCCCTGCATCAACCGAACCTCAGGCCAGCGTCTTGGCAGGACTTGCCTGCCTTAGCCGCTCAGGTCTGATGGCTTGTTATCCCTATGGTTTAGGGTCGAATTCATAAGTCAGTGTCAACCATGCTGCGCGAGGTGCCCCTGGCGCTACGAAAGTCGTATTCTGCCAATCCCTGGAGTTGTAATTGAATCCACTGGTACCAATTGCGCCATTGATGGATGGAGAGAACGGGTTAGCGCCTAGTTGGCTGGCGGAGTAATACTTGCGATTAAATAAGTTATTAATCTGGAGCCCAAGCGTTAATCCCTTATCGAGCTTGTAGCTGGTATTTAGGTTGAATATGGCATAGCCAGGTGTACTGCCATCCTGACTGAATGGTTGACCCACAGTTGTAGATGGCTGGGCATCACACTGGAAATAGCCGGTAAAGTCGCCAGTGACAGGGTCAAATGCAGGATTACAGCTGGCAGCAATCTGACCCGCTTGCTGTGCCGCCGGCCCTTTATGGTGCTCGTTGTTTTCATTGCCACGAGAAATCGCGCTGGAGCGCATGATCATATTCAGGCCAATTTTCCAGCGATCGGTCACGCGGTAATTGAGGGACACATTCAGGTTATGCAAAGGCACGCCAGGCATGCGGCTGCCTGGCTTGATCTTGTATTGGCGAAAACTGGATTGACCGTATTTGTTGTAATAAGCGGCGTTGTGGGGAAATTCCAGATGATAACCTCCGTCAGGGTCCTCGACATATTGATACATGCCTGGGCCAACCCCATTATTGGGGTCAAAGTTAGTGCTGCTGTTGGACAGGTTGAACATATGGAAGGCGCTTTCGAACGTGGCGCTGGTCAGGCTGTAATTCACGGAAATATCCAGGTCGCCGACATTCCCTGCAAATCCTAGCTCTAACCCTTGGCGGCGTGTGTCGCCGATGGTGTCGAAATAATTGCGGGAAGAAGACAGGCTGGTAAAGTAAATATCGTCTTTCAGGTCGGTCTGGAAAGCGCTGATATTCCATTTCCATTGATTGGGAAAAATGCCGCGGGCGCCGAGCTCACTGGTGGTGGCCTTGATTTGGGGCAGGTAAGGGTCACCGGAAAGTTGGGAGGGTAGGGTACATGCACCCGCACTCTGTAATGCAGGATCGCTGCTGTAGGCGCAACCAAGCTCAATCACGGAAGGTGCGCGTGTTCCCTGGCTCCAGTTTCCATACAGGTTTATGTTCTCTTGCGGTGAATAACTTGCGCCTAGTGATGGGTTAAGGGAATAGTAAGAAAACTTTTCCTTATGCCCATCCAGGCTGGAACGGTCACCGAAGTTGCCATTAGGACGATAGTAGCCATTCAGCCCGCTTGCCTGGGCGTCATCTGTAAGTGTGCTCGTGGCATTAGGCGTTGTCGGGCAATTGGTGGGATCCTGGCATAGAATGATATCTGGGTTGGCGGCAAAGTCTTTCAGGTTGTGCAGTTCGGCAAAACCGGCAGCCGTTCGCGATTTCAGGTTATTGGTCACCGTTGTCTTGTTATAACGCGCAGAGGCCGAGAAATTCCATTTTTCGACAGGCGTCCATGTTTCGCTGAAATAAAGGCTGGAGGTCCTGGAGTTGCCATCGAACGCATTGTTGGTGATGTCATGCGACGCTGCATAAAATTCCGGAGAAATATTGGCCGGATCAAGATATACATTGTGGGATGCATCAATCAGGCCCAGGCGTGAAACGCTGCTGTAGGTTGCTTTTGCAGAATCCAGGGATAAGCCGACCATGAATTTGTGTTTCTCGAGATTCCAGTTGAACTGCATGGCGCCACCATTGGTCACTTGGTCAATGGTGGTTGTATCAATCTGGCCAATGGGGGTTCCGTTGATGACTCCTGTCCCATTTCCCCCGTACCCGGCGTCGCCATTCGCACCATTCCGCATCTTCAATTGTTCCAGGATAGCTTGTCTGGTACTGGGATTGCATACTCCAGATGCATTGGTCGGGTTGTTAATGGGAGGCAAAGGGGTAAACCCATCAGACGTATCCCATTTACCATCTCCGTCTGCATCCAGATATTGGCACAAGGGGAGGTTATTCGCTGGTGTTGAAGTTTCCCTGCCGAAATCATAAGTACCGACCATGTCCGGGAAAGCCTGGTAAAAATCGCCATTGACCGATTTGCGCTTGCTCTCCCTGTGATAGACCTGGGTGGTGATGTTGAAGGTGTCAGAAACATCGAAAGCACTTGCAAGCTGCAGTTGCAGTAACTTATTTTTTGTTTCATCGGGGGAGGTGAATACGCTTTTCGGTCTTTGGTCGTATAGCTCCTTGGGAATCAAGCCATTGCCGACCAGGTCATTGCCTGCATATAAAGAAGACAGGCCTAGTTTCAACTTGTCATTGCGCCATTCTGCCTTGCCGAATAACTGGTTTACCTTGGAAGGCGAATTGTCACGCCATCCGTTTTCATCAAAGATATTTGCTGCCACATAACCAGCGATTACGCCATTGTTCCCGCCAGCTTCGGCCTGCAGTTGTTTCCTGTCAAAAGAACCGCCGGTGAGTTTTGCCGTCAGGACATCGCCGTCGAACCCGCTTTTGGTACGTACCGAGAGGGCCCCACCCAGGGTATTCAACCCAAACACCGGATTGGATCCGGGAAAGACGTCTACACTGGCCAGGGCCATCATGGGGATCATGTCCCAGTTGACAACATCGCCGAAAGGCTCATTGACGCGGACACCATCGAAAAATACGGATAACCCTTGCGGGGTACCCAGCTGGGGGCCTGCCGTGAAGCCACGATAGGTCACATCCATCTGGAACGGATTTCCCTGATAGTCATTGGTGTTCACCGATTGCAATTTTGAATTCATGAGCCCGGCAAGACTGAGCTCATTTGACTCTTTGATTTCCTGGGCGCTGATGCTCTGCACATTACCTGGGATCTGTTCTTTTGTGAGCCCAAGACCGGGCATGGGGCCTGTTTCATAAAAGCGTTTGCCTCTGACTGTTACTTCATCCAGTTGCAGCCGGGTTGAGGTGTCCTGTGACACAGGCTGGATGACGACAGCATCTTCATCCATGGTGGCTTGCAAACCACTTCCTTGCAGTAATTGTTTCAGTGCTTCAATCGGTGATATCAAGCCTTTGACGGCTGGGGCTATCTTGTTTTTAGCCAGGGCGCTGTCAAAGGCGATATTCAGGCCTGTGGTATTGGCCAGCTGCTTGATGGAGCGATCAAGCGGTTGTGACGGTATATTGAACTGCCTGACAGATTTTCCCTGGTTCGCCGTTGGCAATTCGGTATTAAGGCTGGCTGCCTGAAGATTGCCGTTTGTTGCCAGCAGGATTGCTGTCAGTGGCAAGCCTGCCATGGCAAGTAAGCGGCGAGGTTGTGTGCGTCCGGATTGCATGTTCATTCTCCCTGATTTTGCGATTTGATATCGCTATAACTGTTGATCAGGAAAAACACTGATGTCCGGATAAAAATAAATTATTGCGTCACTGTTTTTTTGGCCGGTATTGCTGTTATCAAGGTCTGCTCCGGCGTGGTGACTACTTTCACTGGCGCCATGTTAGGCAATTGCCTGAGGAATGTTTCGATACTTTGCGATTTGATAACCGCCGTAATCTGGTGGTTGTTGCCGGTGTCGCTTTGGGCGATGACAGGCGCTTTGCGATAGCGTGAGAGCGTTTCGGCAATCTCATCGATACCGGCCTGATCAAAAGTGATCACGCCTTTTTCAAAGGTAAATGCATCGGTGGCCTGGCGGATAGTTTTCAGTGGATTAGCCGCATCCGCACGCACCTCTGCAACTTCTCCGTTATGGAGCATTATTGGTGTACTGGTTTCGTTCTGTGAGTCTTGTTTCTCGACCTTGACCAAGCCATGATCAACACTGATGCGGATCAACTTCTGCATACGGTTGACCGCAAAGCGTGTGCCCAGGACGCTGACGCGTGCAGATCCGCTATCGACGATAAAGGGGCGTGATTCATCGCGGGCGACTTCAAAAATGGCCTCGCCGCGCTTGAGCTTGACCAGGCGATGATCACGGTAATAACTCACTTCGATATCGGTACCGGTATTCATGGTCAGCAGCGTACCGTCTTCCAATCGTTGCGACTTGATATCACCTAATTCCGTCTGCGCGGCTAACTGCATGACGGGTTGCGATTGCCAAAACTGGTAGGCAAAAATACTGCCGATGCCAAGTGTCAGTGCGCCCAGCACACCAGCGGCAGTTTTTTTGAATCGATGGCTGCGCTCGAGTTTATTGAAATAGTTTTTCTGCTCCATGGCAGTTGCGAGTGTTTCAAGCGCCACCGGCGAATCAAAGCTATCCCATAACCTTGAGACCTCACTATACGCCTCCTGATTGGCTGCACTTTCCATAAGCCAGCTTTCAAAACGGCTTCGCTCACTGTCCTCCACCTCGGCATGTTGCATGCGCAGGAACCATTGGATGGCGGCTTGCTTGGATTTTTTGAAATGCGCTGCTGCCATATTGTTAGCGGATGAATTCCTGTGCTTCCAGCAGATCAGCCATGGCGCGCAACAGATGGCGTTGTACCATATTGACGGTAATAGATAATTTATTGGCAATCTCCTGTTGAGATAACCCTTCAATACGAAATAACCAGAATGTTTCTTTGCAGCGTGCGGGCAACCCGTCAATGACTCTCTGCAATGCTTCCAGGCGTTGTTTGATTTGTACCAGTTCTTCCGGGGAGGGTGATAAGGATACCAACGGATTGCCCGCCCCATCGCTTCCCATTTCTTCCGGCGTCAACAAAGGCAGGAAACGACGCGATGACTTAAACTCGTCGAGGGTCAGGTTGCGGGCAATCATTCTCAAATACGCATGAGGTTTCTCATCACGACCAGCAGAGGATGTCAGCGCAAATCGAAGAAGCGCATCATGAAGGATATCGCAGGCACGATGATGGCAGCGTGTTTCCTTATAAATATTGGGTAACAAATTGCTGTATGCCCAATATAAATCTATACCGTGCCAGTACATTTCTTAATGACGATCTGATCAAGCAGTGCTAAAGAAAAAAACGAACGGTGCATAGGTACGCCTTGACAAGCTAATACCATTGAAACAGCAAAATTTATACCATTCAGGTGCTGTCCTCCTGACCTTTGTTTTTAAGTTAATATGGAATTTTTCTTAAGTTTAAGAGTGGTTGTATAGATGAATGTTGGTTGCTCACAGCCACCAACTTAATTGGATTGAAGTACTGGTATCTCGCTTGGCCTTAATCTTTTAGATTGCTGCAAAAATGATTATGTGGTGACCCATTGAGCCTTGTCTGAGGGTGTATGTGCAGTTGCAGTTAAGTTGCTGAAAATTTACATTGCTGACACCACGCGCCACATTTTTTATCTTGTCACTATGGCGCGCTTATGCTAACGTGACATGTGTAACAAATTTGTAACTAAACGTAATTTAGTTGCTACAAACTAAATTCTGGGTTGGCAAACATGTTATCCATCTGTGAAACACAATGCATAGCGAAACCGAATGCTTCAGCTTCAGTGGCAAGTGTCTGTAAGTTGCTACTAAGCCTCATTGTGTTTTCAGGTCTGATTGCACTGGGGTTTATGCATATTGGTGCCTGGATGGTGTTTCCATTTGCCGGTTTGGAATTGGTGTTAGTGGTTCTGGCATTTGTGGTGGTGTTGCGCCACAGAGATGATTACGAAAAGATCACTCTTGCCGAGGACTATGTTGAAATCGAACAATGTGTGTTGGGAAAAGTAAAGCACATCCGGTTTCAGCGATATTGGACCCGGGTAACGCTCAGGGAAGGTGAGAACGGTAAAACGTCACTGTGGCTTGGGTCCCATAATCAAGAAGTCGAGTTTGGTCGTGATACCATGAGCAACGCGCAACGTGATGAACTGGTATCGCATCTCAAGCGAACACTTCAGAAACTAAATAACTAGATTTTGGAGCAGATTAGATGCAAGGGATGAAGAAACTCGGGGCAAGTGCGTTCGCATTGTTTTATTCATTGAGCGCACGGGCTGACTATACGTTCAATTTCCCAGAGCCGGTTACACCGATGGCACTGGATACGCTACACGTTCATAACAAATTCATGCTGATTACCGCCGTTATTTTTGTGGTGGTATTGGCAATCATGATTTACTCCATTGTGAAGCACCGCCATGACAAGGGTTACAAACCTGTCGTGGACAAGGCGCCTTCCACAGCCATGGAAATTTTCTGGACACTGGTGCCATTTGCCATTCTGCTACTGATCGACTTTGTCATTATGGGGATTCCGGCTTACCACAGTGTGGTTGTGATGGAAGATACACGTGACCAGTCCACGATGGTGATCAAGATTACCGGCTCACAATGGCGCTGGCAGTATGAGTATCTGGATGGAGATGCCAAAGGCATCAAATTCGTGAGCAACCTGACCACGACCAACGGTCAGATGCATAATGAAGAAGATAAAGGCGAACATTACCTGCTGGAAGTGGATAATCCGCTGGTGCTGCCTGTGGGGGAAAAAGTCCGTATCCTGATGACGGCTGCGGATGTCTTGCATAACTGGTGGGTGCCACAATTTGGTTCTGCCCGTGTGGCTGTTCCTGGTTTTATCCGCGAAACCTGGGTGCAGGTTGAAAAACCGGGAGTTTATCGCGGGCAATGTAAAGAGCTCTGTGGCAAGGGGCACGGTTACATGCCGGTGGTGGTTAACGCGATCTCTAAAGAAGAGTTTGCCGAGTGGGCAAATAAAAAACAAGAGGAGCAAAAAGCCGCCAATGATGTCAAAGAAATGACCAAGGACGAGTTACTGGCACAAGGTAAGACCGTGTACGAGAAAAACTGTGCGGTATGCCACCAGGTGACCGGTGCAGGCTTGCCGCCAGCTTTCCCTGCGCTGACAGGCAGCAAGATTGCGACCGGCCCGATTTTTGGTGCAGATGGCAAATACCAGAAGGATAGTCACCTTGACCGCGTGCTGAATGGTAAAGGCGTCATGCCGGCATGGAAAGCAACGTTGAACGACACCGAAATTGCTGCTGTGATGACGTATGAGCGGAATGCCTTGGGGAATGCTGCTTCTGTAGATGCTGTGGTGCAACCTGCACAAGTAAAAGCAGCACGTGAATAATATTTGAGAGATTTTAGGAGAGCAACGATGAGTACTACGACTGTAGCACATCACGATGAGCATCAGGAGCATCCTACCGGCATCATGCGTTGGTTGACAACGACCAACCATAAAGACATCGGTACCATGTATCTGACATTCTCGCTGGTGATGTTTTTGGTTGGCGGCTGTATGATTTTGGGCATTCGTGCCGAACTATTTAAACCAGGATTGCAGTTGATGAATCCTGAGTTTTTCAACCAATTGATTGGCGTGCACGCGCTGATTATGATTTTCGCGGCGTTGATGCCGGCGGCGACAGGATTTGCCAACTGGATGTTGCCGTTGCAACTTGGTGCACCGGACATGGCCTTGCCTCGCTTGAATAACTGGGGTTTCTGGATTCTGCCGCCATCAGCCGTCTTGCTAACCTTGCCTTTTACCCTGGCATTGTTTGGGATCGGTGATGGGGCTCTGGCAACTGGCTGGACATTTTATCCACCGCTTTCTATCCAGGGTGGCCTGGGCGTGGATTTTGCCATTTTTGCGATTCACCTGCTGGGTATCTCATCGGTACTGGGCTCCATCAATATCATCGTGACTATTTTCAATATGCGTGCACCAGGCATGACATTAATGAAAATGCCACTGTTTGCATGGGGCTGGCTGATCACCGCTTTCCTGCTGATTGCTACTATTCCTGTGTTGGCTGGTGCAGTGACGATGTTACTGACAGACCGCCACTTCGGCACACACTTCTTTAATGCTGCTGGTGGTGGTGATCCGATTATGTTCCAGCATTTGTTCTGGTTCTTTGGTCACCCTGAAGTGTATATCCTGCTGTTGCCTGTCTGGGGTTTCATTCCACAAATTCTGCAGACATTCAGCCGCAAACCCATGTATGGCTATAAAGCACAAGTGTATTCCCTGTGGGGGATCGGCGCATTGTCCGTGGTTGTCTGGGCACACCACTTCTTTGCTGCGGGGATGCCTGTACCTGCCTTGCTTTATTTCATGTATAGCACAATGGCGATTTCATTACCGCTGGCGGTATTGTTCTATTGCTGGATTCGTACCATGTGGAAAGGCTCCATGAGCTTTGAAACACCCATGCTGTTCACCGTTGGCTGGATTATCCTGTTCGGCATAGGCGGCCTGACCGGCCTGGTGCTGGCGGACGTGGCGGCCGATGCGCAATACCATAACAGCTATTTTGTGGTGGCTCACTTCCATTACACCCTGTTTGCCGGAGGCATCATGGGCATCATGGCGGGTGTGTATTACTGGTTGCCAAAAATGACCGGTCACATGTACAACGAGAAACTGGGTAAATTGCATTTCTGGCTGACCGCCATTTCTTTCAATGTGACCTTTATTCCGCAGTTCTTCGTTGGCCTGGCAGGGATGCCACGCCGTATCCCTGACTATGCATTGCAGTTTGCCGAGTTCAACATGATCTCCTCGATTGGGGCTTTTGTGCTGGGCTTGTCACAACTGCTGCTGGTCTACAACATTATCAGTTGTGTACGTGGTGGCCAGAAAGCGACTGACCGTGTCTGGGAAGGTGCGGTAGGCCTGGAGTGGACGTTGCCTTCTCCTCCGCCATATCACAGCTTTACCGAGCAACCGGTAGTGAAATAGGAGCGTATCAGGCCGTTCAGGGAGCAACTGGGTGGCCTGATGATCCGGTAAAAGTATTGCAGGAATCAGAATTTTGAGCGAACAGAAGCAAAGAAATAGCAGGAAAATTGCCTGGATATTGGCAGGTGTGGCGATTGCATGGTATTTGATTTCCATGTTCACCGTCTGGAAATAAATTTGTTTGAAGACGTATAGTGGTGAATCAACAGCAATCGCAGGCTAATAAAAAACTGGCGTTAAAACTGGTGTGGGTTATTGCTGGCGCGCTGGTGTTTGCCTTTGCCCTGGTACCTTTATATGACGTAATTTGCTCGGTCACCGGCCTGAATGGTAAGACAAGTAATACTGCCACGACAGCCACGGCACAAAAGGTAGATACGTCGCGGGAGGTAACGGTGCAGTTTGTGTCCTCCGTGATGTCTGGGCTGGGGTGGAATTTTTACCCCAAACAAAACAGTGTTACGGTACATCCCGGCCAAGTGACATCGGTCATGTTTGAAGCAAAAAACATTACCAATGAAGTGGTGGTCGGGCAGGCGATACCGAGTGTGACACCAGGGATAGCATCTGCACATTTGAAAAAAATTGAGTGTTTCTGTTTTACGCGGCAGTCACTCAAGCCAGGAGAGATGAAAGAGTTACCGCTCAGATTTTTTGTGAGTACAGATTTGCCGCCGGAAGTACATGAATTGACCCTGTCATATTCGTTCTTCCCGGTGAGTGAATAAGATGAACATGTAATTGAATTATAAAAATCAAGTGATTGGGAGTTAATGCATGGCAAGTCATTCAGAGAATCATTATTTCGTACCACATGGCAGTGTCTATCCCGCACTCATTTCTGTTGGCCTGTTATCCATGGCCAGCGGGTTTGTGTTTAATGTCACGGGCTCTGATCTGCGTGGGGATGGATCACTCAGAAATCCGACGCTGGATTACCTGGCAACGCCCGGCAAATACATGATGTATTTGGGGCTGTTCATCATTCTGTTCATGATGTTCAAGTGGCTGAGTGATGTGGTAACCGAAAGTATGACCGGGCAATATAAAAAATGGGAAGATAAATCATTCCGTATCGGCATGATTGTCTTTATCTGCTCCGAGGTTGCCTTTTTTGCCGCCTTCTTCGGCGCGCTGTTCTACATGCGCATACTGGCAGTGCCGGATTTGGCTTCTTATGCCCCGGATATTACCCCGTATAAAGACTTCCTGAGTACATGGCCATCTCAGGGACCAGGAGGTGTAGTTCTGGGCGAGACTTACAAACCTAATCCTGACTTCCATCCCATGACCTGGAGTGGGTTGCCACTGATTAATACGCTGTTGTTGCTAAGTTCCGGTGCGACGATTACCTGGGCGCATTGGGGATTGATTAAAAACAATCGCAGACAGTTGATTATTGGCCTGTTCCTGACCATTGCACTGGGGGTGACTTTCCTCTGTTGCCAGGCTGCCGAATATCATCATGCCTACACTGAAATGGGGCTGACACTGAAATCCGGTGCGTATGGTGCGACTTTCTTTATGCTGACCGGTTTCCATGGCTTTCACGTGACAGTCGGGACATTGATGTTGATCGTCATCTGGTTGCGCAGTATCAAGGGCCACTTCACGCCAGAACATCACTTTGGTTTTGAAGGCGTGGCCTGGTACTGGCACTTTGTGGATGTAGTGTGGTTAGGCCTGTATATCTTTGTTTACATGCTCTAGTCAAAACAAAAAGGGCGCCTAGAGCGCCCTTTTATATACCGCCTGCATTCATTGAAACTAAAGTGTATGGCCGATATAACCAAATTGGGCAGCGACAATCAGCAGCAGGAATAAAAAGAGAGACAGGCCAATACGCACAGTCAATGCTTTGACAGTGCGATCTGAACCGCGTTTGTCCTTGAGTAAAAAAACCAAGGCTGAGAGCAGGCTGCCAATGATGACAAGCAGGATAAGAACAGTAGCAATTTTAATAAGCATGGTGTGAGTCCTTGATAGGGTAGGCACATTATGGGCTGTAAGTAGGAAAATGCAAATACCTCTGGGAAGTTACGTATTAAAGCCAAGGCCAGTTGTCATATTGGTCGTGGCGCTCATGATGGCGACCTGCCTGAAGCTGGGTTTCTGGCAGTGGCACAAGGCTGAGCAGAAGCAGGCGATTACGCGGGCATTAACGCATGGAAAACAGGATGTCATTGCATTGATTGCGCAGCAACTGAATGCCGCCAGTGTAGAAGCATTGCATACGCTGACGGTGCAGCTCACAGGACATTATCTGGCAGAGTACAGTTTCTTTCTTGATAACCAGGTTGAGCAGGAGCAAGCCGGGTTTCACGTGGTAACGCCTTTTTTGCTCGATGACGGGCATACCGCGATACTGGTGAACCGGGGCTGGATAGCCGGTTTTGCCAACCACCAGCAGGTGCCGGTTGTTAACACCAGCCAGGCGCAACAAACCATCCGCGGAATGTGGTGGCACCAGACAAAAACCGCCTTTCAGTTAGGTAAGCCCGAGCAGCGATGGAATCAGGTGCAACAAGTCATCGATTTCAAGCAACTGCAACAGCATATCCCTTATCTCCTTGTGCCTGGCGCCATATTAAAACTGGATCCTGCCGTGGTGCAGGATGGTTTTGTCCGACATTGGGATGTTCCTGCCGGCCAGGTGGAGAAACATTTAAGTTATGCTTACCAGTGGTTCGGCTTTGCGGTGGCAAGCCTGCTGATAGGGTTGTATCAAATGGTGGAGAAACGGCATTAAGATGGCACAAAAAGAAACAGATCCGGCAGCATTAGACGATGCTGCGCAGCAGCGTAAAGGGCGCATGATTTTTCTGTTGCTGGCTATTTTCTTCATCGTGCCATTGCTGGTAGTCATTGCCATGATCAAGCTGGACTGGCGTCCGGTAGGTAAAAGTTATGGCCAGTTGATTCATCCACCGGTCTCGATTGCCTCTACGACACATTGGGAAAGTGACAGGCATGAAGCCATGCCGGCCTTCTGGCAGGACAAATGGAATATCGTGCTGATTGCACGTGAGTGCGACGCTTCATGCATGCAACGCCTGTACGATTTAAGGCAAATCTATGTTTCACTCTACAAGGACATGATCCGGGTGCAGCGCGTGCTGATTACCCAGCAGGCAGATACGCGGCCGATTCGTGAGCGTTATCCCGATTTGCTGATTATCAATGGGGAAGCTACACAGATTGCTGATCTCGGGCGCCTGTTGAGTGGTGGTGGGCAGAATACGCTGGATGCGCAACGTGTTTATTTTATCGATCCGCTAGGTAATATCATGATGCAGTACTCGCTGGAACAAGAAGCCAAATGGATACGCAAAGATTTGATGAAGTTACTGAAAGCTTCCTGGGCGGGTTGATATGTTTAAATCATTGAGTATGCTGGCGGCCATACTGGCGTTTTGCGTGGTAGTGTTGGGATCCTATGTGCGTTTGTCCGATGCCGGACTGGGATGCCCTGACTGGCCGGGCTGCTATGGGGCGATGACGGTGCCACAGAGCGAGTCGGCCATTCAGGCCGCGCAGCAGGTCTATCCTGACAAACCGCTGGAACATGCCAAGGCCTGGAAGGAAATGGCGCACCGTTACCTCGCCGGAAGTTTGGGCCTGTTAATTGTAGGGTTAGCCTGGCTGGCTTACCGCAACCGGGACACGATCAAAACGGCATGGCCGCTATCTGCTGTCCTGGTCGTGCTGATTGTAATGCAGGCGTTACTGGGCATGTGGACAGTAACGCTGCTATTGAAACCCGTGATTGTGACCCTGCATTTGCTCGGCGGGATGAGTACCTTGGTAATCCTGTGCTGGATTGCCATACGTAACCATACGACACCATCGATTGCCTTACCTGCAAATCAGCAATGGTGGCTGCGTATGGCATTACTGATATGGTTGCTGCAAGTGATGCTGGGTGGCTGGACCAGCAGCAATTATGCCGCCCTGGCCTGTACCGACTTCCCTACCTGTCATGGCTTGTGGTGGCCGGAAATGGATTTCGCGGACGCGTTTCATATCACGCGTGCCCTGGGTGAAAGCCGGGATGGTGGTCAATTGCATTTGAGTGCGCTCACCGCCATTCAATGGGTTCACCGCCTGGGCGCACTGGTGGTCCTGGCCTGGGGTGTGGCCAGTGTGAAGATCCTGTTGCAGCGCCCAACAGGCCGCTGCCTGGCCTGGATAGTGCTCATGGTCTTGTTACTGCAAGTCAGCCTCGGCATTGCCAATTTATTGTTACAACTCCCGTTGGTGTTAGCGGTCTTGCATAACGCAGGTGCTGCATTACTGGGAGTCAGCCTGGTGGCTGTGAATGCCAGATTAATCAATACATCCTATTAAAACGTTGGGGGATTCAATCATGCAAACGACCTGGATAGCACAACTGGCGACAGCCAAAATGAGTGTGCACCATTTTTACGCGCTATGTAAGCCGCGTGTCACGGCCTTGATCGTGTTTACTGCCATCATTGGCATGTTTATGGCCACACCCGGCATGGTATCGCTGCAGATATTGCTGGCATCTACGATAGGGATTGCGTTTGCTTCCGGGGCAGCCGCGGCGTTTAACTGCTTAATTGAGCACAAGATTGATGCCATGATGGCGCGCACACGGGCACGTCCTTTGCCTACCGGGCAGCTGTCGCAGATGGAAACCCTGCTATTTGCCAGTGTGCTCGGTGGCATCGGTTTAACTATGCTGTATTACTGGGTCAATCCACTCACCATGTGGCTGACATTGGGCACATTTGTCGGCTATGCCGTGATTTATACCGTATTTCTCAAGCCGGCCACGCCGATGAATATCGTGATTGGCGGCGCGTCCGGTGCCATGCCACCCATCCTGGGCTGGGCAGCGGTCAACAATACCGTTTCGCCCGAAGCGCTGGTGATGTTCCTGATTATTTTCGCCTGGACGCCGCCGCATTTCTGGGCGCTGGCGTTATACCGCCGTGAAGAATATGCGAAAGTTGGCATGCCCATGCTGCCCGTGACGCATGGTGAAAAGTTCACACTGCTGCATATTGTGCTGTATACCGTGATTCTGGTGGTGGTGTCCCTGATGCCTTATGGGCTGGGCATGAGCGGCTGGTTGTACCTGGCTTCTGCCGCCTGTTTGAATGCGATATTCCTTTATTACGTGATCGCGTTGTATCGCCACTATTCCGATGCGCTGGCCAAAACCACTTTCAAATATTCCATTCTTTATCTCAGCCTGATTTTTGCGGCCTTGTTGCTGGATCATTATCTGGTTTAAGGGTACAGCGGATATCAATAGCAGCTTTATACGCTGCTATTTTTTTGTCCAAATTATGCCGCCTTTGGTGAAGCGAAGCCGCGCTGCAGTGCAATTGATTTACTTTGTACTGGCAAGTCGCCTGGGAGATGGGCGTTTACCAAAAAGAAACACCTGCAGCATCGCTGCAGGTGTGATTGGAGGGAGGATGAGAGATTAGCTGCCGGACAGGCAGGATTTCATAAAGGCTTTGCGTTCGTCCCCTGTAAGCGCCTTGGCTTTGGCATCGGCATTGCAGGTTTTCATTTTGTTTTGTTGCTTGGTCAATCCGCTATCTGCACTGTCGCTGGACAAACAGGATTTCATAAAGGCTTTGCGTTCATCACCAGTGAGGGCTTTGGTTTTTGCGTCAGCATTACAGGTTTTCATTTTTTCCTGTTGCTGACCGGCAGAGACTGACATACAGACACAGGAAAGCAACAAGGCCAAAAGTAGTTTTTTCATGAAAAATCTCCCATCAATATTTTGTTAACGATCAGGTCGCTGTATCGCAAGCCTGTGGTTGCCATTCTGACACAGCGCCGAATCCGTTGGTAAAAAATAAACAACCCGGCACTTGCCGGGTTGTTTTTTGATGCGCCAGTGAATCTTAGTGAAGTGGCAGGCGATGTAATGTACCCGCCTTCATATCCGGGATCAGTAATGACTGGCCGTCGGCAGACAGGCTGATGTCTGCCGCAGACTGGTAACCCTGGATAATACGTTGCGGTGTGGCCTTAGGCTCTACCAGTTGCCAGACATTGCCTTGCGCCCAGTCACTGATGTATAGCATGCCGTTGGCATCCCTGATCAGGCCATCGGCACCGCCAAAGCCCTGGTTCAGCAGACTGACAGATGGCTTGGTGCCCAGCTGTACCCTGAACAGTTTGCCAGTCCCGAAATCAGCCACTAACAGGCTATCGGGACCATCCATCAGTAAACCGTTAGGGCGTTTAATACCGGCATTGCCTTTGAGGACTTCCGTCACTTTACCGGCAGGCGTGATTTTGAAAATCCCCGCGCCTTTGCCATTATCATCGCCACTGTCAGACACGTAGACATTGCCCAGGCCATCGATTTCGACATCATTCAGGAAGACCGGTTTACGCGGAAACGCGCTGGTAGCCGCAAACACGGTTTGCTGGCCGGATTGCGCATCTACCCGTACTACGCGGTCCATATCGGCGACATACAGCTGGTTGTCAAACATATCCAGGCCTTTGGGGTCGTTCAGGCCTTCTGCCAGGGCTTTACGCGAACCATCCGGGCTGATCTGGGTAATTTTGCCATCGCCCAGTTTGCCGAATTCGCCAATTTCGGAGATGTAGGTGATACCGCTCGGAGCCGCAAATACGGATTCCGGCATCTGGAAGCCTGTCAATGTGGTGTTGTCTGCAGCAGCAACAGGTGTAGCAGCTTGCGTCTTGCCATCATAGCTGATGCGGTAAATCACACCATTGAAGTCATCCGAAACCAGCAGGGAACCATCCGGCAGTTGCAGGACATCTGTCGGGCGACCCCACATTTCGCCTTCGGCACTCAGCCAGCCGTCAATGAACACTTTGGTTTCTTTCACCTGTTTCTGCTCATCGAAAGTGACACGAACCAGTTGGTAGCCAACTGGTTCCTTGCGGTTCCAGGAGCCGTGCTGTGCGATCACGGCATTGCCCTGGTATTCAGCCGGGAATTGTTTGCCGGTATAAAACTTGAAACCCAGGTTGGCACTGTGCGCCTGGAACTCTGCCACTGGTTTTGTCACTCCAGTGGGAGGCGTCTTGTTTTTCCAGTTCGGGTCACGTGCATCGCCCCCGGCAAAATAGGGGAAGCCGAAATGTAATCCTGCCTTAGGTGCGGCATTCAATTCGTCATGCGGAATGTCTGCCCCCAGCAGGTCAACGCCATTATCGGTGAAAAACAAGGTATTGGTGCCAGGCTGGAAATCCATCCCCTCGGAGTTGCGCACGCCTTTGGCGAAAGTCTCGACCTGGCTGCCATCTGGGTTCATGCGGATAATGGAAGCCTCTATGCCCACCGGGTCGCAGATGTTGCAAGGTGCCCCCAGCGATACATACAGTTTGTTGTCCGGGCCGACGGTCAGGTAACGCCAGCCGTGATGTGCTTTGTTGGGCAGCTTGTCGTAAATGACTTCACGCATGGCTTTAAATGGCAGGGTCAGGTCAAAATCGGGTGCGGCATAGCGCGTGATGCGGTTTTGCTCTGCGACATACAGGTGGCCATCGACCATGGCCACGCCATTACCGACATTCAGGTCATCCAGAATAGCGACTACCTGATCAGCCTTGTGGTCCTTGTTCTTATCGACGACGGCGTAAACTTTGCTGCCGCGTGTGCCCACATAGATATTGCCATTGGTGCCCAATGCCATCTGGCGCGCGCCGGGCACTTCGGCATAAATGTCGACATGGAAACCGTCAGGTACATGCAGCTTGCTGAGGTTGGCGCGTACATCCTGAATATCTGCCCAGGCATTGACTGCCACGGCGGTAAACAGGGTACCGATCAGGCTTTTTATAAATTGATGCTTCATCACGTGTGTATCCTTTCTCCAACAATATTGAAATCAATGCAAGTGTGGATAGCATAGTGTACGCAGTCCGGGAGGTTGGCGAAAGTTTGAAAAATATTAAATGATTGCCTGTTTCTATTGGAGAATAGATTAGTCCCGGTATTTTGTACTATGATTAATGCCTAATTGTTTTAACGGGTGGGGTATATGAGCAATGTTGACTGCTGGACGGCGCATGACAGGGACAGGACGATTTCGCTGCTATCCAGCCTGACACCAAACGAAGGCTTCACCCTGACGGCGCTGGATGGTGTCAAACTAATGCGCTGGAACCGGGCCATTCCCCGCAGCCCGGTGTTTTATGAACCCAGTATTGTCTTTGTCTGCCAGGGCAGAAAGATCGGTTATCTCGGTGGTGAAGTCTACCAGTACAACCCACAGCAATTTCTGGTATTGTCAGTACCATTGCCATTCGAAAGTGAAACCGTTGCCTCGCTGGAGGAACCTTTACTGGCAATTTCGATTCGCATCAATTTATCCATGGTTTCAGAGTTGCTGTTGAGCCTGGCACATGGCACACCGATGAAAATCAACGGTAAAAGCGGCATTACCTCTACGCCGCTGGATGCGCGATTATCAAACGCGGTGGTCAGGTTGCTGGAATGCCTGCAATCGAAAACGGAAGCGACTGTGCTGGGGCAGGCCATTATCCGCGAAATCCACTTCCGTATTTTGCAGACGTCGCAGGCATCGGCCATCCTGGCGGCCCACAGCACACATAGCAATATGGGCAAGATCAGCAAGGCATTGCGACTGATTCATGCGGAGTATGACAAGGCACTCAATGTGGATAAGCTGGCATCGGAATCGACCATGAGTGTACCTGCCTTTCATGCAGCATTCCGGGATGTAACGGCGACGTCGCCTATCCAGTACCTGAAAATGACCCGTTTGCACAAGGCACGGCTGTTGATGGTGCAGGATGGCTTGAGTGCCACATTGGCGGCCAGCAGGGTAGGGTATGAGAGCGCGTCACAGTTCAGCCGCGAATTCAAGCGCATGTTTGGTAAAAGCCCGATGGAGGAGGTGGGTGCCGTGCGTAGTGCCCTGATGATGACGCCTAGCGATGCTGAAGCAGCCTATGTCACGTTGCAGCAGTAATGCTCACAGACGCCAGCATAGATGCCTGAAAGAAAATAATAGCTTTAGGCAATCATTCAAGAAAAGCTGGCAATTATTGGAAGATCGATTCTTTTAGACTTGTAACATGTGCACCGGAAGGAAGTAATCCCCGGTATTTCCAGTAATGGATTAATCAAGATGGAGATGACGATGAAAACAGCCGCCTATGGTGTGCAGAATGCCACCACCCCTGTTGCCCCGATGAGCATAGAACGCCGTGAACCAGGCCCGCATGATGTATTGATTGATATCGAGTATTGCGGCATCTGCCACTCTGATATTCACCAGGCCAGAAACGAGTGGGGCGGTGGTTCTTTGTACCCTATGGTGCCAGGCCATGAAATTGTGGGCCGTGTAAACAAAGTGGGTAACCATGTCACCAGGTTCAAACCGGGCCAGCTGGTCGGTGTCGGCTGCCTGGTGGACTCCTGCGGGCAGTGTGAGGAGTGCCATGCGGGTGAAGAGCAATATTGTGATGGGTCTGTATTCACGTATAACGCCAAGGATCCCAGACATGGCGGCCTGACCTTTGGTGGCTACGCAGAACGCATCACTGTAGACGAGAAATTTGTGGTCAGCGTACCGGAAAACCTGGATACCAAAGCGGTCGCCCCCCTGCTATGCGCCGGTATTACCTTGTATTCCCCGCTCAGGCACTGGAATGTACAACCAGGCCAGAAAGTCGGCATCATCGGCCTTGGTGGCCTGGGGCACATGGGAGTGAAACTGGCGGCTGCCATGGGCGCGCACGTGGTGATGATTACCACCTCTGCCAGCAAAGCGGCAGACGCGACCAAACTGGGCGCACACGAAGTATTGATTTCAAAAAATGCAGATGACATGGCCAAACATGCTGCCAGTTTTGACCTGATTATTGATACGGTGCCGGTTGCCCATGACCTAAACCCTTACATCGGTTTGCTCAAGCGTGACAAAACCATTGTACTGGTGGGTCCACTGGACCCGGTAGACGTGCATGGTGCCAACCTCATCACCAAACGCCGCCAGGTGGCCGGCTCCTTGATTGGCGGGATTGCCGAAACCCAGGAGATGCTGGACTTCTGTGGCAAACACAATATTGTCAGCGATGTTGAAATGATCAATGCCAATTATATTAACGAAGCATACGAGCGCATGCTCAAGAGCGATGTGAAATACCGTTTTGTGATTGATATCGGTTCCCTGAAAGCTTAAAAAGCGATTGCGATGCAAAGCCCTGTTCGGTTGAACAGGGCTTTTTACTGTCATCAAGAGGCGTTTATTTTAGGCTTGCAATTAGTTTGATCCCATACTATAATGTTCCATACTATGTTGCTGCTAAAAGAATTACCTACTTCCGGAAGCCTGGAAAAGTTTGTGACGCGGTATCCCGGCACAGATATTTCCGCCATTTCTGACTTTGTCAGCATTTTACGGGCGGCATCGGATATTTCATCTGCGCTGGACGCGTTGCTGGCCCGACACGGGCTGTTACAAGGTCGCTGGTGGGTGCTGGTGCTATTGATGCGCCAGGATGACCTGACCTCCTCACCTTCGGACCTGGCAGATAAAGCCGGGGTGACCAAGGCAACCATGACCGGCTTTATTGATGGTCTGGAGCGTGAAGGGCTGGTGTCACGCTTTATGGATACGAGGGACAGGCGCAAATTCCTGATCCGCTTATCGGTCGCCGGGCAACGGAAACTGGATGAGGTCATGCCAGATTATGTGCAATGTGTGACCCGGTTTATGAATGTGCTGGAAAAAGCACAGCGGCAGGCGCTGGTTGCTGATCTTTCCACGCTGGCCAGCCGTGTTGATTTGATTAAATAAAAATTTTTATTTAATTAGTTTGATTCCGTACTATTAATTGCCATACTTTATGCATGCCCCTTTTGCTTTGCCGATCACACGCTCGCTGCCACATTTGCCTGCCCCAGGGATGCGCTGGCTAGCCTGGTTACTGGCAGTGTTATTAAATGGTTGTATCAGTTTTAAAGACATCATCCCTGCATCGCAGCCGGTGGCGCAGGATCAATTGTCGCTGGGTAAAGCAATTGAAGATGCGCCTGCCATGGCGTGGCCAAGCGAGCGCTGGTGGCAGGCCTATCAGGATCCGCAGCTGGATCATCTGGTCGAGAAAGCCCTGCATGATCATCCTGACCTGAAAAAAGCCACGGCACGCGTTGCACTGTCTACCGCGATGGCGGAGCAGGCGCATGCTGCGACCTTGCCAACGATTGGCGGCAATGCCAGTTCGTCGCGCGAGCGTTTTACCGAGTTGAGCTTTATTCCTCCTCCCTGGGCCGGGCGCTTCAACTGGAATAACGAAGCTACGGTATCGCTGTCTTATGACCTGGATGTTTGGAAACAGCATGAATCGACCTGGCTGGCGGCGCTGGATGAAACGCGGGTTGCCGAAGCCGAAAAGCAGCAGGTTAATATTGCACTGACGGCCGCGCTGGTCAAAAGTTATATCCGGCTGGCTGCCGAGTTCCAGTGGCGCGACCTGGCGCAGGAGGAGCTGGATGATTTACGCCACGAGATGCGTATTGCCAACAAGGCGCTGGCTGCCGGGTTGAACACGCAATTAAACCTGAGCCGGCTAGAGGCAACGCTACCGGCCGCGCAGAACAAGGTTACCCAGATTGACCTGCACCTGGCCTTGCTGAAAAACCAGATTGCCGCGCTCAGCGGGGAGGGGCCGGGTGCTGGTGACAGTATTACGCGGCCAACCTTGCATTTATCTGCCACGATAGGCTTGCCGGACCACCTGTCTGCCAACCTGCTTGGCCGCCGTCCGGATATTGTGGCCGCCAGGTGGCGGGTCGAGGCGACACAAAAGCATATTCAAAGTGCCAAGGCAGCGTTTTACCCGAATATTAACTTGTTGTCCTATGCCGGATTCCAGGCGCTAGCATTTTCTGGTCTGTTTTCCAGTGCCGGCCTGGTAGGCAGTATTGGTCCTGCGCTGTCACTGCCTATTTTTGATGGCGGCAAGCGGCGTGCTAATTTGTCGGCTGAAACAGCCATGTATGACATGGCAGTAGAAGATTACAACGCGACTATCCTCAAGGCGCTGGAAGGAATTGCTAACCAGTTGTCTGTCTGGAATGCCGTGAGAGTCGAAACGGAGAGCACGCAGCAGGCACTGGAAAAAACTGAGCAGGCGCATCGCCTGGCCGTGAAAAATTACCAGGCTGGTTTGAGCAACCTGCTTGAGAGCTTGCAAACCAATACACTGGTCCTGCAACAGAAGGCTATCCTGGTCGGGCAGGATGCTAGCCGGCTGGAAACGTATGCAGCGCTGATGCTGGCACTGGGTGGAGGGGTGATTGATGCGGAACATGCAGCTCAGGCCATACATTAAGCGCGGCTTGCACCACCTGGCCAGCGCCATGGCACTCCTCGGCCAGGGGGCACGGTTGGTAATCACCTGTCTACAGCAGGCTGGCGCGGAGTGGTACCGGCAGGATTTTCCGTTGATCGGGTATTTGTTCAAATACCTGCTGGCCGCGTTGCTGGCGCTATGGGTAGCGCTGAAAATGGAAATGGACCAGCCGGCTACCGCTTTGTTGACGGTGATCATTGTCATGCACTTCCGTTCCGGCATGGTCATCACCAAAAGTTATTACCGCCTGCTGGGTACTGTGGTTGGCATCCTGTTTTCCATGCTGCTGGTGGCCTGGTTTTCCCAGGACCGCTTCCCGTTCTTTATCGCTGCCGCACTCTGGATTGGCTTATGTACAGCAGGCTCGCTGGCCTACCGCAATTTCCAGTCCTACGGTTTTGTGCTGGCCGGTTATACCTTATGCATTGTGGGCTTGCCGGCGACGCAGGCGCCCTGGCACACGTTCCAGATCGCCTCGACCCGCCTGTCAGAAATCGGTGTCGGCCTGCTCAGTGCGACTCTGGTCAGCGAACTGATCTTGCCACAGCGGTTGTGGGAAAACATCCTGGCAATGGTGCGTGGCAAGTTCCGCGATTTTTGCGAGTTACTCGGGTCCGGCGCGCCCACTGGCCTGAACCAGCCTTTTTTAACGGTGATGCAGGATTTCTACCAACTGGAGTCGTTCCGTTCGTCGGTACAATTTGAAACCGATGATGCGCGCTTGCATAGCACCACCATCAATCGGCTGAATGTGCAGTTCATGGCGGTTTCCACCGGCTATGTCATGTTCCAGCGCCTGGTACAGAGATTGCAGGCTGGTGGGCGAACAGCGGAAGCGACAGCGTTGCTGGCATTGATGCAACCGCTGGCTGCGGCCATCCTGATTGATGGTCGCTGTGCCGGTAATGCACAGGAGCTGGTAACTGTGCAACAGGCGGTAAGCGCGTTCCAGCAGCACTTTGATACCGCTTTCCGCCAGCAACAGCAAGCGCTGGTAACGGCTCCTGACCTGGATTGGCTGGAAATGGAGGCTGGTGCCGAGCTGTTGCAAAGATTGGCCGCAGCGTTGTCCGGCTACCTGGATACTTATGGCACGCTGCTTGCCCGTGCACGTCCGCAACAGGTCGAAACACGTGAATTCGCTGCGGAGCAGTTGTACCTGCATATCGACTGGTTGCCGGTTTCCATCGCTGCGCTACGGGGTGCACTGACCCTGTTAATCATTGCCGGGATGTGGATGGCGGTAGACTGGCCATCAGGTATCCTGGCCATGACAATGGGTGTAGTGACCAATACCCTGTTTGCGGCCAGCCCGGCACCCGCTGCAACCATCCGCCAGTTCTCCTTCGGTGCCTTGCTGGGGATTGTGCTGATGTATGTGAGCAATGTGTTCTGGCTGACGGCCGCCCATGATTACGTGATGCTGTGCATTGTCATTAGTCCGGTGATCTTGCTGACGGCCTGGTTAAGCGCCAGGCCGTCCACTACGCTGGTGGGCGCAGGCCTGGGGATTGCCTACTTTTTAATGGCGGGTTTTAACCAATCGCTAGGGGATAATCCAGCCCAGTACTTCAATGATTCGATTGCGCTGGTGATTGCACTGGCAGTGTCCGGCATGATGTTCAGCCTGACAGATTATGCGGCCAGCCCTTGGGCGAAAAGACGCTTGTTTGTGCAGTTGCGACGCCTAGTGGGGGATGCCTGCCAGGGGCAAACCATGACTGCTGCCGAATTTGAAATGCGCGCCCGCGACCTGATCCAGCGTTCCGGTCATGCTCATCGGCCACAGGATGCAGATAGTGTACGTGTGGTCGAAGCCTTGTGTGCCACGCTTGAAATCGGCCAGGCAGTGATTGCATTGCGCGCAGCTGCCGGCGGATTGCCGGAGGGCCCGCAAAAATGGGTGCAGCACACGTTGGCGCTGGTGATGCATTACTACCGTCAGCCAGTACCCAAAAACCGGCAGCAAGTATTGCGCTGGCTGGATTATTTCCTGACCTGGTTACAGGAAGGAGATGAAGCGCACGTCTTCCCCCATCCCTTACCTGCAGGGCAGGCCGGAAAATTAACGACCCAGTTACACTTTATCCGGCTGGTGATCCAGGCAGGGGCGCCGGTTAGCCAGCATCGACCAGTAGCGAAGGAGATTGTGCATGCCACATGAGTGGATTTCCCGTGAAGTGACATTCCTGGATGCGCACGTGCCGACTTTATTCCTGGCGTTCCTGCTGGCCGCCGTGGTGATCTGGGGCGTCGATAAATGGCTGGCGGCCTGGGCGGTTTACGACCTGGTCTGGTATCCGGCCTTGTTCAGGGTAGCGCTGTTTTTTTGCTTGTTTTCCGTGTTTGGTTTAATGGTGTATTGAGAGGTAGGTCATGCAGACGCAACGTATCTGGTTCAGGGTAACAAAAGGCATGCTGCGGGTAGGCATCACGCTGGCGATTGCCGTGGCTGCCGGCTTGTTGGCATACAAGCTGTGGATACGTTATACCGATTATCCATGGACACGGGATGGGCGCGTGCGGGCCGATGTGGTGAATATCGCACCAGATGTGGCCGGGCTGGTGATCGCAGTGCCGGTGCGTGACAACCAGTATGTGCATAGAGGCGAGGTACTGTTCCGCATAGACCCCATGCATTACCAGCATGCGCTGGCAGAGGCGACGGCCATTACTGCGCAGAAAAAATCCATCTGGGAGATGAAGAAACAGCAATCCGTGCGCCGGGCGCACCTGGATGATGAAGTGATTTCGCGTGAAAACCGTGAAGATACCGACCTTTCCGCCCTGGCGGCCAAAGCCGAATATGAGGCTGCCGTGGCCCAGGTGGAAAAAATCAAACTCGATCTGGAACGTACCGTCGTCCGTTCGCCGGTTGATGGCTGGGTATCCAACCTGCTGGTGCGTCCGGGTGATTTTGCCCAGGTGGGCACTGCCAAATTGGCGGTGATAGACCAGCATTCTTTTTGGGTATATGGCTATTTTGAAGAGCACAAGTTAAACATGATCCAGATTGGCGATGCGGCGGAAGTGCAGTTGCTGGGCAGCCATGCCAAGCTCAAGGGGCATGTGGAAAGCATTGCGCATGGCATTACCGACCGCGACAACCCGACCGATATCCGCCTGCTGGCCAACGTCAACCCGACCTTTAACTGGGTCAGGCTGGCACAGCGTATCCCGGTCAGGATACATCTGGACCAGATACCGGCCAATATGCCGCTGGTGGCCGGGATGACCTGCTCGGTGGTGATCCGTCACCAGGAAACCGGCAAGGATAAGCGCACGTAGGCGTGCTATGGCTGGCAAAGTCCTGTATATTGACCGGTCACCGAACGCCTGGTGAGTCAGGAACTACCCGCTGGTGGGGTGTCATTGACGTGATGATATTGTCATAATGTGGCGCCATACTGGTCAGATTTCGCTGGTCACGCCGGGGGTATTAGAACTCCCCCGGCGTGAGGTGTATTTTTAAGCGCATGGCAATGCGTACATGTTTTTTATATAGATGTGAGTAATGAGTACCGTTCTGGCATTGATTGAACAATTTGGCCTGATTTTTGTGTTTGCCAATGTGCTTCTGGAGCAACTCGGCTTGCCTTTGCCAGCCTATCCCACATTGCTATTGGCTGGCGTACTGATTGGCAATGGCCAATACCCGTTTGGCCTGCTGCTGGCGGTTGCGGTATTTTCCGCCCTGCTGGCGGATACTGCCTGGTATCTGGCTGGCCGCAAGTACGGTAAAAAAGTATTGGGCAAGCTATGTAAAATCTCGCTTTCCCCGGATACCTGCGTCCGCCAGACTGAAGCGCTATACCTCAAGCTCGGCCCGCCGGCATTACTGGTTTGCAAGTTTATTCCCGGCTTCGCGTCCATTTCCAGTGCGTTAGCGGGTGCTGCCGGGACGCGTTACTGGGTATTCATGCTGATGGATGGTCTGGGTGCTGCATTATGGGCAGGATCTGCCCTGTGGCTGGGCTATTTATTCAGCTCCGCGATAGACCAGCTTATGCTGACACTGGTGGAAATGGGCAAATGGGGTACTTTGCTGGTACTGGCTTTGCTGGCAGTGTTTATTGCCTCTAGATGGTGGGACAGGCAGCGCTTTATCAAAAGCCTGCGCATGGCACGTATCAGTGTGGAGGAGTTGAACGACCTGATTAACCAGGGAAGGATGCCGGTCATCCTGGATACGCGTGCCACGCATCTGGTCGATGATGGCTGGATTCCAGGCGCACAGTTTATTACGCTGGAGGAGGTCGATAGCATGACGCTGGATATTGACCAGGATACACCGGTGGTGCTGTATTGCGCTTGCCCCAATGAGGTCACTGCGGCCAGGGTCGCCAAACGGCTGATTAACCGGGGCTACCGCAATATCCGGCCCTTGAGTGGCGGGATTGATGCCTGGCGGGATGCCGGGTATGTGGTTGCCATGCCGGAAAAGGAAGAACATGTTTAATATTGTTGGCATTGCCCTGAAACGGCCGTACACCTTTGTGGTGATGGCGCTGCTGATCCTGATTGTGGGCACATTATCGGCGCTGCGTAGCCCGGTCGATATCTTTCCTGAGATCCGCATCCCTATCGTGGCCGTGGCCTGGCAGTATACCGGGCTGCCACCGGATGATATGGCCGGCCGTATCACCACCTTGTATGAACGAAGTTTAACCACAACGGTGAACGATATCGAGCATATCGAAGCCAATACCTATGTCGGTTTTGCCATTGTCAAAATCTTTTTTCATCCTGGCGTAAGTATTGCGACTGCCAATGCGCAGGTATCGGCGATCTCGCAGACCGCGACGCGGCAAATGCCACCGGGAACCACACCACCCCTGATCCTGAACTACACCGCCTCTACCGTGCCTATCCTGCAGGTGGCGCTTTCCGGCAAAGGCCTGACCGAGCAGAACCTGGCCGATCTGGGCCTGAACGCTGTGCGTATCCGGCTGGTGACAGTACCGGGTGCCGGCGTGCCTTATCCCTATGGCGGCAAAAGCCGGCAGATCCAGATTGACCTGAATCCGGCAGCCTTACAGGCGCGCGGGTTGTCGGCACAGGATATTTCCAATGCCCTGGCTGCCCATAATATGATCGTGCCGGTGGGCACGCAGAAAATCGGCAGCATCGAATATACGCTGACCCTCAACAATGCCGCTGCGGATATTGAAGAGCTATCCAATATCCCGGTCAAGGTGGTCAATGGTGCCACTGTCTATATACGGGATGTGGCACAGGTGCGTGACGGTAATTCACCGCAAACCAATATTGTGCATGTGGATGGCAATCGCTCGGTCCTGATGACGATTTTAAAGAACGGTGCGATTTCCACACTGGCGATTGTCGAGGGGATCAAGGAAAAGCTGGAAGAAATCAAACCCAGCTTGCCGGACACGCTGGTGGCCACGCCAATCAATGACCAATCCCTGTTCGTGCGTGCCGCGATTCATGGCGTGGTGTTTGAAGGGGTACTGGCGGCGATCCTGACCAGCCTGATGATTCTGCTGTTTCTCGGCAGCTGGCGTTCTTCGCTGATTATTGCCACCTCCATCCCGCTGTCGGTGCTGGGGGCCATTATCGGTTTATCGGCCATTGGCGAAACGCTGAATATCATGACCCTGGGTGGCCTGGCGCTGGCCGTCGGGTTACTGGTGGATGAAGCCACAGTAACGATAGAAAACATCAACTGGCACTTGGAGCAGGGCAAACCGGTAGAACAGTCCATCCTGGATGGTGCCGCGCAAATCGTGACCCCGGCCTTCGTGTCGCTGTTATGTATCTGTATCGTGTTTATCCCGATGTTTTTCCTGGAAGGCGTCTCACGCTTCCTGTTCGTGCCGATGGCGGAAGCCGTGATGTTTGCCATGGCCAGCTCGTTTATCCTGTCGCGCTCGCTGGTGCCCACCATGGCCAATTACCTGCTTAAGCCGCATGTGGCGGGCGAGGCGCATGCCCCTGCCAGCCGCAATCCGCTGGTGCGCTTCCAGCAAAGGTTTGAAGCCGGCTTCGAGCGTGTACGCCAGGCCTATAAAGGTATCCTGGTCCTGGCGGTCAGCCATAGCCATGTGTTTATGAGCGGTTTCATGGCCATTGTGTTGCTATCGTTTTTGCTGGTGCCTACCCTGGGAAGCAATTTCTTCCCGGCTGTGGATAGCGGCCAGATCCTTATGCACGCACGCGTGCCCGTAGGCACGCGCATTGAAGATACGGCCAGCCGCTTTGCCAGTATCCAGGCCGCGATCAAGAAAGTCATTCCGGCCCAGGAGATCCTGACCATTGTCGATAATATCGGCATGCCTATCAGTAGCATCAATATGACGTATAACAATACCGGCATGACCGGCTCGCACGATGGCGATATCCAGATTGCGCTCAAGGAAGGGCACGCGCCGACCGCAGGCTATGTGCGCAGATTGCGTGAAGTGCTGCCAGGGCAGTTTCCGGATACCACGTTTTCGTTTCCGCCGGCAGACATTGTCAGTCAGATCTTGAATTTTGGTTCGCCGGCGCCGATAGACATCCAGATCCGTGGCGGTAAACTGGCAGAGAATTTCGCGTATGCCAATCAGCTACTGGCGAAAATCCGTAGTGTGCCCGGCGTGGTGGATGCGCGTATCCAGCAATCACTCAACCGGCCGGCGTTTGATATTACGCTGGATAAAACCCGCGCCCAGGAAATTGGCATCAGTACGCGGGATGTCACCAACAGTATGGTAATCAATATGGCCGGCAGCTCACAGGTATCACCGACTTACTGGCTGAACCCGGCCAATGGCGTGACCTATCCCATCGTATTGCAGACGCCGCAATATCAGGTAGATAGCCTGAACACACTGGCCAGTTTACCCATCAGCGGTAGTGACGGCCAGGTACAGACACTGGGTGGCCTGGCGACCTTCAAGCGCAATGTCGGCAATGCGGTGGTCAGCCAGTACGATATCCAGCCCATGGTACAGATTCATGCCAGTACCCAGGATAAAGACCTCGGTGCGGTGGCCAGGGATATCCGAAAAATCCTGGATGAAACCAGTAACCAGGTGCCCAAGGCCGCCAATGTGGTGATGCTGGGCCAGGCATATACCATGGACCGAGCCTTCACCGGCCTGTTCTTCGGCTTGTTGGGGGCTATTGTGCTGGTTTACCTGCTGATTGTGGTCAACCTGCAATCCTGGAGTGATCCGTTTGTCATTATTACCGCCCTGCCTGCCGCCCTGGCGGGTATCGTCTGGATGCTGTTTGTCACCTATACGCCATTGTCCGTGCCGGCACTGACCGGCGCCATCATGTGCATGGGCGTCGCTACTGCCAACAGTGTGCTGGTGATCAGTTTTGCACGCGAACGGCTGGCCGAACTGAAAGATGCCACGGCAGCGGCCATTGACGCCGGGTTTGTCCGTTTTCGCCCGGTATTGATGACGGCATTGGCCATGGTGATCGGTATGACTCCGATGGCCCTGGGCTTGGGCGAAGGCGGTGAACAAAATGCCCCGCTGGGCCGTGCCGTGATTGGCGGCCTGATCTTTGCCACGATTGCGACTTTACTGTTTGTGCCGGTCGTGTTCAGTGTTATCCACAAAAAATCCTACCCCCAGCCTGTCGGTACTTCTACAGGAGACATACATGACTAATCTTTCCCCCCGTCCTTCCCGTACATTAAAAGTGAGCGGAATCTGTGCCGCGCTGATGGCTGTGGTTATCGTGATTATTGGGATCAATACACGTGCCGGCCACGATGCCAGATTGAAAGACTGGACAGACCGGCAGGCCGTGCCAACCGTGAGTGTCAGCCAGCCTGGCGGCGCGATTGAAGGCAACCGGCTGATTTTGCCCGGACGTTTTGAAGCCTATGCCCGCGCCCCGATTTATGCCCGTGTGAGCGGTTACCTGAAAAACTGGAAAGTGGATATCGGTGGTGCGGTGAAAACCGGGCAATTGCTGGGCGAAGTGGAAACGCCGGACCTGGACCAGGAACTGTTGCAGGCCAAAGCCGACCTGGCCAGTGCCCAGGCTAATGTCAGCCTGGCAGAGACCACCGCCACCCGCTGGCAGAACATGCTGAAAACCCAGTCGATTGCCCGCCAGGAAGTGGATGAGAAGGTCGGTGACTATCAAAGCAAACAGGCGATTGTAAAAGCGGCGGAAGCCAATGTGAACCGGTTGCAGGCCCTGAAAAGTTTTGCCCGTATCCTGGCCCCCTTTGATGGCTCGGTGACGGCGCGGAATACCGATACCGGTGCCCTGATTAATGCCGGTGGCAGCACGGCATTGCCGTTGTTTGAAGTCTCGGATACGCGCAAATTGCGCCTGTATATCAATGTGCCGCAAAACTATGTCAGCCATATCAAGCCGGGTGGCAAGGCGACCTTTGCCGTACCAGAATACCCGGATGGCAATTATGAGGCGACTATCCAGTCTACCTCAGGTGCCATCAATGCGTCGTCAGGCACGACCCTGGTACAATTGCTGGTAGATAATGCAACCGGCAAATTCCTGCCGGGCGGCTTTGTCAATGTCACCCTGCAGTTTAATGATAAAGCCGGTATTTTAAGTATTCCGGCCAGTGCGCTGATTTTTGACCAGCATGGGCTCAAGGTTGCTACCGTCACCGCCGACCATAAAGTGTCGCTGAAAACCGTGACCATTGCGCGTGATTTGGGTAAAACGCTGGAAATCCAGGCTGGCCTGTCCGCAACGGACAATGTGATTGAGAACCCGCCGGATGGGGTGGGCGAAGGTGACCTGGTTAAAGTCGCAGAGGCCCCGGCTAAAACCGCTAAATAAATCTTGCTATTAAATCCTGGGTCGCCGGCTAGCTCTGCCCGGGTGAGTATCTAGCGTGACAGGATCAGCCAGACACTTAAGGCGGTTGCCGAAAGGCTGACAAATACATTAACTGCGGGCGGTAGCCAGAACAGGTAGCCGCGCGGTTTTTCCTGGTCGCTCAACGTTTTACAGAAAATAATGAACTGGATTGCAGCCAGCAGTGCCGTAACCGCACCGGTCAGGATAAAGCCGACACCGATAAACAGGGATAGGGTACTTTGCGCATCTGGCAACGTGCTGTCATGGGCCATCAGTTTAATAAATAACCCGAAGCGCTCAATCACAAACCCGAACCCCATCAGCGCAATTGCCGTACGCTGCCAGGCTAATAGTGTGCGTTCTGCCGCGAAGTAGACACGCGGATCATCAAGGTAAGACATTGGAAACACCCCAGAAATCGAGGTGGCCATTTTACGACTTAGGCAGGCGTTTTGCCTAGCCAAGTCGCAAAATGGATTAGCCGCGGGTTGTGGGGCGGTTAAGCGAACAGGCTGATGCCAAGCACCGCCATAATTGCAACGCCTATGGCCAGGATCAGAAAGATAAAGAAAAAGACTTTGGAAATGGTGGCTGCGCCAGATTCAATATTACGAAAGCCAAGCAGACCTGCAACAATGGAAATCACAAGAAACAGCAAAGCGTAATACAGCATGGGACTTATCTCCTGATTTTATTCAACGTAGGGAGATCATAAAAGGCGATATGCCTATTGGATATAGGCTGTTTACCGGATGGGCGGTAAGAATTAGCCTACGTTCTGCTTTGAAGATGTGGACGGTTGCAGCACAGGCCTGCTGTATATGCCAGTAGAGGGCATGGGTGATTGTTCCTTCTGACCAGCACGCTGCTATTGGGATGCTGGCGTTATTTTAGGGGTGATGGAGGTCCAGTGTACTCAGCCGTTCCAGCTCCGAGACGTTTTCTGAGGAGTGGCATTCCAGCGTTCTCAGGCTTTTTTCGTCAAACGTCAGTTTCTCTACCGTGTTGATATTGCTGGCAAATTTATTATCAAGTTCGCCACACTTCTGCGTTCTTCGGTTAACAAAATCCAGGTAATCCTTTTTGATGAGTTGCTGCTGTGAAGCTGTCATCGAACTATCGTTCATCACTTGTGTATAAGCACTTCTGAGTCTGAGTTCAGATACACTCCATATGCTGAACACAATGGTATGCCTTGAGGTGTCTATTTGTACTGGCTCTTGTGTCGTATGCGTTTCGGTTACGACGCTTCTGTGGACTCGGGGGTTCTTGGCTGCAGGTGACAGCGGGCGGGTATGCGTTTCCGTCACCGGCGACGCGGGTTCATCGTTTTCCTGATGTTGCTGGCGGGACACGTTGGATTCTGCCGGTGCAGCGCTGGCCGGCGCTTCCTCCGGTGCCGTGGTTTCTTCAGCGGTGGTGGCCACTATCCCGGCTGCCGGCTGGGTCTGAATACGTAACGGAGGCTCTTCCTCTTCGATCCTGCTATGGTCTTGCGACAAGAGGGTCAGTAATATCACCCCGATCAGCGCGATGAGGATAAGGTTTATTTTGCCGATTTCAATGACTCCGCGCTCATGATCCGAAGACTTGGGACAGCAGGACTGATCTTGAGTAGCCCCACTATTTCCGCATTGATTCCATACGCTCTTGGATAAAAACAATCTCATCCATTCAGTCCAGTATTTTTATCACAACTAAATATCAATGTAGCACAATGCCCTAAAATCGGTCAGTTTTCAATCATTCATGCCATTTCACCCCGTTTTTGTGCATACGGGGTTGATTTTGTGGCAACGCTGAAAAAATAATGGCATCGTAAAATCAGGCCATCTGGGATTAAGGCAAGCATTTGGCGGAAGTCATTCATCCTCACTAAAGGCATCATGAAATTCTTCCGGTGCGACCACTTCTTTCATGCGCATTTTCTGTATGAACAGTACCCCTTCTCTGGTAATCTGGCTCCCACTGGACCGCCTGCCCTCACGCACATCGCCATTCGCGGTCAGCGGGCGCCTGAATATTTCCTGGTGATAGCGCAGTGAAGCTTCGCCTATGCCTTTCCGTTTGCACTTTTCCAGATCCAGCACCGTGAGCAGGTAATACTCGATGCCGCTGGGCATTCTCACGCGCTTCAGGTCAATCACGCCCATGGGTTCCGTGCCCTGGAAGACGGAAATTTCCTCGCCGCTGTCATTCAGGCGGATGGAGTATGTCTGACCGTCTTTGGCCACAAATTCTTTTTGATGCATATGCGGGGTTCCTTTGTTCATGACGCAATCCTTTGCATGCTGGTGGGGCTTGCATGGAAAAGAATGGGAGTAAGTATAGCCGTTTTGCCTGCAGGTGATGCGATGTCGTGCTAAAAAGCAGTCATGCCTTGTCTGCATCGCTCAAATTGCGGAATATCTGGTTAACCCTGGCCAAGTCCGGTGGGGTTTGCTTGACCCAGAAACTCAGGGCCAGGTAGATGGCCAGGTTAAAGGGCAGGGCAACCACGCCTGAAGTTAATCCATAAGGCAATTTAGAGGCGTAATACACTTCTAGCAAGACCGCCATTAGAAACCCTGCGCTCATGCTGCAGATGGCGGCATGCTTGTTGCCGCGTTTCCAGAACATGCCCAGGAACTGGGGAACGGAGAGTTGAATGATGCCTTGGTATGACAACACTGCCAGGGAGAATAATGCGGGGAGTTGCAGGCACGCCAGCCATGAGCAAAGCAGTGTGATGGCTAGCATGCATATCTTGGAAACAATAATCAGCCTGTGTGAAGACCTGACGCCCAGGCCCCTGAAAATATCGTTTGCAATTTGGGCACCGGTTGCCTGGATGTGGCCATCGATATGCCCCATGGAAGCTGCCATGACAATCATGCCGGCAAGGCCAAGCAGGATATATCCTCCCGCTTGTTTGGATACCAGGAACCAGACACCCTCCGGATCTGCCGCGACTTCCGGTAAGGCCGAAGCGAGCATGCAAAAGATCAGGAGTGATGTACAGAACATGAATGAGATCGGGACGGTATGGGCTGCTGAGCGCTTGAGGGTATTTACATCTTTGGCAGTGAACAGCCGCACAAAAATATATGGCCAGCACCAGCCTCCCAAGGTGCCTGTGACCACAATCGAGAACAAGTAAAGCGGTCCTTCATCATCCCCGAATCCGGATAAATGAAAACGGGATTCCGGCAGTGAATCGAACCCGATCCCCTGGGCAAAGACTAGCCACAGAATCAGTCCAATCAGCATCATCGTCCCGAATATATAGGAAACGATACCTTGGTAATAATCCGAGATCACCACCCCGTTCATGCCGATTTTGATCGTCCAGATCTGCCGCAGGGCAATCACCATGACGCCCGTAAAAACGGATTGGGAGAATGAGAGCGATCCTAGGGAAAGAAATTTAAATATCTCCCCCAGGGCTTGCATGCTCAGGATAAGCATAGGGATGCCGGAAATGATGCCAATGGCCGCCGTGATGATGCGGATATTGTTTGAGTTATAGCGCAAGGCAAAGAAATCGGGCTGCGTTTTGAGGTCGTACTGCTTGCCCCATGCCCATACCGGCCTGGCCATGATGTACATGAGTATCAGGGTGAGCAGGCTGTAATTCAGCACGTAAAAGCTCATGACACCATTCATGACTGCCATGCTGCCCCATGCGGTGAACATCGCACCTGGATACCAGGTGTTCAGCAGGGACATTGTCTGGTATTTGGTACCAAACGATCGATTGCCAATGGCGTAGTTTGAGAAGTTAAAGGACTCAGCCCCAATGCGTTGCAGAATGCATACAAGTACGACTAATGAGATCGACAGGATGCCGAAGGTGACTATCATGGTTTATCAGCCTTCGGCATGATTGGCGTAAATCACGCTTAAGCCACAGGAAGCGCTGACAAATAGAAAGTAAATCAGCGTGAGGGGCAAGCCTCCTATCCTGGTTCTTTCATCCAGAACCAGATAAAAGGGTGGGAATAAAGTAATTATCCCGTTGATGGAAAACCAAGCCTTGATTAAAAATTGATGATTAATGCCCACTTTTCCATTCCATCCCAGTCAGCCTTTATGTAAATACCAGCAGCATAGAAACATCAATGTCGGAAGCGGTTGATCCAATCACCTGGATGTCCACTTTACGATGTTGTGTTTCATCGCTTCCGTTGATTAATAACCTGCCCTCTATACGCCTGGCGTCCCCTAATTCGTTTATTTCCAGAATCTTGCTGGCAGTTTCATGATCGAAAATCGTAGTCAGCGGCAGGTCTTTTATCTGCGGATGCTTGATTCCCGATAATGAGGCAAACCTGTCATTGACGCGTTGGATACCTGCCTCGTTAAATGCAACCACCCCAAAAGAATTTTGCTGGTACAGGCGCTGGAGTTGCTCATGGCTTCTTCTCAGCCTTCTTTCGGTCTGTTTTAAATCTGTAATGTCCTGGTTGACTTCAATGGCACCAATAATCTTTCCCTCCGGATTGATGAGCGGTGTCGCATACATGATGATGCTACGTGGTACGCCATCAAATGCCTCAATGTTGACTACTTCAGCCTCGCTGATTTCACCGGTTTTTACCGCTCTTGCCAGGGTCCAGTCATCTTTTGTTAATGCTTGCCCGCTTTTTTCCCAGGTGCCTTTGTACAAGCCATAGTTTTCTAATCCTACATATTTGGCGCCTCCCCAGATCCTGATGACTTCCGGGTTGGCCAGGTTAATGACGCCGTTCTCGTCGGCCCCCCACAAGCCAACCGGGATGGTTTCTATAATTTTCCGCATCATGTATTCACTGCGCTCCAACGCAAATTCGGCTTTTTTGCGTTCAGTGATGTCTGCGGTCACCCCAATGACCCGCAAAGGTATATTTTGCGGGTCAAGTACCAGCTTTGCCCGCGATGCAAACCATTGTTCGCCAGAGTCGGGGGCTTCTGTTTTGAAGTCCCATAAATAGCCATTCTGGCTGGTAAATAATTCAATCAACTCCTCCAGTGGCAAGGAAGCAAAGGGCGCAAACCTCTCCCGAATGGTGTCAGGCCGGCGACCAAATACAGACTCTGCATTGTCAGAGAAAGTGAAGGTGCCGGTAAGCGCATTCCACTCCCAGTTAATAATCTGGGCCATCTCAAGCGCGGTCTTCATCCTGGCCTCATTCAGCATGATCCTGTCCAGGTACTCCCGGCGTAAATCTGACTCCGTTTCGCTTTCGGGTACTGCTGTACTCGCAGTGCGGATGGCCTCATCGCCATAACGCAACCAGATCCAGTTCACCTCCAGGAAAGTGGCTAATGCCAGCAAGTTGTCATATTCAATCTCCCCCCCTTTGGTCCATCGGTGAACTGATGGTGGTGAAGTATTAATCGCCTGGGCAACTTGCGCCAATGTGAGTTTTTTTTGCTCCATGAGCGCCTTCAGGCGGTCCGGAAATCCATTCTTTTTCATGTGCATCCCTAAGATACAGGTCGTTTTACAGGTACCCGAATGGATACCTGATTCAATCAAAACCGATCTTAACATGCCTCTAAATTCTAAAAACGAATCTCATTTGTTACTTTACACGTAATTTATAACTTGACAAGTAATTTATTTCAGCCTATAAATGCCACCGTCGAAGCAAACGCTGAAACAGAACGTAGTTTTTTCTTGGTGGTAACTACATTTTTTGACTCTTTTATAGACGGAGATATGATGAAAAATACATTATTAATCAATGCATTAATCGTTGCATTCGGGATGGGTGGTGCAGTATCAGGCTATGCCCATGGCGGCGATGTTAAGCAAGAAGAGAAGCAACTGAAGTTCATTAAAAATGGCGGTAAGACGCCCGTTAAAACACAACTGGAACAAGGCATTAATGCTTATTTTGACGACGTAGTGGGTTCAGGCGATGCGCAGGCGCCCATTTCATGCGGCCTGTTCCGTATCGAAAAAGGCAATCCGCTCGTGTACTTGTATGACTATGACGACATCAAGTATGTCATCAGCGGTTCAATCACTTTCTCGGATGGCCAGCAAACTGTTGAAGGTAAAAAGGGCGACGTACTGTTTTTCCCCAAAGGGGCAAAAATCACCTTTTCTACCAAATCTAGCGGCCTGGCCTGGGCATGTGGTCAAAGAAAACTGTTTTAACTCTTAACTCATTTATCTAAAAAAAATCGATCAGGAGATGAAGAAATGAGTAAGAGAAAGCAACAGTTAATGGCTGCCTTCTCCTTCTGCCTTGGCGTTAGCCAGACGCATGCAGGGGGGGCGGGTGTAAATCTGCAAGACTTAACCAACGGCGATCCATTTTTCTATACGAGCGATATTAATATCGCGCCAGGTGACAAGATGGAGAAGGTTTTAGGTGCTGGACGGCCAAATAAAACGCACTCCGGCATCCCGCACTTGCCGGTGTATTTCGGCTACATGAATACGAACTCGACATACCGGTTTGTAAACGTGAACGAACAGGTATTCACCATGATTGGTGAAGGGAAGCATGGCCTTTGGCGAGCACAAGAATCTGGTTTTGTGCGGGAATACCTCAAAAAAGGCCAGAAAGGGCTACCTGTTGATAGCGACCTGATGGCTGCCCAAAACCAGAAAATGATCAATGAACAATATGCAGCACGTTTACCTGATGAAAGCTGGGGAGGATACAAATACCCGGATCAGAAAATATCTGCTGATGGTACGTTGAATTTCATTGATCTGCCCATTACCCACCCTAAATACCAGGGCAAGTACGATAGCCATACGCCTATCGACTTGCCCACATGGTATTGCACGATGTCGGAGAGTGACTACCCCTATGCCCAGCAGGCGATGAACTTTGCTTTCGCCCAGGAGGTGGCTAACAAAATTGGCCCGCTGGGGAAACGTGCCGGCCTGGATGTGAAGGAAAACTATACCAAGGTCATTAGGTTGAAACATTTTTCCGATGCAAGTGCATGGGTCAATATCGGCCAGGAAGGTAAAAATCAATTACATGCCAAGTGGACAGCAATCAATGCTGATAAAACCAGGGCTGAGTTTTATGTGGTTGAGCGCAATTTCTTTAACCGCCCCTTCCTGTTTGTGATGGCTGTATTTGACAATGAGGATAATCAGGACTTCCGGTACATCAGGCCAGATGGGGCCTATTACGAGGCTATCAAGACGCGCATTAATCCGGCTGAGGTGAAAACAGAGGTCACCTCGCAGCCAAGATTCTGGCTGAATGATGGCTCACTATCTAAAGCTGTCGGTTTACCGGTTTATGGCGTACACCATCCAGATCGTGCCGCTTACGATGCGGGTGGTGCTTGTCCGCTCAAAGGTGGCGACTGGGGCAGATATCCCAATGTCTCCGGCGGCTCCGGCTGGCCAACCCAGTATGAGGAAGTGACCCCGCTGTGTGATGCAGTACTCGTGGATATTAAATTCACAACAAACCTGGATGGCCGCGATTGGCGTGATCCCAATAAATACCTGGCAAATGCGGGTAAGGGCACTCAAAGCATCGTCTACAAGATGCAACCTGGCAAGTATGGTGAATTCACTGATCCATACAACAAAAAACGGGGCGCGATGAATGGCGAAAGTATGAATGTGCCAGACACGCTGACGTTGACTTTTCCTGCCGTAAGTAAACCAGTCGATTATGTTCAGCCACCACAGTTGCTGGGACAAGCTGGGCCAGTACCCACTGAATTATCCACATGCCGTCCGGTGATTAACCAGGCATCTTTTGACAAGGGAGTGATAACAAAATGAAAAGCAAATTAAGCTGTTTGTTGTATGTGGCGCTTTCTGCTTTTGCTGCAACGAATGCCAATGCAGACCAGGCAGCAGAATATGGTGCCGCAGAAGGTATGGTTGAAACAGGGCCGGTAAAGGCTGCCAAACAATCAATGGATATCGCGCAATACCTGGATGGGGATGAGTTCCTGGGAGGTAAATTCTCGACCTGGATTGAACTCGCTTCGGACTATGTTTATCGAGGTACTTCTGAAACCAGGGATGGTAAGGTTCCTTCAACTAAGGTTGCAATTACCTGGACCCATTCCAGTGGCGTATATCTTGGCTTGTATAGTGCCAATAACTTATTTCCTGGCAATGGGCCAAGAAATAATAACCCTGACATCAATGCGCTTTGGGGGCCATATATCGGATATAGCACCAAAGATATTGCTGGTACCGGCATTAACTATAACGGGATGATTTTCCAGTATATGTATCCTGGATCGAGCCCAAATAACTATGCAGAAATGTTTAACTACATAGACAAGCAATATGGAAAGTGGAATTTGAAGTTTGAATATACACCGACTATTAGTGACTGGTTCGGTGTTAAGAGCCTCAGGTCACACAATGTAGCATTTCTGCCCAGTTATAGCCTGCCCTATGGCGTCACTTTGTCAGGGGGCGTAGGTTACCAATGGTTTAAAAATGACGGTCCAAAAATTGACTACAACGGCGATGGTCATCAAGACCTGAACTGGTGGCACTGGAACGTGGGTGTTAACCGCAAGGTATTTGGCTATCTGGTAGATTTACGCTACCACGATACCAACATCAAAAAAGGTGAGCACGATCTATATGGTAATACTGACGCAAGCTGGCATACCGTTAATCCACGTTTTGTGATTGCGGTATCCAAATCATTCTAGATTTAATTTGTTGTAACTTGCATACCCTGGACATTCTCCTAGTCCTCATCCCTCCTGATGGAGGGATTTTTTTGTCTGATCATGGCGATAAACTTCATGAAAATTGACAGTTTCCGAGGGACACGGGCAATCAGGCTTTAAGGGTATTGATTCAGATGCTTGTGCAGGCGCGCTCATGGCAAAGCCGGTGTGATTCCTCTGCTATGTTATTAACTTGTCGTACGAACGGGTATAAAGGGTATCAATACCGGTACTAGCGGGATTTCGGCTGTCGTTAAAGCGAACCTTATGCATCCCAATACCCCCTTGACCTTCCAATGATGATAATGTTTATAGTGTCTGACTATCAAACATCAGCATGAAGGAAAGCATGTTATGAATATGCACCCTGATAAGGGGATTCAGAATATTGACTCGATGATTAGCTTGCCCATTGAGGGTATGACCTGTGCAAGTTGCGTAGGCCGTGTAGAGGGTGCTTTGTCCAAGGTGCCTGGGGTCGGTAAAGTTTCAGTCAATCTCTCAACCGAGAAAGCCAGCATTCAAGCGGTAGGCATGGTTGATCGTAATGCACTTATTCAAGCTGTTGAAAAAGCCGGGTACGATGTTCCTGCGATTACAATTGAACTCAGTGTTCAGGGTATGACTTGTGCCTCTTGTGTCGGGCGGGTGGAGAAAGCCCTAAAGGCACTCCCTGGTGTAGTTGATGCAACCGTCAATCTTGCTACAGAACGGGCAACTGTTCGTGGCACAGCTGATGTTAGTGCCTTGATATTTGCAGTTGAGAAAGCTGGCTATGATGCCAAGCCTATCAATGCTTCCAATCTGGACGAAGAGGAGGCCAGTCTCAAAAAAGAGACAGAGCGCGTACAACTTCAGAAAAATTTGTTACTAGCCACGGTGCTTGCACTACCTGTGTTCTTACTCGAAATGGGATCTCACATGATCCCAGCAGTACACGAGTTAATCATGAACACCATAGGCATGCAGAACAGTTGGTATTTCCAGTTCGCACTGACCACATTGGCACTCGCAATTCCAGGGAGAGGGTTCTATCTCAAGGGCTTTCCGGCACTATTTCGCCTAGCCCCGGATATGAACTCATTGGTTGCGGTGGGTACAGCAGCAGCCTTTGGTTACTCAGTGGTGGCTACTTTTGCTTCTGATCTATTACCTGAAGGGACTGTGAACGTTTATTACGAAGCGGCAGCGGTCATTGTCGTATTGATTCTGCTTGGTCGTTTCCTGGAGGCTAGTGCCAAAGGTAGGACATCTGAAGCTATCAAGCGCCTTGCCAAGATGCAGGTCAAAGTAGCGCATGTCATGCGTGATGGTGGCTTCCTGGATATTCCAATCAATGAAGTGCAGCTACATGACGCGCTGGAAGTTCGCCCGGGTGAGCGCGTACCTGCAGATGGGGAAATCACCAATGGTAAAAGCTTCGTGGATGAGTCCATGATTACCGGTGAACCCATCCCGGTTGAGAAATCTGCGGGTAGTACTGTGGTGGGTGGCACAGTGAATCAAAAGGGTGCCTTCACTATGCGTGCAACAGCCGTAGGCGGGCAAACGATGCTAGCGCAAATCATCCGTATGGTTGAGCAAGCACAAGGCTCCAAACTGCCCATACAGGCAGTCGTTGATAAGGTGACCATGTGGTTTGTGCCTGCGGTAATGGTGGCTGCTTTGTTAGCGTTTGCTGCCTGGATGATTTACGGACCTTCTCCGGCGCTTACCTTTGCTCTGATCAATGCAGTTGCTGTATTAATCATTGCCTGCCCGTGTGCCATGGGGTTGGCCACGCCAACTTCCATTATGGTCGGCACAGGACGCGGTGCCGAGCTTGGGGTACTGTTCAGGAAAGGCGAAGCACTACAACTGCTAAAAGACGCCAAGGTGGTTGCAGTGGACAAGACCGGTACCTTAACTGAGGGTCGTCCAGTATTGACTGATTTTGAAGTTGCAGAAGGTTTTGATCGTAGCAACGTGCTGGCAAAGGTGGCCGCAGTGGAATCTAGATCAGAGCATCCGATCGCTAGGGCGATTGTGGCAGCTGCAACTGATGAAGGCTTATCCTTGTCGTCACTAATAGATTTCCAGTCTGTGACTGGCATGGGTGTACAAGCCACCGTTGAAGGTTCTATCGTCGAAATTGGTGCGGATCGCTTTATGCGTAAACTAGGCCTGGATGTCAGTACCTTTGCCGAAACTGCAGAGCGCCTGGGTAGGGAGGGCAAGTCTCCGTTATATGCCGCAGTAGATGGCAAATTGGCAGGCATTATTGCCGTGGCAGACCCTGTTAAAACGACTACACCGGTTGCCATCGCAGCACTTCATCAATTGGGCCTCAAAGTGGCCATGGTTACTGGAGATAACACCAGGACAGCGCAAGCGATTGCTCAACAGCTTGGTATTGATGAGGTGATTGCAGAAGTGATGCCTGAAGGCAAAGTCGAGGCAGTCCGCCAATTGAAAGCTACATATGGCCAGATTGCTTTTGTGGGCGATGGCATCAATGATGCACCAGCCCTGGCTGAAGCCGATGTCGGTATTGCGATTGGTACTGGTACGGAGGTGGCCGTTGAGTCAGCAGATGTAGTGCTGGTGTCCGGTAACTTGCAGGGCGTACCTAATGCGATTGCACTATCCAAGGCAACGATAGGAAACATTCACCAGAACCTGTTTTGGGCATTTGCGTATAACACGGCCTTAATACCAGTGGCTGCAGGCGCACTTTATCCAGTTTGGGGGATATTGCTCTCGCCAATCTTTGCGGCAGGTGCCATGGCCTTGTCTAGCGTGTTTGTATTGGGGAATGCATTGCGTTTACGTGGATTTCAGCCGCAATTTTCTGAAGTGCCGAGTGTTGGCTAGGGAGTTGAGGGAATTAATACAAGAAAGCCTGCTAGTGTTGCAACTCGGCAGGCGATAGGGTTACTGGGCAATAGGCGGAAAACCTGCGCTGTTCAGGGCAGTAATGATTTCATCCTGCGATGCAATGGTTTCAACCTTTACATATCTGGTTGGTGGATCAGTGATGATGGTTGCGTCAGGGTCTACATCTTTGATTGCCCTGGTGACACCACGCGCACAACCACCACAGGTCATGTTTTCAATATGAAAGTTCATGTTGAGCTCCTTGAGTTGAGTGGTAATGGTGACAAGACGCCATTTATTTTTGAGGATAAATTTCTTATTCGATAGGAAGTATATCTTGGCCTCAAGGCGAATTCTTAAGCATAATCTGTTTTAAAGCTTTGTACGCGGTCTGCAATCTCTCTTTTACTTTTAGCTAATAGCTCAATCTCTTTCTCAGTAAAAGGCGCCTTGGATGTTGGACTTTTTTACATCTAAGGCTATTGGAGGTGAGCTTGAGGAGAAGTTAGGGTAATTGCTACTATCAAACATTCTAACAAGTTCTGCTTTATTGCCTATGCCAAGCTTCTCATATATTTTTTGTATATAGTTTCTTACTGTAGCTGGGGTTAGACTATAGTCTAATGCAATTTCTTTATAAGTTTTTGCTGAAGAATATGCATGTGCAATTTGGCGTTCACGAGAGCTGAGTTTTTCAATTAATGATAAATTTTTTATGTCAATTTTGTATAAGCCACCAACTTCGCTTTTCTCCACAATTAACTTTTGCTGCTTCTCGGTAAGTAAATTTACGATTGGTTTGCTAGTAAATTGAACCGGCAATTTTTCACCAAAACTCCACCAAGGGTAAGCTTGTGATATTAAATCTTTAAAAGCATCGCTAGTGCACACGACAGAGCCTTCTCGGTCAACAAAAGCAACTGCACCCTGCCTATGGTTTTCCAGTTTTGATCTCTCGATTGCGGCCACAAGATTGGTCTTCCAGCAAGCATATAGATGAGGTGTTATTAGTTGCTTTAAATCAATATCTGCTTCTTTAAATGGTATTGGGCTGTCGCCCGAGCGAAAAAGTGAAATGAATAAGAAAGATTGGTGATCAGGTAGAAAAATAGATGTGCAAAGTGCTTGATGCAGTTTGAAAGTATTATTCAGACTGGATAAACCAGATGTTGAGTAAAGGTCTCTTTTACAAAAGTGTATAGTGGTTTCAGGCTGTAAATGCACACTACTAGCTAAAGTATCATCGGCACAAACTGCCTTCCAATGTTCTTCAAATGCCGCAGGTAACTCATATCTTAATGAGCTTAACAGTTTAAAACCTTTTGAAGGAGCTTGGCTCATAATGCCCCACCAAGCATGATCAAAACCAATAACCTCATTAAGTTTATCTAAGACATTCTTCTGAAATTCATTAGGGCTCTCTACGAGTGCGGTTTGGTAAATGTCTGCTAAAAATGTAGGGGAAATCGAAAGTTGATTCATATAGTCATTTCAATAAATAAATACTGACTTCATTGATGAATGTACAACGATCAAGAGCAGATAAATAATCTCAGTCCTACCTTGCATTTGCAAGGTATTTTTTTAGACATGCGCCACGCATAATAGTCGCAAAAAATATTTCAAGAATTACTGAGTGGGATCCATGTATGTAGTTAAAAATATGAATAACTAAAGGGGCAGCCGCGTGAAAGAAAAACCATCTTTAATTGTTAAATTGTGGTTCTTATTAAATACCGTTATTACATTAGCACCTCCAATCTACTGGTATGCAAATAAACTGCAGCATCCAATCTTTGGCCTTCCACCAACAATATTTTATTTCTTGATAGTTGGCCTATCTATCACTACCAGCATTGTGTACGCATATCTTGATGAAAAAGAGAATGGAAGGATTGAATAATGTTTATTACCTTCGGGATGGTAGTTATATTTTTTCTCGCACTTGTCGTCTTGTTACAAAGAATTCAAATAGACGACAGCACTTTTTCCACATACGCAGTTGGCAATCGCGCATTCGATGCCAAATTCCAAGCAATGTCTTTTCTAAATACTTGGTATCCAGGAGCAATGTTTACTGCTTTTGGAGGTATGGCTGCAGCAAGTGGAGCAATATCCTTTTATGTCCTCTCCTACAGTTTGCTGACAGTGATGCTTATGTATGTCATGGCCAAAACAGTTTGGACTTGGGGAAAAGCCTTTGATCTTAAAACACAGCCAGACCTTTTCGCTCTTAGATTTGACTCCAGGCATATTCGCACCATTGCTGCAATTATAGGCATTGTTTCGGGCATACCATGGTTGGTTTTAGGCATGCAAGCATTAGGTGAAATGTTTAAATATCTATCTTTAGGCGCATTGAGTTTTTCGCAATCAGTTAACTCATTAAAGGCTGTTATTTTTCACTGACTGGATACAAATTCATATAAATATTTAAAGCTACATACTGCACACCCTCTTTCATCAAGGAGAATGAAGGTGATACTTGAGCGCTATGCAAAACTACTAACCACCAAGTCAGTGGGTGAATGGTTTCAGGAGTTAATTAAATTAGCAAATGCATATGGATTTAATCAAAGCCCTCCCTAGAAGCATAGTCTGTCGGATAGACGAAGCCATAACGTGACTAAGGGACGGAAGCATAAAGTGGTAATTAACAATATGCATAGAAAACGTCTACAAACTAAGCGCTATGGCTTATGGCGCTCAGTATTTGGGTGCATCAGATGCAGCCGATTACTGGCCAAAATCCCAGGGGTGTATCGATTTTTTTGCACCTCCCATAGCCAAGCAAAAAACGGCTGGCTGATGATGGTAAATCCCTGTGGCAATCGTTGGCCGTTATGTCGGCTTGGCGTGGAAATTGATGTTTTTTTTGGGGGGGGGGGGCTTGTCCTTGAAACTAAATGATCCAACACACAAGCTCCTGACACCCCCTTTGCAATAAATGGTTGCTACTTGTTTGTTGTTGCTTTTTTTCTCGGGTCATCACTTGGATTTGTGTAATGGATATCCCAGGGGCCGGTAGCGATTAATTCAACAATAGTTTCTTTATCTGTCGTCCAGACATAATGTGTATGGCCAGTTGGAAGCACGAAGCTAGAGCCGGCATTTAACAGTTCGCCTTTGGATTTGTCGAGCTTGGTTCCCATGCCATTACCTAACTGGCCGCTGAGTACGGTCACCACTTCGGCAAATGGATGGGTATGTGGGGGAATTGGATAGTTGGCCGGAAATTTTAACCATGCGATAAATACTCCCTTTTTTGTCGGATCTCCTACCACGATTGCACTCTGAGCGCCTTTGGGTAATATGGGCTCATCTTTCCATTCAATATTTTCGGGCGTGAATGAGCGCATGGAACTGGCGCTCATCCTTTCAATTTTGTCTGCGTACGCGATGTTACTAAAACATGAAACTGCGGCGGCTAGTATTAATATGTTTTTCATATGATCCTCTGGCATAAATAAGATTGATTTAAATTTAATGTATACAGATCCGTATACATTTCAATTCTACTCAGACAGATTTCAAATGAACTGAAAGAACTCATTGATAATAGCTAATGAATTTTCTTAGTAGCATGACTATGAGTCATAGGCGAGCAATCAGGGGCTGGCTGATTGATTGTGATGGAAAGACTGGCCTTTAGGCTTGGCCTAAGAAGTCGGATTTAATCAAGGAAAAAGCCATACTCTTATATTGGAAGGCCAAGATTTTGTTCCAATTCTCAAGCCATATCAAAGTATCCGCTTCGTTCATTGGTTTTGCAAAGTAGTATCCTTGACCGAGTTGGCAGCCTAACTCCCGCAAACCGATGACCGGAAGTATAAAATGGCGGCCTCTAAATTGAAGAATAATGTGGCCAGTTCGGCCAAGATATCAGTCTAGTGACAAGTATTTTGATTATAAATAAATGGTGCGCCCGGCGGGAGTCGAACCCACGACCCTTGGCTTCGGAAACCAATACTCTATCCAGCTGAGCTACGGGCGCAATCCTGCCATTATAGCAAATAAGTCGCGCTGCCTTGGCAGTCAGGAGGCAAATTTGAAAGGTCATTCTTTAATTTGTGCTTGTGTTGCCCGATATGGATGCTTATCGGGTAGCAAGCTTTACGTGTTTTCTGCGGGAGGCGTTCTGCGCTATAATCGCGCAGGTATTTCATACTCAATGGGGCAAAAAAACATGTCGGGAAATAAACAGTATTCAAGCATAAAGGAATTAATTATTGCGATACCAGGCGTAATTATCGGGTTCAGTGTGCTGGTGGCAGTGCTGGCTTACCTGTTCGGGGTATTCGGTAGCGAGAAACCTGCACCGAGCAAAGAGGTCACAGACGCCGCTGAACAGAAAGTGGTTGCCAATATCCAGCCGGTTGCGACTGTGGAAGTGGCGGAAGCTGCGGGTGAACACGTTGAGAAAAGTGGTGAGGAAATTGTGAAGGCTACTTGTGCTGCCTGTCACGGCATAGGTGCATTGGGCGCACCAAAAATTGGTAACGCCGGTGATTGGGGTCCACGCATTTCCCAGGGCTATGAGACCTTGGTGAAACATGCGACTGAAGGTATCCGCAGTATGCCGCCTCGCGGGGGTAATGCGGATCTGACTGATCACGAAGTGGCCGACGCGGTAGCTTATATGGCCAACCAGGCCGGTGCCAAGTTTGATGCAGCCAGTTTGAAGAAGTAAACGATACGATGTATAAAAGCCGCTGTGACAAGCGGCTTTTTTATTGATAGTGCGGAAGCATACAGAAGGCTGAACCATGGCGAGATACGCAATAGGGGATATTCAAGGCTGTTACCATTCGCTGATGCAGTTACTGGGCGGGATTGATTTCCAGGCCGGGCGAGACCAGTTGTGGCTGGTCGGCGATATTATCAATCGCGGCAATGGTTCGCTGGAGGTATTGCGCTGGGTATATGCACACCGTGACAACATCAAGCTGGTGCTGGGGAACCATGAGCTGCATGCGATTGCCGTGGCGCATGGCGTGCGTCCACCACACCGTTTTGATACTTTGTCTGCCATTTTTTCAGCAGCGGATGGTGGCGAATTATTGCACTGGCTACGCCAGCAACCTTTGATGGTGCTGGAGGATGACTATGCCATGATACATGCCGGTTTGTATCCGCAATGGACCTTGGTGAAAGCCAGGCGCCTGGCCGAGGAAGTCGAGGCGGTGTTGCGTGATGAAACGGCGTATGCGGATTTCCTGTTTGCGATGTATGGCAATATGCCGACCCAATGGAATGATGCGCTGGTAGGGACGGATAGATTGCGCGCCATCGTGAATGCATTTACCCGCATGCGCTTGTGCGATGCGCAAGGGGGAATGGAGTTTACCTTTAAAGGGGAAGTCCCCGATATGCCTGCCGGGTACTTTCCATGGTTTCAATTGCCTGCCCGGCGATTTGCCGGGGCTCAGCCTGTATTGTTTGGTCACTGGTCGGCGCTGGGATTACACCTTGATGATGGAGTGATTGGCCTGGATACCGGCTGTTTATGGGGACGGCAACTCACGGCGTATAACCTGGATGACGGGCGTATCATGCAGGTTGGGCTGGATGCGCGTGACCGTCCGGCAAACAGCGGTGGTGACTAGCTTCTTCCTGCGCTACAGATTGTTGATGTGTTTTAGCCGTGTGGACGTGGTGGCATTGCCAGGAGGCTGGCGATTTCAGCCTGCGCCTGTTCTGCCAGGGACTGGCGCGTCATGTTGCTGGCGGATATTGGCTGGCAGAAATGCAAATGCACGGTGGGCTTGCGCATGTTGAGAAACGCCTGCATGGATTCTGCCATGGTGGTGTCGCCGGCGTAGGCAGCTGCCAGGTTGGGACTGCCATCCGGCAGCGGGTAGCGGATAGCAACAGGAATCACCGTGGCATGGGTATCAATGGCTGCCTGTATCAGGCTGCTTTTGAACGGTAGCACGCCAAGGCCTTCTGTCGTGGTGCCTTCCGGGAAGACGCATAAATTATCCCCCTGTGTTAAGGCGTCACTCGCGACCTGTATTACGCGAGCTGCATCACGCTGACGGCCGCGGTTAATAAAAATCGTGCCGGATTTTCTTACCAAGTAGCCAAACACCGGCCAGTCTTTTACTTCCATTTTGGCGACAAAGCGTACCGGCAGGACGCTGTTGATGGCGTGAATATCCACCCACGAAATATGGTTGCCTACAAATAACGCCCTGTGGGTATTTTTATCTGGCAATGCGCCGCTGGTGGTGAGTGTAATATTGAAACAGTGCAGCAAGCGCCGGCACCACCATTGCATCAACACCCGGCGTATGCGGCGACCGCATACCGGCAACGCGAGCGCCGCCAATGTGATGCCGATCAGAATATGGATGACAGTGCGGGTGATGCGCCACCCGCGGATAAGAAGAGAGGTCGTGGGCAAGTTATTTCAGGAAATGCGCAGCATATCGGGGATTGATACGGGAAAGTGGTAACAATACCAGCATATCTGCCGTATTAAAAGCCGGATCCCAGGCCGGTTCACCGCAGATATAAGCCCCCAGGCGCAGATAGCCTTTAATCAGTGGCGGGCAGGTGACAGAGAGTGATTGGTCCAGGGCATCAATCGGCAACGGGTTGTGCGGGAATACGCGGTATTCCGCCGGGGAAAGATGTTCTTCACGCAGCTGGTTAAACAATGAGGCGGCGGCATGGCCACCATCATGCATGGAAATACTTGCGCAGCCGATCATGTATTCATATTGACGTGCCATCATGTACTTAGCCAGGCCTGCCCACAGCATGGTAATGGTGCCACCAGTCCGGTAATCCGCATGTACGCAGGCACGGCCCACTTCTACGGTACGGTCAGTCAGCGGTGACAGGCGGCTTAGGTCAAATTCACCTGCCGAATAATAACCGCCAGCCAGCATGGCTTGCAGCGGGTTCAGGATACGGTAAGTGCCCACGACTTGCTGTGTCGCGTCATCGCGCACCAGCAAGTGGTCACAAAAAGCATCAAAGCCATCAATATCCAGGCCATTCTGGCTTTTGATGTGCGCGCCCATTTCTTTGGCAAACACCTGGTAGCGAAGCCGTTGTGCTTCGGCAATTTCTTCTGCGCAGGTGGCCAGTGCAACACTGAGGGTGGAACTTTGTTTGCGAGGGGGATGAATACTGGTTTGAATATCAGGTGAGTGAAGGTCGGTTTGCTGCAGGTTGCGTTCAAACATCACGCGTCTCCTTATGTGATTTAGCGAGATGATAGGAGGGGGATGTGAACGATTGGTGACGCTGATGTGACAGTTATATGACGACATCAACGAACCACGGGCAATAAAAAAGAGCGACCAGGCCGCTCTTTTTTTAAGGGGGATGACTTAGTGGGTCACGCGTGAGGTGCCGCTATTTTCAACAATCCGCACACGATCACCGGCTGCGAACGGTTCATCCGCTTCCTGCACGATGGACACCAGGCCACCGCCATCCAGTTTGACGGTGATTTCGAAAGCATCTTTACGGGTGACGGCTTCTTCTGCCGCTGAACCTGCCAGGCCACCAGCTACCGCACCAATTACTGCTGCAATGGTGCTGCCAGCACCATGACCCACTGTACTGCCGGCAATGCCGCCAATTGCACCACCAGCAACAGTGCCAACCGGAGATTTGGTGCCTTCCAATTTAACGCTGCGTACGCTTTCAACGACACCGGTTTTCACCGTTTGGGTTTTGCGCGCTTCATCCCGTGAGTAAACACTACCGGAATTAGAGCTGGCGCAAGCGCCCAAAAAACCAATGACTGCTATGATTGTAATCCACTGCAATGTGCGTATTTTCATTGATATTCTCCTTATTTAACTGGATGCAGGTTGACCCAATGACGGATCTTCCTTAATCGCATCTTGTACCAGCGCATGGCTGTATATATGTTCGATCTCTTCCCTGCCGGGTTTGTGGTTCTGCCCCCCGCGGTGGGCGATCTTGATGGCGCCCATCGTAGCGGCCAGCCGGCCACAGGTTTTCCAGTCCCAGCCTCGCGCGATGCCATACAGTAAACCGGCGCGATAGGCATCACCACAGCCGGTCGGGTCTACCACGGCATCTGCCTTAACGCATGGAATTTCATGGCGTTGACCATCGGCATAGATGTGAGAACCTTCGCTACCCAGCGTCACGATCAGTGCTTTGACTTTGCCAGCCAGTTGTTCCAGTGTCAAGCCTGTTTTATCTTGGATGACCTGGGATTCGTAATCGTTCACAGCCAGATAGTCGGCCATATTGATAAAGTGCATCAATTCTTCCCCATTGAACATGGGCAGGCCCTGACCTGGGTCAAACATGAATGGAATACCGGCGTCATGGCACTCTTTTGCGTGCTGGAACATGGCATCACGCCCGTCCGGGGCAATAATGGCAAGTACGGCCTCTTTTGTATCCTTCACGCTATTGGCATGTGCGTGCTGCATGGCACCCGGGTGGAAGGCGGTAATCTGGTTATCATCCATATCCGTGGTAATAAAGGCCTGGGCGGTATAGGTACCTTCGATGGCCTTGATATATTGCTGGTCAATCTTGTTTTGCGCCAGCCAGGCCTGGTAAGGCGCAAAATCATCGCCGACGGTTGCCATGATTTGTGGCTGGCCATCCAGCAGTTGCAGGTTATAGCCGATATTGCCAGCAGTGCCGCCGAATTCACGACGCATTTCCGGGACCAGGAAAGCCACGCTTAGCTTATGGATTTTATCGGCCAAAATATGATTTTTAAACTGGTCGGGGAACACCATGATGGTGTCATAGGCTAGGGAGCCGCAAATTAAAATCTTCATGGATATGTACGTTGTGGTGAAAGTTGATATAGAAACAGCGAGTATTATTGCTGCCAGCGGTATGGCTGGCAAGTGCAAAGAGATATAACGCCGTTCAGGATTGCTTGATGGCGAGATCGATCAGGGATTTGGCCGCTTTTTTGGCAGACTTGATAGCACCGGAGCCGCGTTTGATCTGTTCTGCCTGAACTGCACCTTCAAACAAAATAGAAAGTTGCATGGCTAAACCATCAGCATCTTTAATTTGTGCTTCTTGCGCCAGCTTACTGATAAATTGGCGGAATTCGCGAGATTGTTGCGAAGAAAGCTGGTGAATACGGTTTTCTTCGTTCGGGAATTCAGCCGAGGCTTTAATAAATGCCACGCCGACAAATGAAGGGGATGTCACCCATTCTTCAATAAAATCAAATAACTTCTGGATTTTTTCGTCAGGCTTATCGTTAAATACGCCCAGTTTGTCATTCATCCAGGTTTGGAAATCCTGATGACTTTGCTGCAATACCGCCAGAATAAGCTCTTCCTTGGTCTCGAAGTATTTATACAGTGTCATTTTTGTGGTGCCGGCGACCGCCACAATAGTATCCACGCCGGTAGAGTTGATTCCCCGGGTCTGGAACAGATCTGTCGATACTTGCAGAATTTTCTGCTTGAGCGTAGTCATGAAAATAATTATAGCACTGTATACCTGTTTGTATAGTTTTTAGAGAAGTCGTGAATATTTCCTATTGAATACTTGCTTGTTATTTTGTATATACTATACTGTATAGTATATTTTAAGATGGTTAGTTAATCAAAGGAGAAAAGTATGGCTAAAATAAAATCAATATTGTTGGCAATTGCTTTAGGCTGCAGTGCGTCGGTGGTGTTGGCGGCAGAGCCCTTATATGTGGTGAAGTCGGTGGAGTTGAACCAGTCGGCTGAAGTGGTATGGAACAAAGTTGCCGATTTTGGTGATTTGGGCGCATGGCATCCGGCAGTGGCTAAAACGGAGATTTTGTCTGGCAAGCGTAACCATGTCGGTGCCACGCGCGAATTGACGCTTCAAGATGGTGGCAAAGTGCATGAAGCTTTGACCGCCTACAATGTTAAAGCGAAAACATATTCATACAAAATTATCGATGGTGTATTGCCGGTGAATGAATATGCATCGACAGTTTCAGTGCATACAAATGGCGCAGGTAAATCAGTGGTTGTGTGGGAAAGCCACTTCTTGCCTAAGGCACCTGCTGATGAAAAAGCCGCTTCAGATACGATTAAAGGCGTTTATGATGGTGGTTTGAATCAGCTGAAAACGCTGTTTCAATAAAAACAAACCACACTGGGTTAAAAAGGTGAAAGGGCCATCGTGGTGTAACTACGGTGGCTTTTTATTTGGAATTTGCCATCAGTTTGGGAGTGTAATTGCATTGCACCTGATCCAGCAGTTGGTTAACCAGCACCTGTTCGTCCCGGTTGCTGGTAACATGACCGTGAACCACATTTTCGATATAAACGCTTTTGAGCCTTTCCGGTAATTGAAGGGCTTCAAGCAAGCGGCAATCCCCATGTTTCATCGTTTCCAAACGGCCATAAATGGCCGCTGTTTCAGCGGGGCTGGCTTCCAGCGACAACGGGTTCGGCGCCGATTCAGGAGCTGCCACTTTTGCGGGAGCCGTTTCGACTGCCTGCGGGCCAGGCCAGTAATGGCCTGCCAGAATACCGCTCATTAATGCGACAGCCACAATGCTGTAATTGCGTACTGCCAGCCAGTTAATGTCACGTGTGGTCTGTTCTGCGATCAGGGCCTTTGCGGCAAGTTGTGCATGTTGCAATGCGGTGGAATGCGGGTGGGCCAGCTTCTCCTGGCAGGCACTGACCGCCATGAAATATAACTGGTTCGCCAGCATTTCCGGCAGGCGCACTCCTGCTTTTTCAGCTTGAATTGTCAGGTAGCCCTGCAGGCGATCATGCGTTATTGCGCTTTGTGGAAATGCATATTGACTGGCCAGAGGGCTGGAAAGCAAGTCATCCAGGATGGAAAACAATCCCAGCAGTTTTTGCGCCGGTTGCTTGCCGGCTTTATCCAGCATGCGTACCAGCCATTCGGATTGCAACAATGCTTCCAGCATGTTTTAGAAGGGCTTGGTGACGACCAGAATCACAATGGCAAACAATAGTAGTACCGGAATCTCGTTAAACCAGCGGTACCAGCGGTGCGAGTGGCGATTTTGCCTGGCAGCAAACTGCTTGAGTAATTTGCCGCAGTAATGATGGTATCCAAGCAACAAGGCAACCAGTGTCAGTTTGGCATGTAGCCAGCCACCATGAAAGCCGAATCCCAGCCATAGCCATAGCCCGAAGGCGAGTGCCAGGATGGAGAGCGGTTGCATGAAGCGATACAGTTTCTGTGCCATTAGCAGCAAGCGGGCGTACGCTTGTGGCTGCGGCTCCATTGCCAGATTCACGTAAATGCGCGGCAGGTAAAACAGCCCGGCGAACCAGCTGACCACAAATACGAGATGTAGTGCTTTCACCCACAACATGCCTATTTGCCTTGCTGTTCTATCAGTTTCTGCAACTGGTTGAAATCCAGTTCACCTATCACTTTTTGCAGGCGGCGGCCGTGCGGGTCAAACACAAAGGCCGTGGGTGTCAGGTTGACATTGCCGAACGCCTGCACCATTTCACCCAGGCCATCATGCATCACGGAAAATGGCAGTGCCTTCTCTTTCGTGTAATTCAGCACTTGTGCGGGTGGGTCATAGGGCATGGCCACCGCAATCACTTCAAAATTTTTGTCCTTGTACCGCTTGTAAGTATCAATCAGTGTCGGCATCTCCTTGATACAGCCGGGACAATCTGTTGCCCAGAAGTTCACCAGTACCGTTTTACCGCGCAATGACTGCATGCTGATTTTTTTGCCATCCAGTGTGGTGAAGGTGACATCCGGTGCCTGGGGTCTTTGCATGACAACCACAGCCAGGCTGGCAAATAAAACGAGCCCAACCAAAGGCAGCAACCATTTTTTTAATGAGAAAGTAGAGTTCGACATGATGTTCGTGAGATTAAAGACCCCAGCGTGGGTAACGTGTTTGTGCTGACTTCAGCATGATATAATTGACTTTTGCTTTTGATAAACCTATCAATGAACGCACCTGTGCCTGCAGAATTGCTCAAATCAGATTCTACTCCTCTTACGCGTTTGCGCGAAATTCCGTACAACTATACTTCCTTCTCGGACCGTGAAATCGTGATTCGGTTTCTGGGCGAGGAAATCTGGGAAATCCTGAATACCTTGCGTGCCGAGCGCAAAACAGGGCGTAGTGCACGCATGCTGTTTGAGGTGCTGGGCGATTTGTGGGTGGTTTCCCGTAATCCTTACCTACAGGATGACCTGCTGGAAAACCCAAAGCGCCGCAAAGCCCTGATTGATGCGCTGTATCACCGGATTGCTGCGATTAACGAGCGCAGTGGTGGTAACGATAAAGTGCTCAAACTGGTGGCTGCTGCGACCAAGGCAGTTGAGAAGTTTGCGGATGATTTCAAGCAGACTGCCGAACTGCGTAAAAAAGCGTTGGCCAAACTGACCAAATTTACGCGTAAAGATAATGTCCAGTTCGATGGCCTGGCGCGCGTTTCACACGTGACTGATGCGACTGACTGGCGTGTCGAGTATCCGTTTGTGGTAATCAACCCGGATACTGAAGCTGAAATTTCCTACCTGGTGCGCGCTTGTATCGAGCTTGGCCTGACCATTATCCCGCGTGGCGGTGGTACAGGTTATACCGGTGGTGCAGTGCCGCTGACGCCCTTGTCAGCCGTAATCAATACCGAAAAACTGGATAAACATACCGGCGTACAAATGCGTACTTTGCCTGGTGTGGCACGCCAGGTCGCTACCATTGAATGTGGTGCCGGTGTGGTGACCCGCCGTGCCATGGAAGCGGCGACTGATGCTGGGCTGGAGTTCGCGTGTGACCCGACTTCTGCCGATGCATGTTGTATTGGTGGTAACGTCGCCATGAACGCCGGCGGCAAGAAAGCCGTATTGTGGGGCACTGCGCTGGATAACCTGGCCTCATGGCGCATGGTCACGCCAGATGCCACCTGGCTGGAAGTGGAGCGGCTGGACCACAACCTCGGCAAGATTCACGATATCGACGTGGCACGCTTTAAAGTCAGCCGTTATGACATTGACCACAAGAACCTGCTGGCGGAGCCGGAAATCCTGGAAATTCCGGGCCCTAGCTTCCGTAAGGTGGGGTTGGGTAAAGACGTGACTGACAAGTTCCTGTCTGGCCTGCCTGGCGTACAAAAAGAAGGTTGCGATGGCCTGATTACCTCGGCGACGTTTATCCTGCACCGCATGCCCAAGCATGTGCGCACGATTGCGCTGGAATTTTTCGGCAACGTATCGCACGCCGTGCCTGCCATTGTTGAAATCAAGGATTACCTTGATTCAACTGCCAAACAGGACCCTGCCGTGATCATGGCAGGCCTGGAACACATGGACGAGCGCTATGTGAAAGCAGTCGGCTATGCAACCAAGGCTGCGCGCCAGCAGCGCCCGAAAATGGTGTTGTTATGCGACATTGCCTCTGACGATGAAAATGCCGTCGGCGAAGTTGCGTCTGCCGTCGTGCGCATGTGTAATGCCCGCAACGGTGAAGGGTTTATTGCGGTCTCGGCCGAGGCACGCAAGAAGTTCTGGCTGGACCGTTCACGTACTGCCGCGATTGCACGCCATACCAACGCCTTCAAGATTAACGAAGACGTGGTGATTCCATTGCCACGCCTGGGCGAATACTCTGACGGTATCGAGCGCATCAATATCGAGCTGTCTATCCAGAACAAACTGCGCCTGGTGGATGAACTGGAAACCTTTGTGCAGGGTGATCTGCCGCTGCAACCGGATGAAGACGGCAATGCTGATCCTGAAAGTGCGAAATCCAAGCGTAATATTGCCTTGCAGTTGCTGCATGATGTGCGGGCAAGATGGCGTTTGCTTTTGAATACGCTGGATGAGCCAGTCGCTGTGCTCGGCGAAATGGGCAAGCCATTTGCGCAATATGAAAATGTGTTCCGTGCCGTGCAATCGTATGATCTGCGGGTATCCTGGAAGCGTGAGCTCAAGCGCCCGATGGCGGATATTTTTGCCGGCCGAGAATACCAGAAAATCCTGGAAAAGCTGGACGAGATCCAGAAGACCGTGTTGAAGAGCCGCGTGTTTATCGCGCTGCATATGCACGCCGGTGACGGTAACGTGCATACGAATATCCCGGTCAACTCCGATGACTACGGCATGATGCAGGATGCGCATGCTGCCGTGGCGCGCGTGATGGATCTGGCACGTGGCCTGGATGGTGTGATCTCTGGCGAGCACGGGATCGGCATCACCAAGATGGAGTTTCTCGACCAAGCCACCATTGATACATTTACCCGCTACAAAAACAAGGTAGACCCCGAAGGCCGCTTCAATAAAGGCAAGCTGCTGATGGGTTCCGGGCTGGAAAACGCCTACACGCCTAGCTTTGGTTTGCTGGAGCAAGAATCCATCATTATGGAGCAATCTGCCATTGGCGAGATTGCCGATGATATTTCTGACTGCCTGCGCTGCGGTAAGTGTAAGCCGGTGTGTTCTACGCATGTGCCACGCGCCAACTTGCTGTACTCGCCACGTAACAAGATTCTGGGCACTTCGCTGCTGATTGAAGCCTTCTTGTACGAAGAGCAAACGCGCCGCGGTATTTCACTCAAGCATTTTGACGAGTTCAACGATGTGGCTGACCATTGTACGATCTGCCACCGTTGCGAAAAGCCATGCCCGGTCAATATCGACTTTGGCGACGTGTCGGTCAAGATGCGTAATTTCCTGCGTGAACAGGGTAAAAAGAAATTCAATCCTGGCACCGCGGCAGGCATGTTGTACCTGAACGCCAAGGACCCGGCGACAATTAAATTGTTGCGCGGCACCATGATAGGCATGGGTTACAAGGCGATTAACGTGGCCAACAGCCTGGCCAAGAAGTTCGGTCTGCTCAAGGATAAAAAAGCACCGCCAGCCACCGTTGGCAAGGCAGAAATCAAGGCGCAGGTGATTCATTTCATCAATCGCCCGATGCCGAAGAAAATGCAGTCCAAGACTTCACGCGCCATGCTGGGTGTGGAAGACGACACCATGATCCCGGTCATTCGTAATCCGCAAAAAGTGACCGAAGATTCCGAAGCCGTGTTCTACTTCCCGGGCTGTGGCTCCGAGCGCTTGTTCTCCAACGTCGGCCTGGCGACACAAGCCATGCTGTACGAAGTGGGCGCGATCACCGTATTGCCACCAGGCTACCTGTGCTGCGGTTACCCGCAAACGGCCTCTGGCAATCACGACAAAGGCCAGGAAATCACCGCCGATAACCGCGTACTGTTCCACCGCGTGGCCAATACGCTGAATTACCTGGATATCAAGACGGTGATCGTCTCTTGCGGTACGTGTATGGATCAGTTGCAGAAATACGAGTTCGAGAAAATTTTCCCGGGCTGCCGCCTGCTCGATATCCATGAATACCTGATGGAAAAAGACATGCGCCTGCAAGGCGTGACTGGTACGCGCTATATGTACCATGACCCATGCCATACGCCGATGAAGACCTACAAGCCACTGGAAGTCACCAATAAACTGATGGGTACCGAGGTGGCGTTGAATGACCGTTGCTGCGGTGAGTCTGGTACCTTCGCGGCGGCACGTCCTGACATTGCCACCCAGGTGAAATTCCGCAAGCAGGAAGAGCTGGAAAAAGGCATGGCCAAGATGGGCCTGACTGTGGGTGCGCCCGAGCAGCCAGTCAAGATCTTGACTTCTTGCCCAAGCTGCTTGCAAGGCCTGTCACGTTACGGTGATGATACGGGTATTGAAGCCGACTACATTGTGGTGGAAATGGCCAAGCATGTGCTGGGCGAAAACTGGATGGAAAACTATATCCAGAAAGCCAATAATGGCGGCATTGAAAAAGTGCTGCTGTAAAAGAAAACCCCGCGCAAGCGGGGTTTATGCTAAATGGCCTGGTGTGATTATTGCTGCCGCGCCTTGATGTAGACGTAAATACCGGCCCAGGTCATGACCACAAAGATAATGGCAATCACGATAAAACTCATCAAACCATAGTCAGTCGATAATAAATCAATCAAAATTTTCATAACGTCTCCCTGTAAGCAAATGATGTGGCAAGCACTGATCCTGGAGATGATTTTGAGCCCTATTCAAAACAGGGTTTTTGATGTAACGCAAAAGTGGTGCAGGCAATTAACGGTGAAATGCGTTTTGTTGCCGTGTCACATACAAGATTTTCAGGAAAATAAGCAATGAATGTATACCCGCTACTCAAGCCACTGCTGTTCCAACTGGATGCCGAGCAGGCACATGACCTGACTTTGCAGTCGCTCAAACGCACGGAAAAATTGGGCCTGCTGAAACTGGCTGGCACGCGGTTGCCCGATCAACCAAGGCAAGTGATGGGATTAACTTTTCCTAACCCGGTCGGCCTGGCTGCAGGGTTAGATAAGAATGCGGCTGTGATTGATGGCATGGCTGCATTGGGATTCGGCTTCATTGAAGTCGGCACGGTCACGCCGCGCGCGCAACCTGGAAACCCCAGGCCACGCTTGTTCCGTTTGCCAGCTGCCCAAGCCATTATCAACCGCTTTGGTTTTAACAACTTGGGTGTGGATCAACTGATCCAGAACGTCAAATCAGCAAAGTTTAAAGGTGTCCTGGGTATCAATATTGGTAAAAATTTTGATACCCCTAACGAAAGGGCTGCAGAAGATTACCTGATTTGCATGCGCAAGGTATATAGCCATGCCAGTTATATCACAGTGAATATCTCTTCGCCCAACACCAAGAACCTGCGTGCCTTGCAGGAAAAAGATGCGCTGGGGCAATTGCTGGCGACGCTCAAATCCGAGCAGAAAATCCTGTCACAAGTACATGGCAAATATGTGCCCGTGGTACTGAAAATTGCCCCTGACCTGACCGCTGACCAAGTTGGGGCAATTGCCGGCCTGCTTATGCAGCACCGCATGGATGGTGTCATTGCGACCAATACCACCCTGGCACGTGATGCTGTGGCTGGCTTGCAATATGCAGAAGAAGCTGGCGGCCTGTCAGGTGCACCGGTCAAAGCCGGTTCCACACGCGTGATTCGAGCCCTGGCCGCGTCACTGCAAGGCAGTTTGCCCATCATCGGCGTGGGCGGCATTTTGTCTGGCGATGATGCCAGGGAGAAAATAGCTGCGGGCGCCAGCTTGGTGCAGTTATATAGTGGCCTGATTTATAAGGGCCCGCAACTCATTAAAGACTGCCGCAAAGCCTTGCTGTAATGGCTGCTTTGCCTATCCTTTACTCCTATCGCCGTTGCCCGTACGCCATACGTGCACGGATGGCGTTATGGGCAGCTAATATCCAGCCTGAAGTGCGCGAAGTTTCTTTGCGCGACAAGCCTGCGCATTTGTTGCAGCTATCACCTAAAGGAACCGTGCCAGTATTGCAGTTGCCGGATGGTACTGTGCTTGAGCAAAGTCTGGATATTATATGGTGGGCGTTGGCGCAGCGTGATCCGCAGGGTTGGTTAAATAAAGACCATGATGCGGTGAATTGCTTGATTGCGATCAATGACGGCGATTTCAAAAAAGCGCTCGATCGTTACAAATATCCCGAGCGTTACCCTGAACAATTGCAGGTATTTTACAGGCAGCAAGGTGAGCAGTTTTTGCGGATATTAGAGGCTGCATTGGAGCAACAGCGCTTTTTGTTAGGGGACTCTGCCAGTGTGGCAGATGTAGCAATTTTTCCATTTATCCGCCAGTTTGCGGCGGTGGATGCTGAGTGGTTTGCTTTAAGTCCATATCCGAAACTGCGGGCCTGGTTAGAAGTATGGTTGGAAAGCCCATTGTTTGGGGAGATTATGCAGAAATTTCCTACTTATATTGAGTAGGGCGAGCTGCATTAACTGACGTCATTCTGGCGCGGGCCAGAAAACGAAGCGTAGCGTCGTTTCGAGGGGTAGCCATCCAGGCAGGGTGCAATTTGCACAACTGATTGCAATGAAATACCAGGTTTCTTTTTAATCCGTTTATCGGTGTGTATGGTGTGTATCTGTGTTCATCGGTGGTCAATTGCATTTGTTTTTGAGTTTGATAGGTTTCATTTCACCTGTAGGCGAGTTACTTTTCAAACTTTTACGCTGGTAGTTTGGCGAGATAAATCCCATTCCATCATGTTGAGCAACGCAAGGGAGCCGAAGGCCGTGATGGCTGGGTGTCGTCCTCTTTGGTTACTTTCTGGGGGACAAGCACCAGAAAGTGCCTCGCCGAGAGGCGAAAAGGGTGAGTTTCTGTTTTAGCGTTTGCTAGTCACTTTTCTGTGCAGACTGCTCAAACTTCTCATAAGCATTAATAATCTTCTGCACCAACGGATGCCGCACCACGTCTTGCGACATAAACTGGGTAAAGGCAATCCCTTTCACTTCCTTAAGAATTTTCTGTGCTTCTACCAAGCCGCTCTTCTGGTGACGCTGCAAGTCAATCTGCGTCACGTCACCCGTAATCACCGCTTTAGTGCCAAAACCGATGCGGGTTAAAAACATCTTCATCTGCTCTGGCGTGGTGTTCTGTGCTTCATCCAGAATAATAAAACTCTGGTTCAAGGTACGGCCACGCATATAGGCGAGCGGGGCGACTTCAATCGCGCCGCGTTCAAACATTTTGTTGACGGTGTCATAACCCGCCAGGTCGTACAGTGCGTCATACAGCGGGCGTAAGTAGGGGTCGACTTTCTGGTTCAAGTCACCAGGCAGAAAGCCTAATCTTTCACCAGCTTCGACAGCCGGGCGTACTAACACGATTCTTTTAACACGATCGCGTGTCATGGCATCGACGGCGCTGGCGACAGCCAGGTAAGTTTTACCGGTACCGGCCGGGCCGATGCCAAAGGTGATGTCATGGTCCTGGATTTGTTGCAGATAACTGACCTGGCGTGGTGTGCGGCCATGCAGGTCGCCACGGCGGGTCATGAGTACCGGCATGGCACTACTGGCGACTTCTTCCGGTTTGAGTTTATCGATCTCCACCAGGCCTAGTTGTATGTCTTCCAGCTCAATCGGCTTTTTAGATCGTGCATAAAAATTTTCCAGCATTTGCGCGCCCAGCCGCATATTGGTTTGGCTGCCGCTCAGGTAGAACGTACTACCGCGGCGGTTGATATCGATGTCCAGGCCGTTAGCTAGTTGGCGGATATTTTCATCTAGCGGGCCACACAAGTTGGCCAGCATCAGGTTGTCTTCGGGGCTGAGGGTAATTTCCATGCTTAATTCACTATTTCGCCAATCAGGCGTTTCGGATTATAGACGTCGGTGATTCTGACTTGGACCATTTGGTGGATAAAGCGTGCATCGGCAGCGATATCCACTACGCGGCCATTGTCGGTTTTGCCTGCCAGCAAATTAGGGTCTTTCCAGGACGGGCCATCAATCAATACGCGTTGTACCGACCCCAACATGGCGCGGCTGATGGCATCGCCGTTGGCTTCGTTTTCTGTTTGCAACTGCTTGAGCCATCCGGCTTTATCGGTTTGAGACGTTTCGTCCGGTAAATAACTGGCAGGCGTACCCGGGCGCGGGCTGTATAAAAAGCTGAAACTGTAATCAAAGCCGACATCGCGCATGAGTTTTAGTGTCGCCTGGAAGTCTTTTTCGGTTTCGCCGGGGAAGCCGACGATAATGTCGCTGGTAATGGTCAGCTGCGGGTTGGCGGCTTTGAGTTTGCGGATCAGGCCTTTGTATTGCAGCGCCGTGTAGTTGCGTTTCATCGCCATCAAAATGCGGTCACTGCCCGCTTGCACGGGCAGGTGCAATTGATTCGCCAGTTTGGGCACATTGGCGTGGCAGGCAATCAGGCGTTCATTCATTTCGTTGGGATGGCTGGTGGTGTAGCGGATGCGCTCGATTTGCGGAATCTCGGCCACGGTTTCAATCAGCAGGGCCAGGTCGGCTTCAATGCCTTCATATTGCACACGATAGGCATTGACGTTCTGTCCCAGCAGCGTGATTTCCTTCACGCCTTGCTCTGCCAGTTGAATGGCTTCGGTCAAGATATCTTCAAACGGGCGCGAAAACTCTTCGCCGCGTGTGTAAGGCACCACGCAGAAGCTGCAATATTTGCTGCAGCCTTCCATAATGCTTAAGAAGGCAGTCGCCCCTTCAATGCGCGGAGGTGGCAAATGATCAAACTTTTCAATCTCGGGGAAGGTGATATCGACCTGTGGTTTGTTTTCGGCCTGCTTGGCTTTGATCAGGTCTGGCAGGCGGTGCAAAGTTTGCGGGCCGAATACCACGTCCACATAAGGTGCCCGTTTGATAATGGCGTCGCCTTCCTGGCTGGCGACACAACCGCCTACGCCAATCACCAGGTTGGGATTTTTTTCCTTGAGCGGGATCATGCGGCCCAGGTGGCTGAATACTTTTTCTTCGGCTTTTTCGCGTACGGAGCAAGTGTTGAGCAGGATGACATCAGCCTCTTCCATATTATCGGTCTGGGTCATGCCATCGTGTTCGCGCATCAAATCGACCATGCGTGAAGCATCGTATTCGTTCATCTGGCAACCAAACGACTTGATGAATATTTTTTTACCGCTGTCCTGCTTCATGAAACGCTAATTTTCTTACAAAAACAGTATTTTAGCGTATTTGCAGGTTAACACCCAGCGCATACGGGGACTGCGGTAAAATAGCATTCTTTGAACTGAACACCGACTGCATGCAAGCCTTACCGATTTTTTTCAATATTGCGCAACGCCCGTGTATCGTGATTGGCGGTGGGGATGTTGCTACGCGCAAAGTGGGGATGTTGCGTAAAGCGCAAGGGGAGGTGACAGTGATTTCACCCGCGTTAGGTGGTGAGTTACAAACCATGCTGGCCGCTGGTGAGATTCAATATTTGGCAGCCAGTTTTTCTCCCGAGCAACTGACGGGGGCTTGCCTGGTGATTGCCGCGACTGATGACACAGCGGTGAATGAAGCAGTATCTGTTGCTGCCAGGCGCTTGAATATCCCGGTGAATGTAGTGGATGCACCTGCTTTGTGTACATTTACCATGGGCTCGATTATTGACCGTAGCCCGGTGGTGATTGCGGTATCCAGCGAAGGTAACGCACCAGTGCTGGCGCGGCATATCCGCAGCAAAATTGAAACCATGCTGCCTGCCGCGTATGGCCGGATCGCGGCGATTGCCGGTGAGTTCCGTGACCAGGTAAAAACCAGGTTCTCTACCACCCAGTTACGCCGCCGCTTCTGGGAAGAGGTATTAAATGGCCCCTTGGTCGAGCGCGTATTGTCTGGCCAGGAACAGGCGGCGCGGGATTTGCTGGATGAGTTGCTGGCAAAAAGCGAGGATGCACCCTCACGGGGTGAGGTGTATCTGGTGGGCGGCGGTCCGGGCGATCCTGATTTGCTGACATTCCGCGCGTTACGCCTGATGCAGCAATGCGATGTGTGCGTGTATGACAAATTGGTCAGCAAAGAGGTGATGGAACTGGTGCGTCGTGATGCCGAACTGATCTATGTCGGAAAATCACGCGACCAGCATACGTTGCCGCAAGAGGAAATCAACGCTTTGCTGGCACGGCTGGCGCTTGAGGGAAAACGTGTGTTGCGGCTGAAAGGTGGTGATCCCTTTATTTTTGGCCGCGGTGGCGAGGAAATTGAAACGCTGATGCAGCATGGCGTTCCGTTCCAGGTGGTGCCTGGCATTACCGCTGCCAACGGTGTGTCCAGTTACGCCGGGATTCCACTGACGCACCGGGATTATGCGCAGGCCTGCCTGTTTATTACCGGCCACTTGAAAGATGGCACCATAGACCTGGATTGGCAGGCCATGGCGCGCCCCAGGCAAACGGTGGTGATTTATATGGGGCTGGTCGGGCTGGCGCAGATTTGTGCACAACTGGTTGCGCATGGCGTATCGCCAGATATGCCTGCGGCTGTGATTCAGCAAGGCACGACGCACAAGCAGCGTGTGGTTGAATCTACGCTGGAAAATCTGGCGAGGGATGTTGCGGCCGCAGGATTAAAACCGCCCAGCCTGACGATTGTTGGTGAAGTGGTGAAACTGCGCCCCCGCCTGCACTGGTTTACGCCAGGCGCATAAAAGTATCAGGTGTTCGGCAGGATAGGCAGTGACAGCCTGGCTTCCAGGCCGCCTTCGGGGCGGTTCAACAGCGAAAGTTCACCGCCGTGCAGTTTGGCGATGCGGTTGCAAATCGCCAGTCCCAGGCCGCTACCGCCTTCATATTTATTGCGGGCACTGTCCATGCGTTCAAACGGACGCAACAGTCGTTCGGCATGCTCTGCCGGGATGCCTGAACCATTATCCAGTACACTGACCACAATTTTGTCCGCCATCACCTGGCTACGTACCTCTACTTTGCCTTTGCCATAGCTGTAGGCATTGCCGACCAGGTTATCCAGCAAGCGCTGCATGGCCAGCGGGCGAATAGGAATAAAGTATTTGGGACCCAGCGAGATTTTCAGTTCGCGACCTGCCCGCAGTTGGCGCTCAGCCAGCGCACGTAACAAGTCGTTGATGTCCATCATGCGCGTAGGTTCCCCTTCTACCCCGCGCACAAAATCCAGGAACTGGTGAATGATATTGTCCATGTCGGAAATATCTTCAATCATGCCGTGCTTCATGTAATCGGCGTCCGGCGGCAGCATTTCCACCGCCAGGCGTAACCTGGCCAGTGGCGTGCGGATATCATGCGAGACGCCGGCCAGCAGCAAGGTGCGCTCGGCATCCAGCCGCGCCAGGGATTCCGCCATTTCGTTAAAAGTATGTGTCACTTCGCGCAGCTCTTCCACGCTGTCTTCCGGTAATTTGGGGGCGGGTTCGCCATTGCGCAGACGCTGTGCCGCATGCACCAGCATGGTCAGCGGCCGGTTGATGCGGGCCGTCAGCAGGTAGGCCCCGACCAGTGACAACAGGCCCACCACTGCCGCCCAGCCCAGCCAGTGCCAGGGGAAAGGGCGGTCAACCTGGATTTTGGGGATGACCACCCAGAAATCATCCTGGCCGACGTTGAAACTGATCCATAAGCCGGGAATGTCATAATGGTTGACGGTGATAATGGTTTCCTCACCCAGTTTCTCGCGAATTTTTTGCGCCATCAGGTTGATAAACGGATCGGCGGGCAGGGGTTCGATATCTTCCAGGAAATCTGCCGCATAAACGCGCACGCCTTCACGTCCTGAGAGTTCAGAAAGCAAGGCTAGGCGGCGATTCTCATGTGATGCAATCAGGGAGGCGCGTGTGTAATTCACAATCGTCACCGCTTGCAGGGCGGCAGCGGTCGCGCGTGGTTCACGATCAAAATAATCGAAAATCTTGAGTGAAGCATAGATACTGACTGCCAAGAGGATGGCAATCAATAGCATGATACGGGACAGTAGTCTGCGGGGCAGTATGCGCACGAAAGGTTAAGGCAGTCACCGCCGCAGTTTATTGCGGAGACTCGCCATCGGGAATAAACACATACCCAAAGCCCCACATGGTTTGCAGGTAGCGTGGGTGAGCCGGGTCCGGTTCAATAATCCGGCGCAGACGGGAGACCTGTACATCAATACTGCGATCAAATACGTCCAGTTCGCGTCCTCGCGCCAGTTGCATCAGCCGGTCACGTGACAGGGGCTGGCGCGGATGCTCGGTAAATACTTTCAGCAAGGTGAATTCGCCGCTGGTGATGGTGATTGGCGTGCCGTTTCTGGTCAGGCTACGGGTATTGATATCAAACACAAATTCGCCAAACTGGAACGCCGGGTTTTTTTCCTCCACGATATGCTTGGGCGTGATTTCATGGCGGCGCAATACGGCGTTGATCCTGGCCAGCAGTTCGCGTGGGTTGAATGGTTTTGGCAGATAATCATCCGCTCCCATTTCCAGGCCGACGATACGGTCCACTTCATCACCACGCGCCGTCAGCATGATGATGGGCGTCATATGGTTGGCGCCACGCAAGCGGCGGCAAATCGCGAGGCCGTCTTCGCCGGGCAGCATCAGGTCGAGAATCAGCAAATCAAATTCTTCGCTGGCCATGGCCTTGTCCATTTCCTTGCCGCCAGACACTGACTGGATATTGAATCCCTGTTCTGTCAGGTAGCGCTGTAAAAGCTCGCGCATACGCAAGTCGTCATCGACCATCAATATTTTTTTTAGTTGCTCTGCCATTAAGAACCTTTACACACAGACACTGGCGTCCTTGTTACCCGTTAAGCCGAATAACGGTTACATGAGACTGGATGATAAAACGGCTGAAATGATTCATCGTGAGGCGAGATATTATACTCCAAGCCTTCCCTGGCATGAAGTGGGGCAGTTACAACTTGGTTACAAATAGCGGAAGCAGTGAAATATTGCAGTTACAATCGTGAGGCATGATGTGTCACGTTCCGCAAACAGAATGGGCTGAAATACGCTATTTTGTGTTAAATCGGTTGATGGGGTGACCGCAGTTGCGTTATGTTATGCAGCTTGACCTTGCGGTCTGATGGCGTTGGTTAAATTAACGTGGTGTTGGTGATATTGGGCAATCTGTCCAAGTATGCTTGGCAATATAAAAACAAAGTAATCTGTGGGTTTTAGAGCGATGGGTTTTAGAACGATCAAACATTTGAACGGGTTTTTTTTGCTGACAACAACCATGTTGTTGACTATGCCTGTGTCTGCTGATCTCAAGTTACCGCTGCAACTCACTGATAACCAGTCAGTGGATAACGACGATGCCGGCCTCAACAAGACACTCGAGTATAACTTCAGCCCTGACGACCGTGCCCGTTTGCGCAAGGCATTGAAAGAATATGCGCGCAATACTGATCCCGATCACCAGTTGATGGTGCAGAAGCGCAAAGCCATGCATGACAGTATTTCACAGAGATTCAATGAGTGTAACCGTGATACTGATGACTCCCTGGATCGTGAAGAAGCTACATTGTGCCTGCCGCAGGTGGCACGGCATTTCTCCTATGTAGATCTGGATGGGGATGGAGTGATTACACTGGAAGAGCTTGAAAGTGCTTATACCAAGATGGTTGAACGTCAGCGTGAAGCAGAAGCAAGGACAGAAGCGCAGCAAGCCGCTGCAGCAGAGGCTGAGGCCGAAGCCAAAAAAGCCAAATTAAAACCCCTCTCCCCGGTCATTCCTACCAGCAGTTCGGCAAACTCCTCCGGCAAGGACATGTCGGCACTTCGCAAGCGCCCTAGCTAATCCTGTTTTTCATGCAATTTGCATGCAAGTCCCAAATGATACAGTCAGGCCGATAGCTTGATTTAACCAGCGCATGGACCTCAGTCACCTCTCTTTTACCTGGCATCGGGGACTGCATGAAATTTCCCCAGTTGCCTGGCAGGCACTGGCAGGTTCCCATCCCTTGTTGGATTATGCATTTCTGCATGCATTTGAAACGGCTGCTGCGGTTGACCGGCAGACGGGCTGGATCCCCTACCATTTGACCGTATTTGATGGTGAGCAACTGGTTGCGGCAGCGCCGTGTTACCTTAAAACACATTCTTATGGCGAATACGTCTTTGACTGGTCGTGGGCAGACGCTTACGAGCAGGCAGGGGGTGACTATTATCCCAAATTGGTGGTTGCTATTCCGTTTTCACCCGTCCCCGGGGCGCGGTTACTGGTACACCCCGAATTTCCTGAGCCTGCACCATTAGCGAGTGCCATGTTGTTGCAGATGCAGGCACTTTGCCAGCAGCATGGCTTGTCAGGAACGCATATCTTATTTCCGGATACCTCATCAGCCGGGTTCTGCGCAGCGCAGAACTGGTTGCGGCGTGATGGCGTCCAGTTTCGCTGGGAAAACCAGCGTTATGCCGACTGGGAGGATTTTATGTCCATGCTCAGTCGCGACAAGCGCAAGAAAATCCGCCAGGAACGTAACAAAGTCAGCCAGCAAGGAGTAACCTGCCGCGTGGTGGACGGGCAGCAAATAACGGCGGCAGAGCTTGCCTTGTTTTATCAATGTTATTGCGACACTTATCACCGGCATGGTAGCCAGCCTTATTTGCCACAGGCATTTTTTGAACAGGTTGTCCAACAAATGCCGGCGCATATCCAATTATTTATTGCATCACAGCACGGCGAAGATGTGGCGGCAAGCCTGTGCATTTCAGGGCAGGATACATTATATGGGCGCTACTGGGGCAGCCTGCGGGATATTTCCTGCCTGCATTTTGAATTGTGCTATTACCAGCCGCAAGCATTTTGCATCGCTCGCGGCATTCGCTATTTTGAAGGTGGTGCACAAGGCGTGCATAAACTGGCACGTGGATTTGTGCCTTATGCAACGTGTTCTTACCACTGGATGACGGATGAAAATTTTCACCAGAGTGTGGCGCGCTTTTTATCCAGGGAGGAAGGCGTGATGCAGGATTATGTCAATGAGCTGGAGGAGCGTAGTCCCTATAAACATCCGGCAGGGACTACGGAGTAAAGCATCTGCTGGTGATCCGTTACCAGGGCACCCTTTTCCCATCGTAAGCAATAAACTCGCCGGATTGCGCTATCGTTAGCGTATCAATCACTTTACGTAAGCCGGCCACGCTGGTTTCGGTGTCGATTAAACCATTCGGCCCGCCCATATCGGTACGTACCCAGCCTGGATGTAGCATGGCGACCGCAATGTCGAATTTGCGCAAGTCTAAGGCCAGGCTTTTAACCACCATATTGAGTGCCGTTTTGCTGCTACGGTAAATATATTCACCGCCACTACCGTTGTCGGTAATGCTGCCCATTTTACTGGTCATGGCAATCAGCCTGGCTTGTTTTGCGCGTTGCATATGCGGCAAAAAGGCTTCCGCCAGATAGTAAGTGCTTAATGTATTGACCTGAAACGCATGCAGCCAGGCCTGCGCATCAGTGTCCCCAAAGTGGCTAGGTGGATAAACACCGGCATTACTGATCAGGATATCAATCGTGAGCGTGGAAAATTGATCTGCAAGCGCGTGGATGGCGGAAACATCGGCCACGTCCAGCTGCAGAAGATGCACATGCGGGTGTTGCCTGGCGAGGGCCTGTAATGCCTCCGCTTTTTGCAAGTCGCGCACCGTGGCATACACCGTGTGGCCCTGTTCAGCATACTGCTTGACATACTCCAGGCCAATGCCACGGTTTGCGCCGGTAATCAAAATGGTTTGAGAGCTCATCTGTACATCTCCTTGGATATTGCGGTCTTGGATATTGAGGAATTCTACGCGGTTTCTTTTGCCTGTTATATATGTAAACCACTCATCTCATGGGCATCATTACCTGTCTGGAGGATGGTAAAACACGGAGAAGTGCTGGTGATGTTTGGTCATGTCCGTGGCTGGCATACTTAATAGTTTGTAAGGGGGAGGCACGGATGCAGGAGTGCGCGATTCCGCAGCAGGATCAATCGTGAGAGTCGCTTCATCGCCCTGTCATGGACAGGTTACGGATGTGTCGTATAATCCCAGCAACTTGGTTTTTGAGTATTGCCTGTGCAAGATATTCGTTGGAAGGCGTTCTGGTTACTGGTTTCGTGGTCTTTTTGCTGCCTGATCGTCGGTTGGGTGACCAATGCCGAGATTGCCGGGCTGGTTTATTTTGGTGGATTGCTGGCTTATCTGGCAGGCCATATTTACTGGATTCACCGGTTATATCAGTGGGCTTCAAAGCCCGGCCTCAACTTTATTCCTAACGGTAAGGGTGTCTGGGAAGATATCTTTGCCAATCTGTACCATGAAATGCGTCGTCATTCGCGCAGTCAGAGCCAGTTAAGCAGTACACTGGAGCGTTTGCGTCATGCGACCAGTGCCCTGCCTGATTGCGTGGTGGTCCTTAATCACAGGAACGAGATTGAGTGGTTTAATGAGCCTGCCGTGCAACGATTGGGATTGAAGCGTCACCATGACGAAAACCAGCCTATTTATTATTTATTGCGCCAGGCCGAATTTGTCGATTATCTGCACAGTGAAAATTATAGCGAGCCGCTCAAGCTCAAGTCCCCGCGCAATCCGGAGATGACACTGGAGTTGCAGATTATCCCGTTTGCCAGCAAGCAGAGATTGCTGATTTGCCGCGATATTTCAGCCATTGAGAAAACAGACATCATGCGTCGTGATTTTATTGCCAATGTGTCGCATGAGCTGCGTACACCATTGACGGTGATTGGGGGGTTCCTGGAAACCATCAGCGATATGCAGGGCGAAATTTCCGAAGATATCCAGCCCTATTTTGACATGATGCAGGCACAAACCACACGGATGCGGCGCATTATTGAGGATTTGCTGACCTTGTCCCGGCTGGAGAGCAATGCCACGCTGAAAGACGAAATGGATATCACCATGCAGCCCTTGCTGCACCAGTTGCTGAAGGATGCCAATGCCTTAAGCCAGGGGCAGCACACGATTGCATTGCATGTGGATACCGAGACCAACCTGCGCGGTAGCTATAATGAACTATTCAGTGCCATGAGTAATTTGACCAGCAATGCGGTGCGCTATACGCCGCCACAGGGGAAGATTGATATCTTCTGGCAGAGGCAGGGAGATGAGGTGGTTTTCAGCGTGCAGGATACCGGTATCGGCATTGAGGCACAGCACTTGCCCAGGCTGACGGAGCGGTTCTACCGTGTGGATAGCGGCCGTAGTCGCGATACCGGTGGAACGGGGCTGGGCTTGTCTATCGTCAAGCATATCCTGCATCATCATCAGGCCGGTTTGCAGGTGGAAAGCGAATCAGGGAAGGGTAGCCGGTTCAGCATTGTATTCCCGGCCTCGCGGGTGCTTGCTGCATGAAAGGGATAGGCTGCAGTATCGTTAGCATGATATTGCTCGCCGCTTGCAGTACGACGCCGGAGGGCGGCTATATTGATTCACCCAATGGCCGGCCGTTACCGATGCGGCAGGACCGCAATGCCTTGCATCAATTGGTCAAGACAGATTTGGACCGGCTGACCGATATTGAATATATTGAAAATGCCGCCAGTTTGCGTTTGCTCATGCTGAAACTCTACAAGCGAAACCCGATCGAGGCACATAAATCAGGGCTGGGCACGCCGGACCAGATTGCCACCTATGTGTTTGAGCAGGCCGATACGCACCAGTGGCATTTCGATGCGCTGGGAGGCGCGCAAGATACTGCTGCCATCAAGCTGGCGCTGAATGCACAATTCAGCGGCGACCGTGTACTGGCGCTGATTGTCGGTATGCAGTCCATGCTGTACCGTGCACATGGGAACAAATCCGCTTTTTTCCTGACCGATAGCATAGAACCGCAAAATTTGTATAATGCGGCCCGTAATATTGAAATTGCCGTCTGGAAACTCAGTACTGCCAAAAGTACGCATGGCGGGCCGTTATTATTGACCAACAGCATGCAGGCCGATGGCCAGAACCTGAGTTTTGAACGTGAATTCAGCAAAATCATTGGCCGTATGGATTTACTGGCGCTGGCGCTGGCCGAAAAATCACAGCGTTTTATTTCCCGCTTAACACAAAGCATTACCGCAGCGCCTTTCCTTCCATTCAGATAACTTTTATATTCCTGCCATGCAAGATGCCTTACCCTTACTGAACGGTTTGACGCCACAACAATTCATGGCGGAATACTGGCAAAAAAAACCATTACTGATTCGTGGTGCCATGCCCGGATTTACTGGCTTGCTCGACCCTGACGAGCTGGCCGGGCTGGCCTGCGAAACAGAGGTACCTGCGCGGCTGATCCAGTTTGATCCTGGGCGTGCGCAGCAAGGTGCGGGCTGGCAAGTGAGCCAGGGTCCGTTTGATGAAGAAGATTTTGCTGTGTTGCCAGCACGGCATTGGACGTTGCTGGTGCAGGGAGTTAATCATATCCTGCCGGAAGCACAGGCATTGCTGGCCCAGTTTAATTTTATTCCCAATGCCAGGCTGGATGATGTGATGGTCAGCTATGCGCCGGCCGGTGGTGGTGTCGGTCCGCATGTAGACAGTTATGATGTTTTTCTGTTGCAGGGGGCTGGCAAACGGCGCTGGCGTATCAGCCAGCAAGCTGATTTACGCCTGATCCCAGATGCACCTCTGCGCATACTTTCGCATTTTGCCAGTGAGCAGGAATGGGTACTGGAGCCTGGCGATATGCTGTATCTGCCGCCTCAGGTCGCGCATTGGGGAATTGCCGAAGATGACGACTGCATGACGTATTCGATAGGCTTTCGTGCACCAGCAGCGAGGGAGCTGGCGATAGAGTTCCTGGAAACCTGCCGTCAGGATGGCATGCCTGACGAACTGTATCAGGATCCTGACTTACATCCGGTGACGGATGCGGCGGCGATTGATGGAGGGATGGTCAGCCGGGTCAGTGACATGTTGCAACGCTTGTCGTGGCAGCCGGCAGAGCTTGGGCCGTTCCTGGCACGTTATTTCACTGAACCCAAGCCCTACGTGGTATTCACCCCTAACCGGAAACTGGCAGAGGGGAAGTTTACACAACAGGTGATGCAGCATGGCGTGGCACTTGATTTGCAGACGCAAATACTGCATTGGCAAGGACAGTATTTTATCAATGGTGAGCAGGTCAGCGTTCCTGTGGCAGGAGAGTGCCTGCTGAACGTGCTGGCGAACAGTCGGGAATTGAGTGCGCAACTATGCCGAACCGACAGTGCCCAGAGTTTGCTGCCCTGGTTACGCGAGATGTACCTGTTAGGCTACTTACACTTCCCTGAAAACAAGGCCTGACCGGCGTGAGCGAACCATTTTCGGCCTGTTTTTGTCAAAAAAGGCAAGACTTGTTGTTCTGACGCAAAAAATCCTCTGTTTTTGATTGTGTGTACATTCTTTTTTTAATCAATTACTGATACAATTTTTGCAACGGTGGGTTCTCGTACATACAGAATTATGCCGTCCCCAAATTTTTGCTCATACATACTAAGGAAATAAAGATGACACGTTCTGCATTGTTGGCTGCATTGTTGGCTTTGGCTTTGACTGCTTGTGGTGAAAAACCAGCTGAAGAAGCTCCTGCTGCTGAGGCTCCTGCTGCTGAAGCGCCAGCTGCCGAGGCTCCTGCTGCTGAAGCTGCTCCTGCTGAAGAAGCACCTGCTGCTGAAGCTGCACCTGCTGAAGCTGCTCCAGAAGCTGCACCTGCTGAAGAAGCTAAATAATCAGGCAGAGGTAATCTTTACCTGGTTGTAGAAAAGCCGGCAGCAGTCGGCTTTTTTATTGTCGGACGCTTTTACAGTCAGGCTGCGGTTTTAAGTTCAGTTAAGGCATTGGCAATCTGGCAGATACGAATAAAGTCTTCGGTGACGAGCGATGCGCCGCCAATCAGGCCCCCATCGACGTCCGGCATGCCTAAGAGCTGTGCGGCGTTGCCGGGGTTAACGCTACCGCCATAGAGCAAGCCAATCTTTTCTGATACCTGCTCATTCAGCAACCCGATATGCCCACGGATAAATGACAGGATGGCCTGTGCATGTTGCGGTGTTGCCGCTTTACCCGTGCCTATGGCCCAGACTGGTTCATAGGCAATGACGCCCTGGGATAATGCTTGGATACCTACGTGTGCAATCACCGGATTTAACTGGCGTACCACCACCAGGTCAGTTTCTCCACGCTCATATTCCTCCAGTGTTTCACCGATACACAGAATAGGTGTTAACCCGGCTTTTAACGCGGCCTCAAAGCGTTCACCGCAGGTTTCATCATTTTCATGACCACGCTGCCTGCGTTCCGAGTGGCCGATAATCACATAGGTACAGCCAAATTCTTTCAGCATCAGCGGTGAGACTGAACCGGTATATGCACCGTGTTCAAAGCGGCTCATGTTCTGGCCGCCCCAGGCAATGTGGCTGTTTTGCAGAAGCTGCTGTGCCTGATAGAGATAGGGATGTGGTGGGCAAATCGCATAGCGGGCACTATGCTGCTGCGTTTGCTGCAACAAGCTTTGCATGAATTGACGGTTATCCGGCAGGTTGCCGTGCATTTTGCGGTTGGCCACCACCAGTTTCGGGCGATCTAACATCCCACGGTTTCCTTAACAGGTTTTATTCTTATAATGACGGATATTTTTCGGAAAACTTGACCACATGCCGCAACTTGATTTTTCCCTGCAACTGGTTTCACAGGTAACGGATGTTCCCGCTGCGGCTACCTTCAGGCGCTGGGTGCGTGCCGCGCTACGGGTGGATACCAGCCTGACCATCCGCATTGTCGATGCGGAAGAGGGGCGGGCATTGAATGGGGCGTATCGCGGCAGGGATTATGCGACCAATGTGCTGACTTTCCCGCTCACTGAAGAGCCGTATCTGATGGGCGATATCGTAATTTGCGCACCGGTGGTGGCCCGGGAGGCCATTGAGCAAGGCAAGCCATTGCTGGCACATTACGCACATATGACCGTGCATGGCGTACTGCATTTGCACGGCTACGATCATGAAGTGGAGGCACAGGCCGAATTGATGGAGGCCATGGAAATTGCAGTCATGCAGAAACTGGGTTTTGCCAACCCTTATGCCGGATAAGCTTTAATCCGGCAGCGCAACCCGCTACAATCCTCCCATGGACATCTTGGCAAACAGTCAGGTCAAAATCAAAGGTGAGCCGCTCTCCGAGCTGCCGCAGGATTTGTATATTCCACCAGATGCATTGGAAGTGTACCTGGAAACGTTCGAGGGCCCGCTGGATTTATTGCTGTATCTGATACGCAAACATAACCTGGATATCCTGGATATTCCCATGGCGCAACTGACCCTGCAGTACATGGCCTATGTAGAAAAAATGAAAGCCATCAAACTGGAGCTGGCAGCGGAATATTTATTGATGTCAGCCATGCTGATAGAAATCAAATCGCGCATGCTGCTGCCCAAGCCGGTCGAAGTGGAGGAAGAGGAAGACCCGCGCGCCGAGCTGGTGAGGCGCCTGATGGAATATGAAGCGATCAAGCTGGCGGCGCAACGGCTGGATGCCATGCCTAAAGTGGGTGACGAGATTGATGTGGCTGCCGCGTATTACCAGCATATCAGCCAGGTCAAGCCGCCCGAGGTCAGCCTGGATGACCTGGTGGATGCCTGGCGCAATGTCCTCAAGCGCGCCAAACTCAACCAGCACCATAAGCTTGGCCGGGCAGAGTTGTCGGTACGTGAACATATGAGCCTGTTATTGCGGCGGCTAAGTACCACGCCGGTGCTACGCTTTGACGAGTTATTTGATGTTGCAATGGAAAGCATTCCCAAGCTGGTGGTGAACTTCCTGGCGATACTGGAACTGGCAAAAGAAGGCTTGATCCGTATTACCCAGCAGGAAGCCTTTGGCGTCATTTATGTGCAAGCGAACTCCAGTCATTAAGGCAAAGCGGTATGCATGAACCGGACAATATCCAGGAAATGAAGCGCATTCTGGAAGCGGCATTGCTGACCACGCCGCAACCATTGTCACTGGATGACTTGCTCAAACTGTTTGCCGGACGCATGGAACGTGCGACCTTACGCATGTTGCTGGATGAACTGAAAGCGGATTGGCTGGATAAAACACTGGACCTGGTACAGGTGGCGAGCGGCTATCGCTTCCAGGCCAAGCCGGAATACAGTGGATATATTTCCCGCCTGAATCCGGAACGCCAGCCGAAATATTCACGGGCAGTGATGGAAACGCTGGCGATTATTGCCTACCGCCAGCCGGTGACGCGTGGCGATATTGAGCAGATTCGCGGCGTGGCCGTCAATCCTAACGTGATCCGTCAATTACAGGAGCGTGACTGGATTGACGTGGTCGGGCAACGTGAAGTGCCGGGACGGCCTTCCTTATATGCCACGACCAAACATTTCCTGGATGATTTGAATCTGCGCTCACTGGCGGAGTTGCCGCCGTTTGAAGCATTTGCCCAGAGTGAGATCCCGCTTGAGTAAAACCGCCATGCCTCCCTCCTTGCTGAGAATCAGGATTAATCATGCGGGCGATACTGCATTGGGACCCGGAAAAATCGAGCTATTGCAGATGATTGCGCGGCATGGCTCCATCTCGGCAGCAGCCAAGCAAATGAAAATGTCCTACCGCCGCGCCTGGGAGCTGGTCGATGTCATGAATCGCTGTTTTGACCAGGCGGTGGTGGTCAGTACCGCTGGCGGGACGCATGGCGGTGGCGCCCAAGTGACCGAGTTTGGGCAGGCATTGATCGCCGCCTACCAGCAGATTCTGGAGAAGTCGGCGCAGGCAGCGGCTAATGAGTTACACCTGATTACACGGCATTTGAAAAAAAACTGATTTTTTTAGCCATCGTCATGCGTGAATGGGTATAACGATGGTAGCATGACCGAAATTGCTGCATGTGTAATGCAGCGCGCCAGTGGTTGGCAAATAAACAATATCAGGGATCGAAATCATGAAGAAATGGGCTTTGCTTTGCTTGTGTTTGGTCAGCGTATGGGCGCAGGCAGAAGAAGGGAAAGTCAAAGTGTTTGCCGCAGCCAGCCTGACCGATGTCATGAATATACTGGCCAGGCAATACAGCCAGCAGGCGGGCGTGCAGGTGGTGCCTGTTTACGGTGGTTCCGGCACCCTGGCGAAACAACTGGAGCAAGGCGCACCGGGAGACCTCTTCATTTCTGCCGATGAAAAATGGATGCAGTATCTGAAAGACAAGCACCTGGTGCAAAACGCCACCGTCAAATCCTGGCTGGGTAACCGCCTGGTCATGATCACGCCACCAGCCAAGCCATTGACGATCAAGGCTGAAGCATCTACCGATGTGAACCAGCAAGTACCTGGCTACTGGTGCACAGGCGATACTTTGTCTGTGCCCGTGGGTATTTATGCCAAACAATCGCTGACCAGTTTAGGCTGGTGGGATAAGCTCAAGAACCGGCTGGTCAGTACGCAGGACGTACGCGCTGCCCTTAATCTGGTGGAGCGGGATGAGTGTGACGTGGGGATTGTGTACGCCAGTGATGCGCAAGCTTCCGGTAAAGTAAATGTGGCTGGCGAGTTCCCGGAAAACAGCCATGTGCCGATTGTGTATCCCATGGCCTTGCTACCTAATGCATCTTCTGCCACGATGGCTTTTTACCACTACCTGCAATCGCCAGAGGCTAAAAAAGCACTGATTTCCTACGGGTTCAAACCGCTGGAATAATCCACTGCCGATTACTGCTGTCACCGCAACTATGTGGACCTTGTCGCCTGCCGAGTGGACGATTGTGCTACTTTCGCTGAAAGTGGCTATATGTTGCGTCATCGTACTATTATTGCCGGCCATGATGGTTGCCTGGATCCTGGCCAGGCAACGATTCTGGGGCCAGGCATTGCTGGATGCGCTCGTGCATTTGCCCATGGTCCTGCCGCCTGTGGTTTTAGGCTATATGTTGTTGGTGCTGCTGGGGCGTAAGGGCTGGATAGGGCGCTGGTTGTATGAGCAGTTTCATATTCAACTGACATTCCATTGGTGGGGCGCAGTGATTGCGTCGGCAGTGATGGCGTTTCCGCTGATGGTACGTGCAATCCGGCAAGCGTTGTATCAAGTCGACCCTTTACTTGAGCAAGCGGCGCAGACATTAGGCGCTTCCCCGGTAAGAGTATTTTTTACGATTACCCTGCCTTTGTCTTATCACGGACTGCTGACGGGCGCTATTCTGGCGTTCAGCCGCAGTCTGGGCGAGTTTGGTGCGACCATTACGTTTGCGGGTAATCTGGAAGGGGAAACCCGGACCTTGCCGCTGGCGATCTATAGTCTGACACAAACACCCGAAGGAGATGCCGCAGCCCTCAGGCTGGTGGTTCTCAGTGTGCTGGTGTCTGTATTGGCATTGTTAGGCAGCCAATGGCTGGAGCGGCGACTGATCAGGAGTCAACGCTAATGTTGCAGGTTGATATCCAGATACGCCAACCGTATGCGGCCAATGCAGAGGCATTCGCATTACAGGCCAGGTTTGAGTTAAGGCCAGGGCATTGCCTTGGCATCATGGGTGCTTCCGGTTCCGGCAAAACAACCTTGCTGCATACTATCAGCGGATTGTTAATGCCAGCCTCGGGAACTATCCACAGTGGCCATCAATGCTGGTTCGACGCCGAACGGGGCATACAGTGGCCGCCCTGGCAACGCCATGTAGGCATGGTGTTCCAGGACGGGCGCTTGTTTCCACATTTGAGTGTCCTGCAAAATCTGGCTTATGGTATGCCGTCAGGTGGCCGCATCTCACTGGAAGAGGTGATTGCTGTATTGGAAATCGGCCATTTAGCCAGGCGTAGGCCCGGCCAGTTGTCCGGCGGTGAAAAACAGCGCGTTGCCATTGGGCGTGCATTGCTAAGCCAGCCCGTCGTGTTGCTGATGGATGAGCCATTAAGTGGCCTTGATGAGGCATTGAAACAGCAGGTATTGCCTTACATCAAAAAAGTGATGACTACGTTTGGCTTGCCGACCCTGTATGTCAGCCATGTGCGGGAAGAGGTGGCTGAAATTGCCGATGAGATGTTGATACTGGCGCAAGGTCAGTTGCGCCAGCCAATTTGAATTTAGTGGTGATGGCCGCCGGCACCGTGTACATGCTGGTGCTCGATTTCTTCCTTGTTGGCAGAACGTACATCTTTAATGGTGGCGGTAAACAGCAGGCGTTGACCGGCCCATGGGTGATTGCCATCGACCACGACTTTGCCATCGGCAATATCCGTGATGCTGTATAGGATGACGTCACCCGTTTCGTCTTCACCTTCAAACTGCATGCCAACTTTCAGATCTTTGGTTGGGAAAGCGCTTGCCGGTTCAATCTGTACCAGCGCGTCATCATACTCGCCAAAGGCATCTTCCGGATCCAGGCTGACTTCTACCAGGTCGCCAACATTCTTGCCATGCATGGCCTCTTCCACTTTGGGGAAAATATTGTCGTAACCGCCATGCAGATAAGCAACAGGCTGCTGGCTTTCTTCCAGAATGTCGCCATCGCTGTTTTGCAGTTTATAGGTCATGCTGACCACGGTATTCATTGCTACTTGCATGTGAAATGTCCTAAATTATTCGGTGATAAATCGTTATTCTAAAGGATATTGACAGGATGGTGTCATTCTCGCTGTTGATAATGTTGGCCATAGCGCTTGCGCCAAACCCAGGGTGGTAGCGGGTTGGCCTGCTGCCACAGTCCCCGTCCTTGTTGCTGGGCCTGTTGTTGCAGGGACGCTAATTCCGCACGTGTTGAGTAGCGGCTGCTGAACCAGGCCATACCTTGTGCAATTTGGTACTGGCTGGCATCCGTATTGTTGCAGAACAGATGACCGAGGGTACGTCCGTAAAGATCTTTGCCGCTTGGCTGCACTGTCACCGGGCCGTTGCAAAGCGCGGCCAGGCTGCGCTTTGCCTGTTTGCCATAGGCCTGCTGCAATTCCGGCGCATCAATATCCAGGAGCCGTAAGCGATATGTTTGCGCCTGGTCGCGGATGATTACGGTATCCCCATCCAGGACTGCCTGCAACATCGGCTCACCATGCACCCGTAGACTGGTGATGCCCAGTAGCAATACCAGCCACCCTTTGAACATGGGGTGCATTAATCCAGCAGGCTGGTGTAGTTTTCCGGTGTCAGTACCGTGGGGATGGCTTCTGCAAGCAAATCAGGATAATCCTTGCTGAAATGCAGGCCGCGGCTTTCGTGGCGCTCAATGGCCGAGCGCACAATCAGTTCGGCCACCTGCAATAAATTACGCAGTTCAATCAGGTCGTGACTGACTTTGAAGTTGCTGTAAAACTCATGTACTTCGTCGCGCAGCATATGGATGCGGTGCAGGGCGCGGCTTAACCGCTTGGTCGTGCGTACGATGCCGACATAGTTCCACATGAAGCGGCGCAACTCGTCCCAGGTGTGGGTAATCAGCACTTCTTCATCGGCGTCGGTGACGCGGCTTTCATCCCAGTTTGGCAAGGTAATCGTCGGTTGCTGGCCCGAGGCCCGGATATTTTCTGCGCAGCTTTTGCTGAACGCCAGGCATTCGAGCAGGGAGTTGCTGGCCAGCCGGTTGGCACCGTGCAGGCCGGTGCAAGCCGTTTCGCCAATAGCATACAGGCGGTCAATATCTGTGCGTGCCTGCATATCCGTCATCACGCCGCCACAGGTGTAGTGTGCAGCGGGAACAACCGGAATAGGCTGTTTGCTGATGTCTATGCCCAGTTGCAGGCAGCGCTGGTAAATGTTGGGGAAGTGTGACTGGATAAATGCAAGCGGTTTGTGGCTGATGTCCAGGTAGACGCAATCCAGGCCGCGTTTTTTCATTTCAAAGTCAATCGCGCGGGCCACCACATCGCGCGGGGCCAACTCAGCCCTTTCATCATGCCATGGCATGAAACGGGTGCCGTCCGGCAGTTTTAGTAATCCGCCTTCGCCGCGCAATACTTCCGAGATCAGGAAGGATTTGGCATGTGGGTGGTATAAACAGGTCGGGTGGAATTGCACAAATTCCAGGTTGGCTACCCGGCAACCTGCCCGCCAGGCCATGGCAATGCCATCGCCAGTGCTGATGTCCGGATTGGTGGTATACAGGTAGACTTTACCCGAGCCACCCGTCGCCATTACGGTGTATTGCGATGAGAGCGTGATCACTTTGCCTGTCTGGTTGTTGAGTACATATGCACCCAGGCAACGATTCGGGCCATCACTCATGGTTTGCTTGAATAATTTATGCGTAGTGATCAGGTCTACCGCAATATGGTGTTCAAGAATCGTAATGTTGGGGTGTTCACGCACGCGTTCAGTCAGCGTGGTCTGTACTGCCTGGCCGGTGGCGTCCGCTACGTGAACCACGCGCCGGTGGCTATGGCCACCTTCGCGTGTCAGATGCAAACGGTCGTCTTCGGCTTCGCGGGTAAAGTTGACGCCCTGCTGTAATAACCACTCGATACTCGCACGGCCATTGGTGACGACCATGCGGGTGACTTCACTGTCGCAGAGGCCTGCGCCCGCGACCAGGGTATCCTGGATATGGGCTTCCAGCGAGTCTTCGCTATTGACGACGGCAGCAATGCCGCCTTGCGCCCAGTTGCTGGCACTCATGGACAGTTCGCGTTTGCTGAGAATACATACCCGGTAATCGTCAGCCAGTCGCAGTGCCAGTGATTGGCCGGCCAGGCCGCTGCCTATGATCAATACATCAAAGACTTTGTTCATATGGATTTGTGAAATGAATGGAACTTTACAGAAAAGACCAGGTCAGACACTTGTCTGCATTGCGTGTTGCAAGCGCAGGCAAAAATAAGGGATGAGACGATGTTACACACAGCAAATATAGAAGCGTTAACACGCACCGGGTTCGTCGAAAACAACACAAAAGCGTATACTACTCCCAATCAAAGAATTACCCAAGGGAGTCATCGCGATATGACTGTTCAGGCGCCCAACGCCAAACAGCAAGAGAATAAAGAGTTCGATCAAATGCTGGTTGAACGTGCCCAACAGGGCGATAAACGGGCCTTCGGATTACTCGTTGAAAAGTATCATCGCAAGCTTGGGCGGTTGCTGTCACGCATGATCCGCGACCAGGCGGAAGTGGAAGATGTGGTACAGGAGTCCTTTATCAAGGCTTACCGGGCTTTGCACAGTTTCCGTGGTGACAGTGCCTTTTATACTTGGCTGTACCGGATTGGCATCAACACAGCCAAAAACTACCTGGTGTCCATGGGCCGCAAGCCACAGGTAATGCAGGACGTCGAAATTGAAGACGTGGAAAATTTTGATGAGGGTGAGGATATGCGTACACTGGAGACGCCGGAAACCTCCCTCATGACCAAGGAAATTGCCCAAACGGTAAATGATGCCATTGCCGCCTTGCCAGAGGAGCTGCGTACAGCAATTACTCTGCGTGAGCTGGAAGGACTGAGCTACGAAGATATTGCGACGGTCATGCAATGTCCGATTGGAACCGTACGTTCACGTATTTTCCGGGCACGTGAAACCATTGCAGCCAAGTTGAGGCCGTTACTGGACACGCCACAACATAAGCGGTGGTAAACGTGGGTGTCATGCAGTTTGGGTATGTTCAGGTGTTTATGACAATTGATTTGTTAGATGCTAACATAAAAACATTAGTGAATTTGGGGTTATTATGAAGCAGCAATTATCCGCTTTAATCGACGGAGAGGCCGATGTCGAACGCTGTGAACATGTGTTTCTGGCGGCCAAGTCTACCGGAGAGGTCGCACAGGCGTGGCGCGACTATCATGTCATTCGCGATGTTATGCGGGATGAGTGCTGGACGCAGTCCGATTTTACCCGCCGTGTCATGGCCCGGCTTGAAGATGAGCCTGTCATTTTTGCCCCATCCGTAGCAAGTTTCCCACAGAAGGTTGTTTCTTCCTCCCCGCGATTCAGTAAATATACCTGGTCCATTGCTGCTTCCATTGCGGCAGCATTCTTTGTCGGCATGTTTGTATTACACCAGCCGGTTGCTGTCGATACGGCTGCGCAGATCGCAGATAATGATAGCGAGACCGACCAGTATGTAGTCGCGCATCATAACTATGCGCCGAATAGTGCGACTTACTATATCCAGGACGTAGCTTTTAACGCTGGCGAATAAGCGCACCCTGTTGTCCGGTATGTCATTGCGGTTTGTTATTGGTACCTTAGTTGCGCTCGCGGCCAGCCAGCAGGTCATGGCTGACGAGAGTTTATGGGACACCATGCAGAAAACGGCCGCCGCCGCCAGGGAGCTCAATTACCAGGGTCTGTTCGTTTACCATAACGGTGCGATTATTCGTTCAGTACAAATTACGCATATCTATGAAAACGGTCGCGAATTTACGCGCAATGTTGTCCTTGATGGCCGTCCGCGTGAAGTCTTCAGCGAAGGCGACGATATTGTTATTTTTAATGCAAAAAATGACAAGATTGTGATTGAAAAGCGCCGTGGCCAGAATCTGTTCCCGGCCATGCTGCCTACCCAGTTATCCTCCCTTAAACAAAATTACACATTAAAATTTGTCGGTCAGGCGCGTATTGCTGGTCGCCCAGCCCAGGTGATCGATATGATTCCAAACGATAACCTTCGTTACCAGTACCGCGTCTGGTCTGATAGCGAATATGGGTTACTGCTGAAAATGAGCATGATGGATATGCAGGGCCATACGCTGGAGCAAATCGGCTTTAATCAGGTATCCCTGCTGCAAACCAGGAATCTGGACTGGTTCCAGCCCAAAATTGACGCCAGTAAACCGTATGTCATGGACGATACCACTGACCTGACCCATGTGGATGATAATTTGATCGTACCAAATTTGCCTGCCGGGTATAAAAAAATAGACCAGATCCGGTTGCGTGTGCCAGGCAGGACAGCACCCGTGGAACAGGTGATTTTCTCGGACGGCCTGGCATCTGTTTCACTGTTTGTGGAGCCGGTAATCAAAGGCATGCAACCGCGTGTAGGGAAAAAGACCATGGGATCAACCAACGTTTATGCCAATGTACTAAACGGCTATCAACTGGTGGTGGTCGGTGAAGTGCCTGCGCAAACCGTGGAGCAGATTGCACAACAGGTCAGTTTTAAAAAATAATCCGTCATTGCAACGGCGCTTTCACGCATTTTTATCTGATGTATCATCCAATTTCCTCCGGCAGACGGCTTCGGTGATCTCACTAGCCCCTTGTTTTTCAGGCACGCGTCACCATGTGCAAGGAGTGTGTGGAACATGCATCAGCGAAAGAGTTAGGTAGTTATTTAACAGTGGTTAATTGAAATAATAGGAATAATTATGATGAAACAGTGGATTTCTGGTGTATTGCTGGCATGCGCAGTGACGTTCATGCCGGCCACAATGATACAGGCCAAGGATTTGCCGGACTTTACCGAACTGGCGGAAAAACAGGGGCCGGCAGTGGTGAATATCAGCATCACTTCGGTTGTGCATGGCGGTAGCGTAGGGTTCCCCGGAATGCCGAATGACGAAAACCTGCAAGAATTCCTGCGCCGCTTCGGTATTCCTGGCATGCCGGGAATGCCAGGACAGGAAGGTGGCCAGGATGGCGGGCAGGATTACAAAAGCCAGTCACTGGGCTCCGGCTTTATCATCAGCAGTGATGGCTATATTCTGACCAATGCACACGTGGTCAATGAAGCGGATGAAGTGCTGGTCAAACTGTATGACAAGCGCGAATTCAAGGCGAAAATCATTGGTGTCGACAAACGTACCGATGTGGCCTTGATCAAAATTGAAGCCACTGGCTTGCCCAAAGTGGTAGTGGGCGATCCGAATACGCTGAAAGTCGGGGAGTGGGTGGCTGCGATTGGTTCACCTTTCGGCCTGGAAAACACCATGACCGCCGGGATTGTGAGTGCCAAGGGCCGCGCGCTGCCGCAGGAAAATTATGTGCCGTTTATCCAGACCGATGTGGCGATTAACCCGGGTAACTCAGGTGGCCCATTGTTTAACCTGCGCGGTGAAGTGGTTGGTATCAACTCGCAGATTTACAGCAAGAGTGGCGGTTCCATGGGCTTGTCATTCAGCATCCCGATTGATGTCGCCATTGATATTTCCAACCAGCTGAAAGCCACCGGGCGTATCTCCCGCGGCTGGCTGGGTATCGGTATCCAGGAAGTGACCAAAGACCTGGCAGACTCCTTCGGCCTGAAGCAAACCAGCGGTGCCCTGATTGCGGGCGTCGAAAAAAACAGCCCGGCGGATAAAGGCGGTCTGGAAGCGGGCGATATTATTCTGAAATTCGATGGCAAGGCAATTAACACTTCCAGCGATTTGCCACGAGTCGTCGCCGCTACCAAGCCAGGCAAGACCGTACCGGTCGAGATTATCCGTAAAGGAAACGGCAAAACCTTGCAGTTGACCATCGGCGAGATGCCGACAGAGCAGGCTGAAGCGCAAACAGGCAGCAAAGAATCTGCCAAGCCTGAAGCCAATAAAATTGGCTTGCTCCTGCGTGAACTGACCCCACAGCAGAAGAAAAAGCTGAATGGCAAGAACGGTTTGCTGGTGGTTGAAAGCAGCGGCGCAGCCGCACAGGCTGGTATTCGTCGTGGTGACGTGATCCTGGGCTTGAATAACAGCGAAAGCCAAAGTGTTGACCTGTTCAACAAACAGATCAATGCGGTGCCTGCAGGCAAAACGGTCGCGGTACTGGTACAGCGCGGCGAAAATACCTTGTATGTCCCCATCAAGGTGGCCAAGTAACCAGGCGCTTTCTTATGCCGGTGCATTTTGCCGGCGTTAAAATAAATCCCTGATAAACAGGCATTTGCTGTAAAATGCCAGAAAATTTGAAAGGCGCTTCCGGCGCCTTTCTTGCTTGTAAATAACGCTTGGCGACACATGAAAAATATTCGTAATTTCTCGATTATTGCCCACATTGATCATGGCAAATCGACACTGGCTGACCGCATTATCCAAATGTGCGGTGGCCTGGCAGATCGCGAAATGGAAGCGCAAGTGCTGGATAGTATGGATATCGAGCGTGAACGCGGCATTACCATTAAAGCGCAAACGGCTGCCCTGCAATACAAAGCCAATAACGGTGAAACTTACTACCTCAACCTGATTGACACCCCTGGGCACGTCGACTTCAGTTATGAAGTGAGCCGCTCGCTCTCGGCCTGTGAAGGCGCGTTGCTAGTAGTGGATGCTTCGCAAGGCGTGGAGGCACAAAGTGTCGCCAATTGTTATACCGCCATTGACTTGGGCGTGGAAGTCACGCCGGTGCTGAACAAGATAGACTTGCCTTCTGCCGACCCGGCGCGCGTATCACAGGAAATTGAAGATGTGATTGGCGTTGATGCGACTGATGCTGTGCGCTGCTCCGCCAAAACCGGTGAAGGTGTGCGTGACGTGCTGGAAGAGGTAGTGGCTAAAGTGCCGCCGCCGGTGGGCGATATTGATGCGCCGTTGAAAGCCCTGGTGATCGACGCCTGGTTTGACAACTATGTTGGCGTGGTCATGCTGGTGCGCGTGGTGGATGGCGCGTTGAAAGCCAAAGAAAAGATCCGCCTGATGGCGACCGGTGCTGAATATTTGTGTGAGCAAGTAGGGGTGTTTACGCCCAAATCATTGCAGCGACCACAGTTGGGCGCAGGTGAGGTGGGCTTTATTATTGCCGGTATTAAAGAGTTGGCAGCGGCTAAAGTGGGGGATACGGTGACGCTGGCAGGTAAACCTGCCGCAGCGCCTTTGCCTGGCTTTAAAGAAGTAAAGCCGCAGGTGTTTGCCGGATTGTATCCGGTAGAGTCCAACCAGTTCGAATCCTTGCGTACTGCGTTGGAAAAGCTGAGATTGAATGACTCCAGCTTGCAGTTCGAGCCGGAAAACTCGACGGCACTGGGTTTTGGCTTCCGTTGTGGCTTCCTGGGTTTGCTGCATATGGAAATCGTACAAGAGCGCCTGGAGCGCGAGTACGACATGGATCTGATCACCACAGCGCCTACTGTTATTTATGAGTTGCTGCTCAGAAGTGGTGAAGTGGTACAAATCGAAAACCCGTCACGCTTACCCGAGCCTTCACGGGTTGAGGAAATTCGTGAGCCTATGATTGTGGTGAATTTGCTGATGCCACAAGACTATGTGGGTCCGGTGATGACCTTATGTAATAACAAGCGTGGTATCCAGCGCAATATGCAATACATGGGCCGCCAGGTCATGTTGAGCTACGAGATGCCGTTGAATGAGGTGGTGCTGGACTTCTTTGATAAATTGAAATCAGTCTCGCGCGGTTATGCGTCCATGGACTACGAGTTCTTGGAATTCCGTGCGGCTGACCTGGTCAAGCTGGACATTATGGTTAACGGCGAGCGTGTCGATGCATTAAGCCTGATTGTGCACCGTGCCAATAGCATTTATCGCGGACGTGAACTGGTGTCTAAAATGCGTGAGTTAATTCCTCGGCAAATGTTTGATATTGCTATCCAGGCCTCGATTGGTGCCAATATCATTGCACGTGAGACTGTCAAAGCCATGCGTAAAAACGTCATTGCCAAATGCTATGGGGGGGATATCACGCGTAAGCGCAAGTTGCTGGAAAAACAAAAAGAAGGTAAAAAGCGTATGAAGCAGGTGGGTAACGTGGAGATTCCACAGGAAGCCTTCCTGGCGATTTTGCGTGTTGAAGACAAATAAAAAACGGGCACCGGCTCTTTACTAGGAAACAAGCATGTACTTTGCAATTTTTATGTTGGTGATTTTGCTGGTGTCCGGCATCATCTGGCTGCTGGATATTCTGATATTGCGCAAGCAACGCCAGGCGGGCGCTCTGGGCGATGTTCCCGATCCGTGGTATGTGGAATACAGCAAAAGCTTTTTCCCGGTCATCCTGCTGGTGTTTGTGGTGCGCTCGTTTATTGTTGAGCCGTTTAAAATTCCTTCCGGCTCCATGATGCCGACGTTGCTGGCCGGTGATTATATCCTGGTCAACAAATTCACTTATGGCCTGCGTGTACCCATCCTGAATAATGTATTTTACCCGGTGGGCGAGCCAAAACGTGGCGATGTATTTGTGTTCCACTATCCGCCTGATCCTTCAATCGACTATATCAAGCGGGTGATCGGGCTACCGGGTGACCAGATCCAGTACCGAGACAAACAGCTCACCATCAACGACAAAGTCATCAACCTGGATTTCATAGCACCGTACAAATATGCGCTGAATGTGAACGACGACAGCGGCAGTGCGCGCGAGGTGGATGTGACGGCTTCCCGCCTGAGCGAGCAACTGGGCGACGTCAAACATGATGTATTGATCCACGACATCATGAACCAGTACATGCCGGGCAGCCCGGGTTACCGCCTGATGCAAGGTGAAACGGTGACCGTGCCTGCCGGTCATTTCTTTGCCATGGGCGATAACCGTGATAACAGCTCGGATAGCCGCGTCTGGGGCTTTGTTTCCGAAAAGCACCTGGTTGGACGGGCATTCTTTATCTGGTTTAACTTTGACCAGTGGCGTCGTATCGGGCAAAGTATCGGTTAACGAGGTTCGCCATATTGGTCGCCGCGTATTTGTGAGGAGAAGCAGATGAAACATGCAAAGATTTCAGCACATGCACAACATGGGCTCGGTTTGCTTGGGTTTCTATTGGTGCTTACCGTGGCCGGTATTTTGGGCATGGTGGCATTAAAGGCATTTCCCTCCTATATGGAATACTTCTCCATCCAGTCTACGGTCAATCGCCTTGCGCATGAGCCGGTACCGCAGAGCGATAGTGATATCCGCGCCGCATTTGACCGCCAGATGCGCGTTGACATGATTACGGAGGTGAGCGGGCGTGACCTCGATATTGCCAGCGGCGTGATTGCTGTCCGCTATCAGAAACGCATACCGCTGACAGAATCCATCAGCCTGCTGATTGATTTTGACGCAACCAGCAAACCCGTGCAGTAGGTGAGATGAGCGTACTTCCCGTTTTACAGACCCGTATTGGCTACAGCTTCACGCGACCCGAGCTGTTGCAGCAGGCCCTGACGCACCGCAGCTTCTCTGGTACCAACAATGAACGCCTGGAGTTCCTGGGCGATAGCGTTCTCAATTTCATCATTGCCCACCAGCTGTTTAATCTATTCCCTGACTTGCCTGAAGGCGATCTCAGCCGCCTGCGCGCCAAACTGGTCAAGGAAGCCAGCCTAGCAGAAATATCTACCAGCCTGCATCTGGGTGACGCACTCAAACTGGGGGAAGGCGAACTGAAAAGTGCTGGCTGGCGTCGCCCGTCCATCCTGGCGGATGCGCTGGAAGCGATTGTCGGTGCCGTTTACCTGGATGGTGGCTTTGGCGCCGCCGAAAAAGTGGTGGCTCTGCTTTACCGTGAAACCTTGACTTCGATAGACCCGAAAGTCATTGATAAAGATGCCAAGTCGCAATTGCAGGAATACCTGCAAAGCAAAAAAATGGATTTGCCCGAATACCAGGTGGTAACGATAGAAGGTGAAGCGCATGCGCAAACCTTTACCGTGCAATGCCTGATCAAAAAACTCAAACTGAGCACCACCGGTGTCGGCACCAGCCGCCGGGTGGCAGAACAGCAAGCAGCCCAGCTCGCTATGGAAAAAATTCAATCATGACAGAACAAACGCAATCTCCTGACGGTTTCCGCTGTGGTACAGTCGCCATTGTCGGCCGCCCCAATGTCGGTAAATCCACCTTGCTCAACCATATCCTGGGCATGAAGTTAGCCATCACTTCACGCAAGGCACAGACCACACGTTATCGCCTGCTGGGCATACATACCACGGAAGATACGCAATTCCTGTTTGTGGATACGCCAGGTTTCCAGCAGAAACACATCAACGCCCTGAATAAGACGCTCAATAGAACCGTGACGCAGGTCTTGAGCGAAGTCGATGTGGTGCTGTTTGTGATTGAGCCTATGAAGCTGGGTGAGGCCGATGAACTGGTACTCAAAATGCTGCCCAAAAACAAACCGGTGCTACTGGTGGTCAACAAAGCGGATTTGATGGGGGATAAAGGCAACCTGTTGCCGCTGATCCAGGACTTTGACCTCCTGTTCGACTTTGCCGGCATTATTCCGGTCAGCGCCAAGAAAAACCTCAATCTGGAAGAGCTGCTGCAAGCTACTCGCGAGCATTTGCCTGAGCAGGCCGCCATCTATGAGGAAGATGAACTCACCGACAAAAACGAGCGTTTCCTGGCGGCTGAGCTGGTGCGTGAAAAAGTCTTCCGCCTGCTGGGCGATGAAGTGCCTTATTCCGTTGCGGTAGAAATTGAAAAATTTGAAACCGTGAAAAACCTGCGCCGTATCTTTGCCGCGATTATTGTCGACAAGGATAGCCAGAAACCGATGATCATTGGCAAGGGCGGCGAAAAGCTCAAACAAATCTCCACCGAAGCCAGGCAGGATATGGAAAAACTGTTTGGCTCCAAAGTCTACCTGGAAACCTGGGTCAAGGTAAAAGGTGGCTGGGCAGATGATGCGCGTGCCTTGAAAAGTCTAGGCTTATAGCAAGGCTGATTCGCTACTGGCATTATCATGGCAGTAAGTTCTTCCGATTCCGGTAGCCACAAGCAATCCCAGCAGCCGGTTTTTATCCTACACACTTATCCCTTTAAAGAAACCAGCCTGGTGGTTGAGATGTTCAGCCGCGACCTGGGCCGGATTGCGGCAGTCGCCAAAGGCGCACGCAGACCACTTTCTGCCATGCGTGGCATGCTGCAGTCTTTTCAGCAACTGGCCGGTACATGGTCTGGTAAAAACGAATTGAAAACTCTGCATGGCCTGGAGTGGATGACCGGCCTGACATTGCTCAGGGGCGATGCCCTGATGTGCGGGTTTTACATGAATGAGCTGCTATTGCGCCTGTTGCCACGTGATGATGCACATGTGCAACTGTTCGAATATTACGCTCAAACAATACAACTGCTTTCTTCCTTGCAACATGTGCCAGCCAGCGGGCAGTTGGCGGAAATCATGCGCCGGTTCGAGTTGAAAATGTTGCAGGAGCTTGGTTATGCCGTGCCATTGAACCATGATGAAAATGGGGAAATCATCCATGCGGATGAGACCTATAGGTTTGAAGCGGATTACGGCGCCTGTGCGCCATCAGCCACCAAAAATGGTGTGTTGATTCAGGGTGGCTCCCTGCTGGATATGGCGCGCGGGAATTATTCGAACGTCACCACTCAGGCCCAGAGCAAGCAGCTGATGCGGTATTTGTTGCAGCATTATCTTGGGGAGAAGCCGTTGCATACAAGACAGTTGTTGGTGGATTTGCAAGGGTTTTAAGTCTGAGTGATTAAGGACGATCTTTTTTGTGTGGGTGTTTGTGTTTTGATGTGGCGATTTGTTTCGCCGAGAGGTGAAACAAATCGATCCAGCAAAGCACAAATATTTCATTTACCTGTATATCCCTACCAAAAACCTTAATAAGGTTTCTATTTTTTGCTCTATAAGTTTCGATTACCCTCACCAACAGTTAAAATGCTGCCTTAAACCTTAAGAGACCACTATGCTAAAACTCGGTGTCAATATCGACCATGTCGCCACTATCCGCCAGGCGCGTGGCACCAAATACCCCAGCGTAGTGCAAGCCGCCTTGCGTGCCGAGCAGTCCGGTGCGGACAGCATTACCTTGCATTTGCGAGAAGATCGCCGCCATATGCAGGATGCGGATATTTTTGCCTTGCGACCTCTGCTGCAAACCAAGATGAACCTGGAATGTGCCGTTACAGACGAGATGCTGGATATCGCAATCCAGGTCAAGCCACAGGATGTGTGCCTGGTACCAGAGCGCCGCGAGGAGCGTACCACCGAAGGTGGCCTGGATGTGCTGGCACAATATGCAAAAGTGGAACATGCCGTGAAAAAGCTGTCTGACCAAGGCATACGCGTTTCACTGTTTATTGCGCCGGACCTGGCACAGATTGATGCTGCGGCAAAGATTGGCGCACCCGTGATTGAAATCCACACCGGCACGTTTGCCGATGCCGGAACTGAAAAGGCGCAGGCAGAAGAATTAAGCCGTATCCAGACTGCGCTTAAACACGCTGAAACTGCCGGGCTGGTAGTGAATGCCGGCCATGGCTTGCATTATCACAATGTGCATCATATTGCACGCTTGCCGGGATTTGAAGAGTTGAATATCGGCCATGCGATTGTGGCACATGCCTTGTTTGTCGGCTGGGATAATGCAGTGCGTGAAATGAAAGCCCTGATGAAAGAGTTTTCACCGAAGTAACCGATTGAACATGCATAATCACGGCAGCAGGCAGGCTTTTTACGAGGTGATGACATGATTTACGGCATAGGTACGGATATTGTAGAAGTCGAACGCATCCAGTCTTCACTGGATCAGTTTGGCGAACCATTTGCCAAGCGTATTCTGGCAGAAGCCGAGTGGGCGGATTACCAGGCCAGCCAGCTAAAGGCGCGTTTTCTGGCCAAGCGCTTTGCTGCCAAGGAAGCTTTTGCCAAAGCCATAGGCACAGGTATCCGCGGTGAGGTCAGCTTCCAGAACATCACTGTCACGCACGACGCCTTGGGCCGCCCCTTGCTGCAATTGGCTCCCACCTTGCAGGCCTTTCTCAAACAGCATCATATCCACCAGTCGCATATCAGCATCAGTGATGAGAAAAATCTTGCGCTGGCTTATGTGGTGCTGGAAACGGCTGCGACTTGATGCAGTCAATTTAAGTTTTAATATCTGTCTTCCTTGAGTTTGCTGATTCAACATTCTTGATGCCGCTTGGCACATGTCCGGTTGCAACATGCTGCCTGGCTGACTCACAATGCTTGCGCTGATCGTCGAAGAAGATATCCGCTGCAAATGCTTTCAGGAAAGGACCTTTTTCCAGGCCACCCAGGAAGATTGCCTCATCAATCCGAATATTCCAGGCACGTAATGTCCTGATCGCACGTTCGTGTGCGGGTGCGCCGCGCGCTGTCACTAAGGCGGTGCGGATGGGAGAGGTTTCAGCGGTGAACTGCGATTGAATCAGATGCAGCATTTCCAGGAAAGGTTTAAATGGGCCACCGGTTAATGGCGTTTTCGCCGCTGCGATTTCGTTTTGCGTGAACGCATCCAGGCCTTGTTCCTGGTAGATACGTTCGGCTTCGTCTGAAAATAAAACCGCATCTCCGTCAAATGCAATGCGCAGGTCGCCCCCGCTATTTGCCGAAACCGTGGAGGGCAGGATAGTCGCGGCTGCAATGCCTTCGTTCAGGGCCTGTGTTACGTCATCAGCATCTGCCGATAAAAACAGGTGTGCGCCAAATGCACTGGCATACGGTTGGGTGCTGCGGCCTTGGGTAAACGCTGCACGGCTGATTTCCAGGCCATGATGCTGGATGGCGTTAAATACACGCAAACCGGTATCCGCGCTATTACGGGAAAGCAGAATCACCTGCACTAACGGTTCAGCACGCTGGTCGTTAAGGTTGAGCAGTTTTTTGACCAGGTTATAAGCAATACCGGGTGCCAAAGGCGTTTCTTCATTGGCGATCTGGTATTGGTGATAGGCTTCTACGCCTTGCTCTTCATACACGTTATGGCTGTCTGTCAGGTCAAACAGGGCACGCGATGAGATGGCAACAACGAGCGGTTGGGTTTGTTTTGATTGCATTCGGCTATGCTACCTTATGTGATGAGTGTTTTGACGCTTTCCACTATTCATTTACGCAGAACTTTCCATGTTGCTTTTAAATCAACCAAATTTTGATATATTCCCAGGCATGACAACAGAGATTGATATTGAACGTCGTTTTTCCGGTGTGCGCCGTTTGTATGGTGAGCAGGGGCTGGCATGGTTACAAAATGCCCATGTGCTGGTGATCGGCATTGGTGGGGTTGGTTCCTGGACGGTGGAAGCGCTTGCACGTAATGCGGTCGGGCAGTTAACCCTGGTGGATCTGGACAATATTGCCGAATCCAATATCAACCGGCAGATTCATGCGCTGGATAAGAATATCGGCAAAGCCAAGGTGACGGCGATGCATGAGCGCATTGCGCAGATTAACCCGCTATGCCGGGTGGTGGAAGTCGAGGACTTTATCACCGCTGACAATATGGCGGCCATCTTGCAGGTGAGACCCGATATTGTGGTGGATTGCATGGATGACACCAAGGCAAAAATCGCATTGGCGGCCTGGTGCAAACAACAAGGGTTACCGCTGGTCATAGTGGGAAGTGCGGGTGGCAAGCTGGATGCCACACGTATCCGCCTGGCAGACCTGGCGCAGGTACACGGCGACCGCATGCTGGCAAAAATCCGCAACCAGTTGCGACGCGATCATGGGTTTCCCAAAGCCAGTGATGTGAAAAAGTCGGCTAAATTTGGTATCACTGCGGTGTATTCCGATGAGCCAGTGGAAAAACCGGTGGAAGCGTGTGACACGGATGCCGGCCTGACCGGTCTGCATTGTGCCGGTTATGGCTCCAGTATTTGCGTCACTGCCAGTTTTGGTTTTATTGCTGCCCAGCATGCCCTGCAACAACTGCTGCTTCCCCGCTGATCTTTCATTATGCATGCTGACATCATACTGACGTCTGCGTGTCACAAGATTGTTGAACAATCCTGCCGTTACAACGTCTAGTAGAAAACAGGCACAGACATTGCATGTAAACTGAGGGTTCAGGATTAAATGCGGGTATTTTCAGCCTGTGCTGATGCGTTTGAATCAAACGCGCCTCAGTTAAAGTTTCTTGCTGCCAGTGTTGTTTCATCGATCAAGGGTATTTGTCATGCAATTGGACGTATTTCTGAAACAGGTGTCACTCAACCATGCCCTGAATGTGCTGATCTGGCATCTGGCCCAGGCGGGCATTGAGATTGCCGAGCTGGTCAGGCAGGGCGCCTTGCAAGGCGTTACCGAGAAAACGGCCAGCACCAATGTGCAGGGAGAAACCCAGATGCAACTGGATATTCGCAGCCATGAACTGGCGCTGGCGCAGCTGCGTGCTTCTGCGGTGGTCGCTGCGGTACTGTCCGAAGAGGCTGAATCGCCTGTGTTGTTTGAGACGGTTGATGCACCATTCCTGGTCAGCATGGACCCTTTGGATGGTTCTTCCAATCTGGCGATCAATGGGGTGGTTGGCAGTATTTTCTCCGTGTTGCCGAATACTGGTATAGCGACCCAGGGCGAGCAGGCCTTTTTACAGCCTGGGCAATTGCAGCGTGCCGCGGCCTATATCATGTACGGCCCTGCCACTTTGCTAGTGCTGACTCTGGGCCAGGGGACGCATGTATTTACCCTGAATCACGACAGCCAGGCGTTTGAATTGACGCAGCAGAACCTGGCGGTGGCTGAAGAAACCTCGGAATTCGCCATCAATGCCAGTAACCAGCGTTACTGGCAGCCTGCGGTACAGCGGTATGTCAACGAGTGCCTGCAAGGTGCGGATGGCCTGCGCGGGCGTGATTACAATATGCGCTGGTGTGCCAGCATGGTAATGGATGTGCACCGCATCCTGACACGTGGCGGCGTGTTCCTTTACCCGCGGGACAGCAAGCAACCCGCCAGAGCCGGGCGTTTGCGCTTATTGTATGAAGCCAACCCGATGAGTTTGCTGGTAACGCAGGCGGGTGGCGCAAGCATAGAAGGTCTTGATGATATTCTGGCGTTACAGCCAACGGCCTGTCACCAGCGTGTCCCGGTATTGATGGGATCCACACAGGAAATCCGGCGCTTGCGTGAATATCACCAGCAGGCACAAGCATAGGAGTTTTGCATGGCATTAATTTCTCTCAGGCAGTTACTCGACCACGCCGCTGAACACAGCTATGGTCTGCCGGCCTTCAATATCAATAATATGGAGCAGATCCTCTCCATCATGAAAGCAGCGAACGAAGTCGATAGCCCGGTGATTTTGCAGGCATCGGCCGGCGCGCGCGGTTATGCCGGAGAATCTTTCCTGCGTAAAATGGTGGAAGCGGCGATCGAGCAATATCCGCATATCCCGATCTGCATGCACCAGGATCATGGCGCCTCGCCCAAGGTGTGCCAGATGGCAATACGCAGCGGGTTTTCCAGCGTGATGATGGATGGTTCGCTACGGGAAGACGGTAAAACGCCTGCCAGTTATGATTACAACGTGGAGGTGACGCGTCGCGTAGTGGAGTTTGCGCATGCGGTCGGTGTGTCGGTAGAGGGCGAGCTGGGCGTACTAGGTTCGCTGGAAACGGGAATGGCCGGTGAAGAGGATGGCGTCGGGGCGGCAGGCAAATTGCATGAGTCGCAATTACTGACCGACCCGGACGAAGCAGCAGCGTTTGTTGAAGCGACCAAAGTCGATGCGCTGGCCATTGCGATTGGCACCAGCCACGGTGCGTATAAATTTACGCGCCCGCCGTCAGACGATACTTTATCCATTGACCGCATCCGCGAAATCCACGCCAAAATCCCTAATACGCACTTGGTCATGCACGGCTCTTCCAGTGTGCCGCAATCCTTGCTGGAGCAGATCCGGCAGTATGGCGGCAATATCAAGGAAACCTATGGTGTACCTGTTTCGCAGATTGTGGAGGGCATCAAGAGTGGCGTGCGCAAGGTGAATATTGATACGGATATCCGCCTGGCAATGACGGCGGCGATTCGTGCTTATCTGGTTGAACACCCGGAAGAATTTGATCCGCGCAAATATTTCAAGGAGGCGATTACGGCGGCACAACAGCTCTGTAAAGAGCGGTTTGAAGCGTTTGGCAGCGCCGGGCAGGCAGGTAAGATTAAAGTCATTTCACTGGAAAAAATGGCGGCGATTTATTAAAAAATGAGGGAACGCTTGCAAGATCGCGCTGCCATAAAGAAATACTTTGTGTGGCAATTGCCATGTACTTGCTCACTCATACCTATAACAATCCATCGAGGGGCATGATAGAAAGGTCCACATCATGCGTAAGAAATTAGTGATTGGTAACTGGAAGTTACACGGCAGCCTGCTGGAAAACCAGGCGCTGCTTAACCGGCTCAAGCAGGAGTTGCACGATATTGAAGGTGTTGATGCGGCTGTCTGCCTGCCGTATGTTTATCTTTACCAGGCACAAGCTGCACTGCAGGATTCGACGATTGCCTGGGGTGCGCAAAATGTCAGCCAATTTACGGAAGGTGCTTATACTTCTTGTATCTCGGCACAGATGGTGGCCGAGTTTGGCTGCACCTATACCATTGTCGGCCATTCCGAACGCCGCGCGCTCAAACTGGAAAGTAACCAGGTCGCCACCAAGCGGTTATTGAATGCGTTGCATGCCGGGTTGACGCCGATTTTCTGTGTCGGCGAAACACTGGATGAACGCGATGGCGGCATGGCGGAGCTGATTGTACGCAACCAGATGCTCAATGTAGTGTACGGCCTGGATAGCCAGGCGTTTGCCCTGGCAAAAAAACTCAATATGGTGATTGCCTATGAGCCGGTCTGGGCGATCGGTACCGGTGAACATGCTTCGCCTGAGCAGGCGCAACGCATGCATGCCTTTATCCGCATGATGATCGCCGAGCGTGACCGTGAGTTTTCCGAGCAGATACGCATTGTTTATGGTGGCAGCATGGCCCCTCAAAATGCGGAAAGCCTGCTCAGCATGCCGGATATTGATGGCGGTCTGCTGGGCCGTGCGGCCCTGGTGGCAGAGGATTTTATTGATACCTGCCGCATTGCCTCGCATTGCTGGCAACAGCAACGGCAATTGCACGCGCAAGCGGCTGCGCCTGCAGTCATTGTGTGAGCCATATTGCCGCATAAACCCCTGTTTTTGCATCATGGTGATGTCACAAAACTGTCACAAAAGGCCGCAGGCGAAGCGATACAATAATGTCCTATGAAAATAACCTCTCCCGCTTTGCTGGATCGCGACCTCAGTATCCTGAGTTTTAATGCCCGGGTATTATCCCTGGCACAACGTGACGACTACCCGCTGCTCGAACGCCTGCGTTTTTTGTGCATCGTTTCCAATAATCTGGACGAGTTTTTTGAAGTGCGCATGCCCTTGCAGATGGAAGCACACCAGCAACGGGTAATGCACGGACCTGTCACGGCTAACAGCTGCGAGCAGATTGCCAGTATGGCGCATACACTGGTGGCAAAGCAGTACCAACTGTTTAATGATGCCCTGATGCCGGCGTTGGCGGAGCAAGGCGTGCACCTAGTATCCGGCGGGGTGAGAACGCCTGAGCAAACGACCTGGGTCGCCAATTATTTCAAGCGTGAAGTGCTGCCTTTTTTGATGCCGGTTTCGCTGGATCCTTCGCATCCTTTCCCGCAGGTGGCAAACAAGTCACTCAATTTTATCGTGCGCATCGCGATTGGCCATGAAGAGAAAATTGCCATCGTGCGTGTGCCACGTGTGGTGCCGCGCCTGGTGCAATTGCCACACGCCATCAGCAAAGGCCAGCAATGTTTTGTGTCATTGACCAGTATCATCCGTGCCAATCTGCATGTGCTGTTTGATGGTGCCAGGATTCTGCATTTTTCGCAGTTTCGCGTCACGCGTAACAGTGACCTGGAGGTGGATGAAGATGATATGAGCAATTTGCGCATGGCCTTGCGCGAAGAGCTGGCGCATCGCCAGTATGGTGAAGCGGTACGTCTGGAGGTCACGCATGAATGTGATGATGCGCTGGCGGAGTTCCTGCTCAGGCAGTTCAATTTGCCGGCGCTGGCGCTGTATCGCGTCAATGGCCCGGTGAACCTGGGACGCCTGATTCAGTTGCCGGATATGGCAAAAGGGGATCATCTCAAGTTTGTGCCTTTCCAGCCGCAATGGCCGCAACATATCAATAAAAATATCCTGCTGCTGGCGCAAATGCGTGAGCGGGATTTACTGATCCACCAGCCTTTTGAAAGTTTTGAGGTCGTGATCCAGCTACTGGAAGAGGCGGTGAAAGATGAGTACGTGCTCGCCATCCGCATGACGATTTACCGGACTGGCGCGGATCCGCGCATGCTGTTATTGCTGCAGGACGCCGTACGGCGAGGCAAGGAAGTATTGGTTGTCGTCGAACTGAAAGCGCGCTTTGATGAAGAGGCGAATATCAACTGGGCCGAGGCACTGGAAGCCACGGGTGCGCAAGTGGTGTATGGCGTGGTCGGCCTGAAAACGCATGCCAAGATGTTGCTGATCATGCGCCGTGAAGGCAAGGTGATCCATCGCTATGGCCATTTATCGACCGGTAACTACAACCCGAAAACGACCAAGATGTATACAGACTGGAGCATGCTGACTGCCAATGCTGACCTGACCAGGGAAATGGAAGCGGTATTCCGCCACCTGACCAGTGAACTGCCCTTGCCACGCATGCGGCATTTGCTGGTGGCACCGTTTACCCTGCATGCCAGCATGATCCGGCAACTGGAAAAAGCCCAGCGCCTGGCCAGGCAAGGCAAACCGGCACGCGTGATTGCCAAGATGAACGCCCTGACCGATGTCCCGCTGACTGAAGCCTTGATCAGGGCCGCGGCTGCCGGTGTGGAAATCGACCTGATTATCCGCGGTGCCTGCATCCTGCCGGTAGATTTACCTGCGATCAAAGGCCGCATTCGCGTCCGTTCCATTGTTGGCCGCCTGCTTGAGCATTCCCGCGTGTTCTATTTTGAACTGGATGGGCAGGTGCATATGTGGCTGTCGAGTGCAGACTGGATGAGCCGCAATATGGTGCGCCGCGTGGAACTGGCCTGGCCGGTTACCGATTCCGGGATGCAACAGCGCATTATGCAGGAAGGTTTGCAGCTATACCTGGATGACAACCTGGATGGCTGGGCACTGGCCGAGCAAGGGGTGTACAAAGCCCTGCGCGAGTTGGCCCCCGAGGATGCGACATTGCAATCCTGCCAGCAGGTGTTGTTAACGCAATATCATTCTCTGTAAGGTTAGTCATGCCGGTACGTAACCTGATTTTATGGCGTCATGCTGAAGCGGAAGTATTATTGCATGGGCAATCTGACCTTGAGCGCGCACTGACCAAAAAAGGGCACAAGCAGGCGAAGCAGATGGCAGCCTGGCTCAGGAAATATCTGCCTAAACAAACGTATGTGATGACGAGCCCCGCTTTGCGTACGCGTGAAACGGTCGCTTATTGGGGGGGGGACTGGCAGGACGAAAACCGGCTGGCACCCGAACGCCCTTTGCCGCCGATTCTGCAATTATTGGCACAAAGCCCGTTTGAGCACATGATGCTGGTGGGGCACCAGCCATGGATAGGTGAGCTGGCGGCGCACTGCCTGGGTAGGGAAGATGAGCAATTGAGCATCAGGAAAGGTGCCGTCTGGTGGTTGTGCCTGCCAAAAGCGGGCCCACCATACAAGCTGTACAGCGTGCAGGCACCCGATTTGGTGGAATAGCTTCCCAATCTGTCAAAGTGAATCAGCCTGACGACGTGGCGTGCCAGGCTGATTTATTTAAAATGCATTCGCGTATTATTTCTTTGGCCGGCCGGTCTTGATGATGGGCACGGCAATCACGGCAGCTTGCAAGGCGTTATCGTTCATGGCGGCCAGCAGCTTCAAGCCTGCGCGCAACAATTCGCTTTTCTTGACCGGTTTGCCCAGGGCCTCCAGGCGTTTTTTCAGGATGGCAATCTGGGCATACTCATCCTTGGGGATGGTGAAACTATCACGTTCCATTTTGATTTTGGCGGTTTTTGGCTTGTCCGCAGGTGTGACAGGTTTGCTGACAGGTTTTGTTGCCGCTGCCGCCTTTTTAAGCGGGGCTGCAGCAGGTTTCTTCACCGCTGCCCTGGTGGCTGGGGCTTTGGCAACAGGCTTGGCCGCCACTGGTTTGCTGGCAGCAGGGGTTGCTGCTGTTGTCGTGGCGGGTTTGTTCTTTGCCGTAGTTTTGACGGCCGGTTTGGTGGACATTTCATTCTCCTCGGATTAGGTGTGAAAACAGTTTATACCGTTTTTTGTTTGCGTCAATTGTCATAAAAATTTCACATTTGTGTGGTGTCATAGAGGCTGTTTTCCATGACAGAATTGAGCACCTTTAATCAGGGAGCATGAGATGCGCAGGGTATTGGTAGCGAATACCAAAGGCGGTAGCGGCAAAACGACGCTAAGCACGAATCTTGCCGGCTATCTGGCACAATTGGGACATAAAATCGTGCTGGAAGATATCGACCGGCAACAGTCTTCTGCGGCCTGGCTGGCGCGGCGCCCTCCCCATGTGGCGCCCGTATTCAATGCAGATGCCCTTGGCAAATCCGCATTGCAAAAGGCGGACTGGGTAGTGACTGATTCACCGGGTGGATTGCGTGACCGGAAAATTTCGGATGCAGTGGCTGATGCCGACCTGGTGCTGGTGCCTATTGCGCCTTCGGCCTTTGATATTGGTGCGACCCAGGATTTCCTGGCATTGCTGGCTGAAGAAAAAGCCATCCGCAAACAGAAGACGTTTGTGGGGTTGGTCGGGATGCGCGTGATGCCACGTACCAAATCTGCCGAGCGTTTGCTGACCTTCATGGATGAATCCGGTTTTGCAGTGCTGTCGTTGTTGCGCTCTTCGCAGATATACGTGACCGCAGCAGAAGAAGGCCTGAGTATTTTTGATTTATCACATTCGCTGAAAGACGTGGATATTGCACAGTGGAACCCGGTCACTGACTGGATTCTGCAGAACAGTTAAACAATACCTGTGCTGACAGGTGTTATACAGTAAGCCTAAAGGGAGTCGTATGAAAGACAAGGTAAATCCAGTTTATCTGGAAAGGGTAAAACAGTTGAGTACGGATGAGGCGGAGCGTATCCTGTCACGCATGGGCGGCAAGCTGCCGAAACGTTTTATCAAGGAGAAACTGACGCAGGAAGAAGCACTTGCCCTGCAACTGGAGATCGAAGAAGAGCAGTTACAGGAGTGGCGCGAAAAAATGACCAAACTGCGCGAAGAAGACGAAAAACGCGAGAAAAAGAAAAAAGATTGATAGGCCATGCGCGCTTCAGCGCACTGTTGGTGTCTCGCATGTTGCAAACAATAACGGGCCTGTGACGGCCCGTTATTGCTGGTATGTCGCCGGTATCAGGCCTGGCGTGTTTCCAGTTGCCAGCCCAGTTTCTGCCATAGCTGGCATTCTTCTTCCAGCAAGTAACGGGTTTGCGGGTGCTGGGTTTCCCATTGTGCCGGGAAGGTCAGCGTGAATTGCTGTTTATGGCGTGCCAATTGCAGATGCTTGATGGCAGGCATGCGTCGCGAATGGCAGAAAATAACGGCCAGCCGCAAGGCCATTAACTGGCAGACCAGGTTCTGGTTATCAAAATCGGCCGCCAGCTTGCGTAACTTGCCCTGGTGGCCCATGACCAGCAGGCTGATGGTGTGCAGTTCGCTTTGGGCAAAGCCCATCAGCTCCGTGTTTTCCAGAATATAGGCACCATGTTTGTTACAGTCGGTATGTGAAATCAGCCAGCCGATTTCGTGACACAGCGCCGCCCATTGCAATAGCGGTTTATGAGTATCACTGGCTTGCATCGCATCATAAAAATACAGGGCAACTTTGCTGACATTCTGCGCATGCTCCATATCCACACTGAATTGTTTGCACAGCCGCGCGATGGAGGCGGAACGTAAATCCTCAGTCGCATGCTCCGGGCTCAGCATGTCATACAACACGCCGTGCCGTAATGCGCCATAAGCCACATGCATGGTCTGGATACCCAGTGTATCAAACACTGCTGTCAGCACGGCCAGCCCACCACCGATCACGGCACGCCGGTCTTCCTTGAGGCCTTCCATGGTCAGCCGTTCCGGGGTTTTAGCTTTGATCAGGGTTTGCTTGAGCCAGTCCAGTTGTTCACGTTCGATTTTGTCTGCCGGAAACCCGGCGCCAGCCAGCACATCCGCCACCGCGCCTACCGTGCCGGAAGCGCCGTAAGCGACTTCCCACTGATTGCTGGCATAGCGGTTGCCTATCATGTCGATGATAGATTCAGCAGCGATTTCTGCACGTTCAAAATTACGCTCGCTTAACTGGCCGTCGGCAAAATATTTTTGTGACCAGCCAACCGAACCCAGCCGCAAGGATTCAGTGGTATTGGCCTTGAAATGCTGCCCAAGGATAAATTCGGTCGATCGCCCACCAATATCAATCACCAGGCGTTTTTCATCTGATTGCGATAACATGCGGCTGACGCCCTGGTAAATCAGGCGCGCTTCTTCCACACCGGAAATAATTTCGATCGGATATCCCAGGATTTTCTGTGCCTGCCTGATAAAGTCATCGCTGTTGACGGCTTCCCGCAGGGTTTGTGTCGCCACGGCACGCACCTGCTCGGCAGGAAAACCCTTTAAGCGCTCGCCAAACCGGGCCAGGCATTTCAGGCCACGTTCAAAGGCTTCCGGTTTCAGGTTGCGATCCTCATCAAGGTCGCCGCCCTGGCGTACGGCCTCTTTCAAATAATCAACCCGCAGGATTTGCCCGTCGACGACACGGCCAATTTCGAGGCGGAAACTGTTGGAACCTAGATCTACAGCGGCGAGTTGGGTGTCATGGGTAATAGTTAGCATGCGATAACACTGGAGAAATTACTTCAGATAACGTGAAATGGCTTGGGGGTATTCGGGAAAATAACGTTCAATGACACTCAAATCAAAACTTCTCAGAATACTGGTATTAGACTCGCGGTCGAGCAGGAAGCCAAAAGACGCTGTCACCAGTTCGGTGATGGTCTGCGATTTGCTCAACAACGGTTGCGCATAATCCGGTTTGACGCTGACCTGGTGCGTGGTGACTTGCGACCCATGCACAGTGACAGAAAAAGAATTAGGACTGGTTTCAGTCACTTCAATATTCGCCATGATCGTCTCCGTCCCCCATTGCCTTCCCAAGCAAGCCCCGCAAACAGTATAAATCGTTATGATGACAGAGGCCAGTGAAAGAAATATGACGTGAAAGAAATGTAAGGCAAAAACTGATATAAAAAGCGCATGCATGAAAACCGGCGATTTCATTAAACTGTCATGGCTTGAAATTAAAATAAAAATCAAAAAAATGAAAACTCCAATCCTCATCTCTATCAGCCTGCTATCAACGTTGTGGTTGCCATACAACGTGTATGCTGCACGCCCGCTGGTCACCGATGACGCGCGCCTGACCAATGCCCATAGCTGCCAGTTGGAAAGCTGGGTGCGCGCCTATGAAGGCGGGCGGGAAATGTGGGCGTTGCCCGCATGTAACCTGGGTGAAAATTTTGAAGTCACCCTGGGTGGAGGTGTGTACCGTAATCAGGATGAACACTATCGGACCGAAGACTGGATAGTGCAATTCAAGACTTTATTCAAACCGCTGGAAACCAATGACTGGGGCTGGGGTTTGGCCGTAGGCCGGGTCATGCATCCTGATATCCAGCCAGGACCTAACCAATTGGGCAATACTTATTTTTATGTCCCGGTGTCTTTTTCCATGCGCGATGATGATGTGGTTGTGCATTTGAATGTGGGGATGTTGCGGGATAAGGATGAATCACGTACCAAAGCCAGCATGGGCTTGGGGACGGAGTTCAAGCTCGGCGGTGCGTTTAAAGGTATCGCCGAAGTGTTTGGCGATAATACGCAAAATCCGTTTTATCAACTGGGTGTGCGCTATTCACTGGTTCCGGAAGTGTTTCAGATTGATGGCACGATTGGGCAGCAGGTGAATGGGGATAGGCAGACGCAGTGGTTGTCGGTGGGGATTAGGTGGACACCATAAGCGTATTTTATGGGTGGGTGTTTGTGTTTTTGATGTAGCGATTTATTTCGCCTACAGGCGAAATAAACAGTTTATTAAAATCGCCCAACGTTAAATCTATTTATTCAGTTTTATTTGAACAAACGAATCCAAGCCGTTTTAACCTCCCTCAGCGATGAAGAAAAATCCCCTCTTGAAAAACGGTTTTTCCTTCCCCATCTAAACGTAAATTTTTGTGTTTAATCCCGTTTTTGGAGGAACCGTTATGACGACAGCGACCGCAGAATCGCAATCTAAACAAACCATGGGCTTTCAGGCCGAGGTCAAACAGTTATTGCAATTGATGATCCATTCGCTCTACAGCAATAAAGAAATTGTCTTGCGCGAGTTGATTTCCAATGCATCCGATGCAGCGGATAAGTTGCGTTTCGAGGCAATTTCCAATGATAGTTTGTATGAAAATGACAGTGAACTGAAGATTCGCGTGTCCTTTGACAAGGACGCCCGCACCTTGACCATTGCTGACAATGGGATCGGTATGCGCCGTGAAGAGGTAATCAACAACATCGGCACCATTGCCAAATCCGGCACCAAGGAGTTCTTCCAGAACCTGACCGGTGACCAGGCCAAAGATGCCAACCTGATCGGCCAGTTCGGCGTGGGGTTTTATTCCAGTTTTATCATTGCCGACAAAGTGACCTTGATTACGCGTCGTGCTGGTGAAGCCGAAGCGATCAAATGGGAATCCAGTGGTGAAGGGGATTTCACGATTGAAACTACCGAAAAAGAGGGTCGTGGTACCGAAGTGATTTTGCATCTGCGCGAAAATGAAGATGAGTTTCTCAATGACTGGAAACTGAAAACCATCGTCCGCAAATATTCCGACCATATCACCTTGCCTATCGTGATGAAAAAGTCCGAATGGAAAGAGGGCGAAAATGGTGAAGGCGGCCAGATGGTCACGACGGATGAAGACGAAACCATCAACACGGCATCAGCCTTGTGGGCGCGCAGCAAGAGCGATATTTCCGAAGAAGAGTACAACGAGTTTTACAAGCACGTCTCGCATGATTTTGAGAATCCACTGGCCTACACGCATAGCCGCGTAGAGGGCAAGCAGGAATATATTTCGCTGTTGTATGTGCCATCCAAAGCGCCATTTGACTTGTATGACCGCGAACGTCGCCAGGGCATCAAGCTGTATGTGAAACGCGTGTTCATTATGGAAGATGCGGAAAAATTGATGCCGCAGTATCTGCGCTTTGTGCGCGGTGTGATTGATTCTGCTGATTTGCCGTTGAACGTGTCACGCGAAATCCTGCAAGACAGCCGTGATGTGGAAGCGATTAAAAATGGCTCGGTGAAGAAAGTGCTGGGATTGCTTGAAGATATCGCCGAAAACAAACCGGAAGAGTATGCCAGGTTCTGGAATGAATTTGGCCGTGTGCTGAAAGAAGGCCCGGGCGAAGACTTTGCCAATAAAGACAAGATTGCCGGTTTGCTGCGTTTTGCATCTACCCATGCAGATACCGAAGTGCAAAACGTTTCGCTCAAGGCTTACATTGAGCGCATGAAGCCTGAGCAGGAAGCGATTTATTACATCACGGCCGATACCTTTGCTGCGGCCAAGAATTCGCCACACCTGGAAATCTTCCGCAAAAAAGGCATTGAAGTATTGCTGATGTCCGACAAGGTAGATGAGTGGTTGCTGGGCAGCCTGACCGAGTTTGAAGGCAAGAAACTGCAGTCCATCGCCAAAGGCGATCTGGACTTAGGCAAGCTGGAAGACGAGGCAGATAAAGAAGCGCAAAAGCAGGTGGAGGAAAGCGCCAAAGACCTGGTAGAGCGAGTGAAGGCGGCATTAGGCGAAGCTGTAAAAGACGTGAAAGTCACCCATCGCTTGACCGACTCCCCAGCTTGCCTGGTGGCAGGTGAACACGATTTGTCCGGTAACCTGGCGCGTATCTTGAAGGCTGCGGGCCAGAAAGCACCAGATAGCAAACCTGTCCTGGAAATTAATCCTGCGCATCGACTGGTAGAAAAACTCAAGGCCGAAAGTGATGATGCCAGGTTCGCCGATTATGCGCATGTGTTGTTTGACCAGGCTTTGCTGGCAGAAGGCGGCCAACTGGAAGATCCGGCCAGCTTTGTGAAGCGTATGAATAGCCTGATTCTTTAAACAACGCTTCCCGCAAGTTTACAGCCCGCTCGTAAGCGGGCTTTTTGTTTCTTTAGGAGGGGCTTTTCAGGAGGGTTAAGATGATCCGGCCAATGCCAACTGGCAATGACTGTCATGTTGCTGACTTGCGGGCTGGCATATAATGCAAAGACAGCATGAATTTTGTATTTCTTTCCATGTCTGACGATTGCAAGGCCAGGGTATGTTGCCGGGGCTTGTTTCTTGCTTTTATCGAGATAAAGCAAATTTCTTATCAATATTCAGGGGAAGAGGCATGAGCACTGATGTGAAAAGAACACGAAAAAGAGCCGGAAAACCGGACAATTTTCAGGCCGTGGATACGTTTCTCCTTGAGCAGTTACCTATCCCGCAAGCCTTGCGTAACCACCTCACGTTTTCCTTGGGCAAGTCCGATTCCTGGGCCACTTCGCGCGATTGGTACCAGACCGCGGCCTTTACGGTGCGCGACCATTTGATGAGCCGCTGGGTGAATACCCGCGATGCTTATCGTGAAGCCAATACCAAGCGTGTCTACTATCTTTCCCTGGAGTTCCTGATTGGTCGCATGCTGGCCAATGCCGCCCTGAACCTGGGCATTGCACCGGAATTAAGCACGGGCTTGCAGGAGATCGGCCAGCAGATGGAAGGCGTGGTCGAGATGGAGCCGGATGCCGCGCTGGGCAATGGTGGCCTGGGCCGGCTCGCCGCCTGTTTTGTTGATTCCATGGCCACCATGGATATTCCTGCCACCGGTTACGGCATTCGCTATGACTATGGCATGTTTCGCCAAACCATCGAAGAAGGCCAGCAGGTCGAAAATCCGGATAACTGGCTGCGCTACCAGAATATCTGGGAAATCCAGCGGCCGGAGCATACCTGTGAAGTGAAGTTTTATGGCCGCGTGGTGCAGGTGCATACCGATCATGGCACCGAGCACCACTGGATAGAAACCGAGAGCGTGGTGGCCATGCCATATGATGTGCCAGTCCCCGGTTATGGCACCCAGACCGTGAACAACCTGCGCCTGTGGTCGGCCAAAGCGGCCAAGGAATTTGATTTGCTGCACTTTAACCAGGGCAATTATGAAAAATCCGTCGAAGGGCGGCATGGCGCAGAAACCATTTCCCAGGTGCTGTATCCCAACGATGCTTCCGAATCAGGTAAGGAATTACGCCTCAAGCAGCAGTATTTTTTTGTGTCTGCGTCTATCCAGGATATTCTGCACCGCTTTACCAATTACAACTCTGACTGGGATACTTTGCCGGATAAGGCTGCCATCCAGCTGAATGATACCCATCCTGCCATTGCGGTGGCTGAAATGATGTATCAACTGATAGATCATTACCACCTGGCCTGGGACAGGGCGTGGAAACTGGTCACGCAGATATTCGCCTACACCAATCACACCCTGATGCCGGAAGCGCTGGAAAGCTGGTCGGTAGAGTTGTTTGCTACCCTGTTGCCACGGCACCTTGAAATCATTTACGAAATCAACCACCGTTTCCTGCAGATGGTTAATCAGCATTTCCCCGGTGACTGTGATTTGTTACGCCGAGTATCCATCATTGATGAAACCCATGGACGCCGGGTGCGTATGGCGCACCTGGCCGTCATTGGCAGTCATACCGTGAACGGCGTCGCAGCCTTGCACAGCGAGTTATTGAAAACCACCCTGTTCGCCGATTTCAACAGGATTTTCCCGGGCAAGTTTACCAATGTCACTAATGGCATTACGCCACGTCGCTGGTTGAACCAGGCGAACCCGTTATTGACTGAGTTGTTGACGCAACATATAGGCGGTGGCTTTCAGAAAGACCTGAGCCTGATTAAGCATAGTGAACCCCTGGCAGATAATGCCGCGTTCAGGCAGGCGTTCCGTGACGTGAAAGCCGCCAACAAACAGCGGCTGGCATACAAAATCCTGCAGAAAACCGGGGTGGTGATCAATCCGCAAGCCATGTTCGATGTGCAGATCAAACGTATCCATGAATACAAGCGCCAGTTGTTGAATGTGTTGCATGTGATTACGCTGTATAACCGTATTCGTAGCGGGCAGGCAACGCTGCATACGCCACGGGTGGTGATTTTTGCCGGTAAGGCTGCGCCGGGTTACTGGCTGGCCAAGCAGATTATCCGCCTGATTAATGATGTGGCAGCAATCATTAATAATGATCCTGTCGTGGGTGACCAGCTGAAAGTCGTGTTCTACCCTAATTATGAAGTCAGTGCCGCCGAAATTTTATTTCCGGGCGCTGACCTGTCCGAGCAGATTTCTACCGCTGGCACCGAAGCCAGTGGCACCGGGAACATGAAAATGGCGCTGAATGGCGCGCTGACCATAGGTACCCTGGATGGTGCCAACGTGGAAATCAAGGAGGAAGTCGGCGACGAAAATATCTTTATTTTCGGTCTGACCACGGCAGAAGTGACAAAGCTGAAAACCGGCGGTTATAACCCGTGGGATTACTATCATGGCAATGCCGAGCTGAAACAGGTCATTGATATGATAGGCAGTGGATTCTTCTCCGTGGGAGATCCAGCTCGCTACCAGGCGATTGTGGACACCTTGCTGCAAAAGGGTGACCAGTATCTGCTACTGGCAGATTATGCCGATTATGTAGCGACCCAGGAAAAAGTCGCGGCGCTATACCGGGATGAAGAGGCCTGGTCTCGCATGGCCATCCTGAATATGGCACGCATGGCCAAATTTTCCAGCGACCGTACCATAGGCGAATATGCTAGCCGCATCTGGAAAGTTTCCCCGTTCAAAGCCTGATATGCTTTAAGCATCATACAAAGCAAGTCCTTCTGGACTTGCTTTGTGCTTTATGGGTACACTACTTTCGCTTGTTACCGGTTTGTTAGATGGGAAAAATCATGAAAAAAATTGCGTGGATATTATCAATTGGCTTGCTGTGTGCGGATGCACAAGCGCTGGATCTTAAAAGTCTGACGGATGCAGTGAGTAAAGTCAGTGGCAGCTCTTCTGCCAGCAGTAGTAATAGCGCTGCTGTGAGTAACCTCAGCGACCAGGAAACCAGCGATGGCCTGAAACTGGCACTGAACCAGGGCGTTGCCAAAGCGGTGGATATGCTGGGCGCCACCGATGGTTTTATGGGCAATAAGGATGTCAAAATCCCGTTGCCGGATTCATTACAGAAAATCGAAAAAGGCATGCGCATGGTGGGCATGGGCAGCCAGGCGGATGAGCTGGTCCTGAAAATGAACCGTGCAGCGGAACAAGCCGTGCCGGAAGCCAAAACCTTGCTGGTCAATTCCGTCAAGCAAATGAGCCTGACCGATGCCAAGAATATCCTGACCGGCCCACAGGATGCCGCGACACAGTATTTCAAGAAAACCACCTCGACAGACATGGCTGCCAAATTCCTGCCTATCGTGCAACAGGCAACGGCCAATGTAAAACTGGCAGATACGTATAACAAATATGCGGAAATGGGTAGCAAGTTCGGTGTGATTAAAAAAGAAGATGCCAATATCAACCAGTACGTCACACAAAAAGCACTGGATGGTGTTTACCTCATGATTGCCAAGGAAGAGGCCGCGATTCGCCAGGACCCCATGGGCCAGGCCAGCAGCTTGCTCAAGAAAGTGTTTGGCGCCGTCAAATAACTAAGCCTTTACCTTTCTTGCCATCGCCAGGTGGCTCTGAAACATAATTGTTTCTTTTTACTTTAATGATTTTGTCATGATTCCCCTCTAACCTGCACATGATGGCAGGTTAGAGTCCGGCGAAGCTTAGGCAAGGTTTAAGTTTCCCTCAAGAAAAGCGGCGCAAGATATGACCTGTCGATATTAAAACGGTCATATTCCATGCTCAATCATCATACAAGCAATGCTTTAGTGGTCTGGCGCCTGCTGGACGGAAAACCTGGTCATGAACACCAGTCACTGGGGTTGGTGAATGCCATGCAGCAACGGCTGCCAGTCAAGGTGGTGGACGTACCAGTCGCCCGTCCTGGCCCGGGCTGGCTGTATTTTCTTGGTGGCGTGTGGCCAGCCGGTAAAGATTTGCCTGAACCCGACATGATTGTTGGCGCTGGGCATGCCACGCACGGCCATATGCTGGCAGCCAAACGCACTTATGGTGGCAAAACGGTGTGCATGATGCAACCCAGCCTGCCTGCCGAATTATTTGATGTCTGCCTGATTCCCGAACATGACCAATATCGCGGTTTCTCCAGTTTTATTGAGACACGCGGCGTCATTAATCATATCCAGCCTGTCAGTGCAGTCACCAAAGACAGCAATACCGTGCTGATCATGATCGGTGGTCCCAGCAAGCATTTCCACTGGGATGAACTGGGCGTGATTGCGCAAGTGTATGACCTGGTGCGCAAGCATACAGAAATCAATTTTGTGCTGACCACTTCCAGACGCACACCAGATACTTTTGTCTCCGCCATGCAGCGCATCAAGCTGGCCAATCTGGCCATTGTTCCTATTGCCGAGACCGGTAAGGATTGGGTGCAAACTAAACTGGCCCAGGTCGGAACTGCCTGGGTAACTGAAGATTCCGTATCCATGGTGTATGAAGCCCTCACAGCACAAGTGGCGGTCGGCCTGATCAACCTGCCGGCAAAAAGCAAAAGCCGGGTCAGCCGGGGCATGGAGACATTAATCGACCGCCAACTGGTGACCCGGTATGATCCTTATGGTTTATACCGCCAGACCATGCATCCGGTACTGGGTTTCAATGAGGCCAGCCGGTGCAGTGATGCGTTACTGGCCTATTTTAGCGGTGTCCATGCCGGCCGTCGCCTGGTGTCACGACTTAGCTAAGCTTCCTGATTTTTGTTTTGCGCAAGTTAACCGTATTACAGGTACTACCTGCCCTGCAGTCGGGCGGGGTGGAACGGGGCACGCTGGAAATAGCTGCACACCTGGTTGCCCAGGGGCACCGTTCGCTTGTGATGTCCGCCGGTGGGCGTATGGTGGCCGAGCTGGAAGCTGCAGGTAGCACGCATATTGGCTGGCCTGTCGGACGCAAATCGCTGCTGACGCTTTTACTGATTCCCCAATTGCGTGAACTGTGGCGGCGCGAACAGGTGGATATCGTGCATGTGCGCTCGCGTTTTCCGGCATGGGTGGTTTACCTGGCATGGAAAGGCATGTCGCCTGAACATCGGCCACATCTGGTCAGTACCGTACATGGCTATTACCGTCCAGGCTGCTATAGCCGGATCATGACGTGCGGCGAACGCGTAATTGTGATTTCGAAAACGATACAAGACTATGTCCAAAAGGCTTACCACGTAGAGGCGGGCAAATTGCAACTGATTTACCGCGGGGTGGATACGTCACAGTACACACCTGATTACCAGCCGGATGCCGCTTGGCAACAGGCCTGGTATGCGGAATATCCCCAGACCCGTGGCAAGCGCTTGCTGTTGTTGTCCGCCAGGCTATCGCGCTGGAAAGGGGCGGCAGCGTTTGTTGATATGCTGCGTATTGTCTGCCGGCAATATAAAGATGTGCATGCCTTGCTGGTGGGGGAGATTGCATCTGACAAGCAGGCATTTGCCCGCACGTTGCAGCAGAAGATTCACCAGGCCGGACTGGCTGACAGCGTTACGCTGACCGGATATCGCAAGGACGTCAAACAGATTATGTCCATGGCCAGTATTGTGTATTCCTTGGCTACCGAACCCGAAGCCTTTGGTCGCACCACCGTGGAGGCATTAAGCCTGGGCATCCCTGTGATTGGCTATCAGCACGGTGGTGTGGCAGAGCAACTGGCGGCATTATTGCCGGAAGGCGCGGTACAGGTAGGTAATGTGGCAGAAGCGGCCATGCTGACCTTGAACTGGCTGGAGCATCCGCCCGAGGTAACGCCGAATACGCAATTTTCATTGCAAGTGATGCAGCAGCGAACACTGGAAGTCTATCAGGCAGTGATGGCGGATGCCGGGCAGGGAGCCTCATGACAGGTGTGCACTCACTGTCATCGGCCGGTCTTGCCGTGCCACGTTATCTGGCCTGGGCTTGCTTGTTTTTTGCTGTGATGATTATAGGCTGGAGCCCTTTTTCCGGTGGCGCGAGGTTGCCGACACTGTTGCTGGCAATAGTGGGCTGTTGGTGGTTGTTGACGATGTTGCCAGCCTTGAGTAAACAGCGGGCTGTACGCCGCTGGACTAGCGTGTTTCTGCTGTTGTGGCTGCCCATGTGGCTGTCATTGCTGCATGCGTTTTCGACGCCAGCCACGCTCGCTGCGATTGGTTGGTTTAGCCTGATGTACCTGGCGGGGCTTGTCCTGGTCGTACTGTTGCAACAACCCTTATATAGAAACCTGCTGGTACGCGGGCTGAGCTGGATAGTGGCGGTGTGGTTGTTGGACAGTGGGATTCAATACCTGCTTGGGACGGACTTGCTGGGCATTGCCAAAACGCCGGAAGGGCGTATCACCGGCATGTTCACGGACTTGCACCAGGGTATCCTGATGCTGGCGGTGTTACCGGCCATTTTCTATTACTTGCAGGCCAGGCACGCCTGGCTTGCCTGGGGCATATTGCTGGGTGCCGGTGTGGTGGTGACGCTGTCCGGCGCACGCGGCTATCTCTATATCTACGGCTTAATATTACTGTTAGGTTTATGGCGTCGCCGGCCGGACTGGAAAGCCTGGTTAATTGCCCTGTCTTTACCACTGCTGGTGGCAACATTTTCCAGTCTGCTAAATCCTCAACTGGCAAAAAGCAAGCTGGAGGCGACGCAATCCCTCACAGCAAATAACCAGTCATGGTTTGATCGTGCCAATCACGCCCTGAGTTACCGCCTAAACTTATGGGAGACTGGCCTGCATATGTGGCAGGCGGAGCCTGTGACCGGCATAGGCAGCAATAATTACAAGCGTGCCTACAAGCAATATGCCAGCCGGGTAGAAGATCCTTTTGTCATGAATCCCACCCATAGCCATAATATATATGTCGAGTGGCTGGCAGAAACCGGCATAGTCGGTGGCCTGGGCCTGGTGGCGATCATAGGGTTATGCGTGCGCTGGTTCAGGCAGGCAGGCCCGGCTTGCCAGCAGCAGGCCTGGCCGTATGCATTGCCATTGCTGGTGATTTACTTTCCACTCAATACCACACAGCCGATGCTGGTGCCCTGGTGGTTCCCGGTACTGATGTTGCTTGCCTGTGCTTTTGTTGCCAGCCTTGAGCGGGGCAGTCATGACACCGCAGCCTAAACTCATGCAATACCAGGATATGGATTGTTTCAGCGCCACACTGGATCACGCCATTATTAGCGACCTGCCGCGCAATCCTGCCATCAAGCGTATCCTGATCATCAAATGGGGCGGCATGGGCGATATCGTGATCAGTACCGCGATCATGGAAGATATCTCGCTCGCTTTCCCGCATGCCGAGTTGCACCTGAACACCATGCCGGCCTGGCAGTCGCTGTTTGATCACGACCCAAGATTCAGCCGGGTCTGGTGTGTCAACCTGCAGCAACGGCCAGGGCGCTGGCGCGCCTATCGGCAGTGGCTGGCTGAGGTGGCGGCTATGCAATATGACCTGGTAATTGATTTGCAAACCAACGATAAAAGCCGCAGTTTACTGGCCATGCTCAGGCTGATAGGTCAGGCAGCGCCTTTGTTGCTGGGCAATCATCCGTGTTTTCCTTACACCATCAGGCAGCGGCAGGAGTTACCGCAGGCACATAGTTTCCAGATCATGCAGCAAACGCTGCTTTCTGCCGGGATTCCGTTACGTACGCGCAGCCCCAAACTCAATATTGCTCCAGTGACAGTAGCGGCTGCCGCAGCGCTGCTGGCACAGCATGGGTTAGCAACGGGGTCGTTTGCGGTTTTTCTATGCGGCAGTCATGCCGGTGGGCTTACCAAGCGCTGGGGGGCTGCGCACTATGCCACTTTGGTTGAACATTGCGCCCGGCAAGGCGAACGTGTGGTATTGCTGGGTGGCCGGGATGAGGCTGAAGAATGCCTGGCGATTGCCAGCCAGTATCCGCGGTGCGTGGTGAATCTGTGTGGGCAAACCAGCCTGCTCGAAGTGCCTGTGATTTGTTCACATGCCAAATATATTGTGGCAAATGATACTGGCACCGCGCATCTGGCTGCGGCTACCAGTACAGCCATGACTGTGATCTGCGGCCCGACCAATCCTCTGCGGGTGAAGCCTCCAGGGGCGCATGTACTTGCGCTGCAGCTGGATATTCCCTGCAAGAATTGTTACGCCAAACAATGTAGCCATCATTCCTGCATGGGCCAGTTATTACCGTCGCAACTGCTGCCGTATTTGCCTGTTTCGAGAGCACAGAATGCCTAAAGTGATCTGGTGGGGACATTCTGACCTCAACTATTCCAGGAATCGTATTTGCCGGCAGTTACTGCAGTCACTGGGATATGAGCTCATTGATTTTTCACCGCACATCAGCGCCCTGGCTGATATAGAGGCACACTTGATTGGTTTGCCACTGGCGGATCTGGTATGGGTGCCGTGTTTCAGGCACCGGGATGTCGTCGCTGCCACCCGCTGGGCGCGACAAAAGCATATTCCTGTTTTATTCGATCCTTTGATCAGCGCCTGGCAAAAGCGGGTTTATGAGCGCCGGAAATATGCGGCAGGAAGTGCTGCTGCACAGCGATGGCTTGCGCGTGAAATCCGGTGGCTGCAAGCGGTGGACATGGTGTTGCTGGATACCGAACCGCAGCGGCAAATGTTTATCCAGCGTTTCAAGTTGGAGCCGGCAAAAACAGCATGTGTGTATGTGGGGGCCGAACAGCCATTATTTGCTCCTTTAGCTGTTGTGAAACAGCCTTCAGGGCCGGTAGAGGTATTATTTTATGGCAGTTTCATTGCCTTGCATGGTGTGAACACGGTGATTGAGGCGGCCAGGCTGCTTGCCGGTCAGCCGCATATTCAATGGGTATTGCTGGGGGAGGGGTCAGCAAAAGCTTCTGCCCAGCAGCAGGCAGCCGGTTTGACTAACGTCAGCTTCGAATCCAGTGTGCCTTATGCACAGCTGCCCCGTCGTATTGCGCAAGCGGATATTGTGCTGGGTGTATTCGGTGACTCGCAAAAATCTTCACAAGTGATTCCCAATAAAGTGTTCCAGGCACTGGCGTGTGCACGTCCCGTGATTACGCGCACCAGTCTGGCCTATCCCACAGAGGATAGCCGTCTCTTAAAGGGTGGTTTAGTGCAAATTGAGGCGGCTAACCCGGTTGCGCTGGCGCAGGCAGTCGCGCAATGGGCTTCTTGCTCACGCGAGCAACGGTCACCCGCCCGTGCGGTATACGACACTTATTTTTCTGAAGTAAAACTGCAACAGCAATTGCTGGCTGCGTTAGCTTCGATGGGCCTGTCTGCCGGGCAGGCGTAAACAATTCGACATGATTTTATCTTGCATGCTTATGATTATCCTGCCCAATTTTCGTAATACGGTGATGACGACACAGGTACTGGTCGCACTGCATACGCAACATTCTGCCGGGCGCATAGATTACTGCTATGTGATGGGATTGCCAGATGTCAGCAGTGACCAGCTCTCTGTGGCGCCATGACCAGGGGCAAACCATCAGAATGAACAATATGCAAAGTACTTACACGCAACTGGCCAGACTCATGGCTTATCTCAAGCCTTATTGGCTGACGTTTGCCATGGCGCTGTGTTGCCTGTTGCTTCTCTCTGCCAGTAATACCGGCTTCCTGAGCACAATCAAGCATGTCACGGATGAAGGTTTTGTCAGTCAGGCACACAATAACTCGCGCATTTACCTGGCTGCCATGTTGTGCGGCTTACTATTTGTACGGGCGTTGGCCGGCTTCGGCTCCAGCTACCTGATGCGTATTGTCGGGCGGCGCGTGATCGAAGATGTGCGCAATCATGTGTTTGGTCATATGCTCATGCTGCCTGCCAGTTTTTTTGACCAGCATGCCATTGCCAATATCACCACCAAAATGACCTTTGATTGCGAGCAACTTTATAGTGCCGTGACCAAAGTCATTATTTCCTCCATCCGCGACAGCCTGACCATCATCGGCATTGTGGCTTACATGTTATATCTGGACTGGAAACTCACCCTGGTATTTTTGATGCTGGCACCCCTCATTACGCGCTACCTGAAAAGAATGACGCCCAAACTGCGCAACTCCGGCAAACAGGTGCAGGCCAGTATGTCAGACATGACACAAGTGATTGAAGAGGCTGCCAGTGGCCAGCGTGTGGTGAAGGTCTTTAACGGTGAAGTTTATGAATACCGGCGTTTCAGCAGTATTGTGGCCCGGAACCGGCAAATGATGGTGAGGCTGGGCCGTATTTCCGGACTCAACAGTATGTTTGTCGAGATGCTGGCGGCAATTGCGCTGGGATTGGTGATCTATTATTCCGCTGGCCAGTTTACTGCCGGTGAATTCGCCGCGTTTATCGGTGCCTTGCTCATGCTTATTGGTCCAGTGAAGGCGATTGCTTCTGTGAATGAGGATGTGCAAATTGCGGTAAGTGCCTGCCAGAGTGTGTTTGCCGTGCTGGATACGCCAGCAGAAATAAATCAGGGTAAATTGGTGTTGCGACAGCCAATCGAAGAGATTCAATTCCAGAATGTCGCCTTTAAATATCCTTATGGGCAACATGCCGCATTAAACAATCTGAATCTGACCATTCAGGCTGGTGAGAGTATTGCGCTGGTGGGTATGTCTGGCGGCGGAAAATCCACATTGGTACACCTGTTGCCGCGCTTTCATGAAATACAGCACGGCAGTATTACTATAAATGGCATCAACGTTCAGCAGTTGGCATTGCCGCATTTACGGCAGCAGTTTGCGCTGGTGAGTCAGGATACCGTACTGTTTAACGATACTGTCTATAACAATATTGCTTATGGTAGCTTGCGTGGCGTATCTAAAGCAGAAGTTATCGCTGCGGCAAAAGCAGCTTATGCCTGGGAATTCATCGAGAAGCTGCCACAGCAACTGGATACGCATATTGGTGATCGGGGGCTACGCCTGTCCGGTGGCCAGCGCCAGCGCCTGTCGATTGCACGTGCCATGCTCAAGAATGCACCTATCCTGATTCTGGATGAAGCCACTTCGGCGCTGGATAATGAATCCGAACATAAAGTACAAGCTGCTTTAAATCAATTGATGCTTGGCAAAACTACCATCATGATTGCCCACCGCCTGACCACCATACAACATGCCAGCCGAATTATTGTGATGGAGCAGGGTCAAATCGCGGAAGAGGGCATGCACGAGCAACTCATGCAGGCTGAGGGCAAATATGCCGCACTCTACAATATGCATGCAATCAGCAAATAACTGTTGACATGGTTTTTGCAACTTTGCTATAGTCTCACCTCTCGACGCAACACAAGTTTTACTAGTCGATTCGGACGCGGGATGGAGCAGTCTGGCAGCTCGTCGGGCTCATAACCCGAAGGTCACAGGTTCAAATCCTGTTCCCGCAACCAAGCAGAAATACGTTTAAAAATTAAATGGATTTGATGCTTGACCGAGTTAAAAACCTCTGTATAATGCGCGCTTCGCTTGAGTTTCGTGGTTCACGAAATGCTAAGCGAAAGGCCTTTAAGGCCCTGTTCTTT
>NZ_FNFX01000002.1 GCF_900100975.1 Methylophilus rhizosphaerae
TGGTTCACCTGGTCAATTCCCGTGGTCTGCTCCGCAGAAGCCGCTGAAATCTCGCTGATAATGTCAGCCACACGCTGGACAGAGGAAACCACATCTTCCATGGTGCTACCGGCATTCTCAACCAGCCGTGTCCCTTCCGTAGTCTTGCTGACCGAATCGCTGATCAGTTCCTTGATCTCTTTGGCCGCACTGGCTGAACGCTGGGCCAGGTTACGCACTTCCCCTGCCACCACCGCAAAACCTCGACCCTGCTCACCTGCACGCGCCGCTTCCACCGCCGCATTCAGGGCCAGGATATTGGTCTGGAAGGCAATGCCGTCAATCACGGAGATAATGTCTTCGATCTTCTTGGCACTGTCGTTAATCGCACTCATGGTAGCCACGACTTCGTTCACCACCGCGCCGCCTTTAACAGCTACATCGGAGGCGGTCAGTGCCAGCTGGTTCGCCTGTTTGGCGTTCTCAGCATTCTGTTTCACAGTAGAGGCCAGTTCTTCCATGCTGGCAGCGGTCTCTTCCAGGCTGGAAGCCTGCTGCTCGGTACGGGCAGACAGGTCTGCGTTACCGCTGGAGATTTCGTTGGCCGCTGTGGTGATAGTTTCAACCGCTTCAGTCACGGCAATAATAGGTTCAACCACCATATCCAGGGTGTTGTTCACCCCTTCGATAATCGTACGGAAATCACCCTGGTGTTTGTCGGCCTCTGCACGGACGGTAATACGGCCATCCTTGGCAGCTTCGGCCAGCAGGTCTGCATCGGCAACCAGCATATTGACGGCATCAATACAGGTGTTGAGGTTATTCTTGATTTCGTTGAAGTCACCATTGTAATGTTCGCTGATGTGTTCTGGGATATCGCCTTTGGAGATACGGTCCACATAGTTTGCTGCAACATTCAACGGATTAATCACGGAATCCAGGGTATTGTTGACGCCTTCTACAATCTTGCGGAAGTCGCCCTGATGCTTACTGGCATCTGCACGGGTGGACAATTGTCCATCAACGGCGGCTTGTGACAGCATATTGGCATCTGCAATCAGTGCATTCACTGCATCAATACATTGGTTCAGATTATCCTTGATGGTGTTGAATTCACCGTTGTATTCATCCGTGATCTTGGCTGGAATATGGCCTTGTGAAATGTCTGCCACGTATTTGGCGGCAACATTCAACGGATTGATGACGGCATCGAGTGTGTTGTTGACACCCTGGACGATCTTGTTGAAGTCGCCCTGGTGCTTGCTGGCATCTGCACGCGTAGACAAATGGCCTTCTACGGCAGCCTGTACCAGTTCATCAGTATCACTGACCAGGCGCTTGATATTGCTGCGCACTTGTTCAATGGCTTCATTCACGAAGGCTTTCTTGCCCGGGAACTGTTTCAGGGGCGCATCCAGGTTACCTTCACCGAAGGCTTTTACCACTTCGATGGCTTCCTTGTTCATGGCGATATGACCAGCCACCATCTTGTTGATACCGGCAGCCATTTCGGCGTAGCCGCCTTTGAAGCGGGATTCGTCGACAGTGCAATCAATATCCCCTTCATCGTGCTGCTGGCTGACATAACCCAGTGATTGCACCAGGCCATCCAGGGTACGCTGCAATACACGGATTGAATATGCAACACTGCTCTTGTCCTCGCTTGGGACGTTGATCTGCTGGTTCAGTTGTCCATTGGCAATGTTTTTTGCAACCTCGGCCAGCGCCTGGGCATCGTAACCCAGCAGGTTGGCATCCTGCCTGAGTGCATTGGCAAACAGGACCAGGATAGATGTTTCAGCCACTACGGCCAGGGCATGGATGACCAGCATGTTGATATCAGGTCCTTGGCTAAAAACGATGTAACCCCTGGCGTATACTTGCGGTACATTGAAAATAACGTGATGGATTGCAATCACGGCAGCTGCAAATACCAGGGGGCGCCAATCTTTGTAGTAGAGCAATACAGCCAGGAAGATAAAAATAGAGAAATGCGTTTCTACCAGGCCGTGCGTTTGTTGAATATAAATGGCAGAAAAGCTCATTAAGGCGGCAGCCATCGCCATCCTGTTCACCAGTGCGCCTGGCTGCATATAGACCAGTACCAGTGGCACCAGCAAGGTGGGTAATCCCAGGGGCAATGCCGGGGCCAAACTCTGGTTCAACAAAGCGATAGCGATCGAAATCGCAAAAGCGACCATCAATATGACAGACAAGGTTTTGTCTGCCTTTACCATCTGGCCATCAATACCGGCTATTATTTTTGTACTCATTTTTACTTACTCGCTCACTTTACGCTGATGCAAAGACTGGTTTGTAACGTTAATGCCTGATGCTGATCAGCCTGTAACCAGAAAACCAGGGCTAACCAGCTGCACATCACCAGCCAGGACAGCATTTGCTTTTTATTCAGATGACATTTACTCATTCAGGGCACACATTTTTATAAACTCATGCGTAGTGCGCTATCCCTCTCATGGCTCGAAATTTACTGGACAGCGCCCTATTCTAGATATCGTATTTTTAAAGGGAAACTTGAGCATATCCGGGCATAATTTTTTGATAATATGGAACAGGCTATTGCTTAGGAAACCTATCTGGGACAAGTGGGATGGAAACAGCTCAACACTACTGCGGATGCAGTAGTGTTGACTGGTTTGGCTGGTTGAATCCTGTCGTGTTTCGATAAATGGGATAACCGCTAATAGCGGATGCCCATAGCAAGAAACCATCGTGGAGTGCATTGAGAACCTGGCGAATATTGTTTGCCATCTCCCTCTCCCTGATCACTGGTTAAAACTCTTCCCAACCCTGATTGTCGGTGCCGGTTCTGGCCGTTTGTACTGAATGGGCAAGTTCGGCCTGGACATCGCGGGCAACCGGTTTCGATTTTTTGACTGAAGGTGGTTGGGCCGCACGGATAGAACGTTGTGCACCACGCAATTTGAATTGATTGACCGTTTCCATCAGGCCGGACGCTTGCTCCACCAGGGATTCAGCCGCTGCTGCCGCTTCTTCCACCAGGGCCGCATTTTGCTGGGTTACTTCATCCATATTGGTCACGGCCTGGTTGACTTGGTCAATACCTGAGCTTTGCTCGGTGGAGGCGGCCGTGATTTCGCCCATGATATCGGTCACACGCTGTACGGAAGTGACGATCTCCTGCATGGTTTCACCTGCACTTTGTACCAGTTTGGTGCCTTCTGCCGTTTTGCTGACAGAATCGGTAATCAGTTCCTTGATTTCTTTTGCAGCACTGGCCGAGCGCTGTGCCAGGCTGCGCACTTCACCCGCCACCACTGCAAAGCCCCTGCCCTGCTCACCGGCGCGTGCCGCTTCCACCGCCGCATTCAGGGCCAGGATATTGGTCTGGAACGCAATGCCGTCAATCACGGTAATAATGTCTTCGATTTTGCGTGCGCTTTCGTTCATGGCATTCATGGTCGTGACCACATTGCCAACTACATTGCCGCCACGTATCGCGACTTGCGAAGCCGCACCGGCCATCTGGTTCGCCTGCTTCGCATTGTCCGCATTCTGTTTTACCGTCGAGGCCAGTTCTTCCATACTGGAGGCGGTTTCCTCCAGGCTGGAAGCCTGCTGCTCGGTGCGGCTGGACAAGTCGTTATTGCCACTTGCAATTTCCTGTGCGGCCACATTGATGGTTTCACCTGCTTCACGCACTTTCAGCAATACTTCAGTGATTTTATCCAGCAAATTGTTGACACCACTGCAAATTTCCACTGTGGTACCGGTTTTATCAGCAAGATCAATACGCTCGGCTAAATCACCGCTGGCGGCATTGGCAATAATGGTAGCAATCTGCTCACTCACTTTGCGCTCCTGCGTAATATCCTGCCATTCCAGGGATGTGCCGGCGCGTTGGCCGTCTTTGCCGAAAATCGGCGTTGCTTTCAGGCGCAGAAACAGTTCGCCCACATGAATGTCCGTGGTGTAGTCGTTGGTCAGGCTAGCCAGCAAATTACGCTGATGTGCCGGGTTTTTATGGAAAATATCAAAATTCTGGCCAATGATCTGTTCCGGGTTGAAATGTGGCAATTCCTGGCGCAGGTTGGATGCTGAGTTTTGCATCAGGTGATGCGCGGATTCATTCATATAGCGGATTATGCCGTCATTGTCGGCCATCATCATATTGGTGGAGGCGCTATCCAGCGTCGTCTGGATCATCAATGCATGCGCGGCTCTGGTTTCCCGCTCCTGGCGCGCCACAATTTCCGCCGTGATATCGGTGGCAAATTTCACCACTTTGTAGGCTTTGCCATCAATATCTGACACCGGGTAGTAATAGGCGCGCAGCCAGATCTCCTTACCGCCTTTGCCAAAGCGCTGGAATACACCATCCTGGCCCTGGCCGGCGCGGAGCTGTTCCCAGAACAGTTTGTATTCCGGGCTGTTTTTGTATTGTTCATCCAGGAAAATGCTGTGATGCTTGCCAATCACTTCCTCGGCACTGTAGCCCGTGGCTTTCTGGAAATTGCCATTGATGGAAGTGATGCTGCCGTATAAATCAAACTCAATCACGCCCTGCAATTTATGGAAGGCATTGATCTGAGATTCATAATTCGCGTTTTTGCTTTTTTCGTCGGTAATGCAGACGCAATACTGCTTGATCTTTTCCACCTGCCCACTGGCACCCTTAATCGGGAAAAAACTGGCCAGGAACCATAGGGAGCGACCATCTTTTGATTTTCTGCGTACTTGGCGAGAGACGGATTGCCCCTGTTTCAGGGTATCCCAGTACTGATCATCGCTGTGGTTTGCCTTATCTTCTTCTGTCAGCAGGATGGTCGCTGGCTGCCCCAGTAATTCCTGCTCGTCAAAGCCCAGTGTTTTGTAAAAAGCCTCATTGATATCAATAATCTTTTTATCAAGATCGAACGTGGCAATGGCAAATACCGAATTAATGCCAGCCACTTCAGAAGTCGTGCTGATGTAGGCATCCTTGGTGGCGGTAATGTCTGTCAAATAGGCGACCACCTTGCGCAGGTGGTTGTCGCTACCTTCACAAACTGGCGCATAATAGCCTTGCAGCCAGACAGTATTTCCTGCTTTACCGAGCAACTTGAACTCACCGGCTTGCGAGTTGCCAGCATTTAATTCCTGCCAGAATTGCTTCATTGCCTGGCTATCCGCGTCAGCGGCTGGCACGAATCGGCTATGCTGCTTTCCCAGCAGCTCGGAGGCCTGATAACCTAATACCCGGCAAAGATTTTCGTTGGCGTGGGTAATGACACCATCGGCGTTCAGCTCCACAATACATCTGGCTTTATTGATTTCACGTTTTAACACGCGAAATTCGGCAACCTCCTGCTGAAGTTGCCGCTGTTTACTAGTACCGCCAATCAATTTACTCATCATTGTCGAAATCATCCTGCTCTCCCATGGCGCATGAAGTGTATTCTGCGCGTAGATATCAAGAAAAATTAATGGATAACTGCATCCATCAGTTCCATTTCACTGCTGCTCATCAGCTTCTCAATATCTACCAGGATCAGCATTTCCTGCTCTATCGTCGCTAACCCAACGATATATTTGGTATCAATGCGAGTGACGAGTGCCGGTACTTCACGCAAATGCTCTTCGCGCAATTCGCGCACATCAGACACACCATCCACCACAATACCGACAATGCGCCCATTCAGATTGAGGATAATCACCACGGTGAATTCGTTGTACTCGATCTTGCCCAGGTTGAACTTGATGCGTAAGTCCACAATCGGCACGATTTTGCCGCGCAGATTAATCACGCCCTTGATAAACGCAGGCATATTGGCAATCTGGGTGACCGCGTCATAGCCACGGATTTCCTGTACTTTCAGGATCTCGATGCCATATTGCTCATTGCCCAATACAAATGTCAGGTACTCGCCGGCGGCCATTTTCAGTGCGCTGACAGCGTTGTTGCCTTGATTGGCCATTTCTGAGGTAGTGCTCATTGCATGTACTCCTTATGCATTGATGTGATTTTTCAAGTTGGAATAATTCTGGTTGGCAAATGCCGAGCCGCCAGTGACGTAATTCGTGGTCTGTCCCATTTGCGTAATCGCTGGCACATCCAAAATCAATGCAACGGAACCATCGCCCATAATGGTGGCGCCTGATACACCCGGAATACGCTTGAAGTTGGTTTCCAGGCTCTTGATGACCACTTGCTGCTGGCCTACCAGGCGATCGACAAACAGGGCAGATTTCTTGCCATCTGCTTCCAGAATCAGCAAAACGCCTTCGGTCGGATCTGTAATTTCAGTAGGATGGTTAAACAAGGCATGCAAGGCGATAATCGGCAGGTACTCGCCGCGCACATGTACCATTAACCCTTCGCCAGTGACGGTTTTCAGGTCTTCGGCACGTGGCTGCAAGGTTTCGATAATCAGGTTCAGCGGCACTACGTAAATGCTCTTGTCCAGCGAGACGGACATCCCGTCCAGGATAGCCAGTGTCAGCGGCAGCGAGATGGAAATCGTCGTGCCATATCCCAGTGCCGAACGGATTTCAATATTGCCGCCCATCGCTGTGATATTACGCTTGACCACATCCATGCCCACGCCGCGGCCAGACACGTCTGTGACCACCTCGGCAGTAGAAAATCCCGGTGCAAAAATCAAGCTGAATACCTCCGTATCGCTCATGCTTTCGCTGACAGGCAAACCATTAGAGGCTGCCTTGGCCAGAATCTTGTCACGGTTGAGGCCGCCCCCATCGTCTGTCACCTCAATGACGATACTGCCGCCTTTATGTGCCGCAGATAATGTCAGGGTACCGATTTCCGATTTACCCAGCTCACGGCGTATTTCCGGTTTTTCAATGCCGTGGTCCACACTGTTACGCACCAGGTGGGTGAGTGGGTCCACGATACGTTCAATTAAACTTTTATCCAGTTCTGTTGATGCACCATTGGTGACAAACTCCACTTTTTTACCCAGTTTGCCGGCCAGGTCACGCACCATGCGTGGAAAGCGCGAGAATACGAAGTCCATTGGCATCATGCGGATAGACATGACCGACTCTTGCAAATCCCGTGTATTGCGGGTCAGCTGGCTGACACTGTTGATCAGTGCTTCGTTTTCCACTGGGTCCAGGGCATTGACACGTTGTTCAATCATGGCTTGTGTAATCACCAGTTCGCCGACCAGGTTAATCAACTGGTCAACTTTTTCAATACCGACACGAATGGAGCTGCTCTCGGTATTTTGTGCTGACGGTTTGTCAGATTCACGGCGCGCCTGTGCCCTGCGCTCCTCCCTGGGTGCAGCCGGTGCATCGGCCGGCACGGTAGCGGCTGTGTCGGCAGTGGCCTTGGATAAGGCAGCCGCAGCATTTTCGTCCCCGATCATTTGTGCTTTGGGTGCATCAGGGTGTGGCTTGAAGGGAGCAAAGAAACCATACCCTTCTTCCTGCTGATCCTGCCCGTCTGTAGCAAACAGGCCATAGCCCATTTCTTCGGCAACGGCTGGTTTGCCACTGCTATTCTCTTCAGGTTTGCCTGCCTGGCCATTGTCAAAGAAACCGTATCCCGGGTCTGCAGGTGCCGCCGCTGTTTCTTCGGGCGCAGCCGGGGCGACAGCTGCAACAGCTTCTGTTGCTGGTGCAGTGCCCGATACCTGGATCACCAGTGCATCAGGATCAACGATAAATGAACAGATAGAGACAATATCATCAGCACTGGAATCTGTTTTCACCAGCAAGGCATGGCGGTTGTCGGCGCGCTGGTAATCAGCCACCTCGCCCAGCAATGCCAGCTCATCTTTCAGGTTGCTCAAGTCTTTTTCAGTGACCTCCGGCAACCCTACATCATAAAGCTGGATGCCCTTGGCCTGCTCGTCGGCAGAGACAGTCAAGGCGGATACCTGTGCCGCAGTGTCCTGGCTGGCTTGTGGAGCAGTTGCCGCTGGCGCAGCTTCGACTGGTACAGCGGCCTGGCCTTCAGACAAGGCTTTCAAGGTGGCAGAAATATCATTCACCTGCTCAGCATCTACGTCTGAACCATGGCGATGGCCATCCAGTTGCATTTTGATGACATCTTTTGCCGCCAGGAAGGCATCTACGTGTTCGTTGGTGAGCGCCATTTCCTGTTTGCGGATTTTATCCAGCAGGTTCTCCAGCACATGGGTAATTTCTGCCATGTCCATAAAACCAAATGTGGCGGCACCCCCTTTAATGGAGTGTGCCGCCCGGAAAATCGCATTTAACTGCTCGACATCGGGAGCTGCCACATCAATCCCGAGCAACAGGCGTTCTGCTTCAGCCAGGAGTTCTTCAGCTTCGTCAAAGAACACCTCATAAAACTGGCTCATATCCACTGTCATTATTTTCTCCAGTCCCTTAATCCGGGCGCTTATGCACCGATGACCTTTTGTACCACTTCAATCAGACGTTTCGGGTCAAATGGCTTGACCAGCCAGCCATTGGCACCGGCAGCCTTGCCTTTTGCCTTCATTTCATCCGAGGACTCAGTGGTCAGCATCAAAATAGGCACCCGCTGATAGGAGGCCAGGGTGCGAAGATTGCTAATCAGGGTCAGGCCATCCATCACAGGCATATTCTGGTCAGTCAATACCAGGTCAACAGTTTTCTCCTTGGCCTTGTTCAAGCCATCCTGCCCATCCACCGCTTGAACAACGTCATAACCGGCCGCTTTCAAACTGAAAGCCACCATCTGACGCAAAGAGCCTGAATCGTCCACTGTTAAAATTGTCTTTGCCATGTTTATTCGCCTTTTTCACTCATCTTGTTAAACGCTGTTGCGGTTAAAATAAATCGATTTCACCGGTGGCCATATCCTGTTGACTGACGGATTTGCGCAAACTGCCGGTCAGGTGCTGGCTACCCTGATCGAAATTCTGGTTAAGTTGCCTGATAAATTGCCGGATTTCTTCTTTTTCATCATCCGCCGACATGGGGAACTGATGGCTGGACAATTCCTGCAAGAGCATTTTCAAGCCATGAACACGATTGATCGTGCGTTGCAATAGCTGGTTGGTCATATCCTGGAACTGCATGCCGGTCACGACTTTATTGACTTCCTGGCCGATATTGTCCTGGAATACCTGTAGCTGTGCGACTTCTTCCACCTGCAGTTTGCCGGCATCTGCCAGTAACTGGATAGCTGCCTGCTGCTCCATTAAATGGGCATAGACGGTCATAAAGCTATTACCCAGTTTTTCAATCGCCTCATCCAGCAAAAAGGCGGTTTGCTGCAAATCGGTTTCGATTTCCAGCAAATGCCAGTCGCCATGGCTAGACACAGCAGCCAGCAACTCTCTTAATTCTTCTACGGGCAATGTTTTCATAGTGGCCCCTATCTTGCCTGAATACCCATTCTTCCAATCAGGAAATAAGCATCATAAAAAACGCTTAATTCTTATGCTCCTTATTGCGCAGGATTTCCCTGCGGTTTCTGTAATGACTTCACTTGCGACTGGTCATGCTCGCTGACTGAAATCTGGTCATTGTCTTTTAACAATTCCTCTTCCGTTTCCTTATTCATGACAATCAGGCTGATCCGGCGGTTAATCGGGTTAAACGGGTTTTCCTTATCAATCATAATGGCGGAACCCAGCCCTACCACGCGCATCAGCTTGGTCTCATCCATGCCACCCGCAATCAGCTCGCGGCGCGACGCATTCGCCCGGTCAGATGACAGCTCCCAGTTACTGTAGCCATGTTCACCATTGGCATAGGCGGTGGCATCGGTATGGCCGGACAAGCTGATTTTGTTATCCACACCATTCAGCGTTTTGCCGATCTCACGCAAAATCTGCCTGGCGTACGGCTGCAATTCCGCCTTGGCATTTTCAAACATGGGCCGGTTCTGCTCATCAATAATCTGTATGCGCAAACCTTCACTGGTAATATCCAGTTTTAACTGGGACTTGAATTGTTTTAAAGTCTCGTTATCTTCAATGGCCTGCTCGATTTTGGCTTTCAGTGCTTCCAGCTTGATTTTCTCTGCTTGTTTCAATGCCGCTTTGACATCTTCGATCCTGACCGATTTCAACTTGCCTGGGTCACCTTCTACCGGTTTTACCTGCCCCTGTTTCTTTGTAACGTCCCGGCCACCGGTATTCTTTAACGCAGAATCGCTCTGGCCGACAGAAGGCCCTGTCAATACCAAATGCAATGGGGTCTGGAAGTATTCGGCAATGCCCTCTTTCTGGGCTTTGGTAGTTGAGCCGAGCAACCACATGAGCAGGAAAAACGCCATCATGGCGGTGACAAAGTCGGCATAGGCAATTTTCCAGGCGCCGCCATGGTGGCCACCACCATTTTTTTTAATTTTTTTAACAATAATCGGGGCAATACGATCTTCTGCCATGATGTTCTCTCGGAATAGGCTGACTCACTAACAGGATGGATTATTTCGACTTGGTCTGCTTCACATGGTCTTCCAGTTCGGTAAAGCCTGGACGCTCGGTGGAGTACAGCACCTTGCGCCCGAACTCCACGGCGATGGGTGGTGCATAACCGTTGAGGCTGGCCAGCAGGACCACTTTGACGGTTTGCAGGCTTTTGCTGGTCTCTTCCAGTTTTTGCTCCAGCAAGCCAGCCAGCGGGCCAATAAAGCCATACGATAGCAAAATACCAAGGAATGTCCCCACCAGGGCATGGGCGATCAGAATACCCAGTTCGGCCGGTGGCAACGCCACGTTTTCCATGGTGTGTACCACGCCCATCACGGCTGCCACGATACCGAATGCCGGTAAGCCATCGCCCAGCCTGGCGATACAATGGACCGGTACATGCCCTTCCATATGATGGGTCTCCAGCTCGTTATCCATCAGGTTTTCCACCTGGAAGGCATCCATGTTGCCGGACACCATCAGGCGCAGGTAGTCACACATAAATTCCACCAGGTGATGGTCGTGCAGGATATTGGGGTATTTGGCAAACAAGGCACTGGCTTCAGGATCCTCGATATCATTCTCAATCGACATCAGGCCATCCTTGCGGATTTTGGTCAGGATTTCAAACAGCAAGGCCAGCAGATCCATATACAGTTGTTTGGAGTATTTGGAGCCTTTGAACAAGGTAGGAAGCGCTTTCAGTGTGGCTTTGATGGCCTTGCTGTCGTTTCCGACCACAAATGCGCCAGCAGCACCACCAAAAATCATCATGAGTTCCAGTGGCTGCCACAGCGCACCCAAATGGCCGCCTGCGATTGCATAGGCACCGAAAATCATGCCGCATACCATGATATACCCGATTACAACAAACATGCTCTACCCCGCTTTTAGCATTGAACGCCTATAGCATAGCAATGACCTGCCTGATTCAATTTTTCAAATAAGAGGGATTTAGCTGCCTAATTAATATCCCGCCACAGCGTGGCGGGCAGCAGGCTACAGGAGATATACAAACAGGGCGGGCGCATTCGCAGCCGGATAAAGGATGCGTGCGGCAGTGATACCTGGCACGGGAAATTCGGAGCTGACGAACAGGCTGCCGGGGCGCATTTCACACTGTACCTTTTGCCATACATCGCCCATCACTGCCGGTGATAAATAGGCGAAGACTACATCCAGCCTGGCAAAGTTGTCCTGGCGATAATCTCCCCGCGTGAAATTGGCCCGGCTACCGGAAAAGGTCGCACGTATTACACTGACCAGCCAGGGCAAAGGCGCAATTTCCACGCCATCCACCTGATCTTGCGGGCGTTGCCGCGACAGGAACAGGGAGACATCGCCCAACCCGCTGCCGATATCCAGCACGTGTAATGGCCGATCGCCCGCGTGTTGTACCAGGAGATACTCCATCGCACGCCAGGTGGCCGGGAAAGAGGGATAAAAAGGAACCCGGGTATTATGTACCGACCAGTACAGCAACAGCGTGACCACAAAACCGGAAAAGTAAACAGTGGAAGGTAATGCCAGTTGTTGCATCATGATCACCGCAAGAGGGAAAACCCCATGAATCCAGCGCCACCAGGCAGGCATGCGCGCCACCCTGGCGAATATACTGACCAGGGTAATATGCAAAGCCAGCCAGCACCAGATGGTCTCCAGCCGTAATCCTGTGCTATTGCGCAATTCAAATGCAAATATGCTGTTGATTACACCAGGCGCAACGCCCGCAATCAACAGCATACTCAATCCCTGTATCAGCAAGGCCTGGCACCATAGTTTCCGGGGCCACAACTTTGAAGACAGGGGACGCCAGGCAACCGTGTGTTGCTGCAACGTCCCTGCCAGCAGTTTTACAGCGCTCATGCTGAGCCTTTCTTTAAATGCCAGGTCGCATCGAATCCAACCGGTGGATCATGACTACGATTGCTTAAGCAGTCATGGATACCAGTTTATAGCTGAGTTCTTTGGCTTTTTTGGTTTTACCGGCACGTGAAGGCACATGGCACAGGTTACATACATAATTCTGGTTCAGGTCATAGCTGTTGACGATATATTGGCCACCACAGCAATGACAGATTTTAGTCGTCAGCAATTTGCTTTCGATAAAGCGTACCAGGGTCCAGGCGCGTGTCAGTGACAGCACTGGCTCTTCATTTTGCGCTGCATCAGGGTTCTGCACCTGCTGCATGTACAAAGTGTAGGCTTTGATAATGGCTTGAATCCCATCTACACCGGCATAATCCACCATGAAGCGGTAGATATTATAGAAAATGGAAGAGTGGATATTAGGTTGCCATGTCAGGAACCAGTCAGTGGAGAATGGCAACATGCCTTTGGGAGGTGAGACCCCTTTCATCTCCTTGTACAGCTTGATCAAGCGCTCGCGGGACAATGTGGTTTGCGACTCCAGCAATTGCAAGCGTGCACCCAGTTGGATCATTTGCATGGCCAGTTGAATTTGTTCTGCTTCGTTGACTACACTTTTCTTTTGCATGATAAACCCTCTTTTCTATTCTTTATCGTGAGATGAATAATGCAGTTAAACAGTAGACTCAGCAGCCTGGGCAGACATCAATACTGCTGTGTGCAGGTGAGCCTGGGTAGCATCTTTGGTGTAGCTGGTCAGCATGCCCAGAATTTCGCTATCATCAAAACGGAAACGGGTCAGCAACATATTGGTGTTGCACAGTTTGAGCAATTGCAGGTTAGTCAGGTTTTCCAGCAGGTCAGCAATTTCCTTGTTAATGCCGAGGCGGAAAATGGCGGTGGCCTTGTCGGCGCGGATCAGTTGTTGTGCCAGCATCAGATAGTTCAAGTTGGCATCTTTGATTTCAGCGAGTAAATCGTTTTGCATGACATTCATGATTTCTTATCTCCATTTTATGGGTAATTTAAGCACGCCTCAGCGTTAGGCGTACTTTGCGCGCAATCATGAGTGCCAACAAGCAGGGTTTGTCGGTTTATTTTGTAGGACGGACGAAAGTAGCCATGTAGGTGTCTGTCTTACAAAGACCTACATGGCATTCCACATAACCATATTAAACAACAGGTTATGTTTGTATCTTAATGTGAAGTTATACTAAAACTGAGCTTATTCTCTCAATAGCTCTGACCTTTCAATTCAAAAAATAATTCAAGTTTTCCGGCTGTATTCCGTTAACGCTGTTTTTTCTGCTGCTTTCACTTTCCTGATTCATCATCGGGCGTTTTTTGTCTTAACTCGGTTAACGGCAACGCAGACTAAAACTTTAGGTTTTTTTCTAAAAAATATTAAAAAAATTCATAACTCATTGTTTATTAAAAATAATAATTTTTATATTTTGCATTTGTTAACAATCTTGGCAGCATAAGTGATAGAAAGCGGTCAATAAGTCTCTTTATTCCCGATATAAAACCCTCGGGGATTGCTCAATAATCGCAGCTGTAAACACAACGTATTTGTTGTTTCCTTGTAACCTGAAGAGTGAATAAATGGCAGCTGAAGACAGCGACATGGAAAAAACCGAAGACGCGTCCCCCAAGCGATTGGAGAAGGCGCGCGAAGACGGTGATATTCCCCGCTCACGCGAATTAGCCGCGTGTGCCGTACTGTTTACCAGTGGCATGGCCATCATGATGCTGGGTCGCCCCATGGGTGAGGCGCTACAAAATGTCTTGCGGCAAGGGCTGAGATTTGACCAGGCGATGGCATTTGAGCCCGAACTGCTGATCGTCCATCTACTGAAAGTGCTGGAACAGATTGCATGGGCCTTCCTGCCACTGGCCGTGATTATGGTGGCCAGCGCCATCGCTGCCCCGGTATTGGTCGGCGGCTGGGTCATGACACAGAAATCTCTGGTGCCCAATTTTGGTAAATTGAACCCGATCAAAGGGTTCGGTAATCTGTTCTCCAAAAACTCACTGGTAGAACTGGTGAAGTCCGTGGCTAAAACCGTCCTGGTAGCCTCGGTCGGCTACACCATTGTGAGGAAAGACCTGCAGCCTATGCTGGGCTTGTCCAATATGCCGCTGGAATCCGGTATCCATGCCATTAATGATTACATGATGACCGGATTCCTGACCATTGCCTCTGCCCTGGTGCTGATTGCGGTGATTGATGTGCCCTATCAGCTCTACCAGTATGCGCAAAAGCACAAGATGACCAAGCAGGAACTGAAAGACGAAGCGAAAGAATCTGAAGGTAGCCCGGAAGTCAAAGGCCGTATCCGCCAGCAGCAACGTGAAATGGCGCGCAGAAGAATGATGAGTAACATCCCGACTGCTGATGTGGTGATTACCAACCCTACTCACTATGCGGTGGCTGTGCGCTATAAAGAAGGTGAAAATGGCGCTCCTATCGTCGTGGCTAAAGGCGTCGATACGATTGCTCAAAAAATTAAAGAGATTGCAGCTGAACATGAAGTCATGGTGCTGGAATCTCCGAAACTGGCGCGTGCTTTATATGCACACACGGAGCTGGAGCGTGAAATTCCGCAAACTTTATATGCAGCAGTGGCTGAAATCCTGGCTTATGTGTTCCAGCTACGCGTGTTCAGGCAGCATGGGGGCGTACGTCCGGCCATGCCAGACAATGTACCGGTTCCAGATGCATTGGATCCACATGCATTGGTTGCAACGCCACCCAGTGCAACAGATATTGAGTAATTAAAGCAGGCTTAAGGAGCTTACATGAACAACTGGCAACAATGGATGGGAAAAATGGACGGTCGTGCAATCGCCGCGCCACTCATTATTGTATTGCTGCTCGCCATGATGATCCTGCCGTTGCCGGCCATCATGCTCGATGTATTCTTTACCTTTAATATTGCACTCTCCATTCTTGTCTTGATGATAGGCTTGCAAACGACCAAACCGCTTGATTTTATCGCCTTCCCTACTGTGCTGCTGATGACCACCATGCTACGCCTGGCATTGAACGTGGCATCGACCCGCGTGGTGCTGACGGAAGGCCATGCCGGCCCGGATGCGGCTGGTAAGGTGATTGAAGCTTTCGGCCACTTCCTGATCGGCGGTAATTACGCTGTCGGTATCGTGGTCTTTATCATCCTGACCATTATCAACTTCACCGTGATCACCAAAGGTGCCGGCCGTATTGCTGAAGTGGGTGCACGGTTTACTCTGGATGCAATGCCCGGTAAACAGATGGCGATTGATGCCGACCTGAATGCCGGCCTGATTGGCGAAGATGAAGCCCGTCGTCGCCGCAAGGAAGTCAGCCAGGAATCCGAGTTCTACGGGGCCATGGATGGTGCCAGTAAATATGTACGTGGTGACGCGATTGCCGGCATCCTGGTCATTATCATCAACATCGTTGGCGGGCTGATTGTCGGTATGATGCAACACGGCCTGGGCTTTGATGATGCGGTGAAAAACTACACCTTGCTGGCGATTGGTGATGGCCTGGTGGCACAGATTCCTTCCCTGGTGATTTCCATTGCTGCTGGTGTGGTAGTTTCGCGTGTGGCTAACAATGAAGATATCGGTGGGCAGCTGATTACCCAGCTGTTTGAAAACCCACGCGTGCTGGGCTTTACTGCCGGTATTATTGGCGGGATCGGCCTGATTCCTGGCATGCCGCACCTAGCTTTTCTGGCATTGGGCGGCATACTCGGCGGCCTGGCCTACTCCCTGAAACAGAAGCAGGCAAAAGCCCGGCAACAGGCTGCGCTGGAAGTACAACCGGAAGATAAGCTGGCACCTGTCAGCGAAGCCGAGGAAGCCACCTGGAATGATGTATTGCCTGTGGACACGGTTGGCCTGGAAGTCGGCTACCGCCTGATCCCGCTGGTGGATAAGGGCCAGGGCGGCGAGCTACTGAAACGTATCAAAGGGATTCGCAAGAAATTTGCGCAGGAAATCGGCTTCCTGGCCCCAACCGTGCATATCCGCGACAACCTGACCTTAAAGCCCAATGCTTACCGCATCACCATGAAAGGCGTGGAAATGGCCAGTGGCGAATCCAATTTCAACCAGATGCTGGCCATTGACCCGGGTGCCGTGACGGCTGAACTGGATGGTGCCAAAACCACTGATCCGGCATTTGGGCTGCCAGCGGTATGGATTGAACCGGAGCGTAAAGAATATGCGCAAAGCCTGGGCTACACCGTGGTGGATGCCGGTACGGTGATCGCTACCCACCTGAACCATATTATTTCACTGAATGCCGGTGAGTTGCTGGGTCGCCAGGAGGTGCAGCAGTTGCTGGATCACCTGGGTAAAGAATCCAGCAAGCTGATTGAAGAAATCGTGCCTAAAATGATTTCGCTTTCCACGTTGCAAAAAGTGTTGCAGAACCTGCTTAATGAAGGGGTGCATATCCGTGATATGCGCACCATTCTGGAAACCCTGGCCGACCATGCCCAATATAGCCAGGATGCCAATGACCTGACCGCCATGGTCCGCGTCAAGCTTGGCCGCGCCATCGTGCAGGACTTGTTCCCCTACAGCAATGAAGTGACTGCCATGACCCTGGATGGCCAGCTGGAACGACTGCTGCTGCAAGCCTTGCAAAATAACCAGTCTGCACAAAACGGGATTGAACCTGGCATTGCCGAAAGACTGGCGCAACAAACAGAAATGGCAGCCAAACAGCAGGAACAAATGGGGCTGACACCGGTATTACTGGTCGCTGCCCCGCTACGCCAGGCTTTATCCAGATTCTTGAGAAGAACCGTCCCGCATCTCAGAGTATTGTCACATGACGAGCTGCCAGACAACAAATCCATTCGAGTGACCAGTTTAATCGGAGCGCAATAACATGAACATCAGAAGATTTTTTGGCAAGAATGCACGCGATGCATTGGCACAGGTCAAGCAGGCATTGGGTGAAGATGCCATTATCGTCGCCAATCGCAGCGTCAATGGTGGCACCGAGATCATGGCCATGCTCGAATCCGATATTGAAACCACGGACAGCCAGCAGGCAGAGCCTCAACCTGACCATGGCCGTAGCCTGCTGGATTTTGTCACGGGCAAAGAACAGCCACGCCCGGCCTCACAACCGGCAACACGCGCACCGGTTGCCCCAGCTGCGATGGAAGAGGATCCTGCCAGTGAGCATGCCATCATGGATATGCTCAAACAGCACAGCGAACAGCAGGAACAGGCGTATCAACTGGCCACCCAGACCCTGGAAGACAAAATGCAGGGCATGATGCAGGAAATGCGTCATATGCGCAGTCATTTTGAAACCCAGATGAGTGCCATGACCTGGCAGCATCACCTGCAACATAGCCCGGCCAAGTCCAAAGTACTGAGCACTTTGCTGTCAGCCAGCTTCAGTGCTGCCCTCTCCCGCCAGATTGCAGAAAAAATACCGCAGCATATTGACGTCAACAAGGCACCGATGTGGGCAAAAGAAGTCATCAGCCGCAACCTGCATACCCTGGATGATGAAGATGCTCTGCTGGATCGTGGCGGCGTCTACGCACTGGTAGGCCCGACTGGCGTGGGTAAAACGACGACTACAGCCAAACTGGCCGCCCGTTATGTCATGAAGCACGGCACCCAGAACCTGGGCCTGATCACGACAGACAGCTACCGTATCGGTGGTTACGAGCAATTACGCATCTACGGCAAAATTCTGGGCGTGATGGTACATGCGGTTAAAGATGAAGAAGACCTGAAAATCGCGCTGAATGAGCTGAAAGGCAAACACATGATCCTGATTGACACAGTCGGTGTCAGCCAGCGTGACCAGGCGGTAACAGAGCAATTATCCATGCTGAGCAGAGCGGAGTCACCGATCCAGAAACTGTTGTGCCTGAATGCCACGTCCACTGGTGAAACGCTGACGGATGTGATGCGCAGCTACAAGAAACACGAGATGGCCGGTTGTATCGTGACCAAACTGGATGAAGCAGCGGCGATTGGCAATGTGCTGGATGTGCTGATTCGTGAGCGCATGCGCTTGTTCTACACCACCAGCGGCCAGCGTGTACCGGAAGATATTGAAGTCGCCGACAAACAAGCCCTGGTTGAGCGTGTGTTAACTCCACATCAGGCCAGCCTGCCCTACCAGTACCTGGATGAAGAATTGCCACTGGTGATTTCCAGCATGATGCAATCCCAGGGAGAGGCGCATGCTTAATTACCAGGACCAGGCCGATGGTTTGCGCCGCCTTATGGCCAAGTCCTCAGCCCGTATCATCAGTGTCATGACCGCCAGTGGCCAGCCAGCCAGCAGCTGGCTGAGCCAGCTGGCAGCCAGCATGACCAGCACCGGGCAGCGTACTTTGGTCATTCAGGCAACCCAGCAACCAGCCACCGCCCATACTTTACATGCCGTGGCATTACGCAAAAGCCTTCTGAGCCGCGCCATCATCAGGCATCCGCAAGGCTATGACCTGGCCGCGTTGGCTGAAAATAACACATTAACCTCCACCTTATCAGGCGATGTAAAAACGGCGCTGGACGGTATAGTGAACCAGCTTGCGTATGGTTATGATACCGTCATGATAGAAGCAATACTGGATGGCCGTGACCAGCACCTGGTGTTACCGGTCATGGCGCAACATGCAGTAGTGATCCAGATGGAACGCAGTGACGAGGCGATTAAATCGGCTTATATTACGATTAAACGCCTGTGCCAACAGGATGCCCAACAACCGTTAAGCATCATGGTGACGGGCGCTACGCATGCACAGGGGCAGCAGTACTTTATGCGCCTTAATCAGGTATGCGGACAATTTCTGGGCATCTCGCTGAATTTCCTGGGCGCGATTCCGCAGGCGGTAACCATACAGAAAGCCAATGGTGTAAGCCATCGCAATGGAGGCGATACCTCCCCTGCGGCTCAACTGGCACTGGCGTTTAAAACCATTGCTGGCAGCCTGGAGAAACAACGTTTAGCCACCCCTTCACTGGCGGCTGTCTAAAAAAGAGGGAAAACATGTATACCGCTAAAGGCACAACGAACAATACCGACCAGATGCTGAAACAGCATAGTGTCATGGTCAAGCGCATGGCCTACCAGCTGAAATCCAAGCTGCCTTCGTGTGTGGAGGTGGATGATCTGGTGCAGGCAGGCATGATAGGCCTGATGGACGCCATCCAGCGTTATGAAGATACGCATGGCGCACAGTTTGAAACCTACGCCTCACAACGTGTGCGCGGCGCCATGCTGGATGAGTTACGCGGTGCTGACTGGTTGCCACGCGGTATCCGTAAAAATATGCGTGACATTGAGGTCGCGGTGCAGCAGTTGGAGCAAAGATTTGGCCGTCCGCCGACCGAATCTGAAATTGCCAAACACATGAATTTCAGCCTGGAAGACTACTACGATGTACTGAGTGACTGCCAGGGCCACCAGTTGATTTACTACGAAGACTTTCAGGATGATGACAGCAGCGAGCATTTTCTTGACCGCTATGTCGATGACGACAGCAGTGACCCGGTTAAATCCCTGCTGGAAAGCGATTTCCGTGAAGCACTGATTGATTCGATTGACCGCCTGCCGGAGCGCGAAAAGGTATTAATGGGCCTGTACTATGAACAGGAGCTTAACCTGAAAGAAATCGGCGCCATCATGAATGTGTCCGAATCACGTGTCTGCCAGTTGCATAGCCAGGCAGTTGCCCGTTTACGTGCTTCCATGCGCGATAAGGCCTGGACCGGAGCGGCATAATGGATTGGGGTAGTCTGGCCGGCCTGGTCATTGCCCTCGCCGGCCTGGTATTGGGGCAAACCATTGAAGGCGGCCACCTGAAATCACTCATGCAGCCGGCGGCTTTTGCCGTGGTCGTGCTGGGAACCGTGGGCGCCGTTTTGCTGCAAACGGAACTCAAGCTATTCATCAAAGGCGTGCGCATGCTGCGCTGGGTGTTTGTACGCCCACAGGATGACCGCCAGAAACTGGCCATCAGAATTAACCAGTGGAGCCTGCAGGCACGCAAAGAAAGCGTGCTCTCCCTGGAAAACCTGATTCACCGCGAGCGAGATCCTTTTGTACGCAAAGGACTACAGCTATTGGTGGATGGCACGCCTGCCGACCGTATCCGTGAAGTGTGCGCGATTGATATGTATTATTTTGAAGCGCAGGAACGGGATGCCATCAAGGTCTGGTCTGCTGCGGGAGGCTATGCGCCAACGGTCGGTATCCTGGGCGCGGTGCTGGGATTGATTCATGTGATGGAAAACCTGTCTGACCCGGCCAAAATCGGCAGCGGGATTGCTGTGGCGTTTGTCGCGACGATTTATGGCGTCGCCCTGGCTAACCTGGTCTTCCTGCCGATTGCAAACAAATTAAAAAGCCATGTACAACATGAAATGTCGCGCCGTGAAATGCTGCTGAATGCCTGGGTCTCCATCGCCAGGGGCGATAACCCAAAACTGGTCAGTGAGCGGCTGGAAGCCTACCTGCGCCTCAGGGAGTCGTAATGTACCGGCGCAGAATGCATGAGGATGAAGAGGATAATCATGACCGCTGGCTGATTTCCTATGCGGATTTCATTACGCTGCTATTTGCGTTTTTTGTCGTGATGTACGCCACTTCCACCATTAACCTGAATAAGTACCAGGCATTATCCAATGCAGTGGTGACAGCCTTCCAGGGCAAGCCCGGGCAAACACCTTCCATGGATATCCAGAACCCGTCTTCATTGCAGAACCAGAGCGCTATCCTCAAACCATTGCCGCTGAACTACCTGTACCAGGAAAAGAAACAGCGTGACCAGGAAAAAATGTATGCCCTGGGACAGCAGCTGGCCAATATGCTGGCCCCCTGGATAGAGCAAAAGAAAATCATCGTCTCCCAGGGAGAATTTGGTATCGATATTGTGATGCTGAGTGGCTTCCTGTTTAAAGCGGATGGTATGACATTGTCGGATCAGGCGCCTTATGTGCTCAAACTGATAGGCGGGCAATTAAAAAAAGAACTGCGCAGCATCCAGGTGGAAGGCCATATGGATAGGCATATGTTTGCACATGAGGTCAGCCCGGACATCAGGCGATGGGAAATGACGGCGGCACAGGCGGCGCGCGTTGCCGCCATCCTGAACACGCGGGGCATTCCGAACAAGCGGTTATCTGCCAGCGGCCTGGCCGATACCAGGCCGGTTTCCAGTAGTGAAAATGATCTGGCGCAAGCCATGAATAACCGGGTTGTCATCCGCGTGCTGACAGCAGAAAGTAATGCGCAGCAAGCAAGTAATAATATGATGCAATTGCAAATTGATCCCGGCGATGGCGCGGCATTACAGCAACCGGCAGCAGAAATATCTGCTGCCAGGCCGTAGCCTGAATTAAGCCAGCGCCTGCTCCAGCCAGGCATCAAATTCCTTTATAGCCATCGGCTTACCAAACAGATACCCCTGGTAGCGGCGACAGCCATTATTCAGTAACAGCTCCATCTGCTCCTGGGTTTCAACACCTTCCGCAATCACACTGAGGTACATGCTTTGCGCCATGGCGATAATCGTTCGTACAATGGTACGGTCATGGCTATCCGTCACAATGTCATTCACAAATGAACGATCAATTTTCAGCTGGTACAAAGGCAGTTTTTTCAGGTATTGCAAGGAAGAGTAACCAGTACCGAAATCATCCAGTGAAAACTGGATACCGAGCTGGCTGAGTTCATTCATGATGCTGACCGCATCATCCACATTCTCCAGCAGCAGGCTTTCTGTCAGCTCCAGGCGCAAGGCATTGGGGTTGATCTGGTGATGTTGAACACAGGCCTTCACCATGGCTGTAAAGTTTGCCTGCCTGAACTGGCGGGCGCTGATATTCACCGACAGGCTCAGGTCACTGGTTTTACGCACACGTTGCCATTGCGCAATCTGTGCGCAAGCCTGGTCCAGCACCCACTGCCCCATTTCTACAATCAGGCTACTGCACTCTGCCACCGGGATAAACTGCGCAGGCGGGATAAATCCGCGCTCTGGATGCTCCCAGCGCAGCAAGGCTTCTGCGCCAAATGGCCGGCCGGTATGGTCCACCTGTACCTGGTAGTGCAAACGCAGTTGTGCCTGCTCAATCGCTTCGCGCAGTTCTGCTTCCAGCATCACCTGGGTCGCAATTTCGGTCTGCATGCCCGGCTCGTACAGGCAAGCGGTATTGCGGCCTGCCTGCTTGGCCCGGTGCATGGCAATATCTACAGCCTTGACGCAATCGGTATCACGTATTTCCAGCTCATTAAAACAGCATAAGCCCATGCTAGCCGTAATCGACAGCTTCTGGCTCCCGACTTTGAATGGCCGCTCGAATATTTTTTGTATCTTGCGTTGCATGGACCACACTTGCTGCAATGCGGCGTCACCCTGCCCATCCAGCTCTGACAGCAGTATCAGGAATTCATCACCGCCCATACATGCCAGAAAATGAGGGGTCGTGACTTTCTGCAGGCGCTCTGCCACTTGCTGTAACAGATGGTTACCCAGGGTATGGCCATGTGCCTCGTTAATCCATTTGAAATGGTCCAGGTCAATATAGATCATGCCCAGGGATTCCCCACTCACAGCCTGCGTATGCAACTGTTGCAGCAGTTCGTACGTCCGCCTGCGGTTAGGCAATCCTGTCACCGGTTCAAGGTAAGCCAGTGTTTGTATCGTATCGCGGGAAAGGTGGCGGTCGACCACGATGCTGACCAGCTTGGCTGCCTGCGCAATCATGGACTGCTCATAAGTGTCGGGGGTTTGTGGCTGGCGATAGTAAATCGCCAATGCGCCCAGAATATCACCGGCTGCCGTCAGCATGGGTTCTACCCAGCCGGCCTGGATACCTGCGGCCTGTGCCGCATCACGGTGATTTACCCAGTAAGGATGGGTCATGACATTATCGACAATGACACGCTGTTTCCTGGTAATTGAGGTCGCCAGTGAGCCGTTGCCTGCTTCCAGTTGTAATTGGCAAAGTGTTTCCAGCAGAGGTTGAGGCAGGGTAGGCGCAATGACCGTTTGTACCAGTTTTCCCAGCTGCTGGGTAATCACAATGGCACAATACAAATCAGTGTGCATGGCCTCGATATCGCGTGCAATTTTTTCCAGCACACGTGTCGCATCGGGCTCCTGCAATACCAGTTCCAGCATTGAGAAATTAAATTGCTCGTAAGCGGTTGCCCGCACCTTATCCTGCTGCAAGGCCGGCACTGGCTGATACGCTGCCGTGGTTTCGCGTACAAGCAATAAAATCCGCGACTCCCCTGCTCCATTCGTAAAGTGGTGCGTTATACATTCCAGCCAGCGTTCCTGCACATCATGCAAAGCAATCCGCAACGTACGCTGGGCAACGCCTGGCAGTGACTGGAATAGTATGCCCCGTAACGGCCCATGTACGACGGGCGGCAAATAATCCCATACCATTTGAACAGCAAGGCCGGCAGGATCACCCACCGGCATTTCAGCCTGGTTAAATAACAATAAAGCGTCGCACGCGCCGTGGCTATCTATGTCAGCAGCCAGGTAAAAGCCGGACGATTCGATAGCAGACTGCCACTGCTGGAATACTGTGGCTAATACAGGATCGGCCAATACTGACGCAATTGGCCTAACATTTACTTTTGACATCACACACCTTCACAACCCAGTGCAAAATCTAACTGCCGACAAAAGACGCTGGACGCCTGCCGGTTGTTAAGATGTCACACCCCCGAGAATTATCAGTAAGCGTCAGTCGACCTGTCGCTGCGCTCTTTTATATTTATGATAATGTGTCGAAAAGCACCTGCAATGTCAAGCCATAATTAGGTTGCACATGATAAGAATGCCATAGTGACTTGATTTTTAAAGAGATATTTTCGCTGCCGCTGGGTATCGCAGCGTGAGCAATCATGCGCTTGCTCACTAGTCCTCCATACAACGCCTACGGCAAATGTTCTCTTCCAAAAGAGCGAGCGTAAACATTCGCTCAATACTGGGTACTTTTGGCGTTTAACATGATTCAATCAGGGTTTCAGCCAGGGCAGGCACAATTGAATTCCTGAATCAAAATTTCAGGCGTATTGCAAGCAGTGATTTATTTGGCCTTCGCCAGCATTTCGTCCAGCTCAGCATCCTGCAGTTTCAGGGCAATCGCCCCCGCTTCTTTCACTAGCTGCTCCGCACCTGCCATATCCCCTTGCTCCCGCTTGGTTTCAGCCCAGTAAAGTGCGGTTTTGGCTTCATAGAATGCGCCCCCGTTTTCCCGCGCATACGCCATCAGGCGCTGGTAAGTTTTCCCGGCACCCACATAGTCTTTTTTGCTGGTGAATAATTTACCCAGGGTCAGGCTGGCTTCTGCATATTGCTCTGGCGTACCGGATTTCTGCAGCATCATGACGCCTTTTAACTGGTATTCAATTGCTGAGTCCAGTTGCTGCAACTGCTGGTAGGCCATGGCTTCGTGGATATAGCTGTCTGCACGTTCATCGTCATTGGCGGCCAGTTTTTCCCCCGCCTGGAAGGCCTGCAGAGATTCAGCATGCTGGCCGTTTCCATATAGGGCTTCACCAATTAAATTATGTGCTACGCGCATATAACGGCGTAAATCCTGCTGCTCGCTGAATCTGAGGGCCTGCTGGTAGTTTTCCAATGCACCCGCAGTATTTTTGGCGGCTTCTTGTGCATTGCCTAACAGCATGTGGGCAGAAATCAGATCCACGCCTTGCGGCTTGAGGGCAATGGCTTGCCTGAAGCTTTCCTGCGCGGCAGCATTTTGCGCCAGGCCGGCTTGTGCACGCCCTTTACATAACCAGAACTCAGGCTGACCGGCATATTGCTCAGCGATATTCACTGCTTGTGCGTATTGATGGCCATGCACGGCAGCCTCACATGATTCCAGTGCTGCATCTTTGGCGAAAGATATATTTGAAACCAATAGATTAAACAATACTATTAAAGTTAATTTTGAATACATGATTAAAACAGGCCTGGTTGTGTTGAAGAAGTTTCCGCTAACGTATCTATTTCATTTTCTGGTGGTATTAATCCCGCAGAGGACTGTAACATTGTCATGAAAGCAGGCTCATCCAGCACAGGAATATCCAGCGCCAGGGCTTTTTCCAGCTTACTGCCGGCCTCGGTTCCGGCAACCACATAGCTGGTTTTGGCCGAGACGCTACCGCTGACTTTACCGCCTGCTGCTTCAATCATGGCTTGTGCCTGGTCACGCTTAAGCGTTGGCAAGGTGCCAGTCAGTACGAATGTCTTGCCTGCAAACAAGGCTGACTGATTCTTCCTCGGCATATCCGACCAATGTACGCCCAGTGCCCGCATCGCTGCAATCACTTCGCGATTATGCGGCTCCTGAAAGAATTGATAGGCAGCTTCGGCCACCACCGGGCCAACGTCATTGACCTGCATCAGTGTTTCCACATCTGCATCCATCAGCGCATCCAGGTTACCAAAATACTGCGCCAGATCCTTGGCGGTTGCTTCACCGACATTACGGATACCCAGCGCATAAATAAACCGTGGCAATGTTGCCTGTTTACTTTTCTCAATGGCATCCAGCACATTCTGCGCCGATTTCTCGGCCATGCGCTCCAGTCCGGCGAGCGTGGGCAAATCCAGACGGTAAACATCATCCAGGTGACTGACCAGGTGACTGGCAACCAGTTGATCTACCAGTTTCTCGCCCAGCCCTTCAATGTCCATGGCCCGTCGCGAGGCAAAATGCGTGATGGCCTGTTTGCGCTGGGCCGGGCAAATCAGGCCGCCGGTACAACGCGCCACAGCCTCATCCTGTGGGCGTACGATATGGGAACCACATTCCGGGCACACGGCAGGCATCACAAACAGGCGTGCGTCTGCCGGACGCAATTCCGGTTTGACCGACACCACTTCAGGAATGACATCCCCTGCCCGCCTGACCACTACCGTATCGCCAATATGGATATCTTTGCGGCGTAGCTCATCTTCGTTATGCAAGGTCGCATTGGTCACCGTCACGCCACCAACAAAGACAGGTTTTAAGCGGGCCACGGGTGTAATCGCTCCCGTACGCCCCACTTGTACCGTAATGTCCTCGACCATGGTCACGGCCTCTTCCGCCGGGAATTTATGCGCAATGGCCCAGCGTGGTGCCCGCGACACAAACCCGAGTGTCTCTTGCAGCTCAAAGGCATTCACCTTGTACACCACACCATCGATATCAAACGGCAGGCTGCCACGTTTTTCGCCAATCTCGGCATAGTAATCGCGCAAACCTTCAGCACCTGTTTTCACCGCCCGCAGCGGCGTCACCGGAAAGCGCAAATCGGCCAGGTATTGCATGGCTTCCGCATGCGAATGCAGCGCAGGGATTCCCTCACTGGCACCCAGCCCATAAGCGAAAAAATGCAGTGGCCGTTTGGCTGTGATGCTGGAATCCAGCTGGCGCAAGCTGCCTGCTGCCGCATTGCGCGGATTGGCAAATAACTTGCCTCCAGCTATGGCCTGTTGCTGGTTAAGCTTTTCGAAGTCCTTTTTCAGCATTAATACTTCACCACGGACTTCCAGCAAGGCGGGCGGCTGATTTAATGCCAGGCGAGTGGGGATAGCGCGGATTGTTTTCAGGTTATGGGTCACATTTTCACCAGTGTAACCATCCCCTCGCGTCGCCCCTTGTACGAATATGCCATACTCATAGGTCAAGGTAATCGCCAAGCCGTCAAACTTGGGTTCTACCGCGTAGACAACCTCTGCCTCTCCAGTACCCTCGCGCACCCGGCGGTCAAAGGCTTCCAGTTCCTGCTCACTGAACGCATTGTTGAGCGACAGCATGGCCTGCCTGTGATGTACGCTTTCAAAGGCTGCCAGTGCTAATCCACCCACGCGCTGGCTGGGAGAGTCCGCGGTAATCAGGTGGGGGTGTTGCTGCTCAAGGCTTAACAGTTCGCGATAGACGCCATCATACTCATTGTCGCTGACCAGCGGATCATCCAGTACATAATAGTGATAATCGTATTCGGCAATACGCTGCTTCAGCTGTTGCAGCGCCAGCGTAGCCTCATCGAGGGTAGCCATCAGGAGAACAGGCGTTTGGCATGGTCGCTACCAGGAGCGATGCCTTGTGCGGCCATGGCATTGGAAATGCTGTTTAATTGCTGGCGGATTTTGTCCAGTTGCACATCACCAATCGGTTTACGGTTGACGTCTATCAAACCAGCACCCAGACTGTTTGCCATATTGCGTGCCAGCTCCACCATATGGTCAAACACCTGTAAATTATTGGTTGTTGTCGGGATATCCAGCTGAAATGTCACCCCTGTCATCACGGTCGATTTCAGCATGTCGGCAGAGAACGGCTTGCCTTCGTAATTACGTACAGAAAATTCAAGTTGCCCTTCCGGGCCGAACAATTCGAAACGGCCATCATCGCTTAATTGCATGCCGGAGGCTTCTGCCAGGCCACGAAGTTTGGTCGCGTGAAACATGCCCTGGTTTGCCAGCACGTGAAATTCAACCGCTTTATCCACTTCAATACAGAACGCATCAATGGATTGCGCCTGTTGCGAAGGCTGATAGCCTCCCTGCCAGGCGATGCTCAGCCCCAATGTCCGGGCCAGGGTTTCCATGGATTTCTGGAAGCGTGCCAGCGTTTCTTCACTAACCGGGCCGCCACGATCGGCGAGTTGCAGGCTGCAGACTACCTGGCTGAGTGGTATTTGGCTGTGCATGGCGGCAATATCCATAGCCAGCACATCAACCCACGCAATTTCCGCAACATGCTGCCCCCATAGCGTGGCATGATGCGGGAATGTCCTGACTTCTGCCTGCATCTCTTCCAGTTCGGCCAGCATTACGCCTAAAGGTGCCTCAATGACGCCAATCCAGTCCATGGCCTGGTGTAAAGCAGATGGTAGTGTAATGCTTGGAAGAGGTTCGGATACTGGTTCTTCAATAGAGGTTTCTGCTGGCGACGCATCAGAGGTTGATGCTAATGATGGGGTCGCCGGTTCCTTAAAATAATCAGCTGCCGTTTGCTGGGCTGAAATTGAAGGCTCGACTTTAGATTGAGAGCCAGGTGAGGCGATCGGTTTGCCTGCTTCTGTTTTTAACTGCGGTTCCGTTGCGGGTTTGGTTTTGGGAGAATCCGCAACGGTGAAATCCGGTTCAAACTTGGGTGCTTGGCGTACACGAGGCTCAGACATCCAGCCTTCTACATCTTCAGATACCAGTGCCCGGTCAGTAGCCGCCTTTTTCTTCGCAGTATTTTTGGAGTCGCCTACATTGCTATCCAGTACATCCCCACGCGTGTGACTAAAGCGATATTCAACGTCTTTGCGGTATTTTTTTTCCTGCCACCAGTTAAAAACAACCACTGCCAGTACGACGCTGGCCCCCAGCAATACCAAAATCATCCACAAATCAGACATGTAGGCTTACAATCCTTTAAAACTCCGCGATATGATACAACAAAACATGCCTTACGCCGCATGCATGCGTATCGCCTCATCAATATCAACATCGACGATCCGGGATACCCCGGATTCCTGCATGGTCACGCCTATGAGTTGCTGTGACATTTCCATCGTAATTTTGTTGTGTGAGACAAACAAAAACTGGGTTTTTTCCGACATGACACGCACCAGCTGGCAGAATCGTTCAGTATTGCTGTCATCCAACGGCGCATCCACTTCATCCATCAGGCAGAATGGTGCCGGATTCAAGCGGAACAAGGCGAATACCAGCGCCATGGCCGTTAGTGCCTTCTCACCACCGGAGAGCAGTTGGATAGTGGTGTTTTTCTTGCCTGGTGGTTGCGCAAATACTTGCACGCCGGTATCCAGGATCTCGTCGCCCAGCAATTCCAGTTTGGCTTGCCCGCCGTTAAACAGGGTCTGAAACAACTCGCCAAAATGACGGTTGGCCTCATCAAATGTCGCACGCAGTTTGCCGCGCGTTTCACGATCAATACGCTGTATGGCCTCTTCCAGGGTCTCACTGGCGGTGAGTAAATCTTTCAGTTGGCTATCCAGATAGCCTTTACGCTCTTTTTCAGCAGCCAGTTCTTCAATGGCTGCCATATTCACGGGCCCCAATTGTTGTATCTGTTGTTGCAGTTTTTGCGTGGCCTCTGCCAGCGCCTGTACTTGAGTCTCCACACTTAGCCCCTGCCGGATCAGCGTTTCATCCAAGCCGGTGTCTGACAGGGCTTGCTGGCATTGTTCCACCTGGAGGCGGCATTCCTGCTGTTTAAGGCGGCGCTGCTCGACAGCATCCCGCAGCGGGTGCAATTGCTGCTCGGCCTGCATGCGCTGACGCTCTTGCACCTGCAAGGCATTTTCCTGCTCCGCCAGCCGGTTTCTTGATTGTGCCAATGCCTGCTCGCAATCATGCTGCTGTGTCAGGGCCTGCGCCAGGTTTGCTTTCAGCGTATCCATATTACTGATGGCCAGCGCCTGCTCGGTTTCCATCAGGCGATGTTGCAGGTGCTGGCTTTCCTGTGCATTTTGCGCGAGGCGCTGCTGCAAATCATTCACTGCATTTTTGAGCAAGGCCTGCTCAAACACCTGCGATTGATGTGCTTTTTCCGCTTGCTGTACGGTATCACGCAAGTGGTAATAGGTTTGCTCAATTTGCTGTTTTTGCGCCTGCGTTTCGCGTGCTGCCTGTTCCAAGCCAGCCAGTTGCGCCTGGTGGCCTGCAATGCTGGTTTGCGTCTGCGCGACTTCATCATTCAATTCGGCCTGGCGCGCTTCTGCCTGGGCAATTTCCTGCTGCAAGGCCGTTTGCCGGCGCAAGGCGTTGTCATGCGCCTGTTGCAGGCGTGACACCTGCATTTGTGCGTCATGCATGCCAGCAGTGAATTGCTTGATACGCTGATGGGACTGCTGCTGTTGCTGGCGTATAGCTTGTAAATTGTTTTCGAGCGACTGCACCTGGTGCTGGGCATCGGCCATGGCATCTTTCGCCTCGCCCAAGCCCGACTGCAGGCTATCCAGTTGCTGCTGACGCTCCAGTACACCCTGCACCTGATTATGGTGGCCATGGAAAACCACGCTGTAACGCTGATAAACATCGCCATTCCTGGTGAGGAGGCTCATATTCGCTGGCAGTTTATCCTGGTAAACCGAAAGTTGCCGCACATCCTCAAGGACATAGACATCCGCCAGCCAGTGCTGTAACGCGGCAGCCACCTGTGGCTGGCTGATGGTCAATAAACTGTACAGGCTGGGTAATCCTTGCCATTGTTCGGGCATGGCTTCTATCATTGATGCGGCTTTCACGACAGCCAGCGCAGCCTGTGGATGCGGCAACTGCAACCAATCAGGCAGGCGTTCAGGTAGCAAGGCATTTAGCTTATGCCCCAGAAATGCCTCCAGTGCCCCTTGCCACTGGCTATCGATCTGTACTGCCTGCCATAAACGAGGCGCTGACTGCAGGCCTACTTTCTGTAGCCAGGGCTCCAGTTGCTGATCCCGCTTCATACTTTGCTGTAATTTTTGTAGCGACTGAATCTCGGCTTCCAGTTGATGTAGAGCGCGTTGTGCCTGCTGCCAGGCCGTACTGGCCTGCTGCAATGCCTGTTGTTGCGTATGCTCCTCCTGCCGTAGGTGGCTCAGTTGCTGCTCTTCTTGCTGGGCAGCGGATTGCTGCCCAGCAAGCAGTGCCTGATACTCTTCCAGAGCCTGCATATCCGGCAATACCCATTGCCCCAGTTCCTGTTGTAACCGTTGCAAGCGCTGGGCAATTTCGGTCAGGTTGCGCTGGATAAAATTTACATTGTTTTGTTCCAGCTGCATTTGCTGCCGGCTTTGTTGTACAGCTTGCTGCGCCTGGTTGGCTGCCTGTTGTACGGCTTGCAAATGGGTTGATTGCTCCGGCAAATCCTGTTGCATCGCCTGCAGCGACGCCGCATGTTGCGCGACACTTTGCTCCACCGCAGCAAAAGCGGCCGTTTTCTCCGCCAGTTGTGCCTGCAATTGCTGTTGCTGCTGGGCGCCACGCTCCTGCTGCCCTTGCAATTGCTGCTGCTGTTGCAATAAGCGGTTTCGCGCGTCTTCGGATTGCTGGACTTGCAGGCCCAGATTGGAAACCTGGGCATTGGCTTCATAAAAAGCCGCTTGCACCGCATGTAATTGTGCAGACACTTCCTGATGTTGCTGGCGGGACTGCTCCAGTAACAGCTCGTTGCTGCGTAAAGAAGCCATTTGCGCTTCCAGGGCGTTCACCGCTTGTTCAACGGTTTGTGAGGCAGCCTCATGGGCCAGCACGGCATCCCGTTTACGTAACCACCACCATTGCGCTTCTGCCAGCTGGTGCGCTTGCTGCAAGGCATGGAATTTTTGCGTGACGGCAGCCTGCGCTTCCAGCTTGATGATCTGCTTGTTCATCTCACGCGAAATATCTTCTACCCGTGCCAGATTTTCACGGGTATCGCGCAACCGTAATTCGGTTTCGCGGCGGCGCTCCTTATATTTACTGATCCCAGCCGCTTCCTCAAGAAACACGCGCAACTCTTCCGGTTTGGCCTCAACAATGCGGGAAATGGTATTCTGCCCAATAATGGCATAAGCACGGCCACCCAGGCCAGTACCCAGGAACAAATCTGCGACATCACGCCGGCGGACAGCGGTGTTATTAATATAGTAAGTAGACCCTTTGTCGCGCTCAATCACGCGCTTGACCGAGATTTCCGCATATTGATTCCATTCTCCGCTGGCACCGCCCAGGCTGTTATCAAACACCAGTTCGACACTGGCGCGGGAAATTGGCTTACGGTTACCGGAACCATTGAAAATAACGGCATCCATGGCGTCGGCACGCATCTCCCTGGCGGAAGATTCGCCCAGCACCCAGCGTACGGACTCCATGACATTGGATTTACCGCAGCCATTCGGCCCGACCACACCGACACGCTGACCATGCAAATGGATGGTTGTCGGATCGACAAAAGACTTGAACCCTGCCAGTTTTAGATGTGTCAGACGCAAAGTAAGAAAACCAGTTATAAGAATTTGAATTCAGGCTTAAGCGTTATAATACCCAATTTATCCTGAAACAATTAACAAACATGAGTGCAATGAACGAACATTTACTCGGTGGCAAGCCAACCGCTGAACCGACCAAGGCATTGGAGACGTTTGACAATCCCAATCCCGGCCGTGATTTTCATATTCATATGGAAATCCCCGAATTTACCTGTCTGTGCCCAAAAACTGGTCAGCCGGACTTTGCCGTGATTTACCTGGACTATATCCCCAACAAACTGTGTGTGGAATTAAAAAGTCTGAAACTTTATATGTGGTCATTCCGGGATGAGGGCTGTTTTCACGAAGCCGTGACCAACCAGATTCTGGATGACCTGGTTGTGGCCATTGATCCCAAGTTCATGCGCGTCACAGCCAAATTTTATGTCCGTGGGGGTATTTTTACCAATGTCGTCGCCGAACATCGTGCGGCAGGCTGGCAACCACAACCATATGTAGAACTGTCGCAATTCAGTGCGCAAAGCAATATTCGCGGTTAGAAAATACTGGTCAGCAAGGGCTAAATACATAAATTGTCAGCAATTGCAGTTTTTTTAAAGAATCCTGCGAAAAAGCGTTGACAAGAGATGAGCCCGTCATTAATATGGCGCCTTCTTTGATTTGCAGCGCAAAATGAAGAAAATGCAGTACCAGGATTAGGGGGTATAGCTCAGCTGGGAGAGCGCTTGCATGGCATGCAAGAGGTCAGCGGTTCGATCCCGCTTATCTCCACCAAGTGATTGAAAATATTGAGTTTTTTATAAAAAATATTTTCGAATACACTAAATAATGGTATACTGCACAGGTTGTTAAATTTCTTAGGTCCCCATCGTCTAGAGGCCTAGGACACCTCCCTTTCACGGAGGCGACCGGGGTTCGAATCCCCGTGGGGACGCCAAACCACCAAGTGGTTGAATATTGAAAATACCAGCACACCATACAAATAAAACCTCCAGTGTTACACTTGAGGTTTTTTTGCATTGTGCAACCGCCCCTATCCTCGATCCTTGCTCCATTCAATGACAGCGCAAGCAAGCAAGGAATCCATCAGACATTACCAACCATGTACATCACCATGAAATCACGACATTATTCAATTGCCGTTGTATTTGCTCTGTTACTGACTTCTATCGCCAGCCTGGCAGATGAGGTATTCAACAGTGAGGAAAGCTTCAAGAGCCCAGTCAGCGTACCTGCCCCTATTGTGGCTCACCTGACCAAAGCGCTTGGCTCCGAGAAGACCAGTACTTGTCAGGTCTCCAGACCTCATGACATGTTTGAGGCTCAGCTTATTGATTTGAACAAATCGACCAAGGCCTTCCTGGTGAAACCGGCGCGCATGTGCCTGTGCGAGGCGAATAACTGCCCGATGTGGGTATTCAAAGCCAAAGGAAGTCCCAGCAAGCCGCTCTGGAGCTCGCCGTCAACCAAGACATTCACTCTCCTGGATAAAACATTAAATGGCTACAAAAAACTCAGGGAAGTGAGTGCTGATGCCACAAATGATCGCGAATCCATCTGGTCATGGAATAAAGATAGCTATGTTGAAATCTATAAGCATGTATGGATCTGGGATACTGAGAAACGCTGCCGTTCCGGGGAAGAGACTACTCAGTTGATGGATGGGCAAATGGTGGAGCGCACCAGGCAATGTACGCAGGAGTAAACACTCAGTCCTGCTACCCCTGCAATACTATTTCAAATAAGGCTTGATTTTCCCCAGAATCTCCTCGCTTTCTGGGCGCGTCATACTGTTAAATGAATACACTTTTTGCCCGCCTGGCAGAATGACATATTTATAAAAATTCCATTGGGGTGACTGGCCGGTTTGCCTGATTAACTGCTGGTAAAGAGGGTTGGCATTCGCGCCTGTCACACTGGTTTTTTCAATCATGGGAAATTTGACGGCATAGGTCAGTTTGCAGAAATCGCCGATTTGCTTGTTGGTGCCAGGCTCTTGCTTGAAATCGTTGGAGGGAAAGCCAATCACCACCAAACCTTTATCTTTATACTGCTGGTATAAAGACTCCAATGCTTCAAACTGGGGCGTAAATCCGCACTTGCTGGCGGTATTGACGACCAGAACGGGCTTATCCTGGAATTGACAAAAATCGACAGTCTGCCCTTGCAGCGTTTTGAATTGATGCTGATACAGAGGTAAACACTCGGCATTCGCCATTGAAGATACTCCCACCATTAATAGTGCGATGATACAGCCACGCATTCCATCTCTCCTGATCACAATACCATTATGTCTTTACAGACAATGAGTTAGCCTGATTGTTCTATGGTTGGTACTGACTATTGCCCGGAACTAAACCCGGCATTGGCACAGTCTATGCTAATGATACGGTTAAGAATGTCACGACTGACGTGTTTGAGCAATATCAACTAAGCTGAGGAGCAGATTATGTTGCAAAAATCAGGACCAACCGACAAATTCAAGCGTATCGACCAGATGCTGGAGGATTTTGCCGGCGATGAAATGGATGACTTTGATACAGGCTATAGCAGTTACGAAAAAAATCACAAGCATTACTCTGCCGAAGAGGACGCATTGATGGATATCGATGAACTCTATTAACTGTTGAAGCATGCAGGGCGTGCTGCATGGTTGCTGATATAATATCGCAATGGAAATTACTACACGCTTGGAGTTCGATGCCGGACATCGCATTCCTGATCACAAAAGTCAATGCCGCAATTTGCACGGCCACCGCTACGCCATTGAGATTACCTTATCCGGCGATATTATCCAGGCTGAACATGCTTCCGACAATGGCATGGTGATGGATTTTGCCGATGTAAAACGGATTGCGCGCGAAACCATTGTAGATCGCTGGGACCATGCCTTCCTGGTGTATCAGGGTGATACTGCAGTGCTGGATTTCCTCAACAGTTTGCCCAATCACAAAACCGTGGTTTTCCCCACTATTCCCACGGCGGAAAATATGGCCGCAGAAGCATTTAAATTGCTGAAGGCCCGCTATCAGGGGACTTTTGATAACCATCTCAGACTGGTGAAAGTCAGGTTATACGAAACGCCCAATAGCTGGACAGATGCGTTTAATCACGCGTGATTAACATACTTTAAGTGCAATACAGGCTAGCCTGGCACGGTACAAGCTACCAGGGTGTAGCGCCAGATTTTGCTAGCCCTTCAATATATTGCACATGCTCGGCCAACTCTGCCGGGGTAGCAGCCACCAGCGCCAGCGCATTCATATCTACGGCAACAGTCGTTGCGGATACTTGCTCAGTCACGGTGGATAATTCCATCAGCAGGCTTTCCTGGCCACGTGTCATCGCAATATAGACTTCTGCCAGCAACTCGGCATCCAGCAAGGCGCCATGCAGGGTCCGCTTAGAGTTATCGATGCCGAAGTGGCGGCATAAGGCATCCAGGTTATTACGCTGCCCGGGACGCATTTCCTTGGCCATTTTAAGCGTATCCACAATACCGCTGATACAGGTTTCCAGCTTGTCCATATTCAACCTGGACAACTCCATATTCAGGAAGCCCATATCAAATGGTGCGTTATGGATAATCAGTTCGGCTCCACGTACAAACTCGATAAACTCTGACGCCACCTGTGCAAATAGCGGCTTATCCTGCAAAAACTCCAGCGAGATGCCATGCACTTCTTGTGCACCAGCATCAATTTCACGCTCAGGATTGACGTATATATGGAAATGGCGCTGCGTAGGCCGGCGGTTAAAAATTTCCACCGCAGCGATTTCGATAATCCGGTGGCCCTGGTCAGGGTATAAACCGGTGGTTTCAGTATCCAGGAATATTTGTCTCATGTGTTGATTACTTTATGGGGAATTGTTGCGTGACTGTCAGCACGCCCTGATTGGCGAGCGCATCTGCTTTTTCGTTACCGGCATTACCGGCGTGCCCTCTTACCCAGATCCACTCAATCACGTGCGGCATCACCAACTTGTCCAGAATCTGCCATAAATCAGCATTCTTGACCGGTTTTTTATCAGCGGTACGCCATTGTTTTTGCTTCCAGCCAGCTAGCCATTCTGTCATGCCTTTTTGCACATAGCTGGAATCGGTGTAAATTTTAATATGGGAAGGTTTTTTTAACGCCTGCAACCCTTGGATCACCGCCATCAGTTCCATGCGGTTATTGGTAGTCAGTGGCTCCCCCCCGCATAATGATTTTTCGTGCGGCCCGGCTTGAAGCCAGACGCCCCAGCCACCTACACCCGGGTTACCCTTACAGGCTCCATCCGCGTACATTTCAATCCAGCGTTCTATCGACATCCGCGCATTCTAACTGTTTTTGCACGCGATTTTGAACTCGCGGCCGACCTTTTTGTACTTGTAATGCCGGGTTTAATGGCGCTTTTTTCCAGTCTGGTTTAAGCAAGCGGACATTCAGCACTCTTTTTTTGGCCATCAGGAAATAGACGCCCCCTGTCATGCCATAGGTACGAGCACCCCATTTTTCCAGCCACGACTGGCGCTCCAGCCAGCCGATATCATTAAGGGGAAAAGCATGCATGAGATAATGGCTTTGTACCACTTCAAATCCTAATACATTTAGCCAGTCCCGCATCCGGTGTGCAGTAAACAGGCGTTGAAATTGCCCGGCCTGTTTGAACCAGCCCATACTGGCCCGTAACCCCAGGCAGCTCAGCGGGCTGATACCGGTCAGGATCAATGTGCCTTCTGGCACCAGTACCCGGAAAGCCTCGCGTAATGCCTGTTGCGGATCACTACATTGCTCCAGTATATGCGGCAGGCAAACCAGGTCCACCGAAGTTTCAGCCAAAGGCAAGAACTCGCTCTCGCAGAGCATGGACGTATGGGTGGTGAGTGTCGTATTCAGATAGTGCTTGTAAGGAATGCGGCATTGCGCGAGCAAGTCGTATCCTGGCCAGCCCAACTGCAATGCATGGAAGCCGAACACATTGGCCACCGCCTGTTCATATACCGCGATTTCACACTGCGCGATGTAGTGCCCTAACGCAGTAGTATCAAAAGTGCTTGCTTGACTGGATTGCAACTTCAAACTCCGGCGAGATATCAAAAAACCAACAGGGTCAGCCATCGTTTACCACGCATGGCCTTGACAACAGTACGCATTTTTTCAATGATGAAGGATGCACGAAACTTCCGCAAGCATGCAAATCACCCCTCTGCCCGCTTTCAGCGATAACTATTTGTGGTTAATCCACGCAGGTCAACATGCCCTGATTGTGGACCCGGGAGATGCTGAAGTGGTTGAAAAAGCACTCCATGCCAATGGTTACCAGCTGGACGGTATATTACTGACGCATCATCATGCCGACCATACTGGCGGTGCTGCTGCTTTACAACAGCACTGGAATTGCCCGATATACGCACCGGCAAGTGCTCATCCGGCATACCGGGCATTAAACGCTACTCGCGTCAAAGATGACGACATTATTCACTTTGCCGGACTACCCTCGCTCTCATGCAAAGTAATGACGTTACCGGGGCATACCCTGGACCATATTGCGTTTTACATAAATGACCAGCATTTATTCAGTGGAGATGTCCTGTTCGGTGCCGGTTGCGGCCGCTTATTTGAAGGCTCGCCGTTACAAATGTACACATCGCTGCAGGAAATTGCGGCATTGCCCGCAGGCACGCTGATTTACCCGGCACATGAGTATACCGCACACAATATCGCGTTTGCCCTGACCATAGAACCGGACAATAAGGATTTGCAACAGCGGGCACAAGACACAGCAATACTTCGGCAACAGCAACAACCGACCTTGCCTACCACCCTTGCGCTGGAAAAAGCCACCAACCCTTTTTTGCGCTGCGACGCACTCGCCACGCAGCCAGGTTTTCATGATTGGCCACCCCTGGATATTTTTACTGAAGTGCGGGCACAACGAAATGTATTCTAGGCCAGCCAGGCATGCATCAAGGCATGCGGCGGCGGAAAAAGGGTTGTCTCACTGCGAAATTAACGTAGAATGATGTCCTTCCTTAAGCGCCTGCTCCTGTTAAGCCATGCCATGTTGCTTGGTATAACTCACGGGCCAGCCAGGTTTTCAATGAATGCACATGCAACACAGCCGGGTAGCTGCGGGCCGTGTGCAATAGTCTCAGGATGTAGAAACACCGCCATGCGTTTTAACAAATTGCTGCTATGGATGACACTTTCAACCTTTTCCCTCTGGGTAATGGCTGAGGAAGTAGAACCCACTACCTTGCCGGATGACAGCAGCAGTTATGACGACAGTTATGGCGAGCCTTCCACCGAAGGCTACAGCTCCAGTTACCAGTTTGAAGGTTCACTGACCCTGCAGGAAGACAGCCTGTGGGATCGTGTCCGTGATGGCTTTAGCATGCCGGACATCAACTCTGACTATACCAACAAGCATGAGCAATGGTATGCCTCGCGCCCGGATTATGTGGCACGCATGCTGGAGCGCAGTAAAAAATACCTCTACCACATTGTGGTCGAGGTGGAGAAACGGGGAATGCCGACTGAAATCGCGTTGTTGCCCATGATTGAAAGCGGCTTTAATCCCAAGGCATTGTCTACCAGCAAAGCTTCCGGTATCTGGCAATTTGTACCATCGACCGGCAAAGACTTCGGCCTGAAGCAAAACTACTGGAAAGACTCCCGCAAGGATGTGACTGCGGCGACCCAGGCCGCGCTGAACTACCTGCAAAAACTGTATACCATGTTTGGCGCATGGGATCTGGCGCTAGCGGCCTATAATGCCGGTGAAGGCACAGTGGCACGTGCGATTGAGCGTAACCGCCAACTGGGCTTGCCTACCGACTACCAGCATTTGTCCCTACCGGACGAAACACGGAATTACGTGCCCAAACTGCAGGCGATCAAGAATATTATTTTCCGCCCTGAAGAATACGGGCTGACCTTGAATGACATTCCCAACAAACCCTATTTCACCACGGTTGAAGCACCTAATAAGATTGACGCCAAACTGGCTGCAGAACTGGCCGGCATTTCCATGGAAGAGTTCACGGCCCTGAACCCCAGTTTCACCCGGCCAGTATTGGTAACCGAAAAAAGCTATCAAAAACTGCTATTGCCAACATGGGCAGCCAGCAATTTCACTAATAATTTAAATGGCTACACCCGTCCGCTTTCAAACTGGCACAGCTATCAGCCCAAGCGCGGCGAGCGTTTAGGTAATATCGCCAATCGCTTCAATATCAGCCTTTATGAGCTAAGCGCCACCAATAACCTCAAACCCAATAAGAATTTGATTGTGCGCAGGCCGCTGCTGGTTCCCGCAGGCGCGCACCCTACCTTGACCAAACCGATTGATGCAGTCGCCATGGCGCAATTGCCGATTGAACCGGCTATTGAGAAGGTCGCCTCGGGAAAATCCACTTCTATCTCACACAAGGTTAAGCAGGGTGACACCTTGTCTAAACTGGCTAAGCGCTATGGAGTGAGCTCCAAGCAAATCATGCAGCAGAATCACCTCAAGTCCCAGAAACTGGCTGTCGGGCAAATACTGCAATTTGAAAAAGAAGAGACCATTACCGGCACCTCTGGCAAAAAAAACAGCCCTAAAAAATCGCCATCCGCCAGCAAGCGTCATAGTAACCCTTCGTCATCCACCAAGAAAAGCAGTTCGACATCGACAAAAAAAACCAGTCATAAACGTTAAAATCGCTATATGATGAAGGACAGTGAGATTCTCCTTTTTGCAAAGAACAAGAAACTGCCCATGGTTCAGCGTCATTTCCTGATTCTCTTCCTGTCTAGCCTGCTTGGCGCTTGTGGCTCGGAGAACCCCGAGCAAAAAACATCATTACTTAACGCACCTTATCCTACACAAACAGGTGGTACCTTGATGGGTGCCATGCCATCAGATCCCAGCAGCCTGATTTTTATGGTTGCAGGCGAGTCTGCATCCAGCGCTATCACCGCTAATTTATTCAACAGCCTGCTGACTTATGACCAGAATCTGGATTTAGCCGGTGAACTGGCGGAATCCTGGCAAGTATCGCCGGATCAGAAAACACTGACCTTTCATTTAAAACCGGGCCTGGTATGGGCGGATGGCCATCCATTGACCAGCGAAGATGTGTTCTTTACCTGGCAGGCCATCATTGATGAAAAAACCCGCAGCCCTTATGCGTCGGATTATCAACTGGTCACCAAAGCCGAGACACCGGACAAACTTACCTTTGTGGTGCATTATGATGAGGCTTTTTCACCCTCACTGGATAGCTGGGCTGGACTGCAGATATTGCCTAAACATAAACTGGCCGGACAGGATTTACACACCACTAGTTTTGCGCAAAAACCTTTGGGTAGTCATTACTATCAGTTAAAGGAATGGCGCCATGGGGAATATATCAAGCTGGAAAAAAATCCTAAATCGGTATTAGGACCAGCAAATATTGATCATTTAGTTGAGCGTATCATACCCGACCCTGGCGCACAGTTCCTGGAACTGATGGCGGACAATATTGACAGCCTGAGTATGGACCCGATTACCTACGCACGCATCATCCCCTCAAGGCCAGAGTTGCAAGCATGGCTGAATCAATATGAATCATTAGGCAACAGTTATACCTACCTGGGTTTTAACCTGAAACGCCAGCCATTCAAGGACATCCGCATCCGTAAAGCGATCAATCTGGCGATTGATAAGCAGGAAATCATAGATGGTGTCTACCTGGGTCTGGGTGAACAGATAGCCTCGCCTTACAAGCCTGGCACGCGCTGGAGCAATCCGGAATTAAAGCCCTATCCGTTTGACCCGCAGCAAGCGCGCAGCCTGCTTGCCGAAGCTGGCTACAAGGATAGTGACGGCGACGGCATTTTGGAAAAAGATGGCAAAAAACTTTCTTTTGAAGTACTGACTAACCATGGCAACAAAGAGCGCGAAAAGACCGCCGTGATTATCCAGAGACGCCTGAAAGAAGTCGGTATTGAGATTCGTATCCGCACCATTGAATGGGCCAGCTTTATTACACGCTTTATTAAAACCGGTGACTTTGATGCCGTCGTGCTTGGCTGGCAGCTAGGACTCGAGCCGGACCAGTTCGGGATCTGGCATTCCAGCCAGCAAAAACCTGGGCAGTTCAACTTTATTGGCTACAATAATCCAAAAGTGGACCAGTTACTGGAACGAGGCCGCCGTGAATTTGACCCGGACAAGCGCATGCACATTTATCACCAGTTTGCCGAAGTATTATATGAAGATAGCCCGATTGTTTACTTGTCAGCTGGCTACAACCTGACCGCCATCCACAAGCGTGTCAGAGGCATTATGGATCCGGTACCGCCTGCAGGTGTTGGTTACGACTCGCAAAAATGGTATCTGCCGATGCCGCTCAGGCGCACACAGATTCAGGCGGAATAAGCATGTTACGTTACCTGATCAAACGGCTATTCTGGATGGTCCCGATGCTGATCGGCATCAGCCTGATTTCATTCTTTATCATGCACCTGGCGCCTGGCGATATCACCAGTACTGAAGCCACTTTTGATCCCAAATCCTCTGAAGAATCCAGGCAGAAACTACGCGAACTTTACCATTTGGATAAGCCGGTCATTGTGCAATACGGTTTATGGGTAGAGCGTATGGTACACCTGGACTTTGGCCATTCATTTGCCAGCCACCAGAAACCGGTGTTCTGGGCCGAAAAAGATAAAGATGGCAATGTGACGCCGGGCATGATACAAGAAGCCTTGCCCATTACTTTAATGATGAATATCGCAGGTTTGGTGCTCACATTGACACTGGGAGTACCCTTAGGTGTATGGGCGGCTAAACGCTACGCCCAATGGCCGGACCGCACCATTACGCTATTCAATTTTATCGGCTTCTCTATTCCTGGCTTCTGGTTATCGCTATTACTGATGTACTGGCTGGGTGTGATCCATCCCTGGTTCCCCATTTCCGGGTTGCATAGCCTGAATTACGAGCAGCTGAACGCCTGGCAAAAATGCCAGGACTTATTCATGCATTTGTTTCTACCGGTAGTGATCCCTTCCATTACCGGGCTGGCGGGCATCACTCTTTTTATCAAAAATGGAATGCTGGATGTATTGAGCCAGGACTACGTCACCACTGCACGAGCCAAAGGCTTGAGTGACCGTGCCGTCACATACCGGCATGCCTTGCGCAATGCCCTGCTACCACTGATTACCATAGTCGGTTTATCCTTACCCGGCCTGATTGGCGGCTCGGTCATTGCAGAAACCATTTTTGCCATTCCTGGCATGGGCAAGCTGTTTTACGAAGCAGTCATGATGCGTGACTTCCCTGTCGTGATGGGTATCTTGACCATAGGCTCTGCACTAACGCTGCTCGGCAACTTACTGGCAGATCTCGCTTATGCCTGGGCAGATCCGCGTTTACGTAAAGGCGTGATGCCTGACCGCTAACTGGATATTGACCATGAAAAAGATACTGCAGAATCCATTGGCCTTGACCGGTTTGTGCCTGATCATTGTGATCCTGGCCCTGGCATTGCTCGCACCCTGGCTGGCACCGTATGACCCGGATGCCATCCATGTCAAGCAAATCCTGCTGGCGCCTTCCACCCAGCACTGGATGGGCACCGATGGTTTGGGCCGCGATGTATGGAGCCGCATGCTATATGGTGGCCGTGTGTCATTGCTGGTCGGCCTGGTGGCCGTGGGCATTTCCACCCTGACTGGTGTGGTTCTGGGAGCACTGGCGGGCTATTATCGTGGCTGGGTAGATACCTTCATTATGCGCCTGGTAGACATTATGCTGTCCATTCCCAGCTTTTTCCTGATTCTGGCTGTCATTGCATTTTTAAGCCCCTCCATTACCAATGTCATGATCGTCATCGGACTGACTTCATGGATGGGCATCACTCGCCTGGTACGCGCAGAATTCCTGAGCATCACCCAGCGTGAATTTGTCATGGCTTCCACTGCGCTGGGCGCACAAGACTGGCGCGTGATTTTTAAACACTGCCTGCCCAACAGTCTGACGCCTGTCATTGTCAGCGTAGTACTGGGGATTGCCAGTGCCGTGTTACTGGAATCCGGCCTCAGCTTCCTCGGTCTGGGTGTACAGGCGCCACAAGCTTCCTGGGGCAATATCCTTACCGATGGCAAAGAGTATATCCAGTTCGCCTGGTGGCTCTCGCTCTACCCCGGACTTGCCATCTTAATCACCGTGTTAGGGTATAATCTGCTTGGCGAAGGTCTGCGTGACGTGTTCGACCCGCGTTCCAACAACGCACGCTGATTCAATCAAATGAACTAACAACCAAACAGGAACAAGCATGGCATTTCTTGCTGGAAAAAAAATTCTGATTGCCGGTTTGCTCAGCAACCGTTCAATCGCTTATGGCATTGCAGCCGCAATGAAACGTGAAGGTGCCGAACTGGCTTTCACTTACCAAGTCGACAAACACGAAAAGCGTGTACGTGACCTGGCGGCTGATTTTGACTCAACCATCGTGTTACCCTGTGACGTGGCCGAAGATGCGCAAATCGATAACCTGTTTGTGGAACTGGCCAACGTATGGGATGGCCTGGATGGCCTGGTACACTCTATCGCTTTCGTGCCTAAAGTCGCACTGGATGGCGACTACCTGGACAACATTGACCGCGAATACTTCCGTATCGCGCACGATATCAGTTCCTACAGTTTTTCTGCCATGGCCAAAGCGGCTTACCCCATGATGCAAGGCCGCAATGGCAGCCTGCTGACCATCAGCTATCTGGGCGCAGAGCGCACCATGCCTAACTACAACGTCATGGGCGTGGCAAAAGCCAGCCTGGAAGCCAACGTACGCTACCTGGCACAAAGCCTGGGACCTCGTGGCATCCGTGTCAATGCAGTCTCTGCCGGCCCGATCAAGACGCTGGCAGCCTCCGGTATTGCCGATTTTGACAAAATGATCGGTTTCAACGAAAAACATGCGGCCCTGCGCCGCAACGTCACGATTGAAGAAGTCGGCAACGTGGCGGCCTTCCTAGCCAGCGACCTGGCCTCAGGCGTGACCGGTGAAATCACTTATGTCGATGGCGGCATGAACATCACCGCAGCTGGCCAAATCGACTAAATCAACACAGCCAGCAACGCAAAAACGCCTGCACCTTCAAAGTCAGGCGTTTTTTATTACAACGGGTAGCCCTAACAAGAGAACTGCATGAGAGACGACAGGATAGATATCCTCAGGTTTATCGGCCTGGCTATGATTATTCTTGCGCATGTAGATCCACCCGCCCTTCTCTTCCAACTTAGGAACTTTGATGTCCCGTTGATGATAGTGGTTTCGGCGATGTCATTTCGCGTGAGCTACCAGAAGCGCGAGTCATACCTCACTTACTTCTGGAAAAGATTCAAACGGCTGGTGTTGCCTGTATGGTTCTTTCTAACGGTTTACTTCCTTGCGCTATTCGCCATAGATCCGGAAAACACAGACCTGAATGCGCATACCATACTGACCTCTTATACCTTACTCGAGGGGATAGGTTACGTCTGGATTATCAGGGTATTTTTACTGGTCGCCATTGTTTCTCCGTTACTCTTTCACTGGCATCAGAACATAGCGGATAACTGCAAATACTATGGCGTACTTACAGTCTCTTTTATCGCCTATGAGGGATTGCGTTATTTTGCATTACCCTATATTCAGGCTGGCAGCGGAGAGTTAATTGCATCCGCTCTACTCTATCTCATTCCATATAGCCTGATATTTGCGATAGGTTTGCGCATGGCACAAGCAAAGGAAAAGCAATTACATGTCATGGCTTTAACCAGCGCAGGCATTTTCGTATTGGCCGGATTAATACTACTTCTCAGCCATGGCGGATGGCTTCCCACACAAGCACTTAAATATCCGCCTTCGATCTATTATCTTTCGTATGCCGTATTGATTTCAAGCCTGCTATGGATGAGCAGCGACTTCCTTAACCGGTTTCTTACAAGCACCAAAGTCAAGCCTCTGGTAATGTTTATTGCAGCCAATTCCATCTGGATTTACTTGTGGCATATTCCTGTGATTAAGGCGGTGCACACGCACTTCCTGCTTAAATATCTCATCGCTTTTACGGTAGCCGTTTCTGTCACTTATGTTCAGGTCAGGGCTGTCAGCTATTTGCTTAAGCATATCCATCATGCTGAATTGAGAAAAAATATCAAAATGATTTTCACAGGCTAGTGCCTCTCTCCTGCGGCTTCCGCCGGTTGACAGCCGGTTTATTTCCCCCACTTGGAATCAGTCCAACCATGTTTTCCTTGCTGTTTACTGCTGTGTTTATTATTGCTCTGGCTATCTCAATACTGACTGGGAAATTACCACTGATAATTTTATGGCTATATCTGGTAACGGGTAGTCTCACCTTCATTATTTACGCGTCGGACAAATCAGCTGCCACGCGCAAGCAAAGACGCATCCCTGAAAAGATGCTACACCTATTGGCACTTATCGGTGGCTGGCCAGGAGCGGTAATGGCGTAAATGCTGTTTCGTCATAAATCAAAAAATCGCCCTTTTCAGATAGTCTTTTGGATAACCATTATGTTGAACTGCACTCTGCTTGGTTGGCTAATTTTCTTTGATAGTGTTTATTAAGGCGCAAAATGCAAAAAAGAGGGCAATGCCCTCCTTTTCTTACTTCAGCCAACGGGCTCTATTCGTTACCCTTGGATAACAGCACTTTCGCATTAAACTGAATATTCTTCTTGGCCTTGAGTGAAGCCACATAGGCATGTGACATTTCAGCCCCAAGTGCAGCTTCATAGGCCTTGTAAGCCTTGTCTGCCACTTCTGGCGTATCTTTCAGCTTCTGGTTAACACTGATTACTTTAATCACGGTATAACCTTTGTTCGCTTCATTAAAACCATAATACGCTGGCAAGGTATGGGTATTTACCTTGAAGACATTCCTCATCACGCCATCCGTTAAGCCCTGCGCATTTCTACGGTCAATCGTCACTGGTGGAATCCAGTCAGCATTCACCTGTTTGCCAGCTTTCAAGTCGGCCAGCATCGCTTCGCCTTTTTGCTGTGCCAGCTTGCCTGCAGCCTCCAGTTTCAGTAATGACTCAATGCCGCCTTTGACCTCGTCAAAATTGCGCGGTGCTTCTGGCGTATATTCAACTACACGCGCAGCAACCAGGTTATTTGGTGATACTTCTACGGCTTCGGTGTTTCGTTTTTCTTTCAAGACCTCATCCGAAAACACCAGGGTTGCCAGACGGTCACTCTTGAAGAATTTGGCAATTTCATCTTTGCTCATCGCTGGGGAAGTTTGCAACTGCACATTAAACTTCTTGGCAACCGGCTCCAGGCTGCCTGACTGTTCATATACCGTATTGCCAAAATCGTCTGCCATTTCAGCATATTTGGCCTGGGCTTTCTGGAACAGCAACTCTGCCTTTATTTTGAGTTTCGCTGAATCAAAGTCTGAAGATTCGCCGGTAATACCGGTCAACTTGATAATGTGGTAACCGAATTCGGATTCCACCAGATCGCTGATATCGCCAACCTTCATGGAAAATACAGCGTCTTCAAAGGGTTTTACCATCGCACCGCGACCGAAGCTGCCAAGGTCACCACCTTTGCTGGCAGAGCCAGTATCTTGCGAATTCTCAATGGCGAACTTCTCAAAGCTTTGCGGATGGGCTTTGACTTGCTTCAGGATAGCTTCTGCTTTTTCTTTGGCAGCTGCTTTTTCCTGGGCACTGGCATTACTGTTGAAACCGATCAGGATATGGCTGGCCTGGCGTTGCTCATTCCCCTGATATTTTGCAGCATTCGCCTCGTACTCCTGCTTGACTTCCTCGTCACTTACGCTGACCTGGCCTACCAGGCCGGCAGCAGATAATAAAGCAAATTGTATTTTGGCTTTGGCAGGTGCGATAAATTTGGTTTTATGCTGGTTGTAATACGCTTGCACCTGCTCAGGTGTCACCGTCACTTGGCTTAAAAAGTCGTTCACTTTGACATCCGCTACGCTTACTTCACGCTGCTCGAATTCAGACATCAATGATTGTTCAGCAACGCTCTTGGGCATAAATACCAGGTTAGACAAGCCATCACGTACTTGCTGTACAGTTAAATCCTTACGTACCCCCTGCTCAAACTTGGCAGGGGTCAGCTTATTCTGGGATAACAACTGATTGTAAGTGTCTTCAGAAAACTTACCATTACTCTGGAATTCAGGCATGTCCACGATATGCTGGCTCAATTGCTCGTCACTGATTCTGAAACGGTAATCCTGGATCGCTCCTTCCACCAGGCGACGGGTAATAATGCCATCCAGTATGGATTGCTTGAATGCCGGGCTTTCCAGCAGCGCCGTGTCTACTTTCTCGCCTTGAGACTGCATGTAGTTACGCGCATTTTCTACCGCATTGGAATATTCCTGCAGTGAGATTTTGTGGCCATCAATTTTGGCAACGGCGACTTGCCCGCCCGCCTGGTTAAGATAAGAGTCAATACCAAACAAGGCAAACGGCACCACAATCAGTGCCAGAATGATTTTTGCCATCCATCCTTGTGTATGTTTTCTGAGTGCTTCCAACATTTTTTAATTTCCATTACCTGATTTTTTATAACAGCAAACTATACCATAAACCCGCCAGAATCGCCGGATTCCTGCTGCTCAACCCGGCTCAATTTGTATCGTAATCCGCATGCAATGCGTATCACTTGGACGGCTATATTTCCTAATCACGCCTGCGGGGAACGGTATAACTGACAGAGGCATGCATATAAAAAATCCCTGCCACATGACAGGGATTTTTACTTGCAACTGAATGACTGGCGACAGAGAAATCGGAACAGTTTCCCTGTCGCAATAAGGATTAAACAACCCCTTGTGCCAGCATGGCGTCTGCCACCTTAACAAAACCCGCAATGTTGGCGCCATCCACATAATTGACTGTACCATCGGCACGGGTACCGTAACGTGTACATGCCTCATGAATACTCTTCATGATAGAGAACAGGTGCACATCTACTTCTTCGCGTGACCACGACATGCGGATAGCATTCTGGCTCATTTCCAGGCCAGAAGTAGCTACACCACCTGCATTAGTCGCCTTGCCGGGTGCGTACAGCGTACGGTGCTGGTCAAACAATTTCATGGCTTCAGCAGTACAAGGCATATTGGCACCTTCTGCCACGCAGATAACACCGTTGGCGATCAATGTCGTGGCATCCTTGCCATCCAGTTCATTCTGGGTCGCACATGGCAGTGCGATATCCACGGGCACATTCCATGGCTTTTCACCAGCAACGAATCGTACACCGGTTTGTTCGGCATAGTCGCGAATGCGGCCATATTTTTTATTCTTGATATCCATCAGGATAGCCAGTTTTTCCGGCGTAAATCCCTCTTCATCAATCACGATGCCACTGGAGTCGGAAGCTGTCATGACTTTTGCCCCCAAGGCCATGCATTTTTCAATCGCATATTGTGCAACATTGCCTGATCCGGACACAGCCACTCTCAATCCGGCAATGTTACGTCCGCTGTGGCGCAGCATCTCTTCGGCAAAGTAAACCGTTCCGTAACCGGTAGCCTCAGGACGGATCAGCGAACCGCCATAGCTCAACCCTTTGCCAGTAAATACGCAGTCGGCACGATTGGTGAGTTTTTTAAGCATACCCACCATATAGCCGATTTCCCTTGCACCCACACCAATATCTCCTGCCGGCACATCCGTATCCGAACCCACATGGCGGAATAGCTCACTGACAAACGCCTGGCAGAAACGCATGATCTCGCCATTGCTCTTGCCTTTGGGATCAAAATCAGAGCCGCCTTTACCCCCGCCCATTGGTAATGTGGTCAACGCATTTTTAAATGTCTGTTCAAACGCCAGGAACTTCAAAATAGACAGGTTCACCGAGGGATGAAAACGCAAACCGCCCTTGTAAGGACCAATAGCGCTGTTATGCTGGATACGATAACCACGGTTCACTTGCACTTCGCCCTTATCGTCCACCCAGGAAACACGGAAAATAATGGCGCGCTCCGGTTCTACCAGGCGGTCCAGTACGCCGTGCTCAGCATACCGTGGATTCTGGCTGATAAATGGCCACAGGCTTTCGACAACTTCAGTCACTGCCTGCAGGTATTCTGGCTGCCTTGGATTTTGTTCCGCCACCAATGCAAGGAAATCATGTACCGATTGATACTTCATCTTTATCTACTCTCTAACAAAACGACCTAAAGTGGTGCATTTTCTCTCATTAATTCTAAAATTGCACCAATATTGTGCAAATTATTGAAAATCCGCAAATGAATGGCCATTGCTCGCCAGGAACACTAAGAAACAACTCATGTAGTTGCTGATTGTGCCAATCAAGCACTACCCGTTGTTCATTCCACGCGTGTCACCTAAATGCCACAGCTGCCCGTAACAAGTCATAGTGAGTTACGAACAACAAGCGTTGCCACGGGCTATGGATGAAGCAGATTTGCATAGTTGTATCGAAAGCGCTGGAAAAATCATTCCAGGGATGCCAGGTAAGGGATCCAATTCTAACGTTTGGGATTTGATTGCTATTTACATAAGGTGGATTAAGGATACGTAAAAAGAAAAAGCCCTGAAAAATCAGGGCTTTTATTTGGCGGAGCGGACGGGACTCGAACCCGCGACCCCCGGCGTGACAGGCCGGTATTCTAACCAACTGAACTACCGCTCCCGGTAATCGTTAAGCTGAAATTATAACATTGTTTTTTATAAAATCAACAACTATTTTTTCAAATAGTTTCTGCACTTAGTTACACTTATTAAAGTAATTTCTTAAGTACAGAGTCACTCAAAAAATTAAGAGCGCCAACTTCGCACTCTTAATTTATTAAACTTCTTGGTGGGTGCTAACGGGGTCGAACCGCTGACATTCGCCTTGTAAGGGCGACGCTCTACCAACTGAGCTAAGCACCCGTAACAGCCACTGGGTGGTGCTACTGCTGGTTGAGCAACTTAAAGGCTGCTCAACCAAAGAGCGCTAGTTTACAGCATCTTTCAGACCTTTACCAGCCCTAAATTTAGGAGATTTAGCAGCTTTGATATTAATCGTTGCACCGGTACGAGGGTTACGGCCGGAACGAGCAGAGCGTTCACCTACGTAGAATGTACCAAAACCAATCAAGGTCACCATATCACCTTTTTTCAACGCACCAGAAATTGCTTCAGTTGTGGCATCCAGAGCACGAGCGGCAGCCGCTTTAGAAATACCGGCAGCATTTGCAATATGATCTATCAATTCTGATTTATTCACGAGTTTCCCCTAATATCTAGTTAAAAAGACAGGTACATCCTGTATTGCCTTTATATCAAGCCGCAAAACGAGCTGTCAAGCGCTAATCCGGCCTTTTGACAATAATTCGCATCAATTTTACTAATGCGTCACAGCCTGCTCGGGATTTGCACCGCCGGCAGCCACAATTTCGACTGCTTCCGCATTCACGGAAAGTGGTTGAGGTGCGCTTTCAAGGGCCAGATCCAGCACTTGATCAATCCATTTTACAGGGTGGATTTCCAGATCTTTTTTGATATTCGCAGGAATTTCTACCAGATCTTTCTCATTCGCAGATGGAATCAATACCGTTTTGATGCCGCCACGGTGTGCTGCCAGTAACTTCTCTTTCAACCCGCCGATAGGAAGCACCTCCCCGCGTAAAGTGATTTCACCCGTCATGGCCACATCGGCGCGTGCCGGAATGCCTGTCAGCACTGAAACAAGCGCCGTCGTTAAGGCAATCCCTGCACTTGGGCCATCTTTAGGCGTCGCACCCTCTGGCAAGTGAATATGAATGTCTTTTTTCTCATAAAAGTCAGGACTGATGCCCAAGCCTTCGGCGCGGCTGCGTACCACACTCATCGCGGCTGCCACAGACTCCTGCATGACATCGCCCAGTTTACCGGTGGTAATGGTTTTCCCTTTACCCAGCAAAGTCACCGCTTCAATGGTCAGCAACTCACCGCCAACAGAGGTCCAGGCCAGGCCAGTCACCTGCCCTACCTGGTTTTCTTTGGCAGCAACCCCGAAGTCATAACGTTTAACCCCCAGATATTGTTCAAGATTCTTGCTGGTCACGTTGATTTTCTTGATGACCTTGTTTTTGCCTTTGGCCAACAGCTGCTCTTTCACTGCTTTACGGCAGATTTTAGCGATTTCCTGTTCCAGTCGGCGTACGCCGGCTTCCCGCGTGTAATAACGCACGATATCGCGTAATACACTTTCTGCCACAGAGATTTCCGTCGACTTCAATGCGTGAGCCTTCAACTGCTTGGGTAACAGGTAACGCTGGGCGATGTTGATTTTTTCGTCTTCGGTATATCCGGACAAGCGAATAATCTCCATACGATCCAGCAATGGCTCTGGAATATTCATGCTGTTAGCCGTCGCCACAAACATGACATCACTCAGGTCGTAATCGACTTCCACATAGTGATCGGCAAATGTATGGTTTTGCTCAGGGTCAAGCACTTCCAGCAATGCAGAGGAAGGATCACCACGCATGTCCTGCCCCATCTTGTCGACTTCATCAAGCAGGAACAGAGGATTTTTTACACCCGCTTTGGTCATGCTTTGCAGTACTTTGCCTGGCATAGAGCCGATATAAGTGCGGCGGTGACCGCGAATTTCTGCTTCATCCCGCACACCTCCCAGGGCCATGCGGACAAATTTACGGTTGACGGCTTTGGCAATACTCTGCCCCAGCGAAGTTTTACCCACTCCTGGAGGTCCTACCAGGCACAAAATAGGTGCTTTGAGCTTGCCTACGCGCTGCTGTACAGCCAGGTATTCGACAATCCGCTCTTTCACCTTATCCAGGCCATAATGATCTGCATCCAGCACCGCTTCGGCCACTTTCAGATCTTTGCTGATCTTGGTTTTTTTCTTCCAGGGCAAGTTAAGCAGGGTATCGATGTAATTACGCACCACAGAGGCTTCAGCGGACATCGGTGACATCAATTTGAGTTTCTTGAACTCCGCAGTCACTTTAGCCAAGGCCTCTTTTGGCATGGCCGCATTTTTAATGCGTTGCTCCAACTCGTCCATCTCGGCATTTTCATCCTGCTCGCCGAGCTCTTTCTGAATGGCTTTTACTTGTTCGTTCAGATAGTACTCACGCTGGCTTTTCTCCATCTGGCGTTTGACGCGGCCACGGATACGTTTTTCGACCTGCAGAATATCGATTTCTGACTCCATCAGGTAAAGCAGATGCTCCAGGCGTTCAATCACGCTGAGCATCTCCAGCACTTTTTGCTTTTCTTCCAGCTTGAGTGTCAGATGGGCAGAGATAGTGTCTGCCAGGCGGCCAGGTTCATTAATGGTCGCGAGGGAGGTCAGGATTTCCGGCGGGATTTTCTTATTCAGTTTGACGTACTGGTCAAACTGCGTCATGACTGTACGCATCAGGGCTTCCGCCTCTTTGTCGTCCTGATCCATTTGCTCGACTTCTTCACCCAATGCCATGAAGCACTCATCCGTTTCGGTGAAATCAGTCACACGAACACGATGCAAGCCTTCCACCAGCACTTTTACAGTGCCATCCGGCAGCTTGAGCATTTGCAATACGGTCGCCAGAGTCCCGATTTCATACAGGTCTTCGGCAGCAGGATCATCTTTATTGGCAGACTTCTGGGCAACCAGCAAAATCTTCTTATCGCCCTCTGAAGCGCGCTCCAGTGCCTTTACTGATTTGGTGCGCCCGACAAACAGCGGAATGACCAAATGAGGATAAACCACAACGTCACGCAATGGTAACAAAGGAATTAAAGCGGTTTCCGGTGTCTCGGCTTCAAACAAAGTGTGTTCAGTCATAGCTTCTTTCAAAAAGTGTCAAAGGCAGATGCCTTTGCATTTAGATGGGAACTTACTTTGAAAATTCAAGAGAAAAACCATCTACTAGCATAGATGGTATCTTGCAATAGCCGTGCGGCTATTGCAAGCAGGATTAGCTGGCGTTTTCAACGCGTTTTTGTGCATCCTGATAAATCAGGATAGGTTCGGAGGTATGTTCGATCACACCTGCATCGACAATCACTTTGGATAGGTCTTTCAATGATGGCAACTCATACATGAGATCCAGCAATGAGTGCTCCATAATGGAACGCAAGCCACGAGCACCTGTTTTACGCTCAAGTGCCTTTTTGGCAATCAAACGTAATGCAGATTCTTCAAATTCCAGCTCTACGCCTTCCATCTTGAACAGTTTCATGTATTGCTTGGTCAACGCATTTTTTGGCTCAACCAGGATTGTCATCAGGGCTGCCTCGTCGAGAGACTCCAGTGTGGCAACGACTGGCAAACGGCCAATAAACTCAGGAATCAGGCCAAACTTGATCAGGTCTTCAGGCTCGACTTCACGCAGTACTTCACCGACAGCGCGTACATCTTCCTTGCTTTTCACCTGGGCGCCAAAACCAATGCCGCCTTTTTCGGAGCGATGGCGAATGACTTTTTCCAGGCCATCGAACGCACCACCGCATATAAACAGGATGTTAGTTGTATCCAGTTGCACAAACTCCTGGTTAGGATGTTTGCGCCCGCCTTGTGGTGGCACGGAAGCAATCGTCCCTTCAATCAGTTTCAGCAAGGCCTGCTGCACGCCCTCACCGGAAACATCACGGGTGATGGAAGGGTTGTCGGATTTTCGGGAAATCTTGTCGACTTCGTCGATATAGACAATGCCGCGCTGGGCCTTTTCCACGTCGTAATCACACTTTTGCAGCAATTTCTGCATGATGTTTTCCACGTCTTCACCGACATACCCTGCCTCGGTCAATGTGGTAGCATCCGCCATCACAAAAGGTACATCAAGCAAGCGCGCCAATGTTTGCGCCAGCAAGGTTTTGCCGGAGCCGGTTGGTCCAATCAGCAGAATATTGCTTTTCTGAACCTCAACATCGTCTTTCGCCGCCTGGCCACCCTCGGAAAGTGGATTGTAACCCAACCGTTTGTAATGGTTGTACACCGCGACTGACAGGTTTTTTTTCGCCTGTATCTGGCCAATGACGTACTGATCCAGAATAGAGCAGATTTCCTGCGGCGTTGGCAGCTTTTTATCTGCGGACTTGATTTCGTTCAGGCTCTGGATTTCTTCACGAATAATGTCGTTACACAAGTCGACACACTCATCGCAAATAAATACGGAAGGGCCTGCAATCAGTTTTTTCACTTCATGCTGGCTTTTGCCGCAAAATGAGCAATATAAAAGTTTTTCGCTATCAGATTTATTTGCCATGCTTTTCCCCCTGCTGGTGATTCACTGATTAGACAGCAGTCCGTGCGGCAATGACCTGGTCTACCAAGCCGTAGGCTTTAGCAGCGTCAGCGCTCATAAAATTATCACGATCTGTATCGTTGGCAATGGTTTCGATATCTTGACCAGTATGGTGAGCCATAATGCCATTCAGTTTGTCTTTTAAGTACAGAATTTCCTTGGCGTGAATCTCGATATCAGAAGCCTGGCCCTGGAAGCCACCCAGTGGCTGATGGATCATGACACGGGAGTTAGGCAGGCAGAAACGCTTGCCTTTGGCACCTGCGGTGAGCAGGAATGCGCCCATGCTGGCGGCCTGGCCAATACATAAAGTACTGACATCCGGCTTGATGAATTGCATGGTATCGTAAATCGACATGCCTGCAGTCACCGAGCCACCTGGTGAGTTGATGTACAAGGAGATATCCTTATCCGGATTCTCGGCTTCCAGGAACAGAAGCTGCGCCACGACGAGGTTGGCTGTCATATCATTAACCGGGCCAACCAGGAAAATGACGCGCTCTTTCAATAAGCGCGAATAGATGTCATATGAACGCTCGCCGCGGCCACTTTGCTCAATGACCATGGGGATATACCCCAGTCCTTGCGGCTCCATTCGTTGTTGCATCATGCCTTCGCTTGCGTTCATATAATTCATGGTTTAAGCACCTGCCATCATCAATTCATCAAATTTAATTTTTTTGTTGCTTACTTTGGCTTTACCTAGCACCCAGTTCACAACATTTTCCTCTGTCGCCAGCGCAACTGGTTCATCCAGGCGTTTGACATCTGCATAATACCAGTTCACCAGCTCTTCAGGCTTCTCAAAGCTCTGGGCAAACGTGTCTACCATGGCACGCACCTGATCAGCATTGGCTTGCAAATCATTACTGTTCACCAGTTCAGTCAGAATCAGGCGCAGCTTTGCATTACGTTGTGCTTGCGCTTCGAATACAGATGGTTCCATAGGCACCGTTTGCGGGTCCACACCGCGTTCACGCAGGTTTTGCGCAGCCACTTGCATCAGGCGGTTGGTTTCCGCTGCGACAATAGCTTTCGGCAATTCAAAACTGCTTTCGCTGACCAACGCCTGGAAAACCGCTTCCTTCACTCTGGCTTTGATACGTTTTTCCACTTCCTGTTCCAGGCTTTGCTTGATTTCGGCTTTCATGGTGTCAAGATTACCGTCTTCCACCCCAAGATTTTTAGCAAACTCTGCGTCAATTTCCGGATAAACAGGTTGTGACACGGAAATAAACTTCACCGCATAAGTCACTGTTTTACCTGCCAGCTGGGCAGGATTATGATCTTCGGGGTAAGTGATATCAAAGGTTTTTTCTGTTCCGGCTTTACCGCCTACCAGTGCCTCATCAAACTCTTTAACACGACCAGGTTCACCGATCACCAGGTCAATGCCGCGATCACCTGTACTTTCCACTGGCTGGCCATCAATAGAGGCAGTCAATGTAATATTGATACGGTCAGCCTTTTTAGACATACGTTTCACCGGCTCGTAACTCACACGCTGCTTGACCAATACATCCAGGGTTTTTTCTACATCTGCCTCAGACACTTCCAGGGTTGGGCGTTCGATTTTGGTTTTGCTCAAATCACCGATCGCCACTTCCGGGAAAATCTCGAAAGTAGCGATGTACTCGAAGTCTTCAGCCGCATCTTTGAATGGAATGTGCTCAATATTCGGAAAGCCCGCCACGCGCAGTTTGTTTTGCTCAACCGCTTCACCAAAGCTGGTTTCAACGGCTTTCGAATACACTTCGTCGCGTACCTGGTCGCCATAATGCTGGTTCACCAGACCCACAGGCGCTTTACCCGGACGGAAACCAGCAAATTTGGCGGTACGTGAAATTTGCTGTAAACGTTGTCTGATTTGCCCTTCGAGCGGTGCCAAAGGGACTTTGATTGTCATGCGACGTTCCAAGTTGCTGACTGTTTCAACAGATACTGCTGCCATGCTGAACTTCCTGTAAAAATCGTTGATAAACGATGGGTTATATGAGTAGACGAACTTCAAACGTCTTATTTATAGTGTTTACATGACCTGATCATATCAATGGTGGACATTTAACAATCAAATCATGAAAAAAGAGCGTAAAAATATAACACAACTCTTTATTGAAATAAACTTCAACACGCGCTGGGCCAACTCATCCTGTATGCAGGCTTGCAAACTGCCAAAGCGTACGCCTGGTATCGGGCGCCTGAATTTAACCCAAAGCGACAATTGCCTCGATTTCAACCAGCACATCACGTGGCAGTTTTGCGACTTGTACTGTCGAGCGCGCCGGGGTATGTGTGCCAAATACCTCACCGTATACCTGGTTCATGGCCGTAAAGTCATCAAGGTTTTTCAAAAACACCGTAGTTTTGATCACTTGCTGCATGCGGCCGCCCGCCGCTTCAATAATGGCTTGCAGGTTAGCCAGCACCTGCCTGGTCTGCTCTACCACATCACCATCATTCAGGCTGCCATCCGGGCGCAATGCAATCTGGCCTGAGGTATATAACATATTGCTGACGATAACGCCTTGGGCATAAGGGCCAATCGCTGCAGGCGCATGAGGGGTTTGTACAATATTCATCACTTATCCTTAACTATATAACCAGAACCACCCTTTAAATATTAAGAGCGCCTAAAACAACAAAGGCCTCCTGGAAAGGAAGCCCGATTGATTGTAATGCATTTGATTATCTGGTGCGAAAGGAGAGACTCGAACTCTCACGCCTCGCGGCGCTGGAACCTAAATCCAGTGCGTCTACCAATTTCGCCACTTTCGCATCGCCACCAGTTCAATGCTGGCAATTTGCCATTATAACAGTATTCAAGTACGAGCCACAAACTATATGTCATTACATTGACAAGCCGGACATTCAACTGCAAGATGCAGAATTGATTACCATAAAAAAGTCAGTACATTAGGAACAGGGATATGCATTCAGCCGAAGAAAACATGCTTAGAGCGGAGCTTGAGCTTTTGATGAGAGAGCGCGAAATTCTGCTAAAGATTACGGGCGTGGCTGCCGGTTTAATCGCAGAGTTAAACACCACAGACCTGCCGATTCGCACGGTAGAAGCTGCTGACCTGTTGGCGACCTCCATCAATCAGTTGCCTGAAGACGTGTTGCAAGACGCACTGGATGCCGTCAACGCGACAATCGTCGAATAATTTCAATTATAAGGTTGCCCTAGTCGGCTACCACGCAAGCCTGATGCGATACCTTACCTGTATTTGCCCGCTATTGCTTTCCGCCTGTGGTGTGATGTACCAGCCACAACCTATTCAGCAGCAGCAGAATATTGATGCGATTCAGCAAGCTGCGCCCGGCCAGGATGGCTTCAGGCAATTCGTACAAGCTCAGTATCCGCAAATCCCCTGGCCTATTCAATCGTGGGATATTGATAGCCTGACGCTGTCAGCGCTGTACTTCCATCCGGCACTCAAGGTAGCCAAATCGGATTATGCCGTGGCATTGGCGGGTATCACCGCAGCCGGATTACGCCCCATGGTCGGACTAAACGGACAACTGGCACATAGCAACCGGGCCAATGGGGATATTAATCCCTGGTCGTATGGGCTACAAGTTGATATCCCTGTCATTACCGCCAACAAGCGCCAAATCAATATAGACATTGCACAGTACCAAGCCGACATTGCCAAAATACAGATATCGGAAACTGCGTGGGCGCTGAGACAGCAATTAAGCCTGGACCTGATCCAGTTAGCCGAACAGCAGGCATTGCAGTCCAATCTTGCGAAGCTGCAGAAATCCCAGGCAGATTTATTGAATGCCTATCAAAAAAGGCTGGATCTGGGTGTGGCCGGCCAATCAGATGTACTGCCTATCCGCCTGCAGCATGACCAGTCTGCCTGGCAGCTACAGCAACTCACCTTGCAAATCAGGCAAACAGAACAAAAAATCATGCATGATGCTGGCTTAACCGGGCAAAATAACCAGACATTGCCCGTTGCGCCAATGAATGTCTCGCAGTTACTGAAAGCCAGGTTTGATCAGCCACAAGCATACCAGGATGCTCAAACCATCCAGCATCAGGCGCTCACCAATCGCATGGATATCCAGCGTGGGTTGGCGCAATATGCCAAAGCCGAGTCCCAGTTAAGACTGGATATGGCCAAGCGTTATCCCGACCTTTCCCTGAATCCGGGGATATTGTATGAGTATGGCGACAAAATATGGTCCCTCGGCATTGGCAGCATGTTAAACCTGCTCAATAAATCTTCTGATTTGTGGGCGCATGCTGAACAAGTGCGGCAAAATGAAGCGGCACGTTTTTACGCCCTGCAACACCAGGTCATTCAATTATCAGAGCAGGCTTATCTGAAATACCATAATGCAGCCAACCTGCTGGTCACCATGACAGGGGAATACGAACAGCAGTCGCGGCGTAAGCAGCAACTTGAAAACCAGTGGCGCAACGGCCTTATCGACAAAACAGAATACTTGCAAACAGAAATACAGTTTTATGCTGCCCAACAGCGCCTGGTGACACAACAGGCCACGGTACTGCGTGCGTTGCAAGATATTGAGAATGTCATGCAAAAACCCTTATTGTTGTCACAACAGACCATACCGTTTGCCATTCAAACACAAGAGGCGCCAGCAAAATGAATAAAAAAGCACTCTGGATCATCGGGGCTCAACTCGTCATTATCGTAGGCTTGATTTGGGCCATCGTGCTGCTTGGCCAGGATGAGTACGAATCGGCACAAGGTGACAATGATGATGAAGTAGAAGGTCCGGTACGCGTGATTGAGCAAAATGGTTTACAACTGGTGCAACTGAACCTGGCTACCCAGCAAAACAGTGGTATCCACGTACAGCCACTGAAAGCTTATGACTATCAGGGCAATATCAAAGTGCTTGGTACGGTTATTTCTATCCAGACCCTGGTAGATTACAACAGTCAGTACCAGCAACTTAAAGCCCAATTAGCGGTGGCTGAAAGCCTGTTACCCAACCATCAACTGCAATACCAGCGTTACAAGCAGCTGAATGCGGACGACAAAAATGTGTCTGACAAAGCAGTACAGGAAGCACAAGCACTGGTTATTAATGACCAGACGCAAATCAAATCCACCGAGGCCCAATTAAAAGCGCTGACCGACACCATAGTGGCACAATGGGGCCAGCCACTGGCCACCCTGGTGACACAACACCCCCCCTCCGGGCCCTTGCATGATTTACTGATGCAAAAGAAAGTGCTGGTGCAAGCCAGTTTCCCGCTCAACTTTAAAGCGCCTGAAGCCAACTCCAGTATTCTTGTTTCCCCTATCCAGAGTGAAATCAAACCCATTCGGGCAGAGTACATTTCCCAATCTATTCAAACAGATATCAGCAATATCGGGAAAACCTATTTTTATATCGCCCCGGCGGATTACCTGCGGGTAGGCATGCGCGTCAATGTTGTACCGGCACAATCCTCCTCATCCATGGTCAGGGGTGTCTTCGTTCCCAACCAGGCGATTGTCTGGCATGGTGGGATGGCCTGGGTGTACACCAAAGCGAAGCCAGATATGTTTTTGCGTAAACCGGTTGCTTCAGAAATTGAACTGGATAATGGCTGGTTTGACAATACCTTGCGCCCAGGCACTGAAGTCGTCACGCAAGGTGCACAGCTGCTGCTCTCGGAAGAGTTTAAATTCCAGATCAAGAATGAAAACGACGATTAAGTTGCGACCAACAATAGATTAGAAAGAGCAATCAACATGATGTCGGCACTGGTCAGATTTGCGATTCGTTTTTATGGCGTCATTATCGGGCTCGCAGTCCTTGTGCTGGTCTATGGCTCTTATAGCCTGACCCAGAGCGATCTCAATGTTTTCCCGGAATTCGCGCCAACCCAAATCGTCATTCAAACCGAATCTCCCGGCCTGTCAGCCAGCCTGGTGGAGAAGCTGGTCACCCAACCCATCGAAAATATTATTTCTGGCGCCATCGGGGTCAAAAGCCTGCGCTCACAATCCATTCCCGGCCTGTCCATCATCACGGTCATTTTCCAGGACAAATCCGACATTTACCGTAACCGGCAAATCGTCGCCGAGCACCTGAACATGCTGGGCAATCAGTTACCGCCGGGAATCGTGCCCAATATTACACCATTAACCTCTTCCGCCAGTACCGTGCTGGGGTTGGGCGTCACGTCAAAAAAACTGAACTTGATGCAGTTGCGCACACTGGTTGACTGGCACTTGACGCCCCATTTGATGGCCGTGCCCGGTGTCGCGGATATCAATGTCTTCGGTGGTGAAGTACGCCAGTTCCAGATCAAGATAGACCCGCAAAAACTGATGCTGTACCAGTTGAATGTACAGGATGTCGTGAATGCTGCCAGCCGTGCCACCGGGGTACGTGGGGCCGGTTATATCCAAAACGATAATCAGCGCATTATCCTGAATAGCCAGGGCCAGACCACCACCCCGCAACAACTGGCCAATATCACCCTGGTTCGCAAGCTGGGCCGCACCATCCGTATCAGCGATGTTGCCGAGGTGATTGAAGGCTCAGCGCCCTCCATCAGTGCCGCTGCCATTAATGGCGTACCCGCCGTCTATTTATCGGTTCAGGGCCAGCTGGGTGCTAACACCTATGCACTGACCAAACTGCTGGAGCAACGGCTGAAAGAAATCAAACCGAGTTTAACCAGCCAGCAAGTCAACTTGCATGAAGGCCTGTTCCGGCCCGCCAACTTTATTGAAACGGCGATCCAGAGTTTACGGACCGACATCCTGATTGGCTCAATCCTGGTGATCGCGGTTCTGTTCGTTTTTCTGTTCAATGCGCGTACGGCGGTCATTTCGGCTACTGCCATCCCGCTTTCCCTGCTCTCTGCCATTGTTGTTCTGTACCAGTATGGCGTTGGCCTCAACATCATGGTGTTGGGCGGGCTGGCAATTGCGCTGGGGGAAGTGGTAGACGATGCCATTATTGATACGGAAAATATTTTCCGCCGCTTGCGTGAAAACAGACAGCTTGCCCAACCACTGCCCATCTCCCAGGTCGTGTTCCAGGCCTCCATGGAGGTACGGAGCTCCGTCGTCTATGCCACCATTATCGTGGCACTGGTATTTTTACCGTTAGTTACCCTGTCTGGCGTGGCCGGTAAATTATTTGCGCCGCTGGCATATGCCTACATTACCGCCATCCTTGCCTCCCTCGTGGTGGCGCTGACATTGACGCCAGCCTTATGTTACGCCTTGCTCGGCAAAGCGCGCCTGGATAACCGGGAGTCTCCGCTCTTGCATTGGCTCAAGCAAAAGTATGTCAAGGTATTGCAGCAGATTGAGCGGCGCTACCAGTTAACACTGATCACCAGCTTCGTCTGTATTGCACTGGGGCTGGCCCTGCTACCCTTGTTCAGGAGCCAGTTTATCCCTGCCCTGCATGAAGGGCATTTTATCCTGCACATGACCACACTTCCCGGCACTTCCGAAATACAATCGCTGAAGCTAGGCAACCAGGTCACCAAGGTATTATTGCAAATCCCCGGTGTGAAATCTGTGGCGCAATGGGTAGGTCGCGCACCGAATGCCGCGGATACGTTCGGGACACACTACAGCGAGTTTGAAGTTGAAATCGGTACTGTTTCCGGTGCAGAGCAAGACCGTATCCTGCATGACATCCGGGAAGAACTTGCCGGTGAACTGGAAGATGACGATGACGATGGCAAAGTAGAACTAGGGTTTATCGGTGCCACTTTCGCCATTAATACCTTTTTAACCGAGCGCATTGAAGAAACCATCTCCGGCTATGCTGCCAGCCTGGTCGTCAATATCTACGGCCAGGACCTGGATGCACTGGATAAAGACGCGCAAAAAGTCGCCAATATGCTGGGTGGTATCCGTGGCGTACGTGACGTGATGGTGCAATCTCCGCCGGAAACGCCTGAAATTGCAATCAGGCTCAAACAGGAAAAACTCTCGCTGTGGGGATTACACCCATTGGATGTGCTGGATACCGTGAAAGCCAGTTATGAAGGCGTACCGGTCAATCATGTGTACATGGGCAACCGTTCCATCGGTGTCAGCGTACTGCTGAATGACGATAACCGTGATGATATTGCGGATATGCGCAATATCCCGATTTTCAACCCGGAAGGCCAGATGCTCAAACTGTCCGACGTCGCCTATATCGCGCAGGAAGGTGGCCGATCGAAAATTCTGCACCTCGGTGCCAAGCGTATCCAGACCATCACGGCCAATATTGCCGGGCGCGACCAGGAAGCTGTCTTACGTGAAATACAAAAAACACTGCGGCAAAAGCTGGCCTTGCATCCCGGCAACTATATGGAGTTTTCCGGTGAAGCCGAAGCCAATGCACAATCACGCCAGGACTTGATTGTGCATTCGCTGGTAGCCGGTGTGGCGATTTTCCTGATGCTATATATTGCTTTTGGCAGCCTGAGAAACCTGTTGCTCACTTTCGCCAACCTGCCCTTTGCATTGATTGGCGGCGTCATCGCGACATTTTTTGCCGGCAGTTGGATTTCGGTAGGGACATTGGTCGGCTTCGTCACCCTGTTCGGCATTACCTTGCGCAACTCGATTATGATGGTGTCCCACTTTCAGCACCTGGTGGATAAGGAAGACTGTGAGTGGAACCTGGAAACCTGTATCCGCGGCGCATCCGAGCGCCTGCCCTCCGTGCTCATGACCGCGCTGGTCACGGCGCTGGGCCTGCTGCCTTTGGCCATCGGCAGTGGCGAGCCCGGGCGTGAAATTGAAGGTCCGATGGCGACCATTATCGTCGGCGGCCTGATTTCCTCCACCATCCTCAATTTGTTGATTTTGCCGACCATCATGCTGCATTTCGGCAAATTTGAGAAAACTGCTGTCTTTGAGGCTACCCGATCAAGCCAGCAGTAAGAGTCTGCTCGTCCAGGCCATCTTGAAACCGCGTGTATCGGCGCTCATGCACGACCCACGACTTAAAACCGGGTTGCGGCAGGATTTTCGATAAACCGGCATCGACAATATTCATGGCCTGCAATTCGGCTAAGCGATACGCTGGCTGCTCTTCCAGCAGCCGGTCATCCGATTTCACCAGCAATAACTGGCTGGCCTCCAGCTGGCTGGCCAGCCAGGCTGCCAGGCTGTCAGAAGTCGTTTCCCAGCTTTCGGGGAGCGTTGTCTCTCCCCATAATACAGGGTTGAGCGTCATTTCACTCGGTAGCCAGACCAACCCTCGGTGTTGCCAGCCACGCTCTGCAATTTCGAGGGGATTGCGTACCAACGTCAATGCTGGCTCCATGGCGACAAAGCTCCGTGCCATCTGGTCCATGGCATAAATCGCCAGGGCATGCGCTTGCGTATCACTGAGATGACCATCCGGCAAATGGGCTCGAATTTTCTGGAACTCGCGCACGGCATCGGCATACACACCACCGCCTGGCACGATAATCACCTTGCCATCTCCCCAGCGGGCAACCAGTTGCAACCACTTCAACAGGCTGTCATGGCGTGTCACGCTTCCGCCCAGCTTGATCACCCACATGTCATTTTCCCGAGAGTTAAATTAGGTTTTGCATTGTGCAACCAGTTTCAGGAATTGGGAAGCCTTATCCAAGGTCTCCTGGTATTCCTTGTCACAATCCGAATCAGCAACGACACCGCCACCGGCAAAAAAAGTCATGGTTTGCCCACAAACGACCGCAGTACGGATCGCAATATTGGTATCCATGCTGCCATCAAAACCTATATACCCGATGCTGCCACAATAAATACCGCGGCGGTGCGGCTCCAGCTCTTCGATAATTTCCATCGCACGCAGCTTGGGGGCGCCAGTAATGGAACCACCAGGAAAGCAGCCGCGCAATAAATCCAGGGCATGATAACCGTTGGCTAACACACCGCGCACAATGCTGACCAGGTGATGCACATTGGTAAACCGTTGCAAGCGGAACAAGGCATCGACCTTCACTGAACCAACCTCACATACTTTGCCGATATCATTGCGCAATAAATCCACAATCATCAGGTTCTCTGCCCTGTCTTTGGCACTATTGGCCAGTGATTGAGCTTCTTGTTCATCCCGCAGGCTATCTGCATGCCTTGGCCGCGTCCCCTTGATCGGCCGCGTCTCAACCTTATTGTCAGTGACTTGCAGAAAACGCTCTGGCGACATGGAAAGCACCTCAAATGGCACACCTTTTCCGTCATCGACCTGCAGATAGGCCATGAAAGGTGCCTTGCTAAGTTGCCGGAACTGGTCATAGGCCTGCCATGCATCCCCACTCACGCTGACAGCCAAACGCTGGGCAAGGTTGATCTGGTAGCAATCGCCGGCACGAATATAGTTTTTTACTTGCTGGAATGCCTGCGCATACCCGGCTTTATCCATATTGTGCCGGATATCGCCATGCACCTGGAATGGCTGTGCTGCTGGAAGCTGCCGTTTTTGCAGCAATTGCTGGTGTAAATCCTGCAAAAACCGGGGCGATATAAAACGCGTGTGCGAAACCAGCTGGCAACGTTGCAGGTGGTGGTCCACCACAATGGCCCAATCATACATACCCACCAGCAACTCTGGTAATGGCATCTCGCTGGCAGCAATTTCCGGCAAGGTTTCTATACTGCGCCCCAAGTCATAGGAAAAATAACCCAACGCGCCGCCGGCAAACGGGATATCAGGTACGCGCGGTACCGCATGCGGTTGCAACCAACGCTTGATGACCGTAAAAGGATCTTCTTCGCTGCGCTCAACTGTCTGTTGTACATGCACTTCCGTACAAGGCCGACGATGGATAATTCTGGCAACAGGATCTGCCACCACAATATCAAATCTGGCGCCCAGGCTGGCCTCTTCATCTGCCGCCATTTGTTTTCCGGTAACCTCTACCCGGCCGCTTTCAAGCAGCATCGGCCAGGGGAAATGCCTGAGCTGGCCCAGCCAGTCAGCACCTTCGGCATAAGGTAAATCCAGTTGCATCAATGCCATGTTTGCCATAACCTCGCGACAGCATAAGCCGGGAAGCAGACTTCTGCGTCGTCTTTTAATTGTGGTTGATCAGCCATCATCCAGGCAGAAGCCGGGATATAAGGCAGATTTAAAGCCTGCGCCAGTTCAGGCAACAGAAAACTGCCTGCGCCCAATCCTGTGAGCGTTTTAGGCTGTACGTTGACCTGCGCCAGGCCACACCGGATAGCCTGCAGCAGGCAGGATACTTGCCTTTGCCTGAAGGCCTGTGCCAGCGAATGCCATGCCTGTGTTTCTGCATCTTCCAGATCATGCCCGACCATGCGTGCCAAGCGGCGCATACTGGCGCTGATCGAACGATCCTGCCCGTCAGCCGTATCTGCCATGTCATATTGTGGCGGTAACTCGCCTAGCACGCGATAAACGTCAGCAGTGGTGGCAAAATATTCTGCCGCGATATGACGCGCCTGCTGCTGCCATTCAATATACGGACCCAATGCCATGAGGGGGGTGCGCACCACGCCGCTATAAAACAGGCCATGTTGCTGCATGCGTGCTGCATCAGTCCAGCCATGGGCAATGACCTGCTGTTTTTCACACAAGGTAATATCGGTTGTCGTACTGCCAATATCCACTACCAGCATCACCGCTTCATTGTGCACCGCCAGGCATTGTGCCGAAGCATGCCAGTTCATGGAAGCAATCGCGGCCTCTTGGCTGCTGACAGTCACTGCGAACGCGGCTCCCTGATCCGGTGAAGCCATATAAAACACGGCATTGGGCATATATTTTTTGACTGTTTCCGCAATCGCGCGTACTCCTTGCGCCCGATGTTCAAATAAATCCACCAGTTCACCCGTCATGGTCACTGCATGCAGGCAATCCTCTGCTTGCAATTGCCATTGCTGCAGCACGTCGCACAAAGTGGACTCAAGCAAATGCAGGCCTCTCCATAGAGCACAAGCCTGCTGCGATACCTTAACAATATGGCCCTGGCTATCCAGCATCACTGCTTTGACATGTGCGCCACCAATATCCCAACCAACCACGGGCTGACTCATATGGCCTGTTTCTCGCTTAATTCAACCAAATCAAGCGCCAGCGAAGATTGCGCTGTAAGACCGGTCAATCTGTTATCCAATACGGCATCCAGTATCATTCGGGCAGGGTTCTCTGCCAGCAATTTGGAGAGCTCTGTATACGGAGTGGTCAAACGCGGATTGATTTCGACCAGCACCAGTTGCTGATCCTCTGCCAGAATCAGGTCAGCTCCCCAATATCCGACAAGCCCTGGCATCGCGCGATGTATGTTTTCTGCCATGTTTTGCATCAGTGGTAAATAACGGGAAGCCTGGTTAACGCCTGCGCCCCTGAATTGAAATGCGCCCTCTTCGATCACTATCCATTGCCGGTGCGCCGCGATCACCTTGACCTGGTCATCTGTAGACACCACAGACATGCTTAATGCTTCACCTGTGATATAAGGTTGCAATAATAGTTTATGATAAACAGAGTTGTTACTTGATTGTATTTTATGTTTAAACTCAAATAGTTCTGATTTATTTTTAAAGTAAAAAGTAAACTCACACCCCGCTCCATCATCCGGTTTAACCACAAATCCGGCTGCTGTAGAGGTCTGCCATGGCAATGGTGAGCCAGGCAAAAATTGCTGCAGATAAATATGGGGAAGCACAGGAATCCCTGCCTGATAGCAAATATCCGCCATCTGTGATTTGGAGCTTGCCAGACGGATAGCATCACCCGCACAGCCTATCCAGTATTTGCCGGCCTCTGCTACCAATTGCTGCATACGATGCAGCACACCACCAGTCTCGGGGGCCACCACCCAACAGGCATCCACATCCCCGGTCGCCAGTTGCTGCTGCCAGATCGCAAACGCATCGTCAGCAGCGCTCACCGGCATGCTTCGCGCCTGCATTGCAGGCTGCACCCGGGCATCATGACTGGTGATACAATCAATGCCCAGGGAAAATAAGTCAGCAAGCAAGGCATCCCGCATCAGCAGGCCTTCCTGCAACAGGCTGGCTGGCAACGGTTCCGATGCCAGCCCCCCTGCACTGACAAATTCACAAACCCAGATTTTCAAGCGAGATTTATTTTGCATATTATTCCGGTGATCGATTTGATGCATGGCCAGGTAGTACAGGCCATACAAGGGCAACGCCAGCATTACCGCCCCATTCAATCACAATTGACGGAAAGCCATGCCCTGCTCGATATCGTGGCCGCTATTTTACAAGTTTATCCCTTTGACTGCGTGTATATTGCCGATTTAAATGCAATCACCCGCGATACAAAATACCCGCATCATAGAGACCTCATTGCCCAAACCATGCAGGTTTTCCCGCAATTACAATGGTGGGTAGATGCCGCCATACAACACGTGGCAGAATTGCAGGCCTGGCAACAGATCGGCACCATCCCCATTATTGCGAGTGAAGGGTTAAATGATATCGAGGCTTATCATATGTTGAAGCAATATGCACCAGAAGCGGTGTTATCCCTGGACTTCTTTGCAGAGGGCTATCGCGGTCCCGCTGAATTATTGAACAATCCAGGCCTCTGGCCAGCCAACACCATTCTGATGAGCTTACCCGCTGTGGGTGCCAACCAGGGGCCAGATTTATCCCTGCTACAGCAGATGCAGCAACAGGCCCCGCTGAAGCACTTTTATGCCGCAGGCGGCGTGCGCAACCTGGCGGATACCCTCGCCCTGCAACAAACCAATGCTGCCGGTGTACTGGTAGCCAGCGCCCTGCATCAGAAGCGAGTCACAACGCGCGATCTCGTACACCTCGCCAGCCTCCGACACTGACTGCATAAAAAAAACCGGCCAACAGGCCGGTTTTTTTGACAGCAAAGCTTACGTGGAGACTTATTCCAGGTTTGCGTGCAATGCACGCATGCCTTCTTCAGTCAGGCCTTTAGCGTGGATCAGTTCAGAAATCGCGCCTTCCAGGAATACCAAAGTAGACAGTTCAAACTGGCCACCCATAGGCATACCTTTAACCAATGGGAAGCTGTCATCCTGGCCAATTTGAATCACCAGATCAGCCACATCTGCCATTGCAGAAGTTTTCTTCATGGAAATCACGACTAATTTAGCGCCCACTTCTTTCGCTTTCTTCACGAATGGCAACAGGGTTGCAGTACCGCCAGAACCTGAAACCAGCACCAGCAAGTCACCTTTTTTGATGGCTGGTGTCACCACTTCGCCAATCATGTAAACGCTGTAACCGGAATGCACCAAACGCATTGCAAAAAAGCGTGAAACCAGCAGGGAACGACCTGCGCCACCGATAAATGTAGAACCAGCCTCGTCAACCAGTTTCAATAATTCAGCCGCTTTTGACTTGTCAGTCACGTCCAGAATACGCTTCAAGTTATCCAAAATAAATTGTTGATGATCCATTTTCTATCCTGTGTATGCAAAAGTGTTAAATAAAAAACCCGACACATTGCTGAGTCGGGTTTTTATTATCGCTTATCAATAATTGCTTATTGATGGAGGGTTAATTAACCGTGAGCGATAGCAGTGATTTCTGCAGCAGCAGCAGCTGGGTCAGCAGCACCGTAGATAGCAGCACCAGCAACGATGATGGAAGCACCAGCGTCACGAACTTGACCGGCTGTAGCAGCTTTAACGCCACCAGCAACAGAGATTTCAACACCCAGGTTCAAACCGGCAACAGCAGCCAGGTCAGCAAAAGGAGTCTGGCCAGCAGCTTGTTGGTCCAAGCCAGTGTGGATACCGATGATGTGTGCGCCAGCAGCAGCAACTTCTTTAGTACGAGCAACTTTGTCTTCAACGCTGATCAGGTCAACTTGCGCTTTTTTGCCGTATTTGTTAGCAGCTTTGATTACGCCTTTGATTGTACCGATGTCGGATACGCCCAACACTACGCAGATGTCAGCACCTGCTTTGTAGAATGGCTCAGATTCGTACTCACCAGCGTCCATGGTTTTCAGGTCAACCAGAATTTTGTTGTTTGGGAATTTTGCACGCAGAGTTTCCAGCAGTTTGATACCGTTGTGCTTGATGCATGGTGTACCGATTTCCAGAATGTCAACGTGTGGGGCCACTTTTTCTGCCAAAGCAACAGTTGCGTCGAAATCCAATGAGTCTAATGCCATTTGAGTTAATGCCATGTTTTTCTCCAAAAATTTTAAAGTTTCTAAATGCTATTTCTAGCGTACTACCAATTCAAGCTGGTCGCTCATAGTAAGCTGGCAGCCAAAATAAGTCAATGTTGCAGGCCAAATTATGCCTGACTGAAAATAAAGAACTGGCAGGGCTTGCCAGTTCTTCCTATCATCTCACAGGGATATTACAGTTTTGCTGCTAATGCATCTTCCAGTTTTTTCTGGTCAGCCACGAAACCGCGGATACCTTCTGCCAGTTTTTCAGTTGCCATCGGGTCCTGGTTCAATTCGAAGCGGAATTCTTCTTCTGTCAGTTTGGCTGGTACTTCTTTGGTTTTTCCACCATCTTTCAGCACTTGTGCCAAGGTACCTTCTGTGGATGCCAGTTCTTGCAGCAGGTTAGGAGAGACTGTCAGACGGTCGCAGCCAGCCAATGCAATCAACTCGCCAGTATTACGGAAAGAAGCACCCATCACAACAGTTTTATAACCGTGCTCTTTGTAATATTGGTAAATAGCGCGTACGGAAACCACACCTGGATCTGTTTCCTGTGTGTATTCTGTGCCTGGGTTTTTCGCTTTGTACCAGTCCAGGATACGGCCTACAAATGGGGAAATCAGGAATACGCCAGCTTCAGCACAAGCACGTGCCTGACCGAAACCGAATAATAATGTCAAATTACACTGGATGCCTTCTTTTTCCAGTTGCTCACCGGCTTTGATGCCTTCCCAGGTAGAAGCCAGTTTGATCAGTACGCGGTCTTTGGAAATACCGGACTCTTCGTACAATTTGATCAGTTTGCGGCCTTTGGCAATCATGGCATCGATATTGAAAGACAGACGTGCATCCACTTCTGTCGAGATACGGCCTGGTACCACTTTAGTGATTTCGGCACCAATCAATACAGCCAGTTTGTCGGCAGCGTTCTCAATCTGCTGTTCTTTGTTACCGCCTTGCGCTTTAGCGTAGGCAATCGCTGTCTCGATCAGAGGTGCGTACTCAGGAATCTGGCTAGCTTTCAATACCAGAGAGGGGTTGGTCGTTGCGTCTACCGGTTTTACGCTTTTAATTGCTTCAACATCACCTGTGTCGGCCACAATAGTGGTGATCGCTTTCAACTGATCTAATAAGTTTGCCATTCGTTTGCTCCTAAAAATGCAAGTATTGTTTACGTATCGTTATACATAGAAAACTCAAACATTATAACTGAATTTACGCGTTCGTTAAGGGCCGTTCCACTGATGTCGCCATCGCTTGCCGGTACAGCTTGCCAGGCGACAATCGGTTTTACTGATTAAAATCAATTAATTGTTGCTGGCAAACCAGGCAGCCTTCCCCGCAGCGGCTTTCCATTACCCCTCTTTTCGGGCACAATTATTCTTTTTTGCACGTGATCAATCAAGTTTGAGATATGGGTTCTGTCACCTCTTTAAACAAAGAACAACACAAGACTCGCTTCGCACAATTACCTGTTGACTGGTATCTCAATCCGGACATCTATGCGCTGGAGCAAGCGCACCTGTTCTCCCTGTTACCGCAATATGTTGGCCATGAGCGCATGACGCCCAATGCTGGCGACTATCGTTCGCTGGACTGGATGCACAATGCCAAGGCGCTGGTGAACCAGCACGGCGAATATCAGCTGATCAGTAATATCTGCCGCCATCGCCAGGCGGTAATGTTATCCGGGCAGGGCAATACACAGCATATCGTCTGCCCGCTACATCGCTGGACTTATGATTTAAATGGCCAACTGCTGGGGGCGCCGCATTTTGAACAAAACCCCTGCCTGCACCTGGAAAAACAATCGCTCAGCCACTGGCAAGGCCTGCTGTTCAATACTTCGCCTGCATCCAGCAAATCCAAAGCCGTGTCGATTGCAGATACATTGAAACAGCTCGGATGCAGCCAGGATTTTGATTTTACCGGCTATTATTTTGACCAGGCCATTGTGGATCACTATGACTTCAACTGGAAAACCTTTATCGAAGTCTACCTGGAAGACTATCACGTGGGCCCGTTTCACCCTGGCCTGAACCAGTTTGTCGACTGTGGTGAGCTCCACTGGGAATTCGGTGAGCACTACAGCGTACAAACAGTAGGGTACAAACCGTTGCCAGAATACAGCTTGTCACCGGCATACAAAACCTGGCAGCAGGCGGTGACCGATTACCAGCAAGGTACGTCGCCTAAATATGGTGCCATCTGGTTTGTGCTCTACCCTTTCCTGATGATCGAGTGGTACCCGAATGTACTAGTAGTATCGCATCTCATCCCCACCGGCATAGAATCATGTAAAAACGTAGTCGAATTCTACTACCCGGAGGATATCGCCCTGTTTGAACGCGAATACATCAAGGCACAGCAAGCTGCTTATTCTGAAACCGCGATTGAAGACAAGGAAATCTGCCAGCGCATGCACGATGGCCGCAAAGCACTGTATCTCGCAGGCAAGGATGAGCGTGGCCCCTACCAGCATCCGATGGAAACCGGGCTGGAACACTTTCATCGCTGGTACCGTACCCAAATAGAACCTTACTTGCCTGCGCAGTTTGTGCGCTAGGTTTTTCACGCGTTTTGTTTCTGTTTTCACACCCCAGACACTGGAAGTTAGGCAGCCTGTGGATGCTGGTTGCCGGTGTGGGCTTTGCCATCATGGGCGCTTTTGTGAAAAGCGGTGCCCAGCGTTTCAGCAGCACGGAATTAGTGTTTTACCGCTCCGTATGCGGTTTCATCTCTATTGCTGCCATGGTGTACTGGCAAGGCAAGCCACTCAGAAGTCCATTGATACGCAAGCAAATGGGGCGTGCATTGACCGGATTTATCGCACTGTTGCTGTTCTTTTATGCCATTGCGCATCTTCCGTTGGCCACGGCGATCACGCTGAACTACACTTCTCCCATGTTTCTGGCCTTGCTGTCACCGTGGTTGCTGACCAGCGAGCAACCTTTGTCACGCTGGCAACAGAACACTTTAAACCTGTGCGTGGTTGGCGGATTTATCGGCGTGACCTTGCTCCTGCATCCAAGATGGGAAGCCGATTTATGGCTGGCTGGCGCGGTAGGGTTACTTTCCGGCCTGGGAGCGGCACTGGCGTATGTGCATGTCAAACAGTTAGGGGCTGCCGGCGAGCCGGACTGGCGCACCGTATTCTATTTCACCCTGGTCTGCAGTATCGCCAGCGGTGGCCTGATGCTGAATAGTCAGGTAACGCCATTACACTGGCAGGATTTACCACTGTTACTGGGCCTGGGCATTTCGGCTACCATTAGCCAGCTCGCCATGACCCGCGCCTATCGCACCGGCCAAACGCTGACGGTCGCCAGCCTGGCCTATAGTACGATTGTCTTTGCAACGATGATTGGCGTATTCTGGTGGGGGGAGCGCTTGTCGTGGCTGGAATATATCGGCATGGCGCTGATTATACTGAGCGGGGTTGCCAGTTCCCGTGCCAGCAGTCCGCGCCGTTAAGGTCAAGGTTCCAGCAAGCCGCAGCGCATCGCAATCAGTGCAATCTCAGCTGAATTCTGTGCATTCAGTTTCTGCTTGATATTGTATAAATGCGTGCCCACGGTACGTGGGCTCAAAAACAGTGTTTCAGCAATTTCATTGGTGGACTTGCCACGTGCCAGTGACATAAACACTTCAAACTCACGCTCGCTCAGCACATCCACCGGGTTCTGTTCACCCGATAATTGCTGGATAGCCATTTGCTGCGCGACACCCGCTTCTATGTACTTCTTGCCCTGCGCCACGCTACGGATTGCTTTAATCAGCTCTTCTGCCGCACTACGCTTGGTGACATAACCCATGGCGCCAGCATTCAGGACACGCTTGGGGTGCACGGAGTCTTCATGCGCCGACAGTACCAGGATACGCGCATGGTTGTCCTTGGCCAGGATACGTTCAATCGCCTCCATGCCGCCTATACCCGGCATGGTAATATCCATCACCACCACTTGCGGATGGTGCTCCACATAAGCGCGAATAGCAGCTTCCCCGCTATCGGCTTCGGCAATTACCTTGATATCCTGATCGGATTCCAGCAGCATCTTGAAACCCATCCTGACGACCGCATGGTCATCTACCAGCATCACACTAATCATACTGTTCTCTTCCTGTTGCAGTTAAGCAGATTGTAAAGGTAACCGGATCTCCAGGGCGGCACCTTGCCCATTCCCTGGCTCTGAAATGACTTTAAACTGGCCATGCAAGGCCTGTACACGTTCGCGTATGCCCAGCAGGCCAAAATGTTGTGTCTGGTCCACTTCATCTGCCTGCATGCCCACGCCATCATCCTCAATCCTAAGGTGCCAGCCATCCTGGGCTGCCTGTATGCGCACCATGACTGATCGCGCATCGGCATGTTTGATCGCGTTATTCACCGCCTCCTGCACAATACGGTAAATATTGATATTGACGTTTTCACCCATGGGCTTGAACTCGCCGGAAACATGCAACTGAATACTTAACTCGGGATGTTGTGCCTGGTAGCCTGCAATCATGTCGCGCAGTGTCTCTATCAACCCCATATTATCCATCGCGGCAGGCCGTAACTGGCGGATGATATTATGCATCCCGTCATAGATATGATTGGCCGCCGCCACGATAGTTTGCGCACTGGCCGCGATGTCCGGCGATTTTTCGCGGGTTTTGTTGACAATGGCTACTGCAAACGTCTTGATCGCCGTGACGTATTGCCCCAGCTCATCGTGCAGTTCACGCGCCAGGCTACGCCGCTCATCTTCAATATGCTGCTGGATCAGCTGGGTCAACTGGCGGTTCTGCTCCAGTTGGCGTTCAGCATCCAGTGAGACTGCCATCTGGTTCAGGCTGGCACCTATGCGGTCAAATTCAGGGACCGAAAATCGCGGCAAGCGTGTGGTCAAATCGCCCTGTTCAATCTGGTTGATCCCACGCAGGATATGCTGCACCGGGCGCAAAGCATGGCTCAGCAGGCCGTATACCAGCAGGTTCAACAGCACAAAAAAACCAATCCCCATCCAGATCAGTTGCAGAAAACCGGACCAGGCTTCCCGGATCGACCCTTCGGCACTGGAAGTAATAATAAGGGTGCCATAGCGTACCCGGCGCGTCACGGTTTCCACCTTGGGCGAAACCAGTTTCACAAACCATTGCGGCGGGTCAATTTCCAGTTGGAAAGTCGAGTGAGGCGAGACATATAACAACGTATTGGCATAATCGTAAAGCTCTATGCGGCTGCTGCGCACATAGCCCAGGGAGTTGAGGAAATCCTGCAGCACATAATGGGTCGGGCCAAGGCTGGGATTCATGGCCGAGCTGACAATCACGGTATCCAGCAACTGTACCGTGACGCGCGTGGCAGCTTCGACACGTTCACGGATACTGTCACGCGTATCGCGCACCAGCACCACGCCGGCAGCCAGCAAAAAAGCCAGCGAAAGCATGGTCACCAGAAGATTTAATCGGAAACGTAAACTCATTTTCAATTGCTTTAATATGCCGCCATTTAACCGTGATTAGCAGGGCTGTAACAGCGTAAAATCATTAATTACTCCATTTCATCCGTCAATCCTCAATCACCACTGTATTCCAGGTTTTTGGTTTTCCCGGATAAGTCAGCGGCAAATTTTCGAGCGCCTGTAACAAAATACGCGAAATCAGTAAATTACGGTTGGTTTTGGAGTCAGACGGAATCACATACCACGGCGCATACGCTGTAGATGTTTCACGCAAGGTACGCTCATAAGCTTCCATATACTTATCCCAAAGCGCGCGCTCTTCCAGGTCTTTGGGGTTGAATTTCCAGAACTTCACCGGCTCATCCAGGCGCTCCTGCAAACGCACCTTCTGTTCCTCTTTGGAAATATGCAGAAAACATTTGATAATCGTCGTACCGGTCTCGGCCAGCATGCGTTCAAAATCATTAATCTGCTGATAGCGACGGGTAGCCTCCGCCTCATCAATCCAGTCATGCACTTTGACAATCAGCACATCCTCATAATGGCTGCGGTTAAAAATCACCAGTTCGCCTTTGCCCGGCACCTGGGTATGGACGCGCCATAAGTAATCATGTGCCAACTCATCTTCACTGGGAGCCTTGAAGCAGGCCAGGCGGATGCCCAGCGGATCGCAGGCATTAAACACATGCTTGATGGTACCGTCTTTACCGCTGGTATCCATGCCCTGTAAAATCAGCAATACCTTATGCTCGCCCTGCGCATGCAGGATATCCTGCCGTTCGTTAATGCTTGCGGTCAGTTGTGCCAGGATGGCGGCATCTGCCTCTTTGTCACCCGCACGGGCCGATTTGTCATCCGGCTTGAATTGCTTGAGTGAAAACTTTTTTGGGTTGACGCGATAATCACCCGGATTCAATTTACCCATTCAGCCTACCGATACCATGATGAAGAGCAACAAGTGTATCTCAGTTGCCTGCCTTTCACTATGTCTGACCCCGCCTTAATCGACTCTCACGGCATTCCCTGGTGGATACATAAATAAAAACGCCAGCGAATGCTGGCGTTTTTAATCACTTGCCAAGGATTAATCCTTGGAAGAACGTTTACGCTCATGCTCGAGCAAATAGCGCTTACGCAAGCGAATAGTTTTTGGTGTAATTTCCACCAACTCATCATCATCAATAAATTCAACCGCAGATTCCAGCGTCAATTTGATTGGTGTGGTCAAACGTACAGCTTCATCGGTACCGGAAGCACGCACGTTGGTCAGTTTTTTGCCCTTGATCGGGTTCACTACCAGGTCATTATCACGGCTGTGAATCCCGATAATCATGCCTTCGTACAACTTGTCGCCAGGGCTCACGAACATACGGCCGCGATCTTCCAGGTTCCATAGCGCATAAGCCACCGCATCGCCGTTTTCCTGGGAAATCAGCACGCCATTACGACGGCCTGGCATATCGGCTTTCACTGGTGCGTAATCATCGAAAATATGCGCCATCAGGCCGGTACCACGGGTCAGGCTCAGGAATTCGCCCTGGAAACCAATCAGGCCACGGGCAGGAATACGGTATTCCACACGGGTACGACCATTACCGTCGGATTCCATGTTGGTCATTTCACCGCGGCGGCGGCCCAGTTCTTCCATCACCGCACCCTGGTTTTCATCTTCCACGTCCACAGTCAGGATTTCGTATGGCTCACATTTCTCGCCATTGATTTCGCGGTAAACCACGCGCGGTTTACCCACGGCGATTTCAAAGCCTTCACGGCGCATGTTTTCCAACAGGATGGTCAGGTGCAATTCGCCACGGCCGGATACGCGGAACACATCGGTATCTTCCGTATCCTCAACGCGCAAAGCCACGTTAGTCAGCAACTCTTTGGTCAAACGGTCACGAATCTGGCGGGAAGTCACGAACTTGCCTTCGGTACCGGCGATGGGGGATGTATTCACCATAAAGTCCATGGTCAGTGTCGGCTCATCCACACCCAGGTGCGGCAAACCAACCGGCTTGTCACGGTCAGCGATGGTAAAGCCAATACCAATATCTTCAATACCGGAAATAATCACGATATCGCCTGCTTCTGCACCTTCTACCGGTACGCGGTCCAGGCCCTGGAAACCCAGCACCTGGTTAATACGGCCTTGCGCGACCTGTTCATCTTCACGCATCACGGCCACTACCTGGCCTGGCTTGATACGGCCATTCCTTACACGGCCAACGCCCAGGCGGCCAGTATAGGTAGAATAATCCAGTGCGGAAATCTGCAATTGCAGTGGTGCATCACTGTCACCTTCCGGTGGCTGCACATGGCTCAGAATCGTTTCAAACAGCGGACGCATGTTTTCGCTGGGCTTATTCATGTCCAGCGTGGCAAAACCGTTCAATGCAGACGCGTATACCACAGGGAAGTCCAGTTGTTCGTCATCTGCTCCCAGGTTGGCAAACAGGTCAAATGTCTGGTTAATCACCCAGTCAGTCCGTGCGCCAGGGCGGTCCACCTTGTTAATCACCACGATAGGGCGCAATCCCAGTGCCAATGCTTTCTTAGTCACGAAACGGGTTTGTGGCATCGGGCCTTCAACCGCATCCACCAACAACACCACGCCATCCACCATGCCCAATACGCGCTCCACCTCGCCACCGAAGTCGGCGTGGCCGGGCGTATCCACGATATTGATATGCGTGCCTTCGTAATTCACGGCAGTATTTTTGGCCAGGATGGTAATGCCGCGCTCTTTTTCCAGGTCGCCGCTATCCATCACACGCTCGGTCACTTGCTGATGCGAGGCAAACGTGCCGGCCTGTTGCAGGAGCTTGTCAACCATGGTGGTTTTACCGTGGTCAACGTGCGCGATAATTGCGATATTTCTGAGATTGCGTGCCATGTGAACTGCCAAAAGATAGAAAGGGCGCGATTTTAGCATACTTTGACCCAAATCTTTTGTGATAAATATTTGACTTTTAAAATAAATTCCTTATACTGCGCAAAGTCTTTAGCGATGCCGATTCTTTTCTTCCCTGGTCATCGTGTTGATTGTCTGCCCTGACCCATCGGTAACTCGTGTAGTGTGGAAGTTATCATCTTGAAATGACGTCTCAGTTAACGTCTCTTCTTTTATCGGTTAGTGGCTAGCCCGAGCGCCGGTAAAAGCTCCTCAGTGTTGTATTAGCGATATCACACGTTAATTCGGTATTGTTTCTTTGGCTTTGCTTGCGTCCTTTTAATTGTTTTGAAAGGGACATCCTTTGTCTTTTGCTGATTTAAACTTAGATCCATCCATTCTGCGCGCCCTAACCGAAGCCGGCTACGAAAGCCCGACCCCGATCCAGGCACAATCCATCCCCGAGGCCCTGCAAGGCCGTGACATCATGGCCTCCGCCCAAACGGGTACAGGCAAAACAGCCGCATTCACCCTGCCAGCTTTAAACTTGCTGGCAACACAGCACCCGGTACGCAGTCGCGGCCCACGTATCCTGGTGTTAACACCGACCCGCGAGCTGGCAGCCCAGGTCAATGAAGCTGCCCGTAAATACGGCAAATTCCTGCGTGCTCGCTGCGTCAGTATCGTCGGTGGCATGCCCTACCCACTGCAGAACAAATTGCTGTCGCAACCGCTGGATATCCTGGTAGCAACCCCAGGCCGCTTTATTGACCACCTGGAGCGCGGCCGTATTGATTTGAGCCGTTTGCAGATGCTGGTGCTGGACGAAGCTGACCGCATGCTGGACATGGGCTTTATGCCGGATGTGGAACGCATTTGTGACGCCCTGCCCGCTGAACGCCAGACCCTGCTATTCTCAGCCACGCTGGATGGGATCATGGATATCGGCAAACGCTTCCTGCGTGACCCGATCACGATTCAAGTGGCAGGCCAGAAAGACAAGCATGCCAACATTGAACAGCGCCTGCACTTTGTCGATGACATGAACCACAAAAACAAATTGCTGGAACACTTGCTGGTTGAACCAGGCGTTAACCAGGCGATTATTTTCACCAGCACCAAACGCCATGCAGACTTGCTGGCTGAAGATTTGTACGCAGCCGGCCACAAAACCGCCGCCTTGCATGGTGACATGACCCAGGGTGCACGTAACCGTACCTTGACCAAATTGCGCCATGGCGATGTCAAGGTCCTGGTCGCAACTGATGTCGCAGCACGTGGCATTGATGTGCACGGTATTACACACGTCATTAACTACGACCTGCCCAAATTTGCCGAAGACTACGTACACCGCATTGGCCGTACCGGTCGTGCCAATAACACCGGTATCGCCATTTCTTTTGCTTCCAACACCGATCGCCACTTGCTGCGCAAAATCGAGCAATACACCGGTCATAAATTCCAGCCAGCCGTGATTGCCGGTTTTGAACCTAAACGTGCGGTGCGCATGGATGATGGCGAAGGCCGACGTAGCAATGGTAAACGTCATGGCAGCGGGAATGGCCGCCCGCAAGGCAAAAGTGGTTTCCGTGGTAACAACCGTGATGGCGGCAATCGTGAGAATCGCGAATTCCGTGGCAACCGTGAAAACAGTTCTTTTGGTGACCGCGTGATGCGCGAAGGCCAACCGAACCGGGCACGTGATGCTCGTCAGGGCGAGCAAAAAACGGACCGCGAAGTCAATGGCAATAGCAAAAGCTACACCAAAGATACAGACTTCCAATTTGCGCGTGCATTGACTGAAGAGTTTGGCCAACGTCGCCCACGCTCTTCAAACAATCAACCAGCTAACAAGCAGGAACGTTTTGGCAACCCGAATGGTCATCGTGGCAACAATAAACCACGTGCAACAGGCAACAAATCATTTGGTGAATCCAGCCCGAAACGCCCTCGTTCATTTGCATAATTTACGACCATGTCAGAGCAAACTACTGTAGATTTTCGCGCATTGGGCCTGGCTGAGCCTCTGTTAAAAGCCATTGAGGAATCTGGCTATACCACGCCTACCCCTATCCAGGCGCAAGCCATTCCCCTGGCACTGGAGCGCAAGGATTTAATGGCAGGCGCACAAACCGGCACAGGCAAAACAGCCGCATTTTCATTACCGATCCTGCATACCCTGCTGCCACTGGCAAGCACCAGCACCTCACCGGCGAAACACCCGATCCGGGCGCTGGTGCTGGCGCCGACAAGAGAATTGGCAATCCAGGTCTATGACAATATCAAAACCTATGCCAAACACACGCCTTTACGCAGCCTGGTGGTGTATGGCGGTGTCGATATCAAAACGCAAACGCCCATTTTGAAAACCGGGGTTGAAATCCTGGTCGCCACGCCTGGTCGTTTGCTCGACCATGTAGAGCAGAAAACCCTGTCTTTGAACCAGGTGCAGTTCCTGGTGCTGGACGAAGCTGACCGCATGCTGGACATGGGCTTTATGCCTGACCTGAAGCGCATTCTCGCGCTCTTGCCGAAACAGCGCCAGAACCTGATGTTTTCGGCCACCTTCTCCGACGAAATCAAGAAACTGGCAGATGCGTTTTTAAACCAGCCGACCTTGATAGAAGTGGCACGCAGCAATGCCACTAATGACAATGTCGAGCAAAAAGCCTACCTGGTGAACAGTGACCGCAAACAGCGCTTTCTGGTGCAATTGCTTAAACAATACGCCAGCCAGCAAGTGATTATTTTCACCAAAACCAAGCTCTCCGCCAGCAGGCTGGCGCGGGCACTGGAACGGGACGAAATTCCTTGCACTGCCATCCACGGCGATAAATCCCAGAAAGAACGCATAGAAGCGCTGGATGCATTCAAGGCTGGCAGTATACATGCACTGGTGGCAACCGATGTGGCAGCACGTGGCCTGGATATCAGCGACTTGCCTCTGGTGATCAATTACGAGATTTCCACCTCGCCGGAAGATTATGTGCACCGTATTGGCCGTACTGGCCGGGCCGGTGCCAAAGGTGTGGCGATCTCCCTGATTGACGAAGAGGAAACCAAGTATTTTGATGAAATCGAAAAGCTGATTAAAAAGCAAATTCCCAAAGAAAAAGCATCCGGCAGTGCTGCCAGTGCAGGCAGCAGCCGTCCGGTAAAATCGGCAAAATCCCTCAAGAAAGAAGATGCCTGGTTTTATCAGCCTTATGAACCTTCCAGTGCTGCGGCTACCGTGGAGACTCCTAAAGTCATAGCCCCCGTCGCCAAGCCATCCACGGCCAAACGCAAAGTCGTCGCTGCCTTACTGGGCGGATTTGGCTTCAAGGCGGCACCACGTGCGGCGCAGAATAAAAAACGGGTAGCAGGTAAAGCCCGGGAAAAAGAAGTGCAAGCAACTTCACCGGCTGTCGAGGTTGAAAGTAGCCAGTAATTAAAAAGCCCCGTTGATGCGGGGCTTTTTAATTTCAATTTCGTTTGAGTAACATTAACCTTCACGGTTACGCATAAAATCTGCCACGCCATATAACTGGTTGGCGATATGCCGCATCAGGCTGTCTTCAAACTGGCATTGATGCATGGCTTTAATCATGCAATACATCCACTGGTCACGTGCTGATTCATCAACCGGGAAAGGCATATGGCGCGCGCGCAAACGTGGATGTCCGTAGCGCTCAATATATAACTGCGGCCCACCCGTCCAGCCCATCAGGAACATAAACAGCTTTTCCCGGGCTTCTGTCAGGTCAGGCCTGTGCAAAGCGCGTAACTCCGCTGCTTTAGGATCACTATCCATAATGTCGTAAAAAGTTTCGACTAGCAGGCGGATATTTTCCGGGCCTTTTTCCTCGCCACCCAACCAGTCGAATAAAGACTGCTTGGCTGCATTAGGTTCCTGAATCTGGTTAAGTGCCATGGCCGGTTAACCTGCGGCTTTTGGCGTCACCAGCGATGCTGCCTGTTTCGCGCGCTCACGTGCCAACGCTGTATTATCCGCTGTTGCCAACGCCACTCCCATGCGACGGCGGACAAAAGACTCCGGTTTGCCGAACAAGCGGATTTCACTGTTAGGGACAGTCATCGCCGCTTCCAGGCCATGATAAGTCAATGCATTGCTATCTGCGCCGCCATAAATCACGGCGCTCGCCCCCACTTCACGCTGGGCCACATCCACCGGTAACCCCAGGATGGCACGCGCGTGCAACTCAAATTCATTCAGGCGCTGGGTGCACATGGTGACCATGCCGGTATCATGCGGGCGCGGGCTGACTTCGGAAAACCATACCTGCTCACCCTTCACGAATAACTCCACCCCGAACACCCCCTGACCGCCCAGTGCGTCGGTAACCTTCTTCGTTACTTCCTGTGCATTCTGCAATGCCTTAGGGTGCATGGCTTGCGGTTGCCAGCTTTCGATATAGTCACCCTGCTGTTGCAAATGGCCAATAGGTGCGCAGAAATAGGTTTCTACCTGCCCGGCAGCATTTTTTGCGCGCACGGTCAGCAGTGTGATCTCATAATCAAAATCAATCTGCCCTTCGACAATCACCACGCCCTGGTTTACGCGCCCACCACTGGCGGCATATTCCCACGCAGCTTTCACTTCGCTGGCTTGCGTAATACGGGATTGCCCCTTCCCGGAAGAAGACATGGTTGGCTTGATAAAACAGGGGTAACCAATGCCGCCATCAATGGCGGCCTGTAATTCGGCTTCGGAACGGGCAAAGGCATATGGCGAAGTAGGCAACCCCAACTCCTCGGCCACCAGGCGACGGATACCTTCACGGTTCATGGTCAGCTGCACAGCGCGCACGGTCGGCACCACAGTCACGCCAGCGGCCTCTATTTCTGCCAGCGCCTGCGTATTCAATGCCTCAATTTCCGGCACGATGTAATGCGGCTTCACCTCATCAACCAGCGCTTTCAGTGCCTCGGCATTCGTCATATCAATCGCGTAGGAATGATGTGCTACCTGATGTCCCGGCGCATTCTCATAGCGGTCAACCGCAATCACTTCCACACCCAGTCGCTGCAAGGCAATAATGACCTCTTTACCAAGCTCGCCGCTGCCCAGCAACATGACTTTGGTGGCGTTCGCGCTTAATGGGGTCCCTATCATTCCTGCACTCCAAGGTAAAAGTGCAATGATACCATGCAGCACCTGCTGGGCTGTCAATCGGCATGGATTTTCCTTCACAAAGAAGGGAGAAGATTGGCCTGGATCAATTACCCATAAACAAACAGGCCCCGCGATTGCGAGGCCTGTTATCTTGCCAGCGGTATATTATTTTCACACAGAAGAAATACCATGTTTATCCATCCGGTAGCGCATGGTCATACGGGTAATGCCCAGAATGCGAGCCGCCTTGGATACATTATGCCTGGCCTGCTCCAGGGCGCTGAGCAACATGGCTTTTTCTGCATCTTCCAGTGTCATGGGTGCGTCGCTGGCACCCAGTGCACTCACAGCCACCTGGCTGGCCTGGGGCAAACCCAGCGCCTGCGCCGAAATCACCGGCTGTGTGCACATCAACACGGCACGGCTGATCTGATGCCGCATTTCGCGCACATTCCCCGGCCAATGATAATGCTGAATGGCCATCAATGCGCTGGCGTCAAACTCATGATGCGGCAAGGCATAGCGCTTCTCTGTCATTTGCCGGAAATAATTCGCCAGCAGCAGGATATCCTGGCCACGATTACGTACAGGCGGCATCTGCATGGTAATCACATTCAGGCGATAATAGAGATCCGAACGGAAACGCCCTTCACTGGACATCTGGTACAAATCACGGTTAGTGGCAGCGATAATGCGCGCAAGTACGGGCCGCTCCTTGGTGGAGCCCAAACGCCTGACCATGCGGCGCTCCAGCACATTCAGCAGTTTAGCCTGCAGGCCCAGCGGCAATTCACCGATTTCATCCAGGAATAAAGTACCATCTTCGGCTGACTCTATCAGGCCGGGGCGGGAAGCGACAGCGTTGGTAAACGCACCTTTTTCATGGCCGAACAGCTCACTTTCCATCAGTTCGGCAGGTAAAGACGCACAATCGATATACACGAAAGGCTTGTCATGATTAATACAACTGGCATGCAGATACCGGGCAACCACATCTTTGCCGGTACCGGTTTCCCCGGTAATCAGCACCGTTGGCGGTACCGCATCACTGAGTGAGCTCAATTGTGCAATACGGCCGATCTGCTGGCGCACGCTTTGCATGGCCGCACTTTCGCCGATTAGTTGTATGGATTCGTTAATCACTGCATCACGTTGCCTGGAATATGCCAGGCTGGTTTGCAGCTCAGTGGTTTTCTCATTTTTCTGGATAATCAGCAGCAGCTCTTCCAGATCAATGGGTTTCTTCAAATAATCCAATGCCCCCAGTTTGATGGCATTGACGGCATCGGTCACTTCCCCAAACGCGGTCATGACGATGACATTGATATTCTTGGCAATCATGTCAGAAAGCAAATCCAACCCGTTACCATCCGGCAGGCGCATGTCCAGCAATGCCATATCCGGCTCAAACTGCTTGATCAGCAGTTTTGCATCGTGCAGGGATTCTGCGTGCTCACATTCAAATCCGGCTTTCTGCAAGCGCTTGACTACCGCTCTTGCAAACAGCACTTCATCCTCCACCAGTAAAATTTTCTTTTTCACTGGTAAAAGCGTCGCCTGGGAATCAGGTGATGAAATTTGTGAGAGCACGCATCCTCCTCTGTTTATTACTTAGTCAGGATCATAACTGGCTACGGATTGTTTTGGTTTAAACTCGTAACGCAAGCCAATCCAGCCCGCACGTGGTGCACCTGGTAGCAAGCTCAGCACTTTGCTTTCATCACCAAAGGTACCACTTGCATCAAACATGCTTTCTGCCAAACGACCCGCAATGTTGTACTCTTTGTCAAAGATATTAGTTGCTTTAGCAAATACCTTCCAACCGTTGCCAAAGTTATACTGACTATCCAGATTGACAATGAAGTAACCGCCAAGTTTGCCACGGCCAGTTGCACAATCATCTCCGCCGTTACAATCAGCAGCATTTGCTCTATGGCTATTATTTTCGTTGCCCAATACATATTGGCTGGAGTAGCCAACTACATTAGCACCTACATTCCAGCTTGGGGTAACCGCATACTGACCACGCAACTTCAATTGATGTTGTGGAATTCCAGGAATTCTGTCTCCAGGACGGGCTGTGTAAACGCCATCACTGTTCACACCTGAAGAATTTGACTCGTTGACAAACTCAACATCGCTATCATAAGTAGCACGAACAAAGCTGTAAGAAGCACTCCATTTGAAGTTATCAATAAAGCCATTCAGTCCCATATCAATACCCTGACGTTTGGTTCTGCCCACGTTTTTGAAGTAACCGGCACCGGTTTGCGAATTGGCTGCGGTAAACTGGATATCATCATGATTTACCGCGTGATAAACACCGGCATTCCAGAACACGTTATCCGTCAACTGCCCCCGACCACCCGCCTCATAGGTTTTAGCAACCACCTGGTTCAATGGTGGATCGTCCGCCATCGCAGCTGGTAACAGACAAGGCGCTGCCGGATTGGAGCATCCCACTTCAATGGCAGTTGGCGCACGGCTGGACTCACTGTATGAAGTGTACAGTGTCAACGCTTTAGTCGGCGTATAGGTCAGGCCCACGGTCGGATTCAAACGGGTATAACTATCCTTCGCAGTCAAGCTATTGAAATTGTTCGCCGCAGATGCGGGACCACGCAAGGTGTCAGTATTATCCACACGCGTAAAGTTCCAGCTGGCGCCTGCGTTCAAATGCCAAAAGTCATTCAGTGACAAGGTATCACTGGCGAACAAGCGTGCGGTGTATTGCTTGCCGGTCAAACCGACTGACTGGCGCTGGCCTAAGGCACCGGGGCCATCCAGTATCGGCGCTCTTGTATCATCAAACACAGGATCGCTTTCACCAACGGTCGCGCCATCGGCTTCAGCAATATTAATCTGTTCGGATTGTTTAAAACGAATCAGGCTGTAATCATAGCCAGCACCGACTACAAACTGGTTTTCCTTACCCAGGAAGTCCTGGTTAAATGTGGCCTGCCCTGTCATACCATAAGTGTTCTGACTGGTCTGTGTGCTATTCATGACAGCTCCGCTTAAGTCACAATCTCCAGGGCCTGGACATGTCACGCCAGGATATCCTTCCAACTCCTCCCCACCTTCTACTTCAGCATCAAAACCATCCCCGTTTTTGGTCCTGCGGTTAGACTTCTTATAGTAAACGTTGCCGGATAACAAAGTGTCACTATTCAACCAATGGCTGGCATTCAGAGCCAGAAAGTGTGAGTAATTATTGGTCTGGTCTGGTCTGGTATTAATTTGGTCACGATCTCCATGCAATAGAAATTCCGGTGTCAAACCGTTCCCAATCAGGTTGTTATCCGCTCCGATATACGTCAGGTCTAATTTGGTAGTCTCACTCTGCCAGCCAGTTTTGGCAAACAACTGGTTTACATGGGAAGGAGAATATTTTCTCCAGCCATCCTCGGTTGTATGCTGAAAACCAATCATATAATCAACAGAGCCATCTTTAGACACACCGCCGTATTCTGCCAATGCGCGTTGACGGCCCCATGAGCCGGCTTCATACTCAAGCGCAGCACCTTGATTATTTCTTCCGCTTTTGGTCTGAATGGCAATCGCACCACCCAATGTGTTCAAACCATATAAAGGGTTGGAACCAGGAACTAGTTGCATATCACCAATGGCAAAACTGGGTATTTTGTCCCATGAAGTCACATCACCAAATGGCTCGTTTACACGCACCCCATCAATATAAGTTGACAAACCTTGCGGGTTGCCCAGTAATGAAGAAGCAGAATAGCCCCTGAAGTTGATTTCAGGCTGCCATGGATTACCCCCCAACTCAGTTACCGTCACCCCTTGCATATTGTTATTCATATAATCTGCAATCGATACGCCGACCTGATTATTAATGGCTGCTGGATTGGCCATCTGAATATTGGCAGGCACTTTATACAAAGGCAGACCGATGCCTTTTAGCGGCGTTGTGCTATACACCTCCACCTTATCAATATCCAATGTCTCTTCAGCCTGCACATGCAACGCTTGGGTGGCATAGGCCGACACAATCGCAAGCAGCAAGGGCTTGACAGCATTTCTGTTCATAAGAATGATCCTTTTCCCTAAAGTGTTAACTTATTACTTTTTTATAAAAGCACTCTGTACACAGCAATTATTGTTCCTGGAATGCCAATAGGAAAAAGCCATTTAAAATCAATAATGTAAATATTTGACCATACGGGCCAACCACAAAAGTGGCTATTTACAACCAATTTTATGGTTATTTATGGTTGTTTACAACCATATTTATGCGTATGAAGAAGATGGAAGAGGATGCAGCGAAATTTCCAGGCCATAAGCGTTACGGCCCGGGCGCCAGCCCGCATCTATCGCCAGTGAAGCGAGTGAGACCAGCGTTTGGGAAATGCCAGGTTGCGTAGTGACCACACTGACCAGTGGATAAAATGCCCGCTGCCAGGGTGGGATACCCAGCATCTGGAAAATAACTTTCAATTCGCGCCGGGGGCGTTTGGCATCCGGTTGCAACATTTCCCCCCCCGTTCTGGGAGAAAGCATGAGCGATATTCCGTCAGGCACCGGCATGACGTGCCCATAGCGCTTATGCAAAGTAATGGCTGCGGGACTGACACCCAGACGCGCCAGGGCAATGCCTTTGCCTTTGCTCACTTTAAACTGTACCTGCCAGCCACCCCAAATCTGCGTACTGCCGCCCTGCCAGATCAATGGCGTCTGTGGCAAAGCAGAAGGTTTGGATACACAATACAAACGCTGTTGGTAATGATGCAGGTACGCCAGGGATTTACCGGACTGGCTGTGCAAAGGCAGGTGTAAATAGCGATGCGGTTTTACCGTAGACAATTGTTGCCAGTAATCCTGCAATTGCTCAGTATTTGGCATGCGCAAACCCCGTTGCTGGAACCAGTAACGCAGCAGGTTTTTGGCACGCACACCGCCCAGGTCACGCAATCGCTGGATATCCACCGACTGGCCCAGCCACTCTTCCCGCGCATCGCACGCAGCCATATCCTGGCTGGCCAGGCTATCGAGTAACGATTGTGCTTCTGCCATGTGCAGGGTGGTGCGCGCCAGCGCCATATCCAGTTGCGGGTAACGCTCACGCATGACGGGCATCACGGTTTGCCGCATGAAATTGCGGTCATAGCTGATGTCGCGGTTGCTTTCATCCTCTACCCATTGATACTGGGATGCCTCTGCTTGTTGCAGGATATCGGCTTTGCTGACCTGTAGCAGCGGCCTTAGCAGCTTGCGTTCGACATCCCACGCACTCATGGCAGACAAGCCCTTGACGCCTGCGCCCCGCACCAGTTGCAGCAGCATAGTTTCACTTTGGTCTTGCAGGTGATGGGCTGTCACAATCGCATTGGCAGCCACTTGCTGGCGTCTACGTTCCAGTGCCTGGTAGCGAGCTTCGCGTGCGGTGGCTTCAACGCCCAGGCCGCTTTGTAAATCCAACTGTACTTTTTCGGCATAAAACGGCAGGCCCTTTTCCAGGCATACTCGCTCGCACAAGGCCAGCCAGTCATCCGCATTCGGGCTGAGGCCATGATGAACATGCATGGCAGACAAGCTGAACAACCCCTGTGTGGATAGCTGCGCAAGCGCATGCAGCAAGACAATGGAATCAACACCGCCACTGAGCGCCAACAGCAAATGCGGGGAGGATGAGGATTGTTCTTTTTGCGCAGCCAGGAAAGCACTCAGCCCCTTTTCCAGCTGTGCCTGTAACAGCGGATTATTTTTCACTAGCGGATTTGAATTTACCGTAACCCATCAGGCGCTGGTAACGTGTTTCCAGCAATTGCGGCAGTTTTTTGGCCTGCAACGTCTTAAGCTGGGTGGCAATGGTATGGCCCACACGTTCCATCACTTCTTCGTAATTGCGGTGTGCGCCACCCAATGGTTCATTGATAATGGAATCCACCAGGCCGAGCGATTTCAGGCGATCAGCGGTAATGCCCAGGGTTTCTGCAGCTTCTGATGCCTTGCTGGCACTCTTCCACAAGATAGAAGCACAGCCTTCGGGTGAAATCACTGAATAAGTGGAATATTGCAACATATTAAGCTGATCGACCACGCCTAATGCCAATGCGCCGCCAGAACCACCTTCACCGATGACAATCCCGATAATCGGCGTTTTCAGTTCGGCCATGACGTACAGGTTACGTGCAATGGCTTCAGACTGGCCGCGCTCCTCAGCCCCGATACCCGGATAAGCGCCCGGTGTATCAATAAACGTGATAATCGGCATACGGAATTTCTCTGCCAGGCGGAACAAGCGCAAGGCTTTGCGGTAGCCTTCCGGGCGCGGCATGCCGAAATTACGGTATTGGCGCTCCTTGATATCACGCCCCTTCTGGTGGCCCATGACCATGACAGGGATGCCATTGAAGCGCGCAATGCCGCCGACAATGGCCGGGTCATCGGCATAGGCGCGGTCGCCATGCAGTTCCTGGAAATTTGTAAACAAAGCCTGGATGTAGTCCATGGTGTAAGGCCGCTGCGGATGGCGCGCAACCTGTGAAATTTGCCAGGCACTCAGCTTCTGGTAAGTTTCCTGCAGCAGTTTGTTATTCTTCTTTTGCAGTAAATCCAGCTCCTTGGAGATATCCAGCGCATCATGCTCATCATGGGATGACTGCAGGGCTTCAATACGTTTCTCCAGTCCGGCAATAGGCTGCTCGAACTCAAGATAAGTCAGTTTACTAGGCGTTAAACGTTTTGCACTCATGGTGAATTCCAGTATGAATTCTTAGAAAAAAGTTCAGGCATTATAAAGGATTTTGACATTTTCTTTTGACAACCAGCCCTGTAAATTCTGTAGCAAGTCGTCATGCAGCACCACTTGCCAGTCATCTCCCAGCATCAGGCTGGCCTGCGCTGACTGGTTATGATAATCAATCTTGATCGGGCAACGCTTCTGGTCTTCTCCCGCATAGCGATACGGCGTTAGTACATTCATCAGGCGCTGCACGTCCGATGTGCCATTACAGCTGAGGGTCAACATCTGCGCAAAGCGGCTACGCACGGCAGCCAGGTCATACAATTTCCTGGCACTGACGCGGATGCCACCTGAAAATTCGTCATGACTGATACGACCTTCTACCACCAGCAGTTGGTCATCTTTAATCCATTGTGCATGCTGGGTTAACAGTTCAGCGCCGATCACGACATCCACGCGGCCTAATGCATCATCCAGCGTGACAATCGCCATCTTGCCGCGCTGCGTCATGCGCACGCGCACCCCCATGACGATGCCAGCCAGCAACTTGGGTTGCTCCTGCGGCGCCAAATCACGGAGGTTACCTTTGATAAACGGGCCAAGCTGGGCCTTGTAACTTAAATAAGGGTGGCCACTCAGGTAAAAACCCAGGGCGGTTTTCTCTTCCTGCAATGCCTGTTCCGGGCTCCATGCATTCACCGCGGGCAATTGGTGTTCGGTATTGTCCACCCCGCCAAACAGGCAGTCTTGCCCGGCATGCGCAGCGGATTGCTCGGCCGCACTAATCGCGGTATCCAGGCCAGCCAGTAATGCAGCGCGGTTTTGCTCCAGTTTGTCAAATGCACCTGCCCGAATCAGCGATTCAATCACACGCCGGTTCACTTTGCGCAGGTCCAGCCGCTGGCAGAAATCAAACAAATCCCGGAATGGCCCCTGCGATGTACGCGACGCAATAATCAATTCGATCGCTGCCTGGCCTGTTCCCTTGATCGCACCCAGGCCATACAGCACGCGCTGGGCATCCAGTGGCTTGAACTGGAAAATACTGGCGTTAATATCCGGCGGCAGTACTTCCACATGATTGCCGCCGCAATCATCAAAAAAGGTATGCACGTTGTCGGTGTTGTTCATATCCGCCGACATGGTCGCCGCCAGGAATGCTGCCGGATAATGCGCTTTCAGGTAAGCCGTATGATAGGCCACCAGGGCATACGCAGCCGCATGTGACTTGTTGAAACCATAACCGGCAAACTTTTCCAGCAAGTCAAACAGCTCGTTAGACTGTTGCAAAGTCAGGCCATTTTTGAGCGCACCTTCATTGAAGATTTCGCGCTGCTTGACCATCTCTTCGGGCTTTTTCTTACCCATGGCACGACGCAGCAAATCCGCACCGCCCAGGCTATAACCAGCCACGACCTGAGCAATCTGCATCACCTGCTCCTGGTATACGGCGATGCCATAGGTTTCCTTGAGGATGGATTCGGTTGACGCGTGCGGATATTCCACACGCTGGGTACCATGCTTGCGGCGGCAGAAATCCGGGATCAGGTCCATGGGTCCTGGGCGATACAACGCAACCAGCGCGATAATGTCCTCAAACAAGTCTGGCTTGGCCTGTTTCAGCATGTCTTTCATGCCGCGCGATTCCAGCTGGAACACCGCCGTGGTATTGGCGGTTTTCAGCAGGTGGTAACTGCGCTTGTCATCCAGCGGAATTGTTTCAAAACTTAACGGTGGCAACGCTTCCTGCGCACGCTGGGCATTGGCATTTTCCAGGGCCATATTGAGGATGGTCAGCGTACGCAGGCCCAAAAAGTCGAATTTGACCAGGCCCACCGCTTCCACGTCATCCTTATCGTACTGGCTGACCAGGCTTTCGCCATTCGGCTGGCAGTACACAGGCGAAAAATCAGAAATCTTGCCAGGCGCAATCAATACGCCACCGGCGTGCATGCCGATGTTACGCACAAGGCCTTCCAGGCGGAGCGCCAGGGAAAGTAATTCTGCGACCTCTTCTTCTTTTTCGCGTCGCTCCTGTAACTGTGGCTCTTTTTCCAGCGCGGACTCCAGCGTGATGCCAAGCTCCAGCGGAATCAGCTTGGCGATGCCATCGACAAAGTTGAACGGCAAATCCAGCACCCGGCCCACGTCGCGAATCACCGCCTTGGCGGCCATGGTACCGAAGGTGGCGATCTGCGACACCGACGCTAAGCCATACTTGCGCTTGACGTAATCGATGACGCGATCTCGTCCTTCCATACAGAAGTCAATATCGAAGTCGGGCATGGACACCCGCTCAGGGTTGAGAAAGCGCTCGAACAGCAAGTTGTATTTGAGCGGATCCAGGTCGGTAATGCCCAGGCTATAGGCCACCAGTGAGCCGGCGCCAGAACCCCGACCCGGCCCGACAGGTACGCCATTGCTCTTGGCCCAGTTGATAAAGTCGGCCACGATCAGGAAATAACCGGGGAAACCCATCTGGATAATGATGCCGCATTCGAACTGCAGGCGCTCTTCATACTCAGGACGCTTGGTTTCCCGCACCTGCTCATCCGGATATAAATAGGCCAGACGATGTTCAAGTCCGGCTTTGGACTGGTCGATCAGGTAGGCATCCAGGCTTTCACCATTCGGCGTAGGAAAATCCGGCAAATAGTTTTTACCCAGGGTCAAGGCAAGGTTGCAGCGTTTGGCGATTTCGACCGAGTTTTGTAGCGCAACCGGCATATCGGCAAACAAAGCCTGCATTTCTGTCTGTGTTTTCACATACTGTGAAGCTACAAACCGTTTGGGGCGGCGCGTATCTGCCAGCACATAGCCTTCGGCAATGCAGGTACGCGCTTCGTGCGCCATAAAATCGTCAGGAGTCTGGAACTGTATCGGATGCGTAGCAACCACTGGCAGCCCAAGCTGTTGCGCAATCGCTGCGGTTTGCTGTATCCATTGCTCCTGTGCCTTTGCTTCAGCACTGCCCGTTTCGTATACACGCTGGACTTCCAGGTAATAACGTCCCTGGAATATATGCGCCCAATGCCTGGCTGCCTGCAATGCCTGCGCCTGGTTACCGGATTGCAAGGCCAGCCCGATATCCCCTGCCATAAAGCCGGACAACATCAGCAAACCTGCATTCTTTTCCTGCAACCAGTCCGGCTTGACTTCCGCACGGTCACGATACTGGTTTTCCAGGTAGGCCTGCGACAATAGTTCGCACAGGTTGCGATAGCCCTGCTGGTTTTGTACCAGCAATAACATACGGTACGGTTGGTCACGCTGCACAGTATTTTCTACCCAGACATCGCAACCCAGGATGGGTTTTAATCCTTTACCACGTGCCGCCTTGTAAAACTTGACCGCGCCAAACAGGTTGGCAAGGTCGGTCAACGCAATGGCAGGCATCGCATCCTGCCTGGCTGCTTTCACGTAGTCATCAATGCGCACCGTGCCATCCACAATAGAATATTCACTGTGGCAACGCAGGTGGACAAATGCAGGTTGAAGGGTCGGAGTCTGAGGCGCTTCCATGCGGTTATTTTACCTGCACGCGACTTTTTTGTGCCGGTCAGCCATGGAAATAATCTGATTGACAGACGGCAAACGCCGGTTCAATAGAGTCTCCAGCGCGCATCTTAACATTTGCAAAATGTACTTAATCCCCTGACCGATATGCACTATGATGTTAGGCACTTTGTTGTTTAAGCCCATGTAATTATGCCTAACGCGATTTCGCTGCTGGATGAACCTATCCTTGTTGAAGACAATTTACCAGGCGTCGGTGATACCCTGCCCTTTTTTCAACTGGTGAATCATTTGCTTGAGGATGTCACGCTGGAGTCTTTTCAGGGCAAGCGCAAGATTCTGCACTTTTTTCCCGGCATAGATACGCCAGTCAGCGCCAATAGCGTGCGCACATTGGATATACTGGGGCAAACACTCAGCAATACCGTTATCCTGAATATTTCCGCAGACCTCCCCTTTACCATGACCCGTTTCTGCGCCATGGAAAACCTGGTGCACGGAATTAACCTCTCCGGCATGCGTGGACGTGATATGTTCAAGCATTATGGCGTACTGATCATGTCGAGCAAACTGGCCGGCTTGCCGGCACGAGCACTTATGGTTGCGGATGAACATGACCACGTACTGCACGTCGAACTGGTGGCAGACCTCACCAGAGAGCCGGATTATGAAGCGGCACTGAAAGCCTTGTCGCGCTGATATCCTTATTACTTATAAGGTTGATTGGTATCCTGTGACACGCTAAAGTAGCTACTTGAATTCATTTGAACCCGTTATATTGGAGAACTCTATGGCAAGCGTAACGCTTAAAGGTAACCCCGTCGCTGTTGGCGGAAAATTTCTGGCTGCAGGTGACACTGCGCCTGCGTTCCAACTGGCAGATGCCAAGCGCAACCTGGTGGGCCTGGATGCCTATGCCGGCAAGCGCAAAGTGCTGAATATTTTCCCGAGTATCGACACACCGACATGCGCCACCTCCGTACGTACCTTCAATAAGGAAGCCGGCAATATCAGCAACACGGTAGTGCTGTGTATTTCTGCCGACCTGCCATTTGCGCAAAGCCGTTTCTGCGGCGCTGAAGGTCTGGAAAACGTGGTGACCTTATCCACTTTCCGTGATACTGCCAAATTTGCCAACGACTACGGCGTATTCATTACTGACAGCAGCCTGGCAGGATTAACCGCCCGCGCCGTGGTAGTTCTGGATGAAAACAACAAAGTGCTGCACAGCGAGCTGGTCAGCGAAATTGCAAATGAACCAAATTACGCAGCAGCCCTGGCTGTGCTGTAACTTCCCCTCGTAGTACAAAGGCTGTCAATCAAGCTAGATTGGCAGCCGCTTCCGCACTCCCTCCCTGCATTAAAACTGTTGTATTTGTCACACTTACTTCACAATATTCGCATCATGGCCTGCTGCTAATACAGAACTGCTGATAAATCCATTGTTAAAATCCGGGTATGAAGAATTCATTATTCAATACCCGTTTACAGCCTGCTGCATTATTAAAAATGCTGTTACTGGTCATCATCCTCGGCCTGAGCTGGTTGTGGTCACCCAGCCGTGCCATATGGGACAGAGTGGATATAGGCGTATTTTCCCTGCTCAACCATCCCATGGCCGGTCATCTGTTTTTAGCCAAGGGATGGGCTGTATTAAACATGCGGCCAATCGACCTGGTTTCTGGCCTGCTCTTATTTTCATTGCTATTACGTACCAACTGGACAGTCAAAGCTGAAGAGGTAAAAACTACACTGATCGGCTTTGTATGCCTGCTGTTATGGATGCTGCTTTTGCGTATTGCGCTTGTCCATATTCTATCCACCGACTTTTCCTGGTCACGTGCCAGTCCTAGCCTAACCCTGCCGGATGCTGTCAGGCTGAGCGAATTATTTCCTGACTGGCGGCAAAAATATTTCATGAAAGATGCTTCACCGGTTAGTTTTCCCGGTGACCATACATCGGTGTTACTGATCTGGGCCATGTTTGTCACGCGCTTTACCTCTGGCTATAAACCCTGCCTGGCCTGGGGGCTGGCGATTTTACTGTCGCTCCCGCGCCTGACGGCGGGTGCCCACTGGTTTACGGATGACCTCGTTGGTGGCCTGGGAATCGCCATGGTCGCTTATGCCAGCGCCATGTATACGCCGTTATTATCTATTTATACGCATATTGCAGAAGAGAGGTTGACGCCTTTGCTGAGGCTCTTTAAGCACCTGCCATTCTTGAAGAACATGAGTTTCTTTCAGTACCTGAAATAATCCTGCATCAATCATGAAAACAAAAAAGCCAGCTAAGCTGGCTTTTTTGTTGCATCATTAAAAACGGGAAGCTTACACGCGTTTGAACAGCAAACTACCGTTGGTACCACCAAACCCGAAGTTGTTTTTCAAGGCATACTCAATATTCAAATCACGTGCGGTATTGGCACAGTAATCCAGGTCACAGTCAGGATCCTGATTGAAGATGTTAATCGTCGGTGGGGAAACCTGATGATAAATAGACAATACCGTAAACACCGATTCCAGGCCACCCGCGCCACCCAGCAAGTGGCCGGTCATGGACTTGGTAGAGTTCACGACCAACTTATAGGCATGATCACCAAATGTCGCTTTAATGGCGTTGGTTTCGTTAGTATCACCTAATGGCGTTGAAGTACCATGCGCATTCATGAATTGCACCTGGTCAGGGTTTACACCTGCATTTTTCAAGGCATTGACCATGGAACGGCGCGGACCATCCATATTCGGTGCAGTCATGTGGTAAGCATCGGCACTTAAACCGTAACCGGAGACTTCCGCATAAATACGTGCACCACGTGCTTTGGCATGCTCATATTCCTCCAGCACCAGTACGCCCGCACCTTCGCCGATCACAAAGCCATCGCGGTCCTTGTCCCAGGGGCGGCTGGCCGTCGCAGGATCGTCATTACGGCTGGACAAGGCGCGCGCAGAAGAAAAACCGCCGACGCTTAATTCGGTAATGGCGGCTTCTGCGCCACCGGCAATCATGACATCAGCATCGCCGTATTCAATCATGCGCGCGGCTTCGCCTATGCTGTGCGTACCAGTGGTACAGGCAGTCACCACGGCAATATTCGGCCCTTTCAGGCCCAGCATGATGGACAGGTTGCCAGAAATCATGTTGATGATGGTGCCAGGAATAAAAAACGGTGAAATCTTGCGAGGGCCACCTTCATCGTAGCTATCGTTGGTTGCCTCGATTGTCCCCAGGCCACCGATACCGGAGCCGATGGTCACACCAATGCGTTCGGCATTGGCCTCGGTCACCTCCAGGCCGGAATCACGGAAAGCCTCAATCCCGGCTGCCAGGCCATACTGGATAAACGTATCCATGCGGCGCGCATCTTTTGCCGGAATAAAGTCTTCAGCATTGAAGCCTTTGACTTCACCGGCAATTTGCGAAGCAAACGGGGCGGGATCAAATTTGGTAATACGGGTAATGCCTGATTGACCAGCGATCAGATTGTTCCAGGCGTTCTGGCTACCAATCCCTACTGGAGACACCACGCCCAAGCCAGTTACTACTACTCTGCGTTTCGTCATAATAGAAAATCAGCCCTCTTTCGAGGGCTGATTAAAAAGAATTGAGTCAATGAATTACTTGAGATTAGCGTTGACGTAGTCAATCGCTTGCTGAACGGTTGTGATTTTTTCAGCTTCTTCGTCAGGAATTTCGCAATCGAATTCTTCTTCCAAAGCCATTACCAACTCTACAGTGTCCAGAGAATCTGCACCCAGATCATCCACGAAGGATGATGTGTTTTTAACGTCAGCTTCGTTTGCACCCAGTTGTTCACAAACGATTTTCTTTACGCGTTGTTCGATGTCGGACATCTAAAATACCCCTTATTGATAAAGTGTCATGTTCAGTAAACCGGTATTCTAACAAATGTTGTTCAGAATACAAAAAACAATTGCTCAAAATGATATGACAAATAATATTGTCCTATCAGTTTAGGCGCAGTACATCCCGCCATTGACGTGAATCGTCTCGCCGGTAATATACGCCGCCGCTGGCGATGCCAGAAAAGCCACTGTCGCCGCAATTTCGTAAACCTGCCCCAAACGGCCGACCGCAATGCGCTCCAGCATTTTGGTTTTAATGTCTTCCGGCAATTCAGCCGTCATATCGGTTTCAATAAAACCTGGCGCCACACAGTTCACGGTGATGCCGCGGCTGCCAACTTCCTGCGCCATGGATTTGGTAAAACCGGTCATACCCGCTTTGGCAGCGGCATAATTGGTCTGCCCGGCATTCCCCATATGGCCAACCACGCTGGAAATATTGATAATCCGGCCTGTACGCGCTTTCATCATCGGGCGCAGTACCGCCTGGCTCATGCGGAATACGGATTTCAGGTTGGTATTCAATACGGCATCCCAGTCCTCGTCCTTCATGCGCATCAACAAGGTATCTTTCGTAATACCGGCATTATTAACCAGAATGCTCACCTCGCCATATTGTTCGGCAATTTGCTTCAGGACGGCTTCGATCTGTTCAGGTTGTGTCACATCCAGTGCCATGCCAGTGCCATTCACGCCGGCGGCCTTCAGCGCGGTGGTAATCGCATCTGCACCACTGGCTGAAGTCGCGGTACCAATCACGGTTGCACCCTGTTTACCTAACTCCTGCGCGATGGCTGCACCGATACCACGGCTGGCACCGGTCACTAGCGCTACTTGTTGATTCAACATATTTCTTCTCCTTCACACTTCACTTTTATTATTGGTTCACAAAAGTTTGTATGGATTCTTCACTTATGAGTGCCACGCAAGCCATGTCAGCCACGATACGCTTGGCCAGGCCTGCCAATACTTTACCAGGACCACACTCTGCACTGTTCAGTATCTGCTGTGAAGCTAGTTGCTGTACGGTTTCCACCCAGCGCACCGGGCTATAAAGCTGGCGTACCAGAGCATCCTTGATGTGTGCTGCATCGCTATAAGCGGCAACATCTGCATTATGCAACACAGGCACCACTGGCGCTTGCACTGTCACGTTTTGCAGGTAATCGCGTAATTTTTCTGCGGCAGGTTTCATCAAGTCACAATGTGATGGCACGCTGACAGGCAAGGGTAATGCGCGTTTCGCACCTCTGGCTTTGGCCAGCTCCATGCCACGCTCAATCGCTGCTTTTTCGCCGGCAATCACCACCTGGCCTGGCGAATTAAAGTTTACGGCCTGTATCACCTGGCCTTGCGCCGCTTCATGACAGACGGCACGCACGGTATCGTCATCCAAGCCTAAAATGGCCGCCATGGCCCCCTGCCCTTCGGGCACGGCCTGCTGCATGACTTCTGCCCGGAACTTCACCAAAGGCAGCGCATCGGCAAAGCTGATCGCACCCGCCGCAACCAGTGCCGTGTATTCTCCCAGGCTATGGCCCGCCATTGCGGCAGGTAATTGCCCATCCATGGCCTGATATACACGCCAGGTCGCAATGCCTGCCGTCAGCATAATCGGTTGCGTATGCTGGGTCAGGTTGATTTCATCATTGGCTTCTGTCGCCATTTTCCAGAAATCCACACTTAATACGGTAGAAGCCTCTTCAAAGGTTTGTTTCACAACGGCCTGGGACTCAAGCCCCTGCATCATGCCCACAGACTGTGAGCCCTGGCCTGGAAAGAAAAAAGCAAATTTAGACATAGATAATTAAATAGTAATGAAATCAATGTTAGACAGAGGGTGGAAGTGATGCGCCGAACATATGGGGGCTGCCTGCCGCCTAAAACTTGACCAGCGCAGAGCCCCAGGTAAATCCGCCACCAAAGGCTTCCATCAACAGGGTTTGGCCGCGTTGAATACGGCCATCACGCACCGCAGTATCCAGCGCCAGAGGAATGGAAGCTGCCGAAGTGTTGCCATGTTTATCCACGGTTACCACTACTTTATCCATGGACATTTCCAGTTTTCTGGCGGTGGCCTGCAGAATGCGGATATTTGCCTGATGCGGAACCAGCCAGTCAATATCTGATTTTTGCATGCCATTGGCGGCCAGTGTTTCATCCACAATCTGGTCCAGCGTGTTGACAGCAATCTTGAACACAGCATTCCCTTCCATGATCACTTTGCTGGAGCCATCAGGGCTGCGTGGTACATGCAGATGGGTTTCGTATTTGCCATCGGCATGAATATGGGTAGACAGGATGCCAGGCTGGTCGCTGGCCTGCAGGATGACCGCGCCGGCACCATCTCCCCACAGGATACAGTTGCTGCGGTCAGTATAATCACAGAGGCGGGTGAACGTCTCGGCACCAATCACCAGCGCGTTCTTGTATTGCCCCGACTGTATGAAATGGTTGGCCGTGGCCAATGCATAAATAAAACCGCTACATACCGCCTGCACATCAAAAGCCGGGCAGCCGGAAATACCGAGTTTACGCTGCACCATGGTCGCCACACTTGGGAAAACTTTATCCGGAGTAGTGGTAGCGACAATAATCAGGTCAATGTCCTGTGGCTGGATAGCGGCGGCCTCAATCGCATTGAGCGCAGCCTGGGTAGCCAGGTCACTGGTCAGTTCATCCGTGACACGATGGCGCTGTTTTATCCCGGTGCGTGTGAATATCCACTCATCGGTGGTATCGACCATTTTTTCCAGATCGGCATTGGTCAATATATGGGGTGGCAGGTAGCTGCCCGTCCCTGCAATACGTGCGTAAATCATGGTTGCGATTATGCCTTAAATGGGTAAAAACGCCTAAAACTAATGTGTCAGCGTGGTGTTAAGGCTGTTCAGCCGTTGTTAAATGCTCGATTTCGAGTTGGGATTGGATGCGCTTCAGAATACCGCTTTGCGCTTCTTCCATCGCGACATGAATCGCATGGTAAAAGCCGACACTGTCAGCGCCGCCATGACTTTTTACCACAATACCGCGCAAGCCCAGGAAGCTGGCACCGTTGTAGCGGCGTGGATCCAGGCGCTTTTTGAACGCTTTCAAAACGGGAAACGCGCCCAGCGCCATCAGTTTGGTCAGCCAGTTGCGCTTGAATTCCTGGGTCAGGAACTTGCCCATCATATGGGCCAGACCCTCTGTGGTTTTCAAGGCAACATTCCCGACAAAGCCATCACAGACCACCACATCGGTCGTTCCCTTGAAAATATCGTCACCTTCAACATTGCCATAAAAATTCAAATGACTGCCGCGCAACAGCTCGGCAGCCTGCTTGGCAACCTCATTGCCTTTGATGTCTTCCGAACCGATATTCAGCAAGCCCACGGTAGGATTAGGCTTGTTGCTGACGCAACTGACCACCATGGCGCCCATAATGGCAAACTGGTACAGGTGCTCCGCCGTACAATCGGCATTCGCTCCCAAATCCAGCATGAAGGTACTGCCTTTTTCAGAAGGCAAGGTGGAGGCAATCGCCGGTCTATCAATACCCGGCAAGGTCTTGAGTACAAAGCGTGCGGTTGCCATCAGGGCACCCGTATTACCGGCACTGACACATGCCTGCGCTTCACCGGTTTTCACCATATTGATAGCCACACGCATGGAAGAATCTTTTTTATTCTTCATCGCACTTTGTGGAGACTCGTCCATCAACACGACTTCCGTGGCATGATGCACGCGCAAGCGCGGGCTGGGCGAAGCATGCAAGGTCTTCAGCTCCGCCTCGATAGCGTCTTGCAAACCGACCAGAATAATATTGAGATTAGGGTTTTCGTTCAGAATACGAACTGCCGCAGGCACAGTCACATGTGGACCGTGATCTCCCCCCATGGCATCAATGGCAATCACCACTTCCTGAGATTGCCCCTGTTGAGTTGTCATCATGTTATTTTCCATGTTTACTTACACGCACTCTGTCTCTGTCATCTCGACACAGGGCCGGAAAAAACGCAGGCTTGCACCAGATACACAAACGCCGCGCATTTTGTGCGCGGCGCCTTGAAGCGTTAATGCTACTGACCAGCGATTACTCGCCCTTTGCAGGCATCACTTTGCGGCCACGGTAGAAACCGTTAGGGCTGACGTGATGACGCAAATGCACCTCACCTGTCGTTGGCTCAATAGCCAGAGGCGGATTAGTCAGGAAATCGTGTGAACGATGCATACCGCGCTTGGACGGTGTCTTTTTGTTTTGTTGAACTGCCATTTTAAATTACTCCAAAATTAACCGCCGCAATTTATAAAGGGCAGTTTAGAAAATCAGAATTGCTACTAATCCAGCATTATAAAATATTCCAGAGACAACTGCAAATAAATCCTGCAACCGCCGCTTTTGATTTGTTTTTTTGCTTTCACCATTGTACTTACTACTTATCAGCGAGCTTGAGGTTTTTAAGTACCGCAAAAGGGTTAGGCTTTTCGCCTGCCGTTTTTTGCAACTCCCCGCACGCTTCTTCATGCATGACAGAAATAGGCAATGCCATCAGCAATTCATCTTCCACCAGGGATTCCAGCGAAAACTCGCCCGGCTCCAGCCAGTCAATCTCATCATCTTCCAGCAAGGCTTCGGGTGGCTCATCACAAATCGCATATTCAAACCTGGCATCCACTGCTTGCGGCATGGGCGTAAAACAGCGTTGGCACACCAGTGGCAAGCTGGTATGCACCGTCAATGACAGCATAGGCAGTTGTACCTCGCCAAAATAGCGCGCAGGTAGCCCTTGCAAACCATAGGCGACCGATACCTCAGCTAGAATCCGCTCATTACTCACCCCCAATTCGCGCAAAGCCTCTTCCAGCCGCGGTAATGCCGCCAGCCCCAGCACACCTTCACTCTTCTTTTGTTGCCTGGCCAACTCCAGGAATCGCGCATTCGACAAAAAAATCTCCTTTTGCATATCAATCATTTACTATAGAAAACCGCGTGCAGGCCAGTGCATCAATCGCGGAAAGCTCGCCCGGTCATTTATTGCCGACTGTCTAAGCCCCTGGTTTTTTGTTATAATACCGGCGCATCACGCGGTGCGCTTTTCGAGAGCGCATACATGGTGCCGGTTTGTATGGCCGATCAACTTCCCGGAAGATCATGATGGTATCAAGCCAGCCCAAACGTTGTAAATACAGACACTTGGCTTTGCAAAAACTCTGTCCTTTTTTCTTGCTTTAAGGGTAATGTGTGTTTAAGAAAATTTTAGTCGCGAATCGCGGTGAAATTGCGGTACGCATTGTGCGCGCCTGTTCAGAAATGGGCATCAAATCAGTGGCCATCTATTCTGACGCCGATCGTCATGCCCTGCATGTCAAAAAAGCCGACGAAGCTTATAACATAGGTGCCGACCCTGTTGCAGGCTACCTGAATGCACATAATATTGTGAATATTGCGGTTGCCGCCGGTTGCGACGCGTTACATCCTGGCTACGGGTTCCTGTCTGAAAACCCGGAGCTGGCAGAAGTCTGCGCACGCCGTGGTATCAAGTTTATCGGCCCGGAAGCGCACGTCATTCGCCAGATGGGTGACAAAATTCAGGCACGTAATGCCATGATTGCGGCGGGTATCCCTTGCGTGCCTGGCAGTGACGGCAACCTGAAATCCGTGGATGCCGCTGTCGTTCTGGCTAAAAAAATCGGCTATCCGGTGATGCTTAAAGCCACCAATGGTGGTGGTGGGCGCGGTATCCGCCGTTGCGACAACGAAAAAGAATTGCTCAGTAACTATGACCGCGTGATTTCCGAAGCCAGTAAGGCATTCGGCAAACCGGAAGTATTCCTGGAAAAATGCGTGGTCCATCCCCGGCATATTGAAGTACAGGTACTGGCCGATGCGCATGGCAATGTGATTCACCTGTTTGAGCGTGACTGCTCCATCCAGCGCCGCAACCAGAAGCTGATTGAAATTGCCCCGTCACCACAATTATCCCCGGCCCAGCGTGATTACATCGGCGGCCTGGGAGTGAAAGCAGCCAAAGCGGTCGGTTATGAAAATGCCGGTACCGTGGAATTCCTGCTCGACTCCGACAACAATTTCTATTTTATGGAAATGAACACCCGCTTGCAGGTGGAGCATACCGTGACTGAAACCATTACCGGTGTCGATATCGTCCAGCAACAGATTCGTGTGGCATTCGGATTGCCGTTGCAGTACAAACAAAGTGAAATTGCTTTCCGTGGCTACGCCATGGAGTACCGTATCAATGCCGAGGACCCGCAAAAAGATTTCCTGCCGAGCTTTGGTAAAATCACGCGCTACTATGCCCCTGGCGGCCCTGGCGTGCGTATGGATGCTGCGATCTATAGCGGTTATGTGATTCCGCCCTACTATGATTCCATGTGCGCCAAACTGACTGTTTGGGCATTAGACTGGGAAGGCGTGATCGAGCGTGGCCGCCGCGCCCTGAATGACATGATCGTTTATGGCGTCAAAACCACGATCCCGTACTACCAGCAGATCATGCTGCACCCGGATTTCCGTGCAGCTGATTTCAACACCAGTTTTGTGGAACAACATCCCGAGCTGATTGAGTATGACACTGGCTTACCGAAAGAAGTCATTGCGGCTGCCATTGCCGCCGCCATTGCTGCCCACGAAGGCATTTGATTAACCCGCATTGCAGATATTTATTTAGATCGACAAGACTATGAGCAAAATACATGTCACCGAACTCGTTTTAAGAGATGGTCACCAATCCCTGATCGCGACGCGCATGCGTACCGAAGATATGCTGCCGATTGCCAGCAAACTGGACGAGATTGGTTTCTGGTCTCTTGAAGCCTGGGGCGGCGCCACTTTTGATGCCTGCGTGCGCTTTCTGAAAGAGGATCCATGGGAGCGCCTGCGCAGTTTACGCAAGGCATTGCCTAATACACGCATCAATATGCTGCTGCGTGGCCAGAATCTATTGGGCTACCGCCACTACTCTGACGACGTGGTGCACGCTTTTGTGAAACAGGCTGCGGATACCGGTGTGGATGTGTTCCGTATTTTTGATGCGATGAACGACATCCGCAACTTGCAAACTGCGATTGAAGCCGTTAAGTCAGTGAAGAAACATGCGATTGGTACCTTGTCCTTCACCACCAGCCCGGTGCATGACGTGGCTTACTTCGTCAATATGGCCAAAGAGCTGGAAGCCCTGGGCTGTGACAGTATTGGCGTGAAAGACATGGCTGGCCTGCTGACCCCAACCTTGGCAGGTGAGTTGGTCAGGGAACTGAAAGCGGCCATCAGCCTGCCGGTGCATATGCATAGCCATGCCACTTCTGGCCTAGCCAGCATGGTGATGCTGAAGAGCGTGGAAAACGGTGTGGATATTATCGACACCTGCAACTCCTCCTTCTCTGAAGGTGCCAGCCATCCGACCACAGAAAGCCTGGTTGCGGCATTACAAGGTACAGAATACGACACCGGCCTGGATTTAGGCAAACTGCAGGAAATCACAGCCTACTTCAAAGAAGTACGCAAAAAATACTGGCAGTTTGAAAGCGAGTTCACTGGTGTGGATACCCGCGTGCTGGTCAACCAGGTACCGGGCGGCATGATTTCCAACCTGTCCAACCAGTTGAAAGAACAAGGTGCGCTCGACCGTATGGATGAAGTGCTGGCGGAAATTCCGCGCGTGCGTGAGGATTTAGGCTTCCCGCCGCTGGTGACGCCGACTTCCCAAATTGTGGGTACACAAGCAGTACTGAACATTTTGACCGGTGGCCGTTACAAATCTATCACCAATGAAGTCAAGAACTACCTGCTGGGCCAATACGGCAAGGCGCCCGCTGCCGTCAATGCCGAGGTACGTCAAAAGGCGATCGGCGATGCACAGGCTATCACTTGCCGTCCAGCCGACTTGCTGCAACCGGAAATGGCCAAATTGCAATCCGAAGCCGAGCGTTTTGCCAATAACGAACAGGATGTGCTGACTTATGCCATGTTCCCGGACATTGGTAAAACTTTCCTGCAGGAACGGAATGCCGGCTCACTGCAACCGGAACAGTTGCTCAGCAAGGAAGCAGTCTCCCAACAGGCGGCTGCACGCTTCGCACCGAATGAATTCAATATCACCCTGCACGGTGAAACCTACCATATCAAATTGACTGGTAGCGGCCATGTAGGTGAGGAGCGTCGTCCTTACTATGTGAAGGTAGATGGCATCTCCGAAGAAGTGTTTGTTGAAACCCTGAGCGAAATGGAAGTCAGTGATGGCGGTACCTCTACCGGTGGCAAGAAAAAAGCGGCAGCGGTTGCTTCCAGTGGCCGCCCCCGTCCATCCCATCCAGGCTGCGTAACCACCGCCATGCCGGGCACTATCGTGACCGTCAAAGTCAATGTCGGTGACAAGGTCAACGCAGGCGATGGCGTGCTGGTGATCGAAGCCATGAAAATGGAAAACGAAATCCAGGCCAGCAAGGCAGGTACGGTAGTGGCGATTCATGTTGCCAAGGGTGACAGCGTCACGCCAGACGAGACATTGATAGAGATTCAACCGGATTAATCCTCCAGCGTCAGACGTCGCAATGCTAAAATCCCCGAATCGTTATTCGGGGATTTTTTTATCCTATGGCTTTATCTATAAGTTCCCTCATTCTTGCATCATCCTCGCGTTATCGCCGTGAAGTGCTGCAAAAACTGCATCTGCCCTTCACCTGCAGCTCGCCGGATATTGATGAAACGCCGTTAGCGAATGAAAGCCCAGAACAAACCTCTTTACGCCTGGCTGAAAACAAGGCACGCAAAGTGGCCGAGAGCCATCCTGATGCCTTGATTATCGGCTGCGACCAGGTTGCAACTGTGGATGGCTTGCAAATAGGCAAACCCGGTAATCATGAAAATGCAGTAAAACAGCTAACCATGCTCAGTGGCAAAGAAGTCATTTTTCACAGCGCCCTGTGTTTATATGACAGCACAAACCGGCATATGCAATCCACTATCGTGCCCTATTACGTCAAGTTCAAAACACTCACGCCACAGCAAATCGAAACCTATTTACGCCTGGAACAACCTTATGATTGCGCCGGTAGCGCCAAATCTGAAGGCATGGGCATCGCGTTGCTGGAATATATGCGCGGCGATGATCCCAATGCGCTGATTGGCTTGCCGCTGATCGCGCTAACCCATATGCTGCAACAAGCCGGTATCGACGTATTATCTTTTCAGCGCACCTAGTCATCAGCGCGTGTTAACTTTTGAACGGCTACTACGTTACAAAGTCTCAAGCATACATACTAACCACTAAAACGAGAGGATATTCATGCGACTCAGTACCCTGCTATTTTTCACGCTGGGCAGTGTTTCACTTGCCCAGGCGGAATCTGCGATTACCAGCCCGCAATCAGACCAGACCGGCGTCGCGGTCACCATTTACAACCAAGACCTGGCCCTGGTGAAAGACAGCCGTAAACTAAAACTCGGCAATGGCTTGTCTGCGCTCTCTTTCAGGGATGTCAGTGCACAGATCAAACCTGAAACAGCCTTATTGCGTAGCTTGCTGCCAAACAGCAGCTTGCAGGTACTGGAGCAGAATTTTGATTTTGACTTACTCAGCCCACAAACCTTACTGGAGAAATTTGTCGGCCAGCAAGTCAGCGTGATTAAGACCAACCCAAGCACAGGCGCTGAAACTGAAGAAACCGCGACTGTGCTTTCAGCACAAAATGGCGTGGTACTCAAATTAGGTAACCGGATTGAAACAGGAATACCTGGCCGTATCGCTTATCCCAATGTGCCCGGTCAGCTCAGGGACAGACCCACCCTGACTACACAAGTGCAATACAAAGGCGCAGAACAAGCGGACGTGGAGCTAAGCTACCTCACCGGTGGCCTGAACTGGAAAGCAGACTATGTGGCCGAACTCAGTGGCAAGGAAGACAGCATAGACCTGTCCGGCTGGGTAACCCTGAACAACACCAGCGGCACCTCCTACCCGAATGCCAAGGTGCAACTGGTGGCTGGCGACGTCAACCGCGTGCGCGAAGCCATCCGCCCCAAAACCATGATGATGCGCTCTGAGGCCATGGTCGCCGACGCGCCTATGCCAACCGAGCAAGGTTTGCTGGAATATCATTTGTACACCCTGCCACGCGCCACCACCATTGCTGACAACCAAACCAAGCAAGTCGCATTGCTTTCTGCCCAGCATATTCCTGCCCGTAAAGAACTGGTACTCACTGGCTCAGACTATTATTACCAGGGCCAATACCGCGACGCAGAGAAAAAACAGAAAGTGCAGGTGTTTGTCGAGTTTGAGAATAAAGAAAATAGCAAGCTGGGCATTCCTTTGCCTAAAGGTACTATGCGCGTTTACAAAAAGGACAATGATGGCACTGCACAGTTTGTCGGTGAAGACCAGATCGACCACACTGCCAAAAATGATACCGTACGCTTAAAACTTGGCAATGCATTCGATGTCACCGCCGACCGTGTACAGACAGACTTTAAAAACCTGACCAAAGAGAAGCAGAATGCGCTGTATGAAAGCGCTTATGCCATTACCCTGCATAACGCCAAGAAAGAGGCAGTGAGCGTCACGGTCAAAGAGCCTATCAACGGCGACTGGAAGATTCTGAATGCCTCACATCCGCACGAGAAAACTTCTGCGCATCAAGCCACATGGAAGATCAATATCCCTGCCGAAAGTGATGTAACCTTGAAATACCGTGTGCAAGTGAAATATTGATAGTCGAATGTAATACAAACGTTGTCAGCGTTGTGCTTTCCAGCAACGCTGGCAATTTCACACTGGCTTAATGGCTGCCCAGCGTCTCTATCAACTTGCAATCCGCCGCAATATCACTCTGGCAAGTCACAATCTGTTGTAACACCAGTTGCATGGCCTGCAGATCCTTGATCTTCTGTTCCACATCCCGCAAATGCGTTTGCGCTAACTGGTCCGCCTCGCAACACGGTCGTTCCGGGTGATCGGCCAGTTCCAGCAATGTCGCAATCTCCGCTATACCGAAACCCAGCTCACGACCGCGACGGATAAACTGCAAGCGTTGCACGGCTGCATGATTATAATAGCGGTAACTGTTGCTCGCCCGTAACGGTGTTTTCAGCAAACCAATCTTTTCGTAATAACGTATCGTTTCCACATTCACGCCCGCTGCCCGGCTCAGCGCGCCTATCGTATAGTGTTCTTCCATGGCTTGACCCTGTAGTAACTACAGAGTTTATGATACAAGTCACTGTATTGAAAGGATAGCCATGAGCGCACATTGTTGCCCACCGAGTGCCCCACAACCCAATCATCCGCAACCACAAAATTACCGCCGCGCCTTATGGATTGCGTTGCTGGTGAATTTTGCCATGTTCATAGTAGAAATTGCCTCAGGCCTGCACGCCAACTCTGTTTCATTGTTGGCCGACTCGCTGGACTTTTTTGGTGATGCCGCCAATTATGGTTTGAGTTTATGGGTGTTAGGCATGCATTTATCCATTCGAGCCAAAGCTTCACTAGTCAAAGCCATCTCCATGGCAATCTTTGGCCTGTGGATATTGGGCAGCGCCCTCTCGCACCTGCTTTCGGGTGTCATTCCAGCGCCGGAAACCATGAGCATGATTGGCGTGCTGGCATTACTGGCAAACCTCGGCGTGACCTGGTTGCTATACGCTTACCGCGACGGCGACAGCAATATGCGCAGTGTCTGGTTATGTACGCGTAACGATGCCATTGGTAATGTTGCCGTTATCCTGGCGGCCTTAGGAGTGTTTGGGACAGGCTCTGCATGGCCGGATTTACTGGTCGCCACTATTATGGCGAGCCTGGCCTTGCACGCGGCATGGCAGGTGATCATTCAGGCTAGGGTCGAATTAAAAACGCATTAAAAGCAGCATGTCTTTTGATGCATAGCATGGGATAATTCGGCTTTGCATAATTCCCTGGTTCACTATGGCTGGCATTTTATATTTCATCCCCGTTCCCTTGGCTGAAGGCACAACTCCACAACAAGTACTTCCAGCCGAAGTGGTAGAACGCATGCATAGCCTGCGCCACTTTATTGTCGAGAACGAAAAAACCGCTCGCCAGTTCCTCTCGGCCAGCGGTCATCCGGTACCTATTCGCGAATTAACCTTTAGTGTGCTGAATAAAGACACACCACCAAAAGACCTGCCCTCCTTATTGCAGCCACTGCAACAAGGCACAGATATTGGCTTGATGAGCGAGGCTGGCTGTCCAGGCATTGCCGATCCGGGCGCTGCATTAGCCGCCGTCGCGCACCACAAAGGCATACGCGTAGCCCCTTTAATCGGCCCCAGCAGTTTGCTATTGGGGTTAATGGCCAGCGGCCTCAATGGTCAACGTTTTACGTTTCTGGGTTACTTGCCCAGCGATAAAGCCGAACGCATCAAAACCATCAAAGGCATTGAGTTTGACTCGAGGAAACAGCAGGCCACACAACTGTTTATCGAAACGCCCTACCGCAACCAGCATATGCTGGAAGACCTGGTTGCCAACCTGCAGCCGCAAACCAAGTTGTGTGTAGCCTGCAATATCACAGCACAGAATGAATTGATTGTGACAAAAACTGCAGCTGAGTGGAAGAAATCACCTTTGCCGGATGTCCATAAGAAACCGACAGTATTCCTATTACTTGCAGCCTAGTTTTTGCCGTAACAAAAAGCCCCGATTCTAACGGAGCTTTTTCTATTCAAATAAAACGGCAACGAATGATTACGAAAATCAATCCAAAACCGGCCAACATCATTGAGTAACTCTCAGCTTCAAGTACTGCTGATGCTGAAAGAGAAATACGAGGCTCCTGTATAACAGAGCCACAGACGACAATGCCTCCAAACGATATTACCTGAATAGTGTCTCCATTGTTGCTGATGCCGTCGATTAAAGACACCTCGCCATTTTGGACCCTATTCGAAACACTACAGCTTGGTGAAGGGTTTGAGATGCTTAAGCCGGCACCGTTACCTAACTTAATAGCAGTAGAGTTGCTTTTAAGGGTTTCATCGTCAGTCCTGCTTTTAGTTTTTCTTAACAAAAGAAAATACCAGAAATGTGATGATTAAAAGGTGATGATTTAATGAAAAAAGACCAAGCCGCCTGAGTTTACTTGGTCCTTTCTCGATGTAAAACTTAAGCCTATTAAGCCAACGCCTTATAGGCGTTTGCCAGCAGTTCAAAATCCTCATCAGCTAAATGAATATTCATCGCCTGCATATTTTCTTCAAAATGCTTAACCTTGCTAGTGCCCGGAATTGGCAATATCATTGGACTGCGTTTCAATAACCACGCAATGGCAATCTGGTTAGGTGTAGCTTCATATTTCTGTGCAGCCAAACCTAACGTATCCAATTTACCAGCCAGTGCATTCTTGGCTAATGGGTACCACGGAATAAAAATAACGTTATTGGCAGTACAATAATCCAATTCCTGCTCATATTGCCGATTGAGCAAATTGAATTGGTTTTGCACCGTATCCACCTTGAAGTATTTTTGCGCCTCTTTAATATCTTCAACGTTCACTTCACTTAAGCCAATGTGCTTTATCAGACCTTCATTTTGAAACTCTGCAACCGCCTGGAACTGCTCATCTCTTGGCACTTTGGGGTCAATTCTGTGCAATTGCCATAAATCGATCTGCTCTAAATTTAACCTACGCAGACTCATCAGCAATGACTGACGCAAATATTCCGGCCGACCTACTGGTGCCCATAAATTCGGGCCTTGCCTGGTTAAGCCAGCTTTGGTTGCAATCGTGAGCCCTTTGTATAGATGCAAAGCGTCACGAATCAACTCTTCGCTGACATTCGGGCCATAACTATCTGCGGTATCGATAAAGTTAACGCCCAACTCAGGCAGCCTACGCAGCAATTCAAGACAATGCGCCGGATCATTTGGTTGCCCCCACACCCCTGCCCCAGTAATACGCATAGAGCCAAAACCAATTCGGTAAAGCTGGCGATCGCCCAAAGCAACGTGGGTTTGTATCGTGTTCAGTTCAGACATAAGAGCAACCTTTTCCTAAATGTTATGAAGCAAGACCATAGCGGCTGCCAGGTTTTGCATTGGCAAACTTTGGAGTCAATGCACGGCGTGCAGTTTCCCATTGTTCCCAATCCTGATTATCTTGCAATGGTGGAATCGTCACCAGTTCGCCATTATCCAGGCCAGCCAGTGCAGCATCTACCAAGTCCTCTGCGCTCATTGTGGTTGGCGCTTCTTTCACTTTTGCGTAACCAGCCACATCCCAGAACTCGGTGGCAGTGCCGCCAGGCAATACGGTTTGAATACGCACACCTTTGTCAGCCAGGTCTTTTTGCAGAGAATGACCAAAACTGAGCACATAAGATTTTGAAGCGCTGTAAACGCCGTTGAGCAATTCAATCGCAATGCCAACAACAGACGCAATATTGATAATTGTGCCACTACCTTTTGCCGCAAATACCGGCGCAATTGCATAAGTCAAACGTGTCAACGCAGTGATATTCAAATCAATCATTGCTGTCATTTCATCCACATCCGCATCCAGAATAGAAGCCACAGAACCAATACCAGCATTATTTACCAGCATAGTGATGTCTTTATGTTCCTTCAGGATTTTCTCGAGTTCGCCCAGCGCTTTCTTGTCATTCAAATCAGCGCCTATGCTCGTGACCTTCACACCAGTTTCTTTGGTCAATCGTTCAGCCAGCGTATTCAGGCGATCAATATTTCTGGCCACTAAAATCAAGTCGTAGCCTCTTTTTGCCAAACGGTCAGCATATACCGCACCAATGCCTGTCGATGCGCCAGTGACTACTGCAGTGCCTTTATTCGTAGATGTCATGTTATTTCTCCAGATAAAAATGTGTGTTGGTTTGTATTACGAAGCGCATTTTGATCTTGAGACAAAATATCATCAATGACATATATACAATGTTTTATGCCATTACTGCAATTTTCACTTTATTTTTAATTAGACATTGTTTTATGCTAACCATATTAATCATTAGCTATTAACCATGAGTGGAATGAATGGCATATTTGATACTTATAAAATAATTTATGCCACTCAAGAATAAAGGAAATATATGCATACGATAGGTTTGTTGGTCTTTCCAAACTTTCAAGCACTAGGCCTAGCGGTTTCAGCCGTCTTTGAATATGCCAACCTGATGCATCCTGAAAAAACCTACCATTTCCGCCTGGTGTCAGAACATGGAGGCCCGGTTATGACTTCGCAAACATTTTCGGTCAATACCGAACGGCTCACTGACTCCACTTACGACACACTGATTGTAGGCGGCGATAATGATTGCAAACTGCCCTCTCCTGAGCTGCTGAACTATCTACGTGAATCACCCAAACATATCAGGAGAATCGCAGCCATTTGTACTGGCGCATTTATTCTGGCAGAAGCAGGATTACTGGATGGCAAACGCGCCACCACGCACTGGCTGCATTCAAATGCATTCAGGAAGTTCTACCCAAAAGTACAACTAGATGAAGACAAGATTTTTGTGACTGATGGTCAGATCTGGACTTCGGCGGGCTTAACCGCAGGCATTGATCTGGCATTAGCAATTGTAGAAAAAGACCTTGGTCTGGATGTAGCCAGGCAAATCGCCCGTAAATTAGTCATTCATCAGCGGCGTGGCGGCGGCCAATCCCAGTTTTCAACGCTATTAGAGCTAGACGCAAAATCTGATCGCGTGCAAATGGTGCTTTCCTATGTCAAAGAAAATCTGAAAGCTGATTTATCCGTTGAATCCTTGGCAGAAGTCGCAAACCTGAGCCCGCGCCAGTTTAGCCGTGTGTTTACCGAAGAAACAGGCTTGCCACCGGCTAAAGCTGTCGAACGGCTACGTGTAGAGTCAGCAAGGTTAATGATGGAAACAGGCCACCATCAAATTGAAATCATCGCCCGCGAAACAGGATTTGGTGACCGTGAACGTATGCGGCAGGCGTTTCTAAGGGCTTATGGGCAGTCACCACAATCTATACAGAGAATTTCGGCGGGTAGTGCTCGGCCGTCAATGTAATTAAGTATGGTGGCGAATAGCTGAACCAATCAAAAATGATTAGGATTTATCAGCCTTGAGAAGCCGACGGATAGCAATTACAACCACACCGAATATAGCAGCCAGTATGCAAAAGAGATGTAACTCCCCAAGCGAAAAGAAGCGATATAGCGAATTAGCATTGCTAAAGGGTGAAAGTGGAGCGATATCAGCATGCATCACACTATCGAACACAATGTGAGAATAACTGCCCATCCCGGCTCCCAGCCAGATAGAAAGTGAGCTTAAGTTTTGCCATTGAAATAAATTAGGCAACTTGATTTTTGAAGCCAAATTTAACGCGCCAAAGAAAATAAGTGTAGTCACAACCATGACGATGGTTGCGCCGATGTAAGTATGAAAAAACCGATGTAAAGGATATTGCCCAGTGACCATGTAATATAGCGGCTCAATATCAATCAACACATTGGCTGAACAAAAAGCTAAGAAACTTACCCGCTTAGGTGCAATCGCATGAATGGCTGCACCTGGGCCGAAATGAAAAGGGGTTATGGGCATTTGTCTAACCTAATGCTAAGTTAAAAGGCAATCATACGCAGTATAGGCATCCCTGTTGAAAGACCAGTTAGGCTGATGTGCAAAAAGATGTGCGCCTTTCACAAATTGTGTGTCCAGCCTATTGCTGTTAGTTGATAGTTAACCGTTGGATGCGAAAAACTGACGTAAATTTCTGGGCCTTGAGTTAGCATAATTTCTATAACTCCGGAAGGACCTGAGTACTCAAGCATGGCAGCGTCTTCTGGATAATAGGAAATTCGAATTAGTAAGGGCGCACCATGAAGCTCACTCCATAAACGGAACTGCAATTTTATAAAGCTTGCTGTTGGTGGGAAATAAGAGCTTACATCGATTTTTTGGCGGGGCGTCCATTGGAGTGAATGGTGTTGGCGATCTGAATGGGCAACTCGTTCGCCTGGCTTTGAGTTTGGACGCAACCACAGTTTTGGACCTTGCGTGAATATTTGAACCTTAAGCATAAGAAACCCATACTTAACTCCCTCTTTTGAACGAGAAGGATTGGTTCGGTAGTCATAGACATGATCCTTCCCCAATTCTGCTATGTGGTTAGTGACTAAATTGCGGAGCGTTATTACTTCTCCTGGTCCAATCGACTCAATGAGCCAGTCGTCAAAACTATCTGGCATGACAAGTCCTAGTTCGTTCAGGTTGCATGCCGGCGGCTCAATTTGAAATCGCATGCCAATGTTTTTTTGGAATTGCGCCCAATTCACTCAGAGCATCCTTTAGTGTGTTTACAGACTAACGTTTGAATTAAGAGGCGCGCTTTAGCGCGTCCGCTTCAATGATAGGTTAGAGCGAAGCAAGATATGCAGAATAACATTTAGCAACATTCTTAGCTCCAAAACAACGAAATCTAAACTCTCCACCATCATGCTCAATAACAACAATGCCAGTCAGCCATCCAAATTCTCGACGTACCGAGCGGATTTTATTTATCGGGACCTGTGCTTTTATGGAGCCTGAATGTAGCATTCTATTCAGCGCATTGGCACTAAAAAATACACCTTTATCAGTAAGCTCTACAACCCCACCAACCCAAATGCCGCCATGATTTTTTCTGTACCTTTCAACTATATCTAGAGCAACAACGCCAACTTTTTCTGAAGGTCTATATTGCGCACTAAATTTATTGGCAAGTTTTCGAATTCTGAATTCTTGTGTCATACAGGCTCTAACGTTTGATATGAGGGGCGCGTTTTAGCGCGTCCCACTTGATGGATGCGTTAGCCATGGTTTACATTAATTTGATTGATTTTGATATGTCAGAAGGCAATAGTACGGCGGATTTTTTTCATTTTTTAGAAATTCACAGCCTCGTTTGATCTCATCGGTAATTAAGTTACAGGCATTTAATGAATTACATGGCGGATGAGTGGCTGGACTAACGTTGATACACCAATTAACTAATATTTGAGATTGTTTTTTGCCTAGTTCGGCAGCACAACTCTTTTCCTCAGCACTTGCATTGTAAGTAAGCATAAAAGAGAAAAGAGCAATCAATATACTAAGAAATTTCATAAATATCCTAGTTAATGACTAACGTAAGATATACACCGAAATAGATGTATAACTTGTAAATAGTAAAAACTGATTTCGCATCATCGTTGTATTATAAGTATTTGATCTAAAAATAACTCTACTCTCTCTTAAACACATTACCCCGCAGCGGTTATATCGCAATCGCTGTAAGCACTTAGTATTACTTAATTTGCTTATTCGCAACGCCAAATGGAATATGTACCATTGGAATATCTCCAGCAGAAGATTTCAAATGGCTACGCTGATCATCAAAAAACATATGCGGCTTTAACACCGAGAGAATTCTGGCTTTTTCCATCCCTCCCAGGAAAAATGACTCATCGGCGGAAACGCCCCACTCTTTTAGCGTCGTGACGACTCGTTCATGTGATGGCGCATTGCGGGCTGTAACAATGGCGATGCGGAGTATTTTTTTATAATCGGGATTTTCTTGCAGCAGTTTATCTTCCAGCTGTTGCATATAAGATAGTTTTTTAAACAGGTCAGCCAAAGGCCCGGCTTGGTGCGGGATAGCTTGCTTCTCGACCTCATGCGCTTCAAGCTCGCCTAGGTCATTATTCTTTTTGAATACAGTTTCAGCTTCGTCATCGGCAATCACACCATCAAAGTCAAACGCTATTCTCAACTCAGTGTCAGCTTCATCATCATAGACTTTTGATGGCAGAACCACGCCTGCTGGATAATCTAAATCAATCGCACTTTGTACATCTTCTTCATTAGCGCTCAAGAATAGTGATGTATTGAACGCTGGAATATATTCATGCGGAGACCTGCCGGTCATAAAACTGGCGCGGGTGATGTCCAGCCCGTAATGCCTGATTGATCTGAAAACTCTAAGCCCGGTTTCTGGTGAGTTTCTGGATAGCAGCACAACTTCTACTGGCAACTCTTCAGGAAATGCCTCGTTAATTGCCAGAAATCTGCGGATAAAGGGAAATGCCACGCCTTTGGGAAATGGAACATCAAGATTTTCTTCTTGATGTCTCCGGTATTCCTCTACGCCTTGCGTCTTATAAACCTCATGTGATTCTGTTAAATCAAATAAGGCGCTGGAAGCAACACTAATCACTAATTTTTTATCGATTGGATAAGCCATAATCTATTATTTTTATTTAGTTTTTATACAGGCTAAATTTATTGCCCCCGCATAAACATCTTATCCAGATCATTCAAACTCACCTGAAACCAGGTTGGTCTGCCGTGGTTGCACTGCCCGCTTCTTTCGGTGATTTCCATATCCCGCAGTAAGGCATTCATTTCAGTAATGGTGAGTTGCCGATTGGCTCTTACTGCCGCATGGCAAGCCATGGTGCCTAATATTTCATTTTGCCGTTCAAGCAATACGCGGCTGGCGCCGTATTCATTTAAATCGCGCAGTACCGCGCGCGCCAAGGCGACGGCATCTGCATCTTGCAGCATGGTCGGGATGGCACGAATGGCAATGGTGGTTGGGGATAACGTGGCCAGGTCGAAACCGAGTTGTTGCAGGGTATCGCTGCCGTTCAGGCTTTGCAGCGTGGCAACCTCAATTTTTTCGGCATGAAAGCTGATCGGGATCAGCAGAGGTTGTGTAGCAATAGCTCGTTCGCTTAAAGCATTTTTCAGGCGCTCATACATGATGCGCTCATGCGCAGCGTGCATATCGACCACGACCATGCCTTGTGCATTCTGGGCGAGGATGTAAATACCGTGCAACTGCCCTAATGCAAAACCCAGTGGATATTCTTGTGGCAATGGTGCCTGCTCAGGCGCCAGCACCGCTTCAGAAATCGAGGACGGATTTAAATAATTTTCGGCAATATAATCCCCTGCAATATTTGCGGCTGTGTCGGCAGGCTGTAAGCCTCCATACAGCTGTCCATAAAACTGCTGTGCCAGCGCCGTACCATTGCTGATCTGGTTGGTCTGGTAGCCGTTGTCGAATACCGAGCGATTTTGCAAAGGCATTTCGACCTGCTCACGAGGCATGGTAAAGCTGGGCGTAAACGGGTTGAATGGTGCCTGTACGGGCTGGCTGGCCTGAATTTCGGCAGAAGTCTTGCCCAGGGCTTTATGCAGGCTATGGAAAATAAAACGATGCACCGCTTGAGATTCGCGGAAACGCACTTCGGTTTTGGCCGGATGTACATTGACGTCAACCAGTGATGGATCAAGTTCCAGAAACAATACAAATGCCGGATGTTTATCGCCATGTAAGACATCCTGGTAGGCTTGTTTGATGGCATGCGCAATCAGTTTGTCGCGCACAAAACGGCCATTCACAAACACGTATTGCGTATCGCGGCTATGGCGCTGATAGGTGGGTGATGCGGTCATGCCCCACAAACGCAAACCGGCACTTTCTTCATCCAGCCAGACGCTTTGTGAGGCAAACTCATTGCCCAGTACATCGGTGATGCGTTGCTGTGGCGTATTTGCCGCCAGTCGCATCACCGCTTTGCCGTTATGCTGCAATAAAAAGCCAATGTTAGATCGTGACAGTGCAATGCGCGTAAAGGCATCTTCACAATGACCGAACTCGGTATTCTCAGTTTTGAGGAATTTGCGCCGCGCCGGGGTATTGAAGTACAAATCATGCACTTCGACGATGGTCCCGGCATCCAGCGCCGCCGGACTGACCGGTTGACCATGTGCGCCCTCCGCAGAAATTTGCCAGGCATGGCTGGCGGCTTGCTGGCGACTGGTAATTACGGTACGGGAAATGGAGGCGATACTCGCCAATGCCTCGCCACGAAAACCCAGACTACCGACCTGTTCCAGGTCTTCCAGGCTTTGGATCTTGCTGGTGGCATGACGGGTCAGCGCCAGTGCCAGTTCGTCTTTGGCAATACCATGGCCGTTATCGGTGACTTTCAATAACTTGGTGCCGCCTTGCTGTAGCGCTACCTGAATCTGTGTACTGCCGGCATCGACACTGTTTTCCAGTAATTCCTTAAGTGCAGACGCCGGGCGTTCCACCACTTCACCGGCGGCAATTTGGGAGATCAGTTGATCGGATAAAAGTTTAATTTGCATCCCATCATTCTAAAGGAAACTCGGAAATAAATGGCTATGCGGACAAATTTCTGCATTCTGTCCGCCCTGCACTTTACCCCGCTCGTTCGGTTATTTCGAGCTTCCTTATCTGTTTTGCTAGAATGCCTGATATGCCTCTTTCCGCTTTCGACAGCTACTTGTGCCGCTTCACCCTTGCCCGCCAGCTTAACCGTCAGCATCATTTTTATGTCGGCCCGACCAATTCCGGTAAAACTTACCAGGCACTGGAAACACTACGCAAAGCCGCATCTGGTGTTTATCTTGCGCCATTACGCTTGCTGGCAATGGAAGTACGTGACCGGTTAATGCAGGCGGGCGTGCCGTGTAACCTGGTCACAGGCGAAGAGCGCGTGATGGTAGCTGGTGCAAAACATACCGCCTCTACGATTGAAATGCTGAGGCCTGACCTGGCGGTAGACGTTGCCGTGATTGATGAAATCCAGATGCTGATGGACCCGGACCGTGGCAGCGCGTGGACAGCCGCGCTGGTTGGCGTACCCGCCAAACAGGTATTTATCTGTGGTGCCAATAGCGTGACCGAAAGTTGTACCCGCGTACTGGACGCACTGAATGAACCTTATACCCTCACTTATTTGCAGCGCATGACGCCGCTGGTGATTGAAGATGCCAGTATTTGTGGCGAACGTTACCATGCAGCCAAATTACAGAAACAATTACAGGCAGGTGATGCGATTATTGCGTTTAGCCGCAAGGATGTGCTCACGCTGACAGCGCGTATCCGACAATGGGGATTTCAGATAGCGACTATCTACGGCGCTTTATCACCTGAGGTACGCCGAGGTGAATCCTCGCGCTTTGCCAGTGGCGAAGCACAAATACTAGTCGCCACGGATGCAATTGGCATGGGATTGAACTTGCCCATCCGTCGGGTGATTTTTGCCAATATCCATAAATTTGACGGCGTGGCACCGCGGCCCCTGAATGCCACCGAAATGCGGCAAATTGCCGGACGCGCCGGACGGCATGGTTTATATGAAACAGGCTTTGTCACCGTGCTGGAAGATGACGAACAGTGGCATTTGAATGAAATGCTGAATTGCGATGACACAGTAGCGCCCTTTGCCTTGCCTATCGCGGGGAATGGTGATGATATTGAAGCACTTAGTCAGCGCATTCCGACTTGGCGACTGGCAGAGTGTATGGAATATTTACACACACAGTATCAACGGCAATTAGGGACACAAGCATTACAGTGGCAAATCACGCCTTTGCAACATCAGCAGGCACTGCTGATTGATGAAACAGCGCCACAAATGGCCATGCGTGACAAATACCGGTTGATGTGCGCGCCGCTGGCGATACAAGTGCCGATTGCACGGGATTACTTTGTGCAGTGCATACAAGCCATTTATCACCACCAACTACGCCCTTTGCCAATGCTGCCGGAATGGCTGAAAGGCCAACAGGCACAATACCTGGAACAGGCTGAGTTGATTTGCCAGCATTTGAGTTTATATAGCTGGCTGGGATATCAGTATCCGCAGATTTTTCCAGATGGAGAATTGGTAAATGAGGCAAGGAAAATGCTCAATGTTTATATCAGCCGGGCGCTGAAAGTACAGGCGGGATATGGGAAGACACAAAGAGAGACGGAGTTAGCGCAACGGCGATAAGAAGGTAATTCTAAACTCACAAGAAAGTAAGCAAATGGTTAGATTGCTTTTTGCCTCTCGGCGACCTTCTTTCTTATGCTTGTCCATAAGAAAGAAGGCAAAGAACAAGACACCCTAGCTTCCACTTGTTCCCTCCGTTGCTCATCACCGTGGGCGGCCAACGAAACTCGCCCTAGCGGCTTGCACAAAACGCAAGCCACCGCGGAACTCAAACAGACGCTGGCCGAAGGCTCCCACGCTGCCTGTGCTACTCGGCGTGTCAGATAGGGACCCATGAAAAACACACGCATTTACCTAGGTGTATCTCTTTTCATTGCATCACGCTCAAACATCGTGGAAACAATAACGGAAATATGTTTTCTTGAAGTGGTTTAGAAGTTTAGAACTCACTTAGCGCCCGCCACCGATTATGTACAACCAATATCTCATCGTGGTGGGTTTAAACGACCCCTATCTGACGCGCCGAGTAGCGCAGGCAAAATAAGGGAAAAGGGAGCGACTGTCCGAATCCCGCAGTAGCTCACGTCTTGTGTGAGCTACCAGGTTGAGTTTCGTGACCGCTTATTTTGACGAGCAACGCAGGGAACAAGCGGAAGCTAGGGTGCCCTTTGCTTTGGTTACTTTACTTTGGGCAAGCAAAGGAAAGTCACTCGCCTAAAGGCGAAATAAAATGGTGAATATCCAAGAAATACCTATTTAGGACTTACAGCAAGTGCGGCACTCCCTCTTCGATTGTACCCAAGCTAAGCATCAACCTCGCCTGGATTCCGGTCTACGCCGGAATGACGGCATGGAGAGTTGACTCCTGCATAAGCCTGCCGTTCCGCAGGCACCGAGTATGCCCTGCGAAACCCCTGCTACACCCTACGACGGAATGATGTTTATTTCTTCGAGAACGAAGGATTCGTCGCCACATACGACTTTACCCCTGACAAAATCGCATTTACCAGCTTATCCTGGTAACCGTCATCATTCAGTTTCGCCTCTTCCTCCGGGTTGCTGATAAACGCCGTCTCTACCAGAATAGAAGGGATATCCGGCGATTTCAGTACCGCAAACGCCGCCTGTTCCACATATTTGGAATGCAGGGTATTGATTTTGGCGATGCGTCCCAACACAGCCTTACCCATGCGGATACTGTCATGAATGGTGGCTGTTTGTGATAAATCCAGCAAGGTGCGCGCCAGGTCCATATCCTTGGTATCAATGGCAACGCCGCCAATCAAGTCTACCGCGTTTTCCTTTTTCGCCAGGTAGCGTGCACCGGCACTGGTTGCGCCACGCTCGGACAAGGCAAATACCGAAGAGCCTCGTGCCGTACTATTCACAAATGAGTCGGCGTGAATGGAAATAAACAGGTCAGCCTTGGCCGCACGCGCTTTTTTAACGCGATCTCCCAGTGGCACAAAATAGTCGCCATCACGGATCAGGATGGCTTGCATATTGTCTTCAGCATCAATCTGCTGCTTGAGTTTGCGTGCAATAGCCAGGGTGATATTTTTCTCATGGCTGCCTTTGGAGCCCCTGGCACCAGGATCCTCGCCGCCATGGCCGGCATCCACCGCAATGGTAATCAGTTTTTGGCCTGGTTTGGCTTGTTTTGCTGGCTGCTCGATTGGTTTATCTATGGATTTTTCTGCGGGTTTATCAGCAGGCTTCTCCGCGCTGGCATTAACTGCCGGAGGCTCAGCCTTCGGCTCGCTGGCCTCAGCAGGCTTTTCCTCCGGCTGGTTAGCCTGTGCGTTCTGCAACTGTTTCGAATATGTCAGTGCCGGTGAACCCATGGGTGGCTCCGTGCTGGTGGCGGGGGCAATACTGATCGCCAGGCGTTGTTGCGAACTGCCTGCATTCATATCCGTCACCAGCGGTTTGATATCGGATTTAATATCAAACACCAGGCGGGTAGTTGTTTCTGTAAAGGGCGCGATACGCAGTTTGGCAAGGTAGGGATGCTGGGCATCCAGTTGCGGCGGCAGCGCTTTAAGTGTGGGACTGATGGCGACATCATCCATGTCGATCACTACGCGGAAAGGGTTATCCAGCGTGAAAACCCGGTATTTGATCGGTTGATCAAGCAATAGCTCAAGGTGTGCCTGGCTCCCCTGCTGCTGCAAATTTGCCAGGATAACTTCAGTAGCGTGCGTCATGGCACTGGAAATGAATAACAGCATTGCCAGTATCCAGGACTGGTGACGATTAATGCGGCTTACTGGCATAGACCTTCCAATGACAGCGCTTGCCGGCTGGTGATATGCAATATACGTCCATGCGGCAAAATATCAAATTGAATCTCAATATCGGCATCGGGTAACAAATGACCGGCTTTTTCCGGCCATTCGACCAGGCAGATACTGGTGGCATTGAAGTAATCCCGGAAGCCGGCGGCTTCCCACTCTTCCGGATCCTGAAAGCGGTACAGGTCAAAATGGTAACATGATCCCACCGCTAAATTATAAGGTTCGACAATGGTATAGGTCGGGCTCTTGACTTTGCCGGTATGGCCCAAGGCATGCAGGATACCGCGCACCAGCGTAGTCTTGCCGGCACCCAGGTCGCCATGCAGGTAAATCACCTGTCCTGGCTGCAATTGCCTGGCTAACACCCCTGCGGCATGGATGGTGGCTGCTTCGTCTTTTAAAATCTGTGTAGAATACGTTTCTGTCATGTCACACTGTTCACATCCCATCCCTATTCATTTGCCTGACCATCAGGCCGCCGGCAATATGGCAGCGACAATCAAGGGCTGGGCGCGCGAATTGGGGTTTGGCAACCTCGGCATTACTGATACCGATTTATCTGCCGCAGAACCAGGCTTATTAAGCTGGCTGGACAAACACTACCATGGCGACATGGATTATATGGCAAAACACGGCACTAAGCGAAGCCGCCCGGCAGAATTGGTACCGGGGACATTGCGTGTGATATCAGTCAGCCTGGACTATATGCCAGAACATGCCGAAAATAGCTGGCAAGTGCTGGAAAACCCGGACAAAGCCTATATTGCCCGTTATGCCATGGGGCGCGATTACCACAAGGTGATGCGGCAGAAACTGCAACAGTTATGCTCCCGCATTACCGAACATTTCGGTAATTTTGAATACCGGGTGTTTGCCGATAGCGCACCGGTGCTGGAAGTCGCACTCGCGACCAAGGCCGGCGTAGGCTGGCGTGGCAAGCATACTTTGCTGCTGAACCGCCAGCAGGGCTCGTGGTTTTTCCTCGGGGAAATCTACACCAACCTGCCCTTGCCAATAGACCCGCCTACCAGTTCGCATTGTGGCAGTTGCAGCGCATGCATTGATATTTGCCCCACCCAAGCGATTGTCGCGCCTTATGAGCTGGATGCGCGCCGCTGTATTTCGTATTTAACCATTGAACATAAAGGCAGTATTCCGCCGGAGTTGCGGCCGCTAATTGGCAACCGGGTATATGGTTGTGATGATTGCCAACTGATTTGTCCCTGGAACAAGTTTTCGGTTTCCACTGAGGAAAGCGATTTCTCTGTGCGCAATGGCCTGGATAGCGCAGACCTGGTGACATGTTTTACCTGGACAGAAGCAGAGTTCCAGCAACGCATGGCCGGCAGCGCCATTTATCGCATCGGTTATCTGCAATGGCTGCGCAATGTCGCAGTAGGCTTGGGGAATGCGCCTACCTCCCCCGCCGTCGTCAGTGCATTGCGATCACGGCAACAGGATGAAAACGAATTGCTCAGAGAGCATGTGCAATGGGCATTAGCCCGGCATGGCATCGCCAGCTAATCCGCTATCCTGCCAGTAAGGCAGCACCCAGGATACCAGCCTGGTCGCTGGCGCACGACAAGTGTACTTGAGTTTTGCCACGCAATACCGGAATCAGGTCATGCTCCAGCCGCTGCGTAAATGCCGCCTGCAGTAATGGCCAGGCCGCAACCACACCACCACCGATGACCACATGCTCCACATCGACAATTTTCAACAGGGTGGCCAGCGCTTGCGCCAGTTTTTCACCTGCAAAAACGTATATCGCACGGGCTATCGCATCGCCTTGCTCGGCTAGCACGGCAATCTCTCGTGCAGTCAATCTCTGGCCGGCCTGCTCTGCGTATGCATTGCTAATGCTGGTGGCAGAGGCATATTGTTCCACGCAGCCGCGATTGCCACAACCACATAAACGGCCTCCCGGTTCCACAATGATATGCCCGGCCTCAAACGCATAGCCGTGTTGCCCGACCCATACCTGACCGTTGGTCACTAGTCCAGCACCAACACCTGTGCCCAAGCCTAAATACAGCATGCCGCCTGCGGGTTGCCCCAATCGGCAATATTCGCCATAGGCAGCTGCGTTAGCGTCATTTTCCACGCGCACATTAAAACCCAGCAGTTGTGTTAAATCCGCCCCCAGGTTCACATTCAGTAAACCAGGTAAATTGGGAGATTGCGCCAGCACGCCGGTTTGCGGGTCAATAAATCCAGGAAAGCCAATACCAATTGCCTGAATACCGGGGTATTTCTGCAGTAACGGTTTAATCGCCTGGGCAGTTTCCTGTAGTATTTTCTGCCAGGCCTGCTCTGGCGGGTATTGCTTGCAAATCGCAGAGTAATTGGCCTGGAAACGGGTTTCTTCCAGCAAGGTCAGGTCAGAAAATACCCCCAGCCTTAAATTCGTTCCACCGACATCCAGTCCCAAACGTAACTCGGCCCCCCCATCAGACATATACCCGGCCACTTTCTTTAATCATTTGTTTAAACACTTGTTGTTTCTCATCCGTTAATTGTGACCACTCCATACGCCACGCCCAGTTGCCCTGGGTTGTGCCCGGCGTATTCATGCGGGCTCGACTATCCAGCCCCAGAATATCCTGCATGGGCACCACCGCCAGGCAGGCAGCACTTTGCAATGCAAGTTGTATCAATGCTTGCGGCATCTCTGGCGATACCTGCTGCAGATAATGCTGCACATGGGCCCGTATATGTTCAGGCGCCGCCAGATACCAGCCCAATGTCGTATCGTTATCGTGCGTGCCGGTATAGGCGACGCTATTTTCCTCGATATTCTCCGGCAAGTATGGATTATCTTCGCCACCACCGAAAGCAAATTGCAGAATTTTCATGCCGGGCAAACCATAGATATGGCGCAGGGCATCCACTTCTGCCGTAATAATCCCCAGGTCTTCCGCTACCAGGCTGACTTGCGGGAAAGTACGGGTAATTGCCTGCAATAAGGCATCACCAGGCGCCTCCTGCCAGCAGCCATGGATCGCTGTCGGTTCGCTGGCAGGAATCTCCCACGCGGCTTGCAGCCCACGGAAATGGTCGATACGGACAATATCAAATAACGTTGACAAGGTATCCACACGGCCCAGCCACCAGGAAAAACCATAGGCCTGCATCCGTGCCCAGTTGTAATGCGGGTTACCCCAGCGCTGCCCAGTTTCCGAGAAGTAATCTGGCGGCACCCCGGCAACCACTGTCATATCCAGTGACTCATCCAGTTTGAACCATTCGGGGTGTGCCCATACATCGGCGCTGTCATAAGCAACAAAAATGGGGATATCCCCAAACAATTTGACCCCGTGCTGATTGGCATAGCGCTTTAGCTGCGCCCATTGCTGGAAAAACAGGTACTGGGTAAATTTAATCAGGGTCAATGTTTCCTGATGTATGGCAGCATAAGTCTGCAACACCTGGTCGTCATGCAGACGATATGTCTCTGGCCACTGATGCCAGCCTTGATGCTGGTGCTGTTCGCGCAGGCTCAGGAACAAGGAAAAATCTTCCAGCCAGTATCGCTGGGCCTGGCAAAACCTGGCAAACCCTGACCAGCTTAAGCCGTGATTATCTACCGTTGAAACACCATTGGACTGTACACGCGGCATCACTCTGGCAATCACGGCAGGCAGAGGCAAATCCACCTCATTAGGCAGGCACCAGCCCTCTTTGAGTAGTTGTTGTGTGCTAATCATGCCGGGATGGCCAGCATGGGCAGATACGCTTTGGTAAGGCGACTGGTCATCATGTGGCATATTCACAGGCAAGGTTTGCCAGATGGCGACGCCCATTTCCACCAGCGTATCAATAAAGCGATAGGCATCCGGCCCCACCTTGCCTTCAGGTAAGGAAGTGATGTGCATAAGTACACCGGCTTGTCTGGCTTGCGTCATTGTTATTATTTCAAGTGGAGAGAATGAATCAGGATTGCCCCCGGCGCATGGTACCGGCATTTTCGGCCTGGCCACCCCCTGTGCTGACAGGCCTGGACAGGCTTTCCGGCGGCACCAAGCCAAGCAGCTGGTAAAGATTGCTCAGGTTACGGCGATAGAGCTGGTCAAAACTTTGTACGGTGAAAGTGTCGTTGTAATCCCCGAACCACCAGAACCAGTCCGAACCTTCGCAGATGGATAATTGCTGCTGGCACTTATCTTTCGCCGCAGCCGGCAATTGATGGATATATTGGTCATATTGCTGTTTGGCTGCACACAACAAATCCCAGGCGCGATTTTTGGCTGTTTCGCCTATCCAGGTGCTGAATGTGCCGTATACCCAACTCCCTGCGCAGATATCGTTCAGCAGAGCCGGCTGCGGCAAGGTTTGTGCCTGTTGCATGCCCAGAATATCACTGAAGGTAGTCATCTCGATTGAAGGATGCTGCGCCAGTGCCTGATAGAGCTCCTGCAAAAAGTAATAGCCGTTATAAGGGTAATATTCCCAGGCGTTTTCCCCATCAAGAATCACACTGACCACTGGCGTTTCATCGCCACTGCTGGCTAGGATGGCTTCCAGTGATTGAATAAAATCATGTACGGCCTCACTGGCATATTGCCTGGCATACTCGAAGCCGATTTTGTCCGACAGCTGGTCATCGCGAAAAAAACAAACGATATCCTGCTGGCCATTGGTTACGCGGTATGGCTGGTAAAGATATTGTTGTGGATGCTCGTGTGCCAGCCCGAGTTTGCTGAGGCTATTGGCCAGTACGGCCTGCCCCGTAGCGGCCCAGGCGACATTCTGTTCGGCCAGCAACGACAATGCGGCATGTGAAACAGCCCCTTCTGCCGGCCACATGCCGGTGGCAGCCTGCCCGAACACTTTTTCATGAAACGTTTTGGCTGCTTCTACGTGTGCAATGGCCCGCGTATGGCCATCCGGATAAGTGGCTGACTGGGGTAGAGGCGCATCTGGCATTGCGTCATGCGCGCTTTGCAGGTCAATCAGCAGGGGCAGGATCGGATGGTAATAAGGCGTGGTCGACAACTCAATCTGGCCTTTTTCCAGCAATGCTTTATAACGTGGCAAAATTCCCTGTAAGGTTTCGCTGATAACATCCAACAACGCCTGCCTGTCTTCCAGCGTGAAAAACAGGCCTTTCTGCATCAGGTCCTGAATCACCTTGTTTTTGCGGCGTAAGCTTTCACCCGTCCAGGCCAGGTGATACCAGACAAGTAAGTCTGCCTTGTACTGTGCGGACAAATAATGAAACTGCCCGCTTTGCATCAGCGGTTCGATCAACTCATAAAGATGCAGCAAGCGCTGGTAATGCGGAAAAGGACTCAGCATTTTTTCGTGGTGCGCCTTAAAGCAGCTATCGACAATCAGCTGGCATTCCGCATCAGTAATACGCTCCAGATCCGGCTTGGACAGCAACCGCAACAATGGATCCCGCCAGTCGCCGTGACGGGCTTGCCCGGCATAATCCTGCAATTGCTCGACCAGGATAGGCACGAAGTTGAAACTCACCCTGGCCGCAGGATTCAACTCAAGATGGTAGGCCATATCGCTATAGTCCTTGAGCGCATGCAAATAAGTCCATGGCAGGATATATTCACCACTGGTCAGGTCACGGTAATCCGGTTGATGCATGTGCCAATATAAATTCAGCAGTAATTTCTGACCGGACATCTCTTACACCTCTTTCCGTTACCTGTAGGTTTATTTCACACGATACAAATCCTGCCCAAGCATATCGGGCGTTACTAATACAATGCCTTTTTCCGACACATGAAAGCGTTTACTGTCACGCGCCAGGTCAATCCCGATATGCATACCTGCCGGAATATCACAACCGCGGTCAATCACGGCATTCTTCACCACCACGCCTTCGTTGATCTTCACTTTAGGCAACACCACGGCACCATCCAGGTCACAGTAATCAGCGACGTGAACACCAGAAAACAAGACCGAATTAGATACGCAGGAGCCACTGATCAGGCAACCACCGGAAACCAGCGAATCTGTCGCCTTGCCGGTACGTCCTTCATCCTTAAAGACAAACTTGGCGGGCGGGAGTTGCTCCTGGTATGTCCAGATGGGCCATTCACTGTCATATAAGTTCAGTTCGGGAATCACTTTGGTCAGTTCCATATTGGCTTCCCAATAGGCATCTATGGTGCCAACATCGCGCCAGTAGTAATTGCCACTTTGCGCTCCGACACAACTCTCTGTGAACCGGTGTGCCTGCACGTGATACCTGTTAATGATGTAAGGAATAATATCCTGGCCAAAATCGTGATGTGAGTGAGGTGCATAGGCATCACGAATCAATTGCTCATACAGGAATTTGGCGTTGAAAATATAGATGCCCATACTCGCAAATGCTTTGGTCGGATCATCCGGAATGGATTTCGGCTGGGCTGGCTTCTCATCAAATGCCACCACGCGGTCAGTGGCATCCACTTCCAGCACTCCGAATCCTTTGGCATCTTCAAGCGGCACATCAATGCAGGCAATCGTCATATCGGCATTGCTGCGTGCATGGGTGGCCAGCATCTGGCCATAGTCCATTTTGTAGATATGGTCGCCGGCCAGTACCAGAATATAATCGCCGCCATTTTCACGTAGCAGGTCAATATTCTGGTACACTGCATCTGCAGTGCCCTTGTACCACTCCTCGCCCAACCGCTGCTGCGCCGGGATAATATTCACATATTCGTTAAATTCGCCGCGCAAGAAGCCCCAGCCCCGCTGGATATGCTGGATCAGGCTCTGCGCCTTGTATTGTGTCGCCACATTAATGCGGCGGATACCGGAATTAATGCAATTGGAGAGCGGAAAATCAATGATGCGGAATTTTCCCCCAAATTGCACCGCGGGCTTGGCACGCCAGTCGGTCAAGTTCTTCAACCGGCTACCGCGTCCTCCCGCCAGGATGATGGCCACAGTGTGTTTGGTCAGAGTACTGATAAACCGGTCTGAGTGGCGCTCCTGCCCCCGATGATCTTTTCGGCGTTCTTCAAATTCCATGGATTGAGACATGATGCTTTCCCTGCACTTCCAATACTGAAATTAAATCTGCAAGCAGCCTGGCCAACGCATGTAACTGTCCTTGTTAACCACAGCCCTGACGCTTACAGTCTGCATCATAACGCAGGCAAAGACAACGGAATTTCTGCTGGAAACGGCATCAACGCTTACTTTTTTTGATAGGATTTGGTTTAAGTCAAACGGACCTTGCCAGCATGACAGCCAAACTACCCATTACGCATCACATCGATACACTGCATTTGCAACGCATACTGGATGCGACCCACCATGATCCTTTCCAGTTCCTGGGGACGCATCAGCCGGATGCCGGTTGCTGGAAAATCCGTATATTCCAGCCACACGCAGAAAAAGTATGGATCAATCTTGAGGGTGCCTGGCAACCGATGGAACTGGCACACCGGCAAGGCTTGTTTGTATATACCTCTTCTGCTCCCCTGCCGCGGCCGGCATCCTTACGCATACAACCACAAGGGCAGGCAAGCCTTTACGAGACAGTGGATCCTTACGGATTCGACAGTACGCTATCAGATGAAGCGCTATATCTGTTCGCGGAAGGCAAGTTGCTCGAAGCTTACAATACCCTTGGTGCCATCCCGATGACAATTCTGGGCGTGGCAGGCGTAAGGTTTGCGGTTTGGGCGCCCAATGCCGAACGTGTCAGCGTCGTAGGCAACTTTAACCAATGGGATGGTCGCATCCATGCCATGCGTGCCTTGGGTGATAGTGGCGTATGGGAGTTATTCATCCCACACCTGACCACGCATGATTTATACAAGTTTGAAATTCGAAATCGTGAGCATGGCCAGGTCATGCTCAAGGCAGATCCCTACGGCAAGGCATTCGAAGCAAGACCGGGAACCGCCAATCGTATCTGTGAGAGCCATTACCACTGGCAGGATGCGCAATGGCTGCAGCAAAGACAACAATACGACTGGTTACACGCCCCGTTCAACTGCTATGAGGTGCATCTCGGCAGCTGGCAGCGCGATGAACAGGGTCATTTTCTCAGCTACCGCAGCCTGGCTGACACGCTGATTCCACATCTGACTGACATGGGATATACCCATATCGAACTGCTGCCGATTGCCGAGCACCCCCTGAATGAATCATGGGGCTACCAGGTGACCGGCTACTTTGCGCCAACACAGCGCTATGGCAGCCCGGATGACTTGAAATATTTTATTGACCGCTGCCATGCCGCTAATATCGGCGTGATCCTGGACTGGGTGCCTGGGCATTTCCCCAAAGATGACTGGGCACTGGCCCGCTTTGATGGCACAGCCCTGTATGAACACGCCGACCCCCGGCTCGGTGAGCACATGGACTGGGGCACCTATATTTTCAACTATGGCCGCAATGAAGTCCGCAGCTTCCTGTTGAGCAATGCCTATTACTGGCTGCAAGAATTCCATATTGACGGCTTGCGGGTGGATGCGGTTGCTTCCATGTTATACCTGGATTACTCGCGTAATGAAGGTGAATGGCTGCCCAATCAATATGGCGGGCGTGAAAATCTTGACGTGGTCGAATTCCTCAAGCAGCTCAATATCATGATAGGCGAGCGTTTTGCGGGCGCGCTGGTCATTGCCGAAGAATCTACCGCCTGGCCGGCAGTTTCACGCCCGGTATATGCTGGCGGGCTTGGGTTCAGCATGAAATGGAACATGGGCTGGATGAACGATATCCTGACCTACATGCAGCTTGATCCGCTCTACCGCCAGTACCACCATAACCGCCTGACTTTCGGTCAGATGTACGCCTATTCGGAAAATTTCGTCCTGCCCTTCTCGCATGATGAAGTCGTGCATGGCAAAAAATCACTGCTGGAGAAAATGCCTGGCGACTCCTGGCAGAAATTTGCCAACCTGCGCCTGCTGCTGACCATGCAAATGACCATGCCAGGCAAAAAACTCAATTTCATGGGCAACGAATTTGCACAGGAGCGCGAATGGAACGTCAATCAAAGCCTGGACTGGCACCTGTTGGAAGAAAGTAATCCGGAACATAAAATGCACAGGGGGGTCCAGGCACTGGTGCGCCAGTTGAATACACTTTATCGCCAGTCTCCTGCCCTGCATGCCAGCGACTTTGATGTTCACGGGTTCCAATGGATAGACTGCCAGGACGCCGCGCAATCCACGCTCAGTTACATCAGGCGCGGCAACGGCCATAGTTTTGTTATAATAGTGCTGAATTTCACACCGGTACCGCGCCAGCAATACCGTTTGGGCGTACCACAATCGGGTTACTACAGAGAAATATTTAACAGTGATGCCGCTTGTTATGGTGGTAGCGACTTCGGCAACGGGTCAGGCTGTCAAACCGATGCCATGCCATGGATGGAACATCCTGTCTCTATTAGCATAAACTTGCCGCCACTGGCCGGTGTCATACTTCAGTTACAATAACTGATTAGACTGAACGCATTACCTGGCGCTTGCAAGCGCGGCCCAAAACCGTGATTGCAAGCCCTATTGAAATTGAAATTAAACTGACTTGAAAAACTAAGCAACAACATAACATGGCAAAACTAACCACTCATCCTAGCTGGCACGCGCTTACCCAGCATCAAAGTGACATACACAATATTCAAATGCGCGACCTGTTTAAACAGAACGCCAACCGGTTCGAAGAATTCAGCTTAACAGTAGATGATATCCTGCTGGACTACTCCAAGCACCGCGTGACCAAAGACACGCTCTCCCTGTTGTTCCAGCTGGCACGTGACTCACGTATTGAAGAGTGGCGCCAGCGCATGTTCTCTGGTGAGAAAATCAATATCACCGAACATCGTGCTGTCCTGCATACTGCCCTGCGCAACCGCAGTAATACGCCAGTATATGTTGACGGCAAAGACGTCATGCCGGAAGTAAACGCAGTATTAGCGCAAATGCGCACATTCACCGAGCAGGTACGCAATGGCCAATGGACGGGTTACAGCGGCAAACGCATCACGGATATCGTGAACATCGGTATCGGCGGCTCTGACCTGGGCCCTGTCATGGCGTGCGATGCACTCAAACCCTATGCCAGCCCGGATTTAAAGGCACATTTTGTTTCCAATATTGACGGTGCGCACCTGATGCGCGCGCTGGAACAATGCAATCCGGAAACCACACTGTTTATCGTAGCCTCCAAAACATTCACGACTCAAGAAACCATGACCAACGCGCACTCTGCACGCCGCTGGTTCCTGGAGAGTGCCAAAGATGAACAACACGTAGCCAAACATTTTGTGGCCCTCTCGACCAATGCCAAAGCCGTAGAAGCTTTTGGTATCGATACCAACAATATGTTCGCGTTCTGGGACTGGGTGGGTGGCCGTTATTCACTGTGGTCTGCCATTGGCCTGTCAATTGCGCTGTATGTCGGCATGGATAACTTCGAACAAATGCTGGCGGGCGGGCATGCCATGGACCAACACTTCCTGACGGCACCACTGGAACAGAACATGCCGGTCATCATGGCCCTGCTCGGCATCTGGTATAACAATTTCTTCCATGTCGATACGCATGCCATCCTGCCTTACGATCAAGGCATGTCACGCTTCGCCGCCTACCTGCAACAGGCGGATATGGAAAGTAACGGTAAATTCATCTGCCGTGACGGTAGCCGCGTCAGCTATAAAACCGGGCCGGTGATCTGGGGTGAAGCAGGTACCAATGGACAGCATGCCTTTTATCAGTTGATTCACCAGGGCACACAAATGGTTCCTGCTGACTTCCTGATGCCCGTGAACAGTCATTACAAAGTCGGACAGCCTGACGACCAGCATCACAAAATTCTGCAGGCAAACTTCCTGGCACAAACCCAGGCGCTCATGCTGGGCAAAACCCGCGAAGAAGCGCGTGCAGAACTGGTGAACCAGGGCTTGTCCGGGCAGGCGCTGGAAGATCTGTTACCGCACAAAATCTTTGAAGGTAACCGCCCCACCACCTCCATCATGTTTAAACAATTGACCCCTTATACTTTAGGTAAGCTGATTGCCTTGTACGAACACAAGATTTTCGTACAAGGCATTATCTGGGACATCAACAGCTATGATCAATGGGGCGTGGAATACGGTAAACAGATTGCCAGCCAGATTCTGCCATTATTGAATAATGCTGATGCCGTCACCTGCTTTGACAGCTCCACCAACGGATTAATCAATTACGCTAAGAAAAACTCATAGTCGATTGATATAAAATAAAAAAGGCCTTTCAATAAGGCCTTTTTTATTACAATTTTTCCTGCTACACCAGTTGGTTCTTAATCGCGTAATGCGTAATATCTGCATTGTGTTTCAAACGCATTTTTTCCAGCAAGCGTGTACGGTACATGCTCACCGTTTTTACTGACAATGCCAATTTGTCGGCAATTTCACTCACCGTTAATCCCGAAGCAATCATGCGCATCACCTGGAATTCACGATCAGAAAGTGTTTCATGCGGGGCAATACTATGATCAGTCCCCACCTGTTCCGCCAGGATCTCGGCGACACTGGGCGTAATATATTTCTTGCCCTTGGCCAAGGTATGAATTGCCGTCAACAGCTCTTCAGAAGCCGTATGCTTGCAAAGATAGCCGGATGCCCCTGAACGGATGGAACGCACTGCATACTGATCTTCCATATACATGGATAGCATCAGGATATTTAATGCTGCATTTTCACGCTTGATCAGCTTGAGTGCTTCAATGCCGGTTTTGTCAGGCAGGGAAATGTCCAGCAACATCACATCCGCGTGCATCTCCCGCGCACATTTAATGGCCTGTGCCGCATTCTCTGCCTCTCCGATCACTTCAATCTCGCCACTGGCTGTTAAAATTTGCTTGATGCCTGAACGAAGGATGGCATGGTCATCGACGATGATGACTTTAATTTTTTTGATATCCACGCTGTTTCCTCAGATTTGCAATACTGACATTTTCATGACCGCCCCCATCAGCACTGCCAAATCATTGTAAAACGGATATCACTTTCTGTCACGAGGGAGAATGTCACACAGGCACCTGCACACGAATTAAGGTGCCGCGTGCGCTATCGGCGGGAGAGTCTACAAAGCATTCACCACCCAAGGCGGCTGCACGCTCCTGCATGCCACGCAAACCGAAGGAATTCGGTTTTATTTTATCTGCCGGCGCAATCCCGATCCCATTGTCGGTAATTGCCATCAGCAACATTTGCTCGCGTAGCAACAGTTCGACATGCACTTCATCAGCCCGGGCATATTTGGCAATATTGGATAACGCTTCCTGACAAATGCGGAACAAGGCCATAGACTTGTCATCATCACACGCCAGATCACGGCAATTGGTTACAAACCTGGCAGCCAGCCCTAATTGCTTCCTGAACTGGTTGACCTGCCACTCCAGCGCATCCACCAGGCCCAGATCAAGGATATTCGGCCGTAAATTACCAGAAATTCTATGCACGGCATCAAAAGTCTGGTTGATAATATTCTGTAACATGGTGGCTTGTTCAATATCGACGGGGGAACCACTTTCGATTTGCTGGATAATGGTGGAAAGCCCCAGCTTCATCGCCGTCATATTGCCGCCCAGGTCATCGTGTATTTCACGGGCAATGCTCACACGCTCTTGCTCTTTCGCCTGGTTCAAATGTGCCGTCAGGGCCTGCAAATCTTTCCTGGCCTGTTCGATTTCCTGCTTTTCCTGCTTGCTCTGGCTGATATTGAGCATAATGCCATCCCATTGCACCGCACCTTGTCCCAGTGCCTGTATTGTCGCGCGGATATTGACCCATTTCATATCCTGCCAGTCGGCAATCCAGATCCTTCCCTCCCAATCGAGCCGGCTATGCTGCCTGGCAGACTGCTGCAGTTTTTGTTTAAACTGATGGGCAGACTTTTCTTCCATGGCATTGAACAGGGCTTGCGCATCTTTCAACAATGCTGCGGCAGGAATGCCCAGCAATGCTTCGCACCCTTCGCTCAGGTAGGTGAAGACGATCTGCATATCCGCCGTCATATGCATCTGGAAGACTAAACCGGGAATACTGGAAACGATGGCGGAAAATCTGCGCTCGCTTTCATGCAAGGCATCTTTCACGCGATTGACAGGGGAGTCAGTTGCAGGGCTGGTCACATGGCACCTCTTGTTTGATGCCAGCTAGCATATCATGCTCCACCCAGACTTGGGTATTGCTTTACAGTTCAGCGGGTGGGCACCCTAAAACTGAATGCAGATTGCTTAACTTTGTTGTAAGTCAACTTCAGTCATCACACGGTTTTTACCGCTCTTTTTCGCCAGGTACATGGCCTGGTCGGCACGTAGCAGAATCGAAGTGACATCGTCTTCCTGCTTGAACAAGGCGACGCCGGCACTGAAAGTGACCAGCAATTTCTGGTTGTTACCCAGAAAATATTCCTTGGTGAGCGAGCGCTGCAAGCGGCTCATCGTCGTTACGGCTTCGTCAAGGCTGGTGTTAGGCAAAATCACCACGAACTCTTCCCCGCCCATACGGGTAACAATATCGGTGGGGCGCACCGTACGTTTCACTACCGCTGCCAGATGTTTCAGGGCAGAATCACCTGCAGCGTGACCATGCTGGTCATTCAGGTACTTGAAGTTATCAATATCCAGTAACGCCACACTGAGTGATTCTCCGCTGCGGCGATAACGCGCAATTTCCGTGTTGAACGCCTCCTCCATGCCACGGCGGTTGAGTACGCCGGTGAGCTGGTCGATACGCACCACTTCGCTTAACTGGCTCAACTCGTCTTGCAGTTTCTGCATACGCACCTGTGTCTCACTGGCAATGCGTTGTTGCTGCAGTAAATCATCGTGTGAACGCATAATATCCGTTTGCATGACAGAAGTATCACGCATCAGGTGATTCACCAGTTCGTTGATTTTAATCAGGTCGTCGGTTTGCGAAAGCTCTTTGGCGTAATGTTCAATCTTGCCGCCATACTGCTCGCTGGCCTCCCCCATATACTTGAGTTTATCAATAAATGATCCAATCAGGGATTTGAAGGAGTTTCTGGCTTCAATCAGGCTATATTTAACCAGCCCTTGTTTATAGACCACTTCTTTCAGGCTTTTTTCTGCCTGTTTAAGCTTGGCCCGGTCCAGCGGGCCGCTGATAATGGATTGCACTGCATAGACCTGGCCGCTCAGCCAGCCATCTTCAGCCACCAGTTCGCCAATGTTGGATAACAGTAAATGCAGTAAATCAATGATATCGCCACGCACATCATCTTCCTGCACCCCTATCATTTCCACGCGCAGCAGCAAGGCTTTGAGCGATTTGGCCAGCGCCTCCCACTCTTTCAGCTTTTTCGCACGTTCGGCACTTGCTTGCAATGCAATCGCTTCTGATTGCAGGTCAGGATAACCTTCCAGGCGTGGAACCAGCCCCAGGTGCAAGGTTTGCTTTAACAAAGTTTGTAAAATAGTGAAGGCGCCATGAAACTGTTGCACTTCCGCAGGTAGCTCTTCTTTCGTCAATGGCGTGATTGCGGCAGCAACAGAAGCTGGCGGCACCGGCGTGTTACCCACTTCGCTCCCCTCATAGGCTGGTACTCCCTCAACTCTCGCATCGGCCGGCAACCAGTTATTCGCCATGCCCAGCAACTTATCCGGCAAGGTACTATCGCTGCCAAAATTAATCAGCACCCGCTCCAGCATTTCACGCTTTTGGGCCGGGTCTATGTCGCCACGCTTATCCTCCCAGCCTTGCAAGAGCGTACGGATCGCCCGCGGCCATTTGGTTGAATGGCTGAGTTGTTGCAGCATGGACTCTTTCAGCAAATCACCCAGGCCTTGCCAGTTATCCTGCTTCAGGGCTTTTTCCCAGCGATTGATCCAGTTAGTCTGTTCCAGGGAGTCATGTGGTAATTGCTTCAGGGCTTTGCGTAAAGCCGCTGCGGCATCCTCTTTGACCGGTTTGCCGGCAATTTCAGAATAAATGCGGGTGTAATTATCCGGCGTAGGCTCAACGCGCCTGACTGCCATCTGCTTGATAGTTTCTCGTGCAATTTCCGATGCAGTAGTGGGTATTCCGTTCGTTGCCATGATATCCGCTAGGTATACTGATAGATAAAGAGAATTGTGCAACCAGAGTCATCGCTCCCATGCGGCCATAAGAGGGTAAATTGCCTGTTATTTTGAATCGTTAATGATTGCCTGTAACAATCCCTCGGCAAAACAGGGGATTTTGCGCTACAATAGCAACCGCGGGCCTCCCCGCATTGTAAGGTAGCCAACCTGGTCAGGTGCGGAAGCAAGCAGCCACAACTATCAAGCAAGTGCCGGGGGTTGGGCTCGCCCTCTTCCATATCCAGATTTCGTTAATTCCCGTGCATCTGTCAACCTTATTTTTAGTTGCCTTGATGTGCGCATGAATCGGTAATTTAGGCTAAAGTATTGGTTTGCCTTATGACATTTAATCAATAGAGTACACGATGTCTTACCAAGTGCTGGCGCGCAAGTGGCGCCCAAAATCCTTTGGCAGCCTGGTCGGCCAAGACCATGTGGTGCAGGCGCTAAGCAACGCGCTAACCCAGCAACGGCTGCATCATGCCTATTTGTTTACCGGTACACGCGGTGTTGGTAAAACCACGCTGTCACGCATTCTTGCCAAATCGCTGAACTGTGCTACCGGCATTACCGCCAATCCTTGTGGCGAATGCGAAGCCTGTAAAGCGATTGATATTGGCCGCTATGTCGATTATGTCGAAATGGATGCTGCCTCCAACCGTGGTATTGCCGATATGGTCAGCCTGCTGGAACAAGCCATTTACGCCCCCTCCTCCGGCCGTTTCAAAGTCTACATGATTGATGAAGTGCACATGCTGACCAAGGAGGCATTCAATGCCATGCTGAAAACGCTGGAAGAACCGCCCGCGCACGTCAAATTCATCCTGGCGACCACCGACCCGCAAAAAGTACCAGTCACCATCCTTTCACGCTGCCTGCAGTTTAATTTGCGCCAGATGGCCAGCAGTACGATCACTGCCCATTTACAGGATATCCTGGGGCAGGAGCAAATCATTTTTGAAGCCCCGGCGCTACAGTTAATTGCACGTGCGGCCAATGGCAGTATGCGGGATGCCCTGTCACTGACAGACCAGGCAATCGCCTATGGTAATCAATCGGTCCGGGAAACTGATGTACGCAGCATGCTGGGTGCTATTGACCAGAGCTATTTATATGACCTGGTACGTGCCTTGGTTGCCAGCGATGCGACCGCCCTGCTGCAAATTGCGCAGCAAATGGACGCCCGCAGCATCGGCTTCGAAAGCGCACTGAATGACCTGGCAGCGCTACTGCATTTACTGGCAGTGGCCCAGTACAGCCCGCAAGTAATCGCTGAAGACCATCCCGAACGCCAGACATTGCTGGCGCTTTGCTCACAGCTGACCGCTGAAATGCTGCAACTGTATTACCAGATTTGCATTCTCGGTCATCGTGATATCGGCCTGGCGCCCGACCCTTATGCCGGCTTTACCATGACCTTGCTGCGCATGCTGGCATTCAAGACCGATGCCATGACGCCTTCCTCTCCCCCTCCAACCAGTCATAGCGGTGACAATGAATCCGGCAACTCCCGTACACCTCTCAGTAGTGGTGGTGCTCGTGCAGCCTTGGCACAAACCCGCCAGGCTGCTGTTGCCAGCCCTGAGCCTGCCGTCCCACAAGTCGCACCGCCTGCACCCGTGATGCAACCAGCGCCGACACCAGTCCAGACTGCAACAACGATAGCTCAATCACTCACGGTGAATCCGATAGCCCCACAAGCAGTGTTGCCAGAAGCATCTTCAGAGCCCCCACCTGTAACGGAGGAGCCCGCCTCCTTCAGCTGGGATGGTAACTGGCGGTTGCTGGTGGAAAATCATTTAAGTAAATTAGGTCTGGTGCGGGCACTGGCACAGAACTGTGAGCTGGTCTCTTATGATGCTGATCAAATGACATTACGTATTGGCGAGGCTCATAAGCACCTGGCCAGTGCCAATTACCTGGACAAGCTGAATAGTGCCTTGAACAACCATTTTAGCCGCCGCATTAAGCTCACGATTCAAATCGACCAGGAAGCTAACACACCCGCCAGGCAGCTGGCAGTAGAAAAAGCCGAATTGCAGGACCAGGCCAGGGACGCCATACTCAGCGACCATTTTGTGCAGGGCCTGATGCAAGAAATGGGCGCAACCATTGTACCCAACTCAATTAAACCCTTACATTAACCCATCAACTCAGAGGAGCATACAATGATGAAAGGTGGCATGGGCAACATGATGAAGCAAGCCCAGATGATGCAGGCCAATATGCAAAAAGCACAGGCTGAACTGGCGATAACCGAAGTGGAAGGCACTGCCAGTAATGGCATGGTCAAAATCATCATGACCTGTAGCAACGAAGTGAAACGGGTTCAGATTGATGATGCTGCCATGGATGATAAGGAAACCCTGGAAGACCTGGTCCTGATTGCGCTGAAAGATGCCAGAGCCAAAGCAGAAGCCACTTCTTCTGCCAAGATGGGCAACCTGATGCCACCAGGCTTCAAATTACCGTTTTAAGCGGGACCCCTCGTTTGAACTCCCCGGCTGTCCTCGAACAATTGGTGAATGCCCTGCGCTGCCTGCCCGGCGTCGGGCCTAAATCTTCCACCCGCATGGCCTATCACCTGCTGCAACGGGATCGTGAAGGGGCTCAGCGACTAGCAGCCAGCCTGCAACAGGCGCTGGATAAACTGGCGCATTGTGACTATTGCAATAACTTCAGTGAACACCCAGTATGCAGCCTGTGCCAGGATAACCAGCGGGAAAAATCCACGCTGTGCGTCATTGAAATGCCAACAGATTTGATGACACTGGAAAATACCCGCAGCTATCAGGGGCAATATTTCGTGTTGATGGGAAAACTGTCGCCCATGGACGGCATTGGCCCCAAGGATATCCACTTGGATAAACTGCTTAAACGTGCCCAGGATTCCCTGATTGAAGAAGTGATCCTGGCCACCAATTTCACTTCTGAAGGTGAGGCTACCGCCCACTATATCGGCCAAATGCTGAAATCCCGTGGCATCAAGGTCAGCCGTATCGCACGCGGCCTGCCCATGGGGGGCGAAATTGAATACGTGGATAGCGGAACGCTTTCTACTGCCTTGCTTGAACGCAAAGCTGTCACCTAAACAAAACCCTTCGTACCCTTGGTTTCGGTAAATTCCTACATCACATTCAGTGGTGACCTATAAAACTAACACCCGTCACACCTTATATTGGAAGTCATCTTCACGCGAAGACCTACTCACTTTCAGTAAGGAGCGATCATGAAATTAACTACATCCTCTTTAGCGATGGCCGGTTTGCTGATCATCAGCTTATTACCCACCCAAAACATACTCGCGGCTGGCGTCAATGCCGGTGCAACCACGAATGATGGCGCAGGCACGACAACGAACAATGGAAACCCTGCTACAACCAATGGCGCCACATCCCCTCCCACCACCACCAATCCTGCACCAGTAGGTAATTTGAAGAATAAACAATTGAATCAACCGGCCAATCACCGAGATATGAATCAGCCGGCTAACAACGGGAGTACCAGAAACAATACGAACACGGTAGCGCCACCTCCCCCTGCAAACAACTGTTATACCGTAGATGGTCAACCATCAACGACCACCGATTGCTCACCTGGTACCAACCCTAACGTCAGATGAGTGATGCTACAGAACCACTAATGAAAACCCCGCTCACTCATTTAGTGTAGCGGGGTGTTTGGTGATGAAATATCATCAGTGGTAATAGCCGATATCTTTCAGGTTTTCTTCTACCTGCTCTTTAGCTAAACCGTAACGCTCTTGCAGTTTTCCAATCAGATATTCGCTATTGCCTTCAGCTTCCTGGATTTCATCATCGGTAAGCTTGCCCCATTTGGCCTTGATTCTACCTGCCATCTGCTTCCAATCACTTTCTGCCGTATCTTCATTCATACCGCTCTCCTTCAGGCTTGGATCTCTAATCAATTACCTTCTCATGAGAAGATAAGCCATTATTAGAGTTATCTATGAACGCTTTTATAGGTCAATACTGATTCGACTGTAGGAATTTCCCAAAACGGGCAAAGGCTTGAAAGAGACAATCATCACGGCTGGTATCATAGGTGATGTAATAACGCCTGCGGATGGGTGATACAAGCATTTGCCCCCCATTGCAATGGCTGGTCTTCATCTGACAGGTAGCCAAACAAAGCCACCAAAGTCGTCATCCCGGCGGCATGGCCGGCCTGCACATCACGCTCAGCGTCACCAAGATAGATGGCCTGCCCCGCTGCCAGTTGCATGCGCTCGCATGCCAGCAGCAAGGTGGCCGGCGAAGGTTTGGGTTGTGGCGCATCATCTCCACTGATGACTGCCGCAGCGCGCCCTGATAACTTCAATGCTTCGACAATGGGCAAGGTAAAGCGACGCGGCTTGTTCGTGACAATGCCCCAGCGCAAGCCACGCGCCTCGATGGCTGCAAGTGTCTCCTCCATGCCATCAAACAATCGCGGCTGGCGGGTCATCACTTCTGCATATAAAGCCAGGTACTCCTCACGCATGGCCTCAAATTCACTGTCTGCCGGCTGCAAGCCAAAGCCGATCGCCAGCAGCCCGCGCGAACCATGTGAAGCATAGGGGCGGATGGTCTCCTCCGGCAAAAATGGCAACCCATGACGCGCACGCTGCAGATTCAATGCATATCCCAAATCTGGTGCGGTATCCACCAGGGTACCATCCAGGTCAAACAGAACTGCCTGCATTAAACATCCTTTACGGCGTGTAACATGTAATTCACACTGGTATCTGCGGTCAGGTGGTATTGCTTGCTGAGTGGATGATAAGTCAGGCCGGTTTGATGTTGCAGCTCCAGCCCGGAGTGGCGTAACCATGCAGCTAACTCGGAAGGTTTGATAAATTTGCTGTAATCATGCGTGCCTTTGGGCAACAGGTTCAACAGGTATTCTGCCCCCACCACTGCCATTAAATAAGCCTTGGCATTACGATTGAGGGTTGAAAAGAACACATGGCCGCCTGGCTTAACCAGGGCAGCACAAGCGCTTACGATACTGGCAGGGTCTGGAACGTGCTCCAGCATTTCCATACAAGTAACGACATCAAACGCTTGCGGTTTTTCTTCAGCCAGTGCCTCAATGGCAATACAGCGGTATTCCACCTGTAAATTGGCTTCCAGCGCATGTAACTGTGCCACTTGCAGCGATTTCTCCGCCATATCGATGCCTGTCACCTGTGCACCACGGCGTGCCATGGACTCGCTTAAAATACCGCCACCACATCCCACATCCAGCACTTGCTTGCCATGCAGGCTGGCACGACTATCAATGTAATCCAGCCGCAAAGGATTCAATTGATGCAAGGGTTTAAATACCCCTTGCGGATCCCACCACTGATGTGCCAATTCGGCAAATTTATTGACTTCCGCGGCTTCTACATTCGCCATGATGATTCCTTTGCATCCTTAAGAGTGAGATGACTGTATTTTCAATTGCCATTGCAAGGCAATTGACTTTAACTCTTCCGCGTCCATATTTTCAAATACAGATTGACCCGTTTCTGTACGCTGGTAGCGTAAATGGCCCTGTACCCAGGTATGCGTTACTTGCTCGCGCCCGGCGACATACACCAGGTGGGAAACGGGATCGAAACAAGGCAAACTATTCAGGTCATCCAGTTTCACGGCGATCAAATCCGCCTGCTTGCCGGTTTCTATGCTACCGATCTGGTCTTGCAGACCCAGCGCGCGAGCGCCATTAATCGTGGCCATTTCTAGCGCCGTATAGGCAGGCACAGAGGTAGCCTGGTCATCAGCAACTTTCGCCAGCAAAGCGGCTGTACGCATTTCCTGCCACAGATCCAGCCGGTTATTGCTGGCAGCACCATCCGTGCCCAGGCCAATATTGATACCTGCACGCAATGCAGCCGCAACCGGCGCAATACCACTGGCCAGTTTTAAATTGGAGCACGGGCAATGTGCGACATGGGCGCCCAAGGTTGCCAGCCTCTCTAATTCATGAGTTTCAAGATGTACCCCATGCGCCAGCACGGTCTGTGGGCCAATCACCCCCAGTGCGTGTAAACGCGCCAGCGGGCGCTGCCCGAATCGATCCATACTTTGCTGGATTTCCGTGCGTGTTTCATGCAAATGGGTATGTATGCCAAGGTTCAATTGCTCGGCCAGCGTAGCAAGTTTCTCGAATGTTTGATTACTCACCGTATAAGGGGCATGCGGCGCAAATGAAAAAGTGATTTGTGCATCAGATTTATACTGATCACGCGCTTCAGTACCCAAGCGGATATAGTCATTGGCCGTGGCGGCATAATTCGTGGGGAACTCCATCACCACCAGGCCGATATGCGCGCGCATACCACAACGCTTAACGGCTTCTATGGTTGCTTGTGGGAAAAAATACATGTCGTTGAAGGTGGTCACACCACCACTCAACATTTCGGCACAGGCCAGTAAACTGCCGTCACGCACAAAAAATTGTGATACCCATTGGCGCTCTGCCGGCCAGATATGCTCATTGAGCCATGGCGTTAGTGCATGATCATCCGCATAGCCTTTAAGCAAATTCATACTGCTATGCACATGTAAATTAATCAGCCCCGGCAGCAAGGCATGCTGCGGGCAGTCAGTGACCGGCCAGTCACTCGCCCACGTGGGGATTTCTGTTTTAGGCACAATAGCTCGAATACGGCCTGTGTCTACCAATACCGCATAATGCTCCAGAATAGCCTGATGCCCATCCATGGGAATAACCCAGCGTGGCTTGATAATAAATTGAGGTGTGCCCATCCCGGCATTATAACCGAGCCTAGCATAGGCCGTCCTGGCCACCAAACACCAGCTATAAAAAAAGCCACGCAATTGCGTGGCTTTTTTCAAGACAGGATGCTAGTTATTGGCAACCAACCTGTTTGGTACCTTCTGCACGGATTTCAACACGGCGGTTAGGCTGCAAGCAAGAAATCAGGCTCTTGGTTACTTTTTTACCTTCGCACTGTACTACTGGTTCAGATTTACCTTTACCTTCAGTAGTGATGATTGAGCTATCAACACCTTGAGCAATCAGGTAATCAGCCACTTGCTTAGCACGGCGCTCCGACAATTTCTGGTTGTAAGCATCGGTACCGATACGGTCAGTATGACCAGTCACGATGACAGCAGAAATTTCTGGGTTTGCCTTGATTTTGGCAGCAGTTTCTTCCAGAACACGGCGGCCTTCTTCACGCAGGTTAGCTTTATCAAAGCCAAACAGTTTTTCAGCACTTACTGTAACCACTTCACTTTGTGGCTTACATACTGGTGCTGGAGCGGGAGCTGGTGCTGGCTCTGGTGCAGGTTCTGCAACAGCGACTGGTTCCGGCGCTGGTGCTGGCTCTTCAACGACAGGCGCTGGTGCACCGAAACGGAAGATACCACCCAGGTTGACCAATGTGTTACTGATAGTGCCATCAGCATCAACTGTGCGCGCTGCATTGCGTGCGTCAGCACGGCTCCACTGCTGACGTACATCAGCCTGAATACCGAATTTGTCGTTGAACAGGTATTGCGCACCCAGACCAACGTTTGCCATCCAGGAAGTGTTGGATTTATCAGTCAAGCCAACGTTGCTATAGTCAACATTGTTACGCGCCGCACCAATACCTGCCAGCAGGAAAGGACGGAATTTGTCACGACTGAACATGTACAATGCATCCAGACCCAGTGCAGTTTGCTTGTAATGACCACCTGCGCCAGCGATATGTGTATCTTCGTCAGCACGGTTGTAACCCAGACGGCCTTGAATATCCCAGTGTTCGCTCAGCTCTTTACCGATAGACAAAAAGCCACCACCACCGTTGTCGGCTTCCAGGTCATTGTCTGTATTCATGTATGTTGCACCAGGTACAACATACCAGGCACCACGGTACATATCTTCAGCCTGTACGGCCTGTGATACAAATACCAATGCGGAAGCAACTGCCAAGCCTAAAAAACTTTTCTTCATTCATCGACTCCTTTTATTATTGGCTTAATAGCCACATCCTTGAAAAGAACTTACAGTTCGAACTATACGCAAACGACTGCCATGACGCAACTCTAAATCGCACCCAAGGCAAGTATTTATTGGCCTAGCAGCACATTATTCAACAAATTTGAGACAGTTTTTCTACCAGCAGATGCACTTTTTCCGGGATTAAAGGCTGTTCTCTGCGCTGATTGGCACATAAGCCACTTCTAAAACCCAGATAATCTGGCGCGATAGCAGCCAATTGCTCAAACTGCGCCATGCGCAACCCGCCCGCCATGCCCACATATAAATTCAGCGATCTGGCCATGCCAACAAAATAAACGAGCGCATCCAGCGCAAGCAATGCCGTCAGCGGTTGCGATTTTTCCGTGGTATCAACCATGACACCCCAGTACCCGCGTCTGGCTAGGTCGTGCAAGATGCCTTGCAGCCGGTCTTTTTCAGCAAGGCTGGGCGGAGAAAGTACGGCGATTAATCGGCAGTGGCTGGAAAGTAATAAGGTGATTCCGGTCTGAAAATTTTCCTGGCCCCAAATAGTTTCCGGTAATTTGATAACATCCACGCCCATATTGCACCTGGTCCCGCTTAATTGCAGGAACGCAGGCACTGACGCACAATCATCGCCAATGGTCGCGCTAACGGTAATGGCGCTATCCGGATGCTGCTGCCTGTAGCGATTGACAGCATCAATAATAGACTGTGATACGTCAAGGTCCAATGCCGCCAACGCGCCATAGGAAGTTTCTTTCAGGTCAATCAAGCGTACACCGGCTGACAATGCCAGTTCTGCTTCCTGCACCGAGCTCACACTGACCAATACCTGCATGTGCCTCACGCCTGCTGGATGCCACTTTGACTGGCCAGATGATTATTGACCCGGTCTACCAGCCATTGCCAGGCTTCAAGCTCCCGCTCACCGGCAGTTTTATCAATGGCGATCTGCAGATATTGCATTTCCTGCGTGATTTTTTCCATTGGCAACCTGTGCAGCCGGCTAACCAGCACAGCCAATTCAATCACAGCCGCCTGCGCACGGTTAAATCCCATAAATGCCCCATGTACGGCACTGTCCAGTACGGTCATGGACAATTGCGGCCTGACCTCATCCTCTTCTATCTGCTCCAACTGCAAGACATGATGGGCAAGGCAATCTTGCAGCCGTACGGCTTGCGGGATGGATACTGGCATTGTCGCAAACTGTTCCTTTCTTTTGGCAATCGCCGCCGCAAAGACACGGACATCATCAGTCAGGTTTAAAACCGCATATCCTGTTTCCAGAATATTTCGCAGGGTAGTCGATGGCCGGTATGGTGAAATAGTGACCTTGCCATCCCACCACTGAATACCAAATGGCGCAATATGAACCTCTCCCTGTGCAGAAGTTGTAGTGACAATTGTTTCGTAAATCATGCGGTGTTATTCCGTATCTGGTGCCGAAGCCGAATCCGATTGAATGCGTGTTTTTTCCAGGCGCTCTTTAATGGATGCTTCCCGGTGCGTAACTTTGGCCTGTTTATTCTGTTCAGCAGAAGCCACACCCCACTCCAGCATTTCATCCTGCACATAGCGTTTTTTCAGTTGCCATGCGATTTGCGCCCGGGCGAGCTCAACGCCAAGGTAAAAGGCATGTGAAGCATCATTTTGTACATTGAGGCCGGCATAAAAGCGGAAAGGGTCAGTATCCTGCTGCATTCCGTCCCGGTTGTATACATGTATACCCTGTTCGCTGACCATAATGCGGAAACTGGGATCTTTGATTTTACCGGCCAGTGCCATAATCTCCTCTGCCGAATAGGGAAATGGCTTTCTATCATGCAATCCCAGCAAACCATCAGAATATCCGCGTGGCAAACGCCTATCCTGGCTGGCACGGTACATGACACGCCGGGCGATATCCGCCTCAGCGATGGCTGCACAAGCATGCGGGCTGACCGAAGTTGCCAGTACGGCATTAATATTTAGTTCACTGATAATGCCGAATAAAATCGCATTCACCCCCGTTGTATCCGCATCGGTCAGCTCTGTCAGGTTACCGACACCCATCATGATCTGGATATCCGGATAGCGTTTACGCAATTTCTGGTAGCGTACGATGGAGTCCGTTAGCCCAAAGTGAATCGGATCCAGAATTGGGTCGGCGATAAATGGTTTTCCACGCTGAAGGCAATGTTCTATGGCACGCGTCAGACTGGCAAGATTATTGGGTTTGGCCGGAATCAGAATGGGCGTGGCAGCCACTTCATCGGCAATCCACAAACTATGCTCATGCAAGCTGAGTAAATAATCTGCCCCAGCCTTGCCTGCGGCGAGCAGATCCTCCTCGCGCATGGAATCAACACTGACCTGGAAACCTTCGGCTTTCAATGCATTGACCGCATCCGGCATATGTTCAAATGACTTGCCAGGCAGGCAACCAAGGTCAATTACATCGGCGCCCTGGGCCTGGAAATGTGTTGCCTTGGTGATAATTTGCTCGACACTAAGATCGGGAGCATCCACAATTTCCGCAAAAATCGTGACACTATGCTGCGTCAGATCCGGTGCCTTACCCTGTTGCCCGAAATATTGCGGAAGATCTTTCAAGTCTTTAGGTCCTCGCGCGACCGGCACCCCCCACTGCGCCTCCAGTGGCGCGAGGTCCCCCTGACATAAACCAGGCAAAATGACCTGGTCAACTTTCTCTACTTTGGGTAAACGGCGACCAATTAAGGGAGGGGTCATTAATGCCGCAACTGAAACGCCGATTTGCTTGACTTCATACTCAAACGGCGTTTGCTTGCTATCTGCCTGAATAGCCTGCAATACCTGGTGCAGGCTATGTTCTGCCAGTTTTCCAGTAAGAAACAGCAGTCTTGCCATAGCGTTAGTCTATCAAATGGTTTGTCACCTGTACGCCCGCATGCAAGGACAAATCATGCAGGCTGACCAATCGTTGCATAATGGCAGATTGCAAGTCAGTCATATTCTCTACCACGGCAGTATCGGCAAACAACTTTAACCTGGACACATTTTCCAGGTCAATCTGGCGCGGAAATACTTTTACCATATGATCCCGTGGTGCTTCGGACTCCAGTTCCGGGGCTGTATCACAGGCAAATACAATGCTATCTACCCTGGTTTTACCCGCCTGCGCAAACAGGTTGGTCACCAGGCTATCCGAAAATCCGTACGCCATTTTTGCGATGGTATTGGAGGTTGCCGGGGAAATCACCAGGGTGTGATATACCCCCTCGTAAAAACGTTCCACGGGCACACTGCTGGCCGTTTTGTCCTGATAGACTTTATGTCCGGTGGCATCCAGTTGTGCCTGAAAACCATATTGCCGGATAATTTCGGCCGCAGCCCGACTCAAGTAGATATCCACGTCTTGCAGCGTCTGCAAAATCGCCAGGGACTCCCTCAGGTAATGCCCGGAACCAGTAATTGCCCAAGCCAGTCGCTGTGCACACATTGCCAGTTCTCAATCAGGCAAATGGGTGCTGCAAGACAATGGTCTCGTCACGCTCAGGGCCAGTTGAGACGATGGCAATCGGCACACCACATACTGCTTCCAGGCGTTTGAGGTAATGCTGGGCGTTTTTCGGCAACGCGTCCCAGGTTTTGACACCAAAAGTGGTTTCTTTCCAGCCGGGTACGGTTTCATAGATAGGTTCGCAACGTGCCACGTCATCTGCCCCTACCGGCAGCATATCGACCACTTTGCCATCCAGTTTGTAACCGGTACAGATGTCCAGCGATTCAATGCCATCCAGCACATCCAGCTTGGTAATACACAAGCCGGTCAGGCCATTGATACGTGCCGAACGTCGCAGTGCTGCTGCATCAAACCAGCCGCAACGGCGCTTGCGGCGTGTGACGGTACCAATCTCCTGTCCCTTGTTGGACATCTGGTAGCCAGGGTCGCCTTCTGTTTCAATATCCAGCTCGCTGGGGAACGGGCCTCCGCCGACACGTGTGGTATATGCCTTGGTGATGCCCAGTACATAATGCAGCATATTGGCACCCACACCTGTACCTGCCGAAGCCTGGCCAGCAATACAATTGCTGGAAGTCACATACGGATAGGTGCCGTGATCCACATCCAGCAACGTGCCTTGCGCTCCTTCAAATAACAGGTGTTCGCCGCGCGCATTGGCTTCATATAAGGCCGCAGATACATCAGCGACCATCGGCTTGAGTACGGCAGCATGTTGCATGCTGGCATCATATTGCTGCTGGAAATCGACCGCAGTCGCGCCCAGATAGTTGGTTAATACGAAATTATGGTAATCCATCACTTCGCGCAGCTTTTCGGCAAAACGCTCAGGATGGAACAAGTCATACACACGCAGGGCACGACGGGCCACTTTATCTTCATAAGCCGGGCCTATGCCCTTACCGGTCGTACCAATCTTCTTGTCAACACTGCGCTTGGCTTCGCGCGCCAGGTCAACGGCTACATGATGTGACAAAATGAGTGGACAACCCGGACTGACCTTCAGGCGATTTTTAACATCCAGTCCGCCTTGCTCCAGGGTGCTGATTTCATGCAGCAAATGTGTCGTATCCAGCACTACGCCATTGCCGATGTAGCAATTGACGCCATGACGCACAATGCCAGATGGCACCAGGTTCAGCTTATACACTTTTTGTGCAGCGCCCTGGCCAACAACCAGGGTATGGCCTGCATTGTGGCCACCCTGGAAGCGAACCACCCCTTGCGCGTGATCGGTCAGCCAGTCAACAATTTTACCTTTACCTTCGTCGCCCCATTGCGTACCGATAACGACGACGTTTTTTGCTTGCCTAGATTGTGTCATGTTCAATAATTATCTTGTCAAAAACGAAAACTGGCTGCTGAAGTTACACCGCAACCACTTGCCAGCGACCATCGACTTTTTGCAAAGTACGGTCACAGGCCAATTCAGAATAATTCAGGAGCATATCGGGCAACGCCTCGACCACTACCTGCCCTTGCCCGCGCAGTGTTTCAATCACTGCCATTAACTCAGCATCGTCAGAAACCGGGGCAAGAATACCTTTGTTGAGGATGGCGGGACCGAGTGCTTGCAAGGCACCACGCAGGTCCAGGCTAAAGCCAGTCGCAGGCCGGGCGCGGCCAAACGCTGCCCCCACCTCGTCATAACGGCCACCCAGCGCAATCGGACCGGCGTAGCCATGGGCATAGGCAGCAAACACCATCCCACTGTGATACTGGTAGCCACGCAACTCGCTCAAGTCAATCGTGACAGTGACTTCGTTACTGCTCAATACGTCCGCCACGGTGACCATTTCATGTAGTGCCTGCTCGATTTCTGGCGTATCAGGTAATGTATCCCGTGCTTGCTCCAGCACCTCAACACCACCGTTCAACTGGGTCAGCGCAATAAAAGCCTTACGTGATTTCTCAGGTAAATTGGTAATCAGTTCCTGTACGCGTACGGCATCTTTCGCTTGCAAAGCCAGTTGCAATGCGCGCTCCTGTTGTGTACCCAACTGTGCGATATGCGACAGGCTGGCAAAAATAGCCACATGGCTGAGATCCACAAACAGAATGCGCATGCCTAGCAATTGCAGGGCTTTTACCATCAGTCGCTGCACTTCGATATCACTCTCAATGCCGGCATGACCGTAGAGTTCAGCCCCTAGTTGCAGCGGCTCGCGCGTACGCGCCAGCCCGTCAGGTTTGGTCCGGAGTACAGTCCCGGCATAACACAAGCGTGAAACGCCCTGATGATTCAGCATATGCGCATCAATACGGGCGGCCTGCGGTGTCGTATCTGCGCGCAAGCCCATTAAACGGCCAGTCAGCTGATCGACTACTTTAAAGGTTGCAATATCCAGATCATGGCCGGTGCCTGTCAATAATGACTCCACATACTCCATCATGGGAGGCATCACGTACTGGTAACCATGCACACGAAATAAATCCAGGATCTGGCGGCGGTAGGATTCAAGACGCGCAGCATCGGCCGGCAATACGTCTTCAATATATTCTGGAAGTAACCAATTATGCATCCGCGCATTATACCCGCAAACCCCTGCCTAAAGCACGGCTTTAGCAATCGCAAGCCATAACGGCTGCCCGGGCACGCAATAAAAAAGGCACGCGTATCCGGCGTGCCTTCCTTCAGTTAAATATAATTACTAACGGTTAAACCATAACACCAGCAACCCGGTCAGGACGGAGATAAAACCAATAAACCGGAGCTGCCCGTCACGTAATTGCAGCAGTTTTTCAAAGGTCTGGCGCCAGGACTGGGTAAACAGTAATGGCATCAATCCTTCAATCAGCAATACCCCACCAAGCAACCACCACCAGTTCATACATTGCCAGCAGAATTATTTCTTACCAGTATTGCGCATGTATTTAAAGAAATCTGAATTCTGGTCAATCACCATCACGTCAGACTTGCTTTTGAAGCTGTTTTTATACGCTTCCTGGCTACGGTAGAACGCGTAGAATTCGGGATTTTTGCCATAAGCCTGCGCATATACTTCTGCAGCTTTCGCATCGCCCTCACCCTTTACCTTTTGTGCATCACGGTACGCTTCCGCAATAATCACTTCACGCTGTTTATCCGCATCGGCACGGATTTTTTCAGCTGCAGCAGCACCTTGCGAACGTAATTCATTGGCCACAGATTTACGCTCAGCCTCCATACGCTGGTAAACCGACTCACTCACCTCTTTGGTCAGATCTACCCGACGTAAACGCACATCCAGAATCTGGATACCCATCTGGCGGCTTTCCTTGTCAGCGCGCTCACGCAGAATATCCATAATTTCTGCACGTTCGCCGGAAACCACATCATGAATGGTACGTTTACCAAACTCTGCCCGCAGGCCATCATTGACCATTTGCGAGATACGACGCTCAGCCTGTACTTCATCGCCCCGCACAGAAACATAATATCTGGCCGGGTCAATAATGCGCCACTTGATAAATGAATCAACCAATACGTTCTTTTTCTCGCTGGTAATAAAACGGTCAGGTTCTTCCCAGTTCAAAGTCAGGATACGTTTGTCGTAATAGCGGATATTCTCGACCATAGGCATTTTGAAATAAATACCAGGTTCTTTTTTGACAGAGACAATTTCACCCAGGCGGAATACCAGCGCATATTCCCGCTGGTCCACGGTATACGCCGAGGAAGTAATCACCACCAGTAATATAAATACCCCGATTAACAGGCTTCCAATATTTCTCATGTTCTTTTTCCTTCAGGGGCAACTAGCGATATTCGCGATCACGGCTTCTCATGGAGTCACGAGTGCGATCCAGGCCAGTGCTATCACTGCGAGACGGTTCCTGGGCAGACTTTTCTGCAGCAGGCGCGGATGTCGTTCCATTACCGGCACCACTCATACTCATCAGTTTGTCCAATGGCAAATAAAGCAAGCTATTGCCACCTTTTTGATCCACCAGCACTTTGCTGGTGTTGGACAGTATCTGTTCCTGTGTATCCAGATACAAGCGCTGGCGAGTCACTTCCGGTGCCTTGTTGTATTGCGTCAGAATCTGCTCAAAACGGTCAGCATTACCCCTGGCTTCGTTTTCCACCCGTAATTTGTAACCGGAGGCTTCTTCCGCCAGGCGCGCTGCGGTACCGCGTGCTTTTGGAATCACGTCATTGGCATAAGCCTGACCTTCATTTTTCTGGCGTTCCAGATCCTGCTTGGCTTTCACCGCATCATCAAACGCGGCCTGCACCTGCTCAGGTGGCTGCGCATTCTGCATGGTGACATTGACGATATGAACACCGGACTGGTATCTATCCAGCATTTCCTGCATCAGTTTTTTTGCTTTTGCAGCTACTTCATCACGGCCCTCATACAGCACGAAATCCATTTTGCTCTTACCGGCAATTTCACGGATCGCCGTCTCGGCAATACCGCGCACGCTCTCCTCTGTTGAGCGGTTGTTAAACTGGTAATCTTCGACCGATTTGAGGTTGTACTGTACGGCCACTTGCAAGTCAATGATATTTTCATCATCGGTCAGCATGAGCGATTCGCGCAACTCCTTGTTGCGACCAGACTCGCCCTCAAAAGAACGATAGCCCAACTCAATAGTCCGCACCTGTTCAAGGTTAACGTTTTCAACCGTCTCAATCGGGAAAGGCAAATGCCAGCGCGGGCCTGGCATGGTGGTTTCAACATGCTTGCCAAAACGCAACACGACACCGCGAGATCCCTGGTCCACGATATAAAAACCGGAGCCCAGCCAGATCAGGGCAACCAGGCCCAGGATAGGCGCAACCGGCAAAGATTGTGGTGCCGGTGCACCACCACGAGGGCCACCCTGCCCGCCTTTGCCACCAAACATACGATTGAGCTTTTGATTCAAGTCCTTGAACACCTCGTCCAGATCGGGCGGGCCTTCATTATTTTTATTCCAAAAGCCTGGAAACTTTCTCATTCATATACTCCGCTTGATATTTCCTGTTAAACGTAGGCACGCTCTTCCGTACTCAGTTTTTTCAGATATTGTTGATGCTCTAACAGCGCCTGACGCAAATCTTCGATGCCTGTACCCTCTCTGGCTGAGACACGAACAGTCCGGATATTACCATATTCATTCCTGTCCACCCCCGGCGCCATGTCCAGGCGGTCAATCTGGTTCAATACCAGGATCTGCGGAACGTTCGCGGCACCAATTTCATTAAGCACAATATTCACCTGCTCAATCTGGTTGTCGCGGTTGGGACTGGCCACGTCGACCACATGCAACAGTAAGTCGGCCTGCGCAGCTTCTTCCAGGGTAGCGCCAAAGGCTTCAATCAGGGTAGTCGGCAAATGCTTGATAAAGCCTACCGTATCGGACAAGACTACCGGGTAACCTTCCGGTAAATGCATTTTGCGTGAAGTCGTATCCAGCGTTGCAAATAGCTGATCCGCTGCGTACACGCCAGAATGCGTTAACCGGTTAAACAAAGTGGATTTACCGGCGTTGGTATACCCTACCAACGATACCGTCATCAAATTGGAACGTTTACGTGCACGACGCTGCATGCCACGTTGCTGTTTCAGCTTGTCCAGTTTTTCACGCAATTGCTTCACGCGTATACGCAACATACGCCGGTCGAGTTCCAGCTGTGTTTCACCCGGGCCACCGCGCACACCGATACCGCCTTTTTGGCGTTCAAGGTGGGTCCAGCCGCGTAGACAAGTGCTCCAGTTGCGCCAGCTCCACTTGCAATTTACCTTCATGGGATTGCGCGCGCTGGGCAAAAATATCCAGGATAAGGCCGGTACGGTCCACCACGCGCGCCTCAAGCAACTTTTCGAGGTTACGCTGCTGCGAAGGGCTCAAGTCGTGATTAAACGCCGCCACTTTGCTTTCATGTGCGGCCATGAGTGCTTTCAGTTCATCTGCCTTACCGGAGCCAATAAAATATTTGGGATCAGGTGAATGGCGTTTACCTTCAAGCGTGGCTGAAATATTTAGTCCGGCAGTACCGGCAAGATGGCGGAGTTCTTGCAAACTTTCTTCGTAATCAGCATCACCAAAATTGACACTGACCAGGACGACAGCATCTCCGCCGCTAGGTCTATCAAACATGCATTAAGATTCTTGTGCGGGTTCGTGTGATCCCAGGCTGACTGGACGGGCTGGAACAATGGTGGAAATAGCGTGTTTGTAAACCATTTGGGTCACAGTGTTTTTCAACAGAATGACATACTGATCGAAGGAATCTACCTGGCCTTGCAATTTAATACCGTTTACGAGATAAATAGACACTTGTACATGCTCTTTTCTCAGGGCGTTAAGAAAAGGATCTTGCAGCATTTGGCCTTTATTATTCATCTAAAATTGCTCCTTGTTTGTTTTAATCATATATTGGAGTTTTATTATCTTGAACACCAATCCCTTACAGTGACTATGATTGTACTAATTTGTTCCAATTTCAATGCCTGTGCATTATTTTTTTGGAAATAAAGCACGAATGCGCTGTAAACAGTGTTCTTTACCTAAAATCGACATCACTTGATCGATGCTTGGCGACTGCGCAATGCCGATCAAAGCCACCCGTAACGGCATAGCCAGTTTGGGGAATTTGATCTGTTGCTCAGTCACGACCTGATTCAGGACATCGTGCAATTTATCGGCAGTCCAGTCAGAATCTTGAGTCTTTTCCAGAAAACTTTCGATATACGCAGCGGTTTCCGGCTGGATATGTTTGGTGGCATCTGCCTCATTGATGGCTGGCATCTGGTAGAAGAATGCAATCTCCTGCGCCAGCTGATTCAAATTGTTGGCCCGCTCGCGGTATAAATTCAGTACCGCCAGCAAGTCTGGCGTTTGGATTTCATTGATGCCCAGTTTTGCCAGGCGTGGCTTCACTTCTGCTGCAATCCGTTCCAGCGGCAAGGTTTTGATATAGTGCGCATTCAACCAGTTGAGTTTTTCAGTATTGAACTGCGCGGCAGACGGCGTGATATGGTCAAGATCAAACCATTTACAGAACTGTTCCATGCTGAATACTTCATCGTCGCCATGTGACCAGCCCAGGCGTGCCAGGTAATTTAGCACGGCTTCACGCAGGTATCCATCCTCGTGATACTGCATCACGCTGACAGCACCGTGGCGCTTGGACAGCTTCTGCCCGTCATCGCCCAGAATCATGGATAAATGCGCATACTGTGGAACTTGTGCGCCCAGCGCTTTTAACATATTGATCTGGCGTGGCGTATTGTTGACGTGGTCATCGCCACGAATCACCTGCGTCACGCCCATTTCCCAGTCATCGACGACAACACAGAAATTATAGGTTGGCGTACCATCTGCACGCGCAATAATCAGGTCATCCAGTTCAGCATTGGCAATCTCGATACGACCTTTGACCATATCGTCCCACGCTACAACGCCATCTTGCGGGTTTTTAAAACGCACGACTGGCGGCACGTCTTTTGGCGGTTCAGGCAAGACCTTGCCCTCTTCCGGGCGCCAGCGACCGTCATAGCGTGGTTTCAACCCTTGCTGCATCTGGCTTTCCCGTAGCGCATCCAGCTCTTCCTTACTGCAATAGCAGTAATAAGCCTGCCCCGCCTCCAGCATTTTCCGGATCGTGGCTTTGTAAATATCCATACGCTGCATCTGGTAAAACGGGCCTTCGTCATGATCCAGTTGCAACCAAGCCATGCCGTCCAAAATCGCCTGCACCGCTTCCGGCGTAGAGCGCGCCACATCAGTATCTTCAATCCGCAGGATAAACTGGCCACCATGACGTTTGGCATAGGCCCAGGAAAATAATGCGGTGCGCGCGCCGCCAATGTGTAGGTAACCGGTGGGGCTGGGTGCAAAACGGGTTTTAACAGCTGATTGCATGATGACTCTCTGAATTCTTAAGCGCATTATTTTAACATGGCCCACGTGGTCATGCCGTACCGCCTGGTATTACAGCGCCAGATTGAAGCGCGGATATAAACGCGCTATGATGCGCGCATGATGCAGCCTTCCCTTTCCAGCACTGACGTCCATGTCGGCGAGCTTTACGGTAAACCGGATGCCGCCGGGCAAACCCAGACCATTTATCATGTGGTTGCCCTGCACAAACAAGGCATCACCTTGCAGAATATGGATAACCCGTTAAGCCAGTTTGAAACCACCGCCAGCAAGCTGCTGCAATCTGGTTATATCCGGCTCAGCCAAACGCCTTATGTCAATCTGTCACACAACAGTAAACGCAAAAACAGCGTTTCCAAACTCAAACGCTGCCCTTATACACTGGATTGCTTTGCCGAGCGGGCTGATTGTGAGCGACCACAAATCAGCCAGTAGCCGAGAAATCTAATGACAACATTGAATAATTTTTCCATTTGACGCTCTAACCTTACGCAGCGTCAAAAAACAAGTTGTGTTTATTCAAGCAATTGTGCGGAAAGAAGGATTAGACAATGACATTTTTATCATCACAGGTACAGCAAATAGCCAGAATCGGGGCGAATCTTGAACTCAGCCCCGAAAGCAATTATTTATCTTCCCAAGTAGAGCAGATTATCAGGATTGTCAAAAGCCGCGAAGGCCATATCAGGGTACATGCCGGCAATTACACCTCTTCGCAGTTGGAACAGTTCGCACGGATTGGCGGCGCCAGCGTTACCATTGTGGTGTAACGAAAGATAAACAAGCAATAAAAAATGCCGCAATTGCGGCATTTTTTATCATCCCTAGCCCATTAAAACTCAGGAGGTGCGCCGATCAAGTCATGACCTTGTGAATCAACAATCTGCACATCAACGAAATCACCAGGATTCAAGCCTTCGGCATCCTGCAAATAGACAATACCATCAATTTCTGGCGCATCGGCTTTGGTACGCGCAATTGCCAGCACATTGCCATCGTCATCTTCGGTCAGTTCATCCACCAGCACCGTTTGCAGGCTACCCACTTTAGCAGCAACCTTGGCGGCGCTTATGCGCTCCTGGACTTCCATAAAACGGCTCAAGCGTTCTTTTTTGATCTCCTCCGGCACCTGGTCTGGCAAGGCATTGGCAGTTGCACCATCAACAGCAGAATAAGCGAAACAGCCGACGCGGTCCAATTGTGCCTCTTCCATAAAGTCGAGCAGCATCTTGAAGTCATCTTCAGTTTCGCCAGGGAAACCGACAATAAAAGTACTACGGATAGCAATTTCAGGACAGGTTTCACGCCAGGCTTTAATACGTGCCAGGTTGTTTTCACTGCTGGCCGGGCGCTTCATGGATTTGAGGATGCGCGGGCTGGCGTGCTGCAAAGGCACATCCAGGTAAGGCAGGATCGCACCTTCTGCCATCAATGGAATCACGTCATCGACATGCGGATAAGGGTAAACATAATGCAACCGCACCCACACGCCCAACTCACCCAGCGCCTTGCTGAGTTCAGTCATATGCGTTTTAACCGGGCGGCCATTCCAGAAGCCTTTGCGGAATTTCATATCCACGCCATAAGCTGACGTATCTTGCGAAATCACCAGGATCTCAGACACGCCGGCATTGACCAGGCTTTCCGCCTCATTCAGTACATCACCAATCGGGCGGCTGACCAGGTCACCCCGCATGCTGGGGATAATACAAAAGCTGCAACGATGATTACAGCCTTCTGAAATTTTGAGGTAGGCGTAATGTTTAGGCGTTAAACGGATGCCTTGTGGAGGCACCAGATCTGTGTATGGATCATGCGGTTTGGGTAAATGCGTATGCACATGTCCCATCACTTCTTCCAGCGCATGCGGGCCGGTCACGGCCAATACGCTTGGATGCGCTTCTGTTACCACATCCCGTTTCGCACCCAAACAGCCGGTCACGATCACTTTGCCGTTTTTATTCAGCGCTTCACCAATAGCATCCAAAGATTCCTGCACGGCAGAATCAATAAAGCCGCAGGTATTCACCACCACCAGGTCGGAGCGCTCATAACTGTTGCTGATTTCATATCCTTCTGCGCGCAACTGCGTCAGGATACGCTCGGAATCAGACCCGGCCTTGGGGCAACCCAGTGAAACAAAACCGACTTTAGGCGTATTTTGCATAAAAAATCTTCTAACCCTCTACCAGAAGCTTGGTTATTGCTACAGAAGCAACCCCCAGGGTGATTAATAACAATTGCAATAGCGTATCGCGCAAGGCAGTCCGCTTGTGTAAACCGGGAATCAGATCCGCAACCGCCACATACAGCATGCTGGCCGCAGCCAGGCTCAGGATATAAGGCACCCAGTGCTGTACCAGGTTCAGCCCCAGGTAAGCCAGCAAACCACCAGCCAGTGTCGCCAGGCTGGAAGCAATATTGAACAGGAATGCCTTGCGCTTGCTGTAACCGGAATGCAGCAGAATCAGGAAGTCGCCGACTTCCTGTGGAATTTCATGGGCGATAATGGCCAGCGCTGTTACCAGGCCAACCTGCATATCCACCATAAAAGCGGCGCAAATCAGCACCCCATCGACAAAATTATGGAAAGTATCACCTATCATGATCATCATGCCGCTACGGCCACCATCGTGGTCATGATGATGGTGATGACTGAATACTTGTGTTGCTTCAGCAGGCGCCAGGCGGAATTTAATCGCGCCCTGTGGTGCCTTGACTGCTTTCTGTTCAGCAGGCTGTCCTGGATGCAATTCTGGGCAATGTGCCTCGTCATGCATGGCATGCATTTCACAGTGTTCACCATGGCAATGCCGCCAAAGTACCAGCTTTTCCAATGCGAAAAACAGCAAAATACCAAATAACATGGTGGCGGTCATGGCTTCCACATTGGGGCTGGTTTCAATCGCATGCGGCAGAATCTCAAGGAATACCGCTGCCAACAAAGCGCCAATCGCATAGCTCACCAGCAACGGAACCCAGTGTTTTCTGGCATTGAGGGCAAATATGGCAGCCACTGACACACTGAGTACGCCGCCCGCCAGGCAGGCAATGACCATACCAGTCAGCGGTGAAATCATGGCCAGGGATGTGGTGAGATTAATCATGCATACTTTGTGGAAATGAGGCGGGCATTATACGTGACTTCTGGCAAAAACAAAGTATAAACAAATAGTTAACCGGCAAGAATTCTTGCGGACCATTCACCTGTCAGTATGCTGCCACTATCGCCGCAAGCTGCTCAACCCGCTCGCATCGTTGCCAGTCCGGTTTTACCTGGCTGGCCTCTTCCGCATAACCCCATGTCACCAGCACAAAATCCATCCGGTTGGCCTCTGCAGATAATCCATCTTCCAGGCGGTCGCCGATATACAGGCAATCCTCTCGTTTTAAATTCTGCGCATCAACAATAGCGCCAATCATCTCCGCTTTCTTTCCGAGGGGAGGATTAAAGTAATCCAGCGCATAGACGCCATCGAAATAAGCGTCCCATTGCAGATGTGCAATGATCTTCCCGCTTGGGTAAAAGCGTTTGTTGGTCGCAATGTAAAGGTGATATCCCGCTGCTTTCAGCTGTTGCAGCATGGCTGGTATGCCATCGAAAACTACCGACTGCAGATAGCCGGACGTATCGTAATGTTCCTTGAATGCAGTCGCCAAAGTATTCAATAGCGATGCATTTTCACTCCCGGAGAGTTTGCGCAAGGTTTCCATCAGGGGTGGACCAATCACATTGCTATCCAATGGTGACTTGAGTGGCGTCCCAGTCGAAGTAAATGCCAGGTCAAAACAACTCAAAATACTGGGTGCAGAGTCAATCAGTGTCCCATCCAGGTCAAAAATCAGGTGCTTCTTCATAGGCTTAAACCAGGTTACTCCAGCCAGATCATGCTTGCCATGCGACCGGTATCGCCATCGCGACGGAAGCTGAAAAAGGTTTCCGGCTCACTAAACGTACAATGGTTCCCACCATATATCTGCGTAATGCCTGACGCTTGCAGGCGCTCCCTAGCTATCGTGTATAAATCCCCCAGCCATTTCTCACCATGCGGTTTAAAGGCGGATTCCGCATGCGCATCTTGTGCAATAAATTGCGCCTTCACCTCTATCCCCACTTCAAATGCTTCAGGCCCAATGGCGGGACCCAGCCAGGCCATCAGTTGATTGCCAGCGGCCGGCATGGCGTTGATGGTGGCTTCGATCACGCCATCACACAAACTGCGCCAGCCGGCATGAATGGCCGCGACTGCTGTTCCGGCCTGATCGCAAAGAAGCACAGGCAAGCAATCTGCCGTCATCGTTACACATACCACCTGTTTTCTCGTGGTAAAGCTGGCATCAGCACTCTCAACACAACTGGCCACAGCGGCGTCAATCACACGTACGCCATGTACCTGGTTCAACCATACCGGCTCACTCGGAAGATAATCACTTAACAATTGTCGATTATGCGCAACATGCTGCGGGTGATCCCTGACGTGATCACCCAGGTTCAGGCTGGCATACACGCCCTGGCTAATCCCGCCCTGGCGTGTCGTCTGTAAAGCTTTGACATTTGCCGGTGCCGGCCAGTCTGGAATCATCAATGGCAACTGGGGCATGCCCTATTCCTCATCTTCCCAATCTGCGTCATCCAGCGCTTCATCATCAAAATCATCGTCACCCCAGTCTTCATCATCGTCGCCCATGAAAAGACCGTTTTCATCCACATTGAACTCAATCGGTGGCAGTTCCTCAACCATTTCGGTCACACGCATGGCTTCCAGCAGTTCACGCATATCGTCCGCCAGTTCAATCTGCCATTCCATCGGTTCATTGGTCGCCGGATGGATCAAACCCAGTTTGATTGCATGCAAGGCCTGGCGTTTAAAGCTACCGATCACCTCGCGCAACACTGGTGTCATCATCTTGTGCGGAATAATATTGCCGATGCCATACAACGGATCACCCACCATAGGTGCTTTCAGATGCTGCAAATGCACACGGATCTGGTGCGTGCGCCCGGTTTCCAGGTTGCAGCGCAAGTAGGTATTGGTACCAAAACGCTCCAGAATCTCATAATGGGTAACGGCGGATTTCCCCTTACGCACCACCGCCATTTTGACGCGTTGATGCGGATGGCGGCCAATCGGCTGGTCCACTTTACCGTTACGCCACAGCTGCCCCCAGACAATGGCGCGGTATTCACGCTTGACGGTGCGTGCCTGCAACTGCCGCACCAGACTGGTTTGCGCTTCCAGCGTTTTCGCCACCACCAGCAAGCCGCTGGTATCTTTATCCAGTCTGTGCACAATGCCTGCGCGTGGCACCTCTTTGAGTTGTGGCCACTGGAACAGTAATGCATTGAGCAAGGTCCCGCTCCAGTTGCCGGCAGCCGGGTGCACCACCAGGCCGGCAGGCTTGTTAATAATGATAAGTGCATCATCTTCATACACCACATCCAGCGGAATATCCTCAGGCTCAAATGCATGTTCCTGCGCATTTCTAGGCGGCGTGACCACGACCTGTTCCCCGCCCCACACCTTGGTTTTGGCGGTAGGTGCCTTGCCATCCAGCAAAACCAGGCCTTCTTTGATCCAGCCTTGCAGGCGGCTGCGGGAATGATCTGGCAACATTTGCTGCAACACCAGGTCCAATCGCTGCCCGCCAAGGCTGGCTGGCACAATCAGCGTTAAGGAAGTGCTTTCTTTCATATTTTCAAACGGCATCAGTTATAATGCCCCGAGTTTCCTTATATATAACGACATAAAACAACATGCTTCGCATTTTACCGCTTAACGCCCTGTTCACGCGTGCTTTTATTTTCGTTGCCGCGCTCTCCATCAGTGCCTGTGCCATTTTTGGCGACCCGAATCCGCCTGATGAAACCAAAGGCTGGCCTGAACAACGCCTATATGCCGCCGGCCAGGAAAAAATGATGGACAAGAATTTCGACAAGGCGATCGAATATTTCCAGAAATTGGAAGCACGTTACCCCAATGGCATATACTCGACCCAATCCCAGCTGGAAGTAGCTTATGCCTACTATAAAAAATCCGAGCCTGTATTGTGCATGTCCGCGGTTGACCGCTTTATCAAGCTGCACCCCAACCATCCTAACCTGGACTATGCTTATTACCTGAAAGGCCTGGCGACCTTTAACGAGCGCGGCATCCTTGAAAAATATACCAAACAGGAAATCAATGACCGTGACCCGAAAACCCTGCGCGTGTCATTCAATGCCTTTAAAGAACTGGTAGAGCGCTTCCCGACTAGCCGCTATGTCAAAGATTCAACGCAGCGCATGGTGTACTTGGTCAATACGCTGGCCATGCATGAAATGCACGTGGCACGCTATTACATGCAACGCAAAGCCTATGTGGCAGCGTTGAATCGCGCCAGATATGTACTGGAAACCTATCCGAACTCCAACGCGGTGGAAGATGCCTTGGTGACCATGATCAGCGCATACGATGAAATGAATCTGGACGACCTCAAGGCAGATACCCTGCGCATCCTCAAAACCAACTACCCTGAAAATCCCATGGTTACCGGCAAAATCAATGAGGAAGAAAAAAGCTGGTGGAAGTTCTGGGAAAGCCTGTATCAATAAGCGCCATATCCTCTTACAAATAAAAAAGCGCCGCTGGACTGGCGCTTTTTTATTTGTAAGAAAGTTGCCTCATGAATCGACACCTCTTGCCATTTCTTTCGCGATGCCCTCCGCAGCGAATGCTTCCCGCTCGAAAGGATTGTCATAGTATATATGCCGGCCTTTCATTGCTTGCCATAGCCCTGCCAGCAGATAAGCCGGCACAAACAGGATACCCCAGCGTTCAGCCTGCCTGACATGAATATACTCATGCGGGCGTAATTGCTCGAGCACACCCGATGAGCAGCCTAGAACCACATGCCCCAACGCCATCGCTGCAAATCCGCTCTGTCGCATCAGCCAGTACCCAACCCATCCGCCATGTATCTCAAGCACACCATTGGCAATACGGAGTTTTGCACCGGACAACAGCCAAATGAGCCCAACGGCCACGCCGATTAAAGTCGTTGGCAATGCCCATAGAAAAATCAGGAGGCGCATAATATCAATGCTTCAATTACCAGCGCCTTAACTAACTGAAAAAATAGTCATGCATGCCTGGGAGCAAACATAATAATCGCCATTCCCAGCATGGCGACTGCCGCGCCGAGCAAATCCCAGCCTGTTGGGCGGATACCTTCCACCAGCCATAGCCAGAAAATGGCCACGCCAATATATACACCGCCATAGGCAGCATAGGTGCGTCCTGCGGCCGTTGGGTGCAATGTCAGTAGCCAGGCAAATAGCGCCAGGCTTATTACGGCCGGAAGCAGCAACCAAGCACTTTTGCCTTCCTTCAACCACAGGTAAGGCAGGTAACAGCCCACGATTTCAGCCACTGCGGTCAGCCCGAATATAAACAGCGTTTTAAACAAAGGTCACTCCTGGTGATGATAGATCAGCGACGGTTGAACGACACTTGTTCCAGAAAATGTCAAAACAGCTTTATTCCTGCTCTGAAATCAGCAACTGGTTGTGGTCTGTTTTCAGGTAGAACGTACCATTCTGGTCGATCTGGATGGCACGGATACGGTAATCGCTCAACACCGGCTCAGCATATACCAGGTTAACGCCCTCTTTGCGCACACGGTACAAGGTTGTGTTGCCCATGCCGGCCACAAACAAATCGTTATCCCAGAAATCATTGCGCCCAGTGGCCGGGTACTTGGCCAGTGGACCAACGCCAATGGACGGCACAAACGTCATGGCGGGTTTTTCATAACCTTCATGGCTATTAAACTTATTGCCGTAATAGCCACTCATCCCATCACGTTCATAAATCGTGCCATAACTGACAATCGGCCAACCATAATTCTTCCCGCGCTTGACCAGGTTGATCTCATCGCCGCCGCGCGGCCCATGGTCGGTCAACCATAATTCGTTGCTTTCCTTATCGTAAAACAGGCCGCCGGAAGGCGAGCGGAAACCACTTGCATAGACTTCGGCACTTAATTGCTGCAGGCTGATGCGAATCACTTTGCCCAAGGAGGTCGTCTTATCCTGTACACGTTCAGGCTTGGAAAAATCCCCTATGCTCAAGTATAAAGTGCGATCGTTCTCCCCTAACGCCAATTTGCCGCCGACCTGGTGGCCAAGGATGGGCTCTTTGATCGCCGGGCGGCTGATGTAAATTTCCCGGTCAAAACTGACCTCACTATTTTCAATGTCCACCTCAAATTCACTGACCGCCAGGCGTACGCCGTTGGACACGTCATCCCATGCGGTATAAGCAACATAAAGTGTTTTCCCGATCAGCAAAGAGTCTTTAACGCCAGACAGTTCCTTGCAATATACCAGTTGCTTGCTGCTGCTCTCGTCATCAGAAGTCTCTCCGCCAGGAATAAACTTGGTCAATGGTTTGCCGGGCTTAACCAGCTCCATTGCCTCATTCTGGCGCACAAAATAGACATCGCCACATTTGCTGATAAACAGGAACAAGTGTTTATCCAGCCGTTCAAATGGCCCGCTGGGATACTGGTCTTCAAATGGTAAAGGATAAACCTTGAGAGTTTGTGTACCGAAAACCGAGCTGATTCTTGGTGGCTCAGGGGCTTTCTTGCCCTGTTCGGCTTCCTCTCCTGAAAGTAGCAGCCTGGGCGTCGTTTCCTCATCACCCGCATGTACTTCAGGCACCAGCATATGCCAGCACAATAACAACCAGAACAGGGCCAGAAAGGCATATTTGGAAAACAGTTTAAGGGGGGATAGGAAATTCAAATAAAGCAAAACAGGTTTCTCCGTTCTTATATTTTCATTCGAGTCGCCTCTAACCGGAAAAGTTTACAGGCGCGCTCAGTAAAATAATAACTTTATATTTAAAATAAATAAGTTATTACCCTTTATTAATCCATTTTGTAATATAAATTTTGAGCAGAAGCCCGACAATCATTATGCCCCATGCCATAAGGGTCAGTTTAATAAAGGCTGCAAATGTGTCTTGCTGGCAAATTGGATCAAACATGGGATTCATGCTATCACAACCAAACGCAACGACTACAAAAGCAAAACCGGGACCCAAATGCAAAATGGCAAGCCCATAAATTAACGCACGCAACATACTTTGTATATCCAGAAAGCATGCTTGACCAGCATGGTTGCTAATCAAGCCGTATTGATGAAAGATGATCTGGCTGAAGGAGAAACTAATATTTATTTTCAATGGCGGCTAAGATCACTTTTCCAGGTTCAATGCTTTTTTTAACGCTTGATGGCCAGTACCAGCACGCCTGTGGCCACGAGCGCAATCCCCGCCCATTCGCGCAGGGAAAGCCGCTCACCCAGAAAAAAGCAGGCAAACAGCGCTACCAGTACCAGGCTGAATTTATCTATCGGTGCGACTTTTGATGCTTCTCCCAGTTGCAATGCACGAAAATAGCACACCCATGAAGCCCCGGTAGCCATGGCAGACAACCCAAGGAATGATAATGAGCGAACAGGCAAGACCAGTGGATTGCTCCATTTGCCAGTCAGCCAGATAAAAGGGGCCAGTATGCACGCAATCAGTATGGTACGAATCAATGTGGCAAAATCAGAATCAATACCATTTACTCCGATTTTTGCAAAAATGGCCGTCAATGCAGCAAAGCAAGCCGAAAGTACAGCCCAGAAAAACCAGTCACCCATCATCATTCACCGGGCAGGCTCAATCTTTTGCCGCAATTGTTTTGTAGGCAAAAGCACCGATGATGGCACCGATGACCGGGGCAACCCAGAACAGCCAAAGCTGTGCAACCGCCCAATCACCAACAAACAGGGCAACCCCCGTGCTTCTGGCAGGATTAACAGACGTATTGGTCACCGGGATGGTAATCAGGTGAATCAGGGTTAAGGTAAAACCGATAGCCAATGGCGCAAAACCTGCTGGCGCACGCTTGTCTGTTGCACCGAGAATAATCAGCAGGAAAAACATGGTCATCACGATTTCGGCGACTAATGCCGACAGCAGGGAATATCCTCCTGGTGAATGGATACCGTATCCATTGGCAGCAAATCCTTTGCTGACATCAAAACCAGGCGCACCACTGGCAATGACATAAAGGACTGCCGCGGCAACGATTGCACCGATGACCTGGGCAATAATGTACGGCAACAGCTCTTTGCCCGGAAACCTGCCGCCAACATATAATCCGATAGATATGGCGGGGTTCAGGTGGCAGCCGGAAATCGGGCCAATGGCATAGGCCATTGTCACCACGGTCAGCCCGAACGCGAGCGCAACCCCCAGCAGGCCAATACCAACATCCGGAAATGCGGCTGCCAGTACCGCGCTGCCGCAACCGCCCAGCACCAGCCAGAATGTGCCGAAGAATTCGGCGATGTATTTATTCATACAACCTCCCTATTTTTATCGTTAAGCTTTGTTGTTAAATATGGGCCGCCCACATGATTGCCCGAACACTTCATGCCAGGAAAGCGCTGGCAGACAAGCAGCAGGACCGGGTGCCAATGGCCTTAATATAATAAAAAAAGATTGATACTGGCAATCTTTTAAATGCATGGTCACCAGGGCAAAAGCTGATACCAGCCAACCAGTTGAAGGGTAGCACTGGAATTATGCTGCCGAAGCCATCTTCATCCCGATTAAGCTGGCAAACTGGCTGGCTGGCATAGGCTTACCAAATAAGTACCCCTGCCCCTCTTCACAGCATTTTTGTTTCAGGTAACGACACTGACCTTTATTTTCGATACCTTCTGCAATGGTATGCAGGTCAAAACCATGCGCAATATCCAGTGTAGCACTGACGACAGAATCATCCTGTTTGTGGTCCAGCATGCCCTGTACAAATGAACGGTCAACCTTGATGCGTGTAATTGGGTAGGTTTTAAGCAGGCTTAACGAGGCATAGCCGGTACCAAAATCATCAAATGCAATACCTACGCCATTGTCTTTCAGTTTGCGCAGGGTTTCCAGCACGATTTCATCATTGTCCAGGGCAATGTTCTCTGTAATCTCCAGTTCCAACGCCTCTGCGGGCAACCCATGTCGGGCAAGCACCTCCATGACTTCCTGCACCAGGTCCCCGACACTGAATTGCGCTTCAAACAAGTTAACCCCTATGCGAAACCCAGTTGCACCATGCCGTCGCCAATAGGCTGCCTGGGCACAGGCTTCATCCAGGACCCAGGAGCCGACAACGGCCGCCAGGGGGCCACTTTCCAGAGCTGCTATAAAGGAAATGGGCGTCAAGACACCACGCGCAGGATGATGCCAGCGCAACAATGCCTCGGCGCCGACAAGCGCACCGGTATTCAAATTCACCTGCGGCTGGTAATACAACAGAAATTCGCCTTGGTCGACCGCCCGGTGCAACTCCATGGCATACAGGCGCCGTGCGACCGCCTGCATGCGTAACGATGGTGTAAACAGAAATGCCCTGCCATGCCTGGATAATTTTGCCTTGAACAGGGCAAGGTCAGCATCACTGACCAACTCCAGCGCTTCCTGTGCATGCAAGGGAGCCAGTGCCACCCCGCAGCTGGCAGTCACATGCACGTCATGGCCTTCAACCTGAATGGGCAATGCTATCTGTTGAATAACTTCTTCAGCCAGTTGCATGGCACTCTCAACACTGGTGAGATCAAGTGCCACGATAGCAAACTCATCCCCACCGATACGGGCAACCATATCAGGGGACTGTACCAGATCGGCTATTCGTGCAGCCACATGCTTGAGTACGGCATCTCCCAACGCATGTCCAAGTGTATCGTTTACATCCTTGAAGCCGTCCAAGTCAATCATAAAGACTGCTGCAGGGGTGGGAATGGCCAGGGTATCTTCAACCACACGGTAAAAGTGTGCCCGGTTAGTCAGGCCGGTCAGCAAATCAATATTCGCGCGTTGACGCAGTTCAGCCTCTTCCCTGCGTTGTGCGGTAATATCTTTAAGAATGGCCTCGAACCGCATCTTGCCGGACTCCTTCCAGGCAAACAGGGAGAAGCCAAGCAGAAAACAGCTGCCATCCTTACGCAAGCCGGAAATCTCGGAAAAGCTATCCAGATGCCCCACGGTCTCTGCGGCAATGGCCCTGGCAATGATTTGATGCAGGATGGGACGATCACGTTCAGGTAGCAGCATGTCCATTGAACGCCCCACACCTTCTGCGATGCTATAACCGTGGGAAAGTGCCGCCGCCGCATTCCAGGCAATGATTTGCATATCCGCGCCAAACCACACGACAGGTGTCGCTGAGTTGCCGGCATATTGATCAAAGGTTGGGCGATGACGGTTGCTGGAAGTTTCTATACGCCTGAGCTCCAGGCGATCTGACACAATACGCGCCAGTTCCATTAACCTTCTTTGATCTTCTTCGGAAAAGTTTAAATGCGGTTTGCTATCCAGTACACACAAGGCACCCAGTGCAAGCCCGCCTGGTGAGCGTAACGGCACACCGGCATAAAATCGCACATTGGCAGCCCCGGTCACCAGCGGATTATCATGAAACCGCTCGTCCTGCGTGGCATCGGGCACAACCATGATATGCGTTTGATTAATGGCATGGCCACAAAATGACACATCCCGCCGCATATCGGTCTCGCCAATCCCGACACTTGCCGCGAAAAATACATGATCACTGCCTATCATGTTCACCGCCGCCACTGGCATATCAAACATGCGCGCAGCCATCTGCACAATGGGGTCCAGGCTGGGAATCAGCGCCTCATCATCCAGACCATGCTCGTATAAAGCGGCTAGCCGCTCTTGTTCACTCGCCAAAATTGCAGGGCACTTCATCGCAGTCTCCTGATTCAGAGCTTGGATTAATGAGCTGTTATCAATAACAAGTCATCAGGCTTTATGACATATTTTTACACATTTTCCTGTTACTGGCACCCGTCTGGTGATCAATGGGAAGCTGAGCCTACTTTTGCTTATCGCCGATATGACTTTGACCGCGCATTCTGGCGAGTTGGACCTGTTTTTGACGTTCACGCAGCGAGTCTTTCTTCTCTGCGGATAATTTCTCGAAACAATAGGGGCAAGAGATACCCGCCTCGTATTGTTCGCTTTGCATTTCTTCCCGGGTCAATGGCATGCGGCAGGCATAACACTGGTCATGATCGCCAACTTCCAAGCCATGTTTAACGGCGACGCGCTGATCAAACACAAAGCAGTCCCCTTCCCATAAGCTTTGTTCTTTCGGCACCGTTTCCAGGTATTTGAGAATGCCACCCTGCAAATGATAGACCTCTTCGAAGCCCTGCTGCTTCATAAAGGAAGAAGCTTTTTCGCAACGGATGCCACCGGTACAAAACATCGCCACTTTCTTGTGCCTGTTTTTGTCCAGGTTATCGGCGACATATTGGGGAAACTCACGGAAAGTCGTGGTTTTCGGGTCAATCGCATTTTTGAAAGTGCCAATATGGACTTCGTAATCGTTACGCGTATCCAGCAAGATCACATCCGGGTCTGAAATCAGTGCATTCCAGTCTTCTGGCTTCACATAAGTGCCGACCACATCATTCGGGTCTACACCTTGCACCCCCATAGTCACGATTTCCTTTTTCAGTTTGACCTTCATGCGGTAAAACGGATGGCTATCAGCCCAGGATTCTTTATGCTCAAGGTCTGCCAAGCGCGGATCCTGGCGCAGATAAGCCAGGATAGCGCGGATATCTTCCGGCGCACCGGCAATCGTGCCGTTAATACCTTCATTGGCCAGCAATAATGTGCCCTTGATGCGCAGCATCAGGCATTGTTCCAGTATCGACTGTTGCAATTCTTTGTAATTATCCAGCGTAACGAATTTATAAAGTGCGGCGGTGAGGTATTGACTCATTTAGAAAATAGCTTCAATTCAAAGATGCGCATTTTACCATCCTAAGCCGCTGAATGAAAAAGAGAAATATGCAAAAACAAAACGGGCACAAAGCCCGTTTCATAAATGTTGATCCAAATCAAAAGATTATTGAATAAGCAAAATTTCCGCTTTACCCAGGCCGCCCATATCACCCATCCAGCGCCGTACACGCAAACTGGAGATCCCGGCAAACCTGCTATCCAGCAATTTGAATGACTTATACAGGATATTCAGGAAAGGTAATTTATGCATCCCGCAATCAATCCATGTCGCTTGCAACGCAGGCGCTTTTGCCAGTAACAGGGTACCTCGTTTCATGCCATAGCCTAACTGTGCGCCTGTATTACCCAGCACGCCCAGTGTGCCTGCCATCATATCGGAAGCACAATAATCACCGGCATTGCCTTCAATCAGCAACATACCTCGCCGCATACGGTCACCTGCACGCGCGCCAGCATTTCCCTTGCAGATCAGCACACCGTTTTGCATCTGTGCGCCTAAGAAATCCCCGGCATCACCTTCAACGATGACTTGGCCGGCCGTCATGCCGAAACCCATATAAGCATGCTGTGCATTGGTATTTTTAAAGGTCACCTTAGTGGCTGCGTCGCTGCCATCCACAGCAACTTCAAATACCTCAGCCACTGCCAGGGTTTTGGTCAGTTTAATCGCAGAAATTTCAGCAGCAGTTTTACCCTGTAAAGCCTGTGGGGACAAGGCACGGCAATCAATCTGACGCGAAACCGGCTTGGCAGTTAGTGTGATATGGCTCATGCGACCTCCCCACTTAAAATCGGACGTAGCTTGAAGTGATGCTGTCCCAGCTTGCCACCATAGTTACCGGCAGAAATACGCAAAATGCCATTATCTTTACCCAGGCCACAGGCTGCTTCAATACCGGCTTTCATGGACACGGCAATGTCACTAAAGGTCAAGCCGTTAACAACAATTTCCATCACGCTTTCCACGCGCGGATCCAGCTCACTCTTGACCACACCTTTGAGTGTCGGGCAGAACGCATCATTGGTACTGGCGAACATTTTTGGATATTTGCTACCCACCTTGGAACCTGAACGCACGACGCCCCCAGGGAACGGCATCACTACATTGGGAAACTGACGCATGGCATCAATCGCCGCCTCACAGGCAGTCAACACTTGCGCCTGGCTGGTACCCAGCACCAGGAAGTTACCGCCACCAATGGCGCGCACCATGCCGGTCGTTTCTTCGGTCAGGAATTCACCATCCATGACCGGGATACGCCAGTAGCGTTTGAGCCGGCCTTGTGCATCCGGAATTTGTTTGGAAACCTGGTAACCGTCGCCAAAGAAACGCAAATGCTTGCCCAGGCTGATCATGTCTTCTGACTCAATCCCGGCAAACGCTGCTGCTGTCGGGCAGGTCAGGATACATTGCCCCATACGCGTTTCCAGTTGCTGCATCAGTACCTTACTACCCATGGCAAACAGCAAGACGCTGACGCCAGGACGGCCATCCGGTGTTTCGTCTTCAGTGAGTTCGCGTTCAATGCCGGCTTCCACGCCACAGCCAATCACGCTGGTGGCAAAGCCGGTCATGGCATTGGCTGCGTTATATGCCCAGCGCAAATTCTGCGCGGTAATCAGCACCCGGGTGCCACGCATGTTGAATGCTTCGGCAAAGGTGTCGTCTATTTCTACGCCATTGATAACCATCATGCCCCCTGCACATGGTTGATGACATGATTGCGGCCATCTTCCGCAATATGGTCATTACTGATTTTGAAGTGTTGCATCTGCATGGTGTGGTAGCGGTCAAAATACTGCTTGATGTCTTTTTCCACGCCTATATCAAATGCAGGCTTGGCAGTATGGGTTGCGCCCCACACCACTTTGACTACTTTCCCTTCCTTGACCACCAGTTCACCGTCTTTGAATACCAGGTCCGGTTTGGCAAACATGGCTTCCTTATCCGGCTGCTCGGTGTACACCGTAATATCTGCAGCAGCGCCTACCCCCAAATGGCCACGGTCTTGCAGGCCTATCAGCTTGGCGGGCGCCGAGCGCGTCATGGTGGCGATTTCATACAAGCTGTATTCGCGGTCCAGTGACTTCAGGTTACTCATCGCCTGCGCATCCAGGTTCAGCTTGTCGAAGGCATCGTTGCGGAAAGATTTATCCATCAGCAAGCGGATCAGGTGCGGATAAGTGGTGAATGGCGCACCGTTAGGATGGTCAGTGGTCAGGAATACGCGCCATGGATCATCAACACTCAGGAACACTTCCAGGCCAATCGCCCATTGCAAGGCATTGACATAGTTTTCGTCGCGGTATTTAAACGGCACCACGCCACAACCGGCATCGCACTCGATATCCATAATCACCGATTTTTTCGGGTTGGCAACTTTGGCATTCAGGTGCTGCATCATGTTGTCGCCGGAAGCCGTTACGGTCTGACCGAACAGGATCTGGCCAACATCGGCAGTGATGTGTTTATTTTTATTGATCGCTTCAGCAATATTGGCGGCGGCAGAAGAAAACTTCTTGTCGCCTTCCGTCCCATAACTATGAAACTGGATATGCGTCAAATGCATGGGCAAGCCATCACTGGCGCCCATGGTATCTAACGTGGTCTGGAAGTTACCTGCCACGCCCAGGTTGTTACAGTGTACATGCAGCGGCTTGGCAATACCCAGCTCATTCACCGCACGGCTTAAGGCCTGCAAAATCCGGCGGGGCGTGATGTGGTAATAACTATGTTGCTGATCCAGGTCCTGGCGACGTTCATTGAACTTGAATGCAGAAATACCGCCCGGGTTGACAACCTTGATACCGATGGTTTGCGTCGCATGCAACGTCCAGGCAACGTAATCATTAATGGCTTTCTGGTCAGCATTCTGGCTCAGCAGACGCAACAAGTAATCATCGTTGCCGAGCATGGCATAGCCACCCTTGTCGATCATGGGTGTATCACCCATTTCCATATGAGCCTGCCGTGCATTCACCGCCAGGATTGCCGGTTCAAAGGCAGCGGTATAGCCCATTTCGATATAGCGCATGCCGGTATCAGTGGTATTCGGTGTCGCATGATGGCTGCAATTGGCGCCACAGATATGTGCTTCCGGTTCCTGCATGCGGCGCATTTCCTGGTATTCAGGCAACAGCATGCGGGCAATATTCACTTTGCCGCCTCCGATATGGCTATGCATATCAATAGCGCCGGCCATGACAATTTTGCCATTTACATCAAACACCTGGCCGATTTTCTCGCTGTCAGCCGGTTTGGCAATAATGCGGCCATCACGGATATAGATATCCTGTACCACACCATTTTTATTGTGTGCGGGGTCAATCACTTTAGCATTCTTAAGTAGCGTGATCATGCCTCGCCTCCTTTATTTCCCAGCACTTTTTCTATCATCGCCACCACTTGCGATAAGGTGGATACATTGGAGGGCTTGGCTGCCGTCAGCGGCAATGTGACGGAACCATCCACACGGAATTGCTGACCGCCAGTATCCAGCCCAGGGGTAGCAACAGGAATAAACACTGCTGGTGGCGTGGAGAATTTACTGTCTGGCGCACCAAGTACAATCACTGGTACTTCACTTTCGGCTGGCATGGCTTCAGGACTAAAGCTGTTCACCCACACCACAACGTCATGATCCTGCCAGTTTGGCGCATCAATAATCACACCATTCAGCCAGGTATGCGCGTAATTCACGCTGGTATCGCCATCACTGCCACCCAGTGACAAACCCATGGCGCGCGTTTTCTGGTTCAGTGCAACGACGGTTTCGGTGATATTTTCAATGATCAATTCGGCATGGTCATAATGCAGATCCTTGGAGACCCAGACCAGGGTAGCGTACTTGGCCGCTTTCAATGTTGCAGCCAATGTCTTCAGTGTGTTAACTGCAACGCCTGCTACACTTTCACCCGTGACAGGTTTGTCCATGACTAACGCTCGCAAAGCTGCGACGACCTCAGGCAAATGTTCGGGGGGACAGGCAATCACTTGTGGGGCACGGCCATCAGGCGCAACACCCGCCTGGGTTTTGAGCTTATCGCCGCCCAGGTAAATAATCTGGCGGGCACCAGGTTCGGTAAACATGGCTTCATCCACCCACACCACACGTTCAAAAAAGCGTGCATTGTGTGTCACCACATCAGTCCCTATCATCAGGATGACATCGGCACGGTTGCGCACTTCGGTCAGGGTCGTTGTCTGCCAGCCACGATGTTGCAGCACCTTCATATTACGCAGTGTGCTGCTGGCATTCAGATGTGTCATGGCAGCGCCGGTATGGTTAGCCAGGCTGACCAGTGCGCGTGCACCATGCACATCGGTACTGCTGCCAGCCACCAAAGGCGCTTTGGATTGCTGCAACAATGCCGCTGCGGCCTTGACGGCATCGGCTAATGCAACCGGGCGACCATCAACCTGCGGTTGGGCATCCGTGGTTTTGCGCGCATAGAATTTCGCTGCCTTGCCACACGAAAACTGCTGCCTAGCAATCGCATCCCCTGAAATATCATCGCATAGCAAGCCACAGGCCGGGCATGCATGCATGATGTACTCTGTATTTATCATGTCCAAGTTAGTCTCTCGTTTACGCCGGTAAAAAACCAGCGTCATCGTTGAAAACCATCACATCATAAAACATCTATCCCCGATAGATAAAAAAAATAAAGCCGTGAACACATGTTATTTAGGCCCTTAGGTAGAAACAACCCGCCAATCAGGTTTATCTATCACGTTAAAAATAGTAGAATAGCTGTTTGATTTTTCTTGTTAATTAACTACACATTGGAGTTCTCATGGCTTTAGAGCGCACACTCAGCATTATCAAACCAGACGCCGTTGCAAAAAACGTGATTGGTCAAATCTACACCCGTTTTGAAAACGCCGGTTTGAAAATCGTTGCCGCTAAATTTGTACAACTGACACAGGCTGAAGCTGAAGGTTTCTACGCTGTGCACAAAGAGCGCCCTTTCTTCAAGGACCTGGTGAAATTCATGATCTCCGGCCCGGTGATGATACAAGCCCTGGAAGGCGAAAACGCAGTTCTGAAAAACCGTGAACTGATGGGTGCCACCAACCCGAAAGACGCCGCACCAGGCACTATCCGTGCTGACTTCGCTGAAAGTATTGATGCTAACGCTGTACACGGTTCCGATTCATTGGAAAATGCGGCAATCGAAATCAAATACTTCTTCGGCTAATCAGAATCTTCGTCATGACACGGCGTTGCTTGCAAAAAATGACTTCCCTGCCTACTTGCATGTATGCGGCATCATCATTTTTTACGCGCGCCCTGTCTGATTCAGAAGCTTGATTAATTTGCGCAAATAAGGAAAAACCTTGGTTAATTTATTGAATTTTAACCAGCAGCAACTCGCCGAGTACTTTTCAAGCCTCGGCGAGAAGCCTTTCCGCGCCAAGCAATTGATGCGCTGGATGCATCATTTCGGGGTACTTGACCTCGACCAGATGACCGACATCGCCAAAGTCCTGCGCGAGAAATTGCGCCAGGAAGCCCAATTTGCGTTGCCAGATATTCAGCTGGAACAAGTCTCCGACGATGGCACACGTAAATGGCTGGTTGGCACCAATAATTTTAAAGATGGCACCTCCAACAGTGTGGAAACCGTCTTTATCCCAGAGGATGACCGCGGGACCTTGTGCATTTCCAGCCAGGTAGGCTGCGCTCTGGAATGTACATTTTGCAGTACCGGTCGCCAAGGATTCAACCGCAATTTAAATGTCTCCGAAATCATCGGTCAGCTATGGATTGCCAATAACGCGCTGCGCCAGGCGCCGGGATACGATTTACTGCCACCCGGCGAACGTATTATTTCCAATGTGGTCATGATGGGCATGGGCGAACCACTCGCCAACTACGATAATGTAGTGACTGCCATGCAAATTATGCTGGATGACAGTGCTTACGGCCTGAGTCGCCGCCGCGTGACTTTATCAACCAGCGGCATGGTACCGGCCATGGACAAATTGAAAGAAGACTGCCCGGTGGCATTGGCTGTTTCTCTGCATGCACCTAACGATGCCCTGCGTGACGAAATTGTCCCTATCAATAAAAAATACCCGATCAAGGAACTGATGGCGGCTTGCGAGCGTTACCTGGTCAAAGCGCCGCGTGACTTTATCACCTTTGAATATGTGATGCTGGACGGCGTGAATGACACACTGGAACATGCCAAGCAGTTGATGGAAGCTGTGCGGGACGTGCCCTGCAAGTTTAACTTGATCCCATTCAACCCTTTTCCCAACAGCGGCTATGGCACGTCCAAACCCATGCAGATCCGCGCGTTTCGTGATATGTTAATGCAGGCAGGTTATGTCGTGACCGTGCGTAAAACACGCGGGGAGGACATTGATGCAGCCTGCGGCCAGCTGGCAGGTAAAGTATTGGATAAAACCCGGCGCACGCAAAGAACCTTTGCTATTCAACCAGACAACAGGTCATGAGACTCCATTTTGCACACCTTCTATCAGTCGCCCTGCTCGCTATCTGCATGTGGCTGGCCGGTTGTGCACAAAATCCATCCGGCGCCAATACTCTGCCTTACGACCAGCAGCCCATTGGCCGTGAAAGCGGAGATGTCGAATCAGCGCGTGTACATACCGAGCTCGGTGCAGAATATTTCCGCCTCAAACGCTATGATGTAGCGCTGGAAGAATTTACCACCGCAACCGAACGCAGCCCCAGCTATGCCCTTGCCTACAACGGCCTCGGGCTGGTGCACGCGGCATTGGGTGACAAACCTCGTGCTGAAGCTGCTTTCCAGCGCGCAATTCAGTTACAGCCCGCCAATTCTGAATCACATAACAATTATGGCCGTTTCCTGTGTGACCAGGGACGTTTCGATGATTCGCAAAAAGAATTCATGCTGGCCGTAAAAAACCCGCTCTACAAAACACCGCAGGTCGCTTATTACAATGCGGGCGTGTGTGCCTTGCGCAGCCAGCAAAAAACGCAGGCTGAAAACTATTTCAGCACAGCGCTGCGCGTAGACCCGCTGGCCCATGCCAGTGCCTACCAGCTAGCGAATTTGCAGTTTGGCCGCGGCGATGCCAGTGCCGCACTGAATACATTGCAGAATAGCGTGAATGTTGCCCCCACGCCCCAGTCATTATTACTGGCAGTGCGCATTTGCCGTGCATTGCAGCTGCAGGATGATGCGCATCTATACAGCATCCAGTTACATAAACTGTTTCCCAATGCCAATGAAACCAAACAATTGCTGAAAATGGAGTAATGCTAGTGACGTCAGAAGATAAAGATAACGTCAACGCCATCCCTACCGAGGCGGCGGAGAAACCGAAACGTGGACGCAGGCGTAAAGTGGAGACCGAGGCGGAAGCACACGCCCAGCCCCCGCAGGTAGCGGAAATACAATCATCTGAGACAGTTTCTCTGGAGAGTGGTCAGATCTCTGATACCCAGCCTTCCTTGCAGCAAGACGTATCACCGCAAGCCACTGAAGACGCTGCGCCAGCCGTGCCGTACGGCTCTGGTTGCGGCAATGTATTGAAAGCCGCACGTGAAGCACAAGGTCTCAGTATGCACGAGGTGAGCAGCCAGTTACGCTTGGGCATTAGACAAATCCAGGCCATCGAGCAGGATGATTTCGACAAATTACCGCAGCCTAGCATTGTGCGTGGCTTTATCCGTAACTATGCCAGGTTGCTGAATATTGACGTCACACCGATCCTGGAAGCCTATCAACGTATCGTGCCAAACACGGCACCATTGCCGCTGAGCGTTAAATCCAATGCCAGACCATCTGTTATTGATAAACCGGTACGCACAATACGGCCGCAGCGGATCCTCTCGTTCTTTATTTTCCTGATCCTGGCGGCGATTCTGGCTTATTTTTATATTTACCACGTCAAACCGCAAGCGCTCAAAAATGCATCGCTGGCGCTGGATGCTGACAATATCAGCGAGGCTACCGATCAAAAAATCAACCTGCCGGAGCCAACCGTTGACCCTGCCACACCTGCCGTGACAGAACCAGCTGCTGTATCAGAAAATACCGGCACCACAGCCACATCGCCTGCGGCTGACGCCATAGTGAACAACCCAGCGGATGCAGCGCCACCTGCCGAACCAGATAATCTGACTGCAGCCATCCCTGGCAGTACAGTTGTCAGCTCTCCTACGCCTGCGGCTAACAGTACGACAGAAAATATGACGCTCAAAGCTCTTGATCCGCAAAAAGCCACATTGGTATTTCGCGTGAGCGAAGATTCCTGGGTACGGATTGAAGATATGCAAGGCAAGAAAGTTTTCAGTGAAGTGCTGACTGCCGGCTCCGAACATAGCGTCGTGACCGAAAAACCCGTTAATGTCATTGTCGGGCATGCCGAGGTGACACAGATGACCATTGACAATCAGCCTTATGACCTGACGCAGGCCACCCGTGGTCGCGTTGCCCGCATCCAGCTGAAATAACCATGATACAACGTCGAAATACTCGCCAGGTCATGATAGGCCATGTGGCTGTCGGTGGCGGCCTGTATGGCACCACGCCGGCATCGGTCGTTGTACAAAGCATGACCAATACCGATACGGCAGATGCCGAAGCCACCATTCGCCAGGTATATGAGCTTTGGCAGACCGGCTCGGAAGTAGTACGGATTACCGTGAACTCCCCTGAAGCGGCTGCACAGGTCGCTACCATACGCAAAGGTCTGGATGTATTGGGTTGCAATGTGCCATTGGTCGGTGATTTTCACTTTAATGGCCACAAACTGCTGCAAGCCTATCCGGATTGCGCCGCAGCCCTGGCCAAATACCGCATCAACCCTGGTAACGTCGGTAAAGGCAGCAAGCGTGACGAACAGTTTGCCGCCATGATTGAAGCCGCCATCCATTATAAAAAAGCGGTACGGATTGGGGTTAACTGGGGTAGCCTGGACCAGGCCAAGATGGCGCAGATGATGGATGACAATGCAAAACTGGCAGTGCCATTATCAGCTGATGCATTGATGCGTGAAGCCCTGATCCAGTCAGCCCTGGAAAGTGCGCAACAGGCGGTGGACCTTGGGCTGGATCCAAACCAGATTATCATTTCCTGCAAGGTCAGCAATGTACAGGACCTGATCCAGGTGTATACCGACCTTGGCCAGCGCTGCGACTACCCGCTGCATTTAGGCCTGACCGAGGCCGGTATGGGCTCCAAAGGTGTGGTGGCTTCCACTGCCGCGCTGGCAATTCTGTTGCAAGCCGGCATAGGCGATACTATCCGTGTGTCACTGACGCCGGAGCCGAGCGAATCCCGCACCAAAGAAGTCGTGGTGGCGCAGGAAATCCTGCAAACCATGGGCATACGCTCATTTACACCGTTGGTCACCGCCTGTCCTGGCTGTGGACGTACCACCAGTACCTATTTCCAGGAACTGGCCTTGCAGATCCAGACCTGGTTACGCCACCAGATGCCGGTCTGGCGCAGCCAGTATCCCGGCGTCGAAACGCTCAACGTTGCAGTCATGGGTTGCGTCGTGAACGGTCCTGGTGAATCCAAACTGGCGAATATCGGTATCAGCCTGCCTGGTACGGGCGAAACACCGGTTGCCCCGGTATTTGTCGATGGGGAAAAAACCGTGACGCTGAAAGGCGATCATATTGCCCAGGAATTCCAGCACATTGTGGATGAATATGTCCGCACCCATTACGCCGAAGGCGGCAAATTACGCACTGCCAAGGCAAGCGTCATCCCGATTGTTGCTGTACAAGAATAACTCAAGCCGTTAAGTCATGACTCAAAAATTCCAATCCATTAAAGGCTTCTACGATATTTTGCCGGAAGCCACCCCGCTCTGGTTCAAGCTGGAAGACACCGCACGCCGCATCTTGAGCCAGTATGGTTACAACAATATCCGCATGCCACTGGTGGAACCAACCGAACTGTTTGTGCGCAGTGTGGGTGAACATACCGATATCGTCGAAAAGGAAATGTACGCTTGGGAAGATGCCCTGAATGGCGACAAACTGACCTTGCGCCCGGAAGGCACTGCCGGCTGTGTCCGCGCCGTGGTGGAACACAACCTGACTTACAATGGCCCGCAACGCCTGTGGTACATGGGGCCCATGTTCCGCCACGAAAATGTGCAAAAAGGCCGCCAGCGCCAGTTTCACCAGATCGGCGTGGAAGCGTTTGGCTTTGATGGCCCGGATGTGGATGCCGAACAAATCGTATTGCTGGCGCGTTTGTGGCAAGCGCTGGATATCCAGGATGTGGAATTACAGATTAACAGCATCGGCGATGCCGACGAGCGCGCGCAATACCGCCAAACCCTGATTAGCTACTTCGAGCAACACGCAGACTTGCTGGATGAAGATGCCAAACGTCGCCTGCACAGCAACCCGTTACGGATTCTGGATAGCAAGAATCCGCGCATGCAGGCCATGTGCGAAGCTGCGCCAAAGCTGATGGACGGCCTGGGTGAAACTTCCAGGCAGCATTTTGCGCAATTATGCGCCTTGCTGACCCAGGCTGGCATTGCGTACACCATCAACCATCGCCTGGTGCGTGGCCTGGATTATTACAACCGCACCGTGTTTGAATGGGTCACCACCAAGCTCGGTGCCCAGGGCACGATTGCCGGCGGTGGCCGTTACGATATGCTGGTCGAACGCATCGGCGGCAACGCGACACCAGCCTGCGGTTTCGGTATAGGGCTGGAGCGTGTGTTCCTGCTTATGCAGGAATATGGTGTCACCGCACATAACCAGCCGGACATCTACCTGGTCAATGTCGGCGAACTGGCCGGGCAAAAAGCCTTTACCGTGGCCGAAAACCTGCGTAGCATGGGCTTGAGTGTCGTGCTGCACGCCGGTGGTGGCAGCTTCAAGTCACAAATGAAGAAGGCAGATCGCAGTGGTGCAAAATTCGCAGCGATTCTCGGTGACGATGAAGCCATCGCCAACGAAATCAGCCTCAAACCCATGCTGGGACAAGGCGAACAGGCACGCGTGAAACTTGAGCAGGTATTAAGCATCATTCAGTCCAGTTAACCGTTTTTCGCGCAGGAGGCCAGATGTCAGAGCAAAAACACTTTTTTAATGCCATGACGGCACTGGGCCTGTTATTGGCATTGGGCATGGCAGCAGCAGCATTTATCCTTGGTGTACAGGCTAAACATGCGGTCTCCAGCCAGCAATCCATTACCGTCAAGGGCCTGGCGGAAAAACCGGTCAAGGCAGATCGGGCGCAATGGACCATCAATATCGGCGTCGTTGCCCCCACCCAGGCCGAGACCTTGCAAGCGATTGACCGTGAACGTGCCGTGCTGGAAAACTTCCTCGACCAACAAGGGTTGGATGCCGGCATACGTACGGTTGATGTACAGACGCTGGGACCACATTACGAAGAAGAATACGTGCATGATACGCCACGCCAGGTACAGCGCGGCTTTGAGGGCTATCAGAATGTGCATATCAGCACGACTGACCTCAGTAAAATTGCAGCGGCAAACCAGGCCATCCTGACTTTGCGTGCAGACAATCACCCTATCACTTCGCAACCACCAGAATTCCTGGTCAGCAACCTGGAAGCCGTCAAAATGTCGCTGATTGCAGACGCCACCAAAAATGCACGCACGCGTGCCACCGAATTCGTCAAGCAGGATGGTGTCAAGGTCGGCGTCATGAAATCCGCCAGCCAGGGCGCATTTTATATCTTGCCTGCCACTGGCGGTGAAGATAGCGATAACAGCTATGGCGGTATTTACGACAAATCAACTGTCGATAAAATTGCCCGCGTCGTGGTCACCGTGGTATACAGCATAGAATGAATGCGCTGTTACGCATAGAAGGATTGAACATTACACCTGCTCGTTCTCCGGAGCGCAAGCTGGTCAACAACGTGTCATTGTCGCTGGCGCGTGGTAAAACAACCTGTATCGTGGGCGAATCCGGCAGTGGTAAAAGCCTGACTGCGCTCAGCGTCATGCAATTGTTGTCTCCGCAATTGCACATGCAGGGAAAAGTGTTCTTCCAGGGGCAAGACATCAGCCAGCTTAACGAGTCCGCCATGCAGCATCTGCGTGGCCGGCAAATGGGTATGATTTTCCAGGAGCCCATGACCTCGCTCAATCCGGTGCTGACCATAGGCTTCCAGATTGGGGAGCCACTGCAAACCCATTTAGGCCTTAAAGGCAGTGCATTGAAGCAAAAGGTAGCTGACTTATTGCAACAAGTCGGCATTGATCCTGGCAGGGCCAATAGCTACCCGGATGAACTGTCGGGTGGCCAGCGCCAGCGCGTGATGATCGCCATGAGTATCGCATGCGAGCCTGCCCTGCTGATTGCAGACGAGCCGACGACAGCACTGGATGTGACAGTGCAGGCACAGATATTGCGCCTGCTGGATGAATTAAAGAACCGCATGCAGATGGCCATGCTGTTCATCACGCATGATTTCGGCGTGGTGGCGGATATTGCCGACGAAGTCATTGTCATGTTCCGGGGCGAAATTGTAGAAACGGGCAGCGTCAGCCAGGTATTGCAGTCACCACAACATCCTTACACCAAGGCATTGTTAGCCTGTGTACCGGATGCCGAAGGCAAAAAAGTCCTGCAACCCATGAATTACGGCTGGCTAATCCCGGCCTGATGAAACACCATGCCTGACTGCATCCTGCAAGCACATCACCTGAAAAAGACCTATACCCAGCGTACAGGGGCACTCGGGCTGGCAGGCCATCAGATTCACGCACTGGATGACGTCAGCCTGCAACTCAAACGCGGCACCACGCTTGCCATTGTCGGCGAATCCGGCAGCGGCAAATCCACACTGGCAAGAGGTATCTTGCGATTGCTACCGCTCGATAGCGGCGAAGTCATCTTTGACGGAAAAAATTTCCTGGCACTGGATAAATCTGCGTTGCGCAGCGCCCGCCGTGATATTCAAATGATCTTCCAGGATCCATTTGCATCCCTGAATCCAAGAATGCGTGTCGGCGACATTATTGGTGAAGGATTGGTGATTCACAGTATCGGTGATGCCAGGCAACGACAAAACATGGTCATCCAGATACTGGAAAAAGTCGGCCTCCATGCCGACGATACACAAAAATACCCGCACCAGTTTTCCGGTGGCCAGCGCCAGCGTATCGGCATTGCACGCGCGCTGATCCTGCAGCCAAAACTGGTCATTTGCGACGAACCCGTATCCGCGCTGGATGTATCGGTACAAGCGCAGATTCTCTTGCTGTTAAAACAGTTGCAGCAGGAGATGGGCCTGAGCTATCTGTTTATTACCCACGACTTGCGCGTGGTCAGGCACATCGCCGATGAGGTGCTGGTCATGCAAAAAGGCAAAGTAATTGAGCAAGGAAGCGTAGAAAGCATTTATAATGCTCCCCAGCAAAATTATACTCGACAGTTGCTGAACGCGATTCCCGGCCAGGCCCGGCGTGCGGCAACTGCATAACGCGACATCACTCATATCAAGAAAACAAGCAGGAACTACAATGGCGTACGATTTGGAAGAACAGGAACAGCTGGACGAATTTAAAGCGTGGTGGCATAAAAACGGTAAGCTGGTGATCCGCCTGGTGCTGGTCGCTGTAGTTGCCTATGGTGCCTGGCAAGGCTACCAATCCTGGATGAACAGCAAAGCCACTGCCGCTTCCACCGCTTATCAATCGCTGGTCAGCAACCCGTTACTTGACGTAGACAGCAAAAAGGCCGAACAAATCAGCAAAGATGCGCAAGCCTTGCAGAATGATTACAGCATGACGCCTTATGCAGGCCGTGCGGCCCTGTTTGCAGCCCGTGCATTACACCAGGCCAAACAAAGCGAAGCCGCTGAAAAGCAACTGCAATGGGCCATGTCCAAAGCCAAAGAACCTGCCATTCAACACATGGCGGCAATTGAAATTGCCGGTCTGCAAATGGAACGCAATGCACTCGATGATGCCAGAAAGACCCTGGAAGCCATTGATGACAAGGGATTTGATGGCTTGAAAAATGCCATGCTGGGCGATATCTATCTCGCGAAAAAACAGGAAAAAGAGGCGAAAGAAGCCTACAGCAAGGCACTTAATGGTTTGGACCCTGAAGGCAAGCTGTTTTACCTGACCCAGCAAAAACTGGATGCGCTTGGTTAATCGCATGCAACGTTTGTCCGGCCTTTCTGCTTTGCACATGAAAAAGTCACGCATAGTCAATTACCTGGCACTCTCTGTCCTGCTTGCGCTGGGAAGCGGTCTCTCGGCTTGCTCAGGCTTTACCGATCTCAAAAACAATTTAAGTGAAAGTATTTTTGGCGCAGAACCTGCCAATCCTCCGGTCGAACTTGAACCAATCAAGTCGTCTTATGACATGCGGATTGCCTGGTCCACCGATGTGGGTGAAGCTGGCCGTTTTACTTATTCACCCGTCGTAGCTGATAACTTTATCTACACTGTCAATGCCGGGGGCACCGTGATGCAACTGGCAGCCGACAGCGGCAAGCTGCAGTGGAAAACAGAGCTGGAAGAACCTATCAGCAGCAGTGTCGGCCTGGGTGGTGGTTTGGTATTGGCAGGAACAAGTAAAGGGCGCCTCTACGCGTTGAATATGAATGGCAAAAAAGTATGGAGCGCCATCCTCAGCAGCGAGATCCAGGGCCAGCCGCGTTACTATGACGGCACGGTGATCGTACGTACCAGTGATCATCATATTTATGGCATTGATGCCGCCGACGGCAGGCGCAAATGGGTCTATGAGCGTGCCACCCCTTCCCTGTCGCTTAAAACACAAGCAGGCATCGTGGTGGATAGTGGTGCCATCTACGCCGGATTCCCCGGTGGCAAGCTGGTGGCTATCCGCGCGGACAACGGTAAGCTACTGTGGGAAGCCACGGTGGCCCAGCCTAAAGGCGTGACAGAAATCGAGCGTATTGCTGACATTACCAGCCTGCCGTTTGTAGATGGCGCAGTGGTATATGTGGTGGCCTATCAGGGTAAAGTCGCTGCGGTAGACCGCCAGCGCGGACAGGTAATCTGGAGCCGTGACATTTCCAGCTATATCGGTTTAACGGCAGATAATGGCAAAATCTATTTAAGTCATACCATTGGTTCCGTTTACTCACTGGATACCGCCAATGGCAAAACCTTCTGGCGCCAGGGCAACCTCGGCTACCGTCATCTGACCATTCCCTTGCCGTTAAGCAATATAGTCGCGGTCGGTGACCTCGAAGGTTATGTGCATCTGTTAAGCCAGGATGATGGCAGCTTTGTTGGCCGCACCCAGTTAGGTTCCAAACCCCTCATGTCACTGGTGGCAGGCAGCAATAACCAGTTTTTCGCACAATCCCGCGACGGCCATCTTTACGCGGTCACCTACAAGTAATGTTACCTACCATTGTTCTCGTTGGCCGCCCCAATGTCGGCAAATCCACTTTATTCAACCGGTTGACCAGGACGCGTGATGCGCTGGTCGCGGATTTGCCGGGGCTGACCCGTGACCGTCACTATGGCCGCGGCCTGGGTGCCAGCCAGCCTTACCTGGTGATTGACACCGGTGGTTTTGAGCCCACTGCCGATACCGGTATTTTAAAAGAAATGGCCAAGCAGACCTTGCTGGCCATTGATGAAGCCGATGTCATTATTTTTCTGGTCGATGCCCGCGCCGGGTTGACCCCGCAGGAATTCACCATTGCACAGGCTTTACGCCGGGCCCAGCGCCCCGTGTTGCTGGCCGTCAACAAAACCGAAGGTATGCGTAAAGCGGTTGTCAGCGCTGATTTCCACGAGCTTGGCATAGGTGAACCGCTCTCTATTTCATCTGCCCATGGTGAAGGTGTACGTGACCTGATTGAGCTCGCGCTTGAATCTATCAAGGAAAAAGAAGAGGAACCCACGGAGCCGGTCAATACAGACACGCCCAGAATTGCCATCGTTGGTCGCCCCAATGTGGGCAAATCTACCTTGGTGAATGCCCTGCTCGGTGAAGATCGGGTCATTGCGTTCGACCAGCCAGGCACTACGCGCGATTCGATTGAAATCGCGCTGGAAAAAAACGGCAAGCATTACACTATTATTGATACTGCCGGGGTACGCAAGCGCGGCAAAGTGTTTGAAGCAATTGAGAAGTTCTCGGTCGTTAAAACCATGCAGGCGATTGAAGATGCCAATGTGGCTATCCTTGTCGTCGATGCCAAGGAAGGCATTACCGAGCAGGATGCGCACGTGGCGGCCTATATCCTGGATGCTGGCCGTGCCCTGGTCGTAGCCATCAATAAATGGGATGGTTTACAGGATGATGAGCGCGAATGGATCAAACGCGAAATTGATAGAAAATTGCAGTTCCTGGACTTTGCCAAATTTCATTATATTTCCGCCTTGCGTAAAAAAGGCCTGAATGAATTACTAGGCTCGGTAGATGTGGCGTTCAAAGCAGCCATGGCTAAACTGGCCACTCCGCAATTAACCCGTGTGCTGGGTGAAGCCACCACACAACATCAGCCGCCTATCAGCAAAGGCATCCGCCCGAAATTGCGTTATGCACACCAAGGCGGCTCCAACCCGCCGATTGTGGTCGTTCACGGCAACCATGTAGATGGCGTCAAAGCTAGCTACACCCGCTACCTGGAAGGTATTTTCCGCAAGGCATTCCAGCTGGTGGGCACGCCGCTGCGCGTACAGTACCATCAAGGTGAGAACCCATTCGATAAAGAAGAGGAACGCAAAAAGGGCGAAGGCCTGGTCACCATGCGCCGCCGCAAGAACGAAATGCGCGCCAAGATGAAACAGCGCAACGAGAAGAACAAAGCCAAAAAGTAATATTTGCCTGCCTGGACAAGATAAGACGAAATAAAAAAGGGACATCACTGTCCCTTTTTTATTTATCACTCAACTTGTTAGCGCAACGTCGGCAACAAATTCTTGGCACTCACGCCCAGCTCTTGTGCCATGCTGGCGCCCAGTTTCTTGGCGAAACGATCTACCACCGTTTCCTGGTAAGTGAAGTCAACGATCTCTGATTCCTTGATCACTTCGCGCGCAACAAAATCTGCACTACCTTCTGCATCAGCCAGGCCCAGCTTGATGCTTTCCTCACCGTTCCAGAACAGACCACTGAAGGTTTCCTCGCTTTCCTTCAGGCGATTGCCGCGTCCTTCGCGCACTACACGGATAAATTGCTGGTGAATCTGGTCCAGCATGCTTTGGGCAAAAGCTTTCTGTTTCGGATTCACCGGGGAGAATGGATCCAGCATGCCTTTGTTTTCACCGGCCGTCATCAGGCGGCGCTCTACCCCGACTTTTTTCATGATTTCAGTAAATCCGTAACCATCCATCAATACACCGATAGAACCTACAATACTAGCTTTATCAACGAAAATCTTGTCCGCTGCCACCGCGATGTAATAGCCACCAGAAGCGCAGATATCTTCCACCACGGCATAGACAGGAATATCAGGATGCAGTGTACGCTGGCGATGGATTTCGTCATTGATAATCCCGGCCTGCACCGGGCTGCCACCCGGGCTGTTGATGCGCAGAATAATGCCTTTGGTACCTTTATTATCATAGGCATCCTTCAGGCTGCTGATGACCGCATCCGCATTGACCTGGCCGCCGGCTTCAATCACGCCGGTAATATCAATCAGGGCGGTATGCGCAGCAGAGACATTTTTGTTCTGCCCTACCCAACCCAGTAACATCAGCAGCAGGAAGAAAAGATAGATAAATGTCAGCGACTTGAACAATACCGACCAGCGCCTGGATGTTTTCTGTTCCTGCAAGCCGGCCAGCGCAATTCTCTCCAGACTTTGCTGTGCCCAGTCAGGGGAAGAAGTTGCCTGTTTCAGTTCTGGCGACTGCTGATTTTCTTCTTGCATAATTCAACTTTCATCAATAATTTCAATTAATCTAATCATTTTAAGCAGGTTGCCAGCAATTAGCTATCTGCGCTGACCACGGCCCTTCAAAGCTGGTCCAGGTGTACAGTGACCACCCCTGCCTGTTCGCTGACAGGAATAGGAGATAATCCTTTACCCTGGCAAGGCCCCATGACACAGCGCCCGGTTTGTGGTGCATACATGGCGCCATGCGTGGCACAAATCAACCACTCCTGCGTCATGTTAAAAAATTTCCCATGTTCCCAGTCCAGTTCCACAGGCACATGCGCACAGCGATTCACATAAGCATAAGGCTTACCCTGGAAACGCACCAGAAAGCCAGTTGCATGCGGGCCCAGTGCCGGAATGGCAAAACGCAGGCCATCACCTTTTTCCTGCAACTCTCCACTACTAAATGTCAGCACTGCTGCACTCATACTGTTTCCAGTAACCATGTGCTTAATGTTGCCACATCATGAAACATGTAATCCGGGGAATACTGCTGCAAATGCGTGGCAGTTTGCGAACCATAAGTCACGGCTGCCGTGACCACCCCGGCATTTTTGCCCATCTGCATGTCATATTGCGAGTCACCAATCATCAGCGTACGCTCTGGCATCACGACCAGTTCATCCATCAACTCGTCCAGCATTTGCGGATGTGGCTTCGAGAAGCACTCATCCACGGTTTTGGTCGCACTGAAGTTCCTGGATAAGCCGGACAACTGCAAGGCAGTATTTAAGCCGCGGCGGCCTTTACCGGTCGCGACCGCTTGTTTACAGCCTTTCCTGTGAATCGCAGCAATCGTTTCAGCAATGCCGGAAAACAACAGGATCTGGTTCTCACCGGCATAGTAGTGACGGTGGTAATGTGCAGCAAGCGCCTGCGCCTGGTCTTGCGGAATCGCGCCATAAAGCACTTCAATCGACTCACGCAGCCCCAAACCGATGATACTGCGTGCACGGGCGTCACTCAGTGGTGGCAATCCTGCCTCAGTAGCGGCTTTGATCAGCGCCTGCGTAATCATGCCGGTGGAGTCGGCAATCGTGCCGTCCCAATCCCAAACGATTAAATCGAACTGTTTCACAGCATTACTTCCGGATTATTATGTTTTATCAAAAGAATATCTATTATCTGGTATTTAGTTGACGCTGATGTTGCAGAAAATTTTCCAGCTCTGTCGGCAACTCGGCCACCAGATGCAAGGGCTCGCCCGTCAACGGGTGCGCAATACGGGTTTCGCTGGAGTGTAAAAACATGCGCTTCAGACCTTGTTTGCCCAACTGCTTGTTCAGTGCAAAATCACCATATTTGTCATCGCCCAGAATGGGGAAACCTAAATGCGCTAACTGTACTCGCAGCTGATGGGTACGCCCGGTAATCAGTTTGGCCTGCAGAAAGCTGAATAGCCCGAGTTGCTCCTGCAGGTAAAACCAGGTTTCAGAGAGCTGCGTTTCCACTTCAAACTTTCCTTTGGCAGCCTGCTGTTTAGCCACTACCCCACTGGATTTGAGTGACTTGCGGCCACCAGGTTCAGTATTCAGGAGGGGCATACCCACGACTTGTACACGACGCTCGCCACTTTCAGTCACATACTTCTGCAAGTCCAGCGTGACTTTCTTTTTGGTCTCCTGCCACTGTCCCTGCACCAGCATCAGATAACGCTTGTCCATGCGGTGATGACGCATGGCTTCATGCAATGCTGTCAAGGCAGAGCGCTTTTTAGCGATCATCAACACACCCGAGGTTTCACGGTCCAGTCGATGTACCAGTTCAAGGAATTTTGCTTGCGGGCGCTCCAGGCGCAGTTGCTCGATTACCCCCAGGCTGATACCGCTGCCACCATGCACGGCTATGCCGGCAGGTTTGTTTAATGCCAGCATGGCATCATCTTCATAAATCACGTATTCGACCAGGCGAGGTTTAACTGTTGGCAAACCGGGTTTAGGTGCGCTTTCTGCAATGCGAATCGGCGGCACCCTGACCTCATCCCCCAACTGCAAGCGGTATTCGGCACCGATGCGCTTTTTATTGACCCTGACTTCACCACTACGCAAAATGCGGTAGAGATGGCTTTTGGGTACACCTTTAAGCACCTTTGCCAGGTAGTTATCAATGCGCTGTGTTTCCGAAGCCTCATCCACGCGTAGCAGGGTAACGCGGTCACTGGCCGGTTTTTCGATACCTGCGGGCAAAGCCTTTGAGTCAGATTGGCGGGGATTTGAGGTCATAGTTGCAGGTCGTGCTTTGCTTTGTCAGGACTTATGGATATACTGTCGGGATTCTGGGTCTGCGTTTTTCCGGCATTGCCGACAACATCACGCAATGCCGTCATCGAAATAATCATCGATATTGCGGCCAAATTATTTAGGTGCGCATGTTTATTCAGAATAAAACACAAATTTTGGTGAATACCGCTCGCCATAAAGTAGCGATAATTAATTAGAAATTACGAAACGCGACAGCTCACGCAGAATAATTAACGATATGAGCCTGGCGTTTGCCGAACCCGGATTTTAACGAATTTACATGCTGTATAGGGTTTTATTTTAGCAATTCAACAGCAATGAACCATGCAGATGGTTTCCATAACCCCACTGCCCTGCTTTGTATTTGCACCCTGTCAGATAGATTGAGTATTCATAGTGTTTGCCCTCCTGGCTCACAGTCTGCTCAACACTTGTGCATATTGATGCCTGCCATGCTTCCATAGCATCGCAATTGCCATTGCACTTAACATCACGTTAAATTCCGGGGGTTGAATCCCAACCTGGCTCGCCCTACTCAGTAACTATTCTGCAGCTTCGCCAAGGAGTACTGCATGAAAAGAATGTTGTTTAATGCAACGCAATCGGAAGAATTACGCGTTGCCATTGTTGATGGACAGAAACTCATCGACCTGGATATTGAACATGCTGGCAAAGAACAGCGCAAAAGCAATATCTACAAAGGGGTCATCACCCGCATAGAACCTTCACTCGAAGCCGCGTTTGTCGACTATGGTACTGACAGACACGGCTTTTTGCCTTTCAAGGAAATCGCCCGTAGCTATTTCCAGGACAAACCTGAAGGCCGCGCCCGTATTCAGGATGTGATCAAGGAAGGCCAGGAAGTCATTGTCCAGGTAGACAAGGACGAACGTGGCAGCAAAGGCGCCGCCCTCACCACCTTTATCTCGCTGGCTGGCCGTTACCTGGTACTGATGCCAAACAACCCACGTGGAGGCGGTGTTTCCCGCCGCATCGAAGGTGAAGACCGCAACGAGTTGCGCGACACCATGGCGCAACTGGAAGTGCCCAATGGCATGAGCATCATTGCGCGTACTGCCGGTATCGGTCGTACGGCTGAAGAACTGCAATGGGATCTGAACTACCTGACACAACTGTGGCAGGCGATTGAAGATGCCTCCAATTTCCAGCCTGGTGCTTACCTGATTTACCAGGAAAGCAGCCTGGTGATCCGTGCAATCCGTGACTACTTCAGTGCCGACATTGGCGAAATCCTGATTGATACAGCTGACGTGCATGAGCAAGCCTTGCAATTCATGAACCACGTCATGCCGGGCAATGTGACACGCGTTAAACTGTACCAGGACGAAATTCCGCTGTTCTCGCGTTTCCAGATCGAGCACCAGATTGAATCTGCGTTCTCCCGCGAAGTGCGCTTGCCTTCTGGTGGTGCGATTGTGATTGACCACACGGAAGCACTGGTCTCCATCGACGTCAACTCCGGTCGCTCCATCAAAGGCACCGATATTGAACAAACTGCATTCAATACCAACCTGGAAGCCGCCGAAGAAGTCGCGCGCCAGATGCGCCTGCGTGACCTGGGCGGCCTGGTGGTGATTGACTTTATTGACATGGAAAACCAGCGCAACCAGCGTGAAGTGGAAAACGCCTTGCGTGATGCCCTGCATCACGACCGTGCCCGCGTGCAGATGGGCAAGATTTCCCGCTTTGGCCTGCTGGAAATGTCGCGCCAGCGCCTGCGCCCTAGCCTGGGTGAAACCAACCACATGACCTGCCCGCGTTGTAACGGTACAGGCCATATCCGGGGCATTGAATCGACTGCCTTGCATATCCTGCGGATTACGCAGGAAGAAGCCATGAAAGACAACAGTGCGATCATCCAGGTACAGCTGCCGGTTGAAGCCGCCACTTTCCTGCTCAATGAAAAACGCGCCGATATCCACAAGATCGAGCAACGTACTGGCGTAGAAGTCATCCTGATTCCCAATATCCACATGGAAACCCCGCACTATCAGATTATGCGTATCCGCCATGATGACGTGAATGAGGAAACGACCCAGGCCAGCTACAAGATGGTCGATTTGCCAACCGAGTCTGATTACCAGCACCGCCTGCAACAGACGGCAGCCCCTGCCAAAACAGAAGCGGTGGTCAAGGGTATTACACCTGCCACCGCAGCACCGATTGTGGAAGAAAAACCCGTGGTTGCCGTGGCCGACACCAGAAAATCCTTCTTCGGTGTCATCAAATCCTGGTTAGGCCTGGAGGAAAAAGAGGCACCGGCAGAGGCAGCGAAACCTGCACGTGAAGCAAAAGAGCACGGGCGAGACCGCAATAAAAACCGCAATCGTCGCGAACGTGGTGACCGTCAGCGTGATCGCCAGCAGGAACGTAGCGAGCGCCCGGCAAAAGAGCAGGAAGCCAGCCATAAATCCAGACAGGACAGGCAGCAGGAAAAACCGGCAGCCAAAGAAAGGCAGGAACGTCAGCCGGCACAGGAAGCCGCCAAGGCAGATCAGAACCAGCCAGTCTTGACGAATCCGGCCGATAATAAACAAGAGCGCAGCGAACGTGGCAACCGCCGTAACCGCCATGGCCGCCGTGACCGTCGCCAACGTGATGATGCTTCCAGCAACGGTTCCCTGGAAACGACAGCCAGCAATACGCAGGCAGTTGAGCAAACAGCCGCGCAAGCTGTACCAGCGAAAGCCGCGACTAGCGAAGCCAGCAATTCCCCAGCTCCAGCCGTAAACACTCAAGCCACTGCAGAAAACGCACCTGAGGTGACAAAAGCCGCTGAGAAAGAGGTAGTTACCTCCCCTAAAGCAACTGAAGTAAATGCTGTAACTGAAGTCGCTGACAAGGTGGCGGATGATGCCAGCGCCGAGAAACCGGCACGCGGCCGTTCACGCACAGCTAAAACCGCTGCTGGCAAAGGCCGTACCAAGCGTACAGAGGAAGCCGCGACGGCAGCAGCAGGTATCGAGCTGGTTGAAACCACTTCCGCCGAGAAAGAAGCGGTGGTGACAGAGAAAGCTGGCGCTGCTGCAAAGAAACCGGCACGCAAACGTAAACCTGCAGCCGATACGGCCGCGGATAGCGGTATTCAACTGGTGGAAACCAAGTCTGAAGCCAGTGCATCTGCGACTGACGCAGCGCCTAAAACCAGGAAGCCTCGCACCGCCGCCAAATGGAAAAAAGATGAAGCTGCTGCTGGCGATACAGCCCAAATGGTGATGATAGAAACACAGAAATAAACTGTGTGATCAGGAATAACCTGGCCTCATGATTACACATTGAAGCCAGCGTTTGAAAAGAGAGCCAACCGGCTCTCTTTTTTTATCGGCATGCTGCTTAAACTGAGTGCAAGCGCATGACACACCAGTATCCCACCATGGTCAGCACAATAGAGACAATGACATGGCTGGCAATATACAGGCCGGCCCAGCCATACGCCTGCTTTTGCAGCAATGTAAACGCCTCAGCCGAAAAGGTGGAAAAGGTGGTCAGGCCGCCCAGAAAACCGGTAGTCATCAGCAAACGCCACTCTGGTGACAGGCTGGGCACACTCTGCAAGATACCCAGCGCAACACCCATCAACAAGCCGCCAATCGCATTTGCCAGAAATGTTCCCAAGGGAATAGTCCCTATGCCATTCCAGCGGATTGACAACCCCCATCTGATCCACGCCCCTATACTGGCGCCCACCGCAACTGCTAGCCAAGATTTCATTGTATTTTCCTTCTAAAACCGGAGCAGGCAATGTATCATAATTTGGCCGCCACGCCGCCGGCTTATCTTACTCCGCTGATTTAAAGGGATTCTCTTGCGTTTATTATTTGCAACTTCAGAAGTTTTCCCACTCATCAAAACAGGAGGCTTGGCAGATATCAGTGGTGCATTACCTACCGCTCTGTTTGCCGCTGGCCTGGATATCCGGATTGTGTTACCCGCTTACCGCGGGATTCTGGCTAAATGCCAGTCTCCGCACTTGCTCGGCTCACTATCGGTGTTTGCAGATATCCGCTGCGACATTTACCAAACCGTGCTACCCGGCACGCACGTTCCACTGCTACTGATTGATTATCCGCCCTTGTATGACCGGGAGGGGGGTCCTTATCATCATCCGCAACATGGCGACTGGGAAGATAACCCATTGCGTTTTGGCCTGCTGTCCAAAGTCACCGCGCTACTGGCTTTGCCTAACGCCCTGCAGGACTGGCAACCAGACATCGTGCATTGCAATGACTGGCAAACCGGGCTAATACCCTACTATTTGCGCCAACTGGGCAGTACGGCGAAATCTGTTTTCAGCATCCATAACCTGGCGTTCCAGGGCAACTTCCATGCTGACTGGCGTTACAGGCTCACGCTGGATGAACAGGACTTCAAACCGGAAGGTTATGAATTCTATGGCCATGTATCCTTCATGAAAGCTGGCCTGTATTTTGCCGATGCCTTGTCCACAGTCAGCCCAACCTATGCCAGGGAAATCCAGACGGATCAGTTTGGCTTCGGCTTTCAAGGCTTGTTACAGCACCGCTCGGCAGATCTAACCGGTATTTTGAATGGCATAGATACCCATGTGTGGAATCCTGCCACTGACAGCTATTTGCCTGTGCATTACCACATCCAGAAACTGTCAGCCAAGAAAGAGGTAAAACATGCCCTGCAAACCGAATTGGGATTGACACCAAACGCCCATACACCCTTACTGGGAGTCGTCAGCCGGCTCACTTACCAGAAGGGCCTGGACATGCTGGCAGCCATTGCACATGAACTACTTGAACAGGATTGCCAGCTGGTGGTACTCGGTAGCGGAGAGCAGGCGCTGGAACAGCGGTTCCAGTCATTGATGCAGCAATATCCGGGGCAGGTCTCCGTCACTATCGGTTATCACGAACCGCTGTCGCACCGCATCATGGCAGGGGCCGATATTTTTGTCATGCCCTCGCGGTTTGAGCCATGCGGCCTGAATCAGCTGTATGGCTTGCGCTACGGCACCATTCCTGTCGTCGCCAATACTGGCGGCCTGGCAGACTCAATCCAGGGTGGGGAAATCACGGCAGACGGCAGGATGCCGACCACCATGACGGGTTTCATCATGCCGCAACATAATCCATGGACACTTTTGGTCACCTTGCGACAAGCGCTGACTGTATTTGCCAATTCTGGACAGTGGCAGCAATTGCAAAAACAAGCGATGCAACAGGATGTCAGCTGGGAAACCCGGACAAAACGTTACCTGGCCTTATACCAGCAGCTGCTTTAACCCGAGTATTGCGATGTGATAGACGAGAGTACACGGGAAGAAAAATTGGCACAGAAACTGCTTATGAATAGGCAAGCTTCTCCAAAGCTAACTTCTCCTCCCTCAAGACGCCCGATTAGGCGTCTTTTTTTTGCCTGTTATGCTGAAGTGGCGGCAGGTGTCATGATCAGGAAGTGATCGCGGTAGTATTTCAATTCATCAATAGATTCATAAATATCCGCCAACGCTTCATGACGGCTGGCTTTCTTGAAGCCGGCATAAATATCCGGCCGCCAGCGACGTGACAGCTCTTTAAATACGCTGACATCCAGGTTACGGTAGTGGAAGAACTGCTCCAGGCGTGGCATATAGCGTGCCATAAAGCGCCTGTCCTGGCAGATGGAGTTACCACACATGGGAGACTTGCCGGCAGGTACATGCTCTTTCAGGAAAGCCAGCATGATATCGGTGGCGGCCTCTTCATCCAGCGTTGATGCTTTCACCTTATCAATCAGGCCACTGCGCCCATGCGTCCCCTTGTTCCAGGCATCCATGCCATCCAGCACGGCATCCATCTGGTGCACGACCAGCACCGGAGACTCTGCAATCACATTCAGTTGGGCATCCGTCACTACCGCAGCCAGCTCAAGAATACGATCGCTATCCGGCTGCAAGCCACTCATCTCCATGTCCAGCCAGATTAAATTGTCCTGATTCGTTGCCAATTGTGCACCTCTTGTCATGATTTCCATTAAAATAAAACATTATATTCAGTTCAGTGAACAAGGTGGATATAAATCCATCAAAATAGCTACCCAATAATTACATTAAATCAGTGACCGTTATGTCTGGACTCTTTACCCAAATTTTTATTGCTGTCATTGTGATCAGCCTCGCTATCCGCCTCTGGCTGGGACTGCGCCATATCCGCCATATCCAGCAACATCGCGCACAAGTGCCTCCTGCCTTTAATCAGACCATCAGCCTGGAAGCGCATCAACGTGCCGCAGACTACACCTCAGCCAAGGTGAAACTGCGCCTGGGGGAAACGACCATGGAAATGGCCGTGCTGCTGGCCTTAACGCTAGGAGGTATCCTGCAGGGACTCGACCAGTTGTGGCAGCAATGGTTACCCGACCATGAGATTATCCGCGGTGCACTGGTCATTTGCTCTGCCATGTTGATCTCCAGCGCGCTTACTTTGCCTTTTGAGTATATCCAGACCTTCAGCATTGATGAAAAATTTGGCTTTAACAAAATGTCGCGCAGCATGTTTTTCAGCGACCTGGTCAAACATACCATTGTCGGCCTGTTGCTGGGCGGCCCCATTTTGTTCGTGGCTTTATGGCTCATGCAAGGTGCTGGCGACTGGTGGTGGCTGTACCTGTGGCTGATCTGGAGTGCATTCAACCTGTTCATGCTGGCCGTGTATCCTATCTGGATTGCGCCTCTGTTTAACAAATTCACCCCTATGGAAGACCAAAGCCTGAAAGCGCGTATTGAAGCCTTGCTGCGCAAATGCGGCTTTGCCAGCCAGGGCCTGTTTGTGATGGATGGCTCCACCCGCTCCGGTCATGGCAATGCCTACTTTACCGGCTTTGGTAAAAACAAGCGGGTGGTGTTTTTTGATACCTTGCTTGAAAAACTCAATGCAGATGAAATTGAAGCTGTCCTGGCACATGAATTGGGGCATTTCAAGCACCGGCACGTGATCAAGCGCATTATCATGATGTTCGGGTTAAGCCTGCTTGGCCTGGCGTTACTCGGTTTCCTGGTCACCCAGGATTGGTTCTACCATGGCCTGGGTGTGGCACAGGCCAGCAACCACATGGCACTGCTGTTATTTGTGATCGTGAGCCCGGTATTCATGTTTATCCTGCGCCCATTGCTGGCGGCTTATTCCCGCATCAATGAATTTGAAGCAGACCATTATGCCTCCCAGCAATCCAGGCCGCAGTTCCTGATTGATGCTTTGGTGAAACTATATCGTGACAATGCGTCTACCCTGACGCCTGACCCGTTGCATTCGGCTTTTTACGACTCGCATCCGCCAGCCAGCTTGCGTATTGCAAAATTGCAAACCTACGCATGAAGGCCTGCCTCATCATCCTTTTATCTACCTTGATGATTAACGCACAGGCGGCTGACAGCGCTGATCTGGCCGCCGGTAAAAAGCTGGTCGAAACCCATTGCATCTCCTGCCATGCCAGCAGCTTTGGTGGCGATGGCAGTGGGATTTATACGCGGGAATACCGCAAAGTACGCTCACTCGCCGGCCTGAAAGCCCAGGTCACCAACTGTAACACCATGCTCAACCTCAAGTGGTTTGATGACGATGAGCAACAAGTGGTGCAGTATCTCAATCATACCTATTACCACTTTTAACATGCTGCAAGAAGGATTGATTGTTGCTGCCTACGGCAAGCGTTATAACGTTGAACTGGCCGATGGCCGTACCCTCAGTTGTGTCACCAGGGGTAAAAAGGTCGACAATGCAGCGGGTGACCGCGTCACGGTCAAACTGACTTCGGCACAGGAAGGCGTAATTGAACAAACCGCCGAGCGCGACACCCTGCTCTATCGCAGCAATGCATACAAAAGCAAAACTCTCGCAGCCAACGTTACACAGATACTGATCGTACTGGCGACACAACCCAGCTTTTATGAAGACCTGCTGAATCGCTGCCTGGTTGCAGCAGAAGCCAGCGGCATACGCGCAGTGATTATCCTGAACAAGTGCGATTTGCCTAACCCGCAAGCCATGCAGAAGCTGGCGGGATATGCTGAACTTGGCTACCTCACGGTGCAACTCAATGCCAAAGAGTCCGTAGAGGCATTACGGCCGATACTTGCGGGACATACCAGCGTACTGGTCGGCCAGTCCGGCATGGGCAAGTCAACCATCATTAATGGCCTGCTGCCTGAAGCACGCAGTAAAACCCAGGAAATCAGTACGACCTTAGATAGCGGCAAGCACACCACCACAGCGACGCATTTATATCACCTGGATAGCCACAGCGCGATTATTGACTCGCCAGGTTTGCAGGAATTCGGTTTGTACCATATCGACACCGCTGCACTGGAATATGCTTTTGTCGAATTCCGGCCATTTATCGGCCACTGCAAATTCAATAATTGCACGCATACCCACGAACCTGGTTGTGTCATCCTGGAAGCAGTCAACACGCACAAGATTGCGCCTGGACGGCATCAAATCTTCCAGCAAATACGTACAGAAAACGCAGTACGGGTTTACTGATCACCCACCCCGCGGCCTGACAAAAATAAACAAGCCTCCCATTGCCCATCACGCCCACAAAATAAAACACCCTGCCTCAGCAGGGTGTTTTTAGTGCACGTATCGCTACAAGTAACTTGAGAGGCGAATTACAGCCCGAAAACGTTCAGTGATCCACCGCCAGGCGCAGCGTTGTACTTGACCAGTTCTTTGTAACCACCGGCAGCCCCCAGTGCGTCTGTCTCTGTGGTCATCCCCAGGTTCATCGCAACGCCAGCCCAGCCCCCGATACCGGAGAAGATACCAACGTATTGTTTACCCTTGTTGCCGTAGGTGAATGCATTACCAATCGCACCGGAGCCCACCTGGAATTTCCACAGTTCCTTGCCGGATTTAGCATCAACCGCCTTGAACCAGCGATCCAGGGTACCGTAGAACACCAAGTCAGAAGCGGTTGTCAGGGCGCCACTCCAGGCAGAGAATTTTTCTTTGTTGTACCAGACTTTTTTGTTGGTCATTGGATCATAAGCACCGAAACCACCCATCACCCCGTCCGGACCAGCAAACATGGTCAGTGTCGCGCCCACCCATGGCTGGCCAGCCACATATTTGGACTCAACTGGCTCGTATGTCATACAAACGTGGTTCAACGGGGAATACATCAGGCCAGTTTTTGGAGAGTAAGCAGCAGGTTGCTGGTCTTTGGTGCCCAACGCAGCCGGGCAGATACCTTTAGCGTTGTAGTCCTGGTGAGTAGAATAACGGCCGTCTTTGCTTGGTACACCTGTTTTCAGGTCTACGTCAGCCGCCCAGTTCACGAATTGGTGTACTTTTTCTGCAGCAATCAAAGTACCTGTGACGGCATTCCATGTGTAAGCGAAACCGTTACGGTCATGGTGCCAGGCATATGTTTTGCCACCTTTGTCGAACAGGATCACTTCATTCACACCGTCGTAGTCCCACTCATCGTGTGGCGTCATTTGCATCGCCCATTTGGCCATCCCGGTATCCAGGTCACGTGCAGTCACGGTCATGGACCATTTGTTGTCACCTGGACGTACGTCCGGGTTCCAGACAGAGGGGTTACCGGCACCATAATAAACCAGATTGGTGCGGGCATCATATGGCCACCAGCCCCATACGGAACCGCCACCATGTTGCCAGCCGTCTTTGATTGCCTGCGGTTTTAACCAGGTACGTGTACCCAGCTCTTTTTCGCCACCCTTGATCTGGTCGGCGGACAAGCGTTTGAAAGAACCACCCTCTTTGTTACCACCGTTCACGTCCTGGTAAACAGACAGTGCGTTATACAATGGATTATCTTTGTTGGTATTGGCGTCGTGCAGTGTTTCTGCATCCGGGCCTGTTGAGTACGCTTTCCATGCTAGGGAGCCATCTTTCAGGTTGTAGGCAGCGATAAAGCAGCGGACGCCGAATTCAGCGCCTGAACAACCGGTCAGTACTTTGTCCTTGATCACGTGTGGCGCGTTAGTGTTTGTTGCACCGACTTTTGGATCCGTGTTTTTCACTTCCCAGATTTTCTTGCCGTCTTTGGCATCCAAGGCAACCAGCATACCGTCATTCTGTTGCAGGAAAATTTTACCGTCTCCAAAACCCAGGCCCCGAGTCACGTTGTCACAGCACAGGACAGCTTGAACGCTTGGATCCTGTTTAGGGAAGTAAGACCAGACGATTTTCTGGTTATCGTTCAGGTCCAGTGCATAGATATTGTTTGGGAAAGCAGAGACCAGGTACATCATGTTGCCAACAACGATAGGTGAGCCTTCATGGCCACGGTTTACACCAGTAGCGAATGACCAGGCCATTTTCAGGTTTTTGATATTGCCTTTATTGATTTTTGCCAGCGTGCTGTAACCCTGGTTATTGTGTTGGCCACGCGGGTGAGCCCAGTTATTAGGGTCTTTCATCGCAGCTTCCTGGTCAGCGGCAGCAAATGCCAGTACTGGCATGGCCATTGCCACGCTTGCAGCAATACCAAAAGCAGTTTTCATTTTGATCATAGTATATCTCCAAAGATAAATCACAAGATTGCAATCTTGAACATAGGGAAAATTGCATTGTGCTTAAGTTATCACTGGTACTAGGATCCCAGAACTTGATGCGGCACATTACATCTGTTTAAGCGAATGTAACTGTAATATAAATAGATCACGGTGACACTCAGCCAGTTTGCGGTTTTATTCATGGGCCAGGCCGGGAGTTTTTCCAATACCTTTATCGAATTGCTTTTTTTTTGTATCATCTGTCCATTGGAGGACATGTCCTAGTGTGACCTTCAGGTAATTGCGCCCTTGCATCAATCGCATGCATCAATAGCGGCGCTTTTTTACTTGATAATAAAAAAGGTAAACACAGGCCGTGCTAAGACCCTGGCATCATTCACTGGTACTGGACAAAAACTCCACATCCTCCATCCATCAACAATTGATCGGGCATTTTCGTCGCATGATTGAAGGTGGTTCATGGCTAGCCGGCAGCGCATTGCCCAGTTCGCGCGACATTGCGCAGCGCCTCCGTATCAACCGCAAGACAGTTTCCCGTGTATATGAAGAATTGTCAGCACAGGGGTTGATTTATACGCAACCCAAACGCGGTACCTTTGTTGCAGAAACAAGGGTGACAACATCTGTTGCGCAAAACGCTTACATGCATCATCAGGAGCCACTGCTGCCGGCACTCAGCATCCAGCACCTGATTCAGAAAACCAGCCTGCACTACACCCGCCGCGCGGCGTTGCATATGCATAAACTGCAGCCTTATGACTATGATGCAACGGGCTTGTTTAGCCTCAGGCATATGCTGGCAAATTTACTGGCACATGAAAGAAGGTTTCTGGTATCTCCGGAGCATATTGCCTGCGGTAGCTGGCTGACGCTACAAAACGCTCTGATCGACAGCCTGCGCCTTGCGGATGAAGGTTTACTGCTGGCAGATCACTCGGTCAGCCAGCCCCTTATAAGAAGCATGAAAAAACAAGGCATGACCGTAATCCAGCTTCCCGCAACCAATGGCAACCAGGCACAAGCCCTGGCAGAACAGGTCGAAAAATATTGCATTAACTACCCCGTTTCAGCACTATGGTGTGATACTTCGGTACTGTTTAGCCGGGAAGATGGAGAATCCGCCCAAATCACCTTTGGCCAGAAATTATCTGATTATGGCTTGCTCTTAATCGATGACCAACGCCACAGATTACCCTTCAGTGACACCATACCGCCGCTATCCAGCCGATATGCCAGAAGCTTTATGCTTGGCAGCTTGTATGGCAGTTTTTGTGATGCATTCAACTTATGCTACCTGACCAGCAATGAAAGCCTTTCAGCAGAATTTCTGGCGGCACTCAATGTGCAGCAACAACATGCATCATTATTGAATATGCTCGCACAAAGCGAACTGATCAAGCGTGGCGAATATAAAAAGCTGATGACAACCATACATCATTTCCTGCAAGAAAACAGTTAGCCGCAATCGGGTTGGTTAATAACAGCCAATCAGCAACCATTTGGCTAATATAAACCGCCAGAAATACAGGAAAAACTCCTATTTACATAAAAATAATGCTTTCCTATCAGGCACTTAAAATTTAGCCTCCTGCTGGCATGTTAAATGCTGCTCTTTTATAGGGGGGTGAACTATCACTAGGACCGGTAAGCACAGAAAATATGCGCTTATCGGGGTAGACGCTCCCTAACCTGCATATTGATCTCATGCAAAAAAGGCACCGCAGATGCGGTGCCTTTTTACTGGGCACTGCCCCGTATTAGAAAATACCGGCAGGCGACCAGAATTACTCTTGGCCGATTTGGTAGATTTCGTGATGTACTTCTACGATTTTACCGGTGCTTGCATCCACTTCGACTTTGATTTCTGTTTTATCTGCCTGCGCAATATCAAACTCATAAGACGCTTTACCATCAGACTCCAGCTCGTACTCGACTTCTACCACTGAACCTGGGTATTTTGCCAGCGCCGTTGCCTTCGCGTCTGCTTCACTCACTTTAGCCAATGCCTTGAACCTGGCTTCATCAGCAGTCACTTCTTCTTCTACTTCAATAATTTTGCCGGTCTGCACATTGCACTCGATATCCCACGCAGTGCCATCTGGGGATTCCACATCAAATTCGTATACCAGGGTTTTGTTTTCGGTTTTGGCTTCCACTTTAACAATCTTGCCATCATGTTTGGACAAGGCGGCTTTTACGCATTTGCCCAGGCTATCATAAGCTTTCGGCTTGATTGCTTCATGGTCAGCAAATGCCTGACCGGATAATACACCGCACAATACGGCAGTGATAAGTGACACTTTTATTTGCATGTTGATCTCCTTGTAGAAAGTCATGATTTAAGATGCAACGCGTGAGCTAGGACTCCCGCATCACTATTCATAACGCCACAGAGAATATCAAAAAGGCAGGAAGCCGGTGGAAATATTACACCCTGTTAACAAAATGGTTAAAAACAACCACTTATAAGCAATTTATGGAGCTGGACTACACAGCAACTGGCGCCCTGATTGCTGGATATGGGTCATAATTTTCCAGCGTAAAGTCTTCAAACCGGAACGCAAAAATATCTTTCACTTCCGGATTAATGCGCATGGTCGGCAATGCGCGTGGTGAACGCGACAACTGCTCCTGTACCTGCTCCATATGATTATTGTAGATATGTGCATCCCCCAGGGTATGCACAAAATCGCCGAGCTGCAAGCCGCAGACTTGAGCCACCATCATGGTCAGCAAGGCGTAAGAAGCAATATTGAATGGTACGCCAAGGAAAATATCTGCGCTACGCTGATAAAGCTGGCAGGAAAGCTTGCCATCGGCCACATAGAACTGGAAGAACGCATGGCAAGGGGGTAGTTTCATCTGGTCCACATCGGCCACATTCCAGGCAGACACAATCAACCGGCGTGAATCCGGTGTGTTTTTGATCTGGTTAATCACCTGCGTAATCTGGTCAATATGCGACCCATCCGGTCTCGGCCAGTTACGCCATTGATAACCATACACCGGGCCCAGGTTGCCTTCGGCATCCGCCCATTCATCCCAGATGCTGACGCCATGCTCTTTCAGGTAAGCAATATTGGTACTGCCCTGCAAGAACCACAGCAACTCATGAATAATAGATTTGAGATGCACCTTTTTGGTGGTCAGTAGAGGAAAGCCTTCTGCCAGGTTAAAGCGCATCTGGTAGCCAAATACGGAAATCGTGCCAGTGCCGGTACGGTCGGTTTTCTGGTGCCCGTGTGCAAGCACATGATTAAGCAGGTCGTGATACTGTTGCATACGCGGGCTCCCGTTATTTAAGTATTGGCGGCAATAAACGCCTTGATGGCGTCAACACTGACATCCATCACGACAGATTTCTGCGGCAAGTTTTCCAGGCCATCCAGACTGGCCGGACGCTCCGGTTTTTCACCCAGCGCCTCGACAATCGCATCTTCAAATTTGGCTGGCAAGGCCGTTTCCAGTACCAGCATGGGTACCTGGGGATTACGTTTTTCCAGCGCCACTTTCAGGCCATCAGCAGTATGCGTGTCTATGGTCACGCCATATTTTTCTTTTGTCGATCGAATTGTTTGCAAGCGGTTGGCATGATTGCTGCTGCCTGAGACAAAACCAAAACTACCGACTTTATCAAACTCACCGCTGGCATTCAGGTCAAATTTGCCGCCATGATCTACCGCAGTCCACAATTCGCGTACTTTGGCACTATCCTGCCCGACCAGGTCGTACACGAAACGCTCGAAATTAGAGGCTTTACTGATATCCATGGAGGGGCTGGAGGTATGGTAAGTATTCGCCGCGCCGCGCGGTGCATACACGCCAGTTTTAAAGAACTCGTCCAGCACATCATTTTCATTGGTCGCAACAATCAGCTGATCCACCGGCAAACCCATCATGCGCGCAATATGGCCGGCACAAATATTGCCAAAATTGCCGCTAGGCACGCTGAAACTGACTTTCTGGCTGTTGTTGCTGGTGACTGCCAGATAACCTTTAAAGTAATACACGATCTGCGCTGCAATGCGGCCCCAGTTGATGGAGTTCACGGCACCGATTTTATATTGTGCCTTGAATGCATGATCATTGGACACGGCCTTCACCATGTCCTGCGCATCATCAAACACGCCTTTCACGGCGATATTGAAAATATTTTCATCCTGCAGGCTGAACATTTGTGCCGTCTGGAAGCGGCTCATTTTCTGGTATGGCGACAACATGAACACACGCACGCCTTTTTTGCCACGCATCGCATATTCAGCCGCAGAACCGGTATCGCCAGAAGTGGCACCCAGAATATTGGTGGTCTGACCGGTTTTTGCCAGGACATATTCAAACAGGTTACCCAGCAACTGCATGGCCATATCTTTAAACGCCAAAGTCGGGCCGTTAGAGAGGCTTAATAGATAGAGATTTTCTTCCAGCTTGAGCGTAGGTGTAATATCCTCGGCGGACTGGCCTGGACGCGCATACTGATATACCTCGGCACGGTATGTCTTGTCGATAATGGCCTTGAGGTCACTATGCGGGATATCACTGTTATCCACCAGGCGAGACAGAATCGCAAACGCCAACTCTCGGTAATTCATACTGCGCATGGCCGTCAGATCAGCATCACTGAATTGCGGATATTGCTCAGGCAGGTACAGGCCACCGTCCGGCGCCAGGCCACCCAGCAGGATTGCACTAAAACTCAAGGCAGGCGATTGCCCGCGGGTACTGATATATTTCATGACGTGTTGACCTAATTAGCGGGACAGGGTTTCCATGCGGATTTTGATTGCAGTACCGGTGATGGCCGGCAATGCTTCAATCCGGGCAATGGCGGCATCCATGGTTTTTTCCTGGGTGATATGCGTCAGGATGACGATATCCGCTTCAACTTCGCCCTCTTGCGGTTCTTTCTGCAGCATGGCATCAATCGAAATCTGCAAGTCAGCCAGAATCTTGGTCACATCAGCCATCACGCCTGGTTTGTCGGACGCATGCAAACGCAGGTAATAAGCGGATTGCACCTCGGCAATCGGCAAGATCGGCAGCACTTGCTGCTGGTCTAATTGATAGCCCAAATAAGCCACGCGCTGCTCGGCTGTGGTACCTTGCAGACGCGCGATATCCACCAAATCTGCGACCACGGCACTCGCAGTCGGTTCAGCGCCAGCACCGGCACCGTAGTATAGGGTTGGCCCGACAGCATCGCCCTTCACCACCACGGCATTCATGGCACCATCAACATTGGCAATCAGGCGTTTTTCCGGAATCAGGGTGGGATGCACACGCAGTTCCACACCCGCCTCAGTTTTCTTGCTGATGCCCAGTAACTTGATGCGGTAACCCAGCTCTTCTGCATACTGGATATCCTTGGTTGTCAGGCTGGTAATACCTTCGGTATACGCCTGCTCAAATTGCACTGGCATACCGAATGCAATGCTGGCCATAATGGTCAGCTTGTGCGCAGCATCGATGCCTTCCACGTCGAAAGTTGGATCGGCTTCAGCATAGCCCAACCGCTGCGCTTCCCTGAGCACATCGGCAAATGCCAGGCCTTTGTCACGCATTTCGGTCAGGATAAAGTTAGTGGTACCGTTGATAATGCCGGCTACCCATTCAATCCTGTTGGCGCTCAGGCCTTCACGCAGGGCCTTGATAATGGGAATGCCACCGGCCACTGCCGCTTCAAAGGCAACAATCACGCCTTTGTCAGCCGCAGCCTTGAAAATCTCGTTACCATGTACCGCCAGCAAGGCCTTGTTGGCGGTCACTACATGCTTGCCGTTGGCAATGGCTTTCAATACCAGCTCTTTGGCTACAGTGTAGCCGCCGATCAACTCGACCACGACATCAACGTCAGGATTATTAACGACGGCAAACGCATCGTCAGTCACCGCGACCTGGCCGCCTGTAACTTGCCTGGCCAGTTCCAGATTACGGTCTGCCACCTGCACAATACTGATTTTGCCACCAATGCGGCGTGCAATATCGGCCTGGTTACGGCTGATCACGGTATATGTGCCGCCGCCAACAGTGCCTATGCCCAACAACCCTACTCTTAATTCTTTCATACTTAATACTCACTATTGATGGCTTGCGTATACGCGCTCACCTTATTTTGAATGTTTCTTTCGATAGCTGTCCAGGTAACGGCCAATACGGGTCATCGCTTCGGTCAGGTCATCGACATTGGGTAAAAATACCACGCGGAAATGGTCAGGTGCTTTCCAGTTAAAGCCGGTGCCTTGCACCAGCAGCACTTTTTCTTCCAGCAACAGATCCAGGATAAACTGCTGGTCGTCCGCAATCGGATACATGTCCGGATCCAGCTTAGGGAACAGGTACATCGCTGCCGCTGGCTTGACACAGGTCACGCCTGGCAGGGCTGTCAGCATGTCATACGCCAGGTCACGCTGTTTGCATAAACGCCCACTAGGCGCAACCAGGTCATTGATACTTTGGTAGCCACCCAATGCGGTCTGGATCGCCAGTTGCCCGGGCACATTGGCGCACAGGCGCATGGAGGCCAACATATTCAGGCCTTCGATATAATCTTTGGCATCTTTCTTTTCGCCGGAAATAATCATCCAACCGGCACGATAACCGCAGGCACGGTAGTTTTTGGACAGGCCGTTAAAAGTCACGAACAGTACATCATCAGCCAGTGAAGCGATGGAAGTATGCGTATTGCCGTCATACAGTACTTTGTCGTAAATCTCGTCAGCAAAAATCACCAGGCCGTGGCACCGCGCAATCTCGATAATACCTTCCAGTGTTTCTTTGGGATACAGCGCACCGGTCGGATTATTCGGGTTGATAATCACAATGCCTTTGGTACTAGCGGTGATTTTGCTCTCGATATCCTGCAGGTCAGGCAACCAGCCAGCCTGTTCATCACAGACATAATGGCGCGCAGAACCACCCGCGAGGTTTACCGCTGCCGTCCATAACGGATAGTCAGGCATAGGTATCAGAACTTCATCGCCGTTATTCAGCAAGCCCTGCATCGCCATCACAATCAGCTCGGACACACCATTACCCACGATAATGTCATCAATGGTCACGTCGGCAATATTTTTCTGCTGGGTGTAATGCATAATGGCTTTGCGCGCGGCAAACAAGCCTTTGGAATCCGTGTACCCGGAGGCCTGGTCCATATTGTGGATCACATCCTGCACAATTTCTTCCGGCGCATTAAAACCAAAAGGCATGGGATTGCCGATATTCAGCTTGATAATGCGTTGCCCGTCTTCTTCCATCTGGCGTGCGCGTTGCAGCACCGGACCACGAATGTCGTAGCAGACGTTACTTAATTTATTTGATTTATTGACTGGCGGCATACTTGTTTAACCAACACATTTAGTGTGCGTTAAGCTCTTAAAAGTAAAACTTTCATTTTACCTGCAAACCCCTGCTTCATCAATGAACTACCTGACCGAAACATGGTCTTGTCCGGTACAATGCACGCTTTATTTTTCAACGCCACAGACGACTCCCGCGCATGAAATTACACCTGCACAAAAGCGACCTGCAATACCAGATTAATGGCGTTGATGCCGAAACGATTACCATCAACTACCAACCCTGTACACAAAGCATCATTGTCAGTGCGGAGGCATTAAGTAGTGACTGGTTCAGCGGGCCATGGGAAACCCTGGATGCCGAGAGACTGGCGGAGATTCTGGCATTCAAGCCTGAAGTGGTGTTACTGGGTACTGGTGACAAACAGCGCTTTATCCATCCCAGGCATATCCAGGTTTTCCTGGAACAAAACATTGCAGTGGAGTGCATGACCACGCCAGCAGCCTGCCGAACATTCAACATCCTGACGGCTGAAGGACGCCATGTGGTCGCGGCGTTATTATTAGAAAAACATCTGGCTGCAGGCTGATGCCGCAATGCATTATTGCGGCTTGAGTTTCACCTGGACTTCATCCGCAGTCAAAAGCAGCGCGGTCGGCTGGTAATGGACACCGGCGTACGTTAAATCTTCAGGCCTCACTTCATACAACACCAACTGGTCCAGCCATTTGCCACCCATTTCTTTAGCGACTTTCTGCAACACTCCGTTCCATTCGCTACTGGCGCCATCCAATTGAAAAGCATCCACCGCAGGCTGGTCCAATATCACGGCATTACGGGATGCATCGAACTTAAGCAATCCAGACAAGCTGGCTGTACCGCTGGCGGTATTTGCCAGCATATCACTGCTGATAATGGCATCCATGGTGGTATGAATCCTGCCCGAAGCCGGATCCAGAGACACCAGTGCATTCGAGAACTGGACATGGAATACGCGCATTACCGTCAATGGTTTTGCCAGTTTCTGGTTTAGTTTCTGCTGGATTTGGGTAGCACTCATGCTGACCGTGCGTTCACCCATCATGGTGGCGCATTGACTTAACAAAGCAGCCAGCATCAATCCTGAAAGTGCGGATTTTAATAAACGCATAAGCCTTATTTCCACCTGCCTGGCTTGCCTGTTCATGGCAGCTGCCGCGGCCATTCAACCAGGAGCCGGATTTGACGAAAAAAGAAAAAGTGTGTTCCGGATAGAAACACACTTTCACCTCAATTAAAGATTTTTGGTAGTCAGTGTCAGTGAGGCGTTGGTGCCGCCAAAACCGAAGCTGTTGGACAAGGCCGTTTGCACACGAGTGGAAGGAATGGCCTGACGCACAATATTCAAGCCTTCTGCGGCAGGATCCAGGTTATCGATATTGGCAGACGCAGCGATAAACCCATGTTGCATCATTAGCAAGGTATAAATCGCTTCATTCACACCAGCTGCACCCAGCGCATGCCCTGACAATGACTTGGTCGAGGCAATCGCCACCCTGTTGTCATCGCCAAATACGGCCCGGATCGCTTCAAGCTCCTTGGTGTCTCCCACCGGCGTACTGGTGCCATGCGTGTTGATGTAATCAATATCATTGATATCCAGGCCCTGCAATGCCTGTTGCATGCAGCGCACAGCACCTTCACCGCTAGGCGCCACCATGTCATAGCCATCAGAAGTCGCACCATAACCCACCACTTCGGCATAAATATGGGCACCGCGGGCTTTGGCATGCTCATATTCTTCCAGCACGACAATACCGCCGCCGCCTGAAATCACAAAGCCGTCCCGGTCTGCATCGTAGGTACGTGACGCTTTATCCGGCGTCTCGTTGTATTTGCTGGACAAGGCGCCCATGGCATCAAACAGGTAGCTCATGGTCCAATGCTCTTCCTCACCACCACCGGCAAACACGATATCCTGCTTATCAAGCTGAATCTGTTCCACACCTGCACCAATACAATGTGCACTGGTAGAACAGGCCGAGCTGATACCATAATTCACACCCTTGATTTTAGCACCTGTGGCCAGGCAGGCAGCGATACCACTACTCATGGTTTTGGTCACCATATAGGGACCAACTCTGCGGATACCCTTTTCTGCCAGCGTATTAGTGCCCTCCAGCATACTTTCGGTAGACGTTCCACCAGCACCAACGATCAGGCCGGTGCGTACATTGGAAATCAGTTCTTCCGGCAGGCTGGCATCGGCAATCGCTTCCTGCATTGCCAGCCAGGCATAGGCATGGCCTTTGGCCATAAAGCGCAACAACTTGCGATCAATCAGCGCCTCAATATCCAGATTCTTGATAGAGCCGGCCACGTGAGAGCGCAAGCCACGCTCGGCATATTCCGGCTGATATGTAATGCCTGAACGGCCTGCTTTCAGGCTGTCCAGTACTTCCTGTTTGTTATTACCGAGACTTGATACGATACCAAATCCTGTAATTACTACCCGACGCATTGCGCCTCCTTACTAGAAATTATCCGTGGTGGTAAACAGCCCCACACGCAAGTCACTGGCATTATAAATCTCACGACCATCGACTTCCATACGTGCGTCCGCGATCCCCATGACCAGCTTGCGCATAATGACACGCTTCAGGTCAATGTGATAACGTACCAGCCTGGCTTTAGGCAATACCTGCCCGGTAAACTTGACTTCGCCGGATCCCAATGCGCGACCGCGGCCCAGGCCGCCTTTCCAGCCAAGGAAAAAACCAACCAGTTGCCACATGGCATCCAGGCCAAGACAGCCTGGCATCACAGGGTCGCCCGTAAAGTGGCATTCAAAAAACCATAAATCAGGTCGAATATCGAGTTCTGCAATAATTTCTCCCTGGCCATATTTGCCACCTTCGTCAGAAATCTTAACGATGCGGTCAAACATCAGCATCGGTGGTAAAGGCAGTTGTGCATTTCCCTCCCCAAACATCTCACCCCGGCCACAGGCCAATAGTTCTTCTTTACTGAAACTGCTTTTCCTAGACATGTAAATTCTAAATTTTTAGTATAAAGCCGCATTTTCGCCGGAAATTGCATTTAGTGAAAGCTTTTTGTCATGGCAAACCTATACAGACCTGTATACTTTTTGATTAAATCTAGGTAATATCCGCTAAATTGTTACGGAATTTTACATATCGGATATCACTAGCCGAGCAAGGATGAAGTGATATTCTGTAGCAAACAGATGATTACCGAATTACAATTCAGTTACAATTTGCCCTCAAAATTACATTACATCAGGAAACCAGGAATGCAAGATCAACAACTAGCCGATTGGCGCACACAGGCGTTAAAACTTGAGTCAGAAGTCAACAAAGTAGTGGTGGGTCAGGAAAACCCGGTGCGCCTGATCACCATTGCCGTTTTTGCGCGTGGCCACGTGCTGCTGGAAGGGGATGTTGGGGTCGGGAAAACCACCTTGCTGCGCGCATTTACCCGTGGTATTGGCGGTGGCTACCAGCGGATCGAGGGCACGATCGACCTGATGCCTAACGACCTGGTCTACCACACTTACCTGGGTGAAGATGGCAAACCGCATGTCAGCCCTGGCCCGTTACTGATGTCCGGCCAGGATTTGTCGATTTTCTTCTTCAATGAAATTAACCGCGCGCGCCCTCAAGTACACTCACTGATGCTGCGTGTGATGGCGGAACGTACACTGACGGCTTTCAACAAGGAGCACTACTTCCCGCACATGCTGGTATTCGCTGACCGTAACCAGGTTGAAAAAGAGGAAACTTTCGATATCCCCTCTGCTGCGCGTGACCGCTTCATGATGGAAATACCGATTGTGGTACCACCGGCACATGACATCATGGAATCGCTGATTTTTGATACCCGTTTCCACGATGTGGATCAACTGATCACCAATGTCGAACAGGATATCCTGAAATTTGACCAGTTGAACAGCTTTGCCAAAGTGATCCAGGAAAATATTTCCGCCAGCCCGGCCCTGCGCAAGTATGCGCTGAATTTATGGCTGGCGACCAAAGACCCCGTGGCCTACGGTATCAAAGTTGCCAACGTCGATATGAAACGCCTGGTACTGTCCGGTGCCAGCCCGCGCGGCATGGGCATGCTGTTGCGTGCCGCCCGCGTCAACGCCTGGTTGCATAACCGTGAGGCCGTGGTGCCTGAAGATATTCACGCCGTGCTGCATGAAACCATCGCACACCGCCTGGTTTTCAGCCCGGTCTACGAGATGCGGCGCACTGAAATCGCACGCGAAATGCTGTCCGGCATTGTCAATGCCGTGACTGCACCTTAAGGCTGGATTGAGCTGGCAACACTGCTATGGATTACATCAAGGAATTCAGCTACCACATCAGCTGGCGTTCACGCTCACGCCGCCCTGGCCGCCATAAAAGCAACCAGCGTGGCATGGGTATGGAGTTTCGCGGGCACACAACCCTGCTCTCCTACCCGGATCCGCGCCGGATTGATATCCGCCAGACCATACGCGACCCGATGGAACAGGTGTATGTGCGCATTTTCAACCAGAAAAGCGCGACGCCGGTATTTGTCCTGTGCGATTTGTCTGGCTCCATGCAATACGGCGTACCGCATACCAAACTGACTACTGCGGCACATATCACGCGCTCGGTGGCACAATCGGCTACCCGCAACGGTGACCCGGTGGCATTTGTCGGTTTTGATGACGAATTGCGCGATGAATGGCTGTCGACTTTATCTGCCAGGCCGCACAGCATGCTGGATCTGGCCGACCGCCTGGAGAATCATTTGCCGAATGAAGTCGGTGCCAGCGCCCTGGTAGACAGCGCCCGCCTGTTACCACGTGAACGGGCGCTGATTTTCATGGTGTCTGATTTCCACATGCCGCTGGCGCAACTGGAAGAGGCTTTGTTGCTGATGCTGCGTCACCATATTGTACCGGTGGTGTTATGGAACAGTACCGAGTACAAAAACCTGCCTGAATTCGGCATCACCAGCATCAATGACCCGGAAACCGGCGAGCGCCGCACGCTGTTCCTGCGTGCCTCCTACAGGCAGCGCATATTCGATACCTTTGCTGCCCGCCGCCAGGCCATTGAAGATCTATTTATGAAATTTGATATGCAGCCATTCTTTGTGGAAGACCAGTTTGACGCAGATTTGCTGTCCGACTATTTCCATCAATACGTGACTGTCTGAGGAAAGCGATTGATGAAAGCGCCCAAACCCTTATTCGCCGGTCTGTTCGTGGCACTGCTTGCTGTGATTACGTTACCAGCCATGGCCGATGTTACTTTGCCGACCATTGATGACAAGTATGTCAGCGTACAGGAAATCAACCCAACCCGCGATGCCGGCTATGTGGTTGGTGACAAACTTGAACGCACCATTATCCTGACAGTGAGAAAGCCTTATGAACTGATTAAGGAATCCTTGCCTATCGTCGGCTATGAGCATCGCTTTCGCGGCCAGGTTTCCGGTATAGAACTGGCCAGCATTGATGCGGAAGAGGAGAAATTTTCCGATCGCAGCGTGCATACCATTCACCTGGTATACCAGGTATTCAAATCCGGCCGTGTCGCCAAACCCGCTGTCCTGCGCGGGGAAATTGTCAAGCTGCGCCTGCCTGGCAAGACAGAAATGCGCCAGTACCGTATTCCTTCGTTTAACTTCAGGATATCCCCTTTATCGGTCTACGGGGAAGTCAACCTGAAAAACGAGTTGAGCCCGTTTATTCCGCCCTTTACGATCAGCACGACCAGGGAGCAGCAGGTATTCAAGATCGCTGCTGGCGTACTGGCCCTAAGCCTGCTGGGATTGCTCTACATTCTGGGCGCCCGCACCTGGTTGCCACGCATGGGGGGTGCATTTGCCAAAGCTTACCGCAAAATCGGCAAACTGCCGGATAATGAACAAGGTTCGCAGCAAGCCATTGAAATGGTTCACCAGGCACTCCAGCAAGTGGCCGGGCACAGCGTATTTGGCAACAACGTAGAACGCTTCCTGCAGGAAAAACCGGCTTATCAGGCCGCAAGACCTGAAATTGAGCGATTTTTCAACCTTTCCCGCCAGGTGTTTTTTGACGCCAAAACCCCATTGGACCTGGGAATGCCCACCAGAGACTGGTTGAGAAAATTCTGTCGTCATATGCGTGATTGCGAACGCGGCCTGACCCCAGAGGTGAAATAACAATGGCTTTTAACCATCCCTGGATATTATGGGCGATTCCACTGGCCCTGCTGCCACTATTGTTGGAACGCTCGCATAGCAAGCATTACTCATGGGTAGGTTTGCTGCCGCCTGACCCGCTTTCCAGCCTGATCGGTTTATTGCTGAAGATGCTGGCCGCCATCAGCATCCTGTTCGTGATCCTTGGCCTGGCAGGTCCGCACACGCTTGAACAACAGGTACAGCGTACCGGCATAGGCGCCCAGATCGGCCTGGTGCTGGACCGCAGCGCCAGTATGGATGACCCGTTCGTCGGGGATAAGGACGGACATATTGGCGAAACCAAATCGGTGGCCGCCGCCCGTATTCTTACCCACTTCGTTCAAGGCCGCCGCAATGACATGATGGGCGTGATCACCTTCAGCAATTCCGCCATGTATGTGTTGCCGTTGACCGAAAATAAAGACGCATTACTGTCCGCCATCCAGGCAACCGCAGGCAACTCGTTGTTCCAAACCAATATCGGGGGGGGGCTGACCAGCGCTGTAGAGCTGTTTAAAAACGTACCGGATTCCGGTTCACGCGCCATCATCCTGATTTCGGATGGTGCAGGCCGGGTCAGCGAACTGGTACAACAGAAATTACGCGACTGGCTGCAACGCTACAACATCGGCTTGTACTGGATTGTGTTGCACCAGCCAGGCGGTGTGACTATTTTTGACCCTAAATACGCAGAGAGCAGTTATACCGGCCCCATGCCGGCTGAAGTGTTGCTGTACCAATATTTCCAGACTTTGCGCACGCCCTTCAGTGCCTACGAGGCCTCAGACCCGAAATCCCTGGAAGCAGCAATTGCCGATATCAACAGCAAGGAAAAAAAACCGATTCAATATATGGAAAAAATCCCCGGCCACGACTACACCAATGTGTGTTACTGGATTGCAATCGCCATGATTGTCATCCTGCTGGCAGTTAAATATCTGGAGATCAACACATGGCGCTCAGCGTAAACAAACTGGTCATTGGCCTGGTCATGGTAGCCGCAGTTGCATCCGCGACCATGGCTTATACCTGGCAGCGGATCGGGCAGGTGAAAGCATTCAATGAAGCAGTGACTTCTGGCAGGACACCGCAAACAGAGAGGCAAAGCTTTGAGGCAAAATATGCCGTGGCCTACTGGCTGGCAAAAAACGAACGCTACAAGGAAGCCACCCTGTTATTTGCCAAACTGATTGATGGGAGTACACCCGTGCAACGGGCGGCTATTTTGCATAACATCGGCAATATGTTCTTCCTGAAAGCCATCCAGCTCACCGGCGGCAACGACAACAGCACACGTGATGAAATGGAATACCTGCTGACGCAGGCCATGTCTTCCTATAAAAATGCGATGAAAACCGATAATTCTTATTGGGGCACCCGCCGCAACTATGACCGTGTGATTAGCCTGCTACCGGAAAAACCAACCCCGGGCGTGAGTGAGTCAGAGAACCCTGGTCTGATTATGGGTAATATCCCCAATGGATTGCCTTAATAACATGGTGCCCGCTGCCCTTATTTAATCCATTGTACATATGAATAATTCCTGGCTCAGACGTTTTATCAAACACCGCGACTCCACGCTGCTCGTGCTGGCGCTACTCCTGCTGCTGGGCGCTATTTTGCGCCCAGCTATTCCGTTCAGGCACAATATTTATACCTATTTCCTGATTGCGGATATCTCACAAAGCATGAATGCCTCGGACATGACCCTGCATGGTAAAAAAGTCACACGCATGGCTTATATGCAGAATATGATGCATGAAGTAGTCTCTGCCCTACCCTGCGATACCAAAGTCAGCATAGGCCTGTTTGCCGGTAACTCCGTCGCCGCCATGTACGCCCCGATCGAAGTTTGTAAAAACTTTGCGGCCATCCAGAGTACCATTGACCATCTGGACTGGCGCATGGCCTGGGCCGGCAACAGCCGTTTTCGTGAAAGCCTGTTTGTCACTGCCAAAGTGGTACGTGATATGCCTGAGCCTGCGCAAGTGGTTTATTTTACCGATGGTGAAGAAGCTCCTAAATTACACGTATTCAACACCAAGAATCTGGAAGACTTTCAAGGTGGTGATGACTGGATTTTTGTCGGCCTGGGGAGCGAAGAAGGCGTAGCGATTCCCAAACTGAGTGAAGACAACCAGGTCATCGGTTACTGGTCGAACGAAAGTTTTGCCATGCAGCCAGGCATTGCGCAAATCTCCGAAAGCACCATGGGTGTGAGGGATGATAATGTCGCGGTAGGCGAACATGACCGCTTTATGTCCAAGCGTGCCTCGGAATATATGGAAGAGGTTGCCAAGGAAATCGGTGCCAAATATATCAATGGAGATAGCAGTTACACCGTATTGCGGGCCATGAAAGAGCAAAAACCTGCGCGGCGTGATATTGCGCCCCTACCGCTGGATTGGCTACTCGCCACCCTGGCCGGCGTATGTATCCTGGGGATCTATGCCAGCCGCCATCCTTTCCGCCAGGTCAGGCAGAATCTCAAGGTTTACCGGCAAGACATTAAATCCAGATTCTTCACCCGCAGCGAAGCCGTGGCACACGATAACCACTTCCAGTAGCAGCGGCCTCCCGCTATTTCCCCTGAAAATCCAGGTCAGCAAGGCAGGTAAACAGAACCATGACCACCAGAAAACAGGGGGAATACCTTCGCCTGCAGCACCGTGACACCGGCTTGCTGCTACTGGCCCTGCTCTGCCTGCTGTGTGCTGTTATATTTCCCAGTATCCCGGTCAAGCGCCATGTCCATACCTATTTCCTGATTGCCGACGTTACCCAAAGCATGAACGCCATGGACATGGCATTGAACAACCGCCCGGCCAGCCGCCTGGAATACACCAAGCGCATGATGCATGACATGATTGCCCAGTTGCCCTGCCATACCCGGCTGGGTATCGGCGTATTTGCCGGAAGCACGGTCACTGCCTTGTACACGCCGGTAACAGTTTGCCAGAATTTTTCTGTTATTTACGACACCATTGAACACCTGGACTGGCGCATGGCCTGGAGTGGCAATAGCCAGCTAAGGGAAAGCCTGGTCAGTACCGCACAAGTCTTACGCCAGATGCCAGGTGCCACCAGCGTCGTCTATTTTACCGACGGCGAGGAAGCGCCATTACTGCACGCCTACAATACCTATGACCTCAGGGATTTCAAACCAGGGAGCGGCTGGTTCTTTGTCGGTATAGGCTCAGACAAAGGGACTGCCGTGCCTAAGCTGACAGAAGACAACCAGGTCATTGGTTACTGGTCGAATGAAAGTTTTGCCGTACATCCTAATGCTGCACAAGCCTCGGTCAGCAAGCAGAATAGTGAACGCAGCAATGAAGTCGCGACTTCTGATTACGACAGGTTCATTTCCAGGCGTGGCTCCCGCTACCTGCAAACGCTGGCCAGGGAAATCGGCGCACAGTATATTGATGGTGATCACACAGATGAGGTGTTGCAAACAATACAGCAGCACAACTCTCCCCGCTATGAAACCTCACGCTTTGCGATTGACTGGATATTCGCCACACTGGCAGGCATATGCCTGTTAGCCACATGTATCCATCGTACCTCTCTGCGCGATATGCAGTACACGCTGAAACGCTATCGCAAACAAGTGAAAACCAGACTCTTTGCACATAGTGATGTAATTGCCCACGAAAACCACTTCCAATAAATACGAATTTATTCGCGCAATCCCCATTTCAGCCAGACGCGTAACGCACGCTGCGAAGCGGCATCCGTATGATCGAACAGAACAAGTAAACGTGTCGGGCGCAAGCATCGCCATATCCAAGGGGCGACTTCATTTCCATGGTCTGTTGCCACTGCCGCGTGCAGCTCAAGATAAGCAATATGCAATACGAGGCAACCGTAATGCACCACGCTGTCCGGCAACACCTGGACATGCCAGCTCTGCCCAAGGGCATTACTGACGGACATCTGCCCGAATACATCCACGCGTAGTGCCTGCACACTGAATCGCCAGCGCGTCGCCAGCAACTGTGTCCATTGCCATGCACAGGCAATCGCATAGAGGCATGTAAGCCCGCTGGCCCAGGCCACAGGCAGGCATAGCCAGAGGCAAATCAGCACGGCAATTGAAAATAGCAGCCACCATCCCCATAAAAATCTGGAAGGATGAAAGCGCAGCATGATTTCACTTGGTAAAATGGTTCTTTTCATCACGTTTGTATACGGTGGCTGATCGCATATCACTCACCAAACAGGAAGGTCGTATATGTCCAGCGTTGCATGGCAACAATTTTTAATCTCCCAAGGCGCCCAATTCAATCCACTGCTGGAGGCTACCTTTGCTTTACCGGAAACGCCGGCACCCGCACAATTATTTGACCTGTCCACCAATGGCCTGATTGCCGTCAGTGGCGACGATGCACAGACTTTCCTGCAGGGTCAACTGACCAATGATATCAAGCAACTCGGCCAGGCAGCGCAATTCACTGGCTACTGTACGGCAAAAGGCCGTTTGCTGGCACTGTTTTATGCATTTAGTATCAACAACATTATTTACCTGCAGTGCTCTCGCACACTGGTTCCAGACCTGGTCAAACGCTTGCGCATGTTTGTCCTGCGCAGCAAAGTAGTGGTGGAAGATGTCAGCGAGCAATTCGTGATGCTGGGACTGGCCAGTGCTGATTCGGCCACACCGATACAGCACCTGCCGCTGCATCCGCATCAGGGCAGCCAGACGCCCCTCGGCACCGTGATCCGCCTGGCAGACAGTCACGGCAAACAGCGTGCACAATTAATCATCCAGGCAGGACAAGCCGAACAGGCATGGCAAACCCTGTCTGCAACCTTCAGCCCTGCCAGCACCAGCCAATGGGAAGCACTGGAGATTCAGGCCGGTATTCCGCAGGTATATCCAGCCACGCGTGAGCAATTCGTACCGCAAATGGTCAACCTGGATGCCCTGGATGGCATCAATTTCAAAAAAGGTTGTTACACCGGCCAGGAAATTGTCGCGCGCACCCATTATCTGGGCAAAGTGAAACGCCGCACATTACTGGCAACATTGCCTGAGACAACCGCCACTCCCCAGGCGGGCGATAGCCTGCAGGATGCACAACAACAGGAAGCCGGCCAATTAGTGCGCGTGGCACCTAACCAGCAGGGTGGCTGGTGGGTCTTGGCAGAATGCAGGCTGGAAGCCCAGCAGGCTGGCAGTATTTTCTGGCAGGAATACGCCTTAGCTTTTGCAGACCTGCCCTACCTGTTGCCTTAGGCGACTTTCAGTGCGTAAAAAAATGGCGCATCAAGCGCCATTTTTTATCACTCATGTGCTCGAGCCTTACTGGGCAGGCGGTATGACCGGTACAGTACCAGCGACAGCAGGATTTGCCGTCTCTTTCGATGAAATATTATTGACCACACCACCGGGCATTGCAGGGTTAGGGTTCTTGCGCTGAATCACCTGGTAAAACACTTCATCCTGCTTGATCATGCCCAACTCACTGCGGGCACGCTCTTCAATTGCTGACTGGCCTTGTTTTAAATCACGCACCTCGGCACGCAATGTTTCATTACGCTGGCGGTAATAGTCATTGCGCTTTTCATGCGCCTCAATCTGCTGTGAATATTGCCAGACACGTGACCAACTACCTTTGCCCAGCCACAACGGATATTGCAGCAGGGCAATCAGGACAATGAAGATCACAGTCAGTTTACGCACATTATCCCAGCCAGTGAAGTGAGTAAATTACTTGAATAACTGGTAGAACGCAGACAAGCCAGCATAGCTGGTTGCATCACCCAATTCTTCTTCAATGCGCAGCAACTGGTTGTATTTGGCTACACGCTCTGAACGGCACAGGGAGCCAGTCTTGATTTGCAGCGCATTGGTTGCCACAGAGATATCCGCAATCGTGGTATCTTCCGTTTCGCCGGAACGATGTGAAACAACGGCAGTGTAGTTCGCACGCTTGGCCATTTCGATCGTCTGGAAAGTCTCAGTCAGGGTACCGATCTGGTTGACTTTGATCAGCACAGAGTTGGCTGCACCTTTCTGGATGCCTTCACGCAGGATTTTCGGATTGGTCACAAACAGGTCGTCGCCTACCAACTGCGTGGTTTTACCCAGCTGTTTGGTCAACAGGTCCCAGCCATCCCAGTCGAACTCGCTCATGCCGTCTTCAATGGTGATGATCGGGTACTTACTTGCCAGGGTCGCCAGGTAGTTACCAAACTCGGCAGAGGTCAGTGACGCGCCTTCTGATTCCAGATGGTATTTGCCATCTTTGTAGAATTCGGTACTTGCGCAATCCAGGCCCAGGTAGATATCTTTACCTGGCTCGTAACCGGCAGCTTCAATCGATTCCATAATCAATTGCAATGCGGATTCGTTGGATGGCAGGTTAGGCGCAAAACCGCCTTCGTCACCAACGGTCGTTGCCAGGCCTTTGGCATGCAGGGTTTTCTTCAGAGCATGGAAAACTTCAGCACCGGCACGCAATGCCTCGCGGAACGTTGGCAGGCCAGCCGGCACAATCATGAATTCCTGGATATCGACAGAATTATCCGCATGTGCACCACCGTTGATGATATTCATCATCGGTGTAGGCAATTGCATGAAGGCGGAACCACCCAGGTAGCGATACAGCGGCAAACCGCTTTCTTCAGCCGCAGCACGGGCACAGGCCATAGAGACACCCAGGATCGCATTGGCGCCCAGACGGTCTTTATTATCCGTACCATCCAGCTCAATCAGCGTCTTGTCGATAAAACTTTGCTCTTCGGCATCCAGGCCAATAATGGCCTCCGTAATTTCGGTATTCACGTTCTCAACGGCGGTCAATACGCCTTTGCCCAGGTAACGGCTTTTATCGCCGTCGCGCAGTTCTACCGCCTCTTTAGTGCCGGTGGATGCGCCTGACGGGACTGCGGCACGGCCAATAACACCACTTTCCAGCAACACATCAACCTCAACGGTAGGGTTGCCACGAGAATCCATGATCTCGCGGGCGATAATATCTACAATTGCGCTCATTTATTTTCCTTTTAAAAGTCAAATTCAAAAACGTTTTTAACCGCCGATTAACGCGGATCAACGCAGATAACTGTGTTTTTATAGATCGGCGTTTATCTGCGTGTATCGGCGGTGGAAAGAATTTAGTTTTTACAATGTTTGTTCTGCAAACCCGGCTTTTTTCACCAGTTTGTCCAGATCGACCAGCAAATGCAGCAAATCTTCCATTTTGCCTAATGGCCAGGCATTCGGGCCATCGGATAAAGCCTGGCTCGGGTCAGGATGGGTTTCCATAAATACCCCGGCGATACCACTGGCCACTGCGGCACGTGCCAGCACAGGCACAAATTCGCGCTGGCCACCGCTTTTCTCGCCCTGGCCACCCGGTTGCTGTACCGAATGCGTGGCATCAAACACCACCGGGCAATTGGTTTCACGCATAATCGCCAGGCCACGCATATCAGACACCAGCGTGTTGTATCCAAAAGATGCCCCACGTTCGCAGACCATGATATTGTCTGCACCACCATTGGCTTCCTTGGCTTTGTTCACCACCTGTTTCATATCGCCAGGGGCCAGGAATTGGCCTTTTTTGATATTCACCGGTTTACCGGATTTGGCGCACGCGACGATAAAATCGGTCTGGCGGCACAAGAAGGCCGGCGTTTGCAGCACGTCTACCACCGCGGCCACATGCGGCACCTGCTCTTCGGTATGCACATCGGTCAGGATAGGCACGCCAATTTGTGCGCGGACGTCATCCAGGATTTTCAGCCCCTCTTCCATCCCAAAACCACGGAAGGTCTTGGTGGAGCTGCGGTTGGCCTTGTCATAAGACGATTTATAAATAAACGGCACGCCTACGCGTGCTGCCATTTCTTTCAACTGGCCCGCGGTATCGATCGCCATTTGCTTGGATTCGATCACACATGGACCGGCAATCAAAAATAATGGATGTTCGATCCCAACGTCAAAACCACATAATTTCATGATGATTCCTCTTAACCTTTGTTCTTTTGTGCCAGTGCTGCTTGCACATAGGCTTTGAACAACGGGTGGCCGTATCTTGGATTGGAGGTGAATTCCGGGTGGAACTGACAGGCGACAAACCATGGATGCTCGGTCTGCGGTAATTCAATCATTTCACACAGTTCTTCACGTGGCGTACGTGCGGAAACCACCAGGCCCGCCGCTTTCAACTGCTCCACATAATGGTTATTGACTTCATAGCGGTGACGGTGACGCTCGTTCACTTCGCTGCCATAGATGCTCGCCGCAATCGTATTTGGCTCAATGGGTGAGCTTTGTGCACCCAGGCGCATGGTGCCGCCCAAGTCTGAGTTTTCATCACGTTTTTCGATATTGCCGGAAGCATCCTGCCACTCATCAATCAAACCAATCAGTTGGTGCTGTGCATTCGGGTTGAATTCGGTACTGTTGGCATCTTTCAGGCCAGCCACGTTACGCGCAAACTCAATCACAGCCAGTTGCATGCCCAGGCAAATACCCAGATAAGGTACTTTATTCTCACGTGCATAACGGATCGCAGCGATCTTGCCTTCGGTACCACGTACGCCAAACCCGCCAGGAATCAGGATCGCGTCCATATTCTTGAGCGCATCGGTGCCGGACTTTTCAATATCCTCACTGTCAATATAATGGATTTTGACCTTGGATTCGGTATGGATACCGGCGTGAATCAGGGCTTCAGTCAGGGATTTATAGGACTCGGTCAGGTCTACATATTTACCAACGAAGGCGATATCAACATGATGTTTAGGATTGGCCACCGCATGGGTGATTTTCTGCCAGGCAGACAGGTCAGCCGCTTTCGCCAGGATATTCAGTTTATGGCAGACGATCTCGTCCAGCATTTGCGCATGCAGCAAGCCGGGGATTTTGTAAATGGAATCGCTGTCGATGGCAGTAATCACTGCCTCGTAAGCCACGTTGGTGAACAAGGCGATCTTGCGTTTTTCGTCTTCCGGGACTTCGCGCTCGGCACGGCACATCAGGATATCCGGCTGGATACCGATTTCGCGTAACTCCTTGACCGAGTGCTGGGTGGGTTTGGTTTTGAGTTCGCCTGCGGTAGGAATCCAGGGCAGCAGGGTCAAATGGATATAACAGGCGTTATTCCTGCCCTCTTCAATGCCCATCTGCCGGATCGCTTCCAGGAAAGGCAGGGATTCAATGTCACCCACCGTGCCGCCGACTTCTACAATCGCCACGTCCGCGCCTTCAGCGCCACGTTTGATATGGCATTTAATTTCATCCGTAATATGTGGAATCACCTGCACGGTTTTACCGAGGTATTCGCCACGGCGTTCTTTTTTAATCACCGTCTCGTAAATCTGGCCGGTGGTAAAGTTATTGCGCTTGGACATCTTGCTGCTGATAAAGCGCTCGTAATGCCCGAGGTCGAGGTCGGTTTCCGCGCCATCATCGGTCACAAACACCTCCCCATGCTGGAATGGCGACATGGTGCCGGGGTCAACGTTGATATACGGGTCAAGCTTGAGCATGGTTACTTTAATGCCACGCGATTCGAGGATAGCGCCAAGGCTGGCTGCTGCGATACCTTTTCCAAGAGAAGAAACTACACCGCCGGTTACGAATACATATTTGGTCATGGATGAGGTACTTTGAGATTGTTACAGACGGGAGAACATTTTACCGTAAAGCCCCCTCGCCCACAATGAAGGAGAAGGATAAAATCTCGCACTGACTCGCCAATCCGCCACCACAAGCATACAATTCACCCATGCCCAACGATCAGCCCAGCTACCAGCCAAACTCCCCCGCACTCTGGCAATCATTATTGCCAAAACCAGATGCCAGCAGCCACAAATACAGCCGTGGCTATGTGCTGATACAGGGAGGGTACCCGGTCACAGGCGCAGCCAGGCTGGCTGGCTTGGCCGCCGCCCGCAGTGGTGCCGGCATCACTGCCATTGCCGTGCCTGAACATGCATTCAGCATATATGCCAGCCAACTGCTCAGCATTATGGCAAAACCTTATGCCAGCACGCCTGAGTTATACGCATTGATTGATGACCAAAGAGTCGGCGCTTTTCTGATAGGTCCCGGCGCAGATAACACGGAAGAAACTCGCCAGACCACGCTCACCATGCTGCAAACGGGTAAACCGGTGGTGATTGATGCCGATGCATTGACGGCGTTTGCCATGCAGGCAGATCGTTTAAGCAAGGCCATCAGTGGTCCCTGCGTGTTGACACCACATGACGGTGAGTTTCAACGGCTGCTTGGTGTTAAACCAACAATTGAACTCCATGAGAGAATCCAGCAGGCATTAACGGCAAGCAGGCAAATCCATGCTGTCATCTTGTTAAAAGGTGCCAAGAGCATCATTGCGGCGCCGGACGGCAAAGTCATTGTCAATGAAAATGCACCACCAACCCTGGCCACTGCCGGCGCTGGTGATGTGCTGGCTGGCATGATTGCCAGCTTGCTGGCGCAAGGCGTGCCTGCGCTGGAAGCCTCAGCCGCCGCCGCATGGATACATGGTGAAGCCGCGAGATTGTTTGGAACAGGATTGATTGCTGAAGATTTACCCGAACTTGTGCCGCAAGTGCTGGAATCACTCATTGCCTGAGCGCCCCACCCGGGCAGGCAAGAAACTACCGGCCGTGCTGCTTGTTTTTCAGTAACTGGCTTTGTTCGCGCTTCCAGTCTTTTTCACGCTCGACATCGCGCTTGTCATGCTGTTTCTTGCCTTTGGCCAAGCCAATCTGCACCTTGATGCGGCCACGCGTAAAGTGCATATCTAGTGGCACAATGGTATAACCGGCACGTTCCACCTTCCCAATCAGCTTGGCAATTTCTTCGTTATGCAGCAATAACTTGCGGGTACGGATTGCATCAGGCCGCACATGGGTAGAAGCAGCGCCCAATGGCGTGACATGGCAGCCAATCAGGTATAACTCGCCACGCATAATCACCACATACGCTTCTTTCAGGTTGATGCGGTTGTCGCGGATCGCCTTGACTTCCCAGCCTTCGAGCACGATACCAGCCTCGTACTTCTCTTCAATAAAGTAGTCAAAAAACGCTTTTTTATTTTGCGCGATGGTCATAACGCTGGCTTGCTGGCTTAAATCACTTAAAATAGCATTTTAACCCAAAACCCAATTCCGTTCCGGCACTACAGTTAAACCTATGGCTCAAGTAGAAAAAACCGTATTAGTCATGCACTCGTGTGAGGCAATGTTCCAGCTGGTAGATGCTGTGGAAGATTATCCCGGCTTTTTACCCTGGTGTGGCGGCAGTGAAATTATTGAACGTACAGAAAATGTCACCCAGGCGACCATCCATATCCGCTATCATGGCATCGCCCAGCATTTCACCACCCGCAACCACAAACAGTTCCCCGGCCGCATGGATATCACGCTGGTAGATGGGCCATTCAAGCAGTTGACCGGTCACTGGCACTTTATCCCCTTACGTGAAGATGCCTGCAAAATTGAATTTAAGCTGGAATACGTATTTTCCAACGGCCTGATTGAGCGCATGATTGCCCCGGTGTTCAGCCATATTGCCAATACCTTTGTCGATAGCTTTGTGAAACAGGCTGATAAACTGAATTTGAAGTGACCGCCAGATGACCGACAATATTACGGACGTGATCACGGTAGAAGTGGCTTATGCATTGCCACAGGCACAAGTGATTATTTCCCTCGCAGTCAATAGCGGCACGACTGCACTGGAAGCAATTGAACTCTCCGGGATCCTGCAACGATTTCCAGCCATTTGCCTGACGGAGTCAAAGATAGGCATATTCGGCAAGATCATCCACAAAGAGACCGTATTAAAACCCATGGATCGCGTCGAAATCTACCGGCCATTGATCGCCAATGCCAAAGAGGCACGCAGGTTAAGGGCAGCCGCAGTAAAAAATAAAACGGCTGCCAAAACTGGTCAGCCCAGGCATCCAAATCGCACGTAATTGAACAGCTACGCTATTCCACCGGACAATTTTCGTCAATGTCCCGCTGCGCTTGTGCCAATCCTTCACGAATCTGCTCATCCGTTAAATATTCTTTTTCGCCCTGCTCGTTGACATTCTGCATGCGCCCGCCCACCGCATAATTACGATAGTTGGAGCGCGCTGCAGCACAGTTTTGCGATCTGATACGTGCTTCCATCTCATTGACCATCATGTCACTCGCCACAGCAGGCGAATTTTCCGGCCTGCGCTGATTGGCCGCCAGCCCCTTATCTGCGGCTGGCTTCTCACCTTCCTTATAAGCGTCCGAACGGGTAAGGGGAAATTCACTGGAGACCGTCGTAGCCTTGATACGCTGGGTATTTTGCTGGCCTGCCGGCGGTGGTGTATCAGCGTAATTCATAATGCCTTTTGCATCACGCCATTTATAAATTTCGGCATGCGCCGGCACGTGTAGCAAGCATGCAATAAACGCTATTTCCTGAACAACCCTGACCAGTCTCACTTTAAGATTCCTGCTTCCACGGCACACGCGTGCCTTTATCATTCGGAAAAGATATGCATAAACCATGCCAGCTCCCGTCGAACTGGTTGCAAAAAATGCAAAACGCTTTGTCAAGGCAAGACGAAATCGGTATAATTATATTTTGGAGATTAAGGATTCCACATGCGTTTGTTGCAACAAGCTCTTACCTTTGACGACGTTTTGCTCGTTCCCGCCCATTCCAATGTGATGCCCCGCGACGTTAGCCTCAGCACCAGACTAACAAAAAGCATCACCTTAAACATCCCCCTGTTATCCGCTGCCATGGATACCGTGACCGAAGCCCGCATGGCGATTGCACTGGCACAACTGGGTGGCATGGGCATTATCCATAAAAACATGACGATTGAGATGCAAGCCTCACGTGTTTCCCGTGTCAAACGCTTTGAATCCGGCGTCGTGATCGACCCGGTCACCATTCATCCGGCCATGACCGTGCGTGAAGTCATGCATATTACCCAGCAACACAAGATTTCCGGGCTGCCCGTGCTGCAAGATGGCAAAGTGGTCGGCATTGTTACCAACCGTGACCTGCGTTTCGAAACCAATCTTGACCAACCCGTCAGCAACGTCATGACCCCGCAAGCGCGCCTGGTCACTGTACGTGAAGGCGCCAGCCGCGAAGACATCATGGGCCTGTTGCACAAGCATCGCCTGGAGCGCTTGCTGGTGGTTGGCGAAAACTATGAACTCAAGGGCCTGATCACAGTTAAAGATATCCAGAAATCTTCTGATTATCCGCTGGCCTGCAAAGATGAAAAAGGCCGCTTACGTGTAGGCGCAGCGGTGGGTGTAGGTGATGGTACCGATGAACGTATCGCGGCCCTGGTAGAAGCCGGTGTGGACGCGATTGTGGTCGATACTGCACACGGTCACTCCCAAGGCGTACTGGACCGTGTCAAATGGGCCAAAACCCGTTATCCTCAACTGCAGGTGATTGGCGGCAATATTGCGACCGCTGAAGCAGCGCTGGCGCTGGTTGATCACGGCGCTGACTGTGTCAAGGTCGGTATCGGCCCGGGGTCGATTTGCACCACCCGTATCGTGGCTGGTGTGGGTGTACCGCAAATCACCGCGATCAGCAATGTAGCCAAAGCACTGGAAAAGTCCGGTGTGCCGTTTATTGCCGATGGCGGCATCCGCTTCTCGGGCGACATTTCCAAAGCGATTGCGGCTGGCGCCAACAGTGTGATGCTGGGCGGCATGTTTGCCGGCACCGAAGAAGCCCCCGGCGAAGTCGAGTTGTACCAAGGGCGCTCATACAAGTCCTACCGTGGCATGGGCTCGATCGGGGCCATGCAAAAAGGCTCTTCCGACCGCTATTTCCAGGACAACACCTCTAATGCGGACAAACTGGTGCCGGAAGGGATTGAGGGCCGTGTACCTTACAAAGGCAGTGTACTGGCCGTTGTACACCAGTTAATGGGTGGTCTGCGCGCCTCCATGGGCTATGTCGGATGCTCGACTATTGAAGATATGCGCAGCAAGGCCGGGTTTGTGCAGATCACCAGTGCAGGCATGCATGAATCGCATGTACATGACGTACAGATTACGAAAGAAGCGCCGAACTACCGGATTGATTAATGACCGTTTAAACGCAAAAGCGCAGCAGTCCTGACCGCTGCGCTTTTGTTCATTCTAGTGACCTGAAAACTTTTATGCATTCAAAAATTCTGATTCTTGATTTTGGCTCGCAAGTGACGCAGCTGATTGCGCGTCGTGTCCGTGAAGCTCATGTCTATTGTGAAATTCACCCCTGTGATGTTTCCGATGATTTCGTCCGTAATTTTGGGGCAGATGGCGTCATCCTGAGCGGCAGCCATGCCAGCGTGTATGAAGAAGAAACTGACAAGGCACCGCAAACCGTGTTTGAGCTCGGCGTGCCCGTACTCGGCATCTGTTATGGCATGCAAACCATGGCACAGCAACTGGGCGGCAAAGTGGAAGCCGGCCATAAACGTGAATTTGGCTATGCCCAGGTGCGCGCCCGTGGCCACTCTGCCCTATTCCGCGACATCCAGGATGCCACCAATGACCAAGGCCACGGCCTGCTCGATGTATGGATGAGCCATGGGGACAAAGTGACCGGCCTGCCGGCTGGCTTTAAAGTCATTGCCAGCAACGAAACCACCCCCATTGCCGCCATGGCTGATGAAACACGCAAGTTCTATGCAGTGCAGTTCCATCCGGAAGTGACTCACACCAGGCAGGGCCAGGCCATGCTGGAGCGCTTTGTACTGGATATCTGCGCTGCCAAGCCTGACTGGATCATGGGCGACTACATCACCGAAGCAGTTGAAAAAATCAGGGCCCAGGTTGGTGAGGAAGAGGTCATTTTAGGGCTGTCCGGTGGTGTGGATTCCTCCGTAGCCGCTGCATTAATCCACCGTGCTATTGGCGATCAACTGACCTGCGTCTTTGTTGATCATGGCCTGTTGCGCCTGGACGAAGGCAAAATGGTCATGGAAATGTTCGCCGGTCGCCTGCATGCCAAAGTCATCCATGTCGATGCCACCGGGCAATTTATGGGGCAACTGGCTGGTATCAGCGATCCGGAAGCCAAACGTAAAATCATTGGCCGTGAGTTTGTCGAAGTATTCAAGGCCGAAGCCGCCAAGCTCAAGGCCAGCGGTGCCGGCCATCAAGGGGCCACTTTCCTCGCCCAAGGCACGATCTATCCTGACGTGATTGAATCCGGTGGTGCCAAATCGAAAAAAGCCGTCACCATCAAGAGCCACCATAACGTCGGCGGGTTACCTGAACAATTAGGCTTAAAGCTGCTCGAACCATTGCGCGACCTGTTCAAGGATGAAGTGCGCGAATTGGGTGTGGCACTCGGCCTGCCACGCGAGATGGTCTATCGCCATCCTTTCCCCGGCCCTGGCCTGGGTGTACGCATTCTCGGTGAAGTGAAAAAAGAGTTTGCTGATCTACTGCGTCTGGCCGATGCCATTTTTATCGAAGAATTGCGCAATACCATAGACGCAAATACCGGCAAGAGCTGGTATGACCTGACCAGTCAAGCGTTTACTGTTTTCCTGCCCGTGAAATCCGTTGGTGTCATGGGCGATGGCCGTACTTATGATTATGTGGTTGCCTTGCGTGCCGTGGTCACCAGCGACTTTATGACCGCGCATTGGGCTGAGTTGCCTTACAGCCTGCTGGGCAAGGTTTCCAACCGCATTATTAACGAAGTTCGCGGTATTAACCGTGTGGTCTATGATATTTCCGGCAAACCTCCCGCAACTATTGAGTGGGAATAACCCTTTTTTATTCGATTCGAACTCACATTAAAACAGAGCACAAAACGATGAGCACAAAATCCATTATCCTCACCGGCGATCGCCCTACCGGCCCGTTGCACCTGGGACACTTTGTCGGCAGTTTGCGCAACCGCGTTAAATACCAGCACGAATACAAGCAGTACGTGATGCTGGCCGACGCACAGGCGCTGACCGACAATATGGATGATATTGATAAAGTGCACCGCAATGTGGTCGAAGTGGCGCTGGATTACCTGGCCGTTGGCATAGATCCAAAGTTATCCACCATATTCATCCAGTCTCAGGTACCTGAGTTGACTGAACTGGCGTTTTATTACCTGAACCTGGTCACCGTCGCGCGCCTGGAAAGAAACCCAACTGTGAAGGAAGAAATCCGCCTGCGCGATTTCGAACGTGACATTCCGGCCGGCTTCCTCACCTACCCTGTCAGCCAGGCAGCGGATATTACCGCATTCAAGGCCACGCTGGTCCCCGTGGGTGAAGACCAGATCCCGATGATTGAGCAAACCAACGAAATCGTGCGCCGCTTTAACCGCCAGTACAAAAAACCAGGCACCAAGGAAGAAATCCTGGTCGAAACCAAGGCCCTGGTCCCGGAAATTGGCCGCTTGCCCGGCATTGATGGTAAAGCAAAAATGAGTAAATCGCTGGGCAATGTCATTAACCTGGGTGCAACCGCCGATGAAGTAACCAAGGCCGTAAAGCGGGTCTATACCGACCCGTTGCACCTGAAAATTGAGGATCCAGGCCATGTGGAAGGCAATATTGCCTTTACCTACCTGGATGCATTTGATACCGATAAAGCCGCCGTTGCCGAACTGAAAGCGCACTATACCCGCGGTGGCCTAGCAGATAGCATTGTGAAAAAACGCCTGGAAGCCGTGTTGCAGGAAATGCTGGAACCAATCCGCACCCGTCGTGCCGAATTGGCCAACGACAAAGGTTATATTTTGCAGTTATTACGTGAAGGTACTGAACAGGCCCGTGAAGTGGCGGCAAAAACCATGGATGAAGTGAAAGCTGCGCTGGGCTTGAATTATTTCTAGCAGGCATCAATTAACAACATGAGCCGTGGATTTGTAAAAGAAGATGACCTTGAACTGGCGGGAACCGATTTACCAGAGCGCCCGCTTAGTCCGCATGTCAACTACGTGACGCCGCAAGGCCTGCAACAGTTACAATTCACCGTAAAAACGCTTGAGCATGCGCGTGCAACGCATGCAAAACGTAAAGAAGACCCGAACGCCCAGCAGAAGCTGGCAGAAATTGAGCGTGACCTGCGTTACTTTGTCGCCAGGCTGGAATCTGCACAATTGGTAGATCCTGCGCAACAGCCACGCCATACCGCCCTGTTTGGGGCTGCCGTGACAGTGGAAGACGAAGCGGGTGAACAGCATGTGTTCCGGATTGTAGGCGAAGACGAAGCAGATATCGCACAACAGAAAGTCAGTTATGTTTCCCCGGTCGCCAAGGCATTGCTAGGACGCAAGGCTGGTGACAGCACCACGTGGCAACGCCCAGCCGGCCCGTTGCAGTTAGATATTTTAAAGATCGATTATTAAAAACCAAATGAACGTATCACAAGCCATACAGGAACGTCGTTCCATTAAAGCCTACGATCCCAACCATCGCATGACGGAAGCTGAAATTCAGCAATTACTGTCATTAGCCATGCTGGCGCCCACCGCGTTTAATATCCAGCACTGGCGTTTTGTGGTGGTGACAGATCCGGTATTGCGCCACCAAATCCGGGCAGTGAGCTGGAACCAGGCCCAGGTCACTGATGCCTCATTACTGATTGTGCTGACGGCAGACCTCAAAGCCTGGGCGAAAGACCCTGCCCGCTACTGGATACATGCGCCGCAGCAAGTCAGTACCTATCTGGTCAATGCCATTCATGACTATTACACCGACCACGCCCAGGCCGAACGCGATGAAGGCATGCGTTCGGGCGGTATGGCTGCGATGACACTGATGCTGGCCGCCAAGGAAATGGGGTATGACACCTGCCCCATGGATGGCTTTGACTTTGATGCTGTGGCCAAGCTGATTAATTTGCCGGCAGATCATACGCCGGTCATGTTTGTGGTCGTGGGCAAGGCACTGGAAGGGGCTAAACCGCGCAGCGGGCAGTTACCTATGGATGAAGTCGTGATTTATAACCGTTTTGAATAATATGGCGCCTGCTTGAAAGCGCGCATTTCTGTTAATTACTTATTGAGAGTTCTTGCATGTTAGTTGCAAACAATATCACCATGCAGTTTGGCTCCAAGCCGCTGTTTGAAAATGTCTCCGTCAAATTTGGCGACGGTAACCGTTACGGCCTGATTGGTGCCAACGGTTGTGGTAAATCCACCTTCATGAAAATTCTTGCTGGCGTACTGGAACCTACCAGTGGCAATGTCAGCCTGGATCCGAATGAACGTATGGCTTTCCTGAAACAGGACCAGTTTGCCTACGAAGACCAGCGTGTACTGGACGTGGTCATGATGGGCCACGAACAAATGTGGAAAGCCATGCAGGAGCGCGACGCCATTTACGCCAACCTTGAAGCGACCGAAGATGACTATATGCGTGCAGCCGAGCTTGAGGGTGTATTTGCCGAATATGACGGCTATACCGCTGAAGCACGCGCCGGTGAATTGCTGCTAGGGGTAGGGATTCCGATTGAGCAGCACAACGGTTTAATGAGTGCGGTCGCACCAGGCTGGAAATTACGTGTTTTGCTGGTGCAGGCCTTGTTTGCCAACCCGGACGTATTGCTGCTCGATGAGCCGACCAACAACCTGGACATTAACACCATCCGCTGGCTGGAAGATGTGGTCAATAATCGTGACTGCACCATGGTGATTATTTCGCATGACCGTCACTTCCTGAACCAGGTGTGCACGCATACCTGTGATATGGACTACGGCAAAATCACCTCCTACCCTGGCAACTACGATGATTACATGGAAGCCAGTATTGCGGCCCGTAATCAGCAAGCCAAGGATAATGCCAAGGCCAAGCAACAGATTGCTGATTTGCAGGACTTTGTACGCCGCTTCTCGGCCAACGCGTCCAAAGCCAAGCAGGCTACCAGCCGCGCCAAGCAAATCGATAAAATCAAGGTGGAAGAATTCAAGCCTTCCAGCCGTCAATATCCATTTATCCGCTTTGAATTTGACGATAAAGAAAAATTGCACCGCAATGCCGTAGAGCTCAAAAAACTGAGTCATGGTTTTGACAAGCCTTTGTTTAACAATGTGGAAATGATCTTCGAAGCTGGCGAGAAAGTCGCCATCATCGGTGAAAACGGTATTGGTAAAACCACATTCCTTCGTGCACTGGCAGGCGATTTACAGCCCAATCACGGCGAAGCCAAATGGGCGGAAAAAGCCAAGCTGGGCTATTTTGCCCAGGATCACGAGTACGAGTTTGAAGAAGGCGAAGACTTGTTTGAATGGATGACCAAGCAACGCCAGCAAGGCGATGACGACAACACGGTACGCAGCATGCTGGGACGTTTGCTATTCCCGACTGAAGCGACCAAAAAATCCGTTAAAGTATTGTCTGGCGGTGAAAAAGGCCGCATGCTGTATGGCAAGCTGATGCTGGCAAAAACCAATGTATTGCTCATGGACGAACCCACCAACCACATGGATATGGAATCCATTGAAGCGCTGAATACCGCGCTGGATAAATACAAAGGTACCCTGTTCTTCGTCAGTCATGACCGTGAGTTCGTCAGTTCCATTGCCACGCGTATTATTGAAATCAAAGCAGATGGCATCGTTGACTTTACCGGCAACTATGAGGATTATCTCTCCAGCCAGGGTATCGAATAAACCGATACATTCCGTTACACAGCCAACCCAGCCTGACAAACACCCGATACATTCGGGTGTTTTAATGTCAACATTGCAATTTCGCAATGTTGATTGAAAGGATACATGATGAAACTGAGAAAACTGGCAATCGCAGGCGCTTTGATTTTAATGTCCGGAGCTGCCTTTGCAGATCAGGGTCATGGTTGCGGCAAAGGGCATTTCAGCAAAGCCAACTGGCAAGAACACAGACAGGAGTTTTTCCAGAAACACCAGGAAAGATTACACACCGTATTGCAGCTGACCGCCGCACAGGAAAACGCCTGGAAAACCTACCAGGATCAAATCAAGCCTGAGGTAAAAACAGAGCATCCTGATCGCCAGGCCTTCGCCAAGCTTACAACCCCGGAGCGCCTGGACAAACTGGAAGCCTGGGACAAATCGCGCGATGCCCATACAGCACAGCGCGACAAAGCGATCCGTACTTTCTATGCGCAACTGAATGATGCCCAGAAAAAAGTATTTGATGAAAATGCCTTCCCTCATCGCGATCATGGCAAACCACACCGTAAATAACCCGACCCGGGTGTAAGCGATAAAACCGGCCACCATGGCCGGTTTTTATGCTCAAATATTACCTTTAGCTACCCGTTGAGACCCACAGGAATGACCGAGACCAACCACGACACCCATGTACTGGTGGTAGACGATGACGATGCCATTCGCGACCTGCTTTGCGATTTTTTGCACGATAATCAACTCAGTACCCAGCAAGCCGCCAATCATGCCCAGATGTGGCAGGCGCTGCAGCAAAAACTGCCTGACGTGGTGATCCTGGATATTAATATGCCGCAACGTAATGGCATTGAGCTGTGCCGGGAATTACGCGAGTCTCCCCAATATCACCGCCTCCCCATCATCATGCTGACCGCCCGTACCAGCTCACTGGATACGATTATGGGGCTGGAAACCGGTGCAGATGACTATGTGGCCAAACCTTTTGAGCCACTGGAATTGCTTTCCCGTATCCGCAGTGTCGTCAGGCGCAGTCGCATGTCGGCAGACGCCGCAGGCAAGCATCCGCAGGAAGAGTTGAACAGTGATATCTTGCGCTATATCGCTTTTAATGACTGGACACTGGATATCCAGAACCGCACGCTGATCGATAAGAGCAATCTCAGCATCCCGCTTTCGAACGCAGAATTCAAGTTCTTGCGTTTTATGCTGTTGCATGCCAACCGTGCCCTTAGCCGGGACCAGCTCATGGAAGAAATGCATGGCCGCGAAGCTGGCCCCTTTGACCGCTCCATAGACTTGCAGATCAGCAGGCTCAGGCAAAAAATCGAAGTCGACAGCAAAACCCCGGCCATCATCAAAACGCTGCGCAATGAGGGTTACCTGCTCACGGCCGATGTGCGCTACCTCAAATAAAGGAAACTGACCATGTTGAAAAAATTGCTGGGGGCCATGTCAGTCCGGATTTTCCTTATCACCGCCATCGGCATTGTACTGACAGCCATGGTCGTCAATATACTGGGACAGCGTGACTCACGTGAAAATGAATCCCAGCTGCGGGACCAGTTTGCCTTTGACCGCGTGGAAAGCATCATTCGTATCCTTGAAGTCACGGTTCCCGAGAAGCGTTCAGAAATTCAGGATGTCTTCAAGCGCATGGGCAGTTCCATGACGCTAAACGTCACGCCCCCTCCAAATACACAATCACTGCCATTGCCGCTGGAATTAGCCAACCTGAATGAATTATTGGTTCCGGAGATTGCCGACCTGGTCAGCATTACGCGCGCCGGCAATTGCGCACAACGCAACGGCCCTCCGCCCGTACCATCCAATCTGGGGCCACCGCAGTCCCGCAACCGGAGCTATTGCCTGATGGTCTATACGCATCTGCAGGACAGCACTCCCGTCCTGATCCAGCTGCGTTACGGCGGACACCGCTCGCCCGCCGCGCACCCACCTGCCGAACGCGGTCCGTTGACGATTTTCCTGGTTCTGCTGGGGCTCATTACCATCATCTGGGTCGTTGCCTCCGTGGCCACCCAGCCCTTGCGTAAACTGGCCAATGCGGCGTTGCAGCTAGCCCACAATATTGAGCACCCGCCTTTACCTGAAAATGAAGGCTCCACCGAAGTACGCCATGCCGCCAAAGCGTTTAATGAAATGCAGCGCAGCATTGTCAACCATATGCAGGAGCGTGGCTTTATCCTAGGTGCGATTGCACATGACCTGCAGACACCTCTCACCCGCTTGCGACTGCGTCTGGAAAAAGTCAAAGACACTGACCTCAAGCAGGACCTGATCAAAGACCTGACCGCCACCCAGGAAATGGTACGGGAAGGCCTGGATTTTGCACGCCTGTGCAGTGAGCATATCGATAAAAACCGGGTAGACCTGACCGCGCTGGCAACCGCCGTATGTGATGATTTTGAAGATGCAGGCCACTCCATTCGCAAAACCCTGCCTGCTACCCCCATCACCATCATGGGGTCGGCCCATCTGCTCACACGCTGTCTCAATAACCTGCTGGGCAATGCCATTCATTACGCACAATCGCCGGCACTCGTGCTGGAAACCAGAGAGACACATATTTTGTGCACGATTTCTGATGACGGTCCTGGCATTCCCGAACAGGAACTGGAAACCGTGCTGGAACCCTTCCGCCGGGTGGAAGATTCACGTTCACGCCAAACTGGTGGCACCGGTTTGGGCTTGTCCATTGCGCGCATGATTGTGGAAAAGCATGGCGGCCGTATGACCTTGAGCAACAAACCTGCACCGGCCTCCGGCCTGGTCATTCATATCGAATTGCCGATCAGCTAACCATACCTGCATCAATTTTATATTGATGTCCCTTACCGGCACAGTGTAGACTAGCGCCCTTGCCAGGCAATCGTCGCCAGATCATTGCCGTTATGTGCAAATCAAACAGGAGAAGTGGCAGAGCTGGTTGAATGTACCTGACTCGAAATCAGGCATACGTGAAAGCGTATCGGGGGTTCGAATCCCCCCTTCTCCGCCAGATTACAAATATTTCTCAGTCATTGACTGCCAGCAGAAGCTCTTCCCTTTACAATAACAGGCAAGCATCGCTGCAAACGGCATGCTGAATCGCTCCATCCACATAGATACTCCCGACTTATCGCAGTTTTTATTGAGGTGAGATCAATTGCCATTAACACTTCCCAACCTGCCCAGCCTTATCCACGAAACACGCAACGCCATCGCCATTTTCGATGAAACTGACCGGCTACATTACGCCAATCCGGCTTTCCGCGCAGCGCTGCATCTGGCTGAAGAAGACTATCCGACCTGGGTAGAGCTGATGCGCCGGGGTTGGCAAACCAGTACCGGGACACATATCACCTCCTGCAACGGCGATTTCGAGAAATGGCTGTCATCGGCGCTATCGCGGCGGGGCAAACTTCCCTTCCGTGGTTTTGAAACCAGCCTGCATGATGGTCGCTGGATATGGGTGACCGAAACCGTTGATGCGCATGGATGGATGTTGTATATCGGCGTCGAAATCACTTCACTGGCGACGGAAGGCCGCGAGCTGCGCAGCGATCGTGACGTGGCTCTCAGGGCCTCGCAAACCGATGAACTGACCGGCATTGCCAACCGCCGTTATATGATGCAACGCCTGGACAACATGGTCTCGAACAGGATTCAGGGTTGCGTTGCCATACTGGATATTGATCACTTCAAATCCATTAACGATGCCTATGGCCATGCAGGTGGTGATGCAGTGCTGGTGGATTTTGCCCGTAAGGTTGGCCATTCAGTACGTCGGGGTGATGATTTCGGCCGGATTGGCGGCGAGGAGTTTCTTTTTCTGCTGCCTGATATTGAAGTAGATAATGCCGGGCAATTACTGGATCGTATCCGGCACACGCTTCTTGACGCCTGCCCCATACTGCAGGCACCGGAATTCCGATATACCGTATCTATCGGAATCACCGCCATTCAGGCCGGCGACAGCACTCAAAGCCTCTTATCCCGTGCCGACAAGGCTTGCTACGAAGCCAAAAGACAGGGCCGGAATCGCTCTGTCTGCATGTGACATAGGCCTATCTGTATAGAAATTCAGGCTAACTAGCTTACGAACTGCTTTCCAGCGTTTGTTTAGCCGTTCGCTGATCACACCCGGAGAGAAACGAGCAATACACTGAGGTAGAATTTAAAACGGTGCCGCAATACAGATTATGCTTCCCGTAACGCCCTGATTTCCGGCAAATTACGCCACCAGCCGTAGACATCCATACCACAACCGAACACATAGCGATTCGGGACAATTAAGCCGATGACATCCGCCTGCAGAGGCTTTTCCAGGCCATTGTCTTTTTCAGTCAATACGGCAGTTACCACCTCTCTGGCTCCAGCCTGCTGGCAATGATGCACCACTTCAGCCAGGGTGATACCTTCATCCAGGATATCGTCCAGCACAACCACGGTCTGGCCTGTCAAATCCAGCTCCGGTAATTTAGTCCAGACAATTCCGCTACCTGTTATACCGTGATAACGGTTTGCCTGCAGGTAATCAAGCCGGGCCGGCAGTTGTAACCTGTGCATCAATTGCCCGGCCAGGTAAACGCCACCACGCATCACGCATAGTAATATCACTGGCTGACCTGACAGCTTCTCCTGCAGCACGCTCGCCATACGGTCCAGCGCCTGCTCCACTTCAGCCACTGAAAAAACAATATCAGACTGCGATAACCAGTGATCAGGAGATTGGGCATGCGGATCGGTCATGATTGCTCTTAGAGTTTCAGTGTTTTCAGGTAATCTTTAAAGCTGGCAGCAATTTCAGGATGTTGCAAACCCAGTTCGACGTTGGCCTGCATAAAGCCCAGCTTGCTGCCGCAATCATAGCGCTTGCCTTTGTAGCGGTAGGCTTTTACCTTTTCATATTTCATCAGGGCTGAAATACCATCCGTCAGCTGGATCTCCCCGCCCTTACCAGGTTGAACGTGCTCAAGGCAGTCAAAGATACGTGGGGTTAATACATAACGCCCCACCACAGCCAGGTTGGAAGGTGCTTCTTCCGGCTTTGGTTTTTCCACCATGCCTTTCACTTCCAGCAAATCATCGGATTCCGGCACGGCATCCACCACGCCATAACTGCTGGTTTCTTCAGGGGCAACGGTTTCAATACCCAGAATCGAACATTGATGCTTCTCGTAAACATTCACCATTTGCCTGGTAATGGAAACATCCCCGCACAGCAAGTCATCCGCGAGCAATACGGCAAAAGGTTCATCGCCGACCACTGGCTTGGCGCATAACACAGCATGACCGAGGCCGAGTGCCTGGGACTGGCGGATAAAGATACAACTGACTTCCTTGGGCAAAATACTGTGCACGACATTCAGCAGTTTCTGTTTATTGGCCGCTTCCAGTTCGGACTCCAGCTCGTAAGCCTTGTCAAAATGATCCTCAATGGAGCGCTTGTTACGGCCGGTAATGAAAATCAGCTCTGTTATCCCTGCCGCAACGGCTTCCTCTACCGCATATTGGATCAGTGGTTTATCAACGACAGGCAACATTTCCTTGGGACTGGCTTTGGTGGCGGGCAGGAAGCGAGTACCTAAGCCGGCCACCGGAAATACTGCTTTTGTAATTTTTTTCATGGGCATATCCTAAATCAATTGTAGTTATCAAATCATTAACGGTTGTCTGACAGCAGGCCTGTAAAATAAATTTCAATCTTCATTGAATTTTAGCAAAATCATCATCCTTGTCAGCCATCCTCCAGTGATTCAATAGCTATTCATCATTTCAAATCATCTACCTCAGCGCCAAACGCCTGCAGCTTGAGCTTTTTCAGCTGGTCACGGTATTGTGCCGCCTTTTCAAACTCCAGGTTTTTAGCCGCATCATGCATGGCTTTTTCTACACGTTTCAGCTCTTTGGTCAGCGCTTTCTCGCTCATGCTTTCGTAGCTGGCCTGCTCCTGGGCCGCTTTGCGCTCGCGTTGTGCTTCATCTTTGTCATAAACGCCATCAATAATGTCCTTGATCCGCTTGGTGACGCCTTTGGGCGTAATGCCATGCTCGGCATTGAATGCCTGCTGGATAGTGCGCCGGCGTTCGGCCTCATCCATGGCCAGTTTCATGCTGCGGGTGATCTTGTTGGCGTAAAAAATCACTTTACCGTTCAGGTTACGGGCTGCGCGGCCTGCGGTTTGAATCAGTGAGCGTTCTGAACGCAGGAAGCCCTCCTTGTCGGCATCCAGTACCGCCACCAGCGAGACCTCCGGAATATCCAGCCCTTCACGCAGCAGGTTAATGCCCACCAGCACATCAAACTCACCCAGGCGCAGATCGCGGATAATTTCCACGCGTTCCACAGTTTCAATATCACTGTGCAGGTAGCGTACCTTGACACCATGTTCGGTCAGGTAGTCGGTCAAGTCCTCTGCCATGCGCTTGGTCAGTGTCGTCGTCAATACGCGCTCACCAACCGCTACCCGCTGCCTGATTTCGCCCAGCAGATCATCCACCTGCGTATCGGCCGGCTTGACAATGATTTCCGGGTCCACCAGCCCGGTCGGTCGCGCAATCATTTCCACAACCTGTTGCTGGTGGTTCTTTTCATAATCCGCCGGCGTAGCAGACACAAACACGCACTGGCGCATAATGCGTTCAAATTCTTCAAACTTGAGCGGCCGGTTATCCATGGCTGAAGGCAGGCGCCAGCCATAATCCACCAAGTTGGCTTTACGTGAACGGTCACCCAGGTACATGCCACCAATTTGCGGCACGGTGACATGGCTTTCATCAATAATCATCAATGCCTGTTGAGGCAGATAATCAATCAGTGTCGGCGGTGGATCGCCGGGATTACGCCCAGTCAAATGCCGGCTGTAGTTTTCAATGCCTTTGCAGAAACCGATTTCATTCAGCATTTCCAGGTCGAACCGCGTGCGCTGTTCAATACGTTGCGCTTCCACCAGCTTGTTTTCACTCAGGAAGAAACTGACACGGTCGCGCAGTTCCACTTTAATCGTTTCCATGGCGCGCACGGTCGCTTCACGCGCCGTCACATAATGGCTGGAAGGGAAAATGCGGAAGTTATGGATTTTGTTGAAAATCTGCCCGGTCAGCGGGTCAAATAGCTGGATACTATCGATTTCATCATCAAACAGGCTGATACGTACCGCTGTTTCACTGTTTTCAGACGGAAACACATCAATAATATCTCCACGCACACGGAAGCAGCCCCGGCCAAAATCAAAGTCATTGCGGTCATATTGCATACTGATCAGATGCGCCACAATATCCTTCTGCGAGATTTTCTTGCCCAGATGGATATGCAGCACCATGCCGTGATACTCGCCAGGATCACCAATACCGTAAATGGCAGAGACTGTCGCCACAATCACCGCATCTTCGCGTTCCAGCAACGCCTTGGTCGCAGACAGCCGCATCTGTTCGATATGGTCGTTAATGCTGGAATCTTTTTCGATAAACAGGTCGCGCGAAGGCACATAGGCTTCCGGCTGATAGTAATCGTAGTAACTGACGAAATACTCCACCGCATTATTGGGGAAAAACTCACGGAACTCGCTATACAACTGCGCAGCCAGGGTTTTGTTAGGCGCCATCACAATGGCCGGTTTGCCGGTACGCGCAATCACGTTGGCCATGGTATAGGTTTTACCGGAACCGGTGACACCCAGCAAAGTCTGGAATTTCAGGCCACCCTCAATGCCTCGGGTCAGTTTCTCAATGGCCTGAGGCTGGTCACCAGCGGGCGGAAACGGCTGGTGTAACTCATATTTGCTACCTGGAAAAGTGACGATCACAACAACAATCTGGGAATAGTCGAGGGGTTTATTCTAAACTGTTTTCATTACCTCAGGCGCGGGATTTACAATTTACGTGACCGGCCGGTGTCTCATCATCTGCATGCATGCCAACAGTACAATACAAGGCAGCATGGCAGGCCCTGCACCACGTCTCGCAACATAAACTGTCACCGCCAAACTGAACCGTTGCCGGCATCGACTTCCCCTCATTCTCCCCAGGATAAAAAGGCTACCGGAAACAATGATTTAAACAGGGATTAAAAACCCTGCGCACCGGCTTCCACGCCAACTGGTTTTTGCGTAAAATATTTTGTTTTCATTTTTTGCAGGCCTTTCGTTCTGGCCTGTTTGTGTCACTACGATCAACAAGGAAGCCATCTTGAGCAAACCTGCCGCCAGCGTGCTATCTGCGCGTGTTTTATCCATCAAAGAATCCCCTACTTTAGCGATTACTGCCAAAGCAGCCAGATATAAAGCCGAAGGTCGCCCTATTATTGGCCTGGCGGCGGGGGAACCAGATTTTGATACGCCACAGCATATTAAAGATGCAGCGAAAGCCGCGATCGATGCGGGTTACACCAAATACACACCGGTCAGCGGCATCCCGGCGCTGAAAAAGGCCATCGTCAACAAATTCAAAAACGAGAATGGTTTTGACTATGCAGTAAATGAAGTAATTGTCGGTGTAGGTGGCAAGCAAACCATTTTTAACTTGTGCCTGGCGGTATTAAACGCGGGGGATGAAGTGATTATCCCCGCGCCTTACTGGGTCAGCTATGCCGATATCGCGCTGGTGGCAGAAGCCAAGCCAGTAGTATTGGAATGTGGCATTGAACAGGGCTTTAAATTACTGCCAGCGCAACTGGAAGCGGCCATTACCCCGAAAACCAAACTGGTCATGTTTAACTCCCCTTCCAACCCGACCGGCGCGGTCTACTCCCTGCAAGAATTGAAAGCGCTGGGCGAAGTATTGCTCAAACATCCGCATGTACTGATCGCCACTGACGACATGTATGAGCACGTCAACCTGAGTGGCCAGCCTTTCCACAACATCCTGAATGCAACACCCGGCCTGAAAGATCGCTGCATTGTGTTGAACGGCGTGTCCAAAGCCTACTCCATGACCGGCTGGCGTATTGGTTATGCGGCTGGCCCGGCCTATATCATCAAGGCGATGGAAATCCTGCAAAGCCAGTCCACCAGCAACCCGACATCCATCTCCCAATATGCAGCAGAAGCGGCCCTGAGTGGCTCGCAGGACTGTATCAAACCGATGGTGACCGCGTTCCGTGAGCGCCACGAATATGTGGTCAACCGCTTCAATGCCATGCCTGGCTTGAGTTGCCTGATGGCGGGTGGCGCATTCTATGCTTTCCCGGATGCGCGCCAGGCGATTGCCAATTTGCATAAAACCGGCAAAATCAGGGAAACCACGGACATGGCATTCGCTGAATATTTACTGGAAGAACATAATGTCGCCGTTGTGCCTGGTTCTGCCTTTGGTGCTGAAGGTTATTTCCGTATTTCGTTTGCCACCAGCATGGAAAACCTGCGCGAAGCATTAGACCGTATCGAAAAAGCGCTGGCTTAAAAATCACCGCCCAATAAAAAAGCGCCACCAGGCGCTTTTTTATTTTCAACCGAATTTAAACTATTCATTCAGGAAGTCTTTTAACGGGCTCTGTGGCAAGCCAATATCCACTGACGCAGATGTTTGTGTCAGCAGGTCTGCAACTTCCCCGACAGACATGCCCTGTGATGGCAAAATGGTCTGGCTATCTGAAGATACCAGCACATCATGGATATTCAACGCCTCTTCCTGGCCGTTTCCCGACCACAAAGACTCCGACACTGAAGGATGCATAATGGAAACAAATGCGGCCGGATCCTCTTGCAGTATGGAAGCCAGCGGTGGTGACAACTCCACAACATCATCCAGTTGCAATGTCGCCAGCACATGCTGAACAACAGCCGGATTGACGGCCTGCTCACTCATATCCATCATGCCGGAAGAAGCAAGTAACACGTCTGACAGCCGGATGGTTTGTTGCTCGGCAAACTGCATCATCTCGCCATCAGGGGTCTGTATGGCAAGCCGGGAGCCGGTGGCGATCACCAACTGGTCACCATCATGCAAACTGTCGCCAGCCTTGAGCAATACATGCTGGCCATGTGCATCCACAATTTCTGCCATACCGGTCAGGCCTGTCACTTTTCCTAAAACTGTACGCATACTCTTCTCCTGTAGGCGTTCATTATAAATGATCTTTCCGGGGGAAAGAATTGACCCATTCGGGTAAATTGAGCACGGTTCCCCCATGCAAATCCCTTGACTTTTCCACACAGTCCAGACCAGAAACAACGATTTAAAGTGCCTCTCAAGAAATATAAAGAAATTCGCAAAAAGTGGTTGACCAAGGGGCGAGGTCTCAGTAATATAGCGCCTTCACACGAACTACCGATTCCTCAATAGCTCAGTCGGTAGAGCGCCGGACTGTTAATCCGTAGGTCCCTGGTTCGAGCCCAGGTTGAGGAGCCAAATAAAAAAAGCCTTGCATTTTTGCAAGGCTTTTTGCTTTCCTGCAGCCAGGGTCAAATCAAATAATCGCCTGAAAACCTCCGCGCATGCAACTATCTTTACCAAATGAACTCAATGTAATAAACCCGAGACAGTCGTAGCAGATTTGCGACCAACTTTGCAATATCTCCCCTATTTCTAATATGATACTCAAGGGGCCATCCAAAGTGGCAGTGTGTCCTCGCCGGTTTACGCTCTTCAAAGGATAAGAATGTCTGATTTAGCATTGACGTTGGCCAGATTCCAGTTTGGATTCACGATTTCTTTTCATATTATTTTCCCGGCAATTACCATCGGCCTGGCCAGCTACCTGGCTGTACTGGAAGCCAGCTGGCTCAAAAGCAGAAATACCGTCTATCTGGATCTTTACCATTTCTGGGTCAAAATCTTTTCCTTGTGTTTTGGGATGGGCGTGGTTTCCGGCCTGGTCATGGCCTATCAGTTCGGCACCAACTGGGCCGGTTTTTCCAGTGTGGCCGGCAGCGTGACCGGCCCTTTACTGGCCTATGAGGTGCTAACGGCTTTCTTTCTTGAAGCTGGCTTCCTGGGCGTGATGCTGTTTGGCTGGAACAAGGTCGGCCCAGAGCTGCACTTCACCTCAACCGTGATGGTTGCGCTGGGTACGCTGGTTTCCGCTACGTGGATACTGGCCTCCAACAGCTGGATGCAGACCCCGCAGGGATTTGAACTGGTCGACGGTAAGGTCATTCCGCTGGACTGGTTCAAGATCATTTTCAACCCTTCCTTCCCTTATCGGCTGATACACATGGTGATTGCTGCCTATCTCGCTACGGCCTTGTTCGTCGTGGCAGCCGGTGGCTGGCAATTACTGCATGGTAAGAATAATCCTGCCGTACGAAAAATGCTCTCTATGGGCTTATGGCTGATCCTGCTGCTCGCCCCGCTGCAAGTGGTGATCGGTGATATGCATGGCTTGAATACGCTCAAGCACCAGCCGGCCAAGATCGCCGCGATAGAAGCCCATTGGGAAAACAAGGGAGAGGAAGCCACGCCACTGGTGCTACTTGCCTGGCCGGACATGGCACAGGAGAAAAACCTCTTTGCCGTGGAAATTCCTGTGCTAGGCAGCCTGATCCTGCGTCATTCCCTTACAGAGCAAATTCCTGCCCTGAAAGACTTCCCGGCCCGGGACCGACCCAATGCCACCATTATTTTCTGGAGTTTCCGCGTGATGGTCGGGCTGGGCATGCTGATGATTCTACTGGCAGTGACATCAGCCTGGTTGCGCTGGAAAGGCACCCTGTACCAGAACAGCACTTTCCAGAAATTCTGCATCCTCATGGGGCCGGCCGGCCTGATTGCCATCCTGGCAGGCTGGTTTACCACAGAGATCGGCCGCCAGCCCTGGGTAGTGTATGGTTTACTCCGTACTGTCGATGCCGTGACACCGCATACCGCCGGCGAAGTCGGACTGACACTGGCCTTGTTTGTCGTGATTTATTTCGCGCTATTCGGCATGGGTACCGTATATGTCTTGCGACTGGTCAATGGTGGGCCGAAAACCGGTGAAGCGCTGCAAGGCGACGCGATCTCCATCAACCGCACCGAGCTGGATGAGTTTATGGTTGCCCCTGAATTTCATCCGGATCCCCAGCCATCACCGCCCACAACATCCACATCAACGGGCAAAAACGCACCAAAGGATCACTAAATGGACTTATCTCTGGTCTGGGCAGTCATTATTCTGTTTGGCATCATGATGTATATCATCATGGATGGCTTTGATTTAGGCATAGGTATCCTCTATGCATTTTTTAAAGAGAAAGGCGACCGGGACCTGATGATGAATACTGTCGCCCCGATCTGGGACGGCAACGAAACCTGGCTGGTCCTGGGGGGCGCCGGGTTACTGGCCGCTTTTCCGCTCGCCTATTCCGTGATTCTGAGCGCCCTCTCGCTGCCCTTGCTGTTTATGCTGATGGCCCTGATTTTCAGGGGTGTGGCCTTTGAGTTCAGGTTCAGGGCACATGATACGGAACGCCATTTCTGGGATAAGGCCTTTTTATGCGGTTCCATCGCAGCGACATTCTTCCAGGGCATGACCTTGGGTGCTTATTTGCAGGGAATCAAAGTGGTCAATCAGGTATATGCAGGCGGTCCGCTGGACTGGATTTCGCCATTCTCCGTTTTTACCGGCCTAGGCTTGCTGGTGACCTATGCCCTATTGGGCTGCACCTGGCTGATCATGAAAACAGACGGTGAGTTGCAGTCTTGTTGCTACAAGCTTTCACAGCGCATTTCAGTGTGCCTGTTCACCATTATTATCGTGATCAGTATCTGGACACCATTGATGGATAGCCGCATTGCCGAACGCTGGTTCAGCATGCCCAATTTCCTATGGTTATCACCGGTGCCGTTACTGGTAGCCATTGTTTTTTACCGGCTACAGAAGTCGCTACAGGCAAAATCGGAAACCACGCCTTTTATTTATACGCTCTGCCTGATATTGCTGGGTTATATGGGCCTGGGTATCAGTATCTGGCCCAATATCATCCCGCCCGACATTTCCATCCAGGCCGCCGCCGCCCCGCAACAAAGCCAGATATTCGCCCTGATAGGCGCCCTGGTCATCATTCCGGTCATCCTGATTTATACCGGGTGGGCCTATTATGTTTTCCGCGGCAAAGTGAACCCCGATGAGGCTTATCATTAAATGACAGCCACCAACGAAAAGAGTAGTTTTGGGAAAAAGCTGGGCTGGCTGGTACTGATATGGGCCGCAAGCATAACCAGCCTGGCCGTCGTCAGCCTGCTGATCAAATTAATCATGAATACGGTTGGATTCAGCAGTTAGCCGCACCTAATGTATCTTATACGATGCATATTACTTGCACGATGCGTTTTACTTGCCTGTTCAAATCCAATCCGTTTACCATGCGATTAACAGTTAAATGACCTCTTAACAGATCCATCCAGCCGTATGACGACTACCCGGCAAAAAATAAAATGGCGGCGTTTGCGTGCCTGCAGTGCCTGCGACATGGTCAGCGCCATTCCCGTGCTGCGGCCGGGCGAGCATGCCAGCTGCCCGCAGTGTGGGCACGTGCTGGCAAGGCGGCACTTGCACCCGGTCCAGCGCAGCATTGCCCTGGCGACCAGTGCATTGCTCAGTTTACTGATTGCCATCGCTTTCCCGTTTATCAGTATGGATACCAATGGGCTAGATACGCAAATTGAACTGCCGCAAACTGCTGTGACCCTGGTCGATGTCCAGCAACCCATGGTGGCGCTTATCGTCAGTTGCACTGCCATTATCCTGCCTGCCTTATACCTGATAGGAGTGATGATCATGCAGGCCAATGTCCTGCGCACCGTCCCACGCGCCTACAGTGATGTCATCGCCCGCCTGTTCTCGCACCTGCACCCCTGGATGATGGCCGATGTGTTTATCATCGCCGCGCTGGTGAGCCTGGTAAAGCTGACCGAAATCGGTGAAGTACAACTCGGTGTCTCATTCTGGGCCTATTGCGTGTTTGCGGCCCTGTTACTGATGACTACCCGCTCGGTGGATATCGACTGGCTGTGGCTGCGGCTGGCCGGCGAGCCAGCTGCCGATACCCGTATTCGTTGTGGCATCAGCGCCGCTGCACAGCATGTCACCGGTTGTACGACGTGCGGATTGGTCAATACACTCCCAACGATTGCCGGTGCGGCCGCTGTTTGCAAACGTTGTGGCAGTAAACTGCATATGCGCAAACCCAACAGCCTGGAGTTTACCTGGGCACTGCTTTTCACGGCGGTGATTCTATATATTCCTGCCAACGCCTATCCGATGATGATTACGACCTCGCTGGGCCAGACTCACGCTTCCACCATTATTGGCGGCATGCTGGAGTTATGGCAGCATGGCTCCGAGCCAATTGCCGTGGTTATTTTTGTGGCCAGCGTACTGGTACCGATTATTAAAATGCTGATATTGATCCTGCTTTCCTGGCTGGTCAAACATCCGGGGCCATTAAATGCACAGCAGAAAACCAGGCTTTACCACCTGACCGAGTTGATTGGCCGCTGGTCCATGGTCGATGTTTTTGTCGTTGCCATCATGGTGGCATTGATACAATCCGGCAACCTGATGTCGGTACTACCCGGCCCGGCCGCACTCGCTTTCTGTGCAGTCGTGATTACCACCATGCTGGCTGCGATGGCGCTTGACCCGCGCCTGCTCTGGGATACCCAAGGAAACACACATGACTGACTCAAACAATCATCATTTGCTGGCCAAAGTCGGCAAACAAACCAGGCTGTCGCCGATATGGATTGTCCCTATCGTCGCCTTGCTGATCGGTGTATGGCTGGTCTATGACAATTACACCAAGGCAGGCAAGCAAATCACCTTGTCCATGACCAATGCTGAGGGTATTGAAGCCGGCAAAACCAAAATCAAGGTGCATAGCGTGGATATCGGCCTGGTCGAACAAGTCACCTTGTCCAAAGACCTCACGCATATCCAGGTCATTGCCCGTATTACGCCGAAAGCCCAGCCCATGCTGGTCAAGGATACCCAGCTATGGGTCGTGAAACCGCGTATTGGCCTGGAGGGCATCAGCGGCCTGAACACGGTGATTTCCGGTGCCTATATCCAGTTGCAGCCAGGTAAAAGTATCGAAGAAACCGACCAGTTCACCGTACTGGACCAGCCGCCTATCTCGCCAAATGGCGCCCAGGGCGTTCATGTCAACCTGATTGGGAAAGTCGGCAATGCGCTGCGGGTCGGCGACCCGGTCACCTACCAGGGCATGCGGGTCGGGCGTGTAGTCAGTGCAGTGTTTGATCCAAAACAGCGCCAGATGCAACATGAGGTATTTATTGAACATCCTTATGATGTGCTGGTTACCGAAAACTCCCGCTTCTGGACTGCCGTCGGCATTGATGTCAGGCTGGACGCCGATGGCTTCAAAGCTAATATTCCGACCGTGGAGTCACTGATTGCCGGTGGCGTCAGCTTTGGTCATGCCGATGACCTGCCTATGGGCAAACCGGTCGCCTCCGAAACCACGTTTGAACTGTATACCAATGAAGAGGCCGCCCGCCAGCAAACTTATAACCAGCACCTGGAATATGTATTACTGGTCAATGATACGGTGCGCGGCTTATCCAAAGGCGCGCCGGTAGAATTCAGGGGGCTGCGTATAGGGACAGTCATCAGCGTACCGTGGAAATTCAACTCACCGGAACGCAAAAAAGACTTCCGTTATGCGATTCCCGTACTGATTCACCTGGAGCCAGGCCGCCTGGCCGAGAATGGCCAGGCCGACCTGGAGGAATGGAAAGCCAGGATTGATCGTATGCTGCAGCGCGGGTTACACGCCACGTTGAAGTCGGGCAACCTGCTCACCGGCTCGGTCTTCGTCGACCTGAATATGGAACAGAAAGCGCATACGACCTATCGTCGACAACGTTTTGAAGGCATACCGGTATTGCCGACCAGCGCCACCGGCCTGGCCCAAATCGAGCAGAAACTGACAGACCTGCTGGATAAACTGAATCGCCTGAATGTAGAACCGGTGCTTTCCGGGCTGGATAAAAACCTGCAGCAATCCGAGCAAACCATGCAGGAAATCCGTACACTGAGCCGCCAGGTCAACCAGTTACTCAGCCAGCCTGACTTGCAACAGATGCCGGCCAACCTTAACCAGACCATGCAGGCGCTGCGTAAAACGCTCGATGGACTGTCACCGGAATCCCCCGCCTATCAGGAACTCACCGGCACCTTGCAGCGCCTGGACAAAGCGCTGCGTGACATCCAGCCATTGGTGCGCACCTTAAATGAACAGCCCAACGCCATCCTGTTTGACCGCAAGCCCGGTAATGATCCCGAGCCGCTGGCGCCAGCCAAACCGTAAGGAATGCTAATGATGACCCCAAAGAAATGTTTTCGATCCGGCCTTCTGCTGTTGCTGGCATTCAGCCTGGGCGCATGTTTCAAATCCAACCCGCCCGTCAATACCCAACGTTATGCGCTGCCGGAAGCGGCTGTGCAGCAAACAGTAGCGGCGAGGGCACCGGCGCAAACACAAACGCTGGTGCTCAACCGGATTCAACTGGCGGATTACCTGGACACAGACCGTATCGTGGTACAGACCGATGATGTCACCTTGCACCCGGCACGCGACCATCTCTGGGTGGATACGCTATCACAGGAATTACGTCGCGGACTGCGTGCCCGCCTGGGCAGTCGCTTGCCTAACCTCTCGGTGACTGACCCATTGCCCGGTGCTGCTACCTCGCCTTCCCTGTCCCTCACCATAGACCAGTTCCACGGGCAAATGCAAGGCTATGCCGTGTTAAGCGGCCAGTGGCGGCTGGTTTCCCCCCAGCAGCGAACATTGCAGCAGCACGCTTTCAAGTTCAGCACCCCGCTCAGTGAAAACGGGTACCCGGCGCTGGTGCGCGCCCTGGGTACCAACCTGGATTTACTCAGCGAACAGATCGCCAGCCAGTTACAGTCATCGCCCTGAATCATATTCTCATCACTGCCTGGCGCTAGTAGCACCCATGGGTATTTGCTATGATAAAGGCTCCTTCACAATAACAAATCAGGAGGCATTGCAATGAGTTTATTTTCTTTTATCAAAGAAGCAGGCGAGAAACTGTTTGGAAGCGGGGAAACCAAAGCGGCACAGGAAGCTGCCAGCAAAGCCCCTACTCCGGTCAATGTAGAAGCGGCCAATGCAGCGGCGGCCAAAGCCATCCAGGACTACATCGCCAAAAACAACTTGCCAACCGCAGGCTACGACGTCAAGTTTGATGGCGCCAGCGGTACCGTCATCGTACAAGGCAACGTAGACACACAGGAAATCAAGGAAAAAATCCTGCTGTGCTGCGGCAATGTCGCCGGCGTGGAGGGTGTGCAAGACCAGCTGTATGTGCCCAGCCAAGAGCCGGAAGCCAGGTTCTATACCGTGGTGAAAGGCGATACCTTATCCAAGATTGCCAAGGACATGTATGGCAATGCCAACAGTTACATGAAAATCTTTGAAGCCAACCGGCCCATGCTGAATCATCCTGACAAGATCTATCCGGGTCAGGTATTACGCATTCCGGCGTAATCGCCTTCTTCCACATGACGAATAATAAAGGAACCGCTATGAGCAAACTGTTACGCCTGTTACTGATCACCGCTTTCAGCGCCACTTTGCTGGCAGGCTGCGGTGACAAGGAGTCTTCCGCGGATCAGGCAGCCGCACAAACACAGACCGAGCAAGCGGTAAGTGAAGCCAAAAGCACGGCTGAAGATGCAGTGAAAGCCGCGAAAGAAGCCGCCGCTGCGGCTGAAGCCCACGCAGAAGAGACGGTCGAAGCCATTAAAGACAGCACTGCCAATAAATAATTACTTTCTCACCCGACCCCGCTTTCACAGCGGGGTTTTCAATGCATCCACCAGACTTTCGTTAGTAATTCTTTGCCTTTCTTAATTGAGTTGGCAAGCCATCTGCCGGGAACTTTTCGGTACACTGCTTCGTTAATTTGCCGCATTGACTGAAAAATGGGATTTAAGCACTATCCGCTCCGGCTACTCCTGACCCTGTGGTTTTACCTGCTGCCATTGCTATCGACGGCAGCACCAATGTTGCTGGGCGCGACTTGTATCAACAGCCAGGGCACAGCCATTGCCAGCATTCCCTTGCAGGGTGGTAAATTCGTCTGCCAGAGCGTGCTCAATATCACCCATGCCAATCAGTATGTGATTGACTTCAAGAACACATCCACCATTGCCCGCTTCCAGCACGAGCTGGTAGACAGTCATGACAACCGTATTGTGATCAAAGGCGGGCTCAACAGCCCGGAGCATAATCCTTTTATGCTCCGTCATGGGCGTGTTGTCAGCCTGCAACCAGGCACCTATAGGCTGATCACCTGGCTGCAATCCCCCTATTACCTGGCACATCCCGAAGTATATGTGACTGACCTGAAGCGCTACCAGAAACGCACCCACTTCAGCACTGCCATTGGCGTACTGATGCTGGGGGTATTGCTCGGGCTGTTTATCTACTTTGCAGCTATCGGTATGGTCAAAGGCCATATGGCCGAACGCATGTATGCCCTGTTTATTCTGGGCAACCTGATTTTCCATGCTACCGCGCTTGGTGTCTTCAACCAGTTTTTTGACCAGTACTGGTTTTACCTGACCGGCGCGCCCTTGCTGATTGCCAACCTGGCCTATATCAGTTTTATCTGCCACTTGCTTGGCATTACACAAGCTGGCAGACCCAACCTTTACCAGCTCTCGCTCTTTACCGGTGGCATCCTGCTCGCAGCACTGGTACTGGGCATGATTTTCCCCAGCTGGATGCTGGAAATGTCACGGTACGGCGTCGCCATTTCTCTCTGTTTCGGCCTGATATGCGGTGTTCGCCTTGGCTGGAAGAAACAGCAGATTGCGTGCTTGTACCTGCTGGCCATCACGGTATGCCTCCTGTTTGGCTGGGTTGCCATCCATACTGAACAATTGTGGCTGTATCCTCTTACGACAGAACAAGTCGGTTTGCTGGCTGTCAGCATTGAAACCATCCTGCTGTCCCTGCTCATGGCACACAAGACCAGCCGTTTGTATCATGAAAAAGAAGTGATGCTGATTGAGTTGCAGAATACCCGCTCCCTTGCCCTGACCGACAGGCTGACCGGCATTCCCAACCGGCATGCGCTGGAAAACAAGCTGCTACAGCTGCCGCCCCATCACAGCCTGATTTTCCTGGATATGGATAACCTGAAATACATCAACGACCATTTCGGCCATGAAACCGGGGACCATTTACTCAAACTGTTCAGCCGGACCCTGGCCGGTAAGCTGCTGCATCATGGCCAGCTCTATCGTCTGGGCGGGGACGAATTTGCCATTCTGTGCCATGAGGACAATGTCGAATGGTGCCAGCACCAGTTGGAATACACCCACCTGCAGTTGGAAAAAGAAGGCTTTACCGGCGTAGGTGCCAGCATAGGCGTGGTATTTACGCATGAAGCAAAAGACACCGCAGAGTTACTGCGTATCGCTGACAAACGCATGTATATAGACAAGCGTACGCGCAAAAACCGCAAAGAAATGATGCAGGTACTGCATCCGCAAAAAACCCAGGAAAACCTGTCTCCCTCCTAAGCACCACAAGCAGCTGTTTACGTATGTAAATAAATGACTGTCTTTTGCAAACCAGCGTATAGTGAATTTTGCTATTTTGTAATCCGGTTTGAAACTCTTCCTCTTTGTAACCGTGTGAGGCCCCTCAATCTTTATCGTGGCCTGAAGTTGCTTTCAGCTTTTCTATGTGCATGAAATTGCAATATGCTTTCGGTAACATGCGTTTTACGTAGCGCGTAACAGGCGTGATGCCCTATTGGGCGGTGCCTTATTCATTCTTCGCCACGTAATCTTTTAAATGTTTAGAGGAGTCAGGTGATGGATGAAAAAATATTCTTTGATCAGGTCGGCGTCAGGGTGACCAGGGATAGCGTGGTGGTAAAAGGTCAGACCTATCCTGTGGCGACCATTACTTCAGTGAGTTTCAGGGAAATTGAGCCCAAACGATGGTTATCTTTCCTGTGCCTGACCGTAGGCCTGATATTATTACTGGAAGAAGGCACCCTGTTTGCCGTCGGCGGTATTTTAAGTATTTTTGCCATTGTGTCAGGGCTGACCGCAAAGCTTAAATATGCAGTGGTCATGACTACCGGGGCGGGAGAGAAACAAGTCATCACCAGCGAAGACAGCGCCTATATCCAGCAAGTCATTCACGCCATTGATGCGGCCATGGTCAACAGGTACAAATCACCTAAAACCAGTGCAGCATCACCTGCCGGCAAGGTGGCTGCAAAACGTAAGAGCGTCACGCATAAACCTTCGGCTGCACATTGATGGCACGATTTACCTGGTCAAGAAACATCACTCGAATACCCATGCAGCAATAAACCCGACGAGATAACTCGCCGGGTTTGTCATTGTCATCAACTAACCGTTTTTGTGACTCTGACTGCCAGCTTTGGCATGCTGCTCGCTGGTACCCCCGCGAGTATGGGAAGCACTTTGGTTGCTGCCCTGGTTTTTGTGGCTTTGGCTGCCTGCTTTCGCATGCTGTTCACTGGTACCACCACGCATACTGTTTTGACTTGAAGCCATAATACAATCTCCTTCAATTTCAGGTCATCGTCACATTGCACCGAATCCCCTGAAGTTGGTTTTGAAGTACTGAAGCAATGTGTGGTGCCAGATTAAGGACTATCACGAGTTGAAGTTATCCGAACATGACTGAATGCGGCGTCAGAATTTCGTAGCTTAAATTCAGCACGGAGAAACTTGAAAGTATTTCTAATCGAGATTGGATACCGCTATTGTGGACTACTACTGATACCCATTAAGGAGTAAACCTCTGCATGAAGCCATAGCTTGCGGCAGGTGAAATATTACTAAGAATTTTAATCCTTCAGGCATTATCCAAATCATCTTCACACTGATTCCCTACTGCGACCATCGTGAGGATTTTCTCTCAATGTTTCCTCCATAAAATTAGAAAACGCTTCCCCTCAAGCCATTAAAAAATCAGTTATAATGCCGCCTCCTTTGGGGAGTAGCCAGCTTTGCATACCAAGCAAAGCGCCTGTATCAACATAATCGACGCAAGTCGTGGTGCAGGCGGCCGTTTTCGGTTGGCGAGACTAATGGATATCAGTGCGACAAAAGTCGGGCGTGCTGCTATCTATTAATTTCGTCCCGACTAGAAAACATAACTCAATGACCCTTACCAGCACCTCCATTGCGCTTATCGCGCTAGCCATGTCCACCGACGCCTTTGCCGCAGCTATCAGCAAAGGCGCAGCACTCAAAAATCCCAAGCTATCAGAAGCACTACGCACCGGATTAATCTTTGGCGTTATCGAAGCCATCACGCCTTTAATCGGCTGGGCCATCGCCACATTCACTATCAAAACCTTCGCCGCAAAATACATTACCGATTGGGATCACTGGATCGCCTTCACCCTCCTGCTCGCCCTTGCCCTGCATATGATTTACGAAGGCTTTCAACCGGCAGAACCCGAAGAAGAAAAACCCACCAAGCATTCCTTCTATATCCTCGCTCTCACCGCAATCGCCACCAGCATAGATGCCATGGCCGTTGGCGTTAGCCTGGCATTTATGGATGTGAATATATTCATCACCGCCGCAGCCATAGGCTTTGCCACATTTACCATGGTGACGATTGGTGTGATGCTTGGGCGGGTATTAGGGTTAATGTTTGGAAAGCGTTCAGAAATAGTTGGTGGTTTAGTGCTGATTGCGATTGGGTCATATATTCTCTATGAACACATCGCTTCGTAAATAGCAATTTAGAGTTAATACGTTTAAACCTAAATAGCAAAAATTAATTAAAATAGTTTAGTTAAACTTACTATCAATTAGAAAAATAGAAACATTACTCATTGTTCCGAACTTACGAGAAAAATACACTAAAAGGAATACTCTGATGCTAAAAAATAGATTTGTAGTCTTTGGGTTGTTTTTTGCGATATTAATGTTTTTGAACTATTACTTTACGCAGTCTTTATTACCTAGCCCAGATACAAAGAACCTCTGGTTCTACTCAGGGTTGTTTATGATGGTATTTTCAATACTATTCATTGATCCATATTACTCTTCCCCAAAAAATGTAATCACGAACACAATCCCCTTAGCACTCACACTTATTCCAATTAAAGATATATTTGCGGATACTAAGATTTGGTGGATTTCATTTGGAGTGGTTATCACGCTATTAGTAGCTGCACTAATATCCCTAGTAATAAATGACGAAACGAAGAGCGAAAATCATGTGCAAAATCGTCTCTCTGTTTTTTTGAAAAATTCAGTTGTGCTCTTTGGCCAGGGAAAGGTTTTATATTCCTTAGTATTCATTGCATCTTTGCTTAGTTACTATTCAATTCAGAATGACTACACAATAACTTTATTCTTTTTCTGGTGTGGCATTTTGCTGATAAACCCTAAGTCGCTTACTAATACATTCAGTTTAACAGGCAAGAAATTGTCCACGAACGCAATAGGCGAAGTGTTCAGCATCCAATCAAAGCAGGTGCTTTTAGCAAAAGTCTTTAGAGATAAAACTAACGTTAATAAATTCGATATTGTTGAGTTTCAATATTCAACTCAAGATGATCATACTGTTTCTATTGGGTTTATTTTTGATACCTATTTTCTTAATAATGAAAAGTGGATAAAAGTCTTAAAGCTTAAAAATGACATTCAACAAAATGCTGACCTAAATCCCAATATTATTTACAAAGTCAGTACCCAGCATAATCCACATGCTGATTTAAATATTGATAAGTTTGTGGGAGTGGTTGTTGAAGGCTCAAATATAGAAAATATACGGTTTGAATATTCAAAGCAAAATGAAAATTTGGAAGAGGGGCAGCTATTAGTAGTTGCTGTTGGAAGTAAAAGCATATTTTACCAAGTAGTCGAAGGTATAACAGCAATTGAAAATTTAGAGTCTAAGAATGAAAGTGGTTTCACTTGTGGAGAAGCTATTCAATTGGGTGAGTGGCAAGCAAACCAATTAAGCTTTATTAAATATGGCTGGGTGCCAAATATTAATACTCCAATATTTTTAGCAGAGCAAAATTTCGCAATTAATCAATATGCTTATCCTGAATATCAATTAGGTGTTATTCCTGGCACCAACCTACCATCGGTTATCAACTTGCATGATGCGGTTAGTCATCATATGGCATTAATTGGTGTAACAGGCTCAGGAAAATCATTTTTGGCCCGAGAGATTATTAATCAGCTTCAAACAGACACTAAAGTAATTTGTATTGATTTCAATAACGAGTTTGTAACAACATTAAATCCAGCACCTTTACCAATTATTAATGCGGCAACGGCAACTCAAATTGCTACTCACATTGATTGGATAAATAACGAATTAGATAAATTTGCTAATCAGCAAGATAAACCGCAAATAGCATCACGACAAGAAAACATTAAAACTCTAATCAAAACTGAAATTGATGCATTTTTGGATGATCAGACATCCACTATAAAAGTATTTGAATTACCGGATGTTAGTAACACTACAGGCATTCTTGATTACACTAAATATTTTTTCAAGGTTGTTTTTGAAGTTGCCAAGGAGCGACTACTTGCTGGTAATCCTGTGAGAATCTGTGTAGCTATTGAAGAGGCACATACAGTAATACCAGAATGGAATTTTGCTGGCAGTTCAGACAAGACATCTCAAAGTTTGGTTAACACAATAAGCCAAATCGCTCTGCAAGGTAGAAAGTATGGGGTTGGATTTATGATCATTACTCAGAGAACAGCAAACGTTTCAAAAACTATACTAACCCAATGTAATACAGTTATTTGTTTTAAAGCGTTTGATGATACAAGCTTTACTTTTGTAGGAAATCATATCGGTAAAGAGCTTGTAAAGACTTTGCCAAGGCTCAAACAATATCATGCAGTGGTGACTGGAAAAGCTATTAAGTCGAATCTGCCAATAATTGTAGACTTAAAGAGATAAACAAAAGCAATAAAATAGGGAGAAGAATAATGGTTATGGACGTCACAATTACAACAGCAGCAATAGCAACTATAGTTTCAGCAATAACTTCGGCAGCTGTAGCTTTGTTGATTGCTAGTAGGAACTCAAAAAAAGCAATTGATGATCAATTAGACGGGATACTTAAAATTGCTATCCAATATCCTTATCTTGAATGCAAAAGTTTTACCAATGCCTGGTCAAGTCGTTACGATCAAAATGACGAGAAGGCTTTAAGGTATGAGGTTTATTGCACCCTTGTTTTTAACTTCATGTCTAGGATTTGTGCTTTTTACAAGTATGACTCAAATAAAGTTGAACAACACATAGCTATAAAGCAGTGGGCTAGAATTCATTGCAAGTACTGGCGTGATCCTACAGAGGCTTTTGAGAATGTTGATACTTATGATAAGGAATTTGTTGATTTAATTGAAGGTTACTTAAAAGGAGCTAAATAATGAAAAGAAAGGCTTTATTGATAGCCAACACTAATGGGCTTGAAGGGGTCAAGGTTGATATTACAAAATTTTCTGCGTTCTTAAAAAGCAATCTTGGAGGTGCCTGGTTTGATTCGGAAATACAAATATTAGCAAATGAGTCCAAAGTAAGTCTGTTACGTAAAGTAGATGAATTAAAAAGACAATCGAATGACTACACCATTGTACTTTTTAGCGGGCATGGTGGTTATCAACGAAGAACCGTTTTGGAAATAAACGGTAACGGTGAGACTATCCAAGAGAATGAATTGGCTAATATATCTAAAAGACAATTAAATATTTATGACTGTTGTAGATCAATTATTCCAGAATCAACGGTTAAAGCAGCAATGGACTCAATGACCGTTAGATTCGCGGAGTCTGTAAATACTTATAGGCAAAAATTTGATAGTAGAATTATGCAAGCAGATGAACAGCTTGCTAGCCTTTATTCTTGTTCCATTGGACAAGTATCTTATGACACCTCGAATGGTGGAGTTTATTTATCAAAATTACTAGATGCTGCAAAAAATGTATCTACAGATTTTAAACTGGTGAGTACTGCGCATGATGAGGCTAGAACTGCGACCATTTTGGAAAGTAAACTTGCTGGAAGAACCCAAGTGCCAGATGCTGTACTTGCTAAATCCATGTCATATAGGCAATTAATAATTTCCCTCTCCTCCTGATTACAGTCGTTAAAGAATTAATATGGATAAACGTATCCCCGTCACGCTGCTTACAGGCTTTTTGGGCAGCGGCAAAACCACCCTACTCAACAAGCTTCTGCATAACCCCGCGATGAAAGACACCGCCGTGATCATTAATGAGCTCGGCGAAGCAGGTTTGGACCAAATTTTTGCCAATAGCCAGATTTCGCAAACCATCGAGAGCGAGCATATTGCCGATAACACGGTGTTGTTGAGTTCTGGCTGTTTGTGCTGTTCACTCAAAAACGAGCTGGCCGATACCATGCGCGATTTGTTTTTCAAACGCAGCCTGGAGGCCGTACCACAATTCAACCGCCTGGTGATTGAAACCACGGGCATGGCGGACCCTGGCCCGATTCTGGCCAACCTGATGAATGAACCGGTGATTGAATCGGTTTACAGATTAGACGCCGTAGTGGTGACGGTTGATGCGGCTTACGGCTTGCAGCAGATCGCATCACAAAAGGAAGCGTTGAAACAGGCGGCGGTAGCAGATGTATTGCTGATTACCAAGGCTGACACAGCAACGCCTGAGCAGATCAGCGCTTTGCAGGAAAAACTCAGCGCGATTAACCCGAATGCCACACAGCAGTTTGTGTCACATGGTGAAATCGACCCGATGGATATTGTCGATGTCGGCCTGTTTGATTTTGCCAATAAACAAGCCAACCCGCAGCGCTGGTTGCGCGCGCCTGCCAGCGGCTTCAGCATGGGTAAAAAAGGCACGATTCCGCAAGCGCCTGCGCATGACGATGTGACGACGTTTACCGTTTACCTGCCCAAGCCTATGGTGTGGTCTGATTTTAAAAGCGTGATTCTCAAACTGTGCCAGAAACACGGCGAACAGTTATTGCGTCTGAAAGGCATTCTGCACGTAGAAGACGCGCCTGCGCCACTGGCGATCCATGCCGTGCACTTTACACCTTATCCACCGACCTTACTGGAAGGCTGGGATGAGGACGAGCCAATTAGCCGGATTGTAATTATCGGCAAAGGTATCGACGAACAAGCCGTGCGTGATATGCTCACCCAGTTTTAACAGTAAGTGATTTAACGGGTAAATTGCGGCGTTGCGCGAACCAATTTCCGAACTCAGGAAATTCTCATGTATGACTTGAACATTGACTTCGGCCACTACGTTTAACATCGCTGCGCGAGTTAGCCTTCGTCGCAACACTGCGTGAGTTGTCCGGTTTCTGTGTTCGAGCGCCTTGCACTTTACCCCGAAAAATCACTTATTGGATAATGAAGTAGTCACCGATGTATTAGAAATGGAGTAAATATGGCACGTTATTTGGAAAGATTATTAGAAGGCTGGATTTTCAAAAGCCGCTGGCTGATGGCACCGATGTATCTCGGCCTGGTGGGCGGCCTGGTGATCCTGCTGGTCAAATTTGTGCAGGAATTTATACATATCGCTGCGCACCTGGCGACGCTGACCGAACAGGAAACCGTGTTATCGCTGCTGGCACTGGTGGACATTACCCTGGTCGGCAACCTGCTGATTATGGTGATCTTCAGTGGTTATGAAAACTTTGTATCGCGCATTGATACGGCAGATAGCGAAGACCGTCCCGAATGGATGGGAAAAGTGGACTACTCCGGCCTGAAACTGAAACTGATCGGCTCCATTGTCGCGATTTCTGCCATTGATCTGCTGAAAGCCTTTGTGCACCAAAGTTCTGGCACCGCCAGTTTCAGTACCGAACAAATGGCCTGGCTGGTGGGTATACACCTGACCTTTATCGTCACCGGCGTATTATTCGCCTGGATGGATAGAATTGCCGGTCACGGCGAAGACCATTAATGACATGATACCAATATAAAAAAGGCCGGGTTCTCCGGCCTTTTGCTTGTGTATCCAGTTCGGCTGGGCCGGAGACTCTTAACTGAGGTATTTATCCGTCGAAATCACCGAACCATAAGCAAAGGCGAATGCGGCCATGGCAGCAGCATGTGCTTGTGCCGCAGGCACAGTCACGCCATTGAATTCAAGGTCCAGCGTAGCACAGGCATCGTGTAATACGGTCACGGCATACCCCATATCTGCCGCCGCGCGGACAACAGCATCAATACACATATGGCTCATGGCGCCTACTACGACCACTTCTTCTACCTCATGCGCATCCAGTTGCTGTTTCAGGTCGGTCTTGCGGAATGCGTTGATATGGTTTTTGACAATCACCGGCTCTCCGGCCACCGGTGCTACACTCGCCTGAATTTTTACTCCATCGCTACCGGGAATAAACACCGGTGCCTCATCATGGGCAAATTCGTGCCGGATATGAAAAACCGGCATGCCTTTATGCCGGGTATAGGCAATCACCCTGGCAGCATTGGCAACCGCAGCCTCAATGCCGGTGAGCGGCAGTTTACCGGTAGGTAGATATTCGTTTTGCAGATCAACAACAATCAGGCCACTTGTTTTCATGATGCTCTCCTGAGATGGATGCCTTATGTTAACCGGAACACAGCAGGCTGAGAAGCCGCATTTCAGACAGCACTGGCTCAGACATACACGCGACAAACAATATCCGTCGGCTGAATAAAAAGGCCGGTAACACCGGCCTTTTCCTTTGCCAACATTAATACCTGGCAGGCACAAACATCTCTTGAGGCACCGGGCCGCGGATATAGTCATCGTTATAGACCCGCTGGGGCAATACCACTGGCGCGTGTTCTACAACACCATAGTCAATCTGGCTTAACAAGTGATTAATGCAGTTGAGACGCGCTTTCTTTTTGTCTACGGCTTCGATGACCCACCACGGCGCTTCGGGAATATGCGTACGTTCCAGCATGACTTCCTTGGCTTTGGTGTATTGCTCCCAACGGCGTCGTGATTCCAGGTCCATCGGGCTGAGTTTCCACTGTTTGAGCGGGTCATGGATACGCGTCATAAAGCGTAAGTGCTGCTCATCATCGGTGATGGAGAACCAGTACTTGACCAGAATAATGCCGGAGCGGACCAGCATCTTTTCAAACTCAGGCACGGAGCGGAAAAACTCTTCGTATTCGTCATCGTTACAAAAGCCCATGACTTTTTCCACGCCGGCACGGTTATACCAGCTGCGGTCAAACAGCACGATTTCGCCGCCGGCAGGCAGATGCGAAATATAACGCTGGAAATACCATTGCGTCCGCTCACGCTCACTGGGCGCAGGCAAGGCAGCCACCCGGCAGACACGCGGATTCAGGCGTTGCGTAATACGTTTAATCACGCCGCCTTTACCTGCGGCATCACGCCCTTCAAACAGCACCACCACTTTTAACTTATTGTGCACCACCCAGTCTTGCAGTTTGACCAGTTCACCCTGCAAGCGGAACAGCTCTTTAAAATAGGTGTGGCGGTTGGACAGTGATGATTTGGCATTGCCTGTCTGCAAGCCATACACTTCTGAAGCATCGGCAAATTCGGCCAGGATCTGGTCCATGCGCTCGTCATCCAGTTCCATTTCCAGCTCTTCGTCAAAACTATCCATCATTTCACTATTAAACCGCTCATCCATAGAGAGGATGTCGGCAGACTTTTCAGTTGTCATGGGGATTCCGCTGCTGATATCTAAAGTTAACGAAGTAAAAATACTAGTTTTCCAACATGACAGTTTGATGACTGTTTCATGCCTCCTTCTCCTTGACTGCTCTCTCTGTCATCAATTTGTCATATTAAAAAATAATACTCTGGTATCTCATTAACCATCAGGCGACCATTTATGGATACCTCCACTGCTAGTCACTCGCCGCTATTGCATAGCGCATCCACTGCCAGGCCCAATCTCGACAATAAGCCTGGCCTCATGACCATGGCCATCTTTATTGGCTTGTTACTGATCGGTTTCATGTATACCGGCTTCAGCCTGATGCATGACGTGACGGACACCGGTGCCAAAGCGACCACCTGGCTGCCATTTATTTTACTGGGCCTGGCCCTGGTGATTGCGCTCGGCTTCGAATTCGTGAACGGGTTTCATGATACGGCAAACGCAGTGGCGACCGTGATTTACACCCACTCATTGCCAGCCAACTTTGCGGTGATCTGGTCGGGCTTATTCAATTTCCTCGGCGTACTGGTCTCCAGTGGTGCCGTGGCATTCGGTATTATTTCCCTGCTGCCGGTGGAGCTGATTCTGCAAGTGGGCTCCGGTGCCGGCTTCGCCATGGTATTTGCTTTGCTGATTGCCGCTATTCTGTGGAATCTGGGGACCTGGTTGCTGGGTTTGCCTGCTTCCTCGTCCCACACCTTAATCGGCTCCATTATCGGTGTCGGTGTTGCCAATGCCCTGATGCATGGCCGTGATGGCACCAGCGGTGTCGATTGGGCACAAGCCACTAAAATCGGTTACTCCCTGCTGCTCTCCCCGCTCATTGGTTTCTTTTGTGCGGCGCTGTTATTGCTGGCGCTGAAGGCCTTTGTCAAAAGCAAAGAGCTTTATCACGAGCCCAAAGGCAATAAGCCTCCACCATTGTGGATCCGTGCCTTGCTGATCCTGACCTGTACCGGTGTATCGTTTGCCCACGGCTCCAACGATGGCCAGAAAGGCATGGGCCTGATCATGCTGATCCTGGTGGGTACCGTGCCTATGGCCTACGCCCTGAACCGTGCCATGCCGGTTGACCAGATGACACAGTTTGTCGCTGTGGCCAACGTTACCCAGCAATCACTGGCCCATAGTACGACGATTGTACCGCCTGCCAGCGCTGACGCCGCCCGCCAGAAACTCACCGAATATGTACGCACCAAAACCGTCACGCCTGAGCTGGTGCCGGCACTGGCCACCATGACCGGCAGTATCGGTGAACAGGTCAAATCCCACGGGACATTTGCCGAAGTCCCTGCCGAACAGGTGGGCAACGTACGTAACGATATGTACCTGGCTTCTGAGGCCATCCGCCTGCTGGAAAAAGACAGCAGCATCACGTTTGACAGCGATACCAAAGCCAATGTGGCCGCATTCAAAAAGGAAATTGATGGCGCGACCAAGTTCATTCCGTTATGGGTAAAAGTGGCAGTGGCGATTGCACTCGGCCTGGGCACGATGGTGGGCTGGAAGCGTATTGTAGTTACCGTGGGCGAGAAAATCGGTAAAACACACCTGACTTACGGCCAGGGTGCTTCTGCCGAACTGGTCGCCATGGGCATGATTGGCGCGGCAGATATGTATGGCCTGCCAGTGTCAACGACCCATGTATTGTCATCCGGTGTGGCTGGAACCATGGCAGCCAACAAGTCCGGCCTGCAAATGTCCACCATCCGTAACCTGATGATGGCCTGGGTACTGACCTTGCCGATGGCGATGGTGTTATCCGGCACCTTGTACTGGTTGTTCACACATTTATTCTAATCGCATGGAACGCCCTTTCATGCTGCTACGCGTGTACAGCATTGAAAGGGTGTTTATTTTTTGTATGGCTGATTATGAGCACATCTGGATAGCTTCCCCTCGGGTGACAATAAACCGCATCCACCCTCTATCCATCCCTTGAAATAATCTATAGAATCCACCCGCCTCACAATGTGAGCATCTGTTAACCCATTGCAAGCAGTGTTCAACACACGGCTTGCGACAACGTTATCTCATCATAAATAAAAACAAGGAATATGGGATGGAGGAAAAGGTTTTCTTCAGCCTTGAAGGCGTCAAGGTCAGCAATACGCAATTCGTCGCAAACGAACACAGCTACCTTCTGCAAGACATTCTTGCAGTCAGGCATGGCATGCTGGAACCCGCGCGCGGCTTTGCCACCTTCTGTATGCTGGCCGGCGCCTTCCTGTTTATTTTCCAGGGCGCATTTATGTTCGTGGGCGGTTTTTCCGTTGCCATGGGCATCGCGGCGTGGTTTTCAGCCAAAACACATTATGCTGTCATCATCCAGGCCGCCGACGGCGAGCATCAGGCACTCACCAGTGAAAACAGTGATGATATCGATCGCGTGATCCGGGCATTACACACCGCGATGATAGAGAGAGGCTAAGTCATGCCAGGCGGCAGGCAAACGCCCTGATCAGCGTCCGTAAATATCCTGGCTCCTGTAATTAGGGCCGAAAAACTCTTTCATCAGGAAATCTTCCAGGCCAGCACTATCTGCCGGTCGCGCGGATAAGGTCACTGTGCGGCCCAGGCGGTTGGAAATCCAGTCAAAATCACCGTCGTAGTGCTCACGGATAATCGCAATCATGCGGCGTATCATCACCAGGCGGATATCTTCTCCGCTCTTGGCTTCCACTTCGTAATACTGGGTATTGGCAGACGTATAGTCATTGACCCAGCCTTTAAAGCTGAAACTGGCATTAAACGGGTCCATGCGCTTGATCTGGAACAAGCCATTGGTACCAAACTTGAGATTGTTCATGATGTTCTTGGTGCGGCGCTCATCTTCAGAGGGCCCACGCTCTGCCGCAGCGGCTGCATCATTAATCTGCTTGGCGGCCATTTCCTCAGCGTTACGATCCGTTTGCTTGCGTTTGATCATGCTGGAAAAATCCTCCACCGGTGGCGGTGGCTGTTGTGGCGTCGGCTCAGACCTTGGTTGCTGTTTTGGTTCAGGCAGCTTGAATGCACTGTTAGGATTCTGTGACTGAATAATCTTTTTCGGCAGCTGGTATTCCTGTTTCGGCTGTGGCCTTGGTTTTGGCTGCGGCTTAGGCTCAGGTACTGGTGGCACTTCTGGAGGTGGCTCCACCGGTTTGGGCAAGCTCTTGACCGGCACACCCAGATCCAGCACCACACTGATGGGGGCCTGTGACGGCTCCTTCATTGGTTTGAGCAAATCCAGCAAAAATCCCCAGAATAAAATAGCATGGAAAATCAGGGAGATTAAAAAGCCCCACATGAGCCGCGCCGGAATGCGCAACACCCTGTCCTTCTGTCTGGGTCTCAGCCAGTTAGGCGTGCTAAAGGGTTCAAATGGAGAAGGTGTTTGCATGAACGGGGTTAATCACGAATTAGCGGACATCGCACATGACTATTGCATTTCTTGCCAGAGTTTTTCCAGACGTTTGATGGAGACAGGATAAGGCGTCCTTAATTCCTGCGCGAATAATGATACACGTAACTCCTGCAACTGCCACGCAAAGTCTTGTAACTGGCCTGTTACAGGCAGGCTGGCCTTGCGCAACTGCTCTATTTTCTGCTGCCTGCGCTGTTCCAGTTGCACAATGGCCTGCGCGTGGCGGCTGTCACGTTCCATGCTGGTCGGGTATTTATCAATCCGCATGCGGATGGCTTTCAGGTAACGGGGCAAATGTGGTAACTGCTCCCATGGCGTCCTGCTGAAGAAACCGTGATAGACCAGCGCATTGAGCTGTTGTTCACATTCGCGCCGGATTTTCTGCGTGACCGGCGTCATTTTCTGCAATTGCGCAGTCAGCACCTGATATTCAGTCGCCACCAGTTGCGCCTGCCGGGTCAATGCCTCCGTCACAGCTGGCAACCGCGTGCGTGCCCGTGCTTTCAGTTGCATGAATTCGGCGTTGGTGCGTGGTAAATCATCTTCGGCAATAAAAGCGCGGTCGGCAATCGCTTGCAACATATCCTCACGTAACTGGTCAGGGTTCATGACGTTGCGCAGCAGCAACGCGTACTGGTTAAATCCTGGCAGTCCTTTCTCCAGTTGTTTCATTTGTTCCTTGAGCTCAAAGCGCATCAGGCGGCACACGCCTTTACGGTGCGCTGTTGCGGCAGCTTCAGCTGTATCAAACAATTTGACCGCCACAGTGTCGGTATTGTCTTCCAGCGCCGGATAACCGGTTAACTGGCGGCCATCCTTGCTGAATGTGAGCGTTTCCGGCAAGTCTCCAAAATCCCATTGCTTGAGGCCGGTTTTCTCAATATCCGGCGAACCGCTCCTGAAGGTCAGTTGTGCGGCTGAACCGAGCTGTTTTTTCAGCGCGTTCCAGTCGCGGCCCATGCCAAGTTCACGGCCTTTTTCATCGACGACGCGGAAATTCATCAAATGGTGCGCCTCCAGGCCAGCCATATCAAACTCTTCCGCTTTCAGTTTGAGCGTCGTTTTCTGTTGCACATAGGCCGCCAGGGCTGGCAGCAATGGCTCGGAAATGGCCTTTGCCTCCAGGAAACCGGTCACAAATTCCGGCACCGGCACGCACACCCGGCGCAAGGTCTTGGGCAAAGCTTTAATCAGGGCCGTCAGCTTGTCGCGGATCATGCCCGGCACCAGCCACTCGGCCGCCGTCGCATCCAGCTGATTCAGCAATGCCAGTGGAATGGTTGCCGTGACACCGTCCAGCACATGCCCCGGTTCAAAACGGTATTTGAGTGGCACGGTTTCCCCATCTATGGTCATCTGCTCGGGAAACTGCACTTCGGTAATCGCATTGGCACCATGGCGCATCAACGAGTCACGGGTCAGATACAGGATTCCGGGATTGGTTTTTTCCGCGTCCTGCCGCCATTTTTCAAACGAAATACCGTTGAATACGCGGTATTGCTCACTGATTGGCGGCACCACCCTGTCATAAAAAGCAAACAGCTGATGCTCATCCACCAGTACATCCTGGCGGCGCGCCTTGTGTTCCAGCGCCTCCACTTCTGCGATCAGGCGGCGATTGGCTTCGAGAAATGGCGCGCGCGTATCTAACTCCATAGTTGCCAGTGCTTCACGGACAAAAATCTCGCGTGTCTCATCAGGATTCACCGGTCCATAATGCACCCGGCGCTTGGGCACGATGGTCAGCCCATACAGGCTGACACGCTCCCAAGCCACGACTTGTGATTGCTTTCTATCCCAGCGCGGGTCACTGTAATGACTCTGCGTCAGGTCGCGGCTGCCACCTTCGTTAGCAATCGGTTCTATCCAGTCCGGGTCGATTTTAGCCACTACGCGCGCATACAGTTTGGTGGTATCCACCAGCTCTGCCGCCATCACCCATTTAGGACGGCTTTTCTTCAATGCCGAGCCTGGTGCAATGGTAAAGCGGATACCGCGCGCACCGGCATAAGTCTCGCCATCGCCATCCTTGAAGCCAATATTGCCAAGCAAGCCGGAGAGCAAAGCGCGATGAATCTGTTCATAGCTGGCCTCCTTGTCGCTGGGCTTGAAGTCCATTTCGCCTACCATCTCCAGCAATTGCGCATGTAGCTCCCGCCACTCTTTCAGGCGCAAAAAGGACAGGAAATTCTGGTGACACTGATTCAGCAACTCGCGATTGGATTTTTTGTCCTTCAGCGCCTGCGCGTACCAATCCCACAACTTGAGATAACTCATAAAGTCTGAATCATCCGCCTTGAATTTGGCGTGTGCCTGATCCGCCGCCTCGCGTTTATCCATGGGCCGTTCACGCGGGTCCTGGATGCTGAGCACACTGGCAATCATCAGGATCTCACGCAGGCAACCTTCTTTTCTGGCAGCAATAATCATGCGCGCCACGCGCGGGTCCAATGGCAGGCGCGCCATCTGCCGGCCCAGTTCGGTAATTTCGCGTCGCTCAGTCACCGCACCCAGTTCTTGCAGCAACTGGTAACCGTCACTGATCAGGCGCGAGGAAGGCGCTTCAATAAAAGGGAACTCAGCCACATCACCCAGGCGTAAATCCGCCATACGCAGAATCACACTGGCAAGCGAGCTGCGCAGGATCTCAGGGTCGGTAAATGCCGGGCGCTGCTTAAAATCCTCTTCGGAATACAAACGTACACAGACGCCACTGGAAACGCGACCACAACGCCCTGCCCGCTGCTTGGCCGCCGCCTGTGAGATTTTCTCAATCTGTAACTGTTCCACCTTGGCACGCGGGCTATAGCGGTTGACACGTGCCAGGCCGGCATCAATGACGTATTTAATACCCGGCACCGTCAATGACGTTTCCGCCACATTGGTCGCCAGCACAATGCGGCGTTGGCCGCCGGGCTTGAAAATACGTTGCTGGTCCTCGATGCTCAAGCGCGCAAACAGTGGCAGGATCTCAGCCGATTTCAGTTTGAGTGAACGCCCCTGGTTTTTACGCAAGTGATCCGCCGTATCGCGGATTTCACGCTCACCGGGCAGGAACACCAGGATATCGCCATCGCCTTGCCGTAACAGGTCTTCAGCCGTATCGAGGATGGCATCCTCCATCACCTCTTCTTCGTCATCCTCCTCCAGCCAGCGCGTTTCCGTACGCGGCGGCTTGCGCTTGATGCCCATCAGGTCCTGCGCAAACCGGTCTATATCATCCAGCCCGTCATCAATCGGCACTTCCACTGCCACCATGGTGGTTTTATTACCCAGCGGGCGGTAACGGATTTCAACCGGATAAGTGCGGCCAGATACTTCAATGACAGGCGCACCGTCAAAATGATTGGCAAAACGGTCGGCATCAATCGTTGCCGATGTGACGATGATTTTTAAATCTGGCCGCCGGGGAAGTAGCTGTTTCAGGTAGCCCAGCAGGAAGTCGATATTCAGGCTACGCTCGTGCGCCTCATCGATAATGATGGTGTCATAGCCGTTGAGAAATTTATCGCTCTGCGTCTCCGCCAGCAAAATACCATCGGTCATCAGCTTGACGTAACTGCGCTCGGATAATTTATCGTTAAAGCGCACTTTGTAGCCAACCACTTCACCGAGCGGGCTTTTCAGTTCCTGCGCAATACGGCTGGCCACTGAGCGTGCCGCGATACGTCGCGGTTGCGTATGGCCAATCAGACCAGTGACACCTCGCCCAAGCTCCAGGCAGATTTTAGGTAATTGCGTGGTTTTACCGGAGCCGGTTTCACCACACACAATCACGACCTGATGCTTGGCAATGGCCGCTGCAATCTCGTCTTTTTTGCCGCTGACCGGTAATTCCGGCGGGTAATCCGGCTTGGGTAATGCAGCCAGCCTTGTCTGTAAACGTTGCTGTGAAGCCTGTACTTTATGCGCAATATCCACCAGCGGTTTATCGACCGGTTTATTCTGTTTCAACGCATCCCTAAGCTGGTGTAAACGCCGTTTCAAAGGGAAACGGTCAGCCAGCATACACTGGGGAAGTTGTTTTTCGAGTTGGCTGATAAGTTGGGCGGGAGAAACGGCAGTCATAGGGAAAGGATTTTAACATGGCATGGGAAATGTCATGCAGCATGGAGGCTTACAAGCAGCTTAAGTTTGCTTGTTTCTGATGGGCGGATTTTTGTTACTTTTGAGACGATTAGTAATCCTGGTGAGTGAGTGTGTTTAGAAGCAACATGCTGTTTCGCCTAAAGGCGAAACAAATCGCTACATCCAGTACCACAACACTCACACCTCCCCACTAACAAAAAAGCTTCAATCTTTTCAAATACTCGTCACTCCGGTGGCCGTACCCGCAAAAAACTGGCAAATTTCGGCTTGCCATTCTTGGTTAAATCACGATACGTGTAAGTCACTATACTGCCTATCGCTGGCGGCTGTGCGCGTTCTGCATCGCTGAAGCCGGTACCCAGTCTGAACTGCAACCCTTGCGGTGTTTCCACCAGCAACGCCCCCACTTTCCCCAGGTATTTTCCCTTACCGGGGACATGCGCAATCACCCTGGCTTCTGCATCCAGCTGTGGTTTGAGCTTAAGCAACACGTGATTGCGGCCGGTGACATAAGGCGCATCGGCACGGTGCAGCATCAGCCCTTCCCCGTGCCGGGCAACGATACTGTCTAATGTGCGCTTAAGTGATGCTTCATCACTGACATGAAACTGCTTGATGGCTTTGAGGTAAGGGCTATGTATGTTGCCAACGATACGTTCAATCTGCCGTGCCCGCTCGGAAAATGTACCTTCAGCATTCGATAGTTCAAATACATAATAGGCCACTTTTCGCCAGTCGTTTTCACTAGGTGTGGATTGGCGCACGGTACCGGAAAGCAGTTCAAACTGGCCACGGCCAATCCATAACTCACCATCCAGCGATTGGGTAGGAAAGCCTCTGGTAAACCAGCCCGGTGCATGAATCGGGTTGCCCTGACGACTAATCAACTGTTTACCATCCCAGATAGCACGTACGCCATCCAGTTTTTCACTGACCAGGTACTCCCGGACATCAATGCCTTCATGGTAGATATGTGCCAGCAGGATATCCGGTACTTGGGCGTAAGCTGGCGCAACAGGCTCAAACCATAACAGCAGAAAATAGATGAAACCGTGTAATCCGCGCATAAGACCTCCATATTATTAACTTAAATTAACAATATTAACACCAGGTCTGCCATCTTCAGACAACTGATATGGCTTAACGGGATATAAAAATACGCAGAATTTGAGGAGTTACAGTACCTGGCACCACAATTTGTCGTGGTGCATGACATCCATCCACAATGCGACCAGACTCAGGCTCACCAGCATGGCACCGCTGATACGCATACCGGTGGATTCACGCATCCAGGCAGGCAATTTTTGCTGGCCGGAGCGCCACACGATTGGCGCCATGGCGAGAATAGTGGCAGAACCGGTGGCGAATGCCATCATCACCAGCGCGCCTTGCAACCATTGCGACTGCAGGGAGGCCAGCATCACAGCAGAATACAATAACCCGCATGGCAACAAGGCCCATACCATGCCAGTGAACAGGAAGCCCAGCTTGGCATGCTGGGTACGCTGTTTAATCCACGCCCAGACCTGTTGCGCGCGTTGCACTGCCCATTGTGGCTGTCTGCCGGTGAGCAGCAATAAACACCCCCAGGCAAAGATCAGCGTATGCGAAAAAGTCCATAAAGGCTGGAATACATGGCTTTGATCAGACAACCAAGCCAGGCCACGCAAGCTCTGTGCTGCCAAGGCACCCAGCATGCCATAGCCCAGCATGCGCCCCAGGTAAAAACTCCACGGAACAGTGTGAATAATTCGAATCGGGATAGATTGGATATGGGAAGAAGTTTGCATGGCGCCGCAAGCTGCACCACACATGGCTATGCAGTGAGGCCCGCCTGCCAGCCCCATGACGAAGGCGGTCAGGAGTAAACTGGCTAACATGCCGAGAGTTTAAAGGATTTTGGAAAACCTTGCACGATTGCTATCGTGCTGCAAATAGCGGTCAAATACCATGGCGATGGCGCGTACAAAAAACCACCCCATGTCGGTCACTTTGAGACCATCATTCTCCAGGATAACCAGGCCCTGCTTCTGTTTATCCACAAGTTGCTGCAGTTCAGGTTTAAAGTACTCCCTGAAGTTTGTCATATACGACAAATCAATCGATTCATAACTAAGCTCACCATGACACATAATGGCCATGATCACGGCGCGGCGTATCAGGTCATCACGGCTCAGGGCCAGGCCACGGACAATCGGTAGCTGACCCTGGTCGAGAAAATCATAATATTCTTCCAGTGTTTTGGCATTCTGGCTGTAGCTGGCGCCCATCTTGCCAATGGCGGATACACCCAGCGCAAGGATATCCTGGTCTGCCATGGTGCTGTAACCCTGGAAGTTGCGGTGTAACCTGCCCTGCTGTTTGGCAATCGCCAGGGCATCGCCTGGCAAGGCAAAGTGATCCATACCGATATACACATAGCCGGCCTGCATCAATTGCTGGATTGCTTCAGACAGCATCTGGATCTTATCTACTGCGTTAGGCAGGTCTTCCTGCAAGATGCGGCGCTGCGGCTTGAAGCGCGAAGGCAAATGTGCGTAACCGTACAGGGCAATGCGATCAGGGCGCAAGGTAACGATCTGTGCAATCGTTTCACGGAAAGTAGCGGGCGTTTGTTTCGGCAAGCCATAAATCAGGTCGGCATTCATGGATTGATAGCCCATGGCACGCGCTTCCTGCATCAGGGCTTCCACCTGCTCATAAGACTGCACGCGATGCACTGCCTGCTGCACGTCCGCATTAAAATCCTGCACGCCAAAACTCAGGCGGTTAAAGCCCAGGTCGCGCAAATGCTGCAGGCGCTGGTAGTTCACTGTCCGCGGGTCGATTTCAATCGCGTATTCGCCTTCTTCACTGAACACAAAAGCGCTTTTCAGCATTTGCACCAGGCGGGACAATTCTTCGTCATTGAAAAATGTCGGGGTACCCCCGCCCAGATGCAGCTGGTTGACAGTTTGTTGTACACCCAGCTGCTGCAGATGCAAATCCAGTTCGCGTTGCAGGTAATCCAGGTAAATCGCGCTTTGCTCGTAACGCTTGGTGACAATTTTGTTGCAGGCACAATAAAAACACAGTGAGGCACAGAACGGGATATGCACATAAATGGACAAGGGCTGGGCCCAGCCATTGATATTGCGCTGCGCGACGGCTTTGCAATAGGTGGCTGCATCAAATGCTTCCACAAAACGGTCCGCCGTCGGGTAAGAGGTGTAACGCGGACCGGAAACATCATAGCGTTCGATATGTGCCTGCGTGATCTTCAACGGTTGGTTCATGGTCTCTGGCAAACTTTTTCCTGTTCGGTACGGATAAGAAATTCAGTGCTTTCACTTACTGGGGCACACTTTGCCACAAAGCAATCGCCGGCTACTTGATGTACATCAAGTGAATCCCAGAGCTGGGATTGCATAATGACCAGACATCTATAAAGGGAAGAGACCATACCATCATGCTCAATGAACTCGCAGACGCCCGGGAAGCGTATAATCTGCCGCATGTGCAACAAGAGCCCAGGATTGCCGCCATGCAGACCGAACCCAAGCCTATCGAACAAAAACAAATCGAACCCAGCTTCAAAGTCGCCTGTTCCAATTGCAATTTACGCGAACTTTGCCTGCCGGTCGGCCTGAATACTGACGAAATGCAGCAGCTGGATGGCATGGTGGCTACCCGCAGGAAGGTGAAACAGGGCGGGCATTTGTACAGCAGTGGTGATGCGTTCACCACGCTGTATGCGATTCGTACCGGCTTCTTCAAAACCTGCGTCGTGTCTGAAGATGGCCGCGAACAAGTGACCGGCTTCCAGATGGCCGGTGAAATCATGGGCCTGGATGGCATTGTCAGCGATAAGCACAACTGCAATGCGATTGCGCTGGAAGATGCGGAAGTCTGCGTGATGCCGTTCAATCATGTGGAAGACCTTTCCCGCCAGATTCCGGTACTGCAACGGCATGTGCACAAAATCATGAGCCGCGAAATCGTGCGTGAGAACGGTGTCATGATGCTGCTGGCCAATATGCGTGCCGAAGAGCGCCTGGCAGCCTTCCTGCTCAACCTGTTGCAACGCCTGCACGCCAGGGGCTATTCCAAAAGCGAGCTGATTTTACGCATGACGCGTGAGGAAATTGGCAGCTATCTCGGCATGAAACTGGAAACCGTCAGCCGGACATTCTCCAAATTCAGTGAGGATGGCATTATTGAAGTCAAACAGAAAAACATCCGCATTCTGGACCATGACAAACTGAAAGCCATTTTCAACGCCAGTACCTGCTGATCATGCCTGACTTAACCATGCAGGCCAGAACATTGTTCGATGGCCTGGCGGCGCATGCGGGTACGCGCCAGTGGCGGTATGTTTATCCGGTCTGGTCTCGCCGGGCACAAGGCATCTCCATAGGCATCAACCTGCATCCCAACCATTGTTGCAACTGGCATTGCATTTACTGTCAGGTGCCTGGCCTGCAACGCGGGCCTTCTCCTGTCATTACCATCAGCGCGCTGCAGCATGAGTTGCAGGGTTGCCTGGACTGGCTGCACCGGGAAATTACCGCACATGGCAAAGGCAGCATACAAGCGCTGGTACAAGACATTGCGTTCGCCGGTGATGGCGAGCCCACCACCTCGCCGCAGTTTGCCGAAGCCATGCTGGCAGTACATGACCTCCTGTGCCATCGCGCGCCGGAGGACAAGCCGCGACATGTACGCCTGATCACTAACGGCAGCCAGTGCCAGCACGCGCATGTCCAGCACGCCATCCGGCAGTTGCACATGCTGGGAGGTGAAGTCTGGTTCAAGCTGGATGCAGGCAGCGATGAAGAAATGCTGGCCATCAATGATAGCCGCCTGCCACTCTCTCTGCACCTGCAACGCCTGAAAACCTGTTGCAGCTTATGCCAGACCTGGGTGCAAACCGCGATACTGTGCCGGCGTATCCGCCAGCAAACCGTGACAACGCCCTCATTGCCAGGCTATTTACAGGCGCTACACCCTTTGCAACAACAGATTAAAGGGATTCTGCTATACAGCATCAGCAGGCCCAGCCAGCAAGATACGACAGGCATGATACAAGTCACGCCAGAGGCAATATTAAAAGACTATGCGGAACAAATACGCACACAAGGGTTTCATGTGTGCGTATTTAACTGATAAAACGACGTTAGTTATCCGCAGGTTTCATGCTGGTTTGCACGTGATTGCGTGCCTCGACGGCAGGCGTCATTGCATTACTATTGTGCCCGGCACTCTGCTGTGCCTCCGCATCCAGGGTTTTATTGATTTCCATCCCTTTGCGGTAGTAATCATCAATGGCCGGGTCAGGATTAGTGATGGCGAGATACAGCGTGATAAAAGAGGCCACAATCACGATAGATGGACCACCGATAATCAGCCAGACATACGGGTTCTGTTTCTGAAACCAATTGCTCAAATTACTCAATGATGCTCCTTTATGCAGCCAAGGCGCTCAACCGCCTTGCGCTGCGGCATTAATTACTGGGAATAATAAAGACGGCTTTTTCCTTCAATGTTTCCTTGGAGTACAGATCCGTCACTTCAAAATACACCTTGTGTGAGCCTGCGCTGACGGCACCGTCAGGTAGCTGCAATTCAACCACGACATTGCGTTTCTCAAACGGCTTCAACCCTTTGAAGCCCTGCGCATCCTCATCGGAAAAATGCAGGGCGATGTCCGGCAAACCGGTGACCTTCAGGTCAAAGTCGCGCTCGGATTCGGTATCATTTTCCAGCTTGAGATTATAGACATTCTCCACTTTACCGTCATTGGTATAGCGAGCCATCACTGCACGGTCACGTAACACATCCAGCCTGAACTCGGGTTTGAAATACAGGCTCACCGCCATACCTGTCGTCAGGATAGTCAGGATAGCGCCGTAAATCAGTACCCGCGGCCTGAGCAGGCGGCGCAGCATCTGCTGACGGTTCCAGCGGTTATCAAGGCCGTTCTGGGTGGTATATTTAATCAGTCCCTTGGCATAGCCCATTTTATCCATCACATCATCACAGGCATCAATACAAGCCCCGCAGCCTATGCATTCATGCTGCAAACCGTTACGGATATCGATCCCGGTCGGGCATACCTGCACGCAAATACTGCAATCGATACAGCTGCCTAGCCCGTTGGCATTTTCGCCGGCCTTTTTGGAACGTGAGCCGCGTGGCTCGCCGCGCGCCTCATCATAAGTCACGGTCATGGTATCGCCATCAAACATAGCGCTCTGGAAACGTGCATACGGGCACATATACTTGCAAACCTGTTCGCGCATGTACCCGGCATTGCCATACGTTGCAAAGCCGTAGAAGCAGATCCAGAAAGCTTCCCAGCCGCCGAGTTGCATCTCGACAATGCTGGGCACCAGTTCACGTATGGGCGTGAAATAACCGACAAACGTTACGCCTGTCCACAAGCCAAAGGTAATCCAGGCAAATTGCTTCAGGGATTTACGCGTAATCTTGTTGAGGTTCCACTTGCTGTCATCCAGTCGCATGCGTGCGATACGGTCGCCTTCGATTTTCTGTTCCATCCACATGAAGATTTCGGTATACACCGTTTGCGGACAGGTATAACCACACCACAAGCGCCCGGCAATGGCCGTGAACAGGAAAAGAGATAACGCGGATACGATCAGCAGGAAGGACAGGTAAATCAGGTCCTGCGGGTGAAAAATCAGGCCGAAGATATAAAAGCGTTTGGCATCCAGGTCAAATAGCATCGCCTGCCTGCCACTCCACTGTAACCATGGCACGCCATAGAAGAACAGCTGGGTTGCCCACACCATGACCCAGCGCCAGCGGTTGTATAAACCGGATACGCCCCGGGCATAAATCTTGTCGTCGGATTTATAAAGTGACAAAACCACCTCCCGTTCAGGGATGGTGGTTTCAGTCACAGCGGCGCTTCGTTTGGTTTCGCTCATAGCCTTTTGCATAAACTACTTGTTAGAAAGTCCCCATACATAAGCTGTTAATAAATGAATCTGCTCAGGGCTGAATTTCTCTTGCCAGGCAGGCATCTGGTTGGTTTTGCCTTCGTGAATACGCTTGATAATCGCGGCTTCACCCTGGCCATGCAACCAGATATTGTCGGACAGGTTAGGCGCACCAATCATCTGGTTACCTTTACCTTCAGGGCCATGGCAGGCAGCACACACCGCGAACTTGTCTTTACCGGCATTGGCACGGCCAGAGTCATGGATACTGCCGGACAGGCTAAGTACATAGTTGGCGACGTTTTTCACATCTTCTTCGCTACCCACTGCAGCGGCCATTGGCGGCATCATGCCGATACGGCCATTGGTAATGGTTTCCTTGATCTTCTCAGGGCTGCCACCATGCAACCAGTCATTGTCAGTCAGGTTAGGGAAGCCGCGGCTACCCTTGGCATCTGAACCGTGACATGCCGCACAGTTGTTCAGGAAAATACGTTTACCAATATCACGCGCTTCAGGAATCTTGGCCACTTCTTCTACCGGCATGGCCGCATATTTGGCATACAGTGGCGCAATTTTTGCATTGTTTTTTGCCACTTCAGCTTCATATTGCTTCACCTGTGTCCAGCCAAATTTACCTTGGTACTCACCCAGGCCAGGGAACAGGTACAGGTAGCCCAAGGCAAAAATAATGGTGATGATAAACAAACCTACCCACCACATTGGCAATGGATTATTCATTTCCTTAATGCCATCCCATTCGTGACCATTGGTGTTGTCACTATCCAAAGGCACCTTGATGCGACTGGCAAAAACCAGCAAGCCAAGACAGAATGCAATCCCAGCCAGAGTAATGGTCGAAATCCAGATCGGCCAAAATCCACTTACAAAATCATTCATGATGTTTTCCTTAACATTTCCGCACAACTATTTAATCTTGATCGAACGGCAGATGTTGCGCGTCCTTGAATTGCACGGAGTTGCGATTGCGCCATGCCCAAACCAGGATAATTACAAACAGTACAAACGTCAGTACCGTAAAAAATATGCGTAATATAGTGATCGTATCCATGGCGCACCCCCTTATTTAACGTGAATACCCAGCACCTGCAGGTAAGCGACCAGTGCATCCATTTCGGTTTTACCCTTGATATCGGCACCCGCTGTCTTGATCTGCTCATCGGTGTATGGCACACCTACCCTACGCAGGGCGGTCATATGGTCACCGATAGTAGCGTCATCCACCAGGTTTTCGTTCAACCATGGATAGGCCGGCATGATGGATTCCGGTACCACATCACGCGGGTTGTTCAAGTGAACGCGATGCCAGTCATCACTGTATTTGCCACCAACACGATGCAGGTCAGGACCTGTACGCTTGCTCCCCCACTGGAACGGGTGATCGTAAACAAACTCGCCCGCCACAGAGTAATGGCCATAACGTAATGTTTCGGCATGGAAAGGACGAATCATCTGTGAGTGACAGTTGTAGCAGCCCTCACGCTGATAAATATCCCGGCCAGCCAACTGCAATGCAGTGTAAGGTTCCAGGCCACGCACAGGCTCTGTGGTGGATTTCTGGAAAAAGAGAGGCACGATTTCAACCAGGGCCCCAAAGGAGATCGTGATGAATGTCAGCACGATCAACAAGAAGGGACTTGTTTCAATCTTTTCGTGAAAATTGCCACTATTATGTTCATGAGTTGCCATACTGAATTCCTTAAGAGTGCGCAACAACAGCAGGTATTTCTACCGTTGCTGGTTTACCGCTGCTTGCTGTTTTATATGTGTTCCACAACATGAGGAACATGCCGCTCATGTACAGGAAACCACCCAATGCACGAGTAAAGTAGTACGGGAATTTGGCTTTCACGCTCTCAACGAAGGTATAAGCCAGCGTACCGTCAGCATTCATGGCACGCCACATCAGGCCTTCCATCACGCCGGAAATCCACAATGAAGCGATATACAGTACAACGCCAATAGTGGCCATCCAGAAGTGCACTTCAATCGCTTTCACGCTGTACATCTGTTTCTGGCCGAACAGGCGTGGAATCATGAAATACAGGGAACCGATGGTGATGAAACCTACCCAACCCAGGGCACCAGAGTGCACGTGACCCACGGTCCAGTCAGTGTAGTGAGACAAAGCGTTGACAGTCTTGATCGCCATCATCGGGCCTTCAAAGGTACTCATACCGTAGAAAGACAGGGAAACGATCAGGAAGCGCAGGATAGGGTCTGTGCGCAGTTTATGCCAGGCGCCGGACAAGGTCATGATACCGTTGATCATACCGCCCCAGCTTGGCGCAAACAGGATCAGGGATAACACCATACCCAAAGACTGTGTCCAGTCAGGCAATGCAGTGTAATGCAGATGGTGAGGGCCCACCCACATGTAGGTAAAAATCAACGCCCAGAAGTGCACGATAGACAGGCTATAAGAGTACACCGGACGCTCGGCCTGTTTAGGCACAAAGTAATACATCATGCCCAGGAAGCCCGCAGTCAGCAGAAACCCTACCGCATTATGACCATACCACCACTGTACCATCGCATCCTGTACACCGGCGTAAGCAGAGTAAGACTTGAACCAGCCGGCAGGGATCGCAGCACTCTCAACAATGTGCAATAAAGCCACCGCCAGGATAAAGGCGCCATAAAACCAGTTCGCCACATAAATATGTTTGACCTTGCGGACAAAAATGGTACCAAAGAATACGGTGGCATAAGCAATCCATACAATTGCCATCAGGATATCAATTGGCCATTCAAGCTCGCCGTACTCTTTACTTTGAGTGTAACCCAGAGGCAAAGAGATGGCAGCAGCGATAAGCACAGCTTGCCAGCCCCAGAATGTAAAACTGGCCAGTCTGTCGCTAAACAAGCGCGCCTGACAGGTTCGTTGGACTACATAGTAGGAGGTACCAATTAACGCAGTACCGCCAAATGCAAAAATCACCGCATTGGTATGCAGTGGTCTCAAACGGCCAAAAGAAGTAAATGGCAAGCCCAGGTTCAGTTCCGGCCACACCAGCTGGGACGCAATAATGACGCCCATCAGTGTACCGAAGACACCCCAAACTACTGCCATGATTGCGAATTGGCGGACCACTTTATCATTGTAGGTCGCAGCCTTCACGGTTGCATCTTGCATGGATTTCTCCCAATCAATAAAACTAACACCCAACATGAAAAAACTACTTTTCAGATATTTGCCAATATCGCACACGTTAAGTGGCGATCATTTGACACATATCAATCCTGCTCAAGAATCCGAGAACCTTCCTCTTCCAGATCCTCAAACTGCCCTGTTTGGATGGCCCACCAGAGGCCACCCAAAATCGCGAATACCAGTATCACTGCCATCGGTATCAATAAAAATGCTATTTCCATGCTATGCCTGACCTTTCTGCCAGTCCAACTGATCCCAGTGAGTGAGGCGTAACGCATTCAGCAACACCAGCAACGAGCTGGTCGCCATGCCTAGACCCGCCAACCAGGCAGGCAGCAGGCCCATGATCGCCAAAGGCACACCGGCAGCGTTATACAGCGCTGCCCATAACAAATTCTGTTTTACGATTAGGATGGTTTTCTTACAGTGCGAAATGAGCGAAACCAGCACTCCGATATCATTGCCCAATACCACCATATCGGCCTGTGCCTGCGTCAAAGGGACGCCGGTACCCATTGCAATAGAAGTATGCGCTGCTGCAATGACAGGGCCGTCATTCAAACCATCACCGACCATTAAAACTTTCCGCCCCTGTTGTTGCAGCAACTTAACGTGCTGCAGCTTATCTTCTGCTTTTTGTAAACCTGACGCATTGGCAATGCCCAATTGTGCGGCCAGATTTTTTACCGGCGCTATTCTATCACCAGATAACAGTTGAATATCAAGCCCTTGTGAAATTAATTGCGAAATGGCTGCTTTGGCATGCGGCTTCACTTGCTCTGACAAAGTCAGGCGTGCCAGCATGGTTGCCCCGGTGGTTAAATACACCTGGCGCAAGGCTTCAGTCTCGGGTTCGTTGGTAATGCCGCAGAACCGGGCATTACCGATTTTTACCTCTATCGCATCGCCTGACTGGGTGGTAAACGTGGCAGACGTGCCGCCACCGACTACCTCCTGCCAGTGCTGCATGGGCAACTGGTCACTGCCATCCTGCTGCAAGGCAAACCCATGCAAAGCCTTGGCAACGGGGTGCAGGGAGTCACGCGTGATGGTTGCCAGCATATCCAGTAACAGGGTACTTCCCCAGTCCGGATGCGCTTCCGCCAACTCCACCTGCTGCAGGTTCTCGGTCAGGGTGCCGGTTTTATCAAACACAATGGTATCGACTTCACTGATGGCCTGGATGGCCTGCAAGCGGCGGATGAGTACCCCACCTTTGGCAAAGGTCCCGGCACTGGCGAGCATGGCTGCCGGCGTGGCCAGCGACAGCGCGCACGGGCAAGTCACCACGAGAACAGCCACCGCAGACATCACCGCTTTAGCCGGATCTGTACTCCACCAGTACAGTACGGCCACAATCGCCGCCAGCAGCACCCCCCACAGGAATGGTTGCGCGACCTTGTCGGCCAGCAAGGCAATGCCCGGTTTTTCTGTCGAGGCAGACGCCATCAGGTTGACCAGGGCATGGTATTGTGTGCCCTCGCCCACCTGCTCTACCTGCATTTCAATCGCCGAAGTCAAATTACCGGAACCGGCAATCACCTTAGTACCCGCCGCTTTCATGACTGGATCCGATTCACCGGTCAGCATGGATTCATCAGCACTGGTATTGCCGTTAACTACTTTACCATCAGCGGCAAACACTTCACCCGGCCGTACAAACAGGATATCGCCGACGTTGATATTGCTGGCCGCAATCTGCACCCATTCGCCTGCATCGTTTTTCTTGAGCACTGCATGCGGCAAGCGGCGCATCATGTTTTCCAGCGCCCCTGCCGTGCGGTTACGCAATTTCACATCCAGCCAGCGCCCGATCAGTAAAAAGCTGACAAACATGGTGAGCGAATCATAGTAAACCGTGTCACCCCACCAGCCACCAGGCGCAAAAGTCGCCAATGCGCTCATAATAAAGGCGACCATAATGCCCAGTGCGACCGGCACATCCATGCCCAACTGACGCTGTTTGAGACTGGACCAGGCTTGAGACAGGAAAGGGGTTGCTGAAAACAGCATCACCGGTAAAGTCAGCACCCAGGAAGCCCATTTCAGGAGTTGCACCATATCTGCCGTCATGTCATTGCTGCCAGTCAGGTAGGTCGGATAGGCATACATCATGACTTGCATCATGCAGAATACCGCAACCACCAATCGCCACAGCATCTTGCGCTGCTGCACGGTTCTGTCGGTGATGGCATTGTATTCGGTGACAGGCAGGGCCGGATAACCAATCTCGTTCAGATTAGCGAACCATTTCGAGGGGGAAGTTTTTTGCGCATCCCAAACGATACGAACGCGTTTGGAAGCAGCACTGGCATACACGGCAAGGACGCCGGCATGCTGTTTAAGGGATTGTTCAATGCGTCCGCTACACGCAGCACAATGCATGCTATCGACCCAGACATGTGATGTCCATACCGAGGAAGTCGTTGTTTCACGCTGGCTAAAACGCTCCCATTCAGACTGGATATCTAAACCCAGCCAGGGATTTGCACTGCTCACTGCGCGGGGTTCTGCCATTGCAATACGGACCATTCGTGAAACATTATACAATTTTATATTATATGATTAGATATAATATAAATCAAGACCTTAGCTGCTTTTCCAGGCTAATATTAAAGCGGGAAACGGCTATCAATTCTTTGATTTAGCGCAAAAACAGCATAGAAATATTTAATGCCATCAGACATCCCTCGGACACAGGACAGCCCAGAAGTATATTTATGACAATATATTATTTTACGCGCATTCCGGGCTGCGCGCCACTGTCAGGTGACAATATATAGGGGCCACCGCGTTCATCACTCGCGGCCAGCACCATGCCTTCACTCATGCCAAATTTCATCTTGCGCGGGGCAAGGTTCGCCACCATCACGGTTAAACGGCCAACCAGCGTGGCCGGATCATAGGCGGACTTGATGCCGGCAAATATCTGGCGTGGCTTTTCTTCACCAATATCCAGTAGCAGTTTCAACAGCTTTTCTGCACCTTCCACATGCTCGGCACTGGCAATCCTGGCAATGCGCAGGTCCACCTTGGCAAAGTCATCAATCGAAATATAGTCGCCCTCTCCTTCTGCCTGGGCACCGACTTTACTTTCAGCTTTTGCTTCAGCCTTGGCTTCGGTGCTGGCTGGTGCTGTGGCCTGCAGGCTTTCCTTATTGGCTTCAACCATCGCTTCGATCTGCTTGCCTTCCAGGCGGATAATCATATGGCTATACGGCTGGATTGCTTGTGCACCCAGCCCTTGCGCCACATCAGCCCATTGCAGGGGCTGCACGTTCAGGAACGCTTCTACGGCTGACGCAATATTCGGTAATACCGGTTTCAGGTAAATGGTCAGCAAACGGAACATTTCCAGCGCATTGCTGCAAATCGTATGCAACTCGGCAGCTTTACTGTCATCTTTTGCCACGACCCAAGGCGCCGCTTCCGCCACATAGGCATTGGCCGCATCGGTCAGTTTCATAATGTCACGCAAGGCACGTGCAAAGTCACGCGCCACAAATGCTTCGGCAATGGCGGGCGCTGCCGTGCGCATCTCGTCGATCACGGCATGTTGTGCAGGAATCAGTTTGTTATCAAACTTTTTGGCGATAAAGCCAGCAGTACGACTGGCGATATTGATATATTTACCCACTAGGTCGCTGTTCACGCGCGCAACAAAATCTTCCAGGTTCAGGTCGATATCTTCCATGCTGCCATTCAGTTTGGCAGCATAGTAATAGCGCAGGTATTCCGGATTCTTGACATGGTCCAGGTAACTGCGTGCCGTGATAAAGGTGCCGCGTGACTTGGACATCTTCTCGCCATTGACGGTCAGGAAGCCATGCGCAAACACTTGTGTCGGTGTGCGGTGGCCGGAATACGCCAGCGTTGCCGGCCAGAATAAAGCATGGAAATACAGGATATCCTTGCCGATAAAATGGTACAACTCGGTGGAAGAATCCTTTTTCCAGTATTCGTCAAAGTCCAGGCCAGCCTTGGAACACAAGTTCTTGAAACTGGCCATATAGCCAATCGGCGCATCCAGCCAGACGTAGAAGTATTTGCCTGGCGCGTCGGGGATTTCAAACCCGAAATATGGCGCGTCACGCGAAATATCCCAGTCAGACAATTTATTCTCACCCGCTTCACCCAGCCATTCGTTCATTTTGTTGGCGGCTTCGGCCTGTAAAGTACCGGAGCGCGTCCAGTCGCGCAGAAAATCCACGCATTCACTGAGTTTAAAGAAGTAGTGCTCAGTTTCCTTGCGTACGGGCGTCGCACCGGATACCGCAGAATAAGGATTAATCAAATCGGTCGGGCTATAGGTCGCACCGCAGACTTCACAGTTATCACCATACTGGTCTTTGGCGTGGCATTTCGGACATTCGCCCTTGATAAAGCGGTCCGGCAGGAACATGTTTTTGACCGGATCAAAATACTGTTCAATGGTCTTGCTGGCAATTTTGCCATTAGCCTTGAGCGCACGGTAAATATTGCCGGATAGCTGGCGATTTTCTTCCGAATTGGTGGAATAGTAGTTATCAAACTGCACCAGGAACTCGGCAAAGTCCTGGCTATGTTCAGCATGCACCTTTTCAATCAGCGCTTCCGGTGTGATGCCTTCTTTTTCCGCACGCAACATGATAGGGGTGCCGTGCGTATCATCCGCACACACGTAATGCACGGTATGTCCCTGCATTTTTTGAAAGCGCACCCAGATATCGGTTTGGATATATTCCACCAGATGCCCCAAATGAATACTGCCGTTGGCATAAGGCAAGGCGGAAGTCACCAGAATTTTGCGTGTCATGAAAACAGGACCGGAATAAAAAGCGTTATTTTAGCAAACCCGTTGCAATTTCAGCGAATCTTTATATACAACCATTGCAAAGCATTTTAAAAACACACCTGCAGACTAGACCGGATAACAACGCGTAATAACACAAAGCAGTTTAGTAATCTGCTCTCCTGAAAACTAAGCAGGCAATCAGGCCACGCAACCCAGGCGCAGCCTTACTGCCCTGAAGGGCGAATTAGCCTTTAGGAATCAGGACCGCACTCACGGTATGAATCACACCATTATCAGCATTGATTTCATCACCAACCACTTTCACATTATTCACCTTCACGCCCTCACTCACCGACAATTGCAAATCAGCACCTTCTAACGATTTCACCTTACCGGCAGCCACATCCGCCTGAGTAATTTTGCCGGGGTAGACATGATAGGAAAGTATTTTCTTGAGTTCATCACCGTTAGCCATCAGCGCTTTCAACCTGGCTTTAGGCAGCTTTGCAAAAGCAGCATCGTCGGGTGCAAACACAGTCATGGGGCCAGCACCATTCAATGTGCTTTCCAGGCCAGCAACTTTTACAGCCTTTAAAAAGGTTTTAAAGCTACCATCCTGCTCAGCGGTTTGCAGCAAGGTGTCTGCGCTGGCGTGGTTGGTAAAGCTAAGCGCTAAAAAAGTCAATGCAACTAATTTGTTCATGTGTGTTCTCCAGATAAGTTAGAACCGAGACTTTGTGAGCTGGCACTGTCGTCGATGTGCTTACCTTATCAACCCACCCTTACGCGTAACTTACGTACATCCGCCCAAGCTTACAGCAAGCTGAACATACGCTTTTTATGCATGAACCATGAACGTAGTAGATTAAAACATTCATAAACCCGTCATGCAGGCTTGGCAAGATAGCGCAACCCTTCCGTTTGGAGCGTAGTGACCGATGTTGATTGTGACTGACACCTTCCAGCAAACCAATGGCGTTTCGACCACATATAAAAACCTGCGCCGTATCGCGAAATCACGTAACATCCGCTTCCAGGTGCTGCATCCCAGTTTATATCGCTGGATGCCACTACCGTTTTACCCGGAGATCCAGCTCAACCTGCAACCCTGCCGCCTGTGGCGCACCCTTAACCGCATGCAACCGTCGCAACTGCATATTGCGACCGAAGGCCTGATGGGCCTGGTCGCGCGCAGCTGGTGCAAACTGCATCACAAACCCTATACCACCTCTTACCACACACGCTTTCCTGAATACCTGGCACTGATGTGGCATATCCCGGCACGCTGGACTTATGCTTATTTACGCTGGTTTCATCACGGCGCACTATCCACCTTTGTGACCACAGAGAGCATGCGCCAGACACTGCTGAACCAGGACTTCCGCAACCTGGTGATCTGGTCGCGCGGTGTATCCGAGCAGCTAATCAGCCCAGTCGTAGAAACTGCGCCCGCGCACAAATTGCGCGTACTGAATGTTGGTCGCGTCAGCAAAGAGAAAAACCTGGATGCGCTATGCACCTACCAGGATACATTTGACATCACCCTCGTAGGTAACGGCCCTTATTTAAATGAATTGAAGCAGAAATATCCGCGCGTCCACTTTGCCGGCTACCAGTATGGCCAGGCACTGGCCGAACTCTACGCCAGCCATGATGTGTTCGCCTTCCCTTCGCGCACCGACACCTTTGGCATCGTCATGATAGAAGCCATGTGTAACGGTTTGCCGGTGGCCGCCTTTGATGTCACTGGCCCCAGGGATGTGGTCGAACCCGGATTTTCCGGCGCATTGCACCACGACCTAAAAGAAGCGATCCTACACTGCCAGGTGCTGGACAAACAGGCCATCCGCCAGAAAGCCCGCAGTCAGTGGACCTGGTCACACTGTTTCGACACCTTTTACCAGCACTACCCCAAATCCGGCAGGCAAACGGTCTAGCACTTCATGTAATATGCCGCATGACGAACGCATGGCGATGCGGTAAAATACCCGATCTGATTAGTCAGGCATTACCGCAGGAACCCAGGCATGGCCATCACTGAATTACTCATTCAAAGCACCTTAAAACTTTGCATAGACCCCAACACTGGTAAAGACTTTATCAGTGGCAAATCCATCAAGAACATCCAGATCACAGGCAATGATGTCAGCCTGGAGGTCGTGCTGGGTTATCCGGCACAAACGCAGCTGGATGTGATCCGCCAGAAGGTGGCAGATGCACTCAGAAGCATAGATGGCATAGGCAATATTACGGTCAACGCCGGTTGCCGCATCGTCGCACACAGCGTGCAGCGCGGCGTCAACTTGCTGCCCAATGTGAAAAACGTGATTGCCGTTGCTTCCGGCAAAGGCGGCGTAGGCAAATCCACCACCTCAGTCAACCTGGCATTGGCATTGGCCGCCGAAGGTGCCAATGTCGGCCTGCTCGATGCCGATATCTATGGCCCCAGCCAGCCGCAGATGCTGGGCATTTCCGGCCGACCGGATAGTGCCGATGGCAAAAGCATAGAACCCATGCGTGCGCACGGCATCCAGGCCATGAGCATCGGTTTCCTGGTCGATACCGACACACCCATGGTCTGGCGTGGCCCCATGGTCACCGGTGCACTGGAGCAATTATTACGCGATACGCGCTGGCAGGATCTGGATTACCTGGTGATAGACCTGCCACCCGGCACCGGCGATATCCAGCTCACCCTGGCGCAGAAAATTCCGGTGACGGGTGCGATTATTGTCACCACCCCGCAAGACATCGCCCTGCTCGATGCACGCAAAGGCCTGAAAATGTTTGAGAAAGTCGGCATCCCTATCCTCGGCATTGTCGAAAACATGAGCACGCACATCTGCTCCAACTGTGGTCACGAAGAACATATTTTCGGTGCGGGCGGCGGTGCAGTGATGGCCCATGACTACAACGTGGATTTACTGGGCAGCCTGCCGCTGGATATCAATATCCGCATGCAGGCCGATGGCGGACAGCCAACCGTGGTTGCATCACCAGACAGCCCCATCTCCAGAACCTACAAGGAAATCGCACGTAAAGCCGCCAGCAAGATTGCCATTGCCAGCCTGGACCACAGTGCCAAATTTCCTAATATCGTGATACAGAAAACCTGACCTCTCAAAAGAAAGATCAACCTGCACCCACCGGCTACCATCAGGTGCCCATTTTTTATGCCATTGACCCGCTTGTTACGGCGACTGGATATATCACAGTACTTTGATGGCTTTAAATGTCAGGAAAATCTTTCCTGACCGCCAGATAAACAGACTCTTTTAAGCCAGCCTCATCCGCAAATTCTTTCCATTTCAATAGGGCAGCCTGCACTTGGTCAATGATGGCACGTGCATCAGGCACCTGAAACCTGTCGGCAACAGCCATCAGGTCACGTTTATTTATGTCTTTAAACTTACCATTGACAGACATCAAGTGCTGGAATGTCCACGCCCCTGCAGGATTATAGGCATGCGTCACATCATAAGCGGGCGCCAGTTCCCACTGCCCATGCTGCTTCAATAAAAATGAAAAATTCTTGGTATGGTCGTCGCAATTTGCTGCCAGCACATTAAAAACCATTCTTCTAAAAGCCTCGCTTAAATGGTTGCGCATACCCAAACTCAACATCGTCAGAAAATACTGGCTATAGTCGTGTGTTGCTCTTTGCTTGTAATCCAGGTGATTCATCGCGCACAAGGTCTGAATGTGATGTTTGATATTGCCATCACGATCGAAGCGCTTTGTCATAAAATGCGCCCGCCCGTTCTCCTCCAGCAGAGCACTTTCTGACATATAAATACCAGCTGCCCGTGCCATAAGATAATACGCATATTCAATTCGGCCATAATCCGAGCCCGTGCCAAGCTCATTATCCTTGCCAACGCCATCCAGTTTTAACAACCAGTGCTCAAACCCGCCTGCTACGGGTAACTGCCCCGACCTGATTGCCCCGGTTTCCCGATTCCACGCGATCACGGCTTTCGCCCGCGCGCCCCCTGCAGAAGTGCCCACCTGGATAATGTTCAGAATTGCGGCTTCGGTTTCCTCGTCTCCCTCAAACTTGCCTGCCAATGCGTTTCTCGAGCCTTCCACCAATTGAGAAATCTCAACTGCGGAAGCTGCTTTATTGTTTTTAGGTGACCGTGCCGGTTTAAACTCCAATGCCCCCATGCTGCGGTTTGCCATATAAGCCAAACGGTCAAGAGACGTAATAGCCTCTTTTGCAACACCCTGCTTTGCCAGGTAGGCATCAATTAAAGCGTTACCAAAATCATCCGGCAAGGCATCAGCCAGCATCGCCGGCAATCTTTTAAAGGTCAGTTCGGGAAGGTGGGGGAAAATATAGATATTAGCTCTATCATTCAGCGGCATATGCAATGGCGCAATCTCAATCCTTTTCTGACGCCATTTAGCCTCATACTCAAATGCATAATATCCAGATCCGGGGTCTAATGCCACGGCACCAATCGTATCTCCCCATAACTTCACCTCAATGACATTGACGGGTTTATACATATTCAACCTTTAGCATTTCTTGGCCGAAAAACATTACGCCTGGGCGCTTCTTCCCGTTGAGCCCTCAAGAGACGCATAGGGCTCACCGCCACTTGCGGCGCCAGCAAGTGTAACCAGTCTTCACGCCCCAAAGCCCTGACCACCTTCACCACAGACTTCAATGAGGAGCCGCGTCCGTTCTCCAGGTTCATGACAGCGCCCAGGCTGATATTAGCCTTGCCTGCCAATTCTTTCTGGTCCAACCCGGCCTGGATTCTCATCTGCCGGAACTGCTCACCCAGCGCCTTCTCCACTTCTTCTGTCGATTTAATTAAATTATCCATAATAATGAGTTACTTATAATAATAGTCATTATTAAATCATATTTATGTATTTATTAATACATTTTTAATTTATACATATTATTGAATAAATAGAAATTAATAAATAATAAATATATTTTTATGTATTTATTAAGAATAAGATGATTAAAAGCATAGAAGCCTCATAACTAGCCCGAAAATATCAAACGTTTTTTGTTGCAGCGGAGGATGCGCAAGCATCACTCAAATCGTGCATTATCAAAATTAATCAACAGAAAAGCTCTCCATTATTGAAGCACCTTCTGCTGTGTACACCTACCCATGGGTGGATGTACACAGACAAGCATAAAAAAAGGCGACCCGCAGGCCGCCTTTTGAACATCAATACACTATTAATCTGTGACGAGTTTTTGCTGAGCCATCAGATTAGCGATGATCTGAGCATCTGTGGTTTGACCACTGGTCAAATCAACGCCTGTCAACACAATCTGCTGGGTAGTATGACCGCTGTTGAAAGCACCACCCACATTATGTGCATCCCCAGCATAGCCACCATTAGAGCTGATGTTGATAACGGTGCTAGTGACGCCACCGCTCACAGATTTCTCAAAGTGAATATAGTTAGTGAGATTGCTACTGTTTTCACCTTGCAACAAATCACGCACATCCAAAACATCACCACCATTGCTGATAGTCCCGGTGTTAAAGTCAGTGATCGTATCTCTAGCAGGTGTGCCTGCTATACCATCATCACCTCTATCCCACTTGAAGACATCCACGCCCGCACCACCTGTTAAGGTATCGTCACCTTTACCACCGATCAGGATGTCATTACCGTTACCGCCATTCAACGTATCGTTGCCAGCACCACCACGCAGGATATCGTTACCATCTCCACCATTCAGCGTATCGTTACCTGCATAGCCGTAGATAATATCGTCACCAGTTGTGCCAGTCTTAGTATCATTACCATCAGTACCACTAATAATGGTTGTGTTGTTATTGCTGCTCAACAAATCGATATTAACCAGGTTGGTTGAACTGGCGCTGTCATGCAGATTGGTACTATCGGTCGCTGTAATCGTGAAATGATCCAGCACGCCAACGCCGACTGCCGCATTGGTTTTAACCGTAGACAGGAACTCGTTCAGTTTCAGGTTATCCAATGTGCCACCATCAAGAGCCGTAATCACCATCTGGCCATGAGCGCCCAAGCCTAAGAAACTACCTTGATCATAAGTTACCTTTAAGCCCAACTCACTAGCTACAGCTGATGAGTAGTTGAGGAAGTTTGCACCTAACGCAACACCCACCAACGCAGCGTAATCAATGGTAACCGTTTGGATGTTGTTGTTTACATCACTTGCCGTAAATGCCTGACGGCTGGCAAAGTTCAGCAGATCAACATTCAACAAGCCAGGAATAGTCACCAAACCGGATGCGTTCAAGGCATTACCCACATCAGGTGCTACAGCCGGAAGTGCAGTAGATTTAGCCATGGTCACCGTCAATGTTGCAGAGCCGACGTCACCATCACGATCACTCAATGTGTAACCAAATTGGGCTGAGCCAGTCACATTGGTGTCTTTGGGCGTGAAGGTAAACGCACCATCATCCATATCCACAATCAAGACACCTTTGTCGGTTGTCACAGACAGTTTATGGCTGCTTGAGTCATACGAATATGTACTACCACTCTGGCTTGGCGTAATGCTACCGTTGGAGGCATTAAACGTATAAGTTACGCTGCCAACAGTAATCGACTTCACGTATCCACCATCTGCACCAAAACCGCCTCCCTCAACCAGGCTGCCATTCACCGGGCTGCTGATTGTTTGGCTTAACGCGTTATCCAGCTGACTATATGAAGTCACCACAATACCATTAGTATTGGTACTTGTTTGACCGTTATAAGCAATCGGATTCAAATTGGTAGTCGATGTACTTGACCCCATCCCGATGGCATAAGAGTTGATGTCATGTTGATTCAGGAAATCAGTCCATATTTTCTCTTCAGCAGTATCGATACCTCTATCACTTTGTGATGAAGTTTCGCTTCCACTCAAGGTGCCCGACCCGCCCAAACCAAGGTTAGGCTCGCCATCCGTGAACAGATAAGACACATTTTGTGCATTATCTAGTTTACCGGTACTGTCAAAAGCGCTCATCGCCTTATTTAGCGCCGCATCATAGTTGGTGCTACCTTTGGTAGAGATGCCATTCAACAAAGCCTCAGCTTCTGCGACAGTTACCCAACCACTGCCCAACTGCTTGGTATTAGCAGCATCAGAGAACACAACCAAGGCAACTTTAACATCACCCATATCATCATATTTAGCAAGCAGATTTTTAATTGACTGAATCGCACTTGCCAGACGGGTCGCGCCATTTACACCATCTCTGGTATCCATACTGGTAGAAATATCCAGTGTGATCAACAGATTGGTATTGGTCGAATTGGTTGCGACAATAGTCTGATCTTTTGCTACTGGCGAATCATCTTCGATGCTCACTGGCAAGGTAGTGGTTTGCGTAATGCCATTGACAGTCACGCTGACACCCACATTAGCCGCCACGGTATCTTCGGTATTACCGTTAGGATGATCCAAAGGAGCAATCAGGTTAATGTTGTATTTACCTTGATCATTGATTGTCACTGTCAGGACAGTGCTACCGCCAGCAGAGCCAGTTAACGTATGACCATCGCTAGACAAACTCCAGGTCACAGGCTTGCCACCGGAAGTCAGGCTATCGCTTGGTGCCTGCAGGCTCCATTTCGCACCATCATTGCTACCATTCAAGGTAAAGCCACCGGTTGCCTGGGCTGAATCCGTAGTATCTGTGCTACCGGCATTATCTTTAATGCCATTTGCCAAACCTTCTTCAGAAACAGCCATTTTGCTGCCTGCATCCAGAGTGATACCGCGGTCGTTGTCCAGAATAGTGCCAGTCCCTGTCACACCATCTACTGTCAGGGTCAAGGTCTCTGGATTTTCGATCAGAACATCATCAATGGTTGGTACGGTGACCACGAAGTCTTTTACACCCGCTGGCACAGTGATCGTGCCATTCGCAGCGTTGTAAGTCACGCCATTACTGAAGTTGGCACTGGTCAGTGCGGCATAATCCAAACCGGAGGTTGCAGTACCACCGATAGTAAACGTATGAGTCATTGCATGATCAGCGGCTTTGCCCAGGCCTACTTCAAAGGTCAGCGTATTGCCTTCAACTACACTGTCATCAGTAGTCGAAGGAGTACCGTTCACAGTGATCGTAGTCGTGGTGCTGTCGTTGTCCAGGATAGTACCAGTCCCTGTCACACCATCTACGGTCAAGGTCAAGGTCTCTGGATTTTCGATCAGAACATCATCAATGGTTGGTACGGTGACCACGAAGTCTTTTACACCCGCTGGCACAGTGATCGTGCCATTCACAGCATTGTAAGTCACGCCATTGCTGAAGTTGGCACTGGTCAGTGCGGCATAGTCGAGGCCGGAAGTCGCAGTACCACCGATTGTGAAGGTATGAGTCATCGCATGGTCAGCGGCTTTGCCCAGGCCCACTTCAAAAGTCAGTGTCTTACCTTCAACAACGCTGTCATCTGTCGTCGTAGGCGTACCGTTGACGGTGATCGTAGTCGTTGTGCTGTCATTGTCATCAACGTACCCTGTTCCAGTCACACCATCTACTGTCAGAGTTAATGTCTCTGTATTCTCAATCAGAACGTCATCAATCGTTGGCACCGTGACCACGAAATCTTTCACGCCAGCTGGCACAGTGATTGTGTTGTTAGCTGAGTTGTAAGTCACACCATTGCTAAAGGTTACTTTTGATGGATCGTAATCCAAACCAGGCGTCACGCTGCCACCCAGTGAGAAGGTGTGCGTCATCGCATGATCAGCGGCTTTACCCAGACTCACTTCAAAGGTCAGCGTATTACCTTCAACAACATGATCATCTGTAGTCGTAGGTGTACCGTTGACGGTGATCGTAGTCGTGGTGCTGTCGTTGTCCAGAATAGTACCTGTCCCTGTTACACCATCGACTGTCAGGGTTAATGTCTCTGGGTTCTCAATCAGAACATCATCAATCGTTGGCACTGTCACCACGAAGTCTTTTACGCCAGCTGGCACGGTGATTGTGTTGTTAGCTGAGTTGTAAGTCACACCATTGCTGAAGTTTGCACTGGTCAATGCGGCATAATCCAGGCCTGAAGTCGCACTACCACCAATAGTGAAAGTATGCGTCATCACATGATCGGCTGCCTTGCCCAGGCTCACTTCAAAGGTCAATGTGTTACCTTCAACAACACTGTCATCAGTGGTCGAAGGCGTACCGTTGACGGTAATTGTGGTCGTGGTGCTGTCGTTGTCCAGCACAGTACCAGTTCCTGTCACACCGTCTACTGTCAGGGTCAAGGTCTCTGGATTCTCGATCAGAACGTCATCGATTGTTGGCACTGTCACCACGAAGTCTTTTACGCCAGCAGGAACAGTGATTTTTCCAGTAGCTGAATCATAGGTAACGCCATTGCTGAAGGTAACTTTGGATGGATCGTAATCCAAGCCAGGTGTCACGCTGCCACCTAGTGAGAAAGTGTGAGTCATGTCATGGTCAGCAACTTTGCCCAGGCTCACTTCAAAGGTCAGGGTGTTACCTTCAACCACACTGTCGTCTGTAGTCGTAGGCGTCCCATTAACGGTGATTGTGGTCGTTGTGCTGTCGTTGTCCAGAATAGTACCTGTGCCAGTGACACTGTGAGTACCATCCGGATTGCTGATCGTCAGTGGCACGGTCTCACTTGACTCAATAATTTGGTCATCCACTGTCGGTACTGTCACTGTAAAGCTGGTCACGCCAGCTGGTACGGTGATCGTGCCGTTTGCAGCATTGTAAGTCACACCATTATTGAAGGTCGGTGGCACTGTGTAGTCAGAACCAGCCGTGGCCGTACCGCCACCCAATGTGAAGTTGTAAGTTGTTGGTACGTTGGTTTCGGCACTCAGTGTCACTGTGTACACCAGAGATACACCTTCAACCACGGCATCATCACCCGCACCAGGATGGCCTGGTTCTACGGTGATCACGTTTGGTTTGTCATTATCAATGATGATACCTGTACCGGTCACAACATGGCTGCCATCCGGGTTGCTCAGGGTCAGTGGTACTGTCTCGTTCAAGGCTTCAACCACAGTGTCATCGACTGTCGGTACTGTCACGGTGAAGCTGGTCACGCCAGCTGGTACAGTGATCGTACCGTTCGCAGCATTGTAAGTCACACCGTTGCTAAAGGTAGGGGGTACGGTGTAGTCATCACCCTGTGTCGCTGTACCACCACCCAATGTGAAGTTATAAGTCGTTGCTGTATTGGTTTGTGCACTCAGGGTCACTGTGTACACCAGGTTGTTACCTTCAACCACGGCATCATCACCTACACCAGGCTGGCCTGGCTCTACAGTGATCACGTTCGGCTTGTCGTTGTCCTGGATAATACCTGTACCAACTGCACCACCAATTTCCAATGGCAATGTTTCATACAGAGATTCAACAATCGTGTCGTCCACTGTTGGAACAGTCACGGTGAAACCGCTCACGCCAGCTGGTACGGTGATTGTGTGGTTTGCTGCGTTGTAAGTCACACCGTTGCTGAAAGTAATTTTTGTTGAATCATAGTCAGCTGAAGAAGCAGTACCACCACCCAGATTAAAGCTGTAGGTAGCTGGCGCGCCAGTGGCTGAACTTAAAGTCACGTTGTAAACCAGATCATTGCCTTCAACCACGATGTCATGACCGACACCAGGCGCTACAGTGGTAATGGTTGGCTGACCGCTACCATTAAATTGCAGGCTGGAGGAAGAGGTATCACCATCATTATCAATCAAGGTGAAGCCCAGGCTGGTGCTTTCACCAGTCACCAATGGACGGCTACCATTGTAGAGGTATTCCCCGTTTTGCATATTGACGGTAATGGTTTCGCCTTTGGCGGTGGTCACTGTCAATTCGTGGCTATTTGCATCGTAACCATAACCAGTCACTGCTGGAGAAGTGCCACTGGTAGTGACCGCATTGGTTGTTGCGTTGTAAGTGTAAGTCACGCCACCCACAATAATGTTCTGTACATGACCGCCATCTGCACCAAAGGCACCGAAGCTACCAGAAGCAGTGGCAACTGCCGGGTCAATGACCAAATTGCCGCTGTGCACCAGGTCGCTCACAATTTGTGTGCTGTCTGTTGTACCGTAAGTGGTTTGCAGGTTTACACCTTCCAGCACGATGGTCTGGTCTTCAGCACCAGCACTATAGCCACCGGTAAAGCCGCCTGTGCTGCTGATATGCAAGACAGTGTTGCCATTCTCGACAGTCACACGTACATAGCTGGACAGATTAGCCAGGTTCTCACCCTGCAGCAGGGACCGCAGGTCAATCACGTCTGTACCCAGGGTAAAGTCTTTTACGGTATCTACAGCTGGAGTACCCGCTGTGCCCTGGTCGCCCTTCTCCCAACGGAACACATCGTTGCCAGCGCCACCAGTCAAGGTATCGTTACCAGTCCCACCGATCAAGATGTCATTACCAGCACCGCCATTGAGGGTGTCATTTCCGGCACCACCGCGCAACAAGTCATTGCCGTCGCCGCCATTGAGTGTGTCGTTACCGCCATGGCCATACAGCTGGTCATCGCCAGTAGTGCCTGTCAGTGTATTGTTGCCACCATCGCCTTCTTTGAGATTTGGATTGGTCGTAGCATTGCTCAACACATTTGCGTCTGCCAGCGTACCCAGTGTTTTGCTGTCTGAAGCACCCTGGGTATCGGTAGCCGTAATGGTTACCGCATTTAATACGTCAACACTGATTGCACCACCATCCAGGCGGACGGTTGCCAATAACTCGTTGATAGCCAGGTTATCGATCGGGCCACCATCCAATGATGTAATGACTAAGTGAGAGGATGGTACGATCAATCCCAGAAAACCGGGGTCGTAAGTGATGTCCACCTTGAGGCCCAACTCGGCAGCTAATGCCTGGGAAACGCTGAATTCACGTGGGCCCAGCAAGCCCCCCAGGGAAATCAACCCCGTGTAGCTCAATTCAACCTTGCTGATGTTGTTGTTGGCGTCTGTTGCACCAAAGGCAGAATGCGTGCTCAGGTCAATCAGGTTCAAGGCAGAAGCACCCACCAGGCCTAACAAATTATGGCTGTTGGTTAATGAAACATCTGGGGCGACATTGTTGGTATCTACGTTGTTTACTGCCACTGGGCCACCCTGAGCCACTGGTGCATCATCTTCGACGCTCACTGGCAAAGTGGTTGTTTGTGTAACGCCATTCACGGTCACACTGACACCAACATTGGCTGCTACAGTATCTTCTTTACTGGCATCAGGGTGGTCCAGCGGTGCTTTCAAATCAATGCTGTACTTGCCTTGATCGTTGATCGTGACAGTCAGCACGGTGTTACCGCCGGCAGAGCCTGTCAATGTATGACCGTCAGGAGATACACTCCAGGTCACGGGCTGGCCACCAGAAGTCAGGGCAGCACTCGGGGCCTGCAAGCTCCAGACAGCGCCATCGTTGCTACCGTTCAAGGTAAAGCCGCCCGTTGCCTGGGCTGAGTCAGTGGTATCTGGGCTACCGGTATTGTCTTTAATACCGTTTGCCAAGCCTTCTTCAGAGACAGCTGTTTTGCTGCCTGCATCTAGGGTAATGCCGCGATCATTATCCTCAATGATGCCGGTACCAGTCACACTATGAGTGTTGTCAGTATTACTGATCGTCAACGGCACAGTCTCATCAGGCTCAATAATGTTGTCATCCTTGGTTGGTACTGTCACGGTGAAGCTGGTGACATTCGCTGGCACAGTGATCGTGCCTGTGGCTGCATCGTAAGTCACACCATTGGTAAAGGTTGGTGGCACTGTGTAATCCAGACCTTCTGTCGCGGTACCGCCACCCAGAGTGAAGTTGTAGGTAGTAGCCGTATTGGTTTGTGCACTCAGTGTCACGGTGTAAACCAGGTTATTACCTTCAACTACAGCATCATCGCCAACACCAGGTTGACCTGGTTCTACTGTGACTACAGTAGGCTTGTCATTATCCAGGATATGACCTGTGCCTGTATCAGAAACAACATTACCGTTGCCATCCACGCTACCAATAGTCAAGGACACAGTTTCGTCATAGTGGGCATCAACGATAGTATCGTCAGTGGTCGGGACATTCACTGTAAAGCTGGTAACACCTGCCGGCACGGTGATTGTGTGGTTTGCTGCGTTGTAAGTTACGCCATTGCTGAAGGTGACTTTTGCCGGATCATAGTCAAAGTCAGGGCCAGCACCAGGTGTCGCTGTATCGCCCGCTTTGCCAAGCTCAAAATTGTAAACAGTATCTGTATTGGTCGCAGCACTCAGGGTCACTGTGTAATGCAGGGTACCGCCTTCAACCACGGTGTCACCACCAACGCCTGGTGTGCCAGGGTCTACTGTGACTACAGTAGGTTTGTCGTTATCCAGAATATGGCCGGTGCCTGTCACACCACCAATTTCCAATGGCAGGGTCTCGTCGTAATGATCATCAACGACAGTGTCATCAATGGTTGGCACAGTCACGGTAAAGCTGGTTACACCAGGTGGGACAGTGATTGTTCCATTCGCAGGGTTATAAGTTACGCCATTGCTGAAAGTTGGTGTACCGTAATCATCACCAGCCGTTGCAGTACCGCCACCCAGATTGAATGAATAAGTGGTTGCTGCTTGAGGTGCTGCACTCAAGGTCACGGTATAAACCAGGGTATCACCCTCAACCACGGTGTCTCCACCTGGGCCAGGATGGCCTGGAACAACATTGGTGATGGTTGGCGAGTTAGGGAAATACATATAGTTTTGCCGAGCGGTTTCGATGGTAGGCTCACCAAATGCACTACCGCCATCATAGGGGGTTGCCGGGCCAACGCTCTCGGAGATACGATCTAGGTTCACAAAACTGGCATCACCGTCACTGCCTGCCTCACCTGCAGCAGGGCTATCAAGAACTTCAGTAATATCACGGCCTTCATTCAGGGCGACCAATACTGCATCAAATACAGCCTGGTTGACTGCATTCTCAGTCACATCGGACACATCGACCTGGGCCAGGTTATCTGTAATCTTCACAGTTTGCGCTTCGGCAAAATTCACAGTTTCGCCATTGGCAAGTTTCACATCGACGCTGGCGCCGCCTGCGGTGATCACTTTATCACCGGCGTGCAATGCTTCGCCCACTTGCAGCATATGGCGGTTGCCATTGGCATCCACCACAATTGCCATCCCTTGAACTTTAGTCACGGTACCGATCACTGTAGCCATTTTTATATCCCCACTTAAAGGTTGAGTTTTGATTGAGAGAATCTTGATAGTGTCGTATTAAACGCGAATGCAAACTTAAAATCTATTGTACCGAAGTACAATATCTGTGCTGCGGGCTGAACGGCAGTAGGCAGTAGATGAAACCCCGTAATGACAGGGGAAGCCACTAAGAAGCACAACAAAAAAGCGAAGCTGTTTCCAGCTCCGCTCTGATTTGACAGCCCTGCAATAAAGCAGGGCAAGCAATTTTAATTATTCAGCTGTTTGCTGATAGCGGATCACCTCAACGCGACGGTTGGCGTCGTTACCATTGATAGGATCGTTTTCAGCAATTGGCTGGGAGAAGCCGTAGCCTTTAACCACAAACCGGTTGGCATCCAGGCCTTTTTTGGTCAGGTAATCTGCCACTGCTTTAGCGCGCTTCTCGGAGAGCACCTGATTGTACTTCTCTTTTGAGGTTTTACGTTTATCGGTATGGCCAGCGATTTCAATTCTATCGTTGCCCCACTCTTTAACCACGTCATACACGATATCCAGGTCAGCATAAGACTCTGGCAGGATAATCGCACTGTCTGCCTGGAACAGGATACGTGGCGTAAATTTCATGGTCGCTTTTTCTGGCGCTTTTGGCTTGAAGGCTTCGCCTTCCCATGGCTTGGCATTTGCCAGCAAAGCTGCCTTGTCCGGTACCAGCTGGTCAGGCACAACGGCTTTACAAATAGTCTCGCGATCCATGTATTCTTCACGTGGATATTCACCCACATCAGTACGTGTGACGCCCAGTTTGCGCAACAGCAACCCTTGACCGGCGTAGACTCTGGCGTAAGCAGTACTCAGGTCCATTTCCGCACTGGTATAATTGCGGCGGGACTGGAAATATTCGTTCTCGGTATCCAACAAGTCCAGCAAGGTACGCTGACCGATATCATATTGCTTGCGATAAGCCAGGCGTGCATTCTCAATGGAGTCCTGGTGCTGTTTGCGGTAAGCAACCTGCTCGCTCAACTGCCTGATATCGTTGTAGGCAATGGCCACTAACTGACGTGTATCAATACACGCTTTATCCCGCAGGTCATGTGAACGGTTCAGGTCTTGGGCCGCAGAATCCAGGTTGGATTTGTCGGTAAAGCCATTGAACAGGTTCCAGCTGGCTGTCACTTCCAGTGTATCTGCAGCCAGGGTGCTGTTTCTGGAAGCATCATTCACATCAATGATTTTGCGCCCGGTCAGATCCAGGCGAGGCATGAATGGCGCTTTTCTGCCAGAAACGGAGTTTTCGGTAGCAATGATATTTTCAATCGCTGCCAGGATGTTAGGGTTTTGCTTGTAAGCATCATCCAGCACTTTATCCGCACTGCCAGCCAGGCCGTCGCCAGTCATCTGCACTTCCACCACATTGTCAGGTGGCAACTCACCTACCAGGCGCTGGAAGCGGGCAGTCACGTCAAACAGATTGCTGGTTTCGGTCAGCAGGTTGGCTTCTGCCAGGGCCAGACGACCTGTCGCCTGCTCAAGGTCAACTTTCTTGCCTACACCGGCCTCGACACGGGATTTGATTTTTTCATGGATTTGCTTGTGCACGACAAAGTTGTCTTGCGCATAAGTCACCAGGCGGCGATAGCGCAACAGGTCGAAATAGGCAGTTGCAGTATCCAGGGCGATGCCTTGCATTTGCCCTTGCAATTCGTAGAAACGGGATTTAGCCACATGATCCAGGCGGGCTACTTCTGATGGCGTTGCCAGGCCATCAAAAATCATTTGTCGCAATGTTAAGGTAGACTGCTGATTGGGGGTTTGGGTGTTGTTGATGTTCGGGCTAAGACGCTCCTGGTTACGGAAGGTCTGGTCTACCGTGACATTCGGCAGATACCGGCCCTTGGCAGCAGACTCATCGAACTCCGCGCCTTTGAACGCATGAAAGCGTGCCTGAACCTCCGGGTTCTCAGACACGGCCTTCTCAACCATTTTCTCCAGTGTCTCAGGGCTGGCTGCCAGTGACACAGGCGAGTGAGAAAACATCCCCATTACTAACAGCGCCGAAGCGATTTTTTTTATTTTCATGTGCAGACTCTTATACAAGTTATTAATGATTCATCCGGGAACCAGTATAACCACAGTATTGTCAAGGCACAACCTAGCCAGCCCTATTAAATGGGAATTAATCTCCATTTTTAGGGAAAAATGTCAAAAAATGTTTTTTTACACCAAAAAACCTTACAAAAACGCTGTACTCACTGTTTTTTTCCAGAAAATTAAGAGTGTTTTTTACGTCAGGAGTTCAGGTGCGGTTTATTGAAAGACTGAAGCGTATCCTCTTGGCCGAAATGCCCCTGCGAGGATTGCCCTTGCAATACCAGTGCCAGGTGCAGGCGATCCCGCACTTTTAGCGTATCGAATACCGAGGTCAGGTGCGCCTTGACGGTACGTTCTGAAATGGACAGGCTACGAGCAATTTCCTTATTGCTGTCACCTTTGGCCGCTTCCAGCGCAACTTCACGTTCACGTTTGGTCAATCCTTCCAGGATGTCATCCTGGAGACTGGCCTGGTGTGTGCCACGTGTGGTCATGGTAATCAGGTGTTTGAGCAGGTCGCGCCCCAGCCAGACACCACCATGCGACACCACGCTATAAACCTCTTTCAGCACCTGGTGATGCGCATAGGCGTGCAGATAACCTACCACGCCCAGCTCCAGCGCCTGCATGGCTTCAGGCTGTTCGGGGTTATTAGACAGCACGATCACTTTGGCAGAAGGAATCAAGGACAACACGCGTTGCACCTGGCTACGCCATTGCTGACCACTTTCAAGTTGTGCATGCACCCACACTACGGTTGCCCCGGCCAGATCTGCAGATGCGACCTCTGTACTGGTGACCAGTTTGGGAAATGCTTTCAGCCAGGCTTCTACAGGTTGCTTTAATGACGTAATAAAAATATGTTTCATCATGATCAACGCTCGGTTAATGCATACGATTTAGCCTTCAGCACAGGCTTCAGTAAATAGGACATCACTGTTTTTTTACCGGTCAGGATGTCCACCTGTGCCACCATACCAGGAATAATCGGCAAGTTTTTGCCAAGATTATTCTTTATTGTTCTTACCTTAACGACATAAAACGCATTTCCTTTATCGTCTATGGTGGAATCGGCAGCAATATCTTCCACCAGGCCGTCCATGCTGCCATAAATACTGTAGTCATAGGCGGTCAATTTGACGACGGCAGGCTGCTGGGGCCGGATAAAGGCAATATCCTTGGTCTGTACCTTGGTTTCAATCACCAGCGTATCATCCGAAGGCACCACTTCCATCACTTCCTTGCCGGGCTGGATGACGCCGCCGACGGTATTGTAGTAAAGTTTGCTCACTTTACCGTTCACAGGCGACAGCAGCGTGGACTGTTTCACCTTGTCAGACAGCGCCAGGCTGGACTGGGTCAAACTGTTAATTTTGGCTGTGGTTTCGTTTAAATCCGTCCTCACCTTACTCAGGAAGGATTGCTGAGCTTCAGCCACCTTGCGTCGTGCTTCTGAAATCGCAGCCTGCAGGCGGCCAATCTGGGCAGAAGTCTGGTCAATATCTCCTTTGGCCCGGTTGGCGTCGCGTTCCAGTCGCAGGATCTCGATTTCCGACACCGCACCGCTATTGAGCAAAGGCCGGTTAGCCGCCAGTTCTTTACTGGAAGAATCGTATGTTTTAATGGCAACGTCTTTTTTGAACTCTGCTTCAGACAGTTCACGCTCACGCTGTGACAGTTGATCCCTGGCGATATTCACCTGTGAATTCAATTCATCGCGTGCCGCGTTGAACAACTGCAATTCCTGGTAGTACATATCCGGTGCTTTCTGCTGCACCTCGGCAGGCGGATTGAAGCTTACGCCGTTGGCCAGCGCCTTTAAACGCGCCTCTTTGGCCCGCAGTGATAGATACTGGCTTTCGTTTTCCTTTAACGAGGAAATCGCCCGGGTTTCATCGATCTTGATCAACGGCTGGCCGCGTTTCACGGTATCACCCAGATGCACCATGATATCGGTCACGATACCGCCATCCAGTGATTGCACCACCTGTATCTGGCGGGAAGGAATCACGCGGCCTTCGCCACGCGTCACTTCATCCACTTCAGCCAGGTTGGCCCATACCAGCAGCGCCACCAGGATCAGCAGGATAGCGTACATGATGAGTTTGGCATGCAGCATGTGATCTTCTACCATCACGTCATGCGCCTGCTCCGGCCAGGAACGGTTTTCTGCTGTCTCTGTTTTAACAATCCTGTCGACCAGGGCATGCACCGGTTTGCCCAGGCGCACCCAGATACTGTCGTTTCTGGTCACACCGCCATAGGTATCAAATATTTTTTTTGTCATGATGCTTACCTTGCCTTACCCACTTTGCCCGAGCGTAACGCGGCAGTCACGTCTTCTTTATTACCATCGGCCACAATCTGCCCGGCATCAATCACAATCAAGCGCTCAGCGAGTTCCAGCATGGCGTTGCGGTGGCTGATCACGAGCAACGTCTTGTCTGCGGTGGCAGTTGCAATATTGCGCTTGACCGTCTCTTCACCCGAATGGTCCATGGCACTGGTAGGCTCATCCAGCAATACGATTTGCGGATGGGTAACGAAAGCACGTGCAATGCCCACGCCCTGGCGCTGCCCGCCGGACAAGGTCTCGCCACGCTCCCCTACTTCCAGGTCGAAACCTTTGGGATGCGTATTCACGAAATCGGCGATGCCGCCCACCTGTGCCGCATGCAGCACCGACTGGTCATCGGCATGCGAATGGCGCAAGGTAATATTGTCCCGCAAGGTGCCATAAAACAGGTGGTTGTCCTGTTGCACATAGCCGATGCTGCGGCGCAGCTCGGCCGGGTCAATCTGGCGCGCGTCTATGCCATCAATCAGGATGGCACCTTCCGTTGGCTGGTAGAGGCCCAGAATCAGTTTGTTAATAGTGGTCTTACCTGAACCCATGCGGCCAATCAGGCCTACATGCTCGCCAGGCAGGATCCTGAAAGAAACACGGTTCAAGGCCAGTTCATCCGAACCCGGGTATTTGAACGATACGTTTTTAAACTCGATCTCGCCCCGGAATGCTGGCCTGGACAGGAAACCGGCCTCCTTGCTGCGTTCCACCGGTTTTTCCATAATCGCTTCCAGCGATTTCAGCGAGGTTGCAGCAGAATGATATTGCGTAAACAGGTTGGCGACTTGCGAAATCGGCGCCAGCGCACGGCTGGTCAATTGCGAACATGCAATCAATCCACCCATGGTCAGGTCACCATTCGAGATCAGGTATACGCCCAGAATAATGATGGAAACGCTGATAATCTGCTGCAGGGCATAAGAGCCGTTGGTGATCGAAGAAGACAATAATTTCAGCTTGCTGCCGACTTCGGACAGGAACAAGGCGCTTTTCTCCCACTTGCCCTGCATCTGCCCTTCGATACCCATGGATTTGACGGTTTCCAGCCCGACCAGGCTTTCAATCAGTGTAGCGTTACGCTGGGCACTGGCGCGGTACATGGTTTCGGATAAGTCGTGCATTTTGGTCTGCACGCTTAAGGAGTAAACCAGCACGATGGCCCCCCCGACAAAGGCAGGCAATACCATGACCGGGTTAATCCAGGCGATCACTATCAGGAAAATAATACCAAAAGGTAAATCAATCAGCGTCACCACCGTGGCGGAAGTAATAAAATCGCGCACGCTTTCGAATGAGCGCAGGTTGGAGGCGAACGACCCCACGGAAGTCGGTTTGGCTTCGTAGCGGGTGCCGAGTACCTTTTCCATGATCTTGGAACTAAGTTTGACATCAATACGCGCGCTGGCCCAATCGAGGAAATAAGCACGCATGGAGCGCAACAGCAAGTCACCGCATACAATTAGCGCCACGCCAATGCCAAGCACCCACAAGGTTTCCACCGCCTTGTTCGGCACCACGCGGTCATACACGTTCATGGTGAACAGTGGCATGGCCAGGGCAAATATATTGATCAGGAAGGCAGCTACCATCACATCACGGTAGATGCCCTTGTTTTCGGCCAGGGTGCCCCAGAACCAGTGCCGGACTTTAACGCGCCCCACTTCCGGTGTCCGTGCATCGAAGATGAAGTTCTGTTTGGCCACCAACGCATAACCGGTATATTCCGCCACGAGGTCAGCCAGGCTGATGGTGACAGGTTCCGGTGAAATGTCCGGGAAAATCACTTGTGCAAAATGCAGGCTGTCATCCACTTTCAGCAACTGGCAGGCGCGGTGATTGTTCAATAGCAAGATCACATCACCCTGTGACTGAATCAGGGCAGGAATGGCGTTTTGCTGTACCGTGACGTCGAAGCGCAAACGTTCAGCCGAACGCTTGAACAGTTCGGGATTCAGCTTGCCGTCTTCGAGCGGCAGGCCGGCAGTGAGGGCATCACGGGTGGTCGCCAACCGGTGATGCCGGCAGAGGTAAAGCAGGCACTCAAGTAAAGTGTCTTTGTCAGTGGGGTTAAAATATTGCGTCGTTTCCATGGCTTTGGCTTGTTATTATCCTTATCAACGGCTCAAATACTTCAGAGGTAGATGAGTATTGTACTCAATTGCAATACCGGTCAAAACGCCGAGTATATGGCATAAACCCGGCGAATTACAGGGATTGGCAGCCTTAGAGTGTACCGAATTGCAGATTTTCCTGCACAAATGGCCCGGTCACGGCTTCTATACCCACCGCGTTCAAACTGTCCAGCTCCTTCTGGTCCCGCACGCCTTCTGCAATCGGCATAATGCCCATGGTACGTACCATCATGCACAAGCCGCGTAACAGTGATTGCTGCTGCGGACGCAGATGAATATCCCGAATCAGCGAAGCATCAAACTTGACAAAATCCAGCCCCAGTTCATGCAAGTCGCCCAGTTGTGCCATTCGCGTTGCCACATGTTCCATGCCGACCATGCATCCCAGCGATTTCACCAGGTATACAAATTCCCTGAACTGCAAAAAGTCACTGAATGCTGCCTCTTCCGAAACTTCAAAACTTAATCTCGCCGGTTGCTGGATGGTCTGCATCAAATTTTGTATCTTGGCCCGGTACTCATCACTGCGCATGGCTGCCGCCGACACATTGACACTCAGGCTATCATCGCTCTTATGCAACATATCCACGGCACAATCCAGCGCCAGGCCATCCAGTGTCTTGATCATATCGAGCTGACTGGCCCAGTCGATAAAGGCCCCGGCCGCCAGCCACTGGTCACCTTCATCAATATGCAGGCGCAACGGACATTCATAATGTAAGAGTTGCTGTTCTCTCTGCATCACCGGATAGCGCGCCAACTTGATATTCTTGTGTTCAATAGCCTGCAGAAACTGCTCCTTCCACTGGCCAAGGTAGTTTTTCCTGGAAGTGAGAATGCTGTTGGCGTTCATGACACGCATGGGCACCACAGCCTGGTCACTGGACAGATCCAGGATAAACTGCATTACGCGGTGAATATCGGCAAAATCATCGCCTTTTTTGGTTTTGGTATGCGCAACCACAAATTGGAATTGCATCAGCTGTTGCGCTGCATTCAGTTTTTCCAGCACCAACTTGAATTCTGCTGCGACAGCAAAATCATTCAGCGGCTGGCGACTGAAAATGCCAAACATGCCACCTGACATCCTGCCAGATACTACATCGGCATAATGTTCCGCCTGCTGCCTGATGGCATCACCGACTTTCTTGATTAACTGATTGGTCACACTATATCCCAACTGCTTGTCGATTTCGGACAGGTTGCGCAACTGCACCAGTATCAGCATGCCTTCTACGAAGCTGTCATCTTTCAGCGCGACTGCTACCGTATTGCTGAAATGCGCCTGATTCATCAGGCCGGTGACTTCATCATAGTTGATTTGCAGGTTCAGGACATTGAGGCGCTCGGACTCTGCCGTCACCATGGATTTCACGCGATCGGACAAGATGTTCATGGTGCGCACCAGCTTGCGGAACTCTTCGGTTTTTGGCTCCTTAATCGTGATGTATTTGCGTTCACCCAGGGCCTCTGCCTGACCGATCACATCCTCTAGCGGTTTCAGGATGCGTTTCAGCCAGACACCGGAAACCACATAGCTCATCAAGGCCACAATCAGTGTCCACAGCACGGCATGGCGCGAGGTTTCCCATAGCTGGTCATAGGCCAGCGACGGTTCGCTTTCCAGGATCAAGGTACCATATTGCTGCCAGCCGGACTGGATATTGGCCACACCGGGGTGAATGCTGATGGAGAAAAGGGACTGGAACCATTTTGGCGCCACCGAATGCGGATTGCGGTTAACCCGCTCTATCATGGTTTTGTTTTCAGGCGAGACGATCGCGATGCGGCGGTAATTACCCATATCAAACTGGGCACTGACAATCAGTTCAACCGTGACATTGTCTTTCTGGATATTGGAAAGCGTGATAGCCAGGCCGTTGGCGTTGTCATTATTTTTTTTCTGCATCTGCTCGGCCATGAAACGATGGTCATCATACACGCCCAGGAACAGGCAACCAGCTGCCACCATCAGGATGATGACAGAAATCGCAATGCGTATTTGTTTTATTAATGACATGTCCAAGCCCTCTTTTTTCTTGGGTAAATCACTTGCAACCCGGCGTTATTGCAGGCTCCGGCATAAGCCTAGCATTAACGCACCCTATTAACCATATATAACCTAAGGTCTTATCCCAGGTTTTCATTTATTCCAGCCCATCCTGTCGCATCCGCGTCAACACATCCCGCCATTTTGAAATGTTATTGGGTGATCCGGCACGCTGGTTGGGGTTATTGGCCACAAACAGGCCTTGTTCATTAAAGCTGAAGACAGGAAACAGGTCGCTGCGCCTGGAAGCCGGCAATATCTGGAAATTCAGGTTATCCAGGATCAGCGGATCGCTGTTCGGTGTGGCATAGTAGGCCACCACCATGTGCGCACGCAGGGTGCCACTGGACATGCGGGCGCGGACATAGGTCATGCGTAACTTATCTTGCAAGATACCGAGTTTCTTGAGCAAGGTATATTTGGCAATACTGAAGTCTTCGCAGTCACCTGCCCCTTTACCGAACGTCTCCAGTGGAGTCGCCCAGTAATCTTCCTTTCCCCATATATTGATATCATCGACAAACATGACATGCTGGTTGACGAAGTCATTGATCATGCCGATCTTGGTCATTTCACTGGTACCGCTCAACTGGCTATACAACTCGTTCAGGCGCATCACATTCTGGTAAGCCTCTTCGCCATAGCGCTGCCTCACTTTTTCCAGCATGGCCAGCACATAATCGTCGGCCAGGGTGTGCGTCCATAGCACACACAGCGCCAGGCACAAGCTGGCTGCAATTCGGGTCAGAGAAGAAGAAACGTAGCGTCTCATGTGAAATTAGGTTCCAGTGCGCGATTATGTCATGCGCTTATCCAGCATAAATTGATAAACAAAACGGGTTTCTCCGGCAAATTCAGTCATCTTAAAAAGACTAACGCCTGACAGCAAGCAATATCTAGCCCACCTGGCAACGGAATTCACCACTAGGAATTCAACAAAGACAAGTAGGGATGGATTGGGTAAAATGTCGGCTTTCGAATCAACCGCTTTATATTCATGATGTCTCTGACCACCCTCAATGCACTTTCCCCCCTGGATGGCCGTTACCAGGCCAAACTTGACCCATTGCGCCCATTCTTCAGCGAATATGCCCTGATCAAACACCGTGCGCTGGTAGAAGTCGCCTGGCTGAAAGCCCTAAGTGCAGCGCCTGAACTGGCTGAAATCGCCCCGTTCAGCGCAGAAACCATCCATGAGCTGGATGTAGCCATCGAGGTGTTTAGTGAGACCGATGCGGTGCAGGTCAAAGCCATTGAAGCACGTACCAATCATGATGTGAAAGCCCTGGAATACTGGCTCAAGGAAAAATTTGACGGTAATCCCGAAATCAAGAAAGCCAGCGAATTCATCCATTTTGCCTGTACTTCGGAAGATATTAATAACCTGTCGCACGCGCTGATGCTGAAATCCGCGCGCGATGCGGTCATGCTGCCCGAACTGCAAAGGGTCATTGCCCGCCTGACCGAGCTGGCACATGCCCTGGCTGACCAACCCATGCTGTCACGCACACATGGCCAGACTGCCAGCCCGACCACCATGGGCAAAGAGCTGGCCAATGTGGTCTACCGCCTGCAGCGCCAGCTGAAGCAACTGCAAGCCAATGAAATCCTGGGCAAAATTAACGGTGCCGTGGGTAACTTCAATGCCCACTTGTCTGCCTATCCCGGGTTTGACTGGGAGAGCTTTGCCGAACGCTTCGTCGAGTCGCTGGGCCTGAGCTATAACCCGATGACCATCCAGATCGAGCCGCATGACTATATGGCTGAACTTTATGACACACTGGCACGTATCAATACCATCCTGATTGACCTGAACAGGGATATCTGGGGCTACATCTCGGTGGGTTACTTCAAGCAGAAGGTGAAAGCCGGTGAAATCGGTTCCTCTACCATGCCGCACAAGGTCAACCCGATTGACTTCGAAAACTCCGAAGGCAACCTGGGCCTGGCCAATGCCATCCTGCGCCACCTGGCAGAAAAACTGCCTGTCTCCCGCTGGCAGCGTGACCTGACCGACTCCACGGTATTGCGTAATATGGGCGTGGCGCTGGGCTATACCCTGCTTGGTTACGACGCCTGCCTGCGTGGCCTGAATAAACTGGAAGTGAATCCGCAACGTTTGAACGAAGACCTGGATAATAGCTGGGAAGTCCTGGCCGAACCTATCCAGACCGTGATGCGCCGTTATGGCATTGAAAACCCGTACGAACAGTTGAAAGAACTCACCCGCGGCAAGGGCGGCATCAACCAGCAGTCTCTGCATGCGTTTATTGCCACTTTGCAAATTCCGGCAGAAGCCAAAGAAGCCCTGCTGGCACTTACCCCCGCAACTTACACTGGCAAAGCCAGCCAATTGGTAAAACATATTTGATTTGATCAAAGACTGTGCCGCTTGCAGCGGTAACCAACGCTTGTTAAGGACATTCGCCACCCGTGCGATGTCCTTTCCTGGCCAGGCATGGATGAAATGCCTGATGGCAGATCGCTTGTTCCTTGCCGCCCTGCTCTGCATCCTCCTGTGCTACACCCCCGGAACACATGCGCAAGACAGCGAATGGTTCCAGGTCAGGCAAGGCGATCATTACCAGACACGTTTTTTCCTCAATGGTGATGCGCCCGCTGAAAACCGGCCAGCCCTGCGCGCCCTGCTGGAAAAATACCTGTCCATCCACGAAGCCATGCAGAATCCGCGCCTGAACGAGGGTGAGTGGCAGCGGCTGATGCAGAAAACCCCACAGGAAATCAGTGACCTGCTGGCCACCGAGGGCTATTTCAAAACCAACACAGCCATCACCCGGCCAGCGCCAGACACGGCAGATTTTCACCTGACCCTGCCACCACGGACCAAAATAAACAAAGTCACATTAACCCTGACGGGCGAGATTCAACAAGCCGCACATCGTGACCTCCTGGAAAAGGCGCAGAAACACTGGGCATTACCCGTCGACAGCGTGTTTACCCAACCTGCCTGGAGTGCGGCCAAGCGTGATCTACTGGCAGTATTCCTGCAGGCTGAATTCCCCAACGCCAGAATCACCCGTTCGCAAGCGCTGGTCAATCCGCAAACGCAGGCCGTCCTGATTAACATTGCGGTAGACTCGGGCCCGGCCATCCGTTTTGGCCAGGTCCGTATCCACGGCCTGAAGCACTACCAGGAAGCCCTGATCCGCCCGTTGAACACGCTTAAAACGGGCGAACCCTACCGCCAGTCAGAGTTACTGGTATTGCAGAACAGCCTGATGAGCAGCGGCAAATTCAACCAGGTCGATGTGGTCGCCAACACCAAAACACCCAACGCTGACCGCAGCGCGGATGTGGATGTGACCGTCAGCGAGACGGAGCAGAAAAGCATGCGTATAGGCGTGGGTGCCAGCACCAATACTGGCGCGCGTATCGTCTTCAATTACACGGACCGCAACCTGTTTGACCATGGCCTGTTATGGGACAGCGCTATTCGCCTGGAACAGCGCCTGCAGGCGGCCACTTCCAATATTACCTTCCTGACCGATGAAAAAGGCTATCGCGACAGCATACAGAACAGCGTCACGCGTACCGATCTCGAAGGCCAGGTCACCACGGCCTTCCAGAACGGGGTACGTCGCTACTGGGGGAATGCCGCGACGCTGGAACAATATATAGGTGCCAACCTGCTGTATGAATTCCTGTCGGTGGATGGCGAGCAATCGCAGTTCAACAAAGCGACCACACTCGCCTATGGCTTAAGCATGCGGCACCTGGATAACGCACTGGCGCCGACCAAAGGCTGGATACTGAACACGCAATTCCAGCTCGCTCCGTTTGAGCACTTGTCTGATGGCCGCTTCCTGCAATCGCAGGCCAGGTTGCAGGGGTTTTATCCGCTGACCAGCTCCACGCAATGGCTGGGCAGGATTGAAGTCGGTACGGTGACTGGTGCACGCAGTGTACCTGCCACTTACCTGTTCCGCGCCGGTGGCGACCAGTCGGTACGTGGCTACGCCTTCCAGTCACTCGGCGTGGATAATGGAGATGGCGCGGTTGTCGGCGGACGGGTGCTGCTGACCGGCAGCAGCGAACTGGTGCAATGGCTGACCCACTCCTGGGGGGCCGCCATGTTTGTGGATTTTGGTAATGCCGCCAACAGCTGGAAAGATTACGACCCGGCACTCGGTTACGGCCTGGGTGTGCGCTGGCGCAGCCCGATCGGCCCGGTTGGGGTCGATATTGCTTATGGTGAAGCGACCAGGGAATACCGCTTACATTTTAACCTGGGGGTGAATTTCTGATGCGCCTGTTCAGCCGTCTTCACCAGATATTCAGGGCCTGCCTGACCGGCCTGCTATGCCTGTCACTGGTTATTACGCCGCAAATGGTCTGGGCCGCCAATGTGCTGCTTGTCACCAGCCTGAAAACGTTTGAAACCGACCTCGGCAATGCCACGCTGAAAGTAGATGGCATAGACTCCAATATGCGGCTGGGTATTACGCCACGCGGTGAACTGACCGTTTCCAGCTTCAAGGCCAGGCAAGTGACATTGCAGTTCAAAGCGGATGCCGAACCCAGCCAGCCAGCCCCTGCGCAAACAAGCTCAGGCCGCGCCCCGCTGCCCAAACGCATCAATATCCCATTGCCTTTCCACCTGCTATCGGGGCAGATTGAACGTTTAACGATTATTCAGGGGAAAAATACCTACCAGATTGAAAATATCCACCTTGACCTGGATGCGGATAACCAGGCCATGCAATTCCGCATCATGCAGGCGCACAGCCCGTGGGGCGAGCTCAGCAGCCAGTTCCAGATGCAGAATACGGCACCCTTCCCCGTACATGGCTGGCTGGATATGCAACAGACCCAAGGTGAACTGCCCTATCATCTGCGCACCGAATTACAGGGTGACCTGACCAGGCTGGAGATCACCGCCAACCACCATTACCAGCCGGAAGCCAGGCCATTTGCCATTATCCCGGCAGGCGAATATACAGGCCAAAAGCAAGATATCGTACAACTCAAGGCTTCCATCGGCCTGGATGAGGCGAGAAACAGCCATTTCCTGTTCCACCTGCAGCAATGGCAGGCCAGGCATATACATCCGCAACTGGCAGGCCATATGGATTTAACCGTGACGGCGGATGGCAGCCTGACTGACAATGGCACGCTGCAAGTCGCCGTGGATGCCGGAGACAGCCGCCTGCAACAACAGCCGCTGGTTGTACGCGGCAGCGCCACGCTGCAAGGCTATCAACTGGCCGCCTTGGACCTGCTGGCACAACTGGATCAAAACAGCCTGACGATACGCACAGTCAATACACCAACGGCCTCGGGCACATCGCCAGCATCCGGCCCCCAACTGGCCTGGCAGGCCAGGCTCCCCAACCTGGCGCAATTCATGCCGGGCTTTGCCGGCCAGGTCAGTGGCGAAGGCACGATACAGTCACTGGCCGATGGTTTCCAAACCGCGTACCGCTTATCGGGCCAGCGCCTGCAATTACCACAAGGGCTGCACCTGGCCGGGTTTGAAGTCGAAGGGCAGGCATCTAACCGCCAACAGGCATCCTTGCACAATCAAATCAGGCTGCGCGGCCTGTCGCAAAGCAATGCGCGTAACAGTGACAGCCCGCCCATAGACGCCGACCTCTACCTGGATGGCTCATTGGCACAACACCAGTTGACGCTACAGGTGAAAGATTCCGACCCGCTGTTGCACCGCAATCTCAGCCTGGTCCTCAATGGCAGCTGGCAAGATGATCACTGGCAGGCACAACTGACGCAATTGCAGGACAGCGACGGCAAAATATTCCGGCTGGCACAACCGGCCACCATGCGCTGGAATACGCAACAAGGCTTTGAGCTGCAACATATGGTACTCAATGTCCTGGCGGGGAACATGCAGCTGGAACAGTTGCATTACCGGCCGGCCCGGGCAGCGAATGCTGTGACCGGCCAGGCAGAAGAAAAAGTACAGTTTCATACGCGCGGCACCCTGACGGATTTTCCGGTGCAGGCATTATTGGCCTGGCTGGTACCGGAACAATCTGCACCCTTACCGGCAAACCACCTGCAATTGTCCGCCCAATGGGATCTGCAGCTGGATCGGCAACTGAACGGCTTCCTGCAATTGCAGCGCAGCAAAGGCGACTGGCAGGTATATGACACGGCCAATGCCAAATGGCAGGGCCTGGACTTGCAAATGTTATCCGCACAGCTGAAAGCGCAGAATAACCAGGTATCGCTGGATAGCCGTATCCAGTCGCCCAATGCCATCAACCTGACATTTTCCGGCAGCACGGTGGTGCAGCCCACACTGAGCGGATTCGTGATCGAAAACACGGCCCCGCTCTCGGCGCAACTGGACGCGCAGATCCATCAGCTGGCATGGCTTTCCCGCCTGCTGCCTGAGATGCAGCCCGCCGGCAGTTTCACAGTACAGGCACAAGCCAGCGGACACATCGGCCACCCGCAACTGCAAGGCAGCATGCACGGACAATCCCTGGCACTGCAAATCCCGTCACAAGGCGTATGGCTGGAACAGGGCCAGTTAAAAGCCACGCTGGCAGGCGACCAGGTGACTTTCGACCAGATCCATTTTGCCGGTAAAACCGGGGAGTTGAACGCCACCGGTGCCCTGGGGTTGAGGCAGGGCAACTGGCAACTGGAACTCTCCACGCAACTGGACAAATTGCAGGCGCTTTCCCGGGTAGACCGCTGGGTACAACTGAGCGGTAAAACCCAATTACACATGAATCATGAAAACACCCGGATCAGCGGCAGCCTTAACATCCATAAAGGCTTGTTTGAACTGCCCAAGGCCGATAAACCGAAACTGGATGAAGATGTTGTCGTAGACACGGTCGACATCGCCCCACCCGCCAAGCCATCTACCATCATCTTCCAGGATTTTGGCCTGGATTTTGGGGATAAGCCGGGCTTGCCTTTTACAGAATCCAAACAGTTTATGCTGCGTGGCCAGGGCCTGAATGGCGCGCTAAGCGGGAAAATGCGCCTGAACGGTTCGCTGGACGAGTTAATGGCCACTGGCACCCTGGAGTTGACCGGCACTTACCTCGCCTATGGCCAATCACTCAATATAGAAACCGGCCGCCTGATTTTCAGCGGCAAGATCCCGAATATCGGCCTGGATATCCTGGCCACGCGGCAGGTGGAAAGCACCAAGGTCGGTATCCAGATCAATGGCAGCCTGCAAACACCCCAGCTCAAATTGGTGTCCACCCCGGAAACCACCAATGAAAACAAGGTGTCGCTACTGGTGCTGGGGCAGCCAATGTCCGCCGTGGGCAGCAGCGACATGGCCCTGCTTTCGGTCGCAGCAGGTGCCTTGCTGTCACAGGGCGACTCGGTGTCGCTGCAAACCAGAATCGCCCAGACCATAGGCCTGGACAGCATAGATGTGCGTGGCTCCGGGCCGACCAATTATGCTGTCAGCGTGGGTAAACGCATCAATAGCAAGCTGGTGGTCGGCTATGAAAAAAGCATTGTCGGCCTGCTAAATGTTGGTAAACTCACCTACCAGCTCACCAACCGTATTTCAGTGGAAACCAGGACCGGCTCAGATAATGCGCTGGATGTGTTTTATGGTTTCAGTTTTGATTAATCCAGGAAAATAATGAATAGCGACAAAACAAACCCCAGGCTGGCTGTGCTCATTGATGCTGATAATACTTTCAGCATTATTGAAAAAATGGAGGCCCTGTTTGAAGAAATCTCCCAATATGGCGATGCCAGTGTCAGGCGCATCTATGGAGACTGGACAGATCACAGGCTGAACCGCTGGAAAGAGCATTTACCGCAGCACGCCATCCAGCCCATACAACAATACGCCAATACCAGAGGCAAAAACGCGACCGACAGTGCATTGATTATTGATGCCATGGATTTGCTCTACACGGCACCACTGGAAGGGTTTTGCATTATTTCCAGCGACAGCGACTTTACCAGGCTGGCGATCCGGTTGCGGGAAGCGGGCAAATTAGTTTACGGGTTTGGCGAAGCCAAAACACCAAACTCGCTGATTAAAGCCTGTAACAAATTTATTTATGTCGAAATCCTTTCTCAGCAAGCGGAAGAGCCGGAGGATCAATCTGTTGAAGCAGGCATACATGCAACAGAACCACAGTTAATACCTGCCGCACCGGGCAAAGTGCCTACGCCTGGCGTCAAGAAGACCTCCAAGGAACTGGCTTCCGATGCCAGGCTGGTAAGCAACGCCCGCTCTGCCATCATGGCCATTTCTGATGAAGATGGCTTTGCCCATCTGGGTGAAGTAAAAAAGCAAATGGTCAAAAACTTCCCGGCTTTCGACTCCCGCAATTATGGCTATTCAAAGTTCAGTGAGCTCATTAAAGCCATTGGCCTGTTTGAAGTAGATGCTCAGAAACAACGCATTAAAGATAAACGCAAAAAATGACCGAACTCCTGATTCTCTATTACTCCCAGGGCGGTGCCGTCAAGGAGATGGCGCAATTGATGGCACGCGGTATCGAAGGCGTTACGGGTGCCAAAGCCAGAATACGCACCGTGCCTAAAGTGTCAGCCAATTGTGAAACGACTGAACCGGACATCCCGGCATCTGGCGCGCCGTATGCCACGCTGCAGGACCTGGAAGAGTGCGCCGGCCTGGCATTAGGGAGTCCTACCCGTTTTGGCAATATGGCCGCACCGATGAAATACTTTCTCGATGGCACGTCAGGCTTGTGGTTAAAAGGGGCATTGATAGGTAAACCGGCAGCCGTGTTCACCTCTTCCGGATCCATGCATGGTGGCAATGAAATGACCCTGCTGACGATGATGATTCCGCTTATGCATCATGGCATGCTGATGGTAGGTCTGCCTTATTCAGAGCCGCAACTGGGCACCACGACCACCGGCGGTACGCCTTATGGCGCCAGCCATATTGGCGGGGCCATGGATGACCGGCCGATTTCGGAAGATGAGAAGAAATTGTGCATGACGTTAGGGAAACGCCTGGCCGAAACTGCACTCAAATTGCAATAACCGTTTTCAGGAAGCCCAAGTATGTCTGCCGCCCTCGCCCGTGAAGCCCGCCAGTTTCTGTTTTCCACCCGTCATGCCGTACTGTCCACGCATTCAATGAAATACCCCGGTTATCCATTCGGGTCAGTCGCCCCGTTTGTCTGCAACCAGCAGGCGGAACCGGTGATCCTGATCAGCACCATTGCCGAACACACCAAAAATATCCTCGATAACCCAAAAGTATCCTTGCTGGTATTTTCCGGTGAGGATGACCTGCAAGCCAATGCGCGGCTGACCCTGATGGGGGAAGCCCTGCCTTGTGACAAGCAGGACGAGGATTTACGTGCGCGTTACCTGCGCTACCTGCCGCAGGCAGCCAGCTATTTTGATATGCATGATTTCCATTTCTACCGCATCCGCATTGAACAGGTACGTTATATCGCCGGTTTTGGCCGCATGGGCTGGTTTGAAGGCAATGCCCTGAATACCGGCCTCGCTGACAGCATGCTGGCCTCACAGGAAAGCGGCATAGTGGCACACATGAACCAGGACCATAAGGACAGCCTGTTGCAGTATTGCCGGCATGTGCATGGCCTCGCTGCAGACCACGCAGAAATGACCGGCCTGGATGCAGACGGCTTTGATATCACCTACCACCAGGGCGAAGAAACACAGGGCCAGTTACGCTTCCAATTTGAGCAACCGGTATTGAATGCCATGGATGCACGCAAAGCCCTGGTCGCCTTGTCGCAGGCGTCTAAATCATGACTGCGCGTATACTACCCGGCAGCCGGCTGGCGGCCAGTATCAGCCTGTTCGGCCTGATAGTGCTGTGCCTGGGCTGGGAAATCTTCTGGGCGCCATTGAGAAGCGGTGGCACTTTACTATTTTTAAAAACCCTGCCCTTGCTGCTGCCGCTGTTTGGTATTTTGCGTGGTAACCGCTACACCTACCAGTGGTCCGGCATGCTGATCCTGTTCTACTTCACCGAAGGCGTAGTCAGGATGTGGTCTGAGCCAGGCATGGCCCGCCTGCTGGCCGCCACAGAGATTTTCCTGAGTGTGATTTTTTTTGCCAGCGTGATTGCTTATGCCAGATTCAGCGGCCCCAAATATCAGAAGGTTTAAATATCAGGGTGCCTGAAGCGTTTTGCAAAGCGTCTGCCAGCTGGCCTGCAATAAATTCTTTCGTGCGTGTGTGCGACCAGGCCAGGTAAACCTTATATAATATCGGGCATGAAAATTCTGTTATCCAACGACGACGGTTACCTGGCACCTGGCCTCAATCTCCTGGCCCAACATCTGGGCAAAATTGCCGATATCACGGTCGTGGCGCCCGAGCGCAATCGCAGTGGTGCCAGCAACTCCCTCACACTGGACAGGCCGCTGAGTGTCAAACAGGCAGCGAATGGTTTTTATTATGTCAACGGCACACCTACCGATTGCGTGCATATCGCCCTGACCGGCCTGATGCAGGACATGCCGGATATGGTGATCAGCGGCATCAATGACGGTGCCAATATGGGCGATGACACGCTGTATTCAGGCACAGTGGCCGCTGCCACCGAAGGCTACCTGCTGGGCATTCCCTCGTTTGCCGTTTCCATGTCGCAGCACCAGCCTGCGCATTTTGAAACGGCAGCCAGGGTCATGGTGGACCTGGTACAGCAATTTAACCGCAGTGAAATTACCGAGCCTACGTTATTAAACGTGAATGTGCCGGACATGCCGCTGGAACAGATCAGAGGCCGTAAAATTACCCGCCTGGGTAAACGCCATAAAGCCGAACCGGTGATCCGGTTGCAAACCCCGCGTGGCGAAACCGTGTACTGGGTAGGCGCAGCCGGCCAACCGAATGATGGTGGGGAAGGCACGGATTTTCATGCCGTTGCGCATGGTTTTGTTTCCATTTCCCCGATCCAGGTAGATTTGACCAAGCATTCCCAGATCCCGGCCATGCAGCAATGGCTGCAAGTCCAGAATTAAGTATTATGGCCATTCCAAGAACTTCCAGCAAAACCGCCGGTATAGGCATGACTTCCACGCGTACGCGGGATCGCATGCTGGCACGCCTGCGGGAACAGGGTATTCAGGACGAGGTCGTGATCAACGTCATGGCCGAGATTCCACGCCATATTTTTGTCGATGAAGCGCTGTCGATCCGTGCCTATGAAGATGTTTCCTTGCCGATTGGTTATGGCCAAACCATTTCCCAGCCTTATATCGTGGCAAAGATGACCCAGCTCCTGCGTAACGGCAAACAGTTGGATAAAGTACTGGAAATCGGCACCGGCTGCGGTTACCAGACCGCTGTGCTGTCACGCGTCAGCAATGAGGTTTTTTCACTGGAGCGCATCCGCCCCCTGGTAATGAAAGCCAGGAACCACTTGCGCACCCTGAAGTGTACCAATGTGAAACTGGATCATGCCGATGGTAGCCTGGGCCTGAAAGGTTATGGCCCGTTTGATGCCATTATGGTGACGGCCGCTTCCAGCCATGTGCCACAGGAACTGGTGGAGCAACTGGCAGTCGGTGGCCGCATGGTGATTCCGGTAGGCACATCGGAACAGGTCTTGCACCTGATAGAGCGCACCGCACAAGGCATACAGAAAACAGCACTGGAACCGGTCAAGTTTGTTCCATTATTGGGAGGTACCGCATTATCATGAGATTACGCTCAATGTTCACTTTGCTGGTTACAGCTGGCACACTTGCAGCCTGCGCATTGAATTCTCCCATGCCGCGCGCGCCGGTCACCAGCCGCACGCCAGCGCCTGAAAGCAAGCCTGCCACGCCAGTCACTGTAGGTGCCAACCAGTACCTGGTGCAGAAAGGCGATACGCTGTACAACATCAGCAGGAAGTTTGGTATTCCTGTCCAGAAACTGGCAGAGCTCAATCAACTGCAGGCACCCTATGGCATTTATGTCGGCCAGGTATTGAATATCAGTAGCAAATCTGCGAATAGCAGCAACGGCAATAAACCGAATGACACCAGCAATGCGTCAGATGATGCCGAAGTCGTGACTTCGGCCATCAGTCGCCCCGGCCTGGGAGCATCGGAAGACGCCGCCGGCACAGCGACCACCAGCCCGGCCACCTCTGTGGCAACAGACAGCGCGAAACCAGCCAATAATGGTCCGCAGAATATCGAGAACGTAGCCGACACGGATATCCAGTGGCAATGGCCGCTTGCGGGGAAAATCAGTACCGGCTTTGACCCGCAAACCAATAAAGGATTGAATATTGCGGGCACAGCCGGGCAGACGGTTACCGCGGCTGGTGCAGGCAAGGTCATTTACAGCGGCATGGATGTGCGTGGCTATGGCAAACTGATTATCGTCAAGCACAACAACAACCTGCTCTCCGTGTATGCCCACCAGGGCAATTCCCTGGTCAAGGAAGGCACGTTTGTTAACCAGGGCGACAAGCTGGCAGTATTGCCGGCAGCCAGCGACGGCAAACCGCCAGCACTGCATTTCGAAATCCGGCAAAAAGGCAAACCGGTGGATCCGGTTGGCTACTTGCCGAATACCACAGCCACAGAAACCTCCGGCAATAGCTAGCGGCCCCCACCGGGCCGGGTGGGCAGCCATGCGGCGCACTCAACCGTTCTTTTGTATAAGCCTGGCGGTTTGTTACAGCCTCATGCTCAACGCCGGCAAACCCACACTAGGCAGATTTCGCCATCACCGCAGGGGCCACGCCACAACGGTTAACGCCGCTGATAATCGCCTGGATCGAAGCGGTCACGATATTGGCATGCATGCCAACGCCATAACACACCTTGTCCTGGCATACCACCTCAACAAAAGCACAGGCTGTCGCCTCACCGGCGGAAGTGCTGGCACCCACTGAGCGCTCTTCAAAGCTGCGTACCTGGGCATAGATGCCCATGCCTTGCAGTGCCTGAATCGCTGCGTCTACCGGCCCATTACCCTGCCCGCCCAGGACAGCGGGTACGCCATTGATATCCACCGAGATGCGGATAGCCTGACCATCTTCCTGCGATTGCAGTTGATAGTCATGAAAACGCAGCGGTGAAGCCGATTCAATATAGGTGCGGTTGAACAGTTGCCAGATATCTGCTGCCGTGACTTCACTGCCATGTGCATCCGTATATTGTTGCACCACCCCCGAAAACTCCACTTGCAGGCGACGCGGCATCACCACACCGTACTGACTTTCCATCAGGTAGGCTACGCCCCCTTTACCGGACTGGCTATTCACGCGAATAATCGAATCGTAATTGCGGCCAAGATCCTTGGGGTCGATAGGAAGATAAGGCACATTCCAGTGTGCATCTTCCTGCTGTACCGCAAACCCTTTTTTAATCGCATCCTGATGTGAGCCGGAAAATGCCGTAAACACCAGGTCGCCGGCATAGGGATGGCGCGGATGGATATCAATCTGCGTGCATTCTTCCACCGTACGGCCCACCGCATTCATGTCAGAGAAATCCAGCCCGGGATGCATGCCCTGGGTATACATATTGAGCGCTACGGTCACCAGGTCAACATTTCCGGTACGCTCGCCATGGCCGAACAGGCAACCTTCGACGCGATCGGCACCGGCCATCACGCCGAATTCAGCTGCAGCTACCGCAGTGCCCCGGTCATTATGCGGATGCAGGCTGAGAATCACACTGTCGCGGCGTGCAAGATTACGGTGCATCCACTCAATCTGGTCGGCATAGATATTCGGCGTAGCGACTTCCACCGTCGCCGGGCAATTGATAATGACCTTGCGCGCCGGTGTCGCATCCCAGGCTTCAGTCACGGCATCGCACACCTCTTTGGCAAACTCAAGCTCGGTTGCGGTAAAGGTTTCCGGGCTGTATTGCATGATGACCTCTGTCTCCGGCATCTCAGCCGCCATGGCTTTGACCAGTTTGACAGATTCCACTGCCATCGCCTTGACCTCATCCTTGCTCATATTGAATACCACGTCGCGGAAAGTCGGCGAGATCGCATTGTAAATATGCACAATCACCCGCCGCGCACCACGCACTGATGCCATGGTACGGCGGATCAGGGGCTCGCGTGCCTGGGTGAGTACTTCAATCGTGACATCGGCAGGAATATGATTTCCCTCGATCAACGTACGCACAAAATTGAAATCCGTTTGCGAAGCAGCAGGAAACGCCACTTCAATCTCTTTAAAGCCGATCTGGCACAGCATCTTGAACATGCGCATTTTTTTCCCGGCATCCATAGGCTCAAACAGCGATTGGTTACCATCGCGCAGATCAGTACTCATCCAAACCGGTGGCTGACTGATAACCGCATCCGGCCATTGGCGATCAGCAAGATTGACTGGCGGAAATGGGCGGTATTTTTGTGAAGGTTGTGCGTGCATCTCGTGCTCCTGAAAGAATGATTCGATAGAAGACATGATAGAGATTTTATAAAAAATATTATTGCGAATTTTGTTTTATATGCAATTAATAAGAAATTAAATTTCAAATTAATATAATAAGTTGTAATATTATTTCATTATTAAATTAATTATTAAAAAACCATGAAACTTGACCGTTTTGACAAGGCCATTCTGGACATCCTGCAAACTGACGGCCATATCAGTAATCAGGCGCTGGCGGAACAAATCGGGCTCTCGCCCGCACCCTGTTTACGCCGCGTCAAGGCGCTGGAACAGGCAGGCCTGATTACCGGTTATCAGGCATTGGTGGATGCCAAAAAACTGGGGCTAACCCTGATGGCCTTGATCGGGATTTCCATGGACCAGCATACGCCCGAGCGATTTGCCAATTTTGAAACCAGTATTGTCACCATTCCGGAAGTGCTGGAATGCCTGCTGATTACCGGCCAGCAATCAGACTACTTATTGAAAGTGGTGATCAGGGATATGGATGATTACCAGCATTTATTGCTGCATAAAATCACTAAAATTGCTGGCGTCACTGGCGTGCATACCAGTTTCGTCCTGCGCAATGTGATTGCACGGGCCAGACTACCCATTCCGTGAAAATAAAAAAGCCATGCGGTGCATGGCTTTTTCATCGCACCTAAGTGCTATTTATTTTTCTTAATTACTCTTCTTGGCGTCTTCTGCCGCATAATGTTCGCGGACTTGTGTCATATCAAACTCGCGTGCCCACTTGATGATTTCATCCAGGGCTGGTGCGCCGATCTCGCCTACTTGCGCATGAATGCCCGCGCGTTCGCGAATCACCAGCAAGCCTGGAATCTGCTTCACATCAAAATAATCTGAAATTTCAGGATCAGTTTCGGTATTGACCATGCCGAACACAATATCCGGATTTTTGACAGCTGCCGCCTCAAAGGTAGGCGTAAATGCCACGCATGGGTCACACCAGGGTGCCCAGAAATCCACAATCACGAAATCGTTGCTTTCAACGGTTTCTTTAAAATTCGCTTTGGTAAGCGTTACAACGGCCATGATATTTCCTGTTCCAGTAAATGAATTTTTTGTAACGCTATTGTAACAGAGGATAAGATACCTCATGGCAAACAACTGGCCAAGATTAGCCAGTGTCAACAGCAGGCAAGCGTTTTTCCACGGCTATGTTGTTCCTGGGCTTGTGATACCGCTCTTCTGTTGTATGATAAAGCACCGCTGAAATCGTCAGGCATACAAGTTGTCTCACTTTGCCACACGCATAGCGTGGTTGTACCTTCTCATTCACAAGAGGACAATAAAGAAGGAGCGAATGATGATCCTTTACGTCGATGCCAACTACCTTTCCCCCTACGCCATGTCAGCTTATGTAGCGCTACGTGAGAAAGGGCTGGCTTTTGAGTTGCGCCTGCTCAACCTGCAGAAAGCCGAGCAGGCCTCCGCAGCCTATGCTGCCATTTCCAATACACAGCGCGTGCCTGCCCTGGTAGATAATGCCCACAATTTCAATCTGTCTGAATCATCGGCGATTGCCGAATATATTGATGAGCGTTATCGCGAACGCGGACATAGCCTGTATCCCGCTAATATTTCTGCCAGGGCCAAAGCCAGGGAGTTGCAGGCCTGGCTGAGAAGTGACCTGCAGCATATCCGTGAAGAACGCCCGACAGAAGTAGTGTTCCTCAAGCGTTCCCCGGCGCCTCTTTCTGCCAAAGCACAGACCGCAGCGAATAAACTGTTTCATGCCGCTACGCAGTTATTGCAACCCGGACAACAGCATTTGTTTGATGAATGGAGCATCGCAGATACGGATCTGGCCCTGATGCTGAATCGTTTGGTACTGGCCGAAGACCCGGTGCCTGAACACCTGGTCCACTACGCCTATTTACAATGGCAACGCCCCAGCGTACAGGACTGGGTCAACCTGCCACGGCAGATAGGCTGACCGGCATAACCCAATGAAATCACACGGGGCAATTAGTCAATACTCATCACGCACGTCATTAAAGACTAGACGATCCGGTTATCCCAGGCACCATTAAAAAACAGTTCGCCTAAGGGTTTGCGGCTACGTGCTGCCAGCTCACGCTCTTTCGCTTCCCCCGTGACACTTTCAATCGGCGCCTGGTAGCCAACCGTCACCATCGCCATGATCTGGAAACGCTCGGGCACCTTGAAGGCCTGTCTTGCCTTATCTGCATCAAAGCCGCCCATCTGGTGCGCCATCAAACCCAGTGCGGTTGCCTGCAGGCAAAGATTCTCCGTCGACGCACCAGTATCATAGGCTGCCCATCTGTTAGGCTTGTCGTTATGCCGGAACAGGGTGTCAGCACAGATCAATAACAGCACCGGTGCATTCACCACCCAAGCCTGGTTGCCAGGCACCAGGCAATCAAACGCCGTCTGCCAGGCCTGCATATTGTCGCCCTTGTTACAGACCACATACCGCCATGGCTCATCCCCAAAACAGGAAGGTGCCCAGCGTGCAGCCTCCAGCAGGCTGATGACTTGCTCCTTGCTGACGGATTGACTGGCATCATAAGCACGGCCGCTCCAGCGGTTGGCGATCACTTCATGGATAGCTTCTTGGGTAATGGCTGGTTTTTTCATGGTTTTCATCCTCACAATTGTTTCTTTAAAGCGTACAGTAATTCCAGTGCCTGTTTCGGGGTCAAGTCATCCGGCTGGATGCTTTCCAACGTTGCGACCACCGGATGTAATGGCGGCTCCTCTGGTACAGCGCTCGCGGCAACCAGGTCATTCTGTGGTGTTGCGGTCACCGTTTGATTTTCCAGTTGCTGTAATTTCCGCTTGGCCAGTTGTACCACAGATTTGGGAATACCCGCCAGTTGCGCCACCTGTATACCATAACTCATGGTCGCGGCGCCTTCCTCTACCTTGTGCAGGAACACAATCCCTTGCCCATGCTCCACCGCATCCAGGTGCACATTGGCTGCATGTTTGGCTTCATCCACAATGCGTGTCAGCTCAAAGTAGTGCGTGGCAAACAGCGTCAGTGCCTTGTTTTTTTCCAGTAATTGCCTGGCGACTGCCCACGCCAGGCTTAATCCGTCAAAGGTACTGGTGCCACGCCCAATCTCATCCAGCAAAACCAGGCTGCTCGCACTGGCATTATTCAGGATATTGGCGGTTTCCGTCATTTCCACCATAAAGGTGGACCGGCCACCGGCCAGGTCATCCGAAGCCCCAATGCGGGTAAAGATACGGTCAATTTCGCCAATCACCGCGGATTGTGCCGGCACAAAACTGCCGCAGTAAGCGAGTAACACAATCAGCGCCGTCTGTCGCATAAAGGTCGATTTACCACCCATATTAGGGCCGGTAATTAACAGCAACTGGCGGTAGGGATTCAGTGTCACATCATTGGCAACATAGGGCTGGGCAATGCTTTCCACCACCGGGTGACGACCATGCTGGATTTCCAGGCCGATATCCGCACGGAATTCGGGCTGCACATAATTTAATGCCCGTGCACGTTCAGCAAAACAGGCCAGCACATCCAGTGTCGCGACAGCGATGGCAATACGTTGCAAGGCGGTAATGTGAGGCAGCAATGCTTCCAGCACCTGCTCATACAGCATCTTTTCACGCGCCAGGGCGCGTTCATTGGCACTCAGTACCTTATCCTCAAATGCCTTGAGTTCCGGCGTAATAAAGCGCTCCACATTTTTCAGGGTCTGGCGGCGACGATATTCTGCAGGTGCGCTATCGGCCTGCAAACGGCTGATTTCAATATAGAAACCATGTACACTGTTGTATTCCACCTTGAGATTGGCAATGCCGGTACGGGCTTTTTCGGCAGCTTCAAACTGCAACAGGAAATCGCCATGATCAGTTTGCAAGGCGCGCAACTCATCCAGCTCGGCATCATAGCCCTGGGCAATCACGCCCCCTTCACGCAAGATGGCAGCAGGTTCCTGCTGGATCGCCTGCGTCAATAATTGCAAGGCACCTGCCGGCACTTGCAGTTCGGCGAGCAAACTTTGCAACAGTGCAGACTGCACATCAGGCAACGCCTGCATTAAGGATGGTAATTGCAGCAAACTGTCCCGCAATCCGGACAAATCACGGGGGCGTGCACTTTTGAGCGCCACGCGTGCGGTCATGCGTTCAATATCGCCTATGGGATGCAAAGCCTGCTGCAAGGCACTATCTAATGATTGCTCCAGCAATTGGGCCACTGCCAGGTGACGTTGCTGGATCACCTGCTGGTTGCGTAATGGATGATGCAGCCAGTGGCGCAGCAAACGTGCACCCATCGCAGTCTGCGTGGAATTCAGCAAGGAATATAAGGTTGGGGTCGCTTCACCACGAATCGTGGTATCAATTTCCAGGTTACGCCGGGTGGCTGCATCCAGTTGCAGGTAATGACTGGTCTGCTCCACGCGCAAACCGGCAATATGCGGCAGCGCCGTGCGCTGGGTATGCTTGACGTAATCCAGCAATGCGCCCGCGGCCATCACCGCCGCAGGCATTTCGCCACAGCCAAATCCTGCCAGATCATGCGTATTGAATTGCTGGCTCAGGCTGCGCTGTGCCGACTCCAGGTCAAACTGCCACGGTGCCAACCGTTTTCTGGCACAACGCGCCTGCTGCAATGCGTCAGCCGTATGGTCCTCTGCCGTCACCAGTTCCGCCGGATGAATACGCTCCAGCTCCTGCGATAAATAGCCCGGAGCAATTTCACTCAACACAAAGTCACCAGAAGCCAGATTCAGCCGTGCCAGCCCCAGCACACCATCACCCTTGGCGACACACAGCAAAGTATTGTCACGCGTTTCATCGAGTAAAGCGGCATCAGTCAAAGTCCCTGGCGTGAGGATACGCGTAACCTCACGCGCCACCGGCCCTTTGGAAGTCGCCGGATCACCGACCTGCTCGCAAATGGCAACAGCCTCACCCATTTTGGCCAGCTTGGCCAGGTATTGTTCGGCGGCATGATAAGGTAGGCCCGCCATCTTGATCGGTTCGCCGTTACTGGCACCGCGTCGCGTCAGCGTGATCCCCAGCAAACGCGACGCTTTTTCGGCATCCTCGAAAAACAGTTCGTAAAAATCACCCATGCGGTAAAACAACAGCATATCGGGATACTGTGCTTTCAGCGTCAGGTATTGACGCATCATGGGGGTGTGGTTTTCGAAGGCCATGCAGAAAAACTTTGATCAGGGTTTTATGGAGTAAATAGCCAGTGCATCTTACAACAAAAGTGGCGTTTTTTGATGAGAGATTCTTTTTCTCCACACAGAGCAGGGATGATTAAAGAGTTTTATTTTTTTGATTACCTAACCAATATGCAATAGTTTTTCGCTTTGTAAATCTAACCTTTGATACCAACGGTATTCATCGGATTGTCCTAGGGCAAAAAGAAACCTCACCCACAATCAAGAAACTTAAGAATACTTTCCCCAATCCATACATCACAAAAAAACAAACCCGGATATTTCTATCCGGGTTCATCACATTCACAACAAAGAGAAAAAATTACATCCCCAGTGTCGGTGTCTTGATCCGCTCCGTCAAATGCGGTGCAATTACCTGCAACATCTGCCCGAATACTTTCGGGTTAGCTGCCACAATATTACCGGTCCGCAACCAGCTTTCGTTACCCTCAAAGTCACCTACAATCCCGCCTGCCTCTTGCACCAGCAAGGCACCCGCCGCAATATCCCACGGGGAAAGGTTGATTTCAAAGAAGCCATCGGCAAAACCAGCCGCCACATAAGCCAGGTCCAGCGCAGCAGAACCGGGACGGCGCAGGCCGGAAGTTTTCTTCGCCATATCGCGGAAGATGCTGATATAGGTTTCAAAGTAACTGAAATCCTTGAATGGGAAACCTGTGGAAAGCAAAGCCTCCTGCAATTTGGCACGCTGGGTGACACGGATACGGCGATTATTCAGGAACGCGCCGCTACCCTTGGTTGCGGTAAACAGGTCATTACGCACCGGGTCATAAATAACGGCTTGCGTCAGTACGCCTTTTTCTTGCAGCGCGATGGAGATGCAATAAGCCGGGAAGTTATGCAGGAAGTTGGTGGTGCCATCCAGCGGGTCGATAATCCAGATGCTATCAGCTTCGGCGTTGGACTTTCCGCTTTCTTCACCATAAAAACCATGTTTGGGGTAAGCATCCTTGAGCACGTCGATAATCGCTTGCTCGGCATTACGGTCGACTTCACTGACGAAGTCGTTGGTGTCTTTCTGCTCGATTTTTAAAGCGCCGATGTCCATTGCGGCACGATTGATGATTTTACCTGCTTCACGCGCGGCGCGAATGGCGACATTTAGGGTTGGATGCATGCTGTGTTTACGGGGATCAACTGATAAAATAGCATTTTAACGTTTTATCATGCGTTCACAAAATGAAATACTCGCGTACGCGACAGTTTTGTGCCCGCATCCAGCCACCTTCATGACAGTCATCTTCAACAATATCCGCGTCGTTCTTTGCCAAACCAGCCATCCCGGCAATATCGGTTCCACCGCCCGGGCCATGAAAACCATGGGGCTGAACCGGCTTTACCTGGTACGCCCCAAACACTTTCCCGATGGCGAAGCAAAATCACTGGCAGTCAATGCCGGCGATGTGCTCGACAACGCGATCGTGACACAAACGCTGGAAGAAGCGCTGGCAGATTGCCATTTTGTGATCGGCGTCAGCGGCAAAGAGCGCTCGCTGTCACAACAGGTGATGACCGTGCGCGAAGCCGCACAGGAGGTCAAAACTATTGCCAGCCATAGCCAGGTTGCCTTGGTATTTGGCACCGAGATGAGTGGCCTCAGCAACGCCGAAGCGGACCTGTGCAATCTATTGGCCACTATTCCGGCCAACCCGGAATATACCTCGCTGAACCTGGCGCAGGCGGTGCAGATCATGTGTTATGAAATACGCATGGCAGTCACCACCGGCGAACTGCACTACCCAGAGAAACCGGTAGAGCTGGCTACACAAGAAGACCTGGAACGCTTTTATGAACATATGCGCGAAGTGCTGGAACATATCGGCTACATCAATCCGCGCGCACCCAAGAAGCTGTTTGAACGCCTGCGCCGCCTGTATGGCCGCACCCACCTGGAAAAAGAAGAGGTGAATTTGCTGCGCGGGATTCTGACACTGAGCGTAAACCCGAAAAAACACAGCAAATATTAATCAGTAAATCGCAGGCTCCAATTTCTGGGGCCATCGCAACTTGTGGCATAATGCGCGCATGTTTGATCATCTCAAAGAAGATATTTCGATTGTGTTTGACCGCGACCCGGCGGCCCGCACGCATTTCGAGATTCTGACCACCTATCCCGGCGTCCATGCATTGATCCTGCACCGTTTCAGCCATTGGCTGTGGACGCACCGCATGTACTGGCTAGGACGCTTACTGTCGCATTTCGGCCGCTGGATTACCGGCATTGAAATCCATCCGGGTGCGGTCATCGGCCACCGCGTGTTTATCGATCACGGCATGGGCGTGGTCATCGGTGAAACGGCGATTATCGGCGATGACTGTACGCTGTACCACGGTGTGACATTGGGGGGCACCAGCTGGAACAAAGGCAAGCGCCACCCTACCCTGGAGACCGGGGTAGTCATTGGAGCCGGTGCGAAGGTATTAGGCCCGATCACCATAGGCAAAAACGCCAAGATCGGCTCGAATGCCGTGGTGGTGAAAGATGTACCGGAAGGCGCAACTGCAGTCGGTATTCCAGCACGTATCCTGGAAGAAGAAAAAACCAAACAGCGCCAGAGTGCCGCGCAAAAAATGGGCTTCAGTGCCTATGCGGTCGGTAATGATGAAAATGACCCTATGATTAAAGCCATTAACGGCCTGCTGGATCATGCGCACAAACAGGAAGCGGACATTGCCGACCTGAAAGCGCAACTGGCCAAACTGAGTGATGCCGAAACCGAGTCCGGTGTCGGTGATGCTTTCGCCAGAAAGCCTGAATAAGAGCCATTCTCAATACGATCCTGGAGGCGTCTTTTAGCCATTTGCGACCCCAAGAACTTCCATTATAAATAATTGACTAAATTAGTAGGTTATTTTATAATTTGAGTCTGTTTTAAAAGGTGTCACGCAGATGCGATTAACCACTAAAGGACGTTTTGCCGTCACAGCCATGCTGGATATTGCCCTCTATGAGGCAGACAAGCCAATCACCCTGGCCGGTATCAGTGAGCGTCAAAGCATCTCCCTCTCCTACTTGGAACAGTTGTTCAGCCGCCTGCGCAAGCAAGGCCTGGTTTCCAGCGTGCGTGGCCCAGGCGGTGGTTACCGGATTGCCAAGGCGCACCACGAAATTTCAGTGTCTGACATTATCACCGCCGTGGATGAGCAAATTGATGCTACCCAATGCGGGGGCAACGAAAACTGTCATGAAGAAGGCCGCTGCATGACCCACGAATTGTGGGCCTCCCTTAATGGCAAGATTCTTGAATACCTGTCCGGCGTGAGCCTGGCCGACATGGTGGAAATGCAAAGGAAAAAAGGTGCGGGCACCGTGCATTTCTCGCCACGCAAATGCGGCTCCGACGCCACCGTTGCAGCTTAAGGTTATTGTTGACTCGCATGAATACGGTTTATTTCGACCATAACAGCACCACCGCTTTAAAACCGCAGGTTTTGCAGGCGATGTTGCCCTGGTTGTCGCAGACAGCCGGCAATGCGACCAGTCGCCATGTGTACGGTCGCAATGTGCGTGATGCAGTGGAAACAGCAAGAAAGCAAATCGCAGAATGTGTTGGTGTACAAGCTTCACAAGTGGTCTTCACTTCTGGCGGTACGGAAGCAAACAATTTTGCAATCAAGGGCATAGCTGCCAATTTGGCACCGACGCAGTTACTGGTCAGTGCGATCGAGCATCCTTGTGTCTCACGCCCTGCGCAATCGCTGGCGTGGCATGGCTGGAAAGTGCAAAGCATTGGCGTTGATGACCAGTGTGTGCTGGATCTGGCTGATGCTGCACAAAAGCTAAGCACCCGCACCGGGCTGGTTTCCGTCATGTTAGCCAACAATGAAACCGGTGCCATCCAGCCGATTGCCGAGCTGGCTAAACTGGCCAAAGCACAGGATGCCCTGCTGCATACGGATGCCGTGCAGGCCTTCGGTAAATTGCCGGTGGATTTTGGCGCGCTTGGCGTGAATGCCATGACGGTCTCCAGCCACAAGATAGGTGGCCCGGTAGGCGTGGGCGCATTGATCCTGGATAAACGTGTGGATATTGCGCCATTGCTACATGGCGGTGGCCAGGAGCGTGGCCTGCGCAGTGGTACGGAAAATGTCGCGGCTATTGTGGGTTTTGCCAACGCCTGTGAATTGGCAGCAGCGTCATTGAAAACACGCAGCGAGACCCAAGCTAAGTTACGTGAGCAACTGGAAACCGGCCTGCAAAGGCTAAATGCCGTGATCTTCGGCCAGCAGGCACAGCGCCTGCCGAATACCAGTTTTTTTGCCATCCCCAATATTGAAGGGGAAACACTGGTGACCGCCCTGGATAAAGCGGGTTATGCCGTCGCAAGCGGTTCAGCGTGTTCCAGCGATAGCACCGAACCTAGCCACGTATTACTGGCAATGGGTGTGGACGCCGACGTGGCACGTGGTGCGGTGCGCGTGAGCCTCGGTGAGCATAATACCGAAGCGGAAATACAGGGATTTTTGCAAGCGTTGCAGCAGGAAGTGAAACGCTTGAAAGGATTAAGTGCCGTTGCGGCATAGGATTTTATTGAAAGAGCATGAAACATGTCTGAAAGAAAACCGATTTACCTGGATTACTCTGCGACGACGCCGGTAGACCCGCGTGTCGCGCAAAAAATGATCCCTTACCTGACCGAAGACTTTGGCAACCCGGCTTCGCGCAGCCATCCCTATGGCTGGACTGCCGAACAGGCCGTTGAAAATGCCCGTGAGGAAGTTGCCCGGCTGGTGCATGCGGACCCGCGCGAAATCGTGTGGACCTCAGGTGCGACCGAGTCCAACAACCTGGCCATCAAGGGCGCGGCCCACTTTTATGCCAGCGGCAAGGGCAAGCATATCATTACCTCGGCAACCGAGCATAAAGCCGTGCTGGATACCGTACGTGAACTCGAACGCGAAGGTTATGAAGCGACTTATTTACAACCCGAGGCAGATGGCCTGATTGATATTGAAAAATTCAAAGCGGCGATTCGCCCGGATACCGTGCTGGCCTCCATCATGCTGGTGAATAATGAGATCGGCGTGGTTCAGGACATCGAAGCGCTGGGCAATGTGTGCCGTGCCAACAACGTGATTTTCCATGTGGATGCGGCACAGGCCACCGGCAAGGTCGAAATCGACCTGGAAAAACTGCCGGTTGACCTGATGAGCTTCTCTGCACATAAAACCTATGGCCCTAAAGGCATAGGTGCCTTGTATGTACGCCGTAAACCGCGTATCCGTATCGAAGCGCAGATGCACGGTGGTGGCCATGAGCGCGGCATGCGTTCCGGCACATTGGCAACGCACCAGATTGTGGGCATGGGCGAAGCTTTCCGCATTGCACGTGAAGAAATGGCCAGTGAAAACGAACGTATCCGCGCCCTGCGTGACCGTTTACTGAAAGGCCTGCTGCAAATCGAAGAGACCTATGTCAACGGTGACCTAGATCATCGCGTACCGCATAACCTGAACGTCAGCTTCAACTTTGTCGAAGGTGAATCATTGATTATGGCGATTAAGGATATTGCGGTATCTTCCGGTTCGGCCTGTACCTCTGCCAGCCTGGAACCTAGTTATGTATTGCGCGCACTGGGCCGTTCGGATGAACTGGCACATAGCTCCATCCGTTTCAGTATCGGCCGCTTTACAACTGAAGCCGATGTGGATTACACGATTGAGTTATTGAAGAGCAAGATTGGCAAATTACGTGAACTGTCCCCGCTATGGGAAATGTTCAAGGATGGGATTGATCTGTCCAAGGTAGAATGGGCAGAGCATTAAAAATTGATCTTTGACTGTCTGGCGGCACTGTCAGCACAGCAAATCGACGATTTTTACGAAGGATGAAAGATTAATTTACAAAATTAAAAAGCGAAACAAAATCAAGGTGGTGAGGTGCAGTGCATTCCGGTGCCGAACCAACGCAGAGATTGTGAAGCACTTTAATTTTCAAGGAGCAACAAAATGGCTTACTCAGATAAAGTACTAGACCACTACGAGAACCCGCGTAACGTGGGTTCCCTGGACAAAAACGACCCGACAGTAGGCACCGGCATGGTGGGTGCGCCCGCGTGTGGTGACGTGATGAAACTGCAGATCAAGGTGAATGATGCCGGCGTGATTGAAGATGCCAAATTCAAAACCTATGGCTGCGGTTCTGCGATTGCATCCAGCTCACTGGTCACCGAATGGCTGAAAGGCAAAACGCTGGACCAGGCCCAGGAAATCAAGAACTCTGCCATTGCGGAAGAACTGGCATTGCCACCAGTGAAAATTCACTGCTCCGTGCTGGCGGAAGATGCCATTAAGTCGGCTATTGCAGACCTGAGAGCCAAGCAAGGTAAATAAGATGGCGATTACCCTGACTGAAACCGCCGCACAACGTGTAGAGAAATTCCTGGCAAACCGTGGCAAAGGCATAGGCCTGCGCCTGGGCGTGAAAACCACCGGCTGTTCCGGCATGGCCTACACGCTGGAGTTTGTGGACGACATGCAACCGGAAGATACGGCGTTTGAAAGCCACGGGATCAAAGTCATCGTCGACCCGAAAAGCCTGGTCTATATCGACGGGACTGAACTGGACTTCACCAAGGAAGGCCTGAACGAAGGGTTCAAGTTCAACAACCCGAACGTCAAGGGTGAATGTGGCTGCGGCGAGTCTTTCACAGTGTAAGGCCGGCTGCACCCACAGCAGTCACCTGTTTGGCATCGCCACTGACAGTCAGGCCTCTCCCGGTTCAATTCTGCATCATTCATTGCCTGTCTAACCATGCAAAATTACTTTGAGTTATTCCAGCTGCCACAGCAATTCACTATCGACACGGCTGTGCTGGATACCAACTACCGCAAACTGCTCGCAGAAGTGCATCCGGACAGATTTGTGAATGCCTCTGCTGCCGAGAAGATGCACTCCATGCGGACAGCCACGTTAGCCAACGAAGCTTACCAGACGCTGAAGCAGCCGACCGCTCGTGCACGCTACCTGCTGCAGCTGGCAGGTATTGCCACGGATGAGGAGAACAATACCGCCATGCCGGCTGATTTCCTCATGGCGCAAATGGAGTGGCGTGAAGCCATGGACGATGCCAGATTTGCCAGGAATGTTGCCGCTTTGGATAACCTGTTACAGGACATGCGCCAGCAAGCCAGGCAGTTACAGCAGCAAGTGGCGGCTGAAATTACCCGTGCGCCTGCAGAAGCAGCACTGACTGTGCGCAAACTGCGCTTTATAGATAAAGTGAGCGAAGACGTGAATCAATTGATCGCTCAGTTGGAAGATTAGGTTTTCATGGCGTTATTACAGATTTCAGAACCCGGCATGTCACCCGCCCCGCACCAGCACAAGCTGGCGGTCGGCATAGACCTGGGCACGACCAATTCGCTGGTCGCCACCGTACGCAGTGGCATGAGCACCGTACTGCATGATGAGCATGGCCATGCCCTGCTGCCTTCCGTGGTACGCTACCTGTCAGATACGGTAGTGGTTGGTCATGAAGCCCAGGCTGCACAAAGCCAGGACCCGGTAAACACCATTGTCTCGGTCAAGCGTTTTATGGGTCGCGCCCTGCACGACATTACCGACCGTGCGCATATTCCCTATCACTTTGTTGAAAACGACTCTTCGCAAGGCATACTGGAGCTCAAGACCCGTGCCGGGTTAAAAAGCCCGGTCGAGATTTCAGCCGAGATTTTAAAAACCCTGAAACTGCGTGCCGAGAAAGCACTGGGTGGTGAGCTCACTGGTGCCGTGGTGACCGTGCCCGCCTATTTTGATGACGCCCAGCGCCAGGCGACCAAAGATGCGGCCAGGCTGGCTGGCCTGAATGTCTTGCGCCTGCTTAATGAGCCAACGGCGGCTGCCGTGGCTTATGGCCTGGATAATGCTGCCGAGGGCGTGTATGTTATTTATGACCTGGGTGGCGGTACCTTTGATGTGTCTATCCTGCGCCTGAGCAAAGGCGTATTTGAAGTACTGGCGACCAACGGGGATTCTGCCCTGGGAGGCGATGATTTTGATCACCGCATTTATTGCTGGCTACTGGATCAGGTGCGCAGCAAAACAGCAGACTTCAAACCATTGAATGAAGAAGATACGCGCCTGTTACTGACCAAATCACGCCAGGCCAAGGAATGGCTGACCGACAATCACGAAGCCAATATCCTGGGCAAACTGAACAACGGTGCTTTCATTGATGAAACCCTGACCGTCAACCAGTTTGTGCAACTGACCGAGCATCTGGTCAGCAAAACCCTGACGCCCACGCGCAAAGCCATGCGGGATGCCGGTTTGAGTGTTGAAGACATCCACGGTGTGGTGCTGGTGGGTGGTGCTACCCGCATGCCGCATATCCGTCATGCGGTACAGGCGTTTTTCAAACAGGAACCCCTGACCAACCTCGATCCGGACAAAGTAGTCGCGCTGGGCGCCGCTATCCAGGCCAATGTGCTGGCTGGCAACCGCAGCGATGATGAACTGTTGCTGCTGGATGTCACACCGCTATCGCTGGGGCTGGAAACCATGGGTGGGCTGGTTGAAAAAGTCATTCCGCGTAATTCTACGCTGCCGATTGCCCGTGCCCAGGATTTCACCACCTATAAGGATGGCCAGACCGCCATGGCGATCCATGTGGTACAAGGCGAGCGTGAACTGGTGAGCGACTGCCGCTCGCTGGCCCGCTTTGAACTGCGTGGTATTCCGCCCATGGCCGCTGGTGCGGCACGTATCCGCGTCACCTTCCAGGTCGATGCCGATGGCCTGCTATCGGTCAGTGCGCGTGAGCAAACCAGTGGCGTGGAAGCCAACATCACGGTCAAACCCTCTTATGGCCTGAATGAAGACCAGATCACGGCCATGCTCAAGGATTCCTTTGGCGCGGCCGAAAGTGACAAACAGGCGCGCATGCTGCGTGAAGCGATTGTCGATGCACAACGTTTGGCCGAAGCCATTCAAGCGGCATTGGCCGAGGATGGCGACAAGCTGCTCACAGCGACAGAACGTGAAACCATACAAACCCATCTCGATGCCCTGCTCGCCTTGTGCCAGGGCACGGACAGCCAAGCCGTGAAACAAGGTACCGAGGCACTTAACCACGCCACTGAAGCGTTTGCTGCCAAGCGCATGGATGCCTCCGTACAAAAAGCCCTGACGGGTAAGAACCTGGATTCCCTGGAACTGTAATATGCCAAAAATCACCGTACTTCCCCACCCTGAACTCTGCCCGGAAGGAGCCGTGGTTGAAGCAGCCACCGGCACATCCATTTGCGATGCACTGCATCAGCACGATATTGATATTGATAGCGCCTGTGGTGGCGTGTGTGCCTGTACCACCTGCCATGTCATTGTGCGTGAAGGATTCCGCAGCCTGAACGAGATTGAAGAAGACGAGGAAGATATGCTGGACCGGGCATGGGGGCTGCAGCCACTCTCCCGCCTTTCCTGCCAGGCGATCCTGCAGGAAACCGATGTGACGGTTGAAATTCCCAAATACAGTATCAACCTGGCCAAGGAAGGCCATCAGTAGTAAAAAAAGTAACCAGAAGCCGCAAAAAAAGCCGATTCTGTCATCGGCTTTTTTATTGCTGGTTCAGAAACACTTATCGTTAGCCGATAAACGTATCCTCCATAAAGTTGACTTTGCCAGTGGAGACATCGTAAATGGCACCGACTATCCCGATCTGCCTGCTCTGCAACATATCATCAATGATATCGCTGCAACGGATAATCGTCTCGATCTGGTAGTTGACGTTCAATGCGCAGATTTTCCCCACAAAATCCGGGTTGCCAGAGTTGCGCTGCGCAGGATCCGTCACTGTTTTTTCATGGCGGATTGAGGGTTTGATCAGATTGATGATTTCGCCGATATGGCCATCCTTGAAATCATCACAAGCGGCTTTTACCGCGCCACAGGACGTATGCCCCATCACGACAATCAGTTTGCTGTGCAGGTATTTGCAGCCAAACTCCAGGCTACCTATCCCTTTATCCGAAGCGATGTTCCCCGCCAGCCTGACACTGAAAATATCGCCCAGCGCCTGGTCAAATAACAACTCCACCGGTGCACGCGAATCACTGCAACTTAAAGTAGAAGCAAACGGATGCTGCTTGTCCTTGGTAATCTGGATCAGCGACCTGAAATCCTTATCTTCTTCGCGATCACTGGCAAAACGGCGGTTACCCTCGATCAGAATATCCAGCGCTTCGCGCGGTGTCATTTTATCTCGATCCAGTAAGGGGTGTTTGTACATAATATATATCCTCTAATCAATGATTTTATTTTCACATGACAGGCCATGTGGCTTGGTTAATGTCCCAGCAAATACCTGGGAGGTTTGAACGCAATAGTTTCTACGTCAATATTTTTCAATCTGGCGTGTTGCTGATAGTCATGGATAAATTCCACAACATCGTGAGCAATGGACTTGCTATTGGTGCAGTCAATCACGACTTTGCTATTGGCAGGAATAGATTCTAGCACTTCCAGAATGCTCGCCTTGTTAAAGAAGGACACTTCTTCCGCCAGCACCAGCTCATAGACCTCCCGGCCTTCCTGCTGGGAATGGGTTTGCTTGATGTAATGCGAGTTGCGGTAACTATGGTGCAGCGTAAAGAATACCGCCACGACCAAGCCCAGGCCAATGCCGGTCAACAGGTCTGTCAGCACAATAGCGATAATGGTCACCATGAAAGGAATAAACTGTTCCCAGCCAAGCGCATACATTTGCCTGAACAGGCCGGGTTTTGCCAGTTTGTACCCTACCATGATCAGGATAGCCGCCAGGCTGGCCAGGGGAATCATGTTGAGGAAACTGGCAATCGTGACCACACTGAGCAACAGCCAAACGCCATGCAGCACAGCCGATAATTTTGTTTGCGCACCGAACGCCACATTGGCACTGCTACGTACAATGACCTGTGTCACCGGTAAACCACCAATCAAACCGGAGACCATATTTCCCAGTCCCTGCGCCTTGAGCTCCCGGTTCGTTGGCGTGACACGTTTCAAGGGGTCCAGCTTGTCAGCGGCTTCCACGCACAACAGGGTTTCCAGGCTGGCAATAATCGCTATCACCAGCGCTGTTTTAATCACCAGGGGTTGCGCAATCTGGCTGAAATCGGGATACGTGAAGAAACTGGTAAATTCTGCCAGGCTGCTCGCCACCGGCAAATGCACCACCTGGTCAGCCCTAAGGGAAAAGTTTAACCAGCCGCGCATGAATGCCAGGTTAAGCAGGATCCCGACAAGCACCACCACAATAGGCCCTTGCAGTAGCTGGAAGAATTTATGTTTTTTGCTCAGCACTGTATCCCATAATATCAGAATACCGAAAGAAACGGCTGCAATCAGCACGGCGCCGGGCGTCAGTAAATCCCAGGATTGCAAAAGGTCATGAAAGGTATTGTGCCCTTCGAATACTTCAAACGCCTCGCTCCCTTCAAAGTCAGCATCATTGCCTAACGCATGCGGGATCTGCTTCAGGATAATGAGCAGGCCTATCCCCGTCAGCATCCCTTTAATGACCGAACCGGGCACAAAATAGGCAATAAACCCCGCCTTGAGTTGCCCCAGCAAATACTGGAAGATCCCCGCCAGCACCACAGCCGCCAGAAATATCTCGTAAGAGCCCAGTTGGCTGATGGCTGCCAGTACAATCACCGCCAGGCCGGCTGCGGGGCCGCTCACACCTAGCTGCGAGCCACTGGCCAGGCCAACCACAATGCCACCGACAATACCGGAAATGACACCGGCAAATAATGGTGCGCCGGAGGCCAGGGCGATGCCCAGGCATAAAGGGAGGGCAACAAAGAAAACAACAATAGAGGCCGGCAGATCCCGGTTGGCATACTTAAACAGGTCGAGGTATCCCCGCCTGGTTGATACAGTGGACATGATGTGTTTCTCCTTCACAAGTGAAATAATGTTTCGTTATATTATTTGTATGGATAATTGAGTCGGCCAATAAACAAAGCCCCACATTTCTGTGGGGCTTTGTGAGGTTTAGTCGGTGTGGGTATCCGCCATGTAAGGGCGCTTGCCAAGAAAGTTCAAGCGCAGTTGCTGGTGTTTGTCGTAACCTTTCGCTGGCTTGGCTGAGGTGGCGGCCATCTCGCCGGTATTCGCCTGCTGTTGCTGGCTGGTTGCCGGCACCTGGGCGTAAGGGCGCTGCCCCAGGAAGTTTTTCTGGTGCAAAGTACGTACATCCACTTCTTGTGCCTGCGTTTCATCCGCTTGTGCATTGGCGACCCAAACCACTGACACCAGTAACGCCAATAATAACCGATTCATTCTCGCTCCTTTATGGTTGACCTGTCACACAGCCTATCAAAGGCCGACGTCATTATGTCGTAACAACCTTACGCGACACTGACGGCAACAGGCATCATGTTTGTGCCCGACCTGCCAGTATGCTTGCAGGCAATCACAACGAAGTGGCATTTTGCCGGCGCTACATTCACAACACATCTCCCGCCATAGGTATTTCGGTATATACTGAATGGCATATGCCAGTTAACCCTCATTCCCCAGCCGACGGAACTGCCCTCGCCCTGCGCCATACGTTGAAGCAGACTCAAACCCAGATAGGCCATGACAGGCTGTTTGAGAAATTCGGGCACCAGTTGTTTACTTCGGGCTGGTCGGCCACGCTAGTACAATGGCTGCTGGATGAAATCTGCCTGCAATTCGGGGCGCAACATGGCCTGATCAGCCAGCAACATGCAGGAGCGCTCAAAATACTTGCCCAGCGCGGCAATGCCTTTCCGGTCGGTGTCAGAATCCCCATGCTGGGCGTATTGGCGCAATGGTTAAAGGAACCAATTCACTTCAAAGTGCATCAGCAATACATTCCCGGTTTATGGGCATTGCAAATCCCCGCCGATGATCAATCAACCCTGCTGTGCTACCACTTCCCCATTGCCTGCCAGCAGCAGGCGGTTGGCCTGATGGCGCTCATCACCGGCAACCCTTTAAACGCAAACAGTTTGCAGACGCTGTACAGTCTCTGCGGTATGCTGGGTTTTGCGTTACATAGGCCAGCCCAGGCAAGTACCATGCTCGATACCAGTTATATGCAAAAGCTGACACCGCGTGAGCGCGAGGTATTTGCCTTGCTGCCTTCCGGTGCCAGTAATGCACTGCTGGCAACCAAGCTGGGCATATCGCCCGGCACGGTCAAAATCCACATTGAACGGATTCTCAGCAAGCTGGCGCTGAATGACCGCACCCAGGCAGCGGTCAAGGCAGTGGAAGCCGGTTTCAAGAGCGATGGGCTATAAATGATTTCCCGCAAGTTCCGATTATTCAGTGAGTTAAACCGGTTGTGGCAGGATGCCTCTTTGACAACCAAAGGGATAGTCCTGAATATCCTGCCACTCACCGTGTTACTTGGCTCGCTGGCCCTGATTTTTGAAAGCGAACAGCAGGCGGCCTTGCTGGAGCAGCGGGTACAAAATGCATTGCAGATCCAGCAGGATATCCAGACCTTGCAGACCCAGTTGCTGGAAGCATCGACCAGCGTGCGCGATTACCTGCTGACAGATAACCGCCAGTTTCTTGCTGAGTATGAAACCGCCAGGCAAGCCATGCCGCAATTGCTCGAAGCGCTGCAACAGCGGCTGGATGATCGTGCGCAGCAAAAACTGTTACTGGTGGTCCGTCCCTTGCTGCAGAAAAACCTGGCTGACCTGGCCGTCCTGGCAAACAATACGGAGGCGGAGGCCGATGCAGCACTGATCCGTAAATTCAGTGCCCAGGGTGCCACCATGGGCCGGTTGCGCAATCACCTGGCCCAGATGAGTTTACGCGAGTCCATTGTGGTCGAGCAGGATAAGAAAGAAGTGATTTCTGAACGTAAACGTAACCTGCATATCACCTTACTGGCAGTCATTGCTGGTGTCATTGGCTCACTGATAGGCGTTTGGGTATTTACTTATACGATTGCAGGCCGCGTCAGAACCATACGCGACAGTGCCATCCACCTGGTAAAAAACGAACCCCTGGCATTGCCCAGCATAAGCCAGGATGAGCTGGGCCAACTGAGCCAGGAACTGGAACACGCCTCCATGCTCCTGGCCCAAAGTGCACAAGAGGCACACCAGGCCAGAATCGAGGCAGAAGAAGCCAGTACGGCCAAGAGTAATTTTCTGTCACGCACCAGCCACGAATTACGCACCCCGCTTAACGCCATCCTAGGCTTTGCCCAGATTCTGGAAAATGATTTACCAGAAGGCAGGCAAAAAGACAGCGCCATTCTGATTCACAACGCCGGCCAGCACCTGCTTAAACTCATCAATGAAGTGCTGGATATCTCCCGTATCGAAAGTGGTGATATCCGCATGGCGATGGAAGTCATGGCGCTTATCCCCTTGCTGGAAGAAGTGCGACATTACCTCCAGCCACTGGCAAACACACGCCGTATGCGCATAGAAACACGCTTTGAGCCTGACTTGCAAGTCAGGGCAGACAGGCAGCGGTTATTACAGGTCATGCTGAACCTGTTGGCCAATGCGTTGAAATATGCACCCGAGAACACGCAAGTGACCTTTAGCGCCTATGCCAGGGATAGCCAGGTACGCGTGGAAGTGCACGACCAGGGTACCGGGATTCCAGTCATGCTCCGTTCGCGCTTATTCACGCCTTTTGACCGCCTAGGTGCTGAACGTACGGTGACCGAAGGCAGTGGCCTGGGGCTGGTACTCAGCAAGCAACTGATAGAGGCGATGGGCGGGGAAATCGGCGTGGCTGAAGATAAAAGCCTGTTCTGGTTCAGTTTGCCAGCCAGCCAGGAAGCGCTCCCGCCACAGGCATCACCAGCCAATACCGCCCGTGACCTGCAGACGCAGGCAGTGGCAAGTTCTGCCATATTTCGCAAGCGCCATATCCTGTATGTGGAAGATAACCCCAGCAACCAGGCACTGGTAGAAGCGATTATCAGCAAGCACCGCCATCTTCAGTTGCATGTGGTTGCCAGTGTTCAGGCGGGCATGGCATGCCTACATGAACTGATGCCCGACTTGCTGTTGCTGGATTTGAACCTGCCTGACAGCGACGGTGAATCCCTGCTTGAGTATCTGCAGCGCAGCCAGGCGCCGCTGAAAAATATCCCGGTCATTATCCTGAGCGCAGATGCCGTGCCCGACACCCTGCAACGGCTCAGGACGTTTGGTATCGCACATTACTTTACCAAACCATTGAATGTCGCCATGTTTAATCAATTCCTCTTGAAACTGCTGCCAGAGTCATCATCATGAATATCGAACAATTGCGTGCCTCAAAAATCCTGATCATTGATGATGCCGAAGCGAATTTGAGGCTGCTGGAAGAGCTGCTGACTAAAGAAGGGTTCGAACAGGTCATCAGCACCACGGATGCTACCAAGACCATGGACCTGGTAAATGCCTTCCAGCCAGACCTGATCCTGCTGGACTTGATGATGCCGGTACTGGATGGCTTCGCAGTGCTGGACCAATTGTCACACCATATTGGCAGGCATGATTTCCTGCCAGTCCTGGTCCTGACTGCAGACGCGACCATTGCCGCCCGCCGTAAAGCACTGGCGCTCGGTGCCAAAGATTTCCTGACCAAGCCCTTCGACCACATGGAGGCCATGCTCAGGGTATGGAACCTGCTGGAAACGCGATGGCTGTTCAACCAGTTGAAAATACACCAGCCGGCCTTGCAGCTTCCCGGCATGCACACCAATCCCCCTTAACCCCATAGCGGAAAATTCAGCCTGAATTAAGGCGTGCGCTGTATCGTGAAAACTCCACAACTAGAAATGGAGACCATGATGAATAAAAGTATCCGCACATCAACCAGCCTTTTCATCCTCAGCCTGCTGTTGGGCTTGACACTCAGCCAGCCTGCCATGGCAGACGATGATGAAGATAATCCGGCAAAAATCGCAGAGATGGCAAAAGCATTTGGGCTGATTTCACTGGAAGAGGCGCAAAACAAAGCCCTGGCCGAAAAACCCGGCATGGTGAAAGAAATAGAACTGGAGCGCCGCAAATTCCGTTCGGGCTGGGATTATGAAGTTGAGATCCTGGATGCCAGCGGCACTGAATGGGAAGTTTACATTGATGCCAAGACCGGCAAGGTCAACGGCGTCCATCGTGACTGGTTTTAATGCGGCTGCCTGCGTCAGGCAGGCATCAGGCTGATTTTCACCCGCAATCCGCCTAACCGCTCCGAGCGGGCCAGCGCAATATTGCCGTGATAATGCTGCACAATATCCTGCACAATGGCCAGGCCCAGGCCACTGCCTGGCTTGGTTTCATCCATGCGCAGGCCACGTTGCAATAATGTCTCCAGCGCTGGCGCACTGCTACCTGGTCCATCATCCTCCACCATAATCTTGATGGCTCCCTGCATGGAAATATGCAGTTGCACCTGATGGCGGCACCACTTAAACGCGTTATCCAGCACGTTACCGAGCAGTTCCAGCATATCTTCCCGGTCAATCGCCAGCCTGGCCTGTGCATCATGCTGCCAGGCAAATGCCACCTGCTTGTCACTGTAAATTTTTTGCAGTGTCGCCACCAGCTTGGGCACTTCAACTTCCAGGTCGATCTGCTGGCTGGCATAAACATCGCCCATCAGCCGCGCCCGTTTCAGCTCGCGCTCAACATCCTGGTGGATCTCTTCAGCGCAGGCCTGCATGGTTTTGCGTAACTGCGGCAGTACTGTCTGTGCATCGTCAAACAGCAACTGCAAATGCGCCAACCGGGTTTTCAGTGCATGTGCCAGGTTACCAATTGCCAGGCGTGAGCGCCGGGTCTTCTGGCTGGCATTTTTGAGGATACGGTTAAACTCATTGACCAGCGGCATCACTTCGGCTGGTCCCTGGGTATTGATCTGCTGCAACTCGCCGCTAGCGACGCGTGCCAGGCTTTCCTTGATCTGCTGCAATGGATTTAAAGTATTGACCACGATCCAGCGCTGTAACGCTAGCAAGGCCAGTAAACCGAGCAATGACAATGCACCGTAGATGGCATGAAACACACGCAGGCTTTGCTGCAAATCGACCAGGCTTTCGGCGATATAAATGGTGATCAGCCGCTGCTGCTTGCGATAGCCATGGCCCAGTAACAATAATGGCTGGTTTTCAGGGCCATTGATATGGGACACCCGCTGTTCTCCGACCGCCAGCGGCATGACTGGCACATCCACATCCCACCAGGAGCGGGACCGGGTTTTGTGTGCGGCATCGGTCATCACCATAAAATAGCGGCCGGAAAAAGGACGCTGGTAACTGGCGGTAACAAGACGGGGTTCTATCACCGGCTGACCATGTATGTCCACGCGAATGCCTGCCAGCAAGCTCTCCGCTTCCTGCTGCATGCGTTCGGTCATCTGCGACTGGATCAAATGGTCTATGGTAAACGTGACTACGGCCCATTGCAGGGTCAGCAGACCCACCAGGCTTAACCCCAGCCCCAGCGAAAGCTGCCGGTGCAACGACTTCATACCTCCGGCCTTTCCACGGCACCGCCAAACACATAGCCTTGCCCACGCCGCGTTTGTATCCTGTCTGCGCCGATTTTATGCCGCAAGCGGTTTATGTACACTTCAATCACATTGCTGTCTTTGTCAGCGTCATAGGCATAGACATGCTCGGTCAATTCGGTTTTCGAGAAAATCCGCCCCGGATGCAGCATGAAATAACGCAATAGCCGGAACTCCGTGCCGGTCAATGCGAACGAAGCCGTGCCCAGCCAGACCGTTTGCGTATGCTCATCCAGGCGCAACCCTTCACTGGCAAGCTCGCCACTCACCAGGCCGACCGTACGTTTATGCACCGCACTGATACGCGCCAGCAGCTCCTGCATATGAAACGGCTTGGTGACGTAGTCATCTGCGCCCAGATTGAATGCTTCTACCTTTTCCTGCCAACTGCTACGTGCGGTCAGCACAATCACCGGCATGCCCACCCCCTTTGCACGCCATGCCGCCAGCACGTCCAGGCCGGGCAGGCCCGGCAGGCCCAGGTCAACAATTGCCAGGTCATACGGCTCCAGTCCACCCTGTATACTGGCTTCGGCACCATCCTGCGCCCAGTCGCAGGCATAGCCTGCAATCTTGAGCGCCTGCTGTATACCGGCACCCAGCCCAACCTCATCTTCCACCAGCAGCAGGCGCATTAATCATCCAGCTCCAGTTTCAGCAACTGGCCTGTTTTTGCATCCAGTTTCAGCTCCCATACCTGGCTACTGGCATCGAGAATATCCACTTCGTAAACATAGCGGCCATGCTTTTTCTCAAGCTCCACTTCCAGGATTTCACCCGGTTTATGTGATTTCGCCAGTTGGGAGATTTTCTCCAGGCTCAGGATCTGCCCTTTGGCAGACAGTTGCCCGGCGCTGGCAGGGCTTTCTCCCGAGCCAGCCTGCGGCAGCAGGCGCACCCCTGCCACAATACTTAAAGCAATCAACAGCACAATCAACATCCGGGGCCATGTCCATATTTTACGCATATCATTCCTCAATGTTTGCTGTTCACCATTTACGCTGTTCAAAGTGTACCAGCGATTGAATTAAACCAAGCTGAATTATGTTCGGCGCGCTTGATTCGTTCATGCCAGTCACAGCAAAAAATACATACGAACATGCAGGTAAACGCTACAATAACGGATTCAAGAATTCAGCCATGTCTTCAAAAAATGCAATTCCTCACCCACAATGCCAGCGCCAGGCTACCTACCCAGTATGGCGACTTCGACCTGCACGTCTTTCATGACAACCGTACCAATGTCGAACATATTGCACTGACCTGCGGCGACATCATGCGTTCACCACAACCGCTGGTGCGCGTACATTCCGAATGCCTGACCGGGGACGTCTTTGCCTCCACTCGCTGTGACTGTGGCGAACAATTGCACCATGCCCAGCAGTTGATTCAGGAACATGGACATGGACTGGTGTTATACCTGAAAAACCATGAGGGCCGCGGGATAGGATTGAGCAATAAAATGCGCGCCTATGCCTTGCAAGACCAGGGGCTGGATACGGTGGAAGCCAACGAAGCGCTTGGCTTACCCGTGGATGGCCGTAGCTACGAAGCGGCGGCAGAAATGCTGGCGTTTTTTGAAATCAATACCGTGCGCCTGCTGACCAATAACTCGGCCAAGCGTTCGGCGCTGGAAACACTGGGCATTACCGTGCACCAGCAAGTTCCCCTGCTCACGCAACCAACTGCAGAAAACCTGAAATACCTGCAAACTAAATCCGCCAAACTCGGGCATATTATTCCTGACCTGATGGGATAATCCTGCAGTTGAACTCCGCGCATCATTAATTTTTACAGCAAGGACTGAAGAGAGAGGATGCCCTAAATCTGGCAGTTGGGTCGCCAACGCCCATTCGGCCTGTCACGACTAAACCTTGGCGCTTCTATCAAGTATACTTATTCAAGTCGCAGGCAATTTAAATGTTAATCACGAACTTTTCGCTGGCGCTCATTATCAGACAGGTATCTCAATAGATGCCTGGCTCCTGTTTTGCGCGCATTTTTTAAATGCCCCTTGTCATTAATAATTGTTTAATACCGAGCTCAATCGAGGAAAAAGTATGAAAAACATGATCGCGTTCATCCTGGCACTTGGATCAAGTGCTGCATTCGCAGATATCGTCGTTCCCCTGCATGTGGTCGATGAAAAAGGGCTGGGGGCAAGTGTAGGACAAGTGACAATTTCCGAGTCCAAATATGGCCTGGTATTTACCCCTGCACTTCAAGGCCTGCCTGCTGGTACTCACGGTTTCCATATCCACCAGAATCCAAGCTGCGAACCAAAAGAAAAAGATGGAAAAATGATGGCTGCCGGCGCTGCAGGTGGCCACTATGACCCGGCAAATAGTAATAAGCATGATGCTCCCTGGGGAGATGGCCATCTCGGGGACCTGCCCGCGCTTTATGTGAATGCCAATGGTTCTGCTAACCAACCGGTGCTGGCACCACGCCTGAAGTTGAGTGATATCAGTGGTCATGCACTGATGGTTCATGTCGGCGGGGATAATCATTCCGACCATCCGGCCACTTTGGGCGGCGGCGGTGCCCGGTTTGCCTGTGGCGTGATCCAGTAACCCTGAAACAGGGCATTTACTGTCATGACCGAAGATAGAACCCTTAGCACTTCCCGAACGCTGCCCTATACACCCAAAGAAATATATGGTGCTTTTGCATCAGCTTGTTTATTGGCTGCATGGTGGGGACCAGAAGGCTTTACCAATACATTTGAAATCTTTGAATTTAAAACAGAGGGGCGCTGGAAGTTTGTGATGCATGGCCCTGACGGCAAGGATTACCTGAATGAAAGCATCTTTAAAGAACTTGTAAATGAGGCCAAGGTAGTGATTCACCATGCTTGCCCGCCTCACTTCACGCTGACGGTTGAACTCATGCCCGTCAGCAATGGCACACATTTGACCTGGAATCAGGTTTTCGATGATGCCCAGACTGCGCAGGCCGTCAAACAAAGAGCCGGCCCCGCAAATGAGCAAAATATTGATCGACTGACACAGGTACTTAGCAAGGCTGCCAGCGCCGATTAATTTGCTTAAGTCAGAACAGGGTTTTGGGCATGGTCATGCCAATGCCCTGATCCGCAATCATCTGGCAAAAAATAATGCATAGAATGTTGCTCCATGAGTATTTTCAACCCGTTTTTAAAATGTAAAAGGTGTAGCGTTTTCCGCTACACCTTCATCATCATTACTGTTTCAGATTAAAACACGCGTAATTGCGTCGGTTTCAGGTATACCGTTTCGCCCTGCTGGAAATTCAACTGGTTAAACTGTTCACGACCCAGTTCTACATCCACATATTGTTCATTATCAGTGCGTTTTATTTCCAGGCGCACCAGCGAGCCGACTGAATGTACATAAGTCAAAGCGCCGGCAATGCTGTTCAAACCAGGTTCACGGCTGACGGCAATTTCGTAAGGACGCACAAACCCTTTGCCTTGTGGTGTCTCAAACGCATTCACGTTGCCGAGGAACTCGTACACAAACGGTGTGGCCGGCTGGTCGTACACGGCTTGCGGTGAACCGACCTGCTCCACTTGCCCGTGATTCATCACCACAATGGTGTCGGCGACTTCCAGCGCCTCTTCCTGGTCATGTGTCACAAACACGCTGGTCACATGCAATTCGTCATGCAGGCGGCGCAACCAGCGGCGCAGGTCTTTACGCACTTTGGCGTCCAGCGCCCCGAACGGCTCATCCAGCAGCAATACTTTAGGTTCAACCGCCAGGGCACGTGCCAGGGCGATACGCTGGCGCTGGCCACCGGAAAGCTGTGGCGGATAACGGTCCGCCAGCCAGTCGAGCTGCACCAGCTTCAATAAATCGTGTACACGTTTCTTGATTTCGGCATTGGAAGGGCGCGTTTCCCTCGGACGGACACGCAGGCCAAAAGCCACGTTCTCAAACACGGTCATATGCCTGAACAAGGCATAATGCTGGAACACAAAACCGACCTGCCGCTCGCGCACATCAGCATGCGTGGTATCCACGCCATCAAACAGCACCTGGCCATTGTCAGGCGATTCCAGGCCGGCAATGATGCGCAGCAGCGTGGTTTTACCGCAACCGGAGGGTCCCAGCAAGGCCACCAGTTCGCCGGATGGCACGTTCAGGTTGATGTCACGCAAGGCACTGAACTGGCCAAAGCCTTTGCTAATTTGTTGTATGGTGATTCCCATATTACACCGTCACTTCCTTTTCCTGGGCGGCGGCATCACGCGCTGCCTGCCATTCGACATAAGTTTTCAACACCAGCGTGACCAATGCCAGCAGGGTCAGCAGTGAAGCCACTGCAAACGCGGCTGCATAGTTATATTCGTTATACAAAATCTCCACATGCAAAGGCATGGTATTGGTCATGCCACGGATATGGCCGGATACGACCGATACTGCACCGAATTCGCCCATGGCACGGGCATTGGTCAGAATCACACCATAAATCAGGCCCCATTTCACATTCGGCAAGGTCACATGCCACAGTATTTTCCAGCCGGAAGCACCCAGCACCAGGGCGGCCTCCTCTTCCTCCTTGCCTTGTGCCTGCATCAATGGAATCAGCTCGCGCGCCACAAATGGGAAAGTGACGAAAATAGTGGCCAGGATAATGCCGGGAACAGCAAACACCACTTTCAGGTCATGATCGATCAGCCATTCACCAAACCAGCCCTGCAAGCCAAAAATCAGTACGAAAATCAACCCGGCAATCACCGGCGACACGGCAAATGGCAGGTCAATCAGGGTGATCAGGAAATTTTTGCCCCTGAAATCAAACTTGGTGATGGCCCAGGCCGCCGCGACACCAAACAGCAGGTTTAATGGCACGGATACCAGCGAGGCAATCAGGGTCAGTTTCATGGCCGATAAGGCATCGGATTCAGTAATGGCGGCAAGATAGACATCCCAACCCTTGCGCAATGCCTCGGCAAACACCGCCGCCAGTGGCAACAGCAGAAAGATGCCCAGGAATGCAAGGGCCAGGCCAATGAGGCTCCAGCGTACCCACGCCGATTCGGAAGTCGCGCGCTTGTAGGCGATTTTTCCCTGGTATTGTTGAAGTTGCGTGCTATGCATCATTTTCTATTCAATTAAACATGGGGTGAGCGGGATTGCAGCCAACTTACCTGGCGCCGTGGCGGTGACTGCTCCACCACTGCAATACGTTAATCAACAATAGCAGGATGAAGGAAATCACCAGCAATACCGCAGCAATCGCCGTGGCGCCGGCATAGTCATATTGTTCCAGCTTGGTGATAATCATCAGCGGCGTGATTTCCGAAATCATGGGCATGTTACCGGCAATGAAAATCACGGAGCCATATTCACCCACCGCACGTGCAAACGCCAGCGAAAACCCGGTCAGCAATGCAGGCCATATCGCCGGCAGGATAACTTTATAAAACGTCTGCCAGCGATTGGCGCCCAGGCTGGCTGCGGCCTCTTCTGCTTCGGCACTGAAATCTTCCAGCACCGGTTGCACGGTACGCACCACGAATGGCAAGCCGATAAACGTCAGTGCCACCACCACGCCCAGCGGGGTAAACGCGACTTTAATCCCGTGCGGTTCCAGCCAATGCCCCAGCCAGCCATTCGGGGCATAAATCGCGGTCAGCGAAATGCCGGCCACTGCAGTAGGCAAGGCAAAGGGAAAATCAACCAGTGCATCCAGTATTTTTTTACCGAAAAACTGGTAACGCACCAGCACCCATGCCGTCAGCAAGCCAAATACCAGGTTAATCAGCGCGGCAATCAATGATGCGCCAAAGGTCAGCCGGTAGGTTGCCAAAACACGTGGGGTGGTGACCACCGCCCAGAATTCATTAAAACTCAACTCGGTGGTACGTATAAACACTGCCGCCAGCGGAATCAATACAATCAGGCTCAGATACACAAGGGTATAGCCCAATGACAGGCCGAAGCCGGGTAATAAATGTTTCTTTCTCGTTGTCATATTGATCGCGACAGGATTAAACAGGCGCTAATGTAGCCGGATTTTTATCAATCACAAAAGAATGATTAATCATTAATTTATAGCTGATGGTTATATATAACGCTTGAAATCAAGCGACCTTGGATGTGCGGCGCTGCTGCTGGTCATTCAGGACTTTGGCCACCACCGGTGCGGCCAGAAAGTTACCCTGCAGAATAGCCGCACCAGAAGCAATGGCAATATCCAGCTGTTGTTGCGTTTCCACGCCAACAATTACCGGTGTACTGCCCAGGTCCTGCACCGCATGCACCAAGCCACCTAGCGCTTTTGCCAGCGAAGGTTGCTGTGCCGCCTGGTGAATCACGGACACATCAAACTTGATGAAATCATGTTGCGCACGCCATAAGCGGTACAACTTGCTTTGATGATTGCCTACATGGTCAAACGCAATGCGGTAGCCAAGTGAGCGGTAATTCTCAATCGCCGCAACCAGGTGCTTGTCCTGGTCTATCAGTGACTCATTGATTTCCAGCACCACCCTGTGTGTAGGTACGGAATACTGATGCAGGATCTGTTCAAACACCTTGCCGTGTGCACTGACTTCCAGCAGCAGTTTGGGATGCACATTCAGGAACAGCAAACCGTTTTCCTGGTGAATGGCGCGAAAATTCAGCACATGCTGCGAGCGGCATACGCGGTCAAACTGCACCAGCTTGCCGGATTGGTCGGCATAGGTAAATGCAAACTCAGGCGTGCTGCCCAGCGTACCAAACAGCGATGGGCGGATCAGCGCCTCATACCCGTAAATCTCGCCCTGTTTTGCGTCATAAATGGGCTGGAAAGCCGTTTTAAGGTGCACACCGATAAAAGTACTTTCATACTCTCCGCTATCGGCTTCAATCAGCCCTAATTCCTCCAGGTCGAGTGAAAGTGCCTGCTTTAACTCAGCGCGCAGGCGCACTACATGTTCGGCTTCCTGATGTGATTGTCGTTGGGTCATCATCCCTCTCCTTACTTGTTACTTTGCTGCTCTTGGATCTATCACCCACCGCTTATTTCTGGTAAATCTGGTCAAAAATGCCCCCATCACTGAAGTGCGTATTTTCAACCTCATTCCAGCTGCCAAAGGCCTGTTTGACCGTAAAGGTATTGACCTTCTTGAAAGCGGGCTGCGCGATTTCGCTTACTTGCGGGCGCAGGTAATGCTTGGCGGCGAGCGCCTGGCCCTGCGGGGAAAAGTGGAATTCCAGGTAAGCCTGCGCCACTTTACGCGTCCCTTTTTTATCCACCACTTTATCGACCAGGGCCACCGGGTTTTCTGCCAGGATAGTGACGGATGGGTACACGATTTCGTACTTATCCTCACCCAGCTCCTTTTGCAGCAGGTAAACCTCATTTTCAAATGTGACCAGCACATCGCCAATGTCACGCTGCGCAAAGGTAGTCGTCGCGCCACGGCCACCGGTATCCAGCACTGGCACATGCTTGAACAGTTCGGTCACAAACTGGCGCGCTTTGGTTGCATCGCCGCCTTTCTGCGTAATATAGCCCCATGCCGCCAGGTAACTGTACTTACCGTTGCCGGAAGTTTTGGGGTTAGGGATCACGGCACTCACGCCCGGACGCACCAGGTCGTCCCAGTCTTTCACATGCTTGGGATTACCTTTACGTACCAGGAATACGGTGGGTGAGGCACTGGGCACGCTGTTATTCGGCAACCGCGCCTGCCAGTCAGCCGGAATCAATTTGCCTTTTTGCGCCAGGATATCAATATCGGCACTGCGATTCATGGTAATCACATCTGCCCGCAAGCCGTCGACAATGGCACGTGCCTGCTTGGTCGAGCCACCATGAGACTGGTTGATGGTAACGGTTTCACCGCTTTTTTCTTTCCAGTACTGCACAAAGGCAGGATTAAAATCCTTATAGAATTCCCTGGTCACATCATAGGAAACATTGAGCAACTCGGCAGCCTGTAATGAAGCACTGCTAAACAGGACAGCCAATAGGGCATGGCGGAAAATAGATGGCATAAATCACTCCCTGATATCAAATTGCTGCGTACTATACGGCAGTATTTATATTTTTAAAAATAATAAAAAATAATATATTTATAACTTAAATATATATTAATCCTTCGTTTCAGGCATCTTGCAGAAACCAGGCGGGTTAAGAAGAAAAATACATAAGCAAATAATTAACGATTCTAGGGCCGGTGCTGTTCAACCGCAGAAGTTTATTTTATAGTGAGCGCATCTGAGAAGCTGACCAGACCGCTGGAAGCCAGTGGCACGTGATCCGTGCCACTGGCTTTTTTTTCGCCTGTCGTCAGCACAACCCCTCACTCACAGGATGAATCAACGATGGAAGAAATTGCGATTGAACACATCGTACACACACTGGCCAGTATCCGAGAAAGTGCGTTGCAGCAACGGCAGCGGCTATCCCAGCCCCCCAAACTGCCTGCACGCAAGGCATTGGAGAAATGCGTGGAATGGCTGGCAGCGGCGTTGTTCCCCAATCGCCTGGGGGACCCGGACATACAGGCGCATGCCATTAACTTTTATGTCGGCACCACACTGGATAAAGCCTTGCGTGAGCTGCAACAGCAGATCCGCCTGGAATTAGCCTTTAAAGCCCCGGCAGAGCCTGGCAAGCAATTTCATGCACAGGCACACACACTGGCCGGCCAGTTTGCCGAGCAATTACCGCCTATCCGCCTGCAACTGGATACCGACCTGCAAGCGGCCTACCAGGGCGACCCGGCAGCCGACAGTATTGATGAAATCCTGGTCAGCTATCCCGGCATCCTGGCGCTGATCCATTACCGCATTGCGCATGTATTGCATGGCCTGGGCCTGACCATTATCGCGCGCCTGGTCACTGAAATCGCCCATTCCCGTACCGGTATTGATATCCATCCCGGTGCACAGATTGGCGACCATTTCTTTATCGATCATGGCACCGGTGTAGTGATTGGCGAAACCGCCATTATCGGCAGCCATGTGCGGCTATATCAGGCTGTCACCTTAGGCGCAAAAAACTTTCCCAAGGATGCCAACGGCCACCTGGTGAAAAAATTCGAACGTCACCCCATCCTGGAAGACTTTGTCGTGGTCTACGCCGGGGCCACCATTTTGGGCCGCATCACCATAGGCCAACACTCCATCATTGGTGGCAATGTCTGGGTCACCCGTAGCGTGCCCGCCAATAGCCATGTCACACAAGCGCATTCGGATGCCAAACCGATTCCGGCTGCGGCTTGATTTTTAGTTATACGAAACTTTAGCAATGCCAGATAAGGAGAAATAAATGTCAGAACAACCCTCACAAACCGCATTAGGCGACGTCGCCGCCCGCACGCTTGCCAATGCCACCAAATCGGTACCCATGCTCAGTACCATCAGCCCGCGCTGGCTGGTGCATTTATTGAACTGGGTCCCGGTAGAAGCCGGTATTTACCGCGTCAATAAAGCCAAGGACCCGAATGCGATTGCGGTGGACTGCTCGAACAAGGACGAAAAAGAGCTGCCAGCGACATTTGTGGATTACGAAGAATGGGGCCGTGAATATGTACTGAATGCGGTGAATACCGTGGTCGATGTCCATACCCGGGTGTCTGACCTGTACAGCAGCCCGCATAACCAGATCAAGGAACAGTTGCGCCTGACCATTGAAGTGGTGAAAGAGCGCCAGGAAAGCGAACTGATCAACAACAAGGAATACGGTTTGCTCAACAATGTGGCCAAATCACAAACCGTGAAAACGCGTAACGGCTATCCGACACCGGATGACCTGGATGAATTGCTGAGTAAAGTCTGGAAAGAGCCTGCTTTCTTCCTGGCGCACCCCAAAGCTATCGCCGCCTTTGGCCGTGAGTGCACCCGCCGTGGCGTGCCACCCCCAACGGTTTCCCTGTTTGGTTCGCAATTTATCACCTGGCGCGGTATCCCGCTGATTCCAAGTGATAAATTGCCTATCGTCAACGGCAAATCCAAAATCCTGCTGCTGCGCGTAGGCGAAAGCAAGCAAGGCGTGATTGGCCTGTATCAACCTAACCTGCCTGGCCAACAGACCATGGGCCTGTCCGTACGTTTTATGGGTATCAACCATAAAGCGATTGCATCCTACCTGGTGTCACTGTATTGCTCACTGGCCGTACTGACCGAAGATGCGATTGCCGTACTGGAAGATGTCGGAGTTGACCATTACTATGACTACAAGTAACCCTATCGATTTGACGGCATTTGAACCTGAGGCCATTCTGGCCTCATTGCCGGGCGAGCATCCCAAGATGACGGCGGCACTGGGCGTAGGTCGCGAACTGGAAAATACGGGCGTGCTGGACACCGCCACCCTGACGCAACTGATCAATGACCTGTATGCCGAAGGTTTTCCGGCAACCGCGCCGTTTGCAGCGGCAGACTTTGCACAATCACTGGCCAGTAGCCATACACCGCAGCCATCTGTACCGGCTACAGACTCGCTGACCACCAAACTGGGCCATGCAGGCATTGGTACAGGTGGCCTCGCGTCACCGAGCTATGCCCAGACGCAGGCACAGCCAGTCACGCAAGAAGTCCAGGCGCAGCAATTAACTTATGCGCCAGGCATCGAAGCCTTGGGTAGCGATCCGCTGCATAACCATCCGGCACACCTGAATGTATTGCAACCGGATGCTGCTTACCTGGCGCCCTCTGCATTTGCAGGCCTGGGCATAGAGATTCCTTACCAGCAGGAGCTGGATCGCTGGCTGGGTACAAGGCAGCCTGCATCCTCAGCAGAACCAACGCAACTGGTCAACAAGTCGCCTGCAGTCGGCACACAATCGTTTTACTTTTTGCAAGCCGAGCCTGCATTCAACGGCAGCCTGTCCGATTCAGCACACCCTGCTTTTGATGTGCATGCCGTACGCAAAGATTTCCCTATCCTGAGCGAGCGTGTCAACGGGCGCCAATTAGTGTGGTTTGATAACGCCGCGACTACGCACAAACCGCAAATAGTAATAGACCGTATCAGCTACTTCTACCAGCACGAAAACTCCAATATTCACCGTGCCGCGCATGCACTGGCCGCACGCGCTACCGATGCGTATGAAGATGCGCGTGAAACCGTACGCCGCTTTATCAATGCGCCCTCGGTAAATAACGTGATTTTTGTGCGTGGCACGACCGAAGCGATTAACCTGGTGGCTAAAACCTGGGGCAAAAAACACCTGGGGGCCGGTGACGAAATCGTGATCTCCCACCTGGAGCACCATGCCAATATCGTGCCCTGGCAGCAACTGTGCCAGGAAACGGGCGCGGTGCTGAAAGTGATTCCGGTCGATGACAGCGGCCAGATTTTGCTGGAGGAATACCAGAAACTACTCACGGCAAAAACCAGGCTGGTGTCATTTACGCAAGTCTCGAATGCTTTAGGCACGGTGACCCCGGCGCAGGAAATGATTGCCATGGCACACCGGGTTGGCGCCAAGGTATTGCTGGACGGCGCACAGTCTGTCTCGCACCTGCGTACCGATGTACAAACGCTGGATGCAGATTTCTTTGTGTTTTCCGGCCATAAAATATTCGGCCCCACCGGTATTGGTGCGCTGTACGGCAAAGCAGATCTGTTGCAGGATATGCCGGCCTGGCAAGGCGGCGGTAATATGATCCAGGATGTGACGTTTGAAAAAACAGTCTATCATCCGGCACCAGCCAGGTTTGAAGCCGGTACCGGCAATATTGCGGATGCCGTCGGTTTAGGTGCCGCACTGAAGTATGTGGAACGCCTGGGCATTGAGAACATCGCAGCTTATGAGCACGCCCTGCTCGAATATGCCACCGCAGCCATGTGCCAGATCCCCGGCTTGCGCCTGATAGGGACGGCCAGGCATAAGGCCAGCGTTTTGTCGTTTGCACTGAAAGGGTATCAAAGCGAAGAAGTAGGGGCGGCACTCAATGAAGAAGGGATTGCAGTACGTTCCGGCCATCATTGCGCACAACCGATTTTGCGCCGGTTTGGCGTGGAAACAACGGTGCGCCCTTCCCTGGCGTTTTATAACACCACGGAAGAAATTGACCGCATGTTGGCCATCCTGCAACGCCTCGCATCTACTCGTGCCTGAGTACCTTTTGCCTATCCTGCTACCTTGACGCGGGGGTGGCGTGCAGCCATGCCTATGACTGCACGCCTTTTCTGCTGCCGCCTTTTTCCAGTTGTGACATTCTGTCCCAGCCTCTGTAAAATCCCCCTAGCCGCCGCATGGCTACCCTTTTGATTACCAGGTACAGAAAACGCATGAAATTTAACCCGCGCAATAACAAATTTACGGCCATATTCACCAGGGAGATACTGGAAGCCACCCTGCCCTCGGTGCTGCTTATTTGCGTGGCCCTGTTTTTTGCCTATAAATTCATAGACCCGGCGCCACCGCGCAAGATTGTGATTGCCACCGGTAATACAGACGTTATTTACAATGCGTATGCGGCCATATACGGCGTCTACCTGCAAAAAGAAGGCATTACACTGGAAGTACGCCCGACCTCCGGTGACCGGGAAAACCTGAAACTATTGAAAGATCCGGAATCAGATGTGGATATTGCGTTTATCCAGGATGGGGTTGCGCGCAGCCAGGGTGCGGGCTCCCTGTTGTCATTGGGCAGCCTGTATTACCAGCCGGTATGGATTTTCTGTCGCTGCACAACAGAGCCTGTGCATCTATCAGCCCTGAAAGGCAAACGCATAGGCATTGGTTATGCCGGCAATGGTACGCACATGCTGGCAAAGAAACTGCTGACAGAAAGCGGGGTTAATGACGGCAATGCCAGGCTGGTCTCGATTGGGGGTGAGGAAGCCGCCAACGCGTTACGGCAAGGCAAACTGGATGTCGCGCTGTTTGTGGATGTTGCCAATTCCGGCCTTATCCGCGAGATGATTACCGATAAACACTTGCGCTTGCTGAGCCTGGATACCGCAGAAGCTTTCTCGCGCCAATTCCCGTTCATGCATCACCTGGTGCTGCCACAAGGCGGCATGGACCTGGCACGCAATATTCCCAGCCACGACGTGCATCTGGTCGCGCCTACGGCCACACTGGTGGTCAAGGATAGCATGCACCCGGCCCTGGTCTACCTGATGATGAAGGTGATGGCACAAGTACATGCCGGCCCCAGCCTGTTTAACAGCAAGGGAGAGTTCCCGTCCGCCAAGGATACCGACTTCCCGCTCAGTGCGCAGGCTGTCAACTTTTACAAATCGGGCTTGCCGATTATTGATAAATACCTGCCGTTCTGGGCAGCCACATTTGTGAATCGAACCCTGATCGTGATCCTGCCCTTGCTGGCATTATTGATTCCACTGACCAAGATTGTACCTATGATTTATGTCTGGCTGGTCAAACGTAAATTGTTCCGCTACTACGGCGAACTGCGCTACCTGGACGCACAGCTCAAGGAAATCAAAACAGCGGAAGATGAGCGCCAGTACCTGGAGCAACTGAACGAGATCGAATCGAAAGTCGTCAATATCAAACTGCCGGTGACTTTCTCCCAATATGCTTACGAACTGCGGACGCATATTGAACTGGTGCGATCACAATTCGCCCATCATAAACAGACATTATCCCAGACAGCCGGACAGTGAAGATAACGGGGGTTTTGAGACCATCAAAGGCCTGAGCTTTGGATGGTCGGCGTGATTAAGCAGCACTGCTTTTAATGGATAGTGGTTGCTGTTGTTCAGCGACCCAGCGCTGCAAGGCATCGGCTTCCAGCGGTTTGGCGAACAGGAATCCTTGCGCAATATCGCAGCCCAGCTGTTTCAGGAAACTGGCTTGTGCTTCGTTCTCGATGCCTTCCGCAATAATACGGTAATCCAGGCTTTTGCCCAGGCTGACAATCGCCTGGATCACAGCGCCGGCCTTGTTATGCCCCGGCAGTTCCATCACAAATGAACGGTCCACTTTCAGGTAATCGCCGGGTATATCACGCAGGTAAGACAGGCAGGAATAACCGGTGCCAAAATCATCAATGGCCAGTTTGACACCTGCTTCCTTGAGCCTGTGCATCATGCTGGCATTGTGGCCATCATCCTGCACAAACGCACTCTCGGTCAGTTCAATCACCAGGCGATGTGGCGGCAGGCCGGTTTCTTCCAGAACATGCAGGATATCTTCCACCAGTGTGCCTGACTTAAGCTGCAAGGCAGAAACGTTGACAGACACTTCCATCTGCCCAAGGACAGGGTCATCACGCCATTGCGCTGCCTGGGCACAGGCAGTACGCATCACCCATTTTCCCAACGGGACAATCAGGCCGGTTAATTCAGCGACACGGATAAATTTGTCTGGCGAAATAATGCCTTTTTCCGGATGGCGCCAGCGTATCAATGCTTCCACCCCTTTCAGGCGCCCGCTATTAAAGTCTAGCTGCGGCTGATACACCAGGAAAAACTGGTGCTGCTCCAGTGCAGTTTCAACCTGGCTGGCAAAGTCCATATCGGCCGCAGGCAAAACCACTTGCTCGCTGGTTTGCCCTTTACGGTAATAAGTGGCCGTCATCGTATAGATGATGGCCAGAATGGAGATAACGACAACCACAGGCAGTGCGCGCAACATGTTATCGCCAAATTCGACACCGGCCCTGGCCAGCAAAATCGCAAAGAAACTCAGGAACACGATGCTGAAGCGTATCTGCTTGCCATTATCATCCATGATCAGCAAGTAGCTCATGGGTGGGTGCGACGCATGTTTGGCCAGCAAGCTGAATGCACATAACAATCCACTCAACGTAGTCAGCGGCGACATGATGCCGTAAGGCTGCGCCACGCCGCAGAAAAAACCCAACAGGGGAATCAGCGGGATCATCACAGCCACATATAGAATCGCCTGGCTGGTTGCCAGCCAGCCCGAACGCTGGAACAGGTAGGAAGTCGCAATCAGGCAGGCCAGCAGCGCACCGGCCGCATGTTCCAGCACGCGTGAAAAATGATGCGTCTGGCCACTGCTGATCTGCAACAGATGGGCAGTATCATTAAAATCGGCGGCATACGGTGAGAGCTGCACGACAAACAGACTGACTGTGACCAGCGACATGGTCAGCATGGCCAGGTTGGTATGGCCATTTTCCAGTAACAGGTTATAACTCACCAGGATAAAGGTCAGGTAGGTCAGCAACTGTGCCAGCCAGACAGTGTTGTCCACATCCAGCAAATAATGCGGAAAGCCGAGCAAACCGCAGACCATGCCCGCCATCGCCAGGTAATGCGTATTATCCTGTACCTTGCGGACAAGACGATGGCGCATAAACTGGCGCTGGGCGATATGTTCGTTGAGTGGCGCAGCTTGCTCGCCAACCCTGGCTTGACTCATTGATAACCCTTTAAACTCAATCACAGCATCGTTTTATGCATGATACATAAAAGCTGGTCGAGTTATAGCATTTAACCGTACAACCTTGTGTATTTATCGGCTAAAAAAGCGGGTAAATTTAGACCAAATCCACTATACAGATGTAAAAGTGCATGCCAGGCGCGCCCAATAGGCAGGATTATGGATTATGCCGCTTCCAATACCCGCTGCATGCCATCCGAACTGTTACGCGTATACACCACTTTGAGGCCACGTTTGTGGGCCACATGCTTGACCCGGTACATCATGGAATGATTAAGCCAGCCAGTGACCAGGACGATCACATTCACGTTGGCAGGCAGGTCACGCTTGACGTCTCCCGGTTTCCTGCCAGTCCAGTGATCAATTTTATCGATGCCCTGCGCATGCAAGGCCTGCTTAATGCCCTCGATACGATCACCACCAATTACCAATGCTTTTGACATCACAAACTCTCCTGTAAGAGAAAAAGAAAAAAGGCATCGGGTAAATGCCTTTTTTCAGGGTTCACAATTTATTTCTGGTAAATCTCGTCAAATACGCCACCATCGGAGAAGTGGACTTTCTGGGCTTTCTGCCAGCCACCGAACACCTCATCAATGGTAATTAGGTTGATTTTCGGGAACTGCTTTTCATACTTTTTGGCCACAGATTCCAGGGTTGGGCGGTAGTAGTTTTTCGCTGCAATTTCCTGGCCTTCTTCGCTGTACAGGTATTTCAGGTAAGCTTCAGCCACCGCCTGTGTGTTGTGGCGCTTCACGTTCTTGTCCACTACGGTCACTGGCGGTTCCGCCAGGATGGATAATGATGGCACGACAATATCAAACTTGTCCGGCCCCAGTTCCTTCAATGCCAGAAACGCTTCGTTTTCCCAGGCCAGCAACACATCGCCGATACCGCGCTCAACAAAGGTCGTCGTGGATCCACGCGCACCACTGTCCAGCACAGGCACATTCTTGAACAGCTTTTTCAGGTACTCTTTGGCTTTGGCATCATCATTGTTGTTCTGCTTCAGCGCATAGGCATACGCCGCCAGGTAATTCCAGCGCGCACCGCCAGAAGTTTTCGGATTAGGCGTGATCACCGAAGTACCAGGTTTAACCAGGTCGCCCCAGTCCCTGATGTTTTTCGGGTTGCCTTTGCGCACCAGGAACACAATGGTCGAGGTATAAGGCGAGCTGTTATGTGGCAAGCGTTTTTGCCAGTCTGCCGGGAACAATTTACCTTTGCTGCCTACTTCGTCGATATCGTAGGACAAGGCCAGTGTGACCACATCGGCCTGCAAGCCATCAATCACGGCGCGCGCCTGTTTGCCGGAACCGCCATGTGACTGCTTGATGATCACGTTATCACCGGTTTTGGCTTTCCAGTATTTGGCAAAGACTTCGTTGTAATCCTGGTATAACTCGCGCGTCGGGTCGTAAGACACATTCAGCAGACTGACATCTGCCGCTGATGCAGCCACTGGCACGGCAAAAGCCACGGCGGCAATCAGGTTGAATAAAATAGCATTAAATTTCATGTTGTTCCCCGGTTAAAAACCTAACAAAGTCAGTTCGGTGTAAAAGAAATTGGAGGTATCTGAGCGATCAGCCTGGCCTGCGACTTTCCTTGCAGTCGTCTCGACAAAATCGCCACCCCAGAAATGGGCATAACCCAGGTTAAGTGAAGCGTAGTTATTAATCGGGAAGCGAACGCGCAGATCAAATTCCTTACCCAGATCCCTGCCGGCAGCGCCTGTCACATCTGTCAGGTTGTTACCCGCACTCCAGCGATCAGTCGCATCATCCAGGTGATACCAGCTAAAACCAGTGTCCACTTTTACGTTATTCAGGAAGGGTACCTTGGGTTCGAACTCGGCGCGGACTTTTGCAGCATGGATATTGTTCATCTGGATATAGTCGTCACTGGACCACGGACGGCCAAAACCGAACAGGCGATCAAAACCCTGGCTATCCGAGGTATCTGTACCACTCTGAACGTGATCGCCACTGGCAACGCCGTAAGAGCCGCTGAAACGTGGTTTCCATGAGTGATTCTTGAAGGTGTAACCCACTTCTGCGTTATAGGCATAGGCATCGTGATCCACAGTGATATAACGCCCGGTTCCTACCGCACCGATAAAGCGCTGTACATTGCCCCATTGCTTGTTATAGCTGAAATCGTAGTCCCACTGTGTGCCCGGCAATACGCCATACACACGCAAGCCACCTGTCTGGATCTCTCTATCGACCTGGGCCTGTGCTTGTCTTAATGCAGTGTAGACACTGCGGTCGCTGTACGAAGTACCGTTGCCGTCATACTCAACTTTGCGGCCATCCTGCTTCAGGTAGAAGTAGTAAGGTTGCAGCGTGACGTACTCGGACCAGCCGCGCCAGTCGCCGACAATGCCGTAGAAATGCTGGGCGTGATCCACCTGGTCCAGCTGGTTGGCAAAACGCTGTACCGGTTGTACCGCAAATGCTTCCAGTTGCCAGTCATTTTTCTGCTGACCGATATTGGCACGAATCCCCTGGAAGGTATTGGTGGTGTTACGCCATTCATTACGGGCAACCAGACGGCGGTCCAGCTCTTCCCAGGCCAGGCGGCCGCCGCGTATCCAGAACGGACGGCTGTTACCCAGATCATCCTTACCAAAGATACTGTCTTTGTAATGCAACTCCAGATAGGCCTGCAAAAAGTCTGCATGATCAATATCTTTCGGGTCATTGGACAAACGACGGTCAGTGCTGTCGTTGTAGTCACTGTGGTTACGGCGTGAGTCCTGCACTTCAACCGCAAAACGGAACGGGTCCAGGATATTCTTCAACCCGACATACGCCCGTGTACGCAGCAGGATAGGATCATCAATGTTTTCCTGGGCGCGTCGGAAGTCATTCTGGCGGTTTTCGTAACGGGCGCGATACTCCAACCCAAGATCCAGCCAGTCCACATCGGCGAAAGCATCATAATCCTTCAGCCAGGTTTTATTGGCTTGTTTCACATATTTAGGTGGCTCGGTTTCCTTTTGCGTGCCATAGCTGCGGTTCGCAACATAATAGCCACTCGCCGCTTTGGCAGCCGCTTTTTCCTCTGCCTTGATTTCTTCCAGGCGTGCTTTTACTTTCTGCTGCTGTTCTGCATCTTCTGCCTGTGTTCCGGCGGCTGCGGTGACCTCTTCAGCGCCTGCCAGGCCAGTACTAAACCACCACAAACCGGCGGTTGCCAGCGCCAGACTTAATTTTTTTAATTGCATATTATTCTCCCGTGTGTGTATCACTTCCAGCAACCTGGTCAGTGTTGAATAAATTTAATCCCTATTACTTTTTGGCTTTTACCTGCTGATCGAAGCGGACTTTTTCGCGCCGCTCTATCTGCGTCACCCGTCCATCATGAATAGTGATTTCAATGGAACCGTAACCGGTATCGTGTTGCACCGCCGAAATGGCAGCGGCAACCACGGCCAATACTGCGTCATCAGCTTGCGCTTCCGGTTTGTTTAATACTGTAGACATGATGCCCCTCGCTGCAGTGAATGAACGGCATTATTTCAGACTATTAATATTTAAAAAAATAATTATTTATTATTTTTATATATCTATAAATTATATAAAGAGAGGAAAGAAAGGCCCTGCGCGAGGGCAGGATACAATTTGCCTGCGCTGACTGCACAGCAAAATAAAAAGCCCGCATAAGCGGGCTTTTGAGGTGCGGCGAAACCGCGATCGTTATTGCTTTTGGTAACTCTTGCTGGAACTTGCTTACCTAGAATTTGTAAGTCACGTCCATTTGGTACAGATCATACTTATCCAGGTTCAGGTTAACATCGTAATTAGAACCTATCGCAGCCAGGTCGCTGTTCTTGCGTTTGGCATGCCCGGCGGCAAAGTTGATGAATACGTTGTCACGGAACAGGTATTCAGCCTTGAACACGATACCTTTCATGTTGACGCGTGAGTCCATAAAGTCGGAATCAACCGCATTTTGATCCAGTGCATACACACCTACGTCCTGGTACCAGATTCTGGCAGACCAGTCGCCTTTTTGCGGCGCTTTACCCTGTTGCATACCCAGGCCTACACCCAACATCCAGGCTTTGTCATCATTGCCCGCGGCACGCAGGGCAGCTGCATTCGCACCTGCATTTGCCACCGCCGCATCGAAGCGATCATCACCATCCAGGTTTGTGACATAATCACCGAAGACATTCAGCTTCATATTGTTAGCCAGTTTGAACCCCAGTTCGGCTGGGATTTCGATAGTGCGCAGATCGTTGGTTGCAAAAGCATTTGCCCCTACAACTGCGCCCCCTCCAGAAGCAGTACCCAAACCAGGTGTAAATGTGCTGGCACCTGAAGTATGACGGTTCGTGTATTTGGTGAAGGTCAACGCTGCTTTGGCAGAAACAGTGTCGGTGATATCAAACTTTGCACCACCCTGGAAAGCCAGAATGTTATTGGTTGCACGGTCAGCAGTGTTATCACTGAAGTCCTGGCGATCACCACGATATTGCGACTGGACAAAATTACCGAACCAGTTAATGTTACCGGTCTTGAAATCTACTTTTTCAACCAGGCCTTCAAGCGTCAAATCCGCATCCCAGACCATGGCAGTGGTGTATAAAGGGTTTGCCATACGGCCAGCTTCCAGTTTCAGCCAGTCTGTGGCAGACCAGCCTAACATGGCACGCTTGACATACACTGTTTCCTTGGTGTTTTCACCGTTATTGCCGCTACCGAATGTGGCGTTGTCTGAACGACCACGCACACCCATGGACAAGGCGATATCAGAATACCAGTCATTAGCCTCTGTTTTCACACCCAATACCAGCTTATAACGCCCGCGAGTACGTGTTTCATCCACATCAGCAGTATCCTCACCTGAACGACGCTCGTAACGGGCACGCATATCACCGTACACGGTTGCGTTATCAATAAAGCTGGCTACTTTAACTTTGTTTTTGCTTGCTTTTTTATCAGCTTCGACTTCATTGGTACGCCCCTTCGTCAACAACGCACCTTCTTCTTCAGTTAATACGCCTTTGGAAATCAGCGCTTGTACCAGATCAACCGTTGAGTCGGCAACAGCATAAGACGACATGCCAGAGAACAGGCTACCTGCCATTGTAGCGAGTACGATGTGACGCAATTTTGAGTTCATATTTTTTCCCTAATTGAAAATCTATTTATTGGTAGAGCGGGTCGTATTTTGAGCAATCAATATGACAAATTGATGACAGGAATATGTTTTTTGGCAGCGCGGGCAAAGAAATGCCCACCCAGATGGCAGACGTAAAAAAACCACCCGAAGGTGGTTTTTTATGAGGAAAATCATGCGCTATTGTTCGGCTCGCATATGCGGGAACAGGATCACATCACGGATACTGGGGCTATCAGTAATCAGCATTACCAGGCGGTCTATGCCGATACCACAACCGCCGGTTGGCGGCATGCCGTACTCCAGCGCACGGATAAAGTCAGCATCGTAGTACATGGCTTCCTGGTCACCGGCTTCCTTGGCTTTAACCTGTGCCTGGAAACGTGCAGCCTGGTCTTCGGCGTCATTCAGTTCACTGAAACCATTGGCCATTTCACGGCCAGTGATAAACAGCTCGAAACGCTCGGTAATCTCTGGCTGTTTATCCGAAGCACGCGCCAGCGGGGAGACTTCCACCGGGTAATCAATAATATAGGTAGGTTGCCAGAGCTGGCTTTCTGCGGTTTCTTCAAACAGCGATAGCTGCAATGCGCCCAACCCGGCATGATCAAATGCCTTGACGCCGAATTTGAGCAATTCTTTGCGCAGGAAATCTGCATCATTGAGTTGCTCCAGCGTGTACTGCGGCGCATATTTCCGGATGGCGCCGATAATAGTGAGGCGCTCAAACGGTTTGCTTAAATCGACCTCTTTGCCGGCATAGCTGAGAACGGCTGTGCCTTTTGCCGCAATGGCCGCCGCGCGGATACATTGCTCGGTGAAATCCATCAACCATCGATAGTCGGTATAGGCCGCATAGAATTCCATCATGGTGAATTCAGGATTGTGGCGTACGCTCAGGCCTTCGTTACGGAAGTTACGGTTGATTTCAAACACGCGCTCAAAACCACCGACAATCAGGCGCTTTAAATAGAGTTCAGGCGCAATACGCATAAACATCTGCATATCCAGCGCATTGTGGTGCGTGATAAACGGTTTGGCTGAGGCGCCACCCGGAATCGGGTGCAGCATGGGCGTTTCCACTTCCAGGAACTCATGGCTATTCATGAACTGGCGGATCGCCGTCACCACGTTGGAGCGGGCGCGGAACGTCTCGCGGGTTTCTTCAGAAGTAATCAGGTCCACATAGCGCTGGCGATATTTGATTTCCTGGTCTTGCAGGCCATGAAACTTCTCCGGCAACGGGCGCAGGGATTTGGTCAGCAAACGCAGTTCAGTCACATGGACAGACAATTCACCGGTGCGGGTTTTAAACAGGCGGCCACGTGCGCCCAGGATGTCGCCCATATCCCAGTGCTTGAAGCTGTCATACAGGGCTTCGCCAATTTCATCGCGCGCAATATACAGCTGGATGCGGCCGCTGGCATCCTGGATGGTGGCAAAACTGGCTTTCCCCATCACGCGCTTGAGCATCATGCGACCGGCGACCACCACCGGGATTTCCTGCGGATCGAGTGATTCCTTATCGGTTTCCGCGTAAGTGGTTTGCAAGTCGGCTGCCTTGTGCTCGGGCTTGAAATCATTAGGGAACACCGCCGCCTGGTTCACCGCGGCCTGCTCGCGCATCAGGCGCAGCTTTTCACGACGCTCGGCGATCACATGATTTTCGTCCATTGCCGCATCTGTGGCTGCCGAGGAGGATGGATTAGATTGTTCTGCTGTCATAATTGTCCGGCTTTCAGCCTGCGTAATCGTAAAACCGCTTATTTTAACATTGTTGCCGTTGAATACGTAGGCATTCAGCCTGCATAAGCCTTGTGGTCTAATGGCAAGTGGATACGCACCATAAAGCCAAGTGGCGACAGGTTGGCAGCTTTGACAAAACCGCCATGCGCTTCCACGATATGCTTGGTCATGGCCAGGCCTATGCCGTGCCCGTCAATTTGTGACGCACTGTGCCCCCGCATGAATGGCCGGAAAATCTGCTCCAGTTCCTGCTGTTCTACGCCATTCCCCTGATCACGTACTTCGACAATCACCTCCCGCGTGCGCTGGCTGCGCTGCAACTCAACCGCTACAATGCCAAGCACCGGGCCATACTTCACCGCATTACGGATCACATTTTCAATGGCCCGCTGCAGCAATTCCAGTTGGCCGCGAATATATACTGCGTCGTCAGGCATATCAAGCTGGATACGTGCCTCCTGTTTTTCAAATTGCACATCGCTGACTATACCGGCCAGCAGGGCTTTCAGATCCACTTCCGTTTTTTGCAGCTTCTGCATGCCTGATTCCAGCCGGAAGATTTCCAGTAGCTCGGCAATCATTTTTTCCATGCGTACGGCTTCCAGCTCGACCCGTTGCAGCGAACTTTGCATTTTTTTCGGGTTTTGCATCACCAGGCCCACTGCCATCTGGATACGGGCCAGCGGTGAACGTAATTCATGTGATACATGATGCAGCATATTGGACTGGCTCTTCATCATGGTATTCAGGCGCAAGGCCATCAAGTCGAAAGCCTCGCCCAACTCGGCGAACTCATCATGGCTAGCCTTGATTTTCGTGCTGACTTCCGCCAGCAGGTCACCGTCAGCGGCAGCTTTTAAGTGAGCAAGCAATAATTTGACCGGGTAAGCAATAGACCAGGCCAGCACAGCAGCAAATAGCGCACTGGCGATCACGCAAAAGACTAATACTGACGGCGGCAGGCTGGACAGTAGATGAACATGTTTCAATGCATGGGAGAGCGAGACAACTGACGGATACGCCTCAAGGGTGGAAGAAACAGATGCCTGGGTGCTGGCGGCAGGCTGGGAAGCAAGCAGATGCGGCGGCTGCATCTGCCATTGCACCATATTGCCTACCGCAATCGCGATAAAGGCAAGCGCCAGAAACAATGCCGCAAATAACTTCCAGAACAGGCGCGTCATTGTTCTCGCTAATGAATTATTCCCGGACTAACTGATAGCCGACACGGTAAATGGTCTGGATCACATTGACACCACCCGACGCCTCTGAAATTTTCTGGCGGATACTGCTCAGGTGCACATCAATACTGCGGTCATATTTGACCAGGGGCCGGCCCAGCGCCTTGATAGACAGGTCTTCCTTACTCACGATGGTGCCTGCATGCTTGGCCAGGATTTCAACCAGGCTGAACTCGGTGCTGGTAAATACAATGGGCTGATCTCCCCAGAACACTTTCCTGCGTTCGCTGGAAACAATCAGTTGCCCCACCACAATGTCGTTTCCTTGCGGCGCATCATTGTTCTGCCGACGCAAAATGGCACGAATCCTGGCCACCAGTTCCCTGGGCAGGCAGGGCTTCTGCACATAATCATCCGCACCGCCCTCCAGGCCCTCTATACGGCCTTCGTTGTCGTCCTTGGCTGTCAGCATCAGTACCGGGATATCGGAATGCTGGCGGATATTGCGCAAAGTCTGCATCCCGTCCTGGCCCGGCATCATCACGTCCAGGACCACCAGGTCAAACTTACCGGCCAATACATATTGCTCGCCGGTGACCCCGTCATGCGCGGTCGTGACACCAAAGCCTTCCTGCGTCAGAAATTCTTTCAGCATATTGGCCAATTCAACATCGTCGTCAATTAACAACAGCTTGCTCATTTTATCCTCGGTCTGCTTAACAGAAGGCTTTTGTATGGTTTAGCCTTGGAATCTTATCTAACAAATAAATTGGTTAACAAGCGTTAAGCGATAATTTTTACCCAAGTTTGCAAAGTGTATCAGCATTGTTAATTTGTTTTAAATAATTTGCACACATAACGCTCGCATTTAAATGGCACTGAATGCTTCACACAATTGGCTCAACAACTGGCCGAACAACGGCAACACTTCGGCGGCGGTATGCGGGCTTTCATCATCCGTGGCCGCGATCATATAGCTGATGGTGACTTTATCCAGGTTTTCGCGGTATTCCAGCCAGTGTTCGGCATCTGCCTCGGCAATCAACTTGAACTTGTGGAAGCCGGATTCGATAATTTCGGCCAGCACTTCAGGCGCAATCCCATCAAACAGGGTTTTGCCTATGGTGACTTGTGCCTGGCCATAATCCGGCTCATAACCCTCTTGCGTCAATGGCATAAACAGGAAGGCATATACCATCAGGCCAAAGCATTGATACACGCCCAGCATGTCAAAATCGTTCTGCAACTCTTCTGCCGGGTGACGGCCCGCGGCCTGGATTGCCCGGAATGTAATAAAACTGGCGATATAAAAAGCAGCAGCTTCCACATCTACATTGGCAAGCCCAGCTTTAGTCTCTTCTTCGGAGCGCTCTGCAACTGGCGTGGTTTCTACCTGGCACAACTGGTGCAGCAGTTTCAGGCGCTCGATGTACGTTATTTCCATTTTGTATCCTTGAATATTAAAAATATGCTAATCAATTTCGGGCAAGGCTTCCAGTTGTTCCTGCAGTGCCAGCCACTCCGTTTCAATCGTTTCCAGTTGCTGGCGATTAGTCGTTTGCGTCATTAATACCGTTTGCAATGCCGTCTTTTGCTCCGGGTTATAAATTTCGCTCTCGGCCAGCCGGTTTTCCAGCACCTGTTTTTCAGTTTCCAGTTTAGCCAGTTGCGCTTCCAGGTTGGACAAAGCTTTAAGCAATGGCCGCCTTTCCGCGAGCCTGGCTTGTCTTTCCGCTTTTTGCTGATGATAGCTGTTTTGTTTAGCCGCTTGCTCGCGGGCAGGCATTACCGGCGCCGAGGCAAGTTTCAGCAGATACTGTTTGTAATCTTCAAGGTCGCCATCAAACACCTCTGCCCGGCCATCCGCAATCAGCAAAAACTTCTCGCAACAGGTCGCGAGCAAGGTACGGTCATGCGACACCATGACCATGCCGCCTTCATAGGCTTGCAATGCCAGGGATAAGGCATGTCGCATTTCGATATCCAGGTGGTTGGTCGGTTCATCCAGCAGAATCAGGTTAGGCCGCTTCCAGATCAGCAATGCCAGTGCCAGCCTGGACTTTTCACCACCGGAGAACGGACCGCACGGTGTTTTGGCCATTTCGCCGCGGAAATCAAAACTGCCCAGGAAATCCAGCAACTCCTGCTCACGTGCACCGCCATCCAGGCGTTGCAGGTGCTGCAACGGTGAGTCGCTGGCAACCAGTTGCTCCAGCTGGTGCTGGGCGAAATAGCCTATGCGCAAATCCTTGCCTTCGACACGTTCCCCGGCCAGCAGCGTTTCCGACTGCGCCAGGGCTTTAATCAGTGTGGACTTGCCCGCGCCGTTCTTGCCCAGCAAACCGATACGCTCGCCGGGACGGATCGCCAGGTGCGGCAAACGTACCAGTGCCTTATCGCCATAACCCAGGCTGGCCTGGTTCAATACCAGCAAAGGATCCGGCGCAGGGCTGGCATCACGGAAACTGAAACTGAATGGGGAGTCAATGTGCGCAGCGCTGATCCGTTCCATGCGTTCCAGCGCCTTGATCCGGCTTTGTGCCTGCCTCGCCTTTGTCGCCTTGGCCCTGAAGCGGTCGATATACGACTGCAAATGTGCCATCTGTTGCTGCTGCTTTTGGTAACTGACTTGTTGCAACACCAGTTTTTCAGCCCGCTGCCGCTCAAAATCGCTGTAACCGCCACGATATAAATCCAGCTTGTGCTGTTCGATATGCAGAATATGGTTGACGGTGTTATCCAGGAACTCTCTGTCGTGCGAAATCAGTAACAAGGTGCCACGATAAGCGCCCAGCCAGCCTTCCAGCCAGATGACAGCTTCAATATCCAGGTGGTTGGTCGGTTCATCCAGCAGCAATAAATCCGACCGGCACATCAGGGCCCGCGCCAAATTTAGCCGCATGCGCCAGCCACCGGAAAAGTCACTCACCGGTTGCGTCAGTTGCGCCTGCGAAAAACCCAGCCCGGCCAGCAGCGTGCTGGCCCTGGCTTCTGCACTGTAGCCATCGATATCGGCCAGGCGTTGATGCCATTCGGAGACCTGCAAGGGATCATGCGCTTCCCCTGCTTGCGCCCTGGCAAGAGAGGCTTGTAATGTCCGCAATTCCTCATCCCCGTCCAGGGTGTAATCCAGTGCAGATTGCGCCAGTGCAGGCGTTTCCTGCGCCACATGCGCGATCACCCAATAGGCAGGAACCAGTAATTCACCGGCATCGGCGACCAGTTCACCCCGCAGCAATGCAAACAGGCTGGACTTGCCTGCCCCGTTGGCGCCTGTCAGACCCACCCGATGACCGGGATGCAACTGGAAACTGGCCGCTTCGACCAGGGGTTTACCCGCCCTTGAAAACGTCAGTTGCTTAAACTGAATCACTGTCGACCACTTTCACTTAATCTTGGCTTTCGCTGGACCTGAATGGTGCAAATTCGGCATTTTAAACGATTCACCCCCATCAAGCCGAATAATTCTGCCCCGTATCATGCCATCCACTGGGGCTGGGCCACGGTTTTCGAGTAGAATAGGTAACTGAACAACCCCCTGCACTCAAGGCCGTTTGCCTCACTATGCCGCTGCAAAAAATCAAACGCTGGTTACTGTCTCTTTTCATTGTCATGCTTGTGGTCCTGGCGGCCATCATCGGTGTCATTCAGTTTTATGTCTTCCCGCATATCGATGACTATAAAGACCGTATTGCACAAGCACTCAGCCAGTCCATGCAACAAGAGGTGACAATTGCGAAAATTGCGATCCGCTGGAGTGGTTTTGCCCCGCAAGTCACCCTGGGCAACGTCACGGTCTTTGATACCCAGCACCGCCCGGCACTTGAACTGTCCAAGGTGAGGACACGCCTGTCCTGGAGCAGCGTGGCTCTGCTGTCCCCTACCCTGGTCAGCCTGAATATAGGTTCGCCCAACCTGGTGATCCGCCGCACACCTAGCGGTGAAATCTTTCTGGCAGGCATTTCCATGTCCGGCCAGGGCAATCCGGCCTTTGCCAACTGGTTACTGGCCCAACGCCGCATCAGCGTTTCGCACGCCACTGTCACGTGGGTGGATGAGCAACGCGCAGCACCGCCCCTGCTGCTGAAAGACCTTAATATCGAAATCCATACGCCCATCTGGCAACGGCTGCTTGACCGCCACAGTATCCATATCGACAGCCTGGTCTCTGCGGGCACCACACAGCGCATCACACTGGAATCCGTGGTTGTCGGTGACAATGTGGCCACCCCTGAGAAATGGCATGGTGAAGTGTCCTTGCGCCTGCCCCAAACGGACTTGTCTGCCTGGAACCCCTGGGTAGACCTGCCGGCCAGGATCCATGCCGGCCAGGGCAACCTGACAGCAACCCTCAATTTTGAAGCCATGCAAATCCAGCGACTGGCTGCGCAGATTAACCTGAAATCCGTGTCCGCCAGCCCGCTGCATGCTGCGGACACTTTCCTGGCGAACGCAGTCAGCGGCGAATTGCGCTGGCAGCGTGTAGAGCAACGCTACATGATGTCCCTGAAACACTTTTCTGCCGATATCCACCCTGGCCTGACCCTTGAGGAAGCAAATGGGGAATTGCAATGGGATGCCCAAGGCCACGAAGGACTGCTGACGGCGAAGAAACTCACGCTGGAGCAAGGGGAATTATTCGCCAAATGGCTGGCTGCGGACTCACAGATTGCACAGTCACTGGAGCATATCGCGCCTGCAGGCATCGCCAGCCAGATTAAAGCGCGCTGGCTCTATCACAAGGACAAATGGCAGGACTATGCGCTGGAAACCAACCTGAATGCCATTCATACCCAAGCTTATGAGCAATTACCAGGCCTGAAAAACTGGTCAGGCCACCTTTCGGTACGGCCCAATGCCGGCAGCCTGGAACTGGATACGCAGAATGCCAGCATAGAGTTAGCTGGTATCTTGCGTTGGCCGGTGCCGATTGATCGCCTGCAGGGCAGCATTGAGTGGGATAATAATGGTCAAAAAACCTTGATCAGCACCCGTAACCTGCAACTGTCCAATCCGCACCTGGCTGCCCGTACCAGCCTGGAATACCAGCTGGGTGCAGAAGGCGGCGATACCATACAGCTGCAAAGCCAGATTGAGCGCGGCGATGCTAAACATGCCCCTTTTTACTACCCGATCATCCTGGGTGAATCCACGCTGCACTGGCTGGACACCTCCATCCTTTCCGGCCAGGTCAAGCACGGTGAGGTGGTCATCAAAGGGCATGTGAAAGACTTTCCATTCGTGAACGCTGCCCATCAGCCTGATGCTTCCCTCGGCATCTTCAGGGTCACGGCGCAGGCAGATAACGTCAGCCTCGAATACGGCACCGACTGGCCGGTGATTGACAATATCAGCGCCCTGCTGAAGTTTGAAGGCAAGCGCATGGATATCATGGTCAAGAACGGCAGCACTGTTGGCCAGCATGTCACACAGGCACAAGTGGACATTCCGCAACTGGATGCTGACTGGCCCATGCTGAATGTGAAAGCCACGGCAACCGGCAGTGTTGAGCAAGGCGTGAAGTTTGTGAATACCAGCCCGGTACGCCAGGTCACCATGGGTATTACGGATTACCTGAAGGCGAGTGGCAATGCCGAGTTGAAACTGGCGCTGCAGATTCCACTGGAAAACGTCGATGCCAGCCAGTTCCAGGGCGATTATGCGATCAAGAACGGGCACATTAATGCCAATCCGCAGATTTCATTACCGGAAATGAACAATATCAACGGGCATTTGAAATTCACGGAAAAAGGCATCCAGGCCCAGAATGTGCAGCTGGCCCTGTTTGATAACCCGGCAGCATTAAACCTGTCTTCCAGAAGCGATAAATCCGTCGTCATCCAGGGCAGTGGCCGCATTACGGATACCGCCCTCAGGAAGCTGGATAACAACCTGCTGACAAAAGCCTTGCGCGGTACCACAGACTGGAAAAGCAATCTCCTGATTCCGCCTTCAGGCAAACTGCGGCTGGATATCCGCTCCCAACTGATAGGGATGGCGATTGACTTGCCTGAACCCCTGAAAAAAGCCGTGGAAACACCCGCCACCCTGAACATACACCTGCGCCAGGAAGACGGCCAGCCTGACAAAATCGCCATTCATTATAACGATTGGCTGCATGGCAACTTTCTACGGAATGCCAGCGACACCATATCGCCCGTCAGCGCCGGTGAAATTTCCATCAACACTCCCCCCCGTGCGCCTACCGGTGACGGTATCAATTTGCGGGCAGACTTCCAGACGCTGAATGTGGATGAATGGCTGGCCTACCTCAATGCTCCTGCAGATGCTGACAGTCACGGTGCTGCTACCAGCCTGGCATTGAAGAATATCGAACTCAATGCTGGCACCTTACATATTTTTGACCGCAACCTGCACCAGATCAAACTGAATGTCATGCCTAGCCAGGAACATTTGAAACTGTCCATCCAGAGTCAGGAAATGGCCGGCGACGTGGACTGGCTGTCAGGCAAGCCCAGCAAGCTGGTTGCCAGGCTCAATTATTTGCGTATCCCCCGCAATGCAGAACCAGATAATACGCCAGCGCCATCTGGTGAAATACGCCGCCTGAGCATGTCTTATCCTGAAGTAGAAGTGACCGCACAGGATTTCCAGTTTGGCGACAAGCAATTGGGCAGCCTGGATCTCAAGGCCTATAACAGTGGCGAGAACTGGATCATTCAGAAAATGAATATCAGCAATCCTGATAGCCAGCTATCTGCTGACGGAACCTGGCGCAACTCTGTCCGTAGCCCGCAGACCACACTCAACTTCAAGCTGGCTTCCAGCAACCTGGGCAAAACCCTGCAGCGCTTCCAGCCTAGTGGCGAAATGCTCAGGGGCGGTACGGGCAACCTGACAGGCCAGATTGACTGGCCGGGCAGCCCGCACGAATTTGCAGTCGAACGGCTGGATGGCAGTTTCACTATGCAGCTGGAAAAAGGGCAGATTCTCAAAGTACAGCCAGGCGTAGGCCGCCTGTTGGGGCTGCTGAGCCTGCAAAGCCTGCCTCGCCGGCTCACCCTGGACTTCCGCGATTTGTTCAGCCAGGGATTCGCTTTCGATAAAATCATCTCCAGCGCCAATATCCGTGATGGCATCCTGCACAGTGATGATTTCTTTATGACAGGCCCCGCTGCGGAAGCCAGCATCAAAGGAGAAACCAATTTGAAAACCGAAACCCAGCGCCTGAAAGTCAGGGTGGTGCCCCATGTCAGTGATTCTGTTTCGCTGGCAGCCCTGGCGGCCGGACCGATTGCCGGTGTGGCGGCTTTTGTCGCCCAGAAGCTGTTGAAAGACCCCTTGAACAAGATCAGCGCCAGTGACTACCTGATTACCGGCACCTGGGACAATCCACAAGAAGCAGCACTGGATAAAGCAGCACCGGCTGAGCCACAAAAAACCATTCATTAACATCAACATAACTTTTTACCAGCGGGAAACATGCCATGGCAGACAGTAAAACAAAAAAACTGAAATCAACAAGCAAAGAGGATATCGTCAAGGTAGCCGCCATCCAGATGGCGTCCAGCCCCAATGTGTCAGCCAACCTGGTGGAAGCCAATCGCCTGATTGAAATGGCGGTACAGGCCGGGGCCAAACTGGTGGTACTCCCTGAATATTTTTGCATCATGGGACTCAAGGACAAGGATAAAGTCGCCATTCGCGAGAAACCGAATGCCGGCCCGATTCAGCAGTTCCTGAGTAAAACAGCCAAGGCGTTCAAACTATGGATCATTGCCGGCTCTGTGCCCATGGAAAGCCCGCAGGCCGGCAAAATACATAACAGCTGCCTGGTGTACAACGATAAAGGCGAGCAAGTCGCCCGTTATGACAAAATCCACCTGTTCGGCCTGGATATGGGCACTGAACACTACCATGAAGAAAATACCATCGCAGCGGGAGACCAGATAGTCGCGATTGATACGCCGTTTGGCCGTATCGGTTTGTCCATTTGTTACGACTTGCGCTTTCCCGAACTGTACCGCGCCCTGGGTGAGGTGGATATGATCGTTGTCCCGGCAGCCTTTACCGAAACCACCGGTAAAGCACACTGGGAAACCCTGGTGCGTGCCCGCGCGATTGAAAACCTCTGCTACGTGGTCGCCTCGGCCCAGGGCGGCTACCACCTGTCTGGCCGCGAAACCCATGGCAACAGCATGATTGTAGACCCCTGGGGCGTGGTGCTGGACCGGTTGCCACGTGGCTCGGGGATTGTAATTGCCAACATCAACCGCAACTATATCAAGAACCTGCGCCAGAGCCTGCCGGCCCTGAAGCACAAAACCATTAAGGTGATTTCATGAAAATGCGGAGGGCTGACACGGCACTCTTTGCATGAAATTGATTCCAACCATTACGTTTTAACAAATTGAGCTGCTATGCAACCACTATTGACCACTGCCAATGATTTGCTCCTCCGCCCTGCCGGCCTGGACCAGGAGGCATTAAGCAAAGTCCTGTCGGGCATGATGACCCACCACATTGACTACGCCGACTTGTATTTCCAGTACAGCCGTAGCGAATCGTGGGGGCTGGAAGAAGGCCAGGTGAAATCCGGCAGTTTTAACATCGACCAGGGCGTGGGTGTACGTGCCGTCAGTGGCGAAAAAACTGCATTTGCCTATTCGGACGATATCCACCTGGACGCATTGCAGCAAGCCTCTCTCGCTACGCGTGCGATTGCCAGCCTGGGCCAGGAAAAAACCGGCCACAGCATACTGACACGCAGCCATACGCCGCTGTATATGCCGCATGACCCGATTGCCAGCCTGAGTGCCGATGCCAAGGTCAGGCTGCTGGAAAAACTGGAACGTTATGCCAAAGCGCAAGACCCGCGCGTCACCCAGGTGATGGCATCCATCGCGGCCGAGTATGAAGTCGTGCTGGTCGCGCGTAGTGATGGCGTGATGGCAGGTGATATCCGCCCGCTGGTACGGCTGTCGCTGCAAGTGATTGCCGAACATAATGGCCGCCGTGAACAAGGCAGCAGTGGCGGTGGTGGTCGTTTTGATTACAGCTATTTTACCGATGACATCCTGCAGGATTACGCCCAAAAAGCCGTACACCAGGCACTGGTCAATCTTGACGCGCGCCCTGCCCCGGCTGGCAGCATGACCGTGGTCCTCGGGAATGGCTGGCCCGGCATCCTGCTGCACGAAGCCATCGGCCACGGCCTGGAAGGTGATTTCAACCGTAAAGGCAGTTCAGCCTTCTCCAGCATGATAGGGCAGCAAGTGGCGGCCAAAGGCATCACCATTGTCGATGACGGCACCATTGCCGACCGGCGCGGCTCCCTGACCATGGATGACGAAGGCAACGCACCCCAGAATACCGTTCTGATTGAAGACGGTATTCTGCGCGGTTATATCCAGGATACGCTGAATGCCCGTTTAATGGGCATGGGCCTGACCGGCAATGCCCGCCGCGAAAGCTACGCCCATATCCCCATGCCACGCATGACCAATACCTATATGCTTAACGGCGACAAAGATCCACAGGAGATTATCAAGTCGGTTAAAAAAGGCCTATATGCAGCCAATTTCGGTGGTGGCCAGGTCGATATCACCAGCGGCAAATTCGTGTTCAGTGCGGCTGAAGCCTATATGATAGAAGATGGCAAAATCACCTACCCGGTCAAAGGGGCGACATTGATTGGGAACGGTCCGGACGTGCTGACCAAAGTGAGCATGGTAGGCAATGATATGGCGCTGGACAGCGGCGTGGGGACCTGCGGTAAGGAAGGCCAGAGTGTGCCGGTCGGCGTGGGTCAACCAACCTTGAAGATTGATGGTTTAACCGTAGGTGGGACGTCTGCCGGCTAAGCGGTTCTACCCTGTAAGCTGAAGTGGAATCTATCGACTAACGCTTGCTTCTGAATCCAAACCAAGCAATATAGCCATAGCACAGCACGGGCAGGATAAACGCGTGATGCAGGCCAACCCGGTCTGCCAGCAAGCCCGTTAACAATGGCACGATGGCGCCGCCCAGGATAGCGGTTGCCAGCAGGCCCGAGCCTTTCTTTTCCTGCCCGGCTTTCAACCCCCTGATGCCCAGCGTGAAAATGGTCGGGAACATAATCGAATTACAGAAACCGACCAGTACCATGCTGGCTATCGCGAGCGTACCGGTACTGCTCATGGAGACGACAATCAGCACCACCGAAAGCAATGCGTGGGTCATCAGCACCTTGGCTGGCGCAAATGCTTTCAGCGTAAAAATACCGATAAAGCGGCCCACCATGGCACCGCCCCAGTAGAAAGCCACCAGCAGCGCTGCAGCAGCTTCCGTGGCATGGCTGATGTCCATCACATAATTCACCAGGAAACTGCCTATCGCCACTTCAGCACCCACATAGGCAAAAATCCCGATCACACCCAGCAACAGGCCTTTTTCCCTGAGCACTTCCAGCCAGCCGGTGTTATCGACCGGGCCACTCTCCATGCCATCCAGCTGAATGCGGGACAGCACCAGCGCGATCACCACCAGCACCAGCGCAATGAAAAAATAGGGATAGACCACACCTTCTGCATGCGTGGTTCTTGCCAGTGTGGAAAGGATGAAATAGGCGCCGAAAAAGGGGGCAATAAAGGTGCCCAGCGAGTTAAATGCCTGCGCCATGGTCAGGCGTGAAGAAGCGGTTTCCTTAGGGCCTATGATGGACACGCAGGGATTGGCGGTAACTTGCAGTAACACGATACCGGAAGCCAGCACAAATAATGCACCCAGGAACAGGCCATAGGTATGCAAGGTCACAGCCGGGTAAAACAGCAGGCAACCCAGCGCCGCCAGCGCAAACCCGGTCACCATGCCTTTCTGGTAGCCGATCCGCTCGATCAGTTTGCTGAACGGAATGGATGTCAGGCCATAAGCAGCAAAAAAACAGAACTGGATCAACGCTGCCTGGCCATAACTGAGCGCAAAAATGGCTTTGAGATAAGGCACCAGGATGTCATTCAGGCAGGTGATGAACCCCATCATGAAGAACAGGACGGTCAGGGAAGTCAGTGCTTTTTTGTACATGGCTATTCAGGGATGGATAAGTAGCAACATCATATATGCAAACACTTGGGAAACGCCACCTGCAATTATCCTGGCAAATCTGCGAACTTGCCCGGTAAAGCATCCTCCAACACATGAAAATTCACATACATTTTAACGGCTTGACCTTGGGCACAAGACGCTCTTAATATATTGATCACGGGCCACAAGCCTGACCGCTTTATTCAACTCTAGACCAAGGAGATTGTATGGCAACCACCCAAAAAACGACTGAAAACGGTCGCAAGAAACCCACTGCAAAACAGGCCGCTGCCGCGAAGGCTGCCACCGCTAAAACAGAAGGCGGCAAAACCACCTCCCGTAAAAAAACCAGCCCTGCCAGTGTACCGCCCACCTCACGCGTGCAAATGATAGAAGTGGCGGCGTACTATATTGCCGAAAAACATGGCTTTGATCACCAGCACATGGATCACTGGCTGGCGGCCGAAAAAGAAATTGACCGCCAGTTGGATGCTTAGCGCATTTCACCAGGCGCAACGCTCAACCGGTTGCGTTTGCCAACCAGTGGCGTTTGATAGTGCAAAATTGCCGATGCACGGGTAATAAAAAACCCCGAACCAGTTCGGGGTTTTCTGCATATCCCTGGGAATAAATTTCCCTGGGCCTATTACTTCATCACACGGTTACGGTATTCGCCGGTACGTGTGTCGATCTCGATTTTGTCGCCCTGGTTCACAAACAGTGGCACTGGCACTTCAAAACCGGAAGCAATTTTCGCAGGCTTCATCACTTTACCGGAAGTGTCGCCTTTCACTGCTGGCTCGGTGTAAGTGATTTCACGCACCACAGTGGTTGGTAGCTCGATGGAAATTGCTTTGCCTTCGTAGAAGCGCACTTCACATGGCATACCGTCTTCCAGGTATGGCAGCGCATCTTCCATAAATTCGGCATCCACATCATACTGGTTATATTCTGCATCCATGAATACATAGGTAGGATCAGCAAAGTAGGAGTAAGTCACTTCTTTCTTTTCCAGCACAATCACGTCAAACTTGTCTTGTGCGTTGTAAACGTTTTCACTTGGCGCTTCGGTCAACAAGTTTTTCATTTTCATTTTCACCACAGCCGCGTTACGGCCGGACTTGTTGTACTCGGTCTTTACGACGACCATAGGGTCGTTGCCAATCATCACTACGTTGCCAACGCGCAGTTCTTGAGCGATTTTCATAATAAGCCTTAATTTGTATGCGGGATTTGAAAGCGCGTGATTATACCCGATGTGGGCTACATTTCTCAATAAAAATCACCAGCTTAGTCGCCAGGTCGGCTTGCTGCGACTGGCGTAACCTGAACGCCTGCGCATATTGCACAAACTGCGGCAACACGGCCAGCAAGGATTCCCAGTGGCTGGCCTGCCAGTCACCCTGTGCCCAGGCCAGCATGGCATGGCGTATGGAATGGCTGAACGATGTTTCCGCCTGTGCCAGGTAATGATCCATAAATGCATTAAGCTTCACCAGATGCGTATCTTCTGTTTGCTGGTAAGGCAGCCAGATCATGGGCTTGCCTGCCCACAAGGCACGGATCCAGCTATCTTCACCGCGTACAAAATTAAAGTCGCACAAGTAAAGCAGGCGGTCGTAATCAGTTTGCGATAAAAACGGTATCACCAGAAACTCGCATTGCTGGCGCTGGAAATGGTCACCAATCTGCAAGTCAGGCCTATCAAGCACCTGGGCCAGCATGGGGATGATGGTTTGCGGCACCAGCAAGCGCACAGGCTGGCTGGAAACTTGCAGGCTACCAATAAGCGCCGCCAGCGGCGCATGCGCGTAACAGAACAGGGACAGTGTGAGCTTGCCTGGTGCAGGCGCCAGCCCTAACTCCTGCCAGCGGGCTTGTGCCTGCAAGCCGGGTAAACTAGCCTCCCGTAACAAACCGCCGGTCGCTGCCGTAAAGCCGGGGTAAAAGAAATACCGTACCAGGCCATTGGCTTGCGGAGAAGCTTGTGCATGAAAACCTTCTACCCAATTTTCTGCCGACAGGTAATCCACATTGACCCAGGTTGATTGTTGCTGAATCATCTGTTGCTGGTACGCCTCGGGCAAGCCACAGCCAAAGGTTTCTATCACAACTGCGGCCGCCTGGGTAAAATCCGCGTGATCCGTCCAATGTTGCAAGGCGACATGCGCATGCCCTGCTCCGGCAAAACGCTCAGCCAGCGCCAGGTCATCTACCCACAAACGAATATGGAGGCCATGCTCTTCTGCCAGTTGGCGAGCCAGGCGCCAGCAGACACCGATATCACCAAAGTTATCAACGACTTTGCAGAAAATATCCCAACGGGGAACGGATGAGACGATGGCCGACATAGTGCTGGTAAGAACAGGATCAGAAGAGATGTTGTGGCTAGTGTACCTGAACTGCGAATCCGGGCTGACAGCTAATCGCTTTAATCAGCGAATTCAGAGGTGATTTCAGCCGTTTTTACCAGGTGAGTGTATATACCTTGGCAGCTGTAGAAGCACGATGCTGCATCAGGGCGAACGCCTCACGCATAAAAATATTTGGTTTCAATGCAGCTGGCATGGCACTTTTGTACCAGCCGCTATAGAGATAGGTATTTAAGTGGCTCCCTTAGGCGTTAATAGCTTCGCGCCAGCGACGTTCCACTTCTGGCCAGTTGATGACGTGATAAAACGCTGCAATGTATTCTGGACGCTTGTTCTGGTAGCGTAAGTAGTAGGCATGCTCCCATACATCCAGGCCAAGGACAGGTGTATTACCATGCATCAGTGGACTATCCTGGTTGCCACTACTTTCTACAATCAGCTTGCCTTGAGGATTCACGCTCAACCAGGCCCAGCCACTGCCAAACCGGCTGATAGCCGCTTGCGTAAATGCAGTCTTAAAGGCATCCAAACCACCCAGGTCCTTATCAATCGCACTCAACAGGTCTGCACTGGGCTGACCATCGAACGCTGGCGTCATCACACTCCAGAACAAGGTGTGATTGGCATGGCCGCCACCCTGATTACGCACAGCAGTTTGCAGTTTCTCAGGCAAGCTATCGAATCGGCGCAACAATTGTTCAACAGGCTCTTCTTCCAGGCCAGAGCCAGTCAAGGCCGTATTCAGGTTATTGATGTAAGCCTGGTGGTGGCGCTGATGGTGGATTTCCATGGTTTGTGTATCGATATACGGCTCTAGCGCGTTTACGGCATAGGGCAAGGGGGGCAGGCTGTGAGGCATGATATTTCCTTAAGGATAAATGGATAAAATTAATGCACACGAGAGGTCGGCCCGTTGATCGGGAGCGATAGTTGCATGCTGACGTTCGTTCGGGCCAGGCAGGCTTCCACCAGGGGACACACACGTGGATCCTGATTTTGTGCCTGCGCAAATTGTGTCAGTGCGGCAAAGGTTTCGCGTTGATGCCGGCATGCAGCTTCCCGCAGGGCAGGCTCGGTGGCAGGATGCTGAATAGACAGCACCAATCTTTCGTGCACCATGCATAGCGTATCGGCGGCTTCATGGCTGCGACCAAGGCGTTGCTGGGTATCTGCCAGATTGAGGTAGCTGACTACCAGTGCCGCGACGGCATCATCCGGTGTGCCCCACTCTTCAAAATACTGCAGCAGCATGCTGCGCGCATGCTCATAACAGGCGAGCGCCTGAATGTAGGCATTGGCATGGAAATAGGCGTTTCCCTCATGCGTCAGGGCTTTCCAGGTTTCATAAAAATCTGTTTGTTTATTTTGCATGTTGAATTACTTACGCCAGGGCAGTATCAAGCATCATCATCAGCACAAAGCCGACCAGCAAACCAGTGGTCGCGAACTGCTCATGCCCTTGACGATGTGACTCCGGGATGACCTCATGACTGACAACGAATAACATTGCACCCGCGGCAAAAGCGAGCCCCCAAGGCAATAACGGCTGGCTATACATCAATGCGGCAGCACCTAGTACAGAAGCCAACGGCTCCACCAGGCCGGAAGCGGCGCCAAGGAATGCGGATTTCCATTTGCCCATCCCGACACTGCTAAGCGCAAGGGCCACAACCAGCCCCTCCGGCACATCCTGGATGGCAATGCCGGTCGCCAGGGCAGTGGCACGTGCAGCATCAGTCCCTGCTGCGGATACGCCGATTGCCAGGCCTTCAGGGATGTTATGCATCACGATCGCAAACACGAACAACCATAATCTGCGGATACGTTGTGGATTTTCAGTCCCGGCACCGCCAAAGAAATGTTCGTGTGGTAACTTACGTTCCAACAGCATCAAGCAGCCTGCGCCTAACAATATGCCGGCACCGGTGATCAGGGAGGCACCCCAAGAGCCATGCCCCTGCTCCTGGGCCGACTGTAGTGACGGAATAATCAGCGAGAAACTGGTCGCCGCCAACATCACGCCCGCGCCAAAACCAAGCAAGGTGTCATGTATGCGACGGCCTGGCGCACGTGTCACCAGCATAGGCACAACGCCCAGCGCAGTGGCCAGCGCAGCAATCGAACCGGAACCCAGGGCGATGCGCAAGGTCGGCTGGCCAGCAATCAGCTGCCAGGCTTCAGCTAAGAAAAATACAATACCAGCCGCGCCTAACCCGTAGCCGAGGGCACGCCAGCCAACACTGGCAGCTAACCTAATACTGTTTTTTCTGGTAATAGAATTCATCTCTTTTTAATCTTTCATTCGTGCGGCATACATCATCAGGAAAAATAGTGTGCCTTAATATTATAAATACGAATCATTATTATTCGCAATAATTATAATGCGTTTGCTTTTATGTAGAATATGACCGAGTACCTGCAAATAAATTTGATACGCATCGCTTTATGACTGAACTTAGTCTGAGTATGTAAGACCAATCTGAGTCATCCCCACTTTCCAGGAGAATAATATGCATAAAATAATGACCACCTCTCTGTTAATCGCATCACTGGGCCTGTCCGGTTGCGCGAACATGAGCGAAACCCAGAAAGGTACAGCTAAAGGTGCTGGTATTGGTGCGGCTGCGGGTGGCGTCGTCGGCGCACTGGCTGGCGGAGGTAAAGGCGCTGCGATTGGTGCAGCCATTGGTGCTGGCGCAGGGGCCATTGCCGGTAATGTCTGGTCCAAGAAAATGGAAGCGCAGAAACAGGAAATGGAACAGGCCACTGCCGGTACAGGCGTAGCCGTCACCAAAACCGAGAACAATCAGCTCAAACTCGAGATCCCCAGCGACATTTCATTTGATAGCGGCAAAGCCAATATCAAGCCCAACTTCCGCGCCATCCTGGATAAATTCGCTACAGGTTTGCAAAGCAACCCAGCTACACGCGTCACTATCATTGGCCATACCGATAGCAGCGGTTCTGATGCCGTGAATGACCCATTGTCAGTCAACCGTGCCGCCAGCACACGTAGTTACCTGGTAGATCGCGGCGTGGCGATCAGTCGCATCACCATTGATGGCCGCGGCTCACATGAACCCGTGGCCGCCAACGATACGGAAGCTAACCGAGCAAAAAACCGCCGCGTAGAGATCTTTGTCGCTGAACCCGAACCTGCACCAGCGAACTAATAGCGCTTTGCAATGAACAATAGCCGACTTTACGTCGGCTATTGTTATGTTGACCTGCCCATTTCAATCCCTGCTTGAAAGAGGCTGGCTTTTGCGGGCAAGCTAATCAGCGAATACTAGTCAATGAATAATGGCGCAACAAACGCAAAGAAAGCGCCTACCAGAAACAACATCACTGACAACACATAAATCCACGCGCTTTGTCTGCGTGTTTTCATACATAGTGCGGCCAGCTGGGCGTCTGCCGGGCAAGGCAATAAACGTGCACGCCATTGCAATGCCCCAGCCAGCAGCAGCATGATGGCTGCTAGGCCAAACACCAGTGGCTTATGCTCGCTGATCCAGATCAGCTGTGGAAAATGGCTAATCAGGCTGGTCAAGGTGGCGACTGAACCAATCGCCACCAGCGTTGCAGGCAAGGCGCAGCAAATCAGCGTAGAACCGCTGGTGAACAATGACAGCAGATTCACTCGTTTACTGGCTTGCAAATGGTTGATTTCTGCCGCCATCACTTGCCGCCTGCTTTCCCTGCGCTGGCAATGCCTGCCTTTATTGCCTCTGCCGTCTGGTTCACACGCTCCAGCTTGCCCACTGAATAACCGGCATCCTGAATCACCTTGCTAAATGCCTCATTTGAAACATCCTGGCCGTCTTTTAACTGGAAGGCCACTACCCGGCTTTTCAAGTCAACAAAGGCAGCCTGTTTTTGTGGCAAGGCATTGAGTTTTTTCTCTATGCCTTTGGCACAAAACGCGCATACCATGCCATTGACTTCAGCCTTGATGGTGGTGACGGCAAAAGCCGCAGGCGTGATAGCAGATAACATCAAAGTCACTAATAGTTTTTTCATGGCAATATCCTTTAAAAATCAAATGGGTTAAAACACAAACATGGCATTCAGGCGCGGCGCAAAGCCTTCGCCCTGCCAGGGGTTGGTCACACCAAATTCAAGAAAATAGTTTTTATTGATCAGGCGCAGTGCCGGCGTTAGTTGCAATCCGGGGTCATTGTTACGCATGGTCTTGGCCTCAATCACAAACCATGGCTGCGTTTCATCAAAGCCGGTTTCATAAAACGAAAACCCGGCCTGTACTGCCGCCGTGTCATAGTTCATGTTTGGCGCACGGATCATGCGGGCCTTGGCCAGAAAATACAGCCGCGTGGACTCCATATCAAATTGCAGGCCGGGTGTATAGGCAAAGCCGTCATACAAACCGCTGGCTTGACCGGCGCTCCCGTTAAACCAGAGATTGGCCTGGGCAGCCGGCATATTCCAGCGCTTGATCAGGCCGGTATAGTGGATGCCGGTAATGGTTGTTGCGCGCTCCCCCTTACCTGACATACGCATCTGCTCCACGCCGATGGCATGCCCCAGGGTGGGCGAATAATTCAACATCCACTCCTGGTTGTAGCGGCCGATTTCGGTCATCAGCATGGCACTGTCTTCAAACCCCATCAATGCTGCCGCGTGAACCGGCAACACCGTTTGGCTTAGAAGAAAACTGCCCAGTGCCAAGATAGTAAAAGGTGCAACGTGATGTTGCTTGAACATAAAGCCTCCATATTCAGTCTGGAAAAACTATCTAACAAACTTGTTTAACAAATCCGGGGACGGAATTGTCCTGTGTGTTAGCTGAATATGGGCGGTTTGATGGCAGGTGGGTAAGTTTGCGAGTGCACAGGGGCGGCTTCAAACAACGGGGCCGCCGCCGTCTGTGCAATGATGGAAACGTGAGGAAAGGTGTCTAAATGGGCAACACCGGTACTGGCCATGCAAAAGCCGCATACCGTGCAATGATGGCTGGCGGGCGCATGGTGGTCAGCGGCCTGTTGCTTCTCCTGCTGATCACCTGCCATGTGATGGCAAGGCATTTCGGCCTGGTGCGGCTGGGCAACACTGCTCCATGCCTGCTCTGCGAGCGCCATTTGCAGGGACATGACGTTGGCGGCCATGACGAAGCATGGCAACCAGCAAATCAGGAACAGGCAAAGGCGTTTTCGCATACAGGTCATAAGATAAAGCCAAAACTGGATTAGTTCAAGCCAGCGCGCGTATTTTAAAGTTTTATTCGTAACGGATATCGATAATTTCATATTCGGTGTCTGCGCCTGGCGTCACCACACGGATCGTATCGCCCAGGTTCTTACCCAGCAATGCTTTTGCCATTGGCGACACCCAGGAAATATAGCCCTGCGCCGGATCCAGCTCATCCTGCCCGACAATGCGGATGATCATTTCGCCATCATCCGCCAGGTTAAACAGCGTCACCCAGGCGCCAAAATAGACTTTTTCGGTATTGGTCTGCGTGCGGCTGTACACAATCTCTGCCGCATCCATACGCTTGGTCAGGAAACGGATGCGTGAATCAATCTGCCGCAAACGTTTCTTGCCATAAATATAATCGCCATTTTCACTGCGGTCGCCATTGCCTGCGGCCCAGCTGATCACCTTGACCAGTTCGGGCCGCTCGCTTTTCACCAGCTGCTGGAATTCCTTTTCCAGCGTGGCATAGCCTTCCGGCGTAATGTAATTTTTTTGTTCAGCCATTCAATACTCAACCTGCCCGGTTCCGTCGCTTTTCAATGTACACCCCGCATCATACAACGCCTTGCTACCGCTGCCATCCCTGAGCAGCCCGCTGGCGCCGTATATGAACTTTTTATGAAGTTTTTTTTAAAACGCTCAAGTGCCCTTCTTTTTATACGTAATGCAACTTGTACGTTGCGTGACATGCAACATCATCACGGCGTACGGCTATTGGTTTATCACGCATTATCCAGAGGAATTCATGAAAAAATCCATCGCTCACCTGAATGTCGGTACCCGCTTGTTTTTGGGATATGCCTTGCTCATTCTATTCACTGCTTTCATTTTTGCTATCGCCTGGCGTGGCTTCAACCATATTCATCACACCTGGCAGCATTTCGAGAACATCAACCTGGTCAAAAGGACACATATTGAAAACGCCAGCAAAGGGCTGGGGGATGGCGTACACCATTTCAAGAACTATATCCTGCGCGGCGGCCGTGAAGCGACCAAGTTCCGGCAAAGCATGGATGATATTGAGCAGGCGATGGCAGCCTACCAGGCGGCAGGGGAGCTCAACCAGCAGGAAAAGGATATTTTAGGCAATATTGCCCTCGCCGTTTCTTCCTACCGCACCGCTATTACGCGCAGCGAAGAACTGAAAAACGAAGGCATGGGTGCGACCGAGATAGACGCTTCGGTGAAAGGTGCAGACAAGCCTCTCAGCCACTCGCTGCGGCTGCTGATGGACATGAATATTGCCGGCGTCACCGATGCCTCGGGGCAATTTTCATCCACCATTGCCAGGGCTAACAAGCAGATTAAAGTAGCGCTGGCCATTGCAGTGGTCATCGCGATGCTGATTGCCTGGAAAATGACACGCTCGATTACCCGTCCGCTGAACCAGGCGCTGAATATGTCCCACCAGATTGCCAACGGTGAATTCCTCCCGCATGCGCCGCCTGCCCGCCATGATGAAACCGGCCGTTTGCTGCATGAAATGCACCGCATGCAATCGACCATCCAGCGCATTGTGCAAGCCCTCAACGAGATGTCTGCCCAGCATAGTGCCGGCCTGATTGATTACCGTATCGACAGCCAGCAGTTTAATGGCGCTTACCAGCACCTGACTGAAGGCATCAACCAGATGGTGGAAGAACATATCGTGGCGCAGGCCAAGTCCCTGCAAGTCGTGACCGCTTTTGGTCAGGGCGATTTCAACCGGCCACTGGAAGCATTCCCGGGCCAGCGCAGCTATATTAATCAAAGCATAGAGCAGGTCCGCCAGAACTTTAAACGGTTGATGGAAGACGTGAATACCCTGTCCCACGCGGCTGCACTGGGGCAACTTGCTACCCGCGCAGATATTGCCCGTCACCACGGAGAGTTTAAGCAGATTGTGGCCGGTTTTAACCAGACCCTGGATGCGGTGGTCGAACCATTGCAAACGACGGCGCGCTACCTGGACGAAATGGCTGCCGGCCATATTCCTACCCTTATCGAAGAACATTTCGTCGGCGACTTTAATCTGATGCAAACCAGCCTGCAGCATTGTGCTGCCGCCATTCACCAGTTGATTGCCGATGTACACCATCTGGCGTCCGATGCACAACAGGGCAAACTGGATACCCGTGTCAATATAGACGCGCATGCCGGTGATTTCCGCCAGATTATCCAGGGCATCAACCAGACACTGGATGCCGTGGTTTCACCGCTGCATGTCGCTGCCGATTGCGTCAAGCGGATTGCTGCCGGTGATATTCCCAACCCTATCCAGAATGAATACCATGGCGATTTTGAAGTATTGATCGACAATCTGAATACTTGTATTGATGCGGTCAACCGCCTGGTAGATGACACGCGCCAGATTGCTGGCGAAGCCCAGCAAGGCCAGCTTTACAGCCTGGTCGATGTCACTACCCATACAGGGGATTTCAGGGAGGTCCTGCAAGGTTCGCAGGAAATCCTGCAACGTATGATCGCCCCTATCCAGACCGTCAAGATAGCCGCCGAAACCATTCATGTCGCCGCTGCCGAAATCGAGAAAGGCAATAATGATCTTTCCCGCCGCACCGAAACGCAAGCCAATGCCTTGCAGGAAACATCCGCCAACCTGGAAACCCTGACCAGCCATATCCGGCAAACTGCCGAACACGCCCAGCAAGCCAACCAGCAGGCCAGCCAGGCCAACCAGATGGCACTGCAGGGTGGCAAGGCATTCAGCGCCCTGACGGCCACCATGCAGGCGATTAATGCCACCTCGGCACAAATTGAACAGATTACCGGCGTGATTGACAGTATTGCGTTCCAGACCAATATCCTGGCCCTGAATGCCGCGGTAGAAGCCGCGCGTGCCGGTGAAGAGGGGCGCGGCTTTGCCGTGGTGGCCGGCGAAGTCCGCAACCTGGCCAAACGCTCGGCTGCCTCGGCCAAGGAAATCAAGGAACTGATTGCTGCCTCCGTCACGCAAACCAGTGCCAGTGCCAAACAGGTCTCGCTGGCCGGCCAGACCATGCAGGAAATCGTGGGGGCAGTACAACAGGTCTCGCAGAGCATTCAGGCGATTTCCGAGGCTTCCAACCAGCAAAGCAGCGGCCTGGAACAGATTTACGAATCCATGACCTCGATAGATGAAACCACGCAGCAGAATGCGGCGCTGGTAGAAGAAGCGGCCGCCGCGGCAGAAAGCCTGCTGGAACAGGTGGACACGCTGGTCACATCGGTCAACCAGTTTAAAATCCGGGAACAGATGCAGGAACGTGGCAGACAGGAACATTTACGCCTGATTGCCTGATCCACATCCCATGGTAGTACAAAAAAAATGCTCCCGGTCGGGAGCATTTCTCATTGCAGCGGCAAGCTGCTTTATTTCTCGTCGTCAACTTTCTGCGCATCATAGACATAATGGCTGGTCTCGCCGAAGCAACTGGAAGGCACACCCTTGTGCTCTTTGTATAACAGGCGTACACGTTCCCCCGCCAGTTGATTGACCTTCTGGATCACAGCATGATCGCGTACGGTAAAGTAAAACTTCTCGGCCTGCGTACCCGGCACCGTCACCAGCACCAGTTCCCCTTCCCAGGTTTTGCATATCCAGCCCTTATGGGCCAGCTTTTGCACGTAACCTATTCTTTCACCATCAGAATAGACCCAGTTCAGGCTGCCCCAGGTATACAATATGAACAAGCCGGCCGGTAACACGATCAGTAACAAACATCCCTTCAAAAAGTGCTTGAACGCCGACATCTACCCTCTCCCAAAGTTTTAGCGATGATGGACAGCATTATCTTATAAAATAAGCCCTCCGGTTAACTCTTATCGCAACGCAATGGCATGACCAGTCACGTTCAACCTGATCCATCCACTTCATCAAAAGTGATTTTGTGTGCCTCACCGCGCCTGGCACAAGGCATACGCCAACGCTTGCAACAAGATTACCAGCAGCAGGGATTGTCACAATGGCAGGCAACCCCGGTCTATCCGCTACAGGACTGGCTGACCCAGCTCACCGAACACGCCATCCTGTGCGGACAGATAGACGCCACGCAAGCGCCGTTAGGGGTGCTTTCGCCCACACAGGAGGCGCTGCTCTGGGAACAGGCGATCCAGCATTGCCTCAAGCGCCACGAAGCGACCGAACTGTTTAATACCAGCGGCCTGGCCAGCGCCGCCATCGAAGCCAACCGCTACCTGATCGAATGGAATATCAGCCTGGACATGGACAACGCCAGCGAAGAAACCCGCCAGTTCATGCAATGGCGGCAGCAGTTCCAGCAGTTGTGCAGGCAAAGCGGCTACCTGGAAAGCGTACGCTACCAGGCCTGGCAACTGGCCCAATTGCAACAGCATGATTTGCTATTACCTGGCCATCTCCAGCTGGCCGGATTTGACCGTATCAACCCGCACTTGCAAGCGCTGATAGACACTCTGCAAACAAGGGATGTCAATGTAGAGATCTTTGAAAATGGCATCACTGCCACAGACGTCAAACGCATGGCCTTTGCCGAGTCCATGGACGAATGCCGCGCTGCCGTGTACTGGGCGCAACAGCAACTCGCTGTCAATCCGGCAGCCAGGCTGGCGATTGTGGTGCCGGAACTGGACACCCTGCGAGAAACACTGGCCAACCTGCTGGATGACGTCTTTCACCCTGAAGCACTACATCCCGCACAGGCAGACATACCGCGCTGCTATGAGTTTTCACTGGGCCTGCCCCTGAACCGCTGGCCACTAGTCACCACTGCCCTCGGCCTGCTCAGGCTGGCTTTCCAGCAGCAGGCATTTACCCAACCTGAACTTTCAGCCCTGCTCGGCGACATCTACTGGTCACAAGCCCGTACCGAAGCCGACGCCCGCGCAGCGCTGGATGCCGAAATGCGCCAGCAACTGCCATTGCAAGTAAGAAACGCAACGTTCAGCAGATTTGTTGAGCAGAAACAGCAGGATCTCCACCCTATCCTTTGCCCGGCACTGCATGCGGATTTAAATGTCTTGCTTACCCTGGCGAAACAAACCCCACGCAAACAACTGCCTTCTGCCTGGGTGGTCAGCATTAACCAACTCCTTGAAGCCACCCACTGGCCCGGTGAACGCAGCCTGTCCAGCCATGAATATCAGTGCCAGCAATCGTTTAAACGTGTGCTTGGCCAATTGGCAGCACTGGATGCCTGGCTTGGCAATATAGATGCGATGTCAGCGCTGCACCGCTTGTCGCAGCTATGCCAGGCACAGATTTTCCAGCCGCAGACCGTACGCATGCCGAATATCACGCTGATGGGCATGCTGGAAGCCAGTGCGCAACCACTGGATGGCCTGTGGGTAATGGGCATGAATGACCATATCTGGCCGCCGCTCTCGCGCACCAATGCGCTGATTCCGGCCGAACTGCAACGCCAGGCCGGCACGCCCAATGCCAGCAGCGAAGTGCAGATTGCGTTTGCCAGCCAGATCCACCAGCGACTGCTGTGCTCGGCACACACCGTCATTTTTTCCCATGCGGAGAAAGAAGGCGATCGCCTGTTGCGTCTCAGCCCGCTTATCCAGGCCATTACTGAAGCCACCGCGACACCAGGGGCAAATACGCTGGCCGAAACCCTGGCACGCAATAGCCAGCAGGACTGGCAATGGCTGGATGACCACCAGGCACCGCCCATACAGGAAGGCGAACATATCAGTGGTGGCACCGGCTTGCTGCGTGCGCAGGCGCTCTGCCCGGCCTGGGCGTTTTACCAGTACCGCCTCAAGACACGCAAACTGGAAACGCCACACAATGGCCTGGATGCCATGCAACGCGGCGACCTCATACACCGCGTGCTGGCGGCGTTCTGGTCACAGCAAGCCAGGCTGGACTGGCAAACCGTCAGTACAGAAGCGCTGAAAATCCAACTTGACCAGATTGCCGCAGATGTCATCGCTGCCTTTAATAGCGAATTTTCCCAACCGTTCTCTGCCGTGTTTTGCCAGCTGGAAGCCGAGCGCCTGAGTAAACTGGCACTGACCTGGTTATGGGAGGTCGAACGCGAACGTCCGCAAGCATTTGCCGTGACTTCGGTCGAACAAGTATTCAAACCACTGATTGAAGGCATACAGGTCAAACTGGTGATTGACCGCGTTGACACGCTGGACGATGGCCGTCTGGTGGTGATCGATTACAAAACAGGCAGCATGCCCGATTTTAAAAACTGGGCTTCGGACAAAATCAGCGAACCACAATTACCGATTTACGCGGCCTTCCTGCTACAGGATGCCGACATTGCCGCCGTCTGCTTTGGCAAGCTGCGCCTGACGGATGGCGGCTTCGCTGGCGTCGCTGCCGAGGACGATATCGTGCCCGGTATCAAAGCCTTTAACCACGAGAAAAATAAATTGTTTGACCCTGCGCAGTTCCCCGACTGGCCATCTGTCCTCGCGCACTGGCACACGCAGATCACACGCACGGCGCAAGCGCTCAAAGCCGGTGAAGCCGCTGTGGTATTTGAGTCTGAACAAGACTTGGGCTATTGCGATGTGCTGCCCTTGTTGCGCCTGCCCGAGCGACAGTTACAGTTTGAGCACCTTCAGGCAGGAGGTGCCGCATGAAAATGACAGAGGTTGACTTCCAGCAAGCACTGGCGCTGGATGCCGCCAACCGTGAACGTGCACTAGACGTGGCATCCTTTATTGTCGAAGCCCCGGCGGGCGCCGGTAAAACCGAGTTGCTGACGCAGCGTTTTCTCAAGCTGCTGCAAACCGTACAGGCACCCGAAGAAATTATCGCCATCACCTTTACCAATAAGGCCGCGTCGGAAATGCGGGCGCGTATCCTCGATAGCCTGCTGCTTGCAGCCACTGGTGTGCCGCCGGAAGCACCACACAAACAAATCACCTATGCGTTAGGCCAGCAAGCCTTGCGACGCTCGGCGGAGTTGCAATGGCATTTGCTGGAAAGCCCGGCACGCCTGCGTATTTACACCATCGACTCGCTGTGTGCCAACCTGGCGCGGCAAATGCCTTTATTGAGCCGTTTTGGCACACAACCGGCGGTCACTGAAGATGCCTGGGCCTATTACCGTGAAGCGGCTGGCCTGACATTGCAGACCATGGATGACGATAGCCTGGGCGAACCGGTGTGCCGCGTGCTGCGTTATATGGATAACGACCAGACCAGGCTGGAAAGCCTGCTCATGTCCATGCTGGCCAAGCGTGAGCAATGGCTGCATTTAAGCCAGGCCAAAGAGCATGACCAGGCGAAAAATGCGCTGGTTTATCTGATAGAAACTGAATTACAGGCAGTACTGACAGCCATCCCCGCGCGCCTGCAACAAGCACTGATGCCGATTGCGCGCTATGCCGCCAGCCAGTTGCCGCCTGAGCATGCTTTATCTGCCCTGCTGGATTGGCAGACACCGTTGACAGCCAGCATCGAAGATTTGCCAGGCTGGCGTACACTGGCCGAATTGCTGCTGACCAGCAGCGGTGGTTTGCGCAAACGGCTGGATAAAAACATGGGCCTGCCTGCCACCGATGAGGCCAAGCCGTACAAAGAAGCGCTGACTGAGATGTTGGCTGGCCTCGCCCAGCACAGTGACAGCGAGCGCAACCTGGCGCGCATCCGCCTGTTACCGGATGCCAATGGCGAAGACGACGCCATGATTCAGGCACTGAGCCAGCTACTGAATATTGCTGCCGCACAATTATGGCTGTGCTTTCAGGCGCAAAATGAAGTCGACTTTGTCGAAATCGCCCAACGCGCCTTCCAGGCACTGCAAGAAGGTGATGAAGCCACCGAACTGGCCATGCGGCTGGATTACCGTATCCAGCATTTACTGGTCGATGAGTTCCAGGATACCAGCCCGATGCAGATCGACCTGCTCAAGGCACTGACACGCGGCTGGCAGCCGGGCGATGGCCGCACGCTGTTTGCCGTCGGCGATCCCATGCAGTCGATTTACCGCTTCCGCAAGGCCAATGTCGGCCTGTTCCTCAATGCCGCGTTGCACGGCATCGCCGATATTGCGCTGACACCGCTCAAACTATGGCGCAACAACCGCTCCTGTCCGCCTGTAGTGGACTGGATCAACCAGACTTTTGCCGGCATGCTGCCTGCGCGCGATGCGCCACAGCAAGGCGCGATTGCCTACCGGCCGTTTGTCGCCACGCGGGCCGAGGCCACGGGTGCGGGCGTATTTGTGCATCCCTTGATCACGCCAGTGAATAGCGAAGACGAAGAACCGGCCGATATCCGCCACCTGGAAGCTGAACAGATTATCCGCATCATCCAGCAAACACGTGCCGATAAACCTGACGCCAGCATTGCCGTGCTGGTGCGTGCGCGCAAACATTTGCATGCACTGGTGACAGAAATGCGCAGAAATCACAGCGAGTTAAGTTTCCAGGCGGTGGAAATTGAAGAACTGGCTAACCGACAGATTGTGCAGGATTTACTCACGCTGACACATGCGCTGCATCAACGCGCCGATCGCGTGCACTGGCTGGCACTGCTACGTGCACCCTGGTGCGGGCTCACACTGGCTGACATGCATGCACTGATAGGCCAGGATGGCCAGCGCAGTGTGCTTAGCCTGTTGGGCGACGAAAAGATCCTTGCCCGTTTAAGTGCAGATGGCCAGGCGCGTGCACTCCATGTGCGCGACGTCATGCAAAACGCATTACAGTGGCGAGGCCGCACCACGGTCAGCCGCTGGGTGCATAACACCTGGCTGCGACTGGGGGGTGCCGACTGTTTATGGAATGAAAGCGATGTGCAGGATGTGCAGGCCTTTTTCGCCCGTATCGCCGCGCTGGAACAACACGGCCAGTTTAACCCGCAAGCGCTGGCAGAAGATGTGCAAAAACTCTACGCCGCACCTGACGCCAAAGCAGATGCCAGTTTGCAGTTCATGACCATCCACAAATCCAAAGGGCTGGAGTTTGACACCGTGATCCTGCCCGGCCTAGATGGCAGCAATCCGCCGGATGATGCCAAGCTGGTGATCTGGGAAGAAGTGCCGATGGAAGATGGCCACACCGAACTGGTGGCCGCGCCGTTTGTACCCACCGCACTCAAACGCCAGCAAGCAACCATCACCACCTATGATTATTTAAACGACCTGGACAAAACACGCGCCGCTTATGAAGATGCCCGCGTGCTCTATGTCGCCGCCACGCGCGCCGAACGGCAACTGCATCTGCTGGGTGCCGCAAAAATAGATAAAGACGGTCAGCCACAGCCGCGCAAAAACACCTTTTTGCATCTGCTGTGGCCAGCGGTGAATACCCGGTTTACGCCGGAACACGACATTGTGGCACGCGCCACAACAACACAGACTGAAGCCGACATCCGTCAGTTTGTCCCCAAGCTTATTCGCTTGCGGCAACCTGCACCGCCAGAAATTCTGCAAGCCGCTACAGGAACGACGATACTTTCCGGCTATGCACCAGACACTGCAGACACCACAATCGCAATACTGGAAGCAGACATCGGCACCCTGGCCCATCTTTACCTGCAACTGGTGGTCGGACAAGGTTTAACCGCCTGGCAGGATGCTGTCAAAAACCAGTTTTCACATTATCTGGTGGCTATGCAGCGCTGGCTCAAACAGCGTGGTTACCAGGAAAGTGATGCGACAGATGGCGCAAAAAAAGTAGCACGTTTGCTGACTACCACGCTGCAATCTGCCGATGGCCAGTGGGTGTTACAACCGCATCCGCAGGCAGCGTCAGAACTGGCCATTGAACAACTGGTGGAGGGTAAAAAAATCATAGACCGCACCTTTGTCGCAGACGGCGTGCGCTGGATCGTGGATTACAAATCCATGCCCGTCACCGAACATGACTCCTTGAGCGCATTGGCAGGCACATTTAAACCGCAACTGGCAGCGTATGCGCAGTTATTCCGGCAGGAAGGCCTGCCAGTAAACATAGCCATTCTGTTTTTGAGTATTGGTAAAATAGTCACCATTGAGTAAAGGATCAAAGATGATAGCAAAACAGCAAATCCTGGATGCTTTCCAGTTCCGTCATGCCTGCAAGGAATTTGACGCCAGTAAAAAAATCCCCCAGGACGAATTTGAGCTCATACTGGAAGCCGCCCGCCTGTCACCAAGCTCATTTGGTTTCGAGCCCTGGCACTTTATTGTGGTGCAGGACAAAACGCTACGTGAAACCCTGAAACAACATGCCTGGGGCGCACCGCTTAAGCTGGATACCGCCAGCCACTTTGTACTGTGCCTGGCAATGAAATCACCATTCCTGAAACCGGATGGCCCTTACTTGCCAAAATTCATGCGTGAAGTACAGCACCATCCACAAGAGGTAGCCGAAACACGTTTGGGCTTTTATACCCAGTTCCAGCAATCTGACTTTGACCTGACCGATGAACGCAAACTGTTCGACTGGGCGGCCAAACAGTGTTATTTGCCGCTGGCCAATATGATGACAGTAGCTGCCATGCGCGGCATAGATAGCTGCCCGATTGAAGGGTTCAAGCAGAAAGAAACCGATGCCCTGCTGGCGGAACAGTTTGGCGTTAATCTACAGGAATATGGCCTGGCGTATATGGTCGCTTTTGGCTACCGCAAACATGCGCCACGAGAAAAAACGCGCCGCGCGATGGATCAGGTAGTGAGTTGGAAATGAAACGATCAGTTAACCGCCGGTACACACCGATAACGCCCCTGTATCATCGGCGTTCATCCGCATTTAACGGCGGCAAATCGCTTAAGATTGCTCGTTTTTAAAGTGCCGGCGTACATACCACGCCAGGAATACCACACCTAGTGCGGCGATCACGTAATGTGACTCATGGAAGTAAACTTTCAGGTCTTCCCAATGCTCGCCGGTTTTCATGCCGATATAACCCAGCACCCAGCACCAGATCAGTGAGCCAGCAAACGTATAAGCGATAAAGCGCGTTATATTCATGCGCGCCACTCCTGCCGGAAAGGCGATAAAGGTACGCACGGCAGGTAGCAACCGGGCGATAAAAATAATAATTTCACCGTAACTGGCAAACCAGCGGTCAGCCATATCCAGGTCTTTTTTGCTGATGAGCACATATTTGCCATATTTTTCCACCAATGGACGCCCGCCGTACATGCCGAGGTAATACGCCGGAATCGACCCGAGCACACAGCCAATCGCCCCCGCCAGGGCGATCCCCCATAACGTCAGTTCTCCCCTGGACACCAGAAAACCGGCAAATGGCATGATGATTTCTGAAGGCAATGGAATACAGGCAGATTCAATCGCCATTAACAACACCACACCACCGTAGCCCATGGTAGAGATCACCCCGATAATCCAGGTGACGATGGCGGCCATGATTTTTTCTAGCATTAACTGAATTCCTTCAAAAGTGTTTTCACCAGTTCTACACGGTGATTGAGATTCCCTAACTGCACGGTCACACGTAATTTATCCGGCCCGTTCATGCGGCAGCGCTTGTCACGCTGCAACAAGTTGATCAGTTTCATAGGATCAATATCTGCTTTCGGATTGAATTGTAGCTGAATCGCGGCATCTGAAGCATCAATCTTGACAATGCCCAATGGTTTGGCGGCAATACGCAGGCGATGGCAGGCAATCAAGGCTTCGCCAGGCTCCGGCAGCAAGCCGAAACGATCAATCAGCTCTTCCTGCATCACATCCAGCGCTTCATCGTCTTCGCAATTGGCGAGACGTTTGTAGAGCACCAGGCGCTCATGTACATCCGGACAGTAATTGTTCGGCAGCAAGGCTGGCGTATGCAGGTTGATTTCGGTGGTGACCCCTAATGGCGCATCCAGGTCAGGTTCCTTGCCGGCCTTGAGTTGTTTGACAGCATGGTTCAGCATGTCGGAATACAGGTTAAAGCCTATCTCCTGCATCTCGCCACTCTGGCTGTCACCTAACAACTCCCCTGCGCCACGGATTTCCAGGTCATGCATGGCCAGGTGGAAACCAGCCCCCAAGTCTTCCAGCAGCTGGATGGCATCCAGCCGTTTTTGTGCTTGCGGCGTAATCGTGCGATGCGGATCAGTCAACAGGTAGGCATAAGCCTGGTGATGGCTGCGGCCAACGCGGCCACGTAACTGGTGCAATTGCGCCAGGCCGAACATATCCGCCCGGTTGATAATCATGGTGTTGGCAGTTGGTACGTCAATGCCGGTTTCAACAATGGTGGTACACAGTAACAGGTTGGCACGCTGCTGGTAAAAGTCGCGCATCACATGTTCCAGTTCGCGTTCGCGTAACTGGCCGTGACCGATCACAATCCGCGCTTCGGGTAAAAACTTCTCCAGCTTTTCCTTCATCACATAGATGGTATCAACCTCGTTATGCAGGAAATACACCTGTCCGCCACGCTTGAATTCACGCATCACCGCTTCGCGGATAATGCCTTCGGAATATTCGGTATGGAAAGTTTTAATCGCCAGGCGTTTTTGCGGTGGCGTGGAAATGACCGAAAATTCGCGCAAACCTTCCATCGCCATGCTCAATGTCCGTGGGATCGGCGTCGCCGTCAGTGTCAGTACATCGACTTCAGCTCGCAGCGCTTTCATCTGCTCCTTTTGGCGCACACCAAAACGGTGTTCTTCATCCAGGATCGCCAGGCCTAGGTTCTTGAACTTCACATCTTTCTGGATCAGCCTGTGCGTACCGATGATGATATCAATGCTGCCATCTGCCAATCCTTTCAGTGCCTCAGCCTGCTCTTTGGCGGTACGGAAACGGGAAATCTCGGCAATCTTGATCGGCCATTCGGCAAAACGATCCACGAAGTTCTGGTAATGCTGTTCGGCCAGCAAAGTCGTGGGCACCAGCACAGCCACCTGGCGACCACCCATCACAGCAACAAACGCGGCACGCAAGGCAACTTCGGTTTTACCGAAGCCGACATCACCACATACCAGCCTGTCCATGGGCCTGCCAGACTGCATGTCTTTAATCACGTTTTCGATGGCTTCCAGCTGATCTGGTGTTTCCTCAAACGGGAAGCCTTCACAGAAAGCTTCATAGTCATGCAGGCTCAGGGTAAACGCATGGCCACGGCGTGCAGCGCGTTGTGCATATAAATTAAGCAACTCAGCTGCCGTATCGCGAATCTGCTTGAGTGCTTTTTTCTTGGCTTTTTCCCACTGCCCGCTACCCAGCCGGTGCAAGGGCGCGCTTTCCGGCGGGCCACCGGAATAACGTGAAATCAGGAATAGCTGCGAGACCGGTACGTATAACTTGTCTTCACCGAAATATTCAATCAGCAACAGCTCGGTTTCACCTTCGCCGAAATCGATATTGACCAGGCCTTTGTAACGCCCTACGCCATGCTGCTCATGCACCACCGGATCATCCAGGCGTAATTCGGACAAGTCCTTGAGCATGCCTTCGGCATTGCGCGCTTTTTCCTGGTTACGGCGACGCTGCTGGCGCACGGTGCCAGCATATAGCTCGGCCTCGGTAATGACAGCCCGCTCACCATCCACAAAGCCCTGATGTAACGGCGCCACACCCAGCATGACCGGGAACTGGCTTTCGGCAAACCCGGCCCAGTCTTCCGCCAGGGAAAAGGTCACGCCATGCTGGCTGAATAATTGCGCGATGGTTTCGCGCCGGCCCAGGCTTTCTGCTGCGATCAGCACGCGCCCGCTGAACTGGTTTATGAACGCCTGTAATTTATGTAAAGGCTGGTCGGCACGACGGTCAACATCCACTGTTGGCATGCTCGTCGTGGTTTGCAACTGGTGATGCACCAGCGCAAAAGCATGTGTCTGCCTGAAGAATTCGTCAGTCTTCTGCAGCAGGGTTTCCGGCCGTAAAATCGGTTTTTCGGCATCATGGGCCATCAGGCGGTAACGGCTGCTGGCATCGGCCCAGAAGGTTTGTGCGGCCTTATCCAAGTCACCATGCAAGCAGAGCACGGTCTGCTGGGGAAGATAATCAAACAAAGTCGCCGTTTGCTCAAAAAACAGCGGTAAATACCACTCCACGCCGCCACTTGGCGTGCCTTTGCTCACGTCTTTGTAAATTTTGGCACGCTGCGGATCACCTTCGAAATACTCCCGGAACTGACTGCGGAAACGCGTAATCGCCGCTTCATCCATGGGAAATTCCCGCGCCGGCAGCATGCGGATTTCAGGTACCGGGTAAACACTGCGCTGGGTATCAATATCAAAGGTTCGTATGGTCTCGATTTCGTCATCAAACAAATCAATGCGATATGGCAATGTGCTGCCCATGGGATATAAATCGACCAGGCCACCACGCACGCTGAACTCACCCGGGCTCATGACCTGGCTGACATGGTGGTAACCGGCCTGTGCACATTGGTTGCGCAACACCTCCACGTCCAGCGTCTGGCCTTTTTTCAGCATAAACGTATGTGCAGCCAGGTAAGCGACCGGCGGCAACCGCAGCAAGGCGGTCGCAATCGGCACGATCACCACATCACTCTGGTTCTGGCTTAACTGGTACAGCGTTGCCAGCCGCTCTGAAATCAGGTCTGGATGCGGCGAGAACACATCATACGGCAAGGTTTCCCAGTCCGGCAGCAGATGTACCTGTATGCCTTTGCCAAAATAAGGAATCTCCTCCATCAGGCGCTGCGCTTCAAACGCATTGGCGGTCAGGATCACCAGCGGATGCGGCGTGGCTTTTAACGCGATGGCCAATTCAGCCAATGCCTGGCTGTCTAACCCCTGACTATGAAAAGAGAAACGCTGTGGATGCCCGATAACGGGAAGTGAAACTGCCATAAAAATTTAAATCTTATTGCCCAGGTTTAACGAGTAATTCTTGGCGAATCTGCCGAGTAGTTTGTTATTATAACTGCAAGCGCCCACTGGCTGTATTCGCTGCATGACAGGGACGCTGGAGCGATCACAGCGTCCTGCCACGCATTGACACAAATGGGGCGCCCTTTCCCGGCACGGAGAACAGACATAATGAATGATAAACAAGTCGTCGCGCTAGAAGCCGCCAGCTACGTTAAAAACGATATGATTGTGGGGTTGGGCACAGGCTCTACCGCCAATTATTTCATCGAGGCGCTGGCTGCACGCCAGCAACAGGAGAAACTGCGCGTGGCCACCGTCGCCAGCTCCAATATCAGCATGATCAAGGCGCAATCGGTGGGGCTTACAGTGCTGAGTTTATCCCAGCTCAGCCAGATCGACCTGTATGTGGATGGCGCTGATGAAATCACCGCCGACAACACCCTGCTCAAAGGCCGCGGCTACGACCTGGTCATGGAAAAGCTACTGGCAAAGGCCGCCAGGCAGTTTATTGTGGTCGCAGATAAAAGCAAACTGGTAAGCCGTATTGGGGAAAACTATGCGATTCCGATTGAGGTCATACCATTTGCCTGGCAAGCCGCCAAACGCAGCATTGAAGCCATTGGGGGTATCGGCGATTTGCGTCCCAATGCTGCCAAGGATGGCCTGAGCATCACCAGCTATGGTAGCCTGGTGCTGGATATGCGTTTTGACGCAGGCATGGATGGACATCAATTGAATGCCCTGCTCAACAATATTCCCGGCGTGGTTGAACATGGCATTTTCCCCCACCTGGCAAGTACCGTCCTGATTGCCGATCAAGGTAAGGTCGATATCCGCGCCTAGTCGCATCGCACCTGCATGATGCGTTTTCTTTCCGGGATTTCCGCGTGTGTCGCATGGCAGTGGGCGCTGCTGGCCTGCCTGTGCGGTACCCTTGTCGCCTGCAGTGAGGCGGAGCCGCCCAGCCAGTCGCCACAGGTCAAGGCAAAACCGGATCCTTACACCATCCGTTTTGTCACCATTAATAGCCCGGACACCTATTTTATTGATAGCCAGAATAATTACGCTGGCCTGGAATACGACCTGGCCAAACGGTTCGTGACCTTTCTGGGCCCACCTTACAAACTCGAAGTCATTGTGGTGGATACTTTCGACAAAGTATTTCCCACCCTGTTGCGAGGCGGGGCAGATATTGCGGCGGCAGATATCAGCATCACGGCTGCGCGCAAACGGCAAGTGCTGTTTGGCCCGGCCTTTCACCAGGTGCAGGCGATGGTGGTATATAACCGCGACCAGAATAGCGCCCCCACCAAAGCGGAAGCGTTGCTGGACAAGAGGATTGTCTTACCCAGAAGCACCAGTTTTGTAGAGAAAATGCGTGAATTACAGGCGCAAAACCCGAAACTGATCTGGCGGGAAACCGACAAGCTCAGCTCGGAGCAATTGATAGAAGCGGTGGCGCGCGACGAAATTGATTTCACCGTGGCAGACAACCACCTGCTGGCCATCATGCAATACCTGTATCCGCAACTGGATGCCGGCCTGATGCTAGGCCAGTCAGACAATATCGCCTGGGCGCTGAATAAACTTTCCGGTGAACACCGGTTGAAACAGGTACAGGCTTTTTTCAAAGCCATAGAAAAAGATGGCACGCTGCGCAATCTGCTGGATCGTTACTATGGTCACACCAAGCGATTGAAACAGATGGATGTGGCTACTTTCCTGAGCAAATCTCGCACCTTGCTACCGCAATATATCCGGCTATTTAAAGGCGCACAGGAAGTCACCGACATTGACTGGCGCCTGCTGGCGGCGCTCAGCTACCAGGAATCACACTGGGATAATTACAGCACCTCTCCCACTAATGTGCGCGGCCTGATGATGCTGACTGAACAAACCTCTAACATGATGAATGTCACTAACCGGCTGGATCCTAAACAAAGTATTATGGCCGGCGCTAAATTCCTGTTGTGGATGAAAGACCGTATCCCGGCAAGAATCCCCGAGCCTGACCGCACATTTATGGCACTGGCCGCTTACAACAACGGCGTAGGCCATCTGGAAGATGCACGCATCATTGCCCAGAGGCTGGGGCTAAACCCCGATAGCTGGGCCGATGTCAAACGGGGTTACCAACTGCTGAACGACCCGGCACACTATGTCACTGTGAAACATGGCTACTGTAGCTGCGGCGCACCGGTGATTTACACCGAGCTGGTGCGCAGTTATTACCAGATCATGCAGAAATATTTCCCTGCCTATGATCCCGGCCTGGACCCCTACAAGATTGCAGACACAAAAATGCCCTGGTTGTTAGCCAGGGCACCTCAGGCAACGTCCATGACTGGAACGACAGTCGCGCAGCTTGATTAAGCCGTCATCACCGTCTTGCCACCCATATAAGACTGCAATGCTTTAGGAATGCTGACGCTGCCATCCGCATTCTGGTTGTTTTCCAGAATCGCCACCAGCGTACGCCCGACGGCCAGGCCGGAACCGTTCAGGGTATGCAGCAACTCAGGTTTGCCATTAGCGTTACGGAAACGTGCCTGCAAGCGACGCGCTTGGAAGGCTTCGCAGTTAGACACTGAAGAAATTTCACGGTAGGTATCCTGCGCTGGTAACCAGACTTCCAGGTCATAGGTTTTAGCCGCACCAAAGCCCATATCACCAGTACATAACGACACCACACGGTAAGGCAGTTCCAGCGCCTGCAGGATAGCTTCGGCATGGCCAACCATCTCTTCCAGTGCCTGGTAACTGTTTTCCGGATACACAATCTGCACCATTTCCACTTTATCGAACTGGTGCTGGCGGATCATGCCCTTGGTATCTCGGCCATAAGAACCGGCCTCGGAACGGAAGCAAGGCGTATGCGCAGTCAATTTGATCGGCAAGCTGTCCAGTGCCACAATTTCGTCACGTACCGTGTTGGTCAGCGTCACTTCAGAAGTGGGAATCAGGTATAACTTGCTGTCATTATGTGGCGTGGCAAACAAGTCTTCTTCAAACTTCGGCAATTGACCTGTACCAACAAGGGTTTCGCGGTTAACCATATACGGCGTATAGCATTCGGTGTAACCATGCTTGTCGGTTTGCGTATCCAGCATGAACTGGGCAATTGCGCGGTGCAGCTTGGCGATCTGCCCTTTCATCAGGGTAAAGCGCGCACCTGAGAGCTTGGCCCCGGTATCAAAATCCAGGCCCAGTGGCGCACCAACATCGGCATGGTCCTTCACCTCAAAATCGAAACTGCGTGGTGTACCCCAGCGACGCACTTCCACGTTTTGTGCTTCATCCTGGCCCACTGGCACACTGTCATGCGGCAAGTTCGGCACATTCAGCATCAGCGCCTGCATATTGGCCTGAATCTCGTTCAATTGCGCTTCTGCGGCTTTCAGCTCGTCGCCCAAGCCAGCCACTTCCGCCAGAATCGCACTGGCATCCTCACCTTTGGATTTGGCAATGCCAATCTGCTTGGAAGCAGTATTACGTTTGGCCTGCAAGTTTTCGGTATTGGTCTGAACAGTCTTACGTTGTGCTTCCAGTGCCTTGAACTCATCAGCCGGGAAATCAAATTTACGCGCTTTCAGGCGCGCGACCACATTGTCCAAATCGTTTCTAAGTTGTTGTATATCCAGCATATATTCTTTCTTACTTAAAGTCCGCCGATAAACGCAGATACACGCCGATAAAAACATGAAGATCCGCATTCTCTTGAGTAAAAATCGGCGTGTATCTGCGTTCATCGGCGGTTTATTTGCTTTTGGCTTTTCTATCCAATTCTTTCAGGTGATTTAATTTTTCGCCTATTTTACCTTCCAATCCACGCGGTGTGGGCTGGTAAAACTGTGGCGGCACCAAATCATCAGGGAAGTATTGCGCGCCTGCCGCATACGCATCAGGTTCATTATGTGCATAGCGGTATTCTTTCCCGTAATCGAGCGCTTTCATCAGCTTGGTCGGCGCATTCCTGAGGTGCAGCGGCACTGACCGCGACTTGTCCTGCGCCACAAACGCTTTGGCCTGGTTATAGGCCATATAACCTGCATTGCTCTTGGCGGCCACGGACAGGTAAATCACGGCTTGTGCCAGCGCCAGCTCGCCTTCCGGGCTGCCCAGGCGTTCAAACGTCAACGCAGCATCATTGGCAATCTGCATGGCACGCGGGTCGGCCAGGCCGATATCTTCCCACGCCATGCGGATAATACGTCGCGCCAGGTACAAGGGATCCGCACCACCATCCAGCATGCGCGTCAGCCAGTACAAAGCTGCATCCGGATTGGAGCCGCGCACTGATTTATGCAGGGCGGAAATCTGATCGTAAAACGCTTCCCCTCCTTTATCAAACCGGCGCAGCTTGCTGGCCATGGTCGATTGCAAAAAGGCGTCATCAATCTCACTCATCCTGGCAGATAAAGCACCGTTAAACAGGCCTTCGGCAAAATTGAGCAAACGCCTGGCATCGCCATCGGCATAAGCTAATACCTGCTCCTTGACCGAGTCGGTGAGTTGCACGCTGGCAGCCACTTTCAGCCGAGCGCGCTCCAGCAATTCCGCCAGTTCCTCTTCAGTCAGCGCATTGAGCACGAATACCTGCGCACGGCTTAACAAGGCGCTATTGACTTCGAATGAAGGGTTTTCCGTAGTGGCGCCAATAAAGGTAATCAAGCCGCTTTCAACAAACGGCAGGAAAGCATCCTGCTGGCCTTTGTTAAAACGGTGCACTTCGTCCACAAACAGAATGGTATTGCGGCCGGTTTGCTGCAGGGTCAACTCTGCCCGTTCCACGGCTTCGCGGATATCCTTAATGCCAGACAACACCGCAGACAATGGCACAAACTCGGCATCTGCGGTGTGTGCAATCAGACGCGCCAGCGTCGTTTTACCAACGCCGGGCGGCCCCCATAAAATCATGGAAGGTAATTTGCCGGATTCAAACGCACGCCGCAAAGGTTTTCCTTCCCCGAGCAGATGCGTCTGGCCGACGACTTCATCCAGTATTTTAGGGCGCAGTTGTTCCGCCAGCGGGACGGAAGACGGCGTTTGTGGCTCAAACAATGAAGACATAGCGGCAACAGTCGTGAGCGGCTTACTCACCGACGACGTCCACTCCTTGGGGAATCTTGAACAGGAACTGGGATGTCTGCAATGACGGGTTGACTTCCACATTGGAGAACACAATGTGCGTACTCTGGCTGAACGCATCCACCAGGCGCATTTCGGCCAGCTTGCCATGATCGAAGGAAATCACCACCACCTGGAAGCCGCTGTCTTTCTGTTTGGGCTTGGCCTGTACACGCTGCATGCCGTCAAAATCCCCCAGGCGCGACAACTGGAAGCTTTCTTCCACATTCGAGCCGCCTGCCAGCAAAGCAGCCGGACTGGTGCCCAGCACCTTGTCAACGGCCCGCACGCTCACTTGCTGCAAATCAACATCAAACAAAAACACCTGGCGCCCGTCACTGATAATCTGCTGCTCGTAAGGCTTGTGATAATCCCAGCGGAATTTGTTGGGCCGCTGCAACAGCATGGTGCCATCCACTTCCTGCAACTTGCTGCCTTTCTGGTCAAACACGGTCTGCTTGAAATTCGCGCGCATGGATTGCGTGCTTTGGTAAAAATGCTTCAAATCGTCCACACCATCGGCATGAGCCAATGACACAGCCAGCAGGCTTGCATACCATAGCGCATGCATGAACCAGCGCTTACTCATGCTCACCTCCGGCCTTGACCAGCACTTCACGGTTACCATTGCTTTGCATGGCCGAGACCAGTCCTGCACGTTCCATATCTTCTATCAATCTTGCCGCCCTGTTATAACCAATCCGTAATTGACGTTGTACCGAGGAGATGGATGCACGACGGGTTTTCAGCACAATCGCCACCGCCTCATCATACAGCGGGTCTTTTTCACCACCGCCATCCTCACCGCCTGACATGCCATCAAGGTCGCCTCCTTCGGTCTCATTGGTCAGAATGCCTTCAATATAATTCGGTTCCCCTTGCGCTTTGAGGAAGTTGACCACATTGTGCACTTCGCCATCGCTGACGAATGCACCGTGGATACGTTGCGGATAGCCGCTACCTGGCGGCAAATACAACATATCGCCTTGGCCGAGCAGGGTTTCGGCACCCATCTGGTCCAGGATAGTGCGGGAGTCTATCTTGCTGGAAACCTGAAATGCCACGCGTGTGGGCACGTTGGCTTTGATCAGGCCGGTAATCACATCGACAGAAGGGCGTTGTGTCGCCAGGACCAGGTGGATACCGGACGCACGCGCCTTTTGCGCCAGTCGTGCAATCAACTCTTCCACCTTCTTGCCCACCACCATCATCAGGTCGGCCAGTTCATCGATGACGACGACAATCAATGGCATTTCATCCAGTGGCTCCGGTTCATCCGGGGTCAGGCTGAATGGGTGCGGAATCGGTGTACCCTGTTTTTTCGCCTCCTGGATCTTCTGGTTGTAGCCCGCCAGGTTACGTACGCCTAAGGTGGACATCAGCTTATAACGGCGCTCCATTTCGGCCACACACCAGTTCAAGGCATTGGCTGCCTGGCGCATATCGGTCACCACCGGCGCCAGCAAATGCGGAATGCCTTCATACACCGATAATTCCAGCATTTTCGGGTCAATCAGGATCATACGCACCCGGCTGGCTTCAGACTTGTACAGCAGGCTCAGAATCAGCGCGTTAATCGCAACAGACTTACCGGAACCCGTAGTACCTGCCACCAGCACATGCGGCATTTTGGCCAGGTCAGCGACAATAGGCTTACCGGCAATATCTTTACCCATGGCAATCGCCAGTGGGGAATTCAGGTCGGCATACGCCTGGCTGCCCATGATTTCGGACAAGGACACAATCTGGCGCTTGGGATTAGGAATCTCCAGACCCATATAACTTTTGCCGGGAATGGTTTCCACCACGCGCACGCTGATCACGGACAAGGCACGTGCCAAATCCTTGGCCAGGTTGGTGATCTGGCTGCCTTTGACGCCAGGCGCGGGATCCAGCTCGTAACGCGTAATCACCGGGCCAGGTTGCGCAGTCACCACTTTGACCTCAATGCCAAAGTCCATCAGCTTGCGCTCAATCAGGCGCGAAGTGAAATCCAGTGTTTCGGCTGACTGCAGCTCAACCGACTGGTTAGGTGCGTCCAGCAAATGCAAGGGCGGCAGCCCTTCCTGCGTAATCACTTCAAACAGCACCGCCTGTTTTTCCTTGACCACGCGCTCGCTGGGCTCAATCACAATTTCAGGCACGGTAATTTCTACCGGTTTGCGGTCTTCAATGCGTTTACGCTCGGCTTCGACAAATTCTTCACGCGCCTGTAATACCTGGCGGCCGACCTGGCGGTCCTGAAAATCCTGGTATTTCAGCAAACTCCACTGGTAAAGGCGAATCACCCCTTCCCCTAATTGCTCGCTCATACTGATCAGCGACCAGCCGGTAAACAGGCTGAACGCCGTGGCGAACAACACCAGCAACAGCATAGTGGAGCCGGCAAACCCGAACATATTGCGCAACAGGTGGTCAATACCGCTGCCAATCACGCCCCCCTGTTTTAAAGGGAAATCTGCCGGAAAATTCACCAGATGACCGGATTCCAGCGCGGCAGAGGCCAGCAATAACAATGCAAAACCGACGCCGTTCAGCCACCAGTCCTGCTTTTCGGCAGCATCCAGATGCAGGCGCTGGTACATCAGCCAGACAAAGTAAAAGGCCAGGATGACAAACCACCAGGAAGAAAAGCCAAACAGGGAAAGCAGCACATCGGCAATCCATGCCCCCACCACACCGCCCGCATTATGTACAATACCGTTTTCACCGATGGCATGGGTCCAGCCCGGGTCCTCATGCGAGTAAGACACCAGGATAACCGCCAGAAATACACCCAGCGCGGCCAGTGCGATCCACGTGACTTCGCGTACCAGTTTGGCGTCTTTTAACTGCTTTTCGGTAGACTCTCTTTCCAAACGGGCATTGGATATACTTTTTTTATTAAAAAACAATGCGTTATCTCTTTCTTTACGCAAATGAACTTAAATGATTATAACAAAATCAAATTGCAGACAGGCATTCTAGCTTTTAAAATAGCTTTACCCACAATAAGGAGACCGCCATGGATATTGGTATCAATAACGAAGATCGTCATCAAATTGCAGAAGGTTTATCAAAACTGCTGGCGGATACATATACCTTGTATCTGAAAACCCACTACTTCCACTGGAATGTCACCGGTCCGATGTTCAACACCTTGCACCTGATGTTTGAAACACAATATACCGAGCTGGCACTGGCGGTAGACCTGGTTGCCGAACGTATCCGCTCGCTGGGTGTGTATGCGCCGGGCACGTATGCCCAGTTTTCCAAACTGACCTCAATTGACGAAACCGTGGATGTGCCCAAAGCCAATGACATGATTCGCGAACTGGTGGCCGGCCATGAGGCCGTTTGCCGTACTGCGCGTAGCGTGTTCCCGGCAGCAGAAAAAGCGGACGATGAAGCGACAGCAGACTTGCTGACCCAACGCTTGCAGTTACATGAAAAAACCGCATGGATGTTACGTAGTTTATTGGAGAAATAAACTACGCATGCGGTTTTTCGGTGCAGGCTAACATCGATACAATCAATGTTAAGCGAAGCGGCCGAAACCAAAAGACTGCCTGGATGCTGCGTAGCCTGCTTGAGAAGTAATTCCAGGCAGTCTTTCAGTACAGGCTAACCTTCAGGTTATGCCGAAACTAAAAACCGTATGGGTGCTGAGAAACCTGATGGAATAATAAGCGTTACCAGTACCTCTCTAAACGCAGTCATTTAAAAACAAATCCGGGGATGACACCTTGTAACAGGTAGGTTCATCCCCATTTTATTGAACATCACTTATTCACCAAGAAAGATAAAGTATGGCTACCAAGCATGCCCGTTTAATGATCCTGGGTTCCGGCCCTGCCGGTTACACCGCAGCTGTGTATGCGGCACGCGCCAACCTGAACCCGGTGCTGATTACCGGCCTGGCGCAAGGTGGCCAGTTGATGACCACCACCGAAGTGGATAACTGGCCGGCCGATGCCATGGGTGTGATGGGGCCGGAATTGATGGCGCGCTTTCAGCAGCATGCCGAGCGTTTCAATACCGAAATGATTTTCGACCATATCCACACCACCCACCTGAAAGAAAAACCGATTCGTTTGGTGGGTGATAACGGGGAATATACCTGTGATGCCCTGATTATCGCTACGGGTGCTTCGGCCAAATACCTGGGCCTGCCGAGTGAAGAAGCCTTTGCGGGTAAAGGCGTCTCCGCCTGTGCCACTTGCGACGGCTTTTTCTATCGTAACCAGGAGGTCGCCGTCATTGGTGGCGGGAATACCGCCGTGGAAGAAACCCTGTATCTGGCCAATATCGCCAGCAAGGTGACGCTGGTGCACCGCCGGGATAAATTCAAGGCCGAAGCGATTCTGGTCGACAAACTCATGGAGCGTGTCAAGGAAGGCAAAGTGGTACTGGAAACTTTCCATACGCTGGACGAAGTATTGGGCGATAACACCGGTGTCACAGGCATGCGCGTGAAAGACGTGAATTCCGGCAATACCAAGGATATTCCGCTCAAAGGCGTGTTTATTGCGATTGGCCACCAGCCGAATACACAAATCTTTGAAGGCCAGCTCGATATGGAGGGCGGCTATATCATCACGCAAACCGGTCGCCAGGGTAACTTTACCGCGACCAATATCCCCGGCGTGTTTGCGGCGGGTGACGTGCAGGACCATATTTACCGCCAGGCAGTGACGAGTGCTGGTACCGGTTGTATGGCCGCACTGGATGCCGAGCGCTACCTGACCAACCTGGAATAAGGTTGGATTGAAGAAAAAGCGCGCCCGGATGAATAAAGTCGGGGTGCGCTTTTTTCTTTTAGAATATAGTCTTGAGTGAATACAATATCGCCATGGCCAACGACTTGCCCAACACAGAGGATGACGACGATATTCAGCTGTTCCATGAAGCAGTCAAGGGCGCTCGTCCGGTCGAAGCCAAGCGTATCCTGCATGCGCCGAAAAAACCCAAACCGATTCCGCGTCAGCTGATACGGGATGAGCAACAGGCACTCGTCGATTCGTTAAGCGACCACTATATTCCTGCACACGAACTGGAGAGTGGTGAAGAGCTGTTGTACCTGCGCGATGGCCAATCGCCGCTGGTACTCAGTAAATTGCGCCGCGGCCATTGGGTGGTGCAAGCCCATATAGATTTGCATGGCCTGGTCAGCGATGAAGCCCGTTTATATGTTTCCGAGTTTATTGCTGACTGCAAAAAGCGTGGCTTACGCTGCATCAGGATAGTGCACGGCAAAGGATTAGGTTCCAGAAACAAAGAACCAGTCCTCAAGCATAAGTTGCGCAACTGGCTGATGCAAAAAGATGAAGTGATTGCCTATGCCCAGGCACGAACCAATGATGGCGGCAGCGGTGCCGTGATTGTGCTGCTTAAAGCATAAACGCGATATCTTCACAGATATCGCGTTTTCCAGATGATTAAGATTACAGGTAACTGCCGGTAAATTACCAATAACGACGTGAATGCTGTGGCCCGCGCCCTTGCATGGCAACCGGGCGGTAAACTGCGGGCATCGGTTGCGCCAGCACGTAATGTTGCGGATTCACCTGCACGGCCACATCCATGAAGGCCCCTGGATTCCTGTCCATCACAGTGCTGTACTGACGCCCCTGGTATTCGTAGTTCACTACATAACCGGTCGTGACAGTTTGCCACTGGTCTACCGTCACGCATTGCTGAACCGGACGGTTCACAATGCGCTCGCGACCGTAAGTATTCTGATTGCCCACCCGGTCGCCAACCACAGCGCCCAGACCAGCACCAACAGCCGCAGCGACAATCCGGCCACTGCCTTTGCCTATGGTACTCCCCAGCAAACCACCCGCTACCCCACCCACAATCGCACCGGTATTGGAGTGTGCGGGTTCATAAACACTTTCACGTACATAGTCGGTCCGGCATTCCTGGCGTGGCTGATTGATACTCTGTACTTGCGGGCTCACGGACAGCACCCTGGCCCGGTCAATGATTTGATCGGCAGCCGCCATCTGGCTCGCCGTCATCAGTACAACACTCAATCCTATCAGTTTACGCATTTGTTTCTCCTCTCAACACATCCTGCCTGATGCAGTCATTTCCATAACGTGCATTCAATCATGTGGGAGGACTGCCAGATGTATCCGGTTGCGCATAATTTTGTATCTGCGCAGATACAGGCTGCGCCGTTACTGGCCGCTGTTTGCCAGTTTAAGCAATTCAGCTCTCTGCTGAATTTCAATCATGCCGCGCCCCATATGCAGCCAGCCTTTCTGCTCCAGCCGTTTTAGCTGGCGACTGACCACTTCGCGGGCAGTGCCCAGTTCATCGGCGATCTGCTGATGCGTACGTTGAATCGTGTTGCTTCCCATATCCAGCAGGCATTTTGCCAGCCGCGCATCCAGCGTCTGGAAGGCAACCTCATCCAGCAGCACAATCAGGTCGCTGATCAGGGCACCATAGTTCTGCATCACATACTGCCTGAATACCGGCGAATCAATCATGAGCCTCTGGAAAATGGCATCGGGAATAATGACATCCTGGATTTCTTCTTCCACGATAGTAGAGGCCGGATACTGGCTATTGCCCAGCAGGCAGGTCGTGGTAATGACACAGGTTTCACCGGCGCTGACGCGATACAGCACAATTTCGCGGCCACTGGCCGACATTTTGTACACGCGTGACCGGCCTTTCAGGCGCAACACGTAACCACCACAGTGATCCCCTTCCTGGTAACCTATCGTGCCTGTCGGCGCTTCCACAATGCGCGCAAACTGCATGACTAGCTTTTTAGCGGGTTCCTCCAGCGCTTCCAGTTCAGGAAACAGGCTGATCCATGAAAGTGACTGCATCTCCGGTCCTTTTTATCATTTATCCCTGTACGCTGCCACAGAACGTACCATGACATAGTTTTATGCGATAAACTTTATCATACTTGAAGCGCAAGCCTCTATCACACAGATCATTTCAGGTTCATTCCTAATTGGGTTCCCGTGAATGTTCGTCCCGTGTTAGCTGGTTTATGATTCAAACAATGACTTCATCACATATAAAAACAAATGATCAATATAGGGGCAACATGCAAACACCTGATATTGCAGCGGATATTTTTGATCAACTGAGAGCGTCTGCCGATCAGGCCAGCAGCCTGATGAAGGTGATGGCTAATAGTGACCGGTTAATGCTGCTATGCCAACTCTCCCAGGGTGAGAAATCCGTCAGCGAACTGGAAAGCAGCCTGAATTTACGGCAGCCAAGCCTGTCACAGCAATTAACTGTTTTACGCGAAGCACAACTGGTCACCACCCGCCGCGAAGGCAAAAATGTGTTTTACAGCATCAGCAGTCCAGCCGCACTGGCCGTGATTCAGGTCTTACACCGGGAGTTTTGCCAAAAAGCAGTCAATGCCCATTTGAAACGTGCTTAGGAGCTACCATGGAAATCAAACCGATAGACCAGCGTTTCAGTATCGCTGGCCAACTGAACGAAGCTGACCTGGAGGCCATTGCCAGTCAGGGATTCAGGCTGGTGATTAATTTTCGCCCGGATGGTGAAGGTGGCGACATGCAGCCTACCAGCGCCGCACTGGCAGCCAGGGCGCAGCCGCTCGGCCTGGCCTATGCCTACATTCCGGTGGCACCTAACCAGGTTCAACCGGCACATATAGCACAGATACGCACATTGCTGGCGCAGCATCCCGGCCCGATACTCGGCTTTTGCCGTACTGGCAATCGCGCCAGTAATGTTTACCAGCAGGCCGTCCAGTCTGACGCATGAATAAACCGGACTGTTGTCCGCCAGCTGCCGCAAAGTGAGGGGAAAGAAGACCTGCGCTCACATCTGCCCCACTGGCCAGAACGTTAATATTGATCTCACTTTTTAGGGAATCCGACATTATGAGCAATTCATCTTTCGAAGTTGTCATTGTAGGTGGTGGCAGTGCCGGTTGCGCCATTGCAGCCAGCCTGAAAAAACGTGCACCCGCACTGAAAATCGCCATTATCGAGCCTTCGGACCAACATTATTACCAGCCCGCCTGGACACTGGTAGGCGCCGGGGAATTTGATGTCAACAAAACCATGCGGCCAATGGCAGACTGCATTCCCGCAGGGGTCACCTGGCTACAGGCTGGTGCCACTGAATTCCAGCCAGCCCAGAAACAAGTGCTGACCGACAAACTGGGGGCGATTCAATACCAGCAACTGGTGGTTGCTACCGGCCTGAAACTGAACTGGGCAGGCATCAAGGGCTTGACCGACACGCTGGGGAAAAACGGCGTCACCTCGAACTACAGGGTTGACCTGGCGCCATACACCTGGCAACTGGTGCAGCAACTGCAATCGGGCGAGGCGCTGTTTACCCAGCCCGGCATGCCGATCAAATGCGCCGGCGCACCGCAGAAAGCCCTGTATCTTTCCTGCGCGGAATGGATGGGCAAAGGCCGGCTGGGCAAGATCAAGGCCTCGTTTTACACGGCCACGCCCAGCCTGTTTGGCGTGAAAGAATATGTAGAACCACTGATGCAATACATGCGCCGTTACCAGGTAGACCTCAACCTGAATAGCAATCTGGTTGAAGTGGATGGTCCCGGCAAGACCGCCTGGTTTGAAGTCAAAGACGCGGAGGGAAATACTTCCCGCATCAGCAAGCCATTTGACTTGCTGCACGTCGTACCGCCACAAACCGCACTGGAAGTGGTAAAGCAGAGCCCGCTCGCCAATGCAGGCGGCTGGGTAGAAGTCGACCAGCATAGTTTGCAGCATGTACGCTACCCGGAAATTTTCGGCGTCGGCGATTGCACCAGTACCCCTAACGCAAAAACAGCCGCGGCTGCGCGCAAACAAGTGGTGATCGCCGCAGAGAACCTGCTGGCGCAACGTGCCGGACAGGCATTACCGTCACGCTACGATGGGTATGGTTCCTGCCCGTTAACGGTAGAGAAAGGCAAAATCATCCTGGCAGAATTCGGCTATGGCGGCAAAATCGTGCCAACCTTCCCCTGGGATTCGACCAAACCGCGCCGTTCAGCCTGGTGGCTCAAGAAATATCTCCTGCCCTGGCTGTACTGGAACCTGATGCTGAAAGGCCGGGAGTGGCTGGCACGCTGCGGTGCCTGCGGCTAATAGCCACTGGCAAACTATTCCGCCGCCAGGAGATCCTGCAGCCAGCGCAAGGTCAATACCACACCAAAACCATTGACCTCGCTGGAGACTGCACCCAGACCATCCTTATGTGCATAAGCAGATAAATCCACATGGCACCATGGCATGTCGCCTTCAATGAATTTGCCCAGAAAGCGTGCCGCAATGATATGGTCGGCATCACTTTCCATGGTGCATTGCTTGATATCGGCAATGTCACTATCCAGTTCGCTGTCGTAATCTCCGGCATAAGGAAAAGCTACCACACGCTCGCCACTGGCCGTGCCAGCCGCTATCATCTGCCCGGTCAGTGCCTGCGAATTTGCCACAATGCCGCTCATGCGCGTGCCTAGTGCCGTCTGCATGCTGCCTGTAAGGGTGGCATAATCCAGTATCACATCCGGCTTTTCACGACTGGCCAGTGTCAAGGTATCTGCCAGCACCATGCGCCCTTCGGCATCGGTATGCACAATCTCAATAGTCATACCGTTCAGGGCCGTCACTACATCATTCTGTTTGTATGCCAGCGGCCCGATATGGTTTTGCGCAATGGCCAGCCAGCAATCAACGTTCACAGGTAATTGTTGTGCCCTGACGGCTTGTAACACACCAACGGCAACCGCACTGCCATTCATGTCTTGATGCATGCCCTGCATATATTTGGCCGACTTCAGGTTATGGCCGCCAGTGTCAAAGCAAATGCCTTTACCAACCAGTGCAATGGTTTTCCGTGCCTGCGGATGGCGATAAGACAGCTTCACAATGGCTGCATCCTGCGGCTCTGAGCCTTGCGCCACTGCGGCAAAAGCGCCTGCACCCATCGCCTTGAGTTGCTTGAAATCCCATTCCGTATGCTGCCAGCCCTGCTCTGTGGCCAGTGCCTGCAACCGCTGACGGTAAAGCAACGGTGTCTGCTGGTTCGGTGGCGTCAAGGTCAGCGTACGGCATAAGGTATTGCCGGCAATCGCTGCCTCCACTTCTGCCACCCATGCCAAACGGGCGACTCCGAATACACCAATCTCTGTCAGGGCAGTTTGTCTTACGTCCCGTTTAAGCGCCGGCAATGGCTGGGCATTAACCGCGGTGACATAAGCCGCCTGCCTGGCAATCTGGTCAATCTTGCCCTGCCCGTGAACCGCAATAGCCAACCGGCTGGGTCGCTCCTCCAGCAAAGGTTTGACGGCCTGCCTGAGCAAGGCCTGCTGCTCAAATGCTGATTGTGAATTTTTAAGCTGTATGATGCTGACCAGCGCGCCTTCTACCAGTTCTAAAGTCAGCGGTTTGCCCGCAATGTCTTGCAACGTACGCTGGCTGCGCTTCAGCCTGTTTTCCAGGATGGACTGGAATGGTATGGCAGCGGGCAAGGCATCAACAAATACCAGTAATACATGCTGCGAGAAATCCAGCATGGAGGATGTATTTAACTCGGGATAATGGGTCCAGTTGATCGGCATACAGTCAGAAAACACTCTTCTATAAAATATCAAATAAACGTAGCAAATACCTGTAGTTAGGCAGGGTTAATTCATGCAAAACTTGACCAGAACCAGCAAAAAAGAGACACTTACGGCTGATTGAAAGGTTGGCCTTCCCCACACGGGGGAATGCCCAACGTGATACCATTAAAACAATAGTACACAATGTCGGAATCCCTTCTTGGTAATCTAACATTTGCTCAACTCTAAGAATTGCTCAACTCTAGGCATCACATTTTGCGCTAGATTATACGCATAGCGACTTAAAACTCGGAGAATCCTCACGCATGGCAACGCATTCGCAAGCACACCTCAATGAAACTGATGCACAAGAAACCCAGGAGTGGTTAGAAGCGCTCAGTGCTGTCATTGAGAATGAAGGGCCAGAACGTGCCCACTTCCTGCTGGAAGCAATGATTGACCAGGCCCGCCGTTCCGGTGGCCACTTGCCTTACAAAGCAACCACTGCTTATGTGAACACCATTCCAACACACCTGCAGGCCAAACTGCCGGGCGACCCGGAGATGGAACGCCGCATCCGCGCGCTGATCCGCTGGAACTCGATCATGACGGTACTGCGTGCGAATGAAAAATCACCAGGCATTGGTGGCCATATCGCCAGCTTCCAGTCGGCAGCCACTTTGTATGACGTGGGCTTTAACCACTTTTTCCGCGCAGCCAACGAAAGCTTTGGCGGCGACTGTATCTATTTCCAGGGCCACTCCTCGCCAGGCGTGTACGCACGTGCCTTCCTGGAAGGCCGTATTTCGGAAGAACAAATGGACAACTTCCGCCAGGAAACCGGCGGCAATGGCCTCTCCAGCTACCCACACCCCTGGTTGATGCCTGATTTCTGGCAATTCCCGACCGTATCCATGGGCCTGGGCCCCTTGGCCGGTATCTACCAGGCACGTTTCCTCAAATACCTGCACAACCGTGGCATTGCCGATACGGCTGACCGCAAGGTATGGGTCTTCTGTGGCGATGGCGAGATGGATGAGCCGGAATCTCAAGGTGCGATTTCACTGGCCGCCCGTGAAGGTCTGGATAACCTGATTTTCGTCATCAACTGTAATCTGCAGCGCCTGGATGGCCCGGTACGTGGCAACGGCAAGATTATCCAGGAACTGGAATCCAACTTCCGCGGTGCGGGCTGGAACGCGATCAAGGTCATCTGGGGTTCTTACTGGGATCCATTGCTGGCCATGGATAAAGACGGTTTGCTGCGTAAACGCATGGAGGAATGCGTGGATGGCGAATACCAGAACTTCAAGCAAAAAGGTGGCGCGTACACGCGTGAAAACTTCTTCGGCAAATATCCTGAGTTGCGTGAAATGGTGGCAGCGATGTCCGATGCCGACATCTGGCGCCTGAACCGTGGCGGTCATGACCCACATAAAGTATTCTCTGCCTATCACGCTGCGGTGACCCACAAAGGCCAGCCGACTGTGATCCTGGCCAAAACCGTCAAGGGTTACGGCATGGGTGACGCGGGTGAAGGCCAGAACACGACTCACCAGCAGAAAAGCATGGACATGGATTCACTGAAAGCTTTCCGTGACCGCTTTGACCTGCCATTGACTGATGAACAGGTAGAAAACCTGTCTTACTACCGTCCGGCTGAAGACAGCCCGGAAATCAAGTATATGATGGAACGCCGTTCCGCTTTGGGTGGCTTTGTTCCTAGCCGCCGCCGTAAAGGTAACGAGCTGACCGTGCCTGAACTGTCTGCATTTGAAAATATGCTGGGCGCCACCGGTGAGCGTGAAATTTCCACCACCATGGCATTTGTGCGTATTCTGTCTACCCTGGTACGTGACAAGCAAGTTGGCAAATACGTAGTGCCTATCGTGCCTGATGAAGCACGTACCTTCGGTATGGAAGGCATGTTCCGTCAATTGGGCATCTATTCATCCGTAGGCCAGCTGTACGAGCCACAAGATTCTGACCAGGTGATGTTCTACAAGGAATCCCAGAGCGGCCAGATCCTCGAAGAAGGCATTAACGAAGCCGGTTCCTTCGCCAGCTGGCTGGCGGCGGCGACGTCTTATAGCGTGACCGGCACGCAGATGATTCCGTTCTACATCTATTACTCGATGTTCGGTTTCCAGCGTATTGGTGACTTTGCCTGGGCCGCTGGCGACAGCCGTGCACGTGGTTTCCTGCTGGGTGCCACCGCTGGCCGTACCACATTGAATGGTGAAGGTTTACAGCACGAAGATGGCCATAGCCACCTGATGTCCGCAACGATTCCGAACTGTGTATCTTATGACCCGACCTTTGCTTACGAGCTGGCCGTGATTATCCAGGAAGGCATGCGCCGCATGGTGCAGAACCAGGAAGATGTGTATTACTACATCACCCTGATGAACGAAAACTACAGCCACCCGGCCATGCCAGAAGGTAGTGCTGAAGGCATCCTCAAAGGCATGTACAGTTTCAGCAAATCCAAAGTCAAAGGCCCTAAAGTACAACTGATGGGCTCCGGCGTGATCCTGCGCGAGGTGATTGCGGCGGCCGAGTTGCTGGAAAAAGACTGGGGCGTGTCTGCCGATGTATGGAGCGTCACCAGCTTTACCGAACTGCGTCGCGAGGGTATTGATGCCGAGCGTCACAATCTGTTGCATCCGGAAGCCAAACCGAAGCTGAGCTACGTGGAAGAGTCCCTGAAAAAGGCCGAAGGCCCGGTGATTGCATCTACAGACTATATGCGCAGCTTTGCTGACCAGATCCGTCCGTTCGTGCCTAACAAGTTTATCGCCCTGGGAACAGATGGCTATGGTCGTTCCGACTCACGCGAAGCACTGCGCAGCTTCTTTGAAGTTGACCGCTACTACGTAGTCCTGGCGGCATTGAAAGCGCTAGCGGACGAAGGCAAATTGCCGGCAGCAAAAGCAAGCGAAGCAATCAAAAAATATAATATCGACGTTAAGCGCGCCAACCCGGCGACGATTTAAGTCACGACATAAGGAACATACACAATATGTCTATCAAAGAAGTACTGGTGCCGGATATCGGCAACTTTGACAGCGTCGACGTCATCGAAGTCCTGGTCAGCGTGGGTGACACCGTCGCCAAAGAGGATTCACTGATTACTGTAGAGTCTGATAAGGCCTCCATGGATATTCCCTCCTCGCTGGCTGGTGTGGTCAAGGAAATCCACATTAAAGTCGGCGACAAAACCCAACAGGGTGCACTGATCCTGACCCTGGATACCGCGGCCGAAGCAGCACCGGCTGAAAAAGTAGCCCCACAACCCACAGCGACACCGGTCGTGGCCACTGTGACTGTTGATGAAGCAAAAGTTGCCGTTCCCGAGCCAACACGCCCTGTTGCCGAAGTGCCACAAGTCATCCAGCCACAGGCCACACCTAACCCGGTCGCGGCCAGCAGCGTTGGTAGCAGCGGCAAGCTGGCGCACGCCAGCCCTTCTGTACGCAAGTTTGCGCGTGAACTGGGAGTGAACCTGTCACTGGTGAAAGCCAGCGGTCCCAAGAACCGTATCCTGCAAGCTGACGTACAAGCTTATGTCAAAGGCGAATTGTCCAAACCACGCTCTGAAAATATGGGCGTGGGTAGCGGCTTAAGCACCCTGCCGATGCCGGTGATTGATTTCAGCCAGTTTGGCGGTATCGAAACCAAGCCGCTGTCTCGTATCAAGAAATTGTCTGGTGCCAACCTGCACCGTAACTGGGTCACGGCGCCGCATGTCACCCAGTTTGATGAAGCCGACATTACAGACCTGGAAGATTTCCGCAAGTCCATGCTGGCCGAGGCGGAAAAACGTGGCGTGAAGCTGACATTGCTGGCCTTCCTGATGAAAGCCGTGGTCAACGCACTGCGCACCTACCCCAACTTCAATGCCTCACTATCCCCGGAAGGCGACAGCCTGATCCTGAAACAGTATTACCATATCGGCTTTGCCTGCGATACGCCGGACGGCCTGGTGGTGCCTGTGGTACGTGACGTGAACCAGAAAGACGTGATGGATATCGCGCGTGACCTGGCTGACCTCTCTGCCAAGGCCCGCGAGCGCAAGTTGAAGGTCGAGGAAATGCAAGGCGGCTGCTTTACCATTTCCAGCCTGGGCGGCATCGGTGGCACCATGTTCACACCTATCATCAACTGCCCTGAAGTCGCGATTCTGGGTGTCTCACGTGCGGCGATGCAGCCAGTCTATAACAAAGAGACCAATGGCTTTGACCCACGCCTGATTATGCCGCTGTCACTCTCCTACGATCACCGCGTGATCGATGGTGCCGACGGTGCGCGATTCACCAGCCATCTGCGTGTGATGTTGAGCGATGTCAGACGCTTATTGCTGTAATCGTTGGGTACATTCAGGGTATAAACAAAAGGCGCTTAGCGCCTTTTGTTTTTTAGCAGCCCTGCAGCAGAACAACAGATATGCCTGCGTTTTAAAACAATGTTAACTGAGCACGCGCTGGCTTCTGCTGCCAATCTTCCGGTACTTTAAACAAATCGGTACGGAAACCCAACCGCTCTCCTGACATACCCAGTTTCTGGCAACTTCGTTTAAAGCGATTCGCCAGTAAGTCCGCAAAAATGCCTTCGCCGCGCATGCGCCTACCGAAATCACTTTGGTAAGCCTTGCCGCCACGGCTTTGTTTTATCAGGCTCATCACATGGCTGGCTTTGAGCGGAAAGTACTGTTGTAGCCAGTCTTCAAACAGGCCGTTTAACTCATGCGGCAGGCGCAGGAAAACATAGCCTGCTTTCCTGGCGCCTGCCTGGCAGGCCTGCGCCAGGATCTGCTCCATATCACAATCGGTCAATGCCGGGATCACAGGGGCGACCATGACGCCGGTGGGAATACCGGCTGCACTGAGCTTGCGTAGCGTTTCAAAGCGTCGTTCCGGCGCGGCAGCGCGTGGTTCCAGCCGACGTGCGATCTGCCTGTCCAGCGTGGTGATACTGAGGTAAATACTGGCCAGGCCTTTGGCGGCCATGGGCGCAATCAGGTCAATGTCACGTTCTACCAATGAAGATTTGGTCACCAGGCTGAATGGATGATTGGCTTCACTCAATACCTGGATAATCTGGCGCGTCAGTTGGTATTGACGTTCTATAGGCTGGTAGCCATCAGTATTCATGCCTAATGCAATGGGGGCACATTTGTAATTGGGGTGCGCCAGTTCTTTTTTCAGCAACGCAACCGCATCGGCTTTCATCAGCAAGCGGGATTCAAAATCCAGCCCGGGCGACATACCGAGATAAGCATGCGTAGGACGCGCATAACAGTAGATACAACCATGTTCGCATCCCCGGTAAGGGTTCAGGGTGCGGTCAAACGGTAAATCAGGCGACCGGATATAATTGATGACAGATTTGGCCGCATCCAGCATGACTTCAGTCCGCAAAGGGGGAGCCTCATCATCCAGACTGCCCCAGCCATCATCCAGCACTTCCCGGGTATGCGGGTCAAAGCGGCTGGCCTGATTACTGCCGGCTGCGCGCCCTTTATAGACAAGAGGTTTTTCATTCATCACACTATTCCTGAAAAGAGGCCTCTGACAAACTGTGATTTGTTGTTGCTTTTAACCTGCCAAAACCTTTAAATAGATTGAATAATCAAAGAATTAATGCTTTTCCGAAATCCACTGGCAAGCCAGTGCGCTCCAGTAAGGCAGTGATTGTAGCGCCAGCATGGAAACCCACAACTGCGCATCCAGGTTGCTGAACCCGCGCGAATACAGCATGGCAGCGCTGCACAGCAACAGGGAAACCAGGATCAGCAACTCTTCCTTGATGGGAGCAACCAATTGCCAGTTGCTGAGTTTGGCTTTGGTCTTGTTGGTCACTACGAAGACACCGGCCTTATGCGTCAGGCCGGAAATAATGCCTCTGGCAATGGCGTGAGAAAGGCCCAGGCTGGCCAGCGAAGCGCCAAAAATATCCATCCAGCTGCAATGCATGGTTTTACGGTAAAGCACCGGCCCCAGCACTGCTTTGATCGCCAGGAAGCATAAGATAGGCACAATCATCACCACCACCGGCAGGCTGAAATGCTTGGGGAAAGCCAGCATGGCAATGGTCCAGCAGATTGAACCTATGGTGAATATCAGTTGCAGGGCTTCACCAAACCAGCCGAACCAGCCGGTCAGGAAGTGGTAACGCTGACTGAAGTCCAGCGTCGATTTTCCCACCAGTTTAGGCATATGATGCTTGAGAATCTGCATGGCACCGAAGGCCCAGCGGTTGCGCTGTGACTTGAGCGCCTTGAAGTTGGCAGGTGTCAGGCCCCGGCCAAAGGTTTCATCAATGTAGCGCAGCTCCATATTATTTTCGAGCAGGCGCAGACCGAGCTCGGTATCTTCACAAATACACCATTCAGACCAGCCGCCCAGTGTTTGCAGGGAGTCGCGGCGAATCAGTGTCATGGTACCGTGCTGAATCAGCGCGTTACGCTCATGGCGGTGATGCATGCCGATGCGGAAAAAGCCTTCAAACTCCCAGTTGCACATACGTTGAAAGAAGTGGTTTTCCCACTCGCGGTGCGCCTGTGGCGCCTGTACCACGGCCACTTGCGGCTCCAGGAAATGCGGCACCAGATCGGACAGCCAGTCCGGTGTGACGACATAATCGGCATCCACCACACCAACCACTTGGGCATCGGGATGGGTCTTGTCCAGTGCAAAATTCAGCGCACCGGCTTTAAAGCCTGGCCAGGAAGGCAAATGGTAGAAATGGAAGTGATCCGGCATGGTCGCCATATAGGTTTCAATCGGCTTCCATTTGGCTTCATCCTTGGTGTTGTTATCCACCACAATGACTTCATAACGCGTGTAATCCAGCTTGCGCAAACTATCAATGGTGGCAATTACCATTTCCGGCGGTTCGTTATAACAGGCCAGATGGATGGACACGAACAGCTCTTCATTGGCCGGTAAAGGTGTGGCGCGCTTGAACAGGCGGCGCCATTGCGGCTTGAACATCACTTCGCTGAACTCGGCCGCATAAATCATCAGAACCATGGACGTCAGGGCGATGCCGAGGATCAGGCCAACCAGCACGACGAAATCGCGCAAGGTGTAGTAATAATCGCCTGGCAGGTTCCACGCAATGGTCAGTGTGGTGATACAGGCCTGGAACAGGATGGCCATGGACAGCACACCGCCGATACCCCAGTGCTTGAAGCGCCAGGCAATGAACATCAGTGGCACAAATGCAAGCACCGTAGACCAGCTGGCCTTGGCAATCCAGCGCGTATTGGGTGGTACCGCGCCTTGCAGGGAATATTTCTGGTGACGGTCAGCGTTATACATGCCCCAGTAAGCGCCCGCCCACCCTTCCAGCGCCACTTTCCATGGCTGGTCAAAGGCTTCCATCAGGTAAAAATCCAGGTCCTCAATGGCATTACGCGCCAGGAACTCGCGGATAAAACGTGCCTGATTCACTTCACTGGCAACCGAAGCGCCTATGGTCGGCCCGCGGCTGGGCCAGCCCACTTCGGTAATGACGATTTTCTTGCGCGGATATGCCTGCATCAACTGGTTGTAGCGGTCTATGGTATATTGCACGGCTTTTTCCACTGGTACGCCTTCGTGGTATGGCAACAAATGTACGGCAATATAATCCACGTGCTTGACCAGTTCCGGATGTTTGAGCCAGACGTGCCAGGGTTCAGCGGTAGACACCGGCACCCGGCTATGCTCCCTGACAAAATCAAGGTAACCGATCAGGGACTGCACAGGCAAGTCATTACGCAACAACGATTCGTTACCCACAATCACGCGGTCGATATTGTTATAGTTCGCCAGCTTTTCCAGCAATGCCGAGATTTCGCGCGTGTTTTTCGCCACATCCGTATCAATCCAGGCACCGGCGATGACACTCATATTGCGCCTGGCCGCCAGTGGAATCGTCTCATTCAGGTCCAGCGAGGAATACATCCGGATATGACGCGTATGCTTATGCATCAAATCCAGGTCCTCCGCCAGCTCGGCAGTACTTGGATGCTTACCTTCCAGCGGGCTCTGGTTACCACGATAGCCGGTATAGGCAAAGCCGTTCACTGTCGGCTTTACGTTGATAAGTGGCAAGGCACGGTTGGTCAGGGCCCACAAGCCGAAATGCAGGGCAGAAAACAGAATGGCAAACACCAAACCGGGAATCAGTCTTTTAAACCAGGACAGGATCACTTCTCACACTTTCATTGATGATGCATATTATTCACAGGCTTGCTGGCGCAGCTGCATGCTTTTGGCAGGTAATACAAATAACGCCAATCCGCATACGGCTGCCCACCACCATGCCGTCACATTACCGGTTTCCATCATGGCCACCGTCACTGCCATATTGGCTGCCATCAGCACCATGACGATCATCAGCCAGCCGGTTGTTTGCTCACTTGCAGATTGCGCTGTTTGCTGTGGTGCCCTGGTCAGCAGGGAAATCAGGATACTCAGCAAAGGCAGCCATGCCAGAATTAACGGGAAATCCAGATAACGGCCATTGACGGCCAGGCCGGCACTGGTCAACAACAAACCCAGCGCAAATAAACCCAGCATCCCTTGTTCCAGGCATGTGTTGGCAGCCAGTCCCAGCCACTGGCGGACCTGAGCGATTACCAGGCCATAGCCCAGCAACACGAATCCTGCCAATAACGCATACTCACCGGTGTTGCGCGCAGCCAGTTGTACATAATCCGCCTGTAAATAGGCATGCAAGCCGACACAGGCCGCGATGACAGCCAACAGGCTTTTCTGGCACAACGAAAGTTTGCGGTATTGCCCCCAGCCAGCCGCGAGGGCTGCCAGCACCAATGCAATGCCATAAGGCAACCAGCCATCCGCACGCTCGGCTACGGGGCCTTGCAAACTGAATTTCGGCTGTAAATCAGTATCGAAAACACCCCAGAAACCGCCGACCGTGCCTTCCAGCTCACGTTTCCATGGCTGATCAAACGCTTCAATAATATTGTATTGCCAGCCGGTCTGCTTGGCCGCATGCAGGAATTCGCGCATATACCTGGCCTGGTTAACCACACTTGCTGACGCATAAAAACGCTGGCGACCCTGGGAAGGCCAGCCGGTTTCACCAATCAGCAATGGTTTTTTAAACACGGTGCCCAAATGCCCCATGACAGAGGCGGTATGCATGACGGCCTGCTCCACCGCCACCGGTTTGTCTTCCCAGTAAGGCAGGATATGTACAGTGACGAAATCCACCTCCTGCTCCAATGTCGGGTGCTTCAGCCAGAACTCCCATACATCGGCATAGGTCACCGGCGCTTTGGTGCGCGCTTTTACCCATTGCAGGTATTCATGCATCCTGGCTTCCGGCTGCTCACCACGCAACAGTACTTCATTACCCACCACAATGCCACGCACGGTATCCGCATACTGGTTCGCCTGCTGTACAGCCAGTTCCAGTTGCTTCATATTGTCGGCATCTACCCAGCCGATCCAGACGCCTAGCAGCACCTTCATGCCCAGTTTGTGTGCGGCTTTTGGCACATAATCCATGCCTTGCGAGAGCGCATAGGTACGCACACAGCTGGTGACTTTTGAAAGCGCCTGCAAGTCCTGCTCGATCTGCAGCGGATCCACGAAAGTATCGCTCACCAATGGGCTCATGCCTGGTTTGTAATAAGGTGAATAGGACACGCACTGTAACTTCGCGGCCTCGGTATCCACCTCTATCAACGGTTGCGGCTGTTGCAGCCGCCAGACATACAGGATGCTTCCGATCAGGAATAAACTTACCCAGAATAAAGGTGGAATGCGGAAGAACAAACGCTGCAACATAATGAATTTGGGGGAGGCGTCTTTAAAAGAGTCTGTATTCTCTCATAAATAGACGCGGCATGCGCCCCGCAGTTCACTGCCCTACCGCGTAATTATTGCCAAAAGACTTGGTAATTTAAGCAATTGCAATTATGATGAAACGATATTTATTTAAAGTATCGTGCAGTTGACAGACTTTAAATACAAGCCCTCGCCAAAATCACTATTTCAAAAGCCATATGAACGTAAAATCCTGCCTGACAGCCCTTGCCTTGCTATCCTTTTTTTCAATCACTGCCTCTGCAGCCCCGGCTGCGACCAGCGCAGATTACAGCGGCGAATATCTCTGCAAGGGTAACAATATTACCGTCGGTGATTACGAAGTCACCATTTACCTGAGGAAAAACCGCCGCAACAGTACGGCACAAGTGGCCGTCTATGACTTGGTCACGCTGACAGAAAACAAGCAAAGCTATACTGGGCAGGCCATTACCCGTGGCAGGCAACTGGCCATGACCTTCAAACTGTCTGATGCCAAATATGCCGAATTTTCCACCGGTTTAGGCCAGTTCAGTAAAGTTGGCAAACTGTGGTCATTCAAAAATGACTACTATGAACCAGATGACACTGGCGGCAACTACGGTCATGAAACCTGTACCCTGAAACCGGTACAGGCAGCCGCACCGGCAAAAAGCACAACACCAGCCACCACCAAGCATTAATCTGGCAAACTCGTCAAAAGTCGTATCATTTTTTTGATGTTAAAATAGCAGAATTCTTTTGGACATAAGGTTTTCATGAGTCAAATGGTTGAAGTAATCGTGCCGGATATCGGCAATTTTGATAGCGTCGATGTGATTGAAGTATTAGTCGCGGTGGGCGACACTATTGCCAAGGAAGACTCACTGATTACAGTGGAGTCTGACAAAGCCTCCATGGATATTCCTTCTTCCCATGCTGGCATTGTCAAAGAGCTTAAGATCGCCGTAGGCGATAAAGTTGCCAAAGGCAGCCTGATTCTGGTACTGGAATCCGCAGCAGCGGCGACAGAAGCAAAACCTGCTGAAGCTGCACCTAAAGAAACGCCTGCGCCACAGGCAACTCCGGCAGCCACTGAACCTAAAGCATCAGCACCTCAACCTGCGGTTGCCACCGGCAATAATGATGTCACCTGCCAGGTCATGGTACTGGGCTCCGGCCCTGGCGGTTATACCGCCGCGTTCCGTGCCGCAGATCTCGGCCTGAAAGTCGTCCTGGTTGAGCGTTACCCGACGCTGGGCGGCGTCTGCCTGAATGTGGGTTGTATTCCTTCCAAAGCGTTATTGCATACCGCTAAAGTCATTACTGAAGCAGAAGAAACCGAACACCACGGCCTGAGCTTTGGCAAACCGGATATCGACCTGGATAAACTGCGTAGCTGGAAAGCCAACGACGTGGTTGGCAAATTAACCGGTGGCCTGGCACAAATGGCCAAGGCTCGCGGTGTCACCGTCGTATCCGGCACAGGTCAATTCACCAGTCCCAATCAAATTGCCGTGACCGCGGCTGATGGCAAAATAACCCTGGTAGGTTTTGATAACGCCATTATTGCCGCCGGTTCGCAAGCAACCAAATTCCCTGGCGCACCTGACGATGAACGTATCATGGATTCTACCGGTGCATTAGCCCTGGCGGATATCCCTGGCCGCATGCTGGTGATTGGCGGCGGCATTATCGGCCTGGAAATGGGTACTGTATATGATGCACTGGGCACCAAAGTCAGCGTGGTTGAATTTATGGATGGCCTGATTCCTGGTGCCGACCGCGACCTGATCCGCCCATTGCAAAAGCGCATGGAAAAACGCTTTGAAAGCATTATGGTCTCGACCAAGGTTTCCAGCCTGGAAGCTAAAGCCGATGGTATTTATGTCGATTTTGAAGGCGCAAACGCACCCAAGGAAACACAGAAATACGACCGTGTACTGGTTTCTATCGGCCGTCGCCCGAATGGCAAGAATATCGGTGCCGAAAATGCAGGCGTAGCCGTGGATGAACGTGGCTTTATCGCAGTCGATAAACAGATGCGTACCAATGTGCCGCATATTTTCGCCATTGGCGATATTGTAGGCCAGCCCATGCTGGCACATAAAGCCACGCACGAAGCCAAAGTCGCAGCTGAAGTCATTGCCGGCCACAAAGTTGAATTTGTCGCCAGCGTCATCCCATCCGTGGCTTATACCGACCCTGAAATCGCCTGGGTAGGCCTGACTGAAACAGAAGCCAAAACCAAAGGCATAGACATCGAAAAAGCCAGCTTCCCGTGGGCTGCCAGTGGCCGTGCATTATCGATCGCACGTACCGAAGGGGCGACCAAACTGATTTTCGATAAAGAAACCCATCGCGTCATTGGCGCAGGCATTGTCGGTATCAATGCTGGTGAATTGCTGGCCGAAGCAGTGCTGGCGATTGAAATGGGTGCCGATGCGCATGACCTGGGCCTGACTATCCATGCGCACCCTACGCTGTCAGAGACTGTCTGCTTTGCTGCAGAACTCAAGGAAGGCACGATCACGGATATGCTGCCGCCTAAAAAGCGCTAGGCAGCCGGCTTGATCTTAATCTTTAATAAAAAGCCCGCAATCGCGGGCTTTTTATTACGCCAGTCGAGGCGCAATGGCGGCTATCTTCACTGACAAGGCGTTTCCTTAACCACCGCATCCGGGAATTGCGCGCGCGATTTCTGCAAACTGGCCAGTTGTTGTGCCGTCACATTCTGCAACTTGACCACGGCTTGCCCCTGGCTGCCCGTGCGCGCAGATTTAATCAGCAAGCGAACACCTTTGGCTTTCAGGTCTTCCATCAGTTTATCAGCCAGTTTTTCATCGCGGAACACGCCGAAGGAAATCGCATTCCGCCATTTCGGGTCATCCTGTACGATAAAAAAGTCTTCCACCCCCAGCTTACGCAACTCCTCTGCCTTGCTTTGTGCCGCTTCCGCGGAGGCCAGCGGTGGTTTGTAAATCCAGTAGCGCACATTCTCCTGCTGCCCCACTACCACCTGGTTGACTTGGACCTTGATATTGAGCTGTTGCGCCAGGTTAACGGCTTCATTGACTCTCGCCATGGTAAAGCTGCTCCACTCATAACACGCAACCGGCTCCGCTTTATGGCTTTCTGCCGGTTTCGCAGCCTCTCTTTTTTCGACGGCTTTATTGTCCGTTGCAGGACTTGCCAACTGATCGTTAACCGTTGCCTCGCTAGCTGGTGCAGGACTGGCTGTCAGTGAAGTCTCTTGCGTCGGCGCACTACGTTTTGGGTAAGTTTCCAGCGTAGCAGCACTTAATAACTTGACCTGCCCGGGATGGATTTCCGGTTTCAGGCTGCTGATGGCAGGTGATAAGGCATCACGTTCGAAATAGGCGAACACCAACACATTTAATAACAGCAATATCCAGAATAATCGTTTCATGATGATGCGCTTTCAGCCAGGCAGGCCAACCCCTTTAAAACCAGATTATCCACAATAATGGCAGGTGCTGACAATGTGCCCGGCAAATATCGCTGTAGCAGTTCGGCATCCCCGCCGCTTAATACCAGCAACGGTGACTGCTGGCTTCTGTTTGTCAATTGTACATATTGCGTGGCAACCGATGCGGTCATGGCCTGCACGCAACCCATCCACATGGCTTGCTGGCTGTGACGGGCAAAGCCCTCTGGTGGCCAGTCATGAGTTAAATAGGCATAATCCAGTTGTGCTGCACCTTGCTGCAAGCCCTGCCACATCAGTTGTAATCCCGGCTGGATGCTGCCACCAATAAAAGTGGCTCCCTGCTCTGTTTCAACCTGTAATGCATCTATGGTCATGGCGGTACCAGCGGTAACGATTAATGCATTCTGACGGTATAGCTGCCACACGGCCAGCAAACTGCACCAGCGGTCACTGCCTAACTGTGAAGGCTCAAGGTAGCCATTCTGCAAACCCAACGCATTGGTGCTGGCTTTGATATTGACGATGCTGGCAGCTGGTTGCAGTTCTTCCAGGAATTGCTGCCAGGCTAACCCCGCAACATTACTCACCCATATCTCGTTCGCTTGCAAGACAGCCGCATGCAATGCCCCCACTTCGGAAGAACGACCTTCCTGCTGCATCCATAACCTGTTTTCCAGCGTGGATACCTGCAACTGCGTAGTTGAAGTAAAGGATTGCTGCGGGCACCATGCCCATTTGGCGCGCGTATTGCCTGCATCTATCAATAGCTTCATGCCACACTCCGCACGCTGATTTCACCAGCGTTGAATCTCTGCTGACCCTGCGCAGTTTCAACCAGTAAACTGCCCTCTTCGGCAATCCCCACCACTTGCCCCGGGATCACCTGCCCGCTTGCCAGTAATAGATTGACGGCTTGCTGGTGGAAAGCATGATGTGCTGTCCAGTCAGCCTGGAAATATGCAAAGCCATATTCGGTAAACTGGTTCAAATGCCATGCCAGTGCAGCCAGGCATTTACCCAGTAATACGTTCGGATTCATGGCCTGGCCAAATAACTGGTTTAAACCCAGTACCGGCTGTTCAATCTGCTGGCGCATGACCTGCTCGACTTCCAGGTTCATGCCTATGCCGATCACGGCAGCACTCGGTCCTTCCATATCGCCCTGCAATTCAATCAGGATGCCACCTAACTTATGCCATTGCCCCTGATGCATGACCAGCAGGTCATTCGGCCATTTGAGCTGCACTTCCGTCAGGCCTAGTTCATGCAATGCGCGCACCAGCGCCAAACCAACAATCAGGCTTAGACCTGACAAACCCGCAGCACCACATTGAAAACGCCATAGTATGGAAAAGGTCAGGCTGCCACCCAATTGCGATAGCCATGTCCGCCCGCGCCTGCCACGTCCGGCGGTCTGCATTTGCGCAGCCACACAGGTGCCATGTGCCACACCACGCGCACTTTCCTGCATCAGGTAACGGTTGGTAGAGTCGACCTGCGCCAGCACTTGCACATGAAACCAGGAAGCATACTCACCACAAGCCTGGCAAACAGCCTCTGCATTTAGCAAGGTAACCGGCCGGGGCAAACGGTAACCACGTCCGCGCACGGAAAAAACCGTAATCCCCAATGCCTCAGCCGCCTGGATGGCGTGATAAACGGTCGCGCGCGTGACGCCAAATTGCCGTGCCAGCGTTTCACCGGAGTGAAACTTGCCATCAGCCAACACCGCCAGTATCGGGAATGCCAGTTTGTTCATCGAATCAGGTCAGGGTATGCACATTCTTGGATGTACACAGAGTGTGAAAACAGCACGCAGTTTAGCACACCAGATCTGCCTAGCCGCCTGATCAACGCCTGCAGGCTGCTGCATTAAGCGTTTTGGGCCACGTGATGAAGCGTGTAAAATAGCCACACTTCAGAAACTTCAAGATTTGTCATGTCTACAGAAAAAGAACCGATCCCAGCCGCCTCCAACTTTATTCGTGCCATCATCGAAAAAGACCTGGCTGACAACAAATACGCCGGCAAACACTGGGCTGGCTCGCCCGGCGGCGCAGCACACCAGTCCACGGGACAGGTAGACTTTGCCAAAATCCGTACCCGTTTCCCACCTGAACCGAATGGTTATTTGCATATCGGCCACGCCAAATCCATTTTCCTGAACTTTGGCCTGGCACGCGATTATGATGGCGTCTGTCATTTGCGTTTTGATGACACCAATCCGGAAAAGGAAAGCCAGGAATATGTAGACAGCATTTCCGACATGGTGCACTGGCTGGGCTTTGGCTGGGACAACACCACGCCAGACGGCAAACCGGAAAGCAACCTCTACTTTGCCTCCAACTATTTTGACTTTATGTACCTGGCCGCCGAAGCGCTGATACAGCACGGTCATGCGTATGTGGACGAGCAAAGTGCGGAGGATATGCGCATCAACCGCGGCACACTGACCGAGCCAGGTAAAGATTCTCCGTTCCGCAACCGCAGTGCGGAAGAAAACCTGCGCGTATTCCGTGAGATGCGTGACGGCAAACACGCCGATGGCAGCATGGTATTACGCGCAAAAATCGATATGGCGTCGCCCAACATCAATATGCGCGATCCGGCCATTTACCGTATCCGCCGTGCGCATCACCATAATACCGGGGACGATTGGTGCATTTATCCGATGTACACTTTCGCCCACCCGATTGAAGATGCGCTGGAACAAATTACCCATTCCATCTGTACCCTGGAATTCGAAGATCAACGCCCCTTCTATGATTGGTTAATGGCACGCCTGGTCGAAGCCGGTTTATTATCCAACCCTGTGCCTTACCAATATGAGTTTGCGCGACTGAACCTGACCTATGTTGTGCTTTCCAAACGCAAGCTGATTCAGCTGGTAGAAGAAAAACATGTCAGCGGCTGGGATGACCCACGCCTGCCAACCCTGGCTGGCGCACGGCGTCGCGGCTATACGCCAGAAGGTTTTAAACTGTTTACTGACCGTATCGGCGTCTCCAAAGCCGACTCCTGGATTGAGTACAGCATCCTTGAAGATTGCATGCGTGATGTGCTCAATGAATCCGCCCCACGTAAAATCGGTGTGCTCGACCCGATCAAACTGATGATCGATAACTACCCCGAAGGTCAGGACGAAGATTGTTATGCACCTAACCACCCGCAAAAACCTGAATTGGGTAAACGTGTGGTTAAACTGTCCAAAGAGTTATGGATTGAGCGCGAAGACTTTATGGAAGAACCTTCCAAAGGTTATTTCCGCCTATTCCCCGGTAATATGGTGCGCCTGCGTTACGGCTATGTAGTCAAATGCATCGGCTGTGAAAAAGACGCCGCTGGCAATGTCACTACCGTGCATTGCGAATATCTGCCAGATACCAAATCCGGCACTCCGGGCGCGGATAGCGTGAAAGTCAAAGGCAATATTCACTGGGTAAGCGCAGCGCATGCCTACACGGCTGAAATCCGGCTCTATGATCGCCTGTTCAAAGACCCGCATCCTGGTAGCGGTGACAAAGACTTTTTAGATGACATTAATCCTGGCTCCGTCAAAGTCATCACTGCGCAGCTGGAACAAAGCGCACAACAAGCCAACCCTGGCGACAGCTACCAGTTTGAACGTCATGGCTATTTTGTTGCTGACCGTAAAGACAGTGTCTCTGGCAAACCGGTATTTAACAGGACGGTAACATTAAGGGATGCTTGGCAGAAGGCATGAGAATAGCTGCCCAGCAACGTATTTGGAAACAGGTTCGATATCGATAGCCACTAAAAAATAATCAAATTGAATAAATTCTTATAAAGACTGGTAAACTTTATAAGTAGTTAGCCTGCCCTGAAAAGCAACCGGCGAATGCAACAAGTATGCGAGAGGGTCATCTTGAAGCGATCGGGTATTGTAAAAACAAGACAGCTAAAGCTCCTGTGGCTACTAAAGCTCGTGTATGCAATATCCACGATCAATACAGCCATGGCAGACGAATACTCACTCAAAGAGTTTGCCGAGATGTCACTGGAAGACTTGAGTAACATCGAGGTCACTTCCGTATCCCGGGCACCTGAACGACTTTTAGATGCTCCCGCTGCTATCACAGTCATTACCAATGAAGAAATCCGCCGATCTGGCGCAACCAGCATTCCAGAAGCGCTGAGATTAGCCGACAATTTACAAGTAGCCCAAAAAAATTCTCACGACTGGGGCATCAGTGCTCGCGGATTTAATACTGAATTGGCGAATAAGATGCTGGTCATGATTGATGGCAGAACGGTATATTCGCCGTTGTTTTCCGGTGTTTTCTGGGACAGGCAGGATTATCTATTAGAAGATATCGAGCGTATTGAAGTCGTGAGCGGCCCAGGAGGTACATTGTGGGGAGTAAACGCTGTCAACGGAGTGATCAATATCATTACCAAGTCCAGCAAAGAGACGCAAGGGACATATATTGAAACTGGCCTGGGCAATAAACTTAAAAATTCCACCTCCATGCGTTATGGAGGCATGTTAGCACCCAACGTTAGTTACCGCATTTACGGTAAATATTTTGACCGGGCCAGCCAGGCATTATCCAATGGCAAAAATGCTTCAGACGCCTGGAATATGGGCCAGGGTGGATTTCGAATTGATGCAGACGTGTCACACAACGACAAAGTGACCCTGCAAGGTGATTTTTATAATACAAACCAGGATGATCCAATCACTACCAATCAGGGTGAAGCAGATGGAATGAATATCCTGGGACGCTGGGCCCATACCATTTCCAATACGTCTAACATGCAATTGCAGATGTATTATGACAAAACCAATTTCTCACTGCCAAGAGCTGCCGCAGCACCGCCATTGGTGATCCCCTCAGGTTTTTTAAAAAATGCGCTGGAAACCTACGATATCGATTTCCAGCACCGTTTCTTACTAAATGACCGCAATAAAATCGTATGGGGGCTGGGCTATCGCTATACTCACAACAAGGTAGATAGCGCCCCTACTGTGGCGCTTGACCCGGAGCACCTGGACCAGCAGCGCTATAGCGCATTTGTTCAGGACGAAATCAAACTCCACCCTAAACTCTCCTTCACTGTTGGCACTAAAGTCGAACATACTGGCTATACAGGATGGGAAGTTGAGCCAAGTGCCAGGATATTATGGAAAGTCGCACCAGATCATAATCTTTGGGCGGCTATTTCACGCGCAGTCAGGATACCTTCACGACTGGATCGAGATCTGGTAACCCCCACAAACCTTCCAGCCCCGTTTCCACAAAGTATTTTAAGTGGAAGTGACAATTTTAACTCAGAGAAAGTAGTCGCTTATGAACTGGGTTACCGTGCCAGACTCAATCCCAAACTGTCTACCTCCATTTCCCTTTTCTATAATGAATATACCGATATACGCAGTGTGAGTCCTAGCCCACCTGATATTTTCGGCCTTCCATTCCCATTTATGATACGCAACAATCTGGAAGGCGAAACTCATGGCATAGAAATAAGTACCAGCTATCAGGCGCTGAACTGGTGGCGGTTACAGCTGGGGTATAACTTGCTTGAAGAACATCTCCGCGTTAGATCTGGAGAGGTAGATGTCAATAATGCACTGAATGAAACGGCGGACCCTCGCCATCAGGTTTCGATTCGGTCTTCCATGAACTTATCCAGTAATGTTGATTTTGATGCGTATTTCCGATGGGTGGATGCCCTGCATAATAATAACGGGGCCATTGCTGGCCGGGTGCCAAGCTATTCTGAGTTAAACCTGCGTCTCGGATGGCGCCCAATGAAGCAACTGGAACTCTCGCTTACCGGGCAGAACCTTCTCCATAATCGACATCCTGAATATGGTTTCCCAGACCCGAGCCGGGTTGAAATCGAACGCAGCCTTTACGGAAAAGTCCAGTGGCACTTTTAAGGCAATTGCTGAGCATGATTAAACGGCTGCAAGTATTCAACAAGAATATTTCATTTGCCACTTTCTTTTTCTTCTTAATGAGTGTGAATCAGGTGGTAATCGCCGATGAATCCATAGAATATAAAATAAAAGCAGCATTTCTATATAAATTCAGTGCATATGTGAGCTGGCCTCCAGTCGCATTCAACTCTCCTTCAGACCCATTCTCCATATGCATTGCAGAAAGCAATGAACTGTTTAAATCCACACTGGAAAAAGTGGTTAACGGGGAAACCGTTTATGGGCGGCCTGTCATCATCAGGCAGATTAATAAACATGAACCCGAAAACAGCTGCCAGATTTTATATATTGGCAATGACAACAACCAACGAACGCCAGAAGCATTCGACACCTCCCGATTCAATCAGGCCTTGACCGTCAGTGATAATCCATCACAAAGTGTGATTGAGTTTTTTATTTCCGATAACCGGGTGCGCTTTAACATTGATGATGAAGCAGCGGCAAAAAAAGGGCTGGTAATCAGTTCCAAGCTGCTTAGTCTTGCTGTCAATGTCAAACGGCGTACATCTGCAGGGGAGTGACTATGCGAGCATTGACTGATCTCCGTATTCGCACCAAGCTTTCTATCATCATCGGCCTGACGTGCCTCATTGCTCTTTTGATGGCATTCGTTGTGATTGTCGGATATGACAACTACACCTATCAAACCCAAAAACAAAAAGAGTTGTCTGCGCAGGCGGAAATTCTCGCCTCCGGGATGATTGCACCTCTGGAGTTTGATGATCATGAAGCAGCCACGGAATATTTAAAGCCTCTTTCCACAAATCCGCAAATTTTAAGCGCAGCGGTGTATGCGGCTGAAGGCGCTATTTTTGCAAGTTACTCCAAGTCGAATTCACCACCCGCGCCTAACGCCATTCCAACAGGTATAAAAATACATAACGGCTTGCTTTCTGTCTCCGCTCCCGTGATCCAGAATCGTAATGTAGTGGGCAGTGTATATGTCCAGGAAAGTATTGAGCCCTTGACCCAGCGTATTGTCCGGTATGGCGGCGTTTTTATTATGGCCATCATTATTTCGCTATTTATTACACTGCCCATTGCTTTACGGCTTCATTATGCAATTGCGAATCCTGTGTATGCGCGCAGTTTGATAGAAGCGAGCCTTGACCCCTTTATTACGATTAATCCGCAAGGAATTATTACAGATGTGAATTCGGCTACCTCACAGGTCACTGGTGTAAGTCGTGAAAAATTGATAGGAACAGATTTTTCTACCTACTTTACTGAACCGGACAAAGCCAGGGATAGCTATAGACAGGTATTCAATGAAGGCTCTGTGACCGATTTTCCTTTGACCATCCGGCATACGGATGGCGTAATGGTTGATGTTTTGTATAACGCTTCCGTTTATAAAGACGAGCATGGAAAAGTCTTGGGGGTCTTTGCCGCAGCGCGTGATGTGACAGCCCAAAAAACTGCCGAACGTGAAATTCATAAACGCACGGCAGAGTTACAGGTAGCGAATAAAGAGCTGGAAGCATTCAGCTATTCGGTTTCCCATGACTTAAGGGCGCCCCTCCGGGCTATAGACGGATTCAGTCAGGCCCTGCTGGAAGATTGTGCCGGGCAACTTGACCAGCAAGGCAGAGGATATCTGGACCGTGTCCGGGCGGCGTCCCAGCGGATGGGCATTTTAATCGACGATATGCTAGAGCTTGCCCGTATTTCCCGAATAGAAATGCAGCACACACTATTGGATCTCAGCACTATGGCCAATGACATTTTGCTGGAGTTGGCACGAAATGATGACCAGCGTAAAGTGGAATGGCATATCCAGCCAGAGCTTTATATTAAAGGCGACCCCAGGCTCATCCGGGTAATGATGGATAACCTGCTTGGAAACGCCTGGAAATATACCTCAAAACAAAGCATGGCGCGCATTGAGGTTGGAAAGAGTGTTCATCATGAAAGCGATATTGAGTATTTCGTGAAGGACAACGGTGCCGGATTTGACATGGCCTACTCAGAGAAACTATTTGGTGCTTTTCAACGGCTTCATGCAGTGACAGAATTCCCGGGAACCGGTGTAGGCCTGGCCATAGTTCAGAGGATTATCCACCGACATGGGGGGGAAGTACGCGGCGAGGGAGTGCCTGGCCAGGGTGCTGCTTTCTATTTTTCTTTACCAGATTAAAGGGATATGAGGAACGTATATGGACGAGAAAGTCATTTTGCTAATTGAAGATAACCCGGATGACGAACTGCTGACACTCCGGGCACTGAAGAACAATAACATCAATGCCCAGGTAAAAGTTGCCCGGGATGGACAAGAAGCGATTGATTACTTTTTTGGCGCAGAGGCCTCTGTAAATCCTACGCCTGCAGTGGTATTGTTGGATTTGAAATTACCAAAAGTGAGCGGGCTGGAAGTGTTAAAGCGGATTCGGGCTGACGAAAAAACCGAAATGCAACCTGTTGTCATCCTCACCTCGTCCATTGAGGAGCAGGATCTTATTACAGGCTACCAGTTAGGCGCCAACAGCTATATCCGCAAACCTGTCGACTTTGGTCAATTCATGGAGGCGGTTCGCCAGCTCGGTTTGTACTGGCTGGTCATGAACGAGCTTCCACCATCATAGTGAGACCCAATATGAAAATATTGAACACATTAATTGTTGAAGATTCCGAGGACGATACCGAGCTGTTGCTATATGAATTGAGGCGTGGCGGATATGAGCCTCACTATCGACGTATAGAAACTGCCGAGGGCATGAAAGCCGAACTGGACCGACAGGCCTGGGATATTGTCTTTTCAGATTTTAGTATGCCTAAATTCAGTGCGTTCGATGCATTGGCCATCTTGCGTGAGTCCGGCCATGACATCCCCTTTATTATTGTGTCAGGCACGATAGGTGAAGATCGTGCTGTGCATGCAATGAAAGCGGGGGCTCATGATTACATTTTAAAAGGCAGCTTAAAGCGCTTAATCCCCGCCACTGAGCGCGAGCTTCGGGATGCACAAACCAGGTCTGAACAGCGGCATTCGGACGTGATCATTCACCGGCTGGCTTACCTGGACCAAGTGACAGAGCTCCCTAACCGTGCACGATTTTATGAAATTGCTGATGCTGAGATCGCACAGGCCAACAGCGAGTCTCGTTCTATCGCCCTGCTCCTGATGGATCTGGACAGTTTCAAGAACGTCAACGATACACTTGGGCATGCGCGTGGTGACGCCTTATTGAAACAAGTGGGCGCAAGACTGCAGCGCTTACTGCCGGCTCCTCATATCGTTGCCCGCATTGGTGGCGATGAATTTGGAATTTTACTGCCACGGTTAGCCAATATTGATGAAATTCAAACCGTTATCGGAAAGATTCAAGCACAGCTGGAACCGCCTTTTATGATTGATGACGTACCGATTTCGGTAGAAGCCAGTATTGGTGTGGGCATTATGCCCGATCATGCTGAAGACTCTCATGCCTTGCTCCAGGTAGCTGATATTGCCATGTATCGAGCAAAGCATTTGGCGAGCGGTTACGTACTTTATGATCCTAAATATAATCTGCACAGTGCCGAAAAGCTGGGATTAATGGCGGAACTTAGACAGGCCATTGACCAGAATCAGCTGGTTCTCTACTTCCAGCCTAAGCTGGCATTAAAAACCGGGCGGGTAGTAGGCTTTGAAGCGTTGGTGCGCTGGCAGCATCCCCGACTGGGATTACTGGGACCCAACGATTTTATTTTGGCCGCCGAGCAAACGGGCCTGATAGGCTCGCTCACCCGCTGGGTAATGGAGTCAGCTTTAACCTTTATACAGCAGGCAGCGTTGCAGGATGACCCGCTTCGGGTGAGTGTGAACCTTTCCGCGCGCTCACTGCATGATGCTAACTTGCTAGAGATGATAAACGAGGCAATCAGCGCCAGCGGGACAAAACCGGAACTGTTGATGCTGGAAATCACCGAAACTGCCATCGTACTGGATCCCGTGCGTGCGAAAAAAACCCTGGATGCCTTAAGTCAGCGAGGAATCAAGCTCTCCATCGATGATTTCGGGACGGGATATACCTCGCTTGCCAGCATTAAGGACTTACCGATAAATGAAATTAAAATCGACAGGTCATTTATCAAAAACATGCTGACGGATAACAAGGATTTCATGATTATCCGTTCAATTATCGAACTGGGACATAATCTGGGCTTAACAACGGTAGCAGAAGGAATCGAGGACAAAGACGCCATGCATACCCTTCTTACGCTGGGTTGTGATGAAGTTCAAGGTTATTTGATCTGCCGCCCGAAGGCCAGCGACCAAATATTGCTGTGGCTGTCGGAAAATAATTGATCCATATGCTGTCAGCATCTCATGGTGCATGCGATCCTGGCTGGTATCAGGCATTGTCTTAACTTACTTTTATATCGTGCTGCTGTAGCATTTTCTGGTCGTCACTCCTGTCTGGCCACTTTTGGATTGTCCTGATTTTCTGCCCGCGCTGCAAATACGAGCATACTGTTTAATTGCCTTAATTCCTACATAACAAAAGTAAACTTCTACTGTACGCAAGTGTCATCTTTAATAGATTTATCAACTTTCTGCTGTTAGTGGTACTCCGCTTTCGCATTGAAAGCCTTGAAACAGTTGTCGGATGCATCAAAAGAACATGCTCCCCCCTTTTCCTAGCTGCCATAAACTTGCTTTGGCAATTAGCGCCTGTGCTGTTGCCTTCCGGCTTTTATAAATAGTATTAAGGAATGTATGCGTGAACAATATCAACAAAAAAATGACCAGTTATATGTATTGCTTATCAGCGTCCATGGCTTAATCAGGGGTGAAGCACTTGAACTCGGGGCAGATGCAGATACCGGTGGGCAATGCACTTATGTCCTGGACCTTGCCAAAGCCCTGGCGGAACATCCGCAAATCGGCAAGGTAGATTTACTTACCCGCTTAATTCAGGATCCCAAAGTCTCCGAGGGCTATGCACAAGCCGAAGAAATACTAAGCGAAAAAGCCCGTATTATCCGCTTTCCCTGTGGCCCCAGGCGCTATTTGCGCAAAGAAGCCCTGTGGCCGCACCTGGACCAGATCGTGGATCGCTGCCTGCATTATTTGCGCCACCAAGGCCGTTTGCCCGATGTGATTCACTCGCATTATGCCGATGCAGGCTATGTGGGGCGACAGCTCTCCATGCTACTGGGGATTCCGCAAATTCATACTGGCCACTCGCTGGGCAGGCCCAAACAGGAACGCCTGCTATCCAGCGGACGTAAAGCACAAACCATAGAAAAACAGTTTAATTTTGAGCGGCGCATCGCTGAAGAAGAGGCGCTGATCCAGCATGCTTCACTGATCGTGACCAGCACACGCCAGGAAGTCGAATTGCAATACGGCATGTATACCCATCCTGATCCCAAGCGTTTCCGTATTATTCCACCTGGGACAGATACTTCCCGCTTTTTACCGCCAGACCGAAAACATGTCTCCCCAACGGTCGAGCAAAGTGTGGGACATTTCCTGGAAAACTCGAAGAAACCGATAATTTTATGCATATGCCGGCCAGAGTTGCGCAAGAACCTCAAAGGCCTGGTCGCTGCCTACGGCAATAATGAAGCATTGCAACGTCGTGCTAACCTGGTGCTGGTCGCAGGTAGCCGGGAGGATATTCGCACCCTGGATAAATCCCAGGCAGCGGTACTCACTGAATTGCTGCTGGATATAGACACCTATGACCTGTGGGGAAAAGTTGCTATCCCCAAGAATCATGCGCAGGAAGATGTGCCCGAGTTCTACCGCATGGCAGCCAAAAGCCGCGGCATATTTATTAATGCCGCGTTTACCGAACCTTTTGGACTGACACTGCTGGAGGCCGGCGCCTGTGGCTTGCCTGTCATTGCCCCCGATGACGGCGGACCACGTGATATCCTGGCCAACTGCCATCATGGCTTGCTGGTGAATACGCTGGATAGTACTGCCATTGGCGACACATTGTTATCTGCATTGACGGACAGGCCCCGCTGGCGGAAATGGGCCAAAAGCGGCGTGATCAACGTGAAGCGCCATTACACCTGGGCCGGCCACGTCAATAAATATGTCAAAGAAATACGCAATCTGCTACGCAGGCAACGCAAGAACCTGCGCAAACAACAGATTACGCTACATAGTGGTAAATCTCACATTCCACTGGCGCAACATGCTTTTATCACCGATATCGATAATACCTTGCTGGGGGATCGTGCAGGCCAGGAAGCACTGGTGGCATGGCTAAGGGAGAATGCCGGCTATACCATTTTTGGCATTGCCACAGGCAGGCCTCTGGAAAGCACCATGGATATTCTGCGCAAAAACCATATCCCGATCCCCGATGTACTGATTACCTCGGTCGGCTCCGAAATTCATTACGGTTTACGCCGTATTCCGGATATTGGCTGGGCCAATCATATCCGCCACCAGTGGCGGCGCGATGATGTATTGAAAGCGATGGAAAAAATACCCGGCCTCCGGTTACAGTCGGCAGAAAACCAGCGCGAATTCAAGATTTCCTACCTGGTTGATACCGGGAAAATACCCTCCATGGAACACATCACCCAGCATTTGCGCAAACAGGGTTTGCACGCACAAGTGATTTACTCGCATGGGGAATTTCTTGACCTGTTACCGGTACGCGCCTCCAAAGGTCATGCCATTCGCTACTTGTCTTACAAGTGGGGGTTGCCACTGACCAACTTCCTGGTTTCAGGCGACTCGGGCAATGATATTGAAATGCTGGTGGGCGATACTATGGCGGTGGTGGTTGGCAATTACAGCGAAGATCTTGCGCATCTGAAAGGATCTACCCGGATTTATTTTGCCGAAGCCAGCTATGCGCACGGCATTCTGGAAGGCATGCAGCACTACAAATTTGGGACTCCTGCAGCCGAGAAAGAACATGATGCGGTTTTACTGACAGAAAGATAGTCATATTTCTGGACACATGCATGACCTGGAGAGCTTAAATGTACGAACAAATCTCGCACTCTCTGTTGAATGATATTCTGCTGGAATTCAAGCAGCCCAAAGGGGAAGACTGGCGGCATTTCTATACCCGCCTGGGGGCTAATTTCTACGCCATTCATTCCCTGTTCCAGCATTTGTACGGCCATCGCGACGACTTTAAAGCGCAAATGGGGAAGCTTGTGTCTGCCCTGGCGCAGTATTTTTCGCAACGTGCCCCACATTTAAGAAGCAAAGACCTGGAACGCGAAAAAAACCACGACTGGTTCATGCAACAGAAACTGGTCGGCATGGCGCTCTATTGCGAAGGCTTTGCCGGCAACTTGCAAAACATGCGTGAAAAGCTGCCCTATCTGCAGGAGTTGGGTATTAACCTGATACATATCCTGCCCATCCTGGATTGCCCCGAGAAACAAAATGATGGCGGCTATGCTGTCCGCGATTTCCGCAAAATTGACCCCCGTTACGGTACGCTGCAAGACCTGGATCAACTGGTGACTGCCATGCAGCAATGTGACATGCTGCTGACACTGGACGTGGTGGTAAACCACACTTCAGACGAGCACGCCTGGGCCATGAAAGCCAAACAGGGCGAGCAGCAATACCAGGACTATTACTATATGTATCCTGACCGCACCATGCCGGATATGTTTGAAGCTTCAATGCCGGAAGTGTTTCCGGAGCATGCGCCGGGCAGTTTCACCTTCAACCCGGAAACCAATCAATGGGTCATGACGGTCTTCAACAATTACCAGTGGGATCTCAATTACACCAATCCGTCGGTGCTGATTGAAATGGTGGAAATCATTTTGTTCTGGGCCAATAAAGGCGTGGATATCCTGCGCCTGGACGCTGTGGCATTTTTGTGGAAAAAAATAGGCAGCAGTTGCCAGAACGAACGCGAAGCGCACCTGATTCTGCAATTATTGAAAGACTGTTGCCAGGTCACCGCACCCGGCGTGATTTTTATTGCAGAAGCGATTGTCGCACCGATTGAAATCATCAAGTACTTTGGTGAGGATGCCATTAACGCCAAAGAGTGCGAAATCGCCTATAACGCCACGTTCATGGCCTTGCTCTGGGATGCCGTGGCGACGAAACGGACCCTGCTGCTCACCAAAGGCGTGGAAGACCTGCCGGAAAAACTGGACCGGGCCACCTGGCTCAACTATGTACGCTGTCATGACGATATTGGCCTGGGGTTTAGCGACAAAGCCATTATTGAAGCAGGCTTTGAACCTGCCGCCCACCGCCACTTCCTGATTGAATACTATACAGGCCAGTATCCGGAGTCCAATGCCAGGGGCTTTGCTTTCGGCGTCAACCGGAAAACCGGCGATGCCAGGATCTCCGGCGCGCTGGCATCTCTGGCCGGCCTGGAAACAGCGCTGGCCAACAATGACCAACCAGCCATCGACAATGCCATCCTGACGATTGTGTTACTGCACAACCTGATCATGTCCTTTGGCGGCATTCCGCTGCTTTACTATGGTGACTCTGTGGGTACCTTGAACAATGACGGCTACCTGCAGGACTCTTCCAAAATGCACGATAACCGCTGGGTGCACAGACCAACGCTGGACTGGGATATGTTAGCCCTGAGAAACGAGCCAGGCACAGTTCAACAACGCTTGTTCAGCCAGATCAGGCAGATGATCGCAATCCGCAAGGAAATTTCCGCCTTTGCCGACCTCAATAATCGCGACCTGATTGCCGTTGAAAATCCGCATTTGTTTGCATTCAGCCGCTATGTACAAACTGGCATGAACTCAAATGTGATTGTGGTTGCCAATTTTGATGCGGATGCGCAACGCGTGGAATTACCAGTTTTCAGGCAAAAAGGGTTGCTTAAAACAGAAGGTACACTGATTGATTTATGTACCGGGCAAACCGTACAGATAGAAGAAGACGCGCTGATCATTCCAAAACTGACCGCTTACTGGTTACCGGGTTAAGCACTCATCACGCAAAGGGAAAATTAATAGTCAATGCGCGTGGTCAGGCGTTTTTTCTGGTGTTGCCGGTATGCCAGTAACAGTATAATGCCAGCCACATTAGGGAACCAGATATACCAGGTCGACCACGGAATACCATCCACCTTGAAATCCGACACAGGCCAGAACATGGGAGTGGGAAAATATTGCAGGCTATGGAAAGGGAAATCCAGCATGATATGGAACGGCCAGGCCAGCATCGCAAACGCGATATCCTTACGCCAGATGGCGACCAGGCCGATGACCGCAAACGCAATCACAAAGCTATGCCCCACCGTATAGGCAGGATAAATCCAGCCGGGTAATGTCGCCAGCGCTGGTTTTCCCCACTGGTAAGTGCCGTCCATCACGCGCATGAAAAATAATGCGCCGAAAGAAATCAGGTCAGGCATGGCCCCCATCAGTGCCGCAAACTTTGGATATTTGCGGAAGCCAAACAGGCCGTATCCCCACAGTGCGTGACTAAACGTATCCATGGCCTTCTCCTGGAAATCAGGCGGCCAACTGGCGAATTACCGCTGCCAATTGCTCTGCCTGTGCTTGCACCAGCGCTTTGTCCAGCCCTTCGACCATGACGCGAATCTTGGGCTCGGTACCCGATGCACGCAATAACACACGACCCTGCCCATTGAGGATGGTTTCTGCCTGCTTGACTGCTTCCTGCACAGCCACCTGGTTTAAATCCAGTTTTTGCTGCGTCGTCACATTAATCAATACTTGCGGATAAAGCACCAGGCTCTCGCCAAGCTGCTGCAGGGTTTTACCGCTCTCACGCAAGGAGTGCAGCACTTGCAAGGCCGCAATGATGGCATCACCGCTGCTATGCTTATCCAGGGTCAGGATATGGCCGGAATTTTCACCGCCCAGTTTCCAGTTCTTGCTTTGCAGCAATTCAAGCACATAACGGTCACCTACTTTGGCACGGCCAAAAGGAATCTGGTGTTTCTGCAATGCATGTTCCAGTGCCAGGTTGGTCATTAATGTGCCAGCCACACCACCTTTCAGTTTACCTTTGGCATACAAACCCATGGCGATGATATACAGCAACTGATCACCATCCAGCAGATTGCCCGACCCATCCACCATCATGACACGGTCACCATCGCCATCAAAAGCAATGCCGAGATCGGCCTGATGCCCGACCACGGCTTTTTGCAGGGCCTGCGGATGGGTAGACCCTACGTTTTCATTGATATTGAGGCCATCCGGTTGATTGCCGATGGCGATTACCTCGGCCCCCAGCTCATGAAAAACTGGCGGTGCCACATGGTAAGTCGCACCATGTGCGCAATCCAGCACAATTTTCAGGCCACGCAAATCCAGGCGGGCAGGAAACGTGCTTTTACAGAACTCGATATAGCGACCGGCAGCATCATCCACACGCCTGGCTTTACCCAGGTTGGCAGAATCCATCACCTGCATAGGCTTGCCCAGTTCGGCCTCAATCGCAAACTCCAGCTCGTCCGGCAGCTTGCTTCCCTGTGCGGAAAAAAACTTGATGCCGTTATCGTAATAGGGATTATGGGAGGCCGAAATCACAATCCCCGCCTGGGCACGCAATGCACGCGTTAAATAAGCCACCGCCGGGGTCGGCATAGGGCCAGTTAATAGCACATCCACACCTGCAGCGGATAAGCCAGCCTCCAGTGAAGCCTCAAGCATATAGCCGGAAATACGCGTATCTTTACCAATCAGCACCGTGGGGCGCTTGCCTTGCGGCAGATGCTCATGGCTGGCAAGGACTCGGCCGGCGGCATAGCCCAGTTTCATGACAAACTCTGGATTAATCACACTCTCGCCGACACGTCCGCGAATACCATCTGTCCCAAAATATTGTTTACTCATTGTGATGCTTTCTTATCTAACAGCCTGTGACCGGCTTGATGATATTTCAATCTTCCAATTGCCTGTTTAATTCAATTAAGCCCCTGGGCTTATTTAAGTGCAGCGACGACTTTCAGCGCTTCCACAGTTGCTTTCACGTCATGCACGCGCAACAAGTGTGCGCCTTGCATGCCACTGACAACCGCGGCGGCGATACTTGCATAAAGGCGCGCATCGACATCATTGCCAGTCATTTGCCCCAGGACAGACTTGCGGGACAGCCCGACCAGCAGCGGACAGCCCAGGTCGAGTAATTGTGGCAAGGCTTTGGCCAGCGCAATATTATGCGCGCGCGTTTTACCAAAACCAAACCCTGGATCCAGCATGATACGATCCTGCTGGATACCCGCTTGTAGACACGCATCCCGCTGGATACGCAGAAAGTCTTTGACCTCTGCCACCACATCCTCGTAGTGCGGATTATCCTGCATGGTTTGTGGTGTGCCTTGCATATGCATAATACAGACACCAGCATCGCTGGCGGCAATAATGTCCAGCGCCTCCGGTTCCTGTAGTCCGCGTACATCATTCACCATACTGGCACCGGCAGCAATGGCGGCACGCATCACGGCCGGCTTATAGGTATCAATCGAAATCGGCACTGCAATATTGTGTGCCACCAGGGCCTCAATCACCGGAATCACGCGCCGCAGCTCCTCTTCGACCGTTACGGGCGCGGCATTGGGGCGTGTGGACTCGCCACCGATATCCAGAACGGCAGCACCCTCTTCAATCAGCTGTAAGGCGTGAGCAACTGCTACCTCAGCCTGTGTATATTTTCCGCCATCGGAAAAGGAGTCGGGCGTGACGTTGACAATGCCCATGACTTTTGGGGTGCCAACATCGAGAGTAAAGCGTCCACAGCGAAATTGCATAAATGGCGTTTCCAGAAAAACAAAGGCTGGCAAATGCCAGCCTTTATATTTTACCACCAAGCACTCAGGCAAAAAACTTAACTCTGATTTGCCTCATCACCTTTCGCGGTCGGTTGTGGCGAGGGGTTCACAATAGTACCACTGCCGCCACTACCACCCGTGGTGACAGGAGGGTTATTTTTTTGCTTGGGTGGACGCACCGGCAAGCCAGACATGATGTCATTGATCTGGTCCGCATCAATGGTTTCCATTTCCATCAATGCCTTGGTCATGGCTTCCACTTTGTCACGGTTGTCTTCCAGCAGTTTGCGGGCAATCGCATACTGTTCATCCAGAATACGGCGGATTTCTGCATCCACTTTTTGCTGAGTGGCTTCAGAGACCGTACGGGAAGACATACTACCCATCCAGGAATCCTGCTCACTACCGGCATACACCATGGTACCCAGTGCATCAGACATACCAAACTTGGTCACCATGTCACGCGCCATTTTGGTCGCACGCTCAAAGTCATTCGAAGCGCCGGTAGACATTTGGTGCATGAAAATCTCTTCGGCAATACGGCCACCGAACAGGATGGAAATATCTTCCAGCATCTTGTCTTTATAGTTACTGATGCGGTCGTGCTCAGGCAATTGCCAGGTTAAGCCCAACGCCCAGCCACGCGGCATAATCGTTACCTTATGTACCGGGTCTGCTTTAGGTAACAATTTGGCCACCACTGCATGGCCAGACTCGTGGTAAGCCGTATTCAGGCGCTCTTCCTCACGCATGATCATGGACTTACGCTCAGGACCCATGAAGATTTTGTCTTTGGCATCTTCAAAGTCCTGCATATCGACCGTGCGCTTGTTACGGCGTGCTGCAAACAAGGCTGCTTCATTGACCAGGTTGGCCAGATCTGCACCACTGAAACCTGGTGTACCACGCGCCAGGATATCTGCTCTCACATCCGGGTCAATAGGCACTTTGCGCATATGCACATTCAGGATTTGCTCACGACCCTTGATATCAGGCAAGCCCACCATGACCTGGCGGTCAAAGCGGCCTGGACGCAGCAATGCTTTGTCCAGGACGTCGGCACGGTTAGTTGCAGCAATCACAATCACGCCGGAGTTCGCTTCAAAGCCGTCCATCTCCACCAGCATCTGGTTCAAGGTCTGTTCGCGTTCATCATTACCGCCGCCGGTACCTGCACCACGATGGCGGCCCACTGCATCAATCTCGTCAATAAATACGATACAAGGTGAGTTTTTCTTGGCGGTTTCAAACATGTCACGCACACGTGCCGCACCAACACCGACAAACATTTCAACGAAATCAGAACCGGAAATGCTGAAGAACGGTACTTTGGCTTCACCGGCAATCGCACGTGCCAGCAGGGTCTTACCTGTCCCTGGAGGGCCTACCATCAATACCCCGCGTGGAATACGCCCACCCAGTTTCTGGAACTTGCTCGGATCTTTCAGGAATTCGACCAGTTCGGCCACTTCTTCCTTGGCTTCGTCGCAACCGGCGACATCTGCAAATGTGGTGCTGTTATTGGATTCGTCCAATTGGCGCGCCTTGCTCTTGCCAAACGAGAATGGGCCGCCGCCCTTGCCGCCACCCTGCATCTGGCGCATAAAGAAAATCCAGACCCCGATCAGCAGAATCATGGGGAACCAGGACACGAAAATACTCATCAGCATGGATTCATGCTCTTCCGGTTTGGCTTCCACAATCACATTGTTTTTCAGCAGGTCGGACACCAGCCATGGATCGGATGGGGAGAAGGAGTCATAGCTTTTGCCTTCGTTGGTCGTTACATGCAGGGAACGGCCATCAATCTGCACCTTGGCAACTCGGCCATCTTTGACCTCTTGCATAAATTGCGAATAAACTACTTGCCCGCTGTTTCTGCCTGGGCCGTTGAATTGATTAAATACCGTCATCAGCAACAAGGCGATCGCTACCCAAATCGCGATATTTTTCAATAGATTATTCAAGGTGGTTCCTTAACTTAAAAACGAAAGGCGGGAATGTCCCTAATGGTAAGAATGGAGGCAAAACCAAAACTTTCAAGCCTAATAACGCATTGTATACCCAATTTTTTTGCTTGTGCGGCGAAACTAAAGGTCAAAAATGGTTGCAATTCAAGGTTTTCGATGCAGGCCGAGCAAATATACTTCACTGCTACGGTCGCGTGAGGCTTTAGGCTTACGGGTCACCACTTTTTCAAACTGGCTGCGCATTTGTTTGACAATGTCATCAAACCCGCTACCGATGAATACTTTGACCAGGAAATGCCCACCCGGTTTCAGCCATTGCTGGCAGAAATCCAGCGCCAACTCAGTCAAATAACTGGCACCTGCCTGGTCTACATCTTTCAGGCCACTCATATTCGGCGCCATGTCCGAGATCACAAGATCCACCAGTTTGTTATTCAGGCTACTCTCTAATTGTTGCAGCACGGACTCTTCGCGGAAGTCGCCACAGATAAATTCGACACCCGGAATCGGGTGCATTTCCAGGATGTCCAGCGCAATAACACGCCCCTGCCCTTTCAGACGCTGCACCGCGACTTGTGACCAGCTGCCGGGTGTAGAACCCAAATCGACCACTGTCATGCCGGGCTTGATCAGTTTGTCTTTTTCATCGATTTCCAGCAGCTTGTATGCGGCCCGCGCGCGATAGCCCTCTTTCTGCGCGCGCTTGACGTATTCGTCATTCAAATGCTCTTGCATCCAGGCCTTGCTGGTTTTGGAAGGTTTCATAGAGTGAATATTCGCTTCATGCTAAAATAAAGGATAATTTGAAGGAATCGCATGCAATTAAACAGCAAACAAATCGCTTATTTACGTGGACTTGCCCACAATCTTAACCCGGTCGTCATGATTGGTAATAATGGTCTGACCGAGGCTGTGTTGAAAGAGATCGACATCAGCCTGAATGCGCATGAATTAATCAAGGTGCAAGTGGCAGGCGATGACCGTGAATTGCGCAAATCCATCCTGAATGAAATCAGTGAAAAAGTCAGTGCGGCGCCTGTCCATCATATCGGTAAACAATTGGTATTTTACCGTGCCAGTGACACCATTAAAGCATCGGCTAAAATCGTCATTCCTAACGTTTGACAAGACCGCTGCATTGACTAAAAACGCGCAATCATTTGCGCGTTTTTTATGGGGGCTAGCTGGATTTAATCACCAGCCATAATCCCAGCAGGCATTCCACCATATACGCAATACTGGCTACACCATGCCAGGTCCTGAAGCGGCTGGCAAACACGCTTTGCATGACATCATTCGGCAAGGCACTGGCCTTGAGTTGCGCCAGCAAAGGCTGAATACCGAACTCACCCACCAGCACCAGTACCCACATCACGAAGATGACCCAGAACAAGCCTTGCTTCAGCGCGGAAAAACCTTCTCCAGCCAGTCGTTGCAGCAACAGCCATAAGCCACTGGCCATACCAATATAACTGACGATGGTGAACAGCTTGCCAGCAACCAGCCCTGCCAGTTGGCGATCGGCAATGGTCTGGAACAGCACGCTGGCAGTGATGGCTGTCATCCATAATGCCCCCACCCACAACGTGAGCACTACCGGGGTCAGCCATCCTGTCAGTCCTGTTTTGCGTGCCATGTCAGTCTTCTTTAAATATAAAGCACTTCTATAATTTCATACTCTTTGATGCCGCCCGGTGATTGCACTTCGGCAACTTCACCCTCAGATTTGCCAATCAGGCCACGCGCAATCGGTGAGCTGACGGAAATCTTGCCATTTTTGATATCGGCTTCATCTTCACCGACGATCTGGTAAGTTTTGGCATCACCCGAATCCAGGTCTTCAAAGCGTACAGTCGCGCCAAACACGACGCGGCCATCCGCGTTCAGCATGGTTGGGTCAATAATCTGCAGGTTGGACAACTTGCCTTCCAGTTCGGCAATACGACCCTCAATAAAGCTCTGGCGCTCTTTGGCTGACTCATACTCTGCGTTCTCGGACAAATCGCCTTGCGCACGGGCTTCGGCAATCGCCTGGATGATATTAGGGCGGTCAACCGCACGCAAACGTTGTAATTCTTCCTTGAGTAATTCTGCACCACGTACGGTGACAGGAATCTGATGTACTGCCATAACATAAACCCTGAAAAAGTTAAGTATAAAAAAAATAAACCACACCCGGATGAGCGTGGCTTATTTCAATATCAATGTAAGCCTAGTTTAAGTTAAGCAAGTCGTTTGTGCAAGTCTTGCACCGAATAGACATCCATATCCTTGCTTTGTGCCATACCGATGCAAGCCGCGCGCGCGCCGGCCAGCGTGGTGTAATACGTCACCTTGTTCTGCAATGCGCTGCGGCGGATTTCGTAGGAATCGGTAATGGCTTTTTTGTCTTCCGTGACATTGACGATCAGGTTGATTTCGTCGTTCTTGATCATGTCGACAATATGCGGCCTGCCTTCGGCTACCTTGTTCACCGGCGTGACTTCCAGGCCCTGCTCGGACAATGCACGTGCCGTGCCTTTGGTGGCCACCAGGGTGAAGCCCAGCTTGACCAGATCTTTGGCGATATCAATCACTTTGTGGTGATCTTCGTTACGTACACTGATAAACGCTTTACCGCCAGTCGGCATTTTCACTGAAGCACCCAATTGAGACTTTACAAACGCTTCCGCAAAGGTTGTGCCAACACCCATTACTTCACCCGTCGATTTCATTTCAGGCCCCAGGATGGTATCTACCCCTGGGAACTTGATGAACGGGAACACGGCTTCTTTAACGGAGTAGTAAGGCGGCACAACCTCTTTGGTCACACCTTGTGACTGCAGCGATTGGCCAGCCATGCAACGTGCCGCAATCTTGGCTAATTGCAAACCACAGGCCTTGGACACAAACGGCACGGTACGTGAGGCACGCGGGTTCACTTCCAGTACATACACCACTTCGCCCTGCCCGGTATTCTGCACGGCAAACTGCACGTTCATCAGGCCTTTTACACCCAATGCTTTCGCCATTTGCACGGTCTGATTGCGTAACTCATCTTGCAGGCTGTCGCTCAGGCTGTAGGGTGGCAGCGAGCAGGCAGAGTCACCCGAGTGTACGCCGGCTTGTTCCACGTGCTGCATAATGCCGCCAATCAATACATCTTCGCCATCACTCAACGCATCAACGTCAACTTCAATCGCATCATTGAGGAAACGATCCAGCAACACCGGTGATTCGTTAGACACTTTCACCGCTTCGCGCATATAGCGCTCCAACTGGCTTTGCTCGTGCACGATTTCCATCGCGCGGCCGCCCAAGACGTAAGAAGGACGCACCACCAACGGATAGCCAATTTCCGTTGCCAGGCGAATCGCTTCTTCAGGTGCACGCGCCGTACGGTTTGGTGGCTGCTTCAGGTTCAGGCTGTGCAGCATCTGCTGGAAGCGCTCACGGTCTTCGGCACGGTCAATCGCATCTGGCGTGGTACCAATAATAGGCACACCAGCTTTTTCCAGGTCGCGCGCCAGTTTCAATGGCGTTTGACCACCATATTGCACGATCACGCCGACCGGTTTTTCGATATTGACGATTTCCAGTACATCTTCCAGTGTCACTGGTTCGAAGTACAGGCGGTCAGAAGTGTCGTAATCGGTAGACACGGTTTCCGGATTACAGTTGACCATGATGGTCTCATAACCATCTTCGCGCATGGCGAATGCCGCATGTACGCAGCAATAGTCAAACTCAATGCCCTGGCCGATACGGTTAGGGCCACCGCCCAATACCATGATTTTTTTCTTGTCAGTCGGATTGGACTCGCACTCTTCCTCATAGGTGGAGTACATATAAGCCGTGTTGGTCGCAAATTCAGCCGCGCAGGTATCTACCCGTTTGTACACGGGGCGCACACCCAAAGCCTGACGGAAAGCGCGCACGGCATGCTGGTCAGTATCCAGCAATTTGGCCAAACGGCGGTCCGAGAAGCCTTTGCGCTTGAGCCTGAAAACCGTTTCCTTGCTCAAATCGGCGATATGCTTGCCACCCAGGGATTGTTCCAGCTTGATAATTTCCTCAATCTGCACCAGGAACCAGCGGTCAATTTTGGTAATGTCGAAAATTTCATCGACACTCATGCCGAGGCGGAAAGCATCTGCTACATACCAGATACGCTCAGGACCTGGCTCACCCATTTCCTTGACGATACGGTCTTTATCATCAGTCACACTATCCAGGCCGTCTACGCCCACTTCCAGGCCACGCAAGGCTTTCTGGAAAGACTCCTGGAAGCTGCGGCCCATGGCCATCACTTCACCGACAGATTTCATCTGTGTGGTCAGGCGGCTGTCAGCCTGCGGGAATTTTTCAAAGGCAAAACGTGGCACTTTGGTCACCACGTAGTCAATCGATGGCTCAAACGACGCAGGCGTCTGGCCACCGGTGATTTCATTGCGCAATTCGTCCAGCGTAAAGCCTACCGCTAGTTTGGCTGCGACTTTGGCAATCGGGAAGCCCGTTGCTTTAGAGGCCAATGCAGATGAACGTGATACACGCGGGTTCATCTCGATCACAATCATGCGGCCGTCGTCAGGGTTGATGGCGAATTGCACGTTGGAACCACCGGTATCAACACCGATTTCACGCAATACCGCCAGTGAGGCGTTACGCATGATCTGGTATTCTTTGTCAGTCAGGGTTTGTGCTGGCGCCACGGTGATGCTGTCACCGGTATGCACGCCCATAGGGTCCAGGTTTTCGATGGAACAGATGATGATACAGTTATCCGCCTTGTCACGGACCACTTCCATCTCGTATTCTTTCCAGCCCAGCAATGATTCTTCAATCAGCAACTCGTTGGTGGGTGAAGCATCCAGGCCGCGCTCACAGATGGCAATAAACTCTTCGCGGTTGTAAGCGATACCACCACCGCTACCCCCCATGGTAAATGAAGGACGGATAATTGCCGGATAGCCGATATTGGCCTGCACCTGCAAAGCCTCTTCCAGGCTATGCGCAATCGCGGAACGTGCAGAACCCAGCCCGATCTTGGTCATGGCTTCCTTGAACTTCTGGCGGTCTTCCGCTTTATCAATCGCGTCTTTGGACGCGCCGATCAACTCTACATTGTATTTCTGCAATACGCCGTGCTTGTCCAGGTCCAGCGCACAGTTCAGCGCAGTCTGGCCGCCCATGGTAGGCAACAAGGCATCCGGACGCTCTTTCTCAATGATTTTCTCCACCATCTGCCAGGTAATTGGCTCGATGTAAGTCGCATCGGCCATTTCCGGGTCAGTCATGATAGTGGCCGGATTGGAGTTGACCAGAATGACGCGGTAGCCTTCTTCGCGCAGGGCTTTACATGCTTGCGCACCGGAGTAATCAAACTCACAGGCCTGACCAATGACAATCGGGCCTGCACCGATAATCAGAATACTTTTAATGTCGGTTCTCTTTGCCATTAGCTGGACTTTCTTTCTTGCGATGATTTGCTTTCTTGCATTAACTGGATAAAGCGGTCGAACAACACACTCATTTCTTGCGGCCCTGGGCTGGCTTCCGGGTGGCCCTGGAAGCTGAAGGCCGGTTTGTCAGTACGCGCAATACCTTGCAGGCTGCCATCAAACAGTGACACATGCGTCACTTTGATATTTGCTGGCAAAGTGGTTGGATCTGCCGCAAAGCCGTGATTCTGGCTGGTGATATAGACACGCTTGCTGTCGACATCCTGCACCGGGTGGTTGGCACCATGATGGCCGAATTTCATCTTCAAGGTTTTGGCACCGCTAGCCAATGCCAGCAACTGGTGACCCAGGCAAATACCAAAGGTTGGAATGCCAGTGTCAACTAAAGTTTTGATGGCTGCAATTGCATAATCACAAGGTTCCGGGTCCCCTGGACCGTTGGATAGGAAAATACCATCCGGATGATAGGCCAATGCCTGCTCTGCTGTCGCCTGCGCTGGCAATACAGTCACTTTACAGCCACGGGAAACCAGCATGCGCAGAATATTGCGTTTCACACCGTAATCGAATGCCACGACATGGAATTGAGGCGCGGTAGTTTTACTGAAGCCCGAGCCTAACTGCCACTCAGCCTCAGTAAACTCATAAGGCTGGGTACAGCTCACCACTTTTGCCAGATCCATGCCGGCCAGGCCCGGGAAGCCGTTGGCCAAAGTCAGCGCCTGTGCTTCATCCACAGACTCACCTGCCATGATACAGCCGGCCTGGGCGCCTTTTTCGCGCAGGATACGGGTTAGCTTGCGCGTATCAATATCGGCAATTGCGACAACATTACTGGCTTTGAGATAATCGGAAAGATTCTGTTCACTGCGGAAATTGCTTTCCAATAAGGGCAAGTCACGAATAATCAGACCCGCAGCATAGACTTTGCCTGACTCGACATCTTCGGCATTGGTACCATAGTTACCAATGTGCGGATAGGTCAATGTCACGATTTGTTCGGCATAGGAAGGATCAGTAAGAATTTCCTGATAGCCGGTCATGGAAGTGTTGAACACGACCTCACCGACTGTATGACCGGAAGCGCCAATGCTAATGCCCTTAAAAACAGTTCCATCTGCTAATACTAAAATCGCTGGAATTGTTTTTGACACCTTTAGCTCCTTAAGTTTGATACGAAACACATCTTTAAGAGGGTTCACTCATGGCCCGAACGGATTTCAAGCGGCGGTGAATAGATGTGCAAAACGGGAAAAGCTTGTTGGACTCTTCCCGTTTCAGAATTAAATCATTATAGCGCAAATCAGCTACCCACTCAAGGGCAAGCGTCAGGCAAAATACCGTCTATATCATCAGTTTTTTGCAAACCCCAGCACATCGCGCATATCGAACAAACCACTCGGCTTATCTGCCAGAAACTTGGCTGCACGCAATGCGCCCTGGGCAAAGGTGGCACGACTGGAGGCTTTATGCGTCAACTCTACGCGTTCACCCACACCCGCCAGTACCACGGTATGATCGCCGACCACATCGCCACCACGCATGGTTGCGAAGCCAATCGTCCCGGCCTCGCGTTCGCCAGTGACGCCTTCACGCGCATACACGGCGCAATCCTTCAATGCCTTGTCAATGCCTTTGGCTGCGGCTTCACCCAGCCGCAAGGCAGTACCTGATGGCGCATCCACTTTATGGCGGTGATGCATTTCAACCACTTCGATATCGTAGCCTTCATTCAGCACGCGCGCCGCTTGCTCCACCAGGTTGATCAGCAAGGTCACGCCCACACTCATATTGGGCGCAAATACGATTCCGACATGCCGGGCAGCAGCAGTAATGGCAGACTTTTCCGCTTCACTAAAACCGGTCGTCCCAATCACCAACTTCACATTAGCCTGCTGACAGGCTTGCAGATACTGCATACTGGCTTCAGGCCGGGTAAAATCCACCAGCACATCGGCCCCCTGCAATGCAGGGGCAACATCTGACGTGATTTTCACGCCTGTCACTTTACCGAACTGTTCACCGGCATCCCTACCCAGCATCGGGCTACCTGCCCTATCCAGGGCAGCATGCAGTTGCAAACCGTTATCTGAAAACACACCATCCAGCAAAGCGTGTCCCATGCGACCAGACACACCAGCAATCACTACTTTTAACATAACTCGCTCAATACATTCTTTTCAATTGATACAGGAGATTAGAACCCGATTTGCTCCAGTGTCCCATCCAGGTGCTCCTGGCTATCTTCAGGCGCTGTCACCTGCTGCTTGGGCACAGGTAAATCAGCACCGGATGCCGCAGTTTCGCGCACAATCAACCAGACTTTACGGTTCGGATCCAGCTTAAGCTGTAGTTTCTTGACCATCTCATCACGGTACGCCCTGGCAGTGTATTTTTGCGTAAAAGTCGCCACGGCACGGTCACCATCACGCTCAACATTCACTGCATTGATTTCCAGCTTGATATCGCCTTGCTGGGGGGATAGCCGTTTTTTACGCTGCGCCTCCCAGGCGCTCTTGCTTGGCAAACCGTCCGGCACAAACTCAGGCGAATAAGCGGCCAGATAAGCCTTGACGTTTTTACTGCGCCAAGCTTGCGCCCATGACTCAAGGGCCGCTTCAACACTGGGTTCAGTGGCGACCGGAATATCTACCGCAGGCTCTACTGAGGCCTGTGCTTCGGCTACCGCGGTTTTCTTGGGTAACGCCACAACTGCAGGTACAGCGGCAGAGCCCAAAGGCGCAGTACGCTCCCGCGTAATCAGCCAGCGTTTTTGCGCAGGTTCATAACGCATGTCCAGCGTTTTCAACAATTCGTCTTTATAGTTTCTGGCAGCATATTTCTGCGCGAACTGCACCACCGCCTCACCGCCATCATGTTGCACCTGGACATTATTCAATACCAGGGTAATGGCTCCCTGCTTGGTAGAAAGGCGCTGTTTACGCTGCGCCTCCCAAACGCCTTTACTCGGCAAGCCGTCTGGTACGAAGTCCGGGGCATACGCAGCAAAATAGGCATTGATATCCTTGCTTCTCCAGGCCTGTGCCCATGCAGCAACCGACTTGTTAATCTCGGCTTCCACTGCAGGGGCCGGCTGCAAAGCTTTTGCTTCAGTCGCAATTGCTGTAGCAGAGGCGGAATGATCCGCGCGGGCGGGCTGTACTGGCGTCGGTTTTGTTTCCTCAGCAGTTAACGCAGTTGCAGGTGCAACAGGTGCCGCACCTTCTTTCACTACCGGCTTCACTACAGAAGAAGGAGGTGGTGGTAACTCAGGCTCGGGTTCAGGTTCCGGCATTTGCTCGGCAATAAATGTGGGCGCTGGTTCCGCTGCTTCGTTCGCCACTTTTGGTGCAACGCCTTTTTCGGTGACCTGATGCGCTTCCGCATCCACGGCAGGTGTATTAGCCTCGGCCATATTACCTTTAACCATCTCTCCTTCAGTCGGAATCACAGGCGCCACATATTCGCCTTCTGGGATATAAGGAATCACCTCATCATCTTCAACCGCAGAGGCACTTGTCGCCGGTTTGTCACTGTCCGCTTTTGTTGCAGATGCTTTTGCTTCTGCCGCTTTAGTCTCAGCAGATGCTGATTGTGTAGTCTTCGCAGCGGCGGCAGCCACAACAGGTGCTGCCGCTACGGCTGGCTTGACCGGCACCAGCACGCTCTTGGGTGCCGCTGCTGATGAGGCCGTCGCCTTGACTGGTGGTGGCAATACAGGTTCAGGCTCGGCCACAATAGCCGGCGCTGGCACAGCTTCTTGCTCAAATACTGGCGGAGGCTCCACTGCTTCGCTGGCCCTGGCTGCCAGGGTATTTTCATTCACGGCGTTCGCAGTGGCCTCTGTTGCCTGGTTTGCAGCCGCATCCAGGTTGCCCTTGGCCATTTCTTCTGGCGTAGGTGCAGCCTGATACTCGCCTTCAGGGATATAAGGGACCACCTCATCATCATCTGCTACATTGGCAGCTGGTTCGGCTTTAGTTGTTTCAGCGACTGTAGTTGTTTCAGTGGCTTTGGCAGGTTCGGCAGCTGGCGGCGCACTTTCTGCGCCAGCATTTTTCGTCTCTGCCGCTGCTGCGGTTGCGCCAGCAACTTGTGCAGTAGTATCAGCCGCCTTATTAGCAGCTGCCGCTTCGTTGTCCTTCCAGAATTTCAGCTTATCCGTCCAGCTATCGTCTTTCGACGCTTCCGCTTTTTGCTGGGGAGTTTCAGCAATCGTTTTGACGTCCGGATTCTCTGCCGACGGAATCACATCCCCCCGTACAGACACCAGGCTATCCTTATCAAAGTCCAGAATGACCCTGCGTTTTTCAACCAGCATCCCTTGCTTGCGCAGCTCATAGAAATAATCCCAGCGATTATCCCGGAAACTATCTACGATCAGCGGAGTCCCCATAATATAACGCACTTGGGAACGCGTCATGCCGGGACGCAGTTGCAACAGCATTTTGGATGTCACCACATTACCTTGCTGCACTTCCATCTTGAAAGGCTTCATAGATGGCAGTTTGGCACCACACCCCGTCTCCAAAGATGCGACAACCAACACAAAAAAGATAGAATTACGCATTGGATTCACTTTATAATCGGTATTATTGAGAACAATCATTAATATACCACGTAGTTCTGCAATCAAATACGCCGGACTACTTAGCCAATGGATAAAACACTATGCATGATCCTAAAGACCTCAAAAATGCCGGTTTGAAAGCAACGTTGCCACGTTTGAAAATTCTTGAATTGTTCGAGAACAGTGAACAACGCCACCTGTCCGCTGAAGAGATATATAAAATCATGATCAATAACGGTGAAGATGTAGGTCTGGCCACCGTCTATCGTGTACTGACGCAATTTGAACAGGCCGGCCTGCTGGTACGTCACCATTTTGAAAGTGGCAAAGCCGTATTTGAATTGAATCAGGGCAGCCACCATGACCATATTGTCTGTATCAAATGTGGCCGCGTTGAAGAGTTTTATGACGAAGAAATCGAAAAAAGGCAAAAGAGTGCTGCGGAAAAATACGGTTTCACCATGCAGGATCACTCGCTGACCATTTATGGTGTCTGTAAAAAGCAGCCTTGTAATTAATCATTGGTAAAGCCGCGGGCCCGCATGATGAAAGATGCTGGCCCTTTTCAGTCCTTGCCTGACCTTCTCCTTCCCTCCCTGCCTCATGCCTTCGGTTTCCCACCCATTGCCGGAGGGGAACCGGATATCCTGATCCTGGGTTCATTACCCGGTATCGCCTCCATCCGGCAACAGCAATATTACGCGCATCCGCAAAATAGCTTCTGGCGGATGATGCAAGCGTTATTTGGGATTGAAGCCCTGGCACCTTACTTCGATCGCTGCGAGCAGGTAAAAGCGGCTGGGCTGGCGATCTGGGATGTCTGTCATTCTGCCCATCGCCCGGGGAGCCTGGATAGTGCCATTACGCCACATACCGTGGTTGCCAATGATATTAATGGCTTACTGGCAGCTTATCCGTCTATTCAAGTGATTGGATTAAATGGCAGCGCAGCGGCCAAACTGTTCAAGAAACATATCCGGCTGGAACGCGCAGTACACACGCTTGCCTTACCTTCCACTAGTCCGGCACATGCCGCCATGCCTTATGCAAAAAAACTGGAAAGATGGTCAGCGCTGCTCAACAGCATGAATGATGCAGCTTAAATAGCCAGCCAAGCAACGGCAGAAGGCCAGAGAGATTAGCCTGTTGTTTGATACTAACTAACTAATGAATCGCAAGTTTCAGCATTTCCCTGGCATGATTACGCGTGACTTCGGTAATCTGCAAACCACCCAGCATACGCGCCACCTCCTCCACCCGCTCATCCGCACTCAAGCCACGAATGCGGCTTAAAGTCGTGCCATTGTGTTCGGACTTGCTGACCTGTAAATGCTGTTGTGCCTGCGAGGCGACCTGCGCCAGGTGGGTAATCACCAGCACCTGCCGTTGCTGGCCAAGCTGGTTCAACAGGTGGCCAACCACTTCGGCGACACCGCCACCAATACCGACATCGACCTCATCAAAAATCATGCAAGGTACACTGCCCAGCGATGCGGTCGTGACTTGCAAGGCCAGGCTGATACGTGACAGCTCGCCACCCGAAGCAACTTTATTTAATGACCGTGGCTCAACACCGGCATGCCCAGCCACCAGAAACTCCACCTGTTCCAGCCCATGGGCAGCTGCTTCGCCCGGCGTCAGGGCAATGGCAAACTGCCCGCCTTTCAATGACAATGCCTGCATTTGGGCTGTGATGGTTTGTGACAGCGTTTTTGCGGCCTGCTGACGCTGTGCGGACAATTGTTTGGCCGCCTGTTGATAAGCCTGCCATGCTGCTTGCACCTGTTTGGCTAAAGCACCATCATCCGCAAAACCTTCCAGCACGTGCATGCGCGCCAGTTGCTGATCCAGCAGATCAGGCAATTCTTCCGGCTTGACCCGGTATTTGCGGGCGACGCCATGAATCGCCTGTATGCGCGCTTCAACTTCGGCCAGGCGTTCCGGGTCAAGCTCGCTTCGCTGCAAATAACGGTTCAATGCCCGGCTGGATTCCTCCAGTTGAATCACTGCGGAATCCAGTGTTTCCGCGATGGATTGCAACCCGGCATCCATGGCTTGCAATTCCGCCAGCTTGCTTTGCACTTGCGACAACAAATCCATGGCATTCACTTCATCGCTCTCGCTCATCATATTGAGGCACGCTTCCATACCGTTGAGCAGGCTGGCACCATTACTCAAGCGTACGTGTTCCTGCTGCAACACCTGCCATTCTTCTGCTGCAAATTCGAGTTGCCTGAGTTCACGCGTGCTATCCCGCAGCTCTGCCAGTTCATCGGCAAACTGGCTGGCATTTTTTTCATATGTCAATTGTTGCTGGTGTAGCTGTGACCAGTCTTTATAGAGCGCACTGACCTGTTTCGCCAATGGCGTTGCCTGGGCATACGCATCCAGGATATCGCGCTGGGTAGTCAGTTTAAGCAGGGAATGATGTGCATTCTGACTATAGATATCAATCAGTGTTTCGCCTATCTCGCGTAACTGTCCCACCGTGGCTGAAGCCCCATTGATAAACGCCCGGCTGCGGCCATCAGCATAGATCACGCGCCGCAGCACCAGCACCTCATCCACCTCCATTTCCTGGGCTTGCAGCCAATCACGGGCTGCCTGGTTGTGAGCAATATCAAAAGTAGTGGAAATCTCTGCTTTTTCATGCCCCTTACGGGTCACATCGCCTTCGTTGCGCGCGCCCAGGCTGAGTGACAAGGCATCAATCAGGATGGACTTACCAGCACCGGTTTCACCCGTCAATGCGGTATAGCCTGCCGAGAACTCAAGTTCCAGCGTATCAACAATAACGAAATCTCGAATGGAAAGTGCTTGCAGCATAGATAGTGATCAGGACAACCCATCAACCCCAGTTTAATTTGTTGCGCAACATATCAAAATAACAGTAATCTTTTGGGTGCACCAGCCGGATTTCCTGTTCGGCACGCGCAATACGGATATGGTCACCCGCCATCAGCGGATATTGCCCCTGGCCATCAAAACTGATTTGCGCATCCGCCGCATGCACGACAATGACTTCGATCACACTTTTCGCCGGCACGGTAATTGGCCGGTAACTCAAGGTATGCGGACTGATAGGGACAATCGAGATCGCTGCCAGGTCAGGATGCATGATCGGCCCGCCGGCAGACAAGCCATAGGCGGTCGTCCCGGTGGGCGTGGTTAGAATCAGGCCGTCAGAGCGCTGTTGCGAGACAAACAAACCATCCACATGTACTTCCAGCTCAATCAGGCGGAAAGCACTTTTAATCACGACATCATTAAGCGCCACGGTCTGGTGTATATATTTGCCGGCACGCGTTACTTCCGATTGCAGCAACATGCGAGATTCAAGCTGGTATTCGCCTTGCAAGATCTTGTCGATCTCACCCAGCATATTGTCGGTTTGCAAGTCGGTCAGAAACCCCAGCCGTCCCCGGTTAATGCCCACCAGCGGCGCAGGTGTATCGCGCAAGGCACGCCCGACACTGAGCATGGTACCATCACCGCCCATGACGATCACCAGATCAGATTTCCGGCCAATATGCTCCAGCGTGGACAGCTGGATACCTTCTTCATCCACAAAATTCGCGGTGCGTTCTTCCACACAGACATGCAGGCCATGAGACCGCAGGTGACGCGTCAAACGCGTCAAGTCTTCGCGCATGTGATGCAGCGCCGACTCATCCATATATTTGCCAACAATGGCAACCGACCGAAAGTGTGGAAGCATGCGCGCATTAAAGCATAGAAGGCCGCCCCTGAAAAGCACAGGGGGCTGTTACCCCGGCCATAAATCGGGCAGAATATATAACGCTAACAAGGTGGTAAACAGTGGATAAACGCGCGCAAATTTTACTTAAAACGCTAGTGGAGCATTACATCAGCGAAGGTCAACCCATAGGCTCACGTACATTGCTGCAACATTCCGGCCTGGATGTCAGTCCTGCCACCATCCGCAATGTCATGAGCGACCTGGAACAATTGGGATTTATCGCCAGCCCGCATACGTCCGCCGGCAGGATCCCGACCAAAAAAGGTTATCGCCTGTTTGTCGACTCCCTCATGACAGTGCAACCACTGGACACGCGTGCCGTCGCACAGCTCAAAACCGGCCTGTCCTCCCCCAATCCACAGGCCCTCATCAACAGCGCTGCCGACATGCTATCGCAGCTGACCCAGTTTGCCGGCCTGGTGATGACACCCAAACGCAGCCGCAATGCACTCAAGCACATGGAGTTCCTGCACCTGAGCGAGAAAAAAATCCTGGTGATCCTGGTGACGGCAGATGGTCAGGTGCAGAACCGCATCCTGCTGACAGAAAAAAACTTCAGCGCCAGTGAGCTGACCGCTGCCAGCAATTATGTGAACAGCCATTGCCAGGGGCTTACCCTGGACGAATTGCAGCATAGGCTGAAGCAGGAATTACAACAGGTGCAGGCAGATATCAACCGCCTGATGTCGGCCGCGCTGGATGCTGCCAGCCAGCCGGAACCTTCGGAGAAAGAGGCGGTAGTGATTTCGGGGGAACGTAACCTGCTGCAAGTCGATGAGCTCTCCACCAATGTGAGCAGCCTGCGTAAACTGTTTGAAATTTTCGAACGCCGCACGGCGCTCATGCAATTACTGGACCACAGCCAGCGTGCTGACGGTGTGCAGATTTTCATTGGCGGTGAAAGCGGCTATCTGCCGTTGGATGAATGCAGCCTGATTACTGCGCCCTATGAGGCGGATGGTCAGGTGGTGGGCACGTTAGGGGTCATTGGTCCTACACGCATGGCCTACGAACGCATCATCCCGATTGTCGATGTCACCGCCAAACTCCTGTCCAACGCCCTCTCGAATCAATAATCCTTGCGCCGGGAAACGCGTTCCCGAAACGTCTGAATTATCTGACAGCAGAATCAGCTTCCACCCACTGTCCCTGCCTGACCTGGATTTTGCATAATCCGTTCCATAGTTGTTTACTTTCATGGAGCGCCTAATTGAATAATACCAAACGCAAATCCCTGATTTTTCTCGCTTTACTCATTCTCGCATTGAGCGCTTCCGGCTGTGGCTCCATGAGCACACGCGGCAAAAGTACGGCTGCCGGCGCCGGTATCGGAGCCATTGGCGGTGCGATCCTCACCGGTGGCAGTGCACTGGGCACCGTGGGTGGAGCCGCTGTCGGCGGCATCGTGGGCAATCAGGTGAACAAGAAATAATTGCTCCACTCCGTTGCATGACCGGGGTTCATCCCAGCATTGATGGATTCCGCATAAACGTTTACAGCGGACTGTTCCGACCATGTTAAGTGTTTAGTTTGATTTTTCCACAACCAAGGAGTGAAGCATGAAAAAACCTTTATTATTAATGGCGCTAGGATTATGCACCGTCCTTAACAGCGCCTACGCTGACACGTACGACGCCACGCTTTCAGGGGATGGCTACCAGTTCAGCAATTCGTTTTCTGGCAGCACTGCGTTTGATGACTACATTTCTTTCAGCACCGAAGGCCTGCAAAATATTGTAGCGAGTGTCTCAGGCACCGGCAGCGATGCGTTTTCTTTTGATACGTTCAGCCTGGTGGACGGAGATAAAAACCTGGTCGCCACCGGCTCGGTCTTTAACTCAAGTGCCCATATTGCATTTGGTGCATTGGAAACCACGCAATATGGTAATTTTTACCTGCATGTCGTCGGCACCAGCCAAGGTGGCACCGCCGGTTATAACGGGACTATTACCAATTTTGTGGCTGCAGTACCCGAGCCCGAGACTTATGCCCTGATGCTCTCCGGCTTGGGCATCATCGGCCTAATCGCGCGCAGGAAAATGCGTGACGATACTTAAAAGCCTCGATCAATTTCAATTTTCTTCCACTATTCTTTAGAATGACATTATCCATCCTCGCTCACTGCGAGGATTTTTTATGCTGCCCGCTCGTCATATTTTAGCCACGGGTGCCCAGATCGCTTAAAATGCCCGCATGGCCTACTATAATCCAGAACCCCACCCCCCACATGCCGCCTCCACCAAAGTGGGGGTTTTACTGGCAAACCTCGGTACCCCGGACGCACCAACGGCAAAAGCCCTCCGCCCCTACCTGAATCAGTTCCTGATGGACAGGAGGGTAGTGGAAATTCCGCGTTTTATCTGGTGCTGGATTCTGCAGGGCATTATTTTGTGGATACGCCCGAGAAAATCTGCGGAAAAATACGCCAGCATCTGGACTAAAAACGGTTCTCCCCTGATGGTTTACGCACGGCAGCAGAAAGCCTTGTTCGAAACACAATTAGCCCAACAGCTGACCACGCCATTCGCAGTGGAACTGGGCATGACCTATGGTAACCCCAGCATGAAAAGCGCCATTGAATCACTCAAGGCACAAGGCTGTGGCCGCATCCTGGTATTTCCCCTGTATCCGCAATATGCTGCCAGCAGTACCGCCGCTGTGTTTGATGCCGTCTGGCGCGTATTGCTAACCATGCGTAATGTCCCTGCCATTCGCACCATCAAGGACTACCACAACCATCCGCGTTATATCCAGGCATTGGCCAGCCATATCCAAACCTATTGGCAACAACACGGCCAGCCAGAAAAACTGGTCATGAGTTTCCACGGCGTACCCAAATTTCACGCGCAAAAAGGTGACCCTTATTATGAGCAATGCCTGGCAACAGGCAAACTGCTGGCTAGTGCACTGGCATTATCCGGCGATCAGTATGAAATAGCCTTTCAATCCCGTTTTGGCCGCCAGGAATGGCTGCAACCCTACCTCGCCAATATGCTGGACAGCTTAGGCAAACAAAAACTCAAGCGTCTGGATGTCGTCTGCCCCGGTTTTAGCAGCGACTGCCTGGAAACGCTGGAAGAAATTGCCATGGAAGGTAAACATTTATTCCAGTCAGCAGGCGGTGGGGACTATCACTATATCCCTGCACTCAATGCCGAATCTGGCTGGATAGAGGCAATGGTGACGATTGCCATGGAAAATTTACAAGGCTGGGACAAATCTGCAGTGAATCAGGATGCCATGCATGGCAGCGCATAGCATGGAAAGCATTGGGAGCCTTGTCATAAGAGGTTATAATGCCCGCTATTTCAACCACACCTTGAACCAAGGCAGGTGCCTCGATTGCTTGATGCAATAGCGACACCTGACACAGGCACTTATGATAGTCATTACCGGTGGCGCAGGCATGATAGGGTCTATCATGGCCTGGCACTTAAATACCAAGCTGGGCAGACAAGACCTGGTCATTGTTGACCGCATCACCCATGAAAACCAGTGGCAGAATCTGGTACACCGACATTATGCGGAATACCTGGATAAAGATCAGCTGTTTGACTTCCTGGAAGATAATGAGGGTATCACTGCCGTCATTCACATGGGCGCGATCAGTGCCACCACCGAACGTGATTTCAACAAGCTGGTCGCGGATAACATGCATTATTCGCAAGACCTGTGGTCCTGGTGCGCCGAATATGAAGTGCCCTTCTTTTATGCCAGCTCTGCGGCGACTTATGGGGGTGGTGAACATGGTTACGATGATGCCAGCATTGAAAAGCTGCGCCCCTTGAATGGCTACGGTTACTCCAAACACTTTTTTGACCAGTGGGTGTTGCAGCAAGTCAAAGACAAGCAAGCTGCACCTCCAGCCTGGGCAGGCTTTAAATTCTTCAATGTCTACGGCCCTAATGAATACCACAAGGAGCGCATGGCCAGCGTTGCCTTTCATACCTTCAACCAGTTCAGCGAAACCGGTACCATGCGCCTGTTCAAAGGCACGAAAGCAGGTGTTGAAGATGGCATGCAGTTGCGCGATTTTGTCTATGTCAAAGATGTGGCGGATGTCATGGGCTTTTTCCTGGAAGCGGCACTGAAACACAAACCGGTTGCCAGCGCTATTTACAATATCGGCACCGGCCAGGCACGCAGCTTTAAGGACCTGGCAAGCAATGTCATGACTAGCATGGCGCGCGAACCCAACATCACTTACATTGATATGCCACAGGACCTGCAAGGAAAATACCAGTATTTCACCCAGGCCGAAATGCATAAACTGCGCGATGCCGGCTATAAAAAACCATTCACCAGCCTGGAAGAAGGCGTGAAGGATTACGTGCAGAATTATTTAATGCAGGAGGATCCTTACTGCTAGGTAAGGCTTGCATTTTGGTCAGGTGGCCCGCACCTGATATCTCTCAACCACAGATTTTAAGGTCATCACATGAGCTACGTTGAATATCTGGAAGGCGAGCATGCAGCCCATATGGCTATGTTCCAGGCCTTGAAGGAAACATTCCCGCTGATTAGTGAAGTGGGCCAGGCCATGCGGGACTGCCTCCAGCGCGGTGGCAAGATTCTGTTATGCGGTAATGGTGGCAGTGCCGCCGATAGCCAGCATATCGCCGCGGAAATCGTCGGCCGCTTTAAAAAAGAACGCAAGGGGCTTCCCTCCATTGCGCTGACGACTGATACTTCCATCCTGACCTCGGTCGGCAATGATTATGGTTATGACTATATTTTTGCCCGCCAGGTAGAAGCCTTGTGCCGTCCGGAAGATATCTTGATCGGCCTCACCACCAGCGGCAACAGCGCCAATGTGGTACGCGCCATTGAAGCTGCCAATGAAATCGGCGCGAGGACGATTGGCATGACCGGCGGCACGGGCGGCAAACTGAATGCGCTGTGCCAATACAATATCGTGGTTCCCTCCAATGTGACTGCCCGTATCCAGGAAGCACATATTTTTATTGGCCACAGCCTGTGTGAGATCCTGGAATCCTGATGGCTGGCATGCTTATGAATAACGCTTTGGCAAAACTGGTTCAGCATTTCGGTGAGAACAGCCAGCACGTACTGGTCATTGGTGATGTCATGCTTGACCGCTATTTGATTGGTGAGGTAAATCGCATCTCGCCCGAAGGCCCGGTGCCGGTTGTGCTGATTAAATCCGAGCAACAACGCGCGGGTGGTGCTGCCAATGTCGCGGCCAACCTGGCGTTACTGGATATCCATACACGCATGATAGGCCTGGTAGGTGACGATAATGAAGGCGCATTATTGCTGACAGCCATGCAGGCACACGGCATTGATACGCAAGCCATGATCAGGACCGCTGTTCGCCCGACCATTGCCAAAACCCGTATTCTGGGCGGACATCAGCAAATGCTGCGCCTGGACCAGGAAATCACTACCGAACTTTCCATCAGCGAATCCCTGGCCGTGGATCAAGCCATTCAAGCCGCACTTAAACAATCTCCCGCTCTCGTTATTCTGTCAGACTATGCCAAAGGCTTGCTGACAGAAGATATCTGCCAGGCAGTGATCCATTATTGCCGTGACAACAACATCCCGGTGCTGGTCGACCCCAAAGGGCGCAATTACCATAAATACCGTGGCGCCACCGCGCTGACACCCAACAAGAAAGAAACCGCTGAAGCTTGTGATACGCACGTGAATGATGCCGCGCTGATTGATAAGGCCAGTGCGTTGAAATCCAGCCTTGCTCTGGACTTTCTGGCCGTCACCCGCGGTGAAGAAGGCATTACCCTAATCTCCGACCATACTGCGCATTTAAGCGCCACTGCGAAACAGGTATTTGATGTATCCGGTGCCGGCGATACCGTCATCGCCACACTGGCAGCGGGTTTGATGCATGGTCTTTCACCACTGGAAAGCCTGTCTCTTGCCAATGTTGCTGCTGGTGTAGTGGTCGGCAAAGTGGGGACCGTGCCTATTACCAAAGCCGATCTGGTGGATGCGCTTGCCACGGCGCAAGGCAGCGAGCAGGCACATAAAATCTGCGAACTGCCGGACTTGCTGCAGAAAGTCTCCACCTGGAAGCAACAGGGACAAAGAATCGTGTTTACCAACGGCTGCTTTGACCTGTTACATGCAGGTCATGTCACCTATCTCGAAGACGCCAAAAGGCGCGGTGACAAGCTGGTACTTGGTTTGAATACTGACCGCTCAGTGTCTGCGCTCAAAGGCCCGAGCCGGCCGGTAGTGAATGAAAATGACCGCGCGCGCGTGCTGGCGGCACTCGAATCTGTCGATGCCGTGATTCTCTTTGATGAAGACACACCATTGAACCTGATTAATGCCATCCAGCCAAATGTCATTGCCAAAGGCAGCGATTACACCGCCGACCAGGTAGTCGGCGGACAGGAAGTGTTGTCCTGGGGAGGCGAAATTGCCCTGATTGACCTGGTAGAAGGTCGCAGCACGACCAACCTGATCAAAAAAATGCACGCATGAACAAGATCCTGGTGATGGGCCCTTCCTGGGTCGGCGACATGGTGCTGGCGCAAAGCCTGTTCAAGCAACTCAAGATCGACCAGCCAGATTGCCAGATTACAGTGGCAGCGCCAGCCTGGACCTTACCACTGCTGGAAAGAATGCCGGAAGTATCACAAGCGATTGCCCTGCCCTTCAAGCACGGTGACCTGGCACTCCGAGAGCGCTTCAAGCTTGGCAAGCAATTATCCGGGCAAGGGTTTACACAGGCGATTCTGCTGACCAATAGCCTCAAATCAGCCATTCTGCCGTGGGCAGCGAGGATCCCGGTCCGTACCGGCTTTAAAGGCGAGATGCGCTATGGCCTGGTCAACGACATGCGACCACTGGATAAAACCATCCTCAAGAAAACTGTTGACCGCTTTGTCGCACTTGGGCGTGCAAAAAATGCACCTCTGCCAGCACAACTACCTTTGTCATCCTTGCAGGCCGACACCCATCGCGCCATTTCACTGGTGCAGCAACACAATATTGCAGCATCCAATGCGCCCATACTTGGCTTGTGCCCCGGCGCGGAGTATGGTGAAGCCAAGCGCTGGCCTGCGGAATACTATGCGGAAGTCGCCAACAATGCCTTGAACCAAGGCTGGCAAGTCTGGCTGTTTGGCTCGGAAAAAGACCAGTCCGTAACCAACAACATCCAGCAACTCACCCGGCAAAAATGCGTAGACCTGGCCGGAAAAACCAAGCTGGGTGATGCCATTGATTTGATGTCACTCTGTCACACTGTGATCAGTAACGACTCTGGTCTTATGCACGTGGCAGCCGCCCTGGATAAAAAACTGATTGCCATTTATGGTTCATCCGACCCCAACCACACGCCCCCCATGCATCTGCAAGCGGTCGTTGAGTATTTGGGACTCTCATGCAGCCCATGTTTTGAACGTACGTGTCCGCTGGGGCATCTGAATTGTTTGAAGCAAATTCCACCTCAGCAAATTACAAAACACCTCTCAATCCGGCTTTCAAAAAACCATTGATTCCTGGCTGTTACTTACGGATATCATTGTCTTGAATAAAGGAAAAAGCAAATGTGGAAACAACTCGAAAAATTTGCAAATCTCTTCAGGCGTCAACCTAAACCAGTCAAACTTCATAAGGCACAGCATAAGTTTCGGATCCGTTACCCTCACTATTCAGTAGGAATAGGGACTTATGGCACACCCAAAGTACATGACTGGCAAGAAGGAACAACCCTGAGTATCGGTGCTTACACTTCGATTGCTAAAGATGTACATATTTTTCTGGGAGGACACCATCGCACAGACTGGATATCTTGCTTTCCATTTCCCGACTTTGTTGAAGAAGCTGCACATATTAAGGAATATGGAGGAACACGTGGTGACGTGATTATTGGCAATGATGTCTGGTTAGCTTATGGCTGTACTATTTTATCCGGAGTGACTATCGGCAATGGCGCGGTTGTTGCGGCGCGTAGTGTTGTAACCAAATCGGTAGAACCCTATCAAATAGTTGCAGGTAATCCGGCAAAACCAATCGGTTGGCGCTTTGATGAGGAAACGCGCTCGGCACTACTAGCCAGCGAATGGTGGTCATGGACAGAAGAGGAAGTTCGAGCTGTTACCGAGCTTTTATGCTCAAACCGTATTGAAGAGTTTCTGAAATATGTGAGTGAACGCACAAGGCACTCAACACCTTAACTGGAGCAGTTTTTTCAGCCCCAGAAAACAATATAAGCCTATCACTATTGTGTCTAACGCTTATCTAGCTTTGCCAGAACCTCGCGCAACGTAAATAAAGATGTTTCACGTAGTTCGCGCCTGAAGACAAGCACTTGTCGCAACTTCATCACCGCAAAACCAAAACCTCGCAAATTGGTATAGTCCAGCATCAGCAACTCTCCCAATAATTGCAAAATAGATGCAGGAATGGCTTTTATCAGCAAGTCTGCCGGCGCTAAATGTGCCCACTCTAAAATATACCGATTACGTCGGCGTATAGATTTCACATATTTAAATTTAACGTGAGAACGGATAGAGCCCTTACTTTGATGCACGATATGCACACTAGGCTCAAAGTAACTTGCCCAGCCTCGCCTCCATGCACGCAAGCCTAGATCATAGTCCTCGCTGTAAAACGGCTTGAATATGGGATGAAAACCGTCCAATGCCAGAAACATGGATTTTCTTACCATGAATGATCCGCCATGTGCATAAGCGGCTGGCAGATTTTCCCCAGCATTCCGGCGTTGTAAGGCTACTTCCAGTTGCCAATTCATTAACTTAAGTGTCCCACCTTTGAATTGACGTAAATTCCATGAATGCCGTTTAACTTCGCCCTTTTCATCATAGATAAGAGGATTTACAGAAAAGGTATTCTCATCTTCAAAATAAGCGACTAATGGCGTAAAAATATCTGGCGCAACTTCCACATCCGAATTCAATAGAAATAACAATTCTGTTCCAGCAGCATTGACTCCACTGTGAATCGCTTCAGCAAACCCTCTGTTTTGCGTATGTACAACGACCTTTGCCTGCGGGAACTCACTGTTCAGGACTTGCAGGCTCTCATCACTGGAACCATCATCGACCACGATTAAGCTGGAGATGCCTGAGTAATTCTTCATGGCAGCTAATACAGAAGGCAAGTTTCTTTGTAATAGCCCAGCACCATTGAAATTGGGAATAACAACAGTAATAGATGGCTGCATCAGTGCTTCTCAATATTGCTCAAATATATAGTCATACCTGCAATCAGCGCTAAAAGATTGATATTAATGCTGACAAAAAAAGGCAAAATAATACTAGTGCCAAAGAAATCTATTGTCAGCACCAACAGCATCATTAAATAGACCCATGCATACTCGCCATCATTGCGGCATTTCAAATAAGCAGAAATAATTTTGCGATATAACAACACGATGGCCGACAATATTAATATCAGTCCTGCAATACCAAACTGGTATAACAGTTCAAGCACTATATTATGGGGACTATTGAAATCAATATGCTCGTTTTTATGATAACGAGAATAGTCCGCAAAGTTTCTTTCAAAACTTTCGATGCCATGCCCGAAAACCCACTGAATAGGTTGACTAGTACTCTTTTGCATTTGCCATGCATCTTGCCAAATGGTCACCCGCTCTTCAGTATTTGCATGCATAATTAAATCTTCCCAACGCAACTTGAAATTGCCAGCATTGGTGATTACCAAACCAGCAAATAAGAGAATGGTTCCGATAAGAATGCTCCAGGCAGCCCGACCACGCAAACTAACTGCTAACAAGAAAATAGCAACCAATAACGCAATCCAAACCGGCCTGGACGAGGTATAAAGTAAAAGCGTACCTAAAACAAGTGCTGAAAACCCAAGCAGCCAACGATGAATGATGGCATTATTTTTAACAATCAGATAGATACTAACTACCAGAAAAATAGCACTATAAATCGCCAAATAATGCGGGTTTTTAGTCGTGCCATAAGGCCGGCCCATAAAGTAAACAGCAATCAACTGGCATAGTGTATACAAATACACCAAACCAATCAGCGTACTCATTAATTTTGGTTTCAATTTTTCATGATATGCAGAAAGCAGGACCACCCCCATCACTAAAGCCATTGCTAAACACAAATGCCGCAATGATTTATCTGTAAATGAAAAATACGAAGAAACCAGCCCTTCCCAGACAATAAATATCAACAGAAATACACTTGCGAAAACACTTGTTTTCCGAGAAAGAGTTTTTTGAGGATAAAGTCCTAAACCGATAAAAACCAATGCCAAATTAATGTAAGCAAAAGTTCGATACATCTCACCAAGCGTAAGTGCCTGAAAAAAAACAGACAAAACAATGACGTAAAAATGTACAAATAGTAAAGAAGGCTTTATTTTATTGAGCATGCTTTTTACTTATTCAAACGTATTCGATATATTAAAGCAAGCTCAGCCTACATCGCCACGCCGGCTTCCCGTTTACGCAGAAATTTGGCATCCAGTTGCATGGCCCGCTGCTCTACCGACTGCAAAAACCGCCGGTTTTTCAGTATCTGGCGCAAGGACTGCTGGTAATAGGATTTCAGGAACCTGAGCACATCCCGTTTGGTCAACCCGATATGCATGGCTGAAAAATATAACCCTGCCAGGTCTTTCAGGCGCTTGCCTGCCGGGAGGTCGTCATGCATTTCCACGCGATGCAAATCCATGAGATACAGGCGGAGATCATTTGTAGCCATCGCTTCCCGCTTCAGCGCAAAATGGCACAGGTAAAAGTCTCTATGCCACATGCCATGCATATGAAAGTTGCTCGCCAGCTCGGCCACTTTGCGGATTAATTCCCGCTTGATTGCCAGTGGCGGTGGCTGTTGTTCCCAATCTGCACATAGGGTTTCCAGCGTCACAATATCGCCAAGATCACGGGTGACCACGAAGGATTGTTTATGTGCAGGATGGCAGCCACGCATGCCATAAGCCAGTAAGGGTGTGGTGGCAATGCCAATGGCGTTCAGTTTGTGTATTGCCTGCCATTCATTACGTGCGCCCAGCACCGGCCACTTTAAACTGAGCAGGCTTTTGAGTATTTCAGTCCAGCCGACACCATAGTGCTTTTTGATAAAAACCGGCTCACCATCCAGCATGACCTTGTGTGTCTGGCGGTCTTTGACGGCGCGGAAGATTTCTCCCTCCAATGCCATGAACTCATCGAACTTGTTAATACCTGGATGATAACCGGGTTCAAGATGTACTTCAGCCGGGTTGGAGTGATTATCTGCCATCATTCATCTCACTCATACAGGTGGCTGTTGCAGGTAATCAATCTTCGCCATGATAAGCAAAGTGCAACGACGGGCATGCCCAGAAGTTTTTTGATAGCCCTGAATCAAAGCTTGCCAGAAAGCAGCATCAAGGACCTTCATTTCCTCACGATATTTGCCCAGGCGCTGAAAACTCCGCAAACGGGTATGACACATCAGAGGCCACGGATAAATCGTCATATCTGATATATCAATCAGCCCGAATCTGTTATCAGGTGTCAGCAGCACATTGCCGCTATGCAAAGAGTGAAAGTGGATGCCTTTGTCATGCAGTTCCGCCAGGAACTTTCCAAGCGCACCTGCCAACGCGGTTAACCGGGGCAGCTCGGCTTGCATCAATTGGCGCAATGTCTGGCCAGTCAGGGGCTGGTAAATCACTGCCGTATGCCCGGAAGCCGATAAATGATGCAGCGATTTGACTGTCACGGTCGGAATATCCAATGTTTGCAAACGCTGTGCATTGCGGCAAAACCGCCGTGCATGTGAATATAAACGTGCGCCACTCAGCCAGCGCCGTGCGCGGAAAATCTTGAGGAAATCACCGTTGTCCAAGCGCACCACCTTGATACCGCGCTCGTCACGCTCAATCACCTCTCCCTGCTGGCACAATGCCTGCAGCCTGTCGTCGGTGAGCAATGTACTGGTCAGTTTTGTCACTAGCAATCCGCGTCTTAGCCCACGAGGGCATGCATATGCGCCGCGACCGTAACGTCGTGCTCTGCACAATAGCTTTGCCAGCCAGGCATGTCTGTCCAGTCGCTCAGGAACACGAAATCCAGCCCTGCACCTGTGGAGGCCTGATGATCAAAGCGGCTGTCGCCGATAAACAGGGCAGGAAACTGAATCGTGCCATCTGCAATCATGCGCGCCAGGTGCTCATTCTTTTTGGTGGGGCCACCGTAAATGCCCAGTTCAAACAAATGATCCAGGCCACGACGCGGGAAAATCTTGCGGAGCTCTTCCTGGTCTCCGCCTGACATCAGCATCCATTTGGCTTGTGCCGTTTTCTGCTTCAGGGCATTTAACGCAGGCGCAACTTCACATTGCATCAGGGTTTCATCCAGGATCACGGTAAAGGTATCCATTAATTTCTGGAACAATGCATCCGTGAAAGGTTGCTTGAGGATTTCGGTAATGTAATAGCGAATTTTGTCATTGCGCGGGATGCTGCCCAGCTTTATATGGTAATCCACAAATGCCTGTGCCTGCGCATCCGTACCGCCCGTACGTTTGGCGGTATTGTAATAAGCATCCACTTTGGTCTGGTTGCTATTGAGGACAACGCCATCGCAATCCAGTACGATGGTTTTATATTTTGCAAGATCGATTTGTTTAGGCATAAATAGCGGCAATAAAAAAGGCCTGTATTGCTACAAGCCTTGATTATAGCGGATTTGAATTAGCTTGATTGATTACTTGGCTGCAACGATAGCTGATGCTTCTTTCGCCAGCTTGGTGATATGCGCCCAGTCTTTGCGTGCCACGGCATCTGCTGGCGTCAGCCAGGTACCGCCACAGACAACCACGTTAGGCAGCGCCAGGAACTGCGGTGCACTTTCAACGCTCACACCACCGGTCGGGCAGAATTTAACATCAGCGAACGGGCCGGCAAAGCCTTTCAATAAATTGATGCCACCCACAGCCACGGCCGGGAACAACTTCAGGAAATAATAGTCATCAGCATTCGCCGTCATGATTTCAGAACCGGTAGAGACGCCTGGCAACAATGGCAAACCGATCTCACGGGCATATCTACCCAACTCACTGGTATAACCAGGGCTCACCGCAAACTGGCAACCCACGTCTTTGGATGCCTTGGCATCTTTCAGGTTACGCACGGTACCGGAACCCAGAATCGCATCAGGCACGTGTTTGGCAATTTGCTCCATGGCCTGCAGGGCGACTGGTGAACGTAACGTCACTTCCAGCACCTTTACGCCGCCTTCCAGCAAGGCCTCCGCCATTGGGACGGCGTCTTCCACCTTGTTGATGACAATCACCGGAATCACCGGGCCATGGTTTGCTAAGTCTAATGTACTCATAGTTTTCTGTCAGTTTCTATAAAATTTCAAAGGCTCCAAGTGAGGGCACTTGAAGAATTATGTTTACAGGATATGCACAAATTTTGATAATCAAGCGATAACGCGACGTACGAGCACAGACAGTACAATCAGTACGGCAAGCGAGTACAACAAAGTTAGCGCTTGATTTGCAAAATTTACAACCAGGTGACCGCACCTTCTTCGGCCGACAACACATTCCTGCGCATCCCACCAAATAACTCGCGACCCAGGCCATGGGAATTGTAATGACGCTTGCCATCACTCAACTCTTCCGCTTCACGCTCTGCCCAGGTGTCTTCATCAACCAGTACATTCAACTGCCCCACCGTACCATTCAGGCGAATAATGTCGCCATTACGGATTTTGGCAATCGGACCCCCGGCACTCGCTTCCGGACTCAGGTGAATCGCTGCCGGAATCTTGCCGGAAGCGCCACTCATGCGACCATCGGTGACAATGGCAACGCGGAAACCCTTGTTCTGCAACACCGCCATCGGTGGGGTCAGTTTATGCAACTCTGGCATACCATTGGCTTTCGGCCCCTGGAAACGCACCACAGCAATAAAGTCTTTTTCCAGCTCGCCACGGTCAAATGCTGCCAGCAACTCTTCCTGGCCATCGAATATGATGGCAGGTGCCTCGATGATGTGCCTGTCTTCAGGCACGGCAGAAATTTTAATCACGCTACGGCCCAGGTTACCTTTGAGCAAACGCAAACCACCGGACTCATTGAACGGGTGTGATGCGGTACGGACAATGGTTTCATCACCGCTTTCTGCCGGGTAATCTTTCCATACCAGCTTGTCACCTTCTTTTTCAGGCTTCTTGCCATAATCGCGCATACCGCCGCCACTGATGGTGTAAACATCCGGATACATGTAACCGCCTTCAATCAGCTCGCGAATCACGAAACCAGGGCCACCGGCCTGCTGGAACTCGTTAACGTCCGCCTTGCCATTCGGGTAAACGCTGGCCAGCAAAGGCGTGGACTTCGCCAGGTAGTGGAAATCGGTCCAGTCGATCACAATGCCCGCCGCACGCGCTACTGCCACCCAGTGGATCAGGTGGTTGGTAGAGCCACCGGTCGCCAGCAAGGCCACCATGGCGTTCACAATCACATGTTCGTCGACCAGGCGGCCAATCGGCACGAAATTATTTTTCTGGGTATTCTGCAACACCATACGCACCGCTTCACGCGTCAGGTCTTCGCGCATGCCATCGTGCGGATGGACAAACGCCGCGCCTGGCACATGCAAACCCATGGCTTCGAGCAACATCTGGTTACTATTGGCGGTACCGTAGAACGTACAGGTACCCGCGCCGTGGTAAGCCGCAGACTCGCTTGCGAGCAATTCATCACGGTCACACAAACCTTGGGCGTACTTTTCCCGCACTTTGGATTTGGAGGTATTATCAATACCGGTACTCATGGGGCCAGCCGGCACGAATACACAAGGCAAATGGCCAAAATGCAGCGCCCCGATCAACAGGCCAGGCACGATTTTGTCACAGACGCCCAGTAACAGTGCCGCATCAAATACGTCGTGAGACAAGGCCACAGCGGTACTCATGGCGATGGTATCGCGGCTGAACAGGCTCAGCTCCATGCCAGGCTCACCCTGCGTAATGCCATCACACATGGCAGGCACGCCGCCGGCAACCTGCACGGTCGCGCCATGTTTGCGCGCTTCATCACGAATAATGTCCGGATAGTTCACGTAAGGCTGATGTGCCGACAACATTTCGTTGTAAGCGGTGACAATCCCGATATGGGAGGGCTTTTCAGCGTAAATCTTGAATTTATCATTTTGTGGCATGGCCGCAAATGCGTGCGCCACGTTGGCACAGCCGAGACGGTCAGGCCCTTTGGGGCGATTGAGATATTCATCAATACGCTGCAGATAGGCCTTACGCGTCGGCCTGCTGCGCTCGATGATACGTTCTGTAACTTCAATGTGGGATTGTTTCATTGACTATCGCTCAACTGTGTTTTTTGACTACGTGATGGAATCGCCCTGATCAACTGCCTGGCTGGGAAATACGCCACAGCTTAGGGACATAAAATGTAAGAGTCCAAACCCGCTACTGCTTGTGATTATCGCTAAACTACCGGAATCCGTCAAACCAAACCGCTGAAAAACGCAATTTATTGAATGATTCCAATCACTTAAAATGGCAGGACTCTTTTCAGGATTTAACTTTTGGTGACCAGCACATCTTCCAGCATCAGGTATTCCAGGTCGCAGCCATAAAACATGTTCAGCGCATCGGCCGGACTGCAGATCATGGGCTCACCGCGGCGGTTTAGCGAAGTGTTTAATACCACACCATTGCCTCGCAATGCTTCCAGATGTTCAATCAGCGCATAGTAACGCGGATTGGTGGCCCTGGTGACCACTTGCGCCCGTGCCGTGCCATCTTCATGCACGACTTCAGGAATACGCGCTTTCCAGGCCGGATTCACATCAAAGGTAAATGTCATGTAAGGCGCCGGGTGATCTGTTTGCAGGATATCCTTGGCCACACGGTCCAGCATGCTGGGGCAGAATGGCCGCCAGCGCTCGCGGTATTTGATCTGCGCGTTGATGCGGTCTGCCACACCAGGGAAACTGGGGTCTCCCAGAATACTGCGGCAACCCAGTGCACGCGGGCCAAACTCCATGCGCCCCTGGAACCAGGCCAGTGGGTTACCTGCTGCCAGTAATTCAGCCGCTTTTTGCGGACCATTTTCCACACGGGTAAATTTGGGTTTGGCCGGATGTGCTTCACACGCGGCGATACATTCTTCATTGGTGAATGACGGCCCCAGGTAGGCATGTTCCATTTTATGGATGGTCTCGCCCGCCAGATGTGCCGCATAGGTGGCCGCCCCCAGGCTGGTGCCATTGTCCCCTGCCGCCGGTTGCACAAACAGTTCTTTCACATGCGGCAAGGCAATAATGCGCTGGTTTAGTTTCACGTTCAGCGCCACACCACCCGCCATCACGATTTTTCCGGTTTCGCGGATAATGTCGCCCAGGTAATATTCAATCATCTGCAAGGCGAGGTCTTCCAGCAGTTGCTGTACGCTGGCCGCATAATGGATGTAGGGATCATCAATTTCATCCCCTTCGCGCTTGGGTCCCAGCCACTCGATCAGTTTGGGCGTAAAGTAAAAACCCTTGCCATTTTCCTTGTAGCGGCGCAAACCCACGACATTGACATAGTCGGTATTGACGACCAGTTCGCCATTTTCAAACTTGGCCAGACGGCTCAAATCATATTTTTCCGGGTCACCATACGGCGCCATGCCCATGACCTTGAATTCGCCATCCAGCATTTCGAAACCCAGGTATTCGGTGATGGCACCATATAATCCACCTAGCGAATCCGGATCGTAGAATTCCTTGATTTTGTGAATCTTGCCGTTTTCGCCATAGCCAAAGAAAGTCGTGGCGTACTCGCCTTTGCCATCAATGCCGACAATGGCGGTTTTTTCCTTGAAGCCACTGAGATGATAGGCACTGGAGGCATGGGCCAGGTGATGCTCCACCGGTACAAATTTTGCCTTGCTCAACCCCAGGTCACGCATCAACTTGAGAGACTTGTCACGATTGCGGCGGAAACGGCGGTTACCGTTAAAAATCGCATCCAGTGCACGGTCTGGTGCATACCAGTAACGCTTGGCATAATGCCAGCGGGCGGCGGATGTCAGCGGAATCTCAGCATAGGGGAACGCCACAATATCCACCTGATCCGGCGTAATACTAGCCTGTTTCAGGCAGAATTTAGTGGCTTCGTATGGCCAGTGATTTTTGGCGTGCTTGTCGCGGATAAAACGCTCTTCTTCAGCAGCGGCAACGATTTTGCCGTCGACCAGAATCGCAGCGGAAGCATCATGCCCCAGCGCGCCGGATAACCCTAGTACAATCATTCAGTGAGACTCGTTAAGTGATTAAATGGAAATGCCTGCCAGTTTCAGTGGTGTTGCATCGGCATACACGGCCTGAAAACTGTTCACCAGCGCATTATACAGTGAAGTGTCGTCTTTCCAATTTTGCAGCAGGCGGCGGATGTCCGCGACATGGGCGCGCAAGGCGCGTTTGGCGCAACGATACTGCCGCATGCTGTCCAGGTCCATCACTATGATTTTTCCTCGCGGATCCACCTGTAAATTGGTGGCTTTCAAGTCGCCATGGACAATATGCAATAAATAAAACTGGTAGCAAGTGAGCGCCAATTGCCTCAGTGCTTCCTGACGCAGCACCTCATTATTGACCGTCCTGAAAAAAGCCACTGCATCAGGCAAGCCACTGTAAGCAGAGATAAAATAGGCTTTGCCACGCAAGCCATACCTGCGCTGTTCCAGCATTGCCAGCGGCTGCGGCGTTAAAAACCCGTAATATTGCAGCCTATGCGCATTCGACCAGGAAGCGGCAGCGCGGCTAGGGCGCCAGGCACGACTGAGCGCATGTGCAATATGCTTGATGTTATAGCGCTTGATCACCACCTCCTGCTGCGCCAGCGGGGTTTGCACAACGGTGCTGCTGTTGCCGTCTTTCAGTATATTGCCTGCCTGCATGGCGCTTTCCAGCGCCTCTGGCGTCAATGCAGGCAACATGGCCGCAGCATGGCGCGCCAACACAAAAAGCGGCGTTTGCTGCCACACCACATCGGTACAATTACGGAATATTTTACGTTCGACATATTCACGGACAGCGTTAGCGTTGTCACGCATCGCCCAAGCCAGCACCTGTGCCGGACGCATATCATCATGCCATTGCCGCTGTTGCTGATAGACCGTGAGCAAACGGTCTATCCACGCCTGCTGGTCCAGTACACTCAGCTTGCTGATCAAGGTGGCCAGTTGCTGGTAGGCAGCCTGCGTCGACAGTGTTTTTTTGCGGATACCGTCGCCATCAATCGTCCATACTGCCTCATCCGCCATTAAGAAGTTCTTGAGATGCAGATCGGTTTGCACCAGACCCGCCTGGTGTTGCTGGGCTAGGGCAATGACCAACCGCTCCACCAGTACCAGCCGCGCCGCAACATCGGCAGACTGATAAAGCTCTTCCGCATTTTGTGCATTGGTTACGGCAGCATAAATCAGTACCTGTGCACGTCCATCCTGCGTAACACCTTGCCATAATAAAGCCGGGGTTGTCAGTGCGCCTTGTTGCAGCCAGCGTGCCCCCCGTGCATCCCTGGTTGCGTATTTTTCTGCCTGCTGACCGAGGAATATTTTGGCAAACACGGCCTGTCCCTGCCAGTGCGCACTCAACACCCAGCGCCGCTGCGGAATCACGCGATGCGCTTGTAAATCTGTCAGTGGCTCCCCATGTTCCAGCCACACGTACCCAGTCGTGCTATCCACGACTTCACATTCTGTTAATGACCTGATCTGTCCTTGCATGAAAGTAAAAACCAGTGGGGAAGTCAACGCCGGCTGCGACGCATGATACGCGTTAAACACCAGCGCTCAAACCAGGATAATTTTCCTGTACTGTTTAAGCCAAGGTAGTGCTTGAAAAATAATAGCCGCTGGCTACGCGTCAACAATGGTGTATGCCTTTGCAAGGCGGATAAATCAAACAGCATGCGGGAAGAGGCACATAAGCTGCTACGTGCTTTTTCAAGGTCGATCAATGCAATTTCAGCCTGCTCCGCTTTACCGCGCACAAACAGGTGCTTGGGATAAAGTGCCCTGTGCACTAATCCCAGGTCATGAAACCGGCGTACCTGCTGTGCCAGTTGACGCAAAGTGCCGGTTTTTTCCGTACGCGGCCATTGCTGCAATGACGGCAACAGGGTTTCCAGGTCGACAAAATCATGCAGGTTCTCAGTAACCAGCACCGCACATTGCTGGCCAGATTGTATGGCTTCGGCATAAGCCACTACCCGTGGTGCATGGATACCAGTAGCAGCCAGTTGACGCAAGCGGTTAAACTCCCGCCGGAAAGTAGGCTCACCGCGCCAAGGATGCCGCCAGGTAAGACGACCGTGATTTTGCTGTTTTTTCACAAACAGCACCAATGGTTCAGCACTTTCTGCCTGCAATACCAGGCGGCCGACACCGCTCCAGCCGCCCCGCCGCTGGTTAGGTTCTTCAAACCAGGCAATTTCCCGGTTCCACAAAGCCTCGAACTGGGCCAGGTCATGCGCTGCCAATGCAGGGGCTACTAATGGGTCCAGGTAATGATAGGAAGTCTGTTTCAAAATAAATGGCAATCTGCAGGTGGATATTGCTAGAGTTTTACGCGGCGAGTTTGTTAAGATGACGCGCTCACGCTGGAATTTTAACAGAACGATTACAAGATTACCCCATGTTAGGTTTTTTCTGCAAAACGCTGGCCTGCCTGCCACTCAAATGGGTACACCGCTTAGGCTCGATCCTGGGATATGGCGCTTACTGCATTGACCATAAAAGCAACCGGATTGCGCTTGAAAATATTCTGCAAAGCGCCCTCACTGAAAATCATGCCCAAGCCCGGCAACTAATGAAGCGCAGCCGGATAGAAGCAGGCAAAGCATTGCTGGAAACATTTTTTATCTGGGGAAAGTCCTCTGAAGACTTATTACCCCTTATTCATGAGGTGCATGGCTGGGAAGCCGTGCTAGAAGCCCATCAACAGGGACAAGGCCTGATTTTCCTGACACCTCATCTTGGCTGTTTTGAAATCACTTCAATTTTTTACGGCGCACAATACCCGATTACCGTGCTATACCGCCCTCCCAAAATACAGGCGCTCAGTGATTTGGTTGTCAGCGGCCGGCAAAAAGGCAAGGTAGCCATGGCAGCCGCTAATGCAAGTGGTGTGAGGAAATTATTGCAGGCCCTGAAAGCCGGCCAGGCGGTGGGCATCCTGCCAGACCAGATTCCGCGAAGCGGTGAAGGTGAGTGGGCGGATTTCTTCAGCAAACCGGCCTACACCATGGGGCTTGCCAGCAAGCTGGCGAGCAAGTCCGGTGCGATAGTGGTGATGGCATTTGGGGAGCGCCTGGCCGATGGCAAAGGTTTTAATATCCACCTGAGCCGCGTGGATGATATTAGTACGCCCACCCTGCTTAATCAGGCGATCGAGCGCCAGGTTGCCCAATGCCCGGAGCAGTACTTGTGGCAATACAATCGTTTCAAGCAACGCCGTTATGCCATGCACAAACTGGAGAAGAAATCCTCAGCCGCGCAAACAGAAGGCCCTGATAAATCCCTTTAAAAGTCATGAATCGCGGACCAACCCCTGAATCCAGCGGTTATAGACAGTATCGGCTACGGTATGTAATGCCTGGCAACCTTCCTCCACTCGCGCCAACATCAGTTCGGCAGACTGCACGGCAGGACTGGCGGCTGAACTGGCAATATCCGCTTGCCATTGCTGAGTCCAGATTTGAACCATTTCCGGCATCATTTCAATATGGCACTGAAACCCGATGTGCTTGCCAAAAGCGTATGCCTGGTTCGTGCAATGCGGACTAGCCAATATATGAGTCGCGCCTTCCGGGACAGTGAACGTTTCACCATGCCAGTGAAAGCTGTTAAATTCCTGCAGGTCGCCAAACCAGTGCCTGGCTACTTCGTTATCCAGTATAGACACATCTCCCCAGCCAATCTCCTTGACCGGATTTTTGCTGACCGTTCCACCGAGTGCCTTGCTGATCAGCTGGCCGCCTAAACAATGCCCCAACAAAGGAACATCCTCTGCTACCGCTTCGCGAATTAAACCCAGCAAAGGCGGAATCCACGGCAAATCGTCATTAACGCTCATGGGCCCCCCCATGAGCACAATGCCACTGTAAGCATCGACAGAGAGCGGTACTGGCTCACCTTTATCAATGCGTACTTCGCACCACGGAATGGCCTGTTGCGCTAAGAAAGTGCCTAAATAACCCGCGCCTTCGCAGCAGGCATGTCTGAATATGACTACCGGTTTCATTATGCTACCTTTTCACTTCCGTACTTTTTCTTCAACTGTCTGATATTCTCCAAGCAAGATTCCGTCCAGATTATAAGGCCCGATCGCATAACGGATCAGCCGTAGGGTCGGGAACCCCACTTTAGCCGTCATGCGGCGCACCTGGCGGTTCTTGCCTTCGCTGATTTTCAGTTCCAGCCAGGTAGTCGGGATATGTTTGCGTTCACGGATAGGCGGATCCCTGTGCCATAAATGGGCAGGTTCAGCGATGATTTTCACCTGTGCCGGCTGTGCAACAAAGTCGCCCAAATCCACCCCCTGCTGCAAGGGCAACAAATCTGCTGCGGCAGGTGCACCTTCTACCTGGGCCCAGTAGGTTTTGACTTCTTTGTGTTTGGGATGGCTCAAACGATGTTGCAAAGCACCGTCATCGGTTAAAATAAGCAATCCCTCAGAATCGGTATCCAGCCGCCCGGCAGCATACACGTTGGGAACCGGAATATAGTCTTTGAGCGTCGCGTGTTTCTCGTGAGGAGTGAACTGGCAGACGACGTTAAAAGGTTTGTTAAACAGTAACAACATGGAAAGTGCTATGTCAAAAATCAAGGTGCCAGCGATTGGCAGCAAAATCACCGTTAATACCGATAATACCTTAAATGTTCCCGATCAGCCTATTATCCCCTTTATTGAAGGCGATGGTATTGGCATCGACATTACGCCACCCATGGTAAAGGTAGTCGATACTGCGGTAGAAAAAGCGTATGGCGGCAAACGAAAAATCTCCTGGATGGAAGTCTACGCTGGCGAAAAATCCACCATGGTATACGACAAGGATACCTGGTTGTCTGATGAAACCATGGCTACGTTGAAAGACTATGTGATTTCCATCAAGGGCCCGTTGACCACACCCGTAGGTGGTGGTATCCGCTCACTGAACGTCACTTTGCGCCAGGAACTGGATTTATACGTTTGCCTGCGCCCTATCCAGTACTTCACCGGCGTGCCCAGCCCGGTCAAGCATCCGGAAAAAACCGATATGGTGATCTTCCGCGAAAATACGGAAGATATTTATGCCGGTATCGAATGGGCTGCCGGTACAGAGGAAGTCAAAAAAGTCATCAACTTCCTGAGTGATATGGGTGTGCGCAAGAAAATCCGCTTTCCTGAAGCTTCTTCCATCGGCATCAAACCGGTTTCCATTGATGGAAGCAAGCGCCTGATCCGCAAAGCCATCCAGTATGCGATTGATAACAACCGCAAATCTGTGACGATTACCCATAAAGGCAATATCATGAAGTTCACCGAAGGTGGCTTCCGTGACTGGGGTTATCAATTGGCCAAAGAAGAATTTGGTGCCGAACTGATTGATGGCGGCCCATGGTGCAAATTACCGAATGGCATTGTCATTAAAGACTGTATTGCCGATGCCTTCCTGCAGGAAATCCTGTTACACCCGGAAGATTACGATGTAGTTGCCGCACTGAACCTGAACGGCGATTACATGAGTGATGCACTGGCTGCGCAAGTCGGTGGCATCGGTATTGCCCCTGGTGCCAACCTCAGCGATACCGTCGCTATGTTTGAAGCGACGCACGGCACGGCACCCAAAATTGCCGGTAAAAACCTGGCTAACCCGAGCTCACTGATTCTGTCCGCTGAAATGATGCTGCGCCATATGGGCTGGACAGAAGCCGCAGATCTGGTGCTGAATGGTGTTGCCAAGGCGATTGCCAGCAAGCGCGTCACCGGTGACTTCAGCAGCCAGATGGAAGGAGCTACGCAAGTGGGCACCGCAGAGTTCGGCGACGAAATCATCAAGCATATGTAAGATGTGCTGCTTCCCCGTGCATCACAACACAAGGGATGCACAAATACAAAACGGCTCACCTGAGTGAGCCGTTTAACCAATAAACTGAAACCCCTACTTTGATTTAGCTTGCTTTTTGAATATTGGATGCTTGCTTGCCTTTAGGACCTTCTGTCACATCAAAGCTCACGCGCTGGCCTTCTTTGAGGCTCTTATAACCGGACTCAACGATTGCGGAGAAGTGAGCGAACAAATCGTCACCACCGTCATCAGGAGTAATGAATCCAAAGCCCTTAGAATCGTTAAACCACTTTACGGTACCTGTTGCCATGTTACTTCCTTACTTTTTACTTATAAACAGGGAGGCGCCCCAAAAGTTTGTCTCAAGTCAAGTCGCAATAAACAAGCTTTGCCTTACTTAAAGACGGCTACAAAAAACCTGAACGCAAACGCCTTACTGGCTTTTATAAGTGAGCATTATTTAAATGTCAAGCGCATTTTTGCATCTTTTAGCGAAAGCTGGCAAATCTGGTTAAAAGTTGTATAAATGCTGCAAGAGAGCCGGTCTTTTCCGGGATTTGAATCTATCGCAGTTGCAGTATACTGAAGTAAAAAGTATTGTTGTATCAACCGATTAACCAGATCCATTCAACGGCAAGATTACCTTATGGCAACGCTGGAAAGCACAAATAAACTTGGTGGCATGGCGCGCACGTTGGTGCAATCCACCCTCATCACGGAAGATGAAGCCAGCGTATTGCAGGAAAAAGCGCACAGCCAGAAAATCAGTTTCCTGGCCGCGACGCTGGCCCAGAAAAAAGTTTCGTCCAAACATATCGCACAAGCTGCCTCCGACGCCTTCGGCTTCCCGTTCTTTGACCTGGATGCGCTGGACCAGGATGCATTACCGGAAAAGACGATAGATATCAAGCTGATGCAGTCACACCGTGTATTGTTATTGCAGCAAAAAAGCAATATTGCCTACATTGCGATTTCCGACCCGACCAATCTCCATTCACTGGATACCATCCAGTTCCAGATGGGGGCAACTTTAGTCCCGCTGGTGGTGGAGGATGACAAGCTCGGCAAGTGGATCGATAAAATTGTCGCTGCCAAAGACACCAGCATGTCCTCCCTGAATGCAGGTAATGATGATTTCGATCTGGGACTGGAAGAAACAACTGAAGAGCAGACAGTCGAAACATTGCAGGAAGTGGATGACGCACCCGTCGTCAAGTTCCTGCAGAAAATCCTGATGGATGCCATCAATATGGGCGCATCCGACCTGCATTTTGAACCTTACGAGAAATTCTACCGCATCCGCTTCCGCATCGACGGCGTACTCAGGGATATGGCACAGCCGCCACTGGCCATTAAAGACAAGCTGGCCTCCCGTATCAAAGTGATCTCCAATCTGGATATTGCGGAAAAAAGGATCCCGCAAGATGGCCGCATGAAATTGCTGCTATCCAAAACGCGCACCATTGATTTCCGTGTCAGCACCTTGCCCTTGATTCATGGGGAAAAAATTGTGATGCGTATCCTGGATCCCACCAGTGCCACGCTGGGTATCGAGGCACTGGGTTACGAGCCGGAGCAACAGGAAGCGCTGCTCAAGGCCATCCACCGGCCTTACGGCCTGGTGCTGGTTACTGGCCCTACCGGTTCAGGCAAAACCGTGTCACTGTATACCTGCCTGAATCTGCTCAACAATCCGGGCGTCAATATTTCAACAGCTGAAGATCCGGCGGAAATCCCACTGGCCGGCATCAACCAGGTCAACGTCAATGAAAAACAGGGCCTGACCTTTGCTGCTGCGCTGAAATCTTTTTTACGTCAGGATCCCGACATCATCATGATCGGCGAGATTCGCGACCTGGAAACGGCCGACATGGCGATTAAAGCCGCATCAACCGGCCATATGGTGTTATCCACCCTGCATACCAACGATGCACCCACCACGCTGTCACGCCTGGTCAATATGGGCGTGGCGCCCTTTAACATTGCCTCTGCAGTCACCCTGATTACCGCACAACGCCTGGCCAGGCGCTTGTGTACCCATTGCAAAGTTCCTTTAAATGTCCCGCCAGAAGCCTTGTTGCGGGTGGGCTTTACCGAAGCGGACCTGGCAGACCCATGGCAATTGTTCGGCGCCAGGGAAGGCGGCTGTGAACACTGTAATAATGGCTATAAAGGCCGGTTCGGGATTTACCAGGTCATGCCTGTCAGCGAGGAAATGGCGCGGATTATCATGTCCAATGGCAATGCCATGGATATTGCCGCCCAGGCAAAAAAAGAAGGGGTGAAAGACTTGCGTGACTCAGGGTTGCTCAAGGTCAAACAGGGGTTAACCTCTATCGAAGAAATTGAAGCGGTCACCAACGAATAACCACAAAATAAAGTACACACAACATTATGGCGACTGGAAATATCAAGCAATCTGTCTTTGTCTGGGAAGGCAAAGACCGTAAAGGCAAACTGATCAAAGGGGAAATGCGTGCCAATGGTGAAGCCGTTGTCAACGCCACCTTGCGACGTCAGGGCATCACGGTCACCAGGGTCAAAAGACAAAGTTCGCTGAAGATCCGGGGCAAAGTGACGGAAAAAGACGTCACCCTGTTCACCCGCCAGCTTGCCACCATGATGAAGGCGGGCGTTCCCTTGTTACAGGCTTTTGATATCGTGGGCAAAGGACACCATAATCCGGCCGTTGCCAAACTGCTTACCGACATTAAAACCGATGTGGAAACCGGCAGCAGTTTAAGCGCAGCCTTCCGCAAATACCCGCTGCATTTTGACAACCTGTTCTGTAACCTGGTCGCGGCCGGTGAGCAGGCAGGTATCCTGGATGCCCTGCTTGACAGGCTGGCGACCTATAAGGAAAAAATCCTCGCCATCAAAGGAAAAATCAAATCTGCACTGGTCTACCCTGCCTCCATTATTGTCGTGGCCTTTGTCATCACTGCCGTGATCATGATTTTTGTAGTGCCTGCGTTCAAAGAACTATTCAGCAGCTTTGGTGCAGATCTGCCTGGCCCCACCATGATCGTGATTAACCTGTCCGACCTCTTTGTGAAATGGTGGTGGGCGATTTTTGGCACACTAGGCTTTGGCTTATGGTTTTTCCTGTATACCTGGAAGCGTTCGGAAAAACTCCAGGCCACCATGGACCGGCTGATGCTGCGCCTGCCCATTTTTGGCGAGTTGATCCGTAAAGCGACCATCGCCCGTTTTGCCCGCACCCTTTCCACCATGTTTGCGGCCGGCGTCCCACTGGTAGAAGCGCTGGATTCCGTTGCCGGTGCCTCCGGTAACAAAGTCTACTTTGATGCATCCAAGAAAATACAGACTGAAATCAGTACCGGTACCAGCCTGACGGTGGCCATGCAAAACACCAGCGTTTTCCCCAATATGGTGATCCAGATGACCGCGATTGGTGAAGAGTCGGGCTCGCTGGATGCCATGCTGACCAAAGTGGCCGACTTTTACGAAGGGGAAGTCGATGATGCAGTGGCCGCCATTTCCAGCCTGATGGAACCTGTCATTATGGTCGTATTGGGCGTCCTGATTGGCGGCCTGGTCATCGCCATGTATATGCCTATCTTTAAAATGGGCAAGGTGGTCAGCGGTGGCGGTTAGCCATGAAGCTGCTCAAATATGCAAAAGGCCGGCAATGCCGGCCTTGATTTTATGGATAACGCTCAAACGCTATTTTTTAGCAGCCTGCAATGATTTTTCAATCTCGTCATGCGGTTGCGCACCCAACATGCGTCTACCATTTTCAAAGAACATGGTAGGCGTACTGTTCACACCCAGCTTTTGTGCCAGCTCGCCTACCCTCTCCAGCGGCACTTCACATTTGGCCGTGGTTGTCGGCAGCTTGCTATTTAAAATCCAGTCCTGCCAGGCTTTGGTACGGTTACTGGCACACCAGATACTGCGCGACTTATTGGCCGCATCCGGGTGTAATTGCTCAATCGGATACAGGAAGGTGTAAATTGTCACATCGTTAATATTGGTCAGCTCTTTTTGCTCAAGACGCTTGCAGAACGGGCAATCCACATCGGAAAACACGACCAGCTTGCGGCTGCCGTTACCCTTGACGACCTTGATTGCCTGATCAAGTGGCAAGCTGTTGAAATCAATCTTGGTCAGTTCATCGAGCCGCTCACCGGTGATATCCTTTTTGGTTTTCGGATCTACCAGCCGGCCTTCCGCAATCAGAAAACTGAATTTGTCATCGGTATAAATAATCTGGCCACCCATAAACACTTCATACAAGCCTGCGTAAGGTGTTTTGGTGACACTGTCCACTTTAATCTTGGGATAAGCCGCTTCGATGGATTTTTTAACCGAAGCTTCATCTGCAACGCTGCTGAGGGAGCCCAATATCAAAAACAGGCCCAACCAGCCAATCACAGACTTCCAGTTACTTTTTTTCATGTGTCCCGCTTTCTCCAAACCTGCACAATTCCTCATTCCTGGGTAGCTGTGCGAATTAAAAATCGTTTAAGCATAGCACTGTTTTCCACCCCGCGTAAGCCCAGCAAGGCCGCGTGTGTCCATACTGCCTCAGGTCGTGCAAACAGTGCATCCAGGCCGCGTGTAAGTGTGTGCATCTTCAAGATATCCGGCTGCCGCATGCGCATGACATGGCGCAGGAATCCCGCATCGCCTATTGGTTTTAACGCCGGTAATTGCCGCAACTCGCGGCACAGTACCTGCACATCCTGGAAACCCAGGTTCACGCCTTGCCCCGCCATGGGGTGCACCTGGTGCGCCGCATCTCCCAGCAACAACACATTAGGTAAGGTCATGGCGTGGGCGGTTTTCTGCACCAGCGGAAATGCCATGACCGGGCCGCTGGGGCGCAACATGCCAGAAACACTGCCACACCGCTGCCTTACCTGGCTGGCCAGGGCCTCTGGCGATAATGCTTGTGCAACCTTCGCTTCGTCATGCGGCAACGCCCATACCAGGGAAACCTGTTGTTGCGGCATGGGTAGCAAGGCCAGCGTTTCATGCACGCCAAACCATTGCCGGGCAATATTGCCATGCGGGCAATCAACAAGGTAATTCGTCACCAGGGCAGTTTGCTCAAAATCTACGGTATTCGACGCGATACCACATTGCGCACGCACCCATGAATGCGCACCATCTGCCCCGATCAGCAACTGCGCTTCGATTTCGTGTGCGGGCAAGGTTAAGCGTACTACACGCCCGGATTGTTGCATGGCCTGCGCAGGCGCCTCGGTGATCACGGTCACGTTTTCATCGGCCAGCACTTGCCAGCACGCCTGCATCAACGCCTGACTTTCGACGATACAACCCATCTGTGCCAGATGTGCATCCTCTGCCTGTAAACGCAGGCTGGGGGCAATATGCCTATTGGTTGGCGCCCATAAATGCATGGCCGCAATCGGGGTCACCCGGCTGTCAGGCACGTGCCGCCAGACGCCGATGTCACTTAACCAGCGCATGCTTTCATTGGTCAGGGCATAAATACGTGCATCCCAATGCGTGACATCCTCTGCCCAGCCATCTGGCAGCAAAGGAGGCGGCTTGGTATCGGTCAATACCACCTTTTTACCCAGCCGGGACAAGGCAATGGCAGCGGTCAGGCCGACCAGCCCGGCACCAACAATCACCGCATCGGTATGGATCAGGGGTTTATCAGCTGCCATAACTCATTTTATTCACAAGATAGCGGCGTACTGTGGGCAACATCCCCAGCGCACCCAAACCGGCGCCGCGTAACAGGCCCATGCCCATCAAATCATTTGAGAATACGTTGACCAGGAAGTCGGTAAACATCAAGCCACGGCCGGTGTCGCGCGCACGCAACTGGTGATATTTGGCTAAGCGGTGTGCTGCGCCCCATTCCGCAGCCGGTGTCGCGGCAATATTGTTTGCCAGCGCCACGGCATCACGGATGCCGACATTAAACCCCTGGCCGGCCACCGGGTGCATGGTCTGCGCTGCATTGCCAATCACCACACAGTGCGCAGGAAATGTCTGGCTCAGCTTGCTCAGTTTCAGCGGAAATCTGGCGCGTTTGCCAATATGCAGGAACTTGCCGACACGGTCACCAAAAGCCTGATGCAAGGCTTGCAGGAAGGCTGCCTCATCCAGCGCAGCTATCTCATCGATATAGGCTTGCTTGCCGGTCCAGACCAGGGAGAATTGCGAACCATTCGGTAACAGCGCCATAGGGCCGTGCGGGGTAAACCGTTCGTAGGCAATATTGCGGTGCGGCTGTTCTGTCTGCACTAATCCGACCAATGCATCGTGCCCGTAATGTTTGGTTTCCCGTACCAGGCCGGGAATCGCCTCCAGGCTACGGCCACCATCGGCAACAATCGCCAGCGGCGCAGTTAAAACGTCATCGTGTTCGCCAGAGGCCTGGCAAGTGATTTCAGCCTCTTTAGCGTTTACATTTAATTGCTGCACGGGGACCTGGTAGCGGATCTCAAGGCCTTGCGGGGTTTGGGCCAGTTGGGCATCCAGTGCCTTCATCAAGGCGCCATAAGACACCACATAGCCCAATGCTGGCAGGTCATGCTCTGTCGCTTTGAGCAAGGTGCGGCCAAATCCTTTTTGCTGCGAAACATGGATGGTCTCAATCGCGGTCACTGCAGGCGCCAGCCGTGGCCAGACACTCAGAGATTCCAGCACCTGGCGGGTACCATAAGACAGCGCCAATGCACGGCCATCACCATACATCGCGCCCGCCTGCTGCGCTTCGAGGACAGTCACCGGAATTCCGGATTGTTCCAGGGATAATGCCAGCACCAGGCCGACCGGGCCGCCGCCAATCACTACCGGATGATCAATCGCCTGTTTCACTGCCATATCCCTTGTTTCACCGTGTTGGGCCTGGCATCAGGTACGGCGCATCAGCGTTTCAATATCACTGACCGATTTGACCGCAGCAGCCGTGATCACTTCATGGCCATTCCCTGTCACCAGCACATCATCTTCAATACGGATGCCGATATTCCAGAAATGTTCAGGTACCTTGTCAGCCGGCCGCACATAGCAGCCAGGTTCAACTGTCAGCACATGGCCCGGCTGTAACATGACCCACTCCCCTGCCGGTGTTTTATATTCACCGGCATCATGCACATCCAGCCCCAGCCAGTGGCCGGTACGGTGCATGTAAAACTGGCGGTAACTGCCGCTTTCCAGCACGGCGTCACGGCTGCCCTGGCACAAACCGTAATGGATAAAGCCATCCACCAGCACCTCCAGCGCCGCCTCATGCGGGGCATTCCAATGCTGCTGCGGGTTGACGCTGGCAATAGCCGCGGCCTGGGCAGCTAACACTAGCTCGTATAAATCCTTTTGCGATCCGCTGAAGCGGCCATTCACGGGGAAAGTCCGCGTGATATCGGAGGCATACCCATCCAATTCGCAACCGGCATCAATCAGCAACATATCACCGTCCCTTAATACGGCATTGTTGGCGTTGTAATGCAGGGTACAGGCGTTGGCACCGCCTGCGACGATACTGGTATAAGCCGGTGCCTGCGCCCCGCTGCGATAAAACTCATGCAGGAACTCGGCTTCGATTTCGTATTCCCATTTGCCTGGCTGCACCGCTTGCATGGCGCGGTTATGCGCACTGGCCGCAATCGCAGCCGAACGGCGCATCACGTCTATTTCCCAGGGAGATTTAACCAGGCGCATGGCATCCAGGTGTTGACGCACATCAACCAGCGTGGTCGGTGCCTGTATGCCACTACGGGTCTGCGCCCGCACGGTATTTAACCAGCCGCTGACTTTGCTATCCCAGCCGGCATCTGCACCGAGGCTGAAAAACAGTGATGGTTGATTAGCCAGGATTTTCGGCAATAACTCGTCCAGCTGGCTAATCGAATATGTTTCATCAAAGCCAAACACTTCTTTGGCTGCTTCGGGGCCATAACGGAAACCATCCCAGATTTCCCGCTCAATATCCTTGTCGCGGCAAAACAGGAGGCTTTTGTTCTCTGGTCCGGCGACCAGTACCACGACAGATTCAGGCTCGCGAAAACCGGTCAGGTAGTAGAAATAGCTATCAAAACGGTAGGGATAATGGCTGTCGCGGTTGCGTGCCACTTCCGGTGCAGTCGGAATGATCGCTACGCCAGCCTGCATGCGGTGCATCAATTGCTGGCGACGACTGGAAAATTCTTGCCGGGGAAACTCTTGCATGGAAAAATTCAAAGTGAATCTGAGATGATGAGCTATTGTAGCCTATTTGCCTGGCAAATGCTGGAATGCTTCACCCGCTGGACAGGCCTCAGAACCCCATCATTTCATACAATTCGGATTGCCTGACATTTCTTTCTGCATTCTCTATCGTGCCATCTGCTTGCCATTTTTGCAGGACATTTGCCAATATCGGACGCACCTGCGCCGCACTCATCCCTGGTTTGATCGCCGGCTGATACAGCATTTTCAGCAGCAAGGCATCCAGCCCCGTGAGCAGGGACTCCGGCGTATGGTCATTAAATACCGAGGGATATACCTGGTCTGAATCATTCGGCAAGCCCATGGCCTGCGTGGTTTCCTCCACAATGCAGGACAATAACTGGCGATGTTCCTGGGCAAAGTCCACCGGAATCACCACCCAGGCTTTTTTAATGGCTTTTTTGCCATCCAGGTCTATGCCAAACATGCACGCGGCATCTGGAGGCGGCTTAATCGTTAAATTACCGCTAACCAGTGCAATATCATTGTGCCAAAGCTGCAGGTGCGAAAATACCACAATAAAATTCGCCTCTTCACGGGACCTGGCGAAACTGATGGGGTGCCCGGTGATCCGGGACAAGTGCTGCAAATGATAGCGGGTCAGCAGGGTCTGCCGCTCCGCCTGGTCGGAATGATGCTCCAGCCAAACTTTCACCGGTTGCAGCCATTTGCGCACTGGCTGTTCACCGACAGCGTATTCATGATGCAAGGCGATCTCGAAAAAAGCCTGTTGCAGATAACCGGGTGATTGCCACGGCTCTTCTGCGTAAGCGCTGATGGCCGTAATCAGACAGCATATTCCCAGCCAGAGGCGGTTAATCATGCGATATCCCGGCATTCTGGCGCAGGGGCAGCAGCAAGCCCTTCAGGCCGTTATGGTCTATCTCCTGCATCAGTTGCAGCAAGCCCTTCAGGCCGTTATGGTCTATCTCCTGCATCAGTTGCAACAAGCGCCCCAGTTCCCCCCTGGGAAACCCTTCCCGTGCAAACCAGTTGAGGTAATGCCCGGGCAGGTCGGCAATCACCCGGTCTTTATATTTGCCATAGGGCATTTTGAGTGTCACCAGTTGTATTAAATCGTTTTTATCCATAAGCACATTTTCAGCCATTCACAAGAAATACGCGCGAAAAATATTTTTAATCATTATTCTCATTCACTCTAAATAAGCCAGGGAAACGTCCGTTAATGGCATTAAATCAATAAGCAATCTCCATAAAAAAAATAATCTGCGCTGGTATTTAACCTCGCGAAAGAGACATGATGCAATACGAAATCAGTAAAGAAAAGAGTGCAGAGTTCCTGCGGCAGGCGATCCGCCATATGTCGATGCAGGATGCTGCGTTTCATCCGGTCAGCTATGCGGTCTGGTATGAATACTCCTCCGGCGAGCACGCGCACCTGATTGATGAAGTCAACACCCTGATCGAGAAAGAAAAAAAACTCAACGAAAAAAGCACTGCCCAGTTATTCAACAAACATATTGCGCACCTGGATGCCGATAGTACCAAAAGTATTGTTGAGCGTTTTAATGAGATGGTGACGGAGATGACCTCTTCCACCGAAAAGGCAGGACAAGATACCAGTCACTTCAGGCAGTCACTGGAAGGCTGGGCCGGGGAAATCGGCCAACTGGCCCCTCACATTGTGCAGCGTATGGATACGCTGTTATCAGACACGCACCACATGCAACAATCCATGCATACCTTGCAAGACAAGCTGGAATCCAGCTTGCAGGAAGTCGTGCAATTGAAAAATGAAATTGTCAAAGCCAAGCAGGAGGCCATGTCAGACGGACTGACCGGCCTGCTGAACCGCAGGGGCTTTGACCTGGCGCTTCAGCAGAGCCTGGAGTCTGCCTCTGTGCATGAACATACCTGCCTGATTATCGGTGACATTGATTTTTTCAAACGCGTGAACGACAGCTATGGCCATTTGTTTGGCGATAAAGTCATCCAGACAGTAGCTAAAATCATGAAAACCGTGGCGGGTGATCTTTATACCGCAGTACGCTACGGTGGTGAAGAGTTTGTGCTGTTATTGCCACATACCTCCCTGGAAACTGCCCGGGAAGTCGCTGAAACCATACGCCAGCATATCGCCAACATCAGTATTAAAAACAATATCACCCATAGGCTGATTTCAAATATCACGCTCTCGCTGGGCGTTACCGCGTACCAGCCCGGGGAAACGACAGACAGCTTCCTGAACCGTGCTGACCAGGCACTTTACCTGTCAAAAGCCAAGGGACGCAACCGGGTCACCACCCTGTCAGAGGAACTGGCAGCGGCTTAGGCAGGCACAGCCATAAACCTACAGCAGATCGCGTTTTTGCTCGGGAATATCCGCGTAAGGATAACGGGAATGTCCGAACCGCATCACCAGTACGGAAACAGCCAGTATCAGGATGGCAACGGAGATCGCCAGCATGTGTGTTTCTGACATCTCCTTCATATCCAGCAGCAGGTAACGTGCCAGTGCCACCATGGCGATATAAATCGGGTAGCGCATGGGCAATTTGCCAGAGCCGAAGTAGCTGTTAATCATGGAGAAGACTTCCAGGTACAAGAATAATTGCAGCAAATCGCCCAGACCCACCATGCCGGCATGCCACATGCGGGTTAATTCATGTGCCAGCGAGAAAAACGTGGCGATGGTGACCAGCGCCAGGCCCAGGCGCTCTATCCACATCAAGGCGTGGTGGGCAAATTGATCGGTTTTATGTTCATACGGTGGCTTCATCGTTCCCCCCTGATGATGATTGATTGCGCAGCCATTCATCGAGCTGCTGCAACCGCGCTGGCGTACCGATATCATGCCACATGCCGGCATGATGCTGCCCCGTAACCAGGGACTGCTGCATGGCAGCCCTCAGTAAAGGGGCCAGTTTGGCGGCTTCCCCGCGCCGGACACTGCGGAATAAATCGGGGTGGTAAACGCCCACACCGGAAAAAGTAAGGGTATACTGCCCTGCCTGCCGAACCAGTCCATCACACAAGGCAAAATCCCCATCCGGATGTTGCGGCGGATTATCTACCATGACCAGATGCGCCAGCTTGCCGGCGGGTAAATCAAGTGCTACATAGTCGATATCGGTAAACACATCCCCGTTGATCACCAGAAATGCCTGCTCACCCAGCAAAGGCAAAGCATTGGCAATGCCACCGGCGGTTTCCAGTGCGGCTTGCTCAGGACTGTACTGAATGCGCACGCCCCATTGGCTGCCATTTCCGAGTGCCTGTTCAATTTGCTGCCCCAGGTACGCATGATTAACTACCAATTCTGTAATTCCTGCACTGGCCAGCCGCTCGATATGCCATACGATCAGCGGCTTGCCACCCACTTCCAGCAACGGTTTTGGCGTATGGTCGGTCAATGGGCGCATGCGTTCGCCACGCCCGGCTGCCAATATCATGGCCCGCATGATTAATCTGCCTTTTCCAGCATTTGCAGTAATCTCAGGAACGGGCGTAACTCCACATAACGCTCGCATGCAGACTGCAAGTATTGCATGACCAGTGGCATATCCTTGAGATAGCCATTCTTGCCATCGCGATGGTATAAACGGGCAAAAATACCCAGCACCTTGATGTGGCGCTGCACGCCCATCCATTCGAAATCCTTGTAGAATTCGCCAAAATCGGTATTCACCGGCAAGCCCGCCTTTCTGGCAGCCTGCCAGTAGCGTACCACCCAGTCCATCAGATTTTCTTCGTTCCAGCGGATATAGGCATCTTTAAACAGCGAAACCAGGTCATAGGTAATGGCGCCAATCACCGCATCCTGGAAATCCAGCACACCGGGGTTATTGTCTGCAGTCACCATCAAGTTACGTGAATGATAGTCCCTGTGCACGGTGACTTGTGGTTGCTGCAGAATATTATCAATCAGCACGGCAAAGGTTTTATCCAGCACCGCCTGTTGTTCAGGCGTCAAGGTTTTACCCAGGTGCCTGGACACGTACCATTCCGGGAACAGCTGCAACTCGCGCCTCAATAATGCCGCATCATAAGGCGGTAACGCTTGTGTATCGGTGGCCAGCTGCATCTTGATCAGCGCCTGGCAAGCATCCCCATACAAGGCTTTGGCATTTTCCACAGTCAACTTGGACAGGTAGGTATCATTACCCAGGTCACTTAGCAGCAGAAATCCCTGTGCCAGGTCCTGCGCGATGATTTGGGGCACATTCAGGCCGGCAGCCAGTAATATTTCCGCAATCTTCACGAAAGGCCGGCAATCTTCCTGTGGGGGTGGTGCATCCATCGCGATCAGGGTCGTTTGCGGCAGATGGACGCGGAAATAGCGCCTGAAACTGGCATCGGCAGACGCCGTGGTCAGTGTGAATGGTTGGCCTACGACTTGCGTCAGCCATTGTTGCAATTGTTGTGTTCTATCCACAAATGTTCCCGGATAATAAATAAGCGAATCAGGCTTGCGTGCAAGCTGTTAAAATGCGGTTCACATTCTAAGTGAAAAATGACTTTTTAAGCATTTTCATGAATAATATAGCGCAATTGAAACGGAGCATCCGGCCGCGTGGCACGAAATGCATGCATATAACAACTCTGCCCAGGCGCAGGCGTACTGAAACCATCATTTTTTGACTAATTTGCAAGTTCACTCATCCACTTTCCAGGAACGCGGCATGCGCCTTATCTGGGCGCTGGTCACCACCGGCGCCCTTGCTGCGGCCCCTGCACGCGCAGCGGATGAAACGCCTGAATTGCCGGTCATGATGGCTGAAAAAGCAACCCTGCCGGGCGCCATCGAAATTGAAGGCGACACCATGCAGCTGCGCATGGACCGCCAGTTACGCGCAATGGGCAACGCGGTCATGCGCAAGGATGGCCAGCAGGTCACCGGTGATGATATCCGTTATGACGTGCAGAATGACGAATTGCAGGTGGAAGGCAATGCGGTGATTTCCACCGGGCAAGCCACCATACGTGGCCCCATGTTGCGTATGCGCATGAGCGAGAACATTGGCGAAATGCGTGATGTGACCATTGAATTCAAAAGCGCACCCCCTCCCCCGAGCAACCAGGATAGCAGCGGTTTGCTGAGTGATGAGGCCATCCTGGTCAGTGACCCGAAAAGATACCTTGAAGACAATCAGCTTTATAGCAGCAAACCCAAAGCGCCTGTGCTCGATAATATTCGCGTGTCAGCCAAACAGGTACTTTTTGAAGGGCAAAACGTCAAACGCCTGAAAAGCGCCAGCTATACCTCATGTGCCGCTGATGTCGATGACTGGTATATCAAAACCGGCAGCATGGAGCTGAATGATTACACACGGACAGCGGAAGCGACCAATGCCTACGTGGAATTTAAAGGTGTGCCTATCCTGTATACACCATGGATGAGTTTTTCTTACAATAACCAGCGCAAGAGCGGCTTGCTGGCACCGTTATGGGGCTCCACTTCCCGTAGCGGCTTCGAGCTGCTGGTGCCGTATTATATTAATATCCGTCCAGATATGGATGCCACGGTCGCAACACGTTTCCTGAGTAAACGCGGGACGCAATTACAAGGCGAGTTCCGCTATCTGGATGAGCATTATTCAGGCACTGCTAACTTGGAATATCTGGATAATGACAGCATGACCGACCAGACACGGTTTTATGCCAAATTTGCCCACCGGCAACAGTTCAGCGAGTACTGGTCCGGCGGCTATAACCTGGAAAAAGTTTCGGATGATAAATATTTCTCCGAACTGGCTACCAGGATCCAGGTGACCTCCCGGGTTAACCTGCAACAAACGGCTTTTGTCAATTACCAGGACGAGCATTTAGGATTCAACGGGACAGTATCACGCTATCAAACCCTGGATGATGTGTCGTATGTCTACCAGCGCCTGCCACAACTTACCCTCTCCTATAAGAACGAGTGGAACGGCTTTACAACGCAGACCGGCGCCCAATACGTTTATTTTGACCCAATGAAAGAAATGGGCACCGTCCCGGGTGGTAGCCGTTTGAGTTTTTACCCCTCCGTGTCTTATCCGATGAAAAATTCCTTCGGTTATATCACCCCCAAGGTCGGTATCCAGACCACCCAGTACAGCCTGAACAACAATGTACCACTGGGTTATTCTGAGGAATACAACCAGATCAATCGGACCTTGCCTATCGTCAGCCTGGATTCCGGCCTGTATTTTGACCGTGAAACCAGTTTGTTCGATACAAACTATACCCACACCCTGGAACCACGGGCGTACTATGTTTATATCCCATACCGGGACCAGAGCAAGATTCCGGTGTTTGATACCTCGCTCAATACCTTGAACCAGGACTCGATTTTTTACGAAAACCAATTCAGTGGTGTTGACCGTGTCAACAACGCCAACCAGGTAACACTGGCACTTACCAGCCGCCTGATTGATACAGATACGGGTATTGAGCGCCTCAGCGCTACCATCGGCGAGCGCTTTTACTTTGATGATCCGCAAGTATATTTGCCTGGGACGACGCCCAGCGACCGCAAGTCTTCCGATATTCTGGCCGCCTTTACCGCACGGCTATCCAGCCGCCTGAACCTGGATACTTTCTGGGAGTACGATCCGGACAGGGGCAATATGCAGCGTAATAACTATTTGTTACGTTATAATCCGGAACCAGGAAAATCCTTCAGTTTCGGTTACCGCTATACGGCGAATGTGCTTGAACAGATCGATACCACGGCGCAATGGCCTCTTGGCTCCAGATGGTATGCCATTGGCCGCCTGAATTACTCTATTCGCGACAACGATGCCGTACAAATGCTGGCCGGGCTGGAATACGATGCAGGTTGCTGGCAAGGCAGGGCCGTCATGCAACGCGTACAAACAGCCACTGCCAATGCGAACTATGCCATGTTTTTCCAACTCGAACTCGGTGGACTGACCTCCATCGGGGCCAATCCATTAAACGTCATCAAGCGCAATATCCCTACTTACATGCGCACGTATGACATTCCCGGAATTTACAGAGACCAGAACGCGCAATGATGAACCGCTTATCCTCATTCTTTTACTCACTTTTCTATGCCGCCCTTGTCATGAGCGCTGCTTGTGGGGCCAACGCTGCAGAAAAATCCTCCATCGAAAAAATGGACAGGATTATTGCCGTGGTGGACCAGTCAGTCATCACCGAGCGGGAACTGCTGGATCGGATAGAGACAGTCAAAGCACAAATGTCGAAAAAAGGTGTGGAATTACCGCCAGAAGATGTATTGCAGAAGCAAATCCTGGAGCGCCTGATTGTGGACAACCTGCAACTACAGCTGGCAGCCCAGACCGGCATTAAAGTGGATGATGCACAACTGGATAAAACCATAGACCGGATTGCAGAGCAGAATCACTTAACCTTACCTGCCTTCAAAAAAGCCCTTGAAGAAGATGGCACGCCTTTCTATAAATTCCGCGAAGATATCCGCAATGACATTATCCTCAATCGCCTGAGGGAACGTGATGTCGATAATAAGATCAATATTTCCGAAGCGGAAATTGACAACTACCTGACCTCACAGGAAAGCCAGGGCGATCTGGACGAATTCAATATTTCCCAGATCCTGATCCGCCTGCCGGAAGAAAGCGCCCCGGAAGATATCCAGAAAGCCCGCACACGTACCGAACAAGTCATCAAAGCCTTGTCAGAAGGCATGAGTTTTGAGAAGGCTTCTGCCAACTTTTCTGATGCGCCCAATGCACTTGAAGGCGGCGGACTCGGCTGGCGCAGCGGTCAGCAAATGCCCACCGAATTTGTAGAACTTATCAAAACGCTGGATGTAGGCGGTGTATCGCGCCCGATCCGTAGTGGCAGCGGCATTCATATCTTCAAATTGAACGAACGCCGTTCCGGTAGCAGTAGCCTGATCGTCGAGCAGACCCATGTACGGCACATCCTGCTGAAGCCCACCGAAGTGCTGTCCGACAAGGAAGCCCAGCAGAAAATTGAATCCATCAAGGATCGCATAGACCACGGCACGCCTTTCCAGGATATGGCTCGCCAGTACTCCGATGATGGCAGTGCCTCCAATGGCGGTGACCTGGGCTGGATCAACCCCGGCGACACGGTGCCCATCTTTGAAAAAACCATGGGCGAACTGGCCATAGATGAAGTCAGCGCACCGATCCGCAGCCAGTTCGGCTGGCACATTATCCAGGTGCTGGAACGTCGCAAGCAGGATATGTCCAAGGAATCCAAACGCCTCAAGGCCCGCCAGGAAATCCGTGCCCGCAAGGCAGAAGAAGCGTACAACGACTGGATACAGGAGCTGCGTGACAAAGCCTTTGTCGAATTGCGCCTGGAAGACAAATTCTAAGGGATGGCCCGCTTACCCCGCATTGCCATTACCTCAGGAGAGCCAGCTGGCATAGGCCTGGATATCTGTATCAAACTGGCATACACCGCCCTGCCCGCATCGCTGGTAGTACTGGCTGACCCGGCTGCATTGCAAACCCGGGCAGCGCAACTCAACCTGCCGTTGACTTTGCGCACTGATGATGCCAGTTCCGTCGTATCAAAAGCCCACCCAGGCGATGGCAGTCTATGTGTGCTTCCTGTACCCGCCCATGCACCTGTCAACGCGGGCAAGCTTGATCCTGCTAACAGCCGTTATGTGCTCGCCATGCTGGACCGTGCGCGTGAAGGTTGCGTCAGTGGCGAATTTGACGCCATGGTAACGGCACCGGTACACAAAGGCATCATCAATGATGCCGGCATTGCCTTTACCGGGCACACCGAATACCTGGCCGACACTACCCGTACAGCACAAGTCGTCATGATGCTGGTTGGTGATGGCATGCGTGTCGCGCTGGCCACCACCCATTTGCCACTCACACAAGTCAGCGCAGCCATTACCCGGCAATCACTGGCAACGACGATCCGTATTCTGCATCACGACCTGGTACACAAATTCGGTATTGCCAACCCGGTCATCTACGTAGCAGGCCTTAATCCGCATGCCGGTGAAAACGGCTACCTGGGTGACGAAGAGATAAATACCATCAATCCCGTGCTGGATGAGTTACGTGCAGAAGGCATGCGTTTGATAGGCGCGTTGCCTGCCGACACCATGTTCTCGCAAAAAAACCTGGCAAAAGCCGATGCCTTTCTTGCCATGTATCATGACCAGGGGTTAACTGTCCTTAAACACGCCAGCTTCGGCGAAGGGGTGAATGTCACTTTAGGCTTGCCCATCATCCGCACCTCAGTGGATCACGGGACTGCACTGGATATTGCCGGTACAGGCCAGGCTGATGCCGGCAGTATGCTGAGTGCCATCACATTAGCCATTGATATGGCCAACAAACGAATAACGTCGTAACGATATGAAACACCAAGCAAAAAAACGGTTTGGACAGAATTTCCTGACCGACCAGGGCATCATCAATAGCCTGATTACAGCCATTCATCCACAAGCTGATGATTTCATGGTGGAAATCGGCCCAGGCCTGGGCGCCATGACACAGCCCTTGATCACACAGCTGAATCACCTGCATGTGGTCGAAATTGACCGTGACATTATCCAGTGGATGCAGGACTTTTACCCGGCAGGAAAACTTACCATTCACAATTCCGATGTCCTGAAGTTTGATTTCACCGGGATAGGTGAACGCATCAGGGTGGTCGGCAATCTGCCCTATAACATTTCCAGCCCAATTCTATTCAAGCTGCTGGAAAACACGGCGCAAATCGTTGACATGCACTTTATGCTGCAAAAGGAAGTGGTCGAACGCATGGTGGCGACACCGTCCAGCCCGGAATATGGTCGCTTATCCGTCATGCTGCAATACCGTTTGCAAATGGAATACCTGGTGACCGTACCGCCGGAAGCGTTTGACCCGGCACCCAAAGTGGAATCTGCCTTTGTGCGTTGCGTACCTTACGCCACCCTGCCATATCCAGCCATCGACGAAGCATTGTTCGCCAAAGTCGTCACCGCTGCATTTGGCCAGCGCCGCAAAACCTTGCGCAATACGCTCAAAGGGTTACTCGATGATGCAGGATTTTCTGCATTAAATATCGATTCGCAATTGCGCGCAGAGAATCTGGCGGTGGCTGAATTTGTTGCCATCAGCAACTACCTCGCCACCGCTCAACCCCGCCAAAACTGACAGCAGAGACCAGGCATCACCTGATATAATGCACGTTTTCTCAAAATCCCACTTCTGGAGCATGTTATGCGTTTGATTCTGCTGGGCGCCCCAGGTGCCGGTAAAGGTACCCAAGCCACTTTCATCAAGGAAAAATTCAACATTCCGCAAATTTCTACTGGCGATATGTTGCGCGCAGCCGTCAAAGCCGGCACCCAGCTGGGCCTGGAAGCCAAGAAATTCATGGATGCAGGTGGCCTGGTACCAGATGAAGTGATTATCGGCCTGGTCAAGGAGCGCATCAAAGATGCAGATTGCGCCAACGGCTTCCTGTTTGACGGTTTTCCCCGCACCATTCCACAAGCCGAAGCCATGAAAAATGCCGGTGTTGCCATTGATTACGTGGTTGAAATTGATGTGCCGGATGCCGCCATTGTGGAGCGCATGAGCGGTCGCCGCAGCCACCCGGCTTCCGGTCGTACTTACCATGTCAAATTCAATCCACCCCAAGTGTCCGGTAAAGACGACGTGACGGGTGAAGAGCTGGTACAACGTGATGATGACAAGGAAGAAGTCGTACTCAAACGCCTGGAGGTTTACCATAACCAGACCGAGCAATTGATCGGTTATTACTCCAACTGGGCAACATCCGGCGTCAGTGGCGCACCACAATATGTCAAAGTGAATGGCCTGGGTGAATTGAATGCCATTAAAGAAGAAATTTTTGCGGCATTGAAGTAACCGCTGCACCATTTCCAGGAAAAGTTTCAGCGCAAGCCACACCAGCGGTGTGGCTTTTTTATTTAATCCCGCCCATTCATCCGCCTGCGCTTTTAACCTGCTTCAAGGTATAATCTTTATTTTATTTCTCGCATAAATTCAAACATGCAACAGCAGTATCCATTCAAAGAAGTCGAACAACAGGCACAACAATTCTGGGCGGCCAAACAAAGTTTCCAGGCCAATCCGGAAAGCCCAAAACCCAAATACTACTGCTTGTCCATGTTTCCGTATCCCAGCGGGAAATTGCATATGGGGCACGTGCGCAATTACACCATTGGTGACGTGTTAAGCCGCTACCACCATATGAAAGGTTTTAATGTCCTGCAACCTATGGGTTGGGATGCATTCGGCCTGCCCGCCGAGAATGCTGCCATCCAGAACAAAGTGCCTCCTGCGCAATGGACCTATGACAATATTGCCTATATGCGCAAGCAATTGCAGTCGCTGGGCTTTGCCATTGACTGGCAGCGTGAACTGGCCACGTGCCAGCCCGACTATTACAAATGGAACCAGTGGCTGTTCCTGCGCATGCTGGAAAAAGGAATCGCCTATAAAAAAACCCAGGTGGTCAACTGGGATCCGGTCGACCAGACCGTGCTGGCCAATGAGCAGGTAATCGATGGCCGTGGCTGGCGCACCGGCGCAGTTGTCGAGAAGCGTGAAATTCCTGGTTATTACCTGAATATCACCGGCTATGCCCAGCAACTGCTGGACGACCTGGACAAACTGCCAGGCTGGCCCGAGCGCGTGAAAACCATGCAGGCCAACTGGATAGGCAAAAGCGTGGGCGTGCGTTTCGCTTTTACTCATACTATCCAAAACGGCGAAGGCCAACTGATTGACGATGGCAAGCTGTGGGTATTCACCACACGTGCTGACACCATCATGGGTGTCACGTTCTGTGCCGTGGCCGCCGAACATCCGCTGGCCACCCATGCTGCGCAAAGCAATCCTGCCCTGCAAGCCTTTATCGACAAATGCAAGCAAGGTTCTGTCATGGAAGCCGATATGGCCACCATGGAAAAAGAAGGCATGGATACTGGCCTCACGGTTGCGCACCCGGTTACCGGCGAACAAATCCCGGTCTGGATTGGCAACTATGTACTGATGACCTATGGCGAAGGCGCGGTGATGGCCGTGCCTGCCCATGACGAGCGCGACTTTGGCTTTGCCAAGAAATACCAACTGCCGATCAAACAGGTCATCAGCGTGGTTGATCAAACGTTTGACCTGGACGGCTGGCAAGAATGGTATGGCGACAAAACCAAAGGTGTATGCATCCACTCCGGCAAATACAATGATCTTGGCTACACCCAAGCCGTAGATGCTGTCGCAGCCGACCTGGCAGAAAAGAGCCTGGGCGGCAAGCAGACCAACTGGCGCCTGCGCGACTGGGGTATTTCCCGTCAGCGCTACTGGGGCTGCCCTATCCCGATTATTCACTGCGAGAGTTGCGGCAGCGTGCCGGTGCCTGATGACCAGTTACCGGTCAAGTTACCGGAAGACTGTGTACCGGATGGCGCAGGCAATCCACTGAATAAGCGCCTGGACTTTCTGAATTGCACGTGCCCAAGTTGCGGCAAACCGGCCAAGCGCGAAACCGACACCATGGATACCTTTGTCGATTCCAGCTGGTACTACGCACGTTATGCATCCGGTTTCAGCGATGATGCGATGGTCGATACCCAAACCAATCACTGGATGCCGGTAGACCAATATATTGGCGGCATTGAACATGCCATCCTGCACCTGCTTTACTCGCGCTTCTGGAGCAAGGTCATGCGCGACCTCGGCCTGGTGAACTACGACGAACCGTTTGCCAACCTGCTGACCCAAGGCATGGTGTTGAACCATATATTCTCGCGCCGCACGGCCAAAGGTGGTATTGAATACTTTGCCCCGGAAGAAGTTGAACTGGTTCAGGACGACAACGGCAAGATCACGGGCGCCAAACTGGCCAGCAATGGCTCAGCGATTGATTACCAGGGCATAGGCACCATGTCCAAATCCAAGCGCAATGGCGTCGATCCGCAATCACTGATAGAGCAATACGGCGCCGATACGGCACGTTTCTTCATGATGTTTGCCGCCCCGCCGGAACAAACCCTGGAGTGGTCAGATAGCGGTGTGGAGGGTTCGCACCGCTTCCTCAAACGCGTATGGAATTATGGTGTCAGCCTGTCAGAGAACAGCCCGGTTGAAATGCCAAATAAATTGACTGGCGAACTGGCCAACCACAGGCGTGAAATTCATACCGTACTGAAACAGGCCAACAATGACCTGACCAGGTTGCAATTCAATACCGTGGCTTCAGCCTGCATGAAAATACTGAACACACTGGAAAAACTGCAGAAAGAAGCGGAGAAAGACTGGCAGGCCGTCGCCTTTGAAGGCTACAGTATTCTGTTGCGCATCCTGTCGCCGATTGCACCGCATATTGCCCATAGCATGTGGCAGAACCTGAAACTGGGCGCAGATATCCTGTCTGCCAAATGGCCGGAACCTGCCAACTCGGCACTGGTGCAGGATGAAGTAGAATACGTGGTACAGGTGAATGGCAAACTGCGTGGCAGTATCAGCATTCCCAAAAGTATGGCCAAAGAGCAAATAGAGGCGACAGCCGTCAACCAGGACTTTGTGCAGAAATTCCTCAACGAAGGCAGCGTCAAAAAAATCATTGTAGTCCCGAACAAACTGATTAATATTGTGGTTGCCTAACGCAAGGAGCACATATTGTTGCAGAGACTCAACACTGGCTGGATGAAAAATCTGGGTTACCTGCTCAGCGTGCTGACGTTGTCAGTCATGCTGTATGGTTGTGGCTTTCACCTGCGCCAACCTGCGCCGATTGTCTTTAAAACAGTTCACATTACGGGCAATACCGTGATCAACAAACCATTGAGTAAAATGTTGACAGAGCAAGGCATCAAGATTGTGACCAGCGCAGAGGATGCCGAACTGCAACTGGATCTGATGAAAGAGGAAAACGAACAGCGCATCCTGTCCCTGAGCGGAACCGGTGTGGTGCGGGAATATGAGGTGTTCTACCGCGTGCAATACCGTACCAGAGCTGCCGGCGAGGCAACCTGGACCTTACCGCTGGTCATGGAAAGCCGTCGCGACTATACCTATAATGACGCCAACCTGCTTGCTAAACAGGGAGAGCAACAGTCATTAATAGAAACCATGCACACAGAAGTCATGAATGGCATCCTGCGCCGTGTGTCCGCACTCAAAAAAGCCCAGTAACCATGCGTATTCAGGCGGCGCAACTGGCACAGCACCTGCCACCCGGGCAACACCTGTTTGTACTGGCGGGGGATGAACCACTTTCCATCACGGAAGCCATAGACCAGATACGGGCAGCTGCGCGCCAGCATGGCGCGCAGGAGCGTGCCAGCTTTACCGTAGAACGCTATTTCAACTGGGGACAAATCAGCCAGTTCCTGCAAAGTTTCTCCCTGTTTGCCGAGCAACGCATCCTTGAAATCAGTCTCCCGACCGGCAAACCGGGGGTGGAAGGCGCCAAAGCCTTGCAGCAACTGGCCGAGCTGCCGGCCGCCGATACAACTATTATCATTTCCCTGCCCGCACCCGACCGTGACATGACTAACAGCGCATGGTTTGAAGCCTTGTCACAGCACGGTGTATTACTGATCCTCAACCAGGTGCCACTGCCGCAATTGCCGGCATGGATAGGCCAGCGGCTGGGCTTGCAGCAACAGACGGCAGACGAAGCCGCGCGCCGGTTTATTGCCGAGCAGGTGGAAGGCAATCTACTGGCTGCCCATCAGGAAATCCAGAAACTGGGCTTGCTATATCCTCCTGGCCCGTTGTCTGAAGAAGCCATCCGCCAATGTGTGTTGAACGTCGCACGCTTCGATGTTTCACAACTGGGTGCCGCCATGCTGCAAGGCGACCCCACCCGCACCCTGCGCATCATCGAAGGCTTGCGCGAGGAAGGCGAAACCGCAGTGGCCGTCATGAATCCGCTGGTGTGGTTATTCCGCCCACTGTTACAGGTCCGTCTGGCCATGCAAAACGGCCAGCCCATACAAAGTGCGCTGACGCAAGCCAGGCTATTTGGTGACCGCCAGCAACTGGTAAAACGTGCCGTGGAATTTTTACCGCAAAAACATATCGAAGCAGCACTGCAGAAACTGTCAGACATAGACCGCATGGCCAAGGGTGTAGGCGATGGTGATGCCTGGCTGGAACTGTCACGGCTGTGCACGGGCATTGCCCGTATGGCCGCCAGTAAATCTGCCAGAACAGCGGGTGCAAGGGCGCGTTAAGATTTGGGCTGAATCGGGTTTAGGATAGAATAAGAAGCTATGGATATTCAACACTACATGAAACAACTGGGCGAGCAGGCACGTGCCGCTTCCCGTTTGATGGCAAAAGCCGATACCAATACCAAGAACCAGGCCTTGCGCAATATTGCCGTCCTGATCCGCCAGCATGAAAAAGCCCTGCTCGCCGCCAACCGGCAAGACCTGGATGCGGCCAAAGCCAGCGGCATGGAAGCCGCCATGCTGGACCGCCTGACGCTGAGCGAAAAATCTGTTGCCACTATGGCGGAAGGCCTGGAGCAGATCGCCAGCCTGCCAGACCCTATCGGCGAAATGAGCAACTTCAAATACCGTCCTTCCGGCATCCAGATCGGCCAGATGCGTGTACCACTGGGCGTAATCGGCATTATTTACGAAGCCCGTCCTAATGTGACGGTGGATGCGGCCGGCTTATGCATCAAATCCGGTAACGCCTGCATTCTGCGTGGTGGCTCCGAGGCCATCCACTGCAACCAGGCGTTGGCAAAACTCGTGCACCAGGGTTTGCAACAGGCAGGCCTGCCACAGGCGGCGGTGCTGGTAGTTGAGACTACAGACCGTGCCGCGGTAGGTGAACTCATCACCATGAAACAGTATGTCGATGTCATTGTGCCACGCGGCGGCAAAGGCCTGATCGAGCGCATCAGCAACGACGCACGTATTCCAGTGATCAAGCACCTGGACGGCAACTGCCATGTCTATGTCGATGATGACGCCGACCTGGTCAAAGCTTTGCGTATTCTCGAAAATGCCAAAACTCAGCGCCTGGGTACCTGTAATACGGCAGAATCCTTGCTGGTCGCGCGCAGCATTGCCAAAATAGCCCTGCCTAAACTGGTCGAGATGCTGATCAGCAAAGGCGTGGAAATCCGCGGCTGCGAAGAAACACGCGCGATCGTGCCACAAGCCAAAGCCGCCACTGAAGAAGACTACTATACCGAATACCTGGATGCGATCATCTCTTGCAAGGTGGTCAGTGGCGTGGATGAAGCGATTGAACATATCAACAAGTATTCCAGCCAGCACACTGAAGCGATTGTGACTGAAAACTACACCAAGGCACGCCAGTTCCTGCGCGAAGTAGATTCCAGCAGCGTCATGGTCAACGCTTCTACCCGCTTTGCCGATGGCTTTGAATACGGCTTTGGTGCAGAGATCGGTATTTCTACCGACAAACTGCATGCACGTGGCCCGGTAGGCCTGGATGGGCTGACATCATTGAAATATATCGTCTTGGGCGATGGCCACGTTAGAGCCTAACGCCTGCACCAGGTGCTTCACAGCGTTGCGCGTTTTTTAGCTTCGGCATCCCCGGAAGATTAACGTGCACTGAAACCTGGTTTTCGGAATCCTCATGTACTGACATATACACTGAGGTTTATGCGTGCCGTGCACTCGGTGCTGGCTCTCGGGAAATGCAACTTCTTAACTGACGCGATGCGCCGAAAGAATCACTAAGACGACGATGGAAATCATAGGCATATTCGGCGGCACCTTTAATCCCATCCACAATGGCCATCTGGTGCTGGCGCAAACCGTGCTGGATACCATGCACTGCGCCCAGATCCGCTTTATTCCCGCAGCCCTGCCACCCCACAAAACCACGCCGGCCGTCACGGCAACGCATCGTGCCAATATGGTACAACTCGCCATCCGTGGCCATCAGCAATTCGTGCTGGATACCTGCGAGCTGGATCGCCCGGGCCCATCTTATACAATAGAAACGCTGCGCCTGTTACGGCACCAATTGCCGGATCAGTCACTCTGTTTAATCATGGGCCAGGACAGTTACCAGCAACTGCCCACCTGGTATCGCTGGCTGGAGTTACCGGATTATTGCCATCTGCTGGTGGTACACCGCGCAGACCGTGAACCAGGATTGTCTTTGCACGCACAACATAGGGCCAAACTGGTGGATATCACCGACGCACCACATGCATTTGCCACTCAAGCGCATGGTTTAATCAGCTACCTGCCAGTGGCCCCCCCGGCGATTTCGTCTACGCATATCCGTGAGCAACTGCAGCAGGACAGTCACGATGCAGGGGCCGACATCCCGCAACAGGTATTGCAATACATCCGGCAGAATCACCTGTACCAAACCCAGGCTGGTTAGACTATTCAGCCCCGGCCAAAGACAAAGGCCCAGGGGACACCAAGCCCGTGAGCCTTGCCACACACTTACCCCCTAATGACTGGATGGCATCCCCATCAAGCTTCTCAATTGCCGTGGGTTAATCTCGCCATTTTTATCACAGAGCTGGCCCATTAACGCCTGTTTGCGCGCGCTGAACTCAACTGCCAGTTCACGCAGGTCCAGTGTCCTGGCTTCCCTGACTTCAGGAAACATCTCCGTTTCCTCTTCCTGGATATGGTGATTGATATACTCACCCAGCACAGTGACCTTGGCGTCATACATGGGATCCTGTGGGTCCATACTCTGGATCTGCGCAATCAATGTCTTGGCACTCTCATGTTCAACCACCGCCTCATTCAGCATATCTTCATCATGCGTGGCCTCACGTGCGCCAGGATAAAAAATCTCCTCTTCCGCCAGGGTGTGCGAGAGCAACTCGGCACAGATTTTATTGGCAATCTGTACCTTGCCCTGGATATCTTCTTTTTTAGCCAGCTTGCCAAACTGGGTAAACATTTTCTTCACTGCAGCATGATCATTCTTTAGCAGTACGATGACATCGTGTTTGACCACCGGTGCTGCCGTATGCCTGCTTGATTGCAAATTGGATGCTGTTCGCATGGGTTTCTCCTCATTCCATTACTCTGAACATTCAGCAATTTCAAAAACAAATTGCCTTGCCTGAATCAGGTTCCATCATGCGGATTTACGTCTGACGGCACCATGCCTGCCGGTCTGAATTTACTGTAGGAAAAATCGCACTCCCATACAACGCGAGAGAGACTTGAATATAAGTGATGACTTGTCAGCTATCGGAGCCGCACCAAAAACTGGTCCAGCTGTTTGGCAAACGCGTGACGGTCTGAGGATTGCAGGGCGCTGGGGCCTTGCGTTTCCACCCCGCTGGCACGCAGTGACTCCATAAAGTCACGCATCGCCAGTCGTTCGCGGATATTCTCTACCGAGTAAAATTCCCCGCGTGGATTCAGGGCGTGGCCACCCTTTTCGATCACTTGTGCCGCCAGCGGAATATCGGCAGTAATCACCAGATCACCCGCTGCCAGCGCAGCGACAATGACGTTATCTGCCACATCAAACCCTTTGGCCACTTGCATCGCCTTCAAATAAGGCGATGGCGGCACATATAGCAATTTATTGGCGACAAACGTGGCAAGGATATGAGTGCGCTCTGCAGCCCGGAACAGGATTTCCTTAATCACGACCGGACACGCATCGGCATCCACCCAGATCTGCATTAGTGCGCTTTCGGCGTTGGCCTGGCGGTAAATAATGCGCCTTGCGGTTTGCTGGCACCGGCTTTGTGAGAAGGCCTGCTCGCTGGCTGCTGATTACTGCCACGCGCATGATTGTCACTATGCCGGGGCGACTGGCCAGGGCGACCCGCCGCCTGATTGCCATTGCGCTGATGCTGCTGGTTCTGCCCTGGCTGGCTGGGATGACTACCCGAATGATTCTGGTTGGGCTGGCCTTGTGCAGCACGTTGAGCTTGTTGCGGCTGGCGGGCCTGTGGTTGGTGTGATTTTGCCTGAGCCGTGTTCGCTTGTGCCCGGTTTTGCGCTGGCTTGGCCGGCTGTTTCTGGCGCGCCTGCGCCTGGCCGTGCCCATTCTGCCCACGTGGTGGCCTATCTGGCTCTTCGCTGTTTTTTTCCGGTGCCACAAATCCTTCTACCGGCAGTTTGGGGATCTCACGTTTAATCAGCTTCTCAATGTCTTTCAACAACTTGAGTTCTTCCCTATCCACCAGCGAAATCGCCGCACCGCTGGCACCGGCACGGCCAGTACGGCCTATGCGGTGCACATAATCTTCGGGCACGTTAGGTAATTCAAAATTCACCACTTGCGGCAACTGGTCGATATCCAGCCCGCGTGCGGCGATATCCGTCGCCACCAGCACCGGAATAGTGCCAGCTTTAAATTGTGCCAAGGCCGCTGTACGTGCATTCTGGCTCTTGTTGCCATGAATCGCCATCGCCGGAATGCCGTCTTTCACCAGCTTTTCCGCCAGGCGGTTGGCGCCATGTTTGGTGCGCGTGAAAATCAGTACCTGCTTCCAGTCGTTCTGCCTGATCAGGTAACTGATCATGTCGCGTTTATGCGCCTGCGGCACCATATGCACACTTTGTTCGATCAGCGCATTCGACGTATTGCGACGTGCAACTTCCACCAGGTCAGGGGTGTTAAGCAGGTTATCCGCCAATCGCTTAATCTCATCAGAGAACGTCGCCGAAAACAGCAGGTTCTGGCGTTTTTTAGGCAGCAAGGCCAATACTTTTTTGATGTCATGGATAAAGCCCATATCCAGCATACGGTCGGCTTCATCCAGCACCAGGATTTCAATAGCAGATAAATCCAGTGCTTTCTGGTTGGATAAATCCAGCAAACGGCCAGGTGTTGCCACCAAGATATCCACTGGTTTTTTCAGTCGGGTGATTTGCGGATTAATGTTCACGCCACCAAATACCACCATGCTTTTCAATGGCAGGTATTTGCCGTAAGTGGTGACTGACTCACTAATCTGCGCCGCCAGTTCGCGCGTGGGCGAAAGAATCAGGCAGCGCGGTTTGCCGGCAGGCGTATTTAAAGGGTTTTCAGATAATCGGTGCAGAATCGGCAAAGTGAAGCCAGCGGTTTTACCAGTACCGGTTTGCGCACCCGCCATTAAATCGCCACCGCGTAATACGTAGGGAATTGCCTGCGCCTGGATAGGCGTCGGTGAAGTGTAGCCGGCATCGGCAATCGCGCGCTGCACAGGCGCGCATAAATTCAAATCAGCAAACGTGATGTTTGCGGGGGTATTTTCTTGTGACAAGGTTATTCAACTTATAGAAAGTGCATGGCTCATGAAAAATATAGCCATACAGCAAATTAACAGGCGTTGGTCTGTTGCACGTGGCAACACCAATCTGGACAAACGGGAATACTACTTTTATGTGTGTGACAAAGCCGCTACGTTGATTGGTCGTACGCAGGGTGCTGGCATTATACGCGCTAATTGCCAAACACCTAATCTATTGAATAGATTTAGGATTTTTCAAACTAAAATAGTTTACGATGCCAGTGTTCCAGCCCGCGCCGCATGCAGCTTTCGGTAGCTGTCGATCAGGCGGTGATGCCTGTCCAGGCCTTCCAGTTTCATACTGGTGGGTGTCAGGCCATGGAAGCGTATGCTGCCCTCTACTGAACCGATCACGGCGTCCATGCGCGCATTGCCAAACATCTTGCGGAAGTTGACCTCGTAATCGGCCAGCTCCAGTGCATCATCCAGCAGCACTTCCAGCACCACATTCAAGGCCTGGTAAAACAAGCCGCGCTCCAGCGTGTTGTCGTTGTATTGCAGGAAAGCACCTACCAGGTCGTGCGCTTCTTCAAACTGTTGCAATGCCAGATGAATCAGCAGTTTCAGCTCCATCACGGTCAGTTGCCCCCAGTCGGTGTTCTCGTCAAACTCAATACCGATCAGGGTAGCGATATCACCGTAGTCATCCAGCTCGTTGTTCTCAAGACGTTCCAATAATGCTTCCAGGCTGGTATCGTCCAGCGTATGCAGGTTCAAGATATCTTTGCGGAACAGCAATGCCTTGTTGGTGTTATCCCATACCAGGTCTTCTACTGGATACACTTCAGAATATCCCGGCACCAGGATGCGGCACGCGGTTGCGCCCAATTGGTCATACACCGCCACATAGGCTTCTTTGCCCATTTCAGCCAGCATGCCAAACATGGTTGCCGCTTCTTCGGCATTTGCATGCTCACCTTCACCGGAGAAATCCCACTCCACAAATTCATAATCCGCTTTGGCGCTGAAAAACCGCCACGATACGATGCCGCTGGAATCAATAAAGTGTTCAACAAAGTTATTCGGCTCGGTTACCGCTTCACTGGCGAAAGTTGGTTGCGGCAAATCATTGAGGCCTTCAAAACTGCGGCCTTGCAACAGTTCGGTCAGGCTGCGCTCCAGCGCGACTTCCAGTGTCGGGTGTGCGCCAAACGAGGCAAACACACCGCCGGTACGCGGGTTCATCAGCGTGACACACATCACCGGGTATTGGCCGCCCAGTGAGGCATCTTTCACCAGCACAGGGAAACCCTGTTCCTCCAGCCCTTTGATACCGGCCACCACACCAGGATATTTTGCCAGTACGGCCTGCGGCACATCTGGCAAGGCGATTTCACCTTCGATAATTTCTCGTTTGACTGCACGCTCAAAAATCTCAGACAAGCATTGCACCTGCGCTTCCACCAGCGTATTGCCGGCACTCATGCCATTGCTGACAAACAGGTTTTCCACCAGGTTAGTGGGGAAGTAGACAGTTTCGCCATCCGACTGCCGCACAAACGGCAGCGAACAGATACCGCGCTCTACATTGCCGGAATTGGTATCAATGAGGTGGTAACCACGCAACTCGCCATCCGGGTTGTAAATCTCCAGCGTGTATTCATCCAGAATCTCTTTCGGTAACGCATCCTTGCGACCAGGCTTGAACCAGCGTTCGTTCGGGTAATGCACAAATTCGGCATTGGCAATCTCTTCACCCCAGTACGAACCGGCATAAAAATGGTTGTTACTCAGCCGCTCAATATACTCGCCCAGTGCCGAGGCCAACGCGCTTTCCTTGGTAGCCCCTTTTCCGTTAGTGAAGCACATCGGCGAATGCGCATCGCGGATATGCAGCGACCACACATGAGGCACAATATTGCGCCACGAAGCGATCTCGATCTTGATGCCCAGCCCCGCCAGTACGCTGGTCATATTGGCGATGGTTTGCTCCAGCGGTAAGTCTTTGCCAGTGATATAAGTCTGTGATTCAGCTGTCGTATCTACAGTTAGCAAAGCCTGCGCATCGGCATCCAGGTTTGTCACTTCTTCAATGATGAAATCCGGCCCCGCCTGCACCACTTTTTTCACGGTACAGCGGTCAATCGAACGCAAAATGCCAATACGGTCTTTGTCAGAAATATCGGTTGGTAACTCAATCTGAATCTTGAAAATCTGCTTGTAGCGGTTTTCCGGGTCAACAATATTGTTGTGAGACAGACGGATATTGTCAGTCGGGATATTGCGCGTGCTGCAATACAGCTTCACAAAATAAGCCGCACACAAGGCCGATGAAGCCAGGAAATAATCGAACGGCCCAGGCGCCGAGCCATCGCCTTTATAGCGGATAGGCTGGTCGGCAATCACCGTGAAGTCATCAAACTTGGCTTCAAGGCGGAGCTTATCGAGAAAATTGACTTTCACTTCCATGGGGAAAATTCCAGAATGCGGCAAAAACGCTGAGGGCGTTATTATCCCTCAACACAGGCATGCCGCCTAAACATAAATGGCAAGTGGCTGATTAAATGTGCTTTTTAAATAACCCAGACTGAAAACTCCACGCCACAAAGCGGCTTTGCTTCTGGCCTTGTGCCATCTCCACTGTTTTCACCGTCCTCGCCTGCACTTTCTTTAACTCGCGATACACCAACGGTAAATTAGTCGCTTTGGAAACCAATGTGGTAAACCACACGCACTGTTTGGCAAACTGCCTACTCTCGCTAATCATGGTGGTTAAAAACGCCGCCTCACCACCCTCACAGAATAATTCATTAGACTGCCCGCCAAAATTCAGCGCTTGCGGCGGCCGCTTACCCAATCCCCGCCATTTGCGCTGTGTACCCGCCTGCGCTTCAGCGGCGGATGCATGAAAAGGCGGGTTACATAACGTGACGGTGAATTGCTCGCCCGGCAAAATCACGCCTTTAAAGATAGACTCTGGGTTAGCCTGCTGACGCAAACTAATCTGCTGCTGCAAACCATTCGTCTCAATAATCTGCTGCGCATTACGCAAAGCCTTTGCATCAATATCCACGCCCACACATTGCCATCCATAAGCGTGCGAAGCAATCAGCGGATAAACCAGATTCGCACCAGTACCAATATCCAGCATACGCACTAGTTGATTAGTGCCACTTTCTGCCAATAAATCTGCCAAGTAATGCACATAATCCGCCCGCCCAGGGATAGGCGGACATAAGTAATTCTTTGGAATATCCCACACCGCCACGCCGTAATACTGCTTGAGCAAAGCCTGATTCAAAGCCTTCACTGCCTGCGGGTTGGCAAAATCTATCGAGTCATCGCCATAAGCATTTGTTCGGACGTATTGAGATAGTGTTGGGTATGCTTGCACCAGCACAGAGAAATCATAGCCGGTGCGATGCAGATTACTTGGATGTAGGGTTGATGATGACTCAGACTTCATGAAGGTAAAAACAAATGTGACCTAAATGGCAATCAATCACTTACTGATAAACACCATTAAAAGTCTGGATTAACTGAGAGTAATTAAGACAACGAATTATACGCAACCATTTCTTAATTAGCCTCAACATCACAAGCAAACCCCCAACGCCCTTCTTTGATATTTACATATGGTCCAGTTACAGTTGCAAGAAAATACACAGCACTTTTTGGCTCATATTTAACAGTAAAACTAAAGTCGGTAGCATTCTCTTCATTCACACCATACGTTCCAACTAAACTAGTGGAGTCTGCTCCAACAAATTCCTTCCTTACAAGGAGCTTTTTATTTTTATCACTGACTGGCGAGAAGTAATTTTGTGCGCTCGTTAGAGACGCATCATCAATAGACCATGACTCAATTACAACTTTATTCACTACAAATGGAAGAGTACCTATGTTTTTTATCGTTACGCCTAAGCTTGCTAAACATATATCTTTCGCCGGTAATCTACTCCAATTAAGAAAACCCGTTGACGCGGTTCTGATTTCCAAAGGTTTTTCTATTTTTAAATATTTGGAATAGGCCCAAGCACCCGCAATAAGTATTGCAAGTATTTCAACGATATATTTAACAACTTCCAGAAAGTTTTTAGTTTTTGAAAATAACGACTTATGAGACTGCCTACGAAAGCGCCTCATAAAGGTCTTATGTGATCGCTGTAGCGATGCAACAAACTAGACGAAAAGAATCCACCACACTCGCTTGCTCTTTTACATCCCTCACACTCAGGCGCAAATTCATTCTTCCAGTCGGAAATGGATTTTCTATAAAAAGGCAGAATATCTTGATTAATAGTACAAAGTTGATGATTATAAACAGACGTTGTTAACCCATAGCTAACCAGAATATTTACAGCATCACTCAGGATATCCTTGTACTCAAAAGGATCTATCCATAAGCTATCAAGGTTTGCACGAGTAAAACCCATCATTTCTAATCCCATCAGCGCAACATGATCAACAAACAATAAATTGCGCCCAATAAACTCACATAGCTCTAACAAACCTTCTATTGATTGCTTGTGAATAACCACTCTGATTTCAACTTTTTGATTCAATCTTTTAAGATTTAAAACACCAGCCAACGTCTCGTCTAATGCACCGGAACTTTGAACTATATAATCATGTGTTGAAGGGTATGATGAATAAATTGGGATACCTACCATCATGTCAAAGTGATTGATGTCGGCATATCTTTTAGCAAAATCTATGTTTTTGAAAGATCGGCCATTAGAAAGAATATGAATGCCAGTTTGTGGTAGATGGCTTTTAGTAAACTCTAATAACTCTAAAAACTTCTCTCCAAATAGCGTGGGCTCCCCTCCAGAAAAACCGATTTCTTTGGTGTTTTTGGGTATTAACTTGATGAGATCGAAAGCTTCACTTAATAAGTAGGAATCATCGTGATTTTTAGGAGGTTGTGAACACATTAAACAATAATGATTACATTGCTCTGTAATCATTATCGTATTGTTAGTCGCCCTTTTACGGTATAGAACTCGTATGTGTTCTTTATTTGGTGTGATACGAACAATATCTTCATCGTTTAAATAACTAAACTCATCTGGCAAAACAGTGAAATTTTCGCCCTGAGAGAACTCAATATCATCAGCTAGAGACTCAAACGTAATGTAATGCGAAAATCCCTTTGGTGCATTCTTGGTCCTGGTAATGAATGCTTTATCGCTTCTTAAAACTAGGGGTAAGTTTGGATTTGAGCTTAGCGCAAATAATTTTGCTTTTTCAGAAGTAAGTTGATGAACCTGGATTACCTTCCCCCCGAGTTTGATCATCTGTTAGCCCATCCAAGGAATAGTTTTTTTGTATCAGAATCATTTTCCATGAGGGTAATTAAGTGTTTAAAAATACTCATGTTCTTTTTGCAAAACTCTGACTCAGGCTTCCGCCCCAAAAAATCCTTATGTATTGCATGGTGATAAACTGGCTCGGAACCACAGTATGGCTCAAATGCACATTCAGAACACATTGGAGCACTCAGCGTAAAAGACTCTTCAATTGCATCAAGTAATTTGTCTGAGAGAATTATATCTTCGTAGGAGTCAGACAAAATATTACCTAATTCAAAAGTCTTATCCCCCATTTCAGCAAGCATTCTGCTTTCATCAGAAGCGTAAACTTTTCCGTCATAATTAAAAACAATTGCTGCAATTCCAATACCAGCAGGGTTCATTAAATCAACATATCCAGACTCTTGGGCAGTAAGAATTTTCTTCAAAATTAAACTGGAATAATACTCTGAGAACTCAACTCCATTTCGATTCAGTTCAATGATGTAATCAAGGCCAGCTTTATAAAACTGTAACCATCGCTCGGTGTTGTAAGCCATAAATTTTTTTGTTTTTATCGCAAAACCGTACGGTGACAGTGGCCTTAAAAAAATACCCTTAAATCCTAGCTTTAAGTATTCGTCGATAATGTCTCTAACTTTATCTAGGCTCGACTCTGTTGTTGTCATCAAAGCGGAAACTTGATCATAGCCAAGCCGGTTTCTAGCTCGCTCTAATCCGGCAATGAATCTTTGGTAGCTATCTTTGTTTGGTCTTGGTCTATTTGAATTATGTAGAACCTCAGGACCATCTAGTGAAGTTGAAAGCTGAATTTTATGTAACTTGCAAAAGTCTAGAATTTCATCAGTTATTAACGAAAGGGTTGTGGCAATTACAAAAGCAAGATCTCTATTTACAATCTGATTTCTAATCTCAGCAGATTCAACAATATATTTGATAAGTTCAAAATTCAGTAATGGCTCGCCGCCTTGAAATTCAATCTTTATCGCTGGAGATGGAGACTTGAATACAAAATCAAGAGATTTGTCAGCCATTTCCTTAGTCATATCAAATGAAGATTTATCTTCTGACTGCCTGGAAACTTGGCAATATGGACAACTATGATCGCAGCGAAGTGTAACAACAAAGATATGTAGATTAGTAAATTGAGAAAGCCTGGATAATTTTGTTCTCAGTTTCAAAGCCAACAATTCAACTGGTGACTTTTCTTTAGGTAATCTGATGAAGTGCTTTGACCTTAATTGAGAATATAAGCGGTTCGTAACATTTAGCTTCCGATGAACCAATCCATCTAAATCATCCCGATCAATGAGCAGATATTCGCCAACAAGATTAGTGATGATATAACTTTCGTCATCGAATCTATCAAACTTAAAGGGTAACAACTCATAAGATGAGTCTTCTGCAGAATAGCTTTCAAGCCCTTTAAACTTACTCAATTTCTTGCAAATCCGTATTCAAGAAAGTGGCACTCAGTATTAAATTTCTTACAGTCTCAGTTTCTTTGGAAATCAATTGGCGTAAGTGCTGATCAAGAATTTCCTTCTTAAAATCTGCCTCTATTTTTTTGAGGTGTAGTTCTGAGTGATCCCCATCAAAGGTGATACGGCAAAGTATCGATTTATCATTTAACTCAAAATCAACCGAAAGTTTATTGATAAATCGATATGCCGCTTTCTGTATTGTTTCAACAGAATAAACACGCTCATCAAATGTGAGCGTCGTGGTGTTCATACTCACTTAATAACCTGATGAGTGTGAACGATGTGAGGAGTGTGAGCTATGTGAGGAATGTGAGTAGTGATCAGCATAAAAAACACCGTCACTATTAGGTTTTAAAATGAACTTCAGTGCAGTTTTGTCACTAAAGTCGAATTTATTTACTTGCCCACTTTCAACTTCGAGCAAGTTAGACTTGGACTGATCATCTATTGAAACACTCTCAATAGATTTAGCATTTGATTGATTTGTTGTTAATGCGCTTGCTAACACCGCTAAAGGTAAAAGATATTTTCTTTTCATGATTTAGCTCCCCTATTAATATTGGTATTTTTCAAGAAAATTATCATGGAATTTATATAGGCGTCCATAAACCATCATTTCAAATAAGGTTAAAACAATGTAAAAAATCGTATGCCAAAAAACTTAGCTTGTTTCTTTAAAAGTTGTTTCTAATAAATCAATAAGTTAGAAATAACTCAGCATCATTTATTTCTATCAAATAAAAATAAATGTTTAGGCATAAATACAAATGCTAGTTAGCTGAGAAATCGAAGTTAATTTATGCAAAACCCCTATTAAAGTATTGAATTAGATAGCAAAACAGCACCTTCTTTGTATATACATGCACAAAAATCTCTGTTATGGTAGCAATTATTAGAAAAATTACGGTGTTTTACACCGATAGAGATTTAGGGTGGCGTGCCAATGATAGATATTTCGGGAAAGTATTTATACACCATTCGCAGCGCAAATGGTGTGCTGGTTGAGAACTTGCAGATCTACGGGAAATCCCGCGCGGAAGCTGATCAGAAAATCCGACAAATGTATTGGCGCTGTGAGATCTTGAGTTGTATACCGGTGGCGGATTTAAGTGTGCGGGCACCGCATCTGAAAATGCAGTGGGTGCGGCCTTAACAAGGTAGGATAGGCTGGCGTTAAGAACCAGCTGGCAGTGTAAACTCAAAAAGCGCTTGGATTCCAGGCGCTTTTTTTATGGTTAAAACAATGAGAGGTTGTTTGCCAGCACCGTGGATTTGATTCTTTTCTTGCGTGGTGCTTTTTTCTTTTTGCCTGGCTCTGGCGGCAAGATATCGAACAGCGATTGCTGCGCCTGGAACATATCGTCTTGCGCACTGGTATCAAGCAGCTCTGGCCTTAACTCACATTCAATACGGATATCTGATGTTGGTATGCAGCAGCATGGCAATATTTCATCGGCGGCGATGAAGGCGAGTGGTTGCTCAAGATATTGCACCTCGCCCGCCAGCATGCGCACGCGGCAGGCACCGCAAAAGCCGCTCCTGCATTGATACTCTATCTCATGCCCGGTGCGCTCGAGGCCTTCGAGCAGTGTTTCCTGCGGGATAAGATTAAAGCGTAGGTGCTGGCTTTGTACAGTATTCACTTTAAAAATGGCAATTCAAAACAAAGAAGCGATGAATAAGTAAGCGAGCAGGATAGAGTGTAATTTGCCCGCATAGCCACTGATTACAACTCAAAGTCATTCAAATCATCTGCCGAAACTTCCGAATCAATCTGACCAATCAGGTAGGAGCTTAATTCCACCTCTTGCGGCGCGACTTGTACGGTGTCTGACGCCAGCCAGGTGTTGATCCATGGAATCGGGTTGTTTTTGGCGTTGGGGAATGCCGGTGGCAAACCGACCGAGGCCATGCGGCTGTTGGTGATGTATTCCACATACTGGCTGAGAATATCTTTGTTGAGACCAATCATGGAGCCATCTTTGAACAGGTATTCTGCCCATTGTTTTTCCTGCTCGGCAGCAGTTTTAAACATCTCGAAACACTCATTCTGCAACTCGGCGGCAATCTCGGCGAATTCTGCATCATCCTGACCGGAGCGCATAATATTCAAAATGTGCTGGGTGCCTGTAAGGTGCAAGGCTTCGTCACGCGCAATCAGGCGGATGATCTTGGCGTTGCCTTCCATCACCTTGCGCTCGGCAAAGGCAAATGAACAGGCAAAGCTGACATAGAAGCGGATTGCTTCAAGGATATTCACATTCATTAGGCAGCGATACAGCAGCTTTTTCAGTTCGCGGCGGTTGACCACTTTGGCCTCGCCATTGATGACATGATTGCCTTCGCCCAACTGCGAATACAGCATGGTCTGCTGGATCAGTTCATCGTAATAATGGGCAATATCCGTGGCACGTGCGGTGATGTTGTCATTGCGCACGATGTCGTCAAAAATGATGGAAGGATCATTGACGATATTGCGGATGATATGGGTGTACGAACGCGAGTGGATGGTCTCGGAAAACGCCCAGGTCTCAATCCAGGTTTCCAGTTCAGGCAATGACACCAACGGCAGCAACGCTACGTTAGGGCTACGGCCCTGGATGGAGTCGAGCAAGGTCTGGTATTTGAGGTTGCTGATGAAAATATGCTTTTCATGCTCGGGCAGGCCCTGGTAGTCAGCACGGTCCTGCGACACATCCACTTCTTCCGGACGCCAGAAGAATGAGAGTTGCTTCTCGATCAGCTTCTCGAATACCGGGTATTTCTGCTGGTCATACCGCGCCACGTTAACGGGCTGACCGAAGAACATCGGTTCTTTCATCTGGTCGTTGTCGATTTTGGTGAAGATACTGTAGGCCATGACTGGTAGTGTTCCTGATGTTTAAGTGTTCATTCTCAAACTGTTTTTAAAATGTACTCATTACCCCTCTGCAATAAGCGTTGGACGGTGAGCGAGCGGGATAAAGTGCAAGTCGCCAGGAGCACAGAAACCGCAATGTACAAGTAGTACATGAGGATTTCGAGCACCGCGCAACGCCACAATTTACCCACGCAGCCACTGAGTCAGCGCTTATTTAAATTTTGCAGGCTCCGCTGGCGCATCCATCGTCCTCGGCTTCCATCCCACCTTCCGTCGCACCATCGCGGGTGTTATGGTAGTACAGCGTTTTAATGCCCAGCTTGTAGACTTGCAGCAGGTCTTTCAGCAACTGCTTCATCGGCACGCGGCCACCTTCAAAGCGAGTCGGGTCGTAGTTGGTGTTGGCAGAAATCGACTGGTCGACAAACTTCTGCATAATGCCTACCAGCTTCAGGTAGCCATCGTTGTTCGGCATTTTCCATAGCAACTGGTACTGGTCACGCAGGCGGTCAATCTCCGGCACCACCTGGCGCAAGATACCGTCTTTGGATTGCTTCACAGAGACCAGGCCGCGCGGTGGTTCAATACCATTGGTCGCATTGGCAATCTGGCTGGAAGTCTCGGAGGGCATCAGCGCGGTCAGGGTTGAGTTACGCAGGCCATCTTTCTGGATTTCTTTGCGCAGGCTTTCCCAGTCCAGGTGCAGCGGTTCATTGGTCACGCTGTCCAGGTCTTTTTTGTAGGTATCAATGGGCAAGATACCTTTGGCGTAGGTGGTTTCATTAAAAGCACCGCATGGACCAAATTCGCGTGACAACTGTACGGAGGCTTTAAGCAGGTAATACTGGATCGCCTCGAATGTGCGGTGGGTCAGGCCCAATGCCGCGTCGCTGGTGTAGTTGGTGCCATTTTTGGCCAGGTAATAAGCGTAGTTGATGACACCCACACCCAAGGAGCGGCGCTTGTTGGTCGCGTTCAGTGCAGCCCTGACCGGGTAATCCTGGTATTCAAGCAAGGCATCCAGTGCACGCACCACCAGGTCCGCCAGGCCTTCCAGTTCATCCAGTGATTCCAGCGCGCCTAGGTTGAAAGCAGACAACGTACACAACGCAATTTCGCCTTCGGTGTCATTGATGTCATTCAATGGCCTGGTCGGCAGCGCGATTTCCATACACAGGTTGGACTGGCGTACCGGCGCAACAGCCGGGTCAAACGGGCTGTGCGTATTGCAGTGGTCTACGTTCTGGATATAGATACGGCCTGTACCGGCACGCTCCTGCATCATGAGCGAGAACAGGTCCACCGCGGGCAAGGTACGTTTGCGGAGGCTGTCATCGGCTTCGTATTGCGAATACAGGCGCTCGAACTCGTCCTGGTCGGCAAAGAAGGCATCGTACAAACCAGGCACATCATGCGGCGAGAACAGGGTGATGTTCTGGCCCTTGATCAGGCGCTGGTACATCAGGCGGTTGATCTGCACGCCGTAATCCAGGTGGCGCACACGGTTTTCTTCCACACCGCGGTTGTTTTTGAGTACCAGCAGGGATTCAACTTCCAGGTGCCAGATCGGGTAGAACAAGGTCGCGGCACCACCACGCACGCCGCCCTGCGAACAGGACTTCACGGCTGACTGGAACAGTTTGTAGAATGGCAGGCAACCGGTATGCTGTGCTTCGCCACCACGGATTTCACTGCCCAGCGCGCGGATACGGCCAGCGTTGACGCCGATACCGGCACGTTGAGAAACATATTTCACAATGGCGCTGGAAGTCGCGTTGATACTGTCCAGGCTATCGTCACACTCAATCAGCACACAGGAACTGAACTGGCGTGTTGGCGTACGCACACCGGACATGATAGGCGTAGGCAGTGAGATCTTGAAGGTAGAGACGGCGTCATAAAAGCGCTTGATCAGGTCGAGACGCGCCTGGCCTTCGTAGTTGGCAAACAAGCTCATGGCCACCAGGATATACAGGAACTGCGGGCTCTCGTAGATTCTCTTGGTAACCCGGTTTTGCACCAGGTACTTGCCCTCCAACTGCTTGACTGCGGCATAAGAGAAGTTCATATCGCGCCAGTGGTCGATATAGCTATTCAGCGCATCGAACTCTTCGCGGCTGTAATCGCGCAGCAGGTGCGGGTCATACTTGCCAAGCCCGGTCAGGCTGGTCACATGGTCAAACAAATGCGGTGGTTCAAACTGGCCATAAGCAATCTTGCGCAGGTGAAAAATGGACAGGCGTGCCGCCAGGTACTGGTAATCCGGCGTTTCTTCAGAAATCAGGTCAGCCGCGGACTTGATGATGGTTTCGTGGATATCATCAGTGCGGATGCCATCATAAAACTGGATATGAGAGCGCAACTCCACCTGTGACACCGACACATTATTCAGGCCCTGGGCGGCCCAATCAATCACGCGGTGAATCTTGTCGAGATTAATGGGTTCCTTGCGGCCATCGCGTTTCGTGGCCTGCATGGATTCGTATTGTGACATGGTTGGCTCCCAAATTCTGGAAGCGAAGGTTACGGCACTTTGATACAGCACATTCACATGGTGATGCACTAAATATGCATCATGGATATGAACAGGCACACGCACAAAGGTCAGAACTACAATCAGTCTGAAGATAACTTCAGTCTCAACTGTATCTGCCGAGGACACCCCGCCTCAAACGTTAACAAGAAAAATCACGGTCGGTCTCCTGGCTCTCAGGTCATCATTATTTGCTTGTACCTTCCCGAATCTCTTCAGTGGCTTGAATAGCAGCAAACAACTCGCTGATTACAGTTGCGGGGGCAGCTCTGGCTTGATGATGCCTGTACGCGGTCTCACGCACCAGATTCCCTTTTAAATGCAGCAGATGAATGTCCACTGCATACCGTATGGACAGGACTATAAATCAATATATAGGCACTTTCAACAAGCAAAAACACAATATATTGATTTATTTTGATTGACAGACAACAACTGATTGTTTTTATTGAGGAATATTTTTCGAGAAAATCACTGCATTTGAATATTGATGAAATGGCATATAAGCGTATCTTTTAAGGAACCCGCTGACTATTGGACTCATCGAACTTAACCGTGACTGATTGACTCGGTTGACTCGGTTGACTCTATAGAATCTTGATCATGAGATTTTCGTCGCAATTGAACAAAACGGCGTACTTGCCGTTTTTTCCACCACAGCACGATCCCGGTGATGCTGAGTATTGCCACGACAACTCCTAAAATAACAATAATCACTCGATACGCTAGGCCAAAAACCGCCCCGGTATGCAGCACTCTTAGCCATTTGCTGATAATGTCACCTGACAGGCCATGTCCAGGATAATCCTCCCGCAAGATGTTGCCAGTCATACCATCAATCCAGATATTGGTAGCTGCACCATGGTCACTTTGATCAAGCGTAGTGCGAGTGCGATATAGGTAAGCTCCCATCGCAGGGCGATACCAGAAACTATCTTCTGCCTGTATGGAGAAACCATGACGCACCGAGGCAACGTGTAATGCATGCTTTGCTTGCCGATATGCCACTTGCCACGTCAATCTCGGTTGTTCAATCGGGTTGGTCAGTGGATGCAATCGTGGTGCGCTTCTTAGACGTTCATCAAATGTCAGAATGGGAGACATCACCGGCTTATATACTTGCTCACCAAGGTTCAACATGACACTTGACCAAGCAAATAGCAACAAAACAATCCAACACCACAACCCCAAACTGCGATGTATATCGAAGTTTAAGCGATGAATGGAAGCTGTAAATTTGATTAGCCAAGCAATACGCCATTGCCATAACCACGGCCGCCGCACAGGGAGCGTCAATGCTAGCCCGACAAAACAGTCTACTGTCCAGATCAAGGCGACGGTACCCATCAATACCTGCCCATACGGATGTGGTAATGCAAATGCCATATGCAGCCGTAATATAAAAGGTACTATATTTTCGCGATGAAACTGACCTTTGCTGACCAGCACTCCCCACTCACGCGCACCAAGAAGTGCGCCTGTGTACGGGTTCAAGAAAACCTGATTGACGCCTAGAAGGCTCGGCTGATCTTTCTTAAAATCATACCTTGGACTCAGATAAAACATTTGCGACTTTCCTGCACTAGGGAAACTCACATGCTGTACCTGAGCTTGAGGATAAAGGCTTTCCACTTTATCTCTAAGCAAGAATGGATCAATGAAAGGCTGAGTGGCATCCCCTGCTGGCGGCAAAGCAACAAACCATGCAGGATTAAGCAATGCCTCCACTTCTTCGTGAAATGCTAATATGGATCCTGTAAGACCTGCCACCGCAAGAAAAACTGCGGTACCCAGCCCAGCCCATCGGTGAATGAGCACCAGCCGACGACGCATTGACTGTCTTTACCAGCGGTAAGATGCTGACACGTTGATGGTACGACCAGCCGCATAATTGCAGCCAGTGACGCCTGTCAGGCACACAGAGGGAATATATTCCCGGTCTGCTAGATTAAAGGCGTTCATGGTATAGCGCCATGACCCTAGGTCATAACTGACTCGAGCATCAAACAAAGTGTAATCTGGTACGGCCAGAATACTGTTGGCTGCATTGCCAGGCTTTTCTGCCACATACCGCACCCCACCGCCAACCAGTAAACCGGATAATCCCCAGCCATCCAGTTTGTAATCCAGCCAAGCCGATGCTGCATGGTAGGGAATGCCGGATAAACGACTATCGACTTCTGCGGCAATATTGCTTTTCGTGATACGCGCATCGGTATAGTTATAGGCAGCGATCAGGTTAAAATTCTCGCCAATCCTGGTTTTGGCTTCCAGTTCCAGGCCATGTGAGCGTGCCTCGCCAGTCTGGATCGAAAAGGTACTGTCTGTAGGGTCAGGTGTGAGGACATTTTTCCTGGTCAGCTCGTAAACAGCAGCCGTCAGCATAATATTGCTCTCAGGAGGCTGGTAGCGCACACCGATCTCATACTGCTTACCTTCAGTCGGCTTGAAACGTGCATCTTGACGATCCCGCCCACTGGTAGGTTCGAACGATTCGCTGTAACTAAAATACGGAGCCAAACCATTTTCTGCCAGGTATACCAGCCCGGCACGCGCAGTAAACGCGCGCTCTTTTTCATTGGTATTATCTGCCGGCGAATGCAGGCTCAGTGATTCCAGGCGTACCTCATCCTGCCGCCCTCCTAACAGCACTACCCATTTGTCAGCAATTTTCATCTGATCCTGCAGATAAAAACCTGTGCGATCCTGATTGGTACGAAATTGCCTCCAGGGTAAGGTATTAAATGCCGCCCCATAAACCGGGTTATAGACATCAATGGTGGCCAGGTTGCCTCGCTCGCGGTCACTGGCATGTTTAGACTTGGTGTAATCCACCCCACCCAGTAGCGTGTGTTGCACAAACCCCGTTTGTAGTTTGTATTCCAGATTGGTATCTGTCGTGAAGATAGAGGTATCGTCTTCAAAAAGACGCGCCTGTCGATTCAAACGACGCTGGGCAGTATCTGCCCACCCTCCCATCAGGAAATACTCGAAATTCAGCTCAGAGTGATAAGAGCGTACGCCATGACGCACCCTTAACTGGTCAGAGAAGGCATGCTCAAACAAGTAGCCAATTGTTGTAGTAGTGTTGTCGTAGGTGTCATGATCCGGCTCACCCAGATAACGACCACGCGAAATCTTGCCATTGGGATTAGCTTGCAAAGTACCCGCTACCGGCAAGGTGCCCGGGTCACTGTTCCGCATACGCTGATAGCTGGCAAGCAATGTCAATGAAGTGTGATCTGTGGGACGCCAAGTCAATGCCGGGGCAATATAAATCCTGTCATCCTGGCTGTGATCGATATAAGTATCGCTTTTGCGTACCAATGAAGTCAGGCGATATAACAATGTCTCGTCATCATTCAGGCTACCGGTGAAATCAGCAGACAATTGCTTACGGTCAAAACTGCCGACCTCTGCATTGACCTCCCGCATAGGCGTCGCCTGGGGCCGCTTGGACACCGTATTAATAATGCCACCCGGGGCCGCCGCACCATACAGCACAGAAGAGGGGCCCTTCAGGACTTCTATCCGCTCAAGACCATAAGGCTCCTGCTTGCCGTTATAGATGTTGCTCATAAACCGCATACCATCACGATAATAGCTCCCAAATTCGGAGTCTGCCTGAAATCCCCGCAAGTAAAAAGAATCAGCAATAGCTGGATTCATAGCGACAGTACCTGATGCCAATCCAGAGGTATATCCCAGCGCGTCTTGCAGTGATTGAGCATTTAAATTTCGCATCTGATCTGCAGTAACCACCGAAATCGACTGCGGTGTCTCAATGATAGGTGTATCTGTTTTAGTCGCAGTTGCACTGCGTTTGGCAACATAGCCTTTAACCGGCCCAGTGGCTATCTCTGCACCTTGATCGCTATTGCCTACCACTTGAACTTCTTTCATGGTTTGCATATCAGCCTGCCCTTTAGTAACCGGAAGACTTTTCTGTAAGGAGAACACCCCTTTACTGGTCTCAATTGCCTGCAAACCAGTCTCTGTTAGTAAAGTCTCAAAGCCTTGCTGTATTGTGTAATTTCCACTTAACGAGCTACTTGTCTTGCCATCAACCAAGGCAGGCGGTAATGTAATACTAATGCCAGACAGCCTGGCAAATTCGCTTAAAGCCTGCTCCAAAGGCCCCGATTTAATTTGGTAACTAGTTGTAGCAGGCTTGGCATAATCTTCAGCCAATGCTGTCGGCATGAGTACCATTGACGTACTGCCAAGTGCCATTAATAGAAATGCGGCCTGTATTGCTTTGCGTAGATGATAACGATGAGTGTGTTGCTGCATGAGTTTCCCTTTTTATAAGCCTGTGAGCATGAGATATGCATCTCCCTACTCACTTCACACGCCAACTTTCTAAAAGGGACAAAAAAGAATGATTTTTTTATAAAAGCCAGGTTAAGCCTCAAGCGCATCCAGCGTGATCCAGTAGCGCGTGAGGTAGCTCACTTTTACCGGCAGGATAGTTGGCAAACTGGCAAATACCTCATCAGTATTTTTCAACTGGAAAGCCCCAGATATTTTTAAATCTGCCACGCCAGGCGCGCAGCGTACAATTCCGTTGCGATATCTTGCCATCTCGGTGGCAAACTCGGCCAGGCGCATTTCGCGCACATGTAAAATACCACGCGTCCAGCTATCCATATGAGAATCAGCAACGACCGGTGTCGCTATTGCCTGCTGGTCAAAATATGTCTGCCAGCCCGCGTTGATCACACGCCGCTGACCGCGGCTGTTGATGACTTCAACCGCACCGTCAAGTACGACAAGATGAACATCGTCCGCACGCTGCCGGACAGTGAAGCGGGTGCCTAATGGACGTAATTCACCGTAGCGGGTTGCAATCACCAACGGTCTTTTCAACGGATCATGATGACCGGTCTGGACCATGATTTCGCCCGCTTCCAGCACAATCAGGCGTTGCATCTGATCAAATCTGGTATTCAGCCCAGTCGAGGTATTCAGGTGCATTTCGGTCCCATCCGCCAGTTGGACCCTCTGCTGCTCGCCGGTATGCGTACGGTATTCTGCACGCAACATCCGCGCTGGCTCACTTTGCCAGGTTTGCCATCCTGCAGTGCCCGTCGTCAGTAATATTGCCAGTGCCTTGATTGCACGGCGGCGTCCGGTTTGATGGCTGTTTTGCAATGTCGAATATGCCAGGTTGCCTGGCAAGCGACTCATTTTCTGGCTGACTTCAACGGCTCGCTGCCAGGCTATTTCATGTGTCGCATCCGCTTCCCGCCAGGCGCGACAGGCTGCGTGATCCGCATGCGTTGTGTCTGATTCCTGCAAGCGGAAAAACCACTCGGCTGCCTGCAGGGCTGTTTTATCGCTCACACTCATGACATCAACATAATGCATTGCGCCATGGCTTGCACCATATAGCGCTTGACGCTACGCTCGCTGACGTTGAGTTGAGCGGCAATGTCGGCGTAGGTCATGCCCTCGAACTGCGCCAGCAAAAAGGCAGAACGCACTTTGGCTGGCAAACCATCCAGCATGTGATCTATTTGTTGCAAGGTTTCCAGAATAATCAGCTTCTGTTCAGTAGATGGAATGGCTGATGCAGGCATCAGTGCCAGTGAATCCAGATAGGCCTGCTCCAGTGCACGGCGCCGATAAAGATTAGCGACTAACCGTTTGGCGACGATGGTCAGGTAAGCGCGTGGTTCCTGTAACTGCCAGTCTGGCGTTTTCTCAGCCACATGCTCTGGCGCATTGAGAATCCGCATAAAGGTATCCTGGGCGATATCGGCCGCATCGGCGGTATGGCCAAGTCTGCGCTGCAACCAGTTTTGCAGCCAATGATGGTGATGTATATAAAGGCGTTCAATAGCCTGCTGGACGACAAATTCGTTTGCTGACATTTTTGCCATACTTGCAAATGATAATTGTTCTCATTTTATCATGCACCAGCCATTTTTATATCTACACTGTTGAATAAAAAGAGGTATCCCACAGCAAGCTAATCAATCCGCGTTAAGAGTTAAGGTCCGGTGCTGCGTAATTCAGGGAAACGACAAGAACTAACGCGAACACCAGACTCCCACATGCGGTACTACCAGGTATAACTTAGTGTCCCGATCACTGTGCGCGGTTGGGCAACATAGCAATATCCTTGGGTGCAAATGCTATACCGGTTATCAGCCAGGTTATTGGCATTCAAGGCAAATCGCCAGTGCGGGTCAAGCTGGTAATGCGCCGCCATATCAAACAGGGTGACTTTGCTATTGGTATAAGTATTGGCGTCATCGCCATAACTGCCACCGATATGACGCACACCTGCCCCCAGCCCCAGGCCTTGCAACATTCCTGAAGGCAGGGTGTAATCGGCCCACAATGACAGGTTATTTTTAGGCTGGCCTGATTGCAAATTGTCGTAGTTCTCATCCTGCCGTCCGGTAAATTTCGGCATCAGGAAAGTATAGGCTGCGGTCAGGTTCACACCAGAATCCAGGCTGGTTTTAGCCTCGACTTCAAAACCGCGCGAGCGCACTTCACCCGCCTGCATCTGGCTGGCTGGCCCGGTGTTTAACACCACATTTTGCTGGGTAATCTGGAACACGGATGCGGTTAGCATCAGGTTTAGATCCTCTGGCTGATATTTAATACCAGCCTCAATCTGCCGGCCTGTGCTGGGTTTAAAGAAACCACCGGTAGCATTCCGGCCTAGCAGCGGGACAAAAGAGGTGGCATAGCTGACATAAGGTGTCAGGCCATTTGCCAGTTGATAACCCAGCCCTACCCGGCCACTGAATTTCTTGAAGCTGCGATCATCACTTTCGGCTGTTGTTTCCTGTGAAGTATCGGCCCAGTCATGGCGCCCGCCTACAGTCAATATCCATTGCTGCCATTTGATCTGGTCCTGCGCATATACGCCAACCTGGTTCATGCGGTATTGGTAGGGGTCATCCAGTACTGGCGCGCTGATAGGCTGCGCGCCGTAATTAAGTGTGGCCAAATCCAGGTCGGGGGCCGCGCCGAACCCCATCTTGCCGTTATTGATCGACCGGGTCCAGTCCAGCCCGAATAACACGGTATGGCTCAAATCACCCGTGTTGCCCTGCCATTGGGCCTGGTTATCAATCGCGTAAGTATGCAGGCGCTCCACCAGTTGACCGGTACTACGATTGGCGACATTATTGACTGTATCTATCGCATCAATTTGTGTATAGCGAGCATTCATATCCACTCGCCCGGTACGCACATTCTGGCGCAATGTCCAGTGTTCGTTCAGTAAATGCTCAAACAGATAGCCAATCTGGTATTGCTCCTGGGTGAAATTCTGGAATGCCGGATCACCGCTCAGCAAATGCTTATCCACATGTCCATCAGCATCATTAAAGTAGGAAGAGTTACCAACAGTGGTATCTTTCTGATAATGCGTCAGGATCGTTAATGTGGTTTTATCATTCGGCTGCCAGGTCAATGCCGGTGCAATATACGTTCTGTCATCATGCGCACCTTTGATCGGGCTGTCACTGTCCCGGTACAGGCCAGTCAGTCGATAAGCAAGCGTATTGTCATTATCCAGTGCGCCGGTGGTATCAAAGCGCACCTGCTGGCGATCATAGTTACCGATCTGCACATCTGCCTGATGCTTCGCTTCAAACTGTGGGCGCTTGCTCACAATATTCACCAGGCCACTGGGTTCGGATTGCCCATACAGCACTGAACTTGGCCCTTTCAGGATATCAATACGCTCTGCCGAATAAGGTTCCTCCTTGTAGAGTGAAAAATTACTGCTGAGCTGGCGCAGGCCGTCCCTGTACATGCCGGTGTAGGTCATATCAAAGCCGCGGATACTGAACGAATCAAAACGCGGATCAAAACCAAATGCACCCACACGCACGCCTGGGGTATAGGCAACCGCATCAGTCAATGTTTGCACATTACGTGCATTCATTTCATCCCGTGTCACTACCGAAATCGATTGCGGAACTTCCACGACTGGCGTATCGGTTTTGCTGCCACTGGCACTACGCTTGGCAACATAACCTTTTACCGGGCCATAAGCCGTTTCGGCCATACGATTGGTAGAAATACTGACTTCCGGCAATGCTTGCGGCTCAGCTTTGCCTTCCGGTTTAGATGGCACGGGCACCACGGTATAACCACCATCAGTGGTTTCTTTCACGGCTAACCCGCTACCTGCCAATAACTTCTCCAGTGCCTGGCGTGTCGTGTAATCACCCTGCAATGGGGTTGAGACTTTTTGACTGGTAACGCTAGTAGAGAAAATAATACGTTCGCCAGATTGATGCGCCAAGGCATTCAATGCTTTATCTAATGGTTGGGCCGGAATATTGAGTTCAACCGCTTGCGCAGCGGAAACGAAGTTAGCCAGCAGCAAGGCTATTAAAGTGGGCTTACAAGAGAGAGGCATGATACTTTCCAGTCAGAGAATTATTTGCTTACACTGGTATGTCGTTTGGGCCGAAAAAATTGTTGAGGTCCCTGTAATAATTTTTTATGTATTGGTTAACACACCCTCCATACTGACCCTTTCGTTTTACTGCCACGTCATTTTGCTTGAATGCATGCAATACATCCACGCGAGCGCTAACAAAAAGCCCGTCAATATATTTGACGGGCTTTTTTTGACTAACGTCATTAACTACTTAAGACAGCTTAAAATTACCAGGTATAAGTCGCGGTAGCGATGGCAGAGCGACGGGAGCCGATCCAGCAGTCGCCACGCGTAATACATGTGGAAACATATTCTTTGTCTGCCAGGTTGCTGGCATTCAGCGCATAACGCCAGTTACCGGCATCCAGGCTGATCATCGCATCAAACAGTGTCACATCCGGCGTCTTGATAATATGGGTAGAGTTCCAGGATTCACCGACATAACGCACACCTAAACCAGCCTTGAATCCGTTAACATCGCCAATCGAAAAACGTTTTGTCAGCCAGGCTGAGGCAAGATGCTTGGGAATAGCTTCTACCTGCTGCCCTTTTTCAGCAGGATTATCTGTCACGCCATATTTTGCCTGCGTGAAGCTGTAAGAGCCGAGGACCTCCCACCGATCACCGAACTTGGTCGCACCTTCTACTTCCAGGCCACGCGATATGATTTTGCCTTTCTGCGTATAGCGGTCACCCATGACATAAATCGGCCGGTTCTGGTCTTCGAGGTCATACGCCGCAATGGTGAAACGCGTCGGTGAATTTTCTGGCATATACTTAAGGCCAACTTCCCATTGCTTGCCTTCCTGCGGTTTCAGGTAACCGCCACTGACCGACAAATTCGTCAACGGCAGGAACGATTCCGCATAACTGACATACGGTGCCCAACCATTATCAAACACATAGTTCAGGCCATAGCGCTGGGTGGTTTTATAGCTTTCCTGCGGCACCGTCCCTTCGCTTTTGTTTTCGGCCTTGTCACGACGCAAGCCGGCGGTTAACACCCAGTGCCGGTCAAACTTGACCTGGTCCTGCACATACAAACCGGTTTGTATCATGCGTGCCTCGGCCAATGGCGTCAATGGCGCGACAGAATCAATATTGCCGTAAACAGGGTTGTAAATATCAATCATGTTAGCCGTACCATCATCATATCCAGCCATCCCGGTTTTACGGAAGTGCGCATAATCCAGCCCGACCAGCACGGTGTGAAAGGTATTGCCAAGATCAAATTGTGCCCTGGCATTGGTATCCACATTCATCGTGTATGACTGGGTTTTGGAAACGTCATAGTAGCGCGGCAAGGTGCGCTGGTCTGCGGTGGGGAATGGGTTCACAGATGGATCAAATGTAAACGAATTCAAATACAGGGAGCTGTAATTGTTGCGGCTCTTGGTCCAGCGCATGTTCTGGTGCACCGACCAGGTATCATTAAACTGATGGTCAAGGATCCAGCCCAGATGGGTAGACTCGCTGGTGTACTGGTCAAAGCCTGGTTCGCCCAGGTAATTGTGGTAGGGAATCTTGCCGTTCGGATTCGGTTTGAGCACGCCATACACGGGTAAGAACTGTGGCGTAGGCAAGGTATCATCCAGCTGGTAGCGTGCTATCAACGTCAGGCTGGTTTTGTCACTGGGCTTCCAGGTCAAAGATGGCGCAAACAATGTACGCTTCTGGAAAGCATGATCCACCTGGGTATCTGTATCCTTGCCTACCATGACCAACCGGTAAAATAGCGTATCACTATCCGCCACCGGGCCGGTAAAATCCGCCTGAATCTGTTTGAAATCGTAATTGCCCAGTGACACCCCGATTTCACGGCGCGCTTCCGTTAATGGCCGTTTACTGACCAGGTTCAGGATACCGCCGACACCGCCTTGCCCATATAAAGTGGATGCAGGTCCGCGTAACACCTCAACCCGTTCCATCATGTAAGGGTCAGGCCGGATAGTTTCTGAATAATAGGTATTGATCTGGCGTAAACCGTCCAGATATTGCACTGCATCCATACCACGAATGGCATATCCATCAGAGCGGGAATCCATGCCATATTGATCGGCAGCGACGCCGGCACTGTATCGCAAAGCCTCCTGAATCGACATGGCCCTCTGGTCTGTTATCTGATCGGCAGTGATAACGGAAATGGATTGTGGTGTCTCCACAATCGGCGTATCGGTTTTGGTTGCGGTTGCCGTACGTTTGGCGACATATCCGCTCACCGGCCCATAAGCGTGTTCTTTTTCCATTTTGGCGTTGACGCTCACTTCAGGCAAAACATCGTCACCCCTGGCTGCAGGAGATTTGGCAGAGACCGCTCTTAACTGATAGCCTTTTCCCATTTGTACAACCTCTAACCCGCTGCCGAGAAGTAATTGGTCCAGGACCTGGTGAAGGGTCATCTGTCCTTTCAGTGCAGGGGCTTTTTTACCATTGGTCAGTGCGGCATCCGCCGTCAGGTTCACCCCGGTTTTCAGGGCGATTTGTGTCAATGCGGTCGATAACGGGCCAGCAGCAATATCAAAGCTATAGCTGGCCTCGGCCGTTTGCGCATAAGCGGTAGGCACGCCCAGGCTGGCATTCGTCATGAGTGCTGCTGCAACGGCAACGCGTACCGTCGTGGCGAACATTCGACTGGAAAACAAAGAAGGTTCTTGCATAACATCAGGCTCCAGATTAGATCTTTCAGATACTTACACCTGATATGCCGGACTACTTGCAAAAAAGGGAACTGTTTATTGAGAGATAATTGTCAATTGTGTTGGTGAAGCTTGCTGGATACGCACCGGCAATGCATGTTCCAGCGCGGCCAGTATCACCGGAACATCACTCACCGGATTGGCAATGGAATACACACCAACCAGGCGCAGATGCGCAACTGCCGGGCTGACTTGTATCGAGACCGCAGTATAGCGACCCAGCTCATGAATAAAGTCTTGCAGCGCAATATTGTCAGCCACAATCTTGCCTGCTGACCAGGCCTCACGGGCCAGATCAGCCACGCCATCGGCAATCACTTTACATTTAGTAAAGCGTACTTGCTGGCCGGCATCGACTCGCATAGCGGCTGACTTCTCCGGCAATACGCTGACCGCACCGTCAAATACCGCAACATGCCCGGATTTCCGATCACTGCGCACCGTAAAGCGTGTTCCCAATGCAGTGATTCGTGCCACAGACGTATCAACGACCAGCGGCCTGGCCTGAATGTCGTGGGCAGATTCGACATGAATCTCTCCCTGGTGCAGCACAATGCGCCGGAAATCCTGACCATAATCAACATCTACCGCGCTTGCCGTATTTAGCATCAATACCGTGCCGTCTGTTAACTTGAACTGCTGACGCTCGCCCACACCCGTGCGATAAGCTGCATGCGCAATGGCATACTCATACCGCCAGGCTTGCCACGGAAGCCCGCGCAATAGCCAGCTGGCGGCAATGGCCGTCCCGCCTATACCGAGCAATCGCAATGCACGGCGACGGCCTGCATTATGTATTTGCCCTAATGTCTCGCGCGCCAGATTTGCCGGTACCGTTCCGGCCAGCGTCTGGAATGGCTGGCTTAAAGTCTCGACACGTTGCCAAACGAGCGCATGCGCAGGGTCTTCTGCCAGCCAGGTCTGCCATGACTGGTAATCTGCTTTGCTCATATTATCGTCTTGCAATATGGCAAACCATTCAGCCGCCTGATTAAAGATTCGCTGTTCAGGTGTCATGTTTTTACGGCAAATATTCACTATCTGCTGACAAGCAGACCAGCATGGCCTGGGCCATGTATTTTTTAACCATGCGCTCACCTACCCCCAGCTTTTCTGCAATCTGGGCATAGGTAAGCCCATCCAGTTGAGAAAGCAAAAAAGCTTCACGCACTTTGGGTTTCAATTGATTCAGTAGCATATCGACCTGGTAAAGGGCTTCCAGCACCAGCATATGTTCTTCAGCAGAAGGCACCAAGGACTGAGGCATGAACGCCAGGGTTTCCAGCCATGCACGTTCCACTTCCTGCTTGCGCCAATGATCTATCAGCAAGCCTCTTGCAATAGTGGTCAAATACGCTTTGGGCTCACGATAATCAGGCAGGGATTTCCTGCCAACGATGCGCAGAAAAGTATCTTGTGTCAGATCAGTGGCCAAATGCGGACAATTCAGCTTGCGACTTAACCAACCTAACAACCAGCCATAGTGGTTACTATAAAGTACAGCAATACTTTGCTGACTCATTGGTTCTTGAATGGACATGATATCCAAATATAATGATAACCATTCTCATTATATATATCATGCCGGGTGAGCACAAGAAACAGGCGGCGTTTCAAAAGCGACTGCCACACCCGGTGATCATGTGATCACCGGCTATTAATGGCTGGTTAAATCTCCAGCTTGAGCGCAACGCCGAACAAACGAGGCGCACCCACATCCAGCACATCACCAGTGCTATTGTTAGTGACATACTCGCGATCAAACAGATTACGTACAAACGCATTGACCGTCGTGCGTGGATTCAAACGATATGAAGCATTGGCATTCACCAGCACCACACTATCGTTGCGTCGCGTTTCTGTCAGCAGGTAGACAGAAGGACTGCTACTTTGATAAACGGTATCCACATTGAATAACCACTGGTTACCCAAATGATAATTCAAACCCAGATTGACTTTTGTTCTCGGGGCCATGGTAAATTGCTTGCCACGCATATTGAGTCCGTCACTGTTGATAAAATCCAGGTATTCAGTATGGTTGTAAGCAGCACCAGCGATCGCCTGCCACTCACTGTTAATGGCATATTCAGCAGATACTTCCAGGCCGCGCATGCGACTTCTGGCAGCATTTGACACATACAGGCTATCCGTTACTGCATCGTATTGGCGAACCTGCTGGTCTTTCCAGTCGGTGTAGTACAGGTTAGCAAACGTTTTAAGGCCATACTCAGGCCAGCTACCGCGATATGAGAACTCATAAGTCGTCGTGAATTCCGCATCATAAGGCCGGTGATCTGAAGGAACACGCATATTGACGCCACCGCCACGATATCCGCGCTGCACAACAAATCCACCACGCTGCGTTGGTGACCAGATATAGTTGATGCCAGCCTTAGGCAACAATGCACCAAAGCTTTTTTGTTCATCTGCTTGCGTCACCGGGGAAAATGCCAATATATCTAACGGGTAGTCTACCTTGGCTATATTTTTCTCATGGTCGTAGCGTAAGCCGGCAATCGCTTGCCAATGCTCATCCATATCCCAGTTGATTTCACCAAAAATGGCATTGTTGCGTATCTGGCTTCTGCCGATAGACTGCAACACATCCCCTAATCCCACAATACGTAAACTATCGTTAAACTTAACCCTGGAATAGCCATAATAAATACCGGCATGTGCTTTGATCGCTTCCCCCTGGTAGGTTGCCCTGAACTCCTGGCTAAACAGCCTGGTTTGATGATGTCGATCCGCTTCCTGGCTTGCATTGGTGCGCTGGTCAAAATCAAGCAGGCTTTGATAGTTGGCATCTGTCCCTGAAGTAATGCTGGTAAGCACCCACGGCTGGCTGACTTGATAAGTCAGCTTCAAGGTTGCTTCATTCTGCTGAATGCTATCTTTGGCATCCGTATTCTGGATCAACCGGTAGTACTGTGGCTGGTTGTTAATTTGCGTCACGCCATTGCTGCCAGAGCTGTAATCAGTATGTGATAACGTCAGCAAGGCCTCTGTTTTTTCACCAGCCAATAACAGTAATTTGCCACGGGCATTGATAGACCGGCGGGGATCTGCGTTGTTATCAAGGAAGCTATTTTTGATATAACCGTCTTCATTCTGCACATTTAATGCAAACCGGCCAGCCAGTACATCCGGCACCAACACCGCATTTGCAGCTAATGCCCCTCCTTGTTGGTAATAGTTGCCAAGATTACCCTGTAATGTCATGGCGTTTTTAAACTCGGGATCATTGGTCTGCATAATGACCGCACCGGCCAATGCATTACGGCCCTGTACGGTGGATTGTGCACCGCGGTAGACTTCAACCTGCTTCATATCCCAAGTTGAAAGCGGACTCAGCGTCACCATGCTACTGGTTTGCAAAGCACCATCAACAAAGACTGAAACAGCATTATTGAGTGACAACGGCCCCTGGTCATCAAAACCGGTGACAGGCACACCGCGGATACCCCAGGTCTCATTGCGAGACTGTGTATACACACCTGGCGTACGCGCCAGAATTTCAGTGAGCGATTGATCTGCATGCGTACGGATATCCTGATCGGTTGCCACAGCTACGCTGGAGAAGGTCTCACTCAATTTACGTTCGATCTTTTCCCCTTTTACCGTCACATCACTCAAGGTATCAATCACCTCTTGTACCGCAGGTGTTGCGCGGCTACCGACCTTGGCAATTTTTTTCAGTGAATATTGCTGCCCGCCTTTATCTTCCAGCGCAAATTCGCTGCCTTTAAGCAAAGTATCAAAACCTTCATTGACGGTGTAATAACCTTGCAGGCCTTCACTTTTGGCATTGGCAACCAGGGCAGGATCAAAAGACAAGCGCGTGCCGGTCAGTGCAGCAAACTCAGCCAACACATGACCAAGCGGGCCGGGTGCCAGCTGATAGCGCTGCTTTTCTGAAGTAACCCTGGCGCCCTCAGCCAGTGCCAGCGAAGGGCTGGCCGCCAGCATCAGGCTGCAGCCAAAGAGTGCAGCACGCAAAGCATGTTGCAAAGGCGTGAATTGAAATTGTAAAGATGACATTGTCCTGCTTGCTCCCTGAAGGTAATGATGAAATGGCCGTGTAGTGGCCTTCATCATGTACACCGGGCGAGGACTAAAAAAGTATCAGGGAAAACAACATTTTTTACCCTGCTGCATTGGCAGGCTCAATCATTATCCAGTAAGGACTGGGGGCAATGACCCGTACTGGCAAGGTTTTTTGCAGCAAATCGAGTGCGGCATCGGTATCTTTTAAGGGAAACGCGCCAGAAACAGTCATTCGCTTGAGATCAGGGTGGCAACGGATCACACCATGCCGGTAGCGCGCCAGTTCCTTGAGCAGATCATTCAAAGGCATATCCTGCGCAAGTAACATGCCCTGCTGCCAGTAACCCGCACTTTGATCAGCAGCACTCACCTGTTCTATCGCATTGCTACTGAATGCGCGCTGATGCCCCGCTTGTACCACCGTACCCTGACCATTGGCCAATTCAATACGCACAGCACCCTCCTCCACCGCCAAAGTGGTGCGCGCTGAACTTAATTTGACATTAAAACGTGTCCCTAACGGCACCAGCTGGCCATGTGGCGTCACAACGACCAAGGTGCGGTTATCCTGGTGGCCGGTTTCCAGCCAGACTTCCCCATGGTGCAATAGGATCTGGCGTTGTTCGTGGTATTGGATATCCACGGCTGAATCGGTATTCAATACCAGACGCGTACCATCATTCAACTGCAGATGTTTTTGTTCGCCAACGGCAGTCTGGTATTCGGCACGCCAACGCTGTAACGGCAATGCACGGTAAGCCAGCCAAGCGCCTGGCAATACTATCCCTAGCGTTCCCAGCTTTTTGAGCGCATTCCGGCGTGATGCATGATCTATGCGTGCGAGTACCTGTTTGGCCAAGTCCTTGCGCTGTACCTGTCCAAACGTTTGCTGTATTTGTGCCAGTCGTGACCAGGCTTCGGCATGCTGAGGGTGGCTTGCTTGCCATTGCGCAAAAGCCTCGAGCGTACTTGAAGTCGGTGCCTCAGATTGCAACCTTAACAACCAATCCACGGCTTGTGCCAACACCTGCTGATCCAGCTTTTGGCCCGAATTCTGCAGCATCATAGGCTCAAGCACTCGAGATATGCCTTGCGCATATGTCGCTTAACGGTAATCAGTGAAATACCGAGCTGCTCCGCAATTTGCTGGTAGGTCAGTCCTTCCAGTTGTGCCAGCAAGAAAATCGCTCTGGTCTGTGCCGGCATATTTTGCAGCAAGCGATCAATTTGCCGTAATGCCTCAAGAATCAGATGTTGCTCTTCAGCCGATGGCCACGCGTCTGCTGGCAAAAGTACCAGCGTTTCCTGATAGGCGCGCTCCACTTGCTGATGCCGCCAGTGATCAATCACCAGCCCTTTGGCTATATGTACCAGCAAAGCCCTGGGCTCTGATCCCAGCTGTGCCAGTTTGTCTTTGTGCATCACGCGCACAAAGGTATCGTGCGCGATATCTGCCGCATCCCAGGTGTTGCCGGTTTTTTTACGCAACCAGCCTTGCAGCCAGTCATGATGCTGGCGATAGACCTCGTGCAACTGTTGCCAGCGCACATTCAGCAAAGCCATGGCACACGCTTTCGAAAACGGATGCAGCACAGACAGCGCATGATCACCGGGACCTGATCACAACCGACTGGTCTTCATGACGGTCTACCCGCACCGGCAAAATCTCGGGCAACACATCAATCAGCGCATCAATACCGTTGATGTCATATTCGCCTGACAGCTGATATTGCGCGATGCGTTTGTCGGCGATCCTGATCGGCCCGGCATGATAGCGCTGCAGTTCGGCCACTACTTCGGTCAGCGGTTTTGCGTCAAACATCAACCGGCCATGTTGCCAGGCGATCGCCGAATTGGTTGAGGTGCAGCGATAATCGGTAATTGCACCGGCCTGGGTGTTGACCGACATATCTCTGGTCAACAGGCGCGCTTCTTGGGTAGTGCGCACTTCCACGCTACCCTCAACGACAGTGATGATGGCCCCTTGCGGGCTATGCCGGACATTAAATACCGTACCGATATCCCTGATTTCGGCCTGGTTTGCATATACCGTGAATGGCCGCCATTCATGTTTGACCTTGAACAAGGCCTCACCCTGCTGCAGGTGCAATTGCCTGGAGCGCAGATGCTGTTCGGCCACCAAAACAGTATTGGTATTCAGAATGACTTCGCTGCCATCTTTCAGTTGAACGGTCGCCTGTTGTCCAATCGCGGTATGTAACCGGTCGGTGGAAATAACCGGGTCCAGCCAGCCAATCGCCAGCAACAGGCAACTGGCGACAGTTACCGCCGCTTTCTTGAACTGGCGTCGTTGCTGTGTTTGTTGCTTGGCTTCACGCAGGATGTCTTCCTTGGCTGGGAAATGCGCGCGCAAGGCGTCGGCATACGGCGACAAATGGTCTTCCGGCTTTGCAGACATCGGGAGGGGAATATCTTGATGAATCACAGGTGTATATCCCATGAGCGCTGAATCGTTGCCATTGCCCTGGCAAAATGCTGTGTCACCATATTGCGTGAAATCGCCAATTCATCTGCAATTTCCTGCTGCGTCATCTGGTGCAGGCGATGCAGTAAAAATACCTGGCGTTGCCGGGGCGGCAATTGCTCAATCACGCTGATCAGCGCCACCAGTTTTTGCTTGAAATGCAGGATATGTGCACCATCATGCGTACTAAAAGTTGCAGCGGTTGCCTGCATTTCACCAAGATGACGTTGCAGGACCTGCTGGCTGCGGCACCTGTCTATGGCACGGTGTTTAAGCAAGCGGTGCAAAAATGCCAGCGGCGTATGCACCGCCTGCTGCGGCGGACGCTCTATCAGTTCCAAGCATACATCGTGCACTACATCCTGCGCAAAATGCCGGTCACCAAAATGGTGGCGCACATAATTGACCAGATGGTCATAGTGATACACCAGAGTCACCACAAGTGAGGAGTTTTCGGAGCTGAATAACACGGTTGGCAGCGCAAGTTAAAACAGATGATGCGGTATCCTAACTGGCCTGGCCTATTTTTGCAAATGAAAATCATTATCAACTATAGCTTTAACCCCGATATTAACGATTTTTACCTGATTAAAATTCCGTAAGCACTGGCAGCCTCGTCTCCCCTGCCTGGTCGCAGAAGGAGGGCTTGCGTTTACTCCTAGCGCTTCTGGTCTGCAGCTTCTTGCCCGTAGTACATCACGCCCAGGCGTATTGGCGCCCTGCCATTCTGCTCGCGATGCTGATTGGTATCGCGCAGTGAATAAGCGCAACCGCAATACTCCTGCTGGTAAAACTGTTCGCGTTTGCTGATTTCAATCATGCGGGCAGAACCGCCAGCTTTGCGCCAGTTGTAATCCCAATACAGCAGATCAGGATATTTTTCTGCCGCACGCTGGCCGCAGTCGTTGATTTGCTGCATGTTTTTCCAGCGTGAAATGCCCAGCGAACTGGTGATCACAGGAAAATCATGCTCATGGGCATACAAGGCAGTACGTTCAAAACGCATGTCAAAACACATGCTGCAACGGATACCGCGCTCCGGTTCGTTTTCCATGCCTTTGGCCCTGGCAAACCAGTGATCCTTGTCGTAATCGGCATCCACAAACGGGATACCGAATTTCTCGGCGAAACGGATATTTTCGTTTTTCCGTAACTCATATTCCTTGCGCGGATGAATATTCGGGTTATAGAAAAAAATGGTGAAATCAATACCCGATGCCTGCATGGCTTCCATCACTTCGCCCGAGCACGGCGCGCAACAGGAGTGCAATAAAACCTTGTGTTGCCCCTTTGGCAGTGCAAGGGGTTGTCGGTCAGTGGTCATCTCTCAATCCATTTATTGATATGAATGCGTGTTTTATTTCTTCAGGGTAGTACCGGCCGGTTTAAAGTCGTGCAAATCCACCCTGGTTTCTGCCGAGGCCACTGCACACTCCCAGTTCAGGCGCTGGTCTTGTGCATACCGCTTGCCTAATTGCCAGGCAATTTCAGCCCGTGCCAGTTCCACGCCAAGATAGAATGCATGGCCGCCATCTGTTTCCACATGGAGGTAGGGATAAAGTTCAAACGGATCCTGCGCGCTCTGCATCCCCTCCCGGTTAAACACATGAATGCCTTCCTGGCTGATCTGGATACGGAAACTCGGGTCTTTAATCTCAGCAGCGATAGCCGCAATTTCCTGTACGGTATAGGGGAAAGGGTCGATATCATGTACGGTCATCAGATCGGGTGAAATATGCTTGGGCAAGCCGTTATGCTGCTTGGCGGCAAACATGATGCGGCGTGCGCGGTCGGCTTCTTTAATCGCCCGGCAGGCGTGTTTGCTGACTTCGGTGGCGAGGATATGGTTGATATTGAGTTCAGAGCAGATCCCCAGCAGCAGTGCATTAATGCCCGAGGTATCCGCATGGGTCAGTTCGGTCAGGTTACCGACACCCATCATCATTTCCAGGTCCGGGTGGCGACGGCTGAATTCATGATAACGCGCAATCGATTCGCTGAAACCGAAATGGATAGGATCCAGAATCGGGTCGACGACAAAGGGCTTGTTTTTCTCGCGCAGGATACGGACTGATTCCTCCACCGAGTCCAGATTGCCATGTTCATCAGGAATAATAATGGGCGTGGAAGCCACCTCATCGGCAATCCACAGGCTTTTGCTGTTCAGGCTCAGTAAATAATCCGCCCCGGCTTTTCCTCCGTTTACCAAGTCATCCGCTTCCAGTGAATCCAGGCTGACAGTAAACCCAGCCTGCTTTAACGCCATGATGGCGTCTGCCAGATGAGGAAAAGGTACACTCGGCTGGCAGCCGATATCAATGACATCGGCACCATTGCGGCGGTAATACTCGGCGCGTTGCAGGATCGCCTCCACACTGAGGAAAGGCGCTTCTACAATTTCAGCGAATATCCGGGTCTGGTACCCGCCCAGGTCATAGGCCTTGATCTTTCCACCCAGGTATAAAGGTAAATCCTTCACTTCTTCCGGCCCTCTTTCTACTGGCACGCCAATTTTTCCAGACAGTGCCACCAAGTCACCGGGACAGCGCCCGGGAATAATAATGCGCGTGGCGCCATGCGTATTTTTCAGGCGCCTGGCGATCATATCGGCATTCATGAGTGCCGCCACCTTGATGCCCAACTCCAGCACCGTATAGGTAAATTCCGGCTCCATTTCCGCCAGGATCTGCCGGAGCTGTTTTTCGGCCAACTTTCCGGTCAGAAACAGGATATGTTCCGTCATGGCGACAATATGGCCAACCGGGTATCAGGCAATGACACCCGGCCTTTGTCTAGCGGTAAACCGGGAAGCGTTGCACCAGCGCGGCCACCTGCGCCCGCACACTGGCAATATTGGCTGCGTCATCAGGGTTTTCGAGTACATCCGCAATCAGGTTGCCGACTTTTCGAGCCTCTTCTTCCCGGAAGCCCCTGGTTGTCATCGCCGGGGAGCCCAGGCGGATACCAGAAGTCACAAATGGTTTTTCCGGGTCATTGGGAATGGCATTTTTGTTGACCGTGATATGCGCTTCACCAAGGGCTTTTTCTGCTTCTTTACCCGTGATGTGCTTGCTACGCAAATCTACCAGCATCAAATGACTTTCAGTCCGGCCAGAGACGATACGCAAGCCGCGCGCCATCAGGGTTTCAGCCAGCACCGCTGCATTCCTGATAACCTGTTGCTGGTAGGTTGTGAATTCAGGCGCCAGCGCTTCCTTGAATGCCACCGCCTTACCGGCAATCACATGCATCAACGGCCCGCCTTGCAAACCGGGGAATACGGCTGAATTAACCGCTTTCTCATGGGCGGCTTTCATCAGGATGACGCCGCCACGCGGCCCGCGCAAACTCTTGTGCGTGGTAGTGGTCACAAAATCCGCATGCGGCACCGGATTAGGGTAAACCCCAGCGGCGATCAACCCGGCGTAATGCGCCATATCCACCATAAAATAGGCGCCAATCGCTTTTGCCACTTTGGCGATGCGTTCAAAATCAATCCGCAAGGCAAAGGCGGATGCGCCGGCAATGATCAGTTTGGGTTTATGTTCTGATGCCAGTCGCTCAATGGCCTCGTAATCAATATCTTCCTGTGCGTTCAGGCCATAGCTCACTACATTGAACCATTTGCCGCTCATATTCAGCGCCATGCCATGCGTCAAATGACCACCTTCAGCCAGGTTCATGCCCATGATGGTGTCACCCGGTTTCAGTACCGAGAAAAACACCGCCTGGTTGGCTTGTGACCCTGAATTAGGTTGCACATTGGCAGCTTCGGCACCGAATAATTGTTTGACGCGGTCAATTGCAATCTGCTCCACCACATCTACATATTCACAGCCGCCGTAATAACGCTTGCCAGGATAGCCTTCGGCATATTTGTTCGTGAGTTGCGAGCCCTGTACTGCCATCACGGCAGGAGAAGTATAGTTTTCAGAAGCGATCAATTCGATATGATCTTCCTGGCGCTGGTTTTCCTGCGTAATCGCGGCATGAATTTCCGGGTCAATCCGGGCTACCTGGTAACGGGAACGTTCAAACATTTAATCACCTTTCAAATAGGTTAAACCGCCACACAAACCGGCGGTTCGAATGCAGTCAGTCTGGTGATGGGAAAAGGCAGGCTGCCATCATGGCTCTGCCTTTTTATCCATCTGATCAAGCGTTGGCACGCAATACCTTGGCCGCGGCCACCATATTGCCCAACGCTGGCAACACTTCTGCCCACTGGCGTGTTTTGAGGCCGCAATCCGGGTTTACCCACAACCGTTCCGCCGGGATACGCTCGGCCGCTTTTTGCATGAGCTGCACGATATGTTCCTGGGTCGGGATGTTGGGCGAGTGGATGTCATACACGCCGGGGCCGATCTCGTTCGGATAGTTGAAATTGTCGAACGCATCCAGCAATTCCATATCAGAACGTGAAGTCTCGATGGTAATCACGTCGGCATCCATATCGGCAATCGCACTGATGATGTCATTAAACTCGGAATAGCACATATGGGTATGAATCTGCGTTTCATCCGCCACGCCATTGGCGGTGATGCGGAACGATTCCACCGCCCAGCGCAGGTACTCATTCCACTGTGACTTGCGTAGCGGCAGGCCTTCACGCAGTGCCGCTTCATCAATCTGGATCACGTTGATCCCGGCTTTTTCCAGGTCCAGCACTTCTTGGCGAATCGCCAGTGCCAGCTGGTAGCAAGACACCGAACGTGGCTGGTCATCGCGCACAAACGACCAGTTCAGGATTGTCACCGGGCCGGTCAGCATGCCTTTCATCGGCTTGCTGGTCAGCGATTGTGCATATTTGATCCAGTCTACGGTCATGGCTTTGGGGCGGCTGATATCACCGAATAAAATAGGTGGTTTCACACAGCGCGAACCGTAAGACTGTACCCAGCCAAACTGGCTGAACGCATAGCCATTCAATTGCTCGCCAAAGTATTCCACCATGTCGTTACGCTCGGCTTCACCGTGCACCAGCACATCCAGTTCCAGCTTTTCCTGCTCACGCACGCTGCGCTCGATCTCAGCTTTCATCGCGACCTGGTAACCGGCCTGGTCCAGCTCACCGGCCTTGAACTGGCTGCGGGCATGGCGGATTTCAGCGGTTTGCGGAAATGAGCCTATGGTCGTGGTCGGATATTTAGGCAACTTGAGCAAGGCGGCCTGCTTGACAGCACGCTGTGTATAGCCATTCTGGCGCTGGCCCAGGGCTGGTGTCAGTTTTTCCAGGGCCGCTTTCACGGCAGGATTGTGCACGCGTTGCGAGTGGCGGCGCGTTTCAACCGCAGTATGATTGCTTGCCAGCGCATCTTTGACTGCGGCACGGCCTTGATTCAGGGCCACGGCCAGAATGCGTAATTCCTCCAGTTTCTGTTTGGCGTAAGCGAGCCAGGACTTAATCTCGCTGTCCAGTTTTCCGGCCAGTTTCTGCTCGCTATCCAGGTCAACCGGCACGTGCAACAAGGAGCAGGATGGCGCAATCCACAGGCGGTCACCCAGGCGTTCCGCAATCGGCTCCAGCCAGTCCAGCGTTGCGTTCAAATCCGTTTTCCAGATATTGCGGCCATTAATCACACCGATGGAAAGCACTTTATGGGCAGGCAGCATGCCTATCAGTGGCAACACCTCATGGCGGCCATTGATCGCATCCACATGCAAACCGGCCACTGGCAGGTTCGCCGCCAGGTACTGGTTATCCGCCAGCTGGCCAAAATAAGTGGCCACCAGCAATTTGACGCGGCTACTCTTCAACTGGTGATAGGCCAGGTTAAACGCATGCTGCCAGTCGGCATCCAGTTCAGTCACCAGGAGAGGCTCATCAATCTGCACCCATTCCACGCCCTGGGTCGCCAGGGTTTCCAGCAACTCGGTATACACTTGCAGTAACTGCGGCAGCAAGGCCAAGCGGTTGGAATCATCTTTGGCCTTGCCAATCGCCAGGTAAGTCACTGGCCCGACAATCACCGGCTTGGCTTTCACGTTCTGCGCTTTGGCTTCTGCCAGTTGCTCCAGCAAACGTGACGCATCCAGCTTGAACTGTGTTTCAGCGGTGAATTCCGGCACGATATAGTGATAGTTAGTATCAAACCACTTGGTCATCTCCCCCGCTGCCACACCACCACAGCAATGGGCATGCTCTTCGGCAGACTCGGCAGAACGGCCGCGTGCGACGCGGAAGTAGTTATCCAGTTGGTCACCGTGAAAACCTTGCACACGTGCCGGCAGGTTGCCCAGGGTAAAACTCATATCCAGCACCTGGTCATAAAAAGCGAAGTCGCCGACTGGTACCAAATCCAGCCTGGATTGCAATGACCAGTTGCCCTGACGCAATTCCTTGCCGACCTGCTTCAAGGCTGGCAATGAAGACTGCCCTTTCCAGTAAGCTTCCAGAGCAAATTTCAATTCGCGTTTTGCGCCTATGCGCGGAAATCCCAGGTTGTGTGTGGTGACCATGCTTGCCTCATCGGTAATCGTTTAAGAATCCGCATTCTAGGAAAGGCAACTCATGAAGTAAAATGGTATTATTTCAACAATCAATTAATTTTATTCATACATAAAACATGATTGAACGCATGCATTTGGCGATTATTCGCGAGGTCGAACAACAGGGCTCATTAACGGCGGCTGCCGAAAAGCTATTTCTGACGCAATCGGCACTCAGCCATTCGATTAAAAAACTGGAGCAACAATTAGGCACCGATATCTGGCTGCGTGAGGGCAGGAGCTTGCGCCTGACCCAGGCCGGGCAATACCTGCTGGCAGTCGCCAACCGGCTGTTACCGCAGTTATCGCTGGCTGAAGAACGCTTGCGCCAGTTTGCCCAGGGGGAGCGTGGCACCTTGCGGATTGGGATGGAGTGCCACCCCTGCTACCAATGGTTACTGAAAGTCGTCTCGCCCTACCTGGCGGATTGGCCGGATGTGGATGTGGACGTCAAACAGAAATTCCAGTTTGGCGGCATAGGCGCATTGTTCGGCTATGAGATTGACATGCTGGTCACGCCTGATCCGCTCTATAAACCTGGCCTGGTATTCCAGCCGGTATTCGATTACGAACAGGTATTGGTGGTAAACAGCCGGCATGCACTGGCACACGCTGAATACATCGCCCCGGCGCAACTCGGTAACGAAACGCTGATTACCTACCCGGTCGATATAGACCGGCTGGATATTTACAACCAGTTCCTGCAACCGGCAGGCATCAGCCCGCACATCCACAAACCGATAGAGACCACCGATATCATGCTGCAGATGGTGGCCAGCGGCCGCGGCGTGGCCGCCTTACCGCGCTGGCTGGTATCGGAGTATCAAAACCGCTTTGATGTGGTGCCGGTCAAGCTTGGCGAACAAGGCATTGCCAAGCAGATTTACCTGGGAATCCGTGAAACGGATAGGGAGACGGATTATATCAAGGCGTTTATCGCATTGGCAAAGACCAAGTCCTACCCCTATACTCCATCCGTCATTGAGTGATTTAACTTATCCCCAGGCCTAGGTTCAAATACCCCTGATATCTGTCCAGTCGAGCTCAATCACCTGGCCCGGTCCCGCATCAATCAGAATATAGAACTTGCCATCAGGCCGCTGGAAACGGATACGGGATTTGTCATCCAGCTTGCCGGAGAATAAGGTTTTTTCATCGTAGCTGATGACCTCCACCAGCGCATCCAGCAGTGGATGACCATCTGATTCTCCCCCTTCACAAATAATCTGTTTGGCTTCGGCCCAGCATTTGCCAATCGGGATATGAACTTCGTGGGCCAGCAATGGCTGGCTGGCCAGCAGCATTGGCAAGAGGAAAAGCCGATAATGCCTGAGAATAAGAGATCGCATATTATGGCTGCTCCTGGATGAAACGCGCCGTGGCTGGCGACAGGCGCTGAATATCAAACGCCTGCTGGTACACCTCGCCTGACTTGCTTTCGACTGTCAGCCATATCTGGTCTGCCAGCCTGGCAGCCGGCGGAATATAGATAGCCACTTCCCGCGTCCATCTTGCCCCCTGGAAGGCCAATCCTGCTGCGCGCAATGAACGTGGCTTGCGGATTTTGAGGTAGGCGGCACGAATCTCGCTGTCACAAGCTTCGCAGAACCGCAGGTGGAATTGCTTGATCGGCGTATGGCCCGCGACAAACTCAGGACCATCCTGGTTTTCTTCGGCGAGGACAAAGGTCCAGGGGCCGATCTGGCCATGTATGGCATCCTCTCGCAGCACTGCCTGCTCTGACATTTTCCAGGCATTGAAACCCACCCAGATGGGCAGCGCAATCAATGACAATACCAGCAGACCGCGCACAGGTTTGGCAAGCCTCATATCAGGAAATGGCGATACAGGTTTCTCTTTGCGCGCAGCATGTTTAGGCTGCAGCGGCCACCACGGCATGATAAACACCAGCAACGTCCCGGCAGCAGTGAGCGAACCCAGCAGCAGTACCGGGCCAATATTCCAGTGCCAGCCTGCGACGCCTACACCCAAGGCTACGATCAGGAAGCCCCATCCCAGCCAGTAAATATACCGGCGCCGGGTGGCCCCCAGCATGCGCCCGGTCAATGCCCGGCTGTATTTTTCCATACTGATCGCCAGCGCGGCAAAGCCGGCCAGGGCGCACAAAAGCACCAGCATATAATAGGTCGTCATACTTTACCTCCGGCGATCAACCACCAGCAGATCAACCCCAGTGGCAGCGCCGTCACCAGTAAGCCTACCCAGGCACGAGTGGCCGTGCGTGTAGAAAATACCCAGATCACGACGACTGCGTAGATGATAAAACTCAGCATGGTAGAAGCTTGCGTGGCCTCTGAGCGGGATACCGGCAGCAGCAAGGCCAGCAATACTGAAATGGCAGCCGTCAGGGCATAGCCGCCAATCACCGCGGCCAGGATGCGGGAAGCGACCATCAGCCGATAGCGTGTCATCCTGCTCATGCCTGTGCCTCCTGTTTCAACCAGCGCTTGTGAAGCTTGTACGCAATATAGGCAAAAGCAGCCGCAAACCCCAGCATGGTGAGGTCGAAACCTGCCAGTACCCAGTCGCCATGTGTCAGCGAAACGCCTAAATGTTTGTCTGTCGTGAAGAAGTTGAGTACGGGAATCAGCCCGAATGCTGCCACGGCAATGAGCAGGCTCTCCAGCCAGGCCCGTTTGAGTGGCCGCAGGCCGGCGTAGATAAACATCCAGCCCCAGGCAGCAAACAGGCAATGAATTTCCCAGTCTGCCCGATCTGCCATCTCTACCGGCAGCAGCCGGTTAGCCCAGAAATACACGGCAACTGCCACTGGCAGGCCGACAATAGTACCAACATTGAGCCCTTCGACCAGGCGGTGGCCAAATCCGGGCATACCGCCATGTTTGCCGACATATTGGTGACGGCGCTTGACTGTCCACAACACCAGCCCGGTGCCTATCATTGCGCAGCCCAGCACACCGGACAGAAAATATAACCAGCGCAGCCCCCAGCCGGCAAAATTCCCCTCATGTAAAGCCAGTACCACATTGCGTGTGAGCATGGTGGGATTGGTCTCATTATCGAATGCCACCGGCGCACCGGTCATCGCATCAAAACGCAACCTGGGCGGAAAACCACGGTTAAGCGTGGAGGAATATCCAGCCATGACATCCACATATGGACCTTCATCCACCGGATGGCGCAGTATGACTGTGGCTACCGGCATCTCCGGCCCCCAGGCAGCCTGGGTAGTAGCGATCATCTTGTCCACGGCGGCCTGCGGGCGTTTCACTGGCGCAAACACCTTGTCAACCGGGTCGCGCTTGAACAGCTCATCGTACAACTGGCGCAACTGCTTTTCCGACGACCCGTACATGACATCTTTTACCGTAGGCATGTACTGGAAGGTATAGAACACCAGCCCGCTGTAAGTAATCATGATAAAAAATGGCAGCGCCATGACGCTGATCACATTGTGCGCATCCAGCCAGCTGCGTTGGCCTTTGCCAGGACGAAACGTGAAAAAGTCCTTGAAGATTTTTTTGTGCGTGATGATGCCACTGATGATTGCCAGGAACATGAACATGGTGCATACGCCAACGATACGAAATGCGATCTCGTAATCTATGTAATGCAACGCATAATGCATCTCGTAAAGCTCCCAGCCACCGCCGGTCTCCCTGCCTTCTACCGGTTGCTCGTGCGCACCGGTCACAGGGTCAAAATTCTCGCTACCATTACGTCCGCGCTCCTGGCCTGGCCTCGGCATTTCCTCCCAGCCGATCGCAGCCTCCTCATCCATACGCCCGGTCACGCTACGGTGGGGCAAGGTAATTCTCCACATTTTGGCATGGGGTGCTACTTGCTGCAGGCGGTCAAACGCCAGGTCGAGCACCTGGGCAGCAGGCGCTTCCACCACCGGTTTGGCTAAAGGCAACTCAGGTTGCATCCAGCGGGTAATTTCGGCATTCATGTAACCGGTCGAGCCGGTGACAAATATAAAAAACAACACCCAGCCGACCAGCAACCCTACCCAGGTATGTAGCCAGGCCATGCTCTGGCGGAAACCATCTTTCACAACAAATCCTTGCTCGTTTCAATCAAAAGGCGGATAGCAACACTATCCGCCTGGAATTTCACTGACGCCTGTCACTCATGGTTTGTGACGCGTGGTTAATTTAATCCTCTTATAAGTAATGACACGCGAGAATGAAAAAAGGACACCCGTAAACACAAAAAAATTTGAATTTGCCCTGTTTTCCTTATTTGTCTGGATTTTGTCTATCAACAAAATCCCCTCCCAAGTTTTAACATTCACTCGCCGACCGGCACCCCAACTGCGCTCGCCATAACAAAAAAGACGCATTATTCACGCGTCTTTTCGTTGCCGGGGCACCTATAATCAGGCTGCCATCATCTTCTGCTCTTGTCTTGCAACCAGTAATACCCGATCACAATCAGCGGGATTGAGATTGCAACCCATGATAGCCAATGCCAAATGCCAGTCCCTAGCAGGGCAGACAATAAACCAAAGGCCGTTAACACAGCCAGCACCGCCGGCCACAGCCAGATTTCACTAAATCGCTTGTTCACTTTTTACCCCTTTTAACCAGCAGCAGCCTGTGCATGTTTTTGCTCTAGCTCTGCAATACGTTGTTCCGTATGCTGGCGGCGCTTGATCCAGAGATACAATCCACTACCGAGCACAACAATCGTGACCAGATCCAATAATGTCCAAAGTACTTTCAACGGCAAGCCGCCATAATCACCAAAGTGCAAGGGCTGCGACAGCAGTAGCGTTTTCACATACCATGGCATTTCCCGTGTATCGGTCAGCTGTGCAGTCTGTGCATCAACCAAGGCCGGGCGCAGCAGGCGTGAAGTCACCGGCGTATTGCCTTTCATAAACACGGTGTAATGATGCGGACTGGAGAACATGCTGCCTGGAAAAGCCACAAAGCTGACATGCATATCCGGAACGGCTTTTTTGGCAGCTTCAATCGAGGCTTGCAGGGAGCCCAGTTTGGCAGGTGGCGGCAGGCCTTTATAGGGCGCAATCATTTCGGCCATCTGGTCGCTTTGCCACACCATAATCACAATCTGGCTCAAGGTGTTGATGGTGCCAGTAATGCCCACAACCAATGCCCAGACCAGGGTTGCTACTCCCAGCAGGTTATGGATATCCAACCATTTCAGCCGGGCCTGTTTTTCACGACGGATCGCCCCGAAATCCAGCCGCCGCATAAACGGGTGATACAGCACAATGCCCGAAATAATAGCCACGGTAAACAGCAGGCCCATCAAGCCAAGGAATAGCATGCCGGGCAGGCCGGCAAACATATCGACATGCAGCTTCAACATGACATACATAAAACCGCGGTCTGGTGGTGGCGCATCCAGTACTTTGGCCGTACGCGTATCGATCAGCACGATATTGGAATCATCAGGCGGTGCATCCACGGTTTTAGCCATGGAAACCAGCGTCACGTCCGGGTGCTCATCCTGCTCCCAAAACATAAAGCGGATCACATCCTGCGGCCGTTGCCTCTTTGCAGCTTCAGCCACCGCATCCAGACTGGCATTCGGTGTCCCTTCCGGCATAGGCGGGGCTTCCACCACACCGGTCAGGTGCTCGATTTCTTCATGGAAAATAAGTGGTAGCCCTGTGATGCACAGCATCAGTAAGAATGCTGTGCAAATCAGGCTGGTCCATTTGTGTACAAGATACCAACTGCGAATAGTCATACTGCCTGCAATTCCTGATGATTGTCTATGATTGCCTGTTTAGAAATCAGCCGTGGCTGACAACAGCAAGGTGCGCGGCATACCAAGGTAGATATAGCCTTCATTCGAGGTATTCCAGTAGTCGCGGTTAAACAGGTTCTCGATATTAGCACGTAGCGTCACCGGGGTCGCATTCAACACCGTTTTGTAACGCGCCCCAATGTCAAAGCGGGTGATACTTGGAATAGACAGGTTATTGGCCTGATCGACATATTGCTTGCTGGTATAAATTACCCTGGAAGTTAATGTCAGGCCGGGAACAGGCACCGGATCCCATTCGCCACCCAGGCTGATTTGCCAGTCGGGTACACCTACTGCCGTATTGCCATTTAAAGCACGACTCGCATTTTTAACCAACTCACCTTGCGTGTAAGCACCACCACCCAGTATACGGATGCCGTCAGCGACTTCACCAAACACGTTAAACTCTACGCCACGATTACGTTGCTCGCCACTGACACTATACGTACCACCACTGGTTATCGCACTGGGCTTTTCAATCTCAAAGACACTCACACTGGTGGCAAGCTTGCCCCAATCGACTTTGATCCCCGCTTCTCTTTGCTTGGTTTTATAAGGCGAGAATATCTGTCCCGCATTGCTTGCGCCGACAGGTGCTTGCTGCCCCTGACTTAAACCTTCTATATAGTTGGCATACAAAGACACATTTTCTTGCGGCTTGAACACCACGCCCCCGACCGGGGTAAGTGCACTTTTATCATACGGGGAATTGGTAGAAAAAAGATAAGCTTGCTGTTCTACTCTTTGCTGCCTCGCTCCTAACGTGACCTGTACTTTCTCATCTAAAAATGACAAGGTATCTGCCAATGCAAAGCTGGTTAATGTCATTGCAGTATACTTGGTCTTGTTATCCGCAAAACCTGAGGTGCTTGGTATGCCTATATACACGGGAGAAAAAATATTACTGTTAACAAGCACCCCAGGTAATAAAGCGACCATTGAAAGATCTGTATTCTGGATAACCTTGGTTGCGCCAACACTCACCTGATGCCCAATCGGGCCAGTATCAAACTTGATTCGGCTCCCGGCTTCAAACGACTCTGACTTCACTTCAAAAAGCTGCCAAATAGGAGTGGAGTTATAATTACCGCTGGTACTCTTCAGGATCGGGTTACCTGCCACAGCATCCATCAGACTGGTACGGCGACCAACCCCGGCGTAGACCATCATGGCATCGGTGACATCATATTCGCCACGCAACACCATGGAGCGGTCTTTCATTTGTGAATGACCATAGCCAGGGTAATTGAGCTGGTTATCAGGTGCCCCCGGCATTTTGGTTAGACCAGTATCCGCTTGAAATTGACGGACCACTTTATTAATTGTCTCTTGCTGGTTAATAAAATCAGCCGTTACTCGTAAGCGCTCACCGCGATAATCCAGCGCCAGGCTGCCCATAAATTCTTCCAGCTTCTGCTGGTCAATCGCGGTATCACCTTTGCGGTACATGCCATTGAGGCGGACACCAAACTCGTTGTTTTCACCAAACCGGCGACCCAAATCTGCCGTGCCGCCATAGACGGAATCACGCATATATGAAACACCAAAGCGGCTTAATGCCTCGTCACCGGCACGCTTGGGCACAATATTAATGCTACCGCCAACATTACCACTCGGCGGCATGCCATTCAGCAATGCGCTAGGCCCCTTGAGCACTTCCACACGCTCGGCCATTTCTACCGGTACGCGGTAATACGGCGCCAGGCCATACATGCCATTCAGGGCAATATCCTGGCTGGCGACGGTAAAACCGCGGATGGAAAAGTCTTCATTGATATTGGTGCGGGCACTGGTTTGCCTGACTGACGGATCATTTTGCAAGACATCAACAATACTGCGGGCCTGCTGATTGGCAATGGTCTCCGCCGTATAGTTGGTCACATTGAACGGCACATCGAGAAAGTCACGCTGTCCCAGCATACCGGCACGGCCAGCACGGGCCACCTGGGCACCTGCATATATCGAGTGATCCTCTGCCACTCTGGCACTGGATACCGCGACTTCCGGCAATGTATCTACCGCGCCTGCTGTGGCGGGAAGTGGCTGCAAGGCTTTCTGTAATTTGTAGCTACCGTTGTCCTGCACCACCGCCTGCAAACCACTACCGGTCAAAATGGCATTCAAACCCGGCAGGACATCATACTGCCCACGTAATCCACGGCTTTGCTTGCCCTGGGTCAGGCTGGCATCAATTACCAGCAAAATGCCCGTCTGCCGCGCATACGCATTGAGTACCTGGTCCATAGAGCCGGCGGCAATATTGAATGCCGGTAAAGCAGCATGGCTTTCCTGCACAGCTTCTGCATAGGCACGTGGCATGTAGGCCATGGAGATCATCCCGGAAAGCAATAACAGGCCGGCGAGTTGATTGATACGGAATGCCGGCAAGATTGCCTGGGCATGAACAGGGTGTGACATGTTTATTTCCTCATTGAAAAAGTAGTTTTCACTCCTCTCCCGAATGAAAAAGTAAAAGTGCTACGCTTAATGTCTTTTTTTACTTAACCTCACATTTATTAAGCAGCATGTACAGTGACCCAGTATTTTGAAAAGTAATCAATACGCAAAGGCAGCGCCTGCAACAAAGACTGCAGCACCCTATCGGTATCCGATAACGGGAAAACGCCTGATACCAGCATATTGGCAACCGTCTGGTCATAGCGGATCACCCCCGTGCGGTAGCGGCTCAGCTCATCCAGGAAATCACCCAGGCGCAATTGCTCTGCCACCAGCTTGCCATCCAGCCAGGCAGTTTCATTGCCATTGGCACTTACTTTAGACAAGGCACCGTTCAACAATCCTGCCTGCATTCCGCTTGCAATGGTGAGGTCATGCAGGCCATTGTCCGAGCGCAGCCTGACGGCGCCTTCATGAACAGACACCCTGGTTTCGTGGTGTTTCAGGCGGACATTGAATTTTGTACCCAGTGCGGTTGCGGTACCGTGCCGGGTTTGTACCAGTAATGGCCTGGCCTGGCTGTGGTCAGGCGCCGTGCTGATATAAATCTCCCCTTCATGCAAAACCAGCCTGCGCTCATGTTCGCTATAGGCAATATCAACCGAAGTGGAGGTGTTCATGATCAATTGGCTGCCATCGGCCAATACAATTTTTTCCTGTTGCCCGGTATGGGTGCGGTAATCCGCAGCCAGCGCCTGCCAGCCCTCACTTTGGCGCACAATGGGGACAGCACTGCCTGTCACGGCAGCAAGCCCCAGCATTTGCATGAAACGGCGACGTTTGGCAGAAGAGATTTTATGCCTGACCAGACCGATGGTCGCCTGGGGCACCAATTGCAGTTTTTGCTGCATGGCTTCTATTTCAGACCATGCCTGCTGGTGCAGCTCACTGCGTGCCAGCCACGCCTCAAATGCATGTTGCTGATCGTCTGTCACTTCCCCCGACCACAATAGCACCTGCCACTCCAGGGCTTCCTGCCGCAACTGGGCATCATCGACAGCGGTATGGAGGGCGCGCTGCTGGCTCATAACTGTTCCATACAGGCCTGGGTGGCCTTCAGCATATACTTGCGTACGGCCGCAACAGAGATGCCAAGCTGGGCAGCAATTTCGCTGTAAGTGCGTTGATCAAAACGCGAAAGAATAAAAGTCTCGCGTACCCTGGCAGGCAATTGATCGAACACTTTGTCGAGCTGAATCAGGCTTTGCAAGGCAATTGCCTGCTGCTCGGGCGACGGGATATCTATTGGCGGTAATTGCAGCAGCCATTCATGATAGGCCTGCTCCAGGCGCTGGCGACGGTAAAGATCAATCACCAGGCCTTTGGCGATCTGGGTCAAATACGCACGCGACTGTCCCGGCAAAGGCGTTTTATCGGAAACAATCAGCCGCACAAACGTGTCTTGTGCCAGGTCAGCTGCAGTATGCTGGCAAGACAGTTTTTTTCGTAACCAGGCTTTTAACCAGCCATGATGGTGGCTGTACAAGTGATGCAACTGCTGTTGCACACCGGGATCAGGCATTGACATAACAATTAGTTAATAAGAATCATTATCGATGATACCTAACACTGCCTATCCAAGGCAACACTTATCTTGCGTGAATCAAAGTGTCTGATAATTAAATTTCATTAATAGCAAAATACACCATTAATTACACCATTTAAGTCGCATAGCCTATTGAACATACTTACTGCCCGCCCAGCGCCTTGTATAACCCGACCTGGTTCTGCAAACCCTGCTGGCGGATCTGCACCAGTTGCGACTGCGCGTCCAGCACGCTGCGCTGCGCATCGAGTAATTCCAGGTAAGTGACCAGGCCCTGGTCCAGCTTGCGCTGCACCAGTTGCAGGCGGCTGCTTTCCAGTTCACGCAACCGCGCCCTGGAGGCAGTTTCTTCAGCAATCACCGTGCGCGTACCCAGCACATCCATCACTTCCCTAAAGGCAACCTGTATGGTCTTTTCATAATTGACTACTTCAATCCGCTGGCGGGTTTCGGCCAGGCTCAGATTGGCTTTGTTACGGCCATAGTTGAAAATCGGGATCACCAGTTGCGGACTGAAGGCCCAATAGTTACTACCGGTGTCAGAAAACAGTTTGGAGAATTCCGAGTTCACCAGCCCGACATTGGTCGTGAGTTGCAGGCGCGGGTAAAACGCCGCCCTGGCAGCACCGATATTGGCATTGGCGGCTTTGAGTTGATGTTCTGCCGCACGGATATCTGCGCGTCGGGTCAGCAAACTGGAAGGTAGGCCAGGCGTCACGTCCGCCAGCTTTAAATCCTCCAATGGTTTGATGGTTAACGGGGTGCGCTGTGCGGATTCACCCAACAGTAAATACAAGGCATTTTGCGTGGTCGCTAGTTGGCGCTGCCATTGCGCTTGCTGCGCCTGCACTTGCTCGACCTGAATCTGGGCGGCTTTCACGTCCAGCACCTGGTCCAGCCCTGCATCAAAACGGCGCTGTGTGCGTTGCAAGGCTTGCTGCCTGTCAGCCAGTGTTTGCCGGGTGACTTTGAGCTGGGCGTGGAGAGCAAGTACATTGACGTACTGGGTCGCGATTTCGGTCACCAGCGTGGCCTGCACGGCTTGCCGGTTTTCAGTCACGGCCAGGTATTGCTCCAGCGCTGCCTGGGTCAGGCTTTTGACACGGCCAAACACATCAATTTCATAATCTGAAATGCCTACGCCCACCCGGTATAACTCGGCTTCGAAGGCCTGGCTGGAGCTGAACACGGTACGGCTGCGGTCATAAGCCAGGTTACCTTGTATGGTCGGCAGGCGGTCTGCTTTCTGCACACCGTAAGTCGCCCTGGCTTCGTCCATGCGCAACACTGCCGTTTTGAGGTCGCGGTTATGCGCTAAACCGACCTCTATCAGTTTCTGTAAGTCCGCATCGGGGAAATAGCTTTGCCAGGTCAGTGGGGGCGCCTCAGTCACCTGTTCGTTGACTGGCTGCCCCGGATAAGCATCAGGCACCGGTGCCGCTGGCCTGAAATACTCAGGTATCAGCGAACAGCTACTGACGGCCAATGCCAGTGCAACAATGACGGGAAGACGGCTAAACTTCATGGGACACCTTTTGCTGTGCGGCTGGCTTCTGCATCCATCGCCCCACCACAATAAAAAACAACGGGACAAAAAAGATCGCCAGCAAGGTCGCGGCGATAATGCCGCCCAGCACACTGGTGCCGATGGCCACTTGTGCGCCGGAGGCTGCACCGGTTGAAAATGCCAGCGGAATCACGCCTACGCCAAATGCCAGTGAAGTCATCACAATCGGGCGCAAGCGCTCTTTGGCCGCCAGCAAGCTGGCCTCAAGCAAAGGCATACCTTGCAGCACGTGCTCGCGCGCGAATTCGACAATCAGGATGGCGTTTTTGGCGGATAAACCAATCGTCGCAATCAGGCCGACCTTGAAATAGATATCGTTCGGCAATCCACGCAAGGTGACGCCCAGCAATGCACCCAGCACGCCCAATGGCACTACCAGCATTACCGCAAACGGAATCGCCCAGCTTTCATATAACGCAGCCAGTACCAGGAACACCACCAGGATAGATAAGCCGAACAGCATGGCGGCCTGGCTACCGGATTGTTTCTCTTCCAGGGACTGGCCGGCCCACTCGAAGCCTATGCCTTTACCCAGGCCTTGCACCAGTTGTTCGATCTTTTGCATGGCTTCGCCACTACTATAACCAGCCCCTGCCCCGCCATTGATATTAAATGACGGGAAGCCGTTAAAACGGGTGCGTTGCGGCGTGCCCATGGCCCATTCCAGCGTCATGATGGAAGACAGGGGCACCAGGCTGCCATCGGCGGCTTTGAGGCGGATTTTCTTGATATCTTCCAGCGTCTGGCGTTGTTTGCCATCCGCCTGTACCAGCACCCGGCGCACCTGGTTGCCGTAGACAAAATCACCCAGGTAATTCGAGCCAAGCAAGGTCGCCAGGGTATCGTTGATTTCATCCAGGGAGATACCCAGGGTATTGGCCTTGCTGCGGTTAAGCTGCATATTGACCACCGGCGTGTCATACAGCCCAGCAAACAAGACATTGGCCAATTCAGGGTGTTTGGCCGATTCAGAAATTAACTGGTCACGCGCCTTCATCAGGGTTTCTATGCCCACGCTGGCGCGGTCTACCAGTTTCATGTCAAAACCACCCACACTGCCCAGCTCAGGCAACGGCGGCGCATTCATGGCGAAAATACTCAAATTGGGGCGGCCATAAAAGTGCTGATTCACCCGGTTCACAATCGCCTGCACCTGTTGTTCTGCCTTGGGCCGCGCCGCCCAGTCCTTGAGCGTAATAAACAACATGCCGCTATTGGTGCTGGTGCCGTAAAAGCTGAAACCGCTGACTTCAAAGATAATCTCGACCGGCTCATGTTGCCGGATATAGCGGCTCATATCGCCCAGCACTTCTGCCGTTTCTGCCAGCGTTGCGCCTTGTGGCAAAGACACCATGACCATAAAGTTACCCTGGTCCTCTTCTGGCAAGAATGCGCCTGGCAAACGCATGAATAGCCAGCCCACCAGGGTGACAATCAGGCCAAACACCACCAGCCAGCGCAATGGCTTGTTGAGCAACCCACCGGTCAGGCGGGTATAGCGCTCGGTCATGCACTTGAAGCTGCGGTTAAACCAGACAAAAAAGCGTGCTTTCGGGCTGGCCTCATGCCGCAATAGCGTCGAGCACAGCGCGGGTGTCAACGACAGTGCCAGGAACGCCGAAAAGCTGATCGAGACGGACAATGCCAGTGAAAACTGGCGGTAGATATTGCCCACCGCGCCACTGAAAAATGCCATGGGGATAAATACCGATACCAGCACGGCGGTGATGCCCACCACGGCGCCACTGATCTGCGACATGGCTTTAATGGTCGCGTCATAGGCGGATAGGCCTTCTTCGACAATCAGGCGCTCGACATTCTCAACTACCACGATGGCATCATCCACCAGGATACCAATGGCCAGCACCACGCCAAACATGGTCAGTACATTAATCGAATAGCCCAGCCAGTACATGACGGCAAACGTACCCATCAAGGCAATCGGCACCACAATGGTCGGGATCAGCGTGGCCCGCAGGTTCTGCATAAACAGGTACATGACCACAAATACCAGCAACACCGCTTCCACCAGCGTTTGAATCACTTTTTTAATAGAAATCGACACAAACGCCGAAGAATCATAAGACAGCTGGTACATGACGTTAGGCGGGAAATATGGCTGCATCTGTTCCATCGCGTCTTTCACACGCTTGATGGTTTCTACCGCATTGGAGCCCGGTGCAAGCTTGATCGCCATACCCGCCGCATTCTTGCCGTTCACTTTAGAGCTATAGGTATAGTCACTACTGCCCAGCTCTACCCGTGCCACATCCTTCACCAGCAAAGCCGAACCATCGGCCTGGGTGCGGAGTGGCACATTGGCAAAATCTTCCACGGTTTTGAGCGTGGCTTCCGCTTCCAGTGATACGCTCAGTGGCGACCCCTCGGGCACACCGCTGGCGCCCACTTGGCCCAGGGTTAAACGGGTATTGTAGCTACGCAAGGCATTGGAGATTTCCGTGACGCTGACATTCAGACCGGCCATCTTCTGCGGATCCGGCCAGATGCGCATGGCATATTCCGGGCTGAATGACTGCACTTTGCCTACGCCCTGCACGCGCTTGAGCGTAGGCATCACCGTGGCGGATGACAGCTCGCCGAGGTCAATTTCGCTGTAACGGTTGTCTTCCGAGGTCAGCGACACAATCAGCTGGAAACTGTCTGCCGATTTTTCCACCATAATGCCGCTACGGCGCACGATTTCCGGCAAACGCACTTCTACGCTCTTTAGGCGGTTTTGCACATCGACCGCCGCCAGGTCGGGGTTGGTGCCCTGGCGAAACGTCACGCTGATAGACGCCATGCCCAGGTTACTGGTAGCAGACACATACATCAGGCCAGGCATCCCATTCATTTCGCGCTCGATAATCGAAGTCACGGTTTCTTCCACCACCTTGGCAGACGCACCGGGATAAGTCGCGGCAATATTGACGACTGGCGGCGCAATATCGGGGTACTGCGCAATCGGTAATTGTTTGATGGCGATTAAACCTGCCAGCACAATCAGGATGGCAATCACCCAGGCAAAAATCGGGCGATCAATAAAAAATCGGCTCATGTTCAACTCTCGTCATACCACTGTTCAGGGGGCAACGGCCTTTGTTATCCTGTCTTTGGCACTCACCTGCCTGGGCGTCACCTTGGCGCTCGCAGCCTGCGTGGCGGCGTTAGTCACCACTACCTGTTCACCCGGCTGCAAGCCTTGTTCAACCACCCATTGCTTATCCACCACCCTCCCAGTTTGCACTTCACGGGATTCCAGCTCATGTTTGGTATTCACCACCCATACCCGCGTGGAAAACTGGTCACGGATCAAGGCATCCCTGGGGATGAGAATCGCATTCGGATTGGTGGCCTGGCGGATTTTCAAGCGCACATAGGCGCCCGGCATCAACTCTTGCTGCGGGTTGTCAAAAATGGCGCGCATGATGACGGAGTCCGTCGCTTGGTTGACCGAGACATCAGAGAATGAAAGCTTGCCTGTGCTTGGATAAGTTGAACCATCCGGCAAGATCAGGGCAATCTGCAATTGGCCATTGCTACCTTTCAACTGTCCGTCACGCAAGGCCTTGCGCAACGCAAACACCTCAGAAGAAGACTGGGCAAAATTCACATACACCGGGTTGATTTGCTCCACTGTGGTCATGTGCGTGGCTTCGTCTTTACCAACCAGCGCACCTTCAGTGACCAGCGCACGGCGTGCCACGCCATCAATCGGTGAAGTCACATTGGCATAAGCCACATCAAGTTTGGCGCGGTTCAGCTTGGCTTGTGCCGCGGCCACTTCAGCCCTGGCCAGCTGGGCTTCAGCCTGTGCCGCGCGATAGTCCCGCTGGCTCACGGACTGGTCGCCGACCAGCGCCTGGTAACGCTGCAGTTTGTCATTGGCATTGGCCAGGTTGGCTTCGGTCCTGGCCAGCTCTGCATCCGCTTCCAGCTTGCTGGCTTGCAACTGCTCCGGGTTAAGGGCAAACAATGGCGTCCCTGCTTTTACTGCCTGCCCTTCCTGATACAACCGTTTGGACACAATACCAGAGACGCGTGCACGCACTTCGGCGATGCGGTAGGCCTCTACCCGGCCTGGCAACTCCACTTCGGCGGGAATATCGGCAGTCTGCACGGTCACCACTTCGACCTCAGGCGCAGTAGCCGCTGCCTGGCTAGCTTCCTGCGGTTTACTACAAGCGGAAAGTTGCAATAACAGAAGTACGACCACAGAGGCCGTGCTGACAGGGAAACGGGACATGAACATGCCTTCTTGCTATAGGAACACCAGCATTCTATCTGCCCTTTTACAATTAATCAATCATGACTGATTGATTAATTTTTGGTATCATATACCCCTTATTTAAGGAGCAGCAGACCTAGAAATCATGGCCAGGAAAACCAAAGAAGATGCGCAGAAAACCCGCGACCAGATTCTGGATGCGGCTGAACACGTGTTTTACCGCAACGGTTTTACCATTACCACCATGGCCGAGATTGCAGAAGCCGCCCAGTTGTCACGCGGCGCAGTCTATGGCCACTACAAGGGCAAGCAGGAAGTCGCCACCGCCATGGCAGAGCGCGTGATCCAGGCTGCGTCGCCGTTCCAGCAACAGCCGGCACTCAGCGCCTTGCTGAATCTCAAAGAATACTGCCTGCAGGAAATCCGCAGTTATATCGAACCCAGTTCCATCCAGCGTGTACTGTTCTTTTTGTATACCGGCATTGATGATTCACCGGAGTTGTTGCACTTGCGCTTTACCTGGGAGAAAAAACGTATTGCACAGATAGACAGCCTGCTCAGGCAGGCCATTGCGCAAAAAGAACTGTCGGCAGAAGTGGATTTTGATTTAATCAGCCTGTATTGCCAGTCGATTATTGAAGGTGTGTTCAGCATCATCTACTTTGGCAGCCTGAGTGAGGCACAACGCTGGCAGCGTGCCGAGCAATTGTGTGAATACGGGCTGCAACGCCTGTCCATGCCGCTCTCCCGGCCCTGATCCCCGCGTGCTGTCATTGACGAATATGCCTGCCTTCCTGCAAGATAAAGGCCGGATACATTGATGATAAAAAATTGTTCAACTTTTTTGCCTGAACAGGGTCTGTGTGACAAACCACCCAGGTTTTCTATCATCCACACCACACGAAACCTAATAACAATAACTTAAGAAAACATACTATTTATGGACCATAACCTTTCCCTGATTACCACCATCGCAGTCGCTTTCGGGCTGGCACTGATTTTTGGCCTGATCGCCGAAAAGCTCAAATTGCCAGCCCTGATCGGCTATTTATTTGCCGGGATTTTAATCGGCCCGGCCACCCCGGGGTTTGTTGCCGATATCGAAATCGCCTCTCAATTATCTGAAATCGGCGTCATGCTGCTGATGTTTGGCGTCGGCCTACACTTCTCGGTGCAGGACCTGCTGTCGGTCAAACGGATTGCTCTGCCGGGTGCGCTGGCGCAAATGACGCTGGCAACACTGCTCGGCATGCTGGTGGCCCATAGCTGGGGCTGGAGCATGGGGCAAGGGCTGGTGTTCGGCCTGTCGCTTTCCTGCGCCAGTACGGTGGTGCTGCTGAAAGCGCTGGAATCGCGCCGTATCCTGGAAAGCATGAACGGTAAAATAGCGGTCGGCTGGCTGGTGGTGGAAGACATGGTCACGGTATTGGTGCTGGTATTAATGCCGGCACTGGCAGGCGCACTTGGCGGTCAGGGCGAAGCTGCAAATGCCAGCGCGATCTGGGAAACCATAGGCATGACCATGCTGGAAATCACCGGCTTTGTCGCCGTGATGCTGGTGGTGGGCAAACGGCTATTGCCGTGGCTGTTATGGTATGTCGCCGGCACCGGTTCGCGTGAGCTGTTCACCCTGACCGTGATTGCCGTGGCCATTGGCGTGGCTTTTCTTGCCTCATCACTATTCCATGTTTCATTTGCCTTGGGCGCCTTCTTTGCCGGCATGATTATGCGCGAGTCGGAATACAGCCATAGAGCGGCCGAAGATTCGCTGCCTTTCCGTGACGCGTTTGCGGTTTTGTTTTTTGTCGCGGTGGGCATGTTGTTTGACCCGGCCGTATTGCTGAGGCAACCGTACCAGGTGCTGGCCGTCGTCGGCATTATTATCCTGGGTAAATCACTGGCGGCCGTCGCCATTGTACTGGGGCTGCGTTACCCCCTGAATACCGCCCTGACTGTCGCCGCCAGCCTGGCGCAGATTGGCGAATTCTCGTTTATCCTGGCGGGCCTGGGTGTCTCGCTGGACCTGTTATCACAAGACGCGATGAGCCTGGTACTAGCTGGCGCACTGATTTCAATTGCACTTAACCCCTTGGTATTCGCCTCGATCAAACCGTTTGCCAGGTGGTTGATAGACAAGTCGGATGTGGCACGGCAACTGGCACAACGTATGGATCCGTATGGTGAACTCCCCATGACGACCGAAAGAAAATTCCTGGAAGGCCAGGTGGTGCTGGTCGGGTATGGCCGGGTCGGCCGCCGCATTGCCATGTCGCTGGAAGGCTCCAATATTCCATTTGTGGTGGCCGAACAGAACCGCGAACTGGTGGAAAAACTGCGCAAGCAAGGCCAGCCTGCCGTGTCCGGTAATGCGGCCGATCCTATGGTGCTGGTACAGGCACACATTGCCAACGCCGCCATGCTGATTATTGCCACCCCGGACTCCATGAATATCCGCAAAATTGTCGAGATTGCCAAACAGCTGAAACCTGACATTGAAGTGGTGATCCGCACCCATCACGAAGACGAATACCAGCGCCTGCAGAAAGAAGTGGGAGACACCGTATTTTTTGGTGAGGAGGAGCTGGCCAAAGGCATGTCTGCCCATGTGCTGCAACGCTTTGAACGGCATATTCTTTAACCCCTCCCAAGGGCTGGCCGGGCCACAAACCCGACCGCTGCTATTACAATCCATCACTGGATGGCGACGATTGACGCGGTAGATACGTATCGTTACATTTCTATGTCATAAAACACCGTAGAATCTTGTCAGAGACCAGATAACGCATTGAAAACGATTCTTTATGAACCTCATCCTGCCTTTATTTTCACCTCGTGCCTGGGGCCTGTGGCTGGTCAGTGCCAGCCTGGCCGCCTGCTCTTCCGGTGAAGCCCCGCAGCACAACCAGAAAATTCCCGAGGTCGGCGTAGTAACCCTGCAGCAGGTTAGCCAGCCTATCGTCGCTGACCTGCCTGGCCGCACTAACGCCTTCATGATTTCGGAAGTGCGTCCGCAAGTCAGCGGCATCATCCGGCAGCGCGCATTTACCGAAGGGGCGCTGGTCAAGGCCGGTGACCTGCTGTACCAGATTGAACCGGCGCCCTACCAGGCCAGTTACCAAAGTGCTGCCGCCACCCTGCAAAAAACCGAGGCCACCCTGACCACGCTGAAACTGAAAGCAGACCGCTATAAGGAACTGGTCAAGATCAATGCCATCAGCAAGCAGGATAATGACGATGCACAAGCCGCACTGCAGCAGGCCGAAGCCGATATCGCTGCGGCAAAAGCGGCCGTCTCCACCGCCAGGATCAACCTGGATTTCACCCGGGTGGTATCGCCGATTACCGGCTTTGTCTCAACATCCACGGTCACACCGGGTGCACTGGTGACTGCCAACCAGGAAACCGCCTTGACCACGGTGCAGCAACTGGATCCGATCTATGTCGATGTGATCCAGTCCAGCAGCGACCTGCTGCAACTCAAGCATGACATCGCGGCTGGTAAACTGAGCAGCAACGCGCAAAAAGAAATTCCGGTACGTGTGGTACTGGAAGACGGCTCCCCTTACGCACATGCCGGTAAACTCAAATTCAGTGGCGTCAGCGTCAACCCGACCTCCGGGGCAGTGACCTTGCGTGCCATCGTCCCGAACCCCGAAGCTGTATTGCTACCCGGCATGTATGTGCATGCACTGATTGATATGGCCGAAGACAAGGCTGCCATCCTGGTACCGCAACGTGCAGTGACCCGCAGTACCAGCGGGGAACCTACCGTACTGCTGGTCGATACCACCCAGAAAGTGCAGCAGCGGACCATTGAAACCACCGGCTCCCAGGGTGACTACTGGCGGGTAAGCAAGGGCCTGCAAGCCGGTGACCGCGTGATTATGGATGGCGTGCAAAACATTTCTGTTGGCGCCACCGTCAAGGCGGTGCCGTTTGCCTCGCCGGTCATCGCACCTTCCTCATCCAATCCGCCCCATTAATCCAGCGAGACGTCACTCATGGCTGCCTTTTTTATTCAACGCCCCATCTTTGCCTGGGTGATTGCCATTGTCATCATGCTGGCAGGCATAGGCGCGATCCAGTGGCTGCCGCTGGAGCAATACCCGGATATTGCGCCGCCCCGTGTCTCGATTAATGCCACCTATACCGGTGCCGCTGCCGATACCATTGAAAACTCGGTCACGCAGGTGATTGAGCAATACATGAAGGGCATAGACAACCTGACCTATATGTCGGCCAGCAGTACTTCGTCGGGTACCGCCAACATCAGCCTGACCTTTGATGCCGGCACTGACCCCGATGTGGCGCAGATGCAGGTGCAGAACAAATTGCAGCAAGCCATGCCGCGCCTGCCGCAAATCGTGCAAAGCCAAGGTGTCACAGTCACCAAAACCGGCATCGACTTCCTGATGTTCGTTTCACTGGTATCAGACAGTCCCAGCGTACGCGCCATTGATATCGGCGACTATATTTCCAGCACACTGCTGGACCAGATCAGCCGGCTGGATGGTGTAGGCGATGTGACAACGCTGGGGTCTGGCTATGCCATGCGAATCTGGCTGGACCCGGCCAGGCTGCAAAAGTACAACCTGATCCCTTCCGACATTTCGGCGGCGATACAGGCACAAAACACCGAGGTCTCATCCGGGCAGCTGGGAGCGTTACCGGCCGTGAAAGGCCAGGAATTGAACGCACCTATCACCGCACGCAGCAAGTTGCAGACCGTGGAGCAATTCCAGCAGATTATTGTGAAATCTGGCCAGGATGGCTATGTCGTGCGCCTGTCAGATGTTGCCAGAGTGGAACTGGGTGCAGAAAGCTATACGCCAGTCGCTAAACTCAATGGCAAGACTTCGGCTGCTTTTGGCGTCAAACTGGCATCAGGGGCCAACGCCCTGGCTACTGCCCAGGCAGTCAAGGACAAACTGGTTGAACTGGCCCCTTACTTCCCGCCCGAGTTAAAACTCAGCGTGCAAATTCCTTATGACACCACCCCGTTCGTGCGTATTTCCATCAAGGAAGTGGTGAAGTCGCTGGTGGAAGCCATCCTGCTGGTGGTAATCATCATGTATGTGTTCCTGCAAAACCTGCGGGCGACCCTGATCCCGACCATTGCCGTGCCGGTGGTTCTGCTGGGCACCTTTGGCGTACTGGCCGCGTTTGGTTTCTCCATCAACACCCTGACCATGTTCGGCCTGGTACTGGCGATTGGCCTGCTGGTGGATGATGCCATTGTCGTGGTTGAAAACGTGGAACGCATCATGCATGAGGAAGGCCTCAGCCCGAAAGAGGCCACGCGCAAATCCATGAGCGAAATCACCAGTGCCCTGGTCGGGATTTCGCTGGTATTGTCAGCGGTGTTTATCCCGATGGCGTTTTTCGGCGGTGCCACCGGCGTGATTTACCGCCAGTTCTCCATCACCATCGTGTCTGCCATGCTGCTGTCCGTATTGATTGCGCTGACACTCACCCCGGCCCTGTGCGCAACGCTGCTGAAACCGGCCACCCCTGCCCATGCCCCTACAGGTGGCCTGTTTGGCTGGTTTTTCCGCTGGTTTAATCCTGCATTTGATACCCTGGCTGCACGCTATCACGCCACCGTAGCAGGTATCCTGCACCGGAAAACACTGACCATGGCGGTGTATGCCGGGATTCTTGCCTTGCTGGCAGTGTTGTTTATGCGCCTGCCCAGCTCTTTCCTGCCAACGGAAGACCAGGGTACCCTGATGGCACAGATTCAATTGCCGGTCGGCGCCACCGATAATCGCATGCAACAGGTATTGAAGCAGATTGAACAATACCTGGATAGCCAGAATGCGGTGATCGATCAATATTTAACCATTGCCGGCCTCGGCCAGGGTGGCGGTGGCAGCCAGAATACCGGCCGCGCCTTTATTCGGCTGAAAGACTGGTCATTACGGGGAGAGGGAGAGGATGCCGCTTCACTGGCAGACCGTGCCACCAAAGCCTTATCAAAAATCCGTGATGCCAAACTGTTTGTCAACCAGCCGGCACCGGTACGCGGCCTGGGCCAGGGCGCCGGCTTTACGCTGGAACTGAAAGATGTGGGCAGGCTGGGCCACCAGGCCCTGATGGATGCCAGGAACAAGTTTATACAACTGGCGGCACAAAACCCGAAACTGAACCGTGTGCGCCCCAGCGGGCTGGATGACACACCCATGTTCAGGCTGGATATTGATGACCAGAAAACCGGTATCTACAATTTGACCACTGCCAATATCAACTCCACGCTGTCCATCGCCATGGGTGGTACCTATGTCAATGACTTCATTAATAAAGGGCGCGTGAAAAAAGTCTACCTGCAAGGCGACGCGCCCTACCGCATGCAGCCAGAAGATATCGCGCGCTGGTATGTGCGCAACACCAGCGACGAGATGGTTCCCTTCTCTGCTTTTTCCAGCACCCGCTGGGTGGCCGGCTCACCCTTGCTGGAACGTTATAACGGCATTTCCTCGGTAGAAATTATCGGTGAAGCCGCCAAAGGCATCAGTACCGGTGAAGCCATGCGTATCGCGGAAAGCATCATCAGGCAATTACCTAGCGGGATCGGTTATGAATGGAGCGCGCAATCCTACCAGGAAAGGCTGTCAGGTTCACAGGCCCCCTTGTTATATGCCATCTCTGTGATTTTTGTCTTCCTGTGCCTGGCAGCGCTGTATGAAAGCTGGGCAGTACCGTTCTCGGTGATCATGGTGGTGCCATTGGGTATCCTGGGTGCCGTCATGGCGACCAGCCTGCGCGGACTGACAGCAGACGTGTATTTCCAGGTCGGCCTGCTCACCACCATAGGCCTGTCGGCCAAAAATGCCATCCTGATTGTCGAATTCGCCAAATACCTGCAGGAGCGAGGCAAACCGTTACTTGAGGCGACGCTGGAGGCGGTACAGTTACGCCTGCGCCCTATCCTGATGACTTCGCTCGCCTTTGTATTTGGCGTACTGCCGCTGGCATTCAGTGAAGGGGCGGGTGCCGCCAGCCGCCAGGCCATCGGTACCGGGGTCCTGGGTGGCATGCTCACCGCGACCTTCCTGGGCATCTTCTTTGTCCCACTGTTTTATGTGCTGATCCGTACCTTATTTCCCTACCAGCCGGAAACAGTCGTAGCCGCCGGGAGCAACCATGAATAAAGCGCTTATGACCCCGCAGCAAATCCCGCTACCCCTGGTACCCGCCTTCCGTTACATGGCGCTGATAGCCACTTCCCTGGTGCTGACATCCTGCATAGACCTGGCGCCCTTCTACCAGCGGCCGGCCGCACCTGTGCCTGCCACCTTCGGCCAGGCAGAGGCTGACCAGAAAGCATTGACTGAACTGGCCTGGCGCTCCTTTATTACCGATCAGCGCCTGCAGCAGGTGATAGACCTGTCACTCAATAACAACCGCGACCTGAAAGTTGCTTCCCTGACCATAGAAAAATCCAGGGCGCTGTACCAGGTACAGCGGGCGGACCTGTTTCCCACCATTGCCGCTTCCCTGTCTGAAACTGCCTCCAAAGGCATGGCCAGCGCCGCCAACAACGTTGCCGGCAATACTGCGGGTGCGGCAACCGGCACGGCAGGCAGCAGTAACAGCAGCGGGAAAATCTCACACGTGTACCGTGCCAGTGTTGGCTTCAGCGCCTACGAACTGGATTTGTTCGGGCGTATCCGCAACCTGAATGAACAGGCATTGCAGACTTTTTATGCCGATGAAGAGAATCGCAAGAGCACGCAAATCAGCCTGATTGCCGAAGTGGCGACTGCCTGGCTGACGCTGGCTGCCGACAAAATGCGGCTGGACATTGCGCAGCAAACCCTGCACAGCCAGCAGGCCACTTACGACATCAACCAGAAAATGTTTGATCTCGGCGTGGCCAATGCGCTGACCTTGAAGCAACTGCAGACTAGTGTGGATACGGCCCGCGTCGCTGTGGCCACCTATAATCTCCAGATACAGCAGGATGTGAATGCGCTCAACCTGCTGGCTGGTAGCGCAGTGCCTGCCGCCCTGCTGCCCGATGGCAAACTGGCCAATGTCGCCCTCACCACCCCGTTACCACGCGGTGTCAGCTCAGAAACCTTGCAGCAACGCCCGGATGTACGGGCGGCAGAGCATTTGCTGCAAGGCGCCAATGCCAATATCGGCGCACTGCGCGCAGCCTTCTTCCCCACCATCAGCCTGACCACCACAGTCGGCACTGCCAGCACTGAACTTAATGGTTTGTTCCACAGCGGCTCCAGCATCTGGACCTTTGTACCCCAGATCAGCGTGCCGATTTTCAATGCCGGACGCAACCGCGCCAACCTCACTGTCGGTGAGAAAAACCAGCAGATCCTGCTGGCCCAGTACGAAAAAACCGTACAGACCGCCTTCAGGGAAGTGGCGGATGTACTGGTGCAGCGTGAGGGGCTACAGGCGCAGATAGAAGCACAAACCTCGCTCACCGATGCCGCCGCCGAAGCATTCAAACTGGCGGATGCCCGCTTCAAGAACGGTATCGACAGCTACCTGGTGGTGCTGGATGCGCAACGCACCCTGTATACCGCCCAGCAGTCCCTGGTAACCTTGCAACTCAATGATGCCGCCAGCCAGCTGACATTGTATAAAACCATGGGTGGTGGCTGGCATTAAGTACCTGCGGGCATCCAGGCTACTCGTACGCCTGGCCCGCAATAACGCAGCATACGCCTGAACAGGGGGCCTGCTCAGGGACACCTGCAGATATCCCTGCCCCGCTATCCCAGCCTGCCCGGCCGCTTTCCTGCACGACACGCCAATGCCCGACATGGTGGTGCATCCGCACTGGGAAAGTGCAGGGGATATCAGGCAGGGCAACCTGAGCTGCCCATTTGCAAAAAATTTCCCTTTATTATTCAACACCTTTGAAGCATTTTTCATCCCTGGCATGGCGATTGCTAAGACCGGCTTAACCCAGGCGGGATGTGCGTCCTGATCAACGGCGATCATGGTGCCTCAACACATGCCTGTGTAAAAAAAACTGACTCAAGGACAAAGGCGTCCTGAGGGTATTGCCAGCCAATACCCTCAGGACGCCTTTTTGTTTTGGGTATTTCCATGTTTACAAACTTTGAAAGTGAGAGGTGAAATATGTCTTATCTGGCGCCTGCCGAGTTCGCCACCAAAATGGTGGATGCCGGTGAATCGAAAATCTACATGTCTACCCGCGATACGGTGATCCGTGCCTATATGGCGGGGGCCATCCTGGCACTGTCTGCCGTCTTTGCCGTGAATATTGCCGTGGCGACCGAGTCCCACCTGCTAGGCTCACTCCTCTTCCCGGTCGGCTTCTGCATGCTGTACCTGATGGGGTTCGACCTGCTCACCGGCGTATTCGTACTGGCCCCGCTCGCCTGGCTGGATAAGCGTCCCGGCGTGACTTTGCAGCAGGTACTGCGCAACTGGGGGCTGGTGTTTCTCGGTAACTTCCTCGGCGCGCTGACCGTCGCCGCCATGATGTCGTTTATTTTCACCTACGGTTACAACACCGAAGGTGGCGCGATTGCCACCAAAGTGGCCGGCATAGGCGAAGCACGGACCCTGGGTTACGCCAAATATGGCCTTGATGGCTGGATCACTATTTTTGTCCGTGGCATGTTGTGCAACTGGATGGTGTCCATGGGAGTGGTCGGTGCCATGATTTCCACCAATGTCAGCGGTAAAGTGATTGCCATGTGGATGCCGGTGCTGGTGTTCTTCTTCATGGGATTCGAACACTCTGTCGTTAACATGTTCCTGTTCCCGTTCGCACTCATCATGGGTGGGAATTTCTCCATCGCAGACTATTTCCTGTGGAATGAAATCCCTACCGCCCTCGGCAACATGGTGGGTGGCCTGGCTTTTACCGGACTGACCCTGTACACCACCCATGTACGCACTCAGCCCAAACGCATACTGTAATCCGCACGCCTGCCCCACGCTGGTGGATGGTGGGCGGCCATTTGAAGATGGGTGATGCACTATGTCTATACTGAAAGTTGAAACGGGTGCTTGTAGCAAGGCAGGCCAGAAAGCGGTGAACCAGGATGCTTATGGCTTCCATATCCCCGCCGCTGCCCTGCTGGCCGGCAAAGGGGTCACGGCTGCCATTGCCGATGGTATCAGCAGCAGTACCGTCAGTGCACAAGCGAGCGTGACGGCGGTTGAACGCTTTATCGCAGATTATTACAGCACGCCGCAGGAATGGTCCGTCAAACACGCGGCGCAGCAGGTATTGATGGCGGTGAACTCCCTGCTCAATGCGCAGACTTTCCGCAGTGTTTACCGCTTTGACAAAAACCAGGGCTATGTGTGCACATTCAGTGCCCTGGTGATTAAATCACGCACTGTGCATCTCTTTCACCTGGGGGATACGCGTATTTACCGCCTGCGCCAGGGGGTATTGCAAGCCCTGACCGAGGATCACCGCTTCTGGGTGTCTGAAGAGCAGAGCTACCTGGCACGCGCGCTGGGCATGAGCCCGAATCCTGACCTGGATTACCTGTGTGAACCGGTGCAAGCGGGTGATGAATACCTGTTGCTGTCTGATGGCGTGTATGAGTTTTTGCAGGAAGCAGACTATCTGGCCACACTGGCTTCCGCTACGACCCTGGACAGTGCCTGCGAACAATGGGTGGCCCTGGCACAGCAACGTGGCAGCCCGGACAACCTCACGGCCCTGGCCTTGCGCGTCACCGCATTACCGGAACATGAAATGGATACGTTCTATGGTGAAATGCGCACACTGCCTTTTCCGCCAGAACTGCAAACGGGCATGACACTGGACGATTTCATGATCCTGCGGCTGTTGCACCATAGCCAGCGCAGCCAGCTCTGGCTGGCGCGTGATATGACAAGCGATGCGCGGGTAGTGATTAAAATCCCCGGCACCGAGATACGCGCTGACCAGGAGGCACTGTCTCATTTTCTGCTGGAGGAGTGGATAGGCCGGCGGGTACAGCACCAGCACATCGCCCGCCCTTACAATCCTCTTAACCCGCGTCATTACCTGTACGGCTGCATGCATTATGTGGAGGGATCCACGCTGCACCAATGGATGCTGGATCATCCGCAACCCTCGCTGGAAACGGTGCGCCTGATCATCGAACAGCTTGCCAATGCGCTGGAAGCCTTTCACCGGCTTGAAATGTGTTACCAGGATTTACGTCCGCAGAATATCATGGTGGACAGTGACCTGCGCGTGACCCTGGTAGACTTTGGCTCTGTCAGCGTGGCCGGCCTCAATGAGCTGTATGGCGCCTCCAGCCGGCAAGGTGCACTGGTCACCGCGGCTTACTCGGCACCGGAATACTGGACAGGGCAGCCGGTCACCAGCCGTTCTGACCTGTATGCACTGGGGGCCATCACCTACCAGCTGCTGACCGGCAAACTGCCTTATGGTACCGAAGTCGCCAAGATCAGGCATACGCAAGACCTGGCCCGCCTTTATTACCGTGAAATCCGCTACGCACAACCGGCATTTCCCGCCTGGGTAGATGCCGCCATTGCCAGGGCCGTCCACCCGCAGGCAGAAAAACGCTATGGCAGCCCGTCAGAATTCATTCATGATCTGCGCGTTCCCAATCCCTTGCTGGCGCAGCAGGCACAGATGCCTCTGCTGCAACGCAACCCGGTTTTATTCTGGCGCGGGCTCAGTACCATCCTGGCGCTGGCCTGCCTGATCCTGGCGGGATTACTCGCTCACCAGCCTGCTGCCCCCGGTACTAAAACCACTGAAACGACATCCACTGCCAGGCCGGACTCAAACAAAATGGAATCAGGCCCAGGGGAGCCAAACCCGATAAACCCAGGTATGTGAAACGGTTAAAAAATAATGATTGTTGAGTTGTTCCATTCCCTTTTTTAAACCACGTTTTGCCTGCACAGCAACGAGTGCGCACATTTTTTGCTTTACTGTCAATGATGACTACCGAAATGACGACTGAAATCTCTCCCGAACACACCATTATCCTGGCCAAAATCAGGCATATCGAAGAACTGAAAAGGCTGGGCACATGCATTGAATTTGTCGAAAACATTGCCCAGATGGTGCACCAGATCCAGACAGAACGTGGCGCCAGTTGCCTGTACCTGGCTTCCGCCGGCCAGCGTTTTTCCCTGGAACGCGCAGAAATCATCAAGCAGAACCTTGCACTGGAAACACGCTTCAGGCAGGCCTTGCAACAACACCTGGCACACAATGCGCTGGCAGATGCCAGACAACTCACACTGATTTCCTGGAGCCTGCTGGGGTTTGACCAATTGAAATCCCTGCGCCACCAGATCACCTTGCAGAAAATTTCATTTTCCGCCTGTATAGAATCCTTCAGCCGCCTGGTTGGCAGCCTGATTGCGCTGATCTTTGAGATCACCGACAGTCCGGTCAACAGCCAGCTCTCTACCTGCCTGTTAACGTTGTATAACCTGGTGCAGGGTAAGGAGTTTGCCGGCCAGGAGCGTGCAGTTGGCTCATATCTCTTTGGTTCCGGCAGCCTGCAACTGGCACACCAGCAAAAGTTGCTGGAGCTGGCTGCCCAGCAAGAGCGGCACTTCACTTTATTCTGCCAGTTTGGTGGCGAAGACATCCGCACCTCCTGGAGCGCCTTGCAAGCGTCGGACAGCTACCGGCAACATCAGCAATACCGGGATAGGCTCGCTGCGGCCAAAGACCAGCAGGTACTGAAACAGAGTGATGCCGATATCTGGTTTGAATTGTGCAGCCAGCAGCAAACCAGCCTCTGGCATATTCAATGCCAGCTGATCCAGAAGATGCGCAACATGCTGGAAGTGCTGGCTGACAAGGCCAGGCACGGCCTGGAGCATACGCAGGCCTATTTGCAGGCGATTACCGCCAAACCCTCATCCGCCGCGCTGGATAGCACCTTCTTTAACCTGGCGATCCCGGTCGAAAGCGCCTTGAGTTTCCATGCGCATGACACTGCGCAAGCCTACCCGATGGCCTCCATGATTACCCTGTTGCAGCAGCAGTCGCGGCAGATTGCCGAAATGGAAAGCGAGCTGTCCGATACTAAAAAAGCGCTGACCGAGCGCAAGCAGATTGAGCGCGCCAAAGGGCTGCTCATGAATCAGCTGGGCATTGATGAAATGGAAGCGTACAAGACGCTGCGCAACACCGCCATGGCACAAAACCGCAAAATCATTGATGTGGCAGAAAACATCCTGGCACAACAAAAACAGCCGTCCTGATGCCCGGTTGGATGGTGCATGCGCACTGAAAAAGTGCGGCCAACCAGTGTCAGACGGGCGTGTCTCCTGCCTCTGTACGGATTTACCCCTGCATTATCCGCGACTTCCCGCGCATTCCCGGACTTGGCACACCGCTTGCTATAACACGCTTAAGCACTCGGGAAAATGTATAGGCATTGTCAACGGCGATAATGACCTGGAAACATCTTCCGGCGTGAATTGATTGATCCACTGATTGACCCCAAGGACAAAGGCGTCCTGATGGCATTGAACACAATGCCATCAGGACGCCTTTTTTGTTTTCCGCCCCGCACGCGGATCAACACTGAAAGCGCTTTATTTTTCATCTCAGGGAAGAAGCATGATGGTTTTTAAACGTCCTTTACTGACAATGGCACTGCTGTCCGCCTGTTCCACCGGCATGGCAGAACCGGCCACCGAAGCCGCCGACCTTAAAGACGCCCTCACCGGCGGCAAGTTCAGCGGCAACTTCAGGCTCCGCTATGAATACGCCGACCAGGCGGGCTTTAATCAAACGGCGGAAGCATTTACCTTACGCAGCGTGCTTGGCTATGAAACCAAAGCGCTGCATGGCTTCAGCATTAACGCGCAGGTCTATGGCGTCAGCCCGTTGAATGACGATTACAACGATGCGAAAAAAGGCGCGCCGATTGCCAGCCGCACGCAGTACCCGACCATCGCCGACCCGGAAGATTACGATTTCCAGCAACTGTATATCCAGTTCAAGAACGCCTCCCACCAGGTCAAGCTTGGGCGGCAGGCCCTCATCCTGGATAACTGGCGCTTTGTCGGCGATGTGCGTTTCCGCCAGAACTGGCAGGTAATGAACGGCCTTTCCTACGTCAATACCAGCCTGGCGGATACGACAATCACTGCGGCACATTTTGACCAGGTGAAACAGATCAATACCAAAATCCAGGATGCCGATATTGATATCCTGCATGCAAAATATGCGTTGACCGCTGGCACCAGCCTCTCCGGTTATGGCTACTGGCTAGGCTGGGATGGCCGCGCACTGGAAACTACTTCCAGCAAGACATTTGGCGCACGCCTGAATGGTGCCGAAAAAATCAGTGACGACTGGAAAGTCCTGTTTACTGCCGAATACGCGCAGCAGGACAACTATAAAAACGGTAACCGCAATATCGACAACGACTACTACTGGCTGGGCGGCGGCCTGGATTACCACGGCTGGTATGCCACGCTCAACCAGGAAAAACTGTCAGGCAATTCGAATGGCGTTGCTTTCCAGACGCCGCTGGGTACCAATCACATTTTTAACGGTTGGACCGACCTGTTCTCAACCACACCAGCCGAGGGCCTGGACGACACCATTCTCATGGCCGGTGGCCAATTGCTGGGTGCATCCATCAAGGCCGAATATCACCTGATGAATGCTGACCGCCATTTCAACAAGGCTGGCGGCGGTACCGGCAATCAGTACGGCAAGGAGCTTGATATCGGTGTGTACTACCCTTTCAGCAAGCAATTTACTGGTTCGATTGAATACGGCAACTTTAAAGAAGGCGATATACGCGCCGCTGGCCGCAAACGCGATGCCGAGAAAATCTGGCTCACCGCTTCCTACAGCTTTTAACCGGGGAAACCACCATGCATACAACAGGCAAAGTCACATTGATAGGCGCGGGTCCCGGTGACCCGGACCTGATTACGCTGAAAGCCATCAAGGCACTGCAACAGGCTGAAGTGGTACTGGTAGACGACCTGGTCAACCAGGCCGTGCTGGCCCATTGCCCGCGGGCCCGCATTGTACCGGTGGGGAAACGCGGGGGCTGCCAGTCAACGCCGCAGCATTTTATCAACCGCATGCTGGTCGCACTCGCCGAACAGGGGCAAAACGTGGTGCGCCTGAAAGGCGGTGACCCGTTTGTGTTTGGCCGGGGAGGTGAGGAAATGCTGGCCCTGCGTAGCGCCAGCATCCCTTACGACATCATTCCCGGTATCACCAGCGGCCTGGCGGCATGCAGCAGCCTGGAGGTACCCGCCACCCACCGCGGCTACACGCATGGCGTCACCCTGGTCACCGCCCATACCCAGAATGGCGAGTCACTGCCCTGGCGCGCGCTGGTTGAGAGCAATACCACGCTGGTGATTTACATGGGCATGCAGCATCTGGCCACGATCAGCCGCGAACTGATTACCGCCGGCATGGCAAAAGAGATGCCCTGCATGATCGTCGAAAACGCCACGCGTGACCATCAGCGGGCAGTGACCGGTTCATTGCAAACACTGCCCATGCTGGGCCACCAGCACCAGATGCAAAGCCCGGCCATGATCGTGGTGGGTGAAGTGGTCGGGCTGGCCAATAGCGCAGACACCTTGCAGATGCTGGGCCAGTTTGAACAGTTAAAAGCTGTCAACGCCAATTAAAGCACGCTCTCCGCGCGCAACGGAGGACGTATGAATACACTTTTCAGGAGTGAGTGAGATGTTAAAACCGAAACTAGTCGTGGTGGGCAATGGCATGGCCGGCATGCGCGCAGTCGAAGAACTGCTGAAAATCGCACCCGATATGTATGACATTACCGTCTTTGGTGATGAACCCTATCCCAACTACAACCGCATTATGCTATCGCCGGTACTCGCCAATGAGCAAACCATAGATGACATTATCCTGAACTCGCGCGAGTGGTATGCCGAAAATAATATCACGCTGCATACCAGCGCACGCATCAACCGGATAGACCGCAAGGCACGTACCGTCACGGCTGAAAACGGCATTACCGTGGAATACGACCGCCTGTTGCTGGCCACCGGTTCCAGGCCATTTATATTGCCGATTCCGGGTGCCGAACTGCAAGGCGTCCTCGGTTACCGCGACATCCAGGATACCAATGACATGATCGCCGCGGCCAAAATCTACAAGCATGCTGTGGTGATCGGTGGCGGCTTGCTGGGTCTGGAAGCTGCCAACGGCCTGAAAGTCCAGGGCATGGATGTCACCGTGGTGCACAAGAATAGCTGGCTGCTGGAACGCCAGCTTGACCGGACTTCCGGCAGGATGCTGCAACAGTCACTGGAGGCACGCGGCCTTAAATTCCTGCTGCAAAAAGATACCGAACAACTGGTAGGTAAAGCTGGTCGTGTGACAGCAGTGCGTTTCAAGGATGGCCAGGAAATTCCGGCCGACCTGGTGGTGATGGCGGTCGGCATCCGCCCCAACTATGCCCTGGCCGAATCTGCCGGCATTCATTGCAACCGTGGCATTGTCGTCAATGACACCATGCAGACCTATGACCCGCGCATCTATGCCGTAGGTGAATGCGTCAGCCACCGTGGCATTGCCTATGGCCTGGTGGCGCCGTTGTTTGATATGGCCAAAGTATGCGCCACGCACCTGGCCAATTTCGGCATCGGCTTATACAAAGGCTCGGTGACCTCCACCAAACTGAAAGTCACCGGCATAGACCTGTTTTCTGCCGGCGACTTTATGGGCAGCGATGACACCGAGGAAATCCTGCTGCACGATGCAGTCGGCGGCGTCTACAAAAAACTCGTGATCAAGGACGATACCATCATCGGTGCCGTGCTGTATGGCGACACCACCGATGGCGCCTGGTATTTCCAGATGCTGCGCGACAGGAAAGCAATACATGAAATCCGCGACCACCTGATGTTCGGTCAGGACAGCCTGGGCAATACCGGCCACCAGGGCCAGGACAAAGTCTCGGCCATGACTGACGAAATGGAGGTCTGCGGCTGTAACGGTGTGTGCAAAGGCACCATTGTCAAAGCCATCCAGGAAAAAGGCCTGTTTACCATTGATGATGTGAAAAAGCAGACCAAAGCCGGCTCCAGTTGCGGCAGCTGTACCGGCCTGGTGGAGCAGATTCTCGCCTCCACCCTCGGTGGCGGCTACGCCCCGCCTTCCTCCAGCAAAGCCGTGTGCGGCTGTACCGAATTAAGCCACGAGCAGGTGCGCGAAGAAATCCGCCAGCATAAGTACCTGAGCATTCCGGCCGCCATGCAGGGCATGGGCTGGCGCACACCGAATGGCTGCGCCACTTGCAGGCCGGCACTCAACTACTACCTGATTTCCACCTGGCCGCATGAAGCCAGGGATGATCCGCAATCCCGTTTCATCAACGAACGCGTACATGCCAATATCCAGAAAGACGGCACCTACTCCGTGGTGCCTCGCATGTACGGCGGCGTGACTTCGCCTGATCAGTTACGCAAGATTGCCGATGTCGCCGACAAATACCAGGTGCCTATGGTGAAAGTCACCGGCGGACAGCGTATCGACCTGCTGGGCGTCAAGAAAGAAGACCTGACCAATATGTGGGCAGACCTGGATATGCCGTCCGGCTACGCCTACGGCAAATCCATCCGTACCGTGAAAACCTGCGTCGGCTCGGAATTCTGCCGCTTCGGTACGCAAAACTCGACCCAGCTCGGTATTGATATCGAAAAAGCCTTTGACCATATGTGGGCCCCGCACAAAGTCAAATTCGCGGTCTCCGGCTGCCCACGCAACTGCGCCGAATCCGGCATCAAGGATGTCGGCGTGATCGGGGTGGATTCCGGCTGGGAAATCTATGTCGGTGGTAACGGCGGTATCAAAACCGAAGTGGCGCAATTCCTGTGCAAGGTCAAAACCTCGGAAGAAGTGCTGGAGTACTCCGGTGCCTTTATCCAGATTTACCGCGAAGAAGCACGCTACCTGGACCGCACCGTGCACTGGATTGAGCGTGTTGGCCTCGATTATGTGAAAAAACGCGTGGTGGAAGATGCCGAAGGACGCAAAACCGCTTATGAACGCCTGCTGTATGCCTTGCAAGGCGCGGCGGATCCGTGGGCGGAGCGCGTGCAGAAACGCGACGAGCACCAGGAATACGACACCATTACCGTCTAGCTTTTTTAAAGAAACCTGACCTTTTTGCAAATAGCAGGCAGCCTCCTTAGGCCGCCTCAACGGAGATAACAATGAAAAAAAGTTTTTGGCAGGCCGGACACAAACCGACCCTGTTTTCTGCATTCTTTTACTTTGATTTGAGTTTTATGGTGTGGGTCATGCTGGGGCCTTTGGCCGTGCAAATTGCCAGTGACCTGCAACTGGATCCGGCACAGAAAGGCCTGATGGTGGCCACACCGGTGCTGACCGGTGCCTTGTTACGTATCGTGATGGGCGTACTCGTCGACCAGCTGAAGCCGAAAAAAGCCGGCCTGATCGGCCAGGTGATTGTGATTGCCGCCTTGCTCACAGCCTGGCTGCATGGCATACACAGCTATCAGCAGACCTTGCTGCTGGGCGTGTTCCTCGGCTTTGCCGGGGCCGCTTTTGCCGTGGCCTTGCCACTGGCCTCACGCTGGTATCCGCCTGAGCACCAGGGCACTGCGCTGGGCATTGCCGGTGCGGGGAATTCCGGCACGGCCCTGGCTGCGCTGTTTGCACCAGGCCTGGCCGTGGCTTTTGGCTGGAACAATGTATTCGGCCTGGCACTGATTCCGCTGCTACTCGCACTGGTGGTGTATACCGTGTTTGCCAAGGATGCACCCGATGCACCTGCTGCCAAGTCACTGTCACAATACCTGGCGGTGTTAAAAGACAAAGATGCCTGGTGGTTTATGTTCTTCTACAGCGTGACCTTTGGCGGCTTCGTCGGCATGGCCTCTTCACTGACGATTTACTTCCATGACCAGTACGCCCTGGATGCGATACACGCGGGCTATTTCACTGCCGCCTGCGTGTTTGCCGGTTCACTGGTGCGGCCACTGGGCGGCCTGCTCGCCGACCGGCTCGGCGGTATCCGTACCCTGAGCGTCATGTATGTGCTGGCGGCCAGTTTCCTGTTTATCCTGAGTTTCGACATTAGCGCCCAGATGGCAGGCCTGCTAGTCGTGGTACTGGCGATGGTGGCACTCGGCATGGGCAATGGCGCGGTATTCCAGCTGGTGCCCCAGCGCTTCCACAAGGAGATCGGTGTCATGACCGGCCTGGTCGGTATGGCAGGCGGCATAGGCGGTTTTTACCTGGCCTCCAGCCTGGGTTATTCCAGGCAGATCACCGGTAGTTACCAGCTCGGCCTGACCATTTTTGCCGGGCTGGCGATACTGGCGCTGATCGGCCTGAGCTGTGTAAAAAACCGCTGGCGGACCACCTGGGGTGCAGCTACGGTGACGGCAGCCAAGGTATAAGCCCTATCAGGAATATTGATCAGATGAGCCTGCTATTTACAGTCGGAGAAAGCAGCGTCACCGGCCCCCGTCCACGCAATGAGGATTACGTGGCCGTGGTGACGCCGGCCGCCTCGCAACTGGCTATCAAGGGCGCACTGATGCTGGTGGCCGATGGCGTCAGTGGTGGCGCTGGCGGCGCCGAAGCGGCGGAAATGACCGCAAGAACCATTTCGGCGGACTATTACGCCACGCCTGACACCTGGACCATACAGCATGCACTGGACAAAGTCGTGCAGGCGGCCAACTTGTGGGTGCTGTCACAGGCGCGCAAGCATAGCCGCATGGCTGGCATGGCGACAACCTTATCCATGCTGGTGCTGCGCGGCCAGCGTTATGTACTGGCGCATGTAGGCGATACCCGTATTTACCGCCTGCGCGAGCAATGCCTGGAGCAACTCACCACAGACCATGTGTGGGACAGGCCGGACATGCGCCATGTACTCAAGCGGGCGGTGGGCCTGGATGACCAGCTCAATGTGGACTATGCCGAAGGCTTGCTGCAAAGGGATGATGTGTATGCCATCGTCAGTGATGGCGTCTGGGCGGCGCTGGGCAATGCCGGAATCCACAAGGCACTGATGCTCTACCACTCACCGCAAATGATTGCCGAATACCTGACAGCACAGGCGCTGGAAAAAGGCAGCCAGGATAATGCCTCTGCTGTGGTGATCAGCATTGAGCATATCGGCGAGGATCACCTGACCGATATGCTGGCGGATGCGCACAGCTTGCCGTTACCGGCCAAACTCACTGTGGGCAGCCAGATTGACGGATTTACGGTCACCCGCATTATTCATGACGCCCGACTGAATATCCTGTACCAGGTCAGGAATAGCACCGGGCAATTGTTTGTGCTGAAAACCCTGCAACCGGCACGCGCTGATGACAAAGATAGCTGCGAAGCCTTGCTGAACGAAGAGTGGCTGGCCAAGCGCGTGGTGTCGCAATGCGTACCGCAAGTGTTGCCGCTGACCAGGGAACAGCGCAGCGCACTGTATTATGTGATGACCTGGCACGAAGGCGCCACCCTGCAGCAACGCCTGGATGCCGGGCATTATTTCACCTGCAACGGTGTGGCCAATATCGGCCAGGATCTGTTGCGTGGCCTCAGCATGCTGCACCGGCTGAATATCGTGCACCGCGACATCAAACCAGCCAATATCCATATCGGCAGTGATAACCGCCTGCGCATCCTGGACCTGGGCGTGGCGCTCAACGCAACCTTGCCCATGCCAGAACAAATGGAAAATCCCGGCACCCCCAGCTTTATGGCACCAGAGCTGTTTGATGGCAAGGTAGCTGATCGCCAGGCAGATATTTATGCGGCAGGTGTCACGCTATATCACTTGCTCACCCGCAAGTATCCCTACGGTGAAATCGAGCCTTTCCAGTCTCCACGCTTTGGCGAACCGATCCGGCCCAGCCGCTACCGGCCGGAAATCCCCGGCTGGCTGGAAAACATCATCCTCAAAGCCATTGCCAGAAAACCGGCTGACCGCTTTGAAACGGCCGAAGAAATGCTGCTGGCACTGGAGCATGGTGAGCTCAAACCCATCGTGATCCCGCGTACACCGCTGATTGCCCGCGCCCGGCTGGTGAAGTGGCAATGGCTGGCAATCATCCTGCTGTGCACCAACCTGTTACTGATTTATTTGTTACTGGTCTCCTGAGACCGCATTGAAATGAAAAGAGGCCCCCATGAGTTGGACCAGAATCTGTCCTGTTAATGATATTCCGGCGCTGGGCGCACGCGTTGTGCGTCATGGTGAAGTGGATATTGGTGTTTTCCGCACCGGAGATGATCGCGTCTTTGCCCTCCACAACAGCTGCCCGCACAAAGGTGGCCCGTTATCGCAAGGCATCGTCTATGGCGACAAGGTCGCCTGCCCGTTGCATAGCTGGAAAATCAGCCTGGTCGATGGCAAGGCAGAAGAGCCCGATATCGGCCACACCGCCTGCTATGCAGTGAAGGTGGAAAACGGCGACGTCTATCTGCAACTGGATAAATAGTTTCAAATATATGACGCAACAGCCATTACTTGAGGCATCCAATAACACGCTGACCGCGGAGCCAGTCATGTTTTACCCGCAACGGCGTGAAACGCGCAGCACCTGCTGCTATTGCGGGGTCGGCTGTGGCGTCATTATCACCACCGAAGGCAAGCAGATTGTCGGCGTGAAAGGCGATCCTGACCATCCGGCCAACTTTGGCCGTTTATGTACCAAGGGCTCTACGCTGCACCTGACCGCCAGACTGGATGCACGTGCCTTGTATCCGGAAATACGCTGGTCGCGCGACTTGCCACGCGAACGTGTGAGCTGGGATAACGCACTTGACCATGTGGTCGACAAATTTGCCCGCATCATCCAAACCCACGGCCCGGATGCGGTGGCGTTTTATATCTCCGGCCAGTTACTGACCGAAGACTATTATGTATTCAACAAACTGGCCAAAGGCCTGATAGGCACCAACAATGTCGATACCAACTCGCGCCTGTGCATGAGTTCGGCGGTCGCCGGCTACAAAGTCACGCTGGGCGCCGACGCGCCACCGGCCTGCTACGAGGATATCGACCATACCCGATGCCTGTTTATCGCTGGCTCCAACACGGCCTTTGCGCACCCGATTGTGTTCCGCCGCATTGAAGACGCCAAGGCGAAAAACCCGGACATGAAGATTGTCGTGGTAGACCCGCGCCGCACCGACACCGCACAACTGGCAGACTTGCACCTGGCAATTTTACCCGGCACTGACGTGGCGCTGTTCAATGGGCTGCTACATGTCATGCTGTGGGAAGGCCTGCTGGATATGCAATACATCCGCAATCATACCGAGGGCTTTGAAGCGCTCAAGGAAACCGTGCGCGAATACACACCGAAAATGGTGGCCGATATCTGCGGTATCAGCGAAACCGATATTATCCAGGCCGCCAAATGGTTTGGTGCAGGCCCTACGCTGTCCATGTATTGCATGGGCCTGAACCAGTCCATCCACGGCACCGAAAAGAATGCCGCGCTGATCAACCTGCACCTGGCGACCGGCCAGATTGGCAAGCCGGGCACAGGCCCGTTCTCCCTCACCGGTCAACCTAATGCCATGGGTGGCCGTGAAGTGGGGGGCATGGCCAACCTGCTCTCAGGCCACCGTGACCTGGCCAATGCCGAACACCGCGCTGAAGTCGCCCGGTTGTGGGGCGTGCCCGAAGTGCCAGCCACGCCGGGCAAAACCGCCGTAGAAATGTTCGACGCCGTGAAAAGCGGTGAAATCAAAGCCATCTGGATTGCCTGCACCAACCCGGCGCACTCCATGCCGGATTTGAATAACGTGCTGGCCTCGCTGCAAAATGCCGAGCTGGTCGTATTGCAAGATGCCTTTAACAATACCGACAGCAACCAGTATGCCGATGTGTTTTTACCTGCCACCACCTGGGGCGAAAAAGAAGGCACGGTCACCAACTCCGAGCGCCGTATTACACGGGTGCGCCCTGCCGCCCCCAAGCCTGGCGAAGCACGTCACGACTGGGAGGCTGCGGTCGACTTTGCCCAGCGGCTGGCGCAAAAACTGGGCAAATCCAGCACGCTGTTTGACTACTCGGATACCGAAACCATTTTTAACGAGCACCGTGAAAGCACCCGTGGCCGTGACCTCGACATTACCGGCCTGAGCTACCACATCCTGGAAACACAAGGCCCGCAGCAGTGGCCATTCAAATCCGGCGCCACACAAGGCAAGGCACGCTTGTATACCGATGGCGTATTCCAGCAGCCTGATGGAAAGGCGCAGTTTTATAACACGGTGTATAAAGCCACGGCGGATAAAACCGATGCACGCCACCCTTTCCATTTACTGACTGGTCGCCTGCGCGACCAGTGGCATGGCATGAGCCGTACCGGCATCGTGCCGCAACTGTTTAACCATGAAGAACAACCCGTGATCTGGATGCATGCCAATGACATGCAACGCCGTGCGCTCAAGCATGGCGACATTGTCAAAGTCAGCAACAGGCGTGGCAGCCTGGTCGTGCGCGTGCAGGTTTCGGACGAAGTACAGCCGGCGCAGATCTTTATGCCCATGCACTGGAGCAGCCAGTTTATGCACGGGCTGGGCGTCAATGCGCTGATGCCGGCGGCGGTTGACAAAATATCCAGGCAGCCTGAACTGAAACATGCGGCGGTCAATATTGAAAAACTGGCGCTGCCGTGGCAGATGGTGGCCATGCGCAATTGTGAGGATGCCCGACTGATCGGCCAGGTGCGCAAATTGCTGAAGTCGTTTGATTATGCCAGTTGCGGCTTGTATGGCCGAGATGCCGGGATAGTCATGTTGCGTGCCTCCCATCACGCAACACCTGACCCTGCCCTCATCGCGCAACTGGATGCCTTGCTGGATATGGCTGAAGATGCACCCATGCTGACTTACAACGATGCCAGACGCGGTATCAGCAAGCATATCCTGGTACAGCAGCACCAAGTCACCGGCGTGCGGCTGATTGGCGAGACAATGGCTGCTGACTGGTTGCGTGAAGTGATGAACCAGGGCACGCTGACAGACGAACTGCGCCGCTGGGCACTGGCTCCACTCAGTGCGCCACCGGCTGGACAGCACAGCCGCGGCAAGATCATCTGCAACTGCCTGGATGTGTCGGAAAACGAGATCATGGACACCCTGGAAATGGGCGCTGATTTGCCGACCTTGCAGAACAAACTCAAGTGCGGCACCAGTTGTGGCTCGTGTGTGCCCGAGCTGAAACGCCTGGTTAAATTGCATGGCAAGGTGCATGCCTGATAGAGAGGCGTATCTGCCACCAGGAAAAATCATGCGATATTGAGAAAAATCAATGATGGTGCAATCGCCCTGATACGCCTCATTACCGTGCACTCTACTATCTCCATCCGCCTGGCTGGCTGCCTGTGCCATGAGTAGTCCCTCCATCCTGGCCGCCACAAACCACGCTATATCAATCACTTAACCCACGTGCGTCGCTTGCTGCGGCAGCGCAGCGCTTCCTGGCATGCCAATTGCTTATCAGGCAATAAAGGGAGCTTCCACCGTCGGAAATCCCTGACTGGACAACGGCGTCCATAGCTTATACGCAGCATTGCATCAGGCATTCGCGGCATAAGCTATGGACGCCTTTTTTCATTTTAAGCCTGGTAAATATTGAGTTAAACCGCAACGCATATATCCATATGCCTGCATCAGATGGGGAAATACACGATGAATCAACACACCCGCATAGTCATAGTCGGTAACGGCATGGTGGGACATTATTTCATGCAGGAACTGGTGAAGCGCCATCCGGACCTGCAGGCGGCAAACCTGCAAGTTACGGTGTTGGGTGAAGAACCACGTCCGGCTTATGACCGTGTGCACCTGTCCAGTTTTTTCTCCGGCAGCAGCGCTGAAGATCTGTCATTGGTCGAACCTGGTTTTTATGACCGCCCTGGCCTGGAATTACGCCTGAATGCCCGCGTCAGCCATATCGATCGCCACCAGCATACTGTCACCCTGACTGACAATACCATCCTGCCCTACGACAAGCTGGTACTGGCAACCGGTTCTGTACCGTTCGTGCCATCGGTCGCCGGCCGTGACCGCGAAAACTGCTTTGTGTACCGCACCATCGAAGACCTGGAAGCCATGACGGCCGCAGGCAAAACCGCCAAAAGCGGCGTGGTGGTCGGCGGTGGCCTACTGGGCCTGGAATGCGCCAAGGCACTTAAAGACATGGGGCTGGAAACCCACGTGGTAGAGTTCGCCCCACGCCTGATGGCGGTGCAAGTGGATGAAGCTGGTGGCAAAGTGCTGCGCAGCAAGATCGAGAAGCTGGGCGTGCATGTACACACCAGCCGCAATACCACGGCGATTGTGGATGGCGCCACGGCCCGCCATCGTATGGTGTTCTTTGATGAAACCTGGCTGGAAACCGACATGATCGTGTTTTCCGCCGGTATACGGCCACGTGATGAGCTGGCACGTGAATCCGGGCTGGCCATAGGTGCGCGTGGCGGTATCGCGATTGATGATTTTTCCCGCTCCAGCGACCACAACATCTACGCCATCGGCGAATGTGCCAGCTGGAATGACGAGATGTTTGGCCTGGTCGCGCCAGGCTACGACATGGCCCGCACCGCTTGTGCACACATGTCTGGCGAAACCGGCACCACCTTCCAGGGCGCAGATATGAGCACCAAGCTCAAACTGATGGGGGTGGATGTGGCCAGCGTCGGTGATGCACACGGCAAGACCCATGGCTGCCGCAGCTACCAGTTCCTGGATGAAGTGCGCAATATCTACAAAAAGATTGTTGTCAGCGAAGATGGCAAGAAACTGCTGGGCGCCGTGCTGATCGGCAATGCCGATGAATACGGCACGCTGCAACAGATGACCGTCAACGCCATGCCTTTGCCGGAAAATCCTGAATTCCTGATCCTGCCAGCCAGCGATGGCAAGGAAAAACCTGGCCTGGGCGTGGACGCTTTACCAGATACAGCAGTGCTGTGTTCCTGCAACAACGTCAGCAAGGGCGCCATTGGTGAAGCCGTGGCTGCCGGCGCTTGCAGCATAGGCGAGATCAAGTCCTGCACCAAAGCCGGTACGGCCTGTGGTGGCTGCGTGCCTTTGGTGACGCAGGTGATGAAAGCGCAGATGGTCAAGCTGGGCATGACCGTCAACAACCACCTGTGCGAGCACTTCCCTTACTCACGCCAGGAGCTGTACCACCTGGTACGCGTGGAACAGATCAAGACTTTTGGCGAGCTGTTGCACAAGCATGGCAAAGGCCTGGGTTGCGATATCTGCAAACCGACGGCCGCCAGCATCCTCGCTTCCTGCTGGAACGACTTTATCCTCAAGAAAGACCTGGCTTCACTGCAGGATTCCAATGATTACTTCCTGGGCAATATCCAGAAAGACGGCAGCTACTCCGTGGTGCCACGCATGCCGGGCGGTGAAGTCACGCCTGACGGCCTGATTGCTATCGGCCAGATTGCCAAGAAATACAAGCTGTATACCAAAGTCACCGGGGGTGCCCGCGTCGATATGTTCGGTGCCCGCGTCGAGCAATTGCCTAATATCTGGGAAGAGCTGATCGCCGCCGGCTTTGAATCCGGCCACGCCTATGGCAAATCTCTGCGCACGGTGAAAAGCTGCGTCGGCTCCACCTGGTGCCGCTATGGCGTGGACGATAGTGTGGGCCTGGCCGTACAGCTGGAGAACCGTTACAAGGGCCTGCGCGCGCCGCACAAAATCAAGTTCGGCGTCTCGGGTTGTACGCGTGAATGCGCAGAAGCCCAAGGCAAGGACGTAGGCCTGATCGCCACCGAAAACGGCTGGAACCTGTATGTATGCGGCAACGGCGGCATGAAGCCGCGTCACGCCGAACTCATCGCCAGCGACCTCAGTAAAGAAGAAGCGATCCGCATGATAGATCGCTTCCTGATGTTCTATATCCGCACCGCCGACCGCCTGCAACGCACCAGTACCTGGCGCGACAACCTGGAAGGTGGCCTGGACTACCTCCGGGAAGTCGTCATCAATGACTCACTCGGCCTGGGCGCCGAACTGGAAGCACAGATGCAGCATGTGGTGGATAACTACCAGGATGAATGGAAGACCGCTGTTAACGACCCGGAAGTACGCAAGCGCTTCCGCAGTTTTATCAACAGCGTGGCTGGCGACAGCAATATTGTCTTCGTCGAGGAGCGCGAACAGATGCGCCCGGCTACGGTAGAAGAAAAGCAGGCGCAGAAAAAACAGGCCGCGAAGGTGATTCCTATCTTCGCCCCTACAGAATAATCAACGGAGTGACTCATGAATCAATTACAACACACAGCAGTATCTGATGATGCCATCCTGATCACTGGCCACCTGGTCTCCAACTGCCTGGGTGCGTGGCACCCGGTGTGCGCACTGGAAGATATCTGGCCCAATATGGGCGTATGCGCCTTGATCGAAGGTCACCAGATTGCGATTTTCCGCCTGCAGGACAATCAGTTATACGCCATCGACAATCACGATCCGCATAGCGATGCCAATGTGCTGTCACGCGGCATTGTTGGCGACCTGGCTGGTGAATGTGTGGTTGCCTCGCCTATCTACAAGCATCACTACCAGTTGCATACCGGTCGTTGCGTGGAAGATGCCGGTATTTGCCTGAACACCTACCCGGTGGAACTGCGTGATGGCGCAGTCTGGGTACAGGTCTAGCCAGCATAGAGGCCAGTCACAATGGCGACGCAGGTGAAATCGGTCTGCCCCTACTGCGGTGTCGGTTGCGGCATTGTCATGGAAATTGAAGACAAGCGCATCATCAAGGTCTATGGCGACAAGCAGCATCCAACCAACTTTGGCCGCCTGTGCACCAAGGGCAATACCTGCATCCAGGCCATCGCCGAATCCGGCCGGCTGGAACATGCTTATGTACGTCCCACGCGCGGACAGGAGTCGGTGCGTACCGGCATGGAAGCTGCCATCAGGGAAACCGCCCGCCGTTTGCGCGCCATCCTGGATGAGCATGGCCCGGATGCCATTGCGCTGTATGTGTCCGGCCAGATGTCGATTGAGTCCCAATACCTCGCCAACAAACTGGTAAAGGGCTATCTCGGCAGTAACAATATCGAATCCAACTCTCGCCTGTGCATGGCCAGTGCCGGCAGTGGTTATAAATTATCGCTGGGCGCAGATGGGCCGCCAGGTTCGTACCAGGATTTTGACCAGGCTGACCTGTTCTTTGTCATTGGCGCCAATATGGCCGATTGCCACCCTATCCTGTTCCTGCGCATGATGGACAGGGTCAAAGCCGGTGCCAGGCTGATTGTGGTCGACCCGCGCCGCAATGCCACGGCTGACAAAGCACACCTGTTCATGCAGATCAAACCCGGTACCGATCTCGCTTTACTCAATGGCCTGTTGCACTTGCTGGTGAAAAACGGCCATACCGATGCCGCGTTTATTGCCGAATTTACCGAAGGCTGGGAAGTCATGCCGGACTTCCTGGAAGACTATACGCCAGCCAACGTCGCAGAGATCACTGGCCTGGATGAAAGCGCATTGCACCAGGCTGCCGAATGGATAGGCACCAGCAAGAACTGGATGAGTTGCTGGACCATGGGGCTTAATCAAAGCACCCATGGCACCTGGAACACCAATGCCATTTGTAACCTGCACCTGGCGACAGGCACCATCTGCCGCCCAGGCAGCGGCCCCTTTTCGCTGACCGGTCAACCCAATGCCATGGGTGGCCGCGAAATGGGCTACATGGGCCCGGGGCTGCCAGGCCAGCGTTCAGTGCTGGTCGAACAGGACCGCCAGTTTATCGAACAACTCTGGAAGTTGCCGGAAGGTACGCTGCATACCCGTCTGGGTGGCGGCACCGTCGCCATGTTCGAGCAAATGATGGCAGGCGACATCAAGGCCTGCTGGATCATTTGCACCAACCCCGTTGCCAGCATGGCCAACCGCAAAAACGTGATTGCAGGCCTGGAAAAAGCCGAGCTGGTGATCGCCCAGGATGCTTTCCTGGATACCGAAACCAATCGCTATGCGGATATCTTGCTGCCAGGTGCCTTATGGGCCGAGGCAGAAGGCGTGATGATTAATTCAGAACGCAATATGACGCTGATGCAGCATGCCGTGAACCCGCCGGGTGAAGCCATGGCAGACTGGCAGATTATTGCGCGCGTGGCCTGTGAGATGGGTTTTGGTGAGGGATTCAGTTACCAGTCTGCCGCCGAAGTATTTGCCGAGATCACCCAGGCGACCAACCTGAAAACCGGCTATGACATCCGCGGTGCGAGCCATGAAAAACTGCGCCAGCAACCCCTGCAATGGCCATGCCCGCCAGACAGCGCAGAAGACCGCCACCCGATCCGCTACCTGAACAATGGCATCAGCCAGAAACTGGTCATCCGCGAAGATGGCAGTCAGCCGCGCATTGCCTTTGCCACTGCCAGTGGCAAAGGTGTGTTTTTTGCCCGGCCGCACATGGATCCGGCCGAACTGCCTGACCCGGACTACCCGTTTGTACTCAATACCGGCCGCCTGCAACATCAATGGCACACCATGACCAAAACCGGCAAGATTGCCACGCTGAACAAGCTCAACCCCGGGCCATTTGTCGAACTGCATCCTGAAGATGCTGCCGCGCTAGGCATACGCGACAAAGACCAGGTCGAGATCCGTTCGCGGCGTGGCCGGGCAGTATTACCGGCCGTCGTGACCGATCGCGTCCGCGCCGGTAACTGCTTTGCCCCTTTCCACTGGAATGACGTGTTCGGCGATGACCTGACCATTAATGCCGTCACCAGCGATGCCATAGACCCGCTCTCGCAACAACCCGAATTCAAGTTCTGTGCCGTGGCCATGGCACGCGTCGCCACGACCCCACACAGGCTGCCTGGCGAGGAAAAGGCTGCCGCCATACTTGCCGCCGGCACAGATGACCCCGTTAAAAATAGCAAGGAACTCGACATGAAAGATATCGATGCGCTGGCCAGCCTGCTAGGCCTGGATCACCAGCCGGAAATTGTCCTGGATGCGCAGGAGCAACTCTATTTACAGGGTTTTATTACTGGCTTGCGTACCGAGGAGTCCCGCAAGTCAGGGGGCGTGCCTATGTTGCCGGAAGGTGTGCCACTGGCGCCCGCCAAACATTTGCTGGTCAACGGCATTCTGGCAGGTCTGTTTGCGCGCACCTGGTTGCCTGGCGGTGGCAGCTTGCCCGCAGGATTGCCAGATTTCGCGGCAGGCCAATCCCCTGCGGCTACACCCGTGACCATTCTCTGGGCCTCGCAAACCGGCAATGCCGAAGGTTTTGCTGAAAAGTGTGCAGAGCGCATCAAGGCCAGCGGTCACAGCGTGACTGTCGCTCAGATGGATAGCTTCAAAGTAGCCGACCTCGCCACCACCGCCAATGTATTACTGCTTGCCAGTACTTTTGGTGATGGCGATCCGCCGGACAATGGCAGCAATTTCTGGCAGGCGATACAGGCAGACAATGCGCCTGGATTAAGCAATACAAAATTTGCCGTGCTGGCATTCGGTGACTCTAACTATGATCAGTTCTGTGGCTTTGGCCGCAAACTTGATGCACAGTTGGAAGCGCTGGGTGCGCAGCGCCTGGTGCCACGTGTGGATTGCGAGCCCGACTTTGAACAGCCTGCTAACGAATGGCTGGGCAAGGTAGTTTCCGCCCTGGCGAATAGCGCCGTCAGCGTGATGCAACCTGTCATGGCGCTGGCAGGCGATGCCGATGAAAACCAGGCAGAAACTGTGACGGCAACGCCGCCAGGCTATACCCGCCAGCAGCCATTGAAGGCCCGGCTCATCATTAACCAGTGCCTCAATGCCGAAGGTGCGAAGAAAGAGATACGCCAGTTTGGTTTTGACCTGGCCAATAGCGGATTCAGCTATGAAGCGGGAGATGCGCTCGGCGTCTGGCCTACCAACTGCCCGGAGTTGGTCGGCGACATACTCAGCGCGCTCAAACTATCGCCATCCACCATGGTGACCGTCAAGGATCACGGTGAAGTGACTTTAGTGGATGCCCTCTCCCACCACTATGAAATTGCCCGCATCACGCCTGACATGCTCAACTTTGTGCAGCAGCGCAGTCAAAGCGCCGCACTGGCAACCTTGATGGCCGACGACAAAATTCTTAAAGACTGGCTATGGGGCAAACAGGTCATTGATCTATTACTGGCCTACCCGATCAAAGTCGAGGCTGGCGAATGGCTGGCTGTGTTAAAACGCCTGCAACCACGCCTTTACTCCATTTCGTCCAGTCCCAGGAAGCATCCTGACCAGGTACACCTGACCGTGTCTGCCGTGCGCTACGGTAAAGGTAACACACGTGGCGGCGTATGCTCGACCTTTATGGCTGACCGCGCAGTTGATGTCAGCGTGCCTATCTTCCTGCAACGTTCCGCCCATTTCCGCCCGCCAAAAAACCCGGATGCACCGCTGATTATGGTCGGGCCCGGGACTGGTATTGCACCGTTTATAGCCTTTCTGCAGGAAAGGCAGGCCACAGGTGCCCGAGGTCAAAACTGGCTATTCTTTGGCGAGCAGCACGCCGCGACCGATTTTTATTACCGTGAAGAACTGGCATCACTACAAAAAGCCGGTGTGCTCACTCGCCTAGATACCGCTTTCTCACGCGACCAGGCAGAAAAAATCTATGTGCAACACCGCATGCTGGAACAAGGTGCAATGCTATGGCAATGGCTGGAACAAGGCGCGCATTTTTGTGTATGTGGTGATGCCAGCCATATGGCCAAAGATGTGGATGCTGCCTTGAAAAGCATTGTACAGATGCACGGCAATCTGTCTGTCGAGGCGGCGGCTGACTATGTCGCAAAAATGTCGCAGGAAAAACGATATGTGCGGGATGTCTATTAGCGCCCGCTAATTTCAATACAGCACTTTGAAGGACTCTCCCAGTAAACTGTACCCACTAATGAGTAGAGAACCGTTTTCTGTATTCAGACGGGGACACGGCCAGATGACGGTGAAAGGTAATACGCATGCGCTCTTCATCGCCAAAGCCGCATCGTGCTGCAATCTCCTGGATGCTATGCGGTGAGTCTTCCAGTAACCTTCGCGCGGCTTCCAAACGAAATATCTCTATGGCTTTTGCCGGGGTCCTGCCTGTCTTCTGTTTATAGACCCGTGCAAAATTTCTTGGACTCATGCATGCTTTGGCAGCCAGTGTATCAATGGTCATCTCCCGCTGTTGAAGATGGCTGCAAATCCACTCATTGAGTTGATCAAACGAGATATCGGCAGACTGTGATTGCAACAACTCGCTAAATTGGGATTGTCCTCCCGAACGTTTCATATATACGACCAGCTCGCGTGCCACTTTCATTGCGATCTCCCGCCCGCAATCCTCTTCAACCAGGGCCAGGGCGAGATCAATGCCGGCAGTCACGCCTGCAGAGGTCCAGATAGAATCCTGATGAACGAAAATGGCATCCCCATCAATTTCTATAGAGGGATAGCGTTCGCGCAGTAAATCCAGCATCGCCCAGTGTGTAGCCGCGCGCTTACCCTCTAACAAGCCTGCCTGCGCCAAAAGAAATGCGCCGCTACAGACCGAAGCCATACGCCGCACTTTTGCATGCTGGCGGCTTAACCATAGTGCTAATGCTGATGAGCTGCCTAACACGTCTATGATATACGGAGAGCCGGGCACGATGATGGTATCAATGTCAGCATTATCAAAATCCGACAACACACGGGTATCCAGCGCCACGCCTTCCGCTGTGTTCACCAAGCCACCATCCAGGCTAATCGTGTGTCTGTCATAAGGCGGCAAGCCACGCTCTTCCAGGTATCTTGAAGCCGCCCAGAATACGGTTTGTGCCCCGGTCATATCGAGCAGGCCCATTTGGGGAAAGGCGACGAATACGACAAGCTTCTGGTATTTTCGAGAGGTTGGCAGATATTTAGGGATATATGTCATATCGGCCATATTCTTTCATCACTACAATGGCAAGTCAACATTCCGCATTTAGTTAACTGAGGTGAACAATATGAAAATCGTGGTGATCGGTGGTACTGGCTTAATTGGCAAAAAACTGGTTGGAAATTTACAGAGGGCAGGCCATGAAGTCATCCCGGCCTCACCCAATACTGGTGTTGATACGCTGACCGGCAAAGGCTTGGCAGAAGTGCTCACAGGCGCTGATATTGTGGTTGATGTTGCCAACTCGCCTTCTTTTGAAGACTCAGCTGTCATGTATTTTTTTGAAACGGCAGGCAATAATATTGCGGTTGCCGAAAAAGCGGCCAGAGTTAAACATCATGTTGCGCTGTCTGTGGTTGGCACCGAAAAACTGCAGGATAGCGGTTATTTCCGCGCAAAACTGGTGCAGGAAAACATTATCAAGGCTTCAGGGATCCCCTACACCATTGTACGTGCCACCCAGTTTTTTGAATTCTTGACCAGCATTGCCTATTCAGCCACAGAGGGTGAAACTGTGCGTTTGAGTTCGGCCCTGTTTCAACCAATGTCAGCAGAAGATGTTGCTTCCATACTGGCGACAATCACATTGCAACAACCGGTTAACGGCATTGTTGACATTGCTGGCCCACAAAAAATTTCCTTGCATGATGCAGTCGCCGCCGCTCTGGCGGCCAATCAGGACAACCGGAAAATGATTCGGGATGAGCAGGCTGCTTACTTTGGCATGATGCTCAACGATCAGTCACTCACGCCACAAGGATCAGCACACTTTGGCAAACAGACATTACAAGACTGGTTAGCTAGCGCATGAATATATTAAGAAAGCTGTTGAGAATAAGCGTGCTCACAGGCATTGTTTTTAATAGCATCTTCCTGAGCTTGAACGGCCTGTTCATGATTATTGATCCCAAAACCTGGTATGAAATGGTACCAGGCGTGATTACCACAGGATTTTATAATCAGCATTTCATCCGAGACATTGGCATCATCCAGTTGTTTCTGGGCATTGCTTTTATCGCAGGCTGGTTTCATCCGCACCTACAATTGACTTTGTGGGGTGTCGCAACGTTATGGCTGGTCGCACATGCTGTTTTTCACCTGTGGGAAGTGGCAGTAGGTATTTGTGGCGCTTCTGCGCTACTCCGTGATTTTGCTGCGGTCTCGCTGCCGGCACTTATTGGCATCGCAGCACTGCTTACTTTTGCCACAAAATAGCCGACAACCCATGCCTGAAGCACCGGGAAATCCCTGCTCTATCACCGACACTCTGCATGTGTCGTGGTTTGTATATCAGGCTAGCTTCGCTTTGATAATGAAACCGAGCTAAAGGTGACTGCACTAATCACCAGCAATGCGCCAAACAATTGTGCATGTGTAGGCGGCATATGCTCAAATGCCGCGATTACCATAGTAGTGACCGGCACCAGATTCATAAATATTGCAGCTTTTGAGGGTCCCAGGTGTGAAATGCTCGCATTCCAGAAAAGATAGGCCAATACACCGCCACCTAATGACATCATCAGCAAGGCCGCGCCGCCACTAATCGTCGGCAACACGAAATGATCTCCATGCCATGCAGCGGCAATGGTCAAGGCAAGGGCACCCGCGGTCATGATCCCTGCCGTATTCGTGATACCACTGACGTGTTTAGGCATCATCTTTTTGACCAGTACGTTATACAGTGCCCAATTAAGTGTCGCGATCAAAATGTATATATCGCCGGTAGAGACTTTGAGTTGGGCGCCCGCACCCAATACCACGATGACAACACCAGCTATTCCCACCGGAAATGCGATCAATTGCCGATTGGTTGGCATGTCGCCAAGAATCACATAGCCGAGTACTGCCGTTAATAACGGATTCAATGCCATGATCAATGCGCCATTGATAGCAGACGACGTTTCCATCCCAAGAAAGAAAAATAGGTTAAAACCAAAAACGCCGACCACGCCCAAGGTCAGATAGGCCTGCCAATGACGCAATGAGACGGCTTCTTTTCTAAACTGCGCAACCAATACCATGATGGCAGCCGCTAATAGATAACGGCTGGCCCCGGCGATATAGGGACTCATTTCCGCGAGTACCGGTCTCGCCAGGTTGAAATTGGCACCCCAGAAGACTGCGGCCAGGGTTGCCATCAAATAGGTTTTAATATTGCCCATTACTTTTCTCGATACAGTGTTTTATCCAAATAGCAGATTTCTCATCAAGGTGGCTTATATTCATGCCAGATTTTAGGCATTTAGAAGGCAGAGGCGCCAAAGGCTTATTGCGTCGGGTTGAGTGCGCGAAGCACCGATTGCAATACACCAGGGAATTTCTGTTCAATCTCTTCCACCCTGAGCGCATTCATATGCTCGGTGCCTTCAATTAATGTTTCAACGATGCCAGCCGCCCTTAGAATTTTAAAGTGATGCGACATGCTGGACTTGGGGCGATTCAGGTCGAGCTCACCGCAGGTCATCTTGCGCCCGGCATTGGCCAGGCGCCCCACAATCTCCAGGCGGGTCGGGTCAGACAGTGCATACATGATGTCTGTCAGTTCTACTTGATCAATACTCGGATGCTTGATTTGCCGCATGACTAAAATTTATCACAACGCTTGATATTATTCTATAGTTCGATTATATTCGAACTATAGAATTTAATTAAGAGTAGCGTTGTAATGAAAAAACAAGTTTCAGCACAAGGCATTCCGCTCGCCTTGTATGCGCTGATGGCAGGTGCCTTCGGTATAGGCACCACAGAATTTGTGATTATGGGCTTGTTGCCTGAAGTCAGCAGAGATTTACAGGTCAGCATTCCAATGGCTGGGCTATTAATCAGTGGCTATGCCTTGGGTGTGGCGGTCGGTGCGCCTGTCATGTCTATCCTGATGGCCAAATTTTCGCGCAAGAATTCCCTGCTCTGGCTGATGGGCATATTTACTCTGGGAAACCTGATCTGCGCCATCGCGCCGGATTACACCACACTGATGATTGCCAGGGTAATCACGTCGTTTGCGCATGGTACTTTCTTTGGCATAGGTGCAGTGGTGGCGACCAGTCTGGTGCCTAAAGACAAACGCGCATTGGCGATTGCTTTGATGTTTACCGGCCTCACTGTTGCCAATGTGGTTGGTGTACCGGCTGGCACATGGCTGGGCCAGATGCTGGGCTGGCGCTCAACTTTTTGGGCGGTGACCATGATAGGCCCGGTGGCATTGGCAGCGCTGTATTTTCTGGTGCCTGGTGACCATCATGCAGAAAAAGTAGCGGTTAAAGCCGAGATCAATGCCTTGTTGCAACCGCAGGTGATTGCCGGGTTACTGCTGACCATCATTGCGGATACCGGCTTGTTCGCGATCCTGACCTATGTCGCGCCAATTTTGACCGATGTGGCCCATTTCTCATCCACTGCCGTCTCGCCAGTCTTTTTGTTATTTGGGGTAGGCATGGTGATCGGCAACATCATTGGAGCAAAACTCGCAGATATCAATCTCGATAAAACATTGATAGGTGCGTTGATTTTTATCATCGCCATCCTGGCCTCTTTCTCGCTGTTTTCGCATAACCAGATTGCTGTCATCAGCCTGGTCGGCTTGCTCGGCGTGGCAGGTTTTGCCATGGTGCCTTCGCTACAGATAAAAATCCTGGAGAAAGCCAGCGGCGCGCCTACCCTCGCCTCCGCCATGAACATCGGCGCATTCAATGTGGGGAATGCTGCGGGCGCCTGGGTGGGTGGCCTGGTGATTTCTCATGGCCTGGGGTTGATCTCGATCGGCTGGATTGCCGCCTGCATCGTATTTGTCGGACTCATATTGGCGGTGGTCGAAATGCGACTGGTTTCAAACCGCCCCCATTCAACACCTGCGTAAACACGCTTTCATTATCAAAGGACCATCATGGCTGACTTATTTTCTAGCTACCGATTAAAAGATGTCACTCTCAGGAACCGCATCGCGATTCCACCGATGTGCCAGTACATGGCCGAAGACGGCCTGGTGAATGACTGGCATCTGGCGCATTACACCTCCCTCGCCCGTGGCGGCAGCGGCCTGGTGATTGTGGAAGCCACTGGGGTGGCGCCAGAAGGCCGTATCACACCAGGGTGCCTGGGCATCTGGAATGATGCACAAGCCGAAAAACTGCGTGAAATTGCTGCAGCCATCAAAGCGGCAGGTGCAGTGCCTGGTATCCAGATTGCCCATGCGGGCCGCAAAGCCAGTGCCAACCGCCCCTGGGAAGGCGATGACCATATTCCTGAAAACGATCCACGTGCCTGGCCAACCATTGCGCCATCGGCGATTGCGTTTGGTGGCGATCTGCCACGTGTGCCAAAAGAGATGACAGTAGCCGACATCAACCGCGTGAAAGCTGATTTTGTGGCTGCGGCCAAACGTGCACTGGATGCCGGTTTTGAGTGGCTGGAAATCCACTTTGCGCATGGTTACCTCGGGCAAAGCTTTACCTCCGCGCATTCAAACCATCGTACAGATCAATATGGTGGCAGTTTTGAAAACCGCTCGCGCTTTACCATTGAAACACTGGAAGCGGTGCGGGCTGTCTGGCCGGAAAACCTGCCGCTCACAGCGAGATTCGGTGTGATTGAATACGATGGCAAAGACGAAGAAACCTTGAATGACTCTATTCAACTGGTAAAAGCATGGAAACAGCGTGGACTGGATATGCTAAGCGTCAGCGTTGGCTTTACAATTCCGGAAACCAATATTCCCTGGGGCCCCGCTTTCCTCGGTCCAGTTGCGCAGCGTGTGCGCAATGAAGCTGGCATTCCGGTTTCATCTGCATGGGGTTTTGGTGCGCCATCCCTGGCAGATAATGCTATCCGCCAGGAGCATCTGGACCTGGCAATGATAGGCCGTGCCCATCTGGAAAACCCGCACTGGCCCTATTTCGCGGCCAAGGCATTGCATCAGGAAAATCCGGCCTGGGTGTTACCTGCGCCATATGCGCACTGGCTCTCAAGATATAGAAGCCCAACCCAGGAATAGCAGGTCTTTTCACATCATCACATACAATAAAACCTGCCTGTTGGCAGGTTTTATTGCTATAACGATATCAATGCCTGGAATTCACTATTTCTTATCCGGCAAAAACTTCAATACCGCACTGTTGATGCAATAACGTTTGCCCGTCGGTGGCGGGCCGTCATCAAAGACATGCCCCAGATGAATACCGGAACTGGCACTCAGTACTTCGGTGCGGTGCATGCCATGGCTACTGTCATCTTTCATCACCAAAGCACCTGGCAGAGGGTCAAAAAAGCTGGGCCAGCCGGTCTTGCTATTGAATTTCTTATCGCTCCTGAACAGGCGCTCACCCGAAACCGGGTCTACATAATAGCCGGAGGCATGATTATCCAGCAGCGATCCGCTGAATGGTGTTTCCGTCCCTTTCTCGAACGCGATTTTCCTTTGCTCCGGGCTCAGCATCTGCACGCCTAGCCAGCGCCAGAAGCGCTGTTTATTACCGTCATAACCGGTATAGCGCGCTTCTTCTTTGCCATTTTCAAACAGCACTATCGTTGGCGTGGCCCATAAATCCTCTTTGAGCGCCCAGCCTGCCGGTGCTTGTGTCGAATAGGTTTTGGTAATATTCACCTCAGATTTCCACTGGCTCATGATGTCTTTCTCAAAGGCTTTGCAGAAGTTGCACACCTCAGACTCAAATACCACCAGTTGCTGTTTCGCCAGTTTTTTACCATCCAGCGGTGCGATTGCCACAGGGCTGACTGGTGTACTGTTACCGGGGAATGCCACACCAGTGCCTCCCAATCCACAATACCCGTTAGGGTTTTTCTTCAGGTATTGCTGATGGTAGTTTTCAGCCAGGTAGAATGCCTTGAGCGGTGCAATCTCAGTTGTGATTTTACCCAACCCGGCCTTGCTCAAGGCCTGCTGGTAAACTTCCCTGGTTTGCAGGGCGGCCTGTTGCTGGGCCTCGGAGCTATAGAAAATGGCACTGCGGTAATTCGAGCCGATATCGTTGCCCTGCCGATTGCCTTGCGTGGGGTCATGATTCTGCCAGAACGCAGCCAGCACTTTTTCCAGCGTGGCTGCATTGTTCTCAAAGGTCACTTTCACGACTTCGGCATGTGTCGCCGGTTTATTGGAATGCCCTTCCTTGGAAACTGTTTCGTAGGTGGGCGCTTGATTGCTGCCTCCCGCATAGCCGACTTCGGTTTTAATCACGCCCGGCACTTCCCCTATGCGCTTTTCCGCGCCCCAGAAGCAACCCATGCCCAATACAATGGTATCGGTTACCGGTGTGCTGCCTGCGTTCGCTACCGCTGAAAAAATCAGCAGCAAACAACTGGCGAGCACCTGAATTCTCTTGATCCACATAGTCATGCCTCCTTAATCCCAATACTATACCGCCCGCTGCCCTGGGTCAGTATCGTAAACAACATCAGTGCCAGCATCAGCGGCACTTTAAAACCCAGCCCGGCATCGGTTTCAATCTGATTCCAGCCAGACCAGCCCAGGTCAAAATGAACGGTATATACCGCTACAAAAGTGATAAACAGCAACCCTATCGCTGCCAGGCGGCTATAAAAGCCCAGCAGCAATGCCAGCCCGAAAGTGATCTCACCCGCGCCTGCCATGACCCAATTCAGGTCAGCGCCAAGAAAATGCAGTGGAAAAGGAAACTGCAGGCCACTGAACCACTCCGGTGCATGCACACCCCCACTGAGTTTGGTATATCCGGCCAGAATAAATTCCTGCCCGGCCCATATCCTGAGTGCCAACAGGCCAAGATCACGTGTTTTCTGCATCAGTTTGACGTGCAAGGAATGCCAGGAATTCATCTTTAAGGTCTCCGTAATAATGTGAGGTCCAGGCCGATTGGCGCACAAACGCCTGGATTAATTCTTTCCATGCTGCTTCGCCCAGCTGCTGGCGAAGTTCAGGATAATGGACTTCTATCATTTGGCTGGCACCGAGAAACACCAGGTACCGATAAGCCCGCATGCCCGCTTCTGTATATCCGGCAGGAACGACCTCGGTCGCCCCTCTTATGTATTGGTAAAAGCCGTCAGGCATGATAATTCCTGATTCAATGTTGCAAGTGAAGGAATGTCGTTGTCCCACTCCAGCAAAATTGGGGTGCCGTGCTGACGATGTAGTGCCAAGGCTACTTCCCTGGTTTCAGTCTCTACATGCTCGCTATGCGTATCAATATAAAGCCCGAACCGTTCATCAAATTCGTGCCCGGCAACATGCATATAAGTCACGCGCTGCATGTCCACCTGGCTTAAAAAATGTTGTACTTCTGTTAACTGGTGGTTTTTGTGGTTAACCGCAATATTATTGATATCCAGCAAGATATTGCAGTCCGCTTTTTCCACCACTTTCATCAGAAATTCCACCTCACTCATTTCACCAACATTGGTGTAATAAGTGGTATTTTCCACTGCGATCCTGAGGCCTAATACATCCTGCACCTCTTTGATACGGTCACTAAGGCGAACCACTTCCTGGTCAGTAAATGGTATCGGGAACAAATCATAAAGCTGGTGCGCGTCCCCACTGGCAGCCAGATGATCGGAATAATAAGTCGTATCCAGGTCATCCATCAGTGCACGCACAGCCTTGAGAAAATCATGTTGTATCGCACCTTGCCCGCCAAGGCTGAGTGACACACCATGCAGCCTGACTGGGCGACCTGATTCCATTAGCTGATAAAGAGGTGTCCTGTCGCGTCGAATCCAGTTCTCAGGCGCAACCTCGAAGAAATCTGCCTGCACAACAGACATATCCCAATCAGCCATTTCCTTACGGTAACCCAGTCCAGCCATGGTGAAATATCCCTATTTTTTAGAGCAGGAAGCTTCTTTTTTGGAACAAGATGATTCTTTTTGCTCACTGGCATCTTTTTTGGAACAGGAGGCATCTTTTTTCTCAGCAGACACTTCCTTTTTGCTGCATGTGCCAGCGCTGCATTTCTTTTCCGGTGGTGTACCCGCAAATGCAGAGGTAGCGATAATGGTCGTGGCAAGTGCTGCTAACTGTTTAATATTCATTTTAAAACTCCTGTTAAGATTGAAAAGCATTGTGAGAAAGACGATCAATATTCACAATGTGCTATTGCTAGTACGTAACCGGTGAGCAGATGGTTACACTGGGCAATAAAAAATTTATAAATATTTTTTTGCAGGTATCTGTAACTTTTATATCTCTCCAGGCGAACTATATAAATGATGATGGAAGAAGAGTTGCGCAAGTTAATGTCGATGGCCCTGGATGGTCATGCTGATTCCTACCACCTCTTCTTGCAGCGGGCTAGCATGCCATTGAGGGCATATTTAAGACGCCGCCTTAATGCAATCCCCGATGAGGTGGAGGACTTATTGCAAGAGACTTTGCTGGCCATTCATGCCAAACGCCATACGTATCGCAGGGACGAGCTATTGACGCCGTGGCTGTATGCGATTGCACGCTACAAGATGATCGACTTTTTACGCCGCCGCTCGCAACATGAAGCATTGAATGATCCTCTGGATGAAGAAACAGAATGGCTTGAAGCTTCGGAGGATGCAGTCAGTGATTCAAAAAAGGATCTGGGAAAAATGCTGGAGACATTACCTGAAAACCAGCGTCTGTCGATACAACATACCAAGCTGGATGGCTTATCGGTGGCAGAAGCGGCAGCGATGACGGGCATGTCAGTGTCTGCGATCAAAGTTGGCGTACATCGCGGTATGAAGGCACTGGCAAAAATGTGGAAGGAACAAGCATGAAAACCGATGAATTGATCAAGATGCTCTCAACCAACGTTGAGCCCGTGCCGCCATATGCCGCTGAGAAACTGCTGGGCAGGGCACTGGCGATAGGGGCTGCAATTTCCCTCATATTACTGCTCGCCATCTATGGCTTGAGACCTGACCTGAAAGAAGTCAGCGGTACGTTTGCTTTCTGGATGAAAATGGGGGTACCACTGGCGAATGCAGCCTTGGGGCTGCTCTTTATCATGACGTTGGCACGCCCCGGAAAGCCTCTTAAAATGGGCTATGGGGTGCTGGTGATTCCAATAGCGGTGCTGTGGATATGGGCCATTGTGACCTGGCTTACTTCAGACCCTGCCCTGCATGCTGAACTGCTATGGGGGAATACCTGGCGGGTCTGTATCATGAACATTGCTTTTCTGGCGCTGCCAGTAGGGGCAGCTACCTTCATGGCATTACAAAACCTGGCACCGACAAAACCGGTGTTGACCGGTGCGATAGCTGGCTGGCTGGCCGGCGGTGTGGGCGCAAGTGTATATGCCCTGCATTGCCCGGAAATGGCAGCCCCGTTCCTGGCGGTGTGGTACGTACTTGGCATGCTGGTCCCCAGTGCGGTCATGGCCTACCTGGGGCATCGCAGCTTACGCTGGTAACCCGCTCTCCAGATATTCAAACAAGCAGTTTTATGCACTACTGCTGCCAGACAGGTACACGCCTGACTAGAACTGGTATAACAGCGTCACCCAGCTTTTGGTCACATCCGGTTTGCGTGTGCTCGCGGCAGATGTCGCCCCCAGGATGTCATCTTCCCTGAATTGCGCATATTCCAGCTTTGCCTGGAATTGTGGCGTAAATTGATAAGCCAGTGACAGGTCCAGCTCATGGCCATAATCCTCCCCAGTCCCTGTCGGCGTCTGGAAATGCGTATCCGCAGACAGGTGATGCCACTCTGACAGTATGATCCATTGGTCTACCGTGCTGCCAAAAGTCACAAACCGGTCAACCATCCCCTGTCTGGGAGTAACCGAAAACATGTCTGCCCAGCCCTGGAACGGATGCAAGGTTGCCATTGGTGTCTGGAAAGCATACAAACCGTCATGACTGCCCAGCACTTCCTGGTCCACACGGGCAAACCACTGCTGATACCCCAGGCCCAGGCCAATCTTGCTGTAGGAAGCATCAATTTCCCGCGAACCGCCCTGGTAAGCCGTTTGCCTGGCATATTCAACGGTATGCAGCCAGCGCCAGTCAGGGTTAATGTCGATGGCACCATCAAAACGCAGGCCGATATCCTTATGGGCATTATCAGCCACACCGGTATTCTGGCCGGTATCTGCCTGATCGATAAAGTAGCCATAGGCCGTCACCGAAGCCTTGGGCAGATATTTATACGAGAAATGGGCAATATCAAAGTTGGTATTGCGGTATTTGCCGGTGGATTGACGCAGGTGCTCGTAGTGACCGAACAGGATTTCCGAATTGCTTAAAGCGTGGTTGGTGACCGTCAGGCCATCGAATACCTGGGAAGATTGCCTGAACACAATATCACCGACAAAACGTGTGTTATCCAGCCGGATGATCTGCCGCCCCAGACGGACATTGGTTTTGGGAATCCCGGCATAATCGATGTACAACTGGTTGATGTCAGTGATTTCAGGGTCAGGCACCGTCGGCAACTGGCTCGGGTGGTTTTTGCCCAGGTTGTTGTCATAAAAATCCTGGTTCAAATGACTGATATTGATCAGTTGTGCCGTGATACTGGTATCAAAATAACTGGCCGTCTGCCAGCCAAGCAGCGTCTGCAAGGTAAACGCATTTGCATCGTCCGCCTTGTTCTCCTGATCCACATATTCATACCTCAGCCGGAATTGCGAGACTGACTTGCCCTGCACGATCGCATCGTAGACTGACTGCGCCTGGACAGGCGCAGCCGCCAGCACGCCACAAGCATGCAAGGAAGCCAGAAGGCTATATAAAACAGGGAGATGGCGAGCGCGGAACATGCGTAATCCAGGTAATTAAACGAGGCTGAATATTACGCATTCTCTATCCATCAGAAAAGTAAAATTTCAGAAAAGCAACCTTGCCGCTCAACCGGTATCCCTCTCAAGCGCAGAGCGCTAATCTGCCGATACAGCGGGGATTTTATGGATACTTAAATCCGCACCGTCAAACTCTGACTCGGCATCCAGCCGGATACCCACCAGTTTCTTCAGCAAGCCATACACGAGGCCCCCACCTACCAGCGCAATGCTGACGGCTGTGAGCGTGCCCACCAATTGGCTCAGGAAGCTGACACCCCCCATGCCCCCCAGGCTGGTACAGCCAAAAATACCGGCGGCAATCCCGCCCCAGGCGCCACATAAACCGTGTAGCGGCCATACACCCAGCACATCGTCGATCTTCAAACGATTTTGCGTGAGCGTAAATGCCCACACGAATAATGCACCGGCTACCGCACCGGTCACCAGCGCACCCAGCGGATGCATGACATCAGAACCGGCACACACCGCCACCAAGCCGGCCAATGGGCCATTGTGGACAAAGCCAGGGTCATTTTTGCCCAAGAACAGGGCGGCCAGTGTACCGCCAACCAGCGCCATCAGTGAATTGACTGCGACCAGGCCGGAGATGTGCTGGATTGCCTGTGCGGACATCACATTAAAACCGAACCAGCCTACGGTCAGTATCCATGCACCCAGCGCCAGAAAAGGAATATTGGATGGTGGATATGCATGCAAACGGCCATCCTTGGTATAGCGACCATTGCGGGCGCCTAGCAATAACACTGCCGCCAGCGCTATCCAGCCGCCCATCGCATGCACTACGGTGGAGCCGGCAAAATCATGGAATCTGGCGCCAAAGCTGGCATTTAGCCAATCCTGGAAGCCAAAATGGTTGTTCCAGGCCATGCCTTCAAAAAATGGGTAGATAAAGCCGACGATCAGGAACGTTGCCGCCATTTGCGGATTGAACCTGGCACGCTCGGCAATACCCCCGGAGATAATGGCCGGAATCGCTGCAGCAAAAGTCAGCAGGAAAAAGAATTTGACCAGGTCATAGCCGTGGTGCGCGGCCAATAACGCTGCCCCACTGAAAAAATGTACCCCGTAGGCAATCCCATAGCCAATAAAGAAATAGGCGATGGTAGAGACAGCAAAATCCACCATGATTTTAACCAGCGCATTGACCTGGTTTTTCTGGCGCACGGTACCCACTTCCAGGAAGGCAAACCCGGCATGCATGGCCAGTACCATGATGGCGCCCAATAACACAAACAAAACATCATTCGCGGACATTAACGCTTCCATTTCGCTCTCCGAACAGAATCAATCATCAGGCGCTGAAAATACGCCTTTTTAAAAGTGCGGAATGGAAAAGCAATTATCAGACCATATTTATCCGGCTGATTTTAAAGGAGTTTATTTCCAGGATGCTCAGTACATGCACCAGCAAGGCGCAAACGCCCGTGCATTGCACACTTATGGTGCAAATGCACCTCACATGATTTCCACTGGCTGCAGTTGCTTGAGCATGGCTTCTGCCTCAGGATGGGCGGCCCAGAAATAATAAAACTCGCGCACGGCATTGAGGAATAAATGGCGTGTATGCCTGAGATTGAACAATGGCAAGGTCGCATCGGCAGTAATGCGATAGGCGTTTTTTTCCGACAGGGGTGCATCGCGCATGCGTAATAGCATCAGCTTGGCCATACGCGTGCGCACTTCAATATCCATGTCCAGTTTATGATCCATGGCTTTCAGCGCCTTGACATACCCATTAAGCGCCCATAATTCAGAAGTGGCGAACTTCTCGGATTGCAGGGTAGGCCACACCGATTGCAAATCAATCACCGCCGGCTGCCAGCCGATGGCATGTAACTCAAACCCCACCGTATCGGCATATTGCATCACCGCTTTGACATCGCCGCGCCAGAACGGGTAAAACTCGCGGATAATGGTCAGCATTTCCGGCCACGCCTGTGCGGGCTTACCTTCGAGGCAATCGTCCACCGCCTTGCGGTACACCGCACTGCTACATTCCTGATCCGCCAGCATCGGGCACAATTCGGCCAGTACCGCGTCGCGCTGAGCCATAATCGCGTCATCCGCGCCTTTGCCGTGCAATAAATTATAATAGGCCTGAATAGCGTCTGTTTCGCGTGATGAACTCATAGCACACTGCATTTACTGAATTAACAAGGATATTGATTTTGAACTTCAATCATACACCGAAAAGTGGCTCCGGCTTGCAGGAGGCCTCATATGGCTGAGTGGTCATTACTAGCAATCGTCATCACCGGTGCCTGGTTCTGGATGGACTCGATCGCCAAGCGCGAAATCGCCTTGAACATCGGCCGCCAATTGTCAGAGCGCTGTCACCTGCAATTCCTGGATGAAACAGTGGCCTGTTCACATATCGGATTTGCCAGGGATGGCAATGGGCGCATGCAATTACAGCGTACCTATACTTTTGATGTCTCCAGCCACGGCAGTGAACGCATGGCCTGCCATCTGCAATTGCGCGGCAAACAACTGGTCGCCTGGCATATCCCGCCTTACGTCACACAATAGGCACTCCCTCGCATGGTCATTGGACGCTTTGCGCCTTCCCCCACCGGCCCCTTGCATTTCGGCTCACTGGTCGCCGCCGTGGCGAGTTATTGCGATGCCAGAAGCCAAGGTGGGCAATGGCTATTGCGCATGGAAGATGTGGATACCACACGCCGTGTTGCCGGTGCCAGCGATGAGATCATTGCAGCCTTGCATCGTTACGGTTTTGTCTGGGATGGTGAAATGATTTACCAAAGCCGGCGCAGTGATCTTTACCAGCAGGCGCTGGACTTTCTGCGGGATAAAAATCTGGCTTACCCGTGCACCTGCTCGCGCAAGGAGATTGCCGACTCCAGTACCCGGCAAGGCATAGAGGGTGCGATTTATCCGGGCACTTGCCGGCAACATCCGGCGAAAGCTGGCATACCTGCAGCCTGGCGCTTGCAAACGTCTGATAAGGACATCTGCTTCCAGGATAAGGTTCAGGGCCGGCAGCAACACACGATGGCCACCGATATCGGCGATTTCGTGATCAAGCGTGCCGATGGTTTATTCAGTTACCAGTTAGCCGTCGTTGTCGATGATGCCTTGCAGGGCGTCACGCATGTGGTGCGCGGCGCAGATTTACTTCACTCCACAACGCGCCAGATCTATTTGCAGCAATTACTCGGCTACGCCACACCAGTCTATGCGCATATTCCACTGGTAATGAATACCGCAGGGCAAAAACTGAGCAAGCAGAATCTCGCCAAAGCGTTACCCGCCGATAATGTGGAAACAGTGCTGATTGAGGCGCTACGCTTTTTGCAGCAGCCGCTACCGGACAATATCCACACCCGTTCATTGCATGCTATCTGGCAATGGGCATACACTCACTGGCAATTGCCAAAGAACACTATTGCGCACGGTAAAGCCAGTCATCAATGGTAAAATAGCCGCATGACCCAAACGATTTCCCCGGACCAACTGCATCCCTTTATTTTTGAGCACTCGGCAGTACGCGGCAACTGCGTACACCTGGATCAAAGCCTGTTTACCGCACTGGAACACCAACCGTTAGCACCTGCCCTGAAACAGGTGATCGGTGAATTTGCCGCCGCCAGCGTGCTGCTCACCTCCACCCTGAAAATGCAGGGCAAGCTGATCCTGCAATTGCAAAGCAGGGGCGCACTGCAACTGCTGGTGGTGGAATGCACTTCTGCGCTGGATATCCGTGCTACCGCCAAGGTGCAGGAAGAATTGCAAGGCGGCCATTTGACCGACTGGCTGGAACAGGGCCAGCTAGTGATTACCCTGATGCCGGAAGAAGGCGAACCTTACCAGGGCATCGTGCCCCTGGAAGGCGATAATATCGCCAGCATGCTGGAAAACTACATGCTGCGCTCGCAGCAGATTGAAACGCGCCTGTGGCTCACCGCCGAAGGTGATCACGCCGCCGGCTTACTGCTGCAAAAGCTGCCGCAACAACAGGAACAAGACCTGGACTGCTGGAACCGCGTCCAGCATCTGGCCGGCACCGTGACCAACCGCGAACTGCTGGACCTGGACACGCAAACCCTGCTGCAACGCCTGTTTGCTGAAGAAGATGTGCGTTTGTTTGACGGGCGCAATATCCGGGCGTTCTGTAGCTGCTCGCAGGAAAGTGTCACCAATATGCTGCAACTACTGGGCCTGGCCGAAGTGCGCAGTATCCTGGAAGAACAAGGCAGCGTGCAAATTCAGTGCGACTTCTGCAACAAGCACTATGTGGTCGATGAAGAAGAGGCTTTAGCCTTGTTCAGCGACGACGATGACCACAAAATCACACACTAGGAAGTCACACACCAGGGTTACGCTGACAGGCGTTGGCGCTGGCATTCAAACAGGGCAATCGCCGTGGCTGCCGCCGCATTGAGCGACTCCAGCGCCAGTACGCCCTGATGTGCCATCGGAATCGTGACGCAAGCCTTTACGGCAGACTGCAAGGCCGGTGAAATACCGGCGCCCTCATTACCGACCACAAACAACACTGGCTCAGACAAAGGCTGCTCATACAAGCTTTCGCCCTGCATGGCCAGCGCCAGGGTCTTGCCGGGAAAGTTTTTCACCAGTGCTTCCGCCTCGACATTCTCAACCACCGGCAAAATCAATTGCGCCCCCTGCCCGCCACGTAAAGCCTTGGGCGACCAGGCATCAGTGCAGCCTTTAGTCAGGTAAGCCACTTGCACGCCGGCCGCCGCCGCCGTGCGCAGCATGCTGCCCAGGTTGCCAGGGTCCTGGATATCTTCAATCAATAGGGCAAAATCCACAGCTTGCGGTAATGGCAATTCCGGCACAGGAACCAGGGCCATAATCCCGCTACTGCTGGCCACCGGTGCCAGATCGGCAAACATCAAAGTCGGCAGCATCATGGTATCCACATCGGCCAGTTGCTGCAGCAAATCGGTCGCTTCAAGACTGCTTTTCCCCTCTGGAATAATCAGTAACTGGGGTTCGCCTTGTGTTTGCACATAAGCTTCAATCAGGTGCACGCCCTCAAGCAGGGTGACTTTTTCTTTTTTACGTTCACGGGCATTATCCGCAAGTTTGCGCAAGTGTTTGTAGACAGGGTTATCGCGGGAGGTAATGTGTTTGAATGCCATGCGGGGATTATACGTGAATTGATAAAGAGGGTACCCACCATCACGGCCTGCCGGCGCCCTTGCGTTGCTCAATAAAATAAGCGGAAGCTGGGGTGTCCTGTTCTTTGCCTTCTTTCTTATGGGCAAGAAAAGAAAAATAACTCACTGAAAAAGCGAAACAAAACACAACATAACCCGCCAATGCAAAAAATCTGAGAATGCCACTACACCCCCTCCAACCAGCCACTATGAGCCCCATTCACGTATAATCCCGCCATGGCAAAAAAACTGGATTTAGAACGCATCCTCCACCGGCAAGGCTTTGGTACACGCAAGATGTGCCGCATCCTGATTGTGAATGAAGAGGTCACCGTCAATGGTGCTCTGTGTGATGATCCCGACGCGACTTTTGAGCTGGATAACCTGGATTTCACCGTGCAGGGAGAGGCTTGGCAATATCGTGAACATAGCTATCTCATGATGCACAAACCGGCACATTACGAGTGCACACATAAAACCCAGTTTCATCCGACGATTTATACCTTGCTGCCTGCCCCGCTGGTGGAACGCGGCATTCAGTGCATAGGGCGGCTGGACGAAGATACCACCGGCCTGATCCTGTTATCGGACGATGGCCAGTTTATCCACAAGATCAGCTCACCCAAGCATCATGTGCCGAAAGTCTATGCCGTTGACTGCAAACATCCGGTCAGTGATGAACAATTGCAAACCCTGTTGTCAGGCGTGCAACTGGTGGATGAAGACCAGACCATTGCGGCCCTGGAGATTGTGCGTATCTCGGAAAACATGATTCATATGACACTGGCAGAAGGCAAATATCACCAGGTCAAACGCATGGTTGCCGCCATTGGTAACCGGGTAGAACACTTAAAGCGTATCAGGATTGGCCAGCTCGTTTTACCGGAAGACCTGTTGCCAGGCGAATGGCGCTGGCTTTCCGGACAGGACCTGGCAGCCTTAAACTCTTGATGGCTTAACCATAGATATAATAGATATATTAAACAAAGGAGTTATATGACTTGGCTGGTACTTGTAATTGCCGGTTTATTCGAAACCGCCTGGGCGATTGGCTTGAAGTACACGGAGGGATTTTCGCGTTTCTGGCCCTCTTTCTGGACCATTGTGGCCATGGTTATCAGCGTCTGGTTGCTCGGCTTATGCATGAAAGCCCTGCCAGTGGGAACCGCTTATGCAGTCTGGGTAGGCATAGGTGCAGTAGGTACGGTGATTCTAGGCATTCTGCTGTTTAATGAGCCCGTCTCCCCGTTGCGGATTATCAGCCTGTTATTGATTATTGCCGGCATCATCGGTTTAAAGCTGGCCTCTGGCTGAAAACGCCCTGTCATCGTGAAAAAAGGTGGCCAGAGCCACCTTTTTTCATACCTGCATGTTCCATCCGCCCGGTACGCCACGCAGCGTGCGACAATTATTCGTCCGGCAAGTCAACCAGGTTAAGGACGAATGCGGTCGACATATGATGTTCAAACAGGATTAATTCCTGTTTGGTATCTTGCTGCTGCAGGTCACCACGGGAGAGTCGCCCCTCCCGATCTGTTCATTGCGTGCCAGCTCCATCTGCAGTACTGCCATCGGCAGAGGGTTCATTTTCAATCAAGGTATCGGCTTCCGAAACCGGGATAGCTGCAGACTCGTACCGCCATTGGCCCAGCACCGCATAAACCCCTTCAGCCTCTTTGGCAATATTGGTGGCCGTTTCAGCATCCTGCTTGGAACCAACCGGCCCGGATAACTTCACCACGCCCTTGGCATCTGCATCCACTTGCAGGGAAGAAGCATCAATGCCGTGATTCTGCAGGCTGGTTTTGACGTTCTGTACCACAACATCACCAGGCAGGAAATTGTACATCGGCTCACTTCTGGGTAAATCGGCAGCCAGTCCGCTGGTGCTGGCACACATTAATATTGCGACTAATACACCACTTTTCAGATATACATTTGTTTTTTTCATGATGTGTCCTTTCTGTTACTTAAGGTGGCGAGCTATCCATGTCTTCCCGAGGATGAATCGTCAACACATGTTTGGATAGCCCGCCGTAAAAAAAAGCGCAAGCCACTACGTTGGGAGAGGATATGGCTTGCAAAGGGGTGTTTTCAGGTTAACCTTCTTTCACCACGATGGCATTCTTCACGGACTTCACGCCTTCGACACTGGCCACCAGTTGTTCAGCCCTGCTTTTAAGCGTGACATCCGAAACAAACCCGCTAATCAATACATCGCCCTGATGGGTTTCCACACTGATTTTGAGTGACTTCAGTGCTTCCTCTTCCAGCAGGCGTGCTTTTACTTTTGTCGTAATCCAGCTGTCAGACATGGCTGCCTTGAATATTTCCTGGCCAGCGCTGGTTTTCAGTTCAGCATATTCCTGGTAGCTCAAACTGCCATCTTTATTGGCATCAAAAGCATTAAAATCCTGGTGCTTCAAACCGCTATCCGCTTGTGCCTCGGCCCAGCTTAAAGTCTGGCTCTGGTCTTTATCCAGCGCATTGAAACCGTCCAGATAAGGCTGATCACCGTTTTTGACTTCTTTCAAATCAAACGCAAATGCATTTAAGGTGATCGCGGCAGTCAGCAGGCCGCCGAAGACGATCGCTTGTTGGAATTTAGACATTAACATGTGCGCCTCCTGTTACGCATTCATCACACATCATTGCGATGTCAGTGATGCCATGTTAAGCGGTAGAGGGGCGCAGGTCAGTCGGCGGGGGCTGAATCCATTGTCAGAATATGACTACAACGGGATTACATTCAGGCCGAAGGGAAAGAAGTAGTTTCTTCTTTGAAGTAAGGCAGCAATACCCGGGTGCTGGCTCCCTGGTGAGGAAAGCTTGAAATTTCATAATGGCCGCCGATGGATTCCACACGGTTACACATACCGCCAATACCTGTCGATTTACTGCTCATACTTTCAGGGTCAAAGCCGACGCCATTATCGACAATTTCCAGTTTGATATACTGCTCATCATGCATGAGATGCACGGCGACACGGGTGGCCTCGGCATATTTACTGCAATTATTCAGGCTTTCCTGCACCAGGCGGTAGATAATCAACCCCAGGGTTTCATTAATGTGCATTTCCTGCTCAGGCATAATGACATCCAGGTCCCATTGATTGCGGATAGCCGCTTCATCTATCAGGTTTTGCAATGAGGCAATCAGGCCAAAACTCTTGATCATGGACGGGTGCAGGCTTTGCACGATCTCACGTTTGAAATTAATACTGCGGTCCAGGTACTGGTTGGTTTTCTTAAGTTTTTCCGTTACCTGCGGCATTTCATCCTTCAAACGTTTGGCCGCCCATGAAATATCCATTTTGATGGCCGTCAGCAGGGAGCCCAGTTCATCATGCAACTCCCTGGCCAGTTTATAGCGCTCGCGTTCAATATTGGTCTGCGCCTGCAAAGCCTGTCCCTGCAGCCGGGTCGTCAGGCTCTGTATATTGCGCTCATATTCGAGATTCTCGTCTGACAGCCGCACATAGAGGTTCTCTTTTTCTGCCAGCTCACGCAACAGTCGTCGAATCACCAGCACCACCAGTGACACAAAGATCAGCGGACCCGCCATCACCACCCAGCGCATCATGCGCCCTGTATTATTGCGGTTCTCTGACAATTCGAAACGGTAGATCAGCACCTGCTCTTCAAATTTTTTGGAAAGCGTTGCAATATTGCGGCTTTCCTTGATGCCGGAATCCAGCCCGACCACTGCCAGCGCTTTATCGAACTGGCGTTTTCTGGCCAGGTCCATGGTCACGCTCATTTCAGCAGATTTTTTGGCGATGCTGCTGGATAACTCTGTCATGATGGCTTGCATTTCAGGATGCTTGTTCAAGGCAGGGTTATCGAGCAAGGTATTAATTTTTTTCAAGTGCCGGCCGATTTGGTCAGTGGCTTCATCATAAGGTTTGAAATAATCCTTTGATCGTGTCAGCAGATAGCTTTTCTGCGTACCCTCCGCGATCGCCAGATGGGCACGCGTTTGCCATGTCTCGGTCAGCAAGTGATCGAGCGTTGCCAGTGCATCCGTTTTTTCACTGGTGGTGACGATTAAACGGTCATTCAATATCAGCATGGCTGCTGCCAGCAATAAACTGACCGTCAGCAAAGTCACCGTATTCCCGCCAAAGGTATCCGTGACCTTTTCCAGCCGGTCCAGTAAGGCAATAAGGTAAGTTCTGATTTTTTGCATGGCAGTCAAATTGTTTTGATGTAAACATTCCCTACATCGCAATGGCATGACTATTATGTTATGTTAGCCGATGTATCAGCTGCATCATAACGATGTTACCTGCGATCAGCAACGCATACTTGGCATTTAGCCTGTCATCAAGCCATTTGTCAGACGATTCTGACCTGGATATCGGTGCCTAGCCTATAGGGTCCAAAAGCCCCGGTGCGTATGATTGGCACTATCATGAAAAGCTAGTATGTTTCTTTAGCTTATATGTAACGCCCACTCAAAAAAGGAGTAGATAATGTTTAATTTTTCCAAAGATAATGTTGAGCAAACCACCGACCGTTTGGCCAAGCAATCTGATCATGCAATCGAGGAAATTGCCTCTCAGGTAAAATCGACCGCCAATGACTTGCTGGAAGCGGTGCAGGACACCACTGAGAATACCCAGGACAAGGCAAAAGAGTTGATCCGTACCCTGAAATCAAACATTGACCGCCTGACCAGCGAAGATGCGGCCTCCATCGCCTCTAAAATTTCTGCCGGTGCCGGCCGCGTGAAAGACCAGGTGCAGCAGGAATTCAACGAAACCTACCATACCCTGAAGGACAGGACCGCCGACACCGTACAGGAACACCCGCTGGGTACTGTGCTGGTAGCCGCCGGCGTTGGTTTACTGGTAGGATATTTGCTGGGCGCCAAACGCCGTGACCTTTAAGGAAAACTATGTGGGTTAACCTCTTGAAATTTGCAGCGATATTATTTTTCAATCGGAAAGTGACGACATTGACAGATAATTTGCTGCACCTGCGTGAGCATGCGGCAGATTATGCCGAAAGCCGTGCCTACTACTTGAAGCAGGATTTTCTGGAGGAAACCGAGCGCATGGCCACCAGCGTCGTTGGCATACTGGTGGTGTTTTCCATGTTTATTTTTACCGGGCTGCTGGGCCTGATGTGGTTATTTTCACTGTTGTGGCAACACCCTCATCGCTCACTGATTTTGGGCCTCGTCATGCTGGTTCCGGTGCTGGTGGGTGTACTGGCCTTTCTGGCCGTGCGCAAACTATGGAAAAAGAAACCATTATTTGACAACTCCCTGGCCATGATCAGCCAGGACTGGCGCCTGTTCAGGACCGAACTGACGCCAAGTGGCGAAGCGCCAGAGAACACGCCCGCTTCAGCACCGGATACTGATACAACCTCTTCTGCAACCCGATAGCACGAGCAACCTATAATGAAAAGAATTCTTCTGGTGGATGATCACAGCATTGTACGCGATGGCCTGCGTAACCTGATTGAGCTTGAATCCGATTTACAAGTGGTCGGGGAAGCCTCGTCAGGGGCGGAGGCCATACAACTGGTACGGGCAAACAATTACGATGCCATGGTGCTGGACATCTCCATGCCGGATAAAAACGGCGTAGACACGCTGCACGAATTAAAACATGTGGCCCCCGATTTACCCGTGCTGGTTCTCAGCGGGTATGCGGAAGACCAGTATGCATTGAATCTGATGCGTAACGGTTGCAAGGGGTATTTATCCAAAAATGCGGACTCGGATGAAATCATCCAGGCGATTCGTACCGTAGCGGCTGGCAAACGCTATATTTCAGCCGAACTGGCCGAGCTGATGACCAATGAACTCAGCCACCCATCGGAAAAGCAGTTGCACGAAACGCTGTCCGACCGGGAGTTCCAGGTATTCGTGAAACTGGCAGCCGGGCAAACCCCGACCGCCATCGCAGACGAATTATTTATCAGCATCAAAACTGTCAGCACTTACCGTAGCCGTATTCTGGAAAAAATGGCAATGAAGTCCAATGCTGACCTGACTTACTATGCGATCAAATATGGCTTGCTCAATTAGCCACCATCAGCCCTGCTTGCCTGCATACGACGCAACATCCATGCGACAGTGCCTGAAATCCTCCTCGACATCCGGTCGTCATGCGATTGGAAATGGCCATGTACAGACTGCTGCTTGTTGAAGACTCCGCGCTGATACGCGATGTCATCGCCGAGATGCTGCATGACTGTGACCAGTTAGCCATTAAAGACATCGCAACCACCAGCGAAGAGGCAATAGACTGCCTCAATTCCCGCCAGTACGATATGGTCGTCCTGGATATAGAACTGGCGGCAGGTACAGGGTTCGATGTGGTACGGCACACGCAACAGCAAGGTTACCCGTTCAAAACGCCGGACATCATCATGCTGACCAACCATGGCAACAGTTATTACCGCAACCTGGCCCGTACGCTGGGCGTGGAATATTTCTTTGATAAGTCATTGCAGTTTGATGAGTGCATGGAAGTCATCCAGCAACACGCCAACACCCTCAATTAAATCCACGCGGCACGCACCCTCATGGACATCCAGACCTGGGAACTGCTCAGCTATATCGTGACCGTCGTCGGTTTGCCGCTGGCCATCCTTACCTTCATCCTGGAGCAACGCAAGGAGCGTGAAAACGAGGACGAAGAAGTGTACCAGTTGCTGGCAGACAACTATACCGACTTCCTCAAACTGGTCATGGCCAACCCGGATTTGCAATTACGCTCGCACACCGGCACCTTGCCTTTGTCTGCCGAACAGGAAGAGCGCAAACTGGTGCTGTTCGAAATCCTGATTTCATTGTTTGAACGCGCCTATTTGCTGGCTTATGACGCTGACATGCGCGGCAAGCGCTTGCGCCGCTGGATGTCATGGGAAGATTACATGCGCCAATGGTGCCTGCGCGAAGATTTCCGCCAGCAGTTTCCTCGCCTGCTGGTCGGCGAAGATGCCGATTTTGTCGCGTACATCACCCGCATCGCGGACGAACTGGCCCACACAGGAAACCAGCAGCCAGTTGGCAATCAGACAGTGGCCTGATTATTTCGGCACAGGCGTCAGCTTAAATCCTGCCTGCCTGAACGCGTGGATTAATCCGTGCTCGCCCGCCAGGTGTGCAGCCCCGACCGCAATAAACACCCGCGCTTGCCGTGCCTGGGCGATTCCCTGCCTGGCCATCAGCACGTTGCGCTCATCGAGCAGCTTCACACGTATCCGTTGCCACAATGCTGGCGGTAACATATCGCCGGTCATGCTTTCATCCATGCGGGCAATCTGTTCAACATCCCCTGCCAGGTAGGCATGCAGCAAACGTTCAAAATCCTGCTCTTTCTGCGCCTGGCTACGTTGCAGGACAGCGCGCAGCATGGTCAGTTGCTCTTCCATGGTCAGGCTATCCATCACGCCAAAATGGGCCTGCGGATTTTCCAGGCCAATAATCTTTTTGCCTTGCGTTTCGGCAGCGGCTTGCAACAGAAAGTCCTGGGCAAACGGGGTTTGTGGCCTGGGCAAATCAAACAGCACTGCCAGCAGCCATGGCTTCATGCGCAAGACAGCCTCCAGCGGCATCACATGCCGTTCTGCCAGAATGGCCAGCTGATCCAGTTCCGTCGCCGATAAATAAGTTTTTAAATCCCCCTGCGGCAACCGCAACCATTCAGGCCGGGGTGGCTCTGCCACTTCCAGCATAAAGGTCTCCACGCTGTTTAATGCCTGCAATACAGGCGGCGGGAAATCCGTCACCCGCTGGTCATCGGTATGCATGGTGCCAAACAGGTAACTCACGTTGCCGGTGGGCGATTCCAGTTGCCAGAACAGGCCATTACCCGCTGCCTGCGACGGCAGGCAGCATAGCCACAAGGCCGCCGCCAACAGCCACACAAATCGCATTTGGTTCTCCGTCATTATCTTTTTGTGAATACAGGCCAGTGATACGGCAATGCCGGGCGCACAAAACGGTTGATGAAATACCGGCGGGCCAAGCGCCGGCGATCATCAGTGTTTGCGACTACCGCTACTGTGGCCCTTTTTCGGGCTGGCAAAACTTTTGGTCTGGTTGAATCCCTTGGGCAATGGCTTGGCCTTGAAACGGCTGCCGTCTGATTGCACAATTTGTGGCAACACCGCAGGCTGATAGGCGGGCACCAGGTGCTTTTTACCATTCCCGATCAAATCGGCCCGACCCATTTTCTTCAGCGCTTCGCGTAGCAGCGGCCAGTTTTGCGGATCATGGTAACGGATAAATGCTTTGTGCAATTTCCGGATATTGCCCGCTTTCGGCACCGGCACAATTTCTGAATCATGCGTCACCTTACGCAACGGGTTTTTGCCACTGTGATACATGGCGGTTGCCATTGCCATCGGTGTCGGTGTAAACGTCTGTACCTGGTCCAGTCGGAAGTCGTTACGTTTGAGCCACAGCGCCAGGTTCAGCACATCTTCATCGGTGGAGCCCGGATGCGCGGCAATAAAGTACGGAATCAGGTATTGCTTTTTACCGGCATCGGCACTGAACTTCTCGAACATGCGCTTGAATTCATCATAAGCGCCCATGCCCGGCTTCATCATCTTGCTCAGTACATTTTCTTCCGAGTGCTCGGGCGCGATTTTCAGGTAACCTCCGACATGATGCTGCACCAGCTCTTTCACGTATTCCGGCGATTTCACCGCCAGGTCATAGCGCAAGCCCGAGCCAATCAGGATTTTCTTCACGCCACGCAGGTTACGTGCCTTGCGATACAACTGGATCAATGCCGAATGGTCGGTATTGAGGTTTTCACATACGCCCGGATAGACACAGGAAAGCTTGCGGCAATTCTTTTCAATCTGTTCCGACTTGCAGGACAGGCGGTACATATTGGCCGTTGGCCCGCCCAGGTCGGAAATCACACCGGTAAACCCTTCCACCTTGTCGCGGATTTCTTCAATTTCACGCAGAATCGACTCTTCGGAACGGCTCTGGATAATGCGCCCTTCATGCTCGGTAATGGAACAGAAAGTACAACCGCCAAAGCAGCCGCGCATGATATTGACCGAAAAGCGGATCATCTCCCAGGCCGGGATATTGGCGCCGCCATACACAGGATGCGGTTTGCGTGCGTAAGGCAAATCGTACACATAATCCATCTCTTTGGTCGTCAGCGGAATCGGCGGCGGGTTCAGCCAGACTTCGCGGTGGCCATGTTTCTGCACCAGCGCACGCGCGTTGCCCGGGTTGGCTTCCAGGTGCAGCACGCGGGATGCATGGGCATACATGACAGGATCACTGACTACCTCTTCGTAAGAGGGCATGCGGATCACCTGGCGGTCACGCGGCACTTTGGCTGCTTTCAACGGTAACGGCAGGCTAATGGTTGTTGCTGCAGCAGTCTCAGCAGATTGCTCATCCGTTGCACAACTGGCGTCGCCTTTGCCCATTTTCATGGCGTAAGGGTCTTCGTGTTTATCCACCACACCCGGCCTATCCAGGCGGGTAGATGGCACTTCTATAAACTCTTCAGGCACCTGCTTGCGGATAAACGCGGTGCCGCGGATATCCTGAATCTCGCTGATATCCTCTCCGCGCCCCAGGCGATGTGAAATCTCAATAATGGCGCGCTCGGCATTGCCATACACCAGCAAATCCGCTTTGGAATCAATCAGGATAGAGCGCCGGACCTTGTCTGACCAGTAATCATAATGCGCAATCCGGCGCAAACTGGCTTCTATACTGCCAATGACTAGGGGTACTGAAGGATAGGCTTCCTTGCAACGTTGCGAATACACCAGCACGGCGCGGTCCGGGCGTTTGTCGGATGCCGCGTTTGGCGTATAGGCATCATCAGAGCGGATTTTGCGGTCAGCCGTATAGCGGTTGACCATGCTATCCATATTGCCGGCGGTCACGCCAAAATACAGATTGGGTTTTCCCAGTACCTTGAATGGTTCGGCCGATTGCCAGTCCGGCTGGGCAATAATACCGACACGGAAACCTTGTGCTTCCAGCAGGCGGCCAATCAGCGCCACGCCGAAACTGGGGTGGTCAATATAGGCATCACCACTCACCAGGATAATGTCGCAACTATCCCAGCCCAGCGCATCCATTTCGGCGCGGCTCATCGGCAGCACGGGCGCAATGCCAAAGCGTTTCGCCCAATAGGGACGATAGCTGCTGACAGGTTTGGCAGTAAGGGAGGTATAGGTTTCCACGCGAGTGACCGGCTATGCTTGAGAGTTGCGCATTTTACGCGTTAATCAATTGATTTGAAATAATTTTTTCAAACTATCCAGTGAGTTGCACGCCACCTGTTAGCGAGAGGGAAGGCAAGCAGCCTATTGAAGGTTGTACCCGATACGGCACAGATGCCATATCTGCCCGCAAAGCGGTAGAATGAAGCCCACGCATTCACCACCCTCTTTTGATTAACCGCTATGCAAGACAGTTATTACCCGCTGCCCGGCGGGCCAGTGCTTATCCTGGACAGGCAGACCCCCTTTCCGCCATTACAGCAGGCATTGACTGACCCTAACGGCTTAATTGCGATTGGAGGTGATTTAAGTGCGCAGCGATTACTGGCCGCTTATGAGCGTGGTATTTTTCCATGGTTCAGCCCGGGAGAGCCCATTCTCTGGTGGAGTCCGGATCCGCGCATGGTGCTTTTCCCGGCGCAAGTCCATATCAGCCGCTCCCTGCGTAAAGTCATGCAGCAGCACCTCTTTGAAATTCGCATCAATACGGCATTCGAACAAGTCATCGCGGCCTGCGCAGCCACTGCGCGCCCCGGCCAGGACGGTACATGGATTTCCCCCGAGATGATCAAAGCCTATAGCCAATTGCATCATTCAGGCTATGCCCACAGTGTGGAAGCCTGGCAGGGCAATATCCTGGTTGGCGGTTGTTACGGTATCAGGATAGGGCGTATGTTTTATGGCGAAAGCATGTTCCACCATGTTAGCAATGCGTCCAAAGTGGCTTTTGCGCATATGGTGCAATGGCTAAACACGCAACAAGTCGGTATGATAGATTGCCAGATGCGCACCCCTTTGCTGGAAAGTTTTGGCGCCTGTGAAATCCCCAGAGACCGTTTTATTGCGCAATTGAACGACCTGCTACCCCATGACGCTGCCTAACGATGCCCCACTGCAGAAACTGCAGTTTTATGTGACCACCGCTTACCCCTGCGGCTACCTGCCGAAAAAGCTGGCACAAAGCCTGATTGCCACACCACAAAACCTGGTCGATGCCAGTATTTACAGCGGGTTGATCCAGCAAGGTTTCCGCCGCAGCGGCAAGTTTGCCTACCGGCCGCATTGTGAACAGTGCCATGCCTGTATTTCGGTACGGCTGCCAGTCAATGATTTTCAACCTAGCCGCAGCCAGCAACGCGCCTGGAAAAAACATGCTGACCTGCAAGTCACGATTCTCGACACTGGTTACCGCGAAGAACAGTTTGCGCTTTACCATGCCTACCAGCAACAGCGCCACAGCAATGGCCCTGAGCCACTGGACGAGTTTGATGATGAAGTGTCGCAATACCAGCAGTTCCTGTGCCAGTCCAATGTCGAAAGCATCATGGTCGAATTCAGGGATAGCCGCAACACCCTCAAAATGGTGAGTGTGATTGACCTGGTGGCAGATGGCCTGTCAGCGGTCTATACCTTTTACGAGACCACTGACAAAGCCAGTTATGGGACTTACGGCATCCTGTGGCAAATTGAATGGGCAAAACAGCTGGGCCTGCCTTATTTGTACCTGGGTTACTGGATTGCCGACAGTGAAAAAATGACCTACAAACAGCAGTTCCAGCCGCAGGAGAAACTGATTGATGGCGAGTGGGTGCGTAGTTAAATGCCGCACTATCCACCTGAAAAAGACCCTGCCCGGCTTGACTGCACTTTTGTGAATTGCAGTTATGAGCACCATGCCAGGCAGATCCTGGATATTTTGAATGACGCCATCATCAACTCGACAGCACTCTACGATTACAAACCGCGCACATTTGAATCCATGCGGCCATGGTTCCAGGCCAAGGAAGAGCATGGCTTTCCACTGATTGGTGCAGTAGATGCCAATGGCACTTTACTGGGTTTTGCAAGCTACGGGACTTTTCGTGCCTGGCCCGCCTACCAATACACGGTGGAACATTCGGTGTATGTGCACAAGAATCACCGGGGCAAAAGCCTGGGCCTGTACCTGATGCAGCGATTGATTGCCATTGCCAGGCAGAACCAGGTACACGTGCTGGTGGGTGGCATTGATACCGACAATACCGGCAGCGTGTCATTACATGAAAAACTGGGGTTCAAACATGCTGGCACCATCCGGCAAGCCGCATACAAATTTGGCCGCTGGCTGGATCTCGGTTTTTACCAATTGACCCTGGATACGCCAGAACATCCGGTCGAAGGTTGATGTACCTCACGCCCGCTGAAGGCCAGCCAACCATACGGGCTGGCTCAACCCCACATTGCAGGGGTACACTCATTACATGAAAATCACCCCACAATCGCTGGCACGGCAGTTTTGCCACGGTGCCTATGTGAATGCTGCAGATGCCGGACTGTGGCGGGAGGCCTTCGCCTACCTGGCTGATATCAATGATGCAGCCATCTTCCAGAAGGAAAAGATCCAGTCCCTGTGGATGGCCTATGGAGGCGATCTGCGCGCCAGAATCAAGGATGATGCGTCAATCCTGCGGGTCCTGAGAAAAGCCTTGCCGGCCTATGACGGGCAAGGACTGACCTTATACCGTGGTGAGAGCTGGTTTTTATTCGACCAGATTAAAATAGGGTTTTGCTGGACCACTTCCGAAGCAGTCGCGACCTCATACGCCAAAGGCCTGAATGCGGTAGAGTCCGGCGGGGTATTATTGAAATGCCATGCCCCGCCCGCAGCGATTCTGGCAGCAGGCCAGCACGCACAAGAAAATGTGTTTATTTGTGACCCTGGTCAATTATTGCGATTAACGACACTAGCGCTTTTCCCTAAACTATAACTATCTTCTAAAAACAGCTGCGCCGCCGTGCAACCGTTATTTGCGCCACTGGCCGTAACCGGCGAATTGCGCATGCACTGCCTGCATTTGCTCGCTACTGAGCAATGCAGGCTCCCCCAGTTGCAGCAAGCGCCAGTATTGTTCACACAGGTTTTCCACTTCCACCGCAATCGCCAGTGCCTGCGGCAAGTCTTGCCCCAGCGCAATCATGCCATGGTGCGCCAGCAAGCAGGCTTTGCGATCCTGCAAGGCCGCCACTGCTGCATCCGACAATGCTTGCGTGCCGAACAGTGCATAAGGTGCACAACGGATATTGTCGCCCCCCACCACCGCCATCATGTAATGAAACGGCGGCACATCCCGTGCCATACAGGCGATGGTCGTGGCAAACATGCTGTGGCAATGCACGACCGCGTGAATCTCAGGGCGCGCTTGCAGGATATCCCGGTGAAAACGCCATTCACTGGAAGGCTTTTTACCAGGTTCGGCGATGCCCTCCCATTGCATATACACCATGCTGCTGGCTGATAACTGCTCGGCAGGCACCCCCGATGGTGTCACCAGGAAACCATCCTCAAGCCGGATGCTGGCGTTACCGGAAGCCCCTTTATTCAGGCCGAGGCTGGAAAGTTGCCGGGCCACTTGCAAAAGCTGTTCTGGGGGTGCCGGTATTGTCATGATTTTGGCTCAAAGGCTGTGTATGCCTGCTGTAACTGTTCGGGAGGAAAAATACCACGCTCGGTAATAATCCCCGTCACCAGCCTGGCAGGCGTGACATCAAACGCCGGGTTCAATGCCCGGCTTTCGTGCGGAATGACACGCACTTTCTGCAGTTTGCCATCACTGCCCTGCCCTTGCATATAGGCCACTTCATCGGCATCACGCATCTCAATTTCAATCGCGGCCCCGTGCACCAGTTGCCAGTCAATGGTGGGCGTGGGTACTGCCGCATAAAAAGGGATCCGGTTGTCATACGCAGCCAGTGCTTTCAGGTAAGTGCCTATCTTGTTGCAGACGTCGCCGTTGCGGGTCACTCGATCCGCACCAACGATCACCATATCGATTTGTCCCTGCTGCATCAAATGGCCACCCGCGTTATCGGTAATCACGGTATGTGGTACGCCATGTTGTGCCAGCTCCCATGCCGTGAGGCTTGCCCCCTGGTTACGCGGGCGGGTTTCATCCACCCAGACATGAATATCCAGGCCGGCATCATGCGCAGCATACACCGAGGCGAGCGCCGTGCCACCATCCACAGTCGCCAGCCAGCCGGCGTTACAGTGCGTCAGGATATGTACTGTTTGTTGCGGGTTTGCCGCAGCCTTGCCTGCAATCAATACCTTGCCCTGTTGCCCAATCGCCAGGTTCTGGCTGACATCTTCATCGGCTAGCATGTTTGCCATCTGCCAGGCAGTCTCCACCCGTTTTGCAATGGGCAGTGCCAATAACTGTTGTCGCATGTGTTGCACGGCCCAGGCCAGGTTAACGGCAGTCGGCCGGGTTGCCACCAGTTGCTGCATGGCGCCTTGCAGGGATCCGTCACTGGCATTCTCCTGTAATGCCAGGGCCATGCCATAGGCAGCGGCCACCCCGATCAGCGGCGCGCCACGCACTTTCATACTACGGATGGCATGGCACATTTGTACCAGCGAAGTGACCTCTACGGTCACGAGCTCAAAAGGCAGCTGTGTTTGATCTATCAGGCAAACACGGTCTCCCTGCTGCCAGATTGTACGGAAATGTTGTTCATTAATACGCATAAGTCAAGAAAACTATTTACCATTAAGCAGTGTAAAACTTGTAAAAACGCTTGCATTTTTCCAGGAAGAAAGCAGCAAAATTTCAATCCACAAAATCTGTGGATAACTTTGTGGATTGCTGTGTCTTAAAAGCGTAACTCACCAATTTATAAGGGTTTTTTCTGAAAGTTCATTTTTTAATCTATTTTTTTATTGTTTAAAATCAATAACTTAAATCACACCACTATAATTGAAACACTTTCGACACATTCTTAAAGTGTCACTTTAAGTCATGTGCATAAATGCGCTAATTTTGGCAAAACTTGCACAGAATTTTTACCTGTCATTTCAATGAGTTGCGAAATTTCAATGCGCCGGATTGACGCTATTTCCCCTGCTATTCTTTTTAATTGGTCCGGGCTATTGCGGCCCTGGTGTCCGATCCAGACAGGCGGTATATCGGGTGCATCCGTCTCCAATACCAGATGCTCAATAGGTAATTCCGCCGCTAACTGGCGGATGCGTAATGCGCGTGGCCAGGTCATGGCCCCGCCGAACCCCATCTTCAATCCTTGTGCCGCCATGGCATCTGCCTGCTGGCGACTGCCATTAAATGCATGGGCGATTCCCTGCTGAATGCCGTGCTTGCGCAAATATTTCAGTACGGTATCAATGGCACTGCGCACATGCAGAATCACCGGCAACGCAAATTGCCTGGCGAGCTGTAACTGGCCCTCAAACATGGCGATCTGGTGCGCTTCGTTATCGCGTGTGATATAAAAGTCCAGCCCGATTTCACCTATGGCCAATAATTGATGTGCCTGCGGACCTTGCAATACGGCTTCTATGGTCTGTTGTAACTGCTGCAAGGCATCCTCTGGCGCCTGATCGACGAATAAAGGATGCCATCCCAGGGCGAACCCCGCTTGCGGGTGCTGTGCGCACCAGTCCATGATGGGCTGGAATGTGGCGGAGGTCACACCCGGAATCACAATAGCCCGTACGCCGGACTGCATGGCTGCCTGCCATACCGCTTCGCGGTCAGCATCGAATTCAGCAGCATCCAGGTGGCAATGAGTATCGATCAGCATGAATATTAACGTAACCTGGCCCGGATACGCAGATCCGGACCAAAGTGACGAACATCGGTGATATTTAAATCACGGACTTCAGACATATGCGAAAGTTCAGGCAACGCGAACATGCCACGCGCGGCATGCCCCATCAATTTGGGTGCGTAATATAGCAACAATTCGTCCACCAGCCCGCTTTGCAATGCAGCGCCATTGAGTGTGGCCCCGGCTTCGATAAGCACCTCATTGCAGGGCAAAGCCGCCAGGGCCTGTATCACCTGGAGGATATCCACCTGGCCTTGCGCATTGGGCGCATGCAGCAGGCGTACACCCTGCGCTTGCAAGGCATCCAGCTTGGCGGCGTCCGCATGGGCATAAGCCACCAGCGCATGTCCATGCTGTAAAACTCTGGCATCCACAGGGATGCGCAAATGGCTGTCAACAATCACCCGCAAAGGCTGCCTGGTCGTGGCCACATCGCGCACGGTGAGTGAAGAATCATCCTGCAACACGCTGCCAATGCCGGTCATAATGGCGCAACTCTGTGCACGCCAGTGATGTACATCTTTCCTGGCATCGGCAGATGTAATCCATTGGCTAGTGCCATTCGCCAATGCCGTGCGCCCGTCCAGGCTGGCGGCGACCTTCAGTCGCACGTATGGGCGCTGCTGCGTCATGCGCATGATAAATCCGGGATTCAGCGCACCGGCCTGTGCTTCGCACACGCCAACAGTCACCATGATCCCCTGGGCTTTCAAGCGGGCGATCCCCTGCCCTGCCACCAATGGATTAGGATCCTGCATTGCCACCACCACGCGGCTGACACCGGCCTGCACCAGCGCATCTGCACAAGGGGGGGTGCGGCCAAAATGGCTGCATGGTTCCAGCGTGACATAGGCCGTCGCATCACGCGTCTGCTCACCAGCTACACGCAAGGCATGCACTTCTGCATGCGGTTCACCGGCCTTGAGATGCGCCCCTTCACCTATGCATTGACCGTCTTTCACAATGACGCAGCCAACCCGGGGATTCGGTGAAGTTGTATACAAGCCACGCTCAGCCAGCCGGAGTGCGCGCGTCATCCATTCAATATCTTGTGTCGTCGATTGCATAGATACCATGATACAAAAAAACACGTCTGAACGGTTTTTTGTAATGCCTTGTTACCCTCTGAATTGGCGTAAACCATGGCATCAACCGGCATGTCATCCGCTTTCATGCCTCAAACAAGCGCCAACCCTTTCCTGCTAATTGCAAAATACACTGGTATTTCCCGTTTTTTTAAAGCTATCGCGCACGCGCGGGAGCGCTACACTGAGGCATGATTTCTATTACTGATCCCACCCTCTGGCTGGCGCTGTATGCACAGCCATTACATACACGCACGACGCCGCCAACTACTGATGCCCTGCATGACTATTTGTCAGAATATGCCAGCTCGAAGGACGGACAGACAGCAATATCATTAGAAAATAATCCTGAATACCAGCTGGAACTCGAACAAGCGCTGACGACTTTGCCGGCCAGCCTGCTAGATACCCTCAGTCAATCGGTACTGGGGATATTTTTTGCACGTGGCCTCAATGTATCAGGGCTGACGGAGCGTCTCACAGCAGGCAATGGCAGCAACCCGCTTGGTTGTATCATCGTACTAAACACCGACGTGCTCCAGCAGTCCCCTGCCCGTGCAGCAGAGGAATATAGCTATCTGCAGCAGTTGCTGGCCAGCCTGAACCTCACTGACGCCAGCCACACCTTTCAGGGGCTGGCCCCGTTTCTGCGCATGAGCCTGAATGGGGCTGATTTGCATGGGCATACCCAGGCGCTGCTGGCACAAGCCAACCAGGACCAGGAAAATGCCATTCTGTGGATGAATCTGGCCACAGGCTTCCTGTGCCTGAAAATGCGCGACATGGGCCTGGCGATTCAGGAGCAGGCGCTGTCACTCCAACGTTTATTCCGCCGACCGGCCAGCTGCCAGCCGCCACGTAGCCGTCTGCTCGTCATCATGACAGCAGGCGACCTTTCTGAAAATACGCCAATTGATTGCCTGCTGGAAAACAGCCCGGTAGAGCTAATTTATTACTATGCAACGATTGAGCAACCATTGCCATCTCCCATGCCAGCGCATGACGCAGTCATGGTCGCCTTGTCAGACAGCCAGGCGAACCACGATCTGTTACTGGCAGTAGAAGCCAGCCTGCGCCATCATGCCCAGCCAGTAATTAACCAGCCACGTCTTTTACCCAATGTTAACCGTGACCAGTTGAGTGAGCTGCTGCAAGGCATCCCCGGGCTGGATATGCCACGTACACACCGGCTGCCTCGCAGCCAGGTCGTGACGCGCTTAAGCATGCAGCAACGCGATCCGGCAGGCCCGGCGGCACTGCCGGGCTTTCCATTGATCATTCGCCCTGTTGGCTCGCAAGCGGGGAATGACCTGGCAAAAATAAGCTCGGCAACAGCACTGGCAGACTATGTAAGGTCGGTTGCAAGCCTGGGCTTTTTTGTTTCACGCTTTGTCGACTACAGCAGCCAGGATGGCCTGTTCCGTAAATACAGAATTGCCATGTTGCGCGGACAGCCGTTTATCTGCCATATGGCCATTTCCAGCCACTGGATGGTGCATTACGTGAATGCCGGTATGTATGATTCTGCTGAAAAACGCGCCGAAGAAGGCTTGTTTATGCAGCACTTTTCCCACTTTGCCACGCGGCATCAGCCAGCACTGGCGGCGATCTATCAGCGCTTGCAACTCGATTACTTCTGCATAGACTGTGCCGAAACGCCTGATGGCAAATTACTGGTATTTGAAATTGACCACATCATGGCAGTACATGCCATGGATGCTGCCGACCTGTTCCCCTTTAAAGCCGGACAGATCGCCCGGCTGCAACAGGCTTTTGAGCAATATTTATACGCATTACAGCCGCAACCTTTACTGGAGAGTGCCTGATGAAACCAAGCGCCAATCAACTGAATTTTTCCGGTGGCCCGGGTGCCCTGCCAGAAAGTGTATTGCAACAACTGCATACGGCCATGCTGTGTGTGCCGGAAACCGGTTTATCGATCCTGGGTATCAGCCACCGCTCGGAATGGTTTGCGCAGGTAGTGCATGAACTCGAAAACAATATCCGCCAACTGATGGGATTGCCATCTTCTACCCGCGTACTCATGATGCAAGGCGGGGCCACCCAGCAATTTTCCATGTTGCCAATGAACCTGCTGCGCAATGGAGAGTCTGCCGATTACATTCATAGCGGCTACTGGAGCGGCAAGGCGATCCACGAGGCGGAAAAGTCCGGCAGGCTGCAACAAGCATGGAGCGGCAAGGCTGACCAGTTCAGTCGCTTGCCCAGCGATGCCGAGCTGGCACTTTCGAAGGATGCCGCCTATTTTCATTATGTGTCGAATGAAACGGTAGAAGGTTTGCAATTTCATCGCGTGCCAGGGCTCGAAACGGTGCCACGCATCTGTGACATGTCGTCAGACTTACTGTCTGCACCCGCTGAGTTCAACCGCTACGCCATGATTTATGCGCATGCCCAGAAAAATATCGGGCCGGCAGGTGTGACCGTGGTGATTCTGCGCGATGACTTTATGAATACCTTACCAGATGATTTGCCAGGTTTTATCAATTACCACGCCCAGGCGGATGCACACTCTATTTACAACACGCCCCCGGTCTTTGCGATTTATAGTGTATTACTGGTGACACGCTGGTTGCGTGATGAAATCGGCGGCTTGCACAATATGGCCCAACGTAACCAGGCCAAGGCCGACTGCCTGTACCAATTGCTGGATGACCACGCCGACTTTTACCGTGGCAGGGCGGCAACCGCAGATCGCTCCAAGATGAATGTGGTGTTTAATTTACCGGATGCAGGCATTGAACAGGCCTTCTTGCAGGCAGCCCGCCAGGCTGGCTTCTCCGGCTTGAATGGCCATCGCAGCATAGGCGGCATACGCGCCTCGATATACAATGGCCTGGAGTTCGCGGCAACAGAACATCTGGCTGACTTTATGCGCCAGTTCCATAAGCGCTACCGCATCCCGGCGACCAGCAAACCTGTGTTATCACAGGCATACGCCTAACCTTCAAAAATGACAAGGCTAGTGGGAGGAAATCTGGCTATGGGTTAAACGCCCATCCTGGTCAAAATAAATACGCAGCGCATGATATACATGCATGCATTTGCCAAGATCGTACTCCAGGGCGCTGTCATCTTCCAGGCTAGGGCGGCCAAGCAATGCCATGACCGCTTCCTTTTTCGCCCCACGGATCAGGATATGGCTTTTCAGGTCATAGGCCATATCACCACGACGGCAGTCTTTCTGCACACTGTTGGCCAGTTCCATCCAGCGCGTCTGGTCAAATTTCTCGCTGCCGAATACGACTTCGTCCTTAAATGCCCACCAGCTGAAAAACACGATGGTCAGGATGACCGTAAATACGGCCAGCGCAATCGCAGAGAGGTTGATCAGTTTCATACGCCCCGCCTTTCGGATTAATTGTCGTTACCGGTCACATCCAGGTCACGAATGGCATTATGGAAATCATCCACATCCGAAAAGCTCCGGTACACAGAAGCAAAGCGGATATACGCCACCTGGTCCATCTGTTTCAGTTCCTGCATTACTGTTTCCCCCAGCAGGCGCGCAGGGACTTCACGCACACCCAGGCTGAGGACTTTCTGGATAATTCTGTCCATGGCCTTGTCGACATATTCAGTCGGCACCGGACGCTTGTGCAGCGCACGTGTAAATGACACGCGCAATTTCTCACGCTTGAATTCTTCGCGCGTACCGTTCTGCTTCACAACCTGTGGCAGATGCAACTCTGCCATTTCATAGGTCGTGAAGCGTTTGTCACACACCTGGCAGCGGCGACGGCGACGGATGGAGTTCCCTTCCTCATTGAGGCGGGAATCCACCACCTGCGTATCGTCAGCGCCGCAAAACGGACATTTCATGGTTAAAAGTGCGCGGTGTGGTTATTGACCGTAGACAGGAAACTTGTCGGTCAGTGCATGTACTTTGGCTTTGACGGCTGCAATCACTTCTGCATTTTCCGGGTTGTCCAGTACATCAGCAATCAGGTTAGCCACTTGCTCGGCTTCTGCTTCCTTGAAACCACGCGTAGTAATCGCTGGCGAGCCGATACGGATACCGGAGGTCACGAATGGGCTTTCCGGATCGTTAGGAATTGCATTTTTGTTCACGGTGATGTGCGCCTGGCCCAGGTAGGCATCTGCCGCTTTACCAGTTAAGCCTTTAGGACGCAGATCAACCAGGAACACATGGGACTCGGTACGGCCAGAGATAATACGCAAGCCACGTGCTGCCAATGTTTTCGCCATGACGCTGGCGTTCTTCAATACCTGCTCCTGATAAGCCTTAAACTCTGGCTGCGCCGCTTCCAGGAAAGCGGTGGCTTTACCGGCAATCACGTGCATCAGCGGCCCCCCCTGCAGGCTTGGGAACACATTGGAGTTCAATGATTTTTCAAATTCTGCCTTGGCCATAATGATGCCACCACGGGGGCCACGCAGTGTTTTGTGTGTTGTCGAAGTCACAAAATCAGCGTGTGGTACCGGGTTAGGATAGACGCCCGCGGCAATCAGGCCGGAGTAATGCGCCATATCGACCATAAAATAAGCACCCACCTTTTTAGCGATTTCGGCCATACGGGCCCAGTCAAAACGCAAGGCATAAGCAGACGCGCCACCAATCAGCAGTTTTGGTTTGCACTCGATGGCAATGCGCTCCATCTCGTCATAGTCGATTTCTTCTTTATCGTTCAAACCGTAAGGCACGATATTGAACAACTTGCCGGACAAGTTGGCTGGCGAACCATGGGTCAAGTGACCGCCGTGGCCCAGGTTCATGCCCATGACGGTATCGCCCGGTTTCAGGATGGAGAAATACACCGCCTGGTTGGCCTGTGAACCGGAGTGGGGTTGCACGTTGGCATATTCAGCACCGTACAAGGCTTTCAGGCGGTCAATCGCCAACTGCTCAACCTGGTCAACAAACTCACAGCCACCGTAGAAACGCTTGCCCGGATAACCTTCTGCATACTTGTTCGTCAGTTGCGAGCCCTGCGCTTCCATCACCGCCGGACTGGTGTAGTTTTCGGAGGCAATCAGCTCAATGTGCTGATGCTGGCGCTCCACTTCGGAGGAAATCATTTTGGCCAGTGCCGGGTCTGCAACGCTTAAATTTCTTGAAAAGCTAAACATGACGATCAAGTTTCCGTATCTATAACAATAAAGCGCGATTTTACCATGAGGCGCCCATGGCTTGCATCTTTCGCGACCGTCAGCTACAGGCGTCCCGTTTTTTTGTAATGGCAACGATGGCGGAGAAGGAATGCCGGCATTGTATGCCGCGCACCAGAGTTGTGCACCTTATCCAGCAATTGCTGGGCTGGCTACACATATTTGATGGGTGAAAATAAATATCCTATTGATTTTAAATGACTATTTAACATGGCACAGCTTATGCTTAATATTCACCGTAAGCGTATATCTCCAAATCGCTCCCTCAACCCGGCTTCGGCCGGGTCTTTTTTTACGCCCCCAATCACATCAGGTATTTAATGCTGGCGTGCTTTCAATTGCTGCAAGGTATGCTGGCATCCTTCATCGCTCACGGCAGCGGCGTCACCAGGATCCAGGAAGGGCAGGATTGCAGCAAAAGGATTCAGCAATGCCAGCAACACCCCGCCGGCAACACGTGCGGCAATCGGACCAGGACTGACTGATACTTTGGGATCGACAAATGGCCCGGTGACCAGAATCGGGGAACGTATGGTCAATGGTGAGAAGTTCTTCGGACTGGCCTGTAATTTGAGATTTAGCTGCTCCTGCCCCAGATTCACATCCCCGCTGACATTCACCAGGGTCACTGGCGTATCAATCAAGGCAGCCTCGGGAGTCAACACGCCCTGTTTCGCCTGCCAACCCATGACAGCACATTGCATGGGCAATGGCTGATCGCCCTTCACCAGTACACCAATGGCTTGCGCAATATCCAGCCCCGCAGCTTCGACCACCAGATGGGAAATTTCACCCTGGCGCACCATCAATGCAACCTGCCCATCCAGCGATTTCAGCAAGGCGGAGGTGGAGCGCCCGCGTCCTTGCAGCTTGGCCTTACCACTCAATTTGCCCGAGATATACGCAGGCGATGCCGGCGTCGCGGGCTTCTCCTGGCCCTTTTTCTTGCCTGTGGCGGGTGTCACTTTCAGCCACTGTTCCAGGCGAATATCACGCACTGCCAGTTGAATCCCCCAGTCTGGTGCCGGCGGCGGCGATAAATCCGTATTCCCCGCATCATGGGCATCAATGGTCAGCGCACCAGATACAGTGCCCTGCGCCGTACTGGCTTCAAGCTCTGCCAAGCTTAATTTATGCTTCATCAGCGTCAAACGCAACTTCAACGGTGCAATCCGTTGCCTGAATGCGTTGCCCAAATCAACAGCATCCAGGTGCACATCAATATCTGCGTTCATGCGGCCATAGGTAGTAAAGTCCAGCGGCTCATCCGGAAACAGCTTGCCAGGATGTGCGTTACCCGCCGTATTATCCTGCGCTGCCCCGAACGCAGGCGCCAGATCAGCCAGCATCAGCAGCGATCCTTGCAACTTGCCGCTGAGCAGGGGGATTTCGGGCGCCAGGTCATAGGCAAACTGCCCCGATAAATGACTGCGCCCTATGCGCGCAGCAGGTATGTTCACTTGCCAGCGGTCTGCATCCCTGTTAATTTCAGCACTGATATTGAACGAGGAAGTACGCGGAAAGGTCATGTCCAGCAAGTCGCCGACATCCGCCAGTGAAGGGCCACTGACATCGACCTTGCCTTTGACGCGTTGCGCGCCGAACAGGTCATACACGGCTCCGCGAAACTGCGCATTCACCGCCCCGTACTTCAGCCAGCCATGGGAGTTAATGGGTGGCGAATCTTTGCCCTGGGTTGCCACGGGCAGAAACCCTTGGGTCACAAGTTCGCCTTGCAAGGGAAGATGCCGGAATTTGCCATTCACTTTCACGCTGGATTCGGGTGCCTTCAGGTGTTCACCCTCTTCGGTAAAAAACTTCACGCTCAATTGCGCATTGGTCACTGCATCATCTACTTTGGCCTCGCCCTGGTTAACCGCCAATTGTTCAATCACCGGGAACGGGCGCGCCGGGCCGCTATCCTCCAGTTCAAAATCCCAGCTGGCGTGTTTATCTGCATGCCGGCTAAGGTAGGCATTGAGCTGATCGGCACGAATGGCCCGGATACGGTAAGGATCGCCTTCTTTCAGCGACCAGAGGTGGCGGTAGCGTAGCGACAGGTCCAGTCCTTGCGCATCCACAAAATAAGGCGCATCAAACCCTGCCGGGGCCGAGAGCTTCAGTCCTCCCACTTGCAGGCGCGGGCCACTCCCTACCAGCTGCAAGCGAAATGGTCGCTCAATCTGCACGGACCGGTGTAATTTGTCCTGCATCAGTTGCTGTAAGGGTTGACGCAGAAATGGCCAACCGGCGATTTCACAACCCGCAATGACCAACACCAGCGTCAAGAATATACCGGCAATCCACCTGGTGATTTTTACAGAGGGTGTTATTGTATGCACTCGATGCTCCATAACCCGACATGATGCCAATCATCCGGCGGCCTGACCAGTCCCGTGCGTCTGACACGCGTGTCAGCGGATTCCGTCAAACCCACCGCCCGCTGTCAGTTATAATGAACGCCATCAATGATCACAAGGGAGTGCATGCCATGAAATGGACCGATAGCCAGCGTATTGCTGAGGAGTTGTATGATAAATTTCCCGATATCGACCCTAAAACCATCCGTTTTACCGACCTGATGCAATGGGTCATGGAGCTGGAAGGTTTCAATGATGATCCAGCCCACTGTGGTGAAAAAATCCTCGAGGCTATCCAGCTGGCCTGGATAGAAGAAGCCGAATAAATGGCTGCATTGCCAGCATCCATTTTCAAGGCTTACGATATCCGCGGTATTGTCGATGATACGCTGACAGCAGATATTGTGCGCCAGATTGGGCTGGCACTGGGCACGCAGGCACAAGCGTGTGGCGAACATACGGTATGTGTAGGGTACGATGGCCGTTTATCCAGCCCTGCCCTGGCTACAGCACTGACCGAAGGGATTACACACACCGGCACTCACGTGATCTCGCTGGGCATGGTCACAACACCCATGCTCTATTTCGCGGCACACACCCTGGGGCAAACCAGCAGTGGCGTGATGCTGACCGGCAGCCATAATCCGCCGCAATATAACGGGTTGAAAATGGTGATTGGCGGGGAAACACTGAGCAGCGCAGCCATCCAGGCACTCAGGCAACGCATCATGGCGCAACAGTTCCAGCAGTCACCCGCGCCGGGCAAGGTGACTGCCTACGATATTTTCCCCGCTTACCTGGAAGCCATCGTTGCCGACATCCGGCTCGCGCGCCCTATGCGGGTAGTGATTGATTGCGGGAATGGGGTGGCAGGTGCTTATGCGCTAGCGTTGTTCAAAGCGCTGGGTTGCGAGGTGGAGCCCCTGTTTTGCGAGGTTGACGGGCATTTCCCCAATCACCACCCTGACCCGGTGGAAGAAAAGAACCTGCAGGATGTCATGGCCAGGCTACATACCAGCGATGCAGAAATCGGGCTGGCCTTTGACGGCGATGGTGATCGCCTGGGCGTAGTCACCAAGCAGGGAAAGGTTATCCGCAGTGACCGGCAGCTCATGTTATTTACCGAAGACGTACTGGCACATCAGCCTGGTAGCAAGGTAGTGTTTGATGTGAAGTCAACCCGTCATTTATTCTCCTGGATACGTGACCATGGCGGACAGCCGGTGATCTGGAAAACCGGCCACTCGCTGATGAAAGCCAAAATCAGGGAAACTGGCGCCGCTATCGGTGGTGAGCTCTCCGGCCACCTGTTCTTCAATGACAGCAAGGCAGGCAAGGCACGCTGGTTTGGCTTTGATGACGGCCTATACAGTGCAGCCCGTTTACTGGAGATCGTCAGCCGTCACCCTGATGTCAGTGCCGTGCTGGAAGCATTGCCTGACAGCATCAATACTCCTGAGCTGCAAATCACCATGGCAGAAGGCGAACCACACTCGCTGATTGCAGTATTGCAGCAATCTGCACAGTTCCCGGATGCCATCGACATCATTACCATCGACGGCCTGCGGGTCGAATACGCCGACGGCTTTGGCCTGATCCGTGCATCGAATACCCAGCCGGTACTGACCTTACGCTTTGAAGCAGACGATGAAACTGCACTTATCCGCATCCAACAATCATTCAGGCAAATGTTACGCAATGCCGCCCCAGGCTTGAAAATCCCTTTTTAGCCACCATTGAATGAGCATGCGACATGCCACTCAACAGGTTCTTTCACACAGGCGCAACCTGCTGTATTTGCTCGCCTGGCTAGCCCTTGCCGCACTGGTCTGGTTTTTGGTTGACCGTATACAGCACCCCAATACGCTGGAGCAACTCGACCAGCAACAGGTCGTCAGCCTCAAGCGTGGCCCGGATGGCCACTACAGCGCCGAGGCCCTGATTAACGGCGAACGCGTGCGGGTACTGATTGATACCGGTGCCACCGGGGTCGCGATCTCACAACACGTCGCTGACCGTTTGGGACTCATCAGCCAGGACGCGATCAGTACGCGTACAGCCAATGGCACGGCGGTGTCTTACCTGGTGCGCCTGAAAACAGTCCAGCTGGGTGGCATTGTTGCACATGACGTCGCGGCGACGATCTCCCCCGGCCTGGAAGGAGATGCATTATTGGGCATGAGTTTTCTGGGGCGCATGGATGTTAGGCTGTATCGCGGCGTGATGACGATACGAGATGGCGAGAGCAGTACAACGTTATCTTCCGGCCCCATCCCTTAAACGGCGATATCTTTCCTGAAACCATACTCCAGAACAAAGTACTGCGGATGCATGCCTGCAAGCACATCCCGCAATCGGGCCAGTTCGACCGCCGGGCCATGCACTTCCATGCGCACCAGCTCAGAAACCTCACCCATCTCGTGCAAGATGGGGCGCAGGTTTTCGATATGTGACAATAGCGCAGCCGCATCGCGAAAGCCCTCACGGCAATGCGCAAGATCGCCGTCGAAACTAAAGCCGTAATACAAACAACCGGGCTCGCGCGACGACCATTGCACATACTTTTCACAGATGAGGCGGAAAGCGGCGGCTTTGCCGGGATGGATTTCAAAGTACGGTGACACTGAGCAACAGCTATCCTGCATGGTCATAATGTGATGTTTTCTTAAGGGAATGCAACGAGAAAGATCAATTCGCCAGTTCGGCACCTTCGACCACCACACGGAAGAACTGCAAGGCAGCCTGGTCCTGGATACGGAAGCCAGTCGCCACCGAGCCGCGCTTGCCGGGCGCGATACCTCCGGTAATCAGCATGGAACGGGTCTGGTTGACCAGGCGGCCATGGCTGTCGTATTGCAACATACGGACTTGCACGCGCCCGACCGGGACACTGCTGCTGTTTTGCACCGCGGCGTAAACCATGCCGGTGTTATCCGCCAGCGGGCCGGCAGGCAGGTAGCGCGCAGGATTACGCGGCAGGTCTATGCGCATGGCTCGGCCGGCAGCTTCCTTGCCGATCTCGGAATCAGAACTGGCCGCTAACTGGTAATGCTGCAATGCCAATGCAGTTTCACCACGCCCTTCCGCAATCTGCCCGAGCAGCGCATAGCCAGGTGCCGTTGGCAGCAAGGCATTGGCTTTTTTCAGGAAAGGTTCTGCCTGCGCTTTTTTACCCTCATTAAATAAGGCGATGCCGCTTTGCACATAGGGTTTGAAATAACCCGGCTGCATCTGGATCGCCTTGTCATAAAACGCCAGCGCTTCAGTCGTGTTCTTCTTGCTCAGGGCAATATCCCCTAACAGCTCCTGGAAACGGGCTTCGCGCGGTTCGATGCTGAGCGCCTTGTTGGCCAGGTTCCTGGCTTTATCAGCATCCCCTTTCTGCAACGCGGCTTTGCCTTCATCATAGGCTTTATACGCTTCCCGTGTAGACATCAGCCTGGCGACTTGCTGGGCATAAACTTCTTTGCCCATTTCGCCGCCAGCGCCCAACGCCTGCAAGGTTTGCTTGTTCAGATCGACACGTTCCTGCGAAGGAGGATGGCTGGCAAACAGGCCGGACATGAAATCCTGCCGATTGCCCGCACTCAGACGCACAAAGGTTTCCTGCAGCGTCACGGCCGCAGCCGGATCATAGCCAGCCAGTTTCATGTATTTCATACCATAGTGATCCGCCTCAGACTCGGCATCGCGACCATATTTGCTGGAAATCAGCTGGCCGCCCAGCTGGGCACCGCCCACCACCATATTGGCATAGTTTGAGTCACGCGTGGCCAGGCCCACTGCCAGCATCGCGCCTTGTAAAAATACACCGCGTTCCATGCTTTTGGCGCCATGGCGCGCAGCCGCGTGCACAATCTCATGCCCAAGTACGGCTGCCAGCTCCGCTTCGCTGTGCAATTCGTAAAGCAAACCACGGTTGAAGGCGATTTTGCCACCTGGCATGGCCCATGCATTGGGAACCGAATCATTCAGCACCACAAATTCGTACGGCAAATCCGGCCGGTCAGACACTGCGGCCAGTTTCTGGCCGACTTGCTGCACATAACGGGTCAGCTCCGCATCCAGCGTATAGTCGCCGCCTTGGGACTGGCGCGCAGGGCTGTAATTCTGCTGCCCCAGCTGGATTTCCTTGTCTTGCGAGACAAACTGGAACTCATGCTGTTTGGTCACCGGATTCACGCCACAGGCCAGCAAGCCTGCAGACAATAATACCGGGCCAAGCATTCTTCTCTTTATCATCATGCAGCCACTCCCGCCATTATCTTTAAGTAATGACCGTCGGCTGTTGCCGGCCGGTCAATTGCGGCAACAGCGATATCTGGTGCGAGACTGCAATCAATTCTGCCAGCGCATCCTGCGCATCCAGCTGCTGCTGTGCAGCATCTTCGGTAAAGGCTTCCAGGTAGACGCGGATGGTCGCTCCCTCAGTCCCCGTGCCCGACAGGCGGATCACCACGCGGGAGCCGCAGGCAAACAGGATACGCAAGCCCTGGCCAGTACTGACAGATCCATCAACAGGGTCGGTATAACTGAAGTCATCCACTGTTTTGACGGTATAGGCGCCAAACACCTGCCCCGGCAACTGGCTGGCCTGTGCCTTGACATGTGCAATCACGGCATTGGCCTGTGCAGCAGGTACATTTTCATAATCATGGCGGGAATAGACATTGCGGCCATAGCTTTGCCAGTGTTTGCGCACCAGCGACTCTACACTTTCACCCGTAGCGGCCAGCAAATTGAGCCAGCACAGCACAGCCCATAATCCGTCTTTCTCACGTACATGGTCACTGCCGGTGCCAAAGCTCTCCTCGCCACACAGGGCGACACGGCCAGCATCCATCAGGTTGCCGAAAAACTTCCACCCGGTAGGCGTTTCATAACAGGCAATCCCCAGCCTGGCGGCGACCCGGTCTACGGCGCCACTGGTCGGCATGGAACGCGCCACGCCGGACAGGCCTTGAGCATAAGCGGGAATCAGTCTGGCATTGGCGGCAATTAGCGCCAGGCTGTCAGAAGGCGTGACAAAAAAGTGCTGGCCCAGGATCATATTGCGATCGCCATCACCGTCGGAAGCTGCTGAAAAATCAGGTGCCTGCGCACCGTAAGCAATCTTGACCAACTCTGCCGCATAGGTCAGGTTAGGGTCCGGGTGGCCGCCGCCAAAATTTTCTGACACGTCACAATTCATCAGGCTATCCGCCGGTGCACCGAGGCGATGGACAAAAATTTCCCTGGCATACGGCCCGGTCACCGCATGCATGGCATCGAATTTCAGGCGGTGCCCGGTTGCCAGCCAGCGCTTGATGGCTGAAAAATCGAACATGCTTTGCATGAGGTCGGCATAATCACGCACCGGATCAATGACAGTGACGCTAAAGCCATCATGCACGGTTGTGCCCAGCTTGGACAAATTAACTTCAGGGATCTCGGCAATCCGGTATTCGGTGATGGTTTTGCTTGTCGCAAAAATACGATCGGTGATTTTCTCTGGTGCCGGACCACCGTTGGAGATATTGTACTTAATGCCAAAGTCATCTTCTGGCCCGCCAGGATTATGGCTGGCAGACAGGATAATGCCGCCAAAGGTGTGATATTTACGGATCACATTCGACGCCGCAGGCGTGGACAGTATCCCGTGCTGGCCAACCAATACGCTGGCGAAACCATTGGCCGCTGCCATTTTAATGATGATCTGTATGGCTTCCTTATTATAGAAACGGCCATCCCCACCCAGCGTCAGTGTGGCATTTTCGGGAATCTCCAGCGTATTAAAAATGCTTTGTACAAAGTTCTGCAGATAATGTAGCTGCTGGAAAACCCTGACCTTCTTGCGCAACCCTGAGGTGCCTGGCTTTTGATCGGTGAACGGTTGGGTAGCAATGACTTGAATATGCATGGGACTCTATAACTCAGAACAGTGACTGAGTTTATTGTATTACAAATTGATGACCGTTTTATGCCAGCACCAGCGGCACGCCAAAAATGTGCCTAAGGCTCGCCAGCACTTAGATCATGCAATTGCGCCAGGATATTTTGCTGGCCAATCTGCTCGACGAGTCCGGCCATTGCAAGTTTTGCCAGTACATTGGGACGTACCTCGCAAATGACCAGCCGTGTCTTGTGACGTTTGCAGTTATCCAGCAGGTCCCCCAAAGCTTGCATCCCGGTCGCATCGATAAAGGGCACTCTGCCAACACGCAACACCAGGGTTCTGGCATGCCCGTGCACTGATTCCAGCACACTTTCCAGTCGCTCTGCCGCACCAAAAAAGAACGGGCCATCTATCGCAAACACCACCGTGCCTGCAGGCAAGTTCAGCGGCCTTCCTGGCACTTCCCTGGCAAGCACCTCATGTGCCTGCTGCTCAACGATGACCGCCTCAGACATGCGCTTCATGAACAGTAATGAAGCGATGACCACACCAATATTGACGGCAATCACCAGGTCCCCCAATACCGTCAATGTAAAAGTGATTAGTAGTACAGTCACATCTGCACGCGGCGCAGTCTTTACCATATGGTGAAAGCGGTGCAGTTCGCTCATATTCCATGCCACCACAAACAGAATGGCGGATAAGGCACACAGCGGAATGAGCGCAGCCAGTGGCGCGAGCACCAGCACGATGATCACCAGCGTCAGCGCATGCACAATGCCTGCCAGCGGACTCGTTGCACCATTGCGGATATTGGTAGCGGTACGGGCGATAGCGCCTGTCGCAGCGAATCCGCCAAAGAGCGGGGAAAAGATATTGGCGACGCCCTGGCCGACCAGTTCCTGATTCGAGTCGTGCCTGGTGCCAGCCATGCCATCCGCAACCACCGCCGAAAGCAGCGATTCAATCGCCCCCAGCAATGCAATGGTAAATGCAGGACCCATCAAGTGCAGTACCTCGGAAAAGGTCACCGAAGGCAGCGAGAATTGCGGCAGGCTTTGCGGAATCCCCCCGAAAGCACTACCTATGGTCGCTACCCCTTCAAATGCAAACAACCACTGGATGACTGTCGCTGCGACCATGGCGACCAACGGCGCAGGAATCCGCTTGAAAACACGTGGTGAAGTGAGCAACACCGCAAGCGTGAACACAGCAAGCGCGGCCGTTTCAAGATGCATGCCCGGGAAGGCCTGCAGCAAATGCCAGAGTTTCTGGTGGAATTGCTCACCCCCGCTTGCAGGATGCAATCCGAAGAAATCCTTCCACTGGCCAACCCAAATGATGACACCTATTCCGCTGGTAAAGCCGACAATGACAGGATCGGGAATATATTTGATGACGCCACCCATGCGCGTCAGTCCCATCAGCATGAGTATGCCGCCTGCCATCAGCGTTGCGACCTGCAAACCTTCGATACCGTATTTGGCAGTAATCCCGGCCAGAATCACGATAAAGGCGCCGGTCGGCCCTGCGATTTGCAAGCGGCTCCCACCCAGCATAGAGGTCAGTCCGCCAGCCACAATCGCGGTATACAGTCCCTGTTCCGGCTTGGCACCAGAGGCGATGGCAAAAGCCATTGCCAGAGGTAAGGCGACCACCCCCACGATCACACCAGCCAATACATTATTCATCCAGTGCGGTCTGGAAAACAGGCCTGCGCGCTTTGCTTCAAGTAAGGCAATCATGTGTATTTCGAATATGGTATACGATGAAATTGATGACAGATCATGGCAATCAACCAGCCCTGATTCACCCGCCCAATGCAGAAACAGGGGCGAGCCTATTCTCTTGGGCTTGTGCTTGTTCTGATTCTGACACGAACACATGCCAGCGGTCTATGAAAGCACACCGCAAGCAGACCACATAAAATCATGAGTCTCTTTTACGCAAACGCCGCAGGGTGAAATTGAAACGACAGCGTATAGTGATACTCATACAAGTACAATAATCACGATACCCTTAAACGATCAACCAAGGAGATGACCATGTGGACTAAACCAGCAGCGACTGAAATGCGTTTTGGCTTTGAAGTGACGATGTACGTCATGAACAAATAACCAGCCAGGACCAAACAAAAAACCGCCGGAATCCGGCGGTTTTTTATTGCCTGCGCGCCATAGGTTCAAGCAAGCTGCGACCACAGCAACTTGATACCCACGCCCATCAAAAACACGGCAAAAACACGCTTTAAGACCTTAACCGGCAAGCGTTTGGTCAATGCCACACCTGCTGGTGCGAATAACACGCTGAGCGGGGTCACCAGCAGAATGGCTGGCAGGTAGAGCAGGCCAAATGTATCCGGCGCATGTACAGGCTGCCGCATGGCATCCTGCAAATAACTCACCGTGCTCGCCAGCGCGATGGGGAAACCCAGTACTGCCGACGTCCCTATTGCCTGCTTGACCGACACATTGCGCATGGCGAGATAAGGCACGGTCAGTGTGCCGCCGCCTATGGACACCAGAGCAGACACGCCGCCAATCAACAATGACACCAGGCTGATTTCTACCTTGCCCGGTACTTTGTGCGGGGCCGGCTTGCGGTCCAGGAGTAACTGGATCGCCGCGAACAGGATAAACGTGGCAAAAAATAGCGTGAGGTAAAACGCATCCAGGTGAATGGCCACCAGGGTGGCCAGCAAAGAACCTAAAAATGCCATAGGCACCATGGCCCACACATAAGGCCAGACAATATTCCGGTTTTTATGATGCGCCCGTATGCTGGACAACGAAGTGAATACGATACATGCCATTGAGGTCGCCAAGGCCACATGAAACGCCATATCGCCTGAGAATCCTTTCGCCATTAATATCGCATGCAACATGGGCACCAACACGATGCCACCGCCAATGCCCAGCAAGCCGGACAGCACGCCCACCACCACACCGATCAGGCAGAACAGTGCATATTGCTCCAAAAACAGTTGTATCCAGTCCATGCGGTACTCATCCAGTGAAAGGCCAACAGTATACCGGCTGGCTATTTTTTCTTCACTACCACTTCGCCACTGTATCCATCTGGCAATACAAGGCGAATCCACGCTTGAAGCCGGGCGGGTGCCTTCAGGCGATCCCGGTAATCACACTGGCAATAAGAAAAAACCCGGCAATGGCCGGGTTTCTGTCGTCACAATGCACTTATTTGTTCATGACGTACATGGTCACTTCAAAACCGAAACGCATTTCAGTTGCAGCTGGTTTGGTCCACATGATGGCTCTCCTTGTTTGATTTCCCGGGCCGACCCCTGTCTGGCTCGTGTAAAGCTATTATCGGCCTGGTACTTGGGAATCCTGCTATTGCCCATCATGAACATGGTTTAGGGAATTTCATGAAACGCTCCTCATCAAATGAGCACCAGAATCAGGCGCTCCACGATACCCACTTTTATTGCAGGCCAGCCAATCCTTTTTCAATGGCTGGATTATGGGCGGGTGGAGCAGGTTCTGCTTCCGGCGTGACAGCAACCTGGGGAACGGTAGCTTGCGGGTTTGCCGCAACCGGTGTCGCCCCAGAAGCAGACTCTTCCCCGCTATCCACTGCCATATTGGATGCCATAGTTGAGAAATCTCCCAAAAATTCAACATTGGCCTGTTTACGTAACGCAGCGACTTCATTCTTAACCAGTGCCTGTTGACTGGCATTGACCAGATACCGCTGAATAGCGGGTTGCGCTTGTTCCAGGTCAATCGGCTCCCGGTCTATTTTGGCAAGAAACAGCAATACCAATGCATCAGGGCTTCTGACCACCACGGTGTCACCCACTTTGAGCGTATTCAGTTGTTTAAGCAAATCAAGTGGTAACTGTTCTGCCGCTTTCCTGCTGGCATTGGCGTTAAAGACATAGTGATTATCTTTCAACCACTTGCTTACATCCTCTGCAGTTCTGGCAGCATGGATGCCCGCTTCGATCTCGCTCGCATGTGCATTGCCATCTTTCACCACAAACTCCTGGATCCCGTAGACCTGACGCTCGCTGAACAACTCGGGATGGGTATCGTAAAACTTCCGGATCTCATCACCAGACGGTGCTATGGGCCTGGACGCGATCTTCTGTATATATGCCTGTGCCAATACCTGCTGCCTGGCATCTTCCAGCATTTGCAATATGCGGGGGTCACGGTCCAGTTTTGCCTCAACTGCTTTTTGTTTGAGCAGTTCCATCTCCACCATTTGCTGCAGGACTTTCTCGGAAGCAGCTTTCAGTTGCGACTGATCCAGCTTACCCATTTTGGAAAGCGCAAAGTTCAGCTGGTGGACAGTCAATTCGCTGCCATTGACCCGGGCCACCACTTGCGAACCACTCTTGCCAGCCTCGCCATGCTTGCTACATCCCGCGATGAGCAGCATCAAGAGAGGTGCAATTAAGGCAATTTTTTTCATCGTCGTCGCTCATTCTTTGCATACACGGATACAGATGAGACCAGCGTAAAATGCCGCACGTTCCTGTTCACAAATGCAAACGATGGTTAACTGTTTCCTCCTCCCTCAAGTCATGCACAGCGTAACGGAACATCGCGTGGTATAACGTATCTTACATATAGCACCTCCTACAGTAGATTGGTGCAGTGCCTGATATCAACCTCACTGGCCCAAGGCTAAGGTGAAGGTTTGTACTTTCTCTCTGATTTCACAAGAAAGGAATACGAATGGCAACCACACATCATAGTGATTCTTTACTCAATCAAACCGCAGGCACCCTCCCTGCAATTGAAGATCCTGCTACGGTAGAAGCAGCCACAAAAATACTGGGCGGCGAACCGCCTTATGCAGACCCGGACATGCAATTGGTACTGGATGCATTGACTGCGCTGGGCGGGAAGCCTATTGAAAGCTTATCGCCGGAAGAGGCTCGCCGGCAGCCAACACCCGCAGATGCCGTCAAAAAGGTATTACAGGCACAAGGCCTGGCGCCTGCGACTGCACATGTCTCCTGCAGAATGATCAGCATCCCTGGCGGCCCCATCGGCAGCATGCCGGCCCATGTGTATACGCCTGCAGGTGAAGGACCTTTTCCCGTCACCCTTTATTTTCATGGTGGCGGATTCGTGATTGCGGATACCAAAACGTATGAAGCCTCGATTATTGCGCTGGCGCAAGGCGCTCAAACAGTGGTGGTTTCGCTGGATTACCACCAGGCGCCCGAGCATCGTTTTCCCACGCAACCCAATGAAGCCTTTGTGGCCTATCAATGGTTGTTGAAACATGCGCACGAACTCAAGGGTGATCGCAAACGGATTGCTGTCGCCGGGGAAAGTGCCGGTGGCAACCTTGCTGCCGTCGTTTCGCTGATGTCACGCGATAAAGACATGACCTTGCCGGTACACCAGCTACTGATTTACCCGGTGGTCGACAACAATGTTTTCAATGCATCCTATCTCGAAAATGCCCATGCGAAACCATTGAATGCCGCCATGATGCACTGGTTCTTTAAACACTATAGCGAACCCATGGATACTTACAGTGCTTATGCGTTACCAAACAAAGCCGCCTCCCTGAAAGAGTTGCCACCGGCGACGGTAATCACAGCCGACATTGATCCCTTGCATGAAGAAGGGAAGGATTTTGCCGAACGGCTGGAAAGTGATGGCGTACCTGTGGCCTATCGTCATTATAGGGGAGTGACGCATGAGTTCTTCGGCATGGCCGATGTTGTTGCCAAAGCCAGGGAAGCACAAGTATTTGCGATTGGGGAATTGCGCCAAGCTTTTGCCTAAACCTGGCATTAGTTTTTTTAATAAGAGATTATGTGCAATCGGCACACAGGCGCCTAAAATATCGCAGGACATCACTCCCCGAGGAAGCCGCCGCTCTGATGTGCCCACAACCTGGCATAGATGCCATTCAATGCGAGCAACTCATGGTGAGTACCCGTTTCCACGATCTGGCCGTGGTCAAGCACCACCAGCCTGTCCATGGCGGCAATAGTGGAAAGCCGGTGCGCAATGGCAATTACCGTTTTGCCTTCCATCAATTGTGACAAATGGTGCTGAATGGCTTGTTCAACTTCGGAGTCCAGCGCACTGGTGGCTTCATCCAGCACCAGGATAGGTGCGTTCTTGAGCATCACGCGTGCGATAGCGATCCGCTGGCGCTGGCCACCGGAGAGTTTGACACCACGTTCACCGACGTGGGCATCATAGCCAGTACGTCCCTTGGCGTCTCGCAAGGTCAGGATAAACTCATGCGCTTCTGCCCGTTTGGCAGCAGCCACCATATCTGCGTCTGTCGCATCCGGGCGGCCATACAGGATATTCTCGCGCACGGAACGGTGTAGTAGCGAAGTGTCTTGCGTCACCATGCCGATTTGCTGACGCAAGGAATTCTGCCTGACTTCATCGATAGATTGCCCATCAATCCGTATATGGCCGGACTGGATATCGTAAAAACGCATCAGCAAATTAACAATGGTGGATTTACCTGCACCGGAACGACCCACTAGCCCTACACGCTCACCTGGCTTGATATCGAGGTTGAAGTTCTGGAGTAATGGCACTTGCTGTGCATAGGCAAAATCCACCTGGTCAAACCTGACCTCGCCTTTAGGGACAAATAAGGCAGCCGCTTCTGGTTTATCGACAACATTATTCATCACAGACAAGGTATTAATACCGTCTTGTACCGTGCCGATCTGTTCATACAGGGATGTCAGCTCCCACATCACCCAATGCGAAATACCATTCAACCGCAAGCTCATTGCCATGACAGCGGCGACGGCACCGGCCGCCACAAGGCTTTGCGACCATAGCCATAACACCATCCCGCCACTGGCAATGATCAGGCACATGTTGAGAAAGTGGTTAATGCTTTCTACCCAACTCACCATGCGCATTTGGCCATGCACTGTATCCAGAAACTCCTGCATGGCAGATTGGGCATAGCCAGCCTCCCTGCCTGCGTGTGAGAATAGTTTCACCGTGGAGATATTGGTATAGGCATCAGTGATACGCCCGGACATCAATGCCCGTGCATCCGCCTGCTGTTGCGAGACCTTTGCCAGCCGTGGAATAAAGTAAAACAGTGCACAGCCATATAAGGCCAACCAGCCAAGAAATGGCAATACCATCCATGGGTGGAAATTACCGACTACCGTGACGATGGTGGTGAAATAGATCAGCACGTACACCATAATATCCGCCAGAATGAACCATACATCCCGGACCGCCAGGGCGGTTTGCATCACTTTGGCCGAAACGCGCCCGGCAAACTCATCCTGATAAAACGACATGCTTTGATTTAGCATATGCTGATGGAATTGCCAGCGCATGCGCATGGGGAAGTTACCTGCCAGGGTTTGATGTTTCATCAGGGTTTGCAGCAGAATAATCACCGTACTCCCCACCAGGATGACAATGACCCAGGCAAGTGTCTGTTGATGCGTCGCCCACAGTTGCTGCGGTACAATCGCCGTGAGTTTATCGACCACCTTACCCATGAGGGCAAACAATAATGCCTCAAAGGCACCAATACAGGCGGTGAGTATGGTCATGCACAAAATATACTTGCGCATGCCATATGAGCACGCCCACATAAATGGCCAGAAACGGGTAGGCAGGGTTTGAATAATCTCGCGAGGAAAAGGAGAAACCAATCCCTCAAATCTGGAAAACAATCGCATATTAAACTTGTGTATAAATCAGTACTATGGCTTCTGCAGCAATGCCTTCACCACGGCCGGTGAAACCCAGTCTTTCAGTCGTGGTTGCTTTAACGTTGATAAGGTTGATATTGACCTGGCAGTCACTGGCAATATTTTCCCGTATACGCAGGATATGTGGGCCAAGGCGTGGTGCTTCACAAATTACCGTGGCATCAATGTTGCCGACCTGGAAATTTTCGCTCTTTAATAGTTCGACTACATGGCGAAGCAACTCTCGCGAATCTATGCCTTTATAGCGCATATCACTAGGAGGGAAATGCTTGCCAATGTCACCCAATGCCGCGGCACCAAGCAAGGCATCACAAATCGCATGCAATAGCACATCAGCATCCGAATGCCCGTCCAAACCAACCGGGTGAGGAATATGTACGCCTCCAATAATACAGTCCCGCCCACTGACCAGTGCGTGCACATCAAAGCCATGACCGATTCTGAAAGGTGTCATATGGTTGTATCTCTTCAAGGTTAGCTATTTTGATTTTGTGCTGCCTGTATCAAGGCAGCAACCACGGTTAAATCATGCGGATAAGTTATTTTCATGTTTTTTAAATCGCCCAATACCAATTTGGGCTGATGCCCCATCCACTCCATGGCTTGGGCCTCATCAGTTGGATGACGTTGCAAATAGGTTGATAATGCTTGTTGCAGTGCAGCATAGCGAAACATTTGCGGCGTCTGTGCCTGCCACAATTTGTCGCGTGGAATCGTTTCGGTTACCGCTGTATGGTCATCCGCGCGTTTAAGTGTATCAGCTAATGGTAGCGCTAACAGTGCGCCACTTTCCTGATCAGAAACGGCATTTATTAATCGTTCGACCATTTGACGATCAATACCTGGCCTGGCGGCATCATGCACCAGAATCCAGTCATCTGCGGCCACGAACTCAACCATGGCCCTCAATCCATTCAGAACACTGGCTGCCCTTGTGTCGCCACCGCAGTGAGCAATACGTGATTTATAACAGTCGGCCAGTAAATCAGCCCCCCAATAGGCATCCTTTTCTGCCACAACGACCACAATGCTGGTAATTTCCCGCATGGCTTCGAAAAGATCGATCGCATGACGCAAAACTGGCTTCCCATTTAACATTAAATATTGCTTGGGCGTGCCAGACTGCATACGTGCACCATGACCAGCACAAGGAATTAAGACATGATATCTAGGCATAGAGCTACATTCTAACATGCTGCCTCTACGCATTTTCTTCTGACACCTTAGTTCAGAATATGGCGAAGCTTGCGTCATGATGTCTAAGCGATAAAGCAATGTACTCAAGCCTACTGCTTAAGCTGCTTATTCCATGGTTTTGCTGTTTTGTGTTTTAAAAGCAAAACCCCTCAACACAATAATGCTGAGGGGTTTTCTGTAAGGAGCTTGGGGATGACCTACTTTCGCATACGAAGAGTACACTATCATTGGCGCAAGTTCGTTTCACGGCCCTGTTCGAGATGGGAAGGGGTGGTTCCAAACCGCTATTGTCCCCAAACATAACTGGTAATGTTATGCATGGTGCTGAGCCTGGTATTACTTTGGCCTCAGCCTGCTTTAACAAATTGGAAGAAGTAAAGGAAGTTTAGCTTTTCAGCTTTCAATGGGCAGGGTATGAAACAACTTGTGTTTCGTTTATCTTGATGATTGCCAAATCATATTGCTTTGAACTACACCTTATAGATTTTAGCTCCGACATAACCTAAAGGTTAGTCTTCACTGAAACTCCAG
>NZ_FNFX01000005.1 GCF_900100975.1 Methylophilus rhizosphaerae
GAGGGTATAAATAATTTTGTGTAAACGGTCATTTTGCAGGAAACTGCGCACGTACTTTTGGAGTAGAAATGACCGTATCAAAATCCCTGCCCAACGATCTGATTGATGGATTGTTGGGCAACTATAAAAAGCCTGAAGATTTAATTGGCGAGAATGGACTGCTCAAGCAGCTAACCAAAGCGCTGGTTGAACGTGCTCTTGAAGCAGAGATGGCAGATCACCTAGGCCACGATAAAAATGAGCCTGTGAAGAATGCCTCAGGCAACACCCGCAACGGTAAAAGTCGCAAGACGCTCAAAGGGGACTTTGGCGAACTACCGATTGAAATTCCCCGAGACCGCGCAGGTAGCTTCGAGCCACAACTGATTCCCAAACATCAAACCCGCTGGACGGGCTTTGATGACAAAATCATCTCCCTGTATGCCAGAGGTATGACAGTACGTGAGATTCAACAGCACTTGTCCGAAATGTACGGCACAGAGATTTCACCGACGTTAATCTCCAATGTCACTGATGCGGTGATTGATGAGGTCAAGCTGTGGCAGTCTCGCCCACTCGACAGTATCTACCCCATCGTCTATCTGGATTGCATCCATGTCAAAGTCAGAGATGCAGGCAGTGTACGTGCCAAAGCGGTGTACCTTGCCATCGGCGTTAACATGGACGGTCACAAGGAAGTCATGGGCTTATGGATCGCCCAGACTGAAGGGGCCAAGTTCTGGCTGGCCGTCGTCACCGAACTCAAGAACCGTGGCGTACAAGACATCTTCATTGCCTGCGTGGATGGATTAAAGGGTTTCCCGGAAGCGATTGAAACTGTCTACCCACAAGCTACTGTCCAGCTTTGTATCGTCCACATGGTGCGCAATAGCCTGAATTATGTGGGCTGGAACAAGCGTAAAGAGGTGGCGGCTGACCTCAAGCTGATTTACAGCTCTGCCACACTGGCTGAAGCTGAAATGGCGCTCATGGACTTTGAACATCAATGGGGTGAGGCTTATCCCTTAATCGCAAAATCCTGGCGCAGCAACTGGCAGCGCATTATTCCATTCTTTGACTATCCACCGGAAATCAGGCGAGTGATTTACACCACGAATGCGATTGAATCAGTGAACATGAGTCTGCGTAAGATCACCAAAAATCGCGGCTCATTTCCGAATGATGAATCACTGATTAAATTGTTCTATCTTGCCTTACAGAACATCAGTGAAAAGTGGTCTATGCCACTGCGAGATTGGAAACCTGCGCTAAACAGGTTTACCATACAGTTCGAGGACAGAATGCCTCGGCAGTAATCAACCGCCGTTTACACAAAATTCAGGACACCCTCGTCGGCTCACGACTACCACGACTCCATTTCACTATATAAGTCTCTACTCGCAGAATTTAAAAACCAACTCACTACAGAGTCAACAGTGAGACTTCATGCAACCACGACCCCTAGAGATATGATTTGGTATTTACTTCACTTTCTTTCAGAAGCGAAGATTTCAACCGAGTTTAGTTATTTTAGGCCACTAACTTACGGTAGTTATTTAAGTCGAGATGCCAAATCTCCCAACCTTGTTCTAAAGCGATCAGGCATTGCATATCCTGATCTCCCGACATGTATTCTAGTCCTATCTGGCTATGACGAAGAAAGGCTATCTCAGCTTAAGCAAAGATACGAGCCAAAGCTGATGTTAATTGGGCATCAAATTGGAGATCAGTTAGAAAATAAAGTAAGAAACGTATTTGGAGTTGAAGAGCCTACAGAGGCTGACATGTTTTTCGACTTTAACTGTTTTGATCCTTCTGACCAATCCGTACAACTCTTACGGGAAAAAATTGAGCCTATTACTAAATCTCATAATGTACTTGCTGCATCTTTGGGCCCTAAGCCTAGTGCATTAATTTTATTTAAATTGACAGAACTCATACCAGAAATTGGCCTTGTGTATATTGCTGCAAATGACTACAACATAGAATATTCGTCTGGGATTGATTTAACAAATCGCACTCTAAGCAAAGTTTTTTAAGCTGATGGACAGCGCCAAGGTGATATCAAAAGCAAACCGATGGAGATCAGCAATTACCTAAGAAATTCAGAACTAAATATTAGCTCCAACGATGACAAAACGGCTTCTATTGTTCGAAGCCGTTTTCATTTAGAACTTACCTAGAATTTAAAAATCTCAAATGCAATTATTCCGCATCCTTTTTAGATTTAAAACGATTGAACAACCCACAACGCACTTTCTCTTGTTCATCAGCTGTCATTGCTTCACTACCGCAATGTCTATGATGCCCATGACGCCCTCTGAATCCGCCAAAAAGAATTCTGCTTAGAATCAACAGCCCAACTGCGTGGCAGTAATCAATCGCATGAATGCCATCGGCTAATGACACGACTACGTGGTTCCACAACAGCATGACCACATACGATAACGCCGCGATGCAGACTACGGCTAACGCTGCGAATGCGGCACATTTACTTTTACAATTTTTCATTCATCTCTCCAATAATTTAGTCATTAATATGATTGGTAACTGGTTTGCAGCGCTTCCCGTAAGAAAGTGACTGCATACCTTTTTCTTGCTAATAAGGTGTTGATAGCAACACCGGTTTCTGCGGCAATTTGTTTGAAGCTTTTGCCATCTAACTCATGTGCGACAAATACTTGCCGCTGCTCAATCGGTAATTGATTAAGCGCTACTACGACCTGCTCAACTAACTGCTTTTTTTCATAAAGTGTTACAGGTGTTTCAGGTTCGATTGAAAGTATAGCTTCCAGCCATAGTGCATCGTCGCCTTCACTCTGTTCTAGTATGACTTCCTGCTTTTGCTTTCTAAAGCGATCAATAATGCGGTTTCTTGCGACACGGTATAACCACGCGCCGACTTGTTCGAGCGGCTCTGGTAGACGGTAAGCTGAAACAAACTCATAGAACACGTCCTGCAAAATATCATCTGCGTCACCGGCATTGGGGACGCTTTTGCGGATGAAATTCCGTAGCCTGGCTTTTTCTTTATTGAAGGTTTCTGTGATGACAGAATCTTGCTGTGCCATTCTTAGATTATTTTCTAAATGTATATCCATGCTGTGAAGACGTTTCACAACTGGAAATATTGTATGAACCCTGAAATATTTTTAAATAAAGTTTGAGCAGCATGCTTATTGCCACTCCGTTGGCGTGGTGCCTAGCCGTTTTGCAAATACGCGGCTGAATGCGGCTGAGCTTTGGTAACCAACTTGTGTGGCGATGCTTTTGAGTGGCTTGCCTTGCCTGATCAAGTTTTGTGCAATCGAGAGCCGCCAGTCAGTGAGGTAATCCAGCGGTGTGGTGCCTACCGTAGTTTTAAAGTTGGCGGCAAACCTGGCGCGTGACATGCCGGAGACATCTGCCAGGGTTTCCAGTGTCCACGGATGGGATGGATTCTCGTGCATCGCTTTGACTGCCAACGCCAAACGCGGCTCTGCCAATGCGGCGAAAATGCTTTGCTGCAACTGGCCGTTCTGAATCACATGTCGCAAAATCTGGATCAGGAAATATTCTGCCAGCCTATCCAGCGCGGGCTGCCGTCCCAAGTCTTGCGCAAACGCTTCATGAAACAATAACTGCAAGGTGGGTGCAATCTGCTGCATATTACTCAAGGGCACAATCACAAATTCGGGTAATGCTGTCGCCAGCGGGCTGCGCACTTTGGCACCAAGATCAATCATGGCGCATACCAGTTCACATGGCTCACCCGCCACAGGTGTGAGCACATGAATGGTCGGTTTGGGGAAGAACACTACACTGGACTGATCTATGCGGGCGAGCGGCTTGCCCCTGAACATCAGGTCGAGCTGGCCAGAGCGTAACAAATGAATATGGCCCAACTGCCCCGCCCCATCAAAATTCACTACCTGGCAAAGATCGCCGGTAAAAAATACCTGGGCTGAAAGCGAAATTTGATTCAACAAGGGCAATAACGGATCCAAACGATACTCCTAATCAACATAACGAGACCTTTGATAATCATGAGTATTGCATGATATCTCCAACGCACAAAGCGTCTTAATTAACCAAACAAGGAGATTCATCATGGCACGTATTCAAACCATTAACCGTGAAACTGCTAGCGCAGAAGTCAATGCAACACTGGATGCAGTGAAAGCCAAACTGGGCAAAGTGCCTAACTTGATTGCCACTTTGGCGCAGGCACCTGTTGCCTTAAACGCTTACCTGGGATTAAGCGAAGGTGTAACCAAAGGCCGCTTAACCGCAAAACAAAGAGAGTCACTGGCGTTGGCGATTGGTCAGGCTAATAGTTGCCAGTATTGCTTGTCTGCGCATAGCCTGATTGCCAGAGGCACAGGCCTGAATACTGAAGCGATTCAATCCGCACGCAAAGCTGAAGCAACAGATACGGTGACAGAAAGCTTGTTGAAACTGGCAGTTAAAATTGTGCAGCAGCGCGGTATTCTTGCCGATGCAGATATCGAAGAAGCACACGCAGCAGGTGTGGATGATGGCCTGATTCTGGAAGTGATTGCCCATGTGGCGTTAAACACATTGACCAACTACACCAACCACATTGCACAAACGGAAATTGATTTTCCAGTCGTCGCGGTTTAATGCATGAGATCAGGCCACCAGTGTGTGGCCTGATTATTTGTATAGCGTTAAGAAAGAAAGTCCTCTACTGCCTGGATAAACAGTTGCGGTTGTTCCGCATGCACCCAATGGTCTGTGGGCAGACTGACAAACTCTGCTCGGGGAAACTGCTGCTGAATCTCGACTATATCTTTCTGCCGCACATAATCACTGCGTTCACCGCGAATAAACAGGCACGGTTTTTCATAATGTGCTGGCAGGGCCGCCTGGAAATGAGCGTAGTTCGCCCGAAGCGCTGGCAAATTGATTCGCCAATGCAATTGCCCTTCTGTTTTCACCAGGTTGGTAAGCAAAAACTGGCGTACGGCAAGATTGGGAATAGCTGCTGCCAAAGCTTTATCGACCTCACCACGCGATTGCGCCTGACTTAAGTCTACGGCCTGCATCGCAGCGATCAATTGCGTATGTGCATCTGCATAGGCACGTATGCCCATATCCACCACAATGAGCTTGTTCACGCGTTGCGGGTATTGCGTGGCAAACTGCATGGCGACTTTGCCACCGAAGGAGTGGCCGAGCAGATGAATTTGATCTGCGCCCAGTGCGTTGAGGGTGTCTAGTAAATCGCCTGCCATTTCAGGATAAGTTTGCGTATCACTATGCGGCGAGCAGCCATGATTGCGCAGATCGACGCTGTTCACCTGGTAGTGCTGCGAAAAATACCTGGCGATAGCGCCCCAGTTATCGCCCGAACCGAATAATCCGTGCAGGAAGACCAGCGGCTGACCCTGGCCCAGGATTTGGTAATGTAATTGCATGGCGTGATTGAGAATGGATGAATTAGCGCTATGGTATACCAACGCGGGCGTGTTCCAGTCTGGCATTTAGCGCTTCACGTAGGAAAATCCGCGTCAGCCAAGTCTTACGCGAGTATCAGAATAGCTGGTCTACCTTCTGCCGGATGATTTTTGAATAATGAGGGCTCCATACACATAAATAAGGAAAGATCATGAAAAATGTATTCAAGTCTCTTTTACTGATCAGCGCGTTAGCTTTGCCTATGGCTGGTTTCGCCGCAGATGGTGATTCCGTGGGGACGAAAGTCGATGATGCGGTCATCACCACCAAAGTCAAAGCCGCATTTGCAAAAGATAAGGTGGTCAGCGCTACTGACATCAGCGTTGAAACTGATAGCAATGGCCTGGTGCAATTGTCCGGTCACGCCAAATCAAAAGCCGAAGCTGATAAAGCGGTGACTATTGCCAAAAGCGTCAAAGGCGTGACTGCCGTGAAAGACGAAATTGTGGTCGCCCAATAAGCACACCACCCATGATCTTGCCCATAGGAATCCCATGATTCCTATGGGTAGTTGCTTTCAATTTTTTGCCATGCCTGTCATTTAACGCATGGCTTCCCAACGCCCCACCCACATCCTCGTCGCCACAAACGCCATATCCCTGCGTGACATCCACCACGTTACAAGAGATTCCGCCGCAAGAGATAACTGCCGGATAATATGAAGTGAGGCTGAATAAAATCATGCCCGCACTAAAAATCACCGAGAATCGCCTACTCGTTAAATCGGATAGATGATCATCCGGCAGACTGGGATTATGAAAATGAAAAGCCCCCGCAATGCGGGGGCTTACGTTTACTGCAACCTCTGGATAGACTGTAACGCCAGTCTATCCAGCATCATTGTTCCAACTATTAAGCAAATGCCGCTGCGCCGACTTTCAGGCACTCTTCCGCGCACGCCCGGCAGGCTTCCGCGCATTGGCGGCAATGCGCCGTCGCATGCTGGCCGCATTCTTCGGCGCAGGCAGTACAGATTTCTGCACAATCCTGGCAGACCAGTTCAATAAAGTCACTGCCACGGGCAATAAAAGAAGCGGTCAGTCGGCAAAAATCCGCGCAATCCATATCCAGCTCAATACAGCTACGCATCATGGGCCTGGCCTCGCTCTCGCAGGCAATCGCACAGTTTTCACACGCTTCGGCGCACTTCTTGCACAACTCCATACAGTGTTTCAGGTTTTGCTTGGTCATGGTTCTCTCCGGGAATTATTCAATCTGACAAACACGCCTGCCTTTGCTGTATCACGTCATCACGCACAGGCAGGCGTTCAAACCGCTATGGCTGGCTCTGGTTGACATTGACGCCGCCGTCAGCAGGCTTCTCTTTCACCTTTTTGCTTTTTTCTATATTGCTGGCTTTGGAGCGTTTCTGGTCAGAAGGCTGGCGGCCAGTGGTAGTGTCAGTTGCGCCATTATTGTCTGGCTGGGATTCCAGGTAGTTACCGTTACCGGTGGAATCCGGCACCTGGTTTTTCTGCTGATGCGCGGGTGGGGGTGGCACCTCTGGTGCCGCCACCGCAAAAATGGAAACGCATGCAAATACACAGGCTAACATCGTGGATAATAATTTATTCATCGTATACTCCTTATCAGGTTGGAGAATGGCCTGCTACTCGCAGGCATGTGTTCATCCTACCCACCTCACTATGGGCTGTATGTAAGCACGCCTACGAATGTCATGTAGGAAGATATGGCCACATTAACTGTCTTCGTTACCGGTTGCCTGACCATGGCTGCGCACCCAGGCAATGACTTTCAGCAACTCATCAGGTGTGATGCCATTATTGGGATCAGTAGGATCCATCAAGCCTTTGCCCTTGGCACCCATGCCGCCATTGGTGCCGTTCCAGACGGTTTCAAACATGCCTTTGTTGGTCGCATCTTTGGCGTAATGATAATTAGGACCGGTCAGCGCGGGGCCGACCTGACCACCCGCATCAGGGCCGTGGCATTGAGTACAGGAATACAGCTGGAAGATTTTTTTACCTTCTTTAATGGCATCCTCTTTCCCGACATAAGGATTTTTACCACTCGCCAGAAATTCCTTGGCTGCCGGGGTATCAAACAATTCCGGCTTGATTTCCAAGGGTGAACCATCCTGGGTTTTTACAAATTTGATCGCTTCCCCACTGCTGGCAGTATCCCCGGCTGAGGCACTACTCCCCGACCCAGAGTCGCTTTTATGGCACGCTGTCAGGCTGACAAGCGTCAATATGGTGGCAAGGGCAAGTTTACGGTTCATAATCATTCTCCTTGAAATGTTCTCTTTAAAATTAATGAATGCCGGAATGATTATGAATAAACCCCAAAACATCGCCCATGTAACAATGACGGAAATTTCTGTAGGATTATTCGGACAGTAATCCTGAGCCCTGGCCAGTGCCTACCCAGACATTAAAGCTTGGCTGTATTTGTTGCCGGGATCTCCCCCCGGCCTAGCCATTGATAATTTCCCCGCCATTCGGGTGTATGACCTGCCCGGTCATATAAGAGGAGGACTGCCCGGCCAGGAAGACATAAGCCGGCGCAATTTCACTCGGCTGGGCCGGGCGCTTCAACGGCACCTGCAGGCCAAACTCGCTGACTTTCTGTTCATCAAAACTGGCGGGAATCAGCGGGGTCCATACCGGCCCGGGTGCGACTGCATTCACGTAAATATCCTTGTGCACCAGCTGCTTGGACAACGAGCGTGTGAAAGAGACCACCGCGCCCTTGGTGGCCGAGTAATCGAGCAACTCCGGGCTGCCACGATAGGCCGTGACAGAGGCGGTATTAATGATGTGGCTCTTTTTCGGCAAGTGCGGCAAAGCCGCTTTCACCAGGTAAAACATGGAGAAAATATTGATCCTGAAGGTATGCTCCAGCTGGCGCTGGCTGATTTCCATAATACTGGTTTGCGGATATTGCTGGGCTGCATTGTTGACCACGATATCCAGCTTGCCGAATTGCTGCAGGGTCTCCCGCACCGCCTGCTGGCAGAAGCGCTCATCGGAAACATCGCCCGGAATCAGCAGGCAGTGCCGCCCATAAGACTCGACCAACTGCCGGGTTTTCTGCGCATCTTCGTGTTCGTCCAGGTACACAACAGCGACATCCGCGGCTTCCACGGCAAAATGCACGGCGACGGCACGGCCAATACCACTGTCGCCACCGGTGATAATGGCCACCTTATCTTTCAGCTTCTCGCTGCCACTATAGTCCGCATCAATATAACAAGGCGTGGGAATCATCTCTTCTTCCAACCCCGGTTGAACCAATTGGTGCTGGGGCGGATTGATTTTTTCTTCAACGGTTTCCATAGATATTCTCCAGAAAATAAAGGGTGGATACCAGACAAAGGCCAGCAGGCCAGCCAGGTATTTCACGGTTGCGTCATCGCCGGGGCTGGCCTGCTACTTTTTCAGGTGGCCGTCATGCGTGTCACCGTTCACCGGATTTCCGGGTGTTTTCTCACGGTTGGGCAAGCCTTCTGCCGGCACTTCGGGCGGGATAACCACGCCGCGCTCATCCGGCGTTCGCGGCGGGACATTCACACTATCGGAATCGATATGGCAAGAGGGCTTTTGCGACGCTACAGAATCATCGCAGGGGGGAACTGCATTATTGACCGGCGGTTTTTTCGCCGGGGGCGCTGCCCAGGCAGTTGCCGTGCTACTCCCCAGCATGACCAACAGCAGGAAAATCAGTATTCTCATCTGTCTACTCCTTGAAAAAAGTACATAGATATCGTTGGCTACCCTTTGAATTCTAGGGTGCCGGGCAGGCACCCAGCATCGGCCCGCCACTGATTTGCATGTAGGAATGCGCGATTGCAAGCGCAACCTCGGGTGGAACAGGCATGGTTGCCGGAACATTCCATCGCGCGGCCAGCCAGCGCTTGCTTTGTCAGAGAGGTCTGACAAGACAATCAGTGCCTGACCTATGCCGGAAACAATGCATCATTTTTACACTGGCCTTTTTGAGCTTGCGCGCTCTGACCACTGAAGCACCGGCAGGAGATTTCCATGGAGTATTACTCAACTGACAATATGCAGCCTGGCAGTATGCCAGCTGAGTATGCATGGCCGCTGGGAGCGGTGGAGGAGCGAAGCAGCACCCTAAGAGCACACGCCATCCTGAACCGCTTGTTTCAGGGGTTTCCGGATGCATTTGCCATTCGGCTGTGGAATGGCGGCATACTGTCTGTAGGTGAAGGCGCGCCTGCGTTTACCTTCTGCCTGGAACAGGCACCGCTATTGCGTGACATGGGCTTGTTCATCGACCCCATGCGCCTGGTAGAAGCCTATATTGGCGGAGAGGTGCAGATCCTGGGGGATTTCAATGCCGCCATGCGCCTGCTTTATCACTTTGAGTCATTAGCGCTCTCCCTGCACGAAAAGCTGGGCATGGTATTCCGTGCCCTCATGCTGGCGGAACAGGATGATGACCTGCCGGCCTACCCGGAAAACGCTACGCCGCCCCAATCCACCTACCCCGCCACGACACTCAACTATGAAGCGCCTGCCGGTTTCTACCGTCTGTGGCTGGGCAAGCACATGTTGCATGCCTGTGCTTATTTTGGCGATGCCCGGCAGGATCTGGCGCAAGCGCAACACAACCAGTTGGACCTGGTATGCCTCAAGCTGCACCTGCAGCACGGGGACCATCTGCTGGATATAGGGGGCTGGGGAGAGTTCGCCTGCTGGGCCGCCCGGCATTACGGCGCGTTGGTGCATAGCCTCACATCAAGCCCGGCACAATATGCTGACGCCGTGGCAGAAGTCAAACGGCAGCGGCTGGAAAAACAGGTCCGCATCACGCTGGGAGACTATCGCGAATTGCAGGACATTCCCTGTTACGACAAAGTGGCCAATACCGCCATCCCTAGCCATGTGGGTCGGCAACACCTGCCTGCCTATCTTGCAAAAATGTACAACGTACTCAAGCCCGGCGGCCTGCTGCTGCATCACGGCGTCACCAGCGAAAGCCCGGGTTGGCAACACGAAATCTCTACCGCGCTCATTAATCAGCAGGTATTTCCCGATGGCGAGTTAGCGACATTACCCCAGCTGCAGCAAGCCATGCAGACTGCAAAATTCGAGATACTGAGTGTTGAAGGTTTGCGTCGTCACCAGGCGCTGACCTTGCACCGCTGGCTAGAGAACCTGGAACAACATCATTCACAAGTGACTGCGCTGGCAGGTGAGCGCACCTACCGCCTCTGGCGCTTGTGTATGGCCGCTTGCGCGATACAATTCGAGCAAGGGGTGACCGGCATCCATCAAATGCTTGTCGCGCGTCACTAACATGGTCACTTTTATTGCTGCAAAGGAGTCACGCGTGATGTCAATAAAGCCACGTCCGAACATCCACTTCCCGCTCATTCTCGCCACGGCATTGCTTGCCCTCAGTAGCTGTTCGCAGCCAGCAAAACTGCCGGAAGCCGCCGGCATAGGCCCTGACCCGGATTTATCCTCCTATAATCCGGGCTGGATACCGACGGTGAAAGTGGCAAAAGCCGTGGGATGGCCGGAAGGCAAAAAACCGCTATCAGCCCCCGGCACCAATGTAGTCGCGTTTGCCGAAGACCTGCATCATCCGCGCTGGCTGTATGAATTACCCAACGGCGATATCCTGGTGGCAGAAACCAACCACCATGAGAAACAGGAAGGGTTTAGCCTCAAAGGCTGGATTGCCAGCAAATTCATGAAAGACGGCGGCGCCAGCGCAGAAAGCATGAACCAGATCACCTTGTTGCGTGATACGGATGGTGACGGCGTCGCCGACGAACGGCATCTGTTTCTCAGCAATCTCCACTCGCCCTTTGGCATGGCACTGGTCGGCGATACGTTTTATGTCGCCAACGCGGATGCCCTGCTGAAATTCCCTTACCAGCAGGGGCAGACCGAAATCACCGCCGAAGGCACCAAAGTGACTGACCTGCCGGCAGAGCGCAATCATCACTGGACCAAAAATATCCTGCCCAATAAAGATGGCAGCAAAATTTATGTCACGGTCGGCTCCAACAGCAATGTCGGTGAAAATGGCATGGAAACTGAAAAAGAACGTGCAGCTATCTGGGAGGTGGAGCCGGCTTCCGGCAAACATAGCATCTATGCTTCCGGCCTGCGCAATCCCAACGGCATGGCATGGGAGCCTGATAGCGGTGATTTGTGGGTGGTGGTGAATGAACGTGATGAGCTCGGCAGCGATCTGGTGCCGGACTATATGACCTCGGTATCAGAAGGTGCATTTTATGGCTGGCCTTACAGCTATTACGGACAGCACGTGGATAATCGCATCCAGCCACAGCGGCCCGACCTGGTGGCCAAAGCCATCCCGCCGGATTATGCGCTGGGGTCGCATACCGCTTCCCTGGGCCTGGCGGCGGCCAGGGGCAACAACCTGCCGGCACAATTCAAGAATGGCATGTTTGTCGGCCAGCACGGCTCATGGAACCGTATTCCCTATAGTGGTTACAAGGTCATTTTTGTGCCGTTTGAAAGTGGCAAACCCACCGGCAAACCGATTGATGTGCTGACCGAATTCCTCAATGTCAACGGCGAAGCGCAAGGCCGCCCGGTCGGCGTGCTGGTGGACAAGCGGGGACATTTACTGGTCGCAGATGATGTTGGCAACGTCATCTGGAACGTCAAGGGAGGCGATAAGACTGCCAGCAATTAATGGTGTGTTGAATGCCTGCCGCAGATAACCATGCCACACGAGGAAAACTGCACTATATCCAGGATGCGACGCCCGGTTTCAGCCGACAGTGGCATCGCGGAAAATTCCGCTACCTGGATGCCCAGGGCCAGCCAGTGAAAGAAAGGCAGCAACTGAAGCGTATTGAAGCATTATCCATACCGCCCGCCTGGCAATCGGTATGGATATGCACCAGCGCCCAAGGTCACTTGCAGGCAACTGGCCGGGACAGCAAAGGCCGCAAACAGTACCTCTATCACCCGGCATGGCGGAAATTGCGTGAAGCAAAGAAATACGCACATATGATCGCATTTGGCCTGCAATTACCGCGCATCCGTCAACAGGTAGAAAGCGACCTGTCCAGCCCGGGGTTAAGCAGGCAAAAAGTATTGGCCATGCTGATTGATTTACTGGAAAACACCCTGATCCGGATTGGTAATGATGAATATACAAAAACCAACCAGTCGTTTGGGCTGACGACTTTGCGTCATCGCCATGTCGATATTCAAGGCAGCACCGTGATATTTCATTTCCGCGGCAAAAGCGGGGTAGAACATGCACTGACGTTACGTGATCGCCGGATGGCCCGCCTGATCCGCCACCTGCAGGAGTTGCCAGGCCAGGCGCTTTTCCAGTACGTGGATGAGCAAGGCCAGCGCCACGCCATCGGTTCCGCGGATGTGAATGACTATTTGCAGCAAATCACGCAAGGCAATTACACGGCAAAAGATTTCCGTACCTGGTTCGGTAGCCTGCACACCCTGCTGGCATTGAGTGAGTGCCCACCATGTGGTAACACAGCCGAAGCCAAAAAGAATATTGTGGCAGCGGTGCGTATCGCGGCAACCAGGCTGGGCAACACCCCGGCGATCTGCCGTAATAGCTATGTACATCCCCTGATTCTTGACCATTATTTGTCAGGAAGCTGTTTCGTACCCTTGACACATACAGAGGACCAGAAGAGCGCCGGACTCAGCACGGCGGAACAATATATGTTGAACCTGTTGCAGCGCAGCAATAAGCACAGGCAACCTGAGCGTGAGGCATGACATACTTCAGATGAAGCCGGTAATACCAGAAGTGTTACCGGCCCTCCTGAACTCAACTGGAGACGGACAAGAAATGATCAATACCTTATTAATCTATGGCCATGAATTAAGCCATTGCGCCTTGCGCGACCTGATGCAGGCCGATAGCACGCTGCACCTGGCAAAGGAGGCGGCAGATATTAGTGTGGCCATCCCCACGCTACGCGAGCAGGTATTCGACGTGGTCATACTGGATATTTCGGCACCCGAAAAAAATGGCCTGGAAACGTTCTGCGACCTGAAACAGGCCATCCCGCACCTTCCTATCCTGATTATTAATGGCAGTGAGCACGCAGGCCGCATGGCCAACTTTACCCGCCTGGGCTGCCAGGGCTATTTGTCTTACACCACCAGCAGTGAGCAAGTCATTCCTGCAATTAAATCCATTGCGCGCGGCGAGCCTTATGTGAGGCCGCAACCTGCTGCACCAGCCGCCCCGTGGCCCACGCCCCTGCCACATGACCGTTTGTCCCTGCGTGAGCTACAGGTATTTTTCAAACTGGTCAAAGGACAAACCGTGAATTCGGTGGCCGAAGAACTGTCGATTGCCCCTGGTTCGGTCAGCGTATTCCGCTCAAAAATCCTCAAGAAAATGAATGTGCATAACAATGCCGCACTGATTCATTATGCACTGACACATCACCTTATCCAGTAAGCATTACCGGCAAAGACTGGCTTGGCCAGTCCCCTCGTGATGGCCTATTAAAAGGTTTTCTTCACGGTAAATTGCAATTGCTCAATCGCTTCCCATGAAATCAGTGAACCGATGAGAATCACGGCAAATCCCAGGCCAGCGGTACAGACAATTGCCAGCGTCAGCGACCCCACCGCCCCGCGTTCACGGATACCGAAAATATATTTCACGCCGCGATACACCAGCGCAATAGAAATCAGTACGGCCACACCATGAATCACCACATTAAAGCTCAGGCTGGGCACCAGGTAAAAAAACGAGGTCAACCATAACGGTGTCGTGGCAATAGACATCATCAGCAGCGAGTCACGGAATCCCGGTTTGACATTGACCATTTCGGCCAGGTTTTGTGTAATCCAGGCCATAATCAGGATCACCCCGACTTGCAGGAACAGCAACTCGGCGCTAATGATCAGCAAACGGTTGCCGGGCAGGTTATCCATGAATAATTTCGGATAGTTGTGATAAAGCCTGAAATACATCATGAGGCAAGGAATAAGTGACAGTGGCAAGACATAAAACAGCAGCAACCGCAGGGCGCTGGGTTTTTCTGCCGTGAGTAATTTGGCTTCTGTGCTTCTGGGTGTGACGTAATAAAACAATCGAATGGGATTCATGATGACCTCCTGGTGCGGTGCAACTAATGTTGCAACTCATTGTTGCAACCCATGTTTCCGGCAGGCCTCACTATGGGAATCTGCCCAGTCGCCATTATGCGGTCTCCCCTGCGGCCCATCATTCGGCGGTATCTGATTCACGTGTAGGAAGAATCACCTTTTACCCGCCGCAGATTCCCACAAACGCCCCTCTCCCCAGAATTTGCGCGGTCACTGACAGGGAAATCAGTGGATTCCTACAGCCTCATCATACTGCCCTGCTTAAAATCAATGGCTCAATAACGCCTATCAATATAAAGGAGAGTCAGATGCCGGACTGGCTGGCTGCGCAGACATTGCTTGGAATCCCGCTATATGAATGGTTGTATGCCGCCCTCATTTCTGCGGTCATTTACCTGGTGCTGTACAATCTCTGGCAGATCAGCATCAAAAAACTATCCGGCATTGCACAACGCACCGCCACCCGGCTGGATGATGTCGTGCTGGAGGTGCTGCAAGGCACGCACCAACTGACCATTCTGCTGCTTTCCCTCCTGTTCGGCCTGCATGTGCTGGAACTTCCCCTTAAATGGGAAACCCGTTTGGATCATGTCTCGTTTATTGTGATCGGCATTCAGGTGGCAGTGTGGCTGAACAGGGGCGTGGGTATCTGGGCCCGTGACCATATCGCCGCCATCAATGGCCCGACGCCCGCGGTCAATCCTGTCATTACCTCGGTACTGTCCTGGATTTTCCGTATCGCGATCTGGTCTGTCCTGCTGTTAACCATCCTGGCCAATGTGGGCATCAATATCACGGCCTTCGTCGCCAGCCTGGGAGTAGGCGGTGTCGCGGTGGCGCTGGCTGTACAGAATATTCTCGGCGACCTGTTTGCCTCGCTGGCCATTGGCCTGGACAAGCCGTTCGAAGTGGGCGATTTTATTGTATTTGGCGAGGTCGCCGGTGCGATTGAACGCGTGGGCCTGAAAACGACGCGTATCCGCAGTATCAGTGGTGAACAGATTATCTGCAGCAATACCGAGTTGCTAAAAAATACCATACACAACTACAAGCGTATGGAGGAGCGCCGCGTGGTGTTTAACTTCAATGTCAATTACGCCACGCCGCCCGACATGATTGCGCAGATTCCGGGCATTGTGCGTCAAGCGATTGAATCCTTCGACAACACGCGGTTTGACCGTTCTCATTTCAAGGAATTTGGTGCCAGCGCACTGGTGTTCGAAACCGTTTATTTCATTACCACGACGGACTTCAACCTGTTTATGGATATCCAGCAGGCAGTCAACCTTTACCTCATGAAAGAATTCCATGCACATAAGGTCTTGTTTGCCTTTAATACCATGACACTGAATGTCCCTGATCTACAACCTGACAATAGCCATACCGGGCTTAACGGTAGTTCTGGCGAGTCGACGACAGGCAAACGACAGCAAGCCAAGCATTAACCCTCACACGCAGATAAAGTAATTCTGACAAGGTTTTACGACCTGTCCGATGCCACGCTTTTCCGCCACGCACTATACTGGAACTGCGATTTAATCATCAACTTTCAGGAGAACGACATGGCAGACAATGACGATATCATTTCCACCTTAAATGACTTGATTGAAGTCTCAAAAGACGGGGAGGAAGGTTTCCGCAGTTCAGCGGAAAATGTAGACGATCCCCGCCTGAAAGAATTTTTCCTGCGCCGCTCGCAGGAAGTGGGCGCCAGCGTACGCGAGCTACAAGACCTGGTACGTTCCCTGGGGGGTGAACCGGCAGCTTCCAGCTCGATTGGTGGCGCCCTGCACAGGCGCTGGATTGATATCAAAACCGCCTTTACCAGGAACGATACAGTGGCGGTATTGAACGAGACGGAACGCGGTGAGGATGTCGCGTTGAACGCCTATCGTAAAGCGGCAGAGCAGGACTTGCCTACCCATGTCAGGTTTGTGGTGGTACGCCAGCTGGAAGGTGCCAAACGCAATCATGACCAGGTAAAACAATTACGTAACGCTTTTCGCGCCGAGGCAGCCATACATTAAATCATACGCACAAAAAAAGCCCCTCAGCCTGAGGGGCTTTTTTATGCCTGGTTAATGCCTGGCTGCCGTGACCTGGCAAGCCGCCTCATCGGCTCCCCAGTCCTCTTTCACTTGCGATAACGTACGGTTAACCTTTACACGGCCGCCTTCGGTAGAGATCACCCAACTTAGCGGAATATAGTGATGCGTGCCGGAAGCATCTTTTTTCAGCTTGATCACATCCGGGCCGACCAGATGGTCAACTTCGGCAAACTGTTCTGCCCCGGTGGTAATCACTGGCATATCATTTTTAATTTCCTTGGCATCAATCATTGCGTGCTCTCCATGAAAATAGTTAGAAGTAGTGTCATTGTGCAAGCTCGCCAGGTTCCACACTAGGCAGTGCTGGCTGAATCCGGTGTAGGAATCCATAACCGTGCCCGGACTTGCCAACAAGATTGACTGACAGAAAAATCGTTAAATATCCTACGGTATTGGCTAGCAGGATTGGCCTAAGATAGACTCATACAGATAAGCCCATAGGCTGGCAGCAGCCATTGGCCGTTGCCCAATGATTTATTCGGACGTGAGGAGGAGATGTAATGGCCCTATTTTATGTCAGTGCCAGCAAACCAAAAGCAGACCTGCCGTTCTGGACTTCCAGCGTCATCGCGCAAGATATGGAAGAAGGCTACCGGATTGGCAAAGCACGTTTCGAAGCGGAGAATCCGGATCTGGATAGTGCGGATTACACCATTGTGGCCACTGGTGACCCGATAGAGCAATCCCTTGCGCCCTGAATGGCAGACTCACCTTGCAAACGGCACCAGGGAAAACATGAGAGAAACCCATCCGCGCCACATACAGGGATGGAAAAAAAGCGCTGCTTTTAACCGCTTCAAGCAGGCGTTAGAAACAACAAACCCGGCACGTGGCCGGGTTTATCTTGATGCAAATGAAGATAATACAAGTGAAGCGTGAATTATTTATTCATCACGTACATGGTTACTTCAAAACCGAAACGCATTTCAGTCGCAGCTGGTTTAGTCCACATAATATTCTCCTTGATTGGGTGAGGAGCGCATCACTTGATGCATCTCGTTAGGATTGATAATACGCACCCCCAAGGCAAAAAGCTTGCGTAGCACCCGTAAAAAACACTCATGATTTTACGTAACCAGTATTTCATGGCAAAGGTAAAATCCGTCAAAAAACACATTTAACTTATTGATTAATATTGTTTTATTTTAAAACCATCTTGAATTGCATCTGCAATAGTGACACTAGTTAAGCGCTACATTATTTTCACCTGCATCCTCTTCCATTCTTCAATAATCATATTTCAGGTTTGATTATTTCATCTTAATTTTTATTAGTTTCCTTTGGGTACTGCCTGTTTTGTGTTGATCCGCGTTAACCCAAGGTGGAACGGTCATAGCGAGCGCGGGAAGACCCGCCGAAGCTACATACAAGAACCGGGGCTGAGTGTTCGAACGATCGCAGCACGAAGGAGTGTGTCTGTCCTGCCACGAGAGGATGCAACGCAAACCGGAGACTGTGCAGACTTGACAAGGCAAACAGTGAGCGAGCTCTCTTAGGCCTGGGAACGCGGCGAAAACTGTCTCCATCTAATGGGCAAGCGCACGAGATCTGCGCCTATATCGTAAACAGTTTTCTGAAGATGCTCTATGTCAAATACTCGTCAACCAGTGTGCGCCGTTTCACCATGCCGGTGATTGCCGTTGGGCTCTGCTCCGGCTCTAAGCGTGGTGCCCATTGCGACTTTCCCAGACAAATTCGAACAATAACAAAAGCAGCTAAGAGGAGTTCTTCAGATAGCTTGTTTAACACAACCATCACTTTCCAGGAGAAAAATTATGTTTAGTTATACCCTCATCGTACTTGTCATCGCAGCGGTTGGTGGATTAGTGCTTGCCGCTCATGTTTTGCGTGGTCAACTTGCCCCTTGGCCTCTATCGCTCATTCATGCCCTGTTTGGCGCAACAGGTTTGATTCTGTTAATCATCTTGCTGCTTCAGGGTAACGCCTCGCAAAAAGTGATCATTGGTTTTGTTTTACTACTCATTGCGGCCTTGGGTGGTTTTTTCCTGGCTTCGTTTCATTTGCGTAAAAAATTACCTCCGAAAGCAGTGGTTATTATTCATGCAGGCGTTGCGGTTGCAGGCTTTCTCACCCTGGCAAGTATTCTGTTATGAAACAAAATCACCCATTGCATCCTGCGCTAGTGCACTTTCCCATTACGTGCTGGTCGCTGGCCGCAGTGGCTGATTTTGCCAGTTTATGGCCAGGCGATAATACATGGCATTGGTCTGCGGGCCTGCTGGCAATCGGTTGTGGCATGGCTGTTATAGCCATGCTTGCGGGCCTCCTGGAGCTATCTTATGTTCCTGAAGGCCCTGCGATGCACACCACATACTGGCATATGGGATTGATGCTGGCAGCCTGCGCCTTGTTTAGTGCACGATTGTTATTGAGATTGGAAAACTTTCAATCCATGCAACCGAATGCAGTTTCATTGATACTGGATAGTTTCGGTTTGAGTGCATTGCTATTCGGAGGGTGGTTGGGAGGTAAATTGGTTTATCACCACAATGTAAGGCGACTCACCAAATAAATAGTCGCCAACTTTACGAACAAGAGAAAGTGTTATGTTAATGCAATTAAAATCAAAAACCGATCAAGAAATGCCAGGCCCGGTCGTTTCTGAGCGGATTCGCCAGAGAATTATTAATGCGGGAGAGCGCTTTAATTCCAATGACAATATCTCGGCGTTCATTCAAGAGGGTGAATTGGATGAGATGCGCCTTGAAGTCGAGCATCAACTGCAAGGTGTTTTGCGCGCACTGGTGATTGATACGCAAAATGACCACAACACCATCGATACCGCAAAGCGTGTTGCCAAGATGTTTGTGCAAGAGGTGTTTCGCGGGCGTTATGAAGCGCCTCCGGTGGTTACGACATTCCCTAACGTATCTGGGCTCAATGAGTTAATGGTGATTGGCCCCATTGCCGTACGTAGTGCATGCTCACACCATTTATGCCCGATGATGGGCAAAGTGTGGATCGGCGTTCTTCCCAATGCTTTGTCTAATTTGATTGGCCTTTCCAAATTTTCACGACTGACTGAATGGGTAATGACCAGACCGCAGATTCAAGAGGAGGCGATAGTGATGCTGGCCAATGAACTAGAGCAAAAAATCTACCCGAACGGATTAGCCATTGTGATGGAGGCCAATCACTTCTGCATGCATTGGCGTGGGGTTAAAGACAATGATATTTTGATGCGCAATTCAGTGATGCGAGGCGCTTTTTTAAAGGATCCGGCTTTACGAAGTGAGTTCTTGAGCCTGATCGGCAATAAAAGCCCATCATGTTGAAGGGCAGATAATCAAACGCTTACCAAAAGACATGATATTTGCTAACGAACAGGAGTGAGTGATGCGTACAGAAAAAAGTATGCTTAACCAGCGTCATCAGCTGGCGCAAGAAACTAAGCCTTTTATGAACATGCTCCGCCACGCGGCACACGTCCATTCATCACAGTCCTTAGCGTTACTGCGCGCCGGTCGCCGCCTCGAAGACACCGTTCTCATTGATATGCTTCAGGTGCATGAGGATAGTGGTGTATTTTCATGAGAATATCTACCACGCCAGAAGCCGAGCTCGTTGCCCGGGCAGCAACTGGTGATGCGCAGGCTTTTGAAACGATCATGCGTCGTCATAATCAATTATTGTTTCGTACGGCAAGAGGCATCCTGAAAAGCAATGAAATAGCCGAGGAAACGTTACAAGATGCCTATCTGCGAGCTTGGCAAGCCCTGAGGGAGTTTCGTGCCGATGCCAAACTTTCAACCTGGCTTGTACGCATCGTCGTCAACGAAGCCTTAGGTCGCTTGCGACGCAAGAGAGCCGAGATTATTCCCCTGGAGGTGGCTATGACTATGCCTGATCCTGAAATTCAAGCTGCTTTGACGGCCAGTTCTCATGAAACACCGGAGCATCAAACTCAACGTGTCCAATTGCGCGGAATCCTGGAGTCGCGGATTGATATGTTACCCGATGCATTCCGTACCGTATTCATACTTCGTGCTGTGGAAGAGATGGAAGTGCCCGAAGTAGCACAAGCGCTCGGAATTCCTGAAGCAACCGTGCGTACGCGCTTTTTCCGCGCGCGCAGCCTACTGAGAGAAGGTCTAGCCGGCGCTGTCGACACGGCCCTGCTTGATGCGTTTTCCTTCGATGGTGTGCGCTGCGATAGAATTGTTTCAGCAGTGTTGGCGCGTGCCAGCAAACTAAATTTTATTTAATGACGGTGCAAATTCCTACCAATCAGTATGAAAACTGTATTTCCGCTAGCGCTGGCGCACACCAAGCTCAGCGTGAATCAACCAGTCAGCATTTGATTTCTGGAAGTTGCGGGAATGTTTGGCGTACTATTTTTTCCTGGCAAAGCAGCAGAAACTTTAACCAATCGCTGGGATTCGGCTACAGATTCGTAATGTCATCTCTACTTGATGGCAAAACTGCTTTTAACCACAACCAGCCAGCCATGGCCGAAAACAATGAACCGGTCAGGATAGCCATCTTGGCAAGCTGAATCACTGCATCCTGGCCATCAAACGCCAGGTTGGTGATAAAAATGGACATGGTAAAGCCGATACCGCCCAGCATGCCGACACCGACAATATGGCCCCAGCGCAATTGGGATGGCAAGGCACATATCCGGGTCAATACAGCCAGCCAGGCGGCCAGCGTGATCCCGATCGGCTTGCCCAGCAGCAGGCTGATGATGATGCCGAAGCTGTAGGAATGGGAAAATAGCGCTGGCAAGCTTTGCGGAGTGATCTGCAAGCCGGTGTTGGCAAAAGCGAACACCGGCAGGATCAGGAAAGCGACCGGCCATTGCAGCGCTTTTTCCACCATATGCGAAAGTGAGCCGTGCGTGTGGCTGAAGGGAATCACAAATGCCAGCGCCACCCCGGCCAGCGTAGGATGCACGCCGGACTGCAGGGTCAGCCACCACATGACTGCCCCACCCAGCAGATAGGGGGTCAGCGACCACACTCGCAGTCGATTGAACAGGTATAGTGCCGCCAGCACCACCAATGCCGCCGCGAGGTAGTGAAGCGACAGCGAGGCTGCATAAAATACCGCAATCATGATGGCAGCCCCCAGGTCATCTATCACCGCCAGGGTCACCAGGAATACTTTGAGCGAGGCAGGCACCCGCGCGCCCAGCACCGATAACACGCCCAGGGCGAAGGCAATGTCCGTTGCCATCGGGATACCTATGCCAGCCTGGTATGGCGACCCCTGGTTGAATTGCCAGAACATCCAGGCTGGCACCAGCATGCCGCCGATGGCTGCAATCGCTGGCAATAAAGCATGGTTAAGGCTGGACAGTTCACCCACCATCAGCTCACGCTTGAGCTCAAGGCCGATCAGCAGGAAAAAAACCGCCATCAGACCATCGTTGACCCACGCTTCCAGGCTCAAGTGCAACCAGTGGCGATGCCAAAACAAATGATAGTGTGGCGCAAACGCACTATTCGCTATCAACAGGGCCAGTAAGGTGGCCAGCAAAAGAAGGAAACTACTGGCCTGCGAAGAAGCAAAGAAGCGTTGTACTATCTGACGAAATGAACACATGGATAATGAAATTTCCAATAGCGCCAATATTGGCTGGCATGCACAGGGCTACTCGCCAATGGCAAAGCCGATGCCGAACATGGTTTGTGCCTGATTGTAATCCAGCAATGATACGCCGTAACCACTGGCCAGCATGGCATAGAACTTGACACTCTCACTTTTTAACGGCTTGTACTGCACATCGAATTTTACATAACCTTTGTTATCGCTGCGCAAGTTGTTACGTAAAGTCACACTGGCTGCCGTGTTATTGGCTTCATTTTCCCAGCGCAAGGTCATGTCGCCATAACCCATGTATTTACTGATATCCGGATTGTCATCGTCCGACTTGCTTTCCGGCACCCGCCACCATGGCCGGAATAACAGGCTGTAACGGTCATTCAGTTGCCAGCCGCCTTGCAGGTAAATCCGGTTCCAGCTACGCGAGAGCGGCTCGGAGCGGCCATTGGATTCATGCACCATCCCCAGATTGAGCATATCCGGCAGTGCCGCCCATTGCTTGGGTTCACCAGGCTTGTTCAAGCCAAGCGACAAAATAAGCTCGGGTGAATAATTGTGGTCGCGCATGGGCCGGGACTCGCCCTGGTTATAGACCTGCCAGAAAGACTGCTGGGTATAAGCCCCCCACAGGCGTGCACTGTGTACCCACCGGTTTTCCGGCAACCAGTCAGATAAATTCAGCAGCTGGGTTTTCAGGCTGATTTGGAAATGCAGGTCGTTATGGCTTAAGTCCCTGTCCTGCGTATTGGGCCGGGAGGGCGATGTCGGCACCTCATTGGGGTTACTGGAGTAACTTGCGACGAGATAATTGAGCTGATGCGTTTCCAGGTCGGTGAAGTGCAATTCATCGTCCGCATTCAAATGCCATTTGCGTGCCAGGTAAGCGGTCCTGGCGCCCACCGCCTGCACCAGCTTCTCCTGCCCGGCAGAAAGCATCGGCGCAGCTACCTCGGCGGGGGCATAATGTTCGGCCACCTGGTCGAAACACACCAGACGACGACTGGCATCGTCGGCAAACTCCGTCTGGCAGGTGTGCAGTGCAGTTTGCATATCGCTGGTGGTTGCTGCATGTGCCACACCAATCAGCATAAAAAGAAGGATGGCACTGCGCAATGATATTCTTAGCATACGATTTCCTTATTGCTCGCTCACTGCCGCACGTCAATCACGGCGCGGGTCACACACGGGGATTAAGGGGCAGGATTCATCATGGTCAAATGCAGGTGTTCAATTTCGCGCAATACCTCTTCACTCAGGTGCACGGTATACGCGGCAATATTTTCCTGCAATTGGGTCATATTGGTCGCACCGATAATGGTAGTCCCCATAAACCAGCGGTGATAGACGAAACTCAGTGCCATCTGGGCAGGCGTGAGGCCATGTGCACGCGCCAGTTTGGCGTAGGCCGCAGAAGCCGCGGGCACACCCGGTTTCTTGTAGCGTTGGGCATAGCCCAGGTACAAGGTGACCCGGCCCTGCGCATTGGTTTTTTCAACATATTTTCCGCTCAGGTGGCCGAATGCCAGCGGCGAGTAGGCAGCCAGGCTGATACGCTCGCGATACAGGACTTCTGCCATGCCGAACTCCAGGCCACGGTTCATGAGGTTATAGCAGTTCTGTAATACGGCGATACGTGGCAGGCCTTGTTCACGCGCCACGCGCAGGAACTCCATCACTCCCCACGGCTGTTCATTGCTGAGGCCGATGGCACGAATTTTCCCCTCCCGGATCAGTTCAGCCATCACTTCCAGCTGGGTCTGGACAGGTACCCAAGCAATAGGCTGGCCGCTCCCATCCAGCTCTGCTGCCGGATCAAACTGGTACTGGCCGAACATCGGCACATTACGCTCCGGCCAGTGCAGGTAAAGCACATCCAGGTAATCTGTCTGCAAGCGTTTGAGGCTGTCATGCACGGCCTGGCGGATATTGGCCCTGTCCATGCCACTGGGGCCGCCGCGGATCCAGTCCATGCCCCGGCGGGGCCCGGCCACCTTGCTAGCCAGCACGAAGCGGTCACGCGATTGTTTTTTAATCCAGTGGCCCAGTATGGTTTCAGTACGTGTCGCCGTTTCCGCCCGTGGCGGCACCGGGTACATTTCTGCGGTATCAATGAAATTGATCCCTTGCGCCAGTGCAAAATCCAGTTGGTTTTCAGCCTCTTCCTGGGTATTCTGGTCACCAAAGGTCATGGTTCCCAAGGTTATTCTAGAGACACAGAGACCACTGTCTCCGAGATAGGTCTTATCCATCAATGTAACACCTGTTTTTCTGTGGGTTCTTGCATTACGATGCTGGAAACAGCCCCGGGTTCCTTTTGCGCGCTCAAAAGCCAGCCGGCATCTTTGCTTGCTATTTGCAACATGCGGCTGATCGCCAGCACCACCTCTTTATTTAACCCCATATTCACGTTTGCGCCCCCCTCACACACCAGCTGCATATGATGCAGCTGATCGTTAATCGAGACAAACCTGACCTCAATGGCTAATAATGCCGGCCCGATCGACGAAGCACGTTGCTGGTAAGCGGTATCAAAATCCAGTGTATCCAGTCCATGCACCGCTTCCGCCTCCTGCGCAAACTGACGCGTCGCTTCTGCCGGGGAAGGCATGTCTGCCAGTCTCGCCTGCGCGGGGGCTACCGGTAAATGCGCCTCCTGGTTTAACACGGAGAACATCTGCCGCACCAGGCGATACGTCAGCCAGACGCGGACTTCCTGGTCCTGGTTAATGGCCGTTTTCAGCAGCAACCGGTCCTGGTGACGGTCATAGGACAAGTTAATCTGCTGGACGGATTGCTGTGCCATCATTCAAACACCTTCTGTAGAGTTCATTAATAGCATACCCTGTCACCGGTCCTCCGCCTACAAAAAAATGGCTTGGCGCCGCGCACGGTGCAGCGGCCACCCGATACATTCCGATACAAAAAGGACTGTGTCGAACGGATAATCTTGATTATGCTTGTGTCTTAGTGGTTAAGCATATTCGTAATTGTTGGAGATATCACAATGAAAATAAAACACCTGTTACTCACCAGCCTGCTGGCCGGCCTGTGCCTGGCTAGCCAGTTGGCCCAGGCACACCCGCCAGGGCCGCGCTGGCACGGGGGTGTCGGCGTGTATTTCGGTTCGCCTTATCCATTCCACGCTTACCCGTACGGGTATCCCTATGGCTACCCGTATGCCTATGGTCCGCCACCCGTGATCATTGCCCAGCCACCACAACCGCAGGTATACATCGAACAGGGCAGTGGCGCCACCGCGCCTGCCCAGGTCGCTCCACCTGCAGCCAGTGCAGGCAACAACAACGCACAAGGCTACTGGTACTACTGCGAGCAAGCGGATGGCTACTATCCTTACGTCAAGGAATGTCCGGCCGGATGGAAACAAGTGACACCGTCACCACCAGCCAGTTCAGCCAAATAAGCGACCGGGATCAAGTACACTATGATGAAATCTACGCTTCCCCTCCTTGCCGGCTGCCTGCTGATCGCGGGTTGTGCAACGACGCCCACGGGCCCCAGCAGCATGGCCCTGCCAGGCACAGGTAAGGATTTTAACCAGTTCAGGACCAGTGACCTCTCCTGTCGTAATTACGCCTTGACGCAAATTGGCGGCCAAACCGTGAACCAGCAATATGACGCCAGCCTGGCAAAAACTACAGCAGTGGGCACAGTGGTCGGCGCAGCGATCGGTGCCGCCGCAGGTGGCGGTGAAGGCGCAGCCATAGGGGCCGGCATGGGTGCACTGTCAGGCGGTGCCATTGGCGCCAATGCGGCGGCTGAAAGCGGCGGCAATGCCCAGCAGAAATATGATAATGCCTATTATCAATGCATGTATGCGGAAGGACACCGCATCCCGGTGCCGGCCAGCATGGCAAGAACGTATTCACAGGGTGCTGCCCCAGCCACCAGCACCCCTGGTAATTACCCGCCCCCTCCTCCACCGCCAGGTTATCCACGCTAAACAAAAACAGGCCGCACTATTCGCGGCCTGTTTTTTAATGCGCCTATCTCGACCTAAATATTCATGGCTTAAATATTCATGCCGCCAGACACTTCAATTCTCTGCGCATTTACCCAGCGATTGTTTTCTGACAGCAAGGCAGTAATCATCGGGCCAATATCGTCCGGCACACCCACCCGGCCCAGCGCTGTTTGCGACGCAATAAACGCATTCACATCCTTGTTATCACGCACCAGGCCCTGGCCAAAGTCAGTTTCAATCGCGCCAGGCGCAACGGTATTCACGGCAATCTGCCTGGCACCCAGTTCTTTTGCCATATAACGGGTCAACACTTCAATCCCCCCTTTCATGGCGGCATAAGCGCTGTAGCCTGGCAAGGTAAAGCGTGCCAGGCCGCTGGAGATATTCACAATACGTCCGCCATCCGCCAGTAGCGGCAGCAGTTTCTGGGTCAGGAAGAATGTGGATTTCAGGTGGATATTCACCATACTGTCAAACATTTCCTCGCTGGTCTCGGCAAAAGGCGCATGGATACCCGTACCGGCATTATTCACCAGGAAATCAAATTGCTGCGTTTGCCAATTGGCCTGCAATGCCTGCTTCAAATTGTCCGTAAATGCGGCAAACGTTTTAGCCTGCGCAACATCCAGTTGCAAAGCGACTGCCTGGCGACCCAGGGCCTTAATTTCATCAACAACCTCCTGGGCCAATGCCTGCTGGCTATGATAGGTCAGCACCACATCGATACCCTGCCTTGCCATCGCCAATGCAGTATTCTTACCCAAGCCACGGCTGGCACCTGTGATTAATCCAATTTTTGCACGCATGTGTTATCTCCTGTTGTGATCAAATGTATACGCAGTTTATTGATTACAAGTTCAAAGATAAATAATCAACATTTGATTATACTGTTCAATATTCATGAACAATTTATACCACTACCGGTAAGACTATGGATAGTAATGAAGGTTTGAAACGCTTTGTACGTGTGGCCGAACTTGGTAGCTTTACCAAAGCGGCTGAGAGTCTTGGATTGCCCAAAGCCAGCATTTCGCAGGCGGTGCAGCAGCTGGAGAGCAAACTGCAAACCCAGCTGTTTCACCGTACTACACGTAAGGTACAGCTGACACCGGATGGGCAATTGTTTTATGAAAAAAGCAAAAATGTACTCAGCGAAATTGAGGAACTGGAAACCTTGTTCATCAGTGATGACCGGCAGGTTTCAGGGTTAATTCGCGTCAATATGTCGCATCCGATGGCGCGCCACCTGGTTATCCCTGCCCTGCCTGCCTTTCTGCAACGTTATCCCAACCTGACCATAGATATCAGCAGTGAAGATCGCAAAGTAGACCTGATCAGCGAAGGCTATGACTGTGTGGTGAGAACCGGCGAAGCCGAAGAAACCGGTATGTTTATGCGCAAAATCGGCGAAATGCAGCAAACCAACTTTGTCAGCCCGTCTTATATTACGGCATATGGTGAGCCTGAAACCCTTGCTGACCTGGAGCATCATTACCTGATCCATTACCAGACCAGCAGCCACAAACGCTTTGATGCCTTTGAATATCGCGCAGGTGATCAAGTCCATGCCTGCAAAATGAACAGCCGTATTTGCGTCAACAATACCGATGCCTACCGTGCCGCCTGCGCAGCCGGGCTCGGCATTATGCAGGCACCCAGATTCGGCGCACACGAGTTACTGCGTAGCGGTGACCTGGTAGAAGTGTTGCACGACTACACCGCGCCACCCATGCCTGTTTCCATCCTCTTTCCCCACCGGCGCAACTTGTCAAAACGGGTGCGTATTTTTATGGACTGGCTGACTGAAACCATTGTGGCGCAGCTTTAATTATTTAAGGAATTACGAGTATTCGGAGGGGGGTACGCCAAAATGCCGTTTGAACATGGCGGTAAATGCGCTTGGACTGGCGTAGCCGCAATCGAGCGCCACATCAATAATTTTATCGCCAGCCGCCAGCCTGCGTATTGCAATAAATAACCTGGCCTGCTCGCGCCACTGTGCGAAACTCATGCCGGTTTGCTTGAAAAATACTCGATGAATGGTTTTGGATGAAACCGCCAGCTTTCCCGCCCACTGTGCTGCGGTAGAAGTATCTGCCGGGTAGTTGATCAGGGCGTTACATATTTCGCCAATACGAGGGTCAGCAGGCATGGGCAGGAATAAAGGCAACACATCTGCACCGTGCAATTCATCAATCAGCAGTTGCATCACACGCTCATCCCTGCTGCCAACCGCATAATTTAACGGGATTGAAGTTGCCGCCACAATCAGCTCCCGCAGCAAGGGGGAAACATTCAGCACACGGGTTTTGGCAGGCAGCGCATCGACTTTTGATGTATCAATAAACACCGTACGCATCTGCACATTGCCAGACATTTTCACGTCATGTGCTTCTCCCGCCTGGACCCATAATGCCCGGTTAGGCGGAATCACCCAGGCACCGCCAGCCACGTTGATCATCATCATGCCTTCAATCGCAAACAGCAATTGCCCGCGCGGATGGCTGTGCCAGCCAGTCGAGGTGCCTGTGGGCCAATTGACATCCATGGCGGCCATGGGCCGTAGTGCATCATGAAAATCCAGGTATTTTTTTGACGGATCAGTGCTCATTGCCGAAAATGTCCCAAATACGACATATATTGTCACTATAGAGCGAGACGGACCTGATTCAAAGCCTTATATTGGCTGCACGATTTAATTGAATATCGACACGACTATGGAAAACATCGCAACCCCTGCTTCAAATCCCGCAACCCACCAGAGGCAACTCCCGCCGGTGCAGCCTGAAGGATTCATTTTCAAAGTGGTCGGCGCAGCCGCCTTTGCGCACTTGCTCAACGACCTGATACAGGCGGTATTACCCTCTGTCTATCCCATGCTGAAAACCAGTTTTGCGCTGAGCTTTGCCCAGATAGGCTGGATTTCACTGGTCTACCAGGTCACGGCTTCCTTGCTGCAACCGTGGATAGGCTTATATACCGACAAACACCACAAGCCTTACCTGCTGCCATTGGGCATGGGCGTCACCTTGCTGGGCGTCGGCATGCTGGCCATTGCCAGCAGCTATACCATGTTGCTGATCGCCTCCTCCCTGATTGGGGTGGGCTCATCCACCTTTCACCCGGAAGCATCACGCGTGGCACGGCTGGCTTCGGGCGGGCGTTTTGGCACGGCACAATCGACGTTCCAGGTCGGCGGCAATACCGGCTCTGCCATCGGCCCCTTGCTGGCCGCGCTGATCGTGATTCCGTTCGGGCAAGTGGCGATTGGCTGGTTCATGCTGGCGGCATTACTGGCCATCTGGGTGCTGTTGAAAATTACCCGCTGGCGTGTACGCCATGCACATGCCCATCTCATGGCGGCAAAACAGCATGTGACTGCACACCTGAGCCGGCACCAGATTATCCGCGCCCTGGTCGTGATTGCCATCCTGATGTTCGCCAAGTTTGTGTATATCGCCGCTTTCACTAATTACTTCACGTTTTACCTGATTGAACGGTTTGGCTTGGCGGTACAACAATCGCAATTGTATTTATTCGCCTTCCTGGCAGCCGTCGCACTCGGCACCTTCGCCGGTGGCCCGGTCGGGGACAAAATAGGCCGCAAGGCCGTGATCTGGACATCTTTTCTGGGCGTGGCGCCATTTGCCCTGTTGCTGCCCTATGCCAATCTTTTCTGGACGGCTGCGCTGTCAGTCGTGGTTGGCCTGGTCATGTCATCGGCATTTGCCGCGCTGGTGGTGTATGCGCAAGAAGCGGTACCTGGACGGGTGGGCATGGTGTCAGGGGTGATGTTTGGCCTGATGTTCGGCATTAGCGGCATAGGCGCCGCCGGCCTGGGCATGCTGGCAGACTCACTGGGCATCGTCTGGGTGTATGGCATCTGCGCTTACCTGCCGTTGCTGGGTATCATGACGGCACTATTGCCTGATACACGACCGCTCAAACAATAACACTTTCCGGTTATTCAGGCGAGGCCAGGCTCACTCCCTGGCCTCTTTTTCAATCAACGCCTGCTTGCGTGCCAGCCCCCAGCGGTAACCGGAAAGCGAACCATCATTGCGGACAACCCGATGACAGGGAATCACCACGGCCAACGTATTGGCAGCACAGGCACTGGCAACGGCGCGTACCGCTTTCGGCTGGCCAATCCGGCTGGCAAGTTCGCTGTAACTCAGCGTCGTACCGTAAGGAATTTCGCGCAAAGCCTGCCATACCCGTTGCTGGAACACCGCTCCCTGGATATCCAGCGGCAAATCCAGCTGGTCGGGCCTGCAACGCTTGCAAGGACGGAAACCAGCGTGCTCCGCTGCCGCAGCAGTGGCATGAAACTCGACATTTTCGGGATTAGGCTGGCGCACGCCACAAGAGGGCCGGCAATACACGCCTGTGGTTTTCACTGAATAGAAAAACTGCCCATCCGCGCTGACATCCCGTGCCAGCACTTGCTGCCAGCGCGGGTCGAGCATCTGCATTTTTGTCTCTTTATTCATCGTATTGAATTAAGTCTTTATGAATGAATGACATTAGACCTGACCCCCAGGAGGTAAACACTCCGATACTTGCTTTTGAATGCCTGCACACAAAAGAGTATGCCAGCATCACACACGCACTCAATGAATATTTGCGACGAAAAAAACGGGGCCTCAGCCCCGTAACTTGTACATCTGCAAGTTAGAGATTTACAAGGAGGTGATCCACTGTACGACTTCTTTAAATTCGTCATCGCTTAATTTTCCGGCGTTAGGCGGCATAGGCAGTACACCCCAGCTACCCCGGCCACCTTCCTTGATTTTTTTAATCAGCATGTCCTGCACGTCCTGGCCTTTGTATTTGGCAGCCACTTCTTTGTAACCAGGACCGACTTTACGTGAGTCCACATTGTGGCACGCCAGGCAGCCGCCTTTGTCGGCAAGGGCCAAGCCGTCGGCCAGTACAGTTTGTGTATTTAAACCCAGGGAGGCCGCTAACAGCAGTGCCGCGCCTGTGGCTTTGGACGGTCGGCCAGATGAAGCAAATGGTTGAGTATGCATAATGTTCCTGAAATCCAAAATAATTGCGGTAATCAAATTCTAAAGCTGGCCATGGCGCCCGAATGGCAAGAATCGGCATGAGTTACAACGCTGACATACTGGCGTCAAACAAGCATGCTCCAGGCCTTGCCAGGTAGAGAGGAAGCACCTAATCCTGGCTGACAACAGGAATGCCTTTAAACGAACCCGCACGCTTCAGGTTCAGGCTCATGGCTAATGCGCCGGTGGAACACTGATCCAGGCAGGCGCCGCAACGCGTACAATCCCCATGAGTCACCAGGTCCGCCTTCCTGGCCACTACCGGCGCCAGCACATGCGGTTCCGGGCAGACTTTGATACATTCGGCACAGCCATTGCAGGCGCCGGATTGCGTCGCCTTGACACGCAAGCGGCCATAGCGGCCAAGTTCGGAATAAAACGCACCGACCGGGCACAGATGGCTGCACCAGCCGCGGCGTGTCACGAAAATATCGAACAGGAAAATACTCGCCAGCACCATCGCACCCGTCATGGAGCCCCACATCAGCTCGCGCTGGAACTGGGTGATAGGATTGACCATTTCCCACGCCAGCTTGCCGGATAGCAGTGACAGTAACAGGGATAGCAACAGGATCGCCACGCGCAGGTTTTTCGACAGCGTGAAATTGCTTTTGATATGCAGTTTCTGGCGTATCCAGTACGACAAATCCGTCAGCAGGTTGATCGGGCACACCCAGCTGCAATAAATACGGCCACCAAACAGGGCATACAAGCCAGCCACAATCAGCATGCCTATCAATGCGCTTTTACCCAGGGGAGCGCCCGCCAACAGGGATTGCAGCCAGATATAGGGATCAGTCAACCCTATGCCGAACCAGGTACTGGAGGATAAATTGCCCTGGGCGAAATAGCCCCCTTCTGGCAACTCCATCGCAAAAGCGGCAATGATTAACAACTGCATCACGCGGCGGCTGAATAACCAGCGATTGCGGTAGAAGAAGGCAAGAGTACGACGCATAGCGTTTACCAGCGGCCCACCGATTGCGCGCCTTCGACCCCCAGGCCGAGTTCGCGGGGCAACACGCGGATCGCGGCTTCGGAGAGTACGCAGTGTTTTTCGCAAGTGCCACAACCGGTGCATTTACTGCTATCTACCGTAGGAATCTGCAGCAAACCTACCTCATTCTTAACCGGTTTCAACGAGATGGCTTCCCCGATAATCGGGCACACGCGCACGCAAATACTGCAGGTCAGGCCTTTGTAGTTAAGGCAGGTTTCATGCCCCACCAGCACAGCCACGCCCATATCGGCTTTCTTGATATCGGTCAGTAAAGGACTGAGCGCGCCGGTCGGGCAAGCGCGGGCACACGGAATATCGGTACACATGCGGCAGGGGTCGGTGCGTGCGACAAAATAAGGCGTACCGGTGGGTGCCGGGTCACTCCAGCTGGCCAGGTGCAGGATATCGTAAGGACAGGCTTCTACGCACAAGCCACAGCGGATGCAGGCGGCATTGAACTCCGCTTCAGGCAGCGCACCAGGTGGCCGCAGGACACTGGCGGCAGGCGCCGGGCGCGAATCCAGTATGGCTTTGCCAAACACGGTAATGACGGTAGCCGCACCCAGTTTGCGGAACACCTTGCGAAAGACTTTGCGCCGTTCAGGCTCTTCGATTTCTGCTGCTACAGATATTTTGTCTGCCATTGCGTATCTCCTGGCCGGAAAGTCCTGATGAAACAACAGAGGAAACGGGCGAAACGGAGGACGACACCCGGGTATCATTCACGTCCAGTGTGGCCCGGATGATGGGGTGTATCCAGCATTGCAGCAGAAATTCCCCCTTGGCCTCTTTTGGCACAACCCAACTGACAGTTTTGCCCGGTGTTTGCACGCCGAGATTCACCATAGTGCCATCCGGGTAAGTGACGTAGATACTGTGAGAAATATCCGAGTGGTTGCTGATCAGGATCCTGTCGCCAGCCTGCGGCACAAAATCCACCGGTGCAAACTCGTGGTCGGACAGCGTCATGGTATGCGTAGGTGCGGACGTGCTGTCAGCGGGACTGTTCATGGTCGCGCAACTCACCAGGAATAAGGTGCCAGCACCCAGCAACGTATAGAGCCCCCAGGTAGCGAATTTGCGTGGCATGCTCATCATTAATAATATATATCTCTTCATAAACACCGTTTCATTCGATCATGGCTATTGCGGCATGGCGGGCGCCTGAATGCCCAGCGGGCCGCCATCCAGGCTTTTAATAAATGCAATCAGGTCACTCTCTTCCAGCTCAGAAAGCTCAAACTGATGCATGTCGGTGGACAGGCTGGGGCGCTGGATAGCCTCACTTTTATAATGCCTGATCACGGTTTTCAGGTCGTGCATGGAGCCGTCATGCATATAGGGACCGCTAATCGGCAAGTCACGCAACGAAGGTGTCTTGAACGCATACTGCATCAAGGTGACTTCCGCCGGTACCCTGGTGCCACGCCCCAGGTCCGCACTGGCCAGGCCAATATCATGAAAGCCATCATCGGTAAAACGCCATGAGCTATGGCAGGCGGCACAATTGGCTTTATTTTTATCATTGAACACGGCGAACCCGCGCTTGGCCTCTTCGCTGATGGCCTGTTCATCGCCGTTGATCCATTGATCAAACGGCGCCTGATTGGAGACCAGTGTGCGCTGGAAACTCGCCAGTGCTTGTGTAATCCGTTCCGGATTAATCGTGTCATTGCCAAACGCCTGCGCAAACAGCGGGCGGTAGCCCTGGATCTGGTTTAAACGGTTCGCCAGGCTGGCAAGGTCAAAATTCATTTCGTGTACCGTGGTAATGGGCAAAACGGCCTGCACTTCCAGTGTGCCGGCGCGGCCATCCCACATCAGCGTACTTAACCAGGCGCTATTGAGCACCGTGGGAGTACGGCGGGCATTTTTGACACCGTCGGCTTGCAGGGGCAGGATGCGCCCGTCACTCCAGCGTTTGTCTGGTGCATGGCACGTTGCACAAGCCATTTCCCCTGTCCGTGAAAGGCGCGCATCGAAAAACAGGGTTTTTCCCAGCGTGATCTTTTCAGGGGTCAGGGGATTGGACGTGGGTGCCGGGATACTGTCCGGCCGCTTGAATTTTTCCCTGGCAGGAAGCTCAGCGGACCAGGCAGATCCCATCACCATCAGTGTGCTTGCCATTAGAATAAAGCTTCTAAACCACATACTGATTATCTTCTACATTAAAACCTGAGTTGCTTGTCCAGGATTAGCTGGCTTTACCAACGATTGGTGAAATGGTGCAGTGATAAGTCATGGCATCATTGTCAGCACCGAAACACCAGACGATGTCGTTGTTGAACTCCGGACGGTAAACCGGCAACTCACCTTGTGTATTGACGCAGTTACAACGGCCGCAAGTCTGTTTGCCACAGCAATCACGGTAAGCAATCAGGTAAGTCTGCTGGTCACCCGGGTTGAAGCAACTTGCTACCCAGGAGCTTGGGGACAGGCTGCTGCCTGGTGGGCAGGAAGTCAGCGTACCACCACAGCAGTCACACAAGTTACCGTCGATCGTACAATGGCGCCAGTAGTCACAAGCCTTGGGATCCTTGTCCTGTGGCTTGAAGCCGCTTCTGGTCAGGTTACCCGTGGTCGCAGCCTGTACTTCACCCCCCAGGCGTGAGCGGCGGTCTACCGGCAACAGTGGCAGCAAGGCTGAACCTGCCAGGAAACCACCCAGGCGGCCGATAAAACTACGTCTGCCGGTTTTGCTGGCGGTGGTCCGTGCCAGCTTCTCAATTTTTGAGTCAAACCCTGTATTTTTTTTCATTTCGTACTCTCCGTATTATTCGCGACCAGGCAATTAATGCACTTTGTTCGCGGTGACTTGTTTGAATTTGGTCGCAGTAGAATCATCTTTCAGATAATTCTGCAAAGTAGAATGGCCATGGCGAATAGTTTCAAACAGGCTTTCCACATGCTCACGGGTGTTGCACAGGCCTTTGGCCAGAATCTTGCCATCCTGGTCCAGCAATACGCCGTAAGGTACTTTTGATACCTGGTAGCGCATACCGATTTCAGCAGACACCACATACAACTCCCCATTCAGCGGGTGGTTCTGCAGGAACTCGCGGTGCTCGGCTTGTGTACCGTCACTGATCAGCACGACATCGGTCTCCTCGATGCCGGCCACGTCGCGGATGATAGGCAACAGTTTCTGGCAGATCGGGCAGGAAGGGCCTGTGAACATCAGCAGGCTTGGACGGCCTGGAGTGATGGAGCGACCCACCAGTACAGGCTGGCCGTCAAAGGTATTGGCATTGAAGATCGGGGAACGCTCGCCAACGTCCGGGCCATGATCGATCATCATCGCGCCCAGTGGCGCCGAACGCTCATGTAGCAGACCGATTTGACGGATCACCCCCAGCATCAGCGCAGCCAATGCCAGGAAAGACCCCCATAACAGCACATTTGATGCAATCAAGATTCCGTTACTCATTTGTATTTCCTTTATAAATATCTAAATTGTTTTTTGCGGTGGGAAAGCCAACAATCATGTCAGCGCCCAGATAGAGCAGAGACAGCATGGCCGCAGAAGCCAGGCCGATCAGGGCCGCCTCTACGGAAATCCCACTGATATCTAACGGGACAGCTACGGCATAGAGGCTGACTCCCGACAGGGCAAGCGCACGCAGGACATGGAACATGCCGATGCGGCTCATGCTGGTCGGGCGACGTACGCAGCCACAATCAATGTGGGTGCGTCCCCTGCCGACGTTGATGGCAATGGCGATCGCAAACAGGATGAACAGGCCAGCGGCGACGCTGGCTGCGCCTGTACGTAGCGCAGGTACCAGCAAGGCGATTGCACATCCCAGTTCCACCCAGGGCAATAACTTCGCAAAGGGGGCTACCAGGAAATTAGGCAACAGCTTGTAGTTCGCCACCACGCCCAGGAACTCGTCCTGGCTGCGAAGCTTGGGAATTGCTGCCGCGGCGAGAATCAGCGCCACAAACAATGACGCAAATATCGCAACCGTAGGATCATTCACCATCGAGTCCATAACGTTCTCACTTATCCGCAATGAAAATCATGGAAGGTGCACGGCCCAGTTCATCAATACTTGACAAGGCCTTGCCGCTCACTGCATCAAAAGTGAGCAGTGTTTTCGCTTCCTCGGACACGGCGTACAAGTACGGTTTTTCGTCCTGGCTCACGGCGATGGAGTTGATTTCATGCTTCAGCTCGATACGACGCAGGCGCTTGCCGGAAGTCGCGTCAACCACGAACACATAACGGCTAGGCAGTTTGTGTGTCCATTTTTCACGCTGGTCGGCCAGCAGGTACAGCTCGTTACGGGCTTTGTGGAAAGCAATGGTTTGCCAGCCACCCGGGCGCCATTTATCAGCCTTTTCCTTATCCGTAAACACTTCAATCGGCTTGAGGAACTCGGCACCGGATTCAGATAATTTGGCCTGGAAAATCTTGCCTTCATACGTCGGCCAGGCCAGGTGGTTATTTGAATTGGAGTAGTATGGGTTATTCAGTAAATACTCTTTTTCAGTATGGAAAACCTTGGTTGGCTTCTGCTTGGTATTGCCCTTGGCATCATAGGTAAACTGCATCAAAGAACCGTCTCTACAGTGCATGAAGAAGTTCTGATTGGCCGTTGGGAAAATATGGTAGCAATCAGGCACGTTCATGATCTTCACGAAAGCCTTTTGTTGCAGATCAACCAGACCTACACCTGGTGAGGGTGAGAATTGCTGGAACAGCAGGTGCTTGTCATCAACACTCAAGCCAGCCGTACGCTCAAATACACCGGTCAGGAAACGACCTTCAGGAATGTCGATATCGGCGATAGGCTGATGCGTTTGGGTGTCTATCAACTCCAGATAGTCATCACGCTTGCCACGGGCCACGCGGGAGTACATGGTGTTGGCAATGGCCAGAAACTTGCCATCTGAAGCCACCATGACGTTTGGCAATTTACCGGCATCGGTCATGCCCAGTAATTTGCTGGATTTGCCATCTATCGTATACACGGTAGACGTCATATGGAAATTACCTGGGTCCAGCACATAGACGCGCTTGGAATCGCTGGCTGGTGCAATGGCGATAGAAGTCTCGTCCTGCAACTTGGCAGTAATTTCCGAACCGAGCTGGTTAGGCGTTGCATCTGCCATCGCCATGCTGCTGGATAACATGAGTGCTGCTAGTACTAACCCTCCAGCGTAGCCTTTAGTTTGCTTCGCTTGACGAATCACCGATGGATGATCGAGTGTTGTCATAAATCCTCCTGATATTTTTAAATGGATGACATCTTCTGATTTCATGTCAGGTTTACAGCACCAGCAGCATTAAGGCTGCGGAACCGATCGCCAGTAACAGGAAACCATCGATTTCTACTGCGCTTTCCTGCCAACGGGCCAGCCAGGCTTGGACTGACTGATCCTTAACAGGTAAGAAGTTAACCGCTACAGGCAGGCAGCGGCCGATATTGAAAATGGCAATGGCGGCAATGGCTGCTTTTACGCCACCGCTGAACAAGGCCACGCCAGTCACGATGTACAGCATGGGTGTTTGCACATAGGTCAGGTAGTTCATGCCCAGTGAAAAGCCATACAGCAAACCGATGACGGAAGATCTGAAGCGGAAGCGCGCATCATGTGGCACCTGGGCGCGGCGTTGCGGATAAGGCATGCGCAGGAAACCGAACTGGTGTGCACCGTAAGCAAGAGCCAGAATAGCCAGGCCAGCGATGGCATACTGTGCAGGCGCTTCCGAGAACAGCAACCAGCCGGTAAAGCCCAGCATGCTGCCCAGAATCACGGCACCAATGGCATAACCCACCGCATGGGTGAAGAAGGTTGGCGCCCAGCGCATCACTGAACCGAACGAGTAGCGGCCTGCCGGTCTGAGCAGGCTCAGGCTGGAATAGCCACATGGCGACCAGGTAGACAGCAAACCACCCACAAATGCCAGTAACACAAATAGAGATGTGAGTGCTGTTTCCATAGGCATGCTGCCATGCATAAGTTTGCCGGCGAATACACCAGAAACCAGCGCAGTCACCATCATGACGAAGCGTGTGCCTGTCGATTGCGATTTTGAAAAATGATACGCATCAGGGACACAGGTCTCGGCTGCGTAAGGTTGGGACGCACGGCTATTCACTGCTGCCCCCATGTTCATACTCATATTTCCTCCTTCGGCCTTCAGGCCCGGTGTTGTTTGAATGAAGCTCCAATATAGCCAGCTTCATTCATGCGCTTTAGCAAAAATCGGCATATCCCTTTTGTGAACTATTGATGAAGGCCAAGTGATGCCATTTTTTGCTATTGGGGGAAAAGCCCCCTCCTTCATGTGATGGATGCAAGCGATGGAAGGGGCGATCAATCCGCAGGTGGCGGCAGTGCCGGAATATGGATACAGGCTGCTTGAACCCGTCACCCCACTGATCCGCCATCACGATTGCCCGCCTGCCTTACATGCTCAGGCGCAAATATCCAAACAATTTGTTCCTGGCGGTTTTGTAACCATCGCCGGCGACATACCAGTCGTCATCCGCATCCAGTACGAAATAACTTAAACCGGCATTCCAGCCCTTCAGGCTGCCAATCGCAAAATCTTTATTGATGCCGACCGAATAGTCGGTGTAATCCGCAATGTGGTAGTTATGCACCGATTGATGCCCCACATGAAACACCCAGTTGATGCCGGTATCCGGCCACTGCGTGGTGTAACTGGCTTCAATATAATGGCTGCCCTTGGAGTCACCGGTCCCCATTTCGTGATGGCCTATCATGCCGTGTCCCATGGAGACCGTATTGACGCCGAACCAGTCTGTCAGCGAATGTGAGTACTTGAGGTTGAACTGCTTGTAATCCACCGCCGCATTGAGTTCAGTCACGTGCGGATGCTGGTGGACATAGTGATTATTTTGCGGGTAATAATAGGTAATCAGGCCGGTGGTCAGTGTGAGCTCATTGGCAAAGGCTTTCTTCCATCCACCATACAGGTCAATCTCGTAGGTATTGCCATAAATGGCGTCTTTATTCACATTGGTATAACCCAGACCCAGGAAGAAGCCATTATCATGGCTGTAGTCAATGGCAGCCTGGGCAGTGACATGGCCGCGACCATATGAAATGCCCCGGAACAGGTAATCGCTGTACAAGCCCGCATTGCCTGAAAGATGATGTGGCGATGCACTGAAGGCATCCCCCTCGCCGGTCGCAGTCATGCTGCCCTCTTCCGCCTGCCCGCAGGCGCTTAATCCCGATAGCACGGCGGCCAGCAGGCACGCTGTCTTTTTCCTTCGCATACAAACCCTCTCAAATAGTGATTGCTGTTTTAATTAGTGCTTACCAGGCAGGCTTGAAAGGAGCGGAAGGAGCAAGGGAAGCGGTGTTAAACCAGCGCCAACCCGTTTGCCGGATGCCTGAAATGCCCCTGCAGTGCCGTCATGCACACTTCATTTCAGCATCCATGCTATTGTGATATCCCCACCTGTTGCCTGCGGCAAGCTGGTAAACATGCATGAAGCGATGTGACGATAACGGTGTTCATGAAGGGGGTGTGACAAGAAACGGCAAACCTCTCTTTTTTGATAAAAAACCGTGCGGGTTATGCCATTTATTGCTATTCAAGCGGCAACTTCATCTCTACAGTAGACTTTCCAAGAGTATTTCCAGAGGAAAACAGGCCGATTAAGGTCGACGCAGCACGGAAATACAAAAAAGAACAACAAAAACAGCAGATTAGTCAATATTTATTGATATAAATGGACTTTTTTGACAGATACAACCCCGTACGTTGGAGGGTTGATATCAGGAGCGATAACATGGGGTTTAAAGAAACTTTTCTCGACATTGACCCGCTGGTCGATGCGAGCTTTCATCTGGTGAGACGCAACACCACCGACGTGCTTGAGCAGGCCGAGGCGGTGCCGTTCTGGTCCCAGGACTATACACAACTGGCCAAGGGCTCGTTCTCTGGTTCAGTCAACAGCATCAGTCATAACGGTATCCAGATTTTCACGGAGACCATGAACCGTGCCGTCGACCAGATTGCCAGCGCGCCGCAGGATTGTTACGTGATTGGCCTGCCGACCATTATTGAAGGCGAGGCAAGCTGGGGCTTGCTGCCGGTGAGGACACACTCGCTGATCACACTCGATAAAAATGCCGAGCTGTACTTCAAGACCTCGATGATTTCGGAAATCACCGTGGCCGTCATTCCGGCCAGGCGGCTCGAAGAATACGCCGAGAAAATTGACTGGATAGATTTCCGCAAGGTGATGAGTACAATCAAACCGGTGGAACTGCTGCATCCCAATGTGGCCAGGCTGTTACTGACCACCTTGATGTATGGCATGGAGTTCGACACCAGTGATGCCCAGGACATCAATCTGCAGGAAAAATGGCAAAGCTTTGAAGAGGATCTCATGTCCGCCTGCCTGCACGCCCTGTTCCACGCCAGTGAAAACACCCATCCGCATTTTGATCACAGAATCCCGCGCTATATTGTCAACCGCGTCCGGAGCTCTACCTTAACCAATCCGGCGTTTCCGCTATCAATCGAAGAACTCTGTCTTTCCCTCAGGGTCAGCCGCAGGACACTGAATCACGCCTTTATCAGGGTACTTGGCATCACGCCAGTCTCCTATATGCGTAATGTACGCCTGCAGCGTATCCGGCAGGAGCTGCTGAATGCACCCAAGGATTTCTCCAGCATCGCCCATGTCGCCACCAAATGGGGGTTCTGGCACATGAGCCTGTTTTCCCGCTATTACCGGGAGCTATTCGGCGAGTGTCCGATTGATACACTGCAAAGAGCAAAAAGCCATAAGTGACCTTATGGCTTTTTTTATATCTACCGGTGATTCAGGGATTGGGCAGTAGCTGCGCACCTTCCCGGTCACGCTTGTAAACCAGCGCACTCGCCACCAGCACGCCCAGTTCATACAACAGCCATAACGGGATTGCCAGCATACATTGCGAAATGATATCGGGTGGCGTGAAAATCGCGCCAATCACAAACGCGCCGACAATCACATAACTCCTGACCGCTTTCAGTGTACTGATATCCACCATGCCCATATAGGCAATGGCGACCACGATGACCGGGGTTTGAAACGATACCCCGAACGCCAGCATGATAGACACCAGGAAATCCAGGTAATTGCCGATTTCGGTCATCACCGCCACCCCGGCAGGCGCACTGCCGATAATAAATTTGAAGACGACCGGGATCACTACATAAAAGGCAAAGCCTGCCCCCAGCAGGAACAGCACGATGCTGGACAGTACGCCGATGACACTGACCAGCTTCTCTTTGGGGTACAAACCCGGTTGTACAAACTTCCACACCTGGTACAAGGTGTTGGGCAAACTCAGGGCAATCGCCACATACAGCGCGATTTTCAGGGGAATCAGGAATGGCGAGGTGACCGACGTTGCAATCATCTGGCCGCCGGCCGGCAACTGGCTCAACAACGGGGCGACAAAAAACTGGTGCAACTGATTGGCAAACGGCAAGGTCACCGCCAATGCGAGCAGCAAGCCGATCACGATACGTATGCAGGTAGTCCTCAGCGCATAAAAGTGGCTCATGGTCTCGGTGAGGGATTTTTGTTCCATGGCGGGACTCACTTCACGGCTTCTGCAACAGGTACTGCTTCAACCACTTCAGGCAGTGGCATTTCGGCAATGACTTCCGCTTCAGCCGCCTCCATGCTGATCATTTGCGACTGAAAGGCCAACAGTTTTTTCTGGGCCTCTGCCGTGGCTTTTTTCATCTGGTCCAGCGCCACTTCACGTTCCATGTCCTGCTTGATGCCGGAGACATAACGCTGTACCCGGCCATAGAGCAGGCCATAGGTCCTGGCCAGCTTGGGCAGCTTGTCAGGACCGATGACAATCAGTGCGACCACAGCGATCACGATGATCTCGGAAAAACCGACTTCAAACATTTTTGGACTGGTCTTCTATGGCAGCAGGTTGTTCATTCATCGCTTCTTTAAAACTTTTGACCGCCCCGCCCACGTCACCACCCAGGTTGCGCAGGCGCTTGGTACCAAAAATCATGGTCACCACAGCCAGCACAATCATCCAGTGCCAGATACTGAAACTTCCCATTTCTCTCTCCTTATTTGCATGTGATGCCATCATCCGCCATAAGTGTGCGTCCAGTTAGTAAAAATTGGCACAACTTGCAGGAAAGCCACGAGGATTTACCAGGTTTGCGGGATGGCACTGACCAGGTAATCCATCAACGCCCTGACCTTATTGGTCACGGCATGCTTGTCACGAAAGCAGGCATAAAACTCCAGTGGCACACTCTCAGACTGCACGGAATGACCTGCTTGCGTATCACTCACCGGACCCGCCTGGAACAAGGCCACCAGCGCGCCTGTTTCAAGGTCATCCCGTGCAACAAATGCAGCCAGGCGCGTGATACCCGCGCCCTCCACGGCCAGGCAGCGTAGCGAGTCGATGTCATTACAAACGATGCCAGGCTTGATCACCGGCGCATAGCGGATACCATTACGCTCAAATGCCCAGCCAAACAGGCGGCCATCCACCGGCACGCGATACATCAGGCAAGTGTGTGCTGACAGCTCTTCAGGTACCTGCGGCACACCCTTGCGCTGCAAATAGTCAGGCGAGGCGCAATACAGCACAGGCACCGTGGCAATTTTCCTGGCAACCAGGCCAGGTTCCAGCTGCTCCTTGAAGCGGATACTCACGTCAATCTCTTCGGTGACATGATCCAGGTTGCTGTCGGACAGCACAATTTCAATGGAAACCTTGGGAAAACTGCGGGTAAACGCCGGGATTAAAGGCATCAGCACATGCCGCCCGAAAGCTACCGAAGCACCAATCCTTAACCGTCCTTGCGGTTGCCCGTGGAACTCGGTCACCGCAGATTGTGCCCGCGCCAGCTCCTCCACCAGGTGTTGTACTTCCGCGTAATACAGCTCGCCACTTTCGGTCATCGCCAGTTTGCGCGTAGTGCGTACCAGCAGGCGGGTACCCAGGGATTTTTCCAGGCGCTGGATATTCTGGCTGGCCGCCGCAGCCGTGATTCCCTGCAACCGGGCGCCGGCGGCAATACTGCCAGCCTGTACCGCTTTGACAAAACTTTCTATGCTTCTTAATGTATCCATATCACTATCGAATGAACGTGGAGATTCGATAGTTTATCTATAAGCTGCTTCAATAATCAATCCTCTACCGGTGGCAAAAGAACCCGGATAAAGTGTCGCTTCGAAATCTGGAGTGTATGAATGAGTCAATCAAACAATCAGCGGCGGAAAATCCCCAAACGGTTTACCCCTTATGTATTCGCCTTCTTTATGGCCGGTATCATGGCGTTTTTAATGTCCATGGTGATTGTGGCCGCCAATAGTGGCATTGAGCACGGCTATTTGCTGCGCGTGGGACATGCCTATGCACTGGCCATGCCGGTCGCCTTTGTGTGCGTCCTGATGGTCAGGCCGATTGTGATGCGGCTGGTCACCGCCGTGGTGGACATCCATTAACTGGCCATGCTGGCAGTGCCTGCCAATAAGCGGCAGCATTGGTAGCCGTACCGGGGCTGGCCGGTTTTATGAGGCCGCGACATCCTCGTCACGGAAACGGTCAGCAATGTCCTGAATCTCGCTTTCAATCGCGCAGAAAGCATCCAGTACCTCCGGATCGAAGGTTTTACCACGCAGTTCACGCATCATGGCCATGGACTGTGCGTGCGGGAAGGGTTCCTTGTAGCAACGCCGGTTAATCAAGGCATCGTAAATATCGGTCACCGCCATGATGCGGCCGGAAAGCGGGATGGCAGTCCCCTGCAAGCCAAGCGGATAGCCGCTGCCATCCCATTTTTCATGGTGCGTGGCAGCAATCTCGCCGGCAATGATGAGGAAATTATCCCCTTCAATCCGGTCGGCGGCACTCAGGATAATGCGCCGGCCAAACTCGGCATGCTTGCGCATAGTGACCCACTCTTCATCCGTCAGCGGGCCGGGTTTCAGCAGGATATGATCCGGCACGCCAACCTTGCCGATATCATGCAAGGGAGCGGAGAGGAACAACAGCTGAATATATTCCTCGGTCAGGATATCGAGATAACGCCCCGTACGCTGCAACTGCCGTGCAATGGCACGCACATAATTCTGGGTGCGCTTGATATGCGCACCTGTTTCGGGATCGCGTGTTTCAGCTACGGCAGACATCGACTCAATGGTCACCTGACGCGCATTTTCCAGTTGCTGCCGCCACCGTTGTGCGTGCCGACGGTAAAAGACCTGGCGCGTCACGATACAGAGCACCTGCAACAGGCCCAGCACCAGCAATGGCACGGCCACCGGAATAACCATACCGGCATGCAGGAAGGCCGCTGTCGCCAGTGCCAGCAGCAGGGCGGCAACGGACAGGCTGACTGCAGCCAGCAGTGCCAGGCTACGCCCGCTGACGAACAGCCATCCCAACAGGCAGGCAAGCAATCCCCCCGTGACAAGCGCCACCATCCCGCCCCACACCGGCACCCGCAGCATACGGCCATCCAGGATGTTCTGTGCCAGTACCGACTGCAGCTTGAGGCCGGAAAAATTGTGGTCTACCGCAGTCACATGCAAATCATTCAGCCCGGCGGCCGAGGAGCCGATAAAAACGACCTTGCCGCGTAATGATGCTGCCTGCACGCGGCCGGCCAGCACTTCGACGGCCGGAATGCTACCGTAATGAATTGACGGACCATTGAAACGCAGCAGCGCATAGCCGGATGCATCCACCGGCACTTCGCGCTGGCCAATCCGGAGGGAAAGACCATCACGGCCAGAGGTTACGCGGGCGGACGATGCTCCCAGCACACGCATTGCGGCCGCCAAGGAAAGGCTGGCATGCATCACGCCGTGATAGGTCACCAGCAATGGCATGCGCCGTAACACGCCGTCATCATCCACTCGCATATTGATGAACCCGTTCACACGCGTCTGGCGGGCTATGGCCTCGACGTTATCCAGCACGCCAGTGGCCTGGTCAGGTGCCAGCAAATCAATACGCCCGTCAAACCCCAGCCCGGGACGCAACGGCCTGTCATCCCGCGTGGCGTGGTCAAAGTAGAAATAACGCGCACCGATCACATCGGCACGCATCATTTGCTGGCCAAGGTAACCGTCGTTATCCAGCAGGCCGGGGGGGCGCACCACCGAAAGAGATATCGACGTCAAAATCGCGCTTGAACGTCCGCCGGATTTCGCTCAGTGAAGTGCGGTCTGCCTCCGGCAGCAGGATATCCAGCGCGATGGCTGCGGGTTGCCCGGCGGCAATCCGCTCAACCAGCGCGGCGATACGGTAACGTGGCCATGGCCACTGGCCCACGGCAGCCAGGGATACTTCATCAATATCGACCACCACGGTATCACGCGCCGCTTGCCCGGGTGCAGTCTGTGCCTGCAATGTATCGAAGATCACCCGATCCAGTTGCGCCACCGGTGCCAACTGGACCAGGCCACCCACACCAACCAGCACTGCCAGTACCAGGCTGGCCGCCAGGAACACCCATGCCTGACGACGGGACAGTTTCGCGGACACAGGATGCAGGCGCTGCATGATACCGGTCTACAGAACAAAAATCTCCGCACGCCGGTTGCGTGGTTCCGGCACGCCGGGGGGCGTAGGGATCAGTGGCGCCTTGTCTCCGAAGTACTGCACATTCACCGGCAAGTCCGGCGCCATTTTCCGGAGTAGTTCCGCCACGGCATTGGCACGCCGTGCTGACAGTGCGAGATTGTAATCCGGCTTGCCAGCAGCATCGTCATAACCGAACACGGTGACTTCCGTCGGCAGGCGGGCGCGCACCACCTGCAGGACTTCAGGCAGCAAGGTAATGCGGCTACCTGTCCCGGCACAACCGGAAAGCATGGCCAGCAGCCCTAACAGGACGACGGAAAATAAATGCTTGGGATGTTTCAATACGAGAAAAGATGACATGGCAGCCTCAATTCGCTTCAATCAGGAAACGGGTTCCACGCACGCCTACCGTGGCAGTCGGCGTTTCCACCTTGACCGATTCTGGCGCCAGTTTGCCAATCTTGCCGGACTCATAAATGGCTGAACCTTTGGCCATATACAGCGAAAATGCGTATTTGTCAGCTTTAGGCTCAAATACATAATCCCGGATCAGGATATCCGCACCACTCCCCAGGGTCAGCAAGGTGCCATCCCTGAAAACAATCGCCGCGGTGGCCTTAGGTGCGGCAATCACCTGGTCATCAATCTGTAATGTGGTATCACTCGCCACGTCCAGCGTTTTTCCTGCGCGCATCACTTTAACGCTACCGGAAACACTTTTGACCAGCGCAACATGATCCCCTGCCGCCGCTGCAGGTGCAGCCAGGCAAGTAAGCCAGGCCAGGCTCAGCAGGCACAGAAATTTTTTCATTGGACTCTCCCGGAATAAGGCATGCAACCTCGAACAAGCAGCGTCAATACCAGTGTATGGCAAAGTAATGCCGGGTCACACAACGATACTGCTGATCATGATGTGATATCGGCACCGTAGCCCTGATACTTGAACCAAATCATCGACCAAACGGGTCAAAATGACCAGCAGTATTAAAAAAATTTACCTTGCTGGTTCAGCAGGATACCTGTCAGGCCATCGCCTGCCGGTAATGCGGGAAAAGTATGGAAAACATCGCTATTCAGGTGGATTCACCCGATAGAAAACAGGCACGATTTCTATTGCCCGGATTTCTTCCAGGCGCCTGATTTTTTCCAGGTATAGGTACCGCAAGTGATAAGGTAAAGAATGGCAGAGAAGATGTTGAGTACCGGGACCATGCTACGGAACGCCAGAAAAAACGCCTTACTAATGGCGTGCCTGGTGGTCGCGAATTTGCAGTTACGGAACTCCAGCAGCCCGCCAATGGCAGAGATGCACAGCGGGATCAGATAGAATGCAGACAACACTTTAAAATCCATCATTTGTTTACTCCGTATTTTTCAATGGATGCACTTGTTCAACCAGGATGACATGCATTGTATCTCATCGCCGGCGCGTGATTGATTCTGCACAACCGGAATCTTGCGGAGGCGTGCTGTTCAGCAAAGAAGGATAGTTTGTTGCCGGTGACTTTTTAATCGCGCAGGGTATTCCGGCCTGGCGGCACGGCCGTATGCGCAGGTTGTTTTTCTATGGCATTGTCATGGGTAGCTGGCGGTGTACGCTGAGGCGGTTGTTCCGGTGCCTCGCCCAAGGAAACCATGGCCACAATTGCGCCAATGGAAAGAACCAGCAATGCAAACCCCACCACGCCTGCGGCAATGGCGATAAGCGAAATGGCACTACTGGATGTCTGGCTGGAAACTGTCGGTTGCGTCATGCCGGGCACGCTCACACATTGACGGCTACATGCCGCAATCCAAACCGCACAATCAATAAAACAACTGGCATAACACGCTCCGGCAATCACGCCAGCGATTGCCAAACACGAAGCAATGCTGAGCGTTATCTCATGAATAAACTCGAGGGAAGCTCTATCATGCGGGCGTGCGACGCATCAATGTAGACAGTTGCCGCTGAATTTTCTGTAGGAATCCGCAGACAATAAAAGCCCGGCGGATATGCAGCCATGCCTGCAGTGCATATCCGGCGCCAGCTATTACTTACGCAGGCTGACCGCCAGGCGGTTCAAGGCGTTCATGGTGATAATGGTAAAAGTCAGGTCGGAGATTTCAGTATCGGTGAAATGCGGTTTGAGTGCCGCAAACACTTCGTCTGACGTGCCTGAAGTCGTGATATGTGTGACCGCATCGGCCCAGGCCAGCGCGGCGCGTTCTTTTTCCGTGTACTGGTCACTGACCTGCCAGCCGCCGACCTGGTCAATCCGTGCATCAGGTTCACCAGCCGCGCGCAGGGCCTTGGCATGCAGCCCGAGGCAATAGGCACAGCCATTGATCTGTGAAACGCGCAGGTAAATTAATTCCACCAGTGCTTTGCCCAAAGTACTTTGTTCCAGTTGCTGATTCAGTGTGGTGTAGTTTTTCATCAGCGCAGGAGAAAGCTCCCAGAATGCCAGGCGTAGTGTCATGATGTTTCCTTTCAGATTCAAAAAATAACTGAATAATTAAATGGTTGTAGATGTAAGTGTTGCCAGGATGGCCTGTGTGCGCAGCTGCGCAGCGCTCACCGCCTGTTCAGCCGCTGCCGGGCCATGGTTCATGGCTTCCAGGTAAATGAATTCAATACGGGTAATGCCAACCGTGCGCAGGATTTCGGTCAGATAGGGCGTCAGGAAATCCGGTTGCCAGGCCGGTTGCGCAGAATGATGGCCGCCAGACGACACGATGATATAAGTGTGCTTGTCACCAATCAGGCCAACCTTGCCTTGCGGCGTCAACCTGATGGTACGGTGCGCACGTACCACATGATCTACCCAGGCCTTGAGCACGGAAGGCAGCGTAAAGTTATGCATGGGCGTGGCGATCACCAGCACATCGCTAGCCTCCAGCTCCTCAATCAGGGTGTCTGACAGGCGCAGGGCTTCCTGCTCGGCCTCGTTGCGCGCACCTTCCTGTTTCTCTGATGCCAGTGTATGCGCATGCGTGACATGCGGCAGCGGCGCACGACCAAGATCCCTCAGCACCACATTGGCCGGTGACAAAACCTCCTGTAATTGGGTCACAAACGACTCGGCAAATGTGCCGCTATAAGAGCCGCTTGTTTTTGGGCTGCAGCGGATAAACAGGATATTTTTCATGTTAACTCCCTAATTCCAGCTTAATTCCTGCTTCATAGACAAAATGCATACCGGTGGCCAGCATGCCCATACGGTAATAAAAACGCTGTGCCAGCGCATTGCCCAGTCCGGTATCCAGAATCACCCGGCTGTAATGCTGTGTTTTTGCCAACTCAAAAATAAACTGCAACAAGCGCTCGCCCAGTTTCTGGCCGCGATGGTTGGCAGTGGTAACCAAATCATCCACGTAAATAAAATGGCCATGAATCAGCATTTCCTTGTCGCGATACCCGGCCAGCGCGATGGGAACGTCATCTTCCAGTGCGGCCAGCAGGCGATATCCGCGTGTTTGCATACGCTGCACTTGCGCCAGGAAGCTTTCCGCGCTGGCAAGATTGGGGCGCAACTCGCGCATGACATTGAAGCAGGCCAGAATCTCGGCCTCGCTCTCGGCGTGTTTGAGAGCGAGCTGCGTACGGGCAGCGTGTGTTGTCATGTTTACCTCCCGGTGATTGATTGTCAGGTACGCACTTTAACCAGTTGGTGACATAATGAGCAGAGCCATGTTTTCACAAAACAACTGGGCCATGATGAGGGCAACATGAATATTCATTTCGACGCAAACCACTCGCAGCCAATCTACCTGCAGATATACCAGCGCTTCCGTGAAGCCATTGCCGAAGGCCTGCTCAAACCCGGTGATCGTGTACCTTCGTTGCGCAGCCTGGCTGCCGAACTGAACCTCGCCCGGGGCACGGTGGAAACCGCCTATGCAATGCTGCTGGGTGAAGGTTACTTCCTGTCACGTGGCCAGGCCGGTACTGTCATCGCCCCGTTTTTAAGCGCACATCCCATACAACATGTTCTTACCGGGGCATTACCCCACGCACCTTCCCTGCCATTTCACAGCCAGGGCACCCGCCCGCCACCGCTCAGCCTGGGCTTGCCCGCGCTGGATGCATTTCCACGCAAACTCTGGTCCAAACTCGGCTGCCAGATTCTGAAGTCGGCCACGGCGGCGGATATGGCCTACCCCTCCCCGCTTGGCTTGATGCCCCTGCGCACGGCATTGGCCGCCTACCTGAATGTCTCCCGTGGCATTTATTGCACGCCTGCCCAGGTCATCATCACCGATGGCTATAGAGGCTCGCTGGACCTGATATGCCGTGCCTTCCTGTCACCCGGCGATCAGGTCTGGATGGAGGATCCGGGCTACCCTGCCGCCTCGGCACTGATGCGCGCCGCCGGTGGCAACATTGTGGCTGTGCCGGTGGATCAGGCGGGGATGGTAGTGAGTAGCGGCATTGCAAAAGCACCACAGGCACGTATGGCCGTGGTGACGCCATCGCACCAAAGCCCCTTGGGCGTGACTTTATCGCTGGAACGACGGTTGGCATTACTGGAATGGGCTGCCAGCCAGCAGGCCTGGATCATCGAAGATGATTACGACGGTGAATATCGCTACACCTCGCGCCCGCTGCCCGCCCTCAAAAGCCTGGATGCCCAGGATCGCGTCATTTACTGCGGCACCCTGAGCAAAGTGCTGTCACCAGCGCTCCGGCTCGCCTATGTGGTGATTCCCGCAGCACAGGTCAACCATCTCGAACACATCTGCCAGATTTTCCAGAATGGCTGCCCGTGGTTAACACAGGCCACGGTCGCCGCATTTTTCAACCAGGGTCATTTTTCCAGGCACCTGAAAAAAATGCGTTCACTCTACAAGCAGCGGCGGGAACTGCTCACCCAGGCACTCACGGAAGTTTTTGGTCAGGAAGTACGCATAGAATTGCAGGCAGGCGGCATGCACCTGGTGGTACGTCTTAATAAGGATGCTGACGACCAATACCTGGTGCAGCACCTCAACGAAGCTGGCCTGGCAGTAAAAGCACTTTCGGACTGGACACTGGAGTATCCCTGCGGGCATGGCCTGGTCATGAGTTTCACCAATGTGCACTCACTCATCTATGCCAGGGAGCTTGCACAACGTATGCGGCAAGTGGTGATGGCGAACGGGTAATGCAGCTATATGCCTTACTCTGAACTGGTTCTGGCTGACTTGTCTGCCGCCAGCATCTCGCAGGCAAGTGCGCCGACATCGCGCACGGCCTGCTCTATGGTCAATGTCCACAAGTGGCTGAAGTTCAGGCGAATATAGTGGGTGAGGTCTTTTTTGCGTGAGAAAATCGTGCCTGGCGCGACGGTGATGCCGTTGTCGATGGCAGCCCGGTACAAAGCCAGTGCATCCAGTGCCGGTGGCAGCCTGACCCAGATGACGTAGCCACCCTGCGGCTCGGACAGTTGCGTGCCTGCCGGGAAACTTTGCTCGATCACGTTGCGTATCAGGACATAATTTGAACGCAGGGTGTGCCGCAATTGCTTCAGGTGCTGCTCAAAACTGTCGCGCTGCATGAATTTGGCAATGGCGATTTGCGGGGCCGGCGGCAGTGACAGGCTGCTGAGGAACATCAGCCGTTCGACTTCCTGCCGGTAACGTCCGGCATGGGTCCAGCCCACGCGGTAACCGGGTGCCAGTGATTTGGAAAATGACGAGCAGTGCAGCACCATGCCTGCGCGGTCAAACGCCTTGGCAGGTAATGGCGGCTCATCACTGAAATACAGTTCACTGTAGACATCGTCTTCAATCAGCGGAATCTGCTGTTCTGCCAGCAAGGCCACCAGCGCCTGTTTTTTGACATTCGGCATGACAAAGCCCAGCGGGTTCTGGAAATTGCAGGTGAGGATCACAGCGGCAATGCGCACCTCGGCCATCATAGTTCGCAAAGCTTCCAGGTCGATACCGGATGCGGGGTCTGTCGCCAGCTCCACCACGTGCATGCCCAGGCGTTCCACCGTGTGTGCCAGTGCATAATAGCCGGGCGACTCCAGCGCAATGGTATCGCCAGCCTTGGCCACGGCTTGCAGGCACAGGGTGATCGCTTCGGTCGCGCCATGCGTGATGACGATATCCTCCGGCGACACATCCATGCCGTTGGCCAGGTAACGGCGGGCAATCTGCTGACGCAAGCGTTCGTTGCCGGGCGGCAGGTCGCTCAGAATGCCCCACTCACCCTCATCACCCGTCAGAGCCTTCTGGTACTGGTGGATTTTCTTGAGCGGGAACAATTGTGGATCGGGAAATGGCGACCCCAGCGGCACGGTGCCGAACTCGCGGATGGATTTGAGCGTAGTCAGTACCAGGTTGCCCGCATCTATTTCAGCAAGGTTAATATCCTTGGCGAGCGGGGAAGCCTGCCGCTGCTGCAGGCGCTGGCGTGGGGTGACGTAATAGCCGGACTGCGGGTGGCTGCTGATAATGCCATCCTGCTCCAGCAAGAGATAGGCGCGTAACACCGTGCTGATGCTGAGCTCGTATTTCTGGCTGGCCTGCCGTACCGAGAAAATCCTGTCTCCCGGCCGCAACACGCCTTCATCAATCATTGCACGTATGCGGGCGGCAAACGAGACATAAAGCTTCATGGGTAGCCAGGCAGGGAGGAGTTTTGATGCCGGCCATTATACTTCAGCCATCTGCGGCACGGCTGAAGTTTTGCAGCGGTGGCAGGCCCTTTAAGTAAGCTGTAATGCCAGCGAAACCTCTTCGCCTTGCGGTGTAAGTACAGCCACCAGCCGGTCTTTCTGCACGGAGATTTCCACCAGTGCCTGCTCGCTTAAAGCCGTCATCAGGCGTTGCAGCGTACTCATGCGCAAACCCAGGCGTTTGCAGATCACGGCCAGCGAAATATGCCCACGACCCTGTTCGTGCTCTGCATGCAGCAGTTCCAGGATACCCAGCATCAGCACGGTACTGTTATCCAGCGAGGCATATTCCGGGACAACATCTTCCTGCACGGAAGCTTCATCAGGCACAGATTCATGACGGGATTCAAACAGCATGAGGGACTCCAGGTGCAGTGGTTTTTTCGAGAATCACGGGAATGGATTTCGAAGTGGGTGTGCGCGAACCATCCGCGACGCTTTCCAGCGGCACCAGGTTATTGGTTTCCGGATAATAGCCACTCAGGCAGCCTGGCGGAATGTCATAGGAGACTACCAGGAACTTGTCTGCACGGCGTGTGATGCCATCCTGCCAGACGCTGACCAGATTGACCCAGTCCCCTGCCTCCAGCCCCATGCGGGTGATATCCAGCGGATTCATGAAAACGACGCGACGCTGGCCAAACACGCCACGGTAACGGTCATCCATGCCGTAAATGGTAGTGTTGTACTGGTCATGCGAACGCGTGGTCATCAGGACGAACAACTGGTCGCCATATTGCTCGCGTGCCTGGTGGATAGGAGAGTTGCGGGGAATAGGCTGTAGTGTGAACTCAGCTTTGCCAGAGGGCGTATTCCAGATGCGCTCACTGGAAGGCACCGGCATGCGGAAACCGCCCGGCTGCTTGATACGCTCGTTGTAGTCTTTAAATGCCACTGGCATGGTCTGCTCAATGGCATCGCGAATCTTGCTGTAATCCTTGATAAATGCCAGCCAGGGTGTTTTGCTCTGCTTGAGCGTGGCATGCGCCAGGCGTGCCACGATGGCAGGTTCGGACAGCAGATGCGGCGAAGCCGGCTTGTTCATGCCGTAAGAGATATGCACCATGCTCATGGAGTCTTCCACGGTCACCCCTTGCGGGCCGCTTTCCTGCGTATCGATTTCGGTTCGGCCCAGGCATGGCAGGATCAGCGCCTCTTTGCCATGTACCAGGTGGCTGCGGTTAAGTTTGGTGGTGACATGCGCGGTCAGGTCGCAATTGCGCATACCTTCCCAGGTGCGGTCGGTATCAGGGGTGGCAATCGAAAAATTACCGCCCAGGCCAAAGAATACTTTGCCCTTGCCGTCTATCATGGCCTGGATGGCGCCGACAGCATCGTAGCCCGGCGTTTTGGGCACCTGGATGCCAAATACGCGCTCCAGGCTTTCGAGAAACTCTAATGGCATCTTTTCATAAATGCCCACGGTACGGTTGCCCTGCACATTGCTATGACCGCGCACCGGGCACAAGCCCGCACCTTCCTTGCCAATATTGCCGCGCAGCAGCATCAGGTTCACCATCGTTTTAATCGTGGCAACGCCATGCTTGTGCTGGGTAATGCCCATGCCCCAGGTAGCAATCACACAGTCACCTGTGGCGTAGATACGTGCGACTTCCGCAATCTGTGCCAGCGGCACACCGGACTCTTCCACAATGACATCCCAGTTTTCCTGGCGCGCATCTTCGGCAATCGCCTCGAAATTGTTGGTATGCTGCCGGATAAACTCCTGGTCTACTACACGTTCGCTGCCCTGTTTGATCGCCTCGTCATCCCACTGGATGACGAATTTGATCATGCCCTTGATCAGTGCCAGGTCGCCACCCAACTTGGGTTGCACAAACATATCGCTGATTCTACTGCCCTTGAAAGACAGCATATCGAACGGGCTTTGCGGGTCGGCAAAACGCTCAAGGCCGCGCTCTTTCAACGGGTTAATCGCCACGATACGGGCGCCGCGTTTGGCGGCTTCGCGCAATTCACCCAGCATGCGCGGGTGGTTGGTGGCCGGGTTCTGGCCAAAAATCAGGATGGTGTCGGTATGCTCAAAATCATGCAGGGTCACCGAGCCTTTACCGATACCGACGGTTGGTGGCAACGCCATACTGGTAGATTCATGGCAGAGGTTGGAACAATCGGGGAAATTATTGGTGCCGAACTCACGCACGAACAATTGATACAGGAACGCCGCTTCATTGCTGGCACGGCCAGAGGTATAAAAAATCGCCTCATTCGGGTCAGCCAGTGCATTCAGGTGGGCGGCAACCAGTTCGAATGCCCCGTCCCAGGAAATTTCTTCATATTTATCCGTGGCCGGGTTATAGCGCATCGGATGGGTCAGGCGACCTTCATTTTCCAGCGCAAAATCGTCCCAGCCCATCAGTTCGGTCACCGTGTGATTGGCGAAAAATGCTGGCGGCACACGCTTGGCGGTCGCTTCTGCCGCCACGGCCTTCACACCGTTTTCACAGAACTCGAAGGTGGAGGTATGTTCCTTGTCCGGCCAGGCACAACCAGGGCAATCAAAGCCATCCGGCTGGTTCTGCGCCAGCAGCGTCATCACGCCCTTGACCGGAATCTTCTGTAACGCGAGCTGTGCGGCAACTTGCTTTAATGCCCCCCAACCGGCGGCTGGGTGGTGGTATGGCTTGATGGAGGCTTTGGGTTGCGACATAAACTGTTTGCAAGGGCAAATCTTGCCCGCGTATCAATAGAAAACGACAAGGATGGCCATAGTAAGCAGGTAAGCGCAAGGAAACCAGATACAGAAGCCGGGAATTTTTAGGATACAGTTAGCGCCGGAACAGGCGATGGGAACGGCGCATTTAATCGCGCCATACATTGCAAATACGCCACTGCCGCAAGGGGATTTTGGTCACATATCCTCCCCGCACATTCCATTAAGGTCATTCATCGGGTTGCGCAGTAACCCCCTTTTTATATTAGAGGAGAAAGTGAATATGCTAGATTGGAACAAATACCGTGATGAACTGCTGGGTTGTGTTGGAGACCTGGCCAAACTCACACCGGATACGGTCGGTGGCTATATGATGGCCAGCGCTGCCGGCTCGAAAACAAACCAGCTGGATGCGAAAACACGCCAATTGATTTCTTTGGCCGTCGCAGTCACCACGCGCTGTGATGGCTGCATTACCGTGCACGCAAAAGCGGCCATCAAAGAAGGTGCCACGGAAGCAGAAATTGCAGAGGCGCTCGGCGTTGCCGTCGCCATGAATGCCGGTGCAGCCCTGGTCTATTCCGCCCGGGCACTGGATGCGGTGCAGCAGGTGAAACTTTAAATTCACCGTGGCCTCAATCAGCCATTGAAGATTGAGGCCTGCCACTTCAGGCAAAATCAGGATGCCATGCCAAAAACCCTGGCAGTTATTTCGTATGATTTTAGGCGTGCTTCATGATTGAAAATATTAGAGGTGATCATCAACTCATCTGCCCTCGTTTTGTCGATAAAAGCCAATATTTCACTCAATACCTTTTGCTCACTGCCAATCGCAGAACAGGATAACACCTGGTTAATAATTGCCCGTTCCGCACCGCCTAACTGGTCCCATAAATTGTAGACCGGGGGAGGCAATCTAGAAGGTCTTCCACTTCTTAAATTAATAAATGCCTGCTGCGCAGAAGAGGCTAAATACATGGCCTCTTCATCCGATGCTGCTGCAAACACATTGAATCCAAGCATGACATAGGGTTTATCCAAATGCCTGGAAGGTTTAAATGTGGCCCGGTACATCTCTAATGCCTGCATCATATAGGCAGGTGCAAAATGCGAGGCAAATGCAAAAGGCAAGCCTAAAGCCGCTGCCAGCTGCGCACCGAATAAACTCGACCCCAATATCCATACCGGCACGTCCAGCCCGGCACCAGGATTAGCCTTGACAGGCCCTTTAGGTTCAGCGGAGAAATAATCCAGCAACTCCAGCACATCCTGAGGAAATGCATCGGCATCAGAATCAAGATTGCGACGCAGGGCTCTCGCAGTCACTTGATCAGAACCGGGCGCGCGGCCAAGGCCCAGATCAATCCGTTTGGGATACAAGGACTCCAGAGTGCCGAACTGCTCAGCAATGACCAAAGGCGAATGATTGGGTAACATGATGCCGCCGGCACCGACGCGAATGGTGCTGGTGCCGGCAGCGACATGACTGATCAGGATAGAGGTTGCCGCGCTGGCAATACCCGGCATGCCATGGTGCTCCGCCAACCAGTATCGATGATAGCCCCACTTTTCTGTATGCTGGGCGAGGTCTAGTGTATTTTTAAAGGATTGGGCCGCGTCACTTCCTTCAACAATCGGGGAAAGATCCAGTACAGAGAGTCGAGGTGTAATTTCCATCCCCCCATTATGCTATTACCCTGACCGTAACGCCAAACTGGACGACAACATTTTTTTGCATTTCCCTCTTGAAAATAAGGATTAGTGTCCCAAGTTAGCAATCAAGGTGCACGAGTGCTAAAATGTGCGCCGTTATTATTTTATTTTTTCCCATCAATTTCAGGAATACAAGGAGACTTTCATGAGTATTCGTCCATTGCACGATCGAGTTATCGTTAAACGCGCCGCTGAAGAGCGCACTACCGCTTCTGGCATTGTCATTCCAGACAGCGCTACCGAAAAACCTGATCAAGGCATTGTGCAAGCCGTAGGCAACGGTAAAAAAGACGACAACGGCAAGGCCATCCCTTTAGATGTAAAAGTTGGCGACAAAGTGTTGTTCGGCAAATATGCGGGCCAGGCTGTAAAAGTGAACGGCGAAGAGTTGCTGGTCATGCGTGAAGAAGACATCATGGCGATTGTTGAGTAATCGGCCCTCCACATAATCCCCAAAAATTTGAAATTTAGGAGAATTTAAATGGCAGCAAAAGACGTAAGATTTGGTGATGACGTTCGCCAGAAAATGGTAAATGGCGTTAACGTATTGGCTAACGCTGTGCGTGTGACTTTGGGCCCTAAAGGCCGTAACGTGGTTCTGGAGCGTTCTTTCGGCGCGCCTACCATCACCAAAGACGGTGTGTCTGTGGCCAAGGAAATCGAGTTGAAAGACAAATTCGAAAACATGGGCGCGCAGATGGTGAAAGAAGTGGCTTCTAAAACCAACGATATTGCTGGTGACGGTACCACCACTGCGACTGTGTTGGCACAAGCCATCATCCGCGAAGGTATGAAATCTGTCGCCGCCGGCATGAACCCGATGGACCTGAAGCGCGGGATCGACAAAGCGGTTGAAGCGGCGATTGCCGAATTGAAAGTACAATCCAAGCCATGTACCACCAGCAAGGAAATCGCACAGGTAGGTTCTATCTCTGCCAACTCCGATACTTCTGTTGGCCAGATCATTGCCGATGCGATGGACAAAGTGGGTAAGGAGGGTGTGATTACCGTTGAAGACGGCTCCGGCCTGAGCAACGAGCTGGACGTGGTAGAAGGTATGCAGTTTGACCGCGGTTACCTGTCCCCATACTTCATCAACAGCCCAGAGCGCCAGATCGCGTTGCTGGACAATCCTTTCGTATTGTTGCACGACAAGAAAATCTCCAACATCCGTGACCTGCTGCCAACCCTGGAGCAAGTAGCTAAAGCTGGGCGTCCATTGCTGATCATCGCTGAAGACGTAGATGGCGAAGCGCTGGCAACGCTGGTGGTGAACAACATCCGTGGCATCCTGAAAACCACTGCTGTTAAGGCACCTGGTTTCGGTGACCGCCGTAAAGCCATGCTGGAAGACATCGCTATCCTGACCGGTGGTACCGTGATTTCCGAAGAAGTTGGCCTGAAACTGGAAGGTGTACAGCTGACCGACCTGGGCCAAGCCAAACGCATCGAGGTAGGTAAAGAAAATACCATCATCATCGACGGCGCTGGCAACGAAGAAGCGATCAAAGCGCGTATCAGCCAGATCAAAACCCAAATCGAAGAAGCTTCCAGCGACTATGACCGCGAAAAACTGCAAGAGCGCGTGGCCAAACTGGCGGGTGGTGTGGCTGTGATCAAGGTTGGCGCGGCGACTGAAGTAGAAATGAAAGAGAAGAAAGCACGCGTGGAAGATGCATTGCACGCAACGCGCGCTGCGGTTGAAGAAGGTATCGTGGCTGGTGGCGGTGTTGCACTGATCCGCGCCCGTGACGGCATTGCCAAAGTAAAAGGCGAAAACGCTGACCAGGATGCTGGCATCAAAATCGTTCTGCGTGCCGTTGAAGAGCCACTGCGCCAGATCGTTTCTAACGCTGGTGCTGAGCCATCAGTGGTTGTAAGCAACGTGGCAGCTGGTAAAGGCAACTATGGTTACAACGCTGCTAACGAAACTTACGGCGACATGGTTGAAATGGGTGTATTGGATCCAACCAAAGTCACCCGCTCTGCCCTGACCAATGCAGCTTCTATCGCTGGCTTGATGCTGACGACAGACTGCATGGTGGCTGAACTGCCTAAAGAAGATGCACCAGCAGCGCCGGATATGGGCGGGATGGGTGGCATGGGCGGTATGATGTAGCCTTGGGTTTGATTACATCTTAAGGCTTGCTGAAATGCCTTAATATGCACTCACAAAAACAAAACCCGCTCTGGCGGGTTTTGTTTTATCAATCACTCTCCATCATAATGACGGAAACATTGCAGTACTCCTCCCGCTGAAAAGCGATGCATATTTAAATCACGAAAGAAAACACAATGGCAACTCAATTAGATTCCCTGACCCAGCGCTTAAGCTATATCGTGGGCGAAAACATGGCAAACCAGCTTAAAAATGACGGCCTGGCGCTGGATGCAGACGCAGTCGCACTGGCAGTCAGCGATGTAATGACGGGTAATCCCTCCCGTTTATCCGATGCTGAAAAAAGAAGCACAGTAGAGCAAGTACAACAGGAAAGCCAGGAGAGACAACATGCGGCGCATGCTGAGCAATCGGCCAAAAACCAGGCGGCAGGGGCGGCTTATCTGGCAGACAATGCAAAAAAAGACGGGGTTACCACCACCGCCAGCGGTTTGCAATACAAGCAACTGGTCGCTGGCAATGGCGCCAAACCTACCACTAAAGACCGCGTCAAAGTGCACTATCACGGCACACTGATTGACGGCACGGTATTCGACAGCTCTTATGACCGCGGTGAGCCTATCGTTTTCCCGGTAACCGGCGTGATTGCTGGCTGGGTGGAAGGTTTGCAGTTGATGAACGTAGGCAGCAAGTTTGAACTGACCATTCCATCTAACCTGGCGTATGGTGCCAATGGCAGCGGTCCTGTCATCGGCCCGGATGCCACACTGGTATTTGCAGTTGAATTACTGGATATCGAGTAAGAATATCCTCTGCTCGCGCGAGCATAGCCTCGCGTGAGTGCCTGGTAAATAATGGCACACCATGCTATCAATGATTGAGGGCTAATCTTCACCCAATACACCAAACTCTACTGGCACTTTTATATAGGCAATATTTATATGCTCCGCTTTTAATAGGCTGAAGAGTCGCTCGGTCTCCACCTCACTGGCTGTCATCACAATTTCTTGCGGCTGGTCGCCAAGTTCAAAGAAATGGGCCGCATGAATTTTCTTGTCCCGCCCAAAGCCTTCACTGGCAGCCAAAATTGTGACGCCACCAATGTTTAAATCCCTGGCTGCGCGCATTAACCATTCACTTAACATCTGGCTACCGTGTTTTTTGTCCAGCCGAGTGAAAAATGTGATTTCAAAGCCTTTCATAAATGCTCCTTAGCTTCGTGATAATTGCAGGGAAACGAATCCGGCAAATGTAAATAACAGGGATCCCAGCATATGAACTAACGCCGTCCTAAACGCCCAGAGGATCTGGTTATTTTGTAGCTGGCTGAATACTTCGGCGGAAAAAGTGGAGAAGGTCGTCAATCCTCCACAAAATCCAGTGATAATCAACAGTCGCATTTCCGGAGATAATTGCGGCATTCGGGAAAAGTAGGCCAGGGCAAAACCAATCACGTAAGCACCGATTAAATTTGCAGACAATGTCCCCAGCGGCAATGCAGGAAAAATACTGTTTAATTTAAGCCCAAGTTGCCACCGAAGTAATGATCCCAAAGAAGCGCCAATACTGACTGCAATGACAGATTTCCACATAGTTTTACCAATTGATGAATCGAAATCATAGAACCCAAAGATAGTGAAAAAAAACCTCTCACCAGGAAGTGAGAGGTCCCCTAGCAACAAATACCTTTGGAAATATTTGTGTAGTAAATCTTAAGTGTTAGCTATTTTTTAACACCTTAAGTTATAAAGTGAACACATTCAGTGCGCCGCCGCCAGGAGCAGCGTTGTACTTGGTCAGTTCCTTGTAACCACCAGCAGCACCCAGTGCATCTGTGTCAGTAGTCAAACCCAGGTTCATCGCAACACCAGCCCAACCGCCGATACCGGACAGTACGCCAACGTATTGCTTACCTTTGTGGCCATATGTGAATGCGTTACCGATCACACCGGAACCAACCTGGAATTTCCACAGTTCTTTACCGTTTTGTGCATCAACAGCCTTGAACCAGCGGTCCAGAGTACCGTAGAACACCAGGTCAGAAGCTGTAGTCAGAGCACCGCCCCAGGCAGAGAACTTCTCTTTGTTGTACCAGACTTTTTTGTTGGTCATTGGGTCGTAAGCACCGAAGCCACCCATCACGCCGTCAGGACCAGGGAACATGGTCAATGTTGCACCCACCCATGGTTGACCAGCAACGTATTTGGACTCAACTGGCTCGTATGTCATACATACGTGGTTCAATGGCACATACATCAAGCCTGTTTTTGGAGAGTAGGCTGCTGGCTGTTGATCCTTGACGCCTAAAGCAGACGGGCAGACACCCTTGGCATTGTAGTCCTGGTGAGTGGAGCCGGAGGCTGTTTTATCGGGCACCCCTGTTTTCAGGTCTACACTGTTAGCCCAGTTAACAAATGGATGTGCTTTTTGGGCAGCAATCAAGGTGCCAGTATGCGCATCCCAGGTGTACATAAAGCCATTGCGATCCGTATGGAACGCATAGGTTTTATTTCCCTTGTCGAACAGCATGACCTCGTTAATACCGTCGTAGTCCCACTCATCATGTGGTGTCATTTGCATGCCCCATTTGGCCATGCCTGTATCCAGATCACGTGCAAATACTGTCATGGACCATTTGTTGTCGCCTGGACGTACGTCCGGGTTCCACACAGATGGGTTACCTGTACCGTAGTAAACCAGGTTGGTACGGGCATCATATGGCCACCAGCCCCATACGGAACCACCACCATGTTGCCAGCCGTCTTTAACAGCCTGTGGTTTCAACCAAGTACGTGTACCCAGTTCTTTTTCGCCAGTTTTCAGCTGGTCGTTAGGGATTTTCTTGAAAGAACCACCCTCTTTGTTACCGCCGTTTACGTCCTGGTAAACAGACAGTGCATTGTATTGAGGATTGTCTTTGTTGAAGTCAGCACCAATCAGTACTTCAGCGTCAGGGCCTGTTGACCATGCTTTCCATGCCAAAGAACCGTCATCGATGTTGTATGCAGCGATAAAGCAACGTACGCCGAATTCAGCCCCTGAACAACCGGTCAACACCTTATCCTTACGCACTTGTGGCGCATTGGTGTTAGTTGCACCAACTTTTGGATCAGTGTTTTTAACATCCCAGACTTTAGTTCCTGTTTTTGCATCCAGAGCCACCAGCACACCATCGTTCTGTTGCAGGAAGATCTTGCCATTGCCGTACCCGAGCCCGCGTGAGACGTTGTCACAGCACAAAACAGCCTGTACCGAAGGGTCTTGTTTAGGGAAATAGGACCATACGATTTTCTGGTTGTCGTTCAAGTCCAGCGCGTATACGTTGTTTGGGAATGCGGTATGTACATACATCATATTACCGATGACCAGTGGAGAACCTTCGTGACCACGGTTTACACCAGTTGCGAATGTCCAGGCAGCTTTCAGGTTTTTAACGTTGCCCTTATTCACTTGTGCCAGGGCGCTGTAACCCTGGTTTAAATATCCACCGCGCGGGTCTGCCCAGTTATTTGCATCTTTCATCGCAGCTTCATGATCAGCTGCAGTCCCAGCAAAAGCAGCCATGGGCAAAGTGGCGGATAGCGTCATCGCTAGCCCAAGTGATAACTTAATTTTGTTAATTTGCATTTTGATCTCCACGTGTTAAATACTAAGCGCATATGCGCATCTATCGTCCCCTGAACAGTTAGAACAATTATGCAAGGCGCCTAATTGTTTCTAAAAGTGAGCAAACTGTAACCAAATGTTTCAGCCAACCAAACCTCCAGTTTCCAGTGACTATGCTGGTCCAATCCATCCAGTTTTTTCATGTGTGATGGTCCAGAGGCAATATTGATTGACATCGTTCATCGAGGAATTTATATTTCACTCAACGGAGATGGCATTCCTCCTAAAAGTCTCTACTTTTAAACCGCTTATCATCGCTAATGATGCCTACACTTACCCATATTTGGGCGTGTAGGTATTCGTCAAAATCCCTGGGTAAACATAACAACCACAAGGGAAAGCTATGATGGCCGACAGTGTCAAATCCAACCTTCTCGCTACAAAGCTAGCATCCATATCACCGGAAAATTTTCGTTACCTAATAGCCGAACAGAGCCTGTTTTACTGTTTTCGCGCCCGTCCGACGGCTTCACTATTTCAGCCCCTGGCTAATCACTTGGGTTGATACACGTATGCTCAGGACATGGGACTTCAAGATAAGTCTTGACGGCAATAAGCCGGATACCACTTTGCATCTGCAAATCGTCAACGCCATTATTGGGGCCATTGAATCCGGTAGGCTGAAACCACTGACAGCGATGCCAGGCACCCGGGAGCTAGCGGCCAGCCTTAAAGTCAATCGGAAAACTGTTGTACTCGCCTATGGCGAGCTAATCTCTCAAGGCTGGCTGGTGACACAAAGCCGCAAAGGTACATTTGTAGGTGAAAATAGCCCCTCTGGCAGCAGATATGGGATACATGCCACGCCATCTAAAATCACCAAATTGGAAGTAGATAGATCCAGCGCTTTCCGAGCCAGTCGCAATCATCCTCGATCACTAAACCTGACCGAGAATTTTGCAGATGTCAGGTTAGTCCCCTATGAGCTTCTGGCTCGCTCATACAGAAGAGCGTTAGTCACATGCACGCGGCAAAATAGCATTAATAAAACAGACCCTATGGGAAGCCCGGAACTTCGCAAAGAAATTGCAGAAATGCTGAATATGGAAAAAGGCTTTAGGGTTTCCCACGAACATACATGCCTGGTAAGCAGCTTTCAGGCAGCCCTCTTTGTTGCTGCCAAGATCACGGCCAAACCATTGGCGTCGGTAGCCATCGAATCGTTAACGTGCCCCCATGTGCGTGATACATTCAATGCATGCAATGTATCCATATTCAACATTGGCGTAGATGAAGAGGGTATCAAAGTCGATGAATTAGAGGAAATTTGTCAATCACAGGCAATCAGTGCTGTTTTTGTCACGCCTCAGCATCAATATCCAACCACAGTCACGCTCTCTGCCCACCGGCGAAAGAAATTATTAAAACTCGCCAATACGTATGATTTCATGATCATTGAAGACGATCATTACGGTCAGTATCACTTTTCAAAATTCCCGACTTTCCCCCTGGCCACCAGTGATACCAATCACAAAGTGATTTATATTGGCAGCTTAAATAGCGATTTAGTCTCTGGGCTGAATATTAATTACTTGATTGGCCCTCCCTCATTAATGAAAAAATGTGCGGAAGCATTTTCCCTCATTGAACCAACCATCAACATCACCCAAGAAACCCTGATTACCGAGTTAATGCAATCCGGTGAGATCAAGCGGCACATACGCAAACTCACCAAAATCTACGCGAACAGAAGAGAGGCCTTTCAAAACTTGTTGCAAGAAGAGCTCGACGAATGGCTGACATTCTCATCGCCGGAAAGTGGGCTGGCATTCTGGCTGAAATTCAAAACATATATCCAGATGGACGAATTAATCAATATTGCAGGGAACCACGGCATTACGCTTGAGGCTCATTCATACGCTGGCGGAGAGTCAGGTATCCAGGCAATCAGGGTAGGATTCGCGGCATTAAATGAAATTGAAATCACGATGGCGATAAAGAAATTAAAGAAGATCTTTGAAGAAGCGGTCAATCTCAAAAAGACAGCATAGCGGCCAGATTGCCATTCATTACCCGCCAGCTAGACTCTTGCGCTTGATTATGGCCCAACCGCTTAAATTTATACTGGAATGCCCTGCAAATGTCCTTGCATAGGGCTCCAAAAAACACAACCCGCCAAAGCGGGTTGTGTTTTCATGTTGCACGAGGATGCCGGTGATTGCCTCAAATTTCCTTGATGGCAGCTGGTGGCGGTTTGAACACATAAAAAAGGTTGGGTTCGCTGACGATATAAATATTGCCTTCATGATCAATCGACACGCCTTCCGCTTGTGGCACATTGTGATGCAGGCCATGAAAACCTTTCCATAGTGCCAATGATCCCATGGCCTGCCCGGCCTCATCGAACTGCTTGAGCAGCCTGGATTCATCGCTCAGCAAAAACAAATGACCTGACTGTTCGTGATAAGTCACTGAAGACAAATCACGCAATGCCCAATTCAATGCGAAGTCATACTGCCTTAAATGTTCGACCACCATCTGGTTTTGCTTGTGCCCGGCAGGATGGTAAAGCCCGGCGACAGACATCACATATTTGGGATCGCGCTCTTTTACGACGATCAATCGATGATGGACACTATCCCACGAAACGCCTTCAAAATTCTTGTTGCCGCGCTCATTCATGCCAAACTTCAGCAGGTTCGCATCCGTGACTGAGACTTCACTTGTTCCTGGTTTAAGCTGCAACAACCACAACCGGCTTTCATGTTCATCAGCCACGACATAGTAATCCTGCTCCACATGCGTGATGCCCTCAAGGTCATCCGTGCCATGGACCTTTATCTCACGTACGGGTGTCCCATCACGTTGCAGTTCGACAATCACGCTCGTATGATTGAGCACGGTGAACAAAGTACCCGTTTCATGATTAAACGTCAGCCCGGAAGTGTTTTCATAACTGGCCAGGGGCTTGGCTTCAATCGCCACCTGGTAACGGCCGAGATCCAGGCCGTTATGCTCGGCACCCTGCAACTGGTGCCACAAATGCCATGCCAGCGCTTCAGCCCGCATGACATACAGCGCAATCAACACCAGCCCCACCAGCATCAGCGCCATAGCCACTTTGATACTTTTACGATACCGCATACTCTTCTCTCCCATTAGCTATCTTGCAGACTAGCGGCGCAGGGAAGAGTTCCTTTGAGATAGGGCATGGGCATACAAACATACTCCCGAGTCTGAAGACCGACTTTGGAGGCAGCAAAACAGGCTACGAGAAAGCTATAAACAGGAAGAAAAAAAGATTAAGGCGCACATTTCACAGCAGCAGACAGAAGGAGAGATACGGGCTGGCGGCAAGCGGCAGATCAGGCGGATTCCTGGCGCTGGTCACGACCCAGTAAAGCATTCACGGCATCCTGCGCGGTTTTCTGGCTGGTCAGCAACTGGTTGACTTCAAACGTAATCGGCATTTCAACCCCTATGATTTCGGCACGGCGCATGACTTCCCGCGCGGTATTCACCCCTTCGGCCACATGACCCAAGCCAGCCAGGATACTGTCAAGCGACTTGCCTGATGCGAGTTGCAAACCGACTTCACGGTTACGCGAATACTGGCCGGTACAGGTCAGTATCAGGTCACCCGCCCCCGCCAGTCCCATAAAGGTTTCCGCTTTCGCGCCCAATGCCATGCCAAAGCGGGTAATTTCCGCCAGGCCACGCGTAATCATGGCGGCGCGCGCGTTATTGCCGAAACCCATGCCATCCGAGATGCCGGCAGCAATCGCCATCACGTTCTTGACTGCGCCGCCGACTGACGCGCCCACAATATCCACGCTGTCATAGACGCGCAAACAGCCGCCATGAATCAGTTGTGCGGCTTGCTGTGCCAGTTCGCGGTGATTGGCGGCCAGCGTAATCGCTGTCGGCAATCCACGTACCAGCTCAGCGGCAAAACTGGGGCCGCTCAATACGCCCCAAGGGTATTCGCTCCCCAGCTCTTCCTGCGCCACTTCAAATGGCAGCTTGGCCGTTTTAGGTTCCAGGCCTTTGCTGGCCCAGATTAATGGCTGATGGATGCCAAGTGCTTTCAACTGCTGCAGAATGGGCCGGAAACCGGCAGTCGGCACCACGGATAAAATCAGGTCGGCACCATCAATGGCAGTGGCCAGGTCACCTTCTACCGTGAGTTTTTCAGGGAAGGCAAAATCGCCCAGGTATAACGGGTTGGCGCGCGCTTTGCGCATGCCGGACACGTGCCCGCTGTTACGCGCCCACAACACAACCTCGTGCTGCAAGGCGATATGCATGGCAAGTGCAGTGCCCCAGGCACCTGCCCCTAAAACGGCGACTTTACTCATCTGGAATTATCCGGAAAGATGGCTGGAACATGCCAGGCCATACTTTTTGAATAAATTAGTTAGGCGCACCAGCCGCTTGTGCAGCCTGTTGTTGCTGTTGCAGGTACAGCGCTTCGAAGTTGATCGGGTTCAACAGCACGGGCATAAAGCCGGCACGCGTGACCATATCGGAAACTGCTTCACGCGCATACGGGAACAGGATGTTCGGGCAGGCAACGGCCAGGATAGGCTCCATGTTTTCCTGTGGCACATTGCGGATGGCAAAAATACCGGACTGGTTTACTTCTACCAGGAAAGCCGTTTTGTCTTCGATCTTGGCGGTTACCGTGACTTTGATGGACACATTGAAAATACCGTCCTGGATCTGCTCGGCCGCATTTCCCAGCTCAACACTGATTTGCGGCGTGGTGCGCTCAGTGAAAATGGCAGGCGCATTCGGTACTTCGATAGATGCATCGTGGATATACAGTTTTTCAATACTGAAAATAGGCGCTGTATTTTGTTCTGTTTGGTTTTGTGGTTCCTGAGCCATGACTCGTCCTTAACTTTCAATACGCAAAGCCGCTATTTTAACCGGACATCCCTGCGCTGACTATGTGTTTTTTCTGCTGCCTCAAGCCGCCAGCAAAGGGTCCAGTCCCCCCTGCATATCCAGTGCATGCAAATCGTCAAAACCACCCACATGGTGGTCACCGATATAAATCTGCGGTACGGTACGGCGACCGGTTTTCTCCATCATTTCCATGCGCAGTTCAGGTTGCAGGTCCACGCGGATCTTCTCAATCTCTGTCACGCCCTTGTTGCGTAACAGGCGTTCGGCATTCATGCAATAAGGGCACACTGCCGAGGTATACATGACAACTTTTGCCATAGCGACTTTCCCGTTGTTAATGATGAAGGAGATTTACTTGCCGGTCGGCATCTTGGCATCCAGCCAGGCCTGCATCCCGCCTTTTAACTGGTGCAAGGAAGTAAACTGCTGGTCTTTCAGCATGCGGCAGGCAGTACGCGCACGGCTGCCGCGCTGGCATACCACCAGTACCGGTTTGTCGCGGAATTTTTCCAGCTCCTTGCTGCGCGCGGCCAGTTGGGACAATGGCACGTTACGTGCGCCCTGCAAATGGCCCTGCGCAAATTCGTCCGGTTCACGCACATCCAGCACCAGCACAGACTTGCGGCTCATCAGCATCACCGCTTCCGTGACCGAGATCAGTGCGCTGCCAGCGGCTGAGCGGTTCAACATCGGCCACAACAAGGCCAGGCCGGAACCGACCGCCAGGCCGATCAGTAATATGTTTTGTTTTAAAAACTCCACGTGTGTTTCCATCCTTATACATTGGCAAACGGGCAGTATACCGGCATCCCTTCCAAGATGACGTCCGGCTTTGAGTAGGCGTCACCTGCGGTTGCGATTATAATAGCGGTATTCATCAATCCGACGTTCCGTCGCCCATTTAAAGTTTTGTTAGCCATGTCAATCAAACCTGTCATTTTACTGATTCTGGATGGATTCGGTCACAGCGAGACCACTGAACACAATGCCGTACTGCAAGCCAGTACACCTAATCTGGATAGCCTCAAGTCGCGCTACCCGCACAGCCTGATCAACGCGTCAGAACATTATGTTGGCCTGCCGGATGGCCAGATGGGCAACTCAGAAGTCGGCCACCTGAATATTGGGGCGGGACGCATTATTTTTCAAGACTTTGAACGCATCAACAACAGCATCAGCAGTGGCGAGTTTTTCCGGCTGCCACCCCTGGTTAACGCCATGCAGGCATTGAAGGCCAGCGATAAAGCCCTGCATATTCTCGGCCTGCTATCTGATGGGGGCGTGCATAGTTACCAGCCACATATCCATGCCATCCTCACCATGGCCAAACAGCAAGGCCTGAGCAAAGTCTATGTGCATGCATTCCTGGATGGCCGTGATACGCCACCCAAAAGCGCACAGCCTTACCTGGAAGCGCTGGAAAACCACCTGCAAACACTGGGCGTAGGTAAAGTGGCTTCGATAGGCGGACGTTTCTACGGCATGGACCGGGACAAACGCTGGGAACGCGTTTCAGTGGCTTATGAATTGCTGGTCGATGGCATTGCTGACCATGTGGCCCCGGATAGCCTGACCGCACTGCAACAAGCCTACGCCCGTGGTGAAAGTGATGAGTTTGTGCAATGCACGGCCATCCGTAGTGCCGATGCTGCACCGGTGCGGATGGAAGATGATGATGTGCTGGTGTTCATGAACTTCCGCAGTGACCGTGCGCGCCAGCTCACCGATGCACTACTGAATCCGCAATTCAGCGGCTTTGAGCGCAGTCGTATGCCACGCTTCAAGCATTACCTGACCTTGACCCAGTACGACAAAAATCAGGGCCTGGCCGAACCGGTCTTTGCTCCTTACACCGTACCCAATACCTTCGGCGAATATATTGCCGGGCTCGGCCTCAGGCAATTGCGCATCGCTGAAACCGAAAAATACCCGCACGTCACGTTCTTCTTTAATGGTGGCGAAGAAACTGTCTTTGAAGGCGAAGACCGTATCCTGGTGCCTTCCCCAAAAGTGGCGACGTATGATTTACAGCCGGAAATGAGCGCGCCTGAAGTCACTGACAAACTGGTGGCAGCCATTGAATCCGGCCAGTATCAGGCCATTATCTGTAACTACGCCAACGGCGATATGGTTGGCCATTCCGGCAACCTCCAGGCCGCCATCAAAGCTGTAGAAACGCTGGATACCTGCATAGGCAGGGTAGTGGCTGCCGCACAAAAGACCGGTGCCGAAATTATTATTACCGCTGACCACGGCAATGCTGAAAGCATGTTTGATCACGGCAGTGCACAGGTACATACCCAGCACACGACCAACCTGGTGCCATTTATTTACATTGGTCGCGCGGGAAAAATCACGGCAGGTGGCGCCTTGTCTGACATTGCGCCTACCCTGTTATCATTGATGGGCTTGCCCAAACCGGTGGAAATGACCGGTCACAGCCTGGTCACGCTAGATGCAGTCAACTAAGCAGATGATGTGGGTGCATGTCTGAGATCCTGTTGTTCCGCTCCAGGCCATACCGATGGTGCTCCGTTTTCCTGAGCTGCGCACTGGTCACGCTTGCGGTAGTCTTACCTTCACCGGTCACGGCTGCGGCCAATAGCACCACTGAAGCAGCCAAGAGCGACCTGGCGCAGGTCAAGGAGAAAATCCAGCAACTGGCCAATGCGCTCAAGGCGTCACAACTGGCCAAGCAGGATGCGAATGAAGCACTGAAAGCCTCGGAAACCGCCATCAGCGCCTCACGCAAGAAGCTGCGCGAAATCCAGGCAGCCCAACAGGATAACCGCGGCAAACTGCAAGACTTGCAGAAACAGATGTCCTTGTTGCAGAGGCAGGTCAACCAGCAGCAACAGTCCCTGAGCCAGCAACTGAACCAGCAGTATCGCCATGGCAACCACAGCCCGTTGCAAATGCTGTTACAACAGCAAGACCCGGCCAGCACATCGCGAAACCTGAAATACCTGGGTTACCTGACTGCCGCCCATCAGCAACAAATCCAGTCCCTGCAGGACAACCGCGATGCGATTGAGCGCGTGCGTACCGCCACCACCGAACAACTGCATGAAACCGATCGCCTGGCGAATCAGTACAGCGACACCACCCACCAACTGGAAAATGAGAAATCCAAGCGGACTGAAGCGCTGACCCAGCTTTCCAGGCAGATTGAAACACAGGAGCAGCAACTGGCGCGGCTGAAAAAAGATGAAGAAGCCTTGTCCAAACTGTTCCAGCGCCTGGTGGCGGAAGCAAAAAAACGCGAACAGGAGGCAATAGCCAAAGCCAAGCGTGAAAAAGCAGCCGCAGCCAAGAAGGCAGCAGAGCTTGCCCGCAAGAAAAAATCCGCAGGCCGCACGTTCGAGCATGCGCCACAAACCAAAGTGGAGGAGGATGACACCAGCTCACAGGGCAGCACCGTAGTCGCTAAAAATGAAACGCTGCCTGAATATAATGCCAACAAGGAAAACTTTGCCCAGTTACGCGGCCGCTTGCGGCTACCCGTGCGCGGTGAAGTGATTAACCGTTTCGGCAGTGCTCGGGCTGAAACAGGCGTCAGCTGGAAAGGCTTGTTTATCCGTGCGTCTGAAGGGAGCGAAGTCAAGTCCGTCGCCGGTGGCCAGGTAGTATTTGCCGACTGGATGCGGGGATTCGGCAACTTGATCGTGATTGACCACGGCAATGGTTACATGAGTTTGTATGGCAACAACGAGGCGCTGTATAAATCTTCAGGCCAGGCGGTCAAGGCCGGCGATACGATTGCCGCGGTAGGCAACAGTGGCGGCAATGCGGAAAACGGGGTGTATTATGAACTGCGACGCAACAGCATTCCGTTTGATCCGCTGCAATGGAGTACGGTGAAATAGCACAGAGATTCTGTGTTATATGATAAAAAAAGCGCAGCTAGCTGCGCTTTTTTCTTACTGTACCGCGACTACTCGGCTTTAGGCTCTTCGCCAGGGACGGTTGGTTTAGGCGTATCAGCCAGCGACTCTGCCAACTGTTTCTCGATCTCCTCTTTGGAAACCGTGATGCCTGGTACACGCTCGTCATCCGCCGGATCATAGCCTCCACCACCGGATTTTGCCGGTTCTGCTACCGGAGCAGCCGGTGTTTCAGCCTCTGCGGCAGGCGCAGCAGTTTCCGGTGCAGCTGCCTCTTGCTTATCGCAAGCGGCCAATCCTAATGCTAACAAGATGGCGATCAAACAAGTTTTTGACTTCATATGCTTCTCCTCTTAGTGACATTGTTATAGCAAAATGCTGATTGAAAAACTTAAGCTTACTCACCCATGACATGCATTAATACACGCCTGCGGGCAGGCAAATGACGGTGTTCAAACAGAAATATGCCCTGCCATTGCCCCAATGCAACCCGTCCCTGTAATACCGGGATGGACAAGCTGGTTTGCGTCAATGCCGTACGCACATGTGCCGGCATATCATCCGGGCCTTCTACCGTGTGGATGAACAGCTCATCACCATCAGGCACCAGGCGGTTAAAGAACGCTTCCATATCCACCAGCACATCGCGGTCATAGTTTTCATTAATCAGCAGACTGGCAGAAGTATGCTGGATATACAGCGTGAGCAAACCGCTCTGGATTCCGGATTGCTGCACCCATTGCAATACTTGCGGCGTGATATCGTACAATCGCCGCCCCTGTGCATTGATGGAAAGTGTTTCGTGAAGTTGTTTCATACCGGGTTTTCACAGCTGAAGCCCTACTATATTAACCTGTAGATGCTCCCCAGGCTACCAATAGCGCCAACCACCCCCCCAGTAAGGACGATAGCCCCACGGGCCGCCATAGAAACCGGGGCCGTAAAACCACGGATCCATACTGCGCATACGTGCAATATCCCGCTCGCGCTTGAGCCTGAGCTCGGCTTCTGCGCGGGCTTTTTCACGCTTGTTGATTTCATCGGCAATCGCATTCTGTTCCGCCAGTGCATTTGCCTGCTGCATATAGTCCAGTACTCCTTTGGCAATCCCTTTCTGGTACCAGGCCAGCATATCGGACGGCGTCAGGGAATAACGGGAGTCTGACTGTTTGATCGCCTCAATAATCTCGGCATCGGATTTTCCCTGTTTGCTCATGACCACAATTTCATCCAGGCTTAATTTGGCCTGTGCAGGCGGAACCAATGCTGCCAGTTGCTCAGGGGAAATCCTGTCAATCTGTACCGGTTGGGCCGGTTGCGAAGCACAACCGGCCAGGCTGGCCGCGATGAGCAATGAAAAAAGTATGCTGTGATTCATCATGGTTCCATTCTAACACCACTTAAAGTAAGGGGTCACACACCGTGTGACCCCTGGTTACAATGATGGTTCGTTTCAGGGATTACTCATCAGGCTTTATTAAACAGCATTTTGCCTGCGTCAAAATCCACGCGTATCGTATCCTTGGCCGCAAAATGCCCGGCCAGGATTTCCTTCGCCAGCGGATTCTCAATCTCACTCTGGATGGCTCGCTTGAGCGGCCGTGCACCATAGACCGGATCAAAGCCTGCATTGGCAATTTCTGCCAGGGCGGCATCACTCACGTCCAGATGCATTTCCATTGCAGCTATCCGTTTAGCCAGCAATTGCAGCTGGATATTCGCAATGGATTTGACATGGGCCTCGCCCAGCGCATGGAACACAATCACTTCGTCGATCCGGTTGATAAATTCCGGGCGGAAATGTGTTTTCACTTCACCCATCACCGCCAGTTTCACCACCTGGTAATCCTGGCCGGACATGCTTTGTATCATCTGGCTGCCCAGGTTGGAGGTCATGATAATCACCGTATTCTTGAAGTCTACAGTGCGCCCCTGCCCATCGGTTAAACGGCCATCATCCAGCACCTGCAGCAACACATTGAACACGTCCGGATGCGCTTTTTCCACCTCATCCAGCAACACGACTGAATAGGGTTTGCGGCGCACAGCCTCGGTCAATGTACCCCCCTCTTCATAGCCGACATACCCCGGCGGCGCACCAATCAGGCGGGAGACGGAATGCTTCTCCATAAACTCGCTCATGTCGATGCGTATCATATGTTCTTCACTGTCGAACAGGAAGCTGGCCAACGCCTTGCAGAGCTCGGTCTTACCCACACCGGTAGGCCCCAGGAACAGGAAGCTGCCATAAGGCCGGTTAGGGTCACTCAAGCCACTACGCGAACGGCGGATCGCATCAGAGACCAGGCGCACCGCCTCATCCTGCCCGACCACGCGCTCGTGCAATTTGTTTTCCATGCCCAGTAGTTTCTCGCGTTCACCCGTCATCATTTTGCTGACAGGGATCCCGGTCGCACGGCTGACCACTTCGGCGATCTCATCGGCGCCCACTTCGGTACGCAGCATTTTATGTTTCACTGCCCCGCTCGCTTCCGTGCTGGACACCTGCCTGAGTTGCGCTTCCAGTTGCGGCAGTTTGCCGTACTGCAACTCGGAGACCTGCTGCCAGTCACCTTTGCGCTTGGCCGCTTCCATATCCAGTTTGACCTTTTCAATCGCTTCTTTCACGCCGGCAGAACCATGCACCGCGGCCTTCTCAGCCTTCCAGATTTCTTCCAGGTCGGCATATTCTTTTTCCAGCCTGGCGATCTCTTCTTCAATCAGGGTGAAGCGTTTCTGGCTGGCTTCGTCTTTTTCACGACGCACGGCTTCGCGCTCAATCTTGAGTTGAATCAGGCGTCTATCCAGCTTATCCATGACTTCTGGCTTGGAGTCAATTTCCATCTTGATGCGGGAAGCTGCCTCATCAATCAGGTCAATCGCCTTGTCCGGCAAAAAGCGGTCGGTGATATACCGGTTGGACAATTCTGCTGCCGCCACAATGGCCGGGTCAGTAATCTCGACCCCGTGGTGCAGTTCATACTTTTCCTGCAAACCACGCAGGATCGCAATCGTTGCCTCTACGCTGGGTTCATCAACCAGTACTTTCTGGAAACGCCGTTCCAGCGCCGCATCTTTCTCGATATATTTGCGGTATTCATCCAGCGTGGTCGCACCGACACAGTGTAATTCACCCCGGGCCAAAGCCGGTTTCAGCATATTGCCGGCATCCATGGCACCTTCAGACTTACCAGCCCCGACCATGGTGTGGATCTCATCAATAAAGACGATGGTCTGGCCTTCGTCCTGCGCCAGCTCTTTTAAAACTGCTTTCAGGCGCTCTTCGAATTCACCACGGTATTTGGCACCCGCCAGCAAGGCTGCCATATCCAGGCTCAGCACTTTTTTGTTTCTGAGGGAATCTGGTACCTCGCCGTTGACGATACGCTGCGCCAGCCCTTCCACAATCGCGGTCTTACCCACGCCAGGTTCACCGATCAGCACCGGGTTGTTCTTGGTACGGCGTTGCAACACCTGGATAGCGCGGCGGATTTCATCGTCCCGGCCGATGACCGGATCCAGCTTGCCGGCGCGGGCGCGCTCGGTCAAGTCCAGGGTATATTTTTTCAGGGCTTCGCGCTGGCCTTCCGCTTCCTGGCTATTGACGGCGTCATTGCCACGCACGGCTTTAATCGCCTGCTCCAGCACGGTTTTGTTCAAGCCATGCTGTTTCAGCAATTTGCCGGTTTCACCTTTATCGTCCGCTAATGCCAGCAAAAACATTTCGCTAGCGATATAGCTGTCGCCATTCTTTTGCGCGAACTTGTCGGTGATGTTCAACAGATTGTTCAGGTCACGCGAAACCGCCACATCGCCACTGTTTTCAGCGACTTTAGGCAGCGCATCTACGGCTTGTTGCAAGCTCGTTTTTAGCGCATTTACCTGCACCCCAGCCCGTGAAAGCAACGCAGCCACGCTGCTGTCTTCCTGGTTTAACATCGCCAGCAGCAAATGCGGTGCTTCTATCGTAGGATGATCGGCACCCACGGCCATGCTTTGCGCATCGGCGAATGCCTGTTGAAATTTGGTAGTGAGTTTATCAAAACGCATATCAAACCCTTCATTATTTAAGTCATGCCACATGCTGCGGCGATATACCCCTATAATGCGGCGGGTTTTTACGTTTTCAATAGACCCAGATCAAATTTGCGCCACTTTCCAGCATCATGGCACGCCATTCGAAATGGCTATAATGGTGCGGGGATCACCAGCAACCCCTTGTCAGCGCTGCTCACCGCCAGCACGACTTGCCCGCGCAGATTCAGCCATTGCGGGTAATCCAGCCTGGCCGCCGTGTGGGCCAAGGTCACGGGCAAACTCCAGGTCTTGCCACCGTCCAGCGAAGTCATCGCCACAATATCCATGCCTTCAGTGTTGTGTTCACGCCAGGCCAGCCACACTTTTTCGCCTATGCTCAGCAAGGCAGGATGGCCTGCATTCTTTTTCGGGTCCCCGATTTTTCTGGGTGGTGACGTCACCCAGGCCTCTCCATCCATGCGTGCCACACGCAGGCCAGGCTTATCACCGGCACCGTCAAAATACGCCAGGTGATAGCCGAATCCCTCACCCACTGCCAGGGCAGCGCCATGGTGTGGACAACCATCAATTTTCCAGTGCCCGTAGCTGGCACGCACGATGGCTGGCGCGGCTGACTGGCCGATTTCCGCCATGGCGTGATCCCGCTCGTTGCCCGCGAATACATGCCGCCACAACACGGCAACCGTCCCATCCGGTTTACTGGTCATGGCGATGCGGCAACACTCACAGCTGCTGTCAGCCAGTTTCTGTTCCGGTGCAAAACTTTTCCCCTGGTCGGTGGAAACCGCATAATAAATCGCAGCGCCTTCATACGTTTTTCCAGCCGCCTTGGCCGCAAGCAGGTCACGCTTGTCTATCCATGCAACCGTAATCTTGCCATCAGCAGCCACCTGCAAGGCGTCAAAGCGGTGGGTAATTTCCGCCCGGTCCTGATGTACGATATAAGGCGTTTCAAAACTCTTGCCGTCATCGACAGAACGTGCAAACCAGATATAACCGGCATAGGGTTTCTTGAGGGATTCTGTCCAGCTGAGATAGATATAACCGTTAGCAGCAACCGCAATTTTCGGCCTCGCTTCGGCATCTGCCGCCACTTTCATGGGTGTGGCATTTACCGCGACCTCCTTGCCAAAATGCTGGCCGGCATCTGCACTGGATGACACCCAGACCTGGCCTTTCCTGGCACGTGCCAGCCAGACCCGGCCTTGCGTATCGCTGGTGACACTGACCGCCAGTTCGGAAGCCACATATTCCGTATGTGCTTCATGCGCGCTTACTGGCGCCAAGCAGCTTAAACACAGCACCATCCACCCACCAAGCCACCATTTCACTTGCCAATTTCCTTACTTAAATATATTTAAAAAAATAATTATTTACAAACCACAAAACTGCTAAAGTTCCACTGCATCAGCGCCGTTAACCCTATTAATCAGGAAAGCAGGCTGGACCTCGTCACCAAGTAACCACTCGAAGAGATATGCGGGAAAGTTTTGATCATCATAGCACAGCATGGTTGCAGCCTTTGGCCGCTGCCATGCCAGCCACGCCCATGCTGGCAATTAACCGCCGTGCACAATGCGTGGCGGCGAATGCCGTGGCGCACAAGCTGATCGGTGAACAGGCCGACTGCCTTCCCAAAGATATGCGCCAGGCGCTGGTGCAGGCCATACGCGAAAGCGTCACCGAGTTCACCCTTAAAACACGGCTCAATGAATTGAATCATGACTTTAAGTGCCGGCTGCTCTATGCTCCCCGTGGCCGGAAAGCCATTGGCCTGATCCTGGAGGTAGCGGAGCCATCACTGGTCAACCAATTACGGCACATGCAATCCATTGTGCATTCACTGATCGAGATGAGCCCCGACCTCATCTGCATCAAGGATCATGACAATCGCTGGATGATGGCCAACCAGCGATTACTTAATACTTTCCAGATTGATAGCGTTGATTACCAGTTCCTGAACAATCAGCAGATTGCTGACACCTTGCACCCCGTGTTCCGCAACAGTTTTGAACATCATGAAAAGTCAGACAAAAGTGTCTGGCAATCCCGGCAGGCTTACCACAACGAAGAGCTCGTCCACTTGCCACAAGGTGGCTATAAAACGCTGGAAGTGAATAAAACCGCTTATTACGACCAGAGCGAGCAACCCAGCCACCTGATCACGGTGGCGCGGGATGTCAGTGAGCAGAAGTTTATTGAAGGCCAGCTACAGAGCCGCAGTGCCGTCCTGGATACGCTTATTTCCTGTGACTGGATGCTGCACTCGGCCGAACGCTGGCAGTCCGTGGCAGAGAGCGTACTGCAACAGTGCTGCCTATCTTTCCGCTTCAGCCGCGCCGTGCTATTGCAACACCACACGATGGCCTCGCGCCAGAAAACCGAGATACGCTCCCAGGCGCTGTTCCACTGGGCCATCAATGGTTTCCATACCACCTGTGAGCACTGGGAAAAGATTTCATTTCTTTCTCCCGAGCTGAAGCGCTGGCATGCCTTGCTGTCCAGAGGGCAGCCTGTCATGTGCGACGCACATGCGCTGCCGGAAGAAGAACGCTTCCTGCTTAAATCCCATGACACTGTCAACCTGGTGATTGTGCCGTTGATGATGGACAGCGAATGGTGGGGCTCCATCATCATTGAGCGCTGCTTTGATGCCGAGAGCACCAGCTCACAGGAACTGGGTTCCCTGATGGCGATTGGCCGCACCCTGAGCGTCGCCATTCATCGCGAACAAACCGGCAGGCATCTGAAACTGGCCAAGATTGCCTTCGACAGTACCACCGAAGGCATCATGATCGTGAATCCTGCAGGCGAACTGGTCGGCATCAACCAAGGCTACACGCTGATTACCGGTTTTGATGAATCCGAGGTGCTGGGTACCAAACCGCAAATCTTCCGACAGCGTCCGCGTGGCCTGTTCGGCGCACTCAAGCGCCATGGCAAATGGTCGGGCGAGATCGAGAACGTGCGCAAGAGCGGCGAAAGTTATACCGAATGGATGACCATTACCGCCGTACGTAACCACGCCAACGCCATCACCAATTATGTCGGGGTGTTTGCCGATATCACCGAGATGAAGCGCTCACAGCGGCAACTCAACTCGCTGGTCAACCATGACCCGCTCACGGGGTTGCCTAACCGCCGCCTGATCAATCACTTGTTCACGCACGCCATCCAGCGCGCCAACCGGCACGAGCAGCAGGCAGCGGTACTGTTTATTGACCTTGACCGGTTCAAGAATATTAACGACAGCCTGGGCCACTATACCGGCGATCAATTGCTTCTGGGCGTGACCGAGCGCATCCGCGGATCGCTGCGTGAGTCAGATATCGTCGGGCGCCTGGGAGGCGATGAGTTTATTGTATTGCTGGAAAACCTGCATAGCAAAACGGATGTAGAACACAAGGCGCAGGATATCCTGGAAGCACTCAGCCGCAAATTCATGATTGACCATCATGAAATTTTTGTTGGCGCCAGCATCGGTATTGCCATGTACCCGCAAGATGCCAGCGATGTTGAAGGCCTTATCAAGGCAGCCGACCTCGCCATGTACCAGGTCAAGAACAATGGCAAAAACCACCTGTCGTTCTACGATGCGGCATTGAGCCGCAATGCGGTCGAGCACTTCCAGCTGGAAACCGAGCTACGCCAGGCATTGTCGAGAAAACAGCTGAAAATGTTCTACCAGGCCCAGGTGGACCTGAGTACCAATATGATTGTGGGGGCGGAAGCCCTGATTCGCTGGCAACACCCGATACAGGGATTGATTCCACCCGGCAAATTTATCCCGCTGGCAGAAGAAACCGGTCTGATCCTGAGCATAGGCGAATGGGCATTACGGGAAGCCGTACACCAGGCACATGCCTGGCACCAGGCGCATCCGGAGTTCAAGAAAATTGCCATCAACGTTTCCGGTGTGCAAATCATGAAAAGCAAATTTGCCGATACGATCTACGGCATTCTGATGGAAAGTGATTGCGACCCGTCCATCATCGAGCTGGAAATCACCGAAAGTACCTTGATGCAGCACACGCAACACGTCGTCGATACCTTTAATCAACTGAAGAAACTGGGCATTAGCATTGCCATTGATGATTTTGGCATCGGTTATTCGTCCCTGTCGCACTTGAAGCGCTTGCCACTGGACCAGATCAAGATTGACCGCAGCTTTGTCAAGGACCTGCCAGATGACAAGGATGATGCCGCCATTACCAGCGCCATTTATGCGATGGCCATCCAGCTGGGCCTGACTGTCGTTGCAGAAGGAGTAGAAACAGAAGAACAGGAAGCCTTTTTACAACGGCTGGGATGCCAAACCGCCCAGGGCTATCTGTATGCCTACCCGGTCTGTCCAGATGATTTCCTGCAACTGCTAGTGTTAAATAATCAAAGAAAAATAAAACGCCATGCCTAATCACGCCTCTGATACCTATTACATTGATATTGAACAGATCCAGATCGGTCTGTACATCCACCTTGACCTCGGATGGATGGACCATCCTTTCTCTGTCAGCAACTTTAAAATCACGGACGAATCCCAGATCGAGACCATCAGGTCCCTGGGGCTGCAGCAATTGCGTTATGACCCGCGGCGTAGTTCCAGTACACCGTTAAGAAGCAGTCGTGGCGGTGGCAATTACAATGTGGTGGATTTCCCTTTCAAAAAAGATTTTTCATCGAGACTGGGAATCATTGATGACACCCCGGCATTAAGCCCGGCCCAGAAAAAACAGCTCGCCCTCAAACATGCCATTACGGAAAGCGAACAGAAATTCCTGCAAACCAGTGCCGAGGTGAGAAACCTGCAGAAACTCTCGGTAGAACATCCGGACCAGGCCTTTGGACTGGCCTCCAACCTGGTGCAGGATTTGGTCACCAGCACACTGACTGAAGGTGACATCGCCATTCATGCCATGAATGGCCATCGCATTGGCGACCAGTATTACCAGCACGAACTGAATATCCTGGTACTGTCCATGTTGCTGGCCAAGAACCTGAATATCAGTGATGAGGATGCCGTCATTCTAGGCATGGCGGCGATCTTGCATGACATCGGCAAACGCCAGATCAGCGACAAGATCTTACTGAAAAAAGAGCCACTGACGGCGCGTGAAACAGCCATCTACCAGACCCATGTCATCCTGGGCATGAATATGCTGAAAGATGTACCGGTGCCTAAAAAAATGCTGACATTGATAGGCCAGCATCATGAGTTCTCGGATGGCAGCGGCTACCCGCAAGGCCTGCATTGCGACAAGATCGACCCGTTATCGCATATCCTGATTATCGCCAATATGTACGATAACCTGTGCAATCCACCCAATCCGGTGGATGCCAAAACGCCGTATGAAGCGTTGAGCATCATGTTTGCCCAGCAACGCCACCTGTTTGACCAGACCATTTTACGCCGCTTTATCAAATGCCTGGGCATTTATCCGCCAGGCAGTGTGGTGCGCTTGTCTGACCAGCAACTGGCAACCGTGCTGTCGACCAATCCGCAGCAACCCCTGCGCCCGTTTATCCAGATATTACACGGGCCTGAAGAGGAGGACGGCGACATCATCGACCTCAGGGAAGCACTGGATATGAATATCATCCAATGCCTGAAACCGGAGCAGTTACCGAATATCCTGCAAAGAATGATGCGCCAGAAACAGCGTACCAGCTACTTCCTCGATAAAGTGGCCACGGCCAACGCTTAAGCATGGGGCCTGTGCTCAACCATCAAACTTGAACGTACCCGTACGCTGTGCGTACGGGCGTCGGTGCTGCCGGATAATGATTGAGTTGTCTTTTGCTTAAGTGACGGCCAGTCTTTTAGCCATCAATGATGATGCATGTGCATCCCTGAAGGCGCTTCAGTGTTTTCAGGTGAAGCTGCAATGGCTTTGACTGATACCGTTGTTTTCTTTCCGCTTCCGTCCTGGGTGACCAGACTGATAGGTACTACCTCTCCTTCCTTGATCTGGTGATTCAATTCCATCAGCATGATATGGAATCCACCGGGTTTTAACTCCATCTTTTCCCCTGCCTTCAGCTTCACACGCGCCAGTCTTTTCATTTTCATGACATTGCCTTGCATGGACATGGAATGCACCTCGGTCTTGCCAGCGACAGGCGAGGATAAGTCCACAATTTCAGTCTCTTTATCAGCAACCAGGGTCATGTAGGCACCTGCGACAGGCTGTCCTGGCATAGTGGGCTTGACCCAGGCATCAAGTACCTGCAAGTCGGCATGCGCTGACACTGTAAAACCAGCCATGCTGATGATGACTAACCCAATTTTTAAGTAAGACTTCATGATTCCACCTTTCTATATGTACGGTCCAAACCAAGGTAACCAGCCAGCCGGGGGAAATAGAGCATTAACCCGCGCTCTATTCCCAGCACCAGCAGCAACGATAATCCAAAAAACGGTAACAGCAGCCCCAAAACGAGAACCATGCCTATCATTGCCCATGCATAAGGTGCAGGCTGCCGCCTGGGCGGCGCGCCCAATGTGTGCAATAAAGAAGTATTCTTTAGCCGCTGCCACCACAGCACCACCGAACTGACAGAAAGCAATACCAGGCCTAAGGCGGTAAGCGCCCCTAATGCCTGGTTCAGCCACCCGAACAATTGGCCTTCATGGATCGCAACCCCGACACCAATCACCCGATCCAGCCATGGTCTGTCGGCAAAGTTCTTTCGGCTGGCAATATGGCCGGCCGCATCAAAGCGGATGTTCACCCGCAAAGGCCTGTTTTGTGCATCGGAGCGTGCCGTCCAATCCGTAGATTTCTCTGAAGGAGGGGCGATCAGCACCGGCGGTGCCAATTGCAATGGAGCTACCGTCGCGACCAGTTGATCCAGCAGGCGGTAGTCTTGTGCCGGGCCAGGTGAGTGCCACGCTGGCATATGTCCTGTATGGGCAGCATGCTCCTCAGCGGCTAGCCCACCGATTGTCCAGTCTTGTGGCTGTGCTTTTACCATTTTGGCGCCCGTTATCTGGGTTTGGCGGATTTCCTTTAACATGCCACCCCATGACTTGGTCCATGGCAGCCCGGAAATCAGCAGGAACAAGGTAAAAATCGCTACCCAGAAACCAGTGACCGCATGCAGGTCACGCCAGAATAGCCTGCTGCTCCTGCCAAGACGCGGAAAAACCACGCCAGCCAGGCCTTGCCCTGCCTTGGGCCACCACAAATACAAGCCGGTGATGACCATCACAATTGCCCAGGAAGCGGCCAGTTCCACCAGATAGGAGCCGCGCGCACCCAGTAATAAATTGCCGTGCAGCTCGTGCATAATGCGCATCACTTTGGCATCCTCGCGTGCAATATTAAGCACTTGCAACGTCTGCGGATGCACATAAACACGGGAGATCACTTGTCCCTGTTTGACTAATACCCGCACCGCCGATTGCGGATGAACCGGCAATTCATAAGCATGCAATATGGCGCCTGGTACAGCTTGCAACGCTGCCTGCACCTGGTGATGCGCAGGCGCGGCAGGTCCGGTCAGTACCAGCCGCTCATATGGCGTGTCCAGTACCGCCTCTACCTGTGGCTTGAACAAGTAAACCCCGCCCGTCACAGATAACAATAAAATAAACGGGATACAGAACAGCCCGGCATAAAAATGCCAGCGCCAGACAATCTGGTGGGCAGGCCAATGGCGTAACTTCATCATGTCATCCGATCCTGGTCCACTGCACATCAGTAATCAAACTTGAGTTGCACATAGCCCGTGCGCTGTGCATACGGGTGCCTGGTGTAAGCCTGGTCGTTATTGAGATTATCGATGCCTATACTGGCTGTCCAGCGCTTGTCGAAACGATAATTCGCCTTTACGTCAATAAACAGAAACTTGCTGGCGGCGATATAGGTATCGTCCCTCACGTCACTGTTATCCAGCAGGTTGTACTGCCGTCCGCTGTAACGCGCACTCACACTGTAAGTGACCTGGTTGCCCTGATGGTAAGTCGTGACCAGCTTGAACATTTCACGTGGAATACGCGGCGGCTTGTTACCCTCAGTAGCAGGATCGGCGCGATTGCGCAGGATTTCGGCATCGGTAAACGTTGCACTGCCGAGGATATCCAGGCCGTGGATAAATACATCCTGCCACTCTGTCGCCAGTTCCAGTCCGCGCGTGCGGATATGATCCAGGTTCTGGATAAAACTGCAGCCATTGCCGGCATTGCAGATTCCCGTGCCAAACGGTACCGCACGGCCATTGGCGATTGTTTGTGAAATCAGCGCATCATATTTGTGTTCATTGAACAGGCTGGCGCGGATCAGGCCGCTGGCGAAGCGTCTTTCCGCCGTAAACTCGGCGGACAGCACTTCTTCCGGTTTGAGGTTGGGATTATTCTGCACCAGGATATTGCTTTGTGACACCTGCTGGTACAACTCACTGACCGTAGGGAAGCGGAATGCCTGGCCAAATGACGCGCGGAAACCCCATTCAGGCACCGGTTCGAAACTCAGTGACAATTTGGGGGAAAACCTGGTTTCGGACTGGCCGGCATATTCCGCAGTAGAAAACACACCGCCATTGACCGCCTGATTACGTCCATCCATGGCCTGCCAGTGCTCGCCGCGTCCGCCCAATATCAGTGTCCAGTGCGGCAGGAACTGCCATTTATCCTGGAAATAAATCGCCTGGGTACGTGTCGTTCCGCGCGAGCCGTTATTCAGGCTGCCCCTGTTTCCCTGCTCCCAGTCGGCAGTATTAAAGGTTTTGCTTTTCAGGTCATATTCATCAATATGATAGCCAACATCCATCACATGCCTGCCGCCTTCACCGACGCCAGGCCGAAAAGTCGCACGTGCATCAAACACGGTCCAGCCGGTACCGGCCATATCCGTGACACGCCCCAGCCGGTTGAGATAAGGATTGCCATCGTTCACCGTCGCCGCCGCAGAAAGATTGGACTGGCTGCTTTTATCCTGCTGGTAGTCATAATCGGACAAAGTAAACTGCCAGTCGAACCAACCCTTGCTGTCGGACTTCAGATCCAGTGCCTGCATGATATGCATCGCATCCGCCGTCCCTGGGCTAAAGCCGGTTAAGTCATACCGCAAGCCATTGAAATTTACCCGGTTGTTATACACCTTGTTGCCACTCGCATCCCTGAGGTAGCTTTCCACATCGGTACGGTTATCCAGGTGCCATAACCCCAGGGTATAGGTAGCCTTGATAACATCGGTCAGGTCATAAGCGGCCTTGAATTTGACATTGGTCTGCTCCGGCTGCTCCATGCTGACCGCCCCGAACACATTGCGTGGCAGGTTCCTGTCGTTACGGTCCACCGCAGCCCCAGTCACGGCTACCCCGCCGGCAGCACCACTGCCCGCACTGAGGTCACGCACGACAAAATCCATCGGCTGGCCTTCGTTTTTCAGGTAATCCGCGCTTAACAGGATACTCAGGTCATTGCGCTTGTCACCCAGGAATGCCGACAGATGTTCACCGTTTAAATTCAGGTGCGAGCCGTATAAATCAAAATGCTGCTGGAACAACTGTACATTGGCATGCGCTTCCAGCCTGGTTGGCATCCTGGTTTTGACACTGACCACACCGCCAAAGGAGTTGCCGGCATACATGGCAGAAAATGGCCCGTACATCATGCTGATCTGTTCAATTTCGTCCGGGTTGACCATGCCCCAGCGCGGCGGGAAAGCATACGAATTGCCCAGCAAGTTCGAGATCAAAATGCCATCTGCATACAACATGGTTTGTGCGCTGGATAAGGTGCCGACAGTACGGCCGGCAATAATGCCGTTCCGGTCGCCAATAAACCGCTCACGAATCTGCAGGCTGGGCAGGAACTTCATTGCCTGCGCTGCCGTCGTGGCATTCACACTTTCCTGGATTTGCTTTTTACTAAAACTTTCCACGGTCGCCGGGTAATCAATGATGCGGCTGTCGACCGTGCCAGAAACTTCAATCTCATCCAACTCGACCTGGTTATGGTCTGCATGGGCAAAAGGCATGGTTGTGGCACAGACCAGTCCCGCCCAGGCAGATAAATATGTCTTTTTCATAAAATAAGTCCCTGAGTATTTATTTTTTAGTGGTGACACTCACCCTGATAGGCCTAATAGAACAGCGTCAGTGCAACGTTGACTGACCGCCCCCATCCCGGCACCTGCAAGCCTTGCAGCACAGTGGCACCCATGGTGGCGCCCTGTCCTAAATAAGCACCGCCGGTGGGATCGAAATAGAATTTATCCAGAACGTTCTCCAGACCGACATCCAGCCGTGCCTTTTTCCATTCATAGCTGGAATAAAGGTCAAGCAGCATGTAACCCGGGGTTTCATTCTCATGCCGGATCGCCTGTATATGGGATTTGTTATCCACCATGCGCGCCTGGATACGATTTTTCCAGCCACCGTAGTTGTGCAACAGGGCCAGTTTGGCATTGAGCGGCATCACGCCGTAAAGATCATCGTGGCTGGTGGTGTTTTTGCCGCGTACATAATTAATATCAAGCTGAGCTCCCAAACTGCCCCATGCACTGTCAGCCACCAGCGTTTTCCTGGCATTCAGGTCGAAGCCGTACATGCGGGCAGACTGGTTGCCCAGGCTCAGGTTGGAGAAGCCATCGGTACGCGCCGGGCAATCATTGCCGGCATTCACATAACCGGCACTGGCACAGCTTGCCGCATCGATATAGTCCTGGATGTAGCGGTAAAACGGTGTCCATTTAAGCTGCCAGTCATGGCGTTCTGCGTCATGCCAGTCAGCAGTCAACTGGAAGGTATGCGCTTTTTCAGGCTTAAGACTGGCGTTACCGACGTAACCATTGCCATCGCCGACCCAGTTATTCATATTGGTGACCATGCTGTTGGTTGCCGCCCAGGTATAACGCTCATATAAATTGGGGGAGCGCATCTTCAGCGCATAGCCGAATTCATATTGCTGCATTTCATCCGGGATGTACTTGGCCAGCCAGGTCGTATCAACATTGGTGTCGCGGGTGCTACGGTCTTTCGCATTGAATTCAGACGCGGCAATGCCGTAGGCCATTGCGTAACCCATCATCATGGAAGGTGTGGTTGATGGGTTATATCCCTGAACCGTACCAGCTTTGGTCTCCACCTCACTCAGCCTCAGGCCTATTTGTGTCCACCAGGCCTGGGACCAGGCAGCATCCCATTCGGCATAGACGTCGTTGCGGTCACGCTCGCCATTGTGGATATTCTGGAAAGTCCCCGGCCCCATCATCATGCCACTGCCGGAAGCTGGCCAGTCATCATTCAGGCGATACCGCTGAACATCCAGCCCCAGGCGTAGTGTATCCCGTGCATTCAGTAACCAATCCACCTGGCTATTTAAGCCTGTGGTGTAGCCGCGTGTATTCATGGGCATACCAGGCGCATCACCATATAGAAACTGCTTGTCTGCCCCGAAATTCATGCTGTGCCGGGTATGTTCGTGGTACAAGCGTGTTTGCCACTGGCCCCAGTCAAACCGGGCTTCGTGCCGCAACTGATATTGCTCGCTTTGGTTACCCGTCATATCCATGCGCTGGTTGACGAAGCCCTGCTTGTCGATGTCTTGCAGGCCCAGCTTGAATTCGAGCAAATGGTTATCCAGATGGAAACCAAGTGCCAGCGCATGGTTGGTTGAGCGATAAGCCGTCGAGCCGATTTCATCGGCATCCAGCCAGCCCCTGTCACTTGCTGCCGCACCCGCAGGCTTGAAAGCGCCTCCGGCGTGCGCGTTATTGGCATCGACCGTCGCGCCGGTGTAGCGTAAATAAACCTGCTGGTTGGCGACCAATGCACTGGCATTGACCCCGAAGGCATCATTATTGCTGCGGTAAAAGGTATTCAGTGAGGCCTGCGTCAACAGGCTATCATCCACCGCAAATACAGGCCTGGCCGAATTGACCACGATGCTGCCGGCAATACTGTCGCCACCCACGCTGACAGGTGCCAAGCCGCGATAGACTTTCACATCGGCAATGTTGGCAGGATCAATATAGGAAAGTGCCGGGTTCATATGGTTGGCGCAGCTTGAAATCAAATCCATGCCATCCACCTTGATACGGATCCGGTCATCTGCCAGCCCCTGCATCATCGGCAGGCTGGACACCCCGCCGCCCCGGCGTAATTGCAGGCCGAACATATCACTGACAAGACTGGCACTATCGCCTGCCGCTTGTGCGGTATTCTGTTCAGCCGCCACAGCGTGCTCCGTTTGCGGTGCTTCAACGGTGACCGCATCAATATCCAAGTGATCTGCAAACGCCAGGCATGGCCATGCACACATCACCGCTAAATAAATTCTTGATTGCATTTTTGCTCCCTGCCCGCAGCACTTGTATGGAAGACGCCGCGGGTAATTTCAATGTTGATAGTGATGTTTATGCGACAGCCAATTGCCTGGCAGCACTATCTGGCTGCCAGCTAATCAAGGCGTCGATACCACAATTGAAATAAGCACAAAGCTTGTCAAGATGCCCGGTGCAGGCGTTATAGGAAGGTTTTTTGACCATGCGGTGCAAGGTCATGCGGCTGATACCAGTTGCATCAGCAATTTCTTTAATGGTGATGTGGCGCTTCCACTCCACCTGCTTGGCAAAGATCATTGCCTGAAGGTTGATAACAATCATGAGAGACTCCATCCATGCCTGACGCACAGGCATTACTCAAAAGCCACCCGAACCGGGCGGCGGCTAGATTGAGATGGAAGTCAGGGGTGGTGCGCGCGAAGGATGCGCAGCAGGGTAAACACTGGGAACAACAGGTGCCAGGTAGGCACTTAACGCGCTATCAGCCTGGGCTTGCTGGAACAGAACATAAGCAGGGCTATGCGAAGGCAGTGCCACTTCATCCAGCGCCATATGACAGAATGGGCAATGATTGAGATGGTGACTTAAAGACACCGGTTTTTGCGAAGGCTTGTAATCAATCAAGGTAGGCAACAGCTTCCCTTGCGTGGTGATCACCTGCACCAGCAGCTTGCTGCCCTGGGAGGAACACACTTCTTGCACAAAGCCCTTGCCGCTTTGCATGGGAAAAGCCAGGCTCAATGTGGGCACAAGCGCAGCCAGCATGATTGCCATCAGGGCCATGCGTGCCATCCACTTTTGAAATCCGGGCGTTACCATGCCGCTATTCTAACGGGAATCCTTTAGAATAAACAACTACTTCCATTGAGACAGGACAAACCATGGCCGCATCCAGCCTGCTGGCACTCCTTGATGACATCACCACCATGCTCGACGATGTGTCAGTCATGAGCCAGCTAGCCGCCAAGAAAACCGCCGGTGTGCTCGGGGATGACCTCGCCCTCAATGCGCAACAGGTCACCGGCATTGCGGCGCAAAGGGAGCTGCCCGTGGTATGGGCCGTGGCGCGCGGCTCATTGTTCAACAAGCTAATTTTAGTGCCTGTCGCTTTATTGATCAGCGCCTTTCTACCCTGGCTGATTACACCCTTGCTGATGCTCGGTGGTGCTTTCCTGTGTTTTGAAGGCTTTGAAAAGATCTGGCACAAGCTGCACCGCAACGCGCAGGCAGATGCACATGTACAAGCGGTTCATGCGGCCATGCAACAACCGCAGGCTGACCTGGTGGCACTGGAGAAAGAAAAAATCAAGGGCGCCGTGCGCACCGACTTTATCCTGTCGGCCGAAATCATCGTCATTGCCCTTGGTGTGGTGGCCGAAGCAGCATTAACACAGCGCATCCTGGTGCTGTCGCTGATTGCCGTGGTCATGACCATAGGCGTATATGGATTAGTCGCGCTGATTGTCAAAATGGATGATATCGGGCTGTGGCTGATGCAACGGCAAGGCACACACTTACCTTCGCAAGCCACACGCAAATTTGGTTGGGGCATGGTGCAAACCGTGCCATACCTCATGCGTTTGCTGAGCGTGCTGGGCACGGCGGCCATGTTCCTGGTAGGGGGCGGCATCATCGCGCATGGCATTCATCCGTTACACGCGCTGACAGAGCAGTTTTCACAATGGTCACTACTGATTCACGCGGCGGTTGGCGTGCTGGCGGGCGCCATTTGTGTGGGATTCATGCATCTCGCAAGGTTAATTGTCCCCAGGGGCTAGTTTTTTTTCTAACCCCTTGTTAAAATTGACAAAAACAGGGGGGGATCGCATGACACTTTCACGTAAAGTCATTGTTGTTGCTGTATCCGTTTTACTGATATGCCTGCTGGCCTCCCTCAAGGCGACGCCTGAAACAGCACTATGGTTGGATAACATCCACTGGATATCGACCATCAGTGCCTGCCTCATCCTGGCCATCCTCGGTTATTTTCGTGCCAATCCGGCCCATCGTACCTGTAAACGCTGGTTTGTCGCGGGTGCTTTCGCCTATTTCACCGGCGGTGTACTGTGGATATTCCAGCTCCTGACATCCCAAACCGCTTTCCCTGCGCAATCTGATATTTTCTATCCCCTGCTGGGCCCCTGCCTGATGATTGGCTTCATCACCGCCTTGCGTAGCCAGCTCTCACGCTCAAAAGCCTGGGCGTTTACCATTGATGCGTTGTCCTTCAGCATTGCGGTGCTAGGCTATGTACTGATTTCCTATTTACCGAAATCGGCAGATGTCAGCCTGTTACAACTGGCCGTGCTCACGGCTTACCCCGCCAGCATGCTCAGTGCCGCCCTGGTCTCCCTGCTGCTGATCCCGTATTTAAGGCCAGCCTGGATGATGCCGTGGCTATTGCTGAGTGCCGGGCTGACCTTGCTGGGCATCTGCTGGATGCAATGGAACCTGAATGCGCTCAACCACAGCCCGCAAAGCAGCCTCTGGATCAACTATGGCTTCTCTGTTGCCGACCTGCTCATCGGTAGTGGCCTATACGGCTGGCAGGTGCGTATCACCAAGAGAACCGCCTTCCATCGCCAATGCCGGCGCCTGCGCAGCTGGATTCCGGTCATTGCATTTGTCTTCAGCATCAGCACCCTGATGCTGATCTGGTGGCAAAGCGGCCCCCATCATTACGCCTACCATATTGCCATTGCCTCGGTGACCTCCATCCTCATTTTCTCAGCGGTCAGGCAAAGTATTTTGCTACGCGAAAGCGAGCGCCTGTTACGTGCCGAGAAACGCCTGGCCGAGAAGGAACTCGAATACCACAAGTTGTCACACAGTGATCCGCTCACGCACCTGCCCAACCGGCTGGCCATCCTCAACCTGCTTGAACATGCCATTATCAACGCAGCCAGCGACAGTGGCATGGTGGCCCTGCTGATGATCGACTTAAAGCACTTCCAGAATATTAACGACAGTTTTGGCCACCACACCGGCGACCTGTTTCTGCTCGAAGTCGCCCAGCGCCTGCAATACATCACCCATGAATGCGGTGAACTGGGGCGGGTGCATGGCGACAAGTTTGCGCTGATTGTCACCCGGCATAAAACCGATGCCGAGCTGGTGCAACTGGCACACAACCTGTGCAAAATCGTGCACAAACCAGTGCTGGTCGAAAACCATGAGCTGATTCTCGACGCCTGCATCGGCATCAGCCTTTACCCACGTGATGCCAGCAATGCCGATCAACTGGCACGCAATGCCAATACTGCCCTTGCCCATGCCAAGCGGACTACCCAGCAGCTGTTTGTATTCTATTGCAAAGAACAGACCAAACTGGCGCAGAGCCGCTTCCGGCTTGACGTGCAACTGCGCAAGGCCATTAAAAAACAGGAATTCTTTTTACAGTTCCAGCCGATCTTCAGCCTGGACAAACAGGCGCAACCACGCGTGGTCAAGATAGAGGCCCTGATCCGCTGGCGTAATCACAAAGGGGACATTGTTTCCCCAGCCGAATTTATTCCTTATGCCGAACAGTCCGGCCTGATCCTGCCTATTGGTGAATGGGTCATCAGCGATGCTTTCCGCCACCTGGCCGCCCTGATGCACCAGAATGACCAGACGCTAGGCCTGTCCATCAACATTTCCCCACGCCAGTTCCGTGACCACAGTCTGCCCCTGCGCATCGCACAGCACCTGAAACAATACGCGATTCCACCCCGGTGCATTACGCTGGAAATCACCGAAAGTGCGGTGTTTGAGCATGAAGAACAGGCGCTGGAAATCCTCAAGCAACTTAAAACATTAGGCGTGCGCGTGTCACTGGATGATTTTGGTGTCGGTAATTCGTCGCTGTTTAAACTCAAGCATTTACCGATTGACGAACTCAAGATTGACCGCGCGTTTATGGTCGATGTGCCAGATAGCTCCGCCGACAGCGAGATTGTCAGCACCATTGTGAAAACCGCCGGCATCCTGGGGATTTCGGTGGTGGTCGAAGGCATAGAAACCCAGGCCCAGCTGGATTTTTTACGTGACACCGGCTGCGACTGTATCCAGGGCTTTTTGCTGGGCAGGCCGATGCCGATAGAAGACATCCGGGCTTTACTCTCTATAGAACAAAAACAAAGCGCCGAGTCAGCGCCTACAACAGAATTTTTAATGTAACCGTTATCTCGCTGCCAACAGCCACACCTAGCTGTTTACGCACCTCGGCCTTCAAAAATAGCGCATAGCGCTTGCCTTCAAACGCGGGGAAGATTGAGGTTTGCCACTGTTGATTCCCCACGCTGACTTCCACCTTCACCGCGCCCCAGCCCCGGCGCCTGGTCTGGTGATATTGGCTCAGTGTGTGGATTTCATCCGACATGGCCGCTGGCAAACGGATGTAATGCCAGGTACTTTTGCTGCCTACCCACTGTTTGATGGTATCGCTAAAGGTATATTGCAATCCATCCATCATGGTCTCGCTTTCAGGTATGCTCGCGAACTATGCGTTTGGCTGCTTAAAACTATCCAGCATCAACAAACCCACCCCGACACAAATCGCACTGTCGGCGACATTGAATGCCGGCCACGCCCACTGCTGATAATAAAACAGCAGAAAATCCACGACATAGCCCAGCGTCAGGCGGTCATACAAATTACCAAGCGCTCCACCAAGCACCAAGGCCAGCCCCAGGCAGAACAGTTTTTTCTGCGGATGTTTGACCAGCAAATACACCATCACGACGGATGCCAATGTGGACACTGCCGTGAAAAACCCATGTTGCCAGCCACTGGCATTCGCCAGGAAACTGAACGCGGCGCCGGTATTGTGGTAACGCACCAGGTCAAAAAAACCTGTGACCGGCACATGCTCGCCATACACAAATGCCTGCTGCACCAGATGCTTGGTATAGAGATCAAGCGCGATGACTAGCGCGCTTAAAATCAGCCAGGGAAAAGCGGAACGCAGTTTACGCATACTGGCGTGCTTCACCTTTACCAAACAGGTTGCTGACGCACCGGCCGCAAATAGTGGGGTGCGACGCATCACTACCCACATCGGCGCGGTAATGCCAGCAACGGTCGCATTTCTGGTACGCACTTGGTTTTACCAGGATTTTTTGCGCCGCCGCATCGGCCACTTTATAAGTCGTCGTACTGGAAGTAATCATGACAAAACGCAGGTCGTCTTGCAGGCTGTTCAGCGCATCGAATGCTTCCCCGGCCACATGGAATTCGAGTTCTGCTTGCAGGGAAGAACCGACCTTGCCTTCCCCACGCAGGATTTCAATTTGCTTGGCGGCCTGGCCGCGCAAGTCAATAATCACCTGCCAATGCTGCAATTGTGTTTCGCTCAAGCCATGCGCAGGTAAACCGTACCACTCCTCTTCAAACACGGTAGCCTCAGCATCCAGGCCTAATGTCTGCCAGATTTCATCCGCAGTGAAACTCAAGATCGGTGCCATCAACCGCATCATGGCGTGCGTGATGTGGTATAGCGCACTTTGCGCAGCACGGCGTGCATGCGAGGTTTCACCACTGGTGTACAAGCGGTCTTTCAGGATATCGAGGTAGAAACCACCCAGGTCTTCGGAGCAGAAACCGACAAACTTCTGTACCGCCAGATGGAATTCGTATTTATCGTAATCGGCCAGGATGCCCGCTTGTAACTGCTGCGTCAGGTACAAGGCATAACGGTCGATTTCCAGCCATTGCTCCACCGGCAACAAGTCTTTATTCGCATCGAAATCAGCCAGGTTGGAAAGCAGGAAGCGCAAGGTGTTACGGATACGGCGGTAACCATCGGCCACACGCTTCAGGATTTCGTCACTGATGGTCAGCTCGCCGGAATAGTCGGTGGAAGCCACCCACAAGCGCAGAATATCGGCACCATAAGTGTCCATGACTTTTTGCGGCGCAACCACATTCCCCTTGGACTTGCTCATCTTGTGGCCCGCGCCATCCACCACGAAACCATGTGTCAGCAAGGCGTTGTATGGTGCGTGCCCATCAATGGCGCAACCGGTCAACAAGCTGGACTGGAACCAACCACGGTGCTGGTCAGAACCTTCCAGGTATAAGTCGGCCACGGGCTGGCCTGCCGCGGTACGCACTTGTGCCTCCGCAGCCAATGATGGGTGTTGTATCGAGCGCACCACTGCATAATGGGTGGCGCCAGAGTCGAACCAGACATCCAGCGTGTCAGTCACTTTTTTATAGCTGGCAGCATTCGCTGGCGCATGCTGGGCAAGGAAAGTGACGTCATCCAGGCTGAACCAGGCTTCTATGCCTTGCTGTTCTACTTGTTTACAGACAATTTCCAGCAACTCCAGCGTATCCGGATGTGGCTCACCGGTTTCCCTGTGCACAAAGAACGGCATGGGCACGCCCCAGTTACGCTGACGTGACACGCACCAGTCTGGACGATTCTTGATCATGGCCTCTAGGCGGGCACGGCCCCAGCTGGGAAAAAACTGTGTCGCATCCACGGCGCTATTCGCCTGCTCACGCAAGGCTTTGCCATCAGTGCCCACTGAATTCATCCCGATAAACCACTGATGCGTCGCTAATTGCATGAGTGGCGTTTTATGGCGCCAGCAATGCGGGAAGCTGTGGTTCAACCGGGCTGAGGCAAACAGCACGCCGTTTTCCTGCAATTTGGCCAGAATGATTTTGTTGGCTTCCTGACGACTTAAACCACGGATTTCGGTGAACTCAACCAGTTCACTGTTAAAAAAATGACCATCGCCCCCAATCAGTACCCGCGGTTTCTCGTTAGGGAAATTGGCACGCATCACCAGCCAGTCATCGTTACCATGTGCAGCCGCAGTATGCACCAGGCCGGTACCGGCGTCGGTGGTGACGTGGTCACCAGTAATGACCGGCACCTGGCGGTGATCGAACGGATGCTGCAATAACAAACCCCGCAGTGCTTCACCTTTACATGTAGCCAATACAGAAGTATTTTCCTCACCGTAACGCGCCAGTGTTTTTTCTGCCAGTTCGCGCACCAGAATCAGCAAACCCTTGCTGGTCTGGATCAAGTCATACTCCAGTCCGGCATTGACACTGACCGCCTGGTTGGCCGGCAATGTCCACGGCGTGGTGGTCCAGATCACTGCATACACATCGCCATCTACACTCGTACCAAATGCCTGGCTCAAGGCAGCGTTATCCACCACTTTAAAACCGACATCAATCGCTGGCGAGTTTACATCCTCATACTCAACCTCAGCTTCCGCCAGGGCAGAACCACAATCCACGCACCAATGTACAGGTTTGGAGCCCTGGTACAGGTAGCCGTTTTTATAGATATCACCCAAGGCACGCATGATATCGGCCTCGGTATTAAAGGCCATGGTCAGGTAAGGATGGTCCCAATCGCCCAGCACACCCAATCGGATAAAGTCTTTTTTCTGTTTTTCAACCTGCTCGGCAGCATAGGCGCGACACAGTTCACGGAATTTGGCCGGATCTATATTTTTGCCGTGGTTTTTTTCTACCACCAGCTCAATTGGCAGGCCATGGCAATCCCAGCCCGGCACGTATGGCGCATCAAAACCGGCCATGGTTTTGGACTTGATGATGATGTCCTTGAGGATTTTATTGACGGCGTGACCGATATGGATATCGCCGTTAGCGTACGGCGGGCCATCATGCAAAATGAATTTCTTGGCACCTTTGCGCCTGGCGCGGATACGCTCGTATACCTTGCGCTCTTGCCAGCTTTTCAACCAGGCCGGCTCACGCTTGGCCAGATCGCCGCGCATGGGGAAGCTGGTCTCTGGTAAATTCAGTTTGTATTTAGAATCTTTGCTTTGGTCAGTCATTTAAAAAATCCATGGGGTTAACTGCCGATAAACGCCGATGCACGTAGATAAACTTTTCTTACAGAGCATCAACGTGATCAGCCAGGCTATCGGCATTCACCGGCGGTAAAATATTGCTTTGCCTGCAGGGCATCCAGCGCAATTTGCGCCTTCAAGGCATCGAGGCCGGCAAACTTTTGTTCGTCGCGCAACTTGTGAAAAAACTGCACATGCACATGCTGATCATAAAGATCGCCATTAAAATCAAACACATGCACTTCAAGTTTGAGTTTGGGAATCCCTTCCAGGGTGGGTCGTATACCCAAATTGGCCACAGCTGGCAAATTGTTTAATTTTACCGCATAAACCCCAGTCAGTGCAGGCCGTTCGTGGCGCATATGCACGTTGGCCGTAGGAAAGCCAAGTTGCCGCCCGAGCTTCGCCCCATGCACCACCTTCCCACTGATGCTATACGCGCGCCCAAGCAAGCTGTGCGCCTTGACCAGCTCCCCGGCGGCCAGGGCGTTGCGCACCAGGGTACTGGACACCCGCTCGCCATTCAGTTGCACTTCCGGCAACGGAATCACATTAAATCCATGCTCGATCAGCGTTTGCACACTCCCGGCACGTTTGGCACCGAAACAGAAGTCCTCTCCCACCATGACCACATTGGCATTGAGTTGCTGGCGCAGCACCTGCATAAATGCGGCCGGGCTTTGCGCGGCAAATGCATGGCTGAAGCGCTGCACATACACATGCTGTACACCACACTCGGCAAAATATTCCAGTTTTTCGCGCATGGAGGCCAAACGTGCCGGTGCATTTTGTGGCGTGAAAAATTCGCGTGGATGCGGTTCGAATGTCATCACGGCCGGCACAATGCGGTAAGTCTGTGCATAGGCAATCAACTGGCGCAGTAAGGCCTGATGGCCAAGATGCATGCCATCAAAGTTACCAATCGCAATCGCTTGCGGCGAAGAGACGTGCGGAATATGGCGAAAAATCTGCATTATTTAGCCACTTGTTTCGTGAAATCCCTGGGACGGAAACCCAGCAGGCCCAACATCGCAAAATACACCACCATCCCCAATACGACGATACCTGCCAGGTGAGCCAGCCTGTGCCAGGTTGGCATCGCCAGCCAGTCCCCTGACCAGGTGGCAAACAGGTGCAACACCACAGCCATCATACCCACGGCCAATATCAGTTTGCCGAGAAACAGTAGCCACCCCTTGTTAGGCATGAATGCCCCTGTTCGCTGCAAGGTCACCCATAACAACATCGCATTCAGACAGGCACCCAAACCGACAGCCAAGGCCAGGCCGGCATGGCGCAACGGTGTGAAATAAAGAAACAGTACATTCAGTATTTGGGTCACAACCAGGGTAAAAATAGCAATCTTTACCGGCGTTTTGACGTTCTGGCGCGCATAAAACCCTGGTGCCAGCACCTTCACCATAATCAGGCCCAGCAGGCTCAGACTGTAGGCAATCAATGCGCGTTCGGTTTGCACCACATCCATAGGCGTAAACTTGCCGTAATAAAACAGGCTGGCCACCAGCGGTTTGGATAATACCGCCATCGCCACCGCTGCCGGAATCGCCAGCATGAACGTCAGCCGCAGGCCCCAGTCCAGCAATTGCGAAAACTCGCCAGCAGATTTGTCAACATGCGCCTTGGATAAGCTTGGTAGCAGGATAGTCCCCAGTGCTACGCCAAGTACACCGGTGGGAAATTCCATTAATCTATCTGCGTAATACAGCCACGACACACTACCGGTAGGCATAAACGAGGCAAATACATTATTCAGCACAATCGAAATCTGGGCGACCGATACGCCAAAAATGGCCGGCCCCATCAATTTGAGGATACGGCGCACGCCTTCGTCCCGTGTGTTCAGTTCGTAGCGCGGCAGCATGCCGATTTTCTGCAAATAAGGAAGCTGGTATAACAGCTGTATCACACCTCCGGCAAACACGGCCCAGGCCAGCACATACACCGAATTGTTAAAATGCGGCGCGACAAACAGGGCGGCAATGATAAAACTCAGGTTCAGCCAGACCGGCGTAAAGGCCGGCACCTGGAATTTGCTATATGCATTCAGGACACCACCCGCCATGGACACCAGCGAAATAAACAGGATATACGGGAAAGTGATGCGCAATAGATCGGCCGTCAAGGCGAACTTGGCCGGGTCACTGACAAAACCGGGAGATGTCAGCCGCACAATCACAGGTGCCGCCAGCATGCCTAAAATAGTGACCCCCACCAGGAACAGGCCCAGCAAGCTCGCAACATGGTTAATCAGGGCGCGGGTGGCTTCCGGCGTGCGCTGTTTGCGGTATTCGGACAGGATGGGCACAAATGCCTGACTGAATGCACCTTCGCCGGAAATACGGCGTAACAGGTTAGGGATTTTAAACGCGACAAAAAAGGCATCGGTCGCCATGCCGGCACCAAAAATACGGGCGATTAAAGTATCACGGGCAAAACCGAGCAGGCGCGAGATAAACGTCATGCCCCCGACCGTGGCCAAAGCTTTAAGCAAATTCATAAATAGTGGAAAATACGCGTCTTGTCGTTATTGCCAGCCGCCTGCAACACCCCTGCGCGCACCGTTTTTATTCAAGCGTGTTAAGGTGGTGCGATTTTACCACGCGGCCTGCATCGCAATGAACAAATTACGTTTCCTGCCTTGCAAAAACAAAGTAAAAACAGTATTATGCACGGTTTCGTATTACACCCCTTTTGAAAGTTACAGGATAAACGAACATGGCAAATACCGCACAAGCACGCAAACGCGCGCGCCAATCCGTAAAAGTGAATGCGCACAACGCTGCACTGCGTTCCACTTTGCGTACCGCAATTAAAAAAGTAATCAAGGCTATCCAGTCTGGTGACAAAGCTGCTGCCGTGGCTTCCTACCAGGAAAACGTGAGCGTGATCGACCGTATCGCTGACAAGAAAATCATCCACAAAAACAAAGCTGCCCGTCACAAGAGCCGTTTGACTGCTGCGATCAAGGCATTGTCCGGCGACGCGCCAGTGACTCTGGCTTCCGTGAAAAAAGCAGTTGCGCCTAAAGCAGCTCCGAAAAAAGCTGCGGCTAAAGCAGAAGCTGCGCCAGCTAAAAAAGCTGCCGCTAAACCTCGCGCCAAAAAAGCCGCTGAATAATTTCAGCAGGGGTGCATACAGAAAAGCCGGACGGATGTCCGGCTTTTTATTTATCCAAAGAATTGCAGCGCTTCCATTAACACGGCTAAATATCCGCTGAAAAATAAAAAGCCCGGACGATTACCGGGCTTTTTACCAGAGGCGCATTACTCGCCGATATGCAATTCGCTGCGGGCGACTTTGGCCACATTCAGCACAGCCTGTGCATCCTCACCAATCACGGTGAAGTGTCCCATTTTCCGGCCTTCGCGTGGCTCATGCTTGCCGTATAAATGCATTTTCAGGTTGCCATGCGCATAGGCTTTATCCCACGCCGGTTCCTGCTGCTTGCCCCTATATAGCCAGCTATTGCCCAGGATATTGACCATTACCGCCTTGCTGTGTTGGCGCGGACTACCCAGAACCTGGCCAGTAATGACGCGCACCTGCTGTTCAAACTGGTTAGTGACACAGGCATCAATGGTGTAATGGCCGGAGTTGTGCGGGCGCGGCGCAATTTCATTAATCAGCAACTGATTACCAACCACAAAAAACTCCACACCCAATACGCCAACATAATCCAGTTTGGTTGCCAGTTTTTTGGCCAGTTCCTGCGCATTGGCTTTAATCACCTCAGTGCAGCGCGCTGGCGCAATACTAACATCCAGAATACCGTTCAAATGGCTATTTTCAGCAGTCGGGAAAGCGGCGATATTGCCGTGCACATCCCGCGCCAGCACCACAGACACTTCCAGATCAAGCGGCAACATTTTTTCCAGTACGCAGACTTCCTGCCTGAAGTTCTGGAATGCCGCTTTTGCTTCAGCCTGGTTTGCGACTCGCGCCTGCCCTTTGCCATCGTAACCAAAGCGCGCCACCTTCAGTACCGCCGGATACATATCACCATCCGCAGGCAAGTCAGCCTCGCTGGTGATGGCAACAAATGGCCCCACCGGCAACCCTGCTTCCTTGAAGAAGGTTTTTTCCTTCACCCTGTGCTGGGCAATTGCAACCGCCTCTGCACTTGGATGCACAATGGTTGATTGTGCCAGGGTTGCCAGCGTTTGAGCCGGTACGTTTTCAAATTCGGTAGAAATCGCCTGGCAGGTTTCTGCCATGGCTTTCAATGCGGCAACATCGTCATACGCTGCACACAAATGCACGTCAGCAATCATGCCGGCCGGGCTGTTTTTATCAGGATCGAGCACGGTGACTTTATAGCCCATTTCGTGTGCCGCAATAACAAAGAAGCGGCCCAGCTGGCCGCCACCCAACATACCCAGCATCGCTGAAGGTTGAATCACAGAGGGCTTCATGGCTTTTCACTCAACTCCATTGCGTGTACTTTTTCCGCCTGTTGCTTGCGGAAAGCAGCCAGTTTTTCTGCCAGCGCGGCATCCTGATTGGCCAGCATGGCCACGGCAAACAGCCCTGCATTGGCTGCACCGGCATCGCCGATGGCAAAGGTAGCGACCGGGATGCCTTTAGGCATCTGCACGATGGACAATAAGGAATCCTGCCCTTGCAGGTGTTTGGATGGCACAGGCACACCCAGCACCGGCAATGTTGTTTTTGCAGCGACCATGCCCGGCAAATGCGCGGCACCACCGGCACCGGCAATAATCACCTGGAAACCCTGTGTGGCAGCAGACTCGGCAAACTGGAACATCAGGTCTGGCGTACGGTGGGCAGAAACGACAGACGCTTCATACGCCACGCCAAAATCCGCCAGCATTTGCGCGGCATTTTTCATGACCGGCCAGTCGCTGTCAGAACCCATAATAATGGCTACCAGAGGTTTACTCATATCACATAACCTTTTTCGTTAAATTGCATCCTTGCGCGCTTAAAGCAGCACAAGATTGTCCCTATGAATCAATTCTTTTTCTTCCGCGTAACCCAGTATGTTTTTAATTTCGCTACTGGGTTTACGCATGATGCGGCGTACTTCACTGGCATGGTAATTGACGATACCCCGCGCCCATTCCTTGCCATGGGCATCTACACAGGCCACCACATCACCGCGTTCAAACTGGCCGATGACCTCAACGACACCGATTGGCAGCAGGCTTTTGCCTTCCTTGCACAGGACATTGACCGCTCCATCATCCAGTACCAGTTTACCGCCCAGGCGCAAGTGATCAGCCAGCCATTGTTTCTTGGCGACGATTTTGATTTTCCCGGCCTGCAAATGCGTACCAATCGCCTCGCCCTGGCTTAACCGGCTCAGCACGTCCGGCTCACGGCCAGACGCAATCACGGTATGCGCGCCACTATTGGCAGCCCGCTTTGCCGCCAGGATCTTGGTCAGCATGCCGCCGGTACCAACCGCACTACCGGCACCGCCCGCCATGGTCTCCAGTTCAGGATTGCCGGCAGTTTCAAAATTGATAAAAACAGCGTCTGGATGTTTGCGCGGATCAGCGGAATATAATCCTTGCTGGTCGGTGAGGATAATCAATGCATCCGCTTCAATCAGGTTCGCGACCAGCGCACCTAATGTATCGTTATCACCGAAGCGGATTTCTTCGGTAACAACCGTATCATTTTCATTAATGATGGGAATGACATTCAGGTCGAGCAGCGTTCGCAGGGTAGTACGTGCATTCAGGTAGCGCTTGCGGTCAGCCAGGTCTTCGTGGGTCAGTAATAATTGCGCGGTGTGCAAGCCATGCTGTGCAAAACATTGCTCATACATTTGCACCAGGCCCATTTGCCCGACAGCGGCAGCGGCCTGCAACTCGTTAATTTCCACTGGCCGTTTTTTCCAGCCCAGGCGCTGCATACCTTCAGCCACCGCACCGCTGGAAACCAGCACTACCTGCTTGCCCTGCTTCACCAGCGCACTGATTTGCTGCGCCCAGGCAGCAATTGCACCCTTATCCAGGCCCTGCCCATTGTTGGTCACCAGGCTGGAACCGACCTTCACAATCAGGATTTTGCTGTCTTGTATAAGGGAAACGCCCATAACGAAAAGTGATTATTTTGTTGTTTATTCTATCGAGGGCTAGGCCTGGGTCGGCTGCGCCTGCTCAGCCTCGGCTTCGCGCTGTGCACGTGCCTGGTCAATATGGTCCATGATGGCATAGCTCAGTTCTTTACAGCCGTTGCCGCTAATGGCAGAAATCGCAAATACCGGCCCGTTCCAGCCATAAGCCTTAACGAATTCAGCGACTGCCTGCGCACTGTTTTCCAGCATATCGATTTTATTCAATACCAGCCAGCGTGGTTTGTCGTAGAGTTCCTGATCGTATTTTTTCAGTTCATTCACGATTGCTGTGGCTTCCTGCACCGGATCCACCCCCTCATCGAACGGTGCAATATCGACCAGATGCAACAGTAAAGAGGTACGTTGCAAATGGCGCAGGAACTGATGTCCCAGGCCAGCGCCTTCTGCCGCGCCCTCAATCAGGCCTGGCACATCGGCAATCACGAAGCTGCGGTTGCTATCGACGCGCACCACGCCCAGATTTGGGTGCAGCGTGGTAAAAGGGTAATCCGCTACCTTGGGTTTAGCGGCTGATACCGAGCGGATAAACGTGGACTTACCGGCATTGGGCATGCCAAGCAAACCGACATCCGCCAGCACTTTCAGTTCCAGGTATAACTCAAATGCCTCACCCGGATCACCCTTGGTACATTGCCGTGGTGCACGATTGGTGCTGGTTTTGAAATGGATATTACCCAGGCCACCATTACCGCCCTTGGCCATCAGTACTTTCTGGCCATCGGCATTCAAATCCACCATCATTTGCCCCGTGGCTTTATCACTGATCGTCGTCCCGACCGGTACGCGCAGGATCATGTCATCACCACCCTTGCCATAGCAATCGGAACCACTGCCGTTTTCACCACGCTGGGCACGAAACATACGGGTATAACGATAATCGACCAAGGTATTGATATTACGGTCAGCGACCACAAAGATAGATCCGCCGCGGCCGCCATCGCCGCCATTGGGGCCACCCATGGGTTCGTATTTTTCTCGGCGGAAAGTCGCCACGCCGTTACCACCGTCACCGGCATAGACTTTGATAGTAGCTTCGTCAATAAACTTCATAATAAAAATTGCTTTACTCGTAATTTTGCATGTTTTTTGTGCTTACTCTTTGCCGTACTGATGTGTACTGTCTGCATCTCTGCGCGCAAAAAACAAGCAGGCTAACTTCGTACGCTAATTTTTCTTTAGGTATGAGTAATTGCGAACTATAAAGTAAAAAGCCCCGTCAAGCGACAGGGCTTTTTTCATAAAAGTGCGATTAAATCGCTTCGATGCTCACAGTGTGGCGTTTCAATGCGCCTTTAACAGCAAATTTCACTTTGCCTTCCACCAGTGCATACAAGGTGTGGTCTTTGCCCATACCAACGTTCTCACCCGCGTGCATCTTAGTGCCACGTTGACGTACGATGATGCTGCCAGCGTTTACCACTGTTTCGCCGAAGGCTTTTACACCCAGACGTTTGGCTTGTGAGTCGCGACCGTTACGGGAACTACCGCCTGCTTTTTTGTGTGCCATGTTTGATTCCTTATTCTAGCAATCTGCTCTACTCAAGCAGAACGTGCTTATTTTGCTGAAATAGTGTCGATTTGAATTTCTGTGTAGCTCTGACGATGACCTTGAGTCTTGCGATAGTGCTTACGACGGCGCATTTTGAAGATCATCACTTTGTCGCCACGGCCATGTGATACCACAGTGGCATTCACTTTAGCACCGGCTACCAAAGGTGCACCAATCGTGGTTGATTCACCGTCAGCAATCAACAACACTTTGTCGATCACTACTGTGGAACCCACGTCGCCAGTCAATTTCTCAACTTTTACTTTGTCACCAGCGGCTACTTTGTACTGTTTGCCACCTGTTTTAATCACTGCGTACATAATAATGCCTTAAACATCACCTTTTAAAGAACCCGCAATTATACGCAATTTATCCAACAATGCAAATACATTTGCGCATGTTTTTGCGCGGTGGGCAGTCGGCATTTTACCACGGTCAAACCGCTACTGGGACGGATGCTGAATGCAGCCGGAAAGGCCTGATACTACCCCTGGTATACCAGGCATAAATCCTCAGCATTGCATCCAGCAACGCTTCCGCCAGCAAAGATAAATCCCCTGTCGGCGCCTGGTAGTTCGTCACACGGTAAATCGGCTGAATTTCAGGATTATTCAGGGAGCTTAATGGCTGGAGAATGACCTGGGCAATTTCCCGCTCAGCCTGCATGACATGCAGGCTGAACATCCCGCTGATGGACAATTGCATCACCTGCCCGTCATTGAGCCGCAACCGGTACTGTTTTTTGTTTAACTGTTCAATGTCACTAATTGCCAGGAGGGTCATGACAGACAATAACCTCAGAATGAAAAACGCTATCCTAAATGAGCTGCCGCTTGCAAAACAGATCCAGTTTGGATTTAATTTACCATATCAGTGATTGAACCTAATGGATGGAGCAAGGTGAAAAAGTACGAAGTCATTGCCGAAGAAATGGCCGCCGCTATCCGGCAAGGCCTGCTCAAGCGTGGTGACAAACTCCCCTCCATCCGCCAGGTACAGGCATTGAAACAGGTGAATGCGTCCACCGTTTTCCAGGCCTATTATTTACTGGAAGCACGCGGCTTACTGGTCGCCCGCCCGCGCTCCGGCTACTACGTGGCAGGCAATCTGCACGCAGAACGCTCACTAGCGCCAGGCGGCATGCCACCTGCCGGGCTGCCCACCATGTTACAGGTCAGTGACCTGGTGTTTACCCTGCTGGATCGCATCAAAGATCCGCAACATGTCCCTTTCGGCTCGGCCTTCCCCAGCCCCCGGCACTTTCCCTTGGCAAAACTGGCGGACCATATGGCAAGCGCAGTACGCCGTATACACCCTTCTGATACGGTCAGCGATATCGGCCAGGGAGACAATGCACTCAGGCGCCAGATCGCTCTGCGTTATCAGCTGGATGGCACACACACGGACGCGTCAGACATCGTCGTGACCAACGGTGCACTGGAAGCACTGAACCTCAGTCTGGCGGCAGTGACCCAGCCCGGCGACAGCGTCATTATCGAATCACCGAGCTTTTATGCTGCGCTACAAGCTATTGAGCGCATGGGATTGCGCGCGATTGAAGTACCCAGCCATCCGGAATATGGCATTGATTTGATGGCACTTGAGCAGGCGATTATCCAGCACCAGCCCAAGGCCTGCTGGCTGATGACCAACTTCCAGAATCCGACCGGCAGCCTGATGCCGGAAGACAAAAAACAGGCATTGGTCGCATTGATTACACGCTACCAGTTACCGTTGATTGAAGATGATGTCTATCGCGAATTGTATTTTGGCAAACAGCGCCCATTACCGGCAAAAACCTGGGATAGCGAAGGCTGGGTCATGCATTGCAGCTCGTTTTCCAAGACACTGGCACCGGGTTACCGTGTCGGCTGGGTCTCCGCCGGCAGGTTTACCAGCCAGATCACGCGCCTGAAAATCTCCACCACGCTGGCAACCTCCATTCCGGCCCAGCACGCCCTGGCCAGCTACCTGGCCAAAGGCGGTTATGACAAACACCTGCGCCAGCTCAGGCACCAGCTGATGTTGCAGCAATTGCAGTTTTCGCAGGCTATTTACCAGCACTTTCCCGAACAGGTGCGATTTAACCTGCCTCAAGGTGGTTATTTCTTCTGGATGCAACTGCCGCAACATATTGATAGCCTGCAATTGTTCCAGCAGGCAATCGCGCACAACATCAGCCTGGCACCTGGCCATATGTTCTCGTCACAACAGCAATACGCCAATTTTATCCGCCTGAATTACGGCCATCCACTGGATACGCATAGTCTGCAGGCAATTCAGGCACTGGGCACACTGATGAAGCAGGTATCAAACTGATATGGTTTTTTAACTACAAACTGCATCTGTTTCACTCGAAATAATCAGCTTACACTGCGCTCGTCCTGATTCATCCTGTCGAGTGTTTGCATGCAAGTTTCCCGTAACAAACCCGTGATTCCAATCGTGGCTGCGCCTGCCACGGAACAGACCCTTTCGCTCTACCAGAAAACACCCAAAGTCTACCCGCGCTCGGTCAGCGGCTATTTCAAAAACTGGCGCTGGCTGATGATCTGGCTGACGCAAATTGTCTTTTATGGCCTGCCGTGGCTGCAATATGGGGAGCGGCAAGCCTTCCTGATGGATATCAACGCCCAGCGCTTTTACCTGTTCGGCATGGTGATTTTCCCGCAGGACCTGTTTTACCTGGCACTACTGCTGATTGTTTGTGCACTGGGATTATTTTTATTTACGGCCGTGGCCGGCCGGCTCTGGTGCGGATTCTCCTGCCCGCAATCCGTGTATACCGAGATCTTCTTATGGATGGAGCGCCGTATTGAAGGCGACCGCCTGGCCAGACAAAAACTGGATACCCAGCCATGGAACCTGGGGAAGGCGGCTATCAAGCTCAGCAAGCACAGTGCCTGGCTGGGTTTTGCCATGATCACCGGCCTGACTTTTGTTGGCTACTTCACGCCCATACGCGAACTCATGCCAGCCACATGGCGACTTCAACTCAGCGGCTGGGAGTGGTTCTGGTTCGGCTTTTACAGCCTGGCCACGTATGGCAATGCCGGCTTCCTGCGTGAGCAGGTCTGCAAACATATGTGCCCTTACGCACGCTTCCAGAGTGCGATGTTTGATAATCACACGCTGATTGTGGCGTATGACAGTGCACGCGGCGAACCACGTGGTGGCCGCAGCAAAAACCAGGACTACCAGGCGCAAGGACTGGGCGCATGCATAGATTGCAGTATCTGCGTGCAGGTATGTCCGGTGGGCATTGATATCCGCAATGGCCTGCAATACGAGTGCATCAGTTGCGGCCTGTGTATTGATGCCTGTGATGAGGTGATGGACAAAATGCAGTATCCCCGCGGGCTGATCCGCTTTTCAGCCGCAGGCGGCGGCAGTGTACATGGTGTGGTACAGCATCTATTGCGCCCACGCGTCTTGATTTACAGCGGCCTGTTTGCACTGATATTCGGCTGGCTGGCCTACAGTATGCTGCACAAACCTGATTTTAAAGTCGACATTATGCGTGACCGCAATATCATGTATAGGGAAGCCAGCGAAGGTATAGAGAACCTGTACCAGTTACACCTGATCAATGCCACCGAACAACCCCAACATTACAGTATCCAGGCTTATGGTTTGCCGGGCATCAAGGTAGAAAGTGAACGGTCACTCACGGTCGGCGCTACTGAAGAAGCCTTATTACCGCTAAGTCTGTCTGCCCCTTACCCGGACAGGAAAGGCAGCCAGCGCATCATGATTGAAGTCACTGCACAACCGTCAGGTGAAACGGTTTCCACCAACAGTACATTTTATACGCCCTGATTTTTTGCCCCTTGACCCGTGCCCGCTGGACTGGCAAGCGCTTAAAACCGCACCTCAGCCAGATTCAGTACACGGGTCTTTTTTTGCGGCAGGATTTTCAGCAATAACTTATATGTTTCCAGCGCAAACTTGTGCGTGGCAGTCTGTGCAAGCAAGACCTGCATACTTTCATCACTGTCTGCGGTTCCAAGGTAAGTCCAGTACTCAAACACATGAATCTGGCGCAGATCATTATCCAGGTTATATTCTTCAATGCCAATCTTGCCCGCATACGGCCAGGGCCTGAGTTTATGCGCCATCATGGCCTGTTGCAGGCGCAATGTATGCATAACCGTACTTTCCTGGCCACAACACACGCCTTTACAACGCCTCAGCGGATAAGCCTGGCAAGCACCTGGGCGTCCGGGCTCCAGGCCTAATTCCTTCAGGCACAATTGATTCAGTTCTGCGATTTTACGCAACGCCTCAGTGGCCTGCCGCTTGCTTTTGAACATGCCAAACAGGTGCTCGGTACGGGCAGAATCTATTTCATCCAGATCGAGCAGGTGCACATTCGGTTGCGCCTGTGAGTCAATTTGCCAGCTATACAGTGGCTGTGCATATCTCTTTTGCCGCTGATACACAGGCTGGTGTGTTTTTAACAGGCGAGACTCCAGCAGCACCGCGCTCAACTCGCCAGCCACCGGTATCCATTCAAACCGCTTTATTTCCTGCGCCATGCGCTTCTCTTGTGCAGACGCTTCGCGGCCAAAATGAGAGAACACCCGTGCACGCACATTGATGGCTTTACCGATATAGAGCCGCTGATCATTCTCGCCACAGAACCAATAGACACCAGGTGCTTCCGGTAACTCTCCGACCAGACTGGCATCGACATGGCCAGGCAAGACTGGCGCGGACATCAGCTTTTCGGCTGCCGCCTGCACGGCCGCTTCACCCAGCTCCCGCCTGGCATCCGCCAGCATGATCAACACGGCCTCGACATCGCCCATGGCGCGATGCCGCGCCAGACCTTCGATATGATGCCGCGCGACAATGGCATCAATGCCATGGCTGAAATGCTGCGGATACAGCAAACGCGACAGTTTGACCGTGCACAATACTTTTTGCTGCAAGGTAATACCCATGCGCTTGAGTTCCGCTTTCAGGAAACCATGGTCAAACCGGACATTATGCGCGGCCAGTACCGTACCATCCAGGAAAGCCAGCAACTGCCCTGCCACGTCGGCAAACGACGGCGCATGCTGCACCATGGCATCATCAATGCCGGTCAGCGATTGGATAAACGCCGGAATAGGCATGCCTGGATTGACCAGTGTTTGCCAGCGCGCCGTTTCCACGCCATGGTCAAAACGCACCAGTGCGATCTCGGTAATGCGGTCTTTTAACGGGGAGGTACCGGTGGTTTCAAGATCAAGAAAAGTGACGGAAGGCAGCATAGGTCAGGAGTGGTTTCACTGCGGTAAATCAGGACGTGCTTTATTCTATCGCACTTTCTGCGCAAATCCTGCGTGCTCAGTAATTCACCACCCAAAAGAAAAAGCCTGTGCGATGGCATGCACAGGCTTGTGATTACGTCTCAGCCATTCTTCAATCAGACATTTTTCAACTGGCGCATAAATGCATCAAACGATCCCCTGCTGGCCTGCAAGGCATGCAGTTTGCTGACCGACTCGGACAAGGAATCGCTCATAATCTCCAGCGCATCTTCGTCCAGGCGCAAACTCATGGCACCCATTTCCAACTCCACCGTGCCATGCGTTTCGCAATAATGCACGCGGAAACCGGCCTGGCCTGATAACAAAATTTTTTTACACATGGCATGCTCACTCATGATTGGTTGATCCACTGATTGACATCGTTGACTGGCACTTTCCTTGTTCGTGCTCATTCACCAGCAAAGTCCACTGCACGCACATGCGGCGGGAAACACGGCAAATCAGTTCCGAATCCGCATACTCTGGTGCCGTTAATATTTCTGCCAGGCGCAAGGCCTGCTTGGCCAGGTCATAAGTCGGCTTCTTGATATACAACGTTGCGATGTACAGCAAGGAAGCCATCACGGACTCCGCATCCGGTAACGACGGATCGTAGTACGTGGTATTGAGATTCATTGCATGCATGGCTTACCTTTCAAATACTCATTTCAATCTCGGTCTGCATCACGATTCTGGCGGCAGCCTTGCGCAACATTTCATTCATCACGATAAAGCTGTCCGCCTCGAATTTGAGCGTGGTGCCGCCCACTTCGACTTCCACCATGTCTGAAGATTTATGATAGAGCACTTTGCAAGCTGTGTTGCCTGCCAGCATGGTTTTGCCTACGACAGTTTGACGCCTCATCACTCACCTCCTTGGGGTTACACGTTAATTAAATGATAATGATTATCATTTATAAAGTCAAGTAATATTTGGAAGGTGCGATACTCGAGAAGACGACGCGGATTACCAGTCAATGCTGATGCATACATGATGACCAGGAAAAAAGAGGAAAATTCCTGGTGGGAATAAAGGAGTTACAAGTGGGAGCCGGGCCGGTGAGCCAGCAGAAAGGCAGTCGTCTGCTCGCTATTGATTGGCCTGCTCAATAAATAACCCTGCATTTCATCGCACCCCTGCGATAGCAGGAAAGCCTGTTGCTCAGGCGTTTCCACGCCTTCGGCGATGGTTTTCAGGCCCAGGCTACGTGCCAAGTGGATAATTGCAATCACAATCGCCTTATCTTCATCGTCGGTAGAAATATCACGCACAAAAGATTGGTCCACCTTGAGTTTGTACACTTTAAACCGCTTGAGATAGCTTAAAGAAGAGTAGCCGGTACCAAAATCATCAATGGATAGGCGCACGCCCAACTGTGCCAGTGCATCCATCATGGCTACCGCCCCTTGCGGGTTTTCCAGCGCCACGCCTTCCGTCAACTCAAGCTCCAGCGATTGCGGCAACACTGCATAGCGCTGCAGGATTTCCTGCACCAGTGCAGGCAGGCCGGGGTCACGGAACTGTATACTGGACAGGTTCACCGAGACACGGATATCCTGGATACCGGCTGCCTGCCATTGCTGGATCTGTTGCACCGCCTGCTCCAGTACCCAGCTGCCGATGGTAATAATCAGGCCGCTGGATTCCGCCAGCGGGATAAACTCTGCCGGAGAAATATACCCGAGTTGCGGGTGCTTCCAGCGCAAGAGCGCCTCTACTCCCACGATTTTTTGTGTTGTCAGGTCCATTTGCGGCTGGTAATACACGGCCATTTGCCCGAGGGTAATCGCCTGCCGCATCGCATTCATCAACTGCAAATGCCGGGTGGACTGAAGTTGCATCTGGTTACTGAAAAAACGGTAACCGTTGCGGCTTTCCTTTTTGGTCCGGTACATGGCCACATCGGCATTGCGCTGCAGGTTTTCCATATCCAGGCCATCATCCGGATAAATGGCAATTCCGACTGAAGCCGTGACGGTCAGTTGATACTGGTCAATCACCAGTGGCTGCTCAATCGCCTTGAGCAAGCGCTTGACCATGGCCTCGGCCACATCGTGCCCGGCACCAGCCAGCAGAAAAACGAATTCATCCCCGCCCAAACGGCAAATCGTATCGCCTTCACGCTGCAGCGCCTTAAACCTCCGGGTCAGCTCGATCAGCAGGTTATCGCCATAGCGATGGCCCAGGCTGTCATTCACGTCTTTGAAATGATCCAGGTCCAGGAACATCATGGCAAACTGGCCATCCTGCGCCCAGGCGCGTTCAATTTCCGTCGTCACCCGTTCATGCAGCAGGTTGCGATTGGGCAAACCGGTCAAGGCATCATAATTTGCCAGAAACCTTATCTTGGCCTCGGATTCTTTACGCGTCGTGATATCCCGCAGGAATGCACTGTAATAGCGCTCTTCCTGCCGTTCAATTTCAATAATGGTCAGTTCCACCGGAAATTCGCTGCCGTCTCGCCGCATGGCGCTGATTTCCACCGACTTGCCCAGCAGCCTGGGCTCCCCGGTGCGCTGCAACCGTTGCAGGCCCTGGTTATGTGCATCGCGGTAAGCCGGCGGCACAATGACCTCGCCCAGGTTCCTGCCAATCACGTCCTGGCGTTGATAGCCAAAAATATGCTCGGCCGCCCGATTCCATTCCACAATCAGCCCGGCAGTATCCATATTGATGATCGCATCCAGCGCATTTTCCATGACCAGTTGCGCACGCTGCTCACTTGCCAGCAAGTTTTTCTGGTATTGCGCCCGCTCCTGCTGCATGGCAAACCGGTCCAGCGCAAAATCAATATTCGACACCATATCCACCAGCAAGCGCTGGATATCCGGTGCAAACGCATGCTCATCCGACGCATAGAGCGAAAGGCAAGCCACTACCTGTCCATCGCTATGCAAGGGCAGGAAAGCCGCAGCTTTCCAGGAAAACTCCAGGGCAGACGCATGCCATAAAGCCGTGATCACATTGGTCTGGAAATCGCTGATCCAGCAGGGCTGGCCGGTGTTAATCGCCAGGCCGCACGGCCCTTTGCCATAAGGGTTTTCCGGATCGGCAGAAATCTGGACTTTGTCCAGGTATTCCTGCCCGCCGCCGAACGCAGCAATGATTTTTACCTGCCTGCTGTCCGGCATTACCTCGCCTACCCAGGCTAGCTTGGCATGACCGAAATCCACAATAATGCGGCAAATCTGCGCTAGCAAAGCCTGCTTGTCGCGACTTTGTACAATCGCCTGGTGACACTGGCTAAGCGCCAGGTAAAGTTGCGTCAATGATTGAGAGGGTTTCACAGTGTGCGGTACATCCATGCCGCCACTCCAACAGACCACGCACGCCGGCCAGAATGACCATATGCACAGGCGCACAAGGCATTGCGCGTGACTTCTCCCGAACATAGTAAATGAGCTGTAAACATGGATGTATCAACCTGATAAATCACTCAATACTGTAAGGGATAGGCTGGAAATCAAATGCCCAAACACCCCTGTAAATACCCGGCAAATTGGCTGATACCGTTGTTTTTCTGCTGCGGTCAGGTAATCACGGCAGGGGTGGCTCCGGCAACGGCCGTGATTACCCCGGCATGGCAAGCACGGCTACAAGAGGCGCATTCGATCAATTAGAAACCGCCAGCATACATAGCCAGAAACGGGCTAAGTGGAATGGTCGAGCGCCCAGGACATTTGCTCGCAGCCTAGCAGTTTGGCCTGATACATCGCCTTATCTGCAATGGAAAGCAACTGTTCAATCGTATCCTGCTCCTTGCAAATGGCAAGGCCTATGGAAGTGCCCAGCTTGCACTCAATGCCCTGAATGGAAAATACTTTCTCGAACACCATCTGGCATTTCTGCGCGACCATTTCCACCGACGTCCGGGGATTATCCTGCAAGTCGGAGAGCACAACCACAAACTCGTCCCCGCCGACGCGCGCCAGCGTATCACTACCGCGAATCACCTTGCCAAGCCGCTGCGCCACTTCCACCAGTGCCAGGTCACCCGCTTCATGTCCCAACTGGTCATTAATTGCTTTAAAGCCATCCAGGTCAAGGTAAAGCAACGCCGTGCTGGTTTTTTTAACCCGCGCCAGGTCTATGGCTTGCTGCATGCGCAACGCCAGTAACTTGCGGTTAGGCAAACCGGTCAAGGCATCATGATGCGCGACATGGTTTAACTCCTGGTTCTGGGTGGAGATTTTCTGGTAGGCTTCCTTTAAGGAACCAATCAGATCCTCATTCTCAAAACTGATGCGCTGCGCCTGGCGTAAAGACTGGTTGAAACGATAGGCCACACCTATCATCAATAGATAGAACACCACGCAAAAGACAGCGATCACCATATTGACAATACCGTCGCCGGAAGCAAATACGAAGACTGTTGGCATCAACGCCGGTACACTAAATGCCAGAAAAGCCGGGATACAAGGCGCCATCGTCACCACGCCTCCCATAATCATGGCCTGAATCGCCGTGATACCCACCACCATGGTCATTGGTGGTGCATCCATGATGAGGAAACCCAGTGCCCCCCAGGCCAAGCCGGAGAGTGCAAGCGTCAGGCAATAGCGGAACGCCAGGCGGGAATCAAACCCCTGTGTTGAGAGTTTGTTTTTGCAGCGGTTGACCAACCACCAGCGCAGTACAATCATCGCATAGACTACTGCCATCCATGCGAGAAACAAATGGCTTTTGGCAGAATCAAGCTGGGAGATTGCAATCAGGAGGCCACCTATCGCACTACCTATTAATGGAATAGGCGAACTCGCAATCAGCCGATGAAATAATGCCTCGTCAACCCGACGTTCCAGAGTCGTCAAACCTCATCACTCCCCAAGCGCTTGTTTATCTTGTTTTTACTCAGAACCATGCTAATACAAGCGTTCAAAAATAACCAGCCGCCGGCTAAGCGTTTGCAATTCATTACAATCTGGAAAAAGAGGGATGGCAATGGACCGGCTGCCGAAATGGCAAAAGCCTATGATTTCTCATAGGCTTTTGAATATTTTGGTAGGGTGTGCGGGGATCGAACCCACGACAAACGGATTAAAAGTCCGCTGCTCTACCAGCTGAGCTAACACCCCATCTGTTTCTTGTTTGCCGCTTTGTTTTGCGTCAAATTTGAAAGAACGCGATTATGGGGGATGAATTAAATTTGGTCAATGCTGTTTTTGCTTTTTTGTACAAAAAAATGCATTTTTCCATGTATCCCCGTACCATGACATTACATTCCAGGGAATTTGCCACCCATCATGCCGCCCAGGCCGCGCATCATTTTGGCCATGCCGCCTTTGCTGAACATCTTCATCATTTTCTGGGTTTCTTCAAACTGGTTGAGCAGGCGGTTCACTTCCTGCACCTGCACGCCACTTCCGGCAGCAATCCGCTTTTTACGCGTCGCTTTAATCAACTCCGGTTTGCGGCGCTCTGCCGGCGTCATGCTATTGATAATGCCTTCAATGCGACGCAGGGATTTATCGACATCATCAGTGTTGACCTTTTGCGCCATGCCGGCAATCTGGCTGGGCATCTTATCCATGAGTGAAGCCATGCCGCCCATTTTGCGCATTTGCAGCATTTGCGATTTAAAGTCATCCAGGTCGAACTTGGCACCGGATTTGAGTTTGTCCGCGACTTTTTTCGCTTCGTCCAGATCGACTTTTTTATGCGCTTCTTCAATCAGGCTGAGCACATCACCCATGCCAAGGATACGACCGGCCATCCGGTCAGGGTGGAAAGGCTCCAGGCCATCGATCTTTTCACTGACACCGATAAACTTGATAGGCTTGCCGGTCACATGACGCACAGATAACGCAGCCCCTCCACGTGCATCACCATCCAGCTTGGTCACGATGACACCCGTCAACGGCAATGCCTCGCCAAATGCCTTGGCAGTATTGACCGCATCCTGGCCCTGCATGGCGTCGACCACAAACAAGGTTTCGGTCGGGTTAAGATATGCGTGCAGATCCTTGATTTCAGCCATCATGGCTTCGTCAATCGCCAAACGGCCCGCCGTATCGAAAATCACCACATCGTAGTAATTCTTTTTCGCCTGTTCCATCACCTGGGTGGCGATTTCGAGCGGCTTCTGCTGCGGGTTGCTGTCAAAACAGTCGATTTCAAGCTGCTTTGCCAACGTTTGCAGCTGGGTGATCGCTGCTGGCCTGTAGACGTCAGCGCTGGCCAAGAGGACTTTTTTCTTTTGTTCTTTGAGTAACCTGGCCAGTTTGCCTGAGGTTGTTGTTTTACCCGCCCCTTGCAAGCCGGCCATCAAAATAACCACTGGCGGCACTGCTGCCAGGTTCAGGCCGACATTGGCCTTGCCCATCAACGCGCTCAACTCTTCATTGACCACTTCGATCACGGCCTGGCCTGGTGTCAGGCTTTGCAACACTTCACGACCATTGGCGCGTTCTTTCACGCGGGCGATAAACTCCTTGACCACCGGCAATGCCACATCGGCTTCCAGCAATGCCATCCGCACTTCGCGCATGGCATCGGCAATATTGTCTTCAGTCAGGCGCGCTTGACCGCGCAGGTTTTTAATCACGCCTTGCAGGCGGCCGGTCAGGTTTTCCAGCATGGGGAACTCTCTTTACTACAGGTCTTTGAATAAGAGGGGGATTTTACATCATGCTAGGCGAATACGCCGAGTTTTGCCATAATGCAGAGCATGATTCAACATCTTGTTCCCTATCTGGTAGTCGCTTTTATCTACATGGCCGTGGCGATGGATTACTGGCGGATCGCCAGGCAAAACCGGCCAGCCAATCAAACGCAATTACCGTTCCAGCTGCACAGTGCCATGATCGCATTAGGCATTATCCTGCATGGCTGGCTGCTATATCGCGATGTATTCGCCCTGGGCGGGATTAACCTGGGCGTGTATTACGCGCTGTCTGCCATTTTGTGGTTGACGGTATTGATTTACTGGATCGCGGACCTCAAACATGCCTTGCACAGCCTGCAGGCGTTTGTGTTACCGCCCGCCGCACTCTTTGTATTGATGCCGGCATTTGCCATCAAGGATTATTACGTGGTGGCTGAAGGGCTGACCTTGTTCAGCCTGCATATTGCCATTGCCATGGTCGCTTACAGCCTGTTTACCTTTGCTGCGCTGCATGCCTGTCTGATGCGGGTGGCAGAACGTGCTCTGCACAAAAAGAACAGCTGGCTGACATTGCCGGGATTCCCGCCGCTGATGGTCATGGATGAACTGCTGTTCAAGGTATTACGTATCGGCTTCGTCCTGCTGACCATTACCCTGGTCAGCGGCATGCTGTTCAGTGAAGAAATTTTTGGCAAACCGCTGCAACTCAACCACAAGACCGTTTTTTCCATCGCCTCATGGCTGATTTATGCCTGGCTGCTATTTGGCCGGTTTAAATATGGCTGGCGCGGCAAAACTGCGACCCGCTGGACACTGGTGGGTTTTGTGCTGTTATTGCTGGCCTATATCGGCAGCCGTTTTGTGCTGCATGTGATCCTGAATCGCTAACGCCTGGCACATACAGAAAACGCACCATGTACGGTGCGTTTTTTATTGCAGCTTTATTCAGTAAGTTTACCGCAGGCTGATCAGCGGCCAACCGCGCTCCTTGGCATACTCGGTCAACGTCGCATCAGCATCCACCGCCACCGGATTGGTCACCAGTTTCATCAATGGCAAGTCATTGTGTGAATCGCTGTAAAAATAACTGGTTTGAAAATCTGCCAATGCCTGGCCACGCGCAGCCAGCCATTCATTCAGGCGTGTTACCTTGCCCTGCTGGAAGCTGGGTGTGCCGGATACGCCACCGGTGAATTGCCCGCCCACCATTTCCGGGTCTGTACCAATCAGGTTTTCAATGCCATAAGCCGTGGCGATCGGCTTGGTGACAAAACTGTTAGTCGCGGTAATCACCATACACAAATCGCCACTGGCCTTATGTTGGTTGACCAGATCCTGCGCTTTTTGCGTCATCATGGGCCGAATGACGTTTGCCATGTATTTTTTGTGCAATTCATCCAGGAACGCTTTCGGATGCTGCGCCAATGGCTGCAACTGGAATTTCAGGAAAGCATAAATATCCAGGGTGCCATTTTTGTAATCCTGGTAAAACTGCTCATTGCGTTCATGATGGGTTTTCTCATCCAGCAAGCCTTCCCCGATCAGGAAAATACTCCAGTTATAGTCACTATCCCCTGCCAACAGGGTGTTATCCAGGTCAAACAAGGCCAGATTTTGCTTCATACCATTCACTTCTTTAATAGTTAAACGATTTGTTCTTCGGGTACGGCTTCCCTGGTGGCTGTCAGTACCAGGAACACGCCAACTAGGATCACCGCCAGGGCGATATATTCCATCGTGTGGATACGTTCATCGGCAAACAATGCGCCAACCACGAAGGCGACCACCGGATTGACAAAAGTATTGCTGCTGGCCACCATGGGGCGTACATGATGCAACAACCAGTGATAAGCAGAAAAAGCCACGATAGACCCCAGCACCACCAGAAACGCAATGGCGGCCCATGAGCGCGCACTGACCTGCACCGGCCAATGCTCACCGAAGGCCACGCTGAACAGCAGGGCAATCAACCCGCCACACAACATCTGGCTGGCTGCCCCCATCAGGCCATCCGGCATGGTCATATGCTTGCTCCATACCGAGCCCAGCGACCAGCAGGCCGCTGCAAACATCAGCAAAGCGGCACTCAACCAGTCGCCTTGCAGGCTGCCGCGGGTATTCAACAACAAAATGCCAACCAGGCCAATCGCAATGCCGAGCCACTCGCGACGGCTGATTTTATGCCCCCACAAACTGGAAAAGATCGCCATCCAGATTGGGGCCGTGGCAATCGCCAGTGCTGCGACGCTGGAAGAGACATGCAATTGCACATGCGACACCGTACCATTGCCCAACACTGGTAACAGCAAGCCCACCAGTGCCGCGCCGCGCCATTGCACTAAATTGGGTGCCGCATGCCCCATGCTGCGCAGGATGATGTAAAGCAAGGTGCCCGCCACGGTAAAACGTATCCCTACCATGAAAAACGGCGGAAAACTCTCAATTGCGTACTTGATCGCAAGGTAAGTGGAGCCCCAGATAAAATAGGTACAGGTCAACGCAATGATCACTAATAACCAATGGTTTTTCTGCGTCATCATGACCGACCTTTCATTTATCACACGCCATCAATACAAAATAAAACGCTTGCTGCCGGATGGCACAGCAAGCGTTCACTCTCACTGGCATTTACACCTGCGGATTCAGTTTTTCCGGTTTGACATATAGCCTGTTCAGGGCATTCAGATAGGCCTTGGCAGACGCCACCACAATATCGGTATCCGCACCCTGCCCGTTCACAATACGGCCGCCTTTACTCAGGCGTACGGTGACTTCGCCTTGCGCATCGGTGCCGCTGGTAATATTGTTGACCGAATACAGCAGTAACTCCGCTGCACTGTTGACCACACTTTCGATCGCCTTGAACGTGGCATCCACCGGGCCGCCGCCAGTGGCTTCTGCCCGCTGTTCCATGCCATCGCGGTTCAGTGTCAGGATCGCATGCGGGATTTCACCGGTTTGCGACGCCACTTGCAGGTAAACCAGCTTGAACAGTTCAGCCGTGTCCTGCACCACCTCATCATTCACCAGCGCATGCAGGTCTTCGTCAAAAATTTCCGACTTTTTATCTGCCAGCTCTTTAAAGCGTGCAAATGCAGCATTCAACGCATCTTCGCTTTCAAGCTCTATGCCCAGTTCTTTCAAACGGGTACGGAAAGCATTGCGGCCGGACAGTTTGCCCAGCGTCAGTTTATTGGCACCCCAACCCACATCTTCGGCCCGCATGATTTCATAGGTTTCGCGGTGTTTAAGCACGCCATCCTGGTGAATACCGGATTCGTGCGCAAACGCATTGGCCCCGACAATGGCCTTGTTCGGCTGCACCGGATAACCGGTAATGGTCGATACCAGCTTGGATGCCGGCACGATTTGTGTCGTGTCTATGCGTGTGCCCAGGTTGAAAAGATCGCTGCGGGTTTTAATTGCCATGACGATTTCTTCCAGGCTGGCGTTACCGGCACGCTCGCCCAGGCCGTTAATCGTACATTCCACCTGGCGCGCACCGTTCATCACGGCCGCCAGTGAATTGGCCACTGCCATGCCCAGGTCGTTGTGACAGTGCGTAGACCACACCACTTTGTCAGAATTCTTCACGCGCTTGATCAGCTCGGCCATACGTTCGCCCCACACAGATGGGATGCTATAGCCTACGGTATCCGGCACATTGATGGTTTTGGCACCGGCCTCAATCACGGCTTCAAATACGCGCACCAGGAAGTCAACTTCCGAGCGCACGGCATCTTCAGCAGAGAATTCCACGTCTTCGGTATACTCACACGCCCATTTCACCGCTTGCACTGCACGCTCGACCACCTGGTCTTCACTCATGCGCAGCTTGTTTTCCATATGGATTTTGCTGGTGGCGATAAAGGTATGGATCCGGCCTTTGGCGGCGTGTTTGATAGCTTCGCCGGCACGGCGCACATCATTTTCACTGGCACGCGCCAATGAACACACGGTGGAAGTTTTAATCACTTTGGCGATTTCGGAAATGGCTTCAAAATCACCGGGACTGGCAGCCGCAAAACCGGCTTCAATCACGTCTACTCCCAGCTTTTCCAGCTGGCGGGCAATGCGGATTTTTTCTTCTTTTGTCATCGCTGCGCCCGGGCTTTGTTCCCCATCACGCAAGGTGGTATCAAAAATTATAATTTGTTCCATGTCTGTTCCTAAATCTGACAGCACAGATTTTACCCGCTTGCGATGTACTTGACCATCATCGCCATGCCGGTGCGGTAACCCCAATAAAAAACGCGCCAATAATGGCGCGTTTCCGGTTCAAGCCCCCTATCAGGCTTTATTTTTCTTGGCCATGCGGTCACGCCCCCATAAATAGTAGCCAGACAAGGTATAGACAAACACCACGCTGAACAACACTTCCGGCGGGCTGTAGGAAATCAGCACGAACGCCAGCACGACGGCCAGAATGGCGACAAACGGGACAGAGTGCCTGAGGTTGATATCCTTGCCACTGTAAAACCGGAGGTCAGATACCATGGAGCCGGCCGCGAACACGGTCAGGCACCAGGCAATCCACTTCACCTGCAAGGCACCGAAGAAAATCTCGCGCCCATCAATATTGTATTCGTAAGACACCCAGACAAAACCGGCCAGCAAGGCAGCCGCAGCCGGACTGGGCAAGCCCTGGAAATAGCGCTTGTCCTGGAACGGATCATCGATCTTGGTATTAAAGCGTGCCAGGCGCAAGGCGGCACAGGCACAGTAAATAAACGCAGCAATCCAGCCCAGTTTACCCATGGGCTGCAATGCCCATACATAAACGATCAATGCCGGCGCCACGCCGAATGACACCATATCCGCCAGGCTATCATACTCTGCCCCGAACGCACTTTGCGTATTGGTCATGCGCGCCACGCGGCCATCCAGCCCATCCATCACCATGGCAATGAAAATCGCCACCGCTGACTGCTCAAAATGCTGGTTCATGGCCTGCACAATGGCATAAAACCCGCCAAACAAGGAGGCAGAGGTAAATAAATTGGGCAACAGGTAAATACCACGTTGACGCAAAGTGGTATATTCCTCGCGGCGCGACGGGCGGTTTTGTGGTTCGGACATAGGAATGTTCAATAATGCAGAATATGCGCATTGTTGCGGGCAATCATAAAAAATGCAAGCGTCCGCGGACCATGCAAAAGCCCGCCGACCGGTAAGAGAGGCGACATGAGGCTGTGATAAAATACGCGTTTATTTCAGCCTGTTATCGCACGTTCATGCAGTTTTCCTTACACAATACCGACGGACTGGCCAGACGCGGCACAGTTCACCTGCCTCATGGCGACGTACAAACCCCCGCCTTTATGCCCGTGGGCACCTACGGCACCGTCAAAGCCATGTCACCGCAAGAGCTGAACGACATTCAGGCACATATCGTGCTCGGCAATACCTTTCACTTGTGGTTACGCCCCGGCCTGGAAGTGATTGCCGCACACGAAGGGCTGCACAAATTCATGGGCTGGGAAAACCCCATCCTGACTGACTCCGGCGGCTTCCAGGTCTGGAGCCTGGGCGATCTGCGCAAAATCACGGAAGCAGGTGTCAAGTTCAAATCGCCCATCAACGGCGACAGCTGCTTTTTAACCCCGGAAGAATCCATGCGTATCCAGCGCGTGCTCAATAGCGACATTGTCATGATCTTCGACGAATGCACGCCCTACCCGGCCAGCCATGACCAGGCGCAAAAATCCATGGAACTGAGCTTGCGCTGGGCGCAGCGTAGTCGCGATGCATTTAATGTCTACCAAACCCAGACGATTGCCCACACCCTCACCATGCAAGGCGGCCCTGAAGAAGTGGGCCAGTTGCGTTCAGGCAACGCGCCTACCAACGGCAACGCCTTGTTTGGCATTATCCAGGGTGGCATGTACGAAGACCTGCGCGACATTTCAAGGCTAGGCCTGGAAACAATTGGGTTTGACGGTTACGCGATTGGCGGCCTGTCAGTCGGCGAACCCAAGGAAGACATGTTGCGTATCCTGGCGCACACTGCGCCGCAGATGCCGAAAGATAAGCCACGCTACCTGATGGGAGTGGGAACACCTGAAGACCTGGTTGATGCCGTGAGCTATGGCATCGACATGTTTGACTGCGTGATGCCCACCAGAAATGCGCGCAATGGCTGGCTGTTCACGCAATATGGTGACGTCAAGATCAAGAACGCCAGTTATAAAACCGATACCCGCCCATTGGATGACGAGTGTGTGTGCTATACCTGCCAGAATTTCAGTCGTGCTTATTTGCACCACCTGCACAGGATAGGCGAAATTCTGAGTGCACGCCTGAATACTATCCATAACCTGCATTATTACCAGGTATTGATGCAGGGGATACGTGCAGCGATTGAAGAGAACCGGTTTGAGGCATTTAAGGTGGAGTTTGCCCGGAAACGGGCAGAGAAACGTTAATCGTACTCAAGGAAATTGAAATAACTTATATAACAACGCTGTGAGTTAGATGGTTTTTCGCAGGTAGATTAACCGTTTTTTTCGCCTCTCGGCGAGTGACTTTCTGGTGCTTGTCCCCCAGAAAGTAATCACAACCAACGCAGTGTTGCGGCGTAGGCTGACTTGCGTAGCAATGTTAAGCGTAGCGGCCGGAGTCAATTTCGTGACCGGCTTATGCCTAAGTCCGGCAAAGCAACGGACGAAAATCCTAAACTGAGCAACGCAGGAAACAAGCGGAAGCTGGGGTGTCCTGTTCTTTGCCTTCTTTCTTAGGGACAAGCATAAGAAGAATGGTCGCCTAAGGGCGAAATAAATGCCTCTTCAGCCCGCGAGATAATCAATAGCCACTGCACCCCTGGCAAGCAAAGAAAAGTAACTCGCCTAAAGACGAAAACAATCACCAAATAATCGCACCAATCCAACAACCTGAGAAGAAACGCCTCCTCCTCACTATCACCCACGCCGCTTCCCTTTCATTTATTCCGTTCCCTCATGTGCTAGAATCGCGAGTTATTTCGTAGATATTGATCAGGAATTAAGTATATGTTTATTAGTAACGCCTACGCCGCCGGCGCACCGACTACCGACATCATGGGCTTTTTGCCCATGATCGTGATTTTTGCGTTGTTCTATTTCATGCTGATTCGCCCGCAGATGAAACAGGCCAAACAGCATAAAGCGATGCTGGAAGCCCTGAAAGCAGGCGATGAAGTTGCGACGACTGGCGGTATCGTCGGTAAAGTCACCAAAGTAGGCGAAAATTTTGTCAGCATTGAAATTGCGGCCAATACAGTGGTGAATGTGCAGAAACACACCGTACAAACCCTGTTGCCTCCAGGCACTTTAAAATCCATTTAATTTAGCAAGACTACCCGGTCTTTTATTCCGAACAAGAGTTTGTTATGAACCGTTATCCGTTATGGAAATATGTGCTGATTGGCACCGTGTTTATCATTGGTTTGCTGTACACGATTCCCAACTTTTTTGGTGAATCGCCTGCGGTACAAATCAGCCCAGCCAAAACTTCACTCAAGGTAGACCAGGGTCTGCTGCAAAAAGTGGAAGATGCCCTGAAACTGGCGGACATTCCCGTGGATGGCATGTTCCTGGATCCGAATGGCGTCAAGGTACGTCTTGCCAGTACAGATATACAACTGCTGGCCAAGGACAAACTGGTGTCAGCCTTGGGTAAAGACTACACGGTAGCGCTGAATCTGGTACCACAGACCCCGAACTGGCTGCAAAGCATAGGTGCCAAACCCATGTATCTGGGCCTGGATTTGCGTGGGGGGGTGCACTTTCTGCTGCAAGTCGATATGAAGGCTGCACTGGACAAGGCTGCTGAAAGCACTGTTGGCGACTTCCGTATGTCGTTGCGCAAGGAAAAAATCAATTACTACGGCATTGAGCGCCAGGGCCAGGTGGTGGTCGTGAAGTTCGAATCAGAGGCTGAAGCCACCAAGGCACGCAACCTGCTGGCTAAGAATTTTTCCGACCTCACCTATAAAATCAGCGGTAGCGATAAGGATTTCAACCTGACCGCCAGCATGAGCGTCATGGCGCAAAAACGCATCCAGGAATTTGCGCTCAAGCAAAACCTGCAAACCCTGCATAACCGGATTAATGAACTGGGCGTGGCTGAACCTATCGTGCAGCAGCAGGGCCTGGACCGCATCGTGGTGCAGTTGCCTGGCGTTCAGGACACTGCCAAAGCCAAGGAAATCCTGGGCCGTACGGCCACACTGGAAATCCGCATGGTGGATGAAGAAAAATCCGACATGGCTACCTTGCAGAAAGCACAAGCAGGCCAGGTACCTTTTGGTGATGAATTGTATTTCGACCGCGAAGGCCGCCCAGTCCTGGTCAAGAAAAGCGTCGTGTTGACCGGTGACCGCATTACTGATGCCGGCCCTGGCGTGAACGGCCAAAACGGCTCCTCTGTGGTGAATGTTACTTTGGATGGCCGCGGCGCGGGCATCTTCAAGAATGTCACCCGTGAAAATGTCGGCAAACGCATGGCGATTCTGCTGATAGAGAAAAACAGTACCGAAGTCGTTACCGCACCCGTGATCAATGAAGAAATCGGTGGCGGCCGCGTGCAGATTTCCGGCATGGCCAACGCACAGGAAGCGACCGATATTTCATTGCTGTTGCGTGCCGGGGCACTGGCAGCGCCTATGGAAATCATTGAAGAGCGTACCGTTGGCCCCAGCATGGGTGAAGAAAACATCAAACGCGGCGTGCACTCTACCCTGTGGGGGTTTGCAGCGATTGCTGTCATGATGATTATTTACTACATGGTGTTTGGCGGCGTGTCCGTGATGGCGCTGGGGGTGAACCTGTTACTGCTGGTGGCGATCCTGTCCATGTTGCAAGCCACGCTGACTCTGCCCGGCCTGGCGGCGATTGCGCTGGCATTGGGTATGGCGATTGATGCCAACGTACTGATTAATGAACGTATCCGTGAAGAGTTACGCAACGGCAATACGCCACAAGCCAGTATCCACGCCGGTTATGATCGCGCGTTTGACACCATCCTGGACTCCAACGTGACCACACTGATTGCCGGCCTGGCGCTGTTCATGTTTGGCACCGGCCCGATTAAAGGCTTTGCGGTTGTTCACGTGCTGGGGATTCTGACTTCGATGTTCAGTGCCGTGCTGGTCTCCCGTGCGATCGTGAATCTCTTGTACGGCTATCGCCGCAAGATCGAAAAGCTTCGCATAGGTTAATTGCTGTTCACCCTCTATTTGAGTACAGATTATGGAATTATTCAGAATTAAAAAAGATATCCCGTTCATGAGCTACGGGCGTCTGACTACCTCGATCTCGCTGGTGACGTTCATACTGGCAGTGTTCTTTCTGCTGCACAGAGGTCTGCATTACGGCGTTGACTTTACCGGCGGTACAGTCATGGAAGTGCACTACCCGACCACAGCCAATATCCAGAAAATCCGTGAAGTCCTTGATGGCACCGGCCTGAAAGATATTACGGTACAGAACTTCGGTTCCAGCCAGGATGTGCTCATTCGCCTGCCAGTCAAGAAAGACATGTCAATCGCGCAACTGTCAGAAAAAATTTCGGGCGCATTGAAAGCCTCGGATAGCGGTGCGGAAGTACGCCGTGTGGAATCCGTCGGCTCGCAGGTGGGTGAAGAACTTTACGAAAACGGCGCGCTGGCTTTGCTGCTGGTGTGTTCAGGCATCATGGCTTACTTGGCGATGCGGTTTGAATGGCGTTTTGCGGTTGCCGCCATTATCGCCAACATGCACGACGTCATCATTATCCTGGGCTTCTTTGCCTTCTTCCAGTGGGAATTCAACCTGACCGTACTCGCCGCGATTCTGGCAGTGCTGGGTTACTCGGTGAACGAGTCCGTGGTGGTATTTGACCGTGTACGCGAAAACTTCAAGAAGATGCGTAAAGCCAGCGCGGTGCATGTCATTGATAACGCCATTACCCGTACCATGTCGCGTACCATCATCACCCACCTGATGACACAAACCATGGTCTGCTCCATGCTGTTTTTTGGTGGCGAAACCCTGCATAACTTCTCACTGGCGCTGACCATTGGTATTTTGTTTGGTATCTATTCTTCCGTTTTGGTCGCCTGCCCGATTGCCATGTGGCTGGGCGTAAGTCGCGCCAACCTGATCGGCGACGCAGAGAAGAAACCTAAAGACGAAGCGACACTCGCACCGTAACGGCCCTTTTACTCAATGCTTGATTTTTAGCCACTGGTGGGTACACTAGTGGCTTCTTGTTTTTAACATCACTCCTTTGGACAACATTCCTTTAAGCTGGCAAATTGGCCTGCTGCTGCTCTTGCTATCATTCACGGCATTTTTTTCCATCGCCGAAACCAGTTTGATGTCGCTCAACCGCTACCGCATGCGGCATATGGCGAAAGAAGGTCATCGTGGTGCCAAACTGGCCAGCCGCTTGATTGCGCAAACCGATAAAACATTGGGTGCCATTTTACTGGGCAACACTTTTTGTATCGTCGGCTCCTCCACACTCGAAGTCATCATTTCACATCGCCTGTTCGGCGAAGGCGACTATGTGCTGATGTGGGGCTCACTGGCAATCACCTTTGCCATCCTGGTATTCAGTGAGATTTCCCCCAAAGTGATTGCCGCCGCCCATGCGGAAAAACTTGGTTTTGCCTCGAGCTACCTGCTGTACCCGCTGCTGTGGCTGTTCAATCCTGTGGTCTGGTTTGTCAACCTGTTCGTCAAAGGCTTTTTGAAACTGCTGGGTGTACGTGTCAACTTTGAACATGCGCACGCCGTCACCACCGAAGAATTACGCAGCATAGTCAGTGATGCCGGGCAATATATCCCCTCGCAAAGCCGCATGATTTTGCTTAACCTGCTCGACCTGGAAGATATTATTGTCGACCACGTCATGACAGCCCATACCCAGGTAGAATTTATTGATCTCGACCACCCGGTGGAGCAGATCATGGCGCAACTGGCCAATAGCCATCATTCACGGCTGCCCGTCCGCCAAGGCGATCATGAGGATATGCTGGGCATTATCCATGTCCGCAAAGTATTACCGTTATTGCGTAACTTCCACGCTGGAAAAACCCCCACCAGGGAAGGATTACAGGCAGCTATCACGCCGCCCTATTACATCCCGTCCGGCACACCGCTGTATACCCAGTTGCAGCAATTCCAGAAACATCATGAACGTATCGCACTGGTGGTTGATGAATACGGGGAGTTCAAGGGGTTATTGACACTGGACGATATTCTGGAAGAAGTGGTGGGCGAATTCACCACCCAGTCGCCCGAACGCACCAAGGATTTCCACCAGAATGAAGATGGTAGCTGGATGGTGGATGGCAGCAGCCAGCTGCGCGATATCAACCGCAAACTGAAACTCTCCCTGCCCATTGATGGTCCACGTACCTTGAACGGCTTGATTCTCGAGCATTTCGAAGACATCCCCGAGCCAAACACCAGCTTCAAAATTGACGATCACCGCCTGGAAATCATTGATGCCCAGGACCGTATTGTCAAACGTGTCAAAATTTATCTCTAAAAGCCGCGCACAGGCCCCCCTGGGCCCTTGAATTTTTCTATACAAAGCGCAAAATGAACTCTAGATCAGGTAAGTAAAACTATGGTACGACCAAAGCGTGAAGGTGATTTGCTTCTGGATCCGCAAATTGCCAGACCCAAACCTCCAGAGTTATACAAGGTGTTGTTGCTGAACGACGATTACACCCCTATGGAGTTTGTAGTATTCGTCATTGAGCAGTTTTTTTCCAAATCGCGCGAACAAGCGACCCAGATCATGCTCAAAGTACATACAGAAGGCATGGGCGTTTGTGGCGTGTATCCGCAGGATATTGCCGAAACAAAAATGCATCAGGTGCTGGAATCCGCCCGTGAGGCGCAGCATCCGCTACAGTGCGTGATTGAAGCGGCTTAAGGTTCCCTCGGCCATACCGGGAATATAGGGGGAATATTATGACATTCCCAAGGTTCACGTGATGCCGGAGAGTGATAGGATAAGCAAATTAGTCTTTACGCTTGCCCCGCCCGGAAAATAATCACATGCAGGGATTGATTTTTTGGCAAAAGACACGATATCAATACATAGACAGAAGATGCCGATTAAAGATTGATCACCTCTGTGAAGATAGCGTTTTTCGTAGTGTAGTGTATTAAGGAAAGTCATCATGATTGCTCAAGAACTTGAAGTTAGCCTGCACATGGCTTTTATGGACGCCAGACAAAAGCGTCACGAATTGATTACTGTTGAGCATCTGTTACTGGCCATGCTGGATAACCCTACTGCGGCCGAAGTGTTGCGTGCGTGTGGCGCAAAATTTGACACACTACGGACTGAGCTGACTCAATACATCGAAGAACACACCCCGACAGTGGCCGGTACTGAAGAAGTCGATACCCAGCCAACGCTGGGCTTCCAGCGCGTGATCCAGCGCGCCATGCTGCACGTACAGTCTTCCGGTAAAAAGGAAGTGACCGGTGCCAATGTGCTGGTCGCGATTTATGGCGAAAAAGATTCGCATGCAGTATTTTTCCTGCATCAGCAAGGCGTCACCCGCCTGGATGTGGTGAATTTCATTTCCCACGGCGTGGCCAAAATCCAGGAGAGCGAGCCTAAAGCCACCGGCGCCGAACAGGAAACCGAAGGCGAAAGCGCTTCTACCGGCGCGCTGGAAAGCTTTACCCTCAACCTGAATACACAAGTCATTGCGGGGAAAATAGATCCGCTGATCGGCCGCAGCCTGGAGCTGGAGCGCGTGATCCAGACATTGTGCCGCCGTCGCAAAAATAACCCGTTGCTGGTAGGGGAAGCCGGTGTAGGTAAAACCGCGATTGCCGAAGGCCTGGCCTCACGCATCGTCAACAAGGAGATTCCGGAAGTACTGGAAAATGCGACCGTGTATTCGCTGGATATGGGCGCATTGCTGGCCGGCACCAAATATCGTGGGGACTTTGAACAGCGCCTGAAAGCCGTAATGAAGCAACTGGCTGAAAAACCGGATGCCATCCTGTTTATCGATGAAATCCACACACTGATTGGCGCAGGCTCAGCCAGCGGCGGTACTCTGGACGCAAGTAACCTGCTGAAACCCGCACTCTCCAACGGTTCGCTCAAATGCATAGGCGCCACCACTTACCAGGAATACCGCGGTATCTTCGAGAAAGATCACGCGCTGTCACGCCGTTTCCAGAAAATTGATGTGACCGAACCTAGCGTGGCGGAAACCATTGAGATCCTGAAAGGGTTGAAAGCCAGATTTGAAGCACATCACAGCGTGAAATACAGCGCCAGTGCCCTGACAGTTGCCGCTGAATTGTCTGCCAAATACATCAATGACCGCCACTTGCCCGACAAGGCCATCGACGTCATTGATGAAGCCGGTGCAGCGCAACGTATTCTGCCCAAGAGCAAGCAGAAGAAAGTGATTGGCAACAAGGAAATTGAAGAGATCATTGCCAAGATTGCACGTATTCCGCCCAAAAACATCTCGACAGATGACCGCAATGCCTTGAAAACGCTGGAACGCGATCTGAAAGCGGTCGTATTTGGCCAGGACAAAGCGATTGAAGTTTTGTCTTCTGCGGTCAAAATGGCGCGTAGTGGCCTGGGCAATGGCAACAAGCCTATTGGCAGCTTCCTGTTCGCCGGCCCGACCGGGGTGGGCAAAACCGAAGTCGCCAAACAACTGGCCTACGTGCTGGGCATTGAATTACTGCGCTTTGATATGTCCGAATACATGGAACGCCATGCAGTTTCACGCCTGATTGGCGCGCCTCCAGGCTATGTCGGTTTCGACCAGGGCGGCCTGCTGACCGAAGCCGTGACCAAACAGCCCTATTGCGTGTTGCTGCTGGACGAAATTGAAAAAGCCCACCCGGACATTTTCAATATCCTGTTGCAGGTCATGGACCACGGCACGCTGACGGACAACAATGGCCGCAAAGCGGATTTCCGCAATGTGACCATTATCATGACCACAAACGCGGGCGCTGAGAGCATGTCCAAAGCCAGCATCGGTTTCACCAATAGCAAGGATGTGACAGACGAAGCAGCGGATCTGAAGCGCCTGTTCAGCCCGGAGTTCCGCAACCGCCTGGATGCCATCGTGTCATTCAGCGCCCTGGATCAGGAAGTGATCCTGCGCGTGGTTGATAAATTCCTCATGCAACTGGAAGATCAGTTACACGAGAAAAAAGTGGATGTCACCTTCAGTGATGAGCTCAAGGCCTATCTGGGTAAAAAAGGCTTTGATCCGCTCATGGGTGCCCGCCCCATGGCGCGCCTGATCCAGGATACCATCCGCAAGGCACTTGCCGATGAGCTACTGTTTGGTCGCCTGAATGATGGCGGTCAGGTACATATCGATATTGATGAGCACGACCAGATCAAACTCATTTTCAAGGAAGAAGCCGTTTCTGCCTAAAGCGGCTATTTTGCATCCACAGCGACATCTATACTATAATGCCGCTGTGGTCTTGCACTTGCAAGAGTGCATTCTCGGCCTATCCCGGACTATCTTCAGAGAATATTTGCGGGCAGGCTCTGAATTAACATGTTACGCACACACTCATCACTGATACGGTAATGACAGGATCAATTACCAGACAGTCATGACCCTGTACATGCAAAAAATTTTCTATCTTTTACCCTTATTATGCTTGGTGTTTGCCTTGCAAACCACGGCTGCGGAACCCGCAGCCACACTCACATGGCTGCAAACAGACGCTTCCCCGGTGACGCTGTCCAACGTGGTTGACGACACCCTGTCAGCAGACTTCAGCAATATGAGTGACAGTATTGATATGCTGGAGATTGCAGAAGTCGATATCGACAAAATCATTTTACCTGCTTTCGACTATCCGCTACAGCGTGCTACTTGCCTTACGCCCGAACACCGGCTCCCCGCTTATCACCCTTTCTTCGCTTTCTCGCTGGATCGACCTCCCAGAACCCTTAATTCATGATTTCCCACACCTGCGGCATGCCGTAGGTGCGTCATTTTAATTATGAATTAAGATGGCTGTGTCATGATCCTTCACAGTCGTCTGAAAAGGATCGTTATGTTAAGTAATACCCGCTGGCGAAAAGCATCCAGATTATTATGCTTATTTTGCTGCACCTCCTCCCTGGCATTTGCAGACCCTACGTTTGACCTGAAAACCCTGTTGGACAAAGCCATCGCCGAAAACCCGATGATGGCTGTCAGCAAAGCTCAGACAGCCGCTGCCGCTGCCGGCATCACTGCTGCTCGCGCTTATTACAATCCTGACCTGGAAGTCATGGGCGGCCCCGCCAGATACCGTGGTGTACCAACACCTGGTGCCACCGAAAGAAACTACGGCATAACTATTTCGCAGCCACTGGATTTTCCCGGCACACGCACGTCACGCCGTGAATTGGCCGAGCAGCAGTTCACCTATGCTGAAAAAGGCATACAAACCACCAGTTTTGATTTGCGCAACCAGATCAAGCAAGCTTACCTGGGGGTGCTATTGCGCCAGCAATTGCTGGAAATGCTGGGCGCCAACCTGGCATTGCTGCAGGAAATTCAAAGCAAGGTCAAACGTAAAGTTGAAATCGGTGAAGCACCCAGGTATGAACTGATCAAGGCAGACACCGAGTTACTGGCCGCTGAACGTGATTACGCCAGCGCACAAACCCGTATTGATGAGGCCAAGGCCATCTTGCGCGGCATGATAGGCAATATGCCGGACAGTTTTGAAATCAAATCGGAGCTACCGACCATTGCAACGTTGCCCAGTATTACCGAGTTACGTCAGTCGGCAGAAAACAATCCCTATTTACAGCAATTGATCACAGCCAAGGATGGCGCAGAAGCCAAGTTGAAACTTGAGCAGGCCCTGCGCTTCCCTGGCCTGACCCTGAAGTCTGACTTCACTCAGGATCCGGACCTGAATACGTTCAGGGTAGGGGTCGTCGTACCTTTGCCCGTCTGGAACCGCCGGGAAGGCCAAATCGCCCAGGCAGCCGCGGGCATTGAAGAGGCGGATGCCAATATCAAGCTGCAACAACAGGTACTGCGCAAGGAGATTGACAGCGCCTATCAGCGTAATGTGATTGCCAGCAACCAGCTCAAGGTATTTGAAAACGGATTATTACAACAGTCCGAAGCCACGCTCAGCCGTGCAGAAGCAGCCTATAAGTTCGGAGAACGCGGCATCCTGGAATATCTGGATGCGCAACGCGTCAATCGTGATGTCAAGCGTGACTATCTGATTGCCAAATTCGATTATTTTTTCAGTGTATTGCAAATCGAACGTTTCATCGGTTCGGATTTGGTTCAACCATAAGGGGATGGTCATGTCTCGCATTTTATTCTCAACTATATTGACGGCCGCACTGGCCCTGCTATCCACCGCATGTTCCGAAAAACCGGTCCCTCCCCCGGAAACCAAAGTAGCCATAGACCCTAACCTGGTCACGCTGACACCGGAACTGGAGGCCAATGTCAAAATCGGTGCCGTGTCCGAAATACAATTCGTCGACACCTTGCGGATTCCAGGTCGTATCCAGGTCGATGAGCAGCATGAGTCACGCGCCGGTGCTTCCATTACCGGCCGTATCAGCACGCTGGATGTGCACCTGGGGGACGAAGTCAGGACTGGCCAGCGCCTGGCAACCATCAAGAGTACGGAACTCGCGCAATACCAGTTGAATTATATTAAAGCCAGCCAGCAAATGCAGTTGCAGACAAAAGCGGTCGACCGCGCCAAACAATTGCTGGAAGCCGATGTCATCAGCCTGGCCGAACTGCAGCGCCGGGAAGGCGAGCTGAATGCCGCCAGTGCCGAAGTGAATGCCGCACGCGACCAGTTACTGGTACTGGGGATGACCTCAGGCAGCATTGCGCAATTAAGCTTGCACAATAGCGGTATGTCCACCAGCCAGGTGACCTCTAAAATCAATGGTACCGTCATTGCACGCAATGCCAGGCTGGGACAGGTCGTGGCACCCGCCGAGGAGCTGTTTGTGATTGCCGATCTTTCTCATGTATGGGCAGTAGCCGAGGTGCCGGAACAACAGATTGCGCATATCCGCGAAGGCCAATCACTGAATATTGAAGTGCCTGCGCTGGATGATGCCGAACTGACAGGCACTTTGTCATTTGTAGGGGATATTGTGAACCCGGCCACACGTACCGTAATGGCACGCGCCAATATCAGCAATCCCGACATGCAGTTAAAGCCCGACATGCTGATTACTATCCTGCTGGAAGCCAAACCGGAAAAAGTGATTGCGATTCCATCCACCGCCGTGGTCCGTGAAAACAACGCCGACTACGTGTTCTCGCAAACATTGAAGTCCAAACAATACAAATTACTACCCGTGACACTGGGCCGGTCATACCACGGGCAAAGAGAAGTGTTGCAAGGTTTGCAACCTGGCGACCAGATCGTGCTGGATGGCGCTTTCCACGTCAACAATGAGCGTAAGCGCAAAGAAATGGAGTAAAGCATGATTGAGTCTTTAATTCGCAGCGCGCTCAAGCAGCGCCTGATCGTACTGGTGCTGGCCATTGCATTGATGGTGGCCGGTGTATTTGCAGTCAAGAAGTTATCACTTGATGCTTTTCCCGATGTTACTAACGTACAGGTGCTGATTGCCACCCAGGCCACGGGTAAATCCCCTGAGGAAGTGGAGCGACTGATCACGGTACCGCTGGAAATTGCCATGACCGGCTTGCCGGGGCTGACGGAAATGCGCTCGCTGAACAAGAACGCCTTGTCGCTGATTACCCTGGTGTTCACTGATGACACCGATGTCTATTTTGCGCGGCAACTGGTCATGGAGCGACTGATGGAGGTCATGGATCGCATGCCTCAAGGCGTCAACCCGGTACTGGGCCCGGTTTCCACGGGCCTGGGTGAAGTGTACCAATATACACTGGACAAACCCTCTGATGGCAAAAAGGAGTTATCGCAGGAAGACCTGACTGAACGCCGTTCCATCCAGGATTGGGTAGTGCGCCCATTATTGCGTGGTATTCCCGGCGTAGCAGAAATCAACTCGCAGGGCGGTTACGTCAAACAGTACCAGGTGCTGGTCAACCCGGATCGCATGACGCACTTTTCGATCAAGCTCAAAGATGTATATGAAGCATTGGCACATAACAATGCCAACAGTGGCGGTGGCGTCCTGCCACATTATGCGGAACAATACCTGATTCGCGGTGTAGGCCTGGTACAGAACCTGGACGATATCCGCAACATGGTATTGAAGGAAAATAACGGCATTCCTGTATATATCCGCGATGTGGCTGAAGTCACCATCGGCCATGAGGTACGCGTCGGTGCCGTGCTCAAAAACGGCGATACCGAATCGGTAGGTGGCGTCGTCATGATGATGCGCGGTGGTAACGCCAAAGAAGTCGTCAGCCGGATCAAAGCCCGGGTAGAAGAAATCAACAGCCAGGGCATGCTGCCGCACGGCCTGCAAATTGTGCCTTATTATGACCGCAGCGAACTGGTAGATGCTGCCTTGCACACTGTCACCAAAGTGCTGATTGAAGGCATTATCCTGGTGATTGTGATCCTGTTCCTGTTCCTGGGTGACGTGCGTTCCAGCCTGATTGTGGTGGGTACCCTGATCCTGACCCCCTTAATCACGTTTATGGTGATGAATCATTACGGGATTTCCGCCAACCTGATGTCGCTGGGCGGCCTGGCAATTGCCATTGGCTTAATGGTCGACGGGTCAGTGGTCGTGGTCGAAAATACGTTTCACCATTTGGGTCATCGCCATGGTGAAAGCAAGATACGAATCGTACTCGAAGCAGCTGCAGAAGTAGCGACACCAGTGCTGTTCGGGGTGGGTATTATCATCCTGGTATTCCTGCCACTCATGACGCTGCAAGGGATGGAGGGCAAAATGTTTGCGCCTCTCGCTTATACCATCGCCATTGCGCTGTTTGTATCGCTCATCTTGTCTCTCACCCTGACACCTGCCTTGTGCTCGTATATGCTCAAAGGCGGCAGCGGGGAGGATACCAGGCTGATACAAGCCATTAAGCGCCCTTACCTGAGCGCGCTCAACTGGGTACTGGGTAATGAGAAAAAAACCATTGCTGCTGCAACATTACTGTTTATTGGCACCCTGGCCCTGTTTCCGTTCCTGGGGTCTTCCTTTATCCCCGAGATGAAGGAGGGTTCCATTGTGCCGGGCATTAACCGTGTGCCGAACATTTCGCTGGAAGAATCCATCAAAATGGAGAACAAGGCGATGAAACTGATCATGGAAAAAGTGCCTGGCATCAAGTCAGCCGTTTCCGGCCTGGGGCGCGGTGAAAGTCCGGCAGATCCGCAGGCACAAAACGAGTCCACGCCCATTATCAGCCTGAAGCCGCGTGAAGAATGGCCGGAAGGCTGGACACAGGATGATATTGCCGAAAAAATGCGCGCCGTATTGGAGCAGTATATTCCGGGCGTGCAAATCATCATGGCACAGCCAATTTCAGACCGTGTCGATGAATTGCTGACCGGCGTGCGGGCCGATGTCGCAGTCAAGATTTTTGGCGAAGATCTGGACGCATTGAAGCAGAAAGCGGACGAAATCGCCAGGATCGCCGGCACCGTGCCGGGAGCGACGGAAATCAAGGTGGAGAAAGTGTCGGGGCAGCAATACCTGAACATCACCATTGACCGTCAGGCCATTGCCCGCCACGGCATCAATGCTTCAGATGTGCATGATGTGATTGAAACCGCCATTGGCGGCAAGATTGCGACTGATATCTTTGAAGGTCAGCGCCGGTTCTCGGCTGCTGTGCGCTACCCTGCCTCCTTCCGTAACAATGAAGAAGCCATCCGCAATATTATGCTGACCTCGCCCAATGGCTCCCGCGTCGCTCTGGAGGATCTGGCCGATATTGAAGTCAGGGACGGTCCAGCGCAGATCAGCCGCGAACTGGCCAAACGCCGCATCGTGATCGGTGTTAACGTCAAAGACCGTGACCTCGGCGGGTTTGTGGCAGAGTTGCAACAGGTACTGGGACAAAAACTGCAATTACCGGATGGTTACTACCTGGAATATGGTGGCCAGTTCCAGAATATGGAGCGCGCTATGGGTCACCTGATGATCATTATCCCGGCCACCATTGCCGCGATTTTCTTCCTGCTGTTTTTGCTGTTCCAGTCGTTGCGGTTCGCCACCATGATTATCCTGGTGTTGCCGTTTGCCTCGATCGGCGGCGTGATTGCACTGTTTGTCACGGGAGAATACCTGTCCGTGCCTGCTTCTGTCGGCTTTATCGCCTTGTGGGGCATCGCCGTGCTGAATGCAGTGGTGCTGGTTTCTTATATCCGTACTTTGCGTGAAGAAGGCAAGAGCCAGCTGGAGGCGATCCGCCAGGGTTGCGCCCAGCGCTTCCGGCCAGTGATGATGACCGCCACGGTCGCGATGTTAGGCCTGGTGCCATTCCTGTTTGCCACCGGCCCCGGTTCAGAAGTGCAACGGCCATTGGCCATTGTAGTAATTGGCGGATTGATTACCTCCACCTTGCTGACATTGATTGTAGTACCGACCTTATACCGTAAATTTGAAGAAAACAAGATAGAGGCCTGATGCCAGCGCTTAGGCCTCTATGTCGAAAAGGATAATTCATGAAAGAAATTAAAGCCGTTGTCCAGCCGGCAAAGCTGGCAAAAATCCGCGCGGCACTGCGCCATATCAAAGACTTTCCCGGCATGTCGGTGAACAAGGTAGAAGGCTGCGGTAAACATCTGCAAACACCGAGCGCGGGGGTGAAAGAAGAGTTGACGGACTACAGCCCAAAGGTTTATCTCTATATGGTGGTGCCGGACGAACTGGTAGAGGGAATCTTGCAAATCATCGTGGAGGTGGGGCATACCGGCAATATCGGTGACGGCATTGTCTGGGTCACGCCGGTCGAACGCATGATACGGTTGTCCGAGCAAATTGAAGTGCTGGGTTAAGATTAAATTGCCCGCCAGTCCAGCCCTTGCTGCTGGCTGGCAATCTGCACCCACTCTGCAGCACATTGCAATACATTACTCAACGCCTGCCGTGCCAGGGCAGGCGTATTGTTTTTCTCGCTTAAATGCGCAGCAACCAAATGTTTGAGTTTGCTGTTATCCAGTTGCCCTAATAACTGCGCGCTGGTCTGGTTATCCAGATGCCCCAGCCAGCCACCGACACGCTTTTTGAGAGAATGCGCATAAGGCCCTGTCCGCAGCATCTCCAGGTCATGGTTGCACTCCAGCAATAAGCCATCGCAGCCTTGCAGCATGGCAATGATATGCGGCGTCACACTGCCGACATCGGTCAGCACACCCAGCTTGCGCACGCCATCCCCCAATACGAACTGCGCCGGTTCACGTGCATCATGCGGCACCGGGTAAGGGCTGACCTCAATATCCTGCAGGGCAAACACAGTATGTGCATCAATGATATGGATAGAAACAGGCTGTGATGGCAGGTAACGCTGGCACATGCTATAGGTGCCATGCGTCAGCCAGACCGGAATGTGGTAGCGTGCTGCCAGTTTGAATACGCCGCGCGCATGGTCATCATGCTCATGCGTGACCAGAATACCGGAGAGCTGTTCCGGTTGTAAATCCAGTCGTGCCAGGCGCTGCACGGTTTCCCTGACACTGAAACCGCAGTCAAGCAAAAGCCGGGTTTCCCCGGCTTCTACCACAGTCGCATTGCCTGCACTGCCACTGCCTAACGATGCAAATCGCATGCGGACGCCGTTATTTCAACTGATCATACATCAGTGAAATAATCCGGTTAGCCGTGGTTGAGGTATTGCGCTTGTTATCAGCAGTCAACACGTACACATCGGTCGTATCATCAGCGTTTTCCAGCACCTGGATATGGTATTGCTTGCTGGATTTATCACCGTCAGACGTCCCTTTCCAGAACTTTGTTTTATCGCCCGGTTTGGCATCAGTGGCTGCCGGTGCTTTGTCATCATCGTCACTGCCCCAGAATTTCAGGCGCTCCAGCAAACTTTTTTTCTGCTTGATCGGGTCTTCTGCATCGGTATCGGCATACCGCACATAGAAAATACCTTCGGAACGGTTCTTGTCTTCTGTCACAAAACCGATACGATCCAGCGCCAGGCCTACACGACGCCAGGCACGGTCGAACGGCTCGTTCAGCTTCAAGGTCACACTCTGGTCTGCCTCTTTGACCACATCCGCACGCTTATCCGCTGCGGCCTGGGTCATGACCTCATCTGCCTTCTGCTCATCCAGGCCCAGTTTGACCATCATGCGGCGCAACAACTCGGCATCCAGGTCCGCATCAAACTCCTGGCCGGCATTGTTTTTATTTTCTGCCGCATTGATACGGTAACCGGTATCAATTTTCCCAAGTTGGGTATTGACGTAATTCTTGCCGTCATCCGGCGCACCGGCCACGGTTCGGTGTGTCATGTAGATTTCAGTCGTGCCGTCTTTTTCGCCACGTTCCAGGCGGGTACGGAATTTACGCCTGTCTGCCAGGCCAGATAATTTATCCAGCCAGGCATCAAACTTCTCGCCGTAACCACGGTTGTCTTCCTTGGGTTTAATCGCATCAGGTTCCAGCCATTCGGTTTCAATCACCCCGATTTCAGGATTCTCCACCCGGACGGCAAAGCCCTGGTCCAGCCAGAAATCACGTACTATCGGCCAGATTTTTTCCGGCGGGGCATTCACCACCAGCCAGCGCTGCTGTCCAGCCTTGACCATACGCACGTTTTTCATATCAGCCAACACCGGTTGCGGGCCATTCTGCTCTTGCGCTTCCTGGTTTTGGCTGTAAGCAGAATAACTGGTGCTGCCAGGCACATTATAGGTGCTGCTGGTACGTACTGCCGTCAGGTCTGGCGGCACTTCCAGTGGCTTGGAGCGGCCAGCACCCTTGTAATCCGAGCTGTTATCAATAAACGGCAGGGAATCGCAACCGGCCAGCACCCATACCAGGCTCGCCAGCACGGCGCGTTGACATAAAACATTACTGATGTATTTCACTGAGATCACCCTATCTTTGTCTTGCCTCATGAGGAGGCAATTTCTGCCTGTTTCATGGCGTTGCGCAATACTTCATGGTATTGGGATGATAAATTGACCAGCGGTAAACGAATACCGGTCGCAATCAATCCCATTTGTTGTAATACCCATTTCACCGGAATGGGGTTGGCTTCCACAAACAATTTCTGGTGCAGGGCAAACAATTTGGCATTCGCCGCACGCGCACTGGCCACATCGCCATTGAGCGCAGATATGCACATTTCATGCATCAGGCGCGGCGCCACATTGGCCGTTACGGAAATCACCCCTTTACCGCCCAGCAGCAGCAATGCCAGTGCACTGGCATCATCGCCGCTGTAAACAGCAAAGTCGGCTGGTACGCGCAACAGCAAATCCGTGCCGCGCTCAATGCCACCAGTCGCGTCTTTGATGCCGACAATATTAGGCACACTCGCCAGGCGCAACACGGTGTCATTGCCCAGGTCACAGCCGGTACGTCCGGGCACGTTATAGAGAATCTGCGGGATATCGACTGCTTCCGCCACCGCCTTGAAGTGCTGATACAGGCCTTCCTGGGATGGCTTATTGTAATAAGGCGCAACCAGCAGGCAGGCATCGGCACCCAGTGCCTTGGCCTTTGCCGTCAACTCAATGGCTTCTGCAGTGGAATTGGCCCCGGTACCGGCAATCACAGGCACGCGCCTGGCAGTATGCTCTACAGTGGTTTTAATCAGCAGGCAATGCTCGTCCACATTCACCGTGGGTGACTCACCCGTGGTGCCGACAATGACGATCCCATCTGTGCCCGCTTCGATATGAAAATCGATCAGTTTCTTCAGGGCGTCAATATCCAGACGACCATCTTCAAACATCGGGGTAACGATTGCTACCATACTGCCCGTTAACATACTTCTGCCATTCAATAATAAAGCAATTATTTTAACTGATTATACGTGTTAACGCCAAAGATGCGCACCGATAACCATCAAGCCCACCCTGGCAGGAAAGCCTGTATGGGTCATGCCTGGTTCCACCAGGCCATGCGCCACAGGAAGTGCTTAAAGCCGATATTGGGCAACGCCTGTGTATACATGCCGGAACGCATGGCCAACGGCAGTTTCCGCTATAATATGGTGCTCTATGTTGAATGCTGGAAAACGCGATCTGGTTAGCCTTGATGTACACACCGAGTCATGATGCTGTCGCCACCGGAAATGCCAACGGTCCGCTCAATATACTGATTGAGCGCATTGACGGCATCCTGCCGCAAACGCAATGCCAGCAATGCGGCTACCACGGCTGCAGGCCTTATGCAGAAGCCATTGCACAAGGCCAGGCGCCCATTAATCAATGTCCGCCCGGTGGCGAGCCTGGCATCCGGGCGCTGGCCGGGTTGCTGAACCTGCCCTATTTGCCCCTTAATCCGGCACATGGCATGACAAAACCTGCTGCCATTGCCATGATTGACGAGCCACACTGCATCGGTTGTACCTTGTGCATCAAAGCCTGTCCGGTCGATGCCATCCTGGGTGCATCCCGGCAAATGCACACCGTTATCAGCCAGGAATGTACCGGTTGTGAATTGTGCCTGCCGCCCTGCCCGGTCGACTGTATCGTCATGCGACCAGTAACAACGACGTCCTCAGATCAGGTGCAAGCAGAAGATGGCTACAGAAGCAAAACCAGCGCCGATATCGCGCGCAAACGCTACCAGCACAGGCAAGTGCGCCTGCAGCTTGAAAAACAGCAAACTGCCCCGAGCTATGCCGAACAGCACCAGCCCCAACCGGTAGCTGGGCAAAACGCGCCCAATGTTGCCATGCATGCTGCTGGCACTGACGCGATTAAAAAGGCTGCCATTGCTGCAGCCATGGCGCGGGCTAAAACGCAAAAAAGTGCCCGCTGACAGACAGGTAAACCAATATTGAAAATCGCTTGCAGATACTGCTTCCATCCATATTCCTGACCGTGCCTTTATGAATGCCCAGAAAAGACTCGCCATCTTCGAAAGACTGGCCAAAGCCATTCCCAATCCAACCACAGAGCTGGAGTACACCACCACATTTGAATTACTGATTGCCGTGATCCTGTCTGCGCAGGCAACAGACAAGGGCGTCAACATTGCCACCCGCAAACTATTCAAGGTGGCCAACACCCCGCAAGCCATCCTGGATTTGGGCCTGGAAGGCCTGGAAAGCTACATCAAAACCATAGGCCTGTATCATGCCAAGGCACAAAATGTGCTGAAATGCTGCGCACAGTTGCTCGCACTGCATGGTGGCGAAGTCCCTGATACGCGCGAAGCGCTGGAAGCGCTGGCCGGTGTCGGCCGCAAGACTGCCAATGTCATCCTGAACACGGCGTTTGGACATCCGACCATTGCAGTCGATACCCATTTGTTCCGTGTTGGCAACCGCACCAAACTGGCCACCGGCAAAACCGTGCTTGAAGTCGAGCAGCGTTTCCTGAGTACCACCCCCAAGCAATATCTGCACGACGCCCATCACCTGCTTATCCTGCACGGGCGCTATACCTGTACCGCACGCAACCCCAAGTGTGGCGAGTGCTGCATTGTCGATTTATGCGAGTTTCATGACAAGCAATTGCAGCCAGTGAAGCCACCGGCAGGAAATTAACCATGGCCTTATTCAATCCCAGCCGCGATGAAGTACGCCAGTTCTTTTTTGATGCCTGGCAAAAATTCAGGCAACAACAGGCCCTGACCGATCTGGAAAAAATGGCGGTGGGCATCATGCATGCCCATCCGGAATATCACACCCTCCTGGATCAGCCGGAACACTACCTGCAACAGGCTTATTATCCCGAAATGGGCGAAACCAACCCGTTCCTGCACATGAGCCTGCACCTTTCCATCCAGGAGCAAATCAGCATTAACCAGCCGCCCGGCATTACGCAGGCCTATGGCAAACTCTGCACGCGTTACCGGGAAGAACATGAAGCCCAGCATGCCTTGCTGGAATGCCTGGCAGAAACCATCTGGCTGGCGCAACGCAACCAGACTGGGCTCGATGCGACCCATTACCTGCAGCTCATAGAGCAGCGCGCAGGCATTGCCCCTTCAACGTAAACTATGCTTCAATAAGCCGTCATACCGATGACCGGGAACACATGGCATCATGACCGGACCAATAAGGATGCGGTGAGCAAAGCTCGCGTCTACTTTCAACTGCCTGATAAAAAGGAGCTACTATGAGTACCCATAAAATTGCTGTGATTTCCAGCGCTGTTGCTTTATCCGTTGCCGCTGCGGCTGCACACACCGCCGACAACCCGTTTGAACTGAAAACCCTGGGCCAAGGCTACCAGGTGGCTGATGCCGAAAAGGCCAAAGACGGCAAATGTGGCAATGGCAACTGCGGGGCAGACAAGAAAAAAGCCAGGGAAGGCCATCATCATGACAAGGCCAAGGAAAACGCTGATGCTGCCAACAAGATGAAAGAAGGCGACTGCTCGGCTGACAAAATGAAAGATGGCGGCTGCCATGCCAGCAAATAACTAACTTTTTATGCATGGCACACCTTCAGGATATCCGCGGGGCAGGACTGGGGCTTAAACGTGAGCTGATTCCCCAACTCAAGCAGCAATATGGCCAGCCGTGGCTACAGCATTTGCAGTTTATGGAAATTGCCCCGGAAAACTGGATAGGTGCAGGCGGCAAATACGCCGCCGATCTTGCCTGGTTTGCCGGGCGTTACCCGATCGTCTGCCATGGCCTTTGCCTGTCCCTGGGCGGGCCTGATCCGCTCAATCTTGATTTCTTGCGTCAGGTAAAGCAGTTTCTCGTGGACTTTGACATTCCGCTGTATAGCGAGCATTTAAGTTATTGCAGTGACGCTGCCAATGGTTATCTGTACGATTTGTTGCCAATGCCGTTCACTGAAGAAGCCGTGCACCATGTAGCGCAACGCATACGGCAAACGCAGGAGATCCTGGAGCGCCGGGTCGCGGTGGAAAACACCTCTTTTTATGCCGCCGCCCCTATCTCGACAATGGCTGAAAGCACCTTTATCAATGCCGTGCTGGAAGAAGCTGACTGCCACCTGCACCTGGATATCAATAATGTGTATGTGAATAGCGTGAATTTCGGCTTTGACCCCTATGCCTTTCTCAGCCAGATGCCTGCCAAACGTATCGTGTACGGCCATATCGCCGGCCATCTGCAAGTTGAACCTGATTTGCTGGTAGATACGCATGGCGCGGCCGTGATTGATCCGGTATGGCAACTACTGGAGTTTGCCTATCAAACCCTGGGGGTATTTCCCACTCTGCTTGAGCGTGACACCCATATTCCACCATTACCAGAGCTCATGCAGGAAGTGGATCGCGTCCACCATGCCCAGCAAGCCGCACAGCATCCGCGTCCCCATGAGGCCATCGCCTGATGCAGTCACTCCAGGCCTATCAGGCAGCATTTACCGCCCACCTGCGCCAACCGCAGCAACAGGCGCAACCGCGTGGCGTGAATGCCAGGCGCCTGGCTGTTTACCGGGAAATCGTCTTCAACCAGTTTTATGCCAGTGTCAGCGCCTGCTTCCCGGTATTACAGTCGATATTGGGCAAACGCCGCTTCAGGAAGCTGGTCAGGCAATGTTTTGCCAGCCATCATTTCGACAGCCCCTTCTTCAGGGATATTTCCAGGGCATTCGTGGATTTCTTGCAGGCACTGGACCTGGCTGCCTGTCATTTACCTCCCTTTACTGCACAACTGGCCCACTATGAATGGATAGAGTTGTATGTGAGCCATTTGCCCGCCGAAGGGTTGCCTGCTTCTGCTACGGCTATCAAGGATGCGGAGGCGCTGGCAGCGGCCACTGTGCAGTTACAACCCGCACACAGCTTGCTCAGTTATGATTACCCTGTGCATCAACTGTCCAGAAAACAGGCGCACCTGCCACCTGTACCTACCTATCTGCTGGTGTTCAGAACAGCGGATTTCCATATACGGTTTGTCCAGCTCAATGCCATGACTTACCAACTGCTGCTGCACCTGCAATCCACCCAGTCAGGGCTCACCGGTCACTTGGCCTGCCTGGCTGCCACCTTGCTGCCCCACCTGCCGGCTCAATCTGTCACAACCTTTGGCCTGCAAACCTTGTACACCCTTTATTTGCAACAGGCGATTATTGCTCATCCCGCAGGCACGGCATAAGCTCCTGTTTTTACTGCTAGCCTGCCGTCTGTACAAGCGACTGATGACGTCCATCGCCGATGCAACCCCGCTGTAAATTCTCCTTTTTTGCACCAGCCCTCATACCCGGCCAGCTTTTTTCATGCCGGCAATGTACCGACAAAACCCCTCGCTGAAGAAACTGATAGAATGAATACACAATAATGACATCAGATCTATCATGCAAACCGTGCTGGCCAAAAAGGCCCTTAAACAGTTCCGTATTATTTTTGGTGCCGTCAGGCACCACTTCCGGGAAATCGAGTCAACCTGCGGCATTTCCGGCTCGCAGTTGTGGCTATTACACGAAATCGCCACCCATCCGGAATTAGGGGTTTCCCGGCTGGCTGAGAACCTGTCTATTCATCAATCGACCTGCAGCCTGCTGGTTGAGAAGCTCGTTAAAAAGCGATTGATCGAAAAACAGCGTTTAAGTGAAGACCAGCGTAAAGTCGGTTTGCTTGTCACGGCCGCTGGGCAGGCGGTGCTGGCCAAAGCACCACAACCCGTGGACGGCATCTTTCCCCAGATACTGGCAAGCATGGATGCCCACGCATTACAGAACCTGAGCACCGCCCTGGAACTGGTCATCGCCAGGCTGGATGACCAGACCAGCCAGTTAGGGGATCAGCACATGGCAGATTTGTAAACCTGCGAAACAATGTGGGTGACTATCATCCAAATAAAAGCCGGCGTTAGCCGGCTTTTATTTGGAGGTGATGAATTTCTTCAGTCGCCAAAAACGGCGCGCTCACGCGCCGAGGCTTTTTCAATCACCGCAGATTTGGTGGCATTATCCATTTCCCACCATTGCTGGATTTCTTCCAGCGTACGGAAACAACCCTGGCAAAAACCGCTGTCTTCATCCATGGTGCAAACACCGACACAGGGAGAGAGAATAATCGTCTGATCCGTCATGAAAACTCCTTTTGTACCACTAACTCAACGCACCATGACAGTTTTTGTAGCGCTTGCCGGAACCGCACGGACACGGCTCGTTACGACCGACCCGCACGCCTTCCGGCAAATTTAATGATGATTGTGCACCGCCAGCATTATCCGCAGCAGGGTTGTAATCATTATGCTGGTACTGCACATTGCCGGCTTCTGCGGCGCGCATGGCTTCTTCGGCTCGACGTTCCTCTGCTTCCAGCTCTTCGCGTGAACGCACCTGTACCTGCATGGTGATTTTGGTCACTTCGCTTTTCACGGTATTCAGTAGTGACTCAAACAGTTCAAACGCTTCACGCTTGTATTCCTGTTTCGGGTTTTTCTGGGCATAGGAACGCAAATGTATGCCCTGGCGCAGGTGATCCAGTGCTGACAGATGTTCACGCCAGTGGTTATCCAGGCTTTGCAACATCACCGCACGTTCAAAATTGCGCATATTATCATTACCTGCCAATGCCTCCTTGGCAGCATAGTTCTCGTTCGCGGCTTCAACAATGCGCTCACGCAAGGTTTCTTCGTGCAAATCCGGATTGCTTTCCAGCCATTCACCTACCGGCAGGCTCAGGCCCGTCTCGTCCCGCAGCGCTTGTTCAAGTGCAGGCACTTCCCACTGCTCTTCAACACTGCCAGGCGGGACGTGAGTATTGAACAGGCTGTTCACCACATCTTCACGCATGGCGCTTATGGTCTGACCAACATCAATTGACTCCAGCAACTCGTTGCGTTGCTCGTAAATCACTTTACGCTGGTCATTGGACACATCGTCGTATTCCAGCAACTGCTTGCGGATATCGAAGTTACGGCCTTCAACTTTACGCTGTGCGTTTTCAATCGCACGCGTCACCATGGCATGCTCAATTGCCTCGCCTTCCGGCATATTGAGGCGCGTCATAATGGCGGCCACACGCTCGCCAGAGAAAATACGCAACAGTGGATCTTCCAGCGACAAGTAGAATCGGCTGGAACCCGGGTCACCCTGGCGGCCAGAACGGCCACGCAACTGGTTATCCACCCGGCGGGACTCGTGCCGCTCGGTACCGATAATATGCAAACCACCCGCTGCCAGTACCGCATCATGGCGCTGCTGCCATTCAGCTTTTAATTGCTCAATTTTGGTCGTCTTGTCTGCATCGCTCAAATTGGCATCGTTCTGGATGGCATGGATTTCACCTTCGGAATTGCCGCCTAGCACAATATCAGTACCGCGACCGGCCATATTGGTGGCAATGGTAATCATGCCGACACGGCCTGCCTCTGCCACAATGGTCGCTTCACGCTCATGCTGTTTGGCATTCAATACCTGGTGTTCCAGCTTGGCCTGGGTCAGCAGTTGTGAAATCAGTTCTGAGTTTTCAATCGAAGTCGTACCCACCAGCACTGGCTGGCCTTTTGCCTGGCAAGCCTTGATATCCTCAATCACGGCTTTATATTTCTCCATCGCGGTGCGATAGACTTTGTCCATGGCATCAATACGCTTGATCGGCCTGTGTGTAGGAATAACCACGGTTTCCAGGCCGTAAATCTGGTTGAATTCGTAAGCTTCGGTATCCGCCGTCCCGGTCATGCCACTCAGCTTGGCATACATGCGGAAATAGTTCTGGAAGGTAATCGAGGCCAGTGTCTGGTTTTCCTTCTGGATGGCAACGCCTTCCTTGGCTTCCACGGCCTGATGCAAGCCATCTGACCAGCGACGGCCTGGCATCATACGGCCGGAAAACTCGTCCACAATCACGATTTCGTCATTACGCACCACATAATGCTGGTCACGGTGATACAGGTTCTGTGCGCGCAGGGAAGCGTACAAATGGTGTACCAGCGTAATGTTGGCCGGCTCATACAGGCTGGAACCGGCTGGTAACATTCCACTCTGTTCCAGCAATTGCTCAGCATGCTCGTGACCGGCTTCGCTCATGGTCACGCTTTGCGCTTTTTCATCGACCCAGAAGTCGCCTTCACCGTCTTCAAGCTGCTGGCGCATCAGTTGTTTCGCCACTTCATTGATGGCGCCATACAAATCCACACTATGCTCGGCCTGGCCGGAAATAATCAGTGGCGTACGTGCTTCATCAATCAGGATGGAGTCCACTTCGTCGACCAGGGCATAGTGCAACGGGCGCTGCACGCGCTCTTCCTTGCTGAACACCATGTTGTCACGCAGGTAGTCAAAACCGAATTCGTTATTGGTACCGTAAGTGATGTCTGACGCATACGCCTGCTGTTTGGCATCGTGTGGCATTTGCGACAGGTTGATACCCACGCTCAAACCAAGGAAGTTGTAGAGTTTTCCCATCCATTCGGCGTCACGTTTGGCCAGGTAATCGTTGACGGTCACCACATGCACGCCTTTGCCAGTCAAGGCATTCAGGTAGGTAGGCAGGGTCGCCACCAGGGTTTTACCTTCACCCGTACGCATTTCGGCAATTTTGCCGGCATTGAGCACCATGCCACCGATCAGTTGCACGTCAAAATGGCGCATACCCAGCGCACGTTTACTACCTTCACGTACAACGGCAAACGCTTCCGGTAACAGTTTTTCCAGTGTTTCACCCTTGGCGTAGCGTTGCTTGAACTCTTCGGTTTTTGCTTTCAGCTGCTCGTCCGTAAGCGTCTCTATCTCAGGTTCCAGCGCATTAATTTGTTTGACGATTTGCTGATATTGTTTGACCAGCCGCTCATTACGGCTACCAAATACTTTTTTAAACAACGAGGCTAACATGAGTCACACCGATTCCCGCCAGGCGGGGTTAAAAGAAATAAACTGGGATTGTATAAGATATAAAGGGAAGTTGTCTCGATTATTGCACGCCAGTACCGGAATTTGTCAGGAATGGTTTCTGAGATACTCACGCGGATCCAGCGGATTGCCATTCAGGCGGATTTCATAATGCAGATGAGGCCCTGTAGAACGACCGGTACTGCCTACCAGCGCGATTTTCTGCCCTTTTACCACACGCTCTCCCGCTTTCACCAGTAACTGTGAATTATGCGCGTAACGTGTCTCCAGGCCAGATCCATGATCGATTTTCAGCAAATTCCCATAGTCCGGCGTTTGCACGGAAGTCGTGACTATGCCATCTGCAGCCGCATACACTGGCGTTCCCACGCCAGCCGGAAAATCCAGCCCCTCGTGAAACGCCCTATGCCCATTGAGCGGGTCAATCCGCCAGCCATAACTGGAAGAATTATAAAGGACATTGATCGGGCTACTGTTGGGCAGCATATCTTTCAACACGCTTTTCAGCAGCAATTTGGCTTCAATCTTGCCTTGATATTCATCACGAAAATCAAGATCCGCCGACATCTGCTCAATCGTGGCTTTCAGGTCCTCTTCCGTTAACGGTGCTTCTTTCACTAGCGGACCGCCCTGCCCCATGACCTCATTGACAGACGCGCGCTCATCGACAGGTTCAGCCGTGGCTTTCAGGCCGGCCAGTTTGGACAGGCGCTGGTTCTGTGCATCCAGGCGCAAAATGCGCGCCTGCAATTCGCCAATTTGTTTGGCGTAGGCGTCAAGATGGCTCTGGGTAGATAACATGGCCCCGCGCAGGTGTGGCGGTAAAATCGCCTTCACCCCCTGGCTCTTAATCTCCTGCTGTGGCGTGATAAACAATAAAATCAACACCATAGGCACCAGGATCAGTGCCAGGACCACCCCCAAACTTTCAAAGAGGCCCAGCGTCTTTGGTTTGGTCATTTTTTCTGAAACAATAATGATATTAATCATGCCAGGAACTCTCGTTTGCACCGACCTTCATACGTGCTGAAGCCTGCGGTGTAGTACAATATTCAAGCATTCTGCGGACAACCATGCATGTTAAAAATCAAACAGATTTTCACCCGCCATCACGACCTTCAACCCCTGTTGCAAGAGGCCAGTGATCGCCAGCAGTTGCAGCAATTATGGTCTGCGGTTGCCCCGGAATTTTCTACGCTTTCCCAGGTGCTGGCAGCCGAGCATGGCATACTCACCATCGGTGCTTATTCGGGCGCCGTTGCCAGCAAAATCCGGCTACTGGAAGCCGGACTGCTACGAAAAATTCAGGATTTTTGTCAAAAATCCCAGCAAATCAAGGGGTTAAACCTTAGCGCAATCAAGGTGAAAGTGCAAGTAAAATCTCGCCACCAAAGCAGGCATAAACGTATCAAATCCCCTTCAAATCAGGCTTTGAACACATTGGAGTCCTGTGCCGGCCAAATCAACAACCCCGCCCTTGAAGCCGCTTTACGGCATTTTATTGCCCATCAGCGCCGCCGCTAAGGTGCCACATTCCCCCACGCTCAATCTGTCCGGACCCCGCTTGTAGCTGCACTTTAATAGTGCAATAATGCAGCAACCTGTAACACTTCATTTACAATTAATGATACAGGTCTGCAAGCAGTCATCACCTTCAACGTCGTTTCATCAGGAACAGGAGAAGTCATGTCAGTTGCATTAATGTTAGCCATCGGTGCCGCAGTATTGGCAGTACTATATGGCATAGTAATGAGTCAGTGGATTTCTGGTTTACCTGCAGGCAACACCCGGATGCAAGAAATTGCCGGGGCTATTCAACAAGGCGCGGCTGCCTATCTGGCCAGGCAGTATAAAACCATCGCGCTAGTCGGCATCATCCTGGCAGTGCTGATCGGTTTTTTCCTCGGCGTCCCCACCGCCACCGGCTTTGTAATCGGCGCAGTGCTTTCCGGCGCCTGTGGCTTTATCGGCATGAATGTGTCGGTCAAGGCCAATGTGCGTACCGCACAAGCCGCCACCAACGGCATAGGCGCAGCGCTGGATGTGGCATTCAAAGGCGGTGCCATTACCGGCATGCTGGTGGTGGGCCTGGGGTTACTGGGTGTGACAGGTTTCTATGTCTATCTTGGTGCGGAACAGGCGACTGACCTGAACCCGCTCATCGGCCTGGCATTTGGCTCATCGCTGATTTCCATTTTCGCGCGTTTGGGTGGCGGTATTTTCACCAAAGGCGCTGACGTCGGTGCTGACCTGGTCGGCAAAGTGGAAGCCGGTATTCCTGAAGATGACCCGCGTAATCCCGCCGTGATCGCAGATAACGTGGGGGACAATGTCGGCGACTGTGCCGGCATGGCGGCAGACTTGTTTGAAACCTATGCCGTCACGCTGATTGCCACCATGGTATTGGGTGGCCTGATGGCCGCAGAAGCAGGCACCAGTGGCGTGATTTACCCGCTGCTGCTTGGTGCGGTGTCGATTGTGGCTTCCATTATCGGCTGCTTTTTTGTCAAAGCCTCGCCTGGCATGAAAAACGTGATGCCTGCGCTTTACAAGGGGCTGGCCGTCGCCGGTGTGCTATCGCTGATCGCGTTCTACTTCGTCACGCAATATGTATTCCCGCAAGGGTATACGCACGGTGAAGTGGCCGTTTCCAGACAGGCGTTGTTTGGTGCCTGTGCCGTAGGGCTGGTATTAACCGCCGCACTGGTATGGATCACGGAATACTATACTGGTACGGATTACGCACCGGTCAAGCATGTGGCACAAGCCTCCACCACCGGGCATGCCACCAACATTATTGCCGGCATAGGCGTCTCCATGAAGTCAACTGCATTGCCTGTGATTTCAGTCTGCATTGCCATTTTCGTGTCTTTCCATCTCGCTGGTTTATACGGGGTCGCTATTGCAGCCATGGCCATGTTGAGCATGGCCGGTATTGTGGTCGCACTGGATGCTTACGGCCCGATTACCGATAATGCGGGAGGTATTGCCGAAATGGCGGAGCTGCCAAGCAGCGTACGGGATGTGACTGATCCACTGGATGCAGTCGGCAACACGACCAAAGCCGTGACCAAAGGCTATGCCATTGGCTCTGCCGGACTAGCCTCTCTGGTGCTGTTTGCCGATTACACCCACAAACTGGAAGGTGCAGGTATTTCTGCCAGTTTTGATTTAAGCGACCCCCGCGTCATTATTGGCTTATTTATTGGTGGCCTGATTCCCTTCCTGTTTGCCGCCATGGCCATGGAAGCGGTGGGTCGCGCTGCCAGCAGCGTGGTAGAGGAAGTGCGCCGCCAGTTTCGCGAGATCAAAGGGATTATGGAGGGCTCAGCGAAGCCTGAATACGGCAAGGCTGTCGATATGCTGACCACAGCGGCCATCAAGGAAATGATGCTGCCTTCCCTGCTACCCGTCGCCGCACCTATCCTGGTTGGCTTGTTCTTAGGCCCGGTCGCGCTGGGCGGATTGCTGATGGGCACCATTGTCACCGGTCTGTTTGTCGCCATCTCCATGTGTACCGGCGGCGGCGCGTGGGATAACGCCAAAAAATACATTGAAGATGGCCATCATGGTGGCAAAGGCTCGGAGGCGCATAAAGCTGCCGTGACGGGTGATACGGTGGGTGATCCATACAAGGATACTGCAGGGCCAGCGGTGAATCCGCTGATCAAGATCATTAATATTGTGGCCTTGCTGATTGTGCCATTGCTGCATTAACCCGGCACATAATAAAAACACCAGCAATAAAAAAGTCGGCTTGAAGCCGACTTTTTTATTCATATCTGTCCAGGATCAGAACGCTGGTTTCACTTCTGCTTCATTGTAACGTACAACGCCATCAGTAATTTCCTTGTGCGCATCTTCAATACCCACCCAACCATCGATTTTCACCCATTTACCTTTGTCCAGGTCTTTGTAGTGCTCGAAGAAGTGCGCAATCATATCCAGGCGCCAGGGAGACACATCGCTCAATGATTTCTGGTAGGCATACAGGCCGCAGACCTTTTCAATCGGCACGGCCAGCACTTTGGCGTCACCACCGGCCTCATCTGTCATGTTCAGCATGCCCAGTGCACGGCAACGCACCACCACGCCCGGCAGCAATGGCACTGGCGTAATCACCAGCACATCCACCGGGTCTCCATCATCACCCAGCGTGTGTGGAATATACCCGTAGTTACAGGGATACTGCATGGAGGTGCCCATAAAGCGGTCTACAAACAGTGCACCGCTTTCCTTGTCCACTTCATACTTGACCGGATCACCATTGGCCGGAATTTCGATAATGACGTTAAAGTCGTGAGGCAAATCTTTGCCGCTAGGCACCAAATTCAAAGACATCTTTTCAAACCCATCCCACAAAAATTCGCCATTATAGGCGAATAACATAAACCTTTGTTTACAAAACGCATTATTTTTGGCTTGCCGCAGGCGACACCTGCGACCGGCAAGCCTGCTGTACAGCCAGCGGGGTCACTTTCATTGCCAGGTGCAGCAATAACGGCACAATCACCAGTTCGTCCAGTTGCCCGATCACCGGGATAAAGTCGGGAATCAGGTCAAAAGGCATCACTAGGTATCCCAGTGCCAGCCATAGCAAAGCTTTGGCCAATGGGGGCGTTTGCGGATGCGCATGCAGGGCGCGGTAAAATGCCAGCTCTTGCCTGAGGCGGCTGGCAAGCGTGGCAAGTTGCTCGCGGAAGCGCATGAAACGCTTATTCGACCTGCAAGGTACGCCCGGTCAGCCTGGCAAACGCTTCCATGTACTTGTCAGAAGTGCGCTGCGCCACATCTACCGGCAATGCAGGCCCCGGGGGGGTTTTATTCCAGCCGCAGCTTTCCAGCCAGTCACGCACATATTGCTTGTCATAACTGGGTGGATTCGTGCCTACCCGGTATTGATCCGCCGGCCAGAAACGCGAGGAGTCTGGTGTCAGCACCTCATCCATCACGTGTAACACGCCTTGTTCATCCACGCCAAATTCAAACTTGGTATCGGCAATAATAATGCCTTTGCTGAGTGCATATGCTGCGGCTTTGGTGTAAAGCGCAATGGCTGCTTTTTCCACTTGTGCCGTCAGGTCTTTACCAATCAGGGCTTCTACCTGGGCAATACTGATATTTTCGTCATGCTCGCCCACCGCCGCTTTGCTGGATGGCGTGAATAATGGCGCAGGCAATTGTTGCGCAAGCTGCAAGCCGGCAGGCAAGGGAATATCACATACGGTGCCTTTGGCCTGGTATTCTTTCCAGCCGCTGCCCACCAGGTAACCACGCACAATCGCCTCCAGCGGCAAGGCCCTGAGTTTCTTCACCACCACCGCGCGACCTTTCACCTGTTCTACCTCATCGGGTGCGACCACGGATTCCGGCGCAATGCCGGTCAAATGGTTGGGCACCACGTCTTTCAACTGCTCGAACCAGAAATTGGCCATTTGCGTCAGCATGGCGCCTTTATGCTGAATACCGGTCGGCAGGATCACATCAAATGCACTCAGGCGGTCAGTGCTCACCAGCAACATGGTGTGCGCATCAATATCGTAAATATCACGCACCTTGCCCTGATGCAGTTTTTTCAGGCTTTTAATCGAAGTTTCCAGCAAAGGCGCACGCATAATATCTACCGAAAAAGTAAAAACATTATTATAAATGGCCTGCCTGCTTACAGGCGAACAATTTGTTCCGCCGGGCACCGCCACCAGCGGATGGCTGGCCTGTTTAAAAACCACCAAAATCACCGAATTGCTGCATAAATACCCACAAAAAAACCACTTTTTAACACCACCTCATAGGCAGGGGATTTAGACAGGCGGGCAGCACTTGACTAGCATGGGCTTAAGCTGGCAAGCTGTCCCTGTTGTGAATCTGGAACTATCTACCGGATATTTTGTGGACATCGCAGAACAATTACTGAGTGGTATTTTGGACACCTTGCCATTGCAAGTCGCCGTGATCGACCAGGCCAGCAATATTGTGTATGTGAACCAGGCCTGGCGTACATTTGGTTTATTCTATGGCCTGGAACTGGATACCGACTGGTTTGGCATTGCCTATCTAGACATTTGCCGCGCCAATGAAGATACCAATCAGCCCCAGCTACTCCATGGCATCCAGAAAGTACTGAATGGCAAAGCAGGCCAGTTCAGTATTGATTACCTGTGCCACACCCCGACCAAGCAACCCACCTGGCTCACCTTACATGTGCAGCCGATGAGCACCAATCTGGCCGACAGTCAGTTATTCCTGCTCTCACTGACCAATATTACGCATCATAAACAGGTGGAAGACAGGATCTCTGCGCTTACGCTCACCGACCCGCTGACCGGCCTCGCCAATCGCCGGCAACTGGAGCAAATCATGCGTGATGAATGGTCACGCGCCATCCGTCACCAATCCAGCCTGAGTGTAATGATGATAGATGCGGATCACTTCAAGCAACTGAATGACAACATGGGGCATGCGGCCGGAGATGAGTGCCTGAAAAAACTGGCGGGGATACTCAAGCACTACACCAACCGCCCAGGCGACCTGGCTGCACGCTACGGCGGGGAAGAGTTTGTGCTGATCCTGGGCCAAACCACTCAACAGGAGGCGATTAAGATTGCCGAGCGCATCCGCCAGAAAGTGATGGAGCTGGATATACGGTTTGCCGGCCATCGCCTGATGACGGTCAGCATCGGCATTGCGTCACTGAGCACACAGCAATCGCATACCACCAAAGAACAGCATGCGCGCAATCAATCACTAAACTTCAGCGAAGATGAGCACTTATTGATTGAACAGGCAGACAAAGCATTGTATGTCGCCAAAAAACAGGGCAGGAACCGGGTGGAAGTGTACGACAAGCATCACCGGCTGACGGTCCCGCTGACAGCGTAACGCAGCAGGCGAGCGCCGGTTGGTCTAGCTGGCGCGCGCTTCCAGCATGGCGACTGCCGGCAAGGTTTTACCTTCCAGGAATTCCAGGAACGCGCCACCCGCCGTCGAGATATACGAAACCTTGTCGTAAATATCATATTTCTGGATCGCGGCAATAGTATCGCCGCCGCCGGCCAGGGTAAACGCTTTGGTTTCAGCAATCGCCTTGGCAATCGCTTTCGTGCCTTCACCAAACTGGTCAAATTCGAATACGCCGACCGGACCGTTCCAGACCACGGTACCCGCCTTCATGATGATGTTCACCAGTTCGGCGGCAGACTGCGCCCCAATATCAAAAATCATATCATCGGCAGCCACCTCATCGGCAGACTTTTTGACCGCCGGTTCATTGGCATCAAACTGCTTTCCCGTCACCACATCTTTGGCGATCGGTACACAGGCACCACGATCCGACATCTTCTGCATCAGGCATTTGGCCGTATCGACCAGGTCATCCTCACACAGGGATTTACCCACTTCATGGCCAGAGGCTTTCAGGAAGGTATTGGCAATGCCCCCGCCCACCACCAGTTGATCCACCTTGTCAGACAGGCTTTCCAGCACCGTCAGTTTGGTTGAGACTTTGGAGCCACCCACAATAGCAACCAGGGGGTGGGCCGGTGCCAGCAGAGCTTTGCTCAACGCATCCAGTTCCCGGGTGAGCAAAATCCCGGCACACGCTACTGGCGCAAACTTGGCAATGCCATGCGTAGAGGCCTCAGCCCTGTGCGCGGTGCCAAATGCATCCATCACAAACACATCACACAAGGCCGCATATTTCCGGGCAAGTTCGTCGTTATTTTTCTTTTCACCGATATTGAAGCGGCAGTTTTCCAGCAGGATCAGCTGGCCATCTTCCGTGCCCAGGCTATCTGCCGGGGCATTCGGTGCCAGCCAGTTTTTCACCAGGCGCACCGGTTGGCCAAGCAGTTTGCTCATCACATCCGCCACCGGCTTGAGGGAGTTTTCTTCAGAATACACGCCCTCTTCAGGGCGTCCCAGGTGCGAAGTTACCATGACTTTCGCGCCGGCTTTCAATGCGAATTCAATCGTTGGCATGCTGGCCACAATACGGGCATCACTGGTCACAACCCCGTCTTTGACCGGGACATTCAAGTCGGCGCGGATAAAGACACGTTTGCCACGCAAGTCGAGATCAGTCATTTTGATGAATTTCATACACGTACTCCGGCGGCCCACACCGCTCAAAAATCAGGATTGAATACAAAAACGGGGCATTCTGCCCCGTTGATCATTACGCAATATGCTGCACCAGGCGCAACAGGTTGCAGGTATAGCCATATTCGTTGTCGTACCAGCCGATGACTTTGACAAAGGTTGGGTCCAGCATAATACCGGCATCGGCATCAAACACACTGGCGGCCGGGCTGCTGCGGAAATCGGTGGAAACCACTTTTTCAGAGGTGTAATCCAGCACGCCTTTCAATGCACCCGTCGATGCCTGTTTCATGGCATCACAAATCGCCTCGTAAGTCGTTTCACTACTGAGTTCAACGGTCAGGTCCACCACGGAAACATCGGCAGAAGGTACACGCATGGACATGCCGGTCAGCTTTTTGTTCAGGGCCGGAATCACTTTACCAACTGCCTTGGCTGCACCGGTACTGGAAGGAATAATGTTTTCGAACACGCTACGGCCACCGCGCCAGTCTTTTTTAGAAGTGCCATCCACGGTCAGTTGCGAAGCAGTCGCTGCATGGATAGTTGTCATTAGGCCGCGTTTCACGCCAAAGCTGTCATGCAATACCTTGACTAAAGGCGCCAGGCCGTTGGTGGTACAGGAAGCAGCAGAAATAATGGCCTGGCCGGCATACTCCTGGTGGTTCACGCCATAGACAAACATCGGCGTGTCATCTTTACCTGGCGCAGATTGCACCACTTTTTTAGCGCCACGGCCCAGGTGGGGCTGGCAGGTTTCCTGGGTCAGGAATGCGCCAGTGGACTCAACAATCACGTCAGCGCCGCCTTTGGTCCAGTCGATATTATTGGGGTCACGCTCGGCGGTCAGGCGGATACGTTTGCCATTCACCACCAGCTCACCGTTATCGGCTTCCACGGTGCCGCGGAAACGGCCATGCACGGAGTCATATTTCAGCATATACATCATATATTCGATGTCATATGAGCTATTGATGGCGACGACTTCAATATCACTGAACTCGGCTTCCTGGACAGCGGCACGCAATACCATGCGGCCAATCCGCCCAAACCCGTTAATCCCTAACCTGACTGCCATATTTTCCCCCAGACAATACGATAGAACTAAAACCCAGCATTTTAACCTAAACCACATATACTGGACAGATTGCAAGTACTTGACTTGATACGCGATAACTCAACAAAGTCACATGAGCTTGCTTTCAGGTTGGGCAGGCATTTATTAAGAAAGTTGGATATGTCAGAAAAAATTATTCTTGCGGGTGGCTGTTTCTGGGGCATGCAGGATTTATTCCGCCGCTTGCCAGGCGTGATCAGTACCCGTGTCGGCTACACGGGGGGCGATGTGGCGAATGCCACGTATCGAGATCACGGCAACCATGCCGAAGCCATTGAAGTCGTGTTTGACCCCACCCGCATCAGCCTGCGGCAATTGCTGGTATTTTTCTTCCAGATTCACGACCCGACCACACCAGACCGCCAAGGTAACGACCTGGGGCCATCTTACCGTTCAGCCATTTTCTACCTGGACCCCATCCAGAAAGAAATTGCCACGCACCTGATCAGCGAAATGAATGCTTCCGATATCTGGCCAGGGAAAGTGGTGACCGAAGTGACACCTGCCAGTAACTTCTGGGTGGCGGAAGCGGAGCACCAGGATTATTTGCTGCGTTACCCGAACGGCTATACTTGTCACCGTATCCGGCCTAAATGGATATTGCCGCGCGACCGGCTGGAAATGGTTTAACGCAAACAGACTTATTCGGTATCCGCCGGGGTATCCAATGATGTGTCCACTGGCGATGCCGGGTCAGCATTCGGTTTACGGGGCTTGCCGCCGTAACGCCGGCCCGAATGACGCAGGAAAGTCGCCAGCTCATTCAACGCCAGTTGATAGACTTCACGCTTGAATTCAATCACATCTTCCAGCGGCACCCAGTATTCACTCCAGCGCCAGGCATCAAACTCCGGATGCTCACTGGCACGCAATGACACATCAGAATCACGTCCGGTCAAGCGTAACAAAAACCAGATTTGCTTCTGGCCTTTATAACTGCCGCGCCATTCGCGCTTGATCCAACTGGTAGGCACATCATAACGCAACCAGTCCCGCGTACGGCCCAGTATCTTGACGTGTTCCGGCTTGAGTCCCACTTCTTCCATCAGTTCACGGTACATGGCCTGCTCAGGCGTTTCACCATACTTGATGCCGCCTTGCGGAAACTGCCACGCATGCTCTCTGATACGCTTGCCCCAGAACACCTGGTTGTGGGTATTACATAAAATAATCCCCACATTAGGACGGTATCCATCACGATCTAACATACAAAACTGCCTAAAATATTTGCTGCAATTTTTTCATACTTTGCCCTTTAATGAAAGGACAACCATCAAGCCTGAGGGCAAAAGCACCCCCACATCCCTTCTCCCCAAGCGCGCATGAAGACATACATGCCGCCCCCAAAAAACTCCGGTCGTGGCAAAGGGCCTCATACACTGTAAGCTTTTAATAAGCCTGCCACGGTACAATCAGCTTTTTATTTAAACTGAATGCTGGTACATACATACTTACAATGCCGCATCGGAAACATTTGCTGTCAACCTAATTCATATCATCGCGTTTTATATGACCATGTATCCAGTATTTGCCGCTTTATAACCAGATCCAGTACCCTGACGATTTTGAAAATATCCAGCTTTACCTCCTTTATTCTCATCTTGTGCAGTTTCACTGCCACTGCCGGCGACCTCGCCTATATCACCAACCAGGGCAGTGATACCGTTTCCGTGCTGGATATAGCCCAGCAAAAAATCACGCACACCATTAACGTGGGCAAAGCACCGGTAGGTGTGGCCATTGCGCGCAAACAGCAGCGCGTCTATATCAGTAATGCCAACAGCCAGACAGTATCAGTTATTAACAGCCGCACCCAGCAAGTTATCCGGGAGATTCCGGTCAACATCCAGGCCGTCGGCATTGCGCTCAGCCGTGACGAAAAAACACTGTATGTCGCAGACTGGGGCGGTGCGCAAGTCATCGCCGTTGACACTGCCCAGCCGCAAAAACAGCAAGCGTTCAAGGCCGGCCAGACACCTTCCGGTATGGTAGTCAGCGCCGATAACAAAAAACTGTTTATTGCCAACCGCGACAGCAACGATATCACCGTGGTGGATACGCGTACGCTGCAGACCATCGCCCAGGTCAAAGTCGGCCTGCACCCTTTTGCGCTGACCTTAAGCCCGGATGGCCGTACGCTGTTTGTCGTCAATGTGGTCAGTAATACCCTGACTCTGCTTGATGTGGATTCTTACCAGGCCAGCACCATCAAAACCGGCAAGCACCCTTATGGCGTTGCCATCAGTCCTGACGGCCGCTGGGCCTATGTCAGCAACAATCATGCAGAAAGCGTTTCGGTGATTGACATTGCCAGCGGCAACACCGTCAAAACCATTACAGTCGGCGATTCCCCTGAAGGCATTGAATACGACAAAGCCAGTCACCAGATCATCGTCGCCAACTGGGGCTCAGATACGGTCTCCATCATAGATCCGCACACCAATACGGTCACCCACACGCTGGACAGCCCCAAGCTGTGCCGCTCGTTTGGGCAATTTATTCTGGAAGCAAAATAAATGTGCGCTTCCTCCCGTTTTTCAGTTTTTTCACAGGATTGCTTATGAATTAGTCGCAAAGTGCCGTTTTTTTAGGTAAAGTCACGGGTTATTTTAAAACTCAAAAGACATCTTACTTTTTAGCTTTAATCTGTAAATTTCAGGAGATATGAAATGAAAAAAATTCTGGGCGTGATTGCCGTTTCTTTATTACCACTGGTTCCGCTGACTGCTGCTGCACACGGTGCGGCTGCGCTGCGCTTCGAAAAAAGCGTGACCATCAAAGCACCAGCAGCAAAAGTCTGGGCATTGGTCAAAGATTTTGGTAACGAGCAAGCCTGGCATGCCGGCGTTGAATCGACCAAGACAGAGCAGAAAAAAGACGAAAACGGTGATGAGGCCACCTACCGTACCGTGAAACTGAAAAACGGCGGCACCATGTACGAAAAACTGCGCTCAGTCGATGACGCAGGCATGCGCCTGAAATATGAATATGTGCTGGAAAAAAGCACACTGCAATTCTCCAACTTCTACCCTATGATTACCGTGACGGCCAAAGGCAATGAGACTGAAGTCACCGTCAAAGGCAGCTACACCCGCGCCGACTCTTCCAACATTCCAAAACCTGAGCAGAATGATGATGCAGCAACCAAAGCGCTGGATGACTTCTTCGGCCAAGGCCTGGACAGCTTGAAAAAGGCTGCCGAATCGGGAAAGTAATTAGCCAGGGTTCTGGAAAAACTGCGCAAGGCAACAGTAAACCCTGGTGGAAGTTCTGGTAAGTCTTACGTTGTAACAAGTTAGTTTTGCAAACACAGTACAGGCCAAAAGCCTCACACTGTCACAAACAAAGGGATTGTGTACCACGCAATCCCTTTTTGCTTTCAGATGGCAATCTGACCAAAAACATCACCCCGCCTCGGTGACGGTGGACAAAGGCTGTCACTTTGCGTCATCTACCCCTCAACATTCCCTGACACAAATTTCCGGTTTCAAAGCCTGTAACTAAGCTATAAAAATACCTTAATTCTTTATTTTCAACCAGTTATAACCAATAAATGAAAATGGCACAGCTATTGCTTACGGTCATGCAACACTGTTGGAAAAGCAGTGAATCAAAAATTAGTATTCACTTTAAACTTTGACTAAAGGAAATATAATGAAAAAACACGTACAACAAGGTTTTACCCTGATTGAATTGATGATCGTGGTTGCCATTATCGGTATCTTGGCTTCTGTTGCGATTCCGGCATATCAGGATTACACCAAAGAAGCTGCTGAAAGCGCTTGCCAAACTGAAGCAAAATCTTATACAGATAAAGTAACCATTGATTTTGCAAGAAATACTACCATTACAGCGCCAGTAGCTACTGCATGTGAGAGCATCACTACGCCGGCAGCTGCAACAGATATAATCACAGCAAAATCCAAAAAACCAGGTGACGCAACATGGTCCTGCGACCTCAGTCAAGGTAGCACTTGTACTAAAGCAACAACACCTTAATAATTCCCTTACGAGCCCTGCATTTGCAGGGCTTTTTAGCATCTAAAATTAAGCATGAAATCAAACCGACATTCTGGATTCAATTTAATTGAGTTGATGATTGTCATCGCCATTATTGGCATTCTGGCTTCCGTCGCCATTCCAACATATCAGAATTACATACAAGAATCTGCTGACAATGCCTGCCTGGCTGAAGCCACAGCTTATGCGAGAAGAGCTTACACAGATATTCAACTTAACAAACCTGTCAACGCCATTTCCAGCCCGATTGCATCAGCCTGCAAAGAAATCAATGGCGGCAACGCTGTGACCACTGTCGCCAGCTTCACCGCCACGGCCAAAACACCCGGTAATGCGACCATTGGCTGTGATTTGCTTGCAGAAGTCATCTGCAGCAAAACTACGCCGACCCCATAACGTCCAGCATTGTGTTCAATATCAACGCCCAGTCTGACTGGCTCCCAATGAACACTCGCATGGCTGTTATACTGCCTGTTTCGCTTTTATAAAGCCCGACAGCATGCTAGAACACCTCACAATCAATCAGCAAGGTCACGAAACTGCCACCATTTTCTGGCTGCATGGGCTAGGCGCCGATGGTCATGATTTTGCCCCTATCGTGCATCTGCTGGATCTGCAACATATCAAATTTATCCTGCCGCATGCGCCCTACCGGCCCGTGACCTTAAACAATGGTTACGAAATGCGCGCATGGTATGACATTGTTGGGTTGCAACCCGACAGCCCGCAGGACGAAACCGGCATACGCAGCATGCAGTCCATCCTCAATGCCATGATAGAAAACGAGATTGTGCGCGGTATTCCGTCACAGCGCATTTTACTGGCCGGGTTTTCGCAAGGTGGCGCAATGGCCTTGCATACCGCTACCCGGTTTGAGAAACCACTGGCTGGCGTGCTGGCGCTATCGACTTATCTGCCGCTGAAAAACCAGCTGCAAAGTGATCAGCAGGTAGCCAATAAACATCTGCCGATCTGGATGGCACATGGCCGGTTCGACCAGGTGATTGCCTTATCAACTGCCCAGTCATCCCGCGACGTGCTGGAGACGGCTGGCTATCCACTGACCTGGCATGAATACGACATGCCACACAGCGTATGCGATGAGGAAATCAGCGATATCCGCAACTTTCTGCTGACAGTGTTACCCGCCTGAACTGGGTGACCGCATTGAGAATAATCCCGCAAGCAAAGGGAGTTTTGTTAAAATGTCAGGCGTTTTAACAGGTTAATTCTCATGAGTGATTCCAAAAAAGCCTCCCCGGCCAGCAGTGACTCCCAGACCTTTGCCCAGCGCATCGCGGCACTGGAAACCATCGTCCGCAACATGGAATCCGGTAATTTGCCTTTAGAGGCGGCGCTCACAGCCTATGCCGAAGGCACGCAGTTATTACAGGCCTGCCAGGCCTCACTGCAACAGGCCGAACAAACGGTCATGATCCTAAACCAGCAGCAACTGAGCCCGTTTGAACCAGATTAATCCTCCGCCGGGCCGCTTTTACCTTACTCATGACGCATTCATTCGCATTTGAACACTGGGCCAGCACACACCAGGTACGCGCTGAGCAGGTATTGGCGCGCGCGTTGCCCGGCGAAGAGACTTTGCCGGAGCGGTTGCACGCTGCCATGCGTTATGCGGTACTGGGCGGCGGCAAACGCGTACGTGCATTGCTGTGCTATGCCGCAGCAGAGCTGGCAGGCACGACTGCCGACAGCGCCGATGCAGGTGCAGCAGCCGTGGAACTGATCCATGCCTTCTCCCTGGTGCACGATGATATGCCGTGCATGGATGACGATGATTTGCGCCGCGGCAAACCCAGTTGCCACAAGCAATATGACGATGCGACCGCATTGCTGGTGGGCGATGCGCTGCAATCACTGGCATTTACTTGCCTGGCTGAAACACAGGTACCACAGGCATTAAAACAGGTGCAGTTGCTGGCACACGCCACCGGTTCACGCGGCATGTGCGGCGGCCAGAGCATAGACTTGCAAAGCACCGGCAAAACACTGACCCGCTCTGCGCTGGAAACCATGCACCAGTACAAAACCGGCGCATTGATTCGCGCTGCGACATTGCTGGGTGCTTATTCGGCGGATAAAACAGAGACATCATTGGTCAACTTGCTGGATCAATACAGCCGTAATATGGGGCTGGCATTCCAGGTGGTGGATGACATCCTGGATGCCACGGCAGACACGCAAACACTGGGCAAAACCGCAGGCAAAGATGCCTTGCAGGAAAAATCAACCTATGTCAGCCTGCTCGGTATTGAGGAGGCCAACACCTTGGTGCAGTCGCTGTACCAGCAGTCTTTGCAGTTGCTGGCCGGTTTCGGCACCGAAGCCGACGCACTGCGCGGTATTGCCCGATTTATTTGTGAGCGCCAATTCTAATCATGACTTCACTGCTGTCTCGCATTCAATCGCCCACAGACCTGCGCAAGCTGGACCGCTCTCAGCTCAAGGCACTGGCAACGGAGTTACGCGCCTTCCTGATTCACAGCGTGTCGCAAACCGGCGGCCATCTGGCCTCCAACCTGGGCGTGATCGAGCTGACCATTGCGCTGCATTATGTCTACAACACACCGGATGACAGACTGGTGTGGGATGTCGGCCACCAGACTTATCCGCACAAAATCCTGACCGGGCGCCGCGAAGGCATGGCCACCTTGCGTAAAGCGGGCGGCATTGCCGGCTTTCCAAAGCGCGACGAAAGTGAATACGACACCTTTGGCACCGGTCACTCCAGCACGTCGATTTCCGCTGCATTAGGCATGGCCGTTGCAGCCAAAGCGCAAGGCTTGGACCGTCGCAGCGTGGCCATTATCGGTGATGGCGCCATGACGGCGGGCATGGCATTTGAAGCGCTGAATAATGCCGGTGATATGGACACCAACCTGCTGGTCATCCTCAATGACAACGATATGAGCATTTCCAACAATGTCGGTGCGCTCAACAATTACCTGGCCCGCCTGATGTCCGGCAAGCTGTACGATAGCGTGCGTCGCAGTGGTAAAAAAGTGCTGGATATTATTCCCCCGGTCAAGGAGTTTGCACGTCGTGCCGAGGAGCATGCCAAAGGCATGATGACACCAGGCACCTTGTTTGAAGAGTTCGGCTTTAACTACATCGGCCCGATTGACGGCCATGATATGGATACGCTGGTCGATACCTTGAGCAATATTCGCCAGTTGCAGGGACCGCAATTCCTGCATGTGGTGACGCAAAAAGGTAAAGGTTACAGCCCGGCGGAAGACAACCCGAACAAATATCACGGGGTCAGCAAATTTGACCCGCAAAACGGACACAGCCTGGCGCAAAATGAACAGCGCCCGACCTATACGCAGATTTTCGGCGACTGGCTGGTGGATATGGCCGCCACAGATAGCAGGCTGGTAGGCATCACCCCTGCCATGTGCGATGGCTCCGGCCTGAACCGTTTTGCCGAAGCATATCCACAGCGTTATTTTGATGTAGGTATTGCCGAGCAGCACGCACTGACATTTGCGGCCGGCATGGCCTGTGACGGCCTGAAACCGGTAGTAGCGATTTACTCCACCTTCTTGCAACGCGCGTATGACCAACTGATCCATGACATCGCCCTGCAGGATCTGGATGTGCTGCTGGCGATTGACCGGGCCGGACTGGTTGGCGCAGACGGCCCTACCCATGCCGGCAGTTTTGACCTGAGCTTTTTGCGCTGCATTCCCAACATCGTCATCATGGCGCCCAGCGATGAAAATGAATGCCGCCAGATGCTGACCACTGGCTACCTGCATACAGGCACGGCAGCAGTGCGCTACCCGCGCGGCAGTGGCATAGGCGCACCAATTTCCAAGACGCTGGAACGCATTGAGATTGGCAAGGCACAACTGGTCCGCCAGGGGAAAAAAGTCGCGATACTGGCATTTGGTAGTATGTTGCAACCGGCCCTGGATGCCGCCGCGTCGCTGGATGCCACGGTGGTGAATATGCGCTTTATCAAGCCACTGGATGAAACCACGATACTTGAAATTGCCCGCAGCCATGACCATATAGTGACTATAGAAGAAAACGCACTTATGGGCGGGGCAGGTGCCGCCGTGATGGAATGCCTGCAAGCACATCATGTGGTGAAGTCTGTGTTGTGCCTCGGTTTGCCGGACCATTTTATTGAACACGGCAGCCATGAAGCCATGCTGGCCGCATGCGGCTTGGACAAAACCGGTATTTGCACAGCTATTGAGAAATTAATTTCCGAGTAGTAAACTCAACTATTAATCAACGGGCGGGCAATCCCGCCATGGAACTCTGATGAATCAACCCGTTATTCCTGCAGTGATTGAAGACGTACAAAATACCCCTGACGTGCGCCAACTGGATATCAATAAAGTCGGCATCAAGTCTATCCGTCACCCAGTCATTGTGAAAGACAAAACCGGCGGCGAGCAGCATACCGTAGCGGTGTTCGACATGTTTGTGCATTTGCCGCACAACTTCAAGGGCACGCATATGTCACGCTTTGTTGAAATTCTCAACATGAATGAAAACGCTATTTCGATAGACTCATTCGAAACCATTCTGCGCCAGATGGTAGAGCGCCTGGAAGCAGAATCCGGCTATATCGAAATGCACTTTCCTTACTTTATCAACAAGGCCGCACCCGTCTCCGGCGTGAAAAGCCTGCTGGATTACGAAGTCACCTTTATCGGTGAGATTAAGAACGGCCAGTTCGAGATTACTGTACAAGTGATGGTGCCGGTCACCAGCCTGTGCCCATGCAGTAAAAAGATTTCAGATTACGGCGCGCACAACCAGCGCTCACATGTCACGGTGACGGCTTTGCTGAATGAATTCATGTGGCTGGAAGACTTGATTACGCTGATTGAAGACCAGGCCTCCTGCCAGTTGTATGGTTTGCTCAAGCGCCCAGACGAGAAGTTTGTCACCGAACGTGCCTATGACAATCCGAAGTTTGTGGAAGACATGGTACGTGATGTGGCTGCTCAGCTAAATAATGAGAAACGCATTGTGAAATATGTCGTTGAATCTGAAAACTTTGAGAGCATCCACAATCATAGCGCGTATGCCTTAATTGAACGAGATAAACGAATCAGCTAACTCTCCCGTACAAAAAAAGCCCGCAATGCGGGCTTTTTTACATTCATAGTCACTAATGGCTGAACATGCCATTGCGTGCATAAGGCTGAGACAGCTGCAGGCCAAGCGCCACAATGAGGGCACCCGCCAACGGAAATAATGCCGCCAGGGTAAATGTCAGTTGCCCACCCAGATATTGCAGGGCAAACCCGCCTAACAATCCACCGAGCGCTCCGCCAATACCGTAGGCGACACTGTTATAAATGGCCTGCCCTTTGGCCTGGTGGCGCCCTTTGAAATACTGGCTGACCACTTCGACTGCTGCCGCATGGAAGCTGCCAAACGTAAACGCATGCATGGTTTGTGCCAGCAATAATAACCCCAAATGTTCTGGCACCAGGCCCATCAAGGAAAACCGCAGCACGCCGATCAGTAAGCTGGCGAGCAGGATGGTTTTGAGTTTGAAACGGCGCATGATCCACGGCATTTTGATAAAAATACCGATTTCACACAGCACACCCAGCCCCCACAACCAGCCTATCATGTCTTTGCTATAGCCATGTTCCGTCAGGTAGATCGAATAAAAGTTATACATCAGGCCATGCGCGGTCACCATCATGGCACAACCGAATAATAGCGACAGGACTGCGGGTTGCTTCAATATCTGCCACACCGAGAAATGGTCATGCGCATGTGGCGGCACCTGCGCTTCCGGTAGTTTCCAGGTGAGCCAAAGCAAGGCACACTGTACTGCCAGGATAAACCAGAGCAGGCTGCGGATACCAAACCAGTCAGTCAGGTAGCCCAGCAGCACCGATGCCACGATAAAGCCCCATGAGCCCCACAGGCGGATTTTGCTGTAATGACCGTTGGTGGTTGCCAGATGTGCCAGCACCAGTGACTCAGACAGTGGCAAGGTGGAGCTGGTAAACAGGCTCAGCGCGGCCATGACAATAAACATGCTGGCAAAGTCATGCGCCCAGAAAATGGCGACGAACCCCAGCAAGCCGAGCAAGGCGGTCATGCGTATCCAGCGTACGCGCTGCCGGGTATGGTCTGCCAGCCAGCCCCACAGGTTAGGTGCAATAATCCGGCTCAGCTGGAACAGGGACATCAGGATGCCGATATCCGCCGGCGAAAAGGATTCAGCACTCAGGTACAGGCCCCAGTAAGGGACAAAAGCACCGACAAAAAAGTAATAGATGAAATAAAAACGGGACAGGTTGAAATGCAACACATGACTCATAAGAATTCAACCGGAGGTGATTAACAAGTGGCTACACTCAAAAAAATGGCCCGTATTTTACGAGCCATGATGATAATTAAATGCGCGGCACACTGCTGTGCACATCCGCATTCTGTGCACGGTGGCGCAAGGCATGATCCATCAGCACCAGCGCCAGCATGGCTTCGACAATCGGCGTTGCCCGTATGCCGACACACGGATCATGACGGCCCGTGGTTTGCATCATGACCGGCTCGCCGGCCTGGTTAATCGAGCGGCGCTCCTGCGGGATGCTGGAGGTTGGCTTGAATGCCACATTGACCACGATTTCCTGTCCGCTGGAGATACCACCCAGAATGCCACCGGCATGATTGGTGGCAAAGCCTTCTGGCGTCAATTCGTCGCAATGTTCGCTGCCACGCTGGGCAATCGAATCAAAACCGGCACCGATTTCTACGCCTTTTACGGCATTGATGCCCATCATGGCATGCGCAATATCGGCATCCAGCCGATCAAAAATCGGCTCACCCAGGCCGACAGGCACTTTCTCAGCAACGACAGTAATTCGTGCTCCCACAGAATCCCGTTCGCTGCGTACCTGGTCCATAAAGGCTTCCAGTTGCGGCAATATTTCGCTGTTTGGTGAGAAGAAGGCATTGCCTTCCTGTGACAGTGCATCCCAGCTGACGAATGGAATCCTGATCTCGCCAATCTGGCTCAGGTAGCCACGAATCTGGATGCCATATTTTTCCTTAAGCCATTTCTTGGCAATGGCCCCAGCGGCTACACGTACGGCAGTTTCACGCGCACTGGAGCGGCCACCACCACGATAATCACGAATGCCGTATTTCTGTGTATAGGTGTAATCGGCATGCCCGGGCCGGAAGGTATTCATGATTTTGCTGTAATCCTGTGAACGCTGGTCAGTGTTGCGGATCAGCAACCCAATCGGCGCACCTGTGGTCTTACCTTCAAATACGCCGGACAGGATTTCCACCTGGTCAGCTTCATTACGCTGGGTCACATGGCGGGAAGTGCCTGGTTTACGGCGGTCCAGGTCAAGCTGCAAATCCTCGGCAGACAACGCCAATCCGGGTGGGCAGCCATCGACAATGCCGCCAATGGCCGGACCATGGGATTCGCCAAATGAAGTCAAGGTAAACAGGGTACCCAGAGTATTGCCAGACATGCGATTGCTTTCTTTGAACAGTTGGCCTTATTTTATCATAGACTGGCTTACCGCCTGCCCGCGGGTTGCTTTCCGCCCGCAGCTTGATTACCCTTAAGCAAATGCTGCTGTATTTACACGGACGATTATGGCCAAACGCAAACACCCCCATCGCAAACATCGCTTGCTGGTAAGCGCCAATCCGGTATTGGCAGTCGAGACCGAACTCCCGGCCGAAGCCACGCCTGCCTGCATCCATAAAATCTGTTACAACGCAGATCACCTGGAGTCAAAACAGCTGACCATGCAGGATATTGCCCATTGGCAGGCACCCCCGGGACATACCGCCTGGATTAACGTACACGGCGTGCTGGATATCCCGTTATTGCAGGCAGTGGCCAAGCGTTTCAAGCTGCACCCGCTGGTGCTGGACGATATTTTAAATACCGAACAACGCCCGAAACTGGACAGCTATCCCGATTACCTGTTCCTGGAAACACGCCTGTTTTACTATGATGCTGACAACATGAGCGTCAGCTCCGAACAAATCAGCATGGCATTAGGACGTGAGTGGTTACTTACATTCCAGGAGCGGCCATCCGGTAGTTTCGAACCAGTGCGTGAGCGCCTGCGTCAAGGTCAGGCGCTCATCCGCCAAAGTGGTGCTGACTACCTGTGTTATGCCTTGCTGGACAGTTTGATGGAACGTTATTTCCAGGTGCTGGAAGCGATCAATGATGATGCAGAACAGCTGGAAACGCATTTACTGGACCGACCCAGCCCGGAAGATTTGCAGAATATTCACCGGCTCAAACATGTGAGCATCCAGTTACGCCGCGCAGTATGGCCATTGCGCGAAGTGTTGAACAGCCTGATTCGTAACGAGCACGGTTTTTTCAGCCCGCAAACATTGCCCTATTTACGCGACCTGTACGACCATACCGTGCATTTCACGGAATCGCTGGAAGCTATCCGCGATATGCTGAGTGGTTTACTGGATATCTATATGACCAGCCTGAGCCAGCGCGTGAACCTGGAAGTACGTGCACTGACGGTGGTGGCCATGCTGTTTATGCCAGCCACGCTGATTGCCGGGATATTCGGCATGAATTTCAGTGAAATGCCGTGGACTCATGATCCATACGGCTTCTGGTGGGCAGTGCTGATCATGCTGGGCATTGCCCTTATCATGCTGCTGATGTTCTGGCGCAGGCAATGGCTGAGTAGCCGCCACTGACCGACAAATTCTGTTACGCGGTTGCCGGTAACTGTTTAATCACATCCAGTAGCTCAAAATACAGCGTCATATAGTCACGGGCGCCCTGGCTGGCGGCATCATATTCAAAGATATGCTGCCCTATGCGCGCACTTTCGGTAAAGGCAGCCTGTTCCGATATCTTGGTCAGCAATACCTCATGGCCGAACAGGCGGCGCATCTCCTGCTCTACCTCGCTCGTCATTTCCTTGCGTTTGTCAGCACGCGTCAGCAAATAACGCCGTGCAATCCTGCGTTTCAGCACCGGTTCGAGCGCATTGAGGGCTTTGCCCACTTTAGCAGCCGAATGAATAGATAAATAATCTGCCGACACCGGCACCAGCACCAGGTCGCTGGCGAACATGGCGCTCAGTGAGATGACGCCTATACCGGGAATACAATCCATGAATACGGTATTGTCAGGCTGTACCAGGCCCCATTGCGCCAGCCCGTCGCCCAGCCGCTTCAGGGTCGCGGGTCCACGGCCAAACTCGGTATCCACTTTCATGAGCTCTTTAGTGGCGGGAATGAGTTGCAAGCCATTACGCAAGGGCTGCACCAGGTCGACCAGAGGGATTCCTGCCTGGTAAAACTTGAACAAATGTTGCTGCATCTCCAGACCGACATGCTTGTAGATTTCGGTCAGTTGGGCTTGCGGATCCATATCGATTAACGCCACAGGCTGGCGCTTGCGCTGCCAGGCGGCCGCCAGGTTTAGCGCCGTCGTGGTCGAGCCTACGCCCGCCTTCTGATTAAAAATGGCTATTTTCAACATGAGTCAATACGTTCAGGATTCGCTGTGCACACCGGATTGAGCCAATGGCATGGTCACCATCATAAACGATGTTGTGGCCGGAAACTACCCCGGCAGCTGCGAGCGCGAGAAACCAGTAGGCAAAAAGAAACCCGCTAAGGCGGGTTAAAAGGGGGTTTGGATCAGGAGGAAATCAATGCTAGTCGTTGAAAAATCAACCTAGCCATCAAACAAAACATTGTGTGTTTCGTTCAAAGATGTTGCCAGTATAGAGGGGAGTTATTGCAGTAATTTGACCGAGCTGTAACTGAATTGTAAAAGTCAAAATTTAATTGTTATTAAATTGTAACCACTTCAGAAAAGCTGCAGGTGCTGACCGTTTAAGGTAAACGGTGAAGGGTGCGGGTATGTTAGCAGGATTCAGCCTGCCAGCATACCCGGGGAAGATAGCTTGCGATAAACGGGACTAGCTGAAAAAGTCACGCGCCTTGTCTACCCAGCTTTTATTTTTGGGGCTGTGTTTACCGGCATCGGCCTGCGTGCTGCTTTCAAACTCACGCAATAGTTCTTTCTGCTTTTCTGTCAGGCGTACCGGTGTTTCAACCACCACGTGCACCATCAAGTCGCCATGCTCGCTGGAGCGCAGCGGCTTGATACCCTTGCCACGCAGGCGGAACACGCTACCCGTTTGGGTTTCAGCCGGGATTTTCATTTTGGCCGCACCATCCAGGGTAGGCACCTCAATCTCCCCGCCCAGGGCTGCAGTACTGAAGCTGATCGGCATTTCACAATGCAGGTTGCCGCCATCGCGCTGGAAAATCGCGTGCTCTTTTAGGTGCACGACGACATACAGATCCCCCGTTGGGCCACCGTTGACCCCGGCCTCGCCTTCACCACTCAAGCGGATGCGGTCACCTTCATCCACGCCGGCCGGGATTTTGACATTCAGGGTTTTGTTCTGCTTGATACGGCCGCCACCATGGCAGGTCGGGCATGGCTCTTTCACCATCTTGCCGGTACCGTGACATTTCGGGCAGGTTTGCTGTACAGAGAAAAAGCCCTGTTGCATACGCACCTGGCCGTGACCATTACAAGTGGTGCAGGTGACAGGGGATGTGCCCGGGCGTGCCCCCGACCCATGGCAGGTTTCGCAGGTCGACTGCACCGGAATGCGAATCTTGGTTTCCGTGCCTCTGGCGGCATCTTCCAGCGAGATTTCGAGGTTATAGCGCAAGTCAGCGCCGCGATAGACATTCGAACGCTGGCTGCGGCCACCACCACCGAAAATATCACCGAAGATATCCCCAAACGCATCACTGAAATTACCCGCGTTAAAGCCGCCGAAACCATTGCCGCCACCCATGCTTGGGTCAACGCCGGCGTGGCCATACTGATCGTAAGCGGCACGTTTTTGCTCATCACTGAGGATTTCGTACGCCTCTTTGGCCTCCTTGAAGCTTTCTTCCGCTTTGGGGTTATCCGGGTTGCGGTCAGGATGGTATTTCATCGCCAGTTTTTTAAAGGATTTTTTAATTTCCTCATCACTGGCGTCGCGGTTCACTCCCAACACTTCGTAATAATCTTTTTTTGCAGCTGCCATAGTTATTCCGTTTAATGCACCTGTGTCATAAAGACAAACACACCCGCGATCAGCGTAGTGTGTTTGCCGGCATAATTGGAAAAAGAGCGGGCATCTCCTGCCCGCCGTTTTCTAGCTTAGTCCTTCTTCACTTCTTCAAACTCGGCATCGACCACATCGCCTTCCACCGTTTTTTCACCATCAGCCTGGGCGCTTTCGGTATTGGCCTCTGCCTGTTGCTCGGCGTAGACTTTTTCACCCAGTTTCTGGGAAGCTTCCATCACGGCATTGGTTTTGGCTTCGATCACTTCTTTATCGTCGCCATCCTTGGCCACCGCTTCCAGCTCTTTAATGGCTTCCTCGATCCTGGCTTTCTCATCCGCGTCGATCTTGTCGCCATGCTCAGCCAGCGATTTCTTCACGCTGTGCAACACGCTGTCCGCCTGGTTACGCGCATCTACCAGTTCACGCAGTTTCTTGTCTTCGTCAGCATATTTAGCCGCATCTTCTTCCATGCGCTGAATTTCTTCTTCAGACAAACCTGAGTTGGCCTTGATGGTGATTTTGTTTTCCTTGCCAGTCGCCTTGTCTTTGGCAGATACGTGCAGAATACCATTGGCATCGATGTCAAACGTCACTTCAATCTGTGGCATGCCACGTGGTGCCGGTGGAATATCACTCAGGTTAAACTGGCCCAGGCTCTTGTTGCCAGATGCCATTTCACGCTCGCCTTGCAACACGTGGATAGTCACGGCGTTCTGGTTATCGTCCGCAGTCGAAAACACTTGCGAAGCCTTGGTCGGGATCGTGGTGTTCTTCTTGATCAGCTTGGTCATCACGCTGCCCAGCGTCTCGATACCCAGGGACAATGGAGTCACATCCAGCAGCAACACGTCTTTCACGTCACCCTTCAATACGCCACCCTGGATCGCAGCACCTACGGCAACCGCTTCGTCCGGGTTCACGTCTTTACGTGGGTCCTTGCCGAAGATCTCTTTCACTTTCTCCTGTACTTTTGGCATACGGCTCTGGCCACCGACCAGGATCACGTCGGAGATGTCAGAAGGAGACACGCCAGCATCTTTCAATGCGGTTTTGCAAGGCGTGATCGTGCGTTCGATCAGGTCTTCTACCAGGGACTCCAGTTTGGCACGGGTAATTTTCACCACCAAGTGCTTGGGACCGGTCGCATCTGCCGTGATGTATGGCAGGTTGACTTCAGTCTGCTGGGCACCGGACAACTCGATCTTGGCTTTTTCAGCGGCTTCTTTCAGGCGCTGTTTTGCCAGCAAGTCATTGCGCAGGTCCAGCCCATTTTCTTTCTTGAACTCATCTGCCAGGAAATCAATGATGCGGTTATCGAAGTCTTCACCACCGAGGAAGGTGTCACCGTTGGTAGACAACACTTCGAACTGGTGCTCGCCGTCGATTTCGGTAATTTCGATAATGGAAATATCGAAGGTACCACCACCCAGGTCATATACCGCAATCTTGCGGTCACCTTCCTGTTTGTCCAAACCGAACGCCAACGCTGCAGCAGTAGGCTCGTTAATGATACGCTTCACTTCCAAGCCCGCGATACGGCCTGCATCTTTAGTTGCCTGACGCTGGCTGTCGTTAAAGTAGGCAGGCACGGTAATCACCGCTTCAGTCACTTCTTCACCGAGGTAATCTTCGGCGGTTTTCTTCATCTTGCGCAATACTTCGGCAGAGATTTGTGGGGGGGCCTGTTTCTTGTCGCGCACTTCCACCCATGCATCGCCGTTGTCCGCTTTGGTAATGGTGTAAGGCATCAGGTCGATGTCTTTTTGCACTTCTTTTTCGTCAAAACGACGACCAATCAGGCGCTTCACCGCAAACAAAGTATTTTTCGGGTTGGTCACTGCCTGGCGTTTGGCCGGCGCACCCACCAGAATTTCGCCATCTTCCTGATAAGCGATGATAGAAGGGGTGGTACGTGCACCCTCCGCGTTTTCAATCACGCGAGGTTTGCCGCCTTCCATCACGGCCACGCAGGAGTTGGTAGTACCCAAGTCAATACCAATGATTTTTGCCATATTATTCAATCCTTAAATTCGTTGATCTCAATACCGATGTTCTAATAATTGGGATACCTGAACAGATTTCAAGCCCCTATTTCAAATGTGGTTACAGATTATTTTGCCTGGATGACAGTGACCAGGGCAGGACGCAACACGCGCTCATTCAGGCTGTAACCTTTTTGCAGCACGCTCAACACCGTATTCGGCTCGCCTTCGGCCGGCACCATGCTGATGGCCTGGTGCTTGTTAGGGTCAAACTTGTCACCGATCGGGTTGATTTCAGCGATATTGAATTTCTCGAACACACTCAGCAACTGTTTCGCGGTCAACTCCACGCCATTCTTGTAACTGGTCACATCCGCGTTTTCCACCGCCAATGCTGCGTCCAGGCTATCTTTCACGGCCAGCAATTCACCGGTGAACTTTTCCAGCGCAAATTTACGTGCCTTATCAATATCTTCAGTCGCGCGACGGCGAATGTTCTCGCCTTCCGCTTTCACATACAGCACTTGCGCCTTGGCTTCTTCCAGCGCAGCTTCCAGCTCGGTGATACGCGCCTCATGGCCATCTGCTGTTTGCGCCGGGTTTGCCTCACTGGCCACTGGTTCGTTTGGCATTTCATCTATAGATGTTTGCGGTTCTTGCATGCTATTCCCCTATGAATTCAACACTTTTCATTTCACGATTACATCAACATGGGGATGACCCTACTGATTTCAAGGGCAAAGAAGCGATTTGTGACAAATTACACGCTACGAAATAGCATGCGGGGCGACTTTACTCACTGCCGCCAGGACTGCCGAAACCTCCGGCACTTGCTGCTTACCGCCCAAATTGATCGCCGCAGCAAAACGCCCGCCAGCCACGCCGGTCAGCCCGGGATCGGTATCGGTATACAACGCCACCACCGGGATATCCAGCGCGGCGGCCAGATGCGAAAGCCCGGTATCGACGCCAACCGCAAACCGCGCTTGCGGCATGATTTTGGCTAACTGTTGCAGGTGTAATTTGGGCAATACCTGCGCTTGCGGCACCTGCAGCGCAATGCGTTCGGCCCGTACCTGTTCTGCTGCCGAAGCCCATGGCAACAGCATGGCCAGGCCCTGTTGCGCATAATGCTGGCCTAATGCTACCCAGTGATGTTCCGGCCACAGTTTGCTGTCACGGCTGGTAGCGTGCAATGCCATCCAGCACCGGGAGGGTAGCTGCAAGGTTTCAGACACGACGGCCGCTATCCGCTGGCCGCCCTGTAAACCGTAATCCGGTGAATCCTGCGAGATGGCATACCCCAGGCTGAGCGCCGCCAGGGTGCGCATGCGGATCACCGCATGCTGGCGGTAAGTAATCGCATAGCAGTGGTGGTAAAAACGGCTGGCCAGCGGCTCGCGGATGGAATGTTTGTCATAGCCATGACGGGGGCCATGTGCCCAGGTCGCCATCACTGCACTTTTGACCAGCCCCTGCAAATCCAGCACGGCATCATAAGCCTGCCGTGCCACCGCCCGCTTCACGGCGAAAATTTCGCGCCAGGTCTGGCAGCGCCACCACTGTTTGCGCCAGCGGCGGGCTGCGACTGTAAACACCTGCTGGACGCGTGGATGCAGGCGGGGAATATCGGCAAAACTTTCCTCTACCAGCCAGTCGATCTGCACAGCGGGAAAATGGTGCAGAATGTCCTCAACAACAGGCAGGGCGTGAATCACGTCGCCCATGGAGGTGGTTTTGACTATCAGGATGCGTTTCATGGGCGCTATTTTCGCATACAATGCCATCGCATGAAGTTTGCCTTTTTGATATTCAAATATTTTCCATTTGGTGGCATGCAGCGTGATATGTTGCGTACCGCCCAGCAACTGGCCAGGCATGGCCACGAAGTTGAAGTGTTTGCCATGTCCTGGCAGGGAGAAACACCGCCAGGCATTCGGGTGCACCTGCTGCCACAACGTGGCTGGCTAAATTACCAGCGCTATCAAAAGTTTATTGATGCGGCCTTTGCGCACATGCGCCAGCACCCATTTGATTATGTCGTCGGCTACAACCGCATGGCTGGGCTGGATGCACATTTTGCGGCAGACCCTTGTTTTATTGAGCGTGCGCATAAACAACGTAATTTCTGGTATCGCTTGCTGCCGCGCTTCAAGTGGTTCGCCTCTTGCGAACAAGTGATTTTCTCAGCCGAATCCAGGACGGAGATCCTGATGGTCGCCCTCACGGAGAAGCCCGTTTTTCAACACTGGTATGGCACGCAGGATACACGGTTTCATTACATTCCCCCCTTCCTGTCTGCCGAGCGCTTCCAGTCTCAGGATCGTACCGGCATGCGCGCTTACCTGCGACAGGCATTCCAGTTCGGGGCGGATGATTTTGTTTATATGCTCACCGGCTCGGGATTTCACATGAAAGGGCTGGATCGCGCGATTATCGCGCTGGCAGCCCTTCCGCCCGACATATTGGCGAATACCCGCATAATCGCGGTGGGGCAGGATAATCCGCATGATTTTGAAAAACTGGCAGCAAAGCTGGGGGTGACGGATCATGTTATCATCTCCAAAGGTCGCACAGATATTCCGCAATTAATGCAGGGTGCAGATATCTGCATACACCCGGCACGCCGCGAAAATACCGGCCTGGTCATCCTGGAAGGCATGGCCTGTGGCACGCCCATGCTGGTGACCGACACCTGTGGTTATGCCCATTATGTGGATGAAGCCAATGCCGGCATTGTCTGCCACTCCCCGTATGACCAGGCACAATTCAATGTCTTGTTCCAAACCATGCGCCTCAATGACGCCGCTGCAAATGCGGAGTGGGGGAAAAACGGATGGCAAAAGGCACAGCAACTGATGCAGGAAAACGACGGGAGTGCGGAAGCCAAGATATTGATTCGCCTGGCCCGGCAGAAAAAAGCCCGCATCGCCCAAACCGCCTAAGGTAGCGGGTGATCTGCGGGTGTTTGTATTTTATTCTGGTGGTCGGCCAGGCATAAACGGCACTCTACGCAATTTATCTGCCGCGGCTTTGCCTGCCTCGCTACGCTTCAGGGCATACGTCCTGGCCTGCGCCAGCAATGCGGCCGAAGGGAGTTGCGGGTTATCCGGCAAGGCAGACAAGGCTTCAAAGCTCTGCGCGTAAGGGGTAGCCACCTGCGCATCCATTTGCGCAGCCAGCTCATCAAAGCTGGCACTGCCTTCACGGCCTGCCAGCATAATCTGCTGCCAGTTGCGCTGGGCCTGCTGATCCACCAGATGCAGTCGCTGTACTTGTTGCTGGATGGCCAATTCGTCATGCCAGCGATATTTGGGCACCGGTAAATGGGTCAGCAATACAAACAGCGCTATCAACCATGTAAGCCCAGCCGCCCACTGCGTCGCCACGAATGGTTTACCGGACAAATTAACTGCCGGGAACAGCAGTAGCGCCATGACCATGCCTGTCACAAAGCCACCGATATGCGCGGAGTTATCAATCCCAGGCACCATATAGCCCATCAGGATCGTCAGGGCAGAAAACAGCAGCGCGCCCCAGAATAACCAGCGAAATGCCTGGGTATGCATGCGATGCCGGTCAAACCAGACATACACCAGCAACGCACCATAGATCCCGAAAATAGCGCCGGATGCCCCCCCAGACACGGCCTGGTTACCTTGTATCACCAGCGACAACAAATTGCCGGACACACCACTGACCAGGTAAATAAGCAGGAAACGCAAGGCGCCAAACATGCGCTCCACCAGTTTGCCACCATCCCATAACGCCAGCATATTCATACCCAGATGCAAGATGCCAAAATGCAGGAACATGGCCGAACCTAGTCGCCACCACTGGCCATCCGCAGTTGCCGGGGCGAAGTTGGCACCCCAGGCCAGTTGCACGATATTCGACGAATGCCAGAAACCAGCCCCATTCCACCACATGACCACGAACACCAGTACATTCAATGCGATTAACCCTTTAGTGACGGGTGGCACGGTTGCGCGCAAGAGGTTGCGGTTGGGTGGTGATGACGACATCTAGGTCAGTGGCTCCTGAAAAGGCAGCTCCAGTAATGGAGGCTGCTGCAAACCGGCAATCAGGGTCTGCAGGTTTTCCTGTGGGTGTGACATCTGCGGATCCATACTGTTCGCCACCCAGCCACAACAATTTATGTCTCGTTGCCTGAGCGCTTCGGCGGTCAGCAAGGCATGATTAATGCAACCCAGCCGCATGCCGACGACCACCAGCGCTGGCAGATTCAGTGCCTGGATCAAATCGGCGATGGTTTGCTGCCGGCTGTTCAACGGCACCAGCAAGCCGCCGGCGCCTTCCACAATCACGACATCGGCCATCGCAGCCAGTTGCGCATAAGCCGTCTGGATCACATCCAGTTCAATTTCTATACCGGCTTGCGCTGCTGCGATATGCGGCGCAATGGCTGGTTCGAAACAATAGGGGTTAATCAGTTCAGGCGGCGCCGACACATTGGAAGCTGCGGTCAATTGCCGTACATCATCATTCTGCCAGCGGCCAGCCAGCCATTCACAACCCGATGCGACCGGTTTCATGCCAATCACGGTCAACCCCTGTGCCACCAGTTGCTGCATCAGGCGTACGGTCACCGTGGTTTTGCCAACCCCGGTATCGGTGCCGGTCACAAAAAAATGTCGTGGCAGCGTGCGCATAGGTTACCGCTGGCTGTCCTTGCGCGGCATAAACTGTACCGGACTGGTACCCGGTGCCGTATAAGGCTGGCTGCCGGTCCAGGCATGTACAAACACCACTTCATAGGTCGCCGGCAATTTACCGTCATGGCGGAACGTCTCATAACCTTGCCGCAACTGCTGCAAAAACCCTTTTCCACTCAAGCCCTTGGCGCGTCCGACTGTCGCATTATGCGCGCCGATAGCTTTAAGGTCGCGCATCACTGATTCCACCGACTCGTAGGTCAGCGTATAGTGCATCACATCCAGCACGGGCGCACTGAAACCGGCACGCGTCAACGCATCGCCAATATCATGCATATCAATAAACCGGCTGACATGGGTATGCCCGGCGCCAGAGGCGGCACGCAACTCCCGAAGCGTATCCGGCCCCAGGGTAGCAAACATCAGCAAACCGTTGGGACGTAATACGCGACGGAACTCTTGCAAGGCAGCATCCAGGTCATTACACCACTGCATGGCCAGGTTGGACCACACCATATCGACACTGGCGGTCGCCAGGGGCAGCGACTCAATATCGGCACAGACAAAACGTGGGCTGGCCTGCCAGAATTTATAGCGAGGGAATAAGGTACGGCTGCGCACCAGCATGCCTTCGGCAATATCCAGCGCGATACCCTGTGCCTGTTTGAAGTGCTTGAGCAAGGCGCTCAATCCGTGTCCGGTGCCACAACCGGCATCCAGAATCACCTCCGGATCCAGTTTGACGACATCGAGCCGACTGAGCATTTCTTCACGGACCTGGCGCTGCAAAATGGCGGCCGCATCATACTGTTTGGCGGCGCGATGAAACGACTGCCGCATGCGCGACTTGTCGATCTGGTACTCATCCTGCATCTAGTTCTCCGCAGGCCCGGCGCTTGCCTCATCGGCCATGAACGCGTCCACTGCTTCGCAGAACGCATCAGCATGCGACAGGAACGGCGCATGCGCCGCACCGGCAATCACGCGCAGCTGCGCACGCTGCAAATGCAGCGACAACCAGTGTGCTGCAGATACTGGTGCCAGCGTATCGCGGTCACCGTGAATCAGCAGGGTTGGCTGGAACAAGCGGCCGGCTTCTTCACGCAAATCGGTCTGCAACAGGATATCCAGCGCCTGGTTCAGATTCTCTTGCGTTGGCGTCGGCTTGGCCGCAAATGCCGTGCGTAACTGGCGCACGGTACTGCGTGCATCCTTGGCATGCATGCACTGCAAGGTGAGGAAGTTCAGCAAAGTGGCAGTGAAATCCTGCTCGAAGCGCTGATTGAACTGTTCGAAATGCCGCGCAGCAATCCCGTGTGGCCAACCAGGCTTGCTGACAAAACAAGGATTGGTTCCCACCAGAATCAGTTTTTCCACACGGTCCGGCTGGTTAAGGGCAATCTGCTGCGCCACCAGGCCACCCAGTGACCAGCCCAGTATTGTAGACACACCGGGAATTTCTTCCGCCACCGCTTCAGCCACGCTGTGCAAGTGGTAGGGGTAAATGGCCCGGCTTTGGCCCATGCCGGGTAAATCGACCAGGAACAAACGATAGTTGGCTGACAGGCGCTTGACCACGCGCTCCCAGACAGCACTATTCATCCCCCAGCCATGCAGCATGACTAATGGCTTGCCCTGCCCCATGATTTCGATAAAGCAACTCATGCCTGCGTCCCAGCCGGAATTTCGCGTTCTGCCGCGTGTAATGCCGCAATCAATGCCCGTACGTCCGCCTCGCTATGCGCAGCCGACAGTGAAATACGCAACCGTGAGGTATTCGCAGGCACGGTGGGCGGGCGGATGGCAGGCACCAGGATGCCATGTTTTTGCAGGTATTGGCTCAATGCCAGTGCTTCATGATTATCGCCCACGATCAATGGCTGAATGGCAGTCTCAGAAGGGAGCAAATGCCAGCGTGTCAGTGACAGCTCACTTTTAAGCAAGGCAATCATGTCAAACAATTGCTTTCTTCGTGCATCGCCGTGTTCGATTTCCTTTACCGAGGCCAGCAATGCTGCCGACAGCGGCGGTGGTGCTGGCGTGGTATAGATATAGCTATTGGCGTACTGGATCAGGTAGTCCACCACAATTTTTTCACCTGCGACAAAGGCCCCGGCCACGCCCGCCGCCTTGCCCAGCGTCCCCATCATGATCAGGCGTGGTGACTGCAAGCCCAGGTGCTTGAGCGAACCGCGGCCTTGCGGGCCCAGCACGCCAAAACCATGCGCGTCATCCACATAAAGATAGGCATCATAGCGTTCGCAGAGTTCCAGGTAAGCGGCCAGTGGCGCAATATCGCCATCCATGCTGAACACGGCATCGGCGGTCACCAGTTTATGGCGCGCCGTGCTGGCTTGCAGTAATTTTTCCAGCGTCGCCACATCATTGTGCGGAAAACGATGATGCGTGGCACGTGACAGGAATGCACCATCATTGAGGCAGGCATGGTTAAGCTTATCGGAAAACACGGCATCGTCACGGCCCATCAAGGCACTGATGACGCCAATATTGGCCATATAGCCAGTGGAGAACAGCAAGGCCGCCGGTTTGCCAACAAAAGCGGCCAGCGCCTGCTCCAGTTGGTCGTGATAACGGTGATGGCCAGTAATCAGGTTGGAGGCACCACTGCCAACGCCAGCTTCTGCCGCAGCCGCTTGCAGCGCGGCCACCAGCGCACCATCATTGGCCAGACCCAGATAGTCATTACTGCAAAACGATAAAAACGCCTGGCCATTGGCGGTAATATGCTCTGCCTGCGGCGAATCCAGCAAACGGCGCTGGCGCATCAGGCCCAGTGCTTGCCGCTTCTCCAGGTCGGCCTGCAAATAATCCAGCAAACCGCTCATCAGATTTTCTTCAGGCCCAGTTTGGCAAACAGCTTATTATCGTCTTCGGCTTCAGGATTACCGGTGGTCAGCAATTTTTCACCGTAGAAAATACTGTTGGCCCCAGCCAGGAAGCATAGTGCCTGCACGGCTTCACCCATGCTCTGACGGCCTGCAGACAACCGCACAAAACTGTCAGGCATGGTGATACGTGCTGCGGCAATCGTACGCACAAACTCGAGCGGATCCAGCGGATCAGTACCATGCAATGGCGTACCTTCCACTTGGGTCAGCAGGTTGATAGGCACGCTCTCAGGCGGTTGTTCCATATTGGCCAGTTGCGCCAGCAAACCGGCACGCTGGGCACGGTTCTCACCCATGCCGATAATGCCGCCGGAGCAGACATTGATATCCACGCTACGTACGCGATCCAGAGTATCCAGACGGTCCTGATAAGTACGGGTGCTGATCACATCACCGTAATATTCAGGGGCTGTATCCAGATTATGATTGTAATAATCCAGGCCCGCGTCTTTTAACTGCTCTGCCTGACCATCTTTCAACATACCCAAAGTGGCACAGGTTTGCAGACCCATGGCTTTGACTTCAGAAATCATCTTCAGCACAGGCTCAAGATCACGCTGTTTCGGGCCGCGCCAGGCTGCACCCATACAGAAGCGACTCGCGCCGCTTTCTTTGGCTGCCCTGGCTGCTGCAACCACATCATCAAGCTTCATCAATGGCTCGTTTTCCACCTCGGTGTGATAGCGCGCCGCTTGCGGACAATAGCCGCAATCTTCGGAACAGCCGCCGGTTTTAATCGACAGCAAGGTACTGACCTGCACCGCATTCGGGTCAAAGTGCTCGCGATGGACCAGCTGCGCCCTATGCAACAGGTCATTGAATGGCAGCTCAAACAATGCCATGATATCGTCCACCTTCCAGCGTTCAACCGTGCGGTGATCGCAGCTGGCCGAGGCTTTCAGGCCATCAATATTAATCACGGAAGTATGAAGTTCGCTATTGCAAGCGCTAGAAGAAGTTTGCTGTTCCATAGTATTAAAGATGAATAATAATTGGGCTGAATTATAGGTTGTTTACCTGTTCACGTGAAAAAATTTTACAACAGATTAAAATTTAATCACTCGAATCCATTGCCATGGTTGCGGCACTGGCTGACCATGAACGCGCCCTGCTGTTTGTGCAACGCCCCTGCCACCCGCCATACACGTTCCATCACGCAAGGGCCGCTCTGTACGGCTTGTGCAACTGCCCTGCCCTGGTACGCATCGCCACGCTGCCCGCAATGCGCACTCCCCACCTTGCATCACGCCACTTGCGGCATCTGCCTGCAACATCCACCAGCGTTTGATCGCACGCTGGCAATTTTCCGTTATGCCTATCCGCTGGACCATCTGCTGCATCAGTTCAAGTATCATCAGCACCTGGCCATAGGAAAATGGCTGGCGGAATCCATGCTGTCATCGCTGCCACCACAACTCACGCAGATGCGGCCGGATATCCTGCTCGCCATGCCCATGCATGCCCATCGCCTGCGGCAGCGCGGGTTTAATCATGCGCTGGAACTGGCAAGGCACTTGCAGCAAACGCTGGGCATTCCGCTGGATATTGACGGCTGCACCCGCATCGTGGATACACCCTCCCAAACAGGGATGGATATGAAAACCAGGATTCGCAATTTGCGCGGTGCGTTTGCCTCCCCCACACAGTGGCAAGGAAAACATGTCATGGTAGTCGATGATGTGATGACGACAGGTGCCAGCATGCACGCCGTCAGCCAAGTGCTGAAACAGGCGGGCGCTGGCCGCGTGACGGCACTGGTATTTGCCAGGACGTTAAAAGATACAGAGGATTGAAACCAGGGAAGAACCAGGTCGCCGGGAAGTACTGGCGTTGATTTTACTCGTTGCGTGATTGCGGTGTACCACCCAACTGGCGGATACGCTGGCTGACAAACTCGGCCATACGCTCACTCAACGCCAGGCTCTGAACCAGTTGCAATTGCTGCAACGCCTGCGCATTCTGCCCGCTGGCCTGTAAGGAAAGCGCATAAGCCACCATGGTTTGTGCCTGGCCGGGGCGTAAAGTGATTGCCCGCTCAAAATACGGCAGTGCTGCCTGGTACTGGCCCAGTTGCTGGCTGGCCATAGCCAGCATCCACTGGCTTTCCGCATCTTGCATCAACGCGTTTGCGACGGGTTTCAATGTGGCCAGTACGGCCTCCGGCTGGCCATGCGACAACTGCCATTTGGCCAGTGACCTGGCAAGCTCCACCTGTTCCGGGTAACGTTTGATCCCCGTTTGCAACACGGAAACCGCTTCCGCGTCCTGTTTTCCCTCAAACAGATAGGCAGCCAGCAACTGGCGCGCATTCTCAGAAGACGGAGACAGTTCCAGTGCCTGGCGCAATGTAGACAATGCTTCGTTCATGCGCCCCTTCTGCTCATGGTCAACCGCCCGTTGAATCAGCACATTGGCTTCCTGGTCCGGGCGTAACTGCTTGTTGACAACACCTCTGGCTTCGGGCGCGGAAGATGCAACATTTTCTTTGTTTTTCACCAGCGCAGTCGCGTCTGCCGGCGGTTCAATGACAGATAGCACCGTCGCCGGATTACCGCCTTCGGCAGGCTTGATGGAAAACTCCCCTTCAACCTGGGGCAAGGTCGCTGCTTTGGCCGAAGGGCGGCGTGTCGCAGGTTCAGGCGCGATCTTATCCTGTTGTTTGCCGGCAGGTTCGGCGCGCGTATTCTGCCACTCGCTAAACAAGGTGCGGGTCAGTTGTGGCTGGGCATCCAATGGTTGATGCCCGAGCGTAGCCGGCGGCGGGATTTCTACTGTGGGCGGTAATGCTTTCACTGGCGCAGGCACTGTGCGGGCCACGGGCTGATGCGTTGGCGTGGCAGGTTTTCCGGAAAGATAAACAGACCATTCAGGCCAGTCAGACTTGATCCAGAGTGCCAGCCCCAGTATCAGCATGCCCCACAATAGAGGCTTCAACCAGCTAGAGGAAGCGGATTCAGGATGGTACAAGACCGGCTTAACCTGTGCGCCGGCCCAGCCATCGGCAGCGCTACCGCCCTGGCGTGCTTCCACATCCTTCAATACCTGGTTAATCAAACTCACGCTGTTCCCCCATGCTTCTAGCGGCCAAATCCTGCCAACGCACCATGCAGCGTCAACCACCATTTAAATCCATGCCCCAGCCAGCGGTGCTGTGCCTTCACACTGGCCTGTGTATCCAGAATCGCTGCTTTGACATCCTCCATAGACACGCCCTGCTGCCCTCGGCCAAAAGCGGACAATAGTGATTTATGCGCCAGGATATTCAGCAACCGGGGAATCCCGTTCGCATAGCGATAGAGCAGGCGCATGCTGGCAGGCGTGAAAATCATGCCGCCCTGGTAGCCGGCCACGTGCATGCGATGGTTCAGGTAAAACCCCAACTCGGACCACTGCAACCCCTTCAACTGGTACTCAAAACTGATGCGCTGGCGCAACTGGCGGATGGAAGGATGATTGATGCGCTCTTCCAGTTCGGGCTGGCCGAAAATCACCACCTGGATCAATTTTCGCTTTTCAGTTTCCAGGTTGCTGAGCAAACGCAAGGCTTCCAGCGTCTCCAGCGGCATGGCCTGCACTTCGTCCAGGCAGACCACCACGTGCTGACCTTCCTCAGCATAGGTAAGCAGTTTGCGATGCAAGGCATCGATCATATCGTGATGCGTAAAATCCGGTTTGAACGCCACGCCAAACTCGGTGGCCAGTGTCATCAGCAACGCATGCGGATCAAGATAGGGATTGGGAATAAACGCCACTTTGCAGCCAGGCTCCAGTGCCTTCAGCAACCGGCGGCACAACAGGGTTTTACCGGTGCCGACTTCGCCGGTAATCTTGACAAAGCCTTCTCCTGACCGAATCGCAACCAGCAGTGTATTCAGTGCTTCCTGCAAACTGCGTGTTGCATAATAAAAGCTGGTATCCGGCGTAATGGTGAAGGGATACTCTTTCAGGCCAAAGTGCTGCAAATACATGCCAGCTCCTAGAAGTTATCTTCCTTCAGTTTTTCTATGCGCTCCTGGCTATCCAGCATATCCTGCGCCCAGTTATCGCCACTGCGTACTACGGTTGATTTCAGCAGGATCACCAGTTCCTTTTTCTTACTGATTTCATCTTTCTGGCGGAACAAATTCCCCAGGAACTTTACATCGCCCAGGCCAGGCACCTTGGTGCGCTCATTACTGACCTCTTCCGACATCAGGCCGCCAATCGCAATCACGCTACCGTCCCTGGTACGTACAATGCTGTCGGTTTCGTTAATGTTGGAAGACGCAGTAGGAATGGTATACGTTCCGCCATTGGCGCTAGACAGGGTCACCGTCCTGTTGACCTGTGTCACCTCACTGACGAAGGGGTGGACATGCAGGATAATGTTGTCATTTTTATCAATCTGCGGCGTCACATCCAGGGAAATCCCCGAGAAATAGGGCTGCAACTGGATATCCGGCGTCACAATTGCCCCGCCCGTGGTAGTGGTTACGTTGGTTTTTACGTTAGTCACGTAAAAAGCATCATTACCGACTTTAAGGACCGCTTTCTGGTTATTGATCGTCGCAATCCTGGGGCTGGAAAGCACTTCCACATTGCCTTGCGTTTCCAGGAAATTCAGTAGTGCCGAGAAATTGCCTCCCTGCACCGCAATTGCAAATGCCGAGCCACCCAGTGAGATCGGGGAACTATTGTCCAGGAAACCGGGCGCGGAACTGGAAATCGTACCGTTCGTGATAGGGCCTGTCGTCCCCAGTGAAGTATTGCCGTTGACATTACCAAAGGTCACATCCCGTGCGCCTTTTCTCAAAAAGGACCAGTTGATCCCTGCCTGCGATTCCCTGTTCAACTCCACTTTCAGAATTTTTGCTTCCAGGATCACCTGGCGATCCACGGTCACCTGCATCAGGCTTAAAAACCTTTCAACCTGGCGGATTTCTTTAGGCATGGCTTTCACCATAATCAACCCCGACTGGGCGTTAATCACCACTTTACGTCCGTTCTCCTCGCCGATCAGGCCACTCAGGGAGCCGGCAATTTCATCCCAGAAATCATTATTGGTACGCATACTCACATCTGAGGCATACACTTGCAGGTTGGATGCACCCGAGGTGCCCGCCGTGCCAGTGCCCGTTGCCGCGCCCGTACCAGTCATGGCCGCAGCCTGGCCTGCAACGCCCGCCGCACCACCGGCACCCGAACCACTGGCCGTACCGGAGGTCACGCGTGTCGCGGAAGTACCCCGGCGCGCGCCGGTAATGTAGTTCACCTGAAACACCCGTGTCTGCAAGGTTTGCGGCTCGACAAAAATCTGTTTGCCATTCATTTTGTATTCATAGCCGTACAAATCACGCAAGGCATTGAGCGCCTCAAACAGCGTCACATCCTTCAAATTAATGGAAATATCGCCTTTCAGTTCTGAGCTCAGTGCAATGCTGTAGGGGCTGCCAGACACAATGCCCATCAATACCTGTGCCGCAGGGGCTTTGTTTACCACCAGGTCGAACCTTGGTTCTACACGTTTGGCCAGTGATTTTGGTGGCTCAATTTTCAGCGGCTCGAATAGCTCTTCGGTGATTTCCTTGGGTGGTGGCATGGTCTGCCCTTTTGCCTGGGCGGCGGCTTTTGCCAACTCATCCTGCATTTTAGGATTAATGGATACATTGCTTGGCGCAAACGGATTGCTTGTACATCCCGCCAATCCGGCACTGATGATGATCCAACCCAACGTATTCACAAAAGTTTTCATAACAGTCTCTCTATTTGTTTTAATCTTGAGGCCGCACACCACACAGCCTGCAAGTATTGCTTACCTTATTTCTTTGCTTTGCCAGCAGGCCTGGCCGTTTTCATTTTCGTTTTTGTCGTTGTCTTGACTGGCGGCTTAGGCTCCACGAGATAACTGGATAACCCCAGGCCAACAACTTTCTTTTCGCCTGCCTTGCTGACAAATACCGCTTGCTGGTTCTTAATCGAGGCCAGCCTGAATCCGCTGTAACTCTCCCCGACCTGTACCATCTGGCCGTTCACCACGGCAAATCCGCCTTGGCCATTCTGCTGGATAGCGCTCAGCTCCCACGGTTTTTCCGCTTGTGCTTGCGCATTGGGTAAATACTCCATCACAGCGGCCGGTGGTTTGGTTGGGTCTACCATCCCGGCAAACACATTGGCCTGTGCCAGCCATCCTATCAACAGGGCTTTCATCAATATGCGCATGCTAGATCCCCAACCATGCATTTTCGCCACTCAGGGTATACACCTGAACGGTCAACTCGCTGTCCGGGTATTCGGCTTTCAGCTCTGCGTTTTCCCAGGCAACACGCTGGCCTATCGCTTTCAATGACTGTGCATAATCCATCAATGCGAAGTATTTGCCTTTCAGTTTGACTTTGACTGCATGCTGGTAAACATGCGGCACGTTCTGCCAGGCATCCGTCGCTGCAGCGTCTGTATTTCCGGCTGGAGCTGGTGCGGTTTGCGCCTGAATCAGTTTTCTTTGCTTCTCGATAAAATCAGCCACAGGTAAAGACTGCATTTCCATCACTTGTACATCACTATGTTGCTGCAACAGTTTTTTCAGCAATAACACCATTTCCTGCGGTGGCACCATATAAGCCGAAATGCTGACCAGGTCAGCACCCTGGCTGGCGATTTTCTGGTTTACTTCATCAATCTCGCGCTGAAACCCATTGGTCGCCGGTTGCGGAGCGGCCTGGCTGGCCAGCGTTGTCATTTGCTCGGTCATCGCTGCGGTATCGTTCTGCAACTTGACGATTTCCTGTTGCGTATTGGCGAGCTGTACGCGTTGCGGTTCCAGCAAAAAAGTATCCATCAAGCCGACCACGGCAAACAGGCCAGCGCCGAAAATCATCCAGCGCTCCCGCTTCGAGAGCGCCAACCATTTGCCGTTCAGGATGTGTAACTGTTCAAATCGCATCAGCATTATGCTTTCTATTGTTTCCTTGCCCGTTATGGTGACTTCGCCTTGGGCTGTTGCACCGTTTGACGTACAAAATCATCCCAGCTGACTGTATTCCCCAGTTTATTTTTATCGCTGGCTTCCCGGCCTTTGACATCAAAAGCGTAGACTTTCAAATCATCCGCTACCGTAGAGGTGGATGTCGGCGCGCTTGCAGGCGCAGGAACCGGCGCAGGCGTTGCAGGGGACGTGATTTCAGCAGCCTCTTTCCCGGCAGCAGGTGCTGCCGCCGCAATGGTGGCGGGAGGAGCGCTTGCTGCCACATCAGCCACGGGCGGCGCCTGTGGTTTATGCAACTCCACCTGCTTGAACTGCAAGCCGGAGAATTGCGTGCCTTCGAACACTTTTTGCGCTGATAACAAATCCAGGTACAAGGGAATATCTTCCGTCTGCAAGGCCTGGCCTGACAGGGACACATGCTGCATAGCTGGCTCGATTTTAAAGCCGGTCAACCATAAGCCTGGCTGTTGCTGCCCGGCCAGCGCGCGCATGTAATCAATCAAGTGCCAGGCATTTTCGGAAATGGATTGCTGGAAAATCGCCAGGATCTGCGACTGCATGTCAAACCTGGCTTTCAACTTTTTCAATTCGGCTTCCAGCTTGCTGTTATCCACCGGCACCAGCCGTTGCGAAAACTCATCTACTTTTTTCTGCATGACAGCAGACTGCGCAAGCGCCTGGGTGCGTTGCGCCTGCAATTGCGCGTTCTCTGCAGTCAGGCCGCTATAAAAATACACCATTGCGGCCACTGCCAGCGCATACGCACCGGCTACAAATGATAAAGTGAACCAGTCTTTGGACTTGACCAGCCCGGGTTCAAATAAATTAACCTGCTGGCTCATGCCGCTTCCTCCTGGCGCAACGCAGCGCCCAGGGCTGGCAACAGCATGGCTTGTGTTTCCAGGCTGGAGAAATCCTGGTTTGCCGGCAAGTCTACAATCTCTTCCAGGTTAAAGACTTCTACCGGCACGTAAAGGCTGGTACTCAATCCGTTTACCAGGTAATCGCGGTTCGCCACGGGTGCCACCAGCAGGCGGTTCAGGCTCAGGTAAGGGAACTGGCGGTCGAAACTGTCCAATGAACGCTGTAATTCCAGCACCAGCTTGTCAAAATTGCTCTTGAACAATTCACCGCGATCGTTGAGGAAATCCCGGTCCAGCTCAATCAAGCGCGCATGGTACAACTCGCCTTTGGCAGTAAAAGTCAACAGGCACCCTTTGGGCAGCATGCTCAGCATCACCAGGGCACGATCCTCCGCTTCCAGCAACCGGGCGATATTGCGCTGTACCAGCGCATACACATCAATAGATTTCAGGTTAAAACCGGCTTCGACAATCTGGTTGCCAATCTGCGACACCACTGCTTTTCTGGCACAAATGGCCAACATGGCCGGCTGGCGGTTGGCATAGGCAGAATCTACCGGCACATTAATCCCATCTACCACGGCTTGCTCAACCGAGTAATCCAGCAAGTCTTTCACCTTCCAGCGCAATGCCTGCTTGATCTCGGATTCAGGCATGGTGGGCTTGTCAATCTGCAACACATTGTACTGATCAACGTTCAGCACCACATTGCACGGCACGGTTTTCAGGTCGTTTTTTGTCACAAAATGCCGCAGTGTGGACGAAGCCTGCAATGGCACCTGTTGAACAGCGGCAAATGAAACCACGGGTTTAGCGCCATCCGGGCCGGACGTCAAAGCGACCGTACTGACATGCATGTCGGTGAAGCTGACCCCCACTTGCTGCTTGTTCTTTTGTCGTTTAAACCAACTCAGCGGCATTCATTTACTCTCTAAAATAATTTTTTATTTAAAATCAAAGAACAACAATGGTATTTTAAAGTTTAATCGCAAAACATTGTTACACAAAAATGATGTGTGGCATGACAATTGATGCTTCAGTACACCAGTCTTTTAATATTTGTGGCGTAATTACAAAATATGTCACCCGGGACACTTTCGCTAACTAATAGCAACTTTAGTGCCTGCGCGATCACTTCAATCCAGTGATCAAAATAATAAAACCACCTGATTTAGGTGGTTTTATGGGAACTTAGAAGTTTTCCCGCATGTAAATGACCGGGGCCTTGTAGATGCCGAACGAAGCCCGTCCTAATGGATCCGTTCCCCCCAGCCATGATAGATCACCACTGGCCGCATCCGACTGGCTGCTGCTGAGGCAGGTTTTTTCACCTCCCACGGCGGTGCCCAGGTTGACTTCCAGGTCGACACTGCCGGTATTGGGTTTGCCATCCGACCCGATTTTAGGCGCGCTTAGCAGCACACCCAGTTTGCCAGCGTGTACCGCCGGATTGCCACTGAGTACCGTTTCACACGCATTTAAATTGCCTTTGTAGTTTTTCATGACAATGGTTTGCAATGGAACTACCGTGCAGCTGTCATCTACATTCCGTTTATAGGCATTCAATGTGCCATCCCAGTACTGCGCCTCCATCTGCACGGGCAATGGGAGCAGCTCCGAACCATGGGCCGGTACAATCGCCAGCCGGCCATAGCGATACTGCACATCGGAAGCAACATTTTTCGCGTTGGAGGTAATGGTTTTGCCGCTATCCGTTTCCTGCGGCTGTGCAGTAATACTGATAGTCTGGTTGCCGATCTGCGCCGCCGGACGGGAAATCCGGTAACCGGCCACGACTGCCGCCTCGCCATTGCTCCAGGTACCACTGACTGCTGGCGTCACGGCACTGGCACTAAATACGGCCCCGCCAGCGAGCGCGGGCGTAACTGCAAAGTGGAAATCCGGCCAGCTGGCGAGGTCAAACCTGGCATAATCAAGCGCCGGATCCGCAACATCCGTATAGTTTTTGGTCACAGCTGTCAGCGAGTTGTCATTGTCATCAGTGGTATTGCGCGCCTGAAGCTTGAACTTGGCTGTCAGCCCGGGCTTGGAGGTACTGACACTGTCCTGTCCATAATAAACAAAGGTATCGCAGCCTTTGGTCACAGTATCCGGTACGACCCGGAAGGCCACTGGAATAAAGCGGCCAAAATAATTACTCTCGCTCAGGTTACCGATTTTGCAGCCATATTTTTTCGGCGTAGCACCGCCACCGTCAGTATTGAAAGCATTGGTGTTATCACAATCCCCATTCGTACTATCAACAAAGGTGAACGTGTCATCATAAATGCCTTGCGGCTTGAATTTGAAATGCCCGACTTCACTATACTGGAAACTATCACCAGCGCTCACACCTGAGGTGGCCGTAGCAAAAGTGCCACTCACAGTCCCCACCGCAGGCGCATTCGGATGCGCCTGCAACTGGTTGTTATTAATCATGGGCGTGCCGTTATAACCGGATTCTCCGGTAGATACCGTCAGATTGAAATTATCAGTACGTGTCCTGAACACCGGCGTCACGGTGGCAGAAGGCGTGGCGGCAGGCGCTGTTTGAAATGCATTCAATGTCGTCTGCGCAGAGTTCGAGGTCACAGTAAATGCCGTCGGACGCACGGAAAAGTTATCCGTTGAACAACCGTTTTTATTCAGGCTGGTATCGGTTACCTTGCACCTCAGGCGAGGGTAGGCTTTGGGAATATCGGAGTCACTGAACGAAACCGTTTTTTTACCGGCATCGGTCGAAATAAAGGACACCGTTTTACTTGCCACGGTCGTTGCCCCGCAACCACCATTATCATTCACCAGTTCGACCGTCACATTATTGCCTACATAGCCGGTAGCCTTGATGCCTGCGGTCAGCAGTGCATATACGTCAAGACTGAAGCCCTTGCCAGCGAGTTTGGTATAAATAGGATTACGTGCACCGGCATTGGTACTCAGGTTTGTATAACCTACCCCGCTTTCCAGGCACTCAAACGTAGTCAGGCAAGGTGTATTGCTAAAGGTAAAACTGCAGTTTTGTGAGTTGGTCGCGGTATTCCAGCACTTCACGCCATTCAAAGGTGCCTTGCTTAAGCTGGTGGCACCAAGGGTATACGTGGCACCGGTACTCGCCTGCAATGTAGCCGTTGCGATAGGGCCGGCAGATCCGCCCACTTCAAATCCCCCTGGTGAAACCGTCACCGTAGAGGTTCCAGGCGACAAGGCCAGATTACCGGTCAACGAACCGGTGCTGATCATGCTATCGTCCGGGCAAGGCACCGTAGAGGAGGTACACGCCAGCACCTGCATATCCACCGGACACAACGTTGCAGTGCCGGGGTGGCGAATTTCAATGTGGTCATAGTTAGGGACAAAAGTGGAACCGACCACAAAATCATAACTGAAGATATAAGTCCCTGGTGCCGTAAAATCATATTCAATGGCAGCCCCGGTATCAATATAAGTGGTGCTAATACTGTCACTAAGACTGGTGCTCTTGGCAATGGCGCAGGCATTACCGGTTGAGTTGCTCCAGAATGAAGACCACAAGCCGACACAATAATGATTAAACGTGCCAGTGCGCTCCCTGAAAGACTCAATGACATCCAGGTTGGCAGGCAAGGAGCTACTCGAAGGGCAACTCCCGGAAGACAAAGGGTATGTCCCCACGACCTGCTTGCCATTCGTATCAATATAACGCACACCACAACCGTTATCACTACCTCCCAGATAGGTATCAACAGCATGATAGTAGCGAACAGGGTTATTGGCACTCACCGCATAACCAGACGGAATTACCAGCGTAACCTCTGCGGTCACATAATCCAGGGGATAAATATACTTCCAGACCACACTCACCTGCGGGCCCGAACTACCTACGCGAAAAGCCGAAGTAGTAGACTGTACAACGCCTTGTGAAGGTGTCGCCGGCACAACGGTAGAAACAGTGCGATTGCTGTAAGTAGTTGGTGTCAGATTGCTTGGAAACCCAAAATGATCTGGACCATATATGCCACCATTTGCACGCAAATAGATACCGTTATCAAGCAGGGTATTACTTGGAACGGCAGTCGGACTATAAAGCTGGCCGGTATTATTCAAACGGCGTACCTGGATTTGCGTCGTATCTTCAATGTAAATACGCAAACCATTGGTAACGCTGGAACCCCCTCCCGAGTTCAACTGCACAATATCGGCAAGAAGGGGGCTTGAATACAGTATCCCCAGCATTCCTACCGACAATAATTTTCTAATGAATCCGTACACTACGCATTCCTTGCTAGTTACACTCTTCACCGGCGGGGTCATTATAAATGCACCGGCTTAGCGTCACTGTCATCTTTCTCTCTATGTAATCCTGCGCGCCCGCCACACCGACCGAAGCGGTTGAGGTAATGGTGTAAATGCCGATATCCTGGGTGTTTCCCTGATCTTGCGTCATGGTCCGATTGCACGTCAGCGCGATATTGAAACCATTGATGGTAAATGGCGCTGGCGCTGCCGGACAGGCCTGCATATTGGCAGGCGTTAACACTTGGTAAGCTGCCCATTCCACCCCGGCGCGCGCAGCCAGGTAAGCCTGTGCGCCCTGCACATCCTGGATCGTGCCCATATGTGCCAGCAATGCCAGGCGCATGGCATAACCCACCAGTGCGGACAATATCACCAGCAGGAATATTGCCATAGGCAACATAAAACCTTTTATCCGATAAACCATGATTTTCATGGCGAATTCACCACATTAATCAGGTTCAATAATCGCGCCACCCCACCACTTTTTGAGAGTTCAAGCTGGGCGGTGAGTACCCCAGAGTGCTGCATCACGCCCTGGGTGTAGGTAAAATTGCAGCCGGTCACATCATCGGCCACCACATTGGCATTTGCGGCGTTAAAGCTGGCGAGGTGTGCCGAAGAAATACCGATATTGCTCACCATTAACAAGCGCCGGTTAGCCAGGTCGCAGACATAAGCCACTGCACCGTTCACAACATAAAAGCGGCTGGCAGGCGAAGGGAGTGAAAAGGCCGCGCCACTAAATTGCAACTGGGTCAAATTGCTGCCAGTACTGGTCAATGGCCGTATCGTATCGCCATTGTAGGCATCTGCCCCCTCTATGCCGAGGTTGTAAATCGCCAATTGATCCCCAGCGGTGACCGTGACCGATTCGCTCAGTACACTTAATGTATTAGCGGGTTGCCCGAAATCATCCTGCTTATAGCGCCCGCCTGCCTTAATCGGTACAAACTCGACATAGCCGCCATCGTCAGAGACATACACACTGTTGGGCAAGGCATTGCGGATATCGCGCGACATGCGCCGCAAGGCTACGTCGGCACGGTCGGCCAGTTCGTAATAGGCTTCCGAATTCACGTAGGCCATCACGGAATGATGGATAAACGTAGAAGAAATGCCGCCAATAATGGCCGTGATCACAATCACGACCACCAGCTCAATCAGGGTAAACCCGGCGCTTGAAGTGGCAACAGGTTTAGATTCTCGGCGCATACCGTACCCTGAAACCGGTTAACCGGATAGTCGTATTGGCTGGGCCGGTGACCGTGACCACAATCTTCAATACGGCATCAGTCGACATGCCAGTAAACGGCGCAGTACCCCCTGCCTGCGTAATTGCCACAGATGCCGCATAAGCATCCAGGCCGGGAATAGCCGCATTATTGCCAATACGGCAAATACTCGGGCAGCCGCCGCCCGGCATGGTAAAGCCGCCATAATCGGCCACATTATCAAACGGGTCACTGGCGCTATAGCGGCTTTCGCTGGCAGGCGTGGGGCCGTTGAGGTTGGCACTTTGGGAAACGGTACAGTTTCCGGCACTGGTAGCCGTGGAAGCATTTGGGTCATCAGGATCGCATAAGGTGAACGGCATCTGCTGGATTTCCTGCATCAGCGATTCGGCAATGGCAATGGCCTGCTTACGCGCCAGCGGGTCTGCGGAGTGGCTACTCATCCACGCCAGCGCACCCACCACACCGGCAATAGCCGTGGTCACAATCACGATAAATACCACCAACTCCACCAGCGAGAATCCCTGGTGATGTTTTCTGTTGATGGAGATGGATTGTTTATTGTTGGAGTGATTCATCGTTATCATGCCATGTGCCAGAAATGGCAGCGTCAGTGTACGTAGCCGGTATCTGGCTCAACCCTGACGACGATGGATTGGGAAGAATTTTTTGCATTGGTTACCGTATAACTCGCGAATTCATTCGGCACAGCACGACCCAGCGCGTCAAACCCCAGGCCATCGTTGCTCGCCTCTACCGTGACACTTTTTGAAAAAGTGAACACATACGCTGCCCCTGTTTCAGGATTGATCACAGCCTGATTACACCCAGCGTCGAAACACAGACTCACGGTATTCGGGCTAGCCCCAGCATTACGCACCGCAAACACATCGCGCCGTTGCGCAATGGCTGTTTTTTGTGCATAGCGCAATGTGGATGAAAGTAAACCCGCGTCACCGCGGGTTTCGAAAATATCGCCACTTGCGAATCTTGGGGTGGCAACTGCCGCCATAATGCTGATCAAGGCAATCACTACGACAAGCTCAACCAGAGTGAAGCCTTTATGCAGCCTCATGTGAGCGCAAACCCGTGATTACTTGCAGTTATCGGCAGTCAAGCCAGTGGTAGTCACAACACCGGTGCCCTCATCATAAGTAAAACTGCAACTATCAGGAGCGGCCGCATTCTTCGACTTAAACGTGGAGGTAGTGCCAGCGTGAGACACTATAAAATTGGTAGTATCCAACGATTGCAAAGATGCCTCAATCCCCGTTGCAGTTGCCTTGGGATAGCCAGGCTGATTTCCAGTATCATTCACATCAATGTCAACATTATCCATTTTTACTTTTGTACTGGTGCTACCTGCCGCGACCCAGGCCGCACGCGCCATACTGGCGGCAGAACGTACTGAAGCCGCCAATCCGTTCATACTGGCAACACGCGCATTACTCTGTACATTCACAAATCTCGGCAATGCCGTCGCTGCCAAAATCCCCAATACGGCAATTACCACTACCAATTCAACCAATGTAAAGCCAGCCTGTTTTTTCATTCCCAAGACTCCTAATCAAAATTCCCTGCTTTTATCATCACAGTGGCAGGTTCAAACTGCGTTCATCCCGTTCCAGCAAAAATTGTGCCAGACACTTTTGGTCCACGTTTGTCAAGTTTGGTAAACCTGAGCACGCTTATTGTTGCTACTTTCACCACATTTACCGCTAACCACCCTTAAGCATCACAGAGCTCATATCCCAGATCGGCAGGAACACGCCCAATGCCAGCACCAGTACCAATGCCCCTAAAAACATAATCATAATCGGTTCGATCTGTGCGCCCAAGGTTTTCACGTCATATTCAACATCTGCCTGGTACATATCGGCGATTTCCTGCATTAACTCATCCAGCGAGCCAGACTCTTCGCCGACGGCGATCATCTGCAATACCAATGAGTTAAACACGCCAGTTTGGGTGGCAGTTCTTAAAATGGTCTCACCACGCTCAATGCCGGAAGACATACTGAGGATTTTGGCAGAAATATAATCATTTTCCACCGTTTGCGCGACCAGACGCAAGGCTGACAGAATCGGCAAGCCACTACGCGTAGAGAGTGCGAAACTGCGCGCGAACCTGGCCATGGTGCCTTTGAAAATAATTTTCCCGGCAATCGGGATGCGCATTTTGAAACGATCCCACTGTGAGCGACCGGCTACGGTGCTGATATAAGATTTAAACGTCCAGACAGCACCGGCAATCATGGCAATCAGTACAAACCAGTAATTGCGCATAAAGCTGGAAAAGGCAATCAGTATTTTGGTGATCAGCGGCAGGTCTGCGTGCATGCTGGCAAACACTTTTTCAAATTGCGGGATCACCATGATATTAATCACCACGATCGCGATTGCCATTGCCGTCATCACAAAGAGAGGATAACGCAATGCTGATTTGATTTGCCCGCGCATAAAGCGCTCAAACTCGATATGCTCGGCCAGGCGCAGGAAAATATTATCGAGGTTGCCGGTGGTTTCCCCGACACGGATCATGCTGATATAAAAGTTATCAAACACTTTCGGATGTTCTGCCATGGCGGCGGACAATTCACGCCCGGCATCCAGGCTGGCACGCAATTGACCCACGACACGGGCCAGCTGTTTGTTGCCGACAGAACTCTGGATGCCACTGAGGGCACGCATAATCGGGATACCGGCCTTGAGCAAGGTGTAAAGCTGGCGGCTGAACAGCATCACGTCCAGACTGGTGACCTTTTCTTCAAACAACTTGAAAGCAGCAGCGGCCGCCGCCTGTTGCTTGATTTCTATCGGCGTGATTTTGGACAGCATAAGCGCAGTCCCCAACGCGTCCAGGTCTGTTGCCTCCTGCGTACCGGAAACCATCAAGCCCTCTTCACTGCGACCTTTGTATTCAAATATCGGCATGGGCGCTATTCTTCGAACTGGTTATCCACACGCATGATTTCCTCCAGCGTGGTTTTGCCCTGCAAGGCCAGTTGCAGGGATTGGTCACGCAAGGTTTTCCCTCTGAGCCGCTCACGCGCCTTCTGGATAAAGATATTGGTATCCGGCAGGTTGGCTGCCATGGCCAGGTCGTCTGTCATTTCAAGGAATTCATACAAGCCCACGCGCCCGAGGTAACCGGTACGGTTACAATGCTGGCAACCTTTGCCGTGCCGGAATGTAGCCGGCACTTCTGCGCCGCGAAGTACCTGGCGCAACCAGGTAGATTCGGTTTCGGCAGGCGTGTGCTCAACTGCACAATGCGGGCAGATCAGGCGCACCAGGCGTTGTGCCATCACGCCCAATAAGGACATCGCCACCATAAAACGCGGTACACCCATATCAATCAGGCGCACAGGGGCGGTAGAGGCGTCATTAGTATGTAGCGTGGAAAGCACCAGGTGACCGGTCATGGAAGCACGTAGGCCGGTCTGGGCAGTTTCCTCATCACGCATCTCGCCTACCAGCACAATATCCGGGTCCTGGCGCAAAATGGCACGCAACAGTTTGGGGAAGTCCAGCTCGATTTTTTCATTGACCTGGGTCTGGATAATGCCGGGCAAACGGTATTCCACCGGATCTTCCACGGTAATCACCTTGGTTTCCGGGGTATTCAGTTCACTCAGTGCGGAATACAGCGTGGTCGTTTTACCGCTCCCGGTCGGGCCGGTGACCAGCACCATGCCGCTGGGACGCGCAATCATTTTGCGGAAACGCTCCAGCAGATCGGGCGGCATGCCCAGTTTATCCAGCTGGAAATGCGCCGTATTCTGGATCAGCAACCGCATGACCACGGTTTCGCCATACTGCGTGGGCATGGTGGAAATACGCATATCCACCGCCTTGCCTTTGACGGTAAAACCAAAGCGGCCATCCTGTGGCAGACGCTTTTCGGAAATATCCAGGCCGGCCATGATTTTCAGGCGCATGATCAGGGCGGACACGATTTTAATATCCGCCTGCGTCTGGAAATGCATCACGCCATCAATCCGGAAACGGATCAGCAGCTTGTTTTCCTGCGGTTCGATGTGCACATCAGATGCGCGCACCTGCACGGCATCCTCAAAAATGGTTTGCAGCAGCTTGACCACAGGCGCATCATCAATGCCCAGATCCACGCCCATCAGGCTGGCGAGATCGACATTGCTGGCAGCGAGGTCTTCCTGCAACTCCAGTGCCAGCGAAGAGATTTCCTCGGTCAGCCGGTATGAACGGTCTATGGTCTGCATCAGCAGGCTTTCCTGCACCACGACAATTTCAATATCGCGCTTGAGCAGGCGGATTAACTCGTCATAGGCATAGACATCGGAAGGGTCCACCATAGCCACCAGGTAACTGTTGACCCGCTCTTCGATCAGAATGGCGCGGAAACGCCGGGACTGCACTTCCGGCAGCTTCTGCACCTGCTTCACGTCCAGCTCGTACTGGCCGAGATCAAGGAAAGGGATATTCAGTTGATGCGCAACCGCTTCGGCAATCTGCCGTTCGCTGGCAAAACCCTTGTCGGCAATCACACGTCCCAGCCGACGGCCAGTCTTGCGCTGTTCTTCCAGCGCTTGATCCAGCTCCGCTTGAGTCATGAAATTCTGCCTGACCAGAATTTCACCTAATCTGATTTTCTCGGGACGTGCCATGGCGTTGTAATTATTTATCGATAGTGACTTTTCTCGTCTATCATATCATCAACTGTCTAAACCTACGTTTACAAACAAGCTGCAAAAAATGTTTCATATTGTGCTTTTTGAGCCTGAAATCCCGCCCAATACGGGCAATATCATCCGGTTATGTGCCAATGCTGGCGCAAAACTGCACCTGGTCAAACCACTGGGGTTTGAATTATCGGACAAACACCTCAAACGCGCCGGGCTGGATTACCACGAATATGCCGAGCTGAAAGTCTACGAAAACTGGCTGGAATGCCAGCAGGCACTCCAAGGAAAACGCATGTTCGCACTTACCACCAAAGGCAGTACGAGGCATAGCGATTTACAGTTCCAGGACGAAGATGTGTTTGTGTTTGGCCCAGAATCGCGCGGCTTGCCGGAAGAAATTCGCGCCCAGTTCACACCCGAGCATCGCGTCAGGCTGCCGATGCTGCCGCATAGCCGCAGTTTGAACCTGTCAAACTCAGCTGCAATTCTGTTGTATGAAGCCTGGCGGCAGGTAGGTTTTACAGGCGGTATTTGAAATGAATAAAAAAAGCCCCGATTAAGGGGTAAATCGGGGCAACAGGCCTCATCGTAAAGGCTTCCGCTCAGGGAGGAAAGAAGCGGAAAGATGATTCATCATCATCGTGCTGGTATGAGTAGACACTGTTTTGAAAAGTTCCGGTTAATTTATTATTGTCACGAAATTACTAGTGACTCCATTTCTGCTTGTGTTTACGACTACAGGCAATTGGGTGATTTAGAGTAACGTTTTATTTCGCCTTTAGGCGACCATTCGTGGTTTTTATTGGGGCCGTTCAAGTTCCGACATTGCTAGTCAGATGAGACAAGTCTCCCTCCATCACGCTGAGTAGCGGAGACAAAATATGGGGAGAGGGAGCGACTGTCCGAATCCCGCGGTGGCCTGCAGGGTAGGCAGGCCGCCAGGATGAGTTTCGTGATGCTTATGCCCAAGTCCCGCAAAGCATCGGACGAAAGTCCTAAACTGAGCAACGCAAGGCAGCTGCAGGCCATAATGGTGGGTGCCCTCTTCTTTGATTACTTTCTGGGGAGCAAGCACCAGAAAGTGACTCGCCCCGAGGCGAAAAAGAACGCAACAATAAAGAACACCCCTATCCAACAATCCTACCTAAACCACAATTCGGTCTGCATCTGAACGCCACCCAAGCAACGGCTAAACAATCCGTTAAATTACCCATCACATCATGCGATAATAATCGGATGCAATCTGAAACCAACCTCCTCCACGACCTTAACGATAAACAACTGCAAGCGGTTACCCTGCCGCATGTCTCCGCCCTGATTCTGGCGGGTGCCGGTAGCGGCAAAACCCGCGTACTGACCACCCGCATTGCCTGGCTGATCCAGACCGGCCAGACCTCACCCATGGGCATTATGGCAGTGACTTTCACCAACAAGGCTGCCAAGGAAATGCTGACGCGCCTGACCAGCATGCTACCCATCAATACGCGCGGCATGTGGGCCGGGACTTTCCACGGTTTATGCAATCGCATGTTACGGGCGCATTACCGTGAATCAGGCCTGCCAAGCACTTTCCAGATCCTGGATACTGCCGACCAGTTGTCTGCCATCAAGCGCGTGATGAAAGCCATGAATGTGGATGACGAAAAATATCCACCCAAGCAGGCCATGGGCTATATCAACGGCTGCAAGGAGGAAGGTTTGCGCGCTGATGCCGTAGAAGCCTATGACGGCCACAGCCAGAAACTGCGTGAAATCTATGCCGCCTACGACCAGCAATGCAACCGCGAAGGCGTGACTGACTTTGCCGAACTGTTGTTACGCTGTTATGAATTGCTGCAACGCGAACCGCATATTCGTGCGCATTACCAGCAGCGCTTCCAGTACATTCTGGTGGATGAGTTCCAGGATACCAACCGCCTGCAATATTTATGGCTCAAACTGCTGGGTGGCGCCCACAACAGTATTTTTGCGGTCGGCGATGATGACCAGAGTATTTACGCTTTCCGCGGTGCACGGGTTGGCAATATGGCTGATTTCCAGCGTGATTTCCAGGTCGAGAATATCGTCAAACTGGAAGAAAACTACCGCTCGCACAGCAATATCCTGGATGCGGCCAATGCCATTATTGCCAACAATAATAACCGCCTGGGCAAGAACCTGTGGACGTCGGCAGGTAAAGGCGAACCCATCCGCATTTATGAAGCCTATAACGACACCGATGAAGCACAGTTTATTGTCGATGAAGTGAATATGCTGCAAAACGAAGGCGTGCCACTCGGCGACATTGCCCTGCTCTACCGCAGCAATGCACAATCACGCATCCTGGAACACTCACTATTTTCTGCCGGCATCCCGTACCGCGTCTATGGCGGCTTGCGTTTTTTTGAACGCGCCGAAGTGAAACATGCGCTGGCCTATATGCGCCTGATCGCCAATGCCAACGACGATACTGCCCTGTTGCGCATTATCAACTTCCCACCGCGTGGCATTGGTGCGCGCGGCCTGGAACAGTTGCAGGAAGCCGCGCGCCAGAACGAATGCAGTTTGTGGCAGGCCGCCACCAACAAAGTCGGTGAAGGCAAGCTAGGCAGCAAAGGCCTGGAGGGTTTTGTCGCACTGGTGCGCCAGATGGTGGACCAGGCCTACGGCATTGCGCTGGGCGAAATGGCAGAAATGGTCATCAACCTGAGTGGCTTGATGACGCATTACCAGAACGACAAGGAAGGCGAAGACCGTATTGAAAACCTGCAGGAACTGGTGACGGCTACGGTGGCTTTCAGCAAGCAGGATTTGGGCAATCACCATAACATGGAAGAAGATGCCGACCTGCTGACACAGTTCCTCAATCACGCCAGCCTGGAAGCCGGCGACCACCAGGCCGATGTCGGCCATGAAGCGCTGCAACTGATGACCGTGCATGCCGCCAAAGGGCTGGAATTTCACAGTGTGTTTATCAGCGGGGTAGAGGAAGGCTTATTTCCGCATGAACAGGCCGCCTATGAAAATGGCGGACTGGAAGAAGAGCGACGCCTGATGTACGTGGCCGTGACGCGTGCACGCCAGCGCTTGTATTTAAGTTACGCGCAAAGCCGCATGCTGCATGGCCAGGTGCGTTACGGCATTGCTTCGCGCTTTGTGGATGAGATCCCGGCAGAACTGACCAAACGCCTGAACAGCAAACCGGTCAGCAAATCCTATGCCACAGGCGGTCAATACACCCCCGCCCCCAGCGCACAATCCGGCTACCCATTCAAAATCGGCCAAGGCGTGCGCCATAACAAATTTGGCGAAGGCGTGGTGGTCAGCTATGAAGGCAATGCCAGCGACCTGGCAGTGAAAGTAAATTTTGGCAGTACTGGCCTGAAAACGCTGATGCTGGAATACGCCAAGCTGGAAAAACTGTAATTTCTCGCTGGATGAATGCAGTCCTGCAATAAAAAACGCCTGTCTCAACAGGCGTTTTTTATTGCTCACGGCATGTTAGTGAATCACGGGCGCAGCCCTGAATACATCCTTGTAACTGATGTACTGGAACGCAAACATCAGAGCATTGATCACCAGCAGGGCGGCGAATACCAGCAGCGGCATCAGCAATTGTGCCAGCATGGGAATCAGTGCGCCCAGGATACCGATTATCAATCCCAGGCCCAGCATCACTACCAGCATACCGACTGTCATCACCAGCCAGGAAACGCCCATGGGCATGGTGTATTGCAGCATGCCGGCAATACTTGATTTGATGGCTTTGGACAAAGGGTAGCCATTCAGGGCAATCAGCATCGGCGAGAACCAGGTGGCAATAAACAAAGGCAATAACAGCAACAGCACTTTGACAATGAATGACAGGGTATTTTCCAGGAACAGGGTCATTTGCGATTCGGTCATGCCCGCCTTGCTAGGGGCGTGGGCCACCAGCGCAGCCAGGTCACTGCCTAAAAGGTAGGTCGCCAGCACGGCATAAATCAGGCAACTCAATCCGAGCAACACCAGGGTTCTGAAGTGCGCCTGCAATTGCTGCCAGACCTGACGCGGAACCATCTCACCCTGTAAATCCACCTGGCGGTACAGCATGACAACAAAAGCCATGCAGGCCGGCCAGATGACGACAGAAAGCAGGCCCAGGAAGCCCAGCATAGGCAGGGACGGCAGTACCATGAAAATCACGATATAGGCCAGCGACCACAGCATCCAGATGTGGGGTTGTGTTTTAAACAAGCCTACACTTTCACGCACCCAGCGCAAGCCCCGTTGGGTTCCAATTTCTGTCATGTGTCTCCCTTTTAATCTTTTTTAAATTAACGCCTTGCGGTTAAGCAATATGTTTTCAAAATGTGCCGGATCCTTGGCATGCGTCAGTTCGCCCGCCACCGGGTAGTAAAAATCATACAGGCGGGATAACCAGAAGCGCAAGGCAGCCCGCCGCAACAAGGCCGGCCAGTGGGTTTTCTCGGCAGGCGTGAAGGCGCGTACGGACTGGTAGGCGTTCATGAATACCGCCAGCTTTTCATCCACAAACGCCCCACTCGCATCTACGCACCATTCGTTGACGGCAATCGCGACGTCATACGCCAGCACATCATGGCAGGCATAATAAAAATCAATAAAACCGCCCAGCTGGTCGCCATCGAACAGCACATTGTCGCGGAACAGGTCGCCATGGATGACACCATGCGGCAGGCTGGATAAATCCAGTCCATGCTGGAATTCCAGCTCTTCCTGCAATAAAGTTTGCTGCGCGGCTGCCAGTTTAGGCATGACTTGTTGCGCAGTCATGACACGCCAGCCCTGCCCGCGCTGGTTGTGGGACTGCTCATGGAAATCCAGGCCGGCAAAATGCATACGTGCCAGGGTCAGGGCGACCGCTTCAATCTGCACCAGGTTAGGGTCACTGACATCACTGCCTTTCAGGCAACTGACCATCAGGGCCGGTTTGCCATGGATACGATGCAACGCCACGCCATTGCTGTCAGTAACAGGTCGCGGGCACAACACACCGTGCCGCGACAGGTGCGTCATCAAATGTACAAAATAAGGCAGGTCATCAAAGTCATTTTTTTCAAACACGGTCAGCACAAAGCGTGCTTCACTGGTTTCAACAAAATAATTGGTATTGGTGATGCCAGCGGCAATGCCGCGCAGGGCTTGCAGTTCACCGATATGAAAAGGCGCCAGCCACTGGCGCACTTCTTCCAAACTCAGGGTGGTAAAAACAGACATGAGATTTACAGGCCCGCCATCACGGGCAGGCCACAAAGATTAGAATCGGAACAATGTCCATTGGGGAACAGACAGCGGACGGGTCGGGCCATCATTCACCCACTCGCCATCACGGTCTTCACGGTGTAAATAATACGGCTTGCCACTGGGTGGAATGACCTTGACCATATAGACATTGCCATTGATGCTGTATTCTTCAATGTCGTTTTCGCCATCTTTACGCTTGGTAATGGTGGGCTGATCAATGGGCTGGCCTTCAATGATCTTTGGCGGTGAAGGCACTTCTTCCAGCAGTTCGGCATTACCCGGGGCTGCTGCCCACACCGGTATCACTATACCGGCTGCACAAATTGCAGCAAGCAATAAACGGGAAACATCACGCATAGAAGACTCCTTAATCAGTGATTGCTATTCTAGCAAAAACCCTAAATGTGCATGTGAAATAAATTACAGGTAAAGCTGCATTTTGCGTTCTGTGGGGGTCAGCTCAAAACCGGTGGTTTCATAATGCTTGAAGATGGCATCGACAATTTTCTGCGGTTCATCAATGATCTGGATCAGCTCAAGATCTGCCGGTGCCGCCATGCCGTCCGCCACCAGCGTATCGCGCAACCAGTCCACCAGGCCGCTCCAGTACTGATGTCCGACTAAAATAATAGGCAGTTTGCGGGTCTTGCCGGTTTGTACCAGCGTAATCGCTTCCATCAGCTCATCCAGCGTACCAAACCCGCCCGGCATCACCACAAAGGCACTGGCATACTTGACGAACATGACTTTGCGCATGAAGAAATATTTAAAGCTGATGCCGATATCCTGGTAAGCATTGCCATGTTGCTCGAAGGGTAGCTTGATATTCAGGCCCACGCTCGCGCCACGGCCGGGAAACGCGCCTTTATTCGCCGCTTCCATAATGCCGGGGCCGCCGCCGGACAATACACTGAACCCGGAATCAGACAGCAGGCGCGCAATTTCTTCGGTGAGCTGGTAATAGCGATGGTCAGGTTTGGTACGGGCACTGCCAAAAATGGACACTGCCGGCATCACGGCTTTCAGGTTTTCTGTCGCGCCGACAAACTCGGCCATAATCTCAAACGCGCGCCAGGCTTCCTGATTGGTATCATCCCCATTCAGTAACTCCGGCTCTATCATGGTGGGCAGTTTTTGGCTGGTCATACAACAGTCCTTCGGAACACAAACCAAATTAGTGTACATGAACTCGCTTTGAAATGCGTAAAATACGCCATTGAACCGGCTTTTTGAATTAACCCTTTTGAATTAACCCTTTTGAATTAACCCCAGAGAATTGAACAATGAAAACCCTGCTTCTGGTAGACGGCTCCAGTTATCTCTATCGTGCGTTTCACGCCATGCCCGACCTGCGCAACTCGGCCAACGAACCGGTAGGTGCGATCCAGGGCGTACTGAACATGCTGCGCCGTTTGCACAAAGACTACCCCTCTGATTACAGCGCCTGTGTGTTTGACGCCAAAGGCAAAACCTTTCGCGATGACCTGTATCCGGAATACAAGGCCAACCGCGTCAGCATGCCGGACGATCTGCGCGTGCAGATTGAGCCGCTGTACGAAACCATACGTGCCATGGGCTGGCCGCTGATTATTGAAGAAGGCGTGGAAGCGGATGATGTGATCGGCGCATTGGCCAAACAGGCGGAAAAAGAAGGTATCAGAACCATTATTTCCACTGGCGACAAGGACATCACGCAACTGGTCAATGCACATATCACTGTGGTCAATACCATGCGCGACGCCTTCCGCAAAACCGATGACGTGCTGGACATTGCCGGCGTGGAAAACAAGTTCGGCATCCCACCCGATAAAATCATTGATTACCTGATCCTGGTTGGTGACACCTCGGACAATGTGCCCGGCGTGGAAAAGGTCGGCCCAAAAACAGCGGTGAAATGGCTGAAGGAATACGGCTCACTGGATAACATTATCGCCAATGTCGACAATATCAAAGGGGTGGTCGGTGACAATCTGCGCAAGGCTTTGCCCTGGCTACCGACAGCGCGCGAGCTGATTACCATCCGCTGCGATATCGGATGCTGCGAGCATTTTGATAACTTGATCCAGCAGGCACCTGACAAGGAAAAACTGCTGGCACTGTTCGATCATTTCGAGTTCCGCACCTGGAAGCGCGAACTGGATAAACTGCCGGAGGGTGCCTTGCCAACAGCTAACGAAACCGTTGCTCCAGCGGATTCAATAGCAGCCAGTCAAAAAACAGACTATACGCCAGACACTCGCCGCCAGTACCAGGCGATTTTCACGGAAGCGGAACTGGATCACTGGCTGGATAAACTACAGCAAGCAGAACTGGTGTGTTTCGATACCGAGACCACCTCCCTAGACCCACTGCAGGCAAAAATCGTTGGCGTGTCATTCAGCGTGACGCCTGGTGAAGCCGCCTATATTCCGTTAATGCATGATTACTTTGATGCACCAGCACAATTGCCGTTGCATGCGACGCTGGATAAACTCAAACCCATCCTGGAAAACCCGGCCATCAAAAAAGTCGGGCAAAACCTCAAATACGATATGCATGTGCTGGCCAATCACGGCATACAGCTGCAAGGCATCGCACATGACACCTTGCTCGAATCCTATGTGTTTGAAAGCCACAAAGGCCATGGCATGGATGAGTTGAGTGCGCGCCATCTCGGCATTGAACCCATCAGCTACGAAACCGTGGCAGGCAAAGGCGCCAAGCAAGTGGGGTTCAGCCAGGTGACTGTGGAACAAGCCAGCGAATATGCGGCTGAAGATGCCGACATCACCTTGCAGTTACATCGGGCACTCTACCCACAAGTGGAAACATCCTCAAAACTGACCTTTATCTATCAGCAAATTGAAATGCCCAGCATGCAGGTATTGCAGCGCATGGAGCGACATGGCGTATTGATCGATAGCCACATGCTGAGCCGCCAGAGCAACGAAATTGGCCTGCGCCTGATGGCACTGGAAAAACAGGCATTCGAACTGGCCGGCCAACCCTTCAACCTGGGTAGCCCCAAACAGTTGCAGGAAATCCTGTTTGGCAAGCTGGGCATCAAACCGCTGAAGAAAACACCTTCCGGTGTGCCTTCCACCGACGAAGACGTGTTGCAGGAACTGGCGCTGGATTATCCCTTGCCCAAGGTGCTGCTGGAGTACCGCGGCCTGGCCAAACTGAAGTCGACCTATACCGACAAACTGCCAAAAATGATTAACCCACAAACCGGGCGCGTGCATACCAGTTACAACCAGGCAGTGGCGATTACCGGGCGGCTGGCAAGCAGCGACCCTAACCTGCAGAATATTCCGGTGCGCACGGCAGAAGGTCGCCGCATCCGTGAAGCGTTTGTCGCACCTGCCGGCAGCCATATTGTCTCGGCCGACTATTCTCAGATTGAATTACGCATCATGGCGCACCTTTCGCAGGATGCCGGCATGCTGAGCGCATTTGCCAATAACGAAGATATTCACCGTGCCACGGCAGCAGAAATATTCGGCGTAGAGAAAGCCTCTGTCGATAATGAACAGCGTCGTTATGCCAAGGTGATCAACTTCGGCCTGATTTACGGCATGAGTGCTTTCGGGCTGGCCCAGAACCTGAATATTGAACGTAGTGCCGCGCAGAACTATATCGAGCGCTACTTTGCGCGCTACCCTGGCGTGCGTCGCTACATGAGCGAAACGCGCGAACTGGCCAAACAGCAGGGTTATGTCGAGACCATTTTTGGCCGCCGCTTATGGGTGCCGGAAATCAACAGCGCCAACGGCAACCGCCGCGCCGGTGCCGAACGGGCCGCCATCAATGCGCCCATGCAGGGCACGGCTGCCGACCTGATCAAACTGGCGATGATTGCGGTAGACCAATGGCTGACCACGGCAAAACTGCAAACCAAACTGATTATGCAGGTGCATGATGAACTGGTGCTGGAAGTGCCTGATGCCGAACTGGCGCTGGTACAACAGCAATTACCTGTGCTGATGCAATCAGTTGCCAAACTGGATGTACCACTGCTGGCCGAAGTCGGCACCGGCAATAACTGGGAAGCAGCGCATTAACCCGCTACCGGCACACGCTGTGCCGTTGGCCGGGTAGCATTACCGGTTCATCAGTAACGCGCGTACATTATTATCCTGCGCCAATGCATAATCGTGGGAGCCAATGACCACATTATCGTCACCCACCATTTTCAGGTTAACAAATACCTTGTCCCTGGCAGCGGCATAAGTACCTACCACAACGACCCTGGCGTGATGGGTCGTACTGATATCTTTCAGTTCACGCGAAAGCAATAACTCGCCTGCATCCTGTTTGACAAACAGATTGCCGCGCAACTTGACCTCAATCACCGAATATCCCAACTGGGAAAACCGGGCCTGCAATTGTTCCGAAATCAGGCGGCCCAAGCGCGAAGAAGCTTCCAGCGAATCAATATTCACCAATGTGGCGACAAGAACCGGGCTATCTTTGCGAATAGGTTGTTTCCACCGTTCAGTGGCGGCCATGCTCAGGACATCCGCTGCTTTATAACTGCTGCGGATCAACTCGTCTGCGCCTGTGTCCTCAGCATCAAAGGGGATCAAAGCGCAGGCAGAAACACAAAGTGTCATACAAGTCACCAGCAACAAATGACGAAATCGTACGGGCATTATTGCACCACTTTCCAGGTTTTTAACACATTGGGGCTGAACAAAGCAGCATCGGCTTTTTCGATGTAATACGCATCGGTTTTATGCATGTAATAGCGATTGTTATCTGCAATATAAGTCGTGACCAGCAACTCTGTACTGGTCGAGATGGCGCTTTGCCTGAATTGTTGATAAACATCATAAGCCGCTGCAACAGTCATACTGCCGGCAATCCAGGTATCCCGCGAAGCATTCAGCACGGCATCGCGCAATATCCAGAAACCCGCGACCTGCGCAGTGGCCGTTCCCGGCACATAGCCATATTTTTCAGGATTAAATCCTGGCTGATGCCAGATAACCTGTACGTGATAACTGACTTCCACCGCACCTTCAGGCGTAGTGGCTACGGGTGTGCCATGCGAGACCAATCCGCTTTTGATATAGCTGCTAAAACCCTGCTCGAAGTCGCTGTCTCCAGGCTTGACGTACAGCAAACGGTTATTTAAGGATGGCGTGTTACGTAATGTACGTTGCGTTTCTGCAACCACATCATTCGCAATCATATTCCAGTGCTGTGCCGCTGCAACTTTGGCTTGCGGTACGGTTGGAGGTTTGCTGGCTTCCGGCATATTGCCATTACCAGCACATCCGGCAACCACTGCCAAACAACATAGCCAGGCAGGCGTTTTCTTCATGGATTCCCTTTCGTGAGCAGACTATAGACAACATTCTTTTATATTTTGACGTCGGGTAAGGCACGACTGCGTCATGATGGCCATTGATACTAAGTATTACTTAGTATCGTGTCAAGCAAAAAACTAAGACTCTCTTAGCTTTATAAGCATTGGGTACATTTCCGATGGAGCCTGGGAAAGAGTCAAACATTGTGGCAAAAAGATTGCGTATGGCCAGACAGCAAACCGGGTTGTCGCAGAAAAAACTTGGCATTCTGGCCGGTATTGACGAGTTTTGTGCCAGCGCACGTATTAACCAGTATGAGCGCGGCAAACATATTCCCGATATTTACATGACAGAACGGCTTGCGCAGGTCATGAATGTACCGATGTGCTATCTATATTGTGAAGATGATGAAGTCGCAGCAGGCCTGTTACAGTGGCACCAAATGACAGCGCAAAACAAAGAAAAACTACGCAAGCTATTACAGCAAATGTCGATGGCAGAATAAGTATCTCTGATCCTTCATGCAGATAACAGCCAGGAAGTGATGCATTATATCCATCAAAAAACTTGCACAAATCAAGGTTCACGTTCACACTGTTTTTTGCCAGCCTTTTCTGGCAGGACTTTCCTGCACGGACTGACAGAAAGTCTGGCAATTGATGGTTAGCATACGGTTTCATCACAACAACAAGGAGATGCACATGCTTTGGACCATAGTAGTTGGCATTATTTCTGGCTGGTTGGCTGGTTTGATTATGAAAGGGGATGGTTACGGCCTCATCTGGGATTTAATTCTGGGGATTGCCGGCGCTGTCGTCGGTAGCTGGGTGTTTGGCTTGCTGGGACTAAGTGCCAGTGGCGGCATGGTAGGCAGCATTATCGTCTCTACCATAGGCGCGGTAATCCTGATTTTTATTTCCCGCCTGCTGCATAAAGCCTGATGCCGGCCTAGCCGTTTTATCTGATTCAAGAATGGCGATGATTTCCTGATCATCGCCATTTTTACTGGTATTGCCTCTATCCCCTGCCTGCAAGCGAGGCGCCCATGACCATGGCTGGCGGCTGCTATAATAGACCACAGGCAAATCAACCATTCCCTTCTCATGCAGTCATTCGGTATCTATATTATTGGCGACGAAATACTCTCCGGCAAACGCCAGGATGCACATCTTAGCAAAGTGATTTCTCTGCTCTCCGCCCGCGGCCTGTCATTGAACTGGGCCTATTTTATCGGGGACTCTCCCTCGGAAATCACCCATCACCTCAAAACCAGCATGACACGGGGCGATGTGGCATTCAGTTTCGGCGGCATCGGTGCCACACCAGATGACCATACCCGTCAATGCGCGGCAGAAGCGGCTGGCGTTCCGATAGCACGCCATGCCGGTGCGGTGGCGAATATCGAAGCGCGTTATGGGGAAGGTGCTTACCCGAAACGGGTATTGATGGCGGATTTTCCCCAAGGTTGTGAGCTAATTCCCAACCCGGTGAATCAGGTGGCAGGCTTCAGTATCCATCAGCATTATTTCGTGCCTGGCTTTCCAGAGATGGCCCACCCCATGGTGGAGTGGGTGCTAGACACCTATTACAGCCATTTATTCCATACGCGCGATTACCTGGAACAGGCTATTGTGGTGACCGAAGCCGGTGAAAGCGACCTGATTGACCTGATGAACGACCTACTCGCGCGGTATCCAACACTGAAACTGTTCAGCCTGCCCCGTATCAACCAGCGCAGGACAACCGAAGTGGGCCTGAAAGGCGAAAGCCTGCTGGTCAGGCAAGCCATATCGGACTTGAAGGCGGGTGTATCTGCCCTGGGCTATCCATGGACAGATATTTGAAAGAGTGAATGAATGGAGTGCCGTCCGCAATGTGGTGCCTGCTGTATCGCCCCGTCTATTCACAGCCCGATTCCCGGCATGCCCAACGGTAAGCCGGCTGGCATACCCTGCATCCAGTTGGATGAAGAATATCGTTGCAAATTATTTGGCAAGCCGGAACGGCCGGATTTTTGTGGTGGGTTACAACCTAACCTGGAAATGTGTGGCGATCACCGGCAAAGCCGTAGCTACGCCATCCAGTGGCTCAGTGCACTTGAACTGGCCACCAGGCCGGACTTATGAAGGCTGGCGATAGGCCCAGCGCAACATTCCCAGGCCAACCAGTATCATGGGCACGCATAACCATTGCCCCATACTCAGGCCAAGGGACAACAGGCCGAGGAAACTGTCTGGCTCCCGCGTGAACTCGACCAGGAAGCGGAAGCTGCCGTAACCCAGCAGGAACAAGGCAGACACCGCGCCTACCGGACGCTTCTTCCCGGCAAAGCACCACAGGATCAGAAACAGCAGCACGCCTTCCAGCGCAAACTCATACAGTTGCGAAGGATGACGTGCCAGGCTATCCACTTGCGGAAAAATCATGCCCCAATCGCTATTGGTCGGCCTGCCCCACAACTCCCCGTTGATAAAATTACCCAGGCGACCTGCGCCCAAGCCGATTGGCACCAGTGGCGCAACGAAATCCATCAACTGCAACCACACCACCTTGCGTCGACGTGCGAATAGCGCCATCGCCACCATCACCCCAATGAAACCGCCATGAAACGACATGCCGCCCTGCCACAAGGCAAAAACCTCCAGTGGATGCTGCAGGAAATAAGCTGGCTGGTAAAACAGCACATAGCCCAGGCGCCCGCCAAGCACCACGCCTAGGGCGATATAGAACAGCATATCGTCAGGATCCCTGTCCTGCCATGGCGAAGCAGGGTCAATTCTGGACAAGCGTTTCACCTGGTATTGGCCCAGCCATAATCCGCCGAAGAACCCCACCAGATACATCAGGCCGTACCAGTGGATACCGAAGCTGCCAATCTGTAATGCAATAGGGTTAAATCCTGGGTGGGTAAACAACATATCGGTCTGCTTTACCGGAAAAAAACTGCATTATACCCGTAGCCAGCACGCTTCAGTCATGCCACATACGCGAGGGCTTGATTCGCCAGACCGCCAGCGCACTGATCGCCGCCATGGCCGACATATAAAAGCCGACCCAGGACAATCCGCCCTGCTCTACCAGGAACTGCGCAATCGCCGGCGCAAAAGAAGCGCCGAGGATGCCGCCCAACTGGTAAGCCAGGCCAGCGCCACTGTAGCGAACCGCCACCGGGAACTGTGCGGGTAAAAACGCCCCCATGGGCGCAAATGTCACCCCCATCAAGAACAGCGCCAGGAACAAAAACAACCCTACCCACCACAATTGCCCGCTTCCCATCATGCTCACCAAGACAAACCCGAGCAGGCATGCCAGACACTGGCCTGCAAGCAGTACTGTACGGCTACCGATGCGATCCGACCACCAGGCAGAAAGTGGCGTTGCCAGCGCCATGCCTGTCACCGCCACGCATAACAGGCCAAGAAACACCGGGCGCGGGATATGCAATGTCTGCGTACCGTAACTCAGGCAAAATACTGTCGCCGTATAAAACAGGTGGTAGCAAATGCCCATTGCCAGCGCGCCCAGCACAATCGCGCGGCCATGCTGCAATAGCAGGCTTTTCAATGGCCAGCGATGCAGATGGTGCGCGGATTGCGCCTGCGCAAATACAGGTGTTTCCGCCAGCCTGAACCTGACATACAAGCCCGTCATCACCAGTGCTGCGCTGATGATAAATGGCACCCGCCACCCCCATTGCAGGAACTGGGCTTCGGTCAAGCCAAGACTTAACCCCAGAAAAGTCAGCGTTGCCAGCAAAAAGCCTATTGGTGGCCCTAATTGGGGAAACATGCCATACCAGCCACGCTTTCCTTCCGGCGCATATTCAGTCGCCAGTAATGTAGCACCTGCCCATTCTCCACCCAGGCCCAGGCCCTGGCCGAACCGCAACAGGCACAGCAATACCGGCGCCCATATGCCCAGGGTCGCGTAACCGGGTAACAATCCAATCAAAAAGGTGGAAATGCCCATGACCAGCAAGGAAGTGGCCAGGGTGGATTTACGGCCGAACTTGTCGCCGAAATGGCCAAACACCACAGCACCCAGCGGGCGGGCAATAAATGCAAGCCCGAAAGTCAGTAACGCATTCAGCGATTGCGCAGCAGGCGCACTGGCTGGGAAAAACACCTGCCCGACCACCAGTGCGGCGGCCATGGCATAAATATAAAAATCATAAAACTCGATGGCGGTACCAATAAAGCTGGCAAACGCAATACGGGACATGGAGGGGGCAGTCATGGCGTCATCTTGGCAGTGAGGCGGAAGGGAAATAAAAAAACCGGAATAACAATATCATTGCTATTCCGGTTTTGTGAAGCGCCAGTAAAGATTACTTTTTGGAGATCGCTTCGTTTGCCGGCACGCTGCCGGGGTTCCAGCCGCCACCCAGTGCCTTGAACAACGCAACCGATGCCGTCAGCGTATTCTGGCGGGTTTGGACCAGTGCCTGCGATGCTTCATTATGGCTGCGCTGGGCATCCAGCACTTCCAGGTAGCTGGTATAACCGGCCTCATAACGGTTCTGCGCGACTTGCAGGATATTGGCCGTCGTTTTTTCCTTGGATTGCGCCAATGTTTCCTGCTCACGATACTGGCTGGCATTCACCAGTGCATCGCTCACCTCGGTAAAGGCGGTTTGCAAGGTATTCTGGTAGGTTGCCACAATCTGCTTTTGCTGGGCCGTTGCCTGATCCAGGCGCGCATTCAATCGCCCACCGTTAAAGATAGGCAGGTTGAGGTTCAACCCCAGGGACCAGACACGTGCCGGTGATTTCAGCAGGTTATTCAGTGCGATACTTTCCCCGCCATAGGCCGCTGTCAACGAGATACTCGGGTAAAACGCTGCCCGTGCCACGGCGATATTGGCATTGGCCGAGACCATGTCCTGCTCGGCCTGGCGCACATCCGGTCTGGCGGCCATGAGTTCGGAAGGCAATCCGGTCGGTGGGGTGGGTGGCGACGGCATGGCCATCAGGTCACCTGCCGCAATTTTCAGGCCCAGGTCATTGGTCAGCAAACCAAGCTGGTGTTCACTCAGGGCACGCAGGCGCTTCAGTTCCAGTATCTGGGTTTGCAATGTAGTCACCACCAGTTCTGCCTGATGCTGGTCCAGGATAGTCGCCACGCCACCTTCAACCCGGCGTGTGGCCAGGTCCAGGCTGTCTTGTGCCGTTTTCAGGTTTTGCTCATTGACCAGCAATTGCGCATCCAGGCTACGGATCATCAGGTAATGATTCGCCACCAGGCTGGAGAGTGACCAGGTGACGGCTTCCTTGGCATAACGCGTCGCCAGCAACTGGGCACGCGCGGCTTCATTTGCCCGCCGCAACTTGCCCCACAAGTCCAGCTCGTAACTACCGTTCAAGCCAATTTGGTAGGTTTTACGCGGGTTATTGCCAAATACCGGGAACACACCGGATTGCGTCACGCGGTTACGTAATCCGGAACCATTCAATTCCACCGTTGGTAGCAGGTCAGCACCGATTTCACGCGCCTGGGCATCCGCTTCTTCAATGCGGGCCACCGCCACTTGCACGTTATTGTTTTTAACCAGCGCCGTTTCCACCAGTTGGTTCAACTGGCTGTCATTGAACAGCGTCCACCATTGCTGCAAAACCAATTGCTGTTCGGCACTGTGCTCGCCTGTCCCGGCATGATCGTAATTGGCCGGTAATTGTGGCTCAGGGCGGGAATAAAAATCACCCAGCACCTGGCAGCCGGTCATGGACAAGGTCAACAACCCCAGCAATAAGGATTGCTGTAACGGTTTTAATGCAAATTTCACTGTCGGTTTCATACCGATTCCTCTTCTACAATATGGCCGTGGTGACGCACTTTTTTCTCACTGGTCAACCAGGTAAAGAACAACGGAATAAAGATGGTGGCAATAAACGTTGCCAGCAACATACCGCCGAATACGCCGGTCCCCATGGATTGACGCGCGGCTGCACCGGCACCGGTCGCGAATACCAGCGGGAGGATCCCCAGCATGAACGCCATCGACGTCATCACAATCGGCCTGAAACGCAGACGGGCTGCTTCCAGTGCTGCTTCAGCCAACGGCATACCCTCTTCCATTTTCTGCGAAGCAAATTCCACGATCAGGATCGCGTTCTTCGCCGCCAGGCCAATCAGCGTAATCAGGCCGATCTGGAAGTAGATGTCGTTGTTCATGTGACGTGTCAACACTGCCAGCAAAGCACCGGTCATGGCAAACGGAATCGCCATAATCACTGCCAGCGGCAATGACCAGGTTTCAAACTGCGCCGCCAGGATCAGGAACACCATCACCGTCGCGAAGGCAAAAGCCACCAGCGCAGCAGAGCCTGTGCGTTTTTCCTGATAGGCCTGCCCGGTCCAGGCAATCGCATAACCATCTGGCAGGTTTTCCTTGGCAATTTTCTCGACCAGTTTGATAGCATCACCAGAACTTACGCCGGGCGCACCGCTACCAAACACCTTGGCAGACAACAGGCCGTTGTAACGCTCCAGTTGCTCGGCACCGACGATATTGCTGACCTTGGCCAGGGCAGACATAGGCACCATATTGCCATCAGGACTCTCGGCTGTCGGCTGGCTGCGTACATACACTTTGCCCAGGTCTTCAGGCTTCATGCGGTAACCGGCTTCAGCCTGCAATTGCACGCGGTAAGTACGGCCGCTACGGTTAAAGTCATTCACATAGAATGAACCCATGGTGCTTTGCAAGGTGGCATAAATATCAGCCACTTTCACATTTTGTGACAAGGCCTTGGCTTCATCCACTTCGATAAACAACTGTGGCACCGTCGGACGGAAGAAGCTGTTGATACCTGTCAGCTGCGGATTCGCACGCATCGCATCCATGAAGTTGTTCATGACTTGCGCCAGCTTGATCGGGTCAGTGTCGCTATGGGTTTGCACATAGACTTCAAAACCACCGGCAGACCCCAGGCCACGAATGGCTGGCGGGTTAACCGCGAAGCCCATGCCATCCGGCTGGCTCATGCCGATACCAATCAGCTTGCCTACCATCTGGTCGGCATTGGTGGTACGTGCATCCCAGTCGGTCATACGCACGAACATGGTGGCCGCATTGGTCTTGTTGGCACCGGTCAGCAACTCAAACCCGTTCACCGCAAAGTCATGCGCGTTGGCAGGATCTTTTGCGACGGCTGCACGGATATTTTCTGTGGTTTTCGACGTGCGATCCAATGTTGCACCATCAGGCATGACCACAATACTGATCACATAGCCTTGGTCTTCCGGCGGCACGAACCCGCCCGGCACAGCACGGAACAGGAAAATCATAACCATCAGCATGCCACCAAACACCACGGCACCAATGATCTTGTGATGCAGGGTCAGGTTGACGGTCCCGGTATAGAAACGCGTCAGTCTTTCAAAGCCTTGGTTGAATTTCCTGAAAAATGCATTCTCGTGATGGCTGCTTTTCAGGATCATCGCGCACAATGCAGGCGTCAATGTCAACGCCACCACACCGGAAATCACCACGGCAATCGCCACGGTCACCGCAAACTGGCGATACAGCTCGCCCGCGATACCGCCCTGGAAAGCCACCGGCACAAACACCGCGCACAATACCAGCACAATCGCCACTACCGCAGCCTGTACCTGGGCAATCGACTTGATTGCAGCATGCAGCGGATTCAGGTTTTCTTCCTTCATCAGGCGTTCGGTGTTTTCCAGTACCACGATCGCATCATCCACCACAATACCAATCGCCAGGATCATGGCAAACAGCGTCAGCAGGTTAATGGAGAAACCGAAAATATACAGGCCGGCAAAGGTACCGATAATCGAAATCGGCACCGCAATCATCGGAATCAGTGTGGCGCGCCAGCTCTGCAGGAACAGGAATACCACCAGCACCACCAGGATCAGCGCTTCGCCAAAAGTATGGAATACTTCATCAATCGTCGCCTTCACGAAGTCACTGGTATCGTACGGAATGTTGTAATCCATGCCTTCAGGGAACTTGGCTTTCAACTCGTCTACTTTAGCCTTGATGGCTTCGGCGGTTTCCAGCGCGTTAGCACCTGACTGCAGGAAAACAGGCAACGCCACACCGGGCTGGCCATTCAGTGAGGAAGCCACGTTATAGTTCTGCGCACCCAGCTCAATCCGTGCGACATCTTTCAGGCGCAGCACACCATTGGGGCCTTGGGCACGCACGATGATATTACCGAACTCTTCAGGCTCAACCAGCCGTCCCTTGGCCGTCACCGTAAAAGAAAGCTGCTGGCCGGGCAACGTTGGCTCGGCGCCAATTTTACCCGCAGCATATTGCGCATTCTGGGCATTAATTGCCGTTGCAATATCCGTGGTGGAAACGCCCAGTTGTGCCATGCGGTCGGGACGCAACCAGACACGCATGGAGTAATCCTGCCCACCGAAAATCGTGACATCACCCACGCCTTTGATACGCTTGAATTCATCCAGCACGTTCAAGGTAGCGTAGTTACTCAGGAACAGGCGGTCATGTTCTTTCTTGCTTGAAATCAGCATCACCACCAGCAGAATATCGTTGGAGCGCTTCTGCACCACGACACCGGTACGACGTACATCTTCCGGCAAGCGTGGCAAGGCAATATTCACGCGGTTGCTGACGTTAAACGTGGCCTGGTCTACATCGGTACCGATATCGAACGTGGCCGTAATGGTCAAGGTACCACTACTGTCAGAACTGGAGTTGAAGTACAGCAGGTTTTCCACCCCGCTCAGTTGTTCTTCAATCGGGGCCGCCACCGTTTTGGACAATGTCTCGGCACTTGCGCCAGGGTAAGTTGCTGTAATCAGCACCGTGGGGGGTGCAATTTGCGGATATTGTGCAATCGGCAACTTGAAAGCGGCTGCCAGACCGGACAATACGATGATGATAGACAGCACGCTGGCAAAAATGGGGCGTGTGATAAAAAATCGGGTCATATCGTTTTTCCTGAAATCAGCCTGAACACCCGGTGTTCAGGCCGTCAATAAGTAGGGTATAAGCGAGGAAAGCGTCAATTAACTCTTGGTTTGGCCCTGAGGTGCAGAAGTAGGGGCAGCCTCCGGCGCATGGGGTGCCACCGGCGCACCAGGGCGCACCTTGATCAGGTTATCGACAATGACCTGATCGCCTGCTTTCAAGCCATCCAGTACGCTCCAGCGGTCTTTAAACCAGCTGCCAACAGTCACGGTGCGTACGGCCGCAATGGTTTTACCTTCCTTGTCTTTTTCAGCGACAAAGACAAACTTGCTTTGCTGGCCAGTCAATATTGCGGTCTGTGGCACCAGGAATACCCCGTCGCGCTTGCCTGTGGTTAAACGCACTCGCACAAACTGCCCTGGCAATAATGTGCTGTCAGGATTCTGGAATTCTGCACGTAACTGCTGCGTTCCCAGCGCCGGATCAATCTGGCTGGCAGAGAAGTTGATTTTGCCTGACAGCGGATACTCCGTGCCATCAGCCAGAATCAGCCGTACATCTTCGACATGCCCGGGGCGTAAATGACCTCCCAGGCTGATCAGATCAGATTCAGACAAGCTAAAACGTACCCAGATCGGCGACACTTGTACGATAGTACTCAATAAAGTGGTGTTGGCATCCACCAGCGCACCTTCGGAGAGCACGAAACGGCCGGCAATCCCGCTTTCAGGCGCTTTCACATGGGTATAGGACAGATTCAGTTCGGCTTCGCGCAACTGTGCCTGGTATTGCAGCAATGTCGCGGCTGCCACACTATTGTCCGAAGCTGCATTATCGTACTCACGCTGGCTGATGGAACGCGTATCCAGCAAACCTTTCAAACGCTGCGCTTCGCGGGCTGTTTGCTCTATCCTGGCTTTTTGCTGTGCAATCAGCGCCCTGGCCTGTTCAACCTGCAACTGGAATGGTACCGGGTCAATCAGAAACATGTCCTGGCCAGCTTTGACTTTTTCACCTTCCTGGTACAGGCGTTTCAGTACAATGCCGCCTACACGCGGGCGCACTTCAATTTGTTTGGCACCCTCGGTTTGGGCGACCACTTCGGTTTGAATCGGCACTGTTTCGGCAGTGACCGCTTGCACGGTGACTGGCATGGCAGGCATGCCGCCGGCCGCAGCATTTTGTTCATTGGAAGATTTTCCGCAGGCACTTAACATCATGCCCAAAACCAGCATAAGCAGTACACGATGAGGCTGGATAGTCTGTGAAATCAACATGTTACCCTCTAAAAATTTTTAAAATAGACTTGATTACATACAATCTTGGATGTATATTATATACAAACAGGAATGTATGTAAATGGGTTTCGCAAAAAATTCATATTTCCGGTTGGCATATTGGCAGCCCCACACACCGACTGTTACGACATTGAAGGAGTAATACTTTAACCATGGTACGCAAAACCAAAGAAGACGCCGCCATTACCCGCCAGCGCATTATTTGCGCAGCGCGTGAAGTGTTTCTGCAAAAAGGCGTCAGCCGCACCAGCCTGGAGCATATTGCCTCTCACGCGGGTGTAACACGCGGGGCCGTCTACTGGCATTTTGCCAACAAGGCAGAACTGTTTTATGCCATGCGTGAAGAGATTTACCTGCCCTTAATCGACCGCATGGACGGTGTCTTGCTGGGCAACCCTGACGGCAGCCACATCGCCCCGCTGGAGCGCATTCGCAACCATTTGCAAGTCACTATCCAAATGCTGGACCAGGACCAGACCATGCGCGAAACCTACGAAGTCATGATGACCAAATGCGAGTACGTAGATGAATTTGCCGATGTGTTGAAATCCATTCTAACCAATTGCAACAGCTTAGTACATAAACTGGAGCAAACCTACGCCAAAGCCCAGGAGCTGGGGCACGTCGACACGCGACTGACTGCAGCAGAACTGGCGCTGGATACTCATCTTTTTTTCTCAGGCTTGCTACACATGTGGGTCAAGGACACGGAAGGCTCTTTATTCCGTGACCGCGCCGCGCAACTGATAGATGCCCACATTAACCTGCGTAAAAAATAAGCAAAAACCCACCTAAACAATTCCCTCTCGTTCGATTTGCAGTTAAAATAGTCAGTCTTTTCACTGACTTATCAGCCGTGGCTGATTCCTACCATGCAAATCGGATCGCATCAATTAAAAAATAATCTAGTCGTCGCCCCCATGGCAGGCGTGACAGATCGTCCATTCCGCATGCTATGCAAAAAAATGGGCGCCGGCCTGGCTGTATCTGAAATGGTGACGTCCAATTCATTACTTTACGGCAGTGAAAAAACCAAACGCCGTGCCAACCACGAAGGTGAAGTCAGTCCGATTTCAGTGCAGATTGCCGGCGCCGAGCCAGCCATGATGGCTGAAGCGGCACAACATAATGTAGATAACGGTGCCCAGATTATTGATATCAACATGGGTTGCCCGGCCAAGAAAATCTGTAACGTGATGGCCGGTTCTGCCCTGCTCAGGGACGAGCCGCTGGTTTCACAAATCCTGAAAGCCGTGGTCAACGCCGTGGATGTGCCGGTCACCCTGAAAATCCGCACCGGTTGGGACAGGCAAAATAAAAACGCCATCATGATTGCCAGAATGGCCGAAGACATCGGCGTGCAGGCATTGACGATTCATGGCCGCACCCGTAACGATTTATATAATGGTGATGCCGAATATGACACCATCGCCGCCGTGAAACAGGCCATCAGCATTCCATTGATTGCCAACGGTGACATCACCACGCCGGAAAAAGCCAGATTTGTCCTTGATTACACCAAGGCCGATGCCGTGATGATAGGCCGTGCCGCGCAGGGCCGCCCATGGATTTTCCGTGAAACCGAGCATTTCCTGAAAACCGGCGAGCATATGCTGCCTCCCACCGTTGATGAAATTCACCAGGTCATGCTGGAACACCTGCATGATTTATATACCTTTTATGGCGACCTGACCGGCATGCGCGTCGCACGCAAGCATATTTCCTGGTACACCAAAGGCCTGGCTGGCTCTGCGGCTTTCCGCCACAATATGAACACCCTGCAAACCATAGAACTGCAGTTGCAAGCCATCAATGACTTTTTTGCCGAGCTCAAAGCTAAAAACGACAGGCTGGTCTATGTAGACAACATGGCAGACCCCGAAGAAGAAACTGACCAGGAGCTGGCCGCATAATGCAAACCGATGGCAAACTAAGCCTCGCCATCCGCGAGTCGCTGGACGATTATTTCACCCATCTGGATGGCCAGCCGCCGCATGCCATTTACGACATGGTGCTCGGTTGCGTTGAAAAACCCATGCTGGAGTATGTGCTGAACAAGGTCGGGGGCAATCAGAGCAAAGCGGCCGACATGCTGGGCATCAACCGGAACACCCTAAGAAAAAAAATGGCCGTTTACGGCCTAGAGTAAGCAATCTCCTGCCCGGAACTCATCCTCCCGGTAACCGAATTTTATTATCAGGCAACTCCATCTCATTTAAATACCATGACAATCAAACGCGCCCTTATCAGTGTTTCAGATAAAACCGGTGTGCTGGAACTGGCACAATCCTTACATCAACTCGGGGTAGAAATCCTGTCTACCGGCGGTACCGCCAAACTGTTCCGGGATCACCAGATTCCGGTCAAGGAAGTCAGCGACTTCACCGGCTTCCCGGAAATGCTGGATGGCCGCGTCAAAACCCTGCACCCCAAAGTACATGGTGGCTTGTTAGGCCGCCGTGATCTGCCGGAGCACGTCGCCGCCATGCAAGCGTATGGCATCGAGAACATTGACCTGCTGGCAGTGAACCTGTATCCGTTTGAGGCCACCGTTGCCAAAGCCGACTGCACTTTGGAAGACGCCATTGAAAACATCGATATCGGCGGCCCGGCCATGGTGCGCTCTGCTGCCAAAAACTGGAATGATGTGGCCGTGTTAACCGATGCAGCGCAATACGCGGAAGTAGTCCGTGAGTTGCAAGCCAACAATGGCAGCGTGTCCAAGGCGACGCGTTTCAAATTGTCTGTCGCCGCCTTTAACCGTATTGCACAATATGATGCCGCGATCAGCAACTACCTGTCTGCGATTGATTTCACTGAAACCGAAACGGCGGGCAAACCTGTCTTGAGCCAGTTCCCGGGCCAGATGAACAGCAGCTTTGTCAAAGTGCAGGATTTACGCTATGGCGAAAACAGCCACCAGCAAGCGGCCTTCTACCGCGACCTCTACCCGGCGCCCGGCAGCCTGGCAACAGCCCAACAACTGCAAGGTAAAGAGTTAAGCTATAACAATATCGCTGATGCCGATGCCGCCTGGGAAGCCGTGAAATCCTTTAGCGGCCCGGCTTGCGTGATAGTCAAACATGCCAATCCATGCGGTGTAGCCGTTGGTATCAATGCGCTAGAGTCCTACAGCAAAGCGTTTAAAACTGATCCAACCTCAGCCTTCGGCGGCATTATTGCCTTCAACTGCACACTGGACGGCACGGCAGCCGAAGCCGTTTCCAAGCAATTTGTAGAAGTCCTGATTGCACCGGACTTCACCCCGGAAGCCCTGGCGATTTTCAGTGCCAAGGCCAATGTACGTGTCCTGAAGATTACACTGCCACAAGGCGGCAATACTGCCTGGGAGCAAGGCCGCAATGCCGTGGACTCCAAGCGTGTCGGTTCAGGCATTCTGCTGCAATCCGCGGACAACCATGATATGCAACTGGCAGACCTGAAAGTGGTCACCAAACGCCAGCCGACACCACAGCAAATGCAGGACCTGCTGTTTGCCTGGAATGTCGCCAAATACGTAAAATCCAATGCCATCGTGTTCTGCGGTAACGGCATGACGCTGGGGGTAGGTGCAGGCCAGATGAGCCGCGTTGACAGTACCAAGATTGCCGCCATCAAGGCCCAGAATGCCGGCTTGAGTTTACAGGATTCCGTCGTGGCTTCAGACGCCTTCTTCCCATTCCGTGACGGTGTCGATGTACTGGCTGACGCTGGTGCCAGCTGCGTGATCCATCCGGGTGGCAGCATGCGTGACGAAGAAGTCATCGCTGCCGCAGACGAGCGTGGTTTGGCCATGGTGGTGACGGGTATCCGTCACTTTAGACATTAAATTTATCCGCCGGACACGCAGATAAACGCCGATAACAACAAAGCCTACGCTGGTTTAAGCGGCGATCAATAATATTCAATATTTAAGGTAAATGATTAATGAAAATCCTGGTCATTGGTAGCGGCGGCCGCGAGCACGCGCTGGCATGGAAAGTGGCACAAAACAAAGAGGTCAGCCGCGTGTATGTCGCGCCAGGCAATGCAGGCACGGCCACCAACCCGGAGATGGTGAATGTACCGATTACCAAAATAGAGGAGCTGGTGAAATTTGCCGAAGACGAACAAATTGCACTGACTATCGTTGGCCCTGAAGCACCGCTCTCACAGGGTGTAGTCGATGCCTTCCGCGCCTCGGACCTGAAAATCTTTGGCCCGACCAAGGCGGCGGCCCAGCTGGAAAGCTCCAAGGACTTTGCCAAGGCGTTCATGTACCGCCACAACATCCCAACGGCCAAATACCAGACCTTTAGCGATGTGACCGAAGCACATGCCTATATTGATGCCAACGGCGCCCCTATCGTGATTAAAGCAGATGGCCTGGCAGCAGGTAAAGGCGTCGTGGTCGCAATGACGCTGGAAGAAGCGCATGCAGCCGTCGATGCCATGCTGGCAGACAACAAGCTGGGCGATGCCGGCGCACGTGTGGTGATTGAAGAGTTCCTGCAAGGCGAAGAAGCCAGTTTCATGGTCATGGTCGATGGCAAAAACATCCTGCCACTGGCCACCAGCCAGGATCACAAACGCCTGCTGGATGCAGACCTGGGCCCGAATACTGGCGGCATGGGCGCATACTCGCCCGCACCGGTGGTGACGCCGGAGATCCACGCCAAAGCCATGCGTGAAATCATCATTCCAACCGTGGAAGGCATGGCCAAAGATGGTATTCCTTACACCGGCTTTTTATATGCCGGCCTGATGATTACGCCTGAAGGTGAAATCAAGACACTGGAATTCAACTGCCGCATGGGTGATCCGGAAACGCAACCTATCATGATGCGCCTGAAGTCCGACCTGGTTGGCCTGGCTGAGCATGCCGTCAACGGCACACTGGACCAAGCGACGGCTGAATGGGACAGGCGCTTTGCCCTGGGCGTGGTGATGGCCAGTGCCAATTATCCCGAAACACCAAAATTGGGCGATGAAATTACCGGCCTGTCAGCCAATGTACAGGATGGTCATGTGTTTCATGCCGGGACCACACTGAAAGATGGCAAAGTCGTCACCAGCGGGGGGCGCGTACTCTGTGTGACCGCATTGGGTGAATCCGTGAAGTTTGCACAACAGGCGGCTTATCAATTGATAGAACACATCCAGTTTGAAGGCGCGCAATATCGTAAGGATATTGGCTATCGTGCAGTCAAGAACTCATAATCAGCACATGACAGGTCATATCCAACCACAAGCGGTTTATGATTACCTGCAAGGGTTGCAGGCACGTATCGTCGAAGCAGTCGAACTGGCTGATGGCAAGCACTTTTTGCAGGATAGCTGGCAAAGACCGGAAGGTGGCGGCGGTAATTCCTGCATGCTGGAAAACGGCCATGTGTTCGAGCGTGCCGGTATCGGTTTTTCCCATGTGCTGGGCAATAAATTGCCACCTGCGGCCAGTGTTGCACACCCGGAAGCCGCCGGCAGGCCATGGGAGGCCATGGGCGTATCGCTGGTATTCCATCCGCACAACCCTTACGTGCCCACCGTGCATATGAATGTGCGCTTCTTCGTGGCAAAAGCACAACATGCAGGAGAGCAGGATATCTGGTGGTTTGGCGGTGGCATGGATCTCACGCCCTATTACGGCGATGCAGAGGATTGCACACATTTTCACCGCGTCAACAAAGAAGCGCTGGCACCATTTGGAGCGCACTATTACCCGACGTTCAAGCAAGCCTGCGATGAATATTTCTTCCTCAAGCACCGCCAGGAGCCGCGTGGCATAGGCGGTGTGTTTTTTGATGACTTCAGTGAATTGGGGTTTGAGCAAAGTTTTGCCCTGCAACGTGCGATTGGCGATGCGTTCCTGCAAGCCTACCTGCCCATCGTGCAGCGCCGGAAAAGCCAGGCCTATGGCGAGCGTGAGCGCGATTTCCAGGCCTATCGCCGTGGTCGCTATGTCGAATTCAACCTGATTTTTGATCGTGGCACCATCTTCGGTTTGCAATCCAACGGCCGTACCGAGTCCATCCTGCTGTCCATGCCGCCCATCGTCAAATGGCGTTATGACTGGAGGCCGGAAACCGGCAGCCCGGAAGCGAAGCTTTACACCGACTTTTTGATCGAGAAAGACTGGGTTTAACCATGCAGATATCAATAGAAGCCAGACAACGCGCCCAGGCCCTGCTGGATTTTATTGATGCCAGCCCCAGTCCGTGGCATGCGGTCGCCCATGTTAAAAACACACTAGCGGCGCAAGGGTTCCAGGCGCTCGACGAACGTGATGCCTGGCAAACGCAGCCAGGCGGCAAATATTTTGTAGTACGCGATGGCGGTTCCATCATTGCATTTGTGCGAGGCCACGGTGCCATAGCAGCGAACGGATTCCGCATTACTGGCGCGCATACCGACTCGCCCGGCCTGCGCCTGAAACCCAAAGCCGCTTACAGTACAGAAGGCATCGGCCAGTTAGGCGTAGAAGTATATGGTGGCCCGATTCTGGCCACCTTTACCGATAGGGACCTGAGCCTGGCTGGTCGCGTGACCGTCAAAACAGCCACCGGATTGAATACCCACCTCATCAAACTGGCGCAGCCGGTTGCCCGCCTGCCTAACCTTGCCATCCATATGAACCGCGAGGTCAATGAAAAAGGCCTGGCCCTTAACAAGCAGACCGGTTTGCCACTGATTTTTGGGCATGCCCTCGATAGCGAGATGGCCAGACAATTATTATCCAATACGCTAGCCGACACATTGCAGATTTCCGCCAGCGATATTCTCAGCTGGGATCTGGCCTTGTATGACACGCAAGCCGGCAGTTTCTGGGGCATAGCGCAAGAATTTATTGCCGATAGCCAGCTGGACAACCTGGCTTCCTGCCATGCGGCACTGGAAGCGCTTATCAGCACCGAAAAGCCGCAGGCGACCTGTATTTGTGCTTTATTCGATCATGAAGAAGTCGGTTCGGAAAGCGCCACCGGTGCAGGTGGCAGCTTCTTGCTGGATGTGATGACACGGCTCTGCCACGCCGAGCAACTGACGGAAGAAGACAAACTGCGCAGTTACGCGCAAAGCTTTTTTATCAGCGCCGATATGGCGCATGCCTTCCATCCCAATCATGCCGGCAGCTACGAGCCTTGCCATCATGTACAGGTAAACCAGGGGCCAGTGATTAAAACCAATGCCAATCAGCGCTACAGCACCGATGCCATCACGGCTGCACGGTTTATGCAGCTGTGCAAGCAAGCCGGCGTGCCATATCAGCAATATGCGCATCGCACCGACCTGGGGTGTGGCAGCACCATAGGTCCGATCATGGCGGCGCAACTGGGCATTGCCACCGTGGATGTCGGCAACCCGATGTGGGCCATGCACAGCATACGCGAAAGCGGCGGCGTGCTGGACCACAGTTACATGATTGCCGCGCTGCAGCAACATTACCGCAGTTAATTCATCTCTCCCGCCATTGACGCTGGTACAACGATTGCTTTACCCTTGTAGTACAAGGGGAGAAACAAAGCATGTTGAAACAAATACTGCGCAAAAAACCTATTCAACCACATGCGCATACCGGCTTGAAAAAATGTTTAACCGCGTTTGACCTGGCATTACTCGGCATTGGCGGGGCCATCGGCACCGGCATTTTCGTACTGACCGGTATTGCTGCGGCAACACAATCTGGCCCTGCGGTGGTCATTTCATTCATCATTGCTGGCATCGCAGCAGGTTTTGCTGCCTTATCCTACGCTGAACTATCTTCTTCTGTTGGTGGCTCAGGCAGTGCCTACGGTTATAGCTATATTGCATTTGGTGAATTCACCGCCTGGATGATGGGCTGGATGCTGTTACTGGAATATGGCGTCGGGGCTGCTGCGGTCGCCAATGGCTGGGCTGGTTACTTCGTGAATACCGCCACCAATCTTGGCTTCCATATGCCCGAACATTTAACCAAAGCACCCGTGCTTGGCGGTAGCATCAATCTCCCCGCATTTGCCATCATATGGATTCTGACCTTGCTGCTGATGGTCGGTGTCAAAGCCAGTGCACGTGCCAACAATATCATGGTGATTATCAAGCTATCGACCATTGTCACGTTTATCCTGCTTTCGATTGGCCATATCAATACAGATAACTGGCAACCGTTTACGCCTTTTGGCTGGTTTGAGACGCTGGATAATGGCAAAAATATTGGTGTGTTGGCTGGCGCATCACTGGTCTTTTTTGCTTACTTTGGCTTTGATGCGGTATCAACGGCGGCGGAAGAATGCAAGAACCCGCAACGCGACCTGCCAATTGGCCTGATTGCCTCGCTACTGTTTTGCACCATCATTTATATTATTGTCTCGGGCACACTGACAGGTGTTGTACCTTATACCGAACTCAACACCTCATCACCAGTGGCCTATGCGTTAACCAAGCTGGGGTATCACTGGTCATCTACACTGGTCGCAACCGGCGTGATTGCCGGATTAATTACAGTGTTACTGGTATTGCTCTATGGCCTGACCCGTATCCTGTTCGCCATGAGCCGTGATGGTCTGATCTCACCCGTGTTTTCCGAAGTGAACCCTGACCGTCAGACACCTAGCAAAATCATTCTGATGTGCGGCATTGTAGTCTCTATCGTGGCCGGGTTTATCCCGCTTGGCGAACTGGCTGAAACAGTCAATATCGGCACGCTGGCCAGTTTTATTATGGTTTGCATAGGCGTCATACGTTTACGGGTAACGCATCCAAACCTGGAGCGCCCGTTCAAGAATCCCTTTAATCCATTGATTCCAATCGCAGGAGTGATCGCGTGCGGCGGCTTGATGTCATTTTTGCCAGCAGAAACCTGGCACCGTTTTATCAGCTGGGCAATCGTAGGCGTGGTGTTCTATTTTGTTTATTCAATACATCACAGCAACTTGCGTAGCTCAAGCTGAGTCGCATGAATAGAAAAGCCGACTCGAAAGTCGGCTTTATCATTTACAGCTGGGCTGAAATTACAGGGACAACACCCATTCAACGATGGTTTTGATGTCTTCGTCTTTCACTTGCGGGCTGTTAGCCGGCATAGGAATATTACCCCACACGCCACTACCACCGGCTTTCACTTTAGCAATCAATTTGCCTTCAGCGGTTTTATCGCCTTTGTATTTTGCCGCGACGTCCTTGTAGGCCGGGCCTAATACTTTGGCATCAACGCTGTGACAAGCCAGACAGCCACTTTTTTGTGCCAGCGCTTTGGCTGCTGCTGCGTCAACAGCATGTGCCGGGCCGGCCATCAGCAGGGTAGCTGCCGCGATTGCAGAGAATAAAACTTTCATGTGCACTCCTTGAATATCTTTGAAATAATCGTATACAACCCCAAAATGCAAATTTTATTGCATGTGGCATCTTACCTGACCACTGAAATTCCACAATAGCGCCAAAGTGAATTTTAGTAAGGCAAATCGAATTAATTTCAACGGTACTGATATTTTACCAACAAGCTAGAAACGCATGAATTTCGCATGCGTTGACAGTGCTGTGGAATAATCGTTTAGAGTGTTTCGATAGAGTATTCTGCGCTCAGCGTATGTTTACGGCCCGGGTTAATCACCACCATATTATCCAGTGCATTGGTGGTCTCCACACAGATGGTTTTACGCCACTCATCTGCGGTGCCCATATCGCCCATGGAGCCCGCTTTCTCTGCACCGGGGTTCCATACCACAGTGGCATCACTGCCTGACTTCGCAATATGGATAATGCGGTTATAGCCGCTATCATGAATGGCACAATCCGCGCTATGGTTGACATAGACTCTATCGTACTCTTTGCCGTCAAACGCCAAGGCGTTGTGCTCAACATTGCGTTCATATCTCAACAACTTGTCCATATAGACACAATCCTGCATGCCGGTGATATGGATATTGGAAATATCACTGACATTGAAGTATGTGTGGAAGGCTTCGCCAATCACAAACGGATGCTCGGCCAAATTGGTAGTCGCCATATCAATACGCAAGCGACGCCCAATGGTAATCGTGAGTGTCAATTCGTAGGGATAAGATAACTGGCGTTGCGCTTCCGGCGTCTGCTGCATTTCCAGGATAATGCGCGTAGCGCCTGTCTGTGTCGCATCAATGTCCATGACGCGCCACGGAATCACGCGTGCAAAGCCGTGCGGGCATAAGGTGCTGTCCGTCGGGTGCGCACCAAACCAGGGCCAGCAGATCGGGGTACCGCCGCGAATGGAACGACCTTTGATATAGCGGGCGTTGCTGGATAACCACAGCACTGGATCAGATAGGAACTTGGGTTGCCATTGCATGACATGCGCGCCTTGCAGCGCAATCTTGCCGGTTGCCAGCGGATTATCAATTTCAAGATATTGCAGCCCGTTTTCATCCTGCAACTGGCTCACATGCGCATGCAACTGCATGCGCTTCGTCATTTCGGGTTGACCATGCTGCAAGGTTGCTTCAACGGTCATTTATGTCCCCTTTCGATTTGCGATACGTCTCTGACAGCGCCTTTTGCAGCACTGGTACTCATGGCGGCATAGGCACGCAAGGCAGGTGAAACCACACGTTCGCGGCTCAACGGCTTCCAGGCATCATTGCCTTTGGCCTCCATATTGCTGCGGCGATGGGCCATTTCCTCATCGCTGATCGCCAGGTGGATAGTACGGTTTGGAATATCGATTTCAATCGTATCGCCTTCCTGCACCAGCCCAATCGCGCCACCTTCTGCCGCTTCCGGTGAAGCATGGCCGATACTCAAGCCCGACGTACCGCCAGAAAAACGGCCATCGGTCAGCAAGGCACAGGCTTTGCCCAGGCCTTTTGATTTGAGGTAAGAGGTCGGGTACAGCATTTCCTGCATGCCAGGACCGCCACGCGGACCTTCATACCGGATCACAACCACATCACCCGCCACCACTTCATCCGCCAGGATGCTTGCAACGGCAGCATCCTGGCTTTCGTAGACACGTGCCCGGCCAGTAAATTTCAGGATGCTGTCATCCACACCGGCAGTTTTCACAATACAGCCATCCAGCGCGATATTGCCGTACAACACGGCCAGGCCACCATCCTGCGAATAGGCATGTGCCTTGTCACGGATACAACCGTTTTCACGGTCGTCATCCAGCGACGGCCACAGCATGCTCTGGCTGAAAGCAATTGTCGTCGAAATCCCGCCAGGCGCGGCGCGGTAAAACTTCTTCACCTCTTCATCTTGCGTGGTAACGATGTCCCACTTGGCGAGCGCTTCACCCATGTTCGCGCTATGGATGGTAGGCACATTGGTATGAATCACACCGGCACGATTGAGTTCCGCCAGGATGCCCATCACGCCGCCGGCGCGGTGTACATCTTCCATGTGATATTTGCTGGTCGCAGGCGCAACTTTGGATACACACGGCACCTGCCGTGAGATACGGTCAATATCTTTCATGGTGAAATCAACCCCTGCCTCATGCGCGGCAGCCAGCAGATGCAATACGGTATTGGTAGATCCCCCCATGGCGACATCCAGACTCATGGCATTTTCAAACGCGCGCATGGTCGCGATATTGCGTGGCAGTACAGAGTAATCATCCTGTTCGTAATGGCGTTTGGCCAGTTCCACAATCAGGCGGCCTGCCTGCAGGAACAATTGCTTGCGTGCGGCATGGGTTGCCAATGTGGAACCGTTGCCGGGCAAGCTCAGGCCCAATGCCTCGGTCAGGCAGTTCATGGAGTTGGCGGTAAACATACCGGAACAGGAACCACAGGTTGGGCAGGCAGAACGCTCAACCTCCGCCACTTCTGCATCACTGACATGACTGTCCGCCGCTTCAACCATGGCATCGACCAGATCCAGCTTGCGCACCTCGCCCTGCCAGTTGACCTTACCGGCTTCCATCGGGCCGCCGGATACGAATACAACAGGGATGTTCAGGCGCAACGCAGCCATCAACATGCCGGGCGTGATTTTGTCACAGTTGGAAATACACACCAGGGCATCTGCACAGTGCGCATTGACCATGTACTCCACACTGTCCGCAATCAGGTCACGGCTGGGCAGACTGTACAACATACCGCTGTGGCCCATGGCAATGCCATCATCCACCGCGATGGTATTGAATTCCTTGGCAACACCACCCGCTTTTTCAATTTCACGCGCGACTAACTGCCCGAGGTCTTTTAAGTGCACGTGCCCCGGCACAAACTGAGTAAAGGAGTTGGCAATCGCAATAATCGGTTTGGAAAAATCTTCATCTTTCATGCCGGTGGCACGCCAAAGCGCACGGGCACCAGCCATGTTACGACCTTGGGTGGTCGTGTGGGAGCGGTATTTAGGCATCTGAAATCTGGGGAGTTATCGTTAAAGTATTATTTTAACTGAATACGCACGGCCATGCGTGCCTGAAACAGGTTTGTTACATTCGTGAATCGGCATTAAAAATGACATCTGTTAGTCTATGCCATGCATCAGTATCGAAACCGGAACACTAACTAAGGCGCACAGCGACTAACAACAGCGCTTAACGCCTTGCCACTTCTCATCCTGCCATTGCCTGAAAAACTCTGCGCGCGACAAAGGTGGCGTATCTGTTTCGCCTGCATGATGCTCGGCATAATGTGCCAGGTAACGTTCATACATATCGTCCCCGGATAATTGCCGTACATGCTGCCAGCATTGCCTGAACCAGTTCATCATACAGCCCCTTTTTCCAGGCGGGTCGCTACATAGCCGGCCTCAGTGAGCGGCAATACCGGTTTGCCGGACAAATAGCGGCGACTCATATTCAGCATATCCAGTACAACAACCCACAGCACAATCACAAAAAATGCAGTCAGCCAGGCATCCAACTGCTGGTTGAAAATCAATTGCGGCGCCACCGCCGCCTTTTCAGGCGGCAACACGCCTGCAGCCAGCTTTTGTGACAAATCACTGGCCGCCGCAAAAAACCCGACCCGCACGTCAGCGCTGAAGATTTTTTCATAAGCGGCAGTGGTGGTAATCAGCAGCAACCACAGCAATGGCAAACCGGTCACCCATGCCTTGCTGGCCTTGCCCGATTTAATCAGGATACCCGTGCCTATCGACAAGGCAATGGCTGCCAGCATCTGGTTGGAAATACCAAACAGCGGCCACAGGATATTCACACCACCATTCGGGTCAATCACACCGATGTAAAGGAAATACCCCCAACCTGCCACCACCAGCGCACTGGTGAAAATCACGGACGGCGTATAAGAGGTTTCGCCCAGCTTGGGATGAAGGTTACCCAGCATATCCTGCAACATGAAGCGGCCTACACGGGTACCGGCATCCAGGGTTGTCAGGATAAAAATGGCTTCAAACATGATAGCAAAGTGATACCACAGCGCCAGCAGGTGCTCACCGAACACACTGCCTAATATGCTGGCCATACCCACCGCCAGGCTGGGTGCGCCGCCAGTGCGTGCAAACAGGGTACTTTCGCCCATGACACTCGCCAGATGCTGCATTTGCTCAACCGTGACCTGGTAACCCCAACTGCTAATGGTATTCACCGCATCCAGTGCCTCTTTACCCACCACGCCCGCCGGACTGTTAATCGCAAAAAATACGCCGGGCTCCAGAATCGTCGCAGCGATCATGGCCATGATCGCTACAAAGCTTTCCAGCAGCATGGCACCGTAGCCAATGGTGCGGATATCACGCTCACTGGTCATCAGCTTGGGCGTGGTGCCGCTAGCGATCAAGGCATGAAAACCGGAAATCGCTCCGCAGGCAATGGTGATAAACACAAACGGGAACACTTTGCCGCCGAAAATCGGGCCAGTACCATCAATAAACGGGGTAATGGCCGGCATATGGATATCCGGGCGCAACCACAGAATGGCAATCGCCAGCACCAGCACTGTCCCCAGCTTCATAAAGGTGGACAGGTAATCGCGTGGCGCCAGCAGCAACCACACCGGCAACACTGCTGCTGCAAAGCCGTAGGCAATCACACCAAACGCCAGCGGCAAACCCTCGTGGTCAAACAATGCGGCCAATACCGGATGATGATCCACCCAGCCACCCATCACCACCGATGCCAGCAGCAGAATCACACCCAGCAATGATGCTTCCAGCACCCGCCCGGGACGCAGATGGCGCATATAGACACCTACCAGCATGGCAATCGGGATCGTCGCCGCCACGGTAGAGGTTCCCCAGGGGCTGTGTTTCATGGCATTCACTACCACCAGGCCAAGAACCGCAATCAGAATAATCATGATGATAAAAGTCCCGAACAGGGCCGCCATGCCACCTATGGCCCCGATCTCGTCACGTGCCATCTGCCCCAGACTGCGCCCATCGCGCCGCGTGGAGAGGAATAATGTCACCATATCCTGTACCGCCCCGCCCAATACAGCGCCTATCAATATCCACAAGGTACCCGGCAAATAACCAAACTGTGCCGCCAGTGTGGGTCCCACCAGCGGGCCGGGGCCGGCAATGGCGGCAAAATGGTGCCCGAAGACCACCCAGCGATTCGTCGGCACATAGTCGCGGCCATTATTCAGGCGCTCGGCAGGCGTTGCCCGTGTCGCGTCCACGCTCAGGACACTGGCGGCGATCCAGGCTGCATAAAAACGATATGCAATCACATACACACAAATAGCCGCTGCCAGCAACCATAACGCGTTGAGCGCTTCTCCCCTCGCCAATGCCACTTGTGCAAAGGCAAATACTCCCAGCAATGTCACGCCGGACCAACCGGCACGCCCCCAAAGACCCTTTATCATGATTCACTTCTTTCTGCTTTCTAATTATTGGCACTGTAGCAAAAAAGCGGGGCTGAACGCAAAAACACCTCTGGCCATCTGGGGCGCCGGCACTACCATGGTGCATCCCTGCCCTGCCGTATCTCCGTTCAATTCAGGGCAGCCTCTTAATTAAACCTTATCAATCATGATGTTAAAACTCAGCTCCTTTGTGGCATACGAATTGCTAATTCTGGATAGACAGTTAACCATTTCACCTTTTGTGTAATGAGCGCCATGCCCGAACTCCCAATGACCATGCCATCAGCCAAGCTAAGCCAGGAAGAGCAGAAACTGGTAGAGCGTGCCAGAAACATTCTGATGCACCAACGCGACTTAACCGAGACGCAGGCATATTCACTGTTATCAGAAATGGCGGATAAGCGTAAAACCGGTATGGTGGCCATGTCGCGGCAACTTATCAGCCTCACCAGTCACTTGACCGCCTGAAAGTTTGCCGGAAAAGAACGAGACTTCCCGGGAAACCCCTTGCAAGAAAAAAACGCTTCTGTATAATGCGCGCTTCGTTACAAGGCACGGGTGCTTAGCTCAGTTGGTAGAGCGTCGCCCTTACAAGGCGAATGTCAGCGGTTCGACCCCGTTAGCACCCACCACTCCTCCCTGCCTGATTATCAAATCAATCCCTGCTCGCTGAATGAAAATGTGTCTTGGCCGGCCACAATGATGTGATCCAGCACCTTTACATCAACCAGGTTCAATGATTCCTTTAATGTTTGCGTGAGCTGCTCGTCTGCCCGGCTCGGCGCTACGGCTCCTCCCGGATGGTTATGGCTCAGGATCACAGCTGCCGCATTCAGCGCCAGCGCACGTTTCACCACCTCCCGCGGATAAACACTGGTTTGCATCAGACTACCTTCAAACAATTTCTCGTAGGCGATCAAGCGATTTTGTGCGTCCAGGAACATAATCCCGAAAACCTCTTTCGGCAAATGCGACAATTGCAGTTTTAAATAAGCTTTCACCTGCGCGGGAGAATTGAAATTGTCTTCCAGGCGCAACGTTTCACCCAGCGCCCGCTTGCTCATTTCCAGCACCGCCTGCAGTTGAGAATATTTACTGATGCCCATGCCATGCACTTGCTGCATATCCGCAATACTGGCGGAAAAAATCCCGTTCAGGCTCTGGAAATGCCGTAACAAATCACGCGCCAGATCCACGGCTGTTTTACCCGTCACGCCCACCCGTAAAAAGATGGCCAACAATTCTGCATCCGAAAGCGCTACCGCGCCTGCCCGCAACAGTTTTTCGCGCGGACGTTCCCGTTCCGGCCAGTCAGTGATTGCCATACCATCTCCTTATTCAATGAGTTAACCTGTCATACCCGCGCAAAGGTAATACGCAAAAATTATCATATATTAACACTATTAAAGAAACAGCAGCCAATCGGCCACTGTCCCGGCTTTACAGTTAAAATATCTGCATGAATAGCACGCACTTATCCTCTCGCCATTTGCTTGTCGGCGTTACCGGCGGCATCGCTGCCTATAAAACGGCCGAGTTGATCCGCCTGCTCATCAAACAAGGCTATACCGTACAAGTGGTGATGACAGAGGCCGCCACGCACTTCATCACGCCAATAACATTACAGGCGCTGTCAGGCAACCCGGTCTTTATTGATGGCTGGGATCAGCGCATTGCCAATGCCATGCCGCATATAGAACTCAGCCGCCAGGCAGATGCGATTCTGGTGGCACCTGCCAGCGCTGACTTTATCGCTAAACTGGCGCATGGTTTTGCCAACGATCTCCTCTCTACCTTATGTCTCGCACGTGAGTGCCCACTTCTGGTAGCACCAGCCATGAACCGGCAAATGTGGGAAAATCCGGCCACTCAACGCAATCTTGCGCAGCTACGCACAGATCAAGTGATCTTGCTGGGCCCCGATAGCGGCGAACAGGCGTGCGGTGAAGTGGGGCAAGGCAGGATGCTGGAACCGGCAACTCTTCTGGAAGGCGTGCAAGCGCACTTCACTCCCAAGCTGCTTGTAGGCAAAAAAATACTGATTACTGCAGGCGCCACCATGGAAATGCTCGACCCAGTACGTGGCATCACCAATCTGAGCAGTGGGAAAATGGGCTTTGCACTCGCGAAAGTGGCCATGCACATGGGGGCAGAAGTGACTTTGGTGTATGGCCACACAACTGCCGCTCAACCTCTTGTGACACACGCGTTCCACGCAAGCGCTGCGAGTGAGATGCATGCAACGGTCATGCACCATATCGCAGACCAGGATATTTTTATTGGCGTTGCGGCGGTGGCAGACTACAGTCCAGTGCTGACTGCCGAGCAGAAAATCAAGAAAAGTGAAGAAACCCTCACCATTCAACTCAAAAGAAATAGGGATATTTTGGCAGAGGTGGCCGCTTTGCCTGACCCGCCCTATTGTGTGGGATTTGCAGCCGAAACAGAACAGGTCCTGGAGCATGCCAGGCACAAACGACTAGCAAAAAGAATTCCAGTGATTATTGCTAACAAGGCCAACACCGCCTTAGGCAGCGACAACAACAGCGTCACCATTATTGATGAAACAGGTGAGTACCCACTCTCCTCAGCGGACAAAACCAGTATTGCATCAAAAATCTTGACCCATCTCTACCAACACTTAAGCTCATTTAACAATAACAAGTAATTAGCCAGTATTTTCATGAAAATACTGAGTGGCTCTACCTTACAAACAACTTACAATCGCCGCATTTCACTTTAAGTTAGTAATAAATATTATATGCACGCTTTTGTATTCCGTCTGACGCCAATATGTTTGGCAATTTCATCTGCTTTTGCTGGTTTCTCTGTGGCTGAGGCCGAAGAAGAAAGAAGCCTCACACTTTCACCTGTGGTAGTGACCGCTACTCGCCAGGCGCAAAACAGTTTTGACCTGCCCATTGCCATTGATGTGGTTGAGCAAAAAGATATTCAAGATGGTCAGTTGCAAATGAATCTGTCTGAAAGTTTGATTCGTGTGCCTGGCCTGACCGCACAAAGCCGAACACAACAGGCACAAGATCCTCAAATTTCCAGTCGCGGCTTCGGCTCCCGATCATCTTTTGGTGTGCGTGGGATTCGCGTATATGTGGACGGTATCCCACTCACAATGCCTGACGGTCAAGGCCAACCCGGGGTGGTTGATTTATCAGCCATAAAAAGTATAGAAGTCATGCGCGGCCCATTCTCATCACTTTATGGCAACTCGTCAGGCGGCGTGATTCAGATGTTCACTGAAGATGCACCGGCCACACCGGTAATTGGCGCAACCACAATGTTTGGTAGCTACAACACCAAGCGTGAAATTCTGGAAGCTGCGGGTCAACTGGAAGGCTTGGAATACTCGCTCAATGTGTCCAACTTTGACTCAGATGGTTATCGCGACCATAGTAAAAGTAACAAGCAAATGGCTACTGCCAAATTTAAATTCAACCTGACAGACGATACAAAAATAACCACCCTGGTTAACTGGTTTGATCAGTATGCCCAGGACCCAGGTGGCCTAACCAAAGCCGATGTTGCAAATGACAGGAAAGGGGTTGTCTCTGCTACGCTTAATGCGAACACGCGGGTTTCGCGCAACCATACACAAGTAGGCTTTAACTTAGAGCATATTATTAATGCAAATAATTCAATCAACCTGATTACCTATGTTGGCACACGTGAAAACAATCAGATTCTTGCCACGAACGCCACTGGAACCAACGCCCGTTCAAGTCAAATTTCCAGGGAGTTTTATGGCTCGGATTTACGCTGGGATAACAAAGGTGAAATAGCAGGCAAACAATACAACATTAGTTTAGGCATGAACTATGGCAAATCCACTGATGCCAGAAGAGATACGAATATCCAAGGCACCGGATTAGGTCCGAACCGCATCGAAGACAATATCGTTGATAATTTTGATCAATACATTCAGGGAAAACTTTCCTTAACTGATAATGTTGATATCCACGCAGGTGCTCGTCATACAAAAGTCACGCTAAAAGTAGATGACTCCCTCACTCCACCAGACAACAGCGGTTCTGTGGACTACCAAAAAACCACTCCCGTTTTTGGTGCCACCTGGAAAGTCACACCAACTTTTAACTTGTATGCCAATTATGGTAAAGGGTTTGAAACGCCAACTTTTATTGAAGCGGCTTACAACAGCACAGCCCCTTCCGCGACACCCAACCTGAGCTTAAAACCGAGTGAAAGCAATAATTTTGAAGTAGGCGCAAAGGCATACATTAGTGATGCATCATTACTGACCTTAAGTGCTTTTAGGATTACTACGCAAGATGAGCTTGTTGTTTCGGCAAACAGTAATGGCCGCTCAGTATATGCCAATGCAAACAACACCAGACGATATGGCACCGAGATCTCTCTAGACACGAGATATGACAATAACATCACCACTTATTTTGCGTATTCATTCCTCGATGCGAAATATAGTTCATCTTATGTAGGCAATAACGGTCTCATTCAGTCAGGCAACTACATCCCTGGCACATATCGCAACCAGCTATATGGTGAAGTGGCCTGGAAATATCAACCGCTGGGCTTCTACACGGCCTTGGAAGGGAGATATAACAGCAAAGTATATGTGGACGATATTAACTCTCAAAACGCTTCCTCCTATACTATCTTTAATGCCCGCGTTGGATTTGAACAGAATCTGGCTCACTGGCGCTTTAAGGAATATATTCGATTAGACAATATATTCGATCGTGAATATATAGGAGCTGTACGCGTAAATGATACAAACCTACGCTTCTACGAACCAGCCACCGGGCGCAATTATCTGGTTGGTATCAGTGGGCAATACCAGTTCTAAACAACGTTTATTTACAAAGCCAGCAAATGCTGGCTTTTTTATTTTCAGGTCGATAACTACGTCTAGTGATTTTCACCCTTATTTAGTGTTTAATAACGCAATATTTTTGGAGCAAGTTGTATGTCCATTACTGTAGACCTCAAGATTCTTGACCCTCGCCTACATCACCTGATGCCTTCATATGCAACACAAGGGTCGGCTGGGCTGGATTTACGCGCCTGTATCGAGCATACACAGACCATACAGCCAGGTGAGACCGTGATGATTCCTACCGGCATGGCGATTCATATCGACAATGCCTATTATGCTGCGCTGATCCTGCCGCGTTCCGGACTGGGTCATAAGCATGGCATTGTACTGGGCAACCTGGTCGGGCTGATTGATTCGGACTATCAGGGGCAATTGCTGGTTTCTTGCTGGAACCGCAGCAAAGAGCCATTTATCCTGAATCCGATGGAGCGCATTGCGCAGATGGTGATTGTGCCAGTAGTACAGGCAGATTTTCACCTGGTGGACGAATTCACAGTCAGTGAACGCGGTGAGGGCGGTTTCGGCAGTACGGGAAAACATTAATCCATTAAAAAGCACAATAATTGCTTGATTTAATGTTAGATTCCATTTTATAATCTCGCTCTTTCTGAAAAGATCAAAGTATTTGGAGACAACCATGGCACGTGTATGTCAGGTAACCGGTAAAAAACCGATGGTGGGCAACAATGTTTCTCACGCACAAAACAAAACAAAACGCCGTTTCTTGCCTAACTTGCAAAACCGTAAGTTTTGGGTTGAGAGCGAAAACCGCTGGGTAAGCCTGCGCATCACCAACGCTGCTTTGCGTACTATCGACAAAAACGGTATTGACGCTGTGTTGGCTGACCTGCGTGCAGCTGGCGAAAAAATCTAACTCGCGACATTTAGTCTGCAAAGGATATTATCATGCGTGAAAAAATCAAATTGGAATCCAGTGCTGGTACAGGTCATTTCTATACCACTACTAAAAACAAACGTACCATGCCAGAGAAAATGGAGATCAAGAAATTTGACCCAGTGGCTCGCAAGCATGTGATGTACAAAGAAACTAAATTGAAATAATTTCAGTTTCAAGTGAAGTAAAAAAGCCTGCAGATGCAGGCTTTTTTATTATCACAACTCCCCTCAGCTTATACTGCTGGCGTAGCGCCTGACGCGGCAACGATACGCACATCGCGGGTTGGGTATGGAATCTCGATATTATTGGCTTTAAAGCGCTGCCAGATGGCATAGTAAATCTCGCTTTGCAACTTGGAAGACCCTTCTTCCGGATCTGCTACCCAAACAGAGAGTTGCAGATCAATACCACTCTCGCCGAATGATTTAATAATCACATCGACAGCCGAACCATCTTTGATCGTACGCTGATGCGCAGCCCCAATCTCCTTTAACAACCGCATGGCCACATCCAGGTCACTGTCATAAGATATCTGGATAGGAATAGGAATCTTGGCCTTGTGCGCCGCCGAAGTGTGGTTAATCACCACATCGGTAATCATGGTCTCATTGGGGATGATGACTTCGGTTCCATCAAGCTTGCGCAATACCATATAGCGTGAGCGCAACTCTTTCACAATGCCATAATGGCTGCTGATGGTGACGATATCTCCCATATGCAGGGATTTATCCATCAGGATAATAAAACCGCTGACATAGTTGCTGGCAATCTTCTGCAAGCCGAACCCCAGGCCCACACCCAGGGCACCACCAAATACCGACAGCATGGTGACATCAATACCGACCACCGCCATCGACATCAGCAAGGCAATGACAATCGCCACCATACGCACCATCTTCACCATGATGACGCGCCAGTTACTATTGATATTGCTGGAAGCCATCAAGCGCAGCTCTATCATGCGACTCAACCACAACGCGATCAGCATGGTGACCACAATGGTCAGGCCGCCCTGTAACAACAATAACAAATTGAGCTTTTGCTTACCGACGGTGAATTGCACGTCTTCAAGCACTTGCAGCACCGGATTCAGGAAGCCGCTGATATGCAATGCCACCACCACCCACACGGTCCAGGCAATCACTCGCTCAAATGAGTGTAGCCAGGCGCTAGGCGAAAATACATAACGCAGGACATAGGCAATACTGCGAATAATGACCATGGCCAGCAGCATGCGTGCTCCCAGGCGCAACAGCCCTACGTGCATCCAGTTTTCCAGGGAATAACGTGCGATCACTAACATCAGGAAAGCGGAAAACGGAAAAAACAACCGCTCCACGCCTCCCAGCAACATTTTATAAACGGTGTTGACCTTGCCGGCAAGAATCTGCCTGCGCAGATGCAAGTTAAGCAAACCACTGATAGCCAGAATTGCGCCAATGACCAGCAACTGCCAGAGGGCGGCAGTCGTATTGAAATCCTGGGCAATTTCCTTCCAGAGAATATTGATATCGTGATCCATTATTTATCTATAACAAAAAGAGGGTTGCCAAACCGAGAAAGATAAGAAAGCCACCACTATCGGTAATGGCGGTAATCAGGACACTGGAACCCACTGCCGGATCCCGGTCCAACTTGTTCATGACTAAAGGAATCACCACGCCAATGATCGCGGCCAGCAATAAATTCAGTGTCATGGCAGACATCATGACCACGCCAAGTGCCGCATTCTTATATAACAGATACGCAATCATGCCTAACACACTGCCCCATACCAGTCCGTTGAGTAGCGCCACACCCATTTCCTTTTTCAGCAACGCCTTCATGTGGTAACCCGAAATCTGCCCCAATGCCAGACCACGCACAATCATGGTGGTGGTCTGGTTACCCGAATTACCACCTATCCCGGCCACAATAGGCATCAGGGCAGCCAATGCAACAATCTTCTCGATACTGCCTTCAAACAACCCGATTACACGTGAAGCGACCAAAGCCGTTACCAGGTTAATAGCCAGCCATGCCCACCGGTTCTGTACCGACTTCCAGATGGAAGCGAAAAAATCTTCCTCTTCGCGCAAACCAGCCAGAGACAGCATATCCGCTTCGGCTTCTTCACGGATAATATCCATGACCGTATCCACCGTGATACGTCCGACCAGCTTGCGGTTATTATCAACAACCGGCGCCGTCACCAGGTCATAACGCTCAAACGCCATCGCAGCCTGATCAGACATATCTTCCGGGTGGAATACCACGGCATCCGTTGACATGATGTCGCCAACACGGGTTTCAGGATCGTTCAGGATAATACGCTTGAGTGGCAATACGCCTTGCAGGATATCGTCACGATTAATGACGAACAATTTATCGGTATGATCGGGAAATTTGGGCAGGCGACGCAAATAGCGCAGTACCACTTCCAGCGTGATATCGTCACGGATGGTCACGATATCAAAGTCCATAATCGCACCCACGGTATCTTCGGGGTAAGACAACGCAGATTGCAAACGCTCGCGATGCTGCGTATCCAGGCTGTACATCAGGTCCTGCAACACGTCTTTTGGCAGGTCAGGGGCCAGATCCGCCAGTTCATCGGTATTCAGCTGTTCGGCCGCAGCGAGCAGTTCCTCGCTGTCCATGTCTGCAATCAACGTCTGGCGTACCGCATCCGAAACTTCCAGCAGGATTTCACCATCCCGCTCGGCCTTGACCAGGTCCCATACCATCAGCCGGTCATCCAGACGCAATGACTCAAGAATATAGGCAACGTCAGCCGGGTGTAACTGATCCAGCTTATGTTGCAGGGCGCTCAGGTTTTGCTTGTGAACCAGGGACTCGACTAGCTCATGGTTCGGCATATCCTGCCTGTGCACGACATGCTCCACCAGCTTGTGCTTATCCAGTAACTGAATGACCTGTTGCAGTGTTTCGCCCAGGCTCTCCTTGCTTTCAGTTACTCTCTCATCATGTTCACGAATTTCAGTCATGCATTTTCCAATGTTGAGCAGGAATTATTGTTTGCAGGTAATATTGTACAAAGCGTTGATGACACTACCTAGTAATTTATGCGACAGCCATTGATTTTATACGGCACCTTGGGTTGCCACTTGTGCGAGAAGGCGGCGCATGTTCTGCAGTCGCTGGCACTCCCATATCAAACCGTTGATATTATTGATGACAATGTCTTGCTGGAGAGGTTTGGCACAAGCATTCCGGTATTGCGGCGGTCCGCAGCACAGAGTGTGCCGGATGCTTATTTATATTGGCCATTCAGCGCAACACAGGTGGTTGAGTGGTTAAGCTATTGAAATCACAATATTGAAAAGCAAAAAAGCCAGCAATGCTGGCTTTTTTGTAGCGACAGTCTCAGGAATTACTCTGCTGCTGGCGTATCTGCTACTTCCGGACGATCAACCAGTTCAACGAATGCCATAGGGGCATTATCGCCATTACGGAAACCGCATTTCAGAATACGCAGGTAACCACCGTTGCGCGCATTGTAACGTGGACCCAGTTCACCGAACAGTTTGCCCACGATATCACGGTCACGCAGACGGCTAAATGCCAGACGGCGGTTTGCCAGAGTCGGCGTTTTACCCAGAGTGATCAGAGGTTCTGCATATTTACGCAGTTCTTTTGCCTTGGGCAAAGTGGTTTTGATCACTTCGTGACGCAGCAAAGAGGCCACCATGTTGCGGAACATGGCAGCGCGGTGGCTGCTGGTTCTGTTCAATTTACGATTGCTATTACCGTGACGCATAGTAATTCCTTAAGTATTTATCTTATTAGAAATTAAGCTTTTTCCAAGCCAACAGGTGGCCAGTTTTCCAGCTTCATTCCCAGTGTCAACCCTTTGGAGGCCAACACATCTTTAATTTCATTCAGTGATTTTCTACCCAGGTTAGGGGCTTTCAGCAATTCGTTTTCAGTACGCTGAATCAAATCACCGATGTAGAAAATGTTTTCTGCTTTGAGGCAGTTGGCAGAACGTACTGTCAATTCCAGATCATCTACTGGGCGTAACAGGATAGGATCTACCTGTGGAGCTGCTTTCACTTCTACGTCTGCGGAAGCACCTTCCAGATTCGCAAATACGGATAACTGGCCAATCAAGATACGGGCCGCATCACGGATAGCCTGCTCTGGCTCGATAATGCCGTTGGTTTCAACGTCCATAATCAGTTTGTCCAAGTCAGTACGCTGCTCAACACGTGCGCTCTCAACATGATAGCTCACTTTGTTGATCGGGCTGAAAGAAGCATCCACCATCATAAAGCCCAATACGCGATCCTCATCGTTGGCCTTCTGGCGTGCAGGAACAGGCTGGTAACCACGACCCATTTCCACTTTGATTTCCAGATTCAGCTTACCGCCCTTGGTGATATGTGCAATCACATGATTTGGATTAACGATTTCAGCATCATGGCCAACTTCGAAATCACCCGCAGTGACAACACCTTCACCAGACTTGTTCAATACCAGAATCGTCTCGGTTTTATTGTGCAGCTTCAACGCTACACCTTTCAGGTTCAGCAAGATGTCGACAACATCTTCCTGTACACCTTCGATAGTGGAGTATTCATGTACCACACCATCAATTTTTACTTCAGTAATGGCATAACCCGGAATGGAAGACAGCAACACTCTTCTTAAAGCGTTACCTAAAGTGTAACCAAAACCGCGCTCCATTGGCTCTAAAGTCACACGTGCACGCAAAGGTGTAATCACCTCAACATCAACCACACGTGGCTTCAAATATTCTGTAGGGCTATTTTGCATATAATTCCTTGAAGTAATTGGGTATAAACAAATAAACCTTAGCCTAAACTAAGTGCTTACTTAGAATACAACTCAACAATCAATGATTCATTGATAGTGGCAGGCAACTCATCACGCTGAGGTTTTACCTTGAACTTACCACTCAATGCCTTGATGTCGACTTCCAACCACTCAGGAAAGCCGCGCTGATCAGCCGCTTCAACAGCCGCTTTAATACGCAACTGTGATTTAGCCTTGTCAGCCACACTGATCACATCACCCGCTTTTACTTGATAAGACGGAATGTTCACACGTTTGCCATTCACCAAAATAGCATTATGACGTACTACCTGGCGCGCTTCCGAACGAGAACCTGCCAAACCCATACGGTATGCCACGTTGTCCAGACGGGATTCCAGTAACTGCAACAAGCTTTCACCGGTAATACCCTTTTGACGATCAGCTTCAGCATAGTAAGTACGGAACTGACCTTCCAGTACACCATAGATACGACGCACTTTTTGCTTTTCACGCAATTGCACACCGTAGTCTGACAGGCGGGCATTACGGCGCTGACCGTGCTGGCCTGGTGCAAAGTTGCGCTTTTCGATAGCGCATTTGTCTGTAAAGCATTTTTCAGCTTTCAGAAACAGCTTTTCACCTTCCCGACGGCACTGACGGCATTTAGGATCTAAATTTCTAGCCAAGATTGTTCTCCAGTAATCGGCTTGCCTGATGCAAACCGAAAAGAATTAAATTCTGCGTTTTTTCGGTGGACGGCAGCCGTTGTGTGGTACTGGCGTTACGTCAGTAATGCTGGTGATCTTGAAACCGGCAGCATTCAATGCACGCACGGCGGATTCACGGCCTGGGCCTGGGCCCTTGATACGCACTTCCAGGTTCTTCACACCGGATTCCTGAGCAGCTTTACCAGCCACTTCAGAAGCCACCTGCGCAGCGAACGGCGTACTCTTACGTGAACCTTTAAAGCCCTGGCCGCCGGAAGTAGCCCATGACAACGCATTGCCCTGACGATCGGTAATCGTAATAATCGTGTTGTTAAAAGAAGCGTGCACGTGAGCAATGCCCTCGGCAATGTTCTTTTTCACTTTTTTTCTAACGCGTACATTAGCTTTTGCCATGTTGTACTGTCCTTAATATCTACTAATGTTCAAAAAGATTATTTAGCTTGCTTGATGGCTTTAACAGGACCCTTACGCGTACGCGCATTGGTCTTGGTGCGCTGTCCGCGCACAGGCAAACCACGGCGATGACGGATACCGCGATAGCAACCCAAGTCCATCAAACGCTTGATGTTCATGGTCACTTCACGACGCAAGTCGCCTTCAACAGTAAACTTGGCCACTTCGTCACGCAACTTTTCTACTTCTGCATCGCTCAGGTCTTTAACCTTCACTGTCGTCAAAACGCCAGCTGCTGCACAGATTTTCTGTGCAGTGTTACGGCCGATACCGTAAATAGAGGTTAAAGCAATTTCTGCATGTTTGTGGTTTGGGATATTCACCCCGGCAATACGAGCCATACTTAAACTCCAATAATCAATCGTGTATCACGATTAAACTTGTGCGTAGAAAAGAAAAGCCGCATATTATATCAGCAACCCTCATCCCTCACAAGAATGTTTTACCATTAACCTTGACGTTGTTTATGACGTGGGTCAGTACAAATAACACGAACAACACCGCGACGTCTTACGACTTTACAGTTACGGCACAATGTTTTAACTGATGCGCGAACTCTCATCTTACTTTCCTTTATTTAATTCACTTACTTTGCGCGGAATGTAATTCGCGCACGGGTTAAATCATAAGGGGTCATCTCCACAGTAACTTTGTCACCAGGCAGAATACGGATATAGTGCATCCGCATTTTTCCTGAGATGTAACCAAGTACTGTGTGACCGTTTTCCAGCTTTACTTTAAAAGTCGCATTAGGCAGATTCTCAACAATCTCGCCTTGCATTTCAATGCGATCTTCCCTCACCACTTTTACTTACCTTTAAAGTTTGCCTTCTTCAGCAAACCTTCATATTGCTGGGACATGAGATGAGATTGCACTTGCGTCATGAAATCCATCGTAACCACGACAATAATCAGTAGTGACGTACCACCAAAGTAGAATGGTGTATTAAATTTAAGCACCAGAAATTCTGGCAACAAACAGACCAGCGTGATATACAGCGCGCCGATCAATGTTAAACGACCCATAATGCGGTCAATATATTTTGCGGTTTGCTCACCTGGGCGGATACCCGGCACAAATGCGCCACTCTTTTTCAGGTTATCTGCGGTCTCTTTAGGGTTGAATACCAACGCCGTATAGAAAAACGCAAAGAACAGAATCGCAGCAGCAAACAACAAAATATACAGTGGCTGACCAGGCGACAGTTTCGCACTGACGTCCTTCAACCAATACATATGCTCACTACTCCCGAACCAGCCAGCCAAGGTTGCCGGGAACAAAATAATACTGGAAGCGAAAATCGGCGGAATCACACCAGCCATATTCAGCTTCAAAGGTAAATGGGTAGATTGCCCGCCATAAATGCGGTTACCCACCTGACGCTTGGCATAGTTGACCGTGATCTTGCGTTGACCACGCTCGACAAATACAACCAAAGCGGTTACCAGAATTACTGCCACAAACAAGAACATCACCAACGGAATGGAGAATGCACCTGTTTTGGCCAAATCCAAAGTACTGCCAATCGCATGTGGCAAGCCAGCCACAATACCGGCAAAAATGATAATGGAAATACCGTTACCAATTCCGCGTTCGGTAATCTGCTCACCCAACCACATCAAAAACATCGTACCGGCAACCAACGTTGTCACGGCAGTAATACGGAACGCAAAACCAGGATCCAACACCAGACCAGCTTGACCTTCCAGGGCAATTGCAATACCCAATGCCTGGAAAGTGGCCAACAACACAGTGCCATAGCGTGTGTATTTGGTGATCTGGCGACGGCCTGCTTCGCCTTCTTTTTTCAATTGCTCCAACTGTGGGGACACCACAGTCAGCAATTGCATAATAATGGAGGCAGAGATGTAAGGCATGATCCCGAGGGCAAACACGGTAAACCGTGATAATGCACCGCCGGAGAACATGTTAAACATACCCAGAATGCCATCCTTCTGTGTGTCGAATAACTGCTTCAACACAGTAGGATCAATGCCTGGCACTGGAATATGGGCGCCCAAGCGATAAACTATCAACGCCCCCAACAAGAACCACAAACGGCTTTTTAATTCGCCAAGTTTGCCTACGGAACCTAAGATATTATCCTGTGCCAAGCTGATACTCTCTTATGACAACAATTAAACTTCCAGCACTTTGCCGCCAGCGGATTCGATGGCTGCTTTGGCACCTTTGGTCAACAACAAACCTTGCACTTGCACTTTGGCAGCAACATCACCTGACAGGTAGACCTTCACTGCCTTTGCAGAAGCTGGTACCAATTTGGCTGCTTTCAATGCCAGGATATCGATCACTTCAGCATCAGCCAAAGCCAGCTCACTGGTGCGGATACGTGCAGTATCAGCTTGTGTCAAAGAATTAAAACCACGCTTAGGCAAGCGACGTTGCAAAGGCATCTGGCCGCCTTCGAAACCTACTTTATGGAAACCACCAGCACGTGATTTCTGGCCTTTGTGCCCACGACCACCAGTTTTACCCAAACCGGAGCCAATGCCACGACCTAAACGACGAGGTGCTTTTTTTGCGCCTTCTGCAGGCTTAATCGTGTTCAATTGCATTATGCTTCAACCTTTAAAAGATAGCTCACAGCATTGATCATGCCGCGATTTTCAGGCGTATCTTGCACTTCAACGGTATGGTGCATACGACGCAAGCCCAGACCACGTACAGACGCTTTATGCGCTTCAATACGACCAATCAAACTTCTTACCAACGTTACTTTTAAAGTAGCGTTCTCTTTTTTTGCTTTAGCCATGATTAACCTCTGATTTCTTCTACGGTCTTACCACGTTTGGCAGCAATTTCAGCTGGCGTATTCATGGCAGCCAGACCGTTCAAAGTCGCGCGAACCAGGTTGTAAGGGTTGGTAGAACCAATACTCTTAGCAACCACATTAGTAACACCCATCACTTCGAAAATAGCGCGCATTGCACCACCGGCGATGATACCAGTACCTTCGGAGGCTGGCTGGATCAGTACTTTAGCAGCGCCATGCACACCAGTCACCGCATGATACAAAGTACCGTTATTCAGGTTTACCTTCACCATGCTACGACGGGCTTCATCCATTGCTTTTTGTACAGCAACAGGCACTTCGCGTGCTTTACCTTTACCCATGCCAACGGCGCCATCGCCATCGCCAACCACTGTCAGCGCAGCGAAGCTCATAATACGACCACCCTTAACCGTTTTACTTACACGGTTAACGGTAATCATCTTTTCGCGCAAACCGTCAGTTTGCTGCTGTTGTTCAATATCTTTAGCCATTCTTTATCTCACCCATTAGAATTTGAGACCATTTTCACGGGCAGCTTCGGCCAAAGCCTTGATACGACCGTGATACTTGTAGCCTGAACGATCAAAAGCAACGTCAGTGATACCAGCCTTAACAGCTTTCTCAGCAATGCGTTTGCCAATCAAGGTTGCAGCGTCGATGTTGCCACCATTTTTGAGTTGTTGACGCACTTCAGCCTCAACTGTGGATGCACTCGCCAATACGCGATCGCCAGTTTCAGCAATGATCTGCGCGTAGATATTGGTATTGGTGCGATGTACACTCAAACGTGTAACTTTTAACTCGGCGATTTTGGCACGGGTTTTACGTGCTCTGCGCAAGCGGTTATTTACGTTTTTCATTGAATTTACCTTTAATGTTGATTCACTGTTCAGGCAATGCCTACAAGTGTCTTACTTATTTTTTCTTGGTCTCTTTAATGACCACCACTTCGTCTGCATAACGCACGCCCTTGCCTTTATATGGCTCAGGTGCACGGTAAGCACGAATCTGCGCAGCTACCTGACCAATCACTTGCTTGTTAGCGCCGGTCAAAATCACCTCTGTAGGTGTTGGTGTTTGCACAGTAATGCCTTCTGGCATTTTGTGGTTGATCGGATGGGAATAGCCCAATTCCAGGTTCAAGGTAGAACCTTGAGCGTTGGCCTTGTAACCCACACCAATCAGTGTCAATTTACGAGTAAAACCAGCTGAAACACCTTGCACCATGTTAGCTACCAAGGCACGTGTTGTACCTGACATCGCTCTTGCATGCTGTGTATCGTTGTTGGCTTTCACCAACAGCTGCTCACCTTCGCGCGCTACAGAGATATCTGCAGACAACGCCTGGCTCAATTTACCCAATGGACCGCTTACTGCGATCTCGGATGGAGAGATAACGACTTCAACCTTGGCTGGAACCGCAATCGGATTTTTAGCAACACGTGACATATTGAACTCCTCTTAGGCCACGATGCACAAAACTTCACCACCGATACCGGCAGCTTGTGCTTTACGATCAGTCATCACGCCTCTGGAAGTGGAAACGATGGTTACACCCAGACCGTTCATCACTTTAGGCATATGTTGACTACCTTTATAAATACGCAAACCTGGCTTGGACACACGCTCGATCTTCTCAATCACTGGACGACCAGCGTAATATTTCAGGCTAATGCTCAAAACAGGTTTACCTTCGTTGCTTTGAACGTTGTAATCTTCGATGTAACCTTCATCTTTCAATACGTTTGCAATCGCGCCTTTCAGCTTGGATGCAGGCATTGATACAGATGGCTTATTCGTACGTTGCGCGTTACGAATACGGGTCAACATATCGGCAATCGGATCACTCATACTCATGTTCTATTCCTCCGTTACCAACTAGCCTTGGTGACACCCGGCACTTGGCCAGCCATCATCAATTTACGCAACTCGTTACGTGCGATACCAAATTTACTGAACACACCACGTGGACGGCCAGTCAATGCACAACGGTTACGTGTACGCACTGGGCTGGAATTACGTGGCAAACTTTGCAACTTAGCGCGAGCAGCGATACGATCTTCAACGCTGGCAGACTGGTTGTTAATGATTTCAACCAGTTCAGCACGCTTGGCTGCATACTTTTTAACGGTTTCGCGACGCTTTTGTTCGCGTTCTGTCATACATACTTTTGCCATGACTTAACCTCTGAATGGGAAACTAAATGCAGCCAACAGTGCTTTTGCTTCTTCATCTGTTTTAGCTGTCGTGGTAATAGTGATATTCATCCCGCGCAATGCATCGATCTTGTCGTACTCGATTTCCGGGAAAATAATTTGCTCTTTAACACCCATGTTGTAGTTACCACGGCCATCAAAGGATTTTGCAGAAATACCACGGAAGTCACGAATACGTGGGATAGCCACAGTAATCAGACGGTCCAGGAATTCATACATACGCTCACGGCGCAGGGTGACTTTACATCCAACAGGATAATCATCACGGATTTTAAACGCAGCCACAGATTTCTTTGCCTTGGTCACGATAGGTTTCTGACCGGCAATTTTCTCCATATCGGAAACTGCGTTTTCCATGACTTTCTTATCAGCCACAGCTTCACCCACACCCATGTTCAGGGTGATTTTTTCGATACGTGGCACCTGCATTGAAGAGCTATACCCAAATTGCTCAGTCAATTTGGCAACCACTGTATCGTTGTAATACTGTTTTAAACGTGCCATATGTATTCCTATGCGTCGATAGACTCGCCGCTAGATTTGTAAATACGAATCTTGCGACCATCTTCCAGTACTTTAAAACCAACACGATCAGCTTTTTTTGTTGCAGCGTTGTAAATTGCAACATTGGAAATGTCTAACGGCATTTCCTTGCTGATAATGCCACCAGTAACACCACGCATAGGGTTAGGACGAGTGTGTTTCTTCACCACATTCAAGCCCTCCACCACTACATGGCCGCTTGGTAAAACGCTTAAAACAGCCCCTGTTTTACCTGCGTCTTTACCTGTATTCAAAATGACTTGGTCACCTTTGCGAATTTTGCTCATTTATCGTCTCCAGTCTCACAGCACTTCAGGCGCTAATGAAACGATCTTCATGAAGCGCTCGCTACGCAACTCACGTGTCACCGGGCCAAAAATACGTGTACCAATTGGCTCAAGCTTGTTGTTCAACAAGACTGCAGCATTGGCGTCGAATTTAACTAAGGAACCATCCGGGCGACGTACACCTTTGGCAGTACGCACAACTACAGCGTTGTAGATTTCGCCCTTTTTGACGCGACCACGCGGGGCAGCATCTTTCACGCTGACCTTGATAATGTCGCCAATGCTGGCATAACGACGCTTGGAACCACCCAAGACCTTGATACACTGCACGGAACGCGCACCAGTGTTGTCGGCCACTTCAAGCCGAGATTGCATTTGAATCATGAGAAATAATCTCCAACTTAATCCGTTATAACCACTACCAGCCGCTTGCTTGCACAATTTCGGCCAATAGACCACGGTCAGTATTGGGGTGCCAGCTACATGCCAACTAAGGCGGGCACCGAAAAGTCCAACATTATACAACCAGAAAAACGCTTATGACAAGCGCTTTTCCAGTTTTATATTTTGAAGCCTGAATCAGGCTCCGATTTTGCTTACTATCCAGGACTTGGTCTTGGAGTATGGGCGTGATTCAGTAATTGTGACCAGATCGCCCTCTTTACATGCATTGTTTTCATCATGTGCATGGAATTTGTTTGATTTGGAAACCACTTTACCAATCAGGGGATGTTTTACTTTACGCTCGACAAGCACAGTCACGGTTTTATCCATTTTGTTGCTCACCACGCGACCAGTCAAACTGCGCACTACTTTCGCTTTTTCAGTCATCATGCCTGTTTCGCCTTCTCAGCCAGCACGGTGTTAACGCGAGCGATATCCTTGCGCACTTTACCCAGCTGGTCTGCTTTGTTCAATTGTTGGGTTGCCAATTGCATACGCAGGGAAAACTGCGCACGACGCAACTCAACCAACTCATTGTTGAGCTCATCTGCTGATTTTGCTCTCAATTCTGAAGCTTTCATCTCACTACTCCTTAACTGCCAATTTGACGTGTCATGAATGTAGTTTCAACCGGCAACTTAGCAGCAGCCAATCTGAAAGCCTCGCGTGCCAACTCTTCGCTCACGCCATCCATTTCGTACAGCATTTTGCCTGGCTGAATCTGGGCGATGTAGTAATCCACGCTACCTTTACCGTTACCCATCCGTACTTCAGCAGGTTTTTTGGAAATCGGCTGGTCAGGGAATACACGGATCCAAACGCGGCCACCACGCTTAATGTGACGCGTCATCACACGACGGGCAGCTTCAATCTGGCGTGCAGTCAAACGACCACGGCCAATGGCTTTTAAACCAAATTCACCAAAGCTTACTTTGTTACCAGTTGTCGCAATACCTTTATTGCGACCCTTTTGCATCTTGCGATATTTCTGTCTAGCTGGTTGCAGCATCTTTAGCCCTCGGCTTTCTTACTTTTTTCTCAGGCTCTGCGTCAACAACAGCAGCATTTGCAGCAGCGTTGTCACCGAAGATCTCGCCTTTGAATACCCAAACTTTAATCCCGATAATACCGTAGGTGGTAGAAGCCTCTGCCACACCGTAGTCGATATCAGCACGCAGTGTATGGAGAGGTACACGGCCTTCGCGGTACCACTCGGTACGTGCAATTTCGATACCGTTCAAACGACCGGAACTCATGATCTTGATACCTTGCGCACCCAAACGCATGGCGTTTTGCATGGCACGCTTCATGGCACGACGGAACATCACGCGCTTTTCCAGTTGCTGGGCAATGGATTGCGCGATCAAAGTTGCGTCCAATTCTGGCTTACGCACTTCTTCGATATTCAGGTGCACAGGCACACCCATCAAGCCTTGCAAGGAAGAACGCAGAGACTCGATGTCCTCACCTTTTTTACCAATCACTACGCCTGGACGGGCGCTATGGATAGTAATTTTTGCATTCTTGGCTGGACGTTCAATCACGATACGGCTCACCGCAGCGTTTGCCAGTTTTTTGTTCAAGAACTCGCGTACCTTGATGTCACCTTGCAACATCGCAGGGAAGTTCTGGCTATTTGAGTACCAACGTGACGCCCAGTTTTTCTGAACGCTCAAACGGAACCCAATTGGATGAATTTTCTGTCCCATATTATTCCTTTGAGTCACCGACTGTCACATGAATATGACATGTTGGCTTCGTAATACGACCAGCGCGACCTTTTGCACGTGCACGGATACGCTTCATAACCAAGCCTTTATCAACGTAGATTGAAGTGACCTTCAATGCATCGATATCAGCACCATTGTTGTGTTCAGCGTTAGCAATCGCAGATAAAACCACTTTCTTGATAATCTCGGCACCACGCTTAGGCGTGAATTCGAGAATATTCAGTGCTTGATCTACTTTTTTGCCACGCACCAGATCGGCCACCAGACGCGCTTTTTGCGGAGAGAGGTGTACGCCTTTCAAAACTGCAGTAACTTGCATAATCAGACCCTTACTTCTTCGCTTTTTTATCAGCCGCGTGCCCTTTGAATGTGCGTGTCAACGCAAATTCGCCAAGCTTGTGACCAACCATGTTTTCAGAAATCAGCACAGGCACATGCTGTCTACCGTTGTGCACTGCGATGGTTAAACCAATAAAGTCAGGCAATACAGTCGAACGACGAGACCAAGTTTTGATTGGTTTTCTATCGCGGTTCGCTGACGCAGTTTCGACTTTTTTAGCCAAGTGAGCGTCCACAAATGGACCTTTTTTAATAGAACGTGCCATAGCGATTACCTTACATTTCTCGGACGACGACTTACGCGCATGTTATCAGTACGTTTATTCTTACGTGTACGATAACCCTTAGTTTTCTGACCCCATGGAGATACTGGGTTCATACCGGCAGCAGTACGGCCTTCACCACCACCGTGCGGGTGATCTACCGGGTTCATCACCACACCGCGCACGGTTGGGCGGATACCACGCCAGCGCATTGCACCAGCTTTACCGATAGAGCGCAGTGAGTGTTCTTCGTTACCCACTTCACCTAAAGTTGCCTTGCAGTCTACGTGTACGCGACGCACTTCACCGGAACGCAAACGTAACTGGGCGTAAGCACCTTCACGCGCCAGTAGCTGGACGGAAGTACCGGCTGAACGTGCAATTTGCGCGCCCTTGCCTGGCTGGATCTCGATGCAGTGAATCGTGCTACCGACTGGGATATTGCGCAAAGGCAATGCGTTACCAGCACGGATAGGCGCTTCAGAACCGCTGACCAATTGTGCACCGGCAGCAATGCCACGTGGCGCAATGATGTAACGGCGCTCACCATCCGCATAGCACAGCAACGCAATGTTTGCCGTACGGTTTGGATCGTACTCGATACGCTCAACAGTTGCAGGAATACCATCCTTGTTACGACGGAAGTCGATCACACGGTAATGCTGCTTATGACCACCACCTTGATGGCGGGTTGTAATGCGGCCATTGTTGTTACGGCCTGCATTTTTACTTTGACTTTCCAACAGCGGCGCGTAAGGTTTGCCTTTGTGCAAATCTGGTGTAACAACTTTCAATACACCACGACGACCGGGGGAAGTTGGTTTGACTTTAACTAATGCCATGTCTTCTCTCCTTATTCGCCAGCTGCAAAGTTAATTTCTTGACCTGGCTTCAAGCTTACATAAGCTTTTTTCCAGTCACTACGCTTACCCATACGACGACCAGCGCGCTTTACTTTACCTGCGACGTTAATCACAGAGACAGAAGCCACCTCGACCTTGAACACCAGTTCAACAGCCGCTTTAATTTCTGGCTTGGTCGCATCAGTACGCACTTTGAATGCGATCTGCTGATGTTTATCAGCAATGAAGGTCGCCTTCTCGGTAATTTGTGGTGCCAAAATCACTTGCAATAAACGATCTTGTGTTTTAGTTGCTGCGGTAATCATGCCAAGATCTCCTCAAGTTTTTTCACCGCACCAGCAGTTACCAAAACGTTAGGGAAGCGAACCAGGCTAACTGGATCAGCAAATTCCGCTTCAACGACTAAAACGTTAGGCAGGTTACGGGAAGACAAGTACAAGTTCTCATCAAAACCATCTGTCAACAGCAACACACCGCCGTCGATACCCAGAGCATTGATCTTTTGTACAAACTGTTTTGTTTTGGGAGTGTCAATGCTAAAGCTATCAACCACCTTCAAACGATCCTGACGAACCAACTCAGACAAAATAGTCTGCATGCCAGCACGGTAAGCCTTACGGTTTACCTTGTGGCTGTAGTTTTCATTAGGGCTGTTTGGGAATGCGCGACCGCCTCCACGCCAGATCGGGCTGGATGCCATACCGGCACGGGCGTTACCAGTCCCTTTTTGTGCGAATGGCTTATGTGTCGTGTGAGCAACGGTTGCACGTGTTTTTTGTGCACGGGTCGCAGTACGGGCATTTGCCATATAAGCAACCACCACTTGATGCACCAGGGACTCATTGTACTCACGACCGAAAGTAACATCAGACGCGTCTACGCCTTTTTTAGCTACCTTGCCGTTTTGATCGATTAATTTCAGTTCCATTATTTAGCCCCTTTCGCTTTGATGGCTGGACGTACAACGACATTGCCACCTTTGGAGCCAGGTACGGAACCTTTAATCAACAACAGGTTACGCTCTACGTCTACACGCACGATTTCCAGGTTTTGGGTAGTGACTTTAGCGTCACCCAAATGACCAGGCATGCGCTTGCCAGGGAATACTCGACCTGGATCCTGCGCCATACCGATAGAACCTGGTACGTTATGCGAACGGGAGTTACCGTGAGAAGCACGGTTAGAGGAGAAGTTATGACGCTTAATTGCACCGGCAAAACCTTTACCGATGGAAGTACCCGTCACGTCCACCAACTGACCAGCAGAGAAAATATCAACAGTGATATTGCCACCGACCTGGAAGTTAGCCAGAACATCTTCAGCCACATTGAATTCTTTGATACCAGCACCAGCTGTTACGCCAGCTTTGGCAAAGTGACCAGTCAACGCTTTGTTGATACGGCTGGCGCGACGCTCACCGTAAGCAACTTGCAGGCCTGTATAGCCATCCGTTGCGACTGTCTTAACTTGTGTCACGCGGTTAGGGATCACTTCCAGCACCGTCACAGGAATGCTTGCGCCTTCATCTGTAAAAATGCGGGTCATGCCCACCTTGCGACCAATAAGCCCTAAGCTCATGATCAGTTCCTTATAATAGTTAAATGGACGATTACAATTGACCGTCCACCGAAAAGCGCGGATTATACCGGACTATTCTTGAGTTGACAATAACCTTTTCTTTTGAAAAGATTATTTCCAAATTTAAATCTTGCAATTACAGCTTGATTTCTACATCCACACCCGCTGGCAGATCCAGTTTCATCAGCGCATCAACGGTCTTGTCTGTTGGATCAACGATATCCATCAAACGCTGGTGCGTACGGATTTCGAACTGGTCACGGGAAGTTTTGTTCACGTGCGGTGAACGCAGGATGTCAAAGCGCTCGATACGTGTTGGCAAAGGCACTGGACCTTTTACCACTGCACCAGTACGTTTTGCAGTATCCACAATCTCCAAAGCAGATTGGTCGATCAAACGATAATCAAATGCTTTCAGACGGATACGAATTTTTTGAGCTGCCATGTTTTTTCCTTTAAAGAGCAAAAGCGGCAGGGATCTCCTGCCGCTTGTTTGTTGAATCAATTACTCGATGATTTTGGCGACGACGCCGGCACCAACGGTACGACCACCTTCACGAATCGCGAAACGCAGACCATCTTCCATCGCAATCGGAGCAATCAATGTCACAGTGATAGATACGTTATCACCTGGCATCACCATTTCGGTACCTGCTGGCAATTCAACCGCACCAGTCACGTCAGTTGTACGGAAGTAGAACTGTGGACGGTAACCGTTGAAGAATGGTGTATGACGACCACCTTCATCTTTACCCAACACGTAGATCTCAGCTGTGAACTTGGTGTGTGGCTTGATGGAACCGGATTTAGCCAGAACCTGACCACGCTCAACTTCTTCACGCTTGGTACCG
>NZ_FNFX01000001.1:0-65809 GCF_900100975.1 Methylophilus rhizosphaerae
GTTGGGCAGGGATTTTGATACGGTCATTTCTACTCCAAAAGTACGTGCGCAGTTTCCTGCAAAATGACCGTTTACACAAAATTATTTATACCCTCTTCATTGATGACTCTTTGAAAAATGTTAAAGCCGCTAATGATCACGGAATCAAAGGAATTCATTTTCAGGGTGCTGATAACTTACGCCTTCAGGTGCAGGCTATTGGCATTCATTTGCAGTAATTTCTAACTTTAACCAACGTACTAATAAACATTGTTTTATCAGTGTCTGCATAGGTTTTCGATTAACAGGTCAAAATATAGTCACCGTACCAATCATCTTGGAAATCATGAAGTTATATATACTACCAAGGTTGAATCCACCGATTTATCCACAGAATATGTGGGAAATACGTGCTTTTTTAGACTATATGGTTTTGAAATATCACAAATGAGCAGTAAAAGATTTCGGGGCAAGCCGTGTGCATACTGCTTTAAAAATCCTGCGACTACTGGTGATCATATCTTTGCGCGTGAATTCTTTCTGCCTAGTGTGCGCGCCAATCTACCGCAAGTTCCCGCTTGCGAGGCCTGTAACAACCTGAAAAGTCAGCTTGAGCATTACTTAACTGCCTTGCTGCCTTTCGGTGGCAGGCATGCAGATGCCAGCGTAAATCTGAACGATCACGTACCACGCAGGCTTCAGCGGAATCAAAAGTTATATAAAGAGCTGGATGCAGGCAGAGGAAATGCGTGGACGTTTGAGAAAGATACCTGGCAGAAAACCATGTCTTTACCCTTCGATGCTAAACGTGCAGCTCAATTCTTTGCCATGGTCGGTCGTGGTCTCGCATTACATCATTTTGACCTTTATCTGAATGAGGGCCAGGCTAGTGGGACTATTTTTCCATCCGCTAAGCTATCAGCAATGTACGACCATCTTTTCCAGCATCCTGAAAGCAATCCTATCCACCATGCCCTGGGAAACGACACAGTAACCTATACCGGCTTGATGAGGGAGCACCCAAGGTTGGAAACTATATGGCGACTTCGTGTTTATGGTGGGTTGATGCTCGCAGATAGCACTGATAAAGACTCAGCCAGCTCATCTGAAATTATTGTTGTCACTGGAAACCAAGATTTGGTGAAGATGCTGGTTGAGATGTAGTATGGATTCTTAAATATTCATTAAACATTGCAAGGGATTGAATAATGGAATCTGCAATTTTTGGCTTTCTAGGTGTCATCATCGGGGCATTAATTGCTGTATTCAAAGATTATTATTTCCAAAAGAAAAAAGACGAAAAAAATGCTAAATATTTAGCCACTGTTGTTTTGTTTGAACTTGAGCGATATGCTTCAGCGTGTGCAGATGTAGTCGGAGATAATGGACTATGTGAGGGGCAGCCTGATCCAAATGGATACTACACAGTCCAAGTCCCTATCCCGAAAGATGCAATCTATAAGATGAGTTGGACAAAAGCCGTCGATGAGAAATTAAAGAACGATCTCGAACTTACTGCGCATGCAGCCTATGATCATGGCTGCGAGCTGATTAAAGATGCCCGTATGCTTTTTGAATCTCACCGTTACTCCACTGCATTGGCGTTAGCCATACTCGCTGAAGAAGAATTCTCTAAAGCCTTTACATTAAAACAGAGCGCTGAGAATCTGCGTTGGGACTCAACTGTATACAACTCGCTACGTGATCACGCATCCAAACAGGGTCTTGCACAAGCCGTAGTTAACTATATTGCATGGGAGAAAGCCAGAGCACGGGCATCGGGAGGCTTTAAGTCAGCATATCCAGATGCGAATAAAGTGAGAGAGATAGTGGCTGCGGAAAAGGCGCAGCTAAACCAGAAATTAAAAGATCGTCGTAAACAAGATGCCTTGTACGTTTCCATTACGAAAGATGGAAAAATTCAAAGTCTTCCTAAAAAGTTTATACGGGAGGATGCTGAAAAGGGTCTGCTGGATACTGAGAATTTTCAGGACAATGTTGCTCTATTGCTCGGTGACCAGGATGCACTAGAGCGATTTTTCAAACTTTAAAGCGGATTACTCATTTTTCGAATTGCACTCTTAATTGAAACTTGCTGTCAACTTCGAGTTTTACCATTGTCTTACAAGCAAGAAATTGTGTTGAAAAAAGCACTTATATGAGGCATGCTGATGCTTCAGTTTTTGCGTGAGTTTGGATTTTTAACTCATGAACTAATGGTCTAACAGAACGTAATTCACGAAGTGAAATTTACTTCGTGCGATTCAACTAATTGTTTTAAAATGAAATATATTCACGAACTTACTCAGAGTCCAGAGAAGTTAACTATAGGAAAACAAAAAGAAAGCTGCATTTCGGGAATCGCTAGCACCTCTCGCAATGTATCAGAGTTTTTGAAGTTCGACAGGTAGCGGCAGACAGCCGCTATTTTCTTTTGGCCTATCCCCATTTCAGCCAGGCGCAATTTTTCTTTTTGAACCTTCCTGTAATACCGCATACGTTTTGCTTTATTTCGCCCTCAACACGAATCACCCAATAAAGATGACGCAGATCCTCAGACCAGTCAGGTAACTCTACAGAATCAGCATACGACCACATACGAGCTCGTGCGGCAACGTTAATGCTTCGATAGTTTAAAGACCATAATACTGTCGCCCTGTTTGAAACCGAACAAGGAGTTACCGCCGCTGACCACGGCGATGTATTGCTCACCATTCACCTGGTAAGTGATCGGTGGCGCATTGACACCATATTCAGACTGGTAATGCCATAATGCCTGGCCAGTCTGGCTGTCATAGGCATTAAATTGGCCATTACCCTCTCCGCAAAACAACAATCCACCCGCAGTGGATAACACACCGCCAACTAATGGCTGGGCTGTTTTTTGCTGCCAGGCAATTTTTCCTGAATGCAGGTCGATAGCACTTAACAATCCCCAGCGGGCATCCTCAGTGGGTTCACTGGCGGTATAACGCATGGGCTGCTGCCCATTGCCTGTTTCCGTTTCATGTACTGTATATTTAATCGGACTATGCATGGCAGCCACAAATACTTTTTGCCGGGTTTCATCTACACTCGTAGGAGACCAGTTTGCGCCTCCCAGAATGCCGGGATAAACGATTACGCCATCCATATTGGGCTTTTTGAACAGATTATGCTGTGGTACAAAGGCTTCAGATTTCGCCAAAAACGCACCCGTGGCGCGGTCATGGATATAAAACCAGCCTGTTTTGCCAGCCTGGCCAACCACAGGAATATTCCTGCCGTGCTGCTGATACTGGAACAGGACCGGCGGGCTGGCCAAGTCATATCCCCACAGATCGTGAGGCACTTGCTGATAATGCCATTTGTACTGACCAGTTTCAGTATCCAGCGCTACCAGTGAAACGGTATATAAGTTGTCTCCCGGCCTGCTGACATCATTCATTTGCGGAGAGGGGTTGCCTGTGCCGAAATACAAGGTATCGGTCTCAGTGTCGATCGCTGGCGTGCTCCATGCCGAACCGCCACCGAATATGGCGGCATCCGGGTAATCTTTCAGGGCTGCTTTTTCAGTGGCAATATCCCGCTCGAAATGGCTGCCATCTGCCGTTGCCGTGGCAAAATGCCCCTCCCAGCCTTTCACCGGGATGGTATCAAACTGCCAAACCTGGTGACCGGTATCCACATCAAATGCCGCCAGAAAGCCGGGACGACCGTAGCGTCCTGTCACCCCAATCACTGCCCCTAATGGCGCATCGCTGCGCGGATTATCAATATGCAGGCCATACCCTACCCCGGTGATGCCAATGATCACTTTGTGCTTATACACCACAGGTGCCATGGCAATCCCCACACCGGTTCCACCGGTCACTTTGCGTGTTTTATTGGGATCGCTGCCATTCAAGGTATCCTGCTGCTCCCTGTCCACCGGCTGGCCGGCAACATCGATATCCCACAGTTTCCGGCCATTTCTGGCATCCAGCGCGATTAACCTGGCATCAACGGTTCCAATAAACACTTTACCGTCCGACACAGCCACGCCACGATTAGCCGGCCCACAGCACATGGACCAGCCAGCTTTGCGCTCATGGGTGTATTTCCATAACTGTTTCCCGGTAGCCGCATCCAGTGCCAACACATGATTAAACGGCAGACTGACATACATAACGCCATTCCCCACAATGGGTGTGGCCTGGAATGTCGCTTTGACGCCAGTACTGACTGTCCATGCAGAAGCTAGTTGCTTGACATTACCCGTATTGATTTGCGTAAGCTCCGAGTGGCGCTGGCCGTTCAGGTTTAGGCCATAACTGCCCCAGTCAACGTTACCGGCATTGGCTGTAGATGATTTGGAAGCATGCATGCAGCCGGCTAACAGTAGCGAAAATCCGGCTATGCCGATGCAAAATGATTGAGTCAATGTGCGCGTCATAACGTTTGTGCCTTATAGGGTATACAGATTAGTATACACTTAAAACTTCCCGCACGGCAATTAGCCAGCCTCTCCACTCCATTCACCCATATAAACTATTAAATTAGTACATTCAATTTATTAAATAACTGATTGTTATATATGTTAATTAGTTTATAAAAACTAGCATTTTCTTCCCCATCGTCGCTTGCCGATTCCAGTCACCCGGCTGAGCGGATACCCAGGCATGATAAACTTGCCGACATGATGAATACCCATGCCGTGCTGGAGTGGCGTGAGGGCCTCCCCTACTCCACCCAGTTTGATGATGTTTACTTTTCCATGAGTCCGGACCATCCCCAGCATGGCCTGGCGGAAACGCGCCATGTATTTTTGCAACATAACCAGCTGCAGCAGCGCTGGCAGTCGCTCCCGGTAGATAATCCCAGCCACTTCGTGATTGTGGAAACTGGATTTGGCAGTGGCCTGAACTTCCTGGCTGCATTGCAATTGTGGCGTGAACAGGCGCCCCCTCAAGCTCATTTACATTTTGTCAGTGTGGAAATCGCGCCATTCAGCTTGCAAGATCTGCAACAGGCACATGCCCACTTTCCTGAGCTAGCCACGGTGAGCCAGGCTTTATGCCAGCAATACCGCTTATTGCAACCAGGGATTAATCAATTGGAGCTTCCCGGGTTTTCCACCAGCTTGACTTTGCATATTGGTGACAGCGCCCAAGTATTGCCGGCGTTAAACCTGAAGGCAGACGCCTGGTTTCTGGACGGGTTCGCGCCAGCCAAGAATCCTGGCATGTGGCAGCCATTCTTGTTTGAATGTATGGCCAGATGCTCACGCGCAGGAACGACGTTTGCCACGTTCACCAGCGCCGGCTTTGTTCGCCGTGGCCTGTTAGCCGCTGGTTTCCAGGTACAGAAAACAGCCGGCTTCGGTACAAAACGTGAAATGTTGTGTGGTGCATGGCCATCCCTTGAGCAACCGTTACCAGCCGCCATGCCAAAAGTCGCTGTGATTGGCGCAGGCATTGCCGGTTGCAGCAGCGCCTGGTTCCTAGCTTCACTGGGCTGCGAGGTGCATGTCTTTGAACGTTCCACGGTTGCCAGCGGTGCGTCCGGCAATCCACGTGGCATGCTTTACCCGCGACTGAATGCAGAGAAGCCCTTGAATGACCAACTGGCATTGCGCAGCTACAGCTTCAGCTTACGCCATTACGCGAATCTTGGTTTGGCAGAAGAGGCTTTTAAGCAATGTGGCTTATTACAGCTAGGTGCCAGCCCACGTGAATATAAACGTGTCCATAAAGTGGCTGCCCGCTATGCGCATCTTGGTCTGATGCGGCAAGTGGATGCAACACAAGCCAGCGCACTGGCAGGTGTGACATTGGTATCAGACTGCTTGTATTTTGCCGAAGGAGCCTGGGTCGATCCGGTGGCAGCCTGTACCGCCATGCTGAGGCATGCGAATATTCATCTGCATATACAGCAGGAAATCAGGACATTATCCAGGCAGGATCAACGCTGGCAATTGCAATCTACGACCACACAGATAGAGGAAACATTCGATGCGGTGATTGTTGCCAATGCTGCCGATGCAGCCAGCCTACTGCCTGACAGTGGCATGTGGTTAAATCCAGTGCGTGGCCAGATGAGCATGCTGGAGACACAGCCTGTATTGCAAAACCTGAAAACAATTCTGTGCGGAGATGGCTATCTCACGCCCCTGTATCAGGGCATGCATGCGATGGGTGCCACCTTTGCACCAGGCGACCCAGATACCAGAGTGCGAGAAGAAGACAATCACAGTAATCTTAATATGATCAGCCGCTTAAGCCCTGAATTTAAACAATTACATTCAGTAAAAATTCCCTATGCTCGTGCATCCAGCCGTTGTGGTTCGCCGGATTATTTACCCTATGTAGGGCCGCTACTTTCAATATCGTTGCAATCCAGCACACAGGAAGTTACCCAGTTCAGCGACCTGCCGGCCCCGCAAGGTATCTATGTCCATGTCGCACATGGCAGCAAAGGCCTGCTGACTGCACCCTACTGTGCCGCCATGCTGGCCAGGCGGGTATTAAGTGATGCCGGGATACCTTTACCGCAACTGACCGAAGATAACTTCTGGACGGGCTTGCATCCACAACGGCTGGTTTTCAAGCAACGGGGCTGGAAAAAACTGCTGAACCCGTTTGATGACGAGGGTGCAGCATGAATCCGGCCATACAACAACTGCAACAGCAATTGGCACGCGAGCCGTATGACCCGGCCTTGCATTACGAACTGGGGCGCTGTTACCTGGCACTTAACCAGGCAACATTTGCCGAGGCTGCATTCAGCACAGCGTTGGCACTGGCACCAGATCACCCCCAGATACTGATGCAGTTGGGAAATGTCGCCAGCAAACTTGGCAACGAGGTGCTGGCGGCAGATTATTTCAAGCAGTCACTGCAACAGGATGCACAACAGGCAGATGTCCATTTCAACCTGGCCAATAGCTTGCGCAAACTTGGCCAGCAGGTCACAGCGATTCATCACTACCAGCAGGCGCTCCGGTTTAACCCGCAAGATGCCGACGTACACAACAACCTGGGAAATGCCTATCGTGAGGCTGGTCAACTGGATCTCGCTGTTGCCGCCTATGAGCAAGCGTTAAAGCTAAATCCACAATTGATACATGCCAAAGTGCACTGGATACACCAGAAGCAGCATATGGCAGACTGGTCAGGGCTGAAGCAGGCCATTCAGGAAGTACGTCAAGCTTTAACACAGCAGCCGCATGCACAAATCCCGCCATTTGCTTTTTTAGCGATGCCAGACACGATGCATGTGGAACAGCAACAATGTGCCAGCCTGTGGGCGCAGCAGCATTACGGCCACATTCAACCATTACCAGCACCACTGGCACGTGCAAAAGATCGCAAGATTAAACTGGCTTACCTTTCGTCTGATTTCCGTAAGCATCCACTGGCCTATCTGGTCACCGATGTGATTGCCGCGCATGACCGTCAACAGTTTGAAGTCAGCTTATATAGCCAGGCGAAAGACGATGATTCCATAGAACGCAAGCGGTTTGTCGCGGCAGCGGACCAGTGGATAGATATTGATACGCTTACGGATGCCGAAGTCGCGACGCACATGCGAGCCGCCGATATTGATTACCTTATTGATTTGAGCGGTTTTACGCAAAACAGCCGCAGTGGTATTGCGGCCTATAGGCCGACACGCTGCCATATCAACTGGCTGGGTTACCCTGGCAGCATGGGCCAATTGCATGACCGGCCTTTATTTGATGTGATACTGGTCGATGGCACCTTGAATCAAGGACAGCTTGCAGAAAAACCTGTTTCCCTCCCCTGCTACCAGCCGAATAATAGTCAGCGACCGATGGCCGAAGCTGGCAACAGGTCGCAACATGGTTTACCCGAACATGGATTTGTATTTTGCAGCTTCAATCAGAGCTTCAAGATCACGGAACAAGTCTTTGCCAGCTGGATGCGTATCCTGCAACAAGTGCCTGATAGCGTACTGTGGTTGCTGGCATGTAACCCCTGGGCCACAAAGAATCTGCAACAGGCAGCACAACAGTCAGGGATAGATCCTGACCGGTTGGTTTTTGCGCCGCGTACCGACATTGCCAGCCATATCGCCAGGCAAGCCCATGCCGACCTGATGCTGGATACGACACCTTATAACGCACATACCACCGCCAGTGATGCCTTATGGCAAGGCGTTCCGTTGCTCACGGTAAAAGGCGATACTTTTCCTGCCCGTGTCAGCGCCAGCCTGCTGAAATATATAGATGTGCCAGAAGGTATTTGCCCGGACTGGGCCAGCCTGGAAAAACAGGCGGTATTGCTGGCAACGCAACCCGATATGTTGCAGGCGCTTAAGGCAAAAGTGCAACAACAGGCAATGCGGCTATTTGATGCACAGGCATTTTGCCGACAGCTAGAGCAAGTGTATCAAACACTGATTTAATACTACCCAACTTAGCCTTTACCATCATAGACAGATAGCAATCCTGCGGCGACGATGCACACACCACCTATCATCTCTATTGCCGAGATACTTTCGTGCGCCAGGAAATAAGCAGCGACAGCGGCTACAATCAGCTCGAACATAAACAAAACCGATGCCTGGATAGCGGGGATTTTCGTCACGCCATACTGCACCAGCAAGGTGGCAGAAGTCAGCATGAATGCAATCACCAGCAACAGCCCATATGAGGACAACGTCACATGGGTAATCCATGCGAAACCGGAAAAACTGTGCTGCCAGACTAACAAGCCTAACGACAGGCCAAAGACACCGAACCAGACCAGCATGCCCTTGGCGGCAATGCTGAGATGTGTGGAAAAACGGGTCATGACATTCATGATTGAAAAGCCGATACCGGCAGACAAAGCCAGCCAGTCGGAAGTTGATTGTGGCAGCGGCCAATCCCACTGACCATGGGTCAGCATTAAATGAGCGCCGAATAATGACAGCACAATGGCGAGTAGCTGCGCACGCTTCCAGGGCTCATGCAACCAGACCCTGGCCAGCAGCAAGGTCCATAGCGGCGACAAATAGAACAACAGCATGACGCGCATTACCTCGCCATCAATCACGGCCAGTATGTAGGCCAGGTTGGTCCAGCCGGCAACCAGGCTCAGCCAGTAAGCGGATGCGGGGATCTGTACAATACGTGCATAGCGGCGCCAGAATAATATCCCGCCGATCAGTAAGGCCAGGCAATAGCCGAGAAAACTGGACTGCATGCCGGAAAGACCGCTTTCATTCAGCAGGCGGTAGGGATACCAGATCAGACCCCATGAAATGGCACCATAAATTAATGCAGCCGTGGCAAAATAATTTTGCCGGACGTGTTTTTGTTTATGCGCAAGGCTCACTTATAATACAACCCTATGAATCCACATCTGAATTTACTCCAGCCCTATCCTTTTCAACGTTTACGCGATTTGTTTCAGGGGCTTACGCCTAATCCGGACTTTCGCCATGTCAACCTGTCCATCGGTGAACCCAAGCATGAAACGCCATCCATCATCAGTGAAGCGCTGGCAAACAACCTGGGCGGGCTGGCCAGCTATCCTACCACAGTTGGCATTCCGGCCTTGCGTGAAGCCATCAACCAGTGGTTGCAACGTCGCTACAGCATTCCGGCACTGGACATCGACAAAGCGATTCTGCCCGTCAATGGCAGCCGTGAAGCGCTGTTCGCATTTGCCCAGGCGGTGGTGGATACCAGTGGTTCACAGCAGCCAGTAGTGATTTCACCCAATCCGTTTTACCAGATTTATGAAGGGGCGGCCTTCCTGGCGGGTGCCATGCCCTACTTTATCAACACCACACCGGAAAATGATTTTGTCATGGACCTGGCACAAGTCCCGCCAGAGATCCTGCGCCGTACGCAACTGGTATATGTCTGCAGCCCGGGCAATCCCTCCGGCAAAGTCATGGATATACAGGCATGGAAAACCCTGTTTGAACTGTCGGATCAGTACGGGTTTGTGATTGCATCAGATGAATGCTACTCAGAAATCTATTTTGATGAAGCAAATCCACCAGTGGGCGCTCTGCAAGCCGCGCACCAGCTAGGCCGTGATTTCAGCCGCGTGGTCATGTTCAGCTCATTGTCCAAGCGCTCCAATGTGCCTGGCATGCGTTCGGGCTTTGTTACCGGTGATGCAGCGCTGATCGAGAAATTTGCCTTGTACCGCACCTATCACGGCTGCGCCATGAATCCTGCAGTACAGGCTGCCAGTATCGTCGCCTGGAATGATGAGGCGCATGTCATCCACAATCGCACCTTATACAGCGAAAAATTCCATGCCGTCACGCCGGTTCTGCAACAGATCTGGCCACAGACGCAATTACCCGATGCCGCATTTTATCTCTGGATCAATACGCAACAGGACGATACTTTGGTCGCCAGACAGCTTTACCAGGACCTGCATATCACTGTACTACCCGGTTCATTCCTGGCACGTGAGGCACATGGATTCAATCCGGGGAAAAACTTTATCCGCATGGCGCTGGTAGCCTCCCCAGTAGAAACCATAGAGGCCGCACACAGGATTAGGGATTATTTAAAATAATCAGCCAGTACCAGCAAAAAGCCGGTCTGCATAGCTTGCATGGCTCAAACACGGGAGTTTAATTGCTTAAGCTCCCATTGCCAGGCATGCAAAACGATGGTTTCCAGCTCTGTAAACAACGGAGTCCAGTTCAAGATGCTTCGCGCACGTGTGGCGTCAGCCACCAGTCTTGCCGGATCTCCCTCCCGCTTTGGTGCATTCACGACCGTCACTGGCTGGCCGGACACTTGTTGTACCGCATCAATAACTTGCTGCACGGAAAATCCGGCACCGTTGCCCAGGTTGAACCGGTCACTTATACCGCCAGCATTCAAATACTGCAATGCAGCCAAATGTGCAGTACATAAATCCGTGATATGGATATAGTCGCGGATACAAGTACCATCAGGCGTATCATAATCCCGGCCATACACCTGGATGTCTTTACGTCTTCCCGAGGCAGCTTGCAGCACCAAAGGAATCAAATGGGTTTCAGGATCATGGCGTTCTCCCAGCTTGCCGTCTGGATCTGCACCCGCTGCATTAAAATAGCGCAAGCATACCGAACGCAAGCCGAAAGCCTGCTCATAATCAGAAAGTATTTGCTCTATCATCCATTTTGAGCGTCCGTAAGGATTCACTGGAACACATGGATGCGCCTCATCTATGGGCACATAAAGCGGCTCCCCAAATACCGCGGCAGTCGATGAAAAAATCAGTTTCTTTACATCGAACTTCAGCATGGCATTAAGCAGATTCAGCGTATTGCCGACGTTATTCTGGTAATAAATATCCGGTTTGCGTACAGACTCGCCTACCTGGATAAAAGAGGCAAAATGCATGGCAGCTTCTGGCTGATATTTGTCAAATACCTGGTCCAGGCACGCGATGTCAGCCAGGTCACCTTCAACAAAAACGCCGCCTAGCACTGCATCAGCATGACCGCTGGATAAATTATCCAGCGTGATGACTTCATGCTCGGACTCCAGCAACATTTTCACCATGTGGGAGCCGATATAGCCTGCGCCACCCACGACTAAAATTTTCATTTCTTATCCATCTATATTAAAGGCTTGGTTACTGCAATCTCGCATGCTTAGAACATGGCAACAAACAATTGCAGATAATATCAGCTGTATTTGTCAGCTTCCAAAAAGCTTAACCCCTGCGTATCTTTGGCAGACAAAGAGGGCTGCTCCTCAATAGGCCACTGAATGTTAAGTGTGCTGTCATTCCAGCGGATGCAACGCTCATGTTGGGGGGCATAAAAATCCGTTGTTTTATACAAAAACTCGGCAGTGTCACTCAATACCAGGAAGCCATGCGCAAAGCCGGCTGGCACCCATAACATGCGTTTGTTTTCGGCGCTCAACCTTTCGCCTACCCACTGGCCAAAAGTGGGAGAACTCTCACGCAAATCCACCGCGACATCAAACACTTCGCCTTGCGTGACACGAACCAGTTTCCCCTGTGGCTGCTGGATCTGGTAATGCAGGCCACGCAATACGTTCTTGGCAGATTTGGAATGGTTATCCTGTACAAAGCTGGGACGGAGCCCAGTGGCCTCAGCAAATACATTTTCGTTAAAGCTTTCATAAAAAAAGCCCCGGTCATCGCCAAATACTTTCGGTTCAAAGACCAACACATCCGGAATACTTGTCGCGTGTGCAATCACTAAAATACCTGCTCATTCACAATCTGCATTAAATATTGGCCATAGCCATTCTTCTTGTAAATCTCGGCCTGCTGCAGCAATGCTTCTGCCGAGATATAACCCATGCGGTAGGCAATTTCTTCCGGGCAGGCGATTTTCAGGCCCTGGCGGTTTTCAATGGTCTGGATAAACAGCGAAGCTTCGAGCAAAGATTCATGCGTGCCGGTATCCAGCCAGGCATGCCCCCGCCCCATAACTTCGACATTGAGTTGTTGCTGGGCCAGGTAGTATTTGTTGACATCGGTGATTTCCAGTTCGCCTCTGGGAGACGGTTTCAGGTTTTTCGCAATATCACACACCTGCTGATCATAGAAATACAGACCGGTCACCGCATAACGCGATTTCGGCTGAGCCGGTTTTTCTTCCAGGCTGACGGCCCGCCCCTGCTGGTCGAACTCCACCACGCCATAACGCTCGGGATCATTGACCGGATAGGCGAACACAGTGGCCCCTGTTGTCGCCTGATCTGCCTGTTGTAACGCGGTGGCCAGATCATGGCCATAGAAAATATTGTCACCCAGTACCAATGCGCTGGGGGCGTTGCCAATAAAGGATTCGCCAATGATAAATGCCTGTGCCAATCCGTCGGGGGATGGCTGCACCGCATATTGAATATTGATGCCCCACTGCGAACCGTCACCTAATAATTGCTCAAAACGTGGCGTGTCCTGTGGCGTGGAAATGAGCAGAATATCCTGGATACCCGATAACATCAGCGTTGTCAGCGGGTAGTACACCATCGGCTTGTCATATACCGGGATCAACTGCTTGGACACGGCTTGCGTCGCCGGGTACAGGCGCGTGCCAGAACCACCGGCTAAAATAATGCCTTTTCTATTTTTTGCCATGATGCCCCCTATAGAATCTGTTGTAATACATGCGCCACCCCCTGTTGCCAGTCCGGCAGGCGCAAATTAAAGGTATGCTGGAAAAGTGTGGTATCCAGCCTGGAGTTTGCAGGTCTTTTGGCGGGCAGCGGATATTCTGCGGTGGAAATCGGCTGCACTTTTTCCGGTAATGTTTTCATAGACTTGCCAGCGCGCATGGCTTGCGCAATCACAAACCGGGCATACGCATGCCAATTGGTCACGCCAGACGCAGCGACATGATACAAGCCGTACGGAAATGCCTGGTCACCCTGTTGCAGGATGCGCCCCACCAGTTGTGCCGTGATATCCGCCAGTAAGGCAGCGGAGGTCGGTGCGCCATACTGGTCAGCCACCACATTGAGCGACTCACGCTCACTGGCGAGCTTGAGCATGGTTTTGGCGAAATTGCCACCATGCGCGCCGACCACCCAGCTCGTCCGCATCACCAGGCTGCGTGTACATGCGGCGCGCAATGCCTGTTCACCGTCATATTTGGATTGGCCGTACACATTTTGCGGATGCGGGATATCGGTTTCCCTGTAGAAACTTGTCCCTGTGCCTTCAAATACGTAATCCGTTGAATAATGAAATACGAATGCACCGCACCGGGCGGCTTCCTCCCCCATCACACGCGGCGCATCTGTATTGATTTTGCGCGCCAGTTTAATTTCCGATTCCGCCTTATCCACAGCAGTATAAGCTGCCGGGTTAATAATGCCATCCGGCCGGATGGTTTGAATCAAGGCACGCAGTGCCGGTGCATCGGATAAATCGCACTCTTCCCGTCCAATGGCAATCACTTCTGCCAATGGTGCCAGGCTACGCTGTAGTTCAAAGCCGAGCTGGCCGTGACAACCTGTCAGCAATAGCTTCATTGATACTGCTTCTCCACCCACTGGCGGTACTGGCCGCTGGTGATGTTTTCGACCCAGGGCTGGTTATCCAGGTACCACTGGACGGTTTTGTGGATACCGGTTTCAAATGTTTCCGCCGGTTTCCAGCCCAGCTCTTTTTCCAGCCTGGTGGCATCAATGGCATAACGGCGGTCATGACCAGGCCGGTCTTTTACAAATGTGATTTGCGAGTTATAGGATTGGCCATCTGCACGGGGCTTTAATTCATCCAGGATTGCGCAAATCGTGTGCACTACTTCCAGGTTAGGTTTTTCATTCCAGCCGCCCACATTGTAGGTTTCGCCGACCTTTCCGGCTGACAGCACGCGACGAATGGCAGTGCAATGATCTTTGACAAATAGCCAGTCACGGATCTGCTGACCATCTCCATAAATTGGTAACGGCTTGCCATTCAGGGCGTTATGAATCACCAATGGAATCAGTTTTTCCGGGAAGTGGTAAGGGCCATAATTATTGGAGCAGTTCGTGGTCAATACCGGCAGGCCATAAGTATGGTGGTACGCGCGCACCAGATGATCTGAAGCCGCCTTGGAAGCAGAATACGGGCTGTTGGGCTCATAACGGTTCTGTTCGTTAAACGGCGGATCGCTGTTCTCCAGGGTGCCATATACCTCATCAGTGGAGACATGCAATAACCTGAATGCCGACTTGTCACTTCCCTGCAAGCCATTCCAATATGCACGTACAGCTTCCAGCAAATGAAATGTCCCGACCACATTGGTCTGGATAAAGTCTTCCGGGCCATGGATGGAGCGGTCCACGTGCGATTCTGCGGCGAAATTCAACACCGCCCTGGGTTTGTACTCAGTCAGCAGGCGATTGACCAGCGCCACATCCCCGATATCCCCCTGCACGAAAATATGACGCGGATCGCTGGACAGCGATGCCAGGTTATCCAGATTGCCGGCATACGTCAGCTTATCCAGATTCACCACCGGTTCGTCTGACTGCGCCAGCCAGTCCAGGACAAAATTACTGCCGATAAAACCGGCGCCCCCCGTCACTAAAATCATGTGAAAACTACCTTTTTAATTATTTAACTTCCAAAGCCGCATATTAAAGTTTTTTTGCCAGCCTCACAATTTTGAACAGGCAAAAACAGGAAGAAACTATGCAAACCTGCCTTTCCTGCTAAAAAACAGCATAGCAAAAAACACATATCTGCCTAGCCGTAAACAGAAGAGATTTTAGTGCTTAATTGTGTGGCAAAAAGAAAAACAACATTATGCGAAAGCTTTGAGTTGTTGCATGACGTGCGATAACAAGGATTGTGCCGCTGCCTGGCTCACATCCTCCACATAGCACCTGAACTCGGGCGCATTGCCAGACGGGCGCAGATGTACGACCTGGGCCGAGGCCAGCTCTGCTCTCAGGCCATCGGTGGTATCCATCTGCACAATATGTGCTGGCAATTGTAAGGCCTGCTGCAAACCGGCAGGGTCAGCCGTCCAGCGGGTAAGCAATGCCTGGCTGCTTTCAGTCGGGAAACTCTGCAGGCGGTCACTGGCAGTAAAACGTTGCGGCAACGCTGCGACAAGTTGCGAGAGCGGCTTATCCTGCGTCTTGACCTGTGATAGCAAGATCACTATCGGTAACACGGCATCCCGGGTAGGCAGCGGTGCGAGGCCAGCCGTTTGTGGTACATGGCTGCCCAACAAGAATCCGCCATTGGCTTCGAATCCGGCCACACTGGAGGCGCCGCTTTGTTGCAATGCCTGCATGCCAGCAATCACAAAAGGCGAGCCGATGCGTGTGCGCATCACTTGCCGGAAAAAGCCGCTGGCCTCGATGGCAGTATTACAACTTACCGGTACCGCTAAATGCGTAACCTGTAATGCCTTTGCCGTGAGCAGGCCTACAATATCCCCACGTAACCACTGGCCCTTTTCATCACTGATAAGCGGGCGGTCGCCATCTCCATCGGTGGAAATAATGGCATCCACTTGATACTTTGCCGCCCAATCCAGCCCGCGCTGCCGGTCTTCCATTGATACGGCCTCGGTATCAATCGGCACAAAAGTATCAGAACGCGCCAGGCACACGACTTCCGCGCCTAATTCGGTGAGCAAACGATGCATCAGATCGCGCCCTACACTAGAGTGCTGGTAAATCGCCAGCTTCAGGCCGGCCAGTGCCTGCTCACCCAGTAATGAGGTATAGCGTTGTATATAGGCCTCCCTGGCTTGCATATCTTCCGCAGGCAGGCTGATAGCCGTTTCCGCGAGCGGCTGTAACGCGCAGGCCAGCATGTCAGTTTCATCAGATTTAGTGATTTCACCATCCGGACGGTAAAATTTAAGCCCATTGCGGTCAAACGGAATGTGGCTACCGGTGACCATAATGCCGGGTATCCGGCGTGTTTGTGCGAATAGCGCCAGTGCCGGGGTGGGGATCGCGCCGCAAAAAATGACTTCCAAGCCCAACTGGCACAGCATTTTTGCACAGGCTTCCGCAATGGCAGGGCTGCTGGGGCGCAAATCCATGGCAATCGCTACCTGGCTGAATGTAAATGCGGTTTTCACCGTACATACAAATGCCTGGATATAGGCTGCGCAGACTTCGTCGCTCATGGCTGAAACCAGGCCACGCGCACCACTGGTGCCGAAAGCCACCCCGCTCTGCTGCATTACCGTTCGTAATACCCTCATGCCTGCCAGCCTTTAATGACGGCCATAAGTGTCTTCGAAGCGCACGATATCGTCTTCGCCGAGATAACTGCCTGATTGCACTTCAATCAGGTGTAATGGCACTTTACCTGGGTTTTCCAGCCTATGTGTAGAGCCGATCGGGATATAGGTCGATTCATTTTCGGTATACAACTTGGTCACATCATCAATGGTAATCATGGCGGAGCCGCTGACCACTACCCAGTGCTCGGCGCGATGGTGGTGCATTTGCAGGGATAATCGCTCACCAGGCTTGACCATGATGCGCTTGACCTGGAAGCGCTCGCCGATATCTATGCCTTCATACCAGCCCCAGGGGCGATATACGCGCGGGTGCATCTTGTGCTCGGAGCGGCCATTGGCTTTCAGGTGGTCCACGATATTTTTCACATCCTGCGCACAATCGCGATGTGCTACCAGCACGGCATCGCTGGTTTCTACAATCAGCAGGTCTTCCACCCCTACCGCAGAGACAAAACGGCTCTCGGCCCGTATCAGCGTATTTTGCACATCTTTCAGGTACACATCCCCACGGACGGCATTACCGGCAGCATCATTAGGCTGCACTTCTTTCAAGGCCGTCCAGGAGCCCACATCATTCCAGCCCATGCTGGCGGGCACGACGGCTGCCAGTGTTGTTTTTTCCATGACTGCATAATCAATCGAGTCCGCCGGGGATTCGGCAAATGAAGCTTCATGCAAGCGCACAAAATCCAGGTCTTTATAGCTTTGTGCAACTGCGTTTGAAACAGCCGTCACCATCTCTGGGGCATATCGCTGCAACTCGGTGAGGAATACGGATGGTTTAAACAGGAACATGCCGCTGTTCCAGTAAAAGTTGCCGGCATCCAGGTACTGCTGCGCCGTGACCGCATCCGGTTTTTCCACGAAACGTGCCACATTAAAGCATCCCTCGGCTGTTACTAGCGCATCGCCGGACTGGATGTAGCCATAGCCTGTTTCAGGCTGGGTAGGCTCAATGCCAAACGTAACCAGCCTGCCCTGCTCTGCCGCCACACTGGCATGCCTGACTGCCGCTTCGAACGCAGCCACATCGGTAATCACATGGTCAGCTGGCAACACCAGCATCAGGATATCTTTGTCTTTCAAGGCAATCGCCGCCGCCGCAATAGCGGGTGCAGTATTACGCGCCACCGGCTCCAGCACAATAGCTTCAGGCGTTAAATTGACCTGGCGTAATTGCTCGGCCACCAGGAAGCGATGGTCATTGCCACAAACCACCAGCGGATCACCCACGTCAGCCCAGTTGGATAGACGTGTTAATGTTTCCTGCAGCATGGTCTGGTCAGTGACCAGGGGCAACAACTGTTTGGGCAATACGGCCCGGGAAAGCGGCCATAAACGTGTGCCGGAACCACCTGACAGAACAACCGGGATGATTTTCATTTAAATTCACCTACTTATAAACAATAAAATTTTTTAATACCCAGTGTTTAACGCATTATCATTACCCACATAGGCCTAGAACTCATCTTGTTAATTAATGCTTATGCCTGCCAAAGATCCCACGGAAAGGCTGATAGCAGGTTTTTTTTCACTGCTGTGAAATCAGGCACTTCCGGCTCGTACTTCCGGGCTGCAGCTATATCATCAAATACTTTGAAAGTATGCCTGCCTGTCCCGTGGTAATAATCTTCGTACTTGAAAGCAGTTTCATTTGTACTCTGGAATAGACAGGCCGGGATGCCGTAAGATTCAGCAATAATAACCCCATGCAGTGAGCTCGAGATGACTTTTTCCGCAGTTTGAATTTCTGCAATAAACTTCTCGAAGGAAGCTAACGGCGACAAGGTTTGCAGGCCTTTGCGATGAAATTCCCTTTCACGCATATGAGGAATATACAATACCTTGCCTGTTTCCGTGGCTTGTGAACGAGGCCAGAAATCAGCAACCAGCACGCCAGGGTCACCGTAAACGTCTGGCACATGGATAGATTTGCGCTTCAAGTATTCTGCCGTTAACGGCCCTCTCACAGCCCTGACATCCAGGTTCTCATAATGGTGTTCTGCATCGGCCACTTTCCCGTTCACGCCAGTGCCCCACAGCGTATCGCCGGTATCGGCAAAGTGGATGACCGAGCCTATGGTCAGGAGTTTCCTTTTTTTGATAGCGTGAATATGCAAGCTTTTGGTATCCAGGATTTCCTGCACCAGCAAGGGCCCGAGCAAGTCACCGACATTTTCCTTCTGGAAAATTTTCAGCCCCAGAAAAGGAATGGGGCTCCACCAGAACACCTGCGTTTTATCTACCTTCATTTAATTTCTCTTTGATAGTTTGATGCGATTAATCAAATTAAGCCGTAATACGCACAGCCATGTTTCCCTGAAAGTGGAAGACATTAAAAATACCAACCCGGCAAGCAGGCAAAAAACGGCGTTCCTGATGAGCAGATTGATGAATCCTGCACTCAGCACAGATGACAGGAAAATCACCAGGAATGTAATGGCCAGGTATGAAAAACAGACCACCAGTGAGTTCTTTAACAGCAGCGAAATATCAATCTGGTGCTTTTTCAGGAAATACATGCAGTACAGCCATAAAAATGCCAGGCCGGCCACATAGCCTATCGCTACCGTATAAATATTGTAAAAAGAGCCCAGGAAAATCATGGCAATCATCACCGGGCGGCTGAACAAGGTAAATGCCAGCTGTTGCCGCGTCAGCCCCTTGGAAACGAATATCCAGTAACTGGAATAATTGGCCACCTGGAAAATAGCACCCGCCGATAATATCTGTACCAGCGGTACCGTTGCCCGCCATTGATCGCCCAGCACAATGGCGATCACCATATCGGCATTAATCGCCAGTAGCGAAAAAAACAGCCCCACGGCATGCAGTAAAACCGACTGGCCAAAATTCAAAAAACGGTAATACTCAGCAGTATCGTGCTTCAATTTGGAAAGCACGGGAATAGCCAATGTCGACGAAGGCGCATTAATCTGGTTAAGTGCCATAAACACAATCTGCTGCGCACGGTTATAAAACCCCAGCAACTCCGCACTGAACTTATTCCCAATAATCAGGGTATCCACCGAGCGGCTTAACTGACCAATGATCTGCGACCCCATGAGATGCAAACCAAAGCTGACAAATCGCCGCATATCGGTTCTGAAATTGGGCAGTTCAGGCAGCCAGGGATGTGCGCACATATAAAACAGCAGGATAAACGCATTTAATAACACCTGCTGCACCACAATCGCCCAGTAACCCAGGCCATGTATGGCACAAGCTACGCCAATCGCAGTACTTAGCAGCGCAGCGGCCGACTCACTGACCGCGAGCGCCTTGAATTGCATATGTCTGCTGAGGCCGGCTTTATATTGTGTTGCCAGTCCGTTAATCAGGAAAATAGCACTCATGATCTGGGCAATATCCTCGATGCGGGCATCGTGGTAAAACACGGCCAGCGGCCCGGCCAGCAAAAACAATCCTGCCGCCAGCAATGCTCCGATCAGGGTATTTATCCAGAACAAATTGGACTTTTCGCTCGCAGACAGTGCGTCAGCCTGGATCGCCGAACTGGACAAGCCAAAATCCCTGACCACTTCCCCGACACTGACAATCGCAATGACCACTGCCGTCAATCCATAGTCCTGCGGCGACAGGAACCTGGCCATCACCACCAGGCTGATCACTTGTGCAGCCAGTCTCGCCACCTGGCCGGACAACAATGACAGCACACCGGCCCTGGATTGTTTTTTTAACTCGGAACTCATAAAGACGGGAATGCTACATCGGCTAAAATTAACGCGGTTTGGAAGCCGTTATTTTTCGGGCGTACCGGATCATGGGCTGCTCAACCGTACGGTTCAACAATGCAGATAAAACAAGGGAGAACACCAGGCTCAGGCTAATCAGCAACACGGCATATAACACCCTGGAATCGAGTTTCAACACCACAATCAGCACATAACCCGTCAGGAAAATTGAAATCATGTGCACGCAATAAAAGCCATAGGAAATTTTACCGAGAAACAGGGAAACCCTGTTCTCAAAGAAATGTTTCAACCGCCCGTCATGAAATGAAGAATAGACAATCAGGCCAAACAGCAGAATGGCAAGTGCTTTTGGCCCCATGGCCAGGGAAATGACAAAATAAACCGGATACCGCCACAACTCATGCTGGTCAAAGTGTTTCCAGAATAAATGCCCGATATAAAACAGCCATAAGTACGAAGCGATAAAAGAAGGTTGCGTGAATACCTTCGCCATCATCAATAACACGATGAGTACCGCCAGTTCAAAACCAAGATGCTTACTTTTGAACGACAGTTTCATTAACAGGCCGGCAATCAGATAATATTGCCACTCCAGCGTCAGGCTCCACGCCTGGCCCATAAAGGCATAAGAAGTGGAGCTTAAAACCGAATCCGGCACCAGGCCATGCAAAAGCAGGACATGCAAGCCTAAATGTGGCCAGAAATGTTCCAGGCTGTCATGCAGGTATTTCAGCCGGTCATCGATACGCATCATGGGCCAGGGTGTGGCTTCGATTAATTCTATCGACAACCCGACAATGGCCACACTGATCGCCAAGCAGATCAGGTAGGCCGGAAACAGCCTGAACGCCCGCCGGATAATAAAATCGCCCCAGGAATGCGTAGTCGCCGAATTACTGATGACAAAACCACTGAGCAGGATAAAGACGCAGACGGCATACTGGCCATTGGCCAGGACCATGCCGATGCCATGTGTTTTAACCAGCGGCAAGGTGGCCATGGTCACCACATGCGTCACCCACACCCAGAGCGCCATCCACCCTCTCAGCCCATCCAGTGCCAGTAGTTTTTCCTTATTGACCACAGCAATACCTGGCTGTTTCATGTTGTAAATCAATGCGCTCATCGAAATACTAATCGCTTCCGAACAAATCCCGGGTATAGACCTTTTCTGCAACATCCCCAAGCTCGCTGGTCTGGCGGTTGGCAATAATCACATCCGAGATTTTTTTGAATTCGTTCAGGTCCGTCATGACTTTAGACTTGAAAAACTCTTTTTCCTGCAGCACCGGTTCATACACCACCACTTCGATCCCGCGGGCTTTAATCCGTTTCATAATGCCCTGGATGGAAGAAGCCCTGAAATTATCCGACCCCGCTTTCATAATCAGGCGGTAAATACCGACCACTTTGGGGTTTTTCCTGATCACGCTCATGGCAACAAAATCCTTGCGCGTGGTATTCGCCTCCACAATGGCATTAATCAGGTTTTGTGGCACTTTGGAATAGTTGGCCAGCAATTGCTTGGTATCTTTAGGCAGGCAATAGCCACCATAGCCGAACGAAGGGTTGTTGTAGTGATTGCCGATACGCGGGTCCATGCAGACACCGTTGATAATCTGCCGCGTATCCAGGCCATGGGTTTCAGCATACGTGTCCAGTTCATTAAAATAAGCCACGCGCATGGCCAGGAAAGTGTTGGCGAACAGCTTGATCGCTTCCGCCTCCGAGCTGTTGGTCAGCAACACCGGCACATCCGGTTTCAGGCAACACTCCTTGAGCAGGCTGGCAAACTTTTCTCCGCGTTCAGAGACTTCGCCCACCACAATGCGTGAAGGATACAAATTATCGTAAAGCGCTTTGCCTTCACGTAAGAACTCGGGAGAGAAAATCAGGTTGGGACAATGCAGTTCTGCGCGGATTTTCTCGGTATAGCCGACCGGGATGGTAGATTTGATCACCATCACTGCATCCGGGTTGACGGCCATCACATCTTTAATCACCGCTTCTACCGATCGGGTATTAAAGTAGTTGGTATCCGGGTCATAATCGGTGGGCGTGGCGATGATTACAAACTCGGCATGCTGGTAGGCCTCCTGTTTGTCTGTAGTCGCCTTGAAGTTCAGTTGCTTGTGCGCAAAAAAATCCTCGATTTCATGATCAACGATAGGCGATCTCCGTTGATTGAGCATGGCAACTTTCTCCGGCACGATATCCAGTGCCACCACTTCATTTTTTTGTGCCAATAAAACGGCCAGCGAGAGGCCGACATAACCGGTTCCAGCGATTGCGATCTTCATATTTATTTTCAACTCAGTTTTATTAAAAAGTTACGCCAGGCTGCGCTCACAACATCTTGCCCGAACAGCGAGCGGGCGGCTGTTTTTAACGCAGCCCTGTCAATTTCCTGATGGGTGTTCAAGCCGGTGATTAACGCCGGAATATCATCATAAATAAACAAGCCCGGATAATTGTAAGTGTTTTCCAGCCATTCAAAGAATGGTGTTGTTACGGCGTATACCGGCACGCCCAGGCTGACGGCAAAAAAGAAACTGCCACTCACGATCATGTCTTCATCACTGTGCGTGAGAATCAGGCCGTGGGAGGCGGAGACTGCCATGGCTGCTTCCTGGTCACTGATGAACCTGGCTTCCAGGGAAACCTGCCCACCCAGCTTTCTGCGCTCAATGATCTCTTGCAAGCGATCCAGATAAGCTGCCGAGTCCACTTTCCCTGCAATCAGCAAACGCTCGCCTTCCCAGCTCTCAAGCAAGCGGTCAATGGCTTTGTATTCCACAATGCGGCCAAAAACAATGTACGGTCCGGTAGCTTGAGCCAGCGTCACTTCACGCTCGCTATCAAACTGATAGAGCGGGTGCGGAATATAACTGGTATTGCCGCCCGCCAGATGGCCGGAATGCACCACACACCGGTCACTGACGCGACAGGCCATATCGATTAAGCGGCGTGCGATCTTGGCGGCTGCGCCATGCAGCGCATGCGGATACAGATTATGGCGAACATAAATAATCCTTCTTGCCACCCATTTAAGTATGCATAATTTAATGAAGAATTTGGTCACCGAAATGACGGAAATTGTTTTTGCTTTGGTAACCAGTGTGTTATCCAGCCAGTGCACAACAGCCACATCATAATGATGAAAACCGCTTTTTAACACGCTGAAATTAATGGGTTCTACCGCCTGGATGTCAGTAGAAAATGTTTGCAGGCATTCATAGGTATTTTCAGTATATTGGTTCTCACCGAAGCGAGGATAGAATAATATTTTTTTATCAGGCACTTGTATTGTCGTCGCTATCAATTGAGAAAGATGCCGGCATCATAAAAGCACCGTAATAGAATCAAAGACTCAGGTTCGCGGCATCATTTGGTTCATCCTGTTTAAAGTTGACCACAACTTCCGCCAACAATTCCTCATATTTTGCAGCAATGGCACTTTTTTCGAAATAACCGGATGACTGGATCGCGCGACAGGAAAGCTCAGTGTAATGCGCACTACCCTGCAAGGCCTTGGTACAAGCCTCTTTTAAACTATGTGGTAGCGATGGTTCAAACAGGTAACCATTTTCACCCTCCTGGATAAGCTCCGGGATGCCGCCACGCATGGCACCAATGACAGGCACGCCATAAGAAAAAGCTTCCACTACCACCCGGCCAAACGGTTCATGCCATTGCGCAGGCAGGATCAGGTAATGAATGTTTTCATACACCTCTTTGGCATTGACCCAGCCCAGGAAACGGATATTCGGTTGAGGATATTTGTCCTTTAAATAAGCCACATAATCATCATTGCCTGTTCCCCCGATATGCAGGATGCAGCTTTCCGGCAACTGGATAAAGGTTTCCAGCAATGGCTCAATGCCTTTTTCAGGCTCCAGGCGGCCCAGATAACCAAAATGAAGGCCAGTATCATGCATGATTTTGGGTGTGGCAGGCCGGGTCTGCACCGGGTTGTAAATCACCCGCGCATGCGCGTTGGGAAAGGCAGGGATGTGTTTATCCAGGATATATTCGCTAATACCGATCAGGCCATTTACCTCTTTGGCGGCATGCCTGCGCCCTAGCGTCAATACCTGGCATTCGGTGCATGGTACTGTGCAGTTCTGCCCGTTCTTGAAGCAGGTTCCCCGGTAGCACAGCACGTAATAACTGCGCAAGACATGCACAACCGGTACGTTAAAAGCACGGCAGGCACGCCATGCCTCAGCGCCAAAATTTTCAATGGTACTGGTCAACACTACATCCGGATCAAATTGCTGCAGGTATTTTTTTACCAGCCAATAAGCCCTGGGATTCACATTATCCAGCAAATGCCAGGCGATTTTTTTGGCGGACGATGGCTGAGGATTGAAGTTCCAGTACAAGTTGGGAGAAAGTACCCGGTGCACGTTCACCCCATTGATGATTTCACTGACCGCATGACTGGAAAGCGTGAGCACATTCACTTCATGCCCTCTGGCAGCAAGCTCTTCCGAAATGATTTTTGTAGAGTGCTCCCCTCCTCCTTTGACATCGGGAGGATAACCGGACGAGATAACAAGAATCTTCATGTATATACAATTTCCAGAGAATTAAACTTTAAAGCGGCTTCAGCTGACCGTAAATCAAATCCGGTCGTTTTTAATGCCGAACCTGAAAGAGGTCTCGCTAAACGCTGCAGGATTTTCTGGCACAGGCTGGCTTTTCTTTCACCAGTTGTGTGCCCAGAATAAACCACATGATGGCAACCCATTTGAAGGCAAACACAGAGTCACCGCTGATGGCCAGATTGGCGCTGATAATGACTGCAATCAGGTATTTGAAAATCACGGCAGACTCGCGGACTTTTAATTTGCAGAAGCCGACCCACATCACTACCAGGATAATCAGCCCATGGAAATGCAGAATGCGGGCATAGCCTTGATCCATAAATAAACGGGTATGCACGCCATACATGCCAAAAAACTCGGAAGGATGAAACTCTAACAAGTCGTGGCCGGTAGAGCCTATCCTGGTTTCAAAGTCATCGCGGAAACCGTGGTAATCCCAGCCGACAATCACGCATGCCAGTATCACGATCAAGGGCATAAAGTAGGCAATGTATTTGAACAGGTATGGGTTTAGCCCATAGCGCATCAGCATCATTAACAAGATCAGCGTCGTACCAAAGCGGGAATCCGCCAGCACGGCAATCACCACGCCGATCAGGATAAACAGCCAGCCATCCAGTTTTTTCTTGGATAAGCCCCAGGCCACCAGCAAGGTGGAAAAATTGGAAACGTTCACGGTTTCCAGAAAGACAGACGACACCCGGTGATCGCCCAGGAAACTCAGAAAATTACGCCCGCCATACCGGGTGCCATTCAGCGAAAAGCTGGACGCTGCATACTCCAGTGCTTTCTCGGTGGAGCGGCCCAGGCTGATTTGAAAATTAATGATATTGAAAAGCTGCTGGAAAATATCCGGCAGGAATAACTCGAACAAACCGACAGCCAGCACAATCCAGGCCATGATCTTGACCAGCTTATCTACCGCGATATGGTGATCGTACTGGCTGCCCAGCCAGATCATTAACACCGGGATGACCAGGTTACGTACGAATTTCGGGTCAAAACCATGCTGGAACAGAGCCAGGACAAACGAACTGGCCAGGATCGCCAGCAGCATTACGACATAGCCGGAGGATGCATTGGTCACAAAAAACAAGGCTGTCAATGCCAGTAGCACCAGTTCGGTGAGCATCAATACGCTTGAACTGATATGCGCAAAATGGCTATCCACAAAGCAGAAAAACATATGGTGCAGCAATGCAATAAAAATGAGGGCCACACCAAACCTGGAGACAAGATTGGGTTTTATGATAGGGCCTGGGCAGGAAAGTTTGGACATAAAACGACTCTAAACGCTTGGGAGGATGTGCTATTTTTCCAGGCTATCTTGCAGGATCTTCAGCCGCGCATCATCGGGATCATCTGTGAATGGGTTAAACATATAGGCCTTCATCCAGTCGCTGGTGGCCCAGTATGTCCAGCCTATCCACAGATCCTTGTTTTTATTCAAAATATCCATGGTCGTTTTCAAGTCTTCCAGGCATGCTGGCGAAAGCGATGCCCCAAATTCGCCCAGAAACGCCTGTTTACCATGACTGCGCAACCAGGCGTTTACTTTTTCAAATTGGCCGGCAAAGCGCTGGCTATCTACGCATTCAGCATGTGTACCACTGTAATCGCTATCAAAATACTGATGCATTTCATAAGCATAATGGTTAGCAGGGTCATTAATCGGTAACAGCACATCCGCATTCGATCCGGCACTCCCTGCCGCCAGCCATTTATGCATGCCGGTCCAGGCGGTACCAGGAACCAGGATTAGCTGGTTGGCGCCATTGTCCCGAATGGCGGTAACAGCAGCCTGCGCCAGGTCAAACCATACATTGGCCGGTTGCCGGTTAGGTTCGTTCATCAGGCCGAAGACCACATTCGGATAGTCTTTGTATCTTGCTGACAACCTGCTCCAGAGATCACGGAACGTAGCGATATCTTCAGCAGAGTTAGTCAGGTAATGGCTGTCATAAGCCGCGTAGTTATGAATATCCAGCACAATATTTAGCTGCAGTTGTGCGGTCTGCTGCACTACCCTGTCCAGCTGCCTGATTTCCGTTGCCGAAAACTCGCCCAATGGGGCCGGCTGCAACCTGCCCCACAAAAACGGCACCCTGACCGTATTGAATCCGGCCGCTTTCATCTGCTGGAAATTTTTAAGCGTCGGCCAGTGGTAATCCTTCTCAGGCGTACCGGGTAATCGTTTATTATTGAACTCCGCCCCGGGAAGATTGATGCCCTGGTAAACTTTCTGCGGCTGGGCTGCATAAGCATGCAGTGAGCAAAAAATCACACAAATCATCAATAATTTAGCCATCATTCAATATCCGCCTATATTCATTTAAATATTGCGTCCCGACGGCATGCCAGGAATACCTTTTTACTGACTCCTGCAAAGCGAATTGATTCCAATTTTTTTCCTGGTGCAAGCGCATGACGCTATCCGCCGCCGCCACTGAATCTTCGCTGAGCAATGCGCCATGTCCTGTGGTTGTGGCCAGTTTCTTAAAGGGAGGAATCTGGCTCAGTAAGGGAAACAGGCCTGCGCTCATGGCTTCAATAGGCGCAATACCAAAACCTTCATGCTTGGAAAGGCATAAAAAATAACTGGCCGCATGAGCCAGCTGTTTCAACTGGCTATCTGACGGGCTGGCATACACCTGCACACGGTCATTGATTCCATACTCTGTGGCAGTTTTGCGGATTTCATCTTCATCAATATCATACGGGCGCCCTGCGATCACAAATTGCCAGTGATTACCGCGATCGCTTTTCACAAGTGTGCTGAACAGGCGCAATGCCTCGACGAGGCCTTTATTAATCGACCAGCGGCCGAAGTAAATAATATTCGGCTTTGGCGGTAACTCTGAGGCGGGCGCAGATAACTTGTCTATATCGACGCCATTTTCAATCACCACCAGTTTTTCCGGCGGAATAATCTGGCTGAAGATTTCCCCGTCATTGTCACTGCACCCGATAACTTTGTCATAAAAGAGTGAACAAAAACGGGTCACCGTCTTGAAGTAGATTTTTTTCAAGCGGCTGGCATAGGTGGTATGAAAAAAGCCGCCATGCGTGGAGACCACCAGTTTCTTTCCATGAATGATTTTTGTCAGCGCCAGAAAGTCGTAGAAAAAATCAATGGCATGCACATGTACCAGATCGGCTTCCTTCAAATGGCGCAATACCGAAAAAGCCAGCGGATAGCGGCTGGATCCGCCATACGGAATACGGATAACTTTGACGCCATCCATCCATTCAATCGCAGCTAATTTTTCCTCTGGATTTTTAAACACGCGGTCCAGGGTAATGATGTAAGGCGTTAGCCCGGCCTCCAGCTGGCACTTGGCCAGGTTTTTGACCACTTCTTCCAGTCCACCCACAGAAGGTGCATATTGTCTTACCACATGCGCAACAATCATTGTGTATTCTCTAAAGCATCCAATTATTAAAGCGTTATTTCCTGATTAGCCGCCGTTTCAGGGCCGCTTGCGTGGGGATTTCGATCAGTGCATACATCAGCCAGCTTAAGGTGAGTGCCAGCATCACCGTGCCAACCGCCATCAATGGCCTGGGCAAACCATGCACATAATGCGTCATGCAATACATCACCGCTTCGTGCGACAGGTAGAGGGAAAATGACCATTGGCCAATCGCCATCAGTAATCTATTGGCCAGCACGCATTGGGTGAACCCTGTCTGGTAACTCAGGATGAATACCGTGATGGCGGTCAGTAACGCATAATGAAAAATGGCATACGGGTATCGGTAATCATGCACGCTGACCAGGTAAGTACCGTAAATGATCAGCCCCAGGAAAGCGGCGGCTTGTACAACATTCAGCCACCAGCTGGGGTTGATTGAAACTCGTTTCCTCAACACTCCAGCAGCGCACCCCAGGGCAAAGAAATGGATTTTGGATGGCAAGGTCGTGCCTGGCACGTGGTTCCTGACCAGCAGCATGAAAAATATAGCAACGGCCACCAGCATGACCATGTTGAAGCTGCCTTGTTTGTATTGAAAAAAGGCCAGCCAGATAAAGATGAAGAACATATAGAACTGTACTTCTGGCGGAATACTCCAGAACACCGATACATTGCCGCTGAATAACAGGTGCCGCACGATATTATGCTGGTCTATGTTGTAAATAAACTGGTGATCAACATAGTTATAAATTATGAACGCTATGATAATCGTGAACAGGTAAGCAGGCGCGATACGCGAAAAGCGGCTGATCAGGTAATTTTTGACAGCCTGGGCATCCGGTTTTTTCTCCAGGTATAAATACCCCATCAAAAAACCGCTCAGACTGAAAAAGACGGCCACGCCGATGCTGCTGACGTTATAGCCTGTCCATAAATGGGCGGAAAGGCCATGTGTGAACAACACCAGCAAGGCGGCAATGGCCCGTAATCCATCCAGTGAATTCAGGTGAGTCACAGGCGAATTGACGGCCGGTTTCATGGACGATAACTTCAATGGATTCGAGGCGCTTGATTGCATTTTCTTAATCAATAGAATTGTTTTTCAGGATGTGTGACATAACCGTGCCGGTTATTATTTCCGTTTATATTGAAAACAGATCAGCAGGAATTTCACGAAATCAATGGTATAGCGCCTGAATAACCTTCTTGGCTCCAGCAATAACCTGAACAACCATTCCACGCGCAGCTTCCTCATCCATTCGGGTGCCCGCGCTTTATTCTTAGCCAGGAAGACATATAGTGCACCCACTCCTGCGATCAGCTTCACATTAGGCAGTTCAGGACTATGGTCGAGTATCCATCGCTCCTGAAGGGGATTTCCCATGCCAACCAGCACAATGTCGGGGTCGAGATGATTCAACTGCTGGATAAAAGATGGCTGTTTGATATCATCAAATCCGTCAAATACCCCGACCACGTGGTGGCCCAGCTTTTCCAACACTGTTTTTGCCGGTTGCAGGTCGCGATGCGTACTGCCGATTAAGACAATTTTTTGCGCAGGCAGGGAGGATAAAAGCCTGGGAGTAAAATCGGTGCCATTCAGGTTTTCCTTAAACCTGGCTTTATTGATCAGCTGATTTGCAATATCCAAGCCAATGCCGTCATTCACCAGCAATACCTCTTCACTGGCATTAATGGCAGGAATCAGCGGCTGGCATTGCACAACAAAATTGGTGTTCACAAAAAACAGCAGTGTTTTTTGCCCGGCAGCCAGCCTGGCAGATAAATGCCGGATAAGCTGGGCGCTGGTGTAACTGTTAATTTTCAGGTTGGAAATCAAGAACATATCAGGAGTGGTGTCATTAATGTGTTTAATTCAGCTGGTCTTTACCCAGAATCTGCTTGTATTGTTCAGGTGTTAAACTGGCCGCCAGCGCCTGGATAAATGATTCCTGGATCTCATACTGTCGCTGGAGATCACTGCCAATAGACGACACGCGGAACAGCAAGCCGTCCGGAATCGAGCCGCTCAACCCGTATTTGATTCTCTCAATGCGCCAGGCGACGCCATTCACCGCAATGGCATCACCGATCTTGATCCAGTAGGTAATCGGTTCTATGCGCTCTGCCTGCTTGGCAAGTAATAGCTTTGCTTTCACCTTGCCATGCACCGTGGAGATTTCTCTGGTGCCCAGGTCCTGCATGGAAAACCCTTGCGCGACATAACAAACTTCCGGCCTGTGCACCTGCATCATGTCCTCCTGATCCCCACCATAGGCCACCGAAAGCATGACTTCATGCCCGCTGGCGTCCCGGTAAGTCCTGCTGATTGTCTGGCTGTATGCACTTTCTACCTTGCTTCTCAACTCTGGGTCCACCACGCCGTTATTCGCACCCGCCATTAAAGACCATGACCCGAACTGCTGCGGCACAATCCGGTTGATATCAAACTGGTGCCGCTGTGTGGACATTCTCGCGACAGGGGTCAGTATTTCCGCGATGATCATGGCGCACAGAAATGCAATGGCGATAGCGACCACACGTTTATCAAATGCCAGTTTCCTGGAAACCTGTAACTCAGCCATTGGCTACCTCCCTGCCCTTTTCACCGCCCATTGGATCAGGCTGTCGCACGTAATGATGAGAAATAGCGCTATCGTAAATAATACGAAACCGGCAAACTCGTGCAGGTAACTTTGTGCCACCTCGTCACCCAGGTAATAAGTGATAAAAATCAGGATCACCACGCGGATGACATTGGCGCTGAACGAGATAGGCACAATCAAAATAGCCAGCAGACTATTCCTTATGAGGGATTTGCTGTGCACAAGGTTCAAATATAACAAGCCCAGCGCCTCCAGCGAGATCAGCGTGTGCATGCCGGCGCAGGCATCGGCCACGAATAACCGGTACTGCCCCACAAACAGCAGGACGCCTTCCCTGGCGACAGGAATTTGCGAGGTGTAATATGTGATCCATTCAGCGGCGGTGGAAACGGCTATTTTCATCGGCAAGGTTACAGTCGAAAGCACCACTTGTGGAATAGGCAGCATGAACAGGATAAAAAAGGCAGGAAACAGGAAAGGCCGGCTTTGTTTAAAGCCGAACAATATCCACAAAGCCCCCAGCAATACCGGCACCTGGGAGCCCAGCTCAATTAACAGGATATGTTGCGAGCGCCCGATAATATAGGCGAGCAATCCGGCGAGCAGGAAAAAGCCGCCCACCCCTTTTTCGGCCAGTGAAAGCCTGGGTTTAATGGTTTGCAAGGCGGGCAGTTTTGTGGCGATCAGGTAACAGACAATGATAAATACGATCATTGCATGCCCCTGGCCTTCCTGCTGCCAGCTTACCCGGTAGGAATAGATATAACTGGGTAAATACAGGGCGAAAAATGATAAGAAAAAGAGAAGTGAGTTACGATGAACCTTCACTCCATACCTTTCTTAATATTCATTCACGACCACGCCCAGGATTTTGGCACCGGTATTGGCAATGAGTTTTTTTGCTTCCGCCAGTTTTTCATGTTGTGAATGGTTGATACGCGTCACCATTAAGGCGGCCCCGGTGCGTGCACATACGGTTTGGGCATCCAGGCAAGTTTCTGTCGCTGCGGTATCAACCAGCACCACATCATATTCGGTAGAAAAAATATTCATCAGCTTGCTGAACAGGGGGCGGGAAAGCATTTCCTGCGGGTTGGGGGGAATGGTACCGGCCGGCAAGACAGATAAATCAATGAAATTGGGAATGGGCTGGATCACATCCAGGTTGGCCCTTTGCGCCAGGATATCTGACAGCCCCTGTTTATTTTTCAGATTAAACAGGTCGGCTTGCGCAGGTGCGCGCAAATTGGCATCGATCAGCAGTGTTTTGGCACCCAGTTGGGAAAACACGATCGCCAGATTGGCGCAGACAAAACTGCATCCATCTCCTTTGGTGGAGCCGACCACTGTCAATGTTTTCTTGTTTTGCGCAAACCATTGCACAATTAACTGGCTGCGCAAATTCCTTAATTTTTCCGTGGCATCCGTGAATGGCTCGAACGCAGCAATCAGGTCCCGACTGAAACCGGAAAAATCAGTATTGAACGTCGGGAAGTCGAATTGCTGTGACAGCGCTTCATTGATATCCTCGGCAGTCACAAACCCGAGCTTGATCGCAGCCTCACCAAACCTGAGATGATGCTCTGCCTGGTATTGAATAATCCTGTCCAGTTCGCTGCGGGTAATTTTCCCGAACTCAACCAGCAAAGTGCCGATTTGACTGAAAGGTTGCAGCGGGAACTTTAAATCATCATCCGTTAAATTGTGGTTAGCCATATCTCTTTTGTCTGAATATCTTATTTGTCTAGGTACGAGATGGGTGACGGCATACCGTCACCCCTGTTTTGGGACTAATGCTTGAAGGCCAGCAACCCAGCGTTTTTCTTCTTGTCTGCCAGCCCTGGTTTGCCGGATGGTAGCGTGACCAGTACCGGGATATCCAGTAACGCTTCCAAGTCATCAACACAACGTACTCTTCTGTCCAGGAACTCTTTTGTATAAGCAGCCAGCAACCCCAGGAATCCACCAGCGAGCACACCAAAAAACAGGTTGAACAAGATGTTGGGTTTGGAGGGGCTGGTGGGCGCCACGGCCGCCGACAGCAGCAAGACATCACCTTCGGTAGACGTGCCTTGCAGGCTGGATTCAGAGACCCGCAGATTAATGTTGTTATAGGCCAGTTGCGCGTTCTCGACTTCACGTTGCAGCACAGATAACTTATCCCGGCTGCGGTTAAGCGTTAGCAGTTTTTTCTTCTGCGCATCCACCGCCGCCCTCAATTCGCTTTCCCGCTTGGTATAAATATCCGCCGAGCTGCCCAGGCTGGCTTGCACCTGGTTGACCTGGCGGTTGTAATCCGCATTCAACTGGTCAAGTTCGGCTTTGGCCGACTGCATCAACGGATGGTTATTGGCATATTTCCTGGATAAATCAGCCAGTTTTGCCTGGGCATTGGTAATTTGTATTTTCAAGTTCTGAATCAGGGGGTTGGAAAGGATATCCGGGGAGACCTCCTTGTTCACGGCCGCTTTATTTCTATTGCTAGCCTCCAGGGATTGCGACTCGGCCACGGAGAGTTGCGCAGTCAGGTCATTGAGTTTTGCATTTTCAATATCCGCATTTTCCACAGAGCTGGTAATACCCTGGTCCTGTAAATACGCAGCGACAGCGGATTGCGCTTTCAGTAATTCCTCACGCAATTCTTGTTTCTTTTTACCCAGGAAAGTCATGGCCTTACGGGAAGGCTCACTGGACATTTCCACGTTGGTTTCCAGATAAGACTCGGCAAACGCATTGGCCACCAGTTTGGAAAACTCGGGGTCTGACGAGGTATAACTGAGCGTCAGCACTCCGCTGTCGCGAGATGGCGTAATACTTAAATTTCCCACCAGTAAATCAGCAATCCAGTAACGGATATCACCCACGCCACCGGTTTTCTCCTGGAATTTCTCCTGCATGCTGGCATTCTGGTCAATATGCAACTTATCGACGACCTTGAGCGAGACCCGGTAGCTATTGATAACATCAATCTGGGTGCTGATATAGTTGCCCAGCATGGATAATGGCTGAGACACCCCAGTGACCGGATCCGGGCCTTTCATTTTGAAAATCAGGGAAGCATTGGCCGTATACGCCTTGCTCATGGCAAACGTGATGATGACCACCAGCAGGAAAGTGCCCAGAAACGTGTAAATAAACAGGCGAAACCTGGACTTGAAGATCAGGTAAAGTTGCTTGATATTCATTAGAATAAACTCTCTTCGACATACAACACATCATTGGGGCGCACCATTTCGGTCAACGCTGGCGTGATTTTACTGACCGAACCCTTGTCATCTGTCCTGTAGACTTTGATACCGCGCTGCGTGCCCCTCACTGAAGGGCCGCCACCTTGCGCCAGGGCCTGCATCAGGGTCATGTTCTTCTCGATGCGGTAGGAGCCCGGACGCTGTACTTCACCGTAGATATAGACCATGGGGGCTTTTGGCACGTAAATCTTGTCGCCGGGTTTGACGATCATGGCATTTTGACCGGCTTGCGGGTTATTGGACATTAACGCCGCAATATCGATGCTTTTAGTCACTTCAGCCCCGCCGGAAGAAGTGGTATACAGGATAGTGTCCGCCGCATTGGCATTCGTCCCACCTGCCGATACGATAAAGTCGGCAATAGAGCGGATATTGTCTGAAATACTGTATTTGCCTGGCTGGTTGACCTCGCCGCCAACTACCACTTCATTGGTAGGCACATACACGGTTTCCCCGCCATTGAGCAACGGAATCTGCTGGTTGGAGTTTTCATTGACCAACCTGGATAAATCAAAGGTTTTCTTGTCGCTACCGCTAATGACAGTCACCAGTGAGGAGCCTCCGGCTGCCACGCCACCGGCCTCTGCAATCATGTCCAGCAAGGTGGTTTTATGCGTGACGGGATAGCGGCCTGGCTTGTTCACTTTACCGATAATCGACGTTAGCTTGCTGCGGGATTCCAGCAGGAATACATTGACATTCGGCTGCTTGATAAATCCGCCCTGACGTAAAGCGGTTGTTATTTTTGACTCTGCGTCCTTGGCTGTATGGCCGCCAATTTCCACCTGGCCAATCAAGGGATAACTGATGTAACCACTGGCATCAATGCGCGTTTCCAACGTCAGGTCCGGATTGCCATACACCAGGATGCGAACCAGATCGCCAGCACCTAAATTTTCATCTGCCAAGGCAATCGCGCTGCTCAATAATAGTCCGGTAAAAAAAGTCAGCCATTTAAAATATTTATTCACAAGAAAACCTCTCACCAGGATGCAAACCCTATCCTGAAAACACCCGCGCTCTTACAGCTGATGCTTTCACTGGAAAAGGGTTCCATGCTATGAATTGCCATAGCGCACAAAAAATTAAATGTATTGATGGCAGGTCGAATGCCATTGCAGTGAACGGCATGCAACCCAAGACAAGCGCGATTCAACCACCGCGCCTTAGAGAAACCGGCTTAGAATAACAAGCCGACAGTCATAAACGCTGAAGTATCATCGTAGTCAAAAAAGTTATCCGTAGAATTTCTTCTTGACTTGCTTACAGACAAACTGGCATTCACAAAGTTTCTTGGTGACCAGTAAACGCCTGCCAGTGCAGAGGCTTCATGGTCATCCCGGTGGCCATTACCCGCAGGGCCTCTGCCAAGATAATTGCGTGTCAGATAGGAGGTGTTGGCCATGAAGGCCAGTTTGGGAGAGAACTCATAACGCAACCCAAGTTTGAAGGAATCAATCTCGGCATACGAGCTATCTTCACGGATAAAAGATCGCAGCGTTCTTCCTGCATAGCCATTTAACGAGATTTTAGAGGTCAGTGCGTAGGTGGCTGAAACATCGCCCACCCAGCCGGAATAATTGCGCATGGTAAACACCGGGGTTTCCTTGTTCACATAGCCCAGGTGCGCTTTGTAGTTGAGCCGCTTGTCGGATGTCGTCTCGTAAACCAGTTCATAGCTGTCAGAATTGGATTCTTTATCAATCCAGCGGGCAAAGCGGGAAGGATCAGCAATATTGTTGGCCTGCTCACTGTGCCCTTTGTGGTACATGGCTTTCAGATACGAGCTCGCAAAGTCGTAGCGCCCGCCCAGGTTCAGGCGCCTGGTCCGGTTGGAGATTTCTTCCTGCTGGTCAAAATTAAAGGCGTTATCATTTTCCGTTTCAATGACAGTGACCCCTGCCAGGAAGTGAAAAATCTTGTGCGGTGAAAAATCTGCTTCAAAGTTATGCGTTTTAATGGTGACCACGTTTTTGACCGGCGCCGTCACAAACCTGAAATCGTTTAAGCGTTCATCACGGCTGGTTTCCAGCGTCCCGGTCAGATTAGGCGTCACCGCCCAGTCCCATCCCAGCGAATATTGTTTGGCGGTAAAGTCCAGGAAGTCCGATTTGTTGTATTTGTTATCGGTGACATTCAGGTTGGCGTGAAACTTCTGCAGACTGTATGCCTTGTCAACATTAATGCCTAGCCGGTTCACCGTCACCTGGTCGGAGACTTCCCCGTCGGGGCGTCGGAATAAATTATCGTCAAATAACTTTGTGGTTGAAGCAGAAAAATTTAATGTATCTGCCTGATCAGCCAGCGCCTGATGGGAAACCATGTCTAACAAACAGCATCCCCAGAGGAATTGATGCGCGAGGAATCGTAATTTCTGATAGTTATGTTTTAACGGCATGCACCCACCCTGAATTAATAAAATCTTTACCTTAGTCCTGTTTATTAAAAAATAAATCGCACCTTACAGAAAAATACCTGTCTGACGTAAAGATTTAGCCTGATAAAAAGAGCTCCAATGGCGTACATCCGCCAGTCACTTTTACAGGTTATCACGTAAATAATACTCCTGCACCTGTCTGCTACCTTACCTGTCCAATCAGGCAGGATGGTAATGATGGCAGGTGCTTGATTCAGTTATCAGCCACTTAACTACCATCATGACTACAACAAAACCTCCAATCAGAACACTTGCAGGCCTTTCCTTCAGCGCCAACAACTCACTGTACCTCCTGGAATCCCTCATCGAACCGCTGGTGATGGTATTCGTGCTGTGGGGCTTATCCATCTATGCGGAAAACCGCATTTCCATGTCGATCTTCATTACGTCAATTGTGCTGTTCTTAATTACTTTCCCCAGCGGGGCCAAAATCCGCAAAGGTTTTTTCAGGATGTGCCGTGACGTTATCGCACAGTGGATTTTAATTGCTGCGTCAGTATTGTTTTTTGCCTATACCACACATTACATCTCCCTCTATAGTGAGCAGATGATCCTTATGTGGCTGATTGCCACGCCAGTGGCGCAAATTATGGCATTGCAGTTATTGAAATGGACCAGCCCGGGCCTGGTCCAGTGGCAGGCACCCATACAAAACGCGCTGATTATTGGCCTGAATGAGCAAGGGATGATGCTGGCTGACAACCTGAAAGAGGATTACTACCAGCGTACGCATGTGCTGGGTTTCTTTGAAAACCGCTCTACCGAGCGTTTAAACCTTACGCCAGATTATCCGATACTGGGTGACCTGAATCAGCTAAGCAGCTATCTGCACTCACATACCGTACACAAGCTATATATCGCCTTGCCCATGTCCAGTCACCCGCGTATTTTGAAAATACTGGACGACCTGAAAGATTCCACCGCTTCCATTTATTTTGTGCCGGATATGTTTGTGACAGACCTGATCCAGGGTTGCGTTTCAAACGTGAACGGGATTCCGGTTGTTTCTGTCTGCGATACGCCTTTTACCGGCATGGATGGTTTTATCAAGCGCACGGCCGATATCCTGTTCTCGCTCGCGGTCCTGATATTGATTTCCCCCCTTCTGCTGGCCATTGCCATTGGCATCAAGCTCAGCTCCCCTGGCCCCATCATTTTCAAACAGCGGCGTTATGGCCTGGATGGGCAGGAAATCATGGTGTATAAATTCCGCTCCATGACGGTATGCGAAGATGGTGGCAAGGTCACGCAGGCCACGAAAAATGATCAGAGGATTACCCCACTGGGCGCATTTCTGCGCAAAACCTCGCTGGATGAATTGCCCCAGTTTATCAATGTGTTACAGGGCCGCATGAGTGTGGTCGGGCCACGCCCGCATGCGGTGGCACACAACGAGGAATATCGCAAACTGATTAAAGGTTATATGGTGCGCCATAAGGTCAAGCCTGGCATTACGGGCTGGGCGCAAGTCAACGGTTTTCGCGGGGAAACCGATACACTGGATAAAATGGAGCAGCGCGTGCGTTACGACCTGGAATACCTGCGTAACTGGAGTCCGCGCCTGGATATGCTGATTGTGGCCAAGACCGTCTGGTTAACAGCCGTTGGCCAGGACAGCGCTTATTAGTTCTGTCGAAAGATGCGGAGCCGGAACAGGCCTGCTTTTGCTATTGCCGGGTATGCTGGCTGATGAGTCTCAACGCAGTATTAATCCAGTCGTGGCTCAGGCAATCCAGCACGTGCACATCCTGCATGCCGCGCAGCCAGGTCAGTTGCCGCTTGGCGAGTTGCCGGGTGGCGTACACGCCATGCTCACCCAATGTCGGCAAGTCAATTTCACCATTCAGATACTGCATGGTCTGCCGGTAACCGACACAACGCATACTGGGATCATTCGCTGTCAGTTGGGGATAAGCGCTTAACAGGGCTTGTACTTCCTCAACCAGGCCTTGTTTCAGCATGAGTTGAAAGCGCTCGGCGATACGCTGGTGCAGAACACTGCGATCACTGGGCACCAGGGCGATTTTCAGGATATCAAAAGGCAGTACATTTTTTGCCGACTGCGCCCGCAACGCACTCATGGACTGACCGCTAATTCTGTATACCTCCAGCGCGCGTTCGATGCGTTGCGTATCGGTCGCATGTATTTTTGCTGCGACTTCAGGGTCAATACCGGCCAGTTGTGCATGCAACGCAGCCCAGCCCAGCTGGCTGGCTTCAGCCTCAATTTCAGCGCGCACAGCCACATCGGCAGGTGGCAAATCGCTTAACCCATGCTGTAAGGCGTTGAAATACAGCATCGTTCCGCCCACCAGTACGGGCATACGCCCTTTTGCCGCAGCCGCATGCATCAGCGCCAGTGCATCTGCAGAAAACTGTGCTGCGGAATATTGCTCCAGCGGGGAAAGCAAATCAATCAAGTGGTGCGGCGCCTGGCGCAAAACATCTGCATCCGGTTTCGCCGTCCCAATATCCATGCCCCGGTAAACCAGGGCGGAATCCACACTGATGATTTCTATCGGTAACTGCTGGTATAAGGCAATGGTGGCTGCCGTTTTACCGCTGGCAGTCGGCCCCATCAGAAAAATGGCCGGGGGCAGACCGGGATTAACGGGTGAAGACATACAACATCAAGTAGCAATCAATCAGTAACAAAAAAACAGCGAGGTAATTGTGGTTTATTTGTCGTACTTCACGTAACTGAATCGCAGGTCATCCTGTGGCGTGCCTTCCAGTGCGGAACCTGCCTGTAATTGTGGCTGCCATTGAATCACTTCTTCAATTTTCCGTGCCAGTTCAATATCTTTCATGGTGATGCCCTTGGCGGTATGTGTGCACAGTTTCACAATGACAAAAGCATAAGAAACGGTTAAATCGGGATGGTGCCAGGCCGCTTCCGCCAAATGCCCTACCGTATTGACCACCATCAGCGTCCCTTTCCAGCTATTGGTTTTATATTTGCGGCGTATCCAGCCATCCTCATAAATCCAGTGCGGCAGGGATTCGGCAAAATGTTGTTGAATTTCCTGTTCGGTCAAGACTTGTTCAGTCATTGCACTCTCCTTATAAACAATTTAATGGGCATCACTTTAAAGAAACAGTATACCAGCCCTGTTCACGGGCTGGCTCAAGATGGACAACATCGCTGTGATCACGGTCAGATCAGCACTGGTGCCGGGATTGATGCCCGCCTGCTTGAGTGACTGATCCCATTGCAAAAGTACCGGCATATAGTTCTTCGGATTATCCAGTGCCATCAATGCCTGGGCATGATGAGCGGCGGTTTGCTGCACATTCAGCGCGATAGCTTCACCGTATTTGCGCGCAATATGACTGTCTGGCACCGAAGACAACCAGTACAGGTAAACCGCGGTCAAGGCCCAGGCCGGGCGTTGCCAGCGCTCAATGCAACTGGCATAGAGTGGTAAGGCCTGCTTCCATACCTGCGCATATCCTTCCACATACTGGCATGCCACCATGTCATGTCTGGCGGCCAGTTGCATCGCAGCCAGCAGCGTGATCTGCGGTGACTGAGACACATCGTGCTCCTCCCGTTGCCCCATGCCCGCAGGCTTGACCAGGCGGATACCAGCATACACGTGGGCGGCATCAGCGACCGTAGTTTCCTGTAACACTTGCTGCAATGCCGTTTGCAGCGACAACTGCGGGTATTGCAAAGCTGCCTGCACGACGGGAGCCACTAGCAAAATAATCCCCAGATTGGTATTACAGCCGACTTGGGCATAAGTCGCTTCCAGTGCAGCCAGTATGCGCTGCCCCAAGGTACGGGAACCAAATTGGTCATCGTCGCACAATACGGGTGCCGAGGCTTCTGCGCTCTTGATAAAGTCCTGCACCTGCATGCCATGACCATCAGCGAATATATGTACATTGCCAGGCTTTAGAGCTTCCAGCTCAGCCAGGCAGGCGGTTAAATAAGCTTTTTCCAAAGTGTTGGGTGACATGCGGTTAATTATCTGCGGTTTTGCCAGCAAAACGTAATAAATCCGCTACCAGGATATCGGCGATATTGAGGTCGGTGATAGTCTGCAAGCCGCGCCAGGCAGGAATACTATTAACTTCTATCACCCATAACTGGCTATGCTGATCGCGCATGATGTCGACACCGGCGTAATAGATTCCGATTGCTGCAGCTGCACGTACACCCAATTCAGCCACATCCAGCTCATCACAGGCACTGCACCGTGCACCACGCGCAACATTATGCAACCAGCCATCCCCCTGGCGGCGCATGACCGCAATCGGTTCGCCATTCACCACGAATACGCGGTAATCATGCTGGTAAGACCCACACTCGATTTTTTCCTGCAGGTAGTAAACGCCATCTACAAACATATCCTGCGGTAACGCAAATTGTTGCGGGTGTTCGATTAAGCGTACGCCTTTACCTTGCGACCCGAACAAGGGCTTGATCACCAGCGTTCTGCCGCTATCCAGCACCTGCTGCATAATGCGGTGCGCGGTATGCCGGTATTCGCATACCCAGGTTTCAGGCGTTGCCACGCCATGCTCAACCAGCAACTGGCTGGTCAGGCTTTTATCCACCGTGGTTTCAATCGCCCGTGCATGGTTATAGATGGCCATGCCCTGGCGCTGCAAGGTATGCAGAATATTCATGCGGGTAATGATTTGCTGCGTAGTCCCGGCGGCGACACCGCGTACAAACGCGATAGGTGAAGCCTGTTGCAGACCGGGAATATGCACTGTGACCACTTGATTGGCGACACTGACATGGCAGCTATCCAGGCATACCATCAGCGCCTGCCAGCCCCGGCGGGCAAACGCCTGTGCCAGCGCCTGCCCGTGCCAGCCGCCTTGCTGGGCGACTTCGTCAGTGAAGATTGGAACGACTTTCATGATTAAAAATGGTCGAGCCTGCGCGTTTTTTTATTGATGGCCTAGAAAGCTAGGATTTGTGTTGGAACTGCTTTTCCAGCCTGCTATGCTGCTTTAATTCGCCTTGCACATCATACTGCCTGATAATTTAATATATCACTTAAAATTTAACTGCCAAATGACTGATTTAATAATGTTTCATTGAATTGTCCGGCAAAGAAAGTACGGCCAGACTTCAGGTTGGTGACACTGACCTTGGCTGGTGAGAATAACATCGGGTCAATCTGGTAAAAATCCATGTTCACGGCTTTAAACACTTCGGCGAATGGACGTCCGTAATCTTTGGAAGCCGAAGAAGGTAATTGTTGTGCCAGTTGCTCTGCGGCGGCATCTTCGGTGTTCACAAACAACTGCACAAAGCCGCCAAATAAAATGGCATCATTGGTGCGGCCCATGCCGGTAATAAAATCCGGTGATGGTGCAGGTACAGGTGCCACGCCATAGCCATCAACAATGGCATTCAAATCAAAATGCAAGGCATGACATTTATGCAGAGCGACTTCCAGCACGCGTGCCGTGACTTGTAACGAACCCGCGATACTGCGTGTGGGTGTCAGAATAAAAGTCAGTTTATTGGCCGGCAGGCCGGTATCCCTGGCTACTTTTTCGATAACTTGTACCGGTGGTATTTTATCCGTTTCCAGCACCAGCACCGATTGCTCACCTTTATCGCTGTAGTGGATATCTTTAAATACCTCTTCACGCTGTGCGATAGCACGGGCCGGACCGCTACCAAGTGAGAAAAATTTTTCATGAGACAAGGCCCAGCCAGCGTATTGACTGCCCAGGCAGGCAATCACCGGTTGCTTAGCCGTCACGACGACACTTAATGGCCAGTGGGCAAACTGCGGTACTTGCTGTAACGCGACACTCCCCAGCCCTCCCATGCAGATTTCGGCAATGATGCGCCCGGCTTCGAGGCCGCCAGGTGTTTGAATCCCGGCGTCGACAATGGTGGCGCCGCTTTCATGAGTGCTCACAAGGCAGCCTAATGCGGGTGCATTGGCGACCAGGTGAGCCACCAGAGGCGCACTGTATTGTTGCACGCTAATGGATGTTGAATTCGATGTGTTCACAGACATACGTTCCCCATAGTTTCTCTAATTGTGTTTTTTTGTGCTGCAATGCCTGCCGCACCTCACTGTCCGAGTGCCCTTCAGCATACAGACTGCATACCGGTTGTCCGGCGGCAATGGCGGCATGACCGTTTGGCCTGTCCTCTACCCAATCGGGAAAGTCCAGTTGCGCATCTTTTATAGCCTGGCGCGCATAGGCAATGCAGTGGCTGGCATGCTTACTGTTGAGCTGAAATGCGGGCATCGTATTATGCTGACAGCTGGCAATATGCGCCTGGATCAATGGCAAATCTGCATATAGTCGCATGCTGGCACTCAACCTCGGATTGATTTCCAGCACATGCAACTGCCCGTTGTGCCAAATCGCATCCAGGCTATTAATTCCCACCAATCCCGAATCTGGCACCAATGTTTGCAACAGGTTTTGCATGGCCTGAATCAACGCCATCTCATGCAATCTCGCCGCACCGGCATAAGTATATTTTCCCGGCCTTTGCTTAAGCGCATGCACGCCAATCAATATGATGGTTTGCTGATCTGCAATAAACAAAGCGCCTACTGGCTGCCCGGTTTGAGATACCTGCCAATAACCATCGCTGCTGCTAGCGTCATCAGCCTCAGGCCAATCACGGACATGCGATCCGCCGCATTGCCCTGTTTGTTTGTACAACCACTTACCTTGCAGTGGTGCCTGTAATCGTATTTCTGGTGATAACACGCCGTGCGCTTCGCAGTAAGCCTGCAACCATACCGGCTGTTTTACCTGTTGCATGACCGCAGGCGCGTTTCCCAACACGTGATAGCGCTGGTGCAGTTGCCCATAGCATTCAATATTGGCCTCAAAGCCGGAGCCAATCAATAGGCCGTCCGGCTGCCATTTATCCAATGCCTTAAGTAACGCATCAACCTCTGCCTGCATCAACTGTCCGCCCAAAGCCGGTAACTGCCATACTGCATGTGCACTCTGCCTGGTATCCGCATCGGCGAAAGCATCTATCGCCAGGACTTCAAACCCTTCATGCCGCGCTATTTCCGCATACAGGCGGGCGCTGTGTGACAGGATAGCCAACCGCAAGAATACAACTACCCTACATGGGCACAGGCATATTCGTATGCCTGATGGTAATCAATATGCATGGGGGATTCGCTTTGCAGCATCTGCTCCAGCAATTTGTTTTGTGTGACATATTTAAGCTGTCCGATTGCCAGGGCACCAAAACCGGCCACCTGTGTCCCTTCAATCAGGCCACCATTGGAGAAGGTATCCACACCTTCGATGCCTGAAGGCGGGACGGCATTGACATCAGCCACCACTTTCAAGCTTCCGGAATTGGCAAACTGGCTGGTTTCCAGCACACGGATACCGGCAGGTGTTGCACACAGAGCCACGGTAGCTTCACTCAGGACGGTGACTTTGGCTGCTTCCGAGCTACCATCTACCACCTTCAGTTTTACATCATAACTGGCAGCTAATTTGTCCACATAGGCCTGCATGCTTTCCACGCCAGAATGCCCGACCATCAGCACTTCAGAACCCTGGCGCGCCGCAATCAGGGCCGCAGTTGAGCCGACTGTGCCGCTGGCGCCAAAAATGGCGATTTTTTCCTTGCCCAGGCCGCTGCCGGATTTTTTCAGGTGAAAATCAACTTTGGCCAGCATGGCTGCCGCGGTGGTAAATGCGCCAGAAGGATCAGAGAAGGTATGGCATTCGAAAGGTTTAAACATGGCACTACGGGCCTGTTTTTGCATTTCCAGCGCTACCTGGATATCCCGGCCACCAAAAAACAAGGCCTGCTGCTTGAGCCCGCTGGGGCTGCGCGAAAAAATCGCATCCTGGGTCAGGGCCACAATTTCATTCAGGGTGACATCAGTATAGGAAATGATTTTCTCATAGCCGGCATCAAACGCCATATTGACATCAAACGGGCTGGCATTTTTGGCCGCTGTGAATAAATGCATAATACTGGTTTTTTTCATTACTCCCCCTGTGGAACTCATTCGCTAAATAGTATCACGTGCAATATACACAATCCTGTGCTGGTTCAAAATCAAAAGCAGACTGTAAAAAGAGCAACTTTTCCTCAATATGTCTTGGTACAGTTATCCATGCACTGCGATATGTGCCGGCTGGTTGATCGCAGCAGCCACAACAAAGGAGAGCGATGGGTGGTTCATTTGGGATAACTCCATCTGTTTTTGCAATGCCGCGGCTTTTGAAGGTAACAATACAAACCCGGTAGGACCCCATGAAGTTTGCCCCAGCCCACAATACCCCTGGTGCTGAAGGATTTCCAGCACGCGGGCAACCGCTTGGCTGGCATATATCCCGCCCTGTGCCGGGGAAAAATACTCGGCATTATACGTTTGCAGCGCGCCAATAAATGCGCTGAACCCGTTGAAATCCTGCTCTACCAAGGCAGGTAATCCCTGCATCAGGAGTTGATGCTGGATTTTATGCGTTGCCGCGGCGGATTGCGGCGTCAGTTGTTTAAATGCCTGTTTTTCACCTGAGCCATGCAGCCCATCGAGGCTGCGATCCTCAATCAGCAAAAAATGCCATTCTTCTGGAAATGCATGCCTTGCCAACAAGGGCGGCACCACAGTTTCCGGCCCACGCCCACCATCCATCACCAGGCCACCATGGTCAAATGTCGCAATGCCAATCCCGGAACGCGCACCGCGCCGGTGTATGGCGGCGATCTGAGCAGCATTCACTGGTTTATCCAGCAATGCATTGACAGCCGTCCCGATCGCCAATGCCATTTGCGTGCCTGAACCCAAACCGCCATGCCGCGGAATGGCGGTTTGGATATTTAACGCCAATTGATTATCCACGCCAAGGGACTGCAAGTGGCGCTGCATAATGGCGGCGGCCCAGGGATCAACCTCAGATGGCTGCAGCTTTGCTGAAACGGTTAATGCAGTCTGATAGGCATCAATGGCAACGCCCAGGCTGCCAAATTGGCGCTGCGCCTGGCCACTTAAATCAAAGAAACCGAGATGCAATCGGCCATAGGTCTTGACGCTGACCGAGCGTTCCGGAGAAATTACTGCATTCATGGCGGTTGATAATCAAAAGGGTGTGGAGAATTTCAGTTGTAGGATTGCTGCTGACGTGACATTAAAACACGATTTTGGCATAATGCCCGTTTAAATGTAATTCCATAAACAGGTTGCGCCCAACAGTAAACCTCTATTATCGAATTCAATCCATTGCTTTCCGCGATAGATTATCATCTGATTTAAAACAATTAAGGGTTTTATATGGCAAGTCATGTTATTCCATTTGAGAATCTCAGAAACAGCGATGTACCGTCCGTAGGTGGCAAAAATGCGTCCCTGGGTGAAATGATTTCTCAACTCACAGCCAAAGGCGTACGCGTACCAACCGGTTTTGCGACCACTGCCGATGCTTATCGTGAGTTTTTATCTCAAAATGGTTTGAACAATAAAATCAATGACTTGCTGGATAAACTTAATGCGGATGATACGCAGGAGCTGGCCAAATGTGGTGCCCAGATCCGCCAATGGATCATGGAAGCCGAATTTCCAGCCGCATTGCAAACAGCGATTGCCGAAAACTATGCCAAACTGATTGAAAAATCAGCACCCGGCACCACTTTCGCTGTACGCTCCTCTGCAACAGCAGAAGACTTGCCCGATGCTTCTTTTGCGGGCCAGCAAGAAAGTTTCCTGAATATTCATGGTCTGGAAAATATCAACCATGCCATCAAGGAAGTATTTGCTTCCCTCTATAATGACCGTGCGATTTCTTATCGCGTACACAAAGGCTTTGTACATGCGGATGTAGCCCTCTCTGCCGGTGTGCAGCAAATGGTGCGCTCCGATATTGGCTGTGCCGGTGTGATGTTTACCATTGATACCGAATCCGGTCACCGTGACGTTGCCTTTATTACAGCGTCTTATGGGTTGGGCGAAACCGTGGTGCAAGGTGCTGTCAACCCGGACGAGTTCTATGTGCATAAACCCTTGCTGGCACAAGGCAAACCAGCCATCGTGCGCCGCACCATGGGCTCCAAGCTGATCAAGATGGTATTTTCTGACGCGACACAGGCCGGTAAGTCTACGCATACCGTGCCGGTAGACGCGGCTGAATCCAACCGGTACTCGCTGACCGATGCCGATATCCTGGAGCTGGCCGGGTATGCCATGATTATTGAGCAGCATTACGGCTGCCCCATGGATATCGAATGGGGTAAAAACGGTTTGGACAACAAACTGTATATCCTGCAAGCACGTCCTGAGACTGTGAAATCCCAGGAAGCCGCGAACAATGTCACCGAAACCTTCAAATTGCAGAAGCACTCTTCCGTGCCAGTGGTCGCTGGCCGTGCCGTGACGCAGAAAGTCGGCGTTGGCCCGGTACGTATCGTGCTGGATCCGGCGGAAATGCATGAAGTTCAGCCAGGTGATGTGCTGGTGGCCGACATGACTGACCCTAACTGGGAGCCGGTGATGAAGCGTGCCAGTGCATTGGTGACTAACCGTGGTGGCCGTACCTGTCACGCAGCGATTATTGCGCGTGAACTGGGCATTCCTGCCATCGTAGGCTCAGTCAATGCAACCGATTTGCTGCGTGATGGTGAAATCGTCACCGTGTCTTGTGCCGAAGGCGAGACCGGTTTTGTTTACCACGGTGAACTGAATTACGAGGTATCCACGCAATCCAACAGCGAGCTGGCAAAACCGCCCTGTAAAATCATGATGAACGTGGGCAACCCGGATATGGCGTTTACGTTCGCCCAGACACCGAATGATGGCGTTGGCCTGGCGCGCCTGGAATTCGTGATCAACAATATGGTTGGTATTCACCCCAAGGCTATTTTGAACGTGGATGCCATGCCTAAGGGGATACAGGCCACCATTCATAACCGTGCGCGCGGTTATGCCAGCCCGAAACAGTTCTATATCGATAAAGTGGCGGAAGGCGTAGCGACGATTGCTGCCGCCTTTTACCCCAAACCAGTGATTGTGCGTACTTCTGACTTCAAGTCCAACGAGTACAAAAAACTGGTGGGTGGTGACATTTATGAGCCAGATGAAGAAAACCCGATGATCGGCTTCCGCGGCGCTGCGCGCTACATGGCAGAAGACTTTAAAGAGTGTTTCGCCATGGAATGCCAGGCCATGAAAAAGGTGCGGGATGAACTGGGCCTGACCAATGTCGAATTGATGATTCCTTTTGTACGCACCCTGGATGAAGCCCGCGCCGTGACTGAAATCATGGCAGAGAATGGTCTGAAGAGGGGCGAAAATGGCCTGCGCCTGATCATGATGTGCGAGATCCCTGCCAATGCCCTGCTGGCGGAACAGTTCCTGCAATACTTCGATGGTTTTTCCATCGGCTCCAATGACCTGACCCAGCTGACTTTGGGCATGGATCGCGATTCCGGCATCCTGGCGGACGGGTTTGACGAGCGTAACGACGCCGTCAAGGAATTGCTGAAAATGGCAATCAATACCTGCAACCGCTTAGGCAAATATGTAGGTATTTGCGGCCAGGGCCCTTCCGACCATGAAGACTTTGCCGAATGGCTGGTCAAAGAAGGTATCCAGTCCGTGTCCCTGAACCCGGATACCGTGGTTGCGACCTGGCAGCGCCTGACTAAAAAATAACTCCAATCCGCTGTAATTTACCTGAGGCATCTGTATGAATCACCGTTCTGTGTTTATTATTTCTGACGGGACAGGGATCACGGCGGGTGCCTTAAGTAAGCTGCTGGAGCACTTTCCAAACACCCAGTTCACCACCACCCGCCTGCCTTTTACCGATAATGATGAAAAGGTGCAGGCAGCGGTGGAACATATCCAGAAAGTCGGCGATCAGGATGGCATTCGCCCGATTGTGATCATGTCGATTGGCAATGGCGAACACCGCGATCGCTTAAAACAGGCCAATGCCTATTTCATCGATTTATTCCATCGCTTTATCTATCCCTTGGGCGCAGAACTGCATCAGGAACCATTAACCGGCGCCAGTATTGCCTATAGTGTCAAAGGCCATAGTTATCTTGAGCGCATGGAAGCGATTAATTTCACGCTGAACCACGATGATGGCATGACCAACTCTGGGCTGGATGAGGCAGATGTCATCCTGATCGGGGTCTCCCGCTGCGGGAAAACCCCTACCAGTATTTACCTGGCCATGCAGTTTGGCATCAAGGCGGCCAATTACCCATTGATTCCAGAGGATTTTGAGCGCGGCTCATTACCGGCAGCAGTGGAAAAGAATATCGAGAAGATTTTCGGGCTGACCATTAAACCTGAACGGCTGCATTCCGTACGCAGCGAACGCCGCCCTGACAGTTTTTATGCTTCACTAGACAATTGCCGCAACGAAATCGCCACGGCAGAACAAATGATGCGGCACTACAATATTCCATGGGCAGACTCAACCAGCCGTTCGATTGAAGAACTATCGGCCATTATCCTGCAAAGAATACGCCAGCGCTAAGGCTGGCGTTTGTTGACTCGTTAAATTAACTTGGTGCTGTAACCCATCAGGCAGCCATTGCTATCTCGCCCGTGTGGGAACCGGTTTGCGCTTGTGGCTGCAATGCATCACCACGCCAGCAGTAATAAAACTCACGCGACATACTCAAAAATGCATGCTGGTTACCCAGCGCGATAAATAAGGGCAGGTTTCTATCCACCATCTGGCGATAGCTGTGAGACTGTTTGTGCGGCACACTACGCAAAGACAGCAGTAAACATTTAGCCATACGCATACGTTCCTTGAACCTGGCCGGATCAAGCTCTTTCACCAGCGACACATGCCGGAAAGCCTCCAGGGCCTGTGTTTCCGCCGTGGTCATGGCCGTTTTATCCAGGTCATACCAATGCTTGAACAACTCATCCTGCGTGGCCATGGCGGCCGGGGCAGCGCCGTTGAATAACCTAGCCTGGCTCATGGCAGCAATCGCCTTGATATCCCGCACCCAGAAGGAGAAAAACTCGCGCACCACTGGCAGCACCATGGGGATTTCAGCCGTATCAATACTGGCAATAAACCGGTCCACTGCCTGACGGTAATGGCTACCGTCACAGGGAATCTCTTTCAAGAATGCGCTGAGCCGGAGAATGATAAATTCGCGTTGCACCAGTGTGCGCTGGCTCACACCTTGACCGGTCAGCAATTTGACATAAGCTTTATGTGCTTCTTCTTCTCTGCTCAATTCCATTTCAGGTTCCCTCTGCTTGCCCTTCCAATATGCCATGCGCAAAATGCACTACACTGCCATATTAAAGTAGCCTGTCGCATTTTAAATGCGCAATCAAGCTGTGAAACGCCTCATAGTTTAGCGCTTTTACCCGATCTCCATTCGTGCGGGCATTGGCTGTCGGCGTGCAAAAAACAACAGTACAGCACTCATCAATGTCATTACCAGCATGGTCAGTGCCAGTTTCAGGGGGGAATCCCACATCAATGGCACAATCACGGCTGAACTGAGCGTGGAACAAAGCATTTGCATAAATGCCTGCGCCGAGGCCGCTGCACCGCGCACCGCGGGAAAGCAATCCAGCGCAGCAATGGAAAGTACGGGCATGGCTGCCGCCATACCAATATTAAACAGGGCAATGGGAAGAATGGCCAGCCACCAGGCAGACTGCATCGTGTGCATGGCCCAATACTGTATGCCAACGTTGCTACAGGCAACCAGCACCATCCATACAAACGCCCAGCGTAGCAATCTGGACGGCGATAATTTTCCTGCACTATGTCGGGAAATCCACGAGCCCAACATCATGCCGGTCACCGTTGGGATAAACAAAAAACCGAATTGCTGGCTACTCAAGTGCAAATGCTCGACCAAGAACACCGGGCTGGCGAGTACATAAATAAAAAACGCTGCAAAATTAAGGCCGAGGCAGGTAATCAGCACCACGAATGTGCGATGTTGCAACATAATGCCATAACTGCGGGCAATGCCTGCGAAAGACAGGGGCACGCGTTTGTCTGGCGTCATGGTTTCGGGCAGGTACCTTACGGCTGCGCCCAGAGCGATAGCAGCATAAAGGGCCAGAAATACAAAAATGGCTTGCCAGTGGATGCCCAGTAACAGCCCGCCCAATATCGGCGCGACCGCTGGTGCAATCCCGAACAGGAGTTGTACTGTCGCCATGACGCGCTGTGCTTGTGGTCCGGAGAACAGATCCCGCACCATGGCACGGGCCACGGTATTCCCTGCCCCGCCACTGACGCCTTGTAATGCGCGGAACAGCCATAAGGTCTGTACATTGGGGGCGAAAGCGCAGCCCACGCTGGCCACTACGAAAATACCCAGCCCCCATTTAATGGTTTTAATACGGCCGATGGCATCGGAAATGGCGCCATGGCACAACGTCATGATGGCATAAGGGAGCAAATAAAAGGTCAGGCTTTGCTGGATAGCCACGCCATCGGTACCAAATTCGGCAGCCATGACATGAAACGCAGGCAGGTAAGTATCAATCGCAAACGGGGCCAATGCAGCCAGTGTGGCGAGTACCAGCACCAGCACGGAGGAACGAGATTTCAAAATGAAGCGCTTTCTTTAAAAACAAGACAGGTGCCTGGGCACCTGTAAATAATAAAGCATATTGCAGCAAGCGGCTAACGCTGCTCGTTAAGGCAGGGCATGAAACTGCTCAATCCGCTCTTTATCCCCTTCCACATATTTCTTGGAATTCTTGTCTGTCCTGAAAATGATAGGCTGCTCACGCAAAAATGGTTTCTGCGAGTTCAACAGCGCTTCATCAATCAAATGGCGATTAGGTGACTTGGTGCAAACAGGATCGGCCATTTCCGCATCACCACTCAGCAAGTAGGATTGGCAGCGGCAACCACCCAGATCGTTTTCCTTCTCGCTACAGCTGCGGCAAGGCTCTTTCATCCATTCCATGCCACGATATTTGTTAAATGCCGGCGACTCTTTCCAGGCCCATTCCAGGCCGTTCTCACGCACATTGGGGAAAGTCAGGCCCGGCAAAACGCGCGCAGAGTGACAAGGCAGCACATCGCCATTCGCTGTCACGATCATGAATACCTCACCCCAACCATTCATGCATTTTTTCGGGCGGTCGGAAAAGTAATCCGGCACCACAAAAAACACCTTCATTTTATTACCAACACGTTCCCTGAACGCATTAGTCGCTGCTTCTGCACGGTTTAACTGTTCACGCGTAGGCATGAGTTGATCGCGATTGACCAGGCTCCAGCCGTAGTACTGGGTATTGGCCAGTTCGACATAGTCAGCGCCCAATGCTTCTGCCATTTCCAGAATCTTGTCGACCTGGTCAATGTTGTAACGGTGGATCACCACATTCAACACCATGGGATAACCATGCGCTTTAATCATGGCCGCCACTTTTTTCTTCAACTCGAAAGTACGCGTATTGGTAATAAAGTTGCTGATGTCTTCCGTCACATCGTGCATGGAAAGCTGGATGTGATCCAGGCCCCCTTCTTTAAAGGCCTGGATGCGTTTTTCAGTTAACCCCACCCCGGAAGTAATCAGGTTACTGTAATAACCTAACTTGTGTGCTTCAGCGACAATGTCTTCGATATCATCGCGCAATAAAGGCTCGCCACCGGAAATGCCCAGTTGAATGGCCCCCATTTTACGGGCATCACGCAGGGCGCTGATCCATTGCTCGGTACTTAACTCATTTTTGGTGTGCTTGTCATAATCGGTCGGGTTATAACAAAAAGCACAATGCAGCGGGCAGCGATAAGTCACTTCTGCCAGCAGCCATAACGGCTGCTTCTGGGTCACGCTTGCTGCAACGCCATTATTTAATTGTGCCATCATGCTCTCCTTTCGGATTAATTCACCTTGCGCAACCAGGCTTTGCCTACGGCAAGGTCAAACATGCCCAGGATATCGTTTTCAATGTCTTCGGCATCAGGAAAAGCCGCTTTCAGGTCAGCCACAATATCGCCTACAGTGGCTTTACCATCCACGCGTTTCAGAATCTCGCCTGCACCGCCATGCAGCTTGATCATGCCTTCCGGAAACAGGATGACATAGCTTTGCTGCGCCTCTTCCCACTGAAAGCGGTGATGCAAGGCAATCGCATAAATATCTGTATGCTGAATATTGTTTTCCATGTTCTTACTTTCAATAACTTCTCTGACCGGGCTTAGCTTTCGATCTGTATGACGGGCTGGCGTAAGTAATCACGGCCTTCCGTTTTAATGTCGGTACAGGCCAGCATGATCGAGTCTGCAATCACCCAAAGCACATTCAGTTTGAATTGCAAAATTTCCAATGCCTTCATCTGCATTTCGCGCGAAGGACTGAAGTAATCCAAAGTCACACTTAAACCCTGCTCTACGTCGCGACGTGCTTCTGTCAGGCGCTTTTTAAAGTACATCAGGCCTTCTTCCTTGACCCATGGGTACATACCAGGCCAGGAGCTGATGCGTTGCTGGTGGATATGCGGCGCAAACAGTTCGGTCAGGCTGGAACAGACGCTTTCCTGCCAGGGGCGCTGTTTGGCAAAGTTAATATAGGCATCGACCGCAAAACGCACACCAGGAGAAACCAGTTCCAGGCTGGTCACTTGTTCGCGAGTCAGGCCAACGGCTTCTCCCAGCTTGATCCAGGCTTCAATGCCCCCGATCTGGTCATCCACGCCATCATGATCGGTAATACGCACTATCCATTGCTTGCGTACTTCCTTGTCCGGGCAATTAGACAGAATTGCCGCATCCTTCATTGGAATCGCGATCTGGTAGTAAAAACGGTTGGCGACCCAGCACTGCAATTGCTCTTTGGTCAATTTGCCTTCATACATCATCACGTGAAACGGATGGTAGATATGGTAACCTTGCCCTTTTTCGCGAAGTTTGGCTTCGAATTCCTCACGGGTCCAGGGCAATGGTGCCTGAGTCACTGCGTTCATGTTGCTCTCCTATAGAATGATGTCCATGCCGTCGTAGGCGACTTCGATTTTGTGATCATCGAGAATCGCACGTTCGGCGGAATCTTCCCTTAAAATCGGATTGGTATTGTTGATATGAATCAGCACTTTACGTACCGGTTTGTTCGTACCAAACTTATCCAACTCTTCTATCATGCCGCCAGGGCCGGATTGCGGGTTATGACCAATGCTGCGCGCAGTTTTGCTCATCAATCCCATATCCAGCATTTCAGTGTTGGTCCAGAAAGTGCCATCGACCATAATGCAATCCGCCTGACTCATCAATGGTGGCAGATGAGGTTCTATTTCTGCCAGCCCTGGTGAATACCAGCATTTCTTGCCGGTTGAGATTTCTTCTATCAATACGCCTATCGTGTCGCCAGGATGCGGGTCATTACGGTGTGGTGAATATGGTGGTGCAGCACTCTTGAGTGCCACTGCAGTAAAACGCAGGTTAGGGACACCCGGAATCTCGAAGCTGCGAGCATTGCTGACATCATCGGCATCAATGGCAATTTCATGGTGGTTGATGCCACAGTAATGGCCCAGGATATTCAGGATCTGGTTACCGCTGGTCAAATCTTCATATACCATCCTGGTACAATAAATCTCGCGCTTGACCTGGCCTTCACGCAACATAAACAAACCGGTGGTATGGTCAATCTGGGCATCAATCAGCATAATCGCCTGAATGCCACTATCGCGAATCGCCCGGCCAGGCTGCAAGGGAGGGAATTCCTGTATTTGCTGCAATATGTCTGGCGAGGTATTAAACAGCACCCAATCAACGCCGTTGCTGGAAACACAGATGGAAGACTGTGTACGCCGTTTGGCTTTAATCGTTCCCTTGCGCAAACCGTCACAATTCTGACAGTTACAGTTCCACTGCGGAAATCCACCGCCAGCACCAGCACCCAACACGTGTATATACATAATCGCTTCTTGTTTTAATGGTTACTCAAAAATATTCAAGGTCATCATACAATAATTCAACATACTCGTTGATGACGCTTCAAATGGCTATTCCATCATGCTTAAAGGTTAAAAGCCATTTCCTATCTGGTAAGACTGGCATCATACGCATGCGTTGCACGATCAGCCTGCTATTGACAATGATTCGCTGCTCATGATTTTCATGAGCACAGGCTACGCCCTGCAATAAAATGAAAAAAGCCGCAAGGAAATGCGGCTCTTTTATCCGGTACAGCCAGGCAGTTACTCTTCTGCTGCCTGTTTTTCGCGGCGCGCCTTGACGGCGGCGGCCAGGGTTTCCAGCACGGTCACGGAGTCTTCCCATCCCAGGCAGGCATCGGTAATAGACTGCCCATACTTCAGAGGACAGCCTGGGGAGTGATCCTGGCGACCTTCATTCAGATGCGATTCCAGCATGACGCCAATAATGCGGCTATCGCCACTGGCGATCTGGCCGGCAATATTGTCAACTACCGAAATTTGATTTTTAAACTGCTTCTGGCTGTTTCCATGGCTGCAATCCACCATTAATACAGGTGCCAGACCAGCATCTGCCAGTTCGTCGCATACCTCGGCGATACTGTGTGCATCGTAATTGGGTAGTTTGCCACCCCGCAAAATGACGTGGCAGTCTTCATTGCCTTTGGTCGCAAAAATGGCCGACTCGCCTTCCTTGGTCACAGACAGGAAATGATGCGGGCTGGCGGCTGTTTTAATGGCATCAATGGCCACTTTGGCACCGCCATCCGTCCCATTCTTGAATCCCACCGGGCAGGACAAGCCAGATGCCAGTTCACGGTGGATTTGTGATTCAGTCGTGCGGGCGCCAATCGCGCCCCAGCTCACCAGGTCGGCAGTATATTGTGGCGAAACCACATCCAGGAATTCTGTCGCAGCCGGCACGCCAATTTCATTCACATCCATCAAAAACCGGCGTGCTTTTTCCAGGCCGAAATTGACATCGTAGGTGCCATCCAGATGCGGGTCGTTAATCAGGCCTTTCCAACCGACTGTAGTACGCGGTTTCTCGAAATACACGCGCATGACAATCAGTAACTCATTAACCAGGCGGTTGCGTATGTCAAGCAGGCGTCTGGCATATTCCATCCCGGCTTCGGTATCATGAATCGAGCAAGGCCCTACGATCACCAGCAGTCTATCATCGCCCTGGTGCAGGATGTGATGGATAGCCGTGCGCGTTTTCACGATATTCTGCGTACTGGCAGTACTCTCCTGCAGGCGCGATAAAAGTTCCGCCGGCTTGATTAGCGGCTTGATTTCCAGCACCCGAACATCGTCGGTCGCCAATTTTTCGTAAACAGTCATGACCCTAAAATCTTTTCCAGCACTTCCAGGAAGCGTGCATTTTCACTAAACAAACCGATACTGACGCGCAAATAATCCGGCATTTCATAATTGGCCACCGGCCTTACAATCACGCCCTGTTTCAGTAACGCCTGGTTGACGGCGCCTGCATTGGTCACTTTAAAACTGACAAAGTTGCCAAACGAGGAGATAAAGCTCAGCCCCAGCCTGGTCAAACCTTGCGTGATCTGTGCCATGCCCGCCTGGTTGGCGGCATAACTGCGTGCCACAAAATCCTCATCCTGCAATGAAACCGTCGCCGCCACTTGCGCCAGGCTATTCACGTTAAATGGCTGGCGGACTCGGTTCATTAAATCGGCCAATGCCGCATGCATTAGGCCAAATCCGACACGCAACCCTGCCAGGCCATACGCCTTGGAAAAAGTGCGGGAAATAATTAGGTTTTCAAACTCGGCCAACCAGCTGATCGCTTCAGATTTATCAGCCTCAGATAAATATTCGTCATAGGCCTCATCAAGTACCACGACGATATGCCTGGGCACCTGCTGCAAAAAGTGGCTTAACACGGGTTTGGCAATTAATGTACCCGTCGGGTTATTCGGGTTGGCCACAAAAATCAGCTTGGTTTTTGGCGTAATCGCCTGCAGGAAGCCCGGCAAGTCATGGCCGAACTCAATCGCAGGCACGACGACACCAGTTGCGCCTGCGGCTTGCGTGACCAAGGGGTACACGGCAAATGCATGCTGCGAATAAATCACTTCGTCCCCTGCTGTCAGGAAAGCCCGTGCCGCCAGTTCCAGGATATCGTTAGACCCATTGCCAAACACAATCTGGGCAGCCTGAACGGCGTATTTCTTGCTGACGGCATCGCGCAAGGTAAAACTGTTGCCATCCGGGTAGCGCGAGATTTCAGCCAGCGCCTCTTCCAGCGCCATTTGCGCTTTCGGGCTCATGCCCAAAGGGTTCTCGTTAGAAGCCAGTTTGACGATATCTGCTTCATTCAACCCCATTTCGCGTGCCAGTTCGCTAATGGGTTTACCACCCTGATAAGGCGCAATCGCACGAATATTCGCCGGCGCTAAATTGGATAAATCGGACATAAGGTTGACAATTAAATAATGGCGGCCGGGTAAGAACCCAGCACTTTTAGAAAAGTAGCACGCTCAGCCAGTTCCGCCAGTGCGGCTTGTACAGAGGGCATGTGCTGATGGCCTTCAATATCCACAAAAAACACATAATTCCACAAGTTTTGGCGGGAAGGCCTGGATTCCAGTTTGGTCATGCTCACGCCATGGCGCGACAGCGGCTCCAGCAACTGCAATACTGCACCGGGTTTGTTATGTGCGCTCATCACCAGGGAGGTCTTGTCCTGGCCTGACGGTGCCACCCCATGATTGCCTAGTACCAAGAAACGCGTCGTATTTTTCGGATCGTCTTCAATATTCTCGGCCAGGATATTCAAATCAAACAGCTCGGCCGCCCGCTTGCTGGCAATGGCTGCCGCAAACGTCCCTTGGCTTGCCACCAGGTCGTGCGTCATCTGCGCTGCACGCGCATTGCTGGTCACGGCTTCTCGCTGTGCGTTCGGCAAAAACTTATTCAGCCATTCGTGGCATTGCGACAATGACTGCGCATGCGAGAATATATGCGTGATCTGGCTAATATCCTGTTGGGCGGACAATAAACAGTGATGCACCGGCAGCGTGACTTCCCCCACCACATGCAATGTGCTGGCCAGCAATAAATCCAGCGTAATGCCAACAGCGCCTTCGGTGGAATTTTCCACCGGGACAATGCCGTAATCCGCCTGCCCTGCTTCCACCGTGCGGAACACTTCATCGATGCTGCCGCACACCACGGCCTGGCGCCCTTCACCAAACTGCTTCAGGGCGGCTTCTTCGCTATAAGTACCCAAAGGGCCTAAAAAAGCGATGGACAGTTCTTTTTCCAGTGCGCGGCAATTGGACATCACCGCACGAAAAATATAACTGACCGCTTCAGCAGAAAGCGGACCTTCATTGTCAGCCTGTAAACGGCGGATAACTTGTGCTTCACGCTCGGGGCGGTAAATCACCCCGTCCTCTTTCAAATGCCCGATTTCACGCGCCAGTTTGGCACGCTCATTGACCAGTGCCAGCATCTGCGTATCGAGAGCATCAATCTTGTCTCTAAATTGTTTTAATAAATCAGACATTTAAGAATTATACTTAATGCAACTTAAGAATTATTTTTTTCGAATTCCTGCATGAATGCGACCAAGGCTTTTACCCCTTCGACCGGCATTGCATTGTAGATACTCGCACGCATACCGCCGACGGAACGATGGCCTTTCAGCTGTAACAATCCACGCGCATCCGCCGCCTTCAGGAAGGCATCATTGAGCGCTTCGTCCTGCAAGCGGAACGGAATGTTCATACGTGAACGGAATGCCGGCTGGATCGGGTTATAGTAAAAATCGGTTTGATCCAGATAGTCATACAGCAGGTTAGCCTTGGCAATATTCACTTTTTCTATCGCCTCTACCCCACCTTGCGCCAGCAACCATTCAAACACCAGGCCGGCAATATAAATGCTGTAAGTCGGCGGCGTATTGATCATGCTCTGGTTTTCTGCCTGCGTTTTCCAGTGAAACACGGCGGGCGTCAGCGGGGATGCCTGTTCCAGCAAGTCTTCACGCACAATCACCAGGCACAACCCAGCCGGGCCGATGTTTTTCTGTGCGCCACCATAAATTACGCCATATTTTGACACATCAATCGGGCGGGACAGAATATGCGAAGACATATCCGCCACAACCGGTACGCCATACGTCTCCGGCACCTCTACAAACTCAACGCCATTAATCGTTTCATTCGTACAGTAATGCACGTAGGCCGCGTCTTTATTCAATTGCCAGTCAGCAAATGCAGGCACATGGGTAAAGCCACCTGCTTCAGCGGAAGCTGCGATATTAATCTGGCCATAAGCCCTGGCATCCTGCACACTGCGCTTGCTCCAGGAGCCGGTGACCACGTAATCCGCCGCTCTGCCATTGAGCAAATTCATCGGGATGATGGCGTTTTCGCCAATGGCACCGCCTTGCAGGAACAGCACTTTATAATTGGCCGGAATCGCCAGCAGCTGGCGCAAATCCGCTTCTGCTTTTTCCAGAATGCCGGTGAACTCCTTGCCACGGTGTGACATTTCCATCACGCTCATGCCGCTGCCATGCCAATCCAGCATCTCGGCCTGCGCACGCGCCAGCACAGGTTTTGGTAACACTGCCGGGCCGGCAGAGAAATTAAAAATCTGTTTCATGCGTCCCTTTATTCTTCGCTGTCGTCACTTTCATCATCGGTCTCGACAATTTTCTCCAGGCCAGACAATTTCTCACCCTCGCCCAGATTAATCAGCGTCACCCCTTGTGCGGCACGACCCATATCGCGGATTTCCTTCACGCGGGTACGGATCAGTACGCCGCCGGTAGTAATCAGCATGATTTCATCTTCGGCCGTCACCAGCTTCGCCGCAATCGCCAGGCCGTTACGCTCACTGATCGCAATGGCTTTCACGCCTTGCGTACCGCGGCCGGAGTGACGGAATTCCGATAGCACGGTACGTTTACCATAGCCATTCTCTGTCGCCACCAGGACAGACTGCTGGTCATTTTCTGCAATCAGCAAGGACAGTACCTGCTGTTTGGCCGCCAGCTTCATGCCGCGCACACCACGTGTTGCACGGCCCATAGGACGGACATCATCCTCGGTAAACCAGACCGCTTTGCCACCATTGGAGACCAGCACAATATCATTGTGACCATTGGTGACTTCCGCACCAATCAGGTAATCGCCTTCATCAAGATTGATTGCGATGATGCCGGACTTGCGTGGATTGGAGAATTCGATCAGCGCTGTTTTCTTGACCGTCCCCATGGCAGTAGCCATAAACACATAATGATTCTCGTCAAACTCTTTCACCGGCAGGATGGCGTTAATTTTCTCGCCTTCTTCCAATGGGAATAGGTTCACGATAGGCTTGCCGCGGCTAACGCGGCTGCCTTGCGGCACTTCATACACTTTTAACCAGTAAACGCGGCCACGGCTGCTAAAGCACAGGATGTAATCGTGGGTATTGGCCACAAACATCTTGTCGATAAAATCATCCTCTTTTGTTGCTGCGGCCTGTTTGCCACGGCCACCGCGACGCTGCGCACGGTACTCATCCAACGGTTGTGATTTGACATAACCGGTATGCGACAACGTCACGACCACATCTTGCGGTGTAATCAGGTCTTCCAGCGACAGATCTTGTGTATTTTGCTCGATTTCGGAGCGGCGCTTGTCACCAAACTGCTTCTGGATTTCATTCAGCTCTTCAACAATAATGGCTGTTACGCGCTCAGGCTTGGCCAGGATATCGAGCAAATCGGCGATGACATCCATCACCTCTTTGTACTCATTGACAATCTTGTCCTGCTCCAGGCCGGTCAGGCGTTGCAAGCGCATTTGCAGGATTTCCTGCGCCTGCACATCCGACAGTCTGTAACCATTCGGTGTCAGGCCAAAATCGACCGACAAGCCTTCGGGACGGGAGGCCTCCATGGCGGCACGTTTGAGCATTTCTTCCACCACAGGTGAATGCCAGCTACGCGCCATCAATTCTTTTTTCGCTTCCGGTGGCGTTGGTGCAGCCTTGATGATGGCAATCATCTCATCCACATTGGCCAAAGCCACGGCCAGGCCTTCCAGCACATGGCCACGGTCGCGCGCCTTGCGCAACTCGAATACAGTACGGCGCGTCACCACTTCACGGCGGTGGCGCAGGAAAGCTTCCAACATCTGCTTCAGGTTGAGCAAGCGTGGCTGGCCGTCCATCAGCGCCACCATGTTCATACCAAAGGTATCTTGCAGCTGGGTTTGCTTGTAGAGGTTATTTAAAATCACCTCAGGCACTTCGCCACGCTTCAGTTCAATCACCACGCGCATGCCGGATTTATCCGATTCGTCACGCAGGTCAGAAATACCTTCGATCTTTTTCTCGTTGACCAGCTCGGCGATTTTTTCAATCAGGGATTTCTTGTTGACCTGGTATGGTAGTTCATCAATGATGATGGACTGGCGCCCGCCCTTTTCCAGATCCTCAAAGTGTGTACGGCCACGCATCACCACACGGCCACGGCCGGTACGGTAACCTTCCTTGACGCCAACCGTGCCATAGATAATGCCTGCAGTCGGGAAGTCTGGTGCCGGAATGATATCAATCAACTCATCCACACTGATTTCAGGGTTTTTCAGTAGTGCAAAACAGGCATTCAGCACTTCATTCAGGTTATGTGGCGGGATATTGGTCGCCATACCTACCGCAATCCCTGAACTACCGTTAATCAGCAAGTTAGGGATACGTGTCGGCATAATCAACGGCTCTTGCTCGCTGCCGTCGTAGTTAGGGCCAAAGTCTACGGTCTCTTTTTCGATATCAGCCAGTAACTCATGGGCAATCTTGGACATACGGATTTCCGTATATCGCATCGCCGCCGCATTATCGCCATCGACAGAACCAAAGTTACCCTGGCCATCGACCAGCATGTAGCGCAGGGAGAAATCCTGCGCCATACGCACAATGGTGTCATACACTGCAGTATCACCGTGCGGGTGGTACTTACCGATTACGTCACCGACAATACGGGCAGATTTCTTATAAGGCTTGTTGTAGTCATTGGACAGCTCGTGCATGGCGAACAGTACGCGTCTGTGCACAGGCTTTAATCCATCACGAACATCGGGGAGTGCGCGACCAACAATCACGCTCATGGCGTAATCGAGGTAGCTGCGGCGCATCTCGTCTTCTAAACTGATAGGCAGGGTTTCTTTGGCAAATTGATCTGGAGACTGACTCATTCTTGACCCAATTTATAGTTAAAAGTTATCACGTGATTTTAGCATAGTTAGCAGCATTACGGCTGGCAAATCACGGCATGGCAGCCCGAATGCAGCCATCAGCATGCCTGATGAGAGGGTCTCAGCCTGATCAAGACAACAGGCGAAGCAATATCCGGGGTGAAGAGAGTGATGAAGCTGGCTTGCTGTATAGCCAACGGCCACCCAGCAAGCCAGCCTGCAGGTATCAAGCCTGCGTGAGTAACTGCAGGTCGGCTTTCAAATCCTCTACGTACTCCAGCCCCACCGCTATGCGTATCAGGCTGTCTTTTATACCGGCTTCGGCACGCGCTTCTGGCGAGATACGGCTATGGGTCGTGCTTGCAGGATGGGTAATCGTCGATTTTGCATCCCCCAGATTGGCAGTGATGGAAATCAACTGGGTCGCATCAATCACTTCCCAGGCCGCCTCCTGCTCGGTCTGGCCTGCGCGCGGCTTGACCTCAAAGCTGACAATACCGCCGCCCAGGCGCTGTTGCTGCTTGGCCAGGACATACTGAGGATGTGAGGCCAGCCCAGGGTAATACACACGCGCAACTCGCGGCTGCTGCTCCAGCCACTGTGCAATCGCCAATGCGCGCGCAGCATGCGCCTCCATACGCACTTGCAGCGTTTCCATGCCTTTTACAAACACCCAGGCATTAAATGCGCTCATGGTGACGCCTGCCGTACGCAAAAAACCATAAACCGGCTCAATCAGTGCCTTGCTTCCGAGGACAGCGCCGCCCAGTACCCTGCCCTGTCCGTCGATATACTTGGTCGCGGAATGGATGACAATATCAGCGCCCAATTTAAGCGGCTGCTGCAACGCAGGCGTACAAAAGCAATTATCGACCGCCAGGTAGGCGCCTGCGGCATGCGCCACCTGCGCCAGCCTGGCAATATCACCGATTTCGGTCAGCGGATTGGAGGGAGTCTCCACAAAAAACAATTTGGTGTTGGGTTTGACTGCGGCCTTCCAGGCATCTACATCCGTCAACGAAACCAGTGTGACCTCCAGCCCCCAGCGCTTGAGGATATTGGTAAACAATTGTACGGTAGTCCCGAAAATACTGCGGGACGTCACCACATGGTCACCGGCACTGCAAATACCCATGATGGTGGCCAGAATGGCCGACATACCGCTCGAAGTCGCCACGCACTGTTCAGCACCCTCAAGCGCAGACAGCTTGTCCTGGAACATGGTCACGGTAGGATTGGTAAAGCGGGAGTAAATATTACCCGGCTCTTTCCCGCCAAAGCGGGCAGCCGCCTGTGCAGCGCTCTTGAAGCGAAAACTGGAATTCAAAAACAACGCTTCCGAGTTCTCGCCAAATTCCGTGGTTAAAGTACCGGCACGTACGGCCAGCGTTTCCATATGATATTGATCGTCCATAGCTCCTCAATTTCCGCCTACTGCGGGAGCCAATAAAAAACCCGTTTCAGCATTGCGCTAAAACGGGTTTTTGGCTCTCGCTTTAGCAGTATTTATTATGCGCTCGCAAGCTGAGTCTGGCTTCGTTTAAAGTTCGCCACTCAAATCAGCGCAATTTGATTAAACGCCTTTTGGCGAGGCCTGTCAAGCCTTACTCCACCCCGGCCAGATCAGTGGATAATAAATTCAGATCCAGTTGCGTGGTCGAGTTTGGTGGCAGTTGCTTTTTGTTCATATCGCTACGGGCCGCTTCAATACGGTTGAGATAAGCCGCATCCACATCACCGGTTACGTATTTACCATCAAAGCAGCTACAGTCAAATTCGGTCAAATGCGGGTTCGACTTGGTAATACTATCCCTCAACGCATCCAGATCCTGGTAAATCAATCCATCAGCGCCAATGGCTGCACAAATTTCCTCATCGGTACGATTGGTAGCCAGCAACTCATCGCGGCTAGGCATATCAATGCCATAGACATTCGGGAAACGCACAGGGGGTGCAGCAGAAGCAAAATAGACCTTATTGGCACCGGCATCACGCGCCATCTGCACGATTTGCTGCGAGGTGGTGCCACGCACGATGGAATCATCTACCAACAGTACATTTTTACCTTTGAATTCAATCCCGATCGGGTTCAGTTTCTGGCGTACTGACTTTTTACGCAATGCCTGGCCAGGCATAATAAACGTACGGCCGATATAACGGTTTTTGATAAAGCCTTCGCGGCAATTCAACCCTAATGCAATGCCTAATTGCGAAGCACTGGGACGACTGGTATCCGGGATGGGAATCACCACATCAATCTGCTTGTCTGCCCATTCACGCTTGATTTTCTCGGCCAGCAATGTGCCCATATCAAGACGGGTCTGGTAGACAGAAACACCATCAATCACAGAATCAGGACGCGCCAGATAAACGTATTCAAAAATACAGGAAGCCAGTTTCGGGTTTTGCGCGCACTGGCGGCTAAACAAATGGCCATCCATATCAATAAATACCGCTTCCCCCGGCTCTACGTCACGCAGCATGGTAAAACCCAGCACATCCAGGGCTACACTCTCCGAAGCCACAATATATTCGGTGCCTTTGTCTGTTTCCTGCTTGCCAATCACCAGGGGACGGATGCCATGCGGGTCACGGAAAGCCAGCAAACCGAAATTGGCAATCATCGCCACCACGGCATAGGCACCTTTACAGCGCCTGTGCACGCCAGCCACTGCATCAAACACCATGTCACTGTTCAGCAGGGCATTCTTTGAAGTATCTTCAATTTCGTGGGCCAGGACATTCAGCAATACTTCAGAATCAGAATTGGTGTTGATATGGCGCAAATCCTGCCTGAACATTTCAGATTTCAGTTGTTCCGAATTGGTCAGGTTGCCATTGTGACCAAGCACAATCCCAAAGGGAGAGTTGACATAGAAAGGCTGGGCTTCAGCCGCACTGGAGGAGCCAGCTGTGGGATATCGCACATGGGCAATGCCTACATTGCCCACCAGGTTGCGCATGTGGCGCGTATGGAATACATCTTTCACCAGGCCATTATTCTTGTGCATATGGAAGGTATTGCCATCGCAGGTAACGATACCGGCAGCATCCTGGCCGCGATGCTGTAGCACCAGCAATCCATCATACAACAACTGGTTCACCGGATTTTTACCAACAATACCGATAATTCCACACATAGCGAGATCCTATTCAGGTTACAAATTAAATCAGAGACTCATCAGCTGGCTGATGATCCAAATGCACATGCCCGGCAATACTAGGTGGTAGCCATGGCAGCAATTTCAAGACCAGGGCCTCAAGCGGCGCACTTAACATGGCATTGGTCCAGCGTACATCTTTAGGGATATCGGTCATGGCGGCCAGCAACACCAGGATACAGACAATCAGTACGCCTTTGGCAGCACCGGCAATGCCACCCAGCAAACGATTGAGGCCACCCAATCCTACTGCCTTGAGCAGGGTTGTTAATAGTAAAGCCATCAGGGTGCATAAAAACAATACAGCCAGGAACACCAGCAGGAACGCCGCAATCGCTTTCACTTGCTCGCCAGGAACCTGGTCGGGAATGTAGTGCATGACTTCGCCGTTAAATTTGTTTGCCAGGTAAAAGGCCAGCACCCAGCCCAATACTGAAAACAGCTCGCGAATGGCGCCACGCATCAATCCAACCAGGATGGAGAAACCAACAATACCAAGCACTAAATAATCAAATATCGTCATTGCCCGTATCAGGATTTGCTTGCAACAATGCCTTTAAAGCCCGCCGCCTCAAGTTTTTTCAACACGGCTGCAGCTTCATTGCGAGTAGTATAGGTATGTGTACGCAAGCGCAGTTTCTGGCCAGTTGCATCCACCTTTTCAGACATCGCATCAAAACCGGCCTGCTTGAGCTTGGTTTGCAGGCTTTCCAGGTTATTGGGGTCAGAAAACACACCAAATTGCACAAAATACTTCCCTGAACTTTTATCGGAAGCGGTTGAAGTCTCTTTAATGGTTGGCTTGGCCGCCGCAACTTTGGGTTCAACTTTGGGTTCAACTTTGGGTTCAACTTTGGGTTCAACTTTGG
>NZ_FNFX01000001.1:65819-766111 GCF_900100975.1 Methylophilus rhizosphaerae
CAACTTTGGGTTCAACTTTGGGTTCAACTTTGGGTTCAACTTTGGGTTCAACTTTGGAAACTGGACTGGAGGAGGATTCAGGTTGGACAGTGGCTCCTTTAGGCGCCACGGGAGTAAGTGCCGGAGTGTCTTCAATCTGGGCGACTGGCTGTTCTGTCGCAGGGGTAGCGGCTGAAGAATGATCAGGCACGATAGCTTCACTATCCAGTACCCCTTCATCATCGGGCAATTCCAGAATCGGCTCTTTATTGGCCTGGTGGTTTACAACTGTAATTTCTACATTATCGTGCGTCGGTTCTACCGCCCTGTCCTTCAACACAAAAGGCAGCACAATCAGCATTAACACGACCAGTGTCACAGCCCCTACCAGTCGCCTGCGGGCTGTTTTCTTGAGTACCAGTTCCTTGTCTGTCAAAGCATCTCTCGCCATATGTGTGAAGTGTTCACCCAGATCAATATGTCAATCAGGAAAGCTTCATGAAGCCCATTGGTCAGGCGTGGTTTCCAGGATTGCAGCCACAGTAAAGAATGAGCCGAACACAATGATTTTATCATTTTTTGCCGCTTTTCTATAACTGCTTCGCAAGGCTGCCGGCAAGTCCGGATGGACAGTCACATGTGTTTCAGCCACTCTCTTGCACAGGCAATCTTTCAGGAAGTCGATGCTGGCGGCGCGCGGATGCTGGATGGACGCAATGTTCCAGTCATCGATCACGTCATGCAGGATATCAATCACGCTGCTAATGTCCTTATCCGATAACATGGAAAATACGGCAATCACCTTGCCGCCATCTGTAGTTAATTGCTGCAAGTTGCTGCGCAACGCGCGCGCGGCATGCGGATTATGGGCGACATCAAGGATAATATCCGGGTTCCGGTGCCAATATTGAAATCTGCCGACCACTTCAGTGCCGGTCAGGCCTTGCAACAGGCTGTCATCATTAACCGGTAGCCGGGATTGCAAGGTGCGTACGGCATATATCACGCTGGCGGCATTATGCCACTGGTAATCACCAAACAACCGCAATGAATCAATCGTCAACTGGCCTTGTGCATCATGATATTGCGCATGATGGGTATGGTCGACACTGATCTGGTAGTCGATGCCAAAGCGCCGCAATTTGACACCCAGCGCCTGGGCATAATCCAGCAATGATGCAGGTGGATCTGCATCACCGCAAATCGCAATTTGCTGCTGGCGATAAATGCCAGCTTTCTCGTGGCCAATCAATTCTCGGGTATCTCCCAGGAACTCCATATGGTCCAGGTCAACATTGGTCACAATGGCGCAATCCGCATCCACAATATTCACCGCATCCAGGCGGCCGCCCAGCCCGACTTCAAGGATCGCCACATCCAGCGCTTGTTGCTCAAAGGCCCACAACGCTGCCAATGTGCCCATTTCAAAGTAGGTCAGGGAAATATCACCCCGCGCCTGTTCTACTGCTGCAAAACCGGCACACAGCAACTCATCGGCAATCTGGGTACCGTTAAAGCGTACTCTTTCCTGATAGTGCAGCAGATGTGGGGAAGTGTAGCAACCGACACGATAGCCTGCCGTGGTATAGATACGCTCCAGCATGGCACAGGTAGAACCTTTGCCATTGGTGCCCCCCACGCTAATCACGATAAAAGGAAACGTGAGCTGCAAACAGGCAGCCACGGCCTGGACCCTGGACAACCCCATTTCTATGGAGGTGGGATGTAGCGATTCAATATAACTTAGCCAGGCCTCTACTGTATTGGGAAGCCTGGATATTGCAGATGACATCAGGCAGCTTTGGAAATATTCAACAGGCTGGCCATCAATTGACTTAACCTGGCACGCATTTCACGGCGGTCAATAATCATATCAATAGCACCATGCGTCAGCAGGAATTCGGCGCGCTGGAAGCCTTCCGGCAAGGTTTCACGTACCGTCTGCTCAATCACGCGCGGACCTGCAAAACCAATCAAGGCGTTAGGCTCGGCCACGATCACATCGCCCAACATGGCAAAACTGGCGGATACACCACCCATGGTGGGATCGGTCAACACGGAGACATACGGCAAGCCGGCTTCAGATAGCTTAGTCAGCGCTGCGCTGGTTTTAGCCATTTGCATCAGGGACAGCAAGCCTTCCTGCATACGTGCACCTCCACTGGCAGAAATACAGATAAATGCACACTTATGCTCAATCGCAGCCTGCACTCCACGTACAAAGCGCTCACCGACCACAGAACCCATGGAGCCGCCCATGAATTTGAACTCAAACGCCGCCACCACAACCGGCACGCGTTCAACTGTACCGCGCATCACAATCAGCGCATCTTTTTCCTTGACGTCACGCTGGGCTGCTCTCATGCGTTCAGCGTAAGGTTTGCTGTCCTTGAATTTCAAGGCATCCACGGGTGTTACATCAGTACCAATTTCACTGCGGCCTTCAGTATCCAGCAGCAGATTCAAACGGCTGCGTGCACCCAGCCGGTGGTGATGACCACATTGCGGGCAAACTTCAAGGTTAGCTTCCAGGTCAGTACGATAAAGTACTGTCTGGCAGGCATCACACTTATGCCACAAACCTTCCGGCATATTACGTCTCTGGCCAGTGACAGCCCGTTTAATCTTTTGTGGAATCTTGTCTAACCAACTCATATCATCTCCTGCTTAGCTAGTGCGATGGCATTAAACCGCATCAATCGCCGTACGCAATTCTTTCATTAAAGCCTGTACATTCGGGATCAGCGTATTGGCATTGGATTGCTCAATTGCCAGCACCATACGGCTGCCCACCACCACCGCATCGGCGATCGCCGCCACTTCATGCGCAGTCGCGGCATCTTTTACGCCGAACCCTACGCCAATGGGCATATCCGTGGTTTTGCGGATTTCTGCCACGCGTTTTTTAACTTCAACAATATCCAGGTTGGCCGCACCAGTCACACCTTTAAGCGATACATAATAGAGAAAACCGGTTGCCTGCTTAACGATTAATTCGGTGCGGGATGGTTCTGTCGTCGGTGACAACAGGAAAATGCTGTCAATATCGGCTTGCGCCAACTGCTGGTTAAAACTTTCACACTCTTCTGGTGGATAATCTACCGTCAGCACACCATCCACACCGGCATCTTTTGCCAATGCCACGAATCTGGTTGTCCCCATCGCTTCGACAGGATTGGCATACCCCATCAGCACGACCGGTGTTTTCTGGTTGGTTTCGCGAAAGGTCTTCACCATTTCCAGCACTTTGCGCAGGCCTATTTTATGCACTAGCGCCCGTTCACTGGCCCGCTGGATCACGGGGCCATCTGCCATCGGGTCGGAAAAAGGCACGCCAAGTTCAATCATGTCGGCACCTGAAGCCACCAGCGCGTGCATTAAAGGCACCGTTTGGTCTGGATGTGGATCACCGGCAGTGATGTAGGGGATCAGCGCTTTTTTGCCCTGCGCTTTGAGTTCGGCAAAAACGGATTGGATACGGGACATAACAAAGAATTCTTTTTTTAATGATCTTGAATTACAGCGTGATATTCGCCAGACGTGCCACGGTATTGATATCTTTGTCGCCACGGCCGGACAGGTTCACCAGCACCACTTGGTCTGGCGACATGGTTCTGGCCAGTTTTTCGGCATAAGCCAGGGCATGGCTGGATTCCATGGCAGGAATAATCCCTTCCGTGCGGCACAGCTGATGGAAAGCATTCATGGCTTCATCATCGGTAATCGCCACATATTCCGCACGTTTGATATCTTTCAACCATGCATGCTCAGGGCCGACGCCGGGATAATCCAGGCCAGCTGAAATGGAATGTGTTTCCACAATATTGCCATCTTCGTCCTGCATCAGGTAAGTACGGTTACCATGCAGCACGCCCACAGGGCTGTTTGCAGTCAATGGGGCTGCATGCTGGCCGGTTTCAAGGCCATGCCCCGCCGCCTCCACACCAAACAGGCGTACGCCTTCAACGTCAATATAGGGATAGAAAATACCCATGGCATTAGAACCGCCGCCAACACAGGCAACCACCGCATCCGGTTGACGGCCTATCATTTCCTGCATCTGCTCTTTGGCTTCGATACCGATCACTGCCTGGAAATCACGTACCATCATCGGGTAAGGGTGTGGACCGGCCACAGTCCCGATAATATAAAAAGTATTGGAGATATTGGTGACCCAATCGCGCATCGCTTCGTTCAGGGCATCTTTCAGCGTTTTGGAACCGCTTTCGACTGGCACAACAGTGGCGCCAAGTAATTTCATACGGAATACATTAGGCGCCTGGCGCTTGACATCTTCCGCCCCCATATACACGACGCATTCCAAACCCAGGCGTGCTGCGATGGTAGCAGTCGCAACCCCATGCTGCCCTGCTCCGGTTTCAGCAATCACGCGAGGTTTACCCATGCGCTTGGCCAGCAGTGCCTGGCCAATGGTATTGTTTATTTTGTGCGCGCCGGTATGGTTTAAATCTTCACGCTTGAGGTAAATCTGGGCACCGCCCACTTTTTCGGACAGGCGCTTGGCATGGTAAATCGGGCTGGGACGGCCAACAAAATGCTTGAGATCGTAAGCAAACTCAGCCAGGAATTCGGGATCATGCCGGTATTTTTCATACATCACCCGCAACTCTTCGAGGGCTTCTACCAGGGTTTCTGCAACAAAAGTCCCACCAAATCGGCCAAAATGGCCACGCTCGTCTGGCATGTCATACACTTGCATGCGCTACTCCGTCTATCGTTCCGTTATTCAAACCGCCCCATTGTGCACAGCATCAAACTGCATCACCTGCTGCATGAATGCAGCTATTCTTTCCGGGGATTTAATTCCTTTTTGCGCCTCAACACCGCCACTGACATCCACTGCATAAGGCCTGACCTGTTGCATGGCCTGTGCGACATTGTCAGGATTTAATCCCCCGGCCAATATCAGTGGTTTTTGCATTCCTTGTGGAATCAGTGTCCAGTCAAATGCCAGCCCGGTACCACCGACTGCCTTTTCGGAAAAGGCATCCAGCAACAAGGCGGAAGCCGACGCAAAATCAAGCTCGCATTGTATCAAATTTACCCCTGGTTTGACGCGGATTGCTTTGTAATATGGCAGATTAAATTGCCCGCAATAATCTGCTGGCTCATCTCCGTGAAACTGTAAACAATCCAGCGCAGTGGTTTCCAGTACTTGCCGTACTTCTGCCACAGAAGCATTCACAAACAGCCCCACTTTGCCGACATAAGGGGGCAAGGTTTTCATGATTGCCTGCGCTTGTGCTGCATCCACAGCCCGCGGACTGGGCGCATAAAACACAAACCCCAGTGCATCCGCGCCTGCATCAATAGCAGCCCATGCATCTTCCCGGCGTGTAATGCCACAAATTTTGACCCTGGTTCTTTTCATCTCACTCACTGATCCGTATCACTTCATTAAATGGGGTACGCTCAATCCCAACATGCTTCGCATACTGGCAGTTGCCAGTGTTCATCATAGGTGACGCCCGTAAAATACAAGCCATCCGGCATAAACGTCGGCGGCGAAAGTGTGCGGTCTTTCTGCTGCAGTAATGCGCTGAAAGCGGGCACATCTAGTTTGCCTTGCCCGACATAGATAAGCGCACCCACCATATTACGGATCTGGTGCTGCAGGAAGGCATTGGCCCGGAAACTGAAGATAATATAGCGTCCTTGCTGGCTCACCGTTGCATCATGCATGGTACGTATCGGCGAACTGGCCTGACACTCGCTGGCACGAAACGCACTGAAATCATGTTCGCCAATCAGCCCTTGAATTGCCTGTTGCATGGCATCGGCCGCCAAAGGCCTGTGATACCAGCCTACCCTTCCATGCTGGCTGGCTGGTGCTACGGCATGGTTATACAGTACATACTGATAACTGCGCGCCCGGGCACTGAACCTGGCATGAAAATCGTCAGACACCCCATACGCCCACAATACGCGCACCCAGGGCGGCAAATGCGCGTTGGTACCCCGTACCCATGCCTGCTGTGGCCGGATGGCCGTTGTTTCAAAATGGGCGACCTGCATCAAGGCATGCACGCCAGTATCCGTACGCCCTGCGGCATGCAATCTCACTGCCTCACCGGCCACCTCAGCAATGGCTGCTTCCAGAGCATCCTGAACACCACGATGGTTGGGTTGGCTTTGCCAGCCCTGAAAATAGGCGCCGTGATATTCAATGCCGATAGCGATTTTCATGGCGCCTAGTATAAGGGTTGCCAGCCATAACACCTAATGCAGTTTCGGCCGTGGCTTTGCAATAAACCACTGGAACCCCTATAATGCAGAAGGCCGGATTCCCGGCCTTTTTACGTCACCTTCTGGTTATGCCACTTTGGCCAGCAATTCGCTTGCACGCTGCCGCTGGCGCTCACCGCCTTCACTCATGACTTCTTCAATGAGCTCTTTCGCCCCTATCATGTCTTCCATGTCAATATAAGCCTGAATCAAATCCAGTTTGGTATTCACTTCTTCCGGCTCACTATCCAGTGCCACCATCTCCTCTTCCAGCTTACCTCCCATATCCAGAGAGATTTCGGGAAACTCCGCTACAGGAGAGGGCATATTATCAACAGGTATATCATTCAACACATCACCGGCAGTCTCTAAACTGACCTCTTCCATCAGCAGTGGATCATCCTCAGCCAAGGATTGATTGATAGCATTGGGTGCGCCCAACTCCAGCGAGAGCTCTGGCAGGGATTCAAATACAGCATCATCAGATGACAGTGTCTGCTCTCCTGTGGCTGATGGCTGATAGGCAGCATTGCTTTCAGTTTCTGCCATGCCTTCATCCAGATTCAGGGAAGGCAAATCCAGGGCTTTTGGTGTCAGCTCGGCATCCATACCGCTATCTAATTCAGCGTCAGCAGCCTCTGTTACTCCCGCTGCAAAGGTAGACTCAACACCCGGGTCTTGTGGTTGCGCCAGATCTGTAGCCAATTGCTGTTCCTGAAACTCCGCCGGCATTTCCAGCACAGGTGTTTCAGGAAGCGCTGGAAAATCCTCCGCCGGATCAGCCAGGGACGCCATCATTTCAGGCTGGGGATCTTCAGAAGCGTTTACATTACTATCCTCAACAGAAGAGCTTTCAGGGATAACACTACTGATCGCCGTTTTCTCAGCAGACGTGTCTGCCGCATCAAATTCCAGTGCCGGCGTTTCAAAGTTAAAGTGGTAGCCCGCTTCTTCATTTTGTGCTTCAGTCACTGGCACTATCGGGACATCATTATCCAAAGCAGGCATTTGATAGAGCGCGTTCTCAGGGTCGAGTTTCTGACCCATGGCGACAACTTTTGTCCAAGTTTGATCACCAGAAGCCACCATGGAAGAGCCAATAGTTGAATAAACTTCACCCGCCAGCGACTCAAATGCTGCTTTATTGCCGGTGCTTTGGTAGATTTCAAGCAGCTTCAGCTTGAGCTCCTGCCGTTCCGGATCTTTCTGGATAGCATCCTTGAGAATCTCTTCTGCCTGCGCATCACGGCCATAGGCCATATATACCTCAGCTTCGGCAATGGGGTCCACATCATGTGAATCTATCATGCCACCAACACCACTTTGCGAGAAATCAGTCAGGAAAGACGTGTCACCTGAAGCAGCCTGTGTATCACCAAAGACGGTATTATTCTGCATTTCTGTTGCAGGCGAAGTCATAATCGCGTCTTCAAAAGTATCAATTTCCTTTTTACGGCGGATGCGGATCAGCGCCCAGATACAAATCAGTATAGGCAATGCAATCAGTGCCCATGGCAAAACCGGATTAATATGTTTCAACCGTTCCAGCAACACTTTCATAAATGAAGGCTGTGTGCTCCCGGTTACCGGCTCTGCCGCGGGTGCTGTTTGTGCCGCAGGCGGGGCTGGCTCTGCTGTTTTTTCTGAAGATGGTTGATCCGTCTTCGGCTCGTTTTTCTGTGTTTGCGCAGCATTCTGTTCAGCCTGCGCCATGGCGTTATTTTTCATCTCCACCAGCTTCTTCATGTCAGCGACCTGTTTTTCCAGGGCCGCTGCACGAGACTGCTCTTCCTTGATGGCGTTTTCCTTGGCGATGGCCTCTTCTTTTGCGGCATTCGCCGAGGCTTTGTCTGTCTGGCTGCCGGACTTTTCATCACCGGCAGATAGTTTCAACACATCTTTAGCAGCAGCTTGTGGTGCTGTTTTTTCCTGCGCACTGCCAATTTTGCCAGCGGATTGTTGCGTATTGCCACCCGCTTCATGGGCATCTGCATTTTTGACTGCATTTGACAGGGCGTTTTTATACGCCAGCCAATGGGTCGTATGCTCGACCACCAGGTGATTAGCCTGCTGACGGCTGATACCGTTCAACGTGGCCTGGTCTGGCAGGCGGATAATCTTGCCGACTTTAAGGCGGTTCATGTTTTTGCCATCGAATGCGCCCTGGTTGGACTGGTAAAGCGCAGCGAGCATTTGCTCCATGCTGACGTTATCCGGCTTCATCTGCCTTGCAATCGCATATAACGTATCGCCACGGGCGGTGGTCACCGAGGCTGATGCTGTGTTATCGGCAGTTTCCTGCACGGATGGTTGGGAGGGTACAGTATCGGCCGCGGATGGCTTTTTAGCCAAAGGCTGGCTGATTTCAGGCTTTTCAGCATCCAGCGCAGGTGCAACTTCGGGCCTGGCCGCTTCAGGTGAGGCTACGGGCTGTGCTGCCACAGGCAATCCGTTTGGTTCTGATACGTAATTTGAGTTGAAACCGGGAGGATCCAGCAACAACGTATATTCCTTGACCAGACGACCGGTTGGCCAGTCCACCTGAACCAGCATATCCAGGAACGCTTCCGTAATCGGTTGCGAACTGGTGAGTTTGAGAACGGGTTGTCCTTGACTGTTATTGCCAACGGCAATATTGATATAAGGATAGGAAGCCGGCTTTTCCAGCATCTGGTCCTGATACACCTGATCACTGGCCAATGCGGCTTGAATACTATTCAATTCGCCAGGCGCCACGGCCAGCAATTCAATTTCTGCATTCAGCGGTTCACCCAATTTGGAGCTGGAGGTCATCGAACCAAGGCCAGCTGCATAAGCAGTAATCGCCGCACTTAAACTTAACCCCAGGCTCAATGTAAAGGCTAATTTTTTTAATTGGAATGTAGACACCGTTTAACCCTTGTAATTCATGGCGTTTGCCAACATAGCATCAATCTGCAAGCCACGCAAGCACGCCAAACTGCGCGATACACACGAAAACCGGCACTGATGACAGCTTACCATTCATTAAATAGCAAGGCATGAAAAGCAAAAGCCCGAAAAGACCATGATTTCACTAATCAATCATGGCTTTACGGGCTGAAATTTAATCGCTTGCTTAAGCTTCGACCAGAATGCGCAGCATGCGACGCAGTGGCTCGGCAGCGCCCCACAGCAGTTGGTCGCCAACCGTGAACGCAGACAGGTATTCCCCTCCCATGGCCAGCTTGCGCAAGCGACCCACTGGCGTAGTCAACGTACCTGTCACTGCAGCAGGCGTCAGTTCACGCATGCTGATTTCACGCTCATTCGGGATGACCTTGGCCCATTCGTTCGCTTCAGCCAGCATCTGGTTGATTTCATCCAGCGGTACGTCTTTGCGCAATTTCAGTGTCAATGCCTGCGAATGGCAACGCATGGCCCCGATTCGCACACATAAGCCATCAATCACAATCGGGTTAGCTTCGCGACCAAGAATCTTGTTGGTTTCCACGCCACCTTTCCACTCTTCCTTGCTTTGGCCATTACCCAGGTCTTTGTCAATCCATGGAATCAGGCTACCAGCCAAAGGCACACCAAAGTTTGATTTGGGCAATGCCTCACTGCGGATAGTGTCAGCCACTGTTTTATCAATTTGCAAAATGGCTGAAGCAGGATCCGCCAGAAGATCCGCCACAGAGGCATTGACTACACCCATCTGGCTAATCAACTCACGCATATTCTGCGCACCGGCACCGGAAGCTGCCTGATAGGTCATGGAAGTCGCCCACTCGACCAAATCAGCCTTAAACAGACCGTTCAAAGCCATCAGCATCAGGGAAACAGTACAGTTGCCGCCAATCCAGTTCTTACCGCCATTTGCCAGTGCATCTTTAATCACATGCATATTGACCGGGTCGAGGATCACGACAGCTTCTTTTTCCATGCGCAGGGTTGAAGCGGCATCAATCCAGTGGCCATTCCAGCCACTATTGCGCAGTTGCGGAAAAATCTCACTGGTGTAATCACCGCCCTGGCAGGAGACAATTGCATCCATCTTGCTCAGTTCGGCAATATTCCTGGCATCTTTCAACGCAGGTGAAGCCTTGCCTACACTCGGTGCGGCGCCACCAGCCTGCGATGTCGTGAAAAATTGTGGCTCGATATCCGCAAAATCATTCTCCTGCATCATGCGTTGCATGAGCACAGAGCCCACCATACCGCGCCAGCCTACAAACCCTACTTTTAACATGTTATCCCGATATTCTTACCGGCAATGCCGGCATTAAAAACCTTATTTAGTGGAACGCTGCACCGCTTCGCCAGCTTGCTCCATATCTTTACCCATGCCATTTACAGTATTGCAACCTGCCAATACCATGACAATTGCGATCAGTGCCATTACTTTTGACATCATTTTTTCTCCCTATTTATTAATCTCTAAAATTACCGAATTTCAGTGGAAAATCAGTAATGCTCTTTTTCACAAATGCAATGGCTTCCTGCAAGACATCGCGCTTGGCACCATTCACACGCACCGTATCACCCTGAATACTGGCCTGCACTTTCATACCGCTGTCTTTGATCAGCTTGGTGATTTTCTTGGCCAGGTCACTATCAATGCCATCCTGCACACGCAAATCCTGTTTTACCTTATTACCAGACACTTTTTGCACGTCCTTGTGTTCCAGGCGCTTGGAGGATTCCGGCTCTTTTTTCTCCATCGCTGGCAGCAAGATATCTTTCACCTGGTCCAGCTGAAAGTCATTGTCGCCAAACAAGGTGATGACTTTGTCTTTTTCGTTGAACTCGACTTTGGCTGATGTGCCTTTGAAGTCATAGCGATTGGTAATCTGCTTGATCGAAGCATCAATCGAGTTCTTCAAGTTGACCATATCAACTTCTGATGTAATGTCAAAACTTGGCATCTTTAAAAACCTTTCCAGCAATGGCAGAACAAAGTATGAAGCGCGGGCAGTACATTAAATACGGCAAGCGTTCACAACATCGCTCTGCCAGGCAGTCATAATTATTCAAAATGGCAGACGTAGTCTACGGTTTCAACCACTTCAATGTCAAAAGAAGAGTTACCGGCTACAGTGAATTTCTCGCCAGCCTTGTAAGTGATCCAGTTTTCTTCACCTTTCAAGCGTACCTTGCAAACACCGTCATTAATCTCCATCAATTCTGGAGAGCCGGTATTAAAGGTCAAAGTGCCAGGAAAAATAACTCCAACGGTACAGCGAGTGCCATTCGGGAACAGCACAGTGTGGCTTACACACTTGCCATCGAAATAAACGTTTGCCTTCTTTTTAACGCTGACATTATCAAATTGCGCCATTTTTTAAATCCTAATCATTAATTTGGTTGCGACTATACCATACGCAAATGGGATAGCCAGTGCTACATTGCCGCGACGATCTGGTCACCCATTTCGGAACACGATACCTTCCTGGTGCCCTCTTCGTAAATGTCCCCCGTACGATAACCCGCCGCCAGTACTTTCTTCACGGCATTTTCAATACGCGTTGCCGCTGCTTCGTTATCAAAACTGTAACGCAGCATCATGGCAGCAGACAGGATGGTCGCAATCGGGTTGGCCAGGTTTTTACCGGCAATATCCGGTGCAGAACCATGTGAAGGCTCGTACAACCCTTTTTTGCTTTCATTCAATGAAGCAGAGGCCAGCATGCCGATAGATCCGGTCAGCATGGAAGCCTCATCAGACAGGATATCGCCGAAGATATTGCCAGTCACCATCACATCGAATTGCTTCGGATTACGGATTAATTGCATGGCCGCGTTATCCACGTACATATGGCTCAGTTCTACCTCTGGATATTCTTTGGCCACATCGATGACGATTTCTTTCCAGAACTCTGTCGTTTCCAGCACGTTAGCTTTATCGACAGAACACAGCTTTTTGCCACGCTTCATGGCAATTTCAAAAGCGACATGCGCAATGCGACGCACTTCTGGTTCGCTGTAAATCATGGTGTTAAAACCCTCGCGCACACCTTCGTCATTGGTACGGATGCCACGTGGCTGGCCAAAATACACGTCACCAGTCAACTCACGCACAATCATGATATCCAGGCCAGCCACCACTTCCGCTTTCAAAGTGGAAGCATTGGCCAGCTCAGGGAACAGCACGGCCGGGCGCAAATTTGCGAATAAACCCAAGTCCTTGCGGATCGCCAGCAAACCACGCTCCGGACGCAATGGACGGTCCAGACTGTCATATTGCGGGCCACCGACGGCACCCAGCAATACCGCGTCGGCTTTACGACAGATTTCCTGCGTGAATTCAGGGTACGGATGACCAAACCGGTCATAGGCCTGCCCGCCCAATGGCGCTTCAGTGAAGGTCATGTCCAGACCTTCTTTTTTCAGCACTTCCAGCACGCGCAACGCCTGCGCAATAATTTCCGGGCCGATGCCATCACCAGGTAAGACTGCAATATTTAAAGCCATTTAAAAAATTCCTTTTTCATCATTTTGAATAAAGCACATAGTCAGCGCAAACATCGTTGCGCCGCTGAGTTAAGCAAACAACCAGGGTTGTGCCGCCTTATGTTTCACTTCAAACGCCCGGATATCATCCGCATGCTGCAAGGTCAGGCCAATTTCATCCAGGCCATTAAGCAGGTTGTGCTTGCGGGTGGGCGTGATCTCAAAGCTGAATGACTGGCCAGAAGGCATCGTCACCGTTTGCGCGACCAGATCAACGCTCAGCTTGTAGCCTTCATTCGCCAGGCACTCTTTAAACAACTGATCTACCTGCTCTGCGGAAGCCACAATCGGCAGAATGCCGTTTTTGTAGCAGTTATTAAAGAAAATATCGGCAAAGCTGGGCGCGATAATTACACGGAAACCCTGATCCTCAATCGCCCACGGTGCATGCTCACGCGAGGAGCCACAACCGAAATTGTCACGCGCCAGCAGGACTTGTGCACCCTGGTAGCGTGGCTGGTTGAGTACAAAATCCTTGTTGAGCGGACGCGTACTGCAATCCATGCCTGGCTCACCGTAATTAGTATAACGCCACTCATCAAACAGATAAGGGCCAAAGCCGGAGCGTTTGATCGACTTCAGAAACTGCTTGGGAATAATGGCGTCCGTATCCACGTTGGCACGATCAAGCGGGCAGACCAGGCCATTTAAAGTAGTAAATGCTTTCATAGTATTCTCCTCTTATGCGCTGCGCACATCCACAAAGTGACCGGCAATCGCAGCCGCAGCAGCCATCTCCGGACTCACCAGGTGCGTACGGCCACCCGGCCCCTGACGGCCTTCAAAGTTACGGTTGGAGGTGGAAGCACAACGCTCGCCAGGGCTCAAACGGTCTGAATTCATCGCCAGGCACATGGAGCACCCTGGCTCACGCCATTCAAAACCGGCTTCAATAAAGATTTTGTCCAGCCCCTCTTCTTCCGCCTGGCGCTTCACCTGGCCGGAACCTGGCACCACCATGGCAAGCTTGATATTGCTGGCCACTTTCTTACCTTTGGCCACACTGGCAGCTGCACGCAAGTCTTCAATACGCGAGTTGGTGCATGAACCAATAAAGATTTTATCCAGCTGGATCTGGTCAATCGGCGTATTGGCGTTCAAACCCATGTATTTCAGCGCGTTTTCGATACTGGTGCGCTTGGTCGTGTCTGCCTCCTTCGCCGGATCTGGCACTGTGGAACCGATAGGCAGCACTTGTTCTGGCGAAGTACCCCAGGTCACTTGCGGCGCAATATCAGCCCCGTTCAATGCCACCACGGTGTCATATTGCGCATCCGCATCTGATTGCAAAGTATTCCAGTAAGCGACTGCCTTGGTCCAGTTTTCTCCTTTGGGCGCATGCAGGCGGCCTTCAAGGTAAGCCGCTGTTTTTTCATCCGGCGCCACCAGGCCAGCACGGGCGCCCGCTTCAATCGCCATATTACATAGCGTCATGCGCCCTTCCATGCTCAAGGCACGGATGACTTCACCACCGAACTCAATCGCATAGCCTGTGCCGCCGGCTGTCCCGATCTTGCCGATAATCGCCAAAGCAACATCCTTGGCGGTCACGCCTTTACCCAATTGGCCATCCACGCGCACCAGCATGCGTTTGGATTTTTTAGCGACCAGGGTCTGCGTTGCCAGTACGTGCTCAACCTCCGATGTTCCAATGCCATGCGCCAGTGCGCCAAACGCACCATGTGTGGAAGTATGGCTATCGCCGCAAACCACGGTCATGCCAGGCAACGTGGTGCCATTCTCGGGCCCGATCACGTGAATAATGCCTTGATCCTTGTTTTTAAAAGGAAAATACACCAGGGCACCGAACTCTTTGATGTTGTTATCCAGGGTTTCCACTTGCAGGCGTGAAATCGGGTCTTCAATGCCTTTGTCCCAGTCCTTGGTCGGCGTATTGTGATCCGGGTTTGCCACAATAGAAGTATTGCGCCATGGCTTGCGTCCTGCCATGCGCAGCCCCTCAAACGCCTGTGGACTGGTGACTTCATGCACCAGGTGACGGTCGATATAAATCAAACAGGTACCATCTGACTCTTCACGTACCACATGCGAATCCCATAATTTGTCGTACAGCGTTTTTCCTGCCATGACAGTTCCTTTCCTACCCCATAAATAAATAAAACACGCGCAGAATACCGAACTTTTAATACCCTTACAAGAATATGATTTATACTAGTATTAACACTAATAGGATAATCAAATCAAATGGATACACGAAGAGTAGAACTTGCAGAATTTCTACAAGCCATGCGTCAGCGAGGTAGCCCGGAAGCTTTTGGTTTTCCTTCCGGTTCTCGCAGGCGTACGCAGGGTTTGCGGCGGGAAGAAGTCGCCCAACTGGCAGGCATCAGTGCCACCTGGTATACCTGGATTGAGCAGGCACGTGAAATCAATGTCTCGGCTGAAGCACTGGACAGGTTGGCAACAGCATTAAAACTGAGCAAATCGGAACGTAATTACTTGTTTGACATGGCAGACCGGCGTGATCCGCAGGCCCATCAAAGCGAAGTGGATACGGCACCAGAACCCCTGGTCAGCATATTAAGCCATATCCAGGTTCCCGCTTACATTATGGGGCGCACCTGGGATATGCTGGCCTGGAACCAGGCCGCCGCCGAATTATTCGCCGGTCTGCTGGATGTTACATGGCCTGCCGGCCAGCATCCCAACCTGCTGCGGTTCGTATTTTCCAATCCGGCTGCGAGACAGTTTGTAGTCAACTGGGAAATGCGCAGCCGGCGGCTGGTAGCTGAATTCAGGGCTGATTGCCGCTCACGGCTGGAGGAGCCCGAAGTCAAGCAACTAGTCAGTGAATTGAGTAGCAGCAGCCCGGAGTTTGATCGTTTCTGGAAACAGCATGATGTACTGGAAAGACAAGGTGGGCAGCGTGAATTCCAACATCCGCAATCCGGGCTGATACATTTTCAACAGGTCACACTGCGCCTGGTAGAACAGGAGCAATTAAAGATGGTGTTGTTACAGCCGGTGTAATCAGGCAACAACGCGTGTTTTGCCAGCGTTGAGCAGCTTATATTCCACCGCATCCTTCAGGGCCAGCCAGGAAGCCTGGATAATATCCGTAGAGACGCCGATCGTTGTCCAGTTGGTTTGCTGGTCGGTCGATTCAATCATGACGCGCACTTTGGCAGCCGTTGCCAGATTGGAGTCCAGCACGCGTACCTTGTAATCTACCAGTTTGATGTCTTGAATGGCTGGGTAAAACGGCGCCAGCGCATTGCGCATTGCCTGGTCCAGTGCATCCACTGGCCCATCCGCTTGCGCACTGCCGCCAGACTCTTGCCCCTCCACAATAAGATGAACGGTAACGGATGAATTCATGCCATCGGCGCTAGGCTCATGAATATCGACACTATATTGCTTGAGTGTGAAAAATGGCTGGAATTTCCCCAGCAGCTTTTGCATCAGCAGTTCAAACGAGCTTTCTGCGCTTTCAAACTGATAGCCTTCATGCTCAAGTGCTTTCAAATGCTCCAGTATTTTGATTGCCGCTTCAGACTCTTTGGTCAATGTGGGGTCGATTTGCTGCAGCTTGCTCAGGATGGCGCCCCGCCCTGCCACTTCGGACACCAGTATATGGCGCTCGTTACCTACGGCATTCGGGCTGATATGTTCATAGGACTTGGGATTTTTGTTAACGGCATCAATATGCATGCCGCCCTTGTGTGAAAAAGCGTCATAACCGACATAAGGCGCTTTGTCATTGAAAGCGACATTCGCCACTTCGCTGACAAAGCGTGCGGCAGCCGTCAGTTCAGCCAATTGCGCCCCAGAAATGCACTCAAACCCTAATTTCAACTGCACGTTAGGAATGATAGAGACCAGGTTGGCATTGCCGCAACGTTCGCCAATGCCATTCATGGTGCCCTGCACCTGTACTGCACCGGCCTGTATCGCAGCTACGGAATTTGCCACGGCCATATCACAGTCATTGTGGCAATGGATGCCAATTTGCAATAGAGGATAACGGGCAACGACTGTTTTGGTGATTGCAAAGATTTCGTCAGGGAACGTCCCGCCATTGGTATCGCACAATACCAGCACATCTGCACCCGCATCAGCCGCTGCTTGTAGGGTCTGCAAGGCGTATTCTGCATTCGCCTTGTATCCATCATAGAAATGCTCGGCATCAAACACGACTTCTTTGCCCTGTGCTTTAAGATAGGCGATTGTATCCCCTATCATGGCCAGGTTTTCCTGCAGGGAGGTACGCAGGATATCAGTGACCTGATAGTCCCAGCTTTTGCCAAAAATGGCAACCGCCTGGGTATTGGCTGATAACAGGGATTGCAGGTTCTTGTCTTCAGCCGCAGTAATCCCGATCCGGCGGGTACTGCCAAAGGCGATGATTTTGGCGTGCCTGAGGTTTAACTCACCCACACGTGTGAAGAACTCCAAATCTTTAGGATTTGAACCCGGATTGCCGGCTTCAACATAGCCAATGCCTAATTCATCCAGGCGCTGGACAATTTTGAGCTTATCTTCCACAGAGAACGACACACCTTGCGCCTGTGCCCCGTCGCGCAAGGTAGAGTCATAAGCAATCACACGCCTGGACATGGGTTTATTTTTTGCGGTTATGCAAATTGGCTGCAATGCGCATGCGCAAGGCATTCAGCTTGATAAAGCCGCCGGCATCTTTCTGGTCGTACGCACCTTTGTCATCTTCAAAGGTAGCGATGGTCGAATCAAACAGCGAATCTGTCTTGCTGTCACGGCCCACCACAATCACATTGCCTTTGTACAATTTCACACGCACCCAGCCGTTAACCGTGGCCTGAGTGTGATCGATCAGGGTTTGTAGCGCAAGACGCTCAGGACTCCACCAGTAACCGTTATAAATCAGGCTGGCATAGCGTGGCATCAGGTCATCTTTCAAATGCGCCACTTCACGGTCCAAGGTGATGCTTTCAATCGCACGGTGTGCTTTCAGAATAATGGTGCCGCCCGGTGTTTCGTAACAGCCACGGGACTTCATGCCGACATAGCGGTTTTCCACCAGGTCCAGACGGCCCACGCCATGTTTACCACCCAAACGGTTCAATTCGGCCAGGATTTCATGCGCCTTCATGGTTTTGCCATTCAGGGCCACGATATCGCCATTACGGAACTCAAGGTCCAGGTACTCGGCTGCATCCGGTGCTTTTTCCGGTGACACAGTCCAGCGCCACATATCCTCTTCGGCTTCTGCCGCTGGGTCTTCCAGGTGACGGCCTTCATAAGAGATATGCAGCAAGTTGGCATCCATGGAATAGGGGCTACCGCCTTGTTTATGCTTCATTTCCACTGGGATGCCGTGTTTCTCGGCATAGGACAGCAGTTTTTCACGGGACAGCAAATCCCATTCACGCCATGGGGCGATAATCTTGATATTCGGGTTCAGCGCATAAGCGCCCAACTCAAAACGTACCTGGTCGTTGCCTTTACCGGTTGCGCCGTGTGAAATGGCGTCGGCCTGGGTTTCATTAGCGATTTCAATCAGGCGCTTGGCAATCAATGGACGTGCGATAGAGGTGCCTAACAGGTACTCACCTTCATACACCGTGTTGGCACGAAACATCGGGAACACGAAATCACGTACGAACTCTTCACGCAAATCGTCGATGTAAATTTCACTGACACCGAATTTCTTGGCCTTTTCACGCGCTGGCTCCAGCTCTTCACCTTGCCCCAGATCAGCCGTAAATGTCACCACTTCACACTGGTAGGTGTCTTGCAACCATTTCAAGATTACGGAGGTATCCAGACCGCCGGAGTATGCCAACACCGCTTTTTTAATATCGCTCATCTAAAATTATCCCAAATCTGCAGGCCCGTTCAATCAGGCCACTTTTCCTAATAACAAATACTCCATCAGTGCTGGCTGTATGACGATGGCTTGGCTAAGGTCGCTTTCGCTTAAAAGGTTAGCCTGCGCCGAAATCACTCGCACATCACACTTTGCTTATGCGACTTTGCCCAACAAAAGGTACTCCATCAGTGCCTTTTGGGTATGCAACCTGTTTTCCGCTTCATCCCAGACCACACTATGCGACCCATCAATCACATCTGCCGACACTTCTTCGCCCCTATGCGCAGGCAGGCAGTGCATAAACAAGGCATCAGCTTTTGCCACTTTCATCATGTCGGCATCTACCTGCCAGTCCGCAAAATCTTTACGGCGCTCTTCATTCTCGGCTTCAAACCCCATGCTGGTCCAGACATCGGTGGTGACCAGATCAGCACCACGCGCAGCTTCCATCGGGTCAGCGAATGACTCAAAGTGATCCGTGCCATACAAGTTAGCGCGTTCAGGCTCCACTTCGTAACCGGGCGGCGTAGATACATGTACATTAAAATCCAGCACTTCGGCGGCTTGCAACCAGGTATTGCACACGTTGTTGCTGTCGCCAATCCAGGCCACGGTCTTGCCCTGAATCGAACCACGATGCTCGATAAAGGTGAAAATATCCGCCAGGATCTGGCAAGGGTGATATTCATTGGTCAAACCGTTAATCACTGGCACACGGGAGTTTTGTGCAAAACGCTCGATAATGCTTTGTTCAAATGTACGGATCATCACCAGATCGCTCATGCGTGAAATCACCTGCGCCGCATCTTCCACCGGCTCGCCACGCCCCAACTGGGAATCACGCGTATTCAGGTAAATCGCCGAACCGCCCAATTGCTGCATGCCTGCTTCGAACGACAGGCGGGTACGCGTACTGGCTTTTTCAAAGATCATCACCAGGGTACGGTCTGTCAAAGGCCAGTATTGCTGGTAGTTCTTGAACTGCGACTTAATCCATTTGGCACGTGCGAAGATATGCTCTATCTCGTCGCGGGTCAGATCATTAAATTGCAAAAAATGTTTGATACTCATGATATTCAGGCGCTCATTACTTTATGCGCTTGCCTTTAAAAAATTCAAAATCAGAGGAGCCAGCCTGTTGACCAGCTCTTCAGCTTCCTGCTTGCTCATCACCAGGGATGGTAACAAACGAATGACTTTCTCGGAGGTGACATTGATCAACAGTCTGGCCGCCAGGGCCTGTTTGACCAGCTCGCCACATGGCCTGTCCAACTCTACGCCTATCATCATGCCAGCGTTGCGTATATTGACGATACCAGCCTGGTTTTTCAGTGCGTCGGTTAACAGGCTGGCGATGTAATCCCCCACCTCTTGTGCGTTTTCACGCAGGTTTTCTTCTGCAATGATATTCAGTGTGGCCAGGCCGGCTGCAGTCGCCAGTGGATTACCGCCAAAGGTGGAGCCATGCTTGCCCGGCGTAAAGGTTTCTGCCGCCACACCGCGTGCTACACAGGCACCAATCGGCACGCCAGAGCCCAGGCCTTTCGCCAGTGTCATTACATCCGGCATAATGCTGGTATGCTGGAAGGCAAACCAGGTACCGGTCCGGGCAATACCGGACTGTACTTCATCCAGCATCAGCAACCAGCCGTTGGCATCACAAATCTCACGCAAACCCTGGAAATAACTGTCCAGGCTGGCCGGGATATGCACACCGCCCTCGCCTTGTACTGGCTCCAGCAGAATGGCCACCACGTTGTTTTTGCGCGAAGCAATGGCTTTAATCGCTTCCAGGTCATCAAAAGGCACCCGCACAAAGCCACTGACCAATGGCTCAAAACCGGCCTGCACCTTGCGGTTACCGGTGGCCGACAAGGTTGCCATGGTTCTGCCATGAAAACTCTGGTCCATGACAATGATTTCCGGATGGTCTATGCCTTTGTTATGCCCATACAGCCGTGCCAGTTTAATGGCTGCCTCGTTGGCCTCACAGCCAGAGTTACAAAAAAACACCCTATCCATGCCGGACAGTTCTGTCAGCTTGTCAGCCAGTGCTGCTTGCTCGGCAATCTGGTAGACATTGGAGACATGAATCAACCTGGCAATCTGTGCATTTAGTGCAGCCACAAATTTGGGGTGGGCATGACCGAGGCCATTCACCGCAACCCCGGATAATGCATCCAGATAGCGATCACCGGCAGTATCCGTCAACCAGACGCCCTCGCCTTTGACAAATGTCACAGGCTGCCTGCCATACGTGTTCATTAAATGTTCGGAATGCATTTCAAACCCTTTTTTCAAAAACAAAACGGCGGCTTAAGCCGCCGTAACCGCCTTAAACCCGTTAAAACCCTAATACCGCACGGTGGCTCAACCCGTTTGCCATAAAAAACAGCATGGGCAGAGACAGCATCATATTCACTCGTGACGCCAGCATGGCTACACGTCGCGCCGCATTTCTGGCAGGTTCATCTGCCACAACCAATCCCAGAATTTTTTTCTGGTTAGGCCAGATCAGAATCCAAACATTCAACAGCATGATGGTACCTAGCCACGCACCTACACCAATCACTTCAAACCCATTGCGCAACATAAACGCATCCGTGAAATGTGCCCCTAACAGGGCAGCGCCCGCCAACCATGTCACTACGGCTGACCAGCGAAACCAGAATAAGGCGCGCGGGGCGACATGCCTGTTGATGCCGATGGCTGTTCCATCAGCTGCTGCTGCCTTTAAGGCCGTCATTTGCACTAGGTTAAAGTAATAAAGCAGGCCGACCCAGGTAATGCCCGCCAGAAAATGTATCCATCGTGCCAGTGCCGGGACCAGTTCCATGGTTCAGCCCCCGGCCACAATAAAATTTTTCAGGAAAAAAACCAGTGCCAGAGTCAGCAACAACCCCGAGATGATGGTGCCAGTGATTGATTCCAACGGATTTTTCATACGCTCCCCATTCACACACCCATGCCAGATACTTTAGTCAGGCACGTCAAATAATTAACTTCGCCCAAGTGCCTGGCAATTCCGGCCAGATTTTATTTTCTACTTGTTAAATCACTTCTTTGGCGAATGCTGGAGATTACCGCAAAAGTCTTTATTTGACAAGGCTGTAGCCGCTTTGCCGCTTTCCCTGCGTGCCGTGATAGACGGCTGGATGATGGTTTTCTTTTTTCGATTTATAATGCGGGGTTATTGTGCGTTTGGCCTGCAAGCGCCCCATTATGAGGAATTCACACATCATGGCAACAACCGATATCGATGTATTGCTGGTTGGCGGCGGCATCATGAGCGCCACGCTGGCTATTTTGCTGCATCGGCTGGATCCCCAATTACATATCTGCATGGTGGAGCAACTGGAAGATGTGGCACTCGAAAGTTCGGATGCATTAAACAACGCGGGCACAGGGCATGCCGGTTATTGCGAACTGAACTACACACCTCAAGACAAGCATGGCGACATCCATATCCGGCGCGCCCTTGAAATCAATGCCGCGTTTGAAGTGTCATTGCAATGCTGGTCGACGCTGGCCAAAGAAGGCATTCTGGATGCCGCCGGTTTTATCCAGCGCGTGCCCCACCTGAGCGCTGTCTGGGGAGAGCAGAACAGCGCCTTTTTACGCAAACGCCATACACTGCTACAAGCACACCCGCTGTTTGCCGACATGCAATGGAGCGACCAGCCAGCCACATTAAATGACTGGATGCCGCTGATGATGGCTGGCCGCAAACAAGCAGCCAGCATGGCAGCTACCTGCGTGGAATATGGTTCTGATGTCAACTTTGGTGCGTTGACGCGCCAACTGGTGGCTTATTTGAAAACACGCCCCAATTTTACCTTGCTGACGCAGTCACACGTCAGCAAACTCAAGCGATCTGCCACCCGTGAGCGCAGCTTCTGGCAAGTGCGCGTGCAACACCTGCCATCCGGGCAAACACAATCATTCAACACGCCATTCGTATTCCTGGGGGCAGGCGGTGGCGCATTGCCGCTGTTACAGCAATCCGGCATTCCCGAAGCCCATGGCTATGGCGGTTTCCCGGTTAGCGGCCAATGGCTGATTTGCAATAACCCCGAACTCATCCACCAGCATCATGCCAAGGTCTACAGCCAGGCTGCCGTAGGTGCTCCCCCCATGTCAGTCCCGCATCTGGATACACGCCTGATCCAGGGTAAGCCAGCCTTGTTGTTTGGCCCGTATGCAGGCTTCACCACGCGCTTTCTCAAGCAAGGCTCACGCTTCGACCTGGCCAAATCGGTTAAATTCAAGAACATCAAAAGCCTGCTGGGCGCCTGTCGCCATAATGTCGACCTGACCAAATACCTGATCAAGGAAGTTTTTCAAAGCCACGAACAGCGCATGCAGGCGCTACGCGTGTTTTTACCCGATGCCAATGGCAAGGACTGGAGCCTGGCGCACGCCGGGCAGCGCGTGCAGATCATTAAACGTTGCCACCAGCATTGGGGCAAGCTGGAATTCGGGACTGAAATTGTCGCCAGCGAAGATGGCAGCCTGGCCGCCCTGCTTGGCGCATCGCCTGGAGCCTCCGTCAGCGTCAAAGCCATGCTGGACGTGTTGCAGCGCTGTTTTGCAGCTCGCATGCAAAGCGCATCCTGGCAAGAGCGCTTGAAAGCATTGATTCCGTCTTATGGTGAATCCCTGATTGACGATGCTGCCTTGCTTGCGCGTGTCAGACGGGAGACACTAACGACATTAAACTTGGCGCCCTAGTGATTAATTCTGGAAATAAATACACGCGGCACTCAGGCTGGCTCACCACATGGTGGTCAGAAAAATTGAATTTCACGGCTCATGCAGTGGTCAAGCAAACAGTCGTGATAAGTTGAAAGAACCCTGTTTATGTCTTACTTTTCATTTCATCGCCATGGTGTGTATGCCGCCACTGCAAGCTTGACCTCTTTGCTTTTGCTTGGTTGCCAGGCCACGGAAGCACAGAAAAAAACGGTGGCAACACCCGATTTTGGTGAGCATGTCCTCATCATGGACCCCTCCATGCCTGCCAATGAAGTACAACAAAAACTGGACGCTTTATTCGAACAGCAGGAAAGCAATCAATTCGGCCCGGAACGCTATGCCGTACTGTTCAAACCAGGTGTTTACCACAATAAAGTGCAGCTGGGTTTTTACACACAGTTACTGGGACTGGGCCAAACACCGGATGATGTCACGTTGCAAGGTGGTATCCGCGTGGAAGCTGCCTGGCATGGCGGCGATGCCACGCAAAACTTCTGGCGCAGCGTAGAGAACCTTTCCGTGATTCCGGAGAATGGCACCATGCAATGGGCAGTCTCCCAGGCAGCACCGCTACGCCGCCTGCATGTGCGTGGAAATATGCTGCTGGATGATGATAGCGGCTGGTCCAGCGGTGGTTTCATTGCCGATAGCCTGGTTGACCAGCAGATTAATTCCGGCACCCAGCAGCAATGGCTGACGCGCAATTCAACCATAGGGAGTTGGACCAATGCCAACTGGAACATGGTGTTTGTCGGTGTGAAAAATGCACCAGCATCCAAAAACTGGCCAAACCCGCCTTATACGGTGGTTGAACAGACACCCGTGGTGCGCGAAAAACCTTTCCTGACCATAGATCATGCCGGCAACTATAGTGTGGTAGTGCCAGGGTTGCGCCAAAATAGCCAAGGTATTAGCTGGCAAACCCAAGCACAAAATGAAACATTGTTACCGCTGGACCAATTCTATATCGCCAAAGCGGACACAGACACCGCATACACCATCAATATGGCCTTATCCAAAGGCAAGCACCTGTTGCTAACACCTGGTATTTACAAGCTGGATGCGCCATTGCATGTTACGCAAGCCAATACCGTTGTCCTTGGACTGGGCATCGCTACCCTGCAGCCAGTTGCAGGCAATGCCGCCATGACCATCGCCGATGTCGACGGTGTCAAAGTAGGCGGGATCCTGTTTGATGCCGGCGAGGAAAACTCGGATGTATTACTGCAAGTGGGAGACAGTAAAAACACCAGCAGCCATGCGCAAAGCCCTATCAGTTTGCATGATGCCTTTTTCCGGGTGGGCGGTGCCACGGTAGGGAATGCAACAGACAGCGTGATTATCAACAGCAACAATGTGATTGGTGACAATTTATGGGTATGGCGCGCCGATCATGGCGATGGCATAGGCTGGAACACCAATAAAACCAGGCACGGTATCGTTGTGAATGGTGACGATGTCACCATGTATGGCTTGTTTGTAGAACATTTCCACGATTACCAGACCTTGTGGAATGGTAATCGTGGTGAAGTGTACTTCTACCAGAGCGAAGCCCCTTATGATGTGCCTGACCAGCAAAGCTGGATGAATGGCACTGTCAACGGCTATGCTTCATACAAACTGGCTGACCAGGTCACCCATCACAAAGCAGTGGGAATGGGCGTATATTGCTTTTTTAGCAATAACCCGGGCGTCAAGCTTAATAGCGCCATTGAAGCGCCAACGGCACCTGACATCCAGTTCAGCCATGTGACCAGTGTGTCACTGGGCGGTACCGGGGAAATTACCCATGTGCTGAACAACCAGGGCGACAAGGCGGATGAGAAAAATTTTGTGTCCAGGCTTGCGCATCAATAATAACGAATGCCAATCTCCCAGCCCAGTCTACGCCATTTGCTGGCCGTATAAGCGCTGGTAAACGCTACCGGCCTGAGTAACCAAGGTATTGCTGGCACGTAACTGTTGCATGGCTTCCAGGGTTCCAGTGGCCGACTGCGACAACCATTCAAACGCCGTATTCTCGCGCTGCTTCCAGGTTTTCACCTGCTTGCCCAGTACCATGGTCAACGCAATCACAAACGGATTCAGCAACAGGATAATCAGCGCCAGCTGCCAGTGCATCCATAGCAATACCGCCGTTACGCCAATCACACTTAACACCGCCGCCAGCACTTTGGTAATGGTTTCGCCGAGAAGCTTGTCCAGCAATGCCTGCCGGACATTCAAAGTAACTTGTTTGGATAAGCTGACGAAGATATGGGCGGTCGCCATGCCGGGCAATACACTACTCAGGCGCAGCGTGATAGTAAATAAGGTCACGCAGATGATAATGGCACCGACCCCAGCCACAGGCGGTGGGAATGCTGCCACAAGCCTGCTAACGTAATCATGACAAGCTTACAAAGTTACTGCTTGCCGGTTGCCAATACACGCTGGCGACGGATTTCGTATAAGGCGATACCGCTGGCAACGCTTACATTCAGGCTTTGTACTGAACCAAACATGGGAATCGTGATTAATGCATCGCAGGTTTCCTGCGTCAACCGGCGCAAACCATCGCCTTCAGCGCCCATCACCAGGGCAATCGGGCCCTCCAGCCTGGTGTTATGCAAGTCACCGGGTGCATCCATGGTGGTGCCGATAATATAGACACCGGCCTCCTTAAGTTCGCGCATGGTGCGCGCCAGATTGGTCACAGCGATAAAAGGAACGGTTTCAGCCGCGCCGCTGGCCACCTTGCGAACGGTGCCATTCAAGCCGACAGAACGGTCCTTGGGCGCAATAATTGCATGCACACCCATGGCATCTGCCACACGCAGGCAGGCGCCTAAATTGTGTGGGTCTTGTACACCATCCAGTATCAGGAAGAAAGGTGGCTCATCCAGGTCTGATTCGAGAATATCGTGAATGTCCTTGTATGGCATCGGTGTTTCAACCACGCGTGCAATCACGCCCTGGTGCCGGCCATGCGCACCAATAAAACCATCCAGGCGGTGACGTTCAGCCTGGATCACGCGGATATTTTGATTTTTTGCCATTTCGAGCAGATCACGCATACGCGCATCTACCCTATCCTGGTCAATGATAATTTCCTGAATGCTGTTGCCATGCTGACGCATGCGACTCAACACCGCATGAAAACCAAACAGAATGCGGGTTTCCGACATAGTTACTCCTAAATCTTTCATTACGCTTGGACAATAAACATATTAGCGGCAGCGGCAAACCGGCCCTGAATCATTATCCAGGACAACTTGCCGCTGCCGCTATTGCTTAAAAGCCGTATTATCGGGCTTTTGCCTTGGGTTTGCCCTTGTTTTTTTGCATGGCATGCCGCCCTTTTTCCTTGGCCGGCCGTGATTTTCCTGCCGCGGACTTGGTTTTACCTACTGCAGAAGGTGCAACAGGAGGTTTGGAAGATGCCTGATGGCCTGAAACTTTGCTTGCTTCTTTACTATTGCCAGGCTTGATTTTCTGTGTGGTGCCCTGCGCTTTTTTGGCTCTCGATATTGATCCCTCCGACACACCTCCAACCTCTGCAATGTCTGATGGCATTTCACTGTTCGCCACCAGCGTGAAGTCAATCCGGCTGGTTTCCAGGTCCACCCTGACCACTTTGACGGTCAGCCTGTCGCCCAAACGGTAACGTACCCCCGTACGCTCACCCACCATTTCATGGCGGGCCTTGTCATGAATAAAGTAGTCGTTGCCCAGATCCGTCACATGCAGAAGGCCCTCGACATAGACTTCATCCAACGCCACGAACAGGCCAAAACTGGTGACACCAGCGACTGTACCGGCAAACACTTCACCCACTTTGTCCTGCATATAGAAGCACTTAAGCCAATTGGTGACGTCACGCGTCGCATCATCGGCACGGCGTTCTGTCATGGAGCAATGCATGCCCAGTTGATGCCAATCCTTGGCCTGGTAACGCTTACCCTCGACCACGGCCTTGATGGCACGGTGTACCAACAGGTCAGGATAACGCCGGATAGGCGAAGTAAAGTGCGTATAGGCGTCATAGGCCAAGCCGAAGTGGCCTACATTATCCGGGCTATACACCGCCTGTTGCATGGAGCGTAGCAACACCGTTTGCAGTAACTGCGCATCCGGCCGATCCTTAATACGCTGCATCAGTTTGGCATAGTCTTTGGCCTGCGGGCTTTCACCGCCACCTACGCCAAAGCCAAATTCCCCCATAAACAGGCGCAATGCCTCCAGTTTTTCCGGCGTTGGCCCTTCATGAATGCGGTATAAACAAGCCTGTTCGTTTTTGAGCAGGAAATCAGCCGCACAAACGTTGGCAGCCAGCATGCACTCTTCAATCAGCCGGTGTGCTTCGTTACGCACGACAGGTACGATCTTGTCGATCTTGCCGTTATCGTTGAACACCATCATGGTTTCAGTGGATTCAAACTCCACCGCCCAACGCTTCTCGCGCTGGGTCAGCATCAGGCGGAATACACTGTTAAGATTATTCAAATGCGGCAGCAACCAGGCATACTTTTCTGCCAGTGACGGATCTTCACCTTGCAGCAAGGTATGCACCTGGGTATAAGTCATGCGTGCTTTGGAAAGCATCACAGAAGGATAGAACTGGTACTGCTTGACCAAGCCCTGTCCATCCACCTGCATGTCGCATACCATGCATAAGCGCTCGACATCAGGATTAAGCGAGCACAAACCGTTTGACAAGGCTTCCGGCAGCATCGGAATCACGCGGCGCGGGAAATACACTGAATTGCCCCTGTCATAGGCATCTTTATCCAGCGCATCACCAGGCTGCACATAAAAGCTGACATCTGCAATCGCCACCACCAGCCGCCAGCCTTTACCTTGCGGCTCGGCAAACACGGCATCGTCAAAATCACGGGCCGTTTCACCATCTATGGTAATCAGCGGCAGGGCACGTAAATCCTTACGGCCTTTGTAATCTTTAGGCTGGACAGTTTTTGGAAAGGCTTCCGCCTGATTGACAGCAGCTGGATTAAACTGGTGCGGCAGGTGATGCTTGCGCAAGGCAATCTCAATTTCCATTCCGCTGTCAGCATAGTTACCCAATATTTCCACCACTTTACCCATGGGCATGGAATGTGAAGACGGATATTCGGTTAACTCAATCGTCACTACCTGCCCGACCTGGGCATCCATATCCAGGTGGTAAGGAATCAGGATATCCTGGCTGATACGCTTATCCTCAGCCGCCACCATGGTCACACCCTGAGCGCGAATCACGCGCCCGACCAGGGTTTTATTGGCACGTTCCAGCACCTCGACCAGTTTGCCTTCCGGGCGGCCTTTCCTGTCCATCCCGGCCAGGCGCACCATGGCGCGGTCGCCATGCATGACCATGGTCATTTCTTTAGGCCCCAGGAAAATATCTTCAGGGTTCCTGGCTTTATCATCAGGCACTAAAAAACCGTAACCGTCCGTATGGCCAAATACCGTTCCGGCAATCAGGTGTATCTTGTCAGGCAGGCAAAAAGCCCCCTTGCGGTTACGCATCAGCTGGCCATCGCGCTCCATTGCAGCCAGGCGGCGATTAAAAATATCCCGCTCATCATGACTGATGTCGAGTAATACATAAATCTGTTCAGCGCTTAAAGGGACACCCTGGTCTGAAAGAAGCTGTAGAACCAGCTCCCGACTCGGTAATGGTGTTTGGTATAGTTCAGCTTCTCGCTGGGCCTGCGGGTCATTTGCACGCAGGGATTTTTTCGTTTTTCTGGTTGACAATATTTATTCTTCCTTTAAAATGCACAGCTTCTTCAGCCCAGATGGCGAAATTGGTAGACGCGCTAGTTTCAGGTACTAGTGTTTAACGACGTGGAGGTTCGAGTCCTCTTCTGGGCACCATCGGATGGTTTTCAACCACTCCAGCAACAAACTCCCGACATGATTTGATTTTTTCGTACATCGAAGTACGTTTTTCATGTTCTGTGGCGGAATTTCCCGATCTCTTCATGCAGTCAGTGTAGCATCTTTTCATTTGGATTCAGATTTAACTTCCCGATTCATGCGATTCATCCCCGCTGGTGGATGCAATCACGGATTAAAAGCATCCACTGTCACCATGCATGAATCCGCCAGCTAAATCATCATCGAGCTGGTAATTTTTTGCGGGTGAAATTTCACGACTTTTGACTTCAGAGATTGTTACGTTCACAGTCAGGTTCATTGCCAACAGCTAGAGAGTTATCTTCTATCAACTTTTTGAAATGGCTAATGAATATCCATTGCCAGATGGAAAAATGTAGGCGCATTCCTACACCGGAAGCAGTGATTACCTGATAATCCCCATGCTTGGCAACATGTATTCTGGCATTGTTGATACCAAAGGTTTATACCCGCTAAGGGTTCTATCTCCAAAGATGGTTATTAACTAAACGGTGGTTCCTACGGGAGCCACCGTTATTTTTTGCCCCTCATCCCTACATACTGGGCTGGCCACGCTACCTGATGATTTTTGCTGCCATGCCTTGGCTCACTGCTTTTCTATTTACCTCATCCGGAAATCCCTGGGCAGCAATAATAAAAGCGCAACCTGAAGACTAAAGCTGGTGAACTTTTATCCGTTACAAATGTGAATACCGCATGTCTGCGCAAAAAATAAAAGGGAAATCATGCCTGCAAGCAATCACATTTCAGCACTTATCATTGCACTCATTTTGCCTGTTCCGGTCATTGCTGAAAATGCTGGCTTTTTTGCCGGTATTGATGCCAGTAGCGGGATAGCGCATGGCCATTCCAATACTAAAAATGGCGGAGGTGACCCGATTAATAATATCCCTGGTGCTGGCGGAATTGTTGAAAATGTCAAATTCAAGGAAGTCAACGGAATTGGCGCACATGTAGGTTATCAATTTAATGACACTTTATCCGCCTTCATCAGCTACCAGCACATCAGGAGCAAAGTGAGCTGGGACGCCAACTTTCCATTGTTTGGTGGAGGAGTCGCCTCAAGCTTTAATGGCACGGCCACTAGCAATGCCCTCTTTGGCAATATTGCCTATGAATGGGCCTTGACAGACCTGACTGCCATCAAAACTTCGGCAGGGCTGGGATTCACTTATAACACCTTATCCAGCACCACGGAAATAGACAAAGCTTCAGGCCTGTTTCTAAGCAAGGTTGCCAGTCACAGGGAGATCAGCCCTGCCATGCAGCTTGCCAGTGGGCTTCGGCATAAAGTCTCGCCCAATCTCACTTTAGGCATTGACGCACTGATTGCCTATATGGACGGATTTGAAACAGGTGATACACGCAGCGGCAATCTGGGCGTGACAAGAATCAACCCTTACAAAATTGACGGCGTATGGCGGGCTAGCCTTGACGCTTCATTAACCTTCCATTTTTAGCCAGCTGTTAGCCTCCCTTTGCCAATCAAGCATTCGGGTTTTCCAGTTCCAGCAATGTTTTCAAGTCCTCACGACCCTGCTCCATCACGCTGGATAGCGCTTTGCGATCATGCCTGATCTTGCGGGTTGCTTCCAGTTGCTCATGATCGTGCTTCTCAAACTGTCTGATGATTTTTGCAGCTGCGGCAGATGTTTCCCCCATGACCACCAGTGCTTGCCTGGCCGCCTCTAGCGAAGAATAAAAGGTTTCCCGCACCGGATTCAAGTCAAGATCACGCAAATCAAAAGCATCCGTTCTGCTTCTGGCCCTGGCCACCATCCTGACGCCGGGCCAGCGTTCCTTGACTAATTTAGCCATGGCCAGCGCAGCAGCAGAATTGTTCACCGCAATGACAAACAGGTTGGCTTCAGCAATACCAGCCTCTTCCAGCACATCCAGCCTGGATGCGTCACCGTAATAACAGCGCCAGCCGAACTGGCGCATTAAATCCACCTGGTTAGGGTCATTATCAATCAATGTCGTGGTAATTCCCTTGGCCATCAATACACGGCCGACGATTTGCCCGAACCGGCCAAAGCCGGCAATGATGACCGTATTGTTTTCCGGGATGGCATCTTTAGGCCGCTCACCGCATTGCAGCATCAGGAAGTGGTCATACAACAGCAATAACACAGGCGTAATCAGCATGGAGACGGCAACAACCGCATTGAGGATGTTGTAAGTGTCGCGGGAAATAGACTCCTGGCCTAAAGCCACACCAAAAATCACAAAAGCAAATTCGCCTACCTGCGAAAGGGAGACGCCGAATAGCAACTTATCCCGCAGCGGATAACGAAACAGCCAGCCAAGACCCATCAGCACCAGGATTTTGGTAAGGACCACCAGCAATGCAAAGCCGAAAATCACTAAAGGTTGTGCTGCGACCAACGATAGGTCCACTGTCATGCCGACCGAAATAAAGAACAACCCTAACAGCAAGCCCTTGACTGGCTCGATATCCAGCCTGAGCTCGTAGCGGTATTCCGAATCGGCCAGTAATACCCCGGCCAAAAAAGTACCCAGCGCCATTGACAGGCCGACCGACTCCATAGCGAGCGACACACCGATCACCAGCAATAATGAAAACGCGACAAATACTTCGCGTATGCCGGTCTGCGCCATGATACGCATGATAGGCCGGAGGATGGTTTTGCTCGCTACGACAATGGCCAGAATCACCGCAACCGACTTTGTCACCGCCAGCAAATCAAAACCGGAAGCCATTTTATGCGGTGCAATAAATGCCAGCAGCATAAACAGCGGGATCACGGATAAATCCTGGAACAACAGCGTGGCAAACGCCGCCTGGCCGCCTTGTGTGTGCAATTGTTTCTTTTCAATCAGCGCAGTCAGGCCAATCGCCGTTGAGGACATGGCCACACCCATGCCGATAATCAGCGCCTCACGCCAGCTGAAATGCAACAGGTGGGCAATCATAGCCACCAGGGCAATCGTGAATATCACTTGCATACCACCCAGCCCGAATAGCAGCTTGCGTAATTCCCAGACTTTTTGCGATTCAAGCTCCAGGCCAATCAGGAACAGCATCAATACCACCCCGAACTCGGCAAAATGCAGCATGTGCTCCGGATCTGCAATCAGTTTTAACGCATAAGGCCCGATCAGGATGCCCGCAATCAGATAACCGAGTACGGAACCCAACCCCAGCCGTTTAAAGACAGGCACCAGCAGAATCGCGGCAGAAAGATATATCGCGGCTTGAACAAGAAAAGTGGAAGTATCCATGACGGTCTTTCATCGTTGTTTTTATGGAGTGATTACGCTGTCCTGGTCATTCGCAGCGTTTTATGCATATGAGCAGGAAAAGCGCTACAATCAAGTGCCGCGAGGACGCTCTGGGCGTTTTCTCAATGCGATTGATTAGAAGTGTTTAATAATGACTCAAGGAGGTAGTAAATGTCGCATGTTTTGCTGATACTGAAAAGACCTTATGATGCATCCCCTGCTTACAATAGCGTCATTGACGAAATTAAGGAAAAGTTTGAAAAAGAAGTGAAATTGCTGGACAGAAACGTCCTGCTCATTGATCTGGTCGAGTATCACCATGTCTTCACTTATGTCGTGGAAAAATGCCGGTCACAGAAATTAAACTACTGCTTCACCATGTCGGAAGCACCTTTAAAATTCATCACTAAAGAATTCAAGCGAGCGTAAACGGGATAAACGCCACCCTGACAGGGTCAATTCTGTATCCTGTCAGTACTCCCACTCGCAAAATATCCTGCCATTTCCTTTGATATCCCGATTGCCCGTTTTCTGTCGCAGTAATCCGGTCAAAAGCTTATAATCGCACACTTAAAAGCACGGCCAATCCGTGTATTCACTATTTCCACCTGTATTTAACAAACCCGTGTGAAGGCTATCCAGGAGGCTCATTGATTCATCCTGCATATCCATTGACAGGCATCACACATGGATATCCCTCTGATTTACTGGAGCTTTAATGCCGGCCATGCCCTCCTCACCCTCAATATTCAACGAGCTGAAAACCAATCTGTTAAGTGGGCTCACCGTTGCCCTGGCCATGGTGCCTGAGGCCATTGCCTTTGCACTGATTGCGCATGTTTCCCCTCTAACCGGACTATACGCCGCCGTGCTGGTTTCCTTTATTACCGCCGCTTTCGGAGGACGTCCCGGCATGATTTCAGGGGCAGCAGGCGCGCTGGCAGTTGTCATGGTTGCACTCGTGGTGCAACACGGTGTGCAATACCTGTTTGCCACCATTGTGCTGATGGGGTTATTGCAGATACTGTTTGCCACTGCCAGATTGGGCAAGTTTATCCGCATGGTGCCGCATCCGGTGATGCTGGGCTTTGTCAACGGGCTGGCGATTGTGATTTTCCTGGCACAATTTGGCCATTTTAAAACCACGCATGCCGATGGCTCGGTAACCTGGTTGTCCGGCCAACCGTTATTCATGATGTGTGGCCTGATCGCGTTAACCGTGACCATCATTTACCTGTTGCCACGTTTCACCAAAGCGATTCCATCCACGCTGGCAGCCATTATGGTGGTGACCTTGTGCGTAGTCGGCTTCGGCCTGGATACTAAAACCGTGGGCGATCTGGGATCTATCGCCGGTGGCCTGCCGACTTTCCATGTACCGCAAGTGCCATGGAACCTGGAAACCCTGTCCATTATTTTTCCGTATGCGCTGATTCTGGCGGCAGTCGGCCTGATTGAAACCTTGCTGACATTAAACCTGATTGACGAAATGACCGATACGCGCGGCCGCCCCAACCGCGAAGCCATGGCGCAAGGAGTTGCCAATGTGATTACTGCGTTTTTTGGTGGTATGGGCGGTTGTGCCATGATAGGCCAGAGCATGATTAATATTAACAACGGTGCACTGAAACGGCTGTCAGGTATGGCGACCTCGATCTTCCTGCTTTCGTTTATCCTGTTTGCTTCAAAGTGGATTGAAATGATTCCGCTGGCCGCGCTGATTGGCGTGATGTTTGTGGTGGCCGCCAAAACTTTTGAATGGGGCACGCTTAAACTGTTTGGTAAAGCCCCCAGGCAAGATGTGTTTGTCGGCCTGCTAGTCGGTGGCGTGACGATTATTGCCAACCTGGCAACCGCCGTGATTGCCGGTGTCATTGTCTCGGCACTGGTATTTGCATGGGAGCATGCCAAACAGATTACTGCGCAGATTGAAACCGGCCACGATGGTCAAAAAATATACTGGCTGAACGGTAGCCTGTTCTTTGCATCAGTCGCTAATTTCCAGGCTTTATTTGACGCCAGCAATGACCCTGAACATGTGGTGATTGACTTCAAACAAGCGCGCGTGGTCGATCATTCCGCACTGGTCGCCATAGACAGCCTGGCGGCAAAATACCGCGCAGCAGGTAAGAAACTGCATCTCCGGCATTTAAGCAAAGACTGCCAGGAACTGCTTGAAAACGCCAGGGACATGATAGAAGTGAATTTACTTGAAGACCCCAAGTATCATGTGTCAGATGACAAATTAAGCTAACCGGACCTGAGTGCCTGAAAGACCGGCATGAGTGAAGCCAGCACACGACGCATCGCCCATATCGATATGGATGCTTTCTTTGCATCCTGCGAATTGTCGCAATATCCGGAATTGCGCGGTTTACCCATGGTGGTGGCCGGACGCGCTTCACACAGCCCGAAAATCAGGCCTGATGGCACGCGTGAATTTTCCAGGCTGCGCGATTATGCAGGGCGTGGTGTCCTGACCACCGCCACTTACGAAGCGCGCGCCCTGGGCGTGCATTCGGCGATGCCTGCCATGCAGGCAGCACGTCTGGCGCCGAATGCCATCCTGCTGCCGGTGAATTTTGAGTTATACCGCCGTTATTCCCGCCTGTTCAAGGAGGCGGTGCACTCTATCAGCCCATTGGTGCAGGACGTCGGCATTGATGAAGTCTACGCCGATGTTTCAGCGCTGGAAGCCGATTCAGCAACCATCGCACAACAGTTGAAAGCTGCCGTGTTTGCTGCCACCAACCTGACCTGTTCAGTCGGTATCGCGCCAAACAAGTTGCTGGCAAAACTCTGTTCCGATATGCAAAAACCGGATGGCACCACCATTATCACCATGGCAGATCTGCCCGTCCGCATCTGGCCCATGCCAGCGAGCAAAATCAATGGCATAGGCCCCAAGGCAAACGCCAAACTGGCCACTTTTGGCATCACGACCATTGGCGAACTCGCCACCTACCCTGAACCATGGCTGGTGCAGCACTTCGGGCAAAGTTACGGCCATTGGCTTTACCGCGTCTCCCACGGCCTGGATGACAGGCCTGTCGTCATCGAACGCCAGCCGGTGTCAATGAGCCGGGAAACCACATTTGAACGTAACCTGCATCCTGTCCGCGATCGGGACGAACTGCGTGCAGCGTTTACCCATTTATGTGAACGGGTCGCGGATGATTTACAACGCAAAGGTTATCTATGCCGTAAAGTTGGCCTCAAGCTACGCTTTGATGACTTTAAAACCGTGACGCGCGACCTTACCTTGCCTGAGCCTGTCGCAGAGGCAAAACCATTGCGTCATGCCGCTGGCCAGTGTTTAAAAAGAATTGACTTGGGCCGGACGATCCGCCTGCTGGGTGTCAAAGCCAGTGGCCTGCTGCGCGCAAGTGAATTAACGTCTGCAATCACGGGCAAAGATGAGGCACAATTTATGCTGGATTTTGATTGATAGGGAGTCCCTGATGAAATACTGGCTGTTCCTGGCCATTGCCATTGTTTCCGAAATATCCGCCACCTCTGCCTTAAAAGCGAGTGCCGGGTTTACCAAAATCGTACCTTCCATCGTGGTGGTGATCGGTTACCTGCTGTCTTTCTATTTTCTATCACTGACACTGAAAGTGATCCCGATTGGCATTGCCTATGCCATCTGGGCTGGTCTGGGCATCGTGCTACTCGCGGTAGTCGGCTGGGTGGTCTATGACCAGCAGCTTGATATTGCCGCCATGCTGGGCATCTCTTTGATTATGGTCGGTGTGCTTGTTTTGAATCTGTTTTCAAAAACAGCCTCTCATTAGGCACCTGATCTTCCGGTCAGGCTGTGACCACACAGCCAGGCACGACAAGTACTATATAATCAGATCTTTCCAATTATCTTAATTCCCCAGGTCATTATGCAAAACGAGCTGCTGCTAACCCTGTTTGCGCTTGGATTAGTGCTGCTAAACGGTTTTTTCGTCGCTGCCGAGTTCGGGCTGGTCAAGCTGCGCAGTACCCGGGTAAAAGCAGTTGCAAAAAACCATCGCTGGGTCGGCCGGATTTTAATCAAGGTCCACCATGACCTGGATGCCTATTTATCCACTTGCCAGTTAGGCATTACCCTCACCTCCCTGGGCCTGGGCTGGATAGGCGAACCAGCCTTTGCCAGGTTAATTGAACCGTTATTGCTGCTGGCCGGCGTTGAGAGCGCAGAGTTGATGCAGGCAATCTCTTTCGGCGCCGCCTTTTTCATCATTTCCTATCTGCATATCGTGCTGGGTGAACTCGTGCCAAAATCCCTGGCAATCAGGATGTCGGAAAAACTCAGTATCTGGACCGCGCCTGGCCTGTATCTATTCTACTGGCTGATGTTTCCGGCCATCTGGCTGCTGAACCAGAGTGCCAACCTGGTGTTGCATAGCTTTAACCTCAAACACGTTGAACTGAGCGACAGCAACTATTCCACTGAAGAGCTTAAGATCATCCTGCGGGCTTCCCGGCCACGAGATGAATTCAATGCCATTGAATGGAAAGTGCTGGCCCAGGCCATTGATTTCAAAGAACTGGTCGTATCAGACCTGATGCGGCCATTTGGCGAAGCCGTGGCCTTATATGAAGCCGACACATTTGCGCAGAACCTGGAGAAGATCAGCAGCCATCGCTACAGCCGTTACCCGTGGATTGGGCTGGATAGCGAAGTCAAAGGCATTATCCATATCAAGGATGTGTTAGTCGCCCTGGCCAAAAACAACCAGTTTAACGATTTGGCCAGCCTGGTCAGGCATATTGAACTGGTCTCGCCTGACACCCATGCGGCAGAGTTATTCAACCGCCTGAAAATGGGCGCACCACACTTTACGGTAGTTGGCTACGATGACTGGGAGCCCTTGGGATTTATTACGCTGGATAATTTACTGTCTGCCCTGGTTGGCGATATCAGTGATGAATTCAAGCGCTCGCAATCAGAGTGGATCAAGCTGGAGGATGGCTCGTTGCTTGGCAAAGGCACGCTGCCCATCAACACGCTGGAACGCACACTGGGTATTGATATCGTATCGGAGGAGGCAGACACGGTCGCCGGCCTGGTGTTATGGAAACTGGCGGAGCTGCCGGCAGAAGGCCAGCGCGTGGTGTTTGAACAATTTGATATCGTGATCAAGAAAATGTCGGGCCCGAAAATTCTGCTGGTCCGCGTTTATCCGCACGTGAATAATCCGTAATACTACTGCAAGGCACCATCACAGTTGTTGGGCCAAGGCATGTTGCCAGGCCCACAAATGCGCGGCCAATAATGCCCGCCAGGGCTGGTAGGTCTGCAGCCAGCGCGCAGCTTCTTTTTCACTCAACTCATCCAGCACCATCAATCCCCTGATCGCCCGACGTACGGCAGCGTCTCCATGCAATGACCCATCCAGCCAGCCATAGCCCCGGAGTAAAGTGTAGTTAATCGTCCATGGCCCAATCCCTTTAATACCGGACAAGGCGTGGGCAATCTCCTGCGATGGCGTCTCGGTTTGCAACCATGCATTGAGTGGCAAATCGCCGGACACCACCTGCTGGCTTACCTGGATTAGCGCCGTTGCCTTGGTGTGCGAAATACCCGCCTCACGCAATCTTTCAGGCAAAAGCCCTGAGACAAGCTCCGCTGAAGGATAACAATATAAGCCCGAGGAATGCCGGAGATCCACCAGTTGAATAAATTTGCGCCTTAATGCAGTTGCTGCACTCAGGCTGATCTGCTGGGCAAGGATGGCCCAGGTCACGGCCTCATAAGGACTGACGCTGACAGGAACGCGCAAACCGGATTGTGTAGTCACCATACGGCCAATAAAAGGATGGCCGGCATACGCCTGCTCAAAGATTTCTATCGCCTGATTGAAACCAAGGATATGCCGAATCAGTGCATGCACTTCATCCAGCGTAACATTCACCTGTGCATTATCCACATCCAGCGTGTAATGCACCTTGTCTTGCGAGAACTTCAAACCGAGCAAGGCCGGGTAACCTTTTAAAACGATGGCCTTTTGCAGCGCATCAGGGGTAATGCGTTCAGAAACCTCTTGTTTGTCACGGCCATGAAACAGCAAAAAATCCTGTGGCCGGAAACCGGCGGGTAATGGCATCGTGGCTTGAATATGCATAGTTCCACCTCTTGCTTCATCATCATTCAAATATGATTAGTATAAATCCGATGATGATGGCTATCGTCACACTTACACGTCTGTAGGAATATTCATACGCCATTTTCAGCCAGAAAGTGACGTGAATTTTACGGAACCTTGGGTAGGATGATGGCTGCAACCTTCAGGCAAGGCAAAGGACTCATGGCATCGTGAGTCTTTTATTATTTGTAGTCCCACACTCTTTATTGACACTGATTAATTTAGGAGCAATAAGACATGTGCAGTTCCGAACATTTCAGAACCCCTGATAACGTGATGCTGCCCGATACGCGCTGCAAGCACATGTCGATTGAACAGATTTATTCGGAGTTATTGCAATACACCCTTGATCCGAATGTGCCAGCTCATATCTCTGCCGAATTTGAAACCGCCAGGAACCTCTATTTATACACCTGGTTTGTATATGAATTTCTGGCTGTGGCCGACAGGCAAGCCCTCGCGACGCTGGAAGGCGCATTAAAAACCAGGCTGGATGAATTGAATATCGTGCGCAAGGAAAAAGATGACCTGTGGAAGCTGCTGCTCAAAGCCGAGCAACAAGCGTTGGTTGACTGGAAGGATTTACCAGAAGATATTGCACAAACCAGTCTCAAGCCACAGCCTTTGAGTAAATGCCTCAAGAAAACTGTCAAAGCACACTTGTCCGGCAACCAGGTTGGAATTGACCTGGCAATCCCCCGGACTGAAGATATGAACCTGCAGTTGCCAGGGGAAGCGGCCAACCATTTGCCAGCCTCTCAAGCGATCATAGCGATAGATGAATGCCTGGCCCAGCCAACCGGCTTCACCATACTAAAATTCAGCTGTGCGCTCATCAACGCCATTTATACGGTGCATTAACCTTGATAAATTACTGGATGGGCCTGCACTATCCCTTCTGCGATTTCACTTGAAAATGAGGAAGACGCCTATGCATCACCGAATAATAGCGATAGCGCTGCTAACCGGCAGTTTACTGGCTTCCCATACCCTTTCTGCCGCAGACAGCGGGCAAGCGCCCGCCATTGCCTTCTCTTCAAAATTCAGGAATGTGGATTACCTGTTCACCGAACATGCCGAGCGGGCCGCCATGGACGATGGCGCCAATTATGAGATTGCGATCCGTGAAGTGGGATGGGACCTGATTTCTGCCGTAGGCCGGGCATGCAGCTCCATCCACAATATCGAAGGTATTTTTATAGACCGCATTTACTTTAAAGAGCGCCATGCGCTGGTAGTCCTGGGCGTGCTGGCAGATTTAGAATTCCTGCCCTTCAATACCGAAGAGGCGATAGCCACCCCTGCGCTACAGGCATTACTGGATGCCTTCACGCGCGAGCATATTACGATAACCCAGCTGGCGGATGCTAAAGGGGTTGAGCTTTCAATGTCAAAATAATCCTTAATGCATTGACATGTGATTCCCATTACCCATTCATAAGATCCCGGTCAGAGAAAGCCAGTCGAGGCTGAACAGCGAGGGTAAGCCAAATTGGTATCTCCAAATCCATTCTCGATAAAGCGGCGCATCGTGCCACGTACCATAGAAACGGGAAATATATTTCTCATGTCTGCTGGAAAACAAACAACACTTAAACATTAACTGTTTATAAATAAGCATTTCTAAACAAACCACCCTTTGATTTCATTATAGAAAATCATGGCATGAAATTTGATAGGCCTAACCGTTGGCACAGAGCCTGAATTCTTAAGTTATGTTGTAAAAGAGAAACAATTATGAAAAACGTATGGCGTGCCATTCAGTTTATTCCCGAATATAAAGGCAAAGTCATCGGTGTCATTCTGGTAGGCACCGCACTTGGTTTCATCAATACCGCTACCCCTTACATTTACAAATTTATTGTTGATGTGATTTCGCGCATGCTTTCCGGAACGATTACAAAAGAGCAAGCCACCTGGAGCGTGACTGTTTTACTGGGGGTATTTTTCGCATTGCGTCTGGGCGTAGTCATTTTTGGTGCGATTCAAAACAAGCAGGCGGATGACCTGTGGCTGGATACCGTCAGTACATTCAGGCAGCGCGTATTCGATAATATGACGCAAAAATCCATCGACTACTTCGAGAAAACCCGTGTCGGTGAAATCATGGACCGGTTTGGGACGATCACCAGTATCACCATGTGGTTATCCTCGCTGACTGAAGGCACCTTATCCGGCATCCTCCAGATGCTGTTCATCCTGACTGTGCTGCTGCTCAAGGCCCCTGTCATCGGCCTGATCATGACGGTGGTACTCGCGATCAATTTCTGGGTTTCCTATCGCACGGTAGGCTGGACCCATCAATATCGCCGCGGCTGGCAGGCACTGGCCGGCAGGATGACAGGCCTGCTGGCGGAAATGGTGGGCAATATTGCAACAGTGAGGAGCTTTGGTGGCGAACCTGCCGTCAAACAACGTTATGACACCACACAGGCCGAATGGCGGATTGTGCGCGATAACCTGCACAAGACCCAATGGAAATCGGAACAGGGCCTGAATGTTGTCAACACCTTTGGGGTATTTGCAGCAGTCGCCTTGACGGTTAAGGGCGCGCTGAATGGGGCTTATACCACGGGTGATATCCTGCTGGTATTAACGCTTGGCCAGAACCTGATCAGCACGATTGGCCCCATTGCACGCCAGGTAAACCAGGCCAGTGAGATTGAAAGCAGCGCCGAACGCCTGGTTGAACTATTGGATGTCGAGGCTGAACACAGGGACAAACCTGACGCCATCGTGCTGGAACAGTTGGAAACCATCACCTTTGACCAGGTCACTTTCCGTTACCCTGGCAAAGAAACCAGCGCCTTAGATCAAGTGTCGTTTCATCTCAATGCAGGCCAGACACTGGCACTGGTCGGCACCAGCGGCAGTGGCAAAACCACCATCGTCAAACTGCTGATGCGCTTTTATGACCCGACCGAAGGCCGCATCCTCATTAACGGCATAGACCTCAAGGATTACCAGCAACGCAGCATCCGTGCCGTGATGGGCGTGGTATTGCAAGACGTCGCCCTGTTTAATGACAGCATAGGCGAGAACATTGCCTTTGCCAGACCTGGCGCGACCAACCAGGACGTGATTGCCGCGGCGGTTGCAGCACATGCTGACGAATTTATCCGGCATCTGGATGACCAATATGAAACACGGGTCGGTGAGCGCGGGATCAAACTGTCTGGTGGCGAAAAACAACGCGTGGCGATTGCCCGCGCCATTCTTAAAAACCCGCAGCTGATTATTCTGGACGAAGCCACCAGCGCACTGGACTCTGAATCCGAACACCTGGTGCAGCAAGGCCTGGAGCAGCTGGTGTCAGGCCGCAGTTCCATCATTATCGCGCACCGTCTGAGTACGGTCATGAATGCAGACATGATCCTGGTATTGCAACATGGCCATATTATCGAAAGAGGCCATCACGCCGAGCTGCTCGCCGTGCAAGGGCTGTATGCACGACTATTTTCACTGCAATCCAAAGGGCATCTGGCTGTTGCCTGATGTTTGACTTCAACTTTAAAACCAACTTTAAAACGGTGATTAATCATGAGCATTTCTTTATACCAGGTATCGGTGCCTGTATTTATCAAATTTCTGGGCAATCTTTCGCACATTCTGGATAAGGCCGCAACGTTTGCGTCGGAAAAAAAGATTGAGCAAAGCGTCTTACTGGAAACACGTTTATATCCCAACATGTTCACCTTTGGCCGCCAGCTCCAACGTGTCACCGACCATGCCACCAGCTATTCAGCCAGGCTGGCCGGGCTCCCTCCTCCGGCATTTGACATTTCATTAACGAGCATTGCAGATTATCAGGCATTGATTAAAGCCTCGATAGATTTCCTGTCAGGGATTGAAGCGGGCCAAATAGACGGGCAGGAATCAAGGGAGATCTCCATTCCGCGTGGCACCGAAGTAAGAATCGTGCAAGGCCAACAGCATTTGCTGAATAACATTTTGCCGAATTTCTATTTTCACCTCACCGCCGCGTACGCTATTCTCAGAAACATCGGCGTAGAGGTTGGCAAGCAGGACTTTTTAGGTAAAAGCTAATCGCAGGCAGCAATCGTTGCCTGGCATCACTCGCTTAACCTCTTAAATGCAGGTTGAAAAATTCCAGGCTACGTTTCCATGCCAGGTTGGCAGCGGTTTCATCAAACCTTGGCGTCGTATCATTATTAAATCCATGCTGGGTGCCGGCATACACATATGCCTCATAGGGAATGCCGGCAGACTTCAATGCCTGTTCATATGGCGGCCAGCCCGCATTTACCCGTTCGTCATTCTCTGCAAAATGAATCAATAATGGCGATTTGATATTGGGTACCAACGCTAACGGAGGGGCACTGCCATAAAAAGGAACAGCTGCGTTCAGGTCAGGCAACCGGGTCGCCAGAATATTGGCAATGCCTCCGCCATAGCAAAAACCAATCACGCCGACTTTGCCATTGCCTTCCGGTAACTGTTTTAGCCAATGAAAGATAGCTACGAAGTCTTCATGCGTTTTAGGCTGTTCCAGCTTTTTGAACAGTTCACGGGCTGCATCTTCATCTCCTGGATAGCCCCCTAAAGGAAACAAGGCATCTGGTGCAAAGGCAATAAAATTATCCAATGCGATACGTCGCGCAATATCTTCGATGTGCGGGTTTAGCCCACGATTTTCATGGATCACCAATACAATGGGCAATGTTCCTTTCGCATCGGCTGGCTTGACCCAGTATCCCCTGGCCTTGCCATACCCTTTCGGCGAATCCACTTCCACATAAGTCGACTGAATGCGGCTATCTTCCTCCGTAACCCGCTGTTGTGCCTGCGCAAAATTTGGGCTCAATGCTTCAAGCAAACCGGCAGCGGTCAATATGCCAGCAAACCTGGCGGCTTTAGACAAAAATTCACGCCTGTCAATATCGCCATGTACCAGCTTGTCAAACAGGCGCAATACTTCGGGGTGAAAGTCATGCGCAGTGTATTGCGGACGTTCTATCATCCTGGCTCTCCAGTAAAGAATTAATTATTTCAACATGATTAAGCCTCACGCTTCTCTGCCATGAGGCCTGTAACTCCAGTGCGGGATCAACAATAATGCGATCAATGAAAATACTGCAATCACCGCGCTGATCCAGATAACCTCAGGATTTGCAGCCATACGTTCAGGATAAATTCTCAGCACGGCACCCAGGCCAATTGCATTTCCCCCGGCAACCAGTACCGCAGCAGCAAAATCATGAAACCGACGGGCCCTGTTTGCACCCATCGCCCATTTGGGGTCAGTGTTATAACTCGGCAAATACACATGCGCACCCTGTAACTTTTCCAGTTGGGATAAAAACTCCCTCAAATTGCTGATAGCGCGCTCTGATTTGTAATCCAGGAATGCCAGGCAAGTGGAAGATACCGGAAAACCAAGCACCAGCCACTCGATGGGTAATTTGCTTGTGTTTTCCCCTGGCTTTAGTGCCACCATCGCCGCCAGCAACCCCACCATTAAAGTGACATAAAGTGCCAACGCTTGCTGGCGTTGTGTGATCCTTGCGTTTACTTCCTGGGATGCTGCCATAAAACGGTAGTTAGCATCTACAATAGATTTATGCTCCATGCCAATCTCTTTTGATTTGATATCTACAAAAAACACCGCGTCCAAGACCTGCAAGCCTTCAATTCCCAAGCGATTATAAATGCGGTGAAATACGCAGGACTTCATGCTTACAGCGCCTGATCATTTGATCAGACATCAGCTGACTAGGTTGCATTGCCGTGTCACATACAAGCCCCCTGATAAAATCACGCTTTCCATGTAAAAGCCCTCATGAAGAATTAAATTCATGAGGGCTTGAATTACTACCAACTAACTTTAAGCAACTGCGCGCAAATTACCGGCACCCGCCTTACCGCGTACCAATGGCAAGACTTCTTCCCCTACACGGTACGCTTCTTCCAGGTGGGGGGTACTGGCTAAAATAAAGGCATCAGCACCCAGCTGTACCAGTTCATCCAGGCGGGCTGCCACATTTTCGTAGCTGCCGACGATACCCAGGGTCTGGCCACCTCGCAATAAGTTGAATCCTGTCCAGATATTGGGAGACAGAATAAAGTCCTTGTAGCTATTAATGGTTTGCGGCCTCAGCCCGCGCTGTCGGCTTGCACCTACGGAATCGCCGGCATTCTGGGCTTTATAACGGTCCAGGACATCTTTAGGAATATTGTCAAAGCCACGGCTAATTTCCCGCCATGCTTCCTCCTCTGTTGGCCTGGCCAGAATATCCACGCGGATAGAGCACTTGATCTTGCGACCCAGCTGGTCCGTACGCTCCTTGACCCGCGCAAATTTGTCTTTAATCAGGTCAAATGGTTCCAGCCAGGAGAGGTAGTAATCTGCATGCTTGGATGCAGACGCGAGTGCAGCATCGGACGAACCTGAGAAATAGATTTCCGGGTATTCCTCTTTCGATAAAGGATCCGGCAAACCGGCATCTTCTACCTGGTAGAATTGGCCGTTATAGGAAAAAGGCCCGCCAGCCCAGATACCTTTTAATACATCCAGGAACTCTGTGGTACGGCCATAGCGGTCATCATGCTTGACAGGATCTCCCCACCATAATTGTGATGGTCCACCGCCGCCAGTGATGATGTTATACAGCGCCCTTCCCCCTGTGGCACGCTGCAAACTTGCTGTCATGCGCGCAGCGGTGACCGGGTTAAGGAAACCCGGCTGGAAGGGAATCATAAACCGGAAGTTTTTGGTTTCACGCGCCAGGAAGGCCGAAATCACCCAAGGCTCATCCGTGTTGGGGAATGAGGGAATCAATCCGCCCTGGAAACCTGAAATTTCTGCCGCACGTGCAATTTCCGCCAGGTAATCAATGTAGGTAAAACCATCATCGCCACCACCACTCAAGCCACTCAGGGTTCTATTGTCATTACCGGGGAACCAGTCACCGCGGAAGGGCGAACGGGCACGGTGGGAGCTGGGTTCACCATGGGTTGGAATTCTCCAAAAAACATCTATCGTCATTGTTTTCTCCTTATAAATCTCAGGCAGCCTGTTTTTGCGCAGGACGGGTTAATTCACGTACCAGTGGCAATACATAACTGCCTACACGATAGGCTTCTTCAAAATGCGGCACGGCAGCCAGTACAAACTGCGTGACACCCAAATTGGCATAAGCAGCCAGAGCGGCCGCCACTTCATCATAACTGCCGATCAAGGAAGCGTTTGCGCCGGTATATTCGGCAGCGAACCCGGGCCACAGTAATGAAGATTCATCTTTTGGAATCGGTGCACCTGTTTGCCCGAGGAAACGTTTGGCATCTGCCAGGGCTTCTTCGCGGGTTTCACGGGCCAGCACATCAATCCTGAGGGCAAACTCAGGCGCATTGGTGCTGGCAGCCTGTTGATATCGGGCAATCTGTTGGGCAATCGTTTCATGCCCGGCTGCCTCCAGCACATGCACATCGGCATGCTTTGCCGACAGCGCCACTTGTTCATCCGAACTGCCACTGAGGTAAACGCGCGGCACTTCACGGCTGGACAATGGTCCCTGGAATCCCCCATCCTGTACTTCGAAAAAGCGGCCGACAAAATTGAACGGATAGGTAGTCAACACGCCTTTGGCAACAGTGATGAACTCATCAATGCGCGCCAGGATATCTTCCTTGGGAACAAAGTCACCCAGCTGTTTACGCGTATGCTCATCACTATTACCTTCGGTGATATGCCATGCAAAGCGGCCACCGGTGTAGCGCTGGAAACTGACTGCATTTTTAGCCGCATAGACAGCAGAACCCCTTGAAGCGTCAAACTGTGTCAGCAGTTTCAGGCGCTGTGTACTTCTTGCAATATAACCGGCCACAATCCAGGGTTCTTCCCCGTCCGGATTATCGGGGATAAAAACCCCGGTAAACCCGGAAATATCCGCAGCCTTGGTCACCTGGTGGATATAGTCATAATAGTTAAATGCATTCTGGCGCGGATCAGTCACGCCGCTGCCAAAGACCGGGTAGTTAGGGTCAGCAGCTTCCCCACGACGCTGCCTGGTGGCATCGCCATAACGTGCATCACCGGATGTCGGAAGCTGCCAATAAAATTGATTAGCCATCATTATCTCCTTCATGATCTGGGCACAAACCTGTGCTGTTCAATTACGGGCTATTCAATCATTGGCAGTTTTCGTGCCAAGAATTATGTAAGGCTAATATTCGAATTAATAAACATAACCATTTGTATTAAAAAGAATTTTTCCATATGTCATTTGTGGGTAGAGAGCTAAATAGAATTGGCTGTTGCCTAAGCAGCAACTCCACCATCACATGTGTTGTTCAAGCAACTTTGCTCTCCCTGCTTACTCACTAAAACTAAACGTCCCTTCTGCAATAAACTTTTCGACGGGCTTTCTTGGCGTAGGCTGTTCACGTTCATGAAAGTCTTCTGGCAAGACCGATTTATCCGCCTGCTTGCCGACTGCGATCAGGATTTCCACCTGGTAACCTTCTGGCACGCCTAATACTTCTGGCGCCGCATCACGGTTAAAACCGCCAATCGCACGTGTCCGCCAGCCAAGTCGATAGGCTTGAAAAGCCAGGCTGGCCCATGCCGCACCAGCATCTAAAGAATGATTTTTTAACGGTGATGCCGCAGTTTCACCCGGACGCACATGTGTTTTCTTGGAAACCAATGCAATGAGTACGGCGGCGCGATTCACCCAGCGCTGATTATTCTCGTTGAGCAGCGCAAACAAATTGCCCCAGTGCGCAGAGCCATTTTTTGCATAGATAAATCGCCAGGGCTGGGAGTTATTGGCAGATGGTGCCCATCTTGCCGCTTCAAACAGGCTGAACAAAGTGGCGTCATCAATGACTTCGCCGGTGTAGGCGCGTGGTGACCAGCGGTCAATAAAAATAGGCTCTATGGAATGCTGTGCATTTCTATTTGCAGCTTGTGTCATGAAATTCTCCTTTATGGATGAGCTTGATTGCTGATGCTTCTAACCCTGTAGGCATCTCGTTTAATCAGGATTTGCTTTTTTGTGACCGGCTCCACCATCCCACCAATACGCCAAGGCCCACTCTTGCGCCCCATAATACTTGGGCAATACCTGCGGCCGCTTCAATCGATGGTGGTAAATCAGGTAATGATGGGTGAGGTAACGCCAGGGAATCACATAATGACCATGCACCAAAACACGATCCAGCGCATGTGCGGCAATTTCCAGTTCATGCTGGCTATCAGCATTGAGCAGCTTCTGGATGAGCGCATCGATTACCGGCGACTTCACGCCAATGACATTCTCCGAACCAGGCTTATCGGCATCCTTGCTGTTGAAATTACGCCATAGTTCTGCGCCCGGCATCCGGCCTTCCCGCAGGGCAATGGTCGTATAGTCAAAATCAAAGTTTTTCATCTGGCTGCGCGAAGTGGCAGCATCAGACACCCGTTTCACCACCACAATGCCCAGTTTCGACATATTCAGGCAAACCGGGTCCATGTACGGGGTCTGGCCGCGCGTGGCAAAGGTCACTTCGATGACAAAAGGCTCCCCTTTGGCGTTGCGCAATACACCATCACGGTTATGCCAGCCGGCTTCAGCCATTAATTCAAGTGCCTTGGTCAGGTTCTTCCTGATGCTGCCCGGCGGTTTGGTATTCGGTTGTTCCAGCATGGGGCCAAATACTTCGGCGGGCAATTGCTGGCGGTATGGTTCCAGGATTTCCAATTCCTCAGGGCCGGGCAACCCTTTTGCCGCCAGGGGACTGTATGCAAAATAGCTGTTCACGCGGTTGAATTCACTATCAAAGATTTTCTGGTTCATGAATTCAAAATCCATGGCGTAATTCAATGCCAGCCTGACGCGGGGATCCTGGAATTTTTCCCGGCGCAAATTGACTATCCAGCCATTCATCGCCACCGGATTCTGGTGTGGCACCAGCTCCTTGAGCAATTCACCTTCGTCAAAACGCTTGCCTATATACTGGCAGCACCAGTAGCGCATTTTATTTTCACTCAGAAAATCAAAATCACCCGCGCGTAACGCGGCTACCATGGTGTCGGTGTCTTTGTAAATACGGTAAACCACACGTTCAAAGTTATAAGTACCCACTCTTGAAGGCACCTGTGTACCCCAATAATCTGGATTGCGCTTATAAGTAACCGCCTGGCCACTGACTGCTCTCTCAATCAAATAAGGCCCTGATGCGATTGGCTCCTCCAACCCTATTTTGTTAAATGGCACGTGACTGCCATCTGCTTTTAAACCCCACTTCGGCGAGAAGACCGGCAGGCTGCCTGCCACAAAGGACAAGTCCCGACCTTTACGCTTGAATTCAAAATGGATGGTCTGGGCATCAAGCACCGTGACAGACTTGATTTCCGAAAAATACGCTTTAAATCGGGGATTGCCTTTCTTGTTGGTCAGGGTGTCGAATGAATACTTCACTTCTTTGGCTGTCACCGCATCCCCATTAGAAAACCTGGCTAAGGGATTGATATGGAAAGTGACGGCACTGAAGTCAGGGGCTAGCTTGATATCATCAGCCAGCAAACCATACTGGGTATTGATTTCATCCAGGCTGTAGACAGTCAGTGTCTCAAACATTTGCTCTATCAGCCCCGGAGCAGGCTTGCCCTTCAGGCTGAATGGGTTGAGTTTATCAAAGCCGCTGTTCTGGCTGATGACTGCAAAACGGATTTGCCCGGCTTTTGGCGCATCGGGATTGGCATAATCAAAATGCTTGAAATCTGCCGGATATTTGGGCTCACCGAATTGTGCCACCGCGTGTGCAGCCAAACTATTGCTGGATGGCATCCAAAGCATTATGGATAACGCCACCAACGACACCCATTTGGAATAAGTTTTTTTATTACGGATATTCATAAACATTCACTAGAGAGAGGCTTGTACCAGGGATTTTGTATATGGATGGCGTGGTGCCTGTATGACTTGCTCGGTATCACCCGACTCGATGATCTCGCCGTCTTTAAGTACGTAAACACGATGCGCCAGCGCCTGGATGACGGTCAAGTCATGGCTGATCAACAGGTAGCTCATACCGAATTTCTTCTGTAATGACACCAGCAACTCCAGCACCTGTTTCTGAATGGAGACATCCAGCGCAGAAGTCGGCTCATCCAGGACCACTACCTGTGGCGAGAGCACGAAGGCACGTGCAATGGCGATACGCTGCCGCTGCCCACCCGAGAACTCATGCGGATAGGAATCCAGCACCTGGGCGCTCAGGCCCACTTCGGAGAGCACCTGCACCATCCGCTCATAACGCTGTTCAGGTGTCAGCTCAGGAAAATGCAGTTCCAGGCCTTCGCCCACAATCTGGCGGATGGTCTGCCGGGGGGAAAGTGAACCGAACGGATCCTGGAACACCACCTGCAACCTGGCCCTCACCTCACGCTGTAATCTCGCACTCAGGCTATAGAGTGGCGCGCCTGCAATTTCAATGTCACCTGATTTAACCTTGATCAGGTTTAACACCGCCTGTGCCAGCGTCGATTTGCCGGAACCCGACTCTCCTACGATGCCCACTGTTTCTCCCTCTCGCAAAGTGATATCAACACCGTGCAGGGCCGTGAATGTCTGGGCGTGGAACAAGCCACGCCAGCCTTTCCTGGGCAAAGGGTATTCCACCCTGATCTGCCTGGCTTCAAGCAGGGTTTTGGCATCCCCCGCCACCGGCAGTACGTTGCGTACCGGGACGCTGTTGATCAGCTTGAGGGTGTAAGGATGTGCAGGCTGTTCAAAAATCGCCTTGGTTTCACCGGTTTCCACCAGCCTGCCCCGCTCCATCACGGCGACCCGGTGGGCAAATTTACGCACCAGGTTGAGGTCATGCGTAATCAGCAGGATAGCCATGGCATGCTCGCCATTTTCACGTACTTCCTCTTCCTGGATATCAATCAGCAATTTAACGATACGTGCCCGTATGGTTAAATCAAGTGCGGTTGTCGGTTCATCCGCAATCAGTAACTTGGGTTTGCATGACAGGGCCATCGCGATCATGGCGCGCTGGCGCTGGCCGCCCGAGAGCTGGTGCGGGTAGCTGTTGATGTTTTTCTCCGGCTGGCGGATACCGGTGCGTGTCAGCAATTCCAGGGCTTTCTGTTTTGCCTGGGCACGGGTGAGTGCCTGGTGCGCAATCAGCGTTTCAACGATTTGCTCACCGATCGTAAACAGCGGGTTCAGCGCAGTCATGGGCTCCTGGAAGATCATGGCGATGTCAGCACCACGCACACGCTGGATCTCACGCGCTGATTTCTGCAGCAGGTCTTCGCCCCTGAATATGATCCTGCCACCCAGTTCGGCGGCTTCCACCAGCTTGAGGATGGATAATGCAGTGACCGTTTTGCCTGAGCCCGATTCCCCTACCAGTGCCAGCCTTTCCCCGCTGTTAATATGCAGGTTAAGTTGTTCGACAACGGTTTTCTTCTCAAACCTGGCTGAGAAATCTTCAATGGATAATAATGGCTGTGTCATTACAAAGTACCGCCTTGTCGGGCATCAGAAATCCGGGTATCCAGCGCGTTACGCAAGGCTTCCCCGGTAAAAGTCAGCAATAGCAGGGTCAGCACCAGTACGCTGAATGCCGAGACTGCGATCCACCATGCATCCAGGTTCTCCTTACCCTGCAATAGCAGCTGGCCCAGGCTGGGCGCAGGTGCAGTCACGCCCAGACCCAGGAAATCCAGGCTGGCCAGTGCCATGATGGCGGCACTCATGCGGAAAGGTAAAAAGGTGATGACAGGCGTCAAACTGTTGGGCAGGATATGCCGCCAGATGATCTGGAAATTAGACAGGCCCAGCGCCCGGGCGGATTTGACATACTCAAGCTGGCGGTTGCGCAAAAACTCTGCGCGTACATAATCGGATAATGTGATCCAGCCGAACAATGACAGCAGGCCGAACAGCAGCAACAGGCTGTGGTCAAAAATAGAGGCAAAAATAATCAGCAGGTAGAGTTCCGGCATGGAGCCCCAGATATCGATTAAGCGTTGCGTAACCAGGTCGACCTTGCCGGCGAAATATCCCTGTATGGCACCAAAAAATATCCCCAGTATCACCCCCACCGCAGTCAGGCCAAGTGCGAATGTGACTGAGACCCTAAAACCGTAAAGCAGGCGCGCCAGGATATCGTAACCAGCGATATCGGTACCCAGCAGGTTTTCATCGTCAGGCTTGCCCGGGTAATGTTCCGCAGTCGAAAAATAATTCAGCGTATCGTAGTAATAAGGGTTAAGCGGATAGATGGCGAAGTTGTCCTGCCTGGACAGTTGCGCCTTGATGAAGGGGTCATGATAGTCGGCCTGTATCGGCAGGTTGCCACCAAAGACAGACTCGGGGTAATCATGCAGCAAGGGGAAATACCATTGCTGTTCGTAACGCACGATTAATGGCTTATCATTTGAGATCACCTCACCTGCCAGGCTGATCACATACAGCAATACAAATACAATCAGGCTCCAGTAACCCAGGCGGTTGCGCTTGAAGCGTTGCCAGTTACGGCGGGCAGGAGAAAGATGGGGAATGACCTGGCTCACTTTATGACTCCTGCGCATCGAACTTGATTCTTGGATCGACCAGCACATAAGCAAAATCGCCCAGCAGCTTGATCAGCAAACCGATTAACGTAAACAGGTACAGTGTTCCCAGCACCACCGGGTAATCACGGCTATTGATAGACTCAAAGGAAAGCAACCCCAGGCCATCCAGTGAAAACAGGGTCTCTATCAACAGGCTGCCGGTAAAAAAAGCCATGATGAAAGTCGCAGGAAAACCGGTAATCAGCGGCAACAAGGCATTGCGGAAGACATGCTTCCAGAGCACCTGCCGTTCGGATAACCCTTTGGCTCGTGCGGTCAATACATATTGCCGGCGGATCTCCTCCAGGAAAGTATTTTTTGTGAGCAGTGTTTTAAAGGCAAAGGTACTGACCACCGAAGCAGTCACAGGCAAGGTGATATGCCACAAATAGTCTGTCACTTTGGCCAGAGGGCTTAATTCGGCCCAGTTATCAGAGGTCAGTCCGCGCAAGGGAAAAATATCCCAGAACGACCCGCCGCCAAACAATACAATCAGCAGCACCCCCAATACAAAGCCGGGAATGGCATACCCCACCAGCACTACCAGGCTGGTCACAAAATCGAACGTGGTGCCTGCCCTCACCGCTTTGGCGACTCCTAGTGGCACGGCAATCAGGTAAGTCAGCGTGAATGTCCAGAAGCCCAGTGCAATCGATACGCCGAGCTTGTCTTTAATCAGGGATAAAACGCTTTGGTTACGGAAATAACTTTCCCCGAGGTCGAAACGGGCGTACTGCACAATCATTTGCCAATACCGCTCCAATATAGGCTTGTCAAAGCCATATAACTCAGTGAGCTGTTCCACCTGCTGTGTATCTATGCCCTGCCTGCCGCTATAACTCCACCCGCCGGAACCGGAAGAACCATCGGTACCGGAACGTGCATCTTGCGCATCCAACTGTGCAATGGCGCTATCCACCGGCCCACCGGGAACAAATTGGGTCACCAGGAAAGTTAAGGTCATCACCCCGATCAGGGTGGGAATCATGATAAGCAAGCGCTTCAGCAGGTAGTGCCACATATTCTTTTGTTTTGTAATGTTGTTAAGTCATTAATGCTGGCGTAATACTGCAGATTCCGTACCAACTATGAAAGCGCACTATTTTTAATGTAAAAAATAAATTTAATTGATGAATATCAATGACTTAAAAAAACATATTAGTTCTTTACCTAAACAGCAGGATAGAGAGATGTGATGCAGGAACAACAGCGGCATGCAACCGCTGTTGCAGGAAGGACATTTAATACGGAGCGGTGAACCAGATACGGCGGATCAGGCCATCTTTTTGTACAAACTGGTGCCAGAAGAAAGCTGCCAGGTGCAACCCCAGCAGTGCAGCCAGCAGGTAGGCAGTGACCCCATGCCAGCCCATGATCTGATGCGCGAGCGCCTTATTCACCGTGAACAGCGGCTCCCAATGGAATACAAATAGATTGAAGCCATGGTTGAATGCGCTGGCCAGCAACCCAATGCCGGGCACCACCAGGATCAGCGCATAAATAAAAATATGGGCGTAATGCGCCAGCCGCACTTGCAGGCGGCTGCCCGGCACATGTTCCGGCACCGCATGGCTAAGCCGCCAATAAATCCTGAACAGTACCAATGCAAACACAATCAGCCCGAAGGATTTGTGAAGGTTGTATATCACTTTGCGTAAGGGGGTCTTGGGCAAGTCGGGCATGAAAAATCCCACCACTAAAAGACCGGTAATCAGGATGGCCAGCAGCCAGTGTAAAAGAATGGCGGTGTTGTTGTAGCGTTTTGGTTTGGCAGTGCTCATAAGTATCCTCATTTCGAATTAGGATTAGCCGGATGCCTGAGGCCCAGGTTATCCCGGTAAGTGCCTGGTACATACTCTTTGCGGAAAATGCCCCTGCGCTGCAACTCAGGCACCACCAGGCGCGTAAAGTCCTCAAAGCCTTGCGGCAGTAATGGCGGCACGACATTAAATCCGTCTGCACCTTTCTCGACAAACCACTCTTCGATCAGGTCAGCGACTGTTTTCACAGAACCGATCGCCTGCAAGTGTCCCCGCGCAACCCTGAACTTCAGCACCAGTTGGCGGATGGTCAGGTTCTCGCGGCGTGCCAGTTCCAGTTGTTGCAGGAACCGGCCTTTACCATTCTCGCTGGGCTGGTAAGGCAGATCGGGCAAAGGTTCATCCAGTGGGTACTGGCTTAAATCGTAGCCACCGAATTCGATATGGCTGAAATCAACTGCGGCTTGCAGCTCGCCAAACTTGTCCTGCGCCTCCTGGTCGGATTCGCCAACCACGACGGATAATCCCGGGGAGATTTTCAGTTGATCCGGGTCGCGTCCATATTTGGCCATACGCCCTTTCACATCGGCATAATATTCCTGTGCCACCTTGAGCGACGTCGCGGAGCAATATGTCATTTCCGCATGCTGGGCCGCGAATTCGCGGCCAGTGTCAGAGTTGCCGGCCTGGACAAATACCGGATAGCCTTGCAATGGCCGCGGAAAATCCAGCAGGCCTTCAGATCGATAATACTTGCCCTTGAAATTCACCGGGTGGGCACTGCCGGCATCGAAATAAGCCCCGGTCTTTTGATCGGGGTGATCAAAAGCATCGTCATCCCAGCTATCCCATAAGGCTTTACTGGCTGCCAGGAACTCGGCTGCCCTGGCATAGCGTTCTTCATGGCCCCTGTCCCTGGCCAGGCCAAAATTAGCCGCGGTTGCCTCGCTGAATGAAGAGACAATATTCCAGCCTGCCCTGCCGCCACTTAAATGATCCAGCGAAGTGAATGCACGGGCGATATTGTAGGGATCAGAGAAATTGATATTGACTGTGGCTACCAGCCCGATATGCCGGGTATTCGCTGCAATGGCAGAAAGCAGCGTCAAAGGCTCAAACTGGTAACTTAAGCCGCTGCGGCCCGTCTGTGGCGTCACTTGTGCGGAGCGGCCGATAAAATCTGCCAGAAAGAAAGTATGGAACCTGGCCTCTTCAGCCAGTTTGGCAGCCCTCAGCCACCAGCCAAAGTTCGGCCGGCCATCATCTTTCGAACTGGGATGGCGCCAGCCGGCAGGATGATGGCCAAAACGTTGAAAAAAGACATTAAGAATAAGCTGGCGGGATGTGCTTGCCATGATTTGTGATCCTGTTCAATTAAATTTTGCCACTGAGGGTGGTTTGTTGTTGGGCTGCGGGGGATATCACACCCATGATGTGTACGATACGCTCTGCAATGGTGAAGTCTTTTTCTAGGCGCAATATGCGGCATGATCGCTGCGCAAGCCATGCATTATGTTTTGCCAGGCTGCGGCCTTCTGCCACACCTTCGTCATATTGGGAAGCCCATGCCAGGAATGCCGGGTCAACAGTGCCGTACCGGGCCAGTTCGCGTTGGCGGAGCCGCTCCAGGCGTATACTGGCCGGCAGGTATAAAAACACAATCAGATCGAATGCATTTTCAATATCTGCGCCCCAGCCCACCAGTGACCCCGAAACCACTACATTTTCTTCCGCTTGAATATCTGTGTTAAGCAAAGCCGACCTGTCCGCAATCGGCCGCTTCTGTTTGTAAGGTGGATGTGTCGGTAACCAGTAGTAATGATCGCTATCTAGGTGCTTGAGGGAAAGCGTTCGCGCAAGCGAATGCCCGAGAGTAGTCGTACCACTCCCGGAAGCACCTGTAATATGTATTCTCATGATGCTGGACGCCAGGGATGAGCGGGGACACAGCGGATCAAGAGGCGGCTTTAAGCTGGCTTTGTGCGACCGTATGCTGATTTTCAGGCCGGTCTAAGCCCAAATTTTCGCGATAGGTCTTACCTTCGTATTCCTTGCGGAAAATACCGCGGCGCTGCAATTCCGGAACCACCAGGCGGGTAAAGTCTTCCAGGCCTTTGATAGAGTAAGGAGGCACGACATTAAAGCCATCAGCGCCCTTCTCCACAAACCATTGTTCAATGGTATCGGCCACTGTTTTCACGGAACCAATGGCCTGTAAATGGCCCCTTGCAACGCGGAATTTAAGCACCAACTGGCGGATCGTCAGGTTCTCGCGCCTGGCCAATTCGAGTTGTTGCTGGAAACGGCCACGGCCATTTTCACCCGGATCATAATCCAGGTCCGGCAATGGGCCATCCAATGGATATTTGGATAAATCCTGGCCGCCAAACTCCAGGTCGGAAAAATCGACCAGTGCCTGTAACTCGCCGTATTTGTCCTGGGCTTCCTGGTCGGTTTCAGCCACCACGACATTCAGGCCAGGTGTGATCTTGAGCTGGTCTTCAGCGCGGCCATATTTGGCCATGCGCGATTTCACATCGGCATAATAGGCTTTGGCAACTTCCAGTGAAGTCGCCGAGCTATAGGTCATTTCCGCTTCACGCGCTGCAAATTCACGGCCGGTATCTGAGTTGCCTGCCTGTACAAACACCGGATACCCTTGGATCGGCCTTGGAAAATCCAGCAGGCCTTCTGATCTGAAATACTCCCCCTTGAAATCCACCGGATGCCCTGAAGCAGGGTCATAAAACTGCCCGGCCTGGCGGTCGGGATGATCGAAAGCATCATCATCCCAGCTATCCCATAATGCCTTTGTCAACCTGATGAACTCACTGGCACGCTCATAGCGTTCTTCATGCGTGATCGGCGCTTCTATGCCAAAGTTCTTGGCGGTGACCGGGTTAAGCGAAGAGACGACATTCCAGCCGGCGCGGCCCCCGCTTAAATGGTCAAGCGAGGTGAATTGGCGCGCGACATTGTAAGGCTCGGAAAAATTGGTATTCACGGTAGCCACCAGGCCAATATGTTTGGTCTGCGAGGCAATGGCTGACAGCAGGGTGAATGGTTCAAAGTGAAAATTGTTCGGGTTTTTCACTGCCTGCTTGTCGATGATACCGGAGCGCCCGATAAAATCAGCCACAAAAAAAGTGTCGAACTTGGCAGCTTCGGCGATCTGGGCCGCGCGTATCCACCACTGCAGATCCGGACGCCCGTTCTCCGTCCATGTCGGATGCAGCCAGCCGGCGGGATGGTGCCCATAGCGCAGTAAAAATACATTGAGGACCAGTTGTCTGTTTTTGTGTTGACTCACGATATGCTCTTTTCAATAAAAAGCCGGGTACAAGCATGACTTGTCCCGACTAAAATGGTGATGAGGTCAAGCCGCTTTTTGCTTGAGCAGGTCTGAAATAAAACGGCCTGAATACTGTTTGGCTTTTTCCACCAGGCCAGTGCGTTTCCATTGCACTTCCAGCGCACCCGGAGTGTATTCTTTCGCTCCGCCCACCTGTTCAGCCAGTGACTGGAAGCGCGCGGCCTCTTCGATCAGCAGCACCAGTTGTGAGGTGCCAATAATGCCCTTGCCCCAGATATTGGCGCCACCATTGGATTCCAGTAATGCTGGTGGAGGTGCCAGCTCGGGATGATTGTCCAGGCGCTCGGAAATGATCGACAGGATGCTGCGGGTGCGGTCTAGGTGGTTAGGAATCTCCCTTGCCAGCAGATGGCGTTGTGCAGCCACATATAAAATAGGGAAATTGATTTGCGCCAGGGACCAGGCAGCCAGGTAAGGGGTATGCGCGTGAATTACGGTATCCGCATCGATACGCGATTCATGCAGGATGTGGTCTTTCTTTTCGGAGAAAGTATCAATACTCACCACCGGGTCACGCGACTTTTCCCATGGCCATGGGAAGCGGATATTCAGCAGTTTGTCCTGGCCTGGAATTTTGTGGGTGATATGGTAAGTCCAGGTAGCAGACAAAGTGCCGGTTTCTTTCAGGAAGTTGAATGAATGCAACGCATCCGCCTTGGCCTGTTCTACATACTTGATCAAATCTGCTTCTGTAACGATGTCGCTCATAATAAATGCTCCTGTTTAAGTGGGTTATGCAGCTTTTGCTGCCTCAAAGGTGGTAAATTCCGGTTGCTGCCTGACCAGTTTTGCGGCACGCTGCAAAGGCGCCGGGTCTATCCAGTCCTGGATATCAAAATCCTGTTTTACGTACCCCCAGTCGCGCAGGAAATTCTTCTGGATTTCCAGGCCTTTGACATATTGGTTACTCAGGGATGGGGTAAAAGAGAGATGTACATTGGCCCCATGCGAGGCAACGACCTCGGATTCGCTGGCGCTCTGCGCTTCTGGTGCCAGCAGGTGCAGCACATCCTGCGGATGCGTCTTTGCCCATTCGGCAGTGCGTAACAACACGGCCAGGTAGCGGTCTACAATATCCGGATGCTTTTGCAGGAAAGCACGGTCAATCGTGATCGGTCTGGGCGTGCCATTGTTTACACGCACAAAAGGATCGTGATGCTCGTTAATATTGAGCAGTTGGCGATAGCCTGGGGTATTTGCCAACCGCACACCACGGGCAAACCGGACGAAAATGGCATCCACGTGCCCATCATTCAACGCCTCCAGTTCAACATGGCGGTATTCAGGGCGCTCACGTCTTGGGCCATCACTCAGGTCATAGCTAGGGGCAGCGATATCCACCCATTGTGCATCGGCTGGCGACAATCCATGTAATGCAAACGCAGTCGCAAAACCATGCTGTGCCGCACCCCGCTGGAAGTCAATCACGGCATCCGCATGGTCAGGAATACCCACGCGCTTGCCTTTAAGATCGCTGATGGAATGGATGGCACTGTCGTCCCTGACAATAATGCCCTGATACTCATCCAGCCAGGTGATGCCGACGACCACGGTGTCATGCCCCAGGCCCTTGGCCCAGATAGGGGGAATATTACCGCCCTCCCTGAACATGCCGGATTGTTTGTGGTGGTAATGTGAATTCCTGACTTCCAGGCTCTCAGCATCACGCAGTGAATGTAACCGCGTCCCATGCCCGGCAAATTCCTGCTGTAGCCATTGCTGGCGGATAGCTAATGCCGAAGCCGTTGCAGCACCGCACCGGGTGTACCAGAGATGCACGACCTGATCTGAGACCGATAAATGTTGACTCATACCTTACCCCTTGGGATTGCCTAAATGACAACCATAGTGGCAAACAACATGCCAACCCTATCTGCGTGCACAAGAATATATGGGCAATCCACAGTATCTATATGATATTTAAAGAATATCTTTGGCGGGCAATGATTGCCCCTGCCCGGCATTCAAGCTCGCCTGCCAACATTCTTCTGCTTGCCCTGCAACAGCAACCTGGATTTTTGCTGCTACCGCAACAAAAAAGCCGGCCACCTAAATCATTGTCTTCCGGGGCACCTGGCTTCTCAGTTCAAGCCTCATGCCTGGCCGCTATGCTTCCCAGAGGGATGCCACATTTCCCCTGCATGAAAAATACAAGTTCTGTACCTATGAATACAGGCTACCCGGGACAGGAAAAATAGCCAGGCCCACAGCCCGCAATCAAGCCCTCAAAAAGCCGTAAACATTTTTTAAAAGTGTTTGTTCAGCAACATCCCGGTAAAACAGTTACCCCGCGTATTGTTGCTGACAAAACAATTTACCTGTCAAAGCCAAAAATAAAAATTCCAATAAAAACAATAATAATCAAAAGGTTATAAAAAAATTATTTGATTGGCATGATTCATGCCCTTGAGGTCACAACACTTTTTTTAAGTGCTTCATCTCAACTCAAGGGAACATTATGAAAAGAACTAATGACACAATCGGCGCGCAACAGCCGAGCAATTTATGGAAATTAAGAACAGTCAAAATAGCTGTTTTAAGTGCCTTTGCAGGTTCACTGGCATTCAATCCAGCCTGGGCTGCCGAAGAAGAAAAAGTAGTTGAAGGCCAGGAAGCACAAGTTTCAGAAACTGCCGAAAACAATGAAGCCAGCAACAAACCTGAAGAGAATCAAGCCCAGGATTCTTCTTTGGGCAGCGTCACCGTAACCGCAAACAGACGCAAGGAAAATGCACAGAAAATCGCTACCCCGATCACAGTTCTCAAAGGGAAAGACCTGCTTGACCAGGGTGTTGGCCGTTCAGCACAGGAAGTTTTTAACTATGTGCCTAACGCGACAGCCGTTGGCCAGCAACATGGCCGGCCACGCTGGTGGATTCGTGGTATCGGTGCCGGCCAGCAACAACAGGATTTGGCCAGCCCGATCGGTTTTTACCTGGATGAGGTGTATATCAGTAATACAAATGCCACCGGTTTCCCATTATTTGACCTGGAGCGTGTTGAAGTGCTTCGCGGCCCTCAAGGTACCAAGTATGGTAAGAACACGACTGGTGGTGCTGTCAATATCATCTCGCAAAAACCTTCATTGAAAGAAGGCAAAACAGATGATTATGTCAAAGCGGAGTATGGCACTTTCAATGACAAAATCATCCAGGGGGGTGTCAATATCCCTCTGGTTGACGACCGCCTCGGTGCCCGTATTTCTTTCTATAACGAAGATACCGATGGTCGTTTCCGCAATCAATTTAAAGGCACCAAAGATGGCGGCTTGCAGGATGGTGCATTGCGCGGCCAGTTATTGGGAAAAATCTCGGATGACTTTGAAGCATTGCTGAATGTCCATTACCGCAAATATAAAACGGATGGTGCCATTACCAACACAAACAGTTATAGAGCAGATGGCGTACTGCGCGCAAACTACAGGCCTAGCACAGACTATGATGATGTCAGCACCAACGCAGACAACTGGACAGACTCGTCACAAACGGGTGCTAACCTGAACCTGAAGTGGAATGTTGGCAAATATGCCCTCACTTCGATTACTGGTTTCGAGGGCTTCAAGAACGAAGGCTTGAGTGATGGTGATAACTCGCCACTTGAACTTTCCCGCAGCCACACAGACAGCCAATCACGCCAGGTTTCCCAAGAATTCCGCATTACCTCCCCGCGTGAAGATCAATGGAACTGGCTGGGGGGTGTGCATTTGTTTAAAGAGACTATTGATTTAGCTAGCCAAAATGCAAAATTGCCTGCTGGCCAGGTCGCTAACTCAAGCCCTGCTGATTCTGGTACAGCCGTTACTTACAACGAAACGGATCTGAAGCACGAAACAACAAGCTTCTCATTATTCGGCAACACTACCTATAACTGGACAGATGCATTTGCAACTTCAGCAGGGTTAAGCTGGAGCCATGAGAAAAAAGACTATGACTTAAATCGCAGAGGGACTAGCAATACGGGTGTCAATGGCAGCTTCTCGAACCTGGCTCAATGGTGGAATTCATTTACGCCATCAGGCGCTGGTTTTACACCAGCCGGTACATTAGGGTCAGGGACATTTAGTACCAGTGACTCCGCCACTTGGAATCGTTGGAGCTATGACTTCACACCAGAATACAAAATAACACCTACTGATCGCGTATTTTTCAAATATGCACATGGCATCAAATCTGGTGGTTTCAATACGGCTGCGACTAATCTGGCTGCTGTCAATGAGGTAAAGCCTGAGCAGCTGGACTCTTACGAATTAGGCTACAAATCCGAATGGCTGGCTGGCCGTTTGAACTTCAACGCAACTGCGTTTTACTACGATTACAAAGACGTTCAGGTCAACGTGGTTGGCTTTAACGTATTGGCAGGCCAAACCGTGTCTTACCTGCAAAACGTAGATAGTGCCAAAACCTATGGCCTGGAGCTGGAAGTACAGGCACTGCCAACCAACGACTGGTTTATCAATGGCAGCCTAGGCCTGCTCAGCACCAAGTACGAAGATGCAGAGATCCTGAACAATGGTGGTAACTTCGACGGCAACCACCTGGTTCGTTCACCTAATGTCACCGCCAACATCCTGAGCACTTATACCTTCCACGTCGACAATGGCGCCAAGGTAGTCGTAGGTGGGGATGCCCGTTTCCTGTCCAAGCAATACTACTATGTGACACCACAAGGTGTGGATGATAATGGTGTATACCGTTCAGGGCTTGAGCAAGGAGCGTTCACCATTGTGAATGCGCGCATTTCCTATATCACTGCAGGTAACAAATACACAGTGACTGCTTATGCCAACAACCTGTTTGACAAGCACTACCTGCAACACTCAACACCGTCATATAGCGCAGGACAGGGTGTTTTTGGTGACAACATCATGCAAGGCAGCGTCAGAACGGTAGGTGTTTCTTTCGCAGCAGCGTTCTAGCGCCTGTAAAACTTCTGCCAGCGCCAGTGCATCTCGTATGTCCTGGCGTTTTTTGCTTGACTCACCACTAAGGAGGACTGCTTGAAGTCCTACATCAATACTGAAGAGAATGGGGTATATGCGCCATCGTCGCGCGCGCCCCTGTTTCAACTAAAACAACCATTGCTGCGTTGCCTGGCCTTGTATGCCCACATGCCGTGGCAATTCACCCTCACTGCCCTGCTGTTTATCCTGGTCAATGCAGGGATGGCCTGGCAACTCTGGCTGGTAGGCCAGATAGTGCAATCCATTCACGTTGGCGAATTTGTCACGCGCAATATGCAGGGCCTGCCTGATTTCACCAATGCGCGTCACTGGCTGATGCTGCTGATTGGTGTGGCAATTGGCCGTGGCATCCTGCAATATATTGGTGGCGTGATGTCACTGATTATTGGCCAGGAACTGCTCTATATTCTGCGCGAACGCATTTTGCACCAGGTACAACGGTTAGACCTGGCCTATCACTGGCAACACGGCATCGGTGAAATTGTGACACGTACCACGCGTGATGCCGACAAAGTGCGTGATGCCCTGATCAATTTCTGGCGCCAGGTGTTTGAAGCCTCCATCTGGGTGCTGATCTCTGTCACCGTTCTAAGCGTTTATCATCCGCTGATTGGCCTGGGCATCCTGCTGCTGGTCGTGGCTGGCATGTGCTTGTTTGTCAGGCATACCAATACTTTGGTCATCCTGGACCGCGAAGTCGGCAACGCTTATGACCAGGTCAATCAGGAACTCAGTGAGGGCGTCAATGGCATACGCGTGATTAAAGCCTTTGGACTGGAATCTCCCCGTACCAAACACTTTGCCAGCCTGGTTGATACCTTTGTCAGCCATGCGCATACCGCGCTGGCCTTTGCCGCCAAAAGAATTCCTCTACCGCAGATGGTGATTGGTTTTAGTCAGGTGTGGATCCTTGCCTTTGGCGCTTACCTGGTCAGCAAAGGTACATTGAATATCGGTCAGCTAGTGGCCGCTTTACTCATCGCGAATGCCCTGGTGTTCCGCGTCGAAGGCATCGGCCGTGTCATGCAGGTATTTGCCGATGCACGCGCTTCTGCCAGCCGCATCTGGGAGTTGCTGGATGAAGAGCCACAGATCCTGTCCGGCTCTCACACGCTGGCGACACAAGCACTGGGTTTCCGCCTAACCAATGTCACTACCCAGGCACCTAACAGTGACCAGGTCATTTTGCATCATTGCAGCCTGGAGGTCAGCCCGGGCGAAACGGTGGCCATAGTCGGGGCAACGGGTGCCGGTAAGAGCTCATTGGCCGGGCTATTGCCGCGATTGCTGGATGCCAAACACGGTAGTGTGGAAATCGGCTCCGCCTGGGCAGGCTGGCATGACGTAAAAACCTTAAACCTGCAACAACTGCGCAAGTCTGTACATGTCGTGCCGCAGGAAAGTTTCTTGTTCTCGGACACACTGGCGGCCAATTTACGCCTGGCCAAACCCGATGCGACGGATGAAGAACTGTTGCAGGCTCTGCATCTGGCAGCCGCCGATGAAGTACTGGAAAAACTCAGTGATGGCCTGCAGACCAAAATCGGTGACCGCGGCATTACATTGTCAGGTGGGCAACGCCAGCGCATCAGCCTGGCGCGTGCCTTTTTATCGGCGCCTTCCATCCTGGTGCTGGATGACTCGACCAGTGCACTGGATGCCATTACCGAGCGCAAAGTACTGGATAACATCCGTAACCTGCGCGATACCACCGGCAAAAACACCACGGTACTTATCATCGCCAGCAAGCTATCCACCATTTTGCTGGCAGATCGCGTCGCCATGCTGGCAGAAGGACGCATGATTGCCGAAGGAGCGCACGAGGACCTGATACAAGCACATTTCGCTTACCGCGAGTTAGTTGGAGTTCAACATGGCTGAAAAATTAAGACAAGAGCGCGCGCTCAATGACATTGAGCTGGAACAGGCGCTGGCAAAAAAGAGCCTGGACCGCAATATGTTCTGGCGCCTGCTGCCGCTGCTGCAACAGGTCTGGGGCAAAGTCACGGCAGTCATCCTGCTCGAAACCTTGCTGGTGGGCGTGATTTTTATCCGCCCCTGGTTTTTACGTGAGGTCATTGACCATGGTTTTCTGCAATCAGCGCAGGGTGTCATCCTCAACACGCCATTACTGGTGTGGATGAGCATAGGCATGGGTTTAAGCTGGATCGTACGCTTTGGTGTATCGGGGCTGTCGCAGTACCTGTCCGGCAGTGCTGCCGTGCATATCCTCAATAGCCTGCGTGTGCAGGTGTTTGCACACTTGCAACAATTGAGCATGCGCTACTTTGACCAGACCAAGGCCGGCCGCATTATCTCTCGTGCCGACCGTGATATCGACGCCCTGGAACCACTGCTGATTCAAGGCCCGCCAGAACTGCTGTCCGCATTGTTGCGCTTTGTGGTGGCGAGTGTCGCGCTATGGATCATTTCGCCCAAACTATTATTGGCCTTGGCCAGTATCGTGCCGGTGCTGTTTGCTGCTACCTGGTTATTCAAACGTATCTCGGAAAAAAACTGGGCCAAAGTGGCCGAGGCCAGGGCCCGCTTTACCGCGCACCTGGTCGAGACTGTGTCTGGCGTACGCATTATCAAGCAAACCGTGATTGAGGACGATAATGCCACCCGCTACCGCGCGCTGTTGCATGACTTTAATACCACCTTAATCAAAGGCAACCTTAGATCCAGCTGGTTTTTACCGTTGACACAAGTGCTAAGCACGGTAGGTATGGCGTTTCTGCTGGCCACCGGCAGCCTGGGCATTGTCGAACACGAAATGACGGTCGGCCAAATCGCACAGAGCCTGTTTTATGTGCAGCTATTTTTAGGCCCATTGCAAGAATTGAATGACCTGTTTGAACGTTATTCTACGGGCGCATCCTCGGCACAACGTATTTTCCTGCTGCTGGATACCGAGCCTGAAATTATCGATCCGGCAACACCGCAACTGCCGGCAGTGCGTGGCCATGTTGCCTTTAACAAGGTGCATTTCAAATACAACCCGCAGGCGCCTGGCTATGTAATTCAGGATCTGAGCCTGGAAATCCCGGCCGGGCAAGTGCTGGCGATTGTCGGCCCGACCGGCCACGGCAAGAGCACCATCGTGCAACTGCTGACGCGCTTTTATGAAGTGAATGCAGGCGAAGTGCTGGTCGATGGCGTCAATGTCAAAGACTACGAGCAAAGCAGCCTGCGGCGTAAAGTTGGCCTGGTATTACAGGACAATGTACTGTTCAGCGGCACCGTGCTGGAAAATTTGCGCCTGGCAGCACCCCAAGCCAGCGATGCTGAACTGATACATGCAGTGAAAGAACTGGGTGCTGACGAGATTCTGGAACGCCTGCCACAAGGTTATGCCACGCAAGTCGGGCCATTGGGTGCCTTCCTCAGCCACGGCCAGCGGCAACTGGTGTGCATTGTCAGGGCTTACCTGGCGAACCCGGCCATCCTGGTGCTGGACGAAGCCACCTCTGCGGTCGACCTGCAAACAGAGCGTAAAATCCAGACTGCTTTCAGGCGTTTATGCGAAGGCCGTACCGCCATCATCATCGCGCATCGTTTATCGACCATCCGTGATGCGGATGCCATTGCCGTGATTCGCGATGGACAGGTGGTAGAGAAAGGCTCGCATGGCCAGCTGATTGCGCTGGACGGTCATTATTCAGGGCTGTACAAAGCCTATCAGGAAGCCTCTGAAACCACCCTGGCCGCTTGATGCTGTCAAACCAACAGTTAGCCGGGAACGGATGTTGCACAGGCAACAAAGTGTCCGCTCCCGCGCACGACAAAAACCATTATATTATTGATTTTAAATAGAATTACCTGCTGGCACGCTTCCTGCAATTGATTGAGCTCCCAAGTCGTATTTACTCACAATCAGGAGACAAACATGTCCACAGATAACAAAATTGACAGCATTTGGTACACCCGCTGCCCGGTACCCACCCCACTCGGCCTCGCCGCACGTGAAGGCTGGTTTAGCAGCGAATTTGTGCAAGATGGCATCACCATCAATACCCTGCAGGAAACCCAGGACCCGGAGTTGCTGGAGTCACACTACGACCACCGCCTGCCGCACTCTTTCCGCCAGGGCGGCAACGTGCCAGCGATCTGGGCCAAAGCCAGAGGCACAGACACCAAAGTCATTGGCCTCAACTGGGTAGACGAAGCACAATTGATCGTGACGCTGCCAAATTCAGGTATTACAAAAGTTGAACAACTCAAGGGCAAACGTATTGCGCTGCCAGTACATGACATCAGCATTGATCACCAGCGTGCCAGCGCTTTACGCGGCATTGTGGTGAGCCTGGAAGCCGCTGGATTAACACCGAAAGACGTAGAGCTGGTCGATATTCCAGTTGAGAAACAACCGCCAAGCATCAGCTGGGCATCAGGCACGCGTGCTGCTTATGCCGCGGAATACAAGGCATTAGAGAGCGGCCTCGTCGATGCCATTTATGTGAAAGGTGCCCGCGGTTATGAAAGCGCCAATGCCCATGGCGTCACCATTATCTACGATGTTCGTCAGCATCCCGATCCTATCGTGCGATCAAACAACAGCGCACCGCGTCCAATTACTGTCGACGCAGCATTGCTGCGAGACCGTCCAGACCTGGTAATCCGTTTTTTGAGCCGCATTGTAGATGTGGCTGAATGGGCAGCCAAACACGAAGCTGAAACTGTGGCCTATATCGCCAAAGAATCTGGTTCAACTGACGAGTGGGTACGCAAAGCCTACGGTGACGACGTGCATCTGCATCAAGGCACCAACCTGGATGCACAAGCGATCGCCGGGCTGGAGGCCTACAAAAACTTCCTGCTGGAATGGGGTTTCCTCAAGGGCGACTTTGACGTCAACGCCTGGATCGACCCGGCACCGCTGGCAGAAGTGTTCCGCCTGAAGAGAAAAGCTGCTTGATTCATTAGCGCAGATCAGGTATTTCCAGGCGGAAATACCTGATCTGCAACCAACTCGCCGACGCCAGTCACATGAACAACATCGAACGCTCTGTGTCCATTCTAGAACAACAAGCAGGCATGGCTCCGCCGCGTGCCCACTGTCATTAAGGCTGCGCGCTGCTGCCGGCCAGTCCCAACCACCGAACACCCATATCAAGCAAAAGGAGTTTTATCATGACACTCAGACTAGGTGACATCGCCCCCGACTTTACCCAGCAATCCAGCCAGGGCGCTATTTCTTTCCACGAATGGCTGGGTGATAGCTGGGCCATCCTGTTTTCGCATCCGGCCGATTACACACCGGTGTGCACCACCGAGCTCGGCGCCACCGCGAAACTGGCGCAGGAATTTAAAAAGCGTAACGTCAAAGCCATCGCACTGTCGGTAGACCCGGTTGAATCACATCAAGGCTGGATCAAGGACATCAATGAAACACAATCCACGGATGTGCAGTTCCCCATCATTGCCGATGCTGACCGTAAGGTTTCGACCTTGTATGACCTGATCCACCCCAATGCCAGCACTACGGCCACCGTGCGATCTGTATTTATCATCGACCCGCACAAAAAAATCCGCCTGACGCTGACCTACCCGGCCAGCACCGGGCGTAATTTTAATGAGCTATTACGCGTCATCGATTCATTGCAGCTAACCGAATACCACAGCGTGGCGACGCCAGCCAACTGGGAAGACGGCCAGGATGTCGTGATTTTGCCGTCAATCACAGATCCGGTGGTGCTTGAAACCAAATTCCCCAAAGGCTATAAAACCGTCAAGCCCTACCTGCGCCTGACACCACAACCGAATAAATAAGCGGTGGATACAACGGACCGGTCTTACCTCCGGTCCGCCCCACGCACACGTATTGCCGAGAACCTATTCATGACACGATTAACACAATTACTGATGGCCGTTTTATGCTTACTCAACCTGCCAGTACAAGCAGCCGATGCAGTGAACGTTGATACCCCACGTGGCGCACCAATCAGTGTGGTTGCCAATTTTCCTGAAGGGAAAGGCCCTTTTCACGCAGTGATTCTGGGGCCAGGCACCGGCACCATGAAGCAAAAAATCAATGAAGTGGTGGAACGCGAACTGTTAAAGCACAACATTGCCGTGTTTCGTTTCGAGTGGGCACTCTATGTGAAAGACAAAAACGGCAAGCCGTCAGATACTGACCGCTCACCAGAGATTGAAGACTTTACGACCGTCGTCGCGCTCGCCAAAGCCGACAAACGCGTGGATCCCAACGCCATCATTGTCGGCGGAAAATCCCGTGGGACGGTCATCGCCTGGCAGGTTCTGCGCAACGACCCAACGCTCAAAGGCATTTTGCAACTGACGCCGGTTTGCAGCAAAGAAGGCTTTACCGCCGACCAACTATATCCAGACATTGCTAACGAGCGCAGCCCCTCACTTTGGATTGCTGGCGATACAGATTCCGCATGCAACCCGAAAACACTTTATAGCTTTCTCGCACGCGCCGGAGGCCCTGCCAGGGCAGCGATCGTGATTGGTGATCATGGTCTGGCAACAGAGCCAACCAGCCAACTGACAGCAGAACTGTCTGCCGACTTCATATCAGCGGTGATCAAATAAAGAAATATATGCCATGCGCAAATTAAAAATTGTTGTCTTGTTTGGCGGCATCAGCGAAGAGCGAGATGTGTCTATCGCCAGTGCTGCACAAGTGATTCCAGCGCTGAGAGAAACAGGGCACGAAGTCATTGCAATGGATACGGCAACTGGCGTGCTTAGCAAGCAACAAGAGACTAAGCTACTCACGGAAAAAGTTGCAGTGCTGCCGCCAGATGCAGATTCACTGGCTCTGATCCGCCATGCTCAAACACATATCCTGCCATCACAAGACCTCACCAACGTAGATGTCTATTTTTTGGCTTTGCATGGCGGCAGCGGAGAAAACGGCAGCATTCAGACCATTCTTGAATTGGCCAATATTCCATTTACCGGCAGTGGCTCGCTTGGTAGTGCCATCGCCATGGATAAAGATATCTCGAAGCGTCTATATTTAAATGCAGGCATTCCGACACCCGCATGGTGCATGACCTCTGACTACAGTCAGCAAACCTTAAATGCCCTGGGTTTACCACTGGTCGTCAAACCAAATGCACAAGGCTCTACGGTGGGTTTATCTATTATTCACGCTCATGCAGAACTCGATGCAGCGATTGATTTGGCCAGTCGTTTTGGCAATGAAATCATGCTTGAGCAATTTATCGCCGGTAGGGAATTAAGTGTGGGTGTACTGGATAACCAGGCCCTTGGCGTCGGGGAAATCGTGCTTGAGCCTGATGCCATTTTTGATTATGAATCCAAATATCAATCTGGGCATGTCACAGAAATTTTTCCTGCCGATCTTCCTCCTGCCATTTATAAACAAGCACAAGAGCTTGCATTGCGGGCGCATAAGACACTCAAACTGGAGGGCTATAGCAGGACAGACTTCAGGCTGGATTCCCAAGGCAAGCTCTGGTGCCTGGAGACAAATACATTGCCAGGCATGACATCAACCAGCCTGATGCCCCAATCAGCCGCTGTCATGGGCATTTCATTTCCAGACCTTTGCGAGAGAATCTGTCAGTTAGCTTTGAGAAGCAAACAATAACATGCCTTACCTGATCTGGGACTTCGACAATACATTGGCATATCGACCAGGCCTATGGTCGCAATGTCTGGTTGACCTCGCGAAAGAGGCTTTTCCTGATACCCGATTAACGCGTGAAGACCTGCTCCCGCACTTGTCACAAGGCTTTCCCTGGCATAGCGCTGAACATAGTCATCTGCATCTTAATCATCCCGATGCATGGTGGAATAACCTTTTACCGATGCTGGCCCGTGCGCTGATTTCCGGTGGCTCGATGGAAGCTCACGATGCAATACAAATTGCCAACCGTGTGCGCACCGAATTTATCAACCCGTCAAAATGGGTAGTATTTGCAGACACCGTGGTTACGCTTAATGCGTTATCTGCACGCGGCTGGCGACATATTGCGTTATCCAATCATGTTCCAGAGTTGCCTCAATTGATGAAAGCGCTCCATCTTGACCATCACTTCGATCACATTGTGACATCCGCATTGCTCGGCTACGAAAAACCTCATCCTTTGGCATTTGAAGCGGCTATCGCTCTTATTCCTCAAAGTGAACATATCGTCATGGTTGGTGATAACTTTATCGCCGACTATCAAGGTGCCAAATCTGCAGGATTGCCAGCCTATCTGGTGCGCAACTCAGATCCTGAATGCGAAACCGCTTTCCCGGATCTGGACACACTGCTACAACATCTTCTTTTACAATCAGAATCCCATACTTGATAGCGATTGGTCACTCAAACACAGAGCCCAGACTTGATAGAAAGTCATCGCTCACGATAAGGTTCGCCACATTGGTTTAGAAAAGATTAAATCTTCTCATGAAAATTAGTCGTTCCCTTTTTCCAATAAGCAGCCGCTTTCATCAGTTCTGTTGGTTGGCCGCGTTCAATCAGCAACGCCCTCACCTGTAAAGCAAAACTATGCTCTCCGGCGACCCAACTGAAGCCATCGCCATCGGGTAATTGTATGGCCCTGACCATATCGATCAACGCTTGGTGAGAGTTAGCCCAGTGTATGTCTCTTGCGGGCACATGGCCGAAGTCGCGGCGGTCACTGTCGTGTTCCACCTGAATCAACGTAATCACCCTGGTATCTACCGGCAACTCTTCCAACCGGCGAGCCACCGCAGGCAAACTGGAAGAATCCGCAATCAACAAATGCCAATCAAAATCCTTGGGAATAATTCTGGAACCTTTAGGCCCGGCAATGATGGCCTGGTCTCCTGGCTTGGCATTCCTGGCCCAATCCGAGGCATCCCCATTCGCATGCAATGCAAACTCAATAGCTAACTCGCACGAGGCGGTATCAAAACTGCGTGGCGTGTAATCGCGCCTGACCGTTTCGCCTTGGCTATTGGTAAAAATGAACGTGATATGATCATCAAACGACAGGCTGTTGAATTGCGCCAGCAATGGCCCGGTAAAAGTCACCGTGACAAACCCTTCGCTTGTATGATCTACTTTCAACACTTCAACAGGTCTTTGTTGCAATTCAAAGCGGACTCTCTCAAACTGATGCTCTTTGATAAACATTTCCATCACACCTTATTTAGTTGATAATATCAACCATGATGACCAACAAAGTAGACATTGTCAACAATAATCCGGATGATACGCATCAAGTTTTTGAAACCATCCACCGACTGATGCACATATTCCGCGCACGCCAATACCGCCTGATACAAGACAGTGGTGTCGACCTGACACATATGCAGCATAAAGTATTAGGTTACTTTGCACGGCACCCAGACGCGACTCTGAGTGATTTGGTAGCGGATTCTGGTAAAGATAAAGCGCAGATTGCACGGCTGATTACCGAGGTGCGCGCGAAGGGTTTATTGGATGCAAAACCCGACAGAACAGACAAAAGGGTGACGAGGCTGAACCTGACTCAAACAGGCAAAGATATATTTGAAAGCCTGAAAAAAGCCGAAAGAGAACTATCCGATCTGGCAGTGCAAGGTCTCACGAAGGAAGAACGCAAAGTACTGCTCAAGCTTTTAGGCGATATTAAAAACAATTTATCAGGCTCAACGCCTTAAACAAGGCCATATACGTTACAAATACCCCACAAAAAACGGCCCGAGAATCAAACCCGGGCCGTGATCAAGACACTACACTGGGTATTATTATTCTTCGATTCTGAAGCCGACTTTAATCGTGACTTGAAAATGTGCGACTTTGCCATCCGCAATATGCCCACGCGTTTCGACGACCTCAAACCAGTTAAGGTGATGTAAGGTTTTTGCCGCACGTTCAATGGCCTTCTTAATGGCATCATCACTGCTGATGGGGGAAGACCCGACCAGTTCAACAACTTTATAAATATGCTCTGACATGGCTCTGTCCTTGATATGGTTGAAGGATTTGCTTGACTGCCAGTTGATTATACTGGCTGCCAAACACGTCCGGGCGCATTCTGGTTAGGATTTCCCTCAATGCGGATCAGCTTGGCCGGGCCATCACGGCGTGGCGAATGAATTTCGTTTTCGTTGTAGACGCGGACATTGCCAGGCCTCAACTCAATAGAATCGCGCAGTTTAACGGTGCCGGGCTTGCCACCTGGCTCTGCGGGCTCAATCACATCCCAGCCATCCATGGTCGTCACGCCAGCCACCTGGCCATAAATGGCCCAGGAAACACCGTGATCATGTGGTTGTGTTTTTCTGGCTTCTTTAAACACGTGGCCCAGAATGGCAAAGCCTAAATCGGTATCTTCGTACAGTACGCGACGTTGTGGTTGGGCATCATCCAGGTATTGCTGTGCGAATGCCTGATCGGACACCACGTCTTGCAGATAGACGCGTACACGCTCGCGGCCAGCCGGACCTTTGTCCTCCAGCAAAAAGGTGCGCACCTGCTGCGCGACCGAATCAATTGTAAAAGCCATGCTTGCTCCTGAAAAAGAAAGATGGCACGTGCAAGACACGCGCCATCATGGTGTTAGGCAGCCAGTTTGCCGCCCTGTTCGTTAGCCAACAGTTGTTGTAAGGCCTGCTGGGCATCGGCCAGTGGTCTGGTATCAATCCAGGCATCAAAGTCAAAGTCACGGTCCAGAATGCCATAGGTGAGCAGGAAGTTTTTCTGCTGACGGAACAGCTCGATACGTTCTGCTGACAAGTCAGGGGCCAGTGATAAGTGGAAATCGTTGCGATAAGCAGCCGCAACGCCTTCTGCCGTACCTCCGGTCTCGCTTTGCAGGATTTCATGCACCCCTGCCAGGTTGGTTTTAGCCCACTCTGCCGCGCGCAGGGTTTGGGTTAAAAAGCGCACCACGATGTCGTAGTGGTTTTCCAGCAGGTAACGGTGCACGGTGATCGGGCGCGGTGTGCCGTTATTCACACGGAAACGTTTTTCCGGCAACGCATCCAGGTCAATTCCCACCACCAGCCCCTGGTCGCGGGCCCCATCCTGCGCAGCAGCGCCTTTGACATACACGGCATCGACTTTGCCTTCAAGCAAGGCATTGAAACTGGATTGCCAGCCACCATAGCGACGACCAGAAGCAGTGACTTCGTTTTGGCCGACTTCTACCAGGTGGATATCATCCAGCGTCAGGCCGACTGAATCCAACGCGCCTTTGTAACCATGCAGGCTGCTATGACGCGTGATGGTACGGCCACGCTTGTTTTCAATCACGTCTTTTGGGTTATAAGCTGGTAATGCCAGGCGTTTGCCTTTGAGGTCTTCCGGGCGGTGGATATTTGAATCCGGGCGCACAATAATCGATTGAGACTCCTCAATCCAGGTCAGGCCGATCAAACTGGTATCGGCGCCTTGTGCCTTGGCCGGGATCGCAAACAAATTGCCACCCTCGCGGATTAGCGTTTGCAGGCCGTGATCGTAATGGTGATGCCTGAAGTCAGCGCTATCGTCATCCTGCAAGGCACGCAGGCGCAGATTGTCTTTGGAAAACTCCTCTTGCAGCCAGCCCAGCTTAAACGCAATACCGGACGCTGTTGGCACGCCACCCTGGCCGTTACCGGCACAACGGGTGAACCAAAGTGTATTGTCTGGAAGTTGTTGTTGGTTACTCATAGCATATTCCTTTAGTAAGTAAAATTATTTTCATGGCAGGTCAAATACGTTGCATTTGCCATGTCAGCAGGTCACACATGATGACCTCTGCGAACACACACAAGACCCAGCTGGGAAGCTGCTCCTGCAGGACATTCCATATCAAATCCTGGGCTTGTTTAACAGTTCACCTAATCTTTTGCATAAAATATGCCAAATGCAGAAAAATTAAATAAAACCTATAATTCAATTACTTACATAAATAAATCAACCCTGGCAGAAATACGAATGTCCGTGATTAAGCAGCCGGGTGATGAGATGGCAACAGTGGATCGTTTATTTCATCAAAGCTGCTCACCCGCCTCATATGCGTGATATAGCTCGGCATATTTGCCCTGCCGCTGTATCAGTTGTGCGTGCGGACCCAGTTCGGCCAATTCACCATGATGAATGACGGCAATCAGGTCAGCATCACGTATGGTGGCCAGGCGGTGCGCGATAATAATGGCGGTGCGGCCTTCGCATAAACGGCGCAGTGCGTGCTGGATACGACGCTCGGTTTGTATGTCGACTGCCGACGTCGCTTCATCGAGAATAAGGATGGTGGGATTGGCCAGGTACGCGCGCAGCAAGCAAATTAATTGACGCTGGCCGTGGCTGAGGTGTGAGCCCAAGGCCCCAACCTCGGTGTGATAGCCGTGCGGCAAGCGGCGGATTAAATCATCAATGCCCAGCTCAGCAGCGGCCTGCTCAAAGTCGGCCAGCGTGGCCTGAGGTTTGGCCAGATGCAGGTTATCGACAATGCTGCCACTAAACAGCACATTATCTTGCAGTACCACGCCGACATGTTGACGCAGGTTACGCTGGCTAAGCTGGCGGATATCAACCTGGTCTATCAGTACCTGCCCTTGCTGCACATCATAAAAGCGCGTCAGCAGCTGGATTAAGGTGCTTTTTCCGTGGCCGGTGGGGCCAACAATCGCCAGCACATGCCCGGCCGGGACGGTCAAATTGAGGTGTTTAATGACTGGTTTGGACTGGTCTGGCAAATAAGAGAAACTGACATTTTTAAACGCAACTGCACCCTGAATGACCGGCAAGGCAATCGCATCTGCCTGGTCTACAATTTCTGGCTTGGTATCCAGTAATAAAAATACACGCTGTGCCGAGGCAACCCCATTGGTATAGCGCTCCACCAGGTCGCCCAACTCTTGCAATGGCCCCAAAAACATATAGACATAAAACAGGCTGGCGGCAAATTGGCCCAGGGTAAGATGGCCCAGGGTGACTTCTTCACCACCGGCGACCAAAAGCAGCATCAGGCCCAGTATGGTCAACACGCCAGTGAAATGCGTAAACCAGCCCGAGGCAATATTACTGCGTACCAGTGAGTGAATAAAGGCATTCACCAGCGTGCGGTAGCGATGCAAATTGCTGTCTTCCTGCACGGTCTGCTTGATAATGCGCACCCCGGCTACCGTCTCTACCAGATGCGCAGTAAAGCGCGTGCGGTTTTCGGCCACACGGGCAAAATGCTGGCTCGAAAGTCTGCGAAACAGGGTGCTGGACAATATCAGCAAGGGAATCACCAGCGCCAGGTGGTAAAACAGCGTGGGTGATACCCACAGCAAAATACCCGCCGCCATGACAAACCTCAGCAAAGCAGAAAATATCTCTGGCGGCCCCTGTATCAGCAAGGGTTCCAGGGCATCAATATCCCTATCGATTCGGGAAATAATGCGACCGGATTTGGTGCGATCAAAATAAGCCACACTCAATTGCTGCACGTGGCTGAACAGGTCTATACGCAACTGGTTCAAAATGCGGATAGCCGCCGTGCCGGAAAAATATTGCGACAGGCCAGCCAGCACAAAACGTGCGGCCCACATACCTGCCAGCCCGATCATGGCCAGGTTGATTACATGCCAATTAAGGCCAACCACAGTAGTACGGTCAGCCGCTGACTCATAGAGCAAACCAGCATCAATGGCCTGCTGAATAAAGTAAGGTCGCAAAAACACGAAACAGACCAGGGCCAACTCCAGCAACATGGCAATAAAAATATAGTTTCGTACAGGCTTGAGCAGTGGTAGCAGGCGCCCGAACATGTTCCTATTCAGCTGCTGTTTGGCCAGGGTTTCTTCGAGTTCGATATCGGACAATGCCCTGACATTCGGGTTACGTTCAGCGGCCATCATCCAACCCCATCAATTCGCGGTATTGCGCATTATTCTGTACCAGAGACGAATGCGTATCTGACGCTACAATATGGCCATCTGCCAGAAAAAGCACTTTATCTGCCAGCAAAATGGTCGATAGCTTGCTGGCGATTACCAGCACCGTTGTCGCCCTGTCTTGCGCTTTCAGCGCGCGGATATTGTTTAATACATTACGCTCGGTCACGGCGTCCAGTGCACTGGTGGCATCATCCAGCACAAGGATGCGTGGCTGCCCGAGCAAGGCACGCGCCAGGCATACACGCTGGCGCTGACCGCCGGACAAAGTCACGCCGCGGTCCCCAATACGGGTTTCCAGGCCATCACTCAAGCTCTCCAGCAATTCTGATGCACTGGCCATTTTTAATGCCCATGCCAGGTCTTCATCAGTCGCCTCCGGTGCCGCCAGCCGCATATTGGCCGCCAGGCTATCAGAGAACAAGAAAGCTTCCTGTGGCACGGTATGCACCTGTTTGCGCAACTCGGCCAGTTGCAGGTCTTTCACATCCAGCCAATGGCCGTCATCCCCGGCAATCGCGACCCGGCCATGGGTGACTTCCGCCAGCCTGGGCACTAGGCCGGCCAGCGTGCTTTTACCTGAACCCGTGGTGCCTACCAGCGCCACAATCTCACCAGCGCCAATTTCAAACGTGCAATCGCTGAGTACCGGATTACCTCCTTCTGGCGGTAATACCGACACCTGCTCAAAACGCAGGGATAAAGGCCCCCCTGGTAAAGCTTGAGTGCCAGAGTGTATTTCTGGCTCGGCATCCAATAAATCCCAGATACGCGCTGCCGACGAGCGGGCATCGGCAAACACCTGTATCACCCGACCGACCCCCTCTACGCGGAAAACCAGCGTATTCACCATCAGCAAGGCGGCAATCAACTGCCCAAGATTCAGCGCCTGTGTGTACACCAGGTGACAGCCAAAACCCAGCACCCACACTTGCCCCAGGGCGACCACAAACTGCGGCAAAGGGATACGCGAGGTATAAAACGACAGGGCAGCAAACGCCTGCGCCATGAAGCGCTGCACCTGTTGCTCAAAACGCTTGATACGGCTGTCTTCGAGCGCAAAGGCCTTGATCACGCGTACGCCGTTAACGCCTTCTGTCAGGTCCTGGTTCACTGCATCGTAGGCTTCGCCCACCGCCCGATCAAGTTTAACCAGGTGTTCGGTTTGCAACAGCAAAATGCCAAAGCCCAGCAAACACAGCAGCAGTGGCACCACGCCTAGCCAGAAGTGATACCAGAATAAAAAGCCCATGGCCGCGCTGACCACCAGTGAGGTATCGACCACCTGGCGCCAAAAGCTGATGAGTGCATCCCGCAGCTTGTCAGAATCGCGCGTAGTACGCGTCACCAGTTCGCCTGCTCCGTGTTGCCAGTGGTAGCTTTGGTCCAGTCGCTGCACCTGAATCAGGATACGCTCACGCAAATGGCCAATCAGGTTCTGCTGGATAACCAGTGATAGCCAGCCGACAAAATACAAGATTGCAGCACGCGCCAGCGCAATGCCGACAATGATCAGTAGCCAGTGCCAGGCCACTTCGCTATCCAGGGTGCCAGTGACCGTGCGCACGATGGCTTTGCCATGCTGCACATCATCAATGGCACGCGCAATCAACCCTTGCTGTAGCGCCAGCATGACATTCGCTGCCGCAAACAGGCCGGTACAAATCCAGAACCTGACTGGTGTTCTGCTATATAGCAGCAGGCAGCGCATCAATGGGTAATCGCGCAGGTTAAATGCCATCAAAGCAGGCCAGCGACGCTTGCCTGGCTGCGTGAATACAGGTTTTTCTTCAAGGGAGGCTTCAGTCAATCGATTCAACTTCTATCTAGTATTCACCTTACCGCAAAGTGGTACAGCGTTTAGCGGTAAGTCTATGTAGGTTTATTGGGATGGCAGGCAACAGCTGGCTTAGCCCACTTGCCGCCACTTGAACAGGTGGGCACTCGCCAGCTTGATCAGCAAGGACATCAGGTACCCCAGCACACCAATGACAAACGTCACGATAATCAGGATATCCATGCGCGAGGCTTCCTGCGCGTTCATCATTAAATTGCCCAGGCCTGCGCCGGCAGTGAATAGCAGCTCGCTACCGATGGTGGATAGCCAGGCAAACGCCAGTGCCAGTGAAAAGCCGGTAAATACCTGCGGCAAGGCGGCTGGCAAAGTGATGCGGCGATAGATTTGCCAGCGGCTCAATCGATAGACCTGCCCGACTTCCCGAAACTTGCTATCCACCTGCAACATGCCTTCAAAGGTGGATAGCACCACCGGGTAAAACGCCGACAGGCTGACGACGATCAGCTTTGAGGTATCGCCATTACCAAACCACAAGGCGAACAAGGGCACCAGGCCTAATAAAGGCACCTGGCGGATCGCATGGTAAACCGGCGTAATCAGGATATTGGCTGTGCGCGACACAGCCACCAGTGAGCCAATAAGGAAACCGGCACTTGCGCCCAGCAACAGGCCGGTGAGCGCACGCTGCACACTGGCCTGCACATTGACCAGCAACTCGCCACTGCGACTGAGCTCAACCACGCCCGCCCAGATCTGCCCCAATGAAGCAAAAGCATAAGCATGATTGGCATCCAGGCGCGACATCGCATCCCAGGCCAGAATAACTAATATCGGCAATACCCAGCCACGCCAGTCGGGGATCCATTTATAAAAAGAATTTTGCATGCGGATGTCTATCTACTTATTTGCTGTGAATGGATGACTATGCTTTTACCGCGGGCTGCCAGGGAATCAGGCGGATCTCGGCCCACTTAAAGATTTTGTCTATGCTAAAACCAACCAGGCCGGTGATGACGACACCAACCATGACTATATCCAGGCGGAACATTTCGCGCCCTAATTGCATCATTTGGCCGATGCCGCTATCGGCGGCCAGCAATTCCGCCGCGACCAGGATAGTCCAGGAGCGTGAAAAGGCGATCCTGAGCCCGGTGAAGACCGGTGGCGTAATGGCCGGAATAATCAGCTTGCGATACAGCGTCGTTTTGGGCAGGTGATAAATACGCGCGACTTCAAAATAGTTGCGGGATACCCCCTTGGTCGCATCATAGGCCGCCAAAGCCACGGTCAGGAAAGCTGCCTTGACCACGATAATGACCTTGAAACTCTCATCTACGCCCAGTAACAGAATCAGGATAGGAATCAAGGCGATGGTAGGTACCTGACGCAACCCCTGGAACGTGGGCAGTACAAACGCTTCCACCCGCGGTGAAATGGCCATCCAGATACCAAACAGCACGCCAGTCACGGCGCCTGTGCCAAAGCCGATCAATAGCCGCAAGAAGCTGGTTTTGAGGTGCAACGCCAGCTCGCCACTAGCTACCAGTTCCTGCAATGTCGCCAGCACCGCAGCCGGCGAGACCAGCACATCGTCAGAATACCAGCCGGCTGCAGTTGCCCACCACCAGACCACCAGTAACAGCAGCGGTGATATCAGGAAAGGAAGGAATCGTTTCCAATCACGTGTCATGAATTATTGCCCTTATACTTGCTACTCACCCTGCGTCAGCACCGCCACCCGCGTAATGCCGGCCCGTTCTATCGCCGCCATCACTTTGGCCACCTTGCCATAATTGACAGCTTCATCAGAACTCAGGTGCAAAGTTACATCCGGGTTATGGTCATGCAATTGCTTGAGCGCAGGCTCTATCTTTTCCAGGGGATATTCCTCACGGTCAATAAACAGCTTGCCCGCCGCATCCACTGACACCGTGACCGGTTTTTTCGGCTCAGGTGCCTTGGTGGCTGCAGTCTTGGGCAGGTTGACCTGGATCGCATTGTTCATCAATGGCGCGGTGACAATAAAAGCCACCAGCAGTACCAGCATGACATCAACCAGGGGCGTGACATTGATTTCACTCAGTACATCATCTTCAGCACTTGTTGAAATAGCCATTATGCAGTTGCTCCTTTGAGGTTACGCACCACTGCAGACGTCCCAGAGGCAACGAACTCGCCCGGCCTGGTCGCATCGGTTGCTTTTCTGAATGTCACGCGGCGGGAAACTTTAATCAGGTCTTCGGCAAAATCATCCAGGTTATTACTACTTGTCTTTAAGCGACGCAGGAAGAAGTTGTAAGCCAGCACGGCAGGGACCGCTACGGCAATACCAATGGCAGTGGCGACCAGTGCTTCACCAATCGGGCCAGCAACAGCTTCCAGGCTGGCGGTGCCCAGTTTACTGATGTCAGTCAGCGCATGCATGATGCCCCATACCGTGCCCAGCAAGCCGACAAACGGCGCGGTACTACCGATACTGGCCAAAACGACCAGGCCAGCTTCGCGCAAGACTTTTTCTTTCTGGATTTGCTGGCGTAAGGCCCGCTCCAGCACTTCCTGGCGGTCACCGCTATGACGCAAGTCATCCGCGGATTCGGCATCCAGGTCTTTCAGCGTTTCAAAGCCGATCTGGGCAACGCGGTAAGCAGGGCCATTATGCCCTTCCAACGTCGCAGCTTCCTGCAGGCTCTTGGCGCCCCAGAAGGCTGCCCTGAATTTGACGTTCTGCTTTCTGATCAGCCAGACCTGGAAAGACTTGGCCAGGATAATTGTCCAGGTGACACCAGATGCCACCAGTAAAGTAATCAATACACCAAGCACCACAGGGGATGCACTTTGATAGGTTTCCAAACTAAACATGTTATTTCCTTCTCTTCAAATTAAAAAATTACTGCAGCCTGAACTCAACCGGGAATACTGCCCAACCTTCAACGGGTGTATTTCCACGCTTTGCCGGTGTAAATGCCCATTTTTTTGCTGCAGCAACCGCAGCATCATCCAGCAAACTGAAACCACTGGATTTCTTAACCTTAACTTCTGCAGGTTTGCCGTTCGGCAGGACCTTTACTCTCAGAATAACCGTGCCTTCACTGCCTTGATCTGCTGCAAACTCAGGATATTCCGGTGGTGGATTGTTTAAATGGCCAACACCGCCTTTGGCCTCTACCAATGGCTCTTCTTTCACCACCGGTGGCGCAGGTGGGGCGGGCTCTGGTGCCGGATCGGCAACTACAGGCCCGGTGGTTTTGGCGGCGGTAGTGTTTTCCTGCACTACCATGTCATTTGGCGCAATATTTTGCTCGGCCGGTGCCGTTTTCAGCGCCGCTGGCTTGGGTGCCACTTTAGGCGGCGGCTCGGCATGCTGCACCTTGGGCGGCGGTGGAGGTAATGGTTTGGGTGGTTCAATCACCGGGGGTGGTTCAATTTCGGGTTTCACAAACTCGACAATGACTTCGGTTTTTTTGGGCTTGACGATGCCAGGCTGCTTCAAGGCATTGATAAAACCTGTGAGCCCCAGGATATGCGCCAGCACCACCACAGCGATAAGTACCAGCAATTTGTTGCGTGGGATAATCTGCTCTACATGATGCAATTTGCTAACCACACGCTCAGATAATTTGTCAAAATCCTCGCTGGTGGCAACCAACTTCCTGGCCTTGCTTTTATCCGTCAGGGAATCCCAGATCGTGGAATGCTGCGCTGGCGTTTTTAGTGCCGTTGTTGACATACAAACTCCTAATGACTCTAACTAATCTCGATGAAGTCACTTAGGACATCATCCTTAATACGTTGAAACTCGGCTGAAGTGCGGTGCCGCGGCCTAGGCAAATCTACCTCCACCACACGCTTGATACGCCCTGGATTCGCCTCCATGACCACCACGCGGTCCCCCAGGAACACAGCTTCCTCGACATCATGTGTGACCAGAATGGAGGTCGTGCCTTCGGTTTCCCACAAGCGTTGCAACTCCTGCTGCATTTTGAGCCTGGTCAACGCATCCAATGCCCCGAACGGTTCATCCAGCAATAACAACCTGGGTTTAAGCACCAGCGCCCTTGCAATCGCCACGCGTTGTGACATGCCACCCGAAATCTGATGAGGGTATGCATTTGCAAAGCCGCTCAACCCAACCAGCTCAATCTGGTGGGTCACCCTCGTTTTCACTTCATCCGGCGTTAAACCGGAAGATTCCAGCGCCAGCGCGACGTTTTCCCTGACAGTCAACCAGGGGAACAGGCGGTGCTCCTGAAATATCAGGCCGCGATCAAGCGAAGGCCCCACCACTGTTGAGCTCAACCAGGCAATGCTGCCGTCATACACCGTATCCAGCCCGGCAATCAATCTCAATAATGTAGATTTACCGCAACCGCTGCTGCCAACGATAGAAATGAACTCCCCCTTCACAACTTGCAGGGAAAAGTCGGAAAGTACATTCAAGGGCTTGCCATTTAACTGAAAAGTCTTGGAAACACCACCCACATCAAGCACTGTGGTTGTACTAGCCAAGGCCAGATGGCTTACGCCATTTAATTGCGCAACGGGTGCTGTAGCATGATCAAGATCGCTGATACTTTCCTGATCCAGGTAATTTAAAGCGGCTTTGGTACGACCCATGACTCTTCCTGTACAAAACAATAGTTCTATATAGGCAAGCCCTATGCCAAGTTTGAGATAATTAAATTTCCCTTTAAAAACAGATAACTATGAATATCTTGTTAAATATGGACAGTTAAGAATGTTGTATATCAATCATTTGAGTGATCGCTGGTGCTGTTATAGCAACAGACATAAAAAAACAGATGGAAGGTATCCATCTGTTAATAGTGAAATTGCCCGGAAGCAAGAATATTATTGTTTTGATGCAATCTGGGATGGCGCCCAGAAGGTTTCCAGTTTCAACTCTTTTAAAGCTTTGTCGACAAAGCTCGCATTCAAGAGCTGGTTGATGTTGATCTCATTGCGGATCAGCCCTGACTCACGTGCATAGGCTGCAGCCCGTTTATAGTGATCAATCAGGGCCTGGTCGTACAGGGGGGACCAACGGTCACGCCAGCTGACACTATCCTCTTCATAATCACGCCTGGCCACACTCTCGGGCTGCACCACGCTTGCATATTCTTTCAAGTAAGTTTCCTTATGTGCTTCTTGCGCAGCCCAGTGGTTGGCCTTGATAAACGAAGTGACAATTGCCTGGGTTAATTCCGGGTATTGCTGCACAAAATCATTGCGTGCCCACAAGCCTCCCATCAGTTTCCAGTCCGGCGGAGCGTTTTTAGTCGACCAGATGATCTTGCCCACCTTTTTATCCACCAGGTTATAAGCGTCACTCAGGGAATAAAAAGCATCCACGGAACCACTGGCCAGTGCAGCTGCGCCGACTTGTGGATTCACATTCACAATTTTAAAATCAGTGAGTTTGAAGCCGTTTTTTTGCACCAGGTTGGCAAACGCGATTTCCCATGGCCGTCCCCGGTGCAAGGCAATGCGTTTCCCCTTGAGGTCTGCAATATTTTTTGCAGTGGAATTTGCCGGGACAACAAGATACGAATTGCCACTGCGTCCCCAGGGCGCTACGAGCTGCACCCGTGGTTTGGAGCCATTGAGGATAATCGGTGGCAGATCACCATAGGCGGCAAAATCGATGGTTTTATTGGCAAACGCTTCGTTGATAATCGGCCCGACCATGGCGGTGGCTGCAGGCACCCACTCGACTTTTACCCCCCGCTTTGCCAGCTCGGCATCCAAACCGGTTTCTGTGACTAATTCCGTACTGCCCAAGTAGCGGGTTTTACCGTTGACGTTATATGCAACGGTTGCAATACGGACGACTTTCGGTTCGTTTTCCATACTATAAGCATCGGTTGTGCCAAAGAAGAACGCCAGTACCGATATTGAAAAACCATATTGTAAAAACTTAATCATGCTTACTCCTATAAACTGCAAGCCATCACGTTCATCCCGTGATGACTTATTTGCAACGATTCCAGACACCCAAAGGGTCAAGCGACAGCTGCATATTGATGCAATAACTGCCCTGCTTCACGCAACGGCCTGTCATCCACCCATGCATCCAGGTCAAAATCCTTGTCCAGGAGCCCATGTACTAACATGAACTGCTTTTGCTGCCTGAACAATTCGATACGCTCTCTGGATAAATCCGGGGCCAGGTGCAAATGGAATTCCTCACCATAGGCCGTGGCCACGCCCTCTTCACCGGAACGCGTCTCCGATTCAAGAATGTCGCGCACGCCTTTAAGGTTATTTTTGGCCCAGTCCGCTGCCCGCAGGGTCTGGTATAAAAACCTGACGACCAGGTCAAAATGATTTTCCAATAGGTCCTCATGGACAGTAATCGGCCTGGGTGTACCGTTGTTCACGCGTGTAGATAAATCCGGAAAGCTATCCAGGTCAATGCCGACAACAGCACCTACCCGTTTTGCGGCATCCACGGCGGAGGCACCTTTCACGTAGACGGCATCCACATGCCCGGCGATCAGGGCATCCAGGCCAGCCCATAACTCACCCAGCCCGTTACGGTTACCGCGGCCGGAAGCCACTTCAACCAGGGTGACATCATCCAGCGTCAATCCGGCAATCTTAAGTGCTCCCTTGTAACCGTGCAGACTCATGCCACGTGCAATACTGCTGCCGCGCACATGGCTGGGGATGGGGTGATCAATAAATGCCGGCAAGGCAAGACGCAAACCTTTCAAATGCTCAGGCTTGCTGATGCCGCTGTCCGGCCTGACCAGAATGGCCTGCCACTCATCAATCCAGGTCAACCCGATCAATCTGGTTGGTGCACCCTGGGCCCTGGCTGCCAGGGCCAGCAAATTGCCGCCTTCACGGATCAGGCTGTTTAACTCATGATCGTAATGGTGTTTTGATAATTCTTTTGGCGCCTCTTGCAAGGTCGCTATCCTGATATTGTCACGCGCAAATTCATCGGTCAGCCAGCCTAATTTATAAGCCAGCCCGGTTGCAGTCGGTACCGGGCAGCGCGTGAACCAGATTTGATCAATATTTTGTTGGGTGGTAGTCACAATTTTTCCCTTGCTGTTACAGGTCGGAAGGACGCAGCAGCCCTTCTTCTTTCGCCTGGTCGTATAGTTTGGCCATTTTCCATTGCTGTTTCAGCACCCCGGGACCGTACTCTCTTGAACCACCCAGCGCTTCTGCAAGTGTCTGTAATTTGGCACCTTCTTCAAGCAATAAAATAAACTCGGCTAATTTACGTACACCTTGTTTACCCCAGACCGTGGAGCCACCATTGGCTTCGAGGATGGCAGTATTGTGAGGATTGATGGCAATCTGATCCAGGATGAAATCAACTTCCTGCTGGCGGCGGTCAATATAGATAGGCAATTCCTTAATCAATTGAAAGCGCTGGACAGGCACATAACGGATAGGTAACGTGCGATGTGTTTGTGCCCATGCCCCCAGGTAAACGGAGTGGACATGCGAAATGGTGGTGACGTCAGGATGCGCCTGGAATAACTTCAAATAGCGATTAACTGCTGCACCGTTGCCCTTGCCTGCATAGACAACGCCATCAAAATCAGCGACTAATGCTTCAATCGGTTTATTTTTATTAAATGGGCCCGGGTCGTTCACGATAATCAACTTCTCCTGGCTAGGCACCCTGTGCACAAAGCCAACCGTACCATTGGCAGTAATGGTGCCAGTTTCCCGGAACACCTCGAATGCCAGTTTGGCCTCGGCAACGGTTTCTTCAATGTAACGATCCAGATCCAGCTCTGTATTCACTGTTACGACTGTCATTTCCCAACCCTTTCTTTTTTCATTCGGAATTTCATCCCTGATGGTGGCAAAGAATGTGCCACTTTATTAAATTTAAAATTACCCTTTAAAATCATATGTTTAACTATTTTTCGTTTCATCATTAAGGGTTGAAATCATGTTGCGGATGCAGCAGGTGTTTAAATTGAGTCAGTGAAATGTTGAATATCTAACTGGCAACCATCGCTATCATATTTATAACAATATGGAATATAAATATAATTTATAGAACTTTGACTTATTAATGATAAATATAATATATTGACTCGCCTGTTAAGTGAGGGAGTCAAAAATGAGCGCACAACGCTGGGATATCCGTGATTCATACACAGAACGTGTTGATCATGTGATTACTCACCCAAACCCGTCCGCTGTCAGCTTGTCTGTTCGTGCAAGCGCACTGGTCTTCAGCGACCCGAAATCGCAAAACCTGCTTTCTTTAATCGAAAGAATTGCCACCAGCGATGCGACAGCATTAATTATTGGTGAAACTGGGACGGGTAAAGAGTTAATTGCGAGACACATCCACTCGTTAAGCAACAGGCGAAATGGGCCTTTTCAGGCAATCAACTGCGGGGCATTCTCGGAAACGCTGGTTGAAAGTGAGTTATTTGGGTATGAAAAAGGCGCTTTTACCGGAGCCAATACTTCAAAAATCGGCTGGTTTGAAACAGCGAATGGTGGCACGTTGTTTTTAGATGAGATCGGTGATTTACCGCAGTCCACGCAGGTGAAACTGCTTAGAGTATTACAGGAACGGGAAGTAGTGCGCGTCGGTTCCAGAAAACCGGTTCCCATTGATGTGAGGCTGATTGCAGCGACCAACGTCAATCTGGAAGAAGCAGTCAAAGCTGGCAGATTTAGAGAGGATTTATACTATCGCATCAAAGTCGTGCCTGTTGATTTACTGCCTTTAAGAGAACGGCGTGGAGATATTCTGCCTCTGGTTGAACACTTTCTAAATGTTTACCGCAGCAAGTTAAATACCTCAAAACACACGCTGTCGCCAGAGACTACTTCATTATTAATGGAGTATGCATGGCCCGGCAACATCCGCGAACTGGAAAATGTCATTCATCGTGCAGTGTTGGTCAGTACGTCAGATACATTGTCGCCAAAGGACTTGAATTTACCCAAGCTCAGCCTTAATACCCAGCATGCACCCAGTGAAGATGACCGGCATGTTTCTATCGTTGCCAATAAAATCAGCTTTGAACAACAGAGTACGCTCTACAAATTGGAAAATGTACTTGAAGAACTATTCGAACAAGCCCCTGATAACCTGTATGAGCTGATTAATGGGTCTACTGTCAGAAAAGCTTATGAACATAGCAAGAATAACCAGGTGCATACAGCTAAACTATTAGGCATTAGCAGAAATATCTTGCGTGCCAGGCTTAAAGAACTAAACCTCATTGCATAAAAGGGGCCGATGGCCCTTTTTATGCATATTGATTATGCGACCAACGCCTCAGCTAAATGCTGTTTGATTAATACACTTGCCTGCTCTAACGCCTGATCAATCCGTTGCTCGATTAACGGACTTTCCAATTGATAATCCTTGAACTCAATATCTTTGGCGTAGATAGTAGTAGGAATAGTATAAATGCCAAAAAAGCTCGCCAGGCTCCGCAGGTGGGATTCCAACACTAGTGCATGATGATCGCTGCCACCTGTAGCCACCAATATAGCCACTTTTCCCGTCAGTTTCTTGGGGTCGATTAAGTCAAAAAAGTGTTTAAGCAAGCCGGTATAAGAGGCTTTATAGATGGGGGTGCCGATTACAATCAAATCGGATTGATGCAGTTTCTCATATACTTGCGTCAAACTGGCGGGAAAATTATTAAATGATACTGTAGGCCCCAAATCTTCAGCGATCTGAGCAATATCAATCACATCGCCAGGGCTATGAAACTTTTGGCTCGCTCTTGTGACAACAGCATTTACTAATGAAAGCGTTCTGGATGGGGTCGTGATATTTCCTGATATTCCAATAATTTTTGGCATTTCAATTTCCTAAGTGATATATGCAATACATCAATAGCAAATTAAATGCCATTTATTTGTTTATTAGAAATCAATCAATTAGAATTTTAATGTTGCTATCGCTGCATAGCAGGCAGCATTTAGTGTTGCTTAGCGTGCAGTACATATTCTTTATTACAGCAAATCTCGAAGTTTGTATCTGAACAGATACAACTTAAAGCTTTGAATGAAGCTCAGATAAAACATAGCATGACGGAGTATAAAGGAAGTTCCCTCAAGAATGCTTTGGCCGGTGCCCCAGAAATGGCATGCTTTCTGCTAACCGCATGCAGCCAGTGACAGACGGGGAATACCAAGACTATTTCATCAAATAGTGAAGATTTTTTGCCTGTCTGGCAACATAATAGATGCCGCTAAAATAAACCTTAGCATTAGATGATTAACTGACTGTGTAATTTGATGCCTTTTAAAAAACTACTCATTAATATCTCAATTGCTGTGTTCGTAATCGTTAGCGGAATATGGCTCTGGGGAAAGATACATCCAGGCGATACTGAAGCTCAAACAGAGGCAATTCCGGAACAGTCGGGCACAGGCAGAAAATATGGTCATGCCGGTGCGGGCGGCCCTCATGGTGACAAGGCCGTACCGGTATTGGCCGCTCAAGTCACCAAAGCGGACATTCCGGTGATCTACACGGCACTGGGCACTGCGACACCTTCGGCAGTGGTCACCGTGACCAGCCGTATTGACGGGCAGCTGATACAGGTGCTGTTCCAGGAGGGCCAACTGGTGAAACAGGGGCAGTTACTGGCCAAAATTGACCCGCGCCCGTTTGAAACGGCACTGGGCCAGATCCAGGGGCAGGCAGCGCGTAACCAGGCCTTGCTGAAAAACAGCCAGATTGACCTGGAACGATTTAAAACCTTGCAATCCCAGGATTCCATCGCTTCGCAGCAAGTGGACTCCCAGGCCTCACTGGTACAGCAATACCAGGGTACTGTGCAGGCGGACCACGCATCACTGGAAAGTGCCAAACTGCAACTGGCCTTCACCAATGTGACAGCGCCCATTAGTGGTCGTATCGGCTTGCGCCAGGTGGATTCCGGCAATAACATCACAAGCGCCAACCCGATTGCCATCATCAATGCCGTGCATCCTATCCACGTGGTATTCACCTTGCCGGAAGACAAAATCGCCAGCCTGATCAAGCACTCACAGAATGACGGCAACGCACGCAAACTCACGGTGGAAGCCTGGGATAAATCGAATACCAGATTACTATCCACAGGCGTGCTGGCCAGTATTGATAACCAGATTGATACGACCTCCGGCACTATCAGGCTCAAGGCTGAATTTTCCAACCAGGATAACCAGTTGTTCCCCAACCAGTTTGTCAATGTCAGGTTACACAGCGACACCCTGCGGGATGCCAGTGTGATCCCGGTGAATGCCGTGCAACATGGCGCCCAGGGTGCCTTTGTCTACCTGATTAACAGCAGTGACAAGGGAGACGAAGTGACCTTGCAGCCAGTTACGGTCGCTTATAGTGATGGCGAGCGCGCTGCCATCTCGCAAGGGCTGAATGCCGGGGCGCGAGTGGTCAGCGGTGGTACGGACAAATTGAAAGACCATGCCAAAGTCACCGTCAAGGACCCATCACGAGGTTCAGGGGCAGATGCTGGCGCAGAGAAAGAAACAACAGCGCATACATCGGCAAACCAGCCGTCAGGCCGCCAGCATCGCCGTGCTGCGGCTGAATAATTGAGGCTACATTCGTTGTCATGAATCCTTCGCGCATTTTCATTATGCGTCCGGTAGCGACTTCGCTACTGATGATTGCAATTTTCCTGGCTGGTATCCTGGCATATACACTGTTACCAAAAGCTGCTTTACCGCAAGTCGATTACCCCACGATCCAGGTAGTGACGCTGTATCCGGGGGCCAGCGCCGAAGTCATGGCCATGAATGTCTCTTCCCCGCTGGAGCGTCAGTTTGGTTCCATGTCAGGGCTGGCGCATATGTCTTCGGCCAGTTCCGGCGGCGTGTCCGTGATTACGCTGCAATTCACGCTGAAAAACAGCCTGGATGTGGCGGTGCAATCGGTACAGGCCGCCATTAATGCCGCCAGCAGTTTCCTGCCGGCCGACCTGCCCTCGCCGCCCATCTACAATAAGGTCAACCCGGCAGATGCGCCAGTCCTGACCCTCGCAGTGACTTCATCGACGCTGGCCTTGCCCAAACTGAGGGACCTGGTGGATACGCATATGGCGCAGAAGATAGCCCAGGTCAATGGCGTCGGCCAGGTCAGTGTCGATGGTGGCCAGAAACCGGCTATCCGCATCCAGGTCAACCCGGCAGCGCTGGCGGCCTACGGCCTGGGTTTTGATGATCTCCGCACCGTGATCGACAATGCCAACTCCAACCAGGCAAAAGGCAATATCGACGGCCCCTTGCTGGCTTATGAACTGGAAGCCAACAGCCAGCTCAGCTCGCCTGAAGAGTACCGCGACCTGATTATTGCCAATGTTGCCGATCACCCGGTACGCCTGCGCGACATTGCCGAAGTCAGGGAAGCACAGGAAGACAAATACCTGGCGGCGTGGGCCAACCGTAGCCCGGCCATCCTGGTCAATATCAAGCGCCAGCCTGGCGCCAATGTGATCGAAGTCGTCGAGCAGATCCATAACCGCCTGCCTTCCCTGACCGCAGGGCTACCGGCAGACGTGACTGTGACCGAATTGACCAACCGCACCCACACCATACGCAGCGCCCTGGAAGATGTACAGTTTGAAATGATGCTGGCCATCGCGCTGGTGGTGATGGTGATTTTCCTGTTCCTGCGCACGGCAGCCGGTACCATTATCCCCAGCCTGACGGTGCCGCTCTCGCTGGTGGGCACTTTCAGCATCATGTATGCCGCCGGCTTCAGCATCAACAACCTGACCTTGATGGCCCTGACCATTGCCACCGGCTTTGTGGTGGATGATGCCATTGTTATGATCGAAAATATCGCCCGCCATATCGAGGAAGGCGAAACACCCATGAATGCGGCACTGAAAGGCGCGCGCCAGATTGGCTTCACCATTATCTCGCTGACCTTTTCGCTGATTGCGGTCCTGATCCCGCTGCTATTTATGGGCGATGTGATCGGCAGACTGTTTCGTGAATTTGCCGTGACCCTGGCGGTGGCCATCCTGATTTCGGCCTTCATCTCACTGACCCTGACACCCATGTTGTGCGCCAGGTTGCTGAAACCGCATACCGAGCCGCCACCAAATGCCAAAAAAACCAGCCTGATGGATCGTGTTGTGCAACTATATAGCCAGGGGCTGGCCGTGGCATTAAAACACCAGCCACTGGTGTTACTGATTGCCGCCGGATCACTGGCACTGACGGTATTCCTCACCGTGGTGATTCCCAAAAGCCTGTTTCCGGTGCAGGATACCGGCCTGATACAGGTGATGACCGAAGCTTCCGGCGCAGCCTCTTTCCAGCAAGTGAGTGCGGCACAGCAGAAAGTGGTGCATAAGATACTGCGCGACCCAGATGTCGCCAGCGTGTCATCCATCGCGGGTGTCGACGGCGTCAACACCACGCATAATAGCGGCCGCCTGCTGGTGAACCTGAAGCCTTACCCGCAGCGTGCCATCACGGCTGAAGCCGTCATTGCACGCCTGCAACGCACGCTGGCAGGCAGTGCAGACATCCGGCTGTATATGCAACCGGTACAGGACCTGACCTTGTCAGACCGCATCAGCAGCACGCAATACCAGTATTTACTGACCGGTACCGACCTCGCCGCGCTGGATGAACTGTTACCGGTGTTCCTGGAAAAAATGCGTGACTTGCCACAACTCACTGATGTGGTCAGCAACCAGCATGATGACGGCTTGCGTGCGGCCATTGAAGTCGACCGCGACAATGCCGGCCGCCTGGGCATTACCATGGCCGATGTCGATAATGCCTTATACAGTGCATTTGGCCAGCGCATGATTTCCACCATATTCACCCAGGCCAACCAGTATCGCGTCATCCTGGAAGCACAATTGTCGCAAACACCCGGCCTTGCCGCCCTGCAACAGGTGTATGTCAGCAGCAGCAATGGCAAGCAGGTACCGCTGGCCACCATTGCCACCATCACGGAAAAACCCGCCTCACTGGTGGTACACCGCGAGGACCAGTTGCCTTCTGTAGAAATCGGTTTCAACCTGGCGCCTGGCTATGCGCTGGGCGATGCCGTCAGCGCCATCGACCGTATCCAGCAGACACTGGATGTGCCACCTACCGTGATCACACGCTTCCAGGGCGCGGCTTCCGCATTTGAATCGGCCCTCAGTAACGAGCTGTTTTTAATGATTGCAGCCGTGCTCACCATGTATATCGTGCTGGGTATCCTGTATGAAAGCTATATCCACCCGCTGACCATCCTGTCCACCCTGCCCTCTGCCGGCATAGGCGCCTTGCTGGGCCTGATGCTGACCCAGCATCCGCTCAGTGTGATTGCCATTATCGGCGTAATCCTGCTGATAGGTATTGTGCAGAAAAATGCCATCATGATGATCGACTTTGCGCTGGAAGCGGAAAGAACGCGCGGCATGCCAGCACAGGAAGCCATTTACCAGGCCTGCCTGTTGCGTTTCCGCCCTATCCTGATGACCACGCTGGCTGCACTGCTGAGTGCCATCCCGCTGGTCACCGGCGATGGGCCCGGCTCGGAATTGCGTGCGCCGCTGGGCATTGCTATGATAGGCGGTTTACTGGTCAGCCAGTTACTGACACTGTTTACCACGCCTGTAATTTACCTGGCCTTTGACAAGCTGGCACGCCGCTGGCAACCCGCGCCCGCCAGCCCGGAGGCCCTGCACTGATGGCCTGGTATACCGTTTTCATCAGCCGTCCGGTAGCAACTTCACTGCTGGCGCTGGCGATTGCACTGATGGGTATAGGTGCATATTTCGGCCTGCCGATTGCTTCCCTGCCGCAAGTGGAAATGCCCAGCATTGATGTCAACGCCCGCTTGCCGGGGGCCAGTGCCGAAACCATGGCCTCGTCGGTGGCCGCGCCGCTGGAACGCTCGCTGGGCACCATTGCCGGCGTCAATGAAATGACCTCCAACAGCAGCAAGGGACAAACACGCATCAGCCTGCAATTCGACCTGAACCGCAATGCAGACAGTGCTGCCCGCGATGTACAGGCAGCCATCAATGCCGCCATTCCCTTATTGCCGTCCGGCATGCAGAGCAACCCGACCTGGCGCAAAACCGGGCCGACCATGATCATGCATATTGCGTTGACCTCCAGCCGCTACAGCCAGCTGGAGTTGTATGACGTGGCATTCACCCTGCTGGGCCAGCGCATCGCGCAGGTGGATGGCGTCGGCCAGGTCAATGTCAATGGCAGTTCACTGCGCTCGGTCAGGGTAGAAGTCAACCCGACCATTGCCAACCAGTACAATGTGACCATGGAGCAAATCCGCAGCGTGATCGCCAACACCAACGCGCACCTGCCCAAAGGCTTTATTGAAAGCCCGCAGAAACGCTGGCAGATCGATGTCAACGACACCGGCACGCGCGCGGTGGACTTTAAAGACCTGATAGTCGCCTGGCGCAATGGCGCACCTGTCCGTCTGCACGATCTTGCGGAAGTCAAGGACTCTGTCCAGGAGCTGCGCAGCATGGGGACCGTCAATGGCAAGCCCGGCGTGGTCATTTCGGTCAACAATATTCCCGGCGCGAATATCGTGGCCACCGTCGATGGCATCAAGGCCTTATTACCCCAACTGAAGCCGCTATTGCCGCCCGGCATCGAGATGGAGGTGCTGATCGACAGGAGCACCATTGTCAGGAAATCGCTGCAAGAGGTACAACACACTCTGCTCATTTCCATAGGCCTGGTCATCCTGGTCACTTATATTTTCCTGCGCAGCGGTCGTGCTGCCCTGATTCCCAGCATTGCCATCCCGGTATCGCTCCTGGGCACCCTGGCGGTCATTTACCTGTGCGGATTCAGCCTGAACAACCTGACCCTGATGGCCCTGATCATTTCCACCGGTTTTGTGGTGGATGATGCCATTGTGATTGTGGAAAACACCACCCGCCATATTGAAGAAGGCCTGGCGCCGCTAGCCGCGGCATTGCAAGCCATGCGCGAAGTCTCGTTTACGGTGATTGCCATGAGCGTGTCGCTGGTGGCGGTATTTATTCCGCTGCTGTTCATGGATGGTGTGGTCGGCCGCATGTTCAGCGAGTTTTCCATCACGCTGGCCAGTGCCGTGATGATTTCATTGTTCATCACGCTGACGCTGACGCCCATGCTATCTTCCCGCCTGCTCAAGGCTTACCAGCCACCGGCAGGCCTGACCGCCTGGCTGGCACGCGGCTTTGCCTGGCCGCAACAGCATTACCGCACTGTGCTGCACATTGCCCTGCGCCATCGCTTTGTCGTGTTGTTGCTGTTCCTGGCGGCGATTGGCTGTAATGTTTATTTATATTCCATCGTCCCCAAAGGTTTTTTCCCGCTACAGGATACCGGCCGCCTGCAAGGCAATTTTGAGGGCGACCAGAATATGTCTTTCTGGGCCATGCGCACCAAAGTGGACCAGTTCATGCGGATTATTGCCCGGGATCCCGACATTGAAACCTATTATGAATATACCGGCGGCTTCGGTGGTGGCCAGTCGAATACAGGGATGATGAATGCCCGCCTGAAACCACGCGCTGAACGCCAGGCCTCGGCGCAGGAAATTGTGGATAGACTGCGGCCCAAACTGGATAAAGTGGCCGGCGCATCCCTGCGCCTGCGCCCCCAGCAGGAATTTAATATGGGACTGCGGGCCAGCTCGGCCGAATTCCAGTACACCATGCTGTCTACCAGTGTCGAGGACTTGCGCAGTTTCTCGCCCAAACTGCGCGAGGCGATGTCCCGGTTACCGCAGCTCACCGATGTCAGCACCGATGCGCAGGACAAGGGGCTGCAGGTCAACCTGATTGTAGACCGCGCCGCGGCGACCCGTTTTGGCATCACCCAGCGCCAGATTGATACTGCGCTTAATGACGCGTTCGGCCAACGCACGGTGTCGACCATTTATGAACCACTCAACCAGTATTATGTGGTGTTGAGTGTAGCTGCGCGTTTTGCCGAAGGCCCGGAATCACTGGCACAAGTGTATGTCACCGGCAGCAATAGCCAACGTATCCCGCTGGCCAGTTTTTCCCATTGGGAATTGCAAAATACGCCGCTTTCCGTCAACCACCAGGGGCAATTTGCCGCCGCAACCGTTTCATTTAACCTGGCGCAAGGCGTATCGCTGGAAGCGGCCAGCCAGGCCATCGAAACTGCTTTTGCCACGCTGGATCCACCCGCCACCATCCACGGCACCTTTGCCGGCAAAGCCAAGGCATTCCAGGATTCCATGAATAGTCAGCCCTGGCTGATCCTGACCGCACTGATTACCATTTATATCGTGCTGGGCATGCTGTATGAAAGCCTGATCCATCCGCTGACCATCCTGTCCACCCTGCCTTCTGCCGGGATAGGCGCCTTGCTGGCGCTGATCTGGTTTGGTAGCGAACTCTCCATCATCGCCATGATAGGCATCATTCTGCTGATCGGTATTGTCATGAAAAATGCCATCATGATGATTGATGCCGCGCGCTATATTGAACAAACCCAGGGCCTGGTGCCGGAACAGGCCATTGTAGAAGCCTGTTTGCAGCGTTTCCGCCCTATCCTGATGACCACGTTTGCCGCGGTGCTGGGTGCCACTCCCCTGCTGTTTGGCGTAGGTGACGGTGCAGAAATCCGGCAGCCGTTGGGTGTTTCCATTGTCGGCGGCCTGCTACTCGGCCAGATACTCACCCTGTTTACCACGCCGGTGGTTTATATTTACCTGGATAAACTCAGCCAGCGCAGCCACCACTGGCTGCGCCGCCTGTCTTTGACATTACACGCAAAACCACACACGTATGAGCATGATTAAACCGCTAAGCCTGATCACCGCCAGCCTGCTGCTCAGCAGTTGCAGCGTCTGGGAGGCCTATACCCGCCCATCCATGGCCCTGCCGGATCACTTCAAGGAAGCCGAGCAATTTGCCGGCTGGAAAACCGCCACGCCAGGAACGCCGGAGATTTCCGGGCGCTGGTGGCAACGTTACCAGGATCCGCTGTTAACCTCCCTGCTGGAGGAAGTGAATCAGGCCAACTTCACCATCCAGATTGCTGAAGCCAATTATCGCCAGGGGGTAGCGCTGGCTAGGGCCAGCCGTGCCCCATTACTGCCAGCGGTGAATGGTCAATCTTCCATCACCCGTGCAAAAAGTGGCCGCGACAGTGCCGATACCGAATATGCATTAGGGCTCAATGCCAGCTGGGAAATAGACCTCTGGGGCCGTATCCGCAACAGTATTGCCTCCGGCGAAGCCAATGCAGAAGCCACTGCAGCCGACCTGAATGATGCCAGGCTGTCCGTGCAGTCTGTACTGGCACAAACCTATTTCCAGTTACGCATCCTGGACTCACAAAAACTGTTGCTGGATAACACGGCGCAGAATTTTGAACGTTCGCTGACACTGACCACCAACCGCTACAATGTCGGCCTGGCATCACGTACTGAAATTGCCCAGGCCGAAACCCAGTTACGCAATACGCGCGCGCAAGCCATTGACATCACCGCTTCAAGGGCACAACTGGAACATGCCATTGCCGTGCTGCTGGGCAAAACACCGGCAGAGTTTTCCATCCCCGATAGTGCTTATCCCAAAACCACCGGCATCACGCTGCCCATTGCCAACGCCAGCCTGCCAGCATCACTGCTGGAGCGCAGGCCTGATATTGCAGCGGCAGAACGCCGTGTTGCCGTCGCCAATGCGCAAATCGGCATTGCGCGGGCAGCGCTTTTCCCTACCCTGACACTGGGCGCCGGATTAGGTTACAGCAATAGCACAGTGAGTGATCTGCTTTCCCTGCCTAGCCGGGTATGGTCCATAGGACCAGCCCTGGCGGGACCAATTTTTGATAACCAGCTGCGCAAATCACAGACAGATGCGGCCATCGCGCGCTATGACGCAGCGGTTTCCACCTACAAGCAAACGGTGATTAATGGCGTGCGTGAAGTGGAAGATAACCTGGCACTGTTACGTATCCTGGCGGCAGAAGCCACGGAACAGGAAATCGCGGTTAAATTTGCCAGGGAAGCGGTGGAACAGACTGAGAATCGCTACCGGGCCGGCATCAGTGAATACCAGAACGTGGTGATTGTGCAGTCAGCCCTGCTGAGTGCAGAACGTAACCTGCTTTCCATCATGGGGAGGCGCCTGAATGCCAGTGTGGCCTTGATGGTCGCGCTGGGCGGCACTTATTAGCTGGTTAAACGGCCCGGCGCTACCAACTGGCGTATAGCCAATAAAAAAAGCTGTGTCTCTCGACACAGCTTTTTTCGTCATATTCCCGGCATTAACGGTTATTGAAATAACCGATATTCATCACCTTGTCGTTTACAAACGTTACTTCTGTTTCCTTGTACGTGTGCTTGTCATCATATTTCACCAGGTTTTTGTAGTACCACATTTCCACCTGTACCGGCTTGGAGTTCTGCTCCTGCCTGGCTCCACCAGGAACCATGTTATCGGCATTGCTGGGTTTGACAGACTGCTGTTTCCTGGCAGGCTCGCCCAGTTTTTCCAGAACCAGCTTCTTGGGCTTGCCGCTGAAGTTGTTGATAAACTCGTCTTCCGTATACGTCTTGCCGGCAAACGCTGAAGCAGCGCCAGCCAACATCACCAATGCAACAATAGCAGCCGAGATTTGTGAGTAAAGCTTCATCATTCCTGATCCTAAATCAAATGTTTTAATAATGCCTGTAGGCGAAAGTATAACTGTTTATATGCCTGTTCGGTTGACTGCCTGTTTGCCCTGGCATGCATTGGCTCAAACCTGTAGTTGCAGGCCATCGTAGCCGGCCACCACATGCGCTGGCAGCCTGGCCTGCAAGGCATGGTACTCCAGCTCATGCGTCATGTGGATCAGCACATTGCATTTGGCAGCTATACGCTCAATCAGCGCCAGCGACTGCGCCAGGCTGACGTGCGTGGGATGTGGTGTTTCGCGCAGGCAATCAATCAGCAGCACCTCCACCCCTTGCAGCAACTCAAAAGAAGTCTCGGGAATCTCCGATACATCGGTCATATACACCAGGTTGCCGATACGGTAGGCATAAATGCGTATCTTGCCATGCATGACCGGCACCGGAATCACCGTCTGGCCGCAGACCTCGAATGGCGCCTCGACCACATGCGCTGCCAGCACGGGTAAATCCCAGAAATCGCAGGGCTCACGCAGGGTGTAGCCAAATTTTTCGCGGATATGCTGAATCGCTTCCGGGTAACTGTAGAGCGGAATCTGGCAACGGTTAAGCTGGCAGAAGGCACGTAAATCATCAATACCATGCAGGTGGTCGGCATGCGTATGTGTATACAGTACGGCATCCACGCGCTGCATGTGTTCGCGCAAGGCCTGCTGGCGCAAATCGGGGGAAGTATCAATCAGGATCACCTGCCCGTCGTCCAGCGTCACCATGCTGGAACAGCGGCTGCGTTTATTGCGGGCATCTGTGGACAGGCAAGTCGCGCAGCGGCAACCAACCGCCGGCGTACCAGCGCTGGAACCAGCCCCTAAAATCGTCAGCTGCATGGCTGCGCGTGCTTGAACAGGCTGAAGAAGTTACGCGTGGTCGATTCCATCACTTGCGACAGCGGAATCTCGCGCAAACGTGCTATTTCTTCGGCCACATGCCGTACATACGCCGGCTGATTGGTTTTACCGCGGAAAGGAATAGGTGCCAGGTAAGGCGAGTCCGTTTCAATCAGCATGGCCTCCAGCGGGACTTTCTGTGCGACTTCTTTAAGGGCCTGCGCATTCTTGAAAGTCACGATGCCGGAAAACGAGATATAAAACCCCATTTCTATCGCGGCCTGCGCTACTTCCCAGCTCTCGGTAAAGCAGTGCATGACGCCACCAATCTCGGCCGCGCCCTCTTCCTGCATCAGACGGAGCGTATCCTGCGCAGCATTGCGGGTATGGATAATCAGCGGTTTGCCGCTTGTCCGGGCCGCGCGGATATGGGTGCGGAAACGCTCGCGCTGCCAGTTCAAATCACCAGTCAGCCTGAAATAATCCAGGCCGGTTTCACCGATGGCCACCACACGCGGATGATCTGCCAGCGCCACCAGCCCGGCCACCGTCGGCTCCTGGATGTCTTCATAATCCGGATGCACGCCAACCGAGGCGTACATATTCGGGTATTGCTCGGCAATGGCCAACACTTCCGGAAACTTGTCCAGCGTCACCGATACGCACAATGCATGCCCGACCTCATTGGCCTGCATGCTGGCACGTACCTGGTCCATATTGGTGGCCAGTTCCGGAAAGTTAAGATGGCAATGTGAATCTACAAACATGAAAACCTGTCTATCAAATACTAAATGGTATGGGTGGGCCGGCTGGATTTGAGCGCCGCACCAAGAATGTTCTCTATGCGCTTTTTTGCTTCTGCGCCACCATCGCGGTCACTGAATTGTATGCCTATGCCCTGTGGTTTGTTATTGACTGTTTGTGGCGTGATCCAGATCACTTTACCCACAATCTTGAGCTTGTGCGGGTCATCCAGCAAGGTCAGCAGCATGAACACCTCTTCCCCCATCTTGAACGGTTTGCTGGTCGGGATAAACAGGCCACCATTTTTCACAAATGGCATATAGGCCGCAAACAAGGCAGCTTTTTCGCGAATCGCCAGCGATAGCACACCAGGCTTGGCAGAGATTGTTTGTGGTGCGTCACTCATGCATGGGCTCCTGACAGTCCGGCAACACCCGCTAGGGCCTAGCCGAATAATTTCTTGTATTGCAACAGCAGTTGTTCCAGTTGCAGTTCCTGGTTCAGCGAATGCTGCGCAGTCATTTTAAAACGATTCAGCTGCTGTTGAAATGCCAGCAGCCTGGTGACGTCCAGTTTTGCCGCCAGCATCTGCAATGTGTTCGCCTCGGATGGATGATAGCGCAACGGCTGCGCATGACGCGCCAGCCATATATCCAGCAACCATTTCTGCAATACCTGGATCGCATGTTCCATGCCCTGCTTAAGCAGGACCGGACCGGCCGCCACAATATCCATCGCACTGCCGCGTGACAAGTGCGGACTCCACTGCTGGTACCACACATACCAGTCCAGGTCTTCCTGCTGCACAGAGGTCGGCGCACCGCCACTGTAATGCCAAATCCATTCCGGCTGCGTCACCGACTGCGCCTGCAGCCATTGTAGTCCCTGCTCACGTGTGGGCACCGGCATATCCACCTGCATGCAGCGACTGAGGATGGTCGGCAACAGGGCCTGCCGCTGGTGCGAGACCAGCAGGAACTGCGTGCGCTGCGGTGGCTCTTCCAGCAGCTTCAGCAGGGCATTGGATGCCGCCACATTCATCGCTTCCAGCGGGTGGATCAGTACCACGCGCATGCCATCGACACGATGGCTGGTCAAAGCCAGGTAATCATTTAAAGCCCGGATCTGGTCGATCAGTATCTGCTGCCGCTTGCGTGTTTTTTTCTTGCTGCCATCCGCATTGTCGTCATCTTCCGGCGTGATTTCCCTGAAATCCGGGTGTGCCCCTTCGGATAACCAGTGGCAGGACCCGCACTCTCCGCACGCCATAGCATTGGCTTGCGGTTGCAGGCACAGCAGGCTGGCCGCCATGGCCTGTGCAAATGCCAGTTTGCCTATGCCGGCCTTGCCGTGGAGTAGCAGGGCATGATGGCGCGCTGTACCGGCATGCATCCACTGCGAGAACAAAGCCTCTTGCCAAGGATATATATTATTAATCATAAAGATAGAATAATTTCCTCAACTGATTTCTTCACTTCATCCAAAGGGCGATGGGAATCTATGACACGAAAACGCTGCGGGTATTCCGCCGCACGTGCCAGGTATTGTGTACGCAACCTGGCAAAAAACTCCACGCCCTGCGCTTCGAATTTATCCGGCGTACGGGCGCCTGCCAGCCGTGCCAAGCTGACCTCTACCGGTACATCAAACAGCAGGGTCAGGTCCGGCTGCAAACTGCCTTGAACCCAGGTTTCCAGCGCCTGCATCTTGTCCAGTGGCAAACCGCGGGCGCCGCACTGGTAGGCATACGATGCATCGGTAAACCGGTCAGACACCACAATAGCATTGCGTTGCAATGCCGGCAGGATGACCTGGTGCAAATGCTCGGCGCGCGCGGCAAACATCAGCAGGGATTCTGTTTCCACATGCATCTCTTCATGCAGCAGCAATTCACGCAATGTTTCGCCCAGCGGCGTACCGCCTGGCTCGCGCGTGACGACCACTTCACGGCCCGTCTTCGCCAGCAACTGCAAAATGGCCGGGATATGCGTGCTCTTGCCTGCGCCATCCATGCCTTCCAGTGTGATAAACAACCCTGCCATGACTTCTTATTCCCGGTTTTTCCAGTGTTTTTTTCAGTTGGTTAGTGCTTTTTCAATTGATAAGTGCGCACAGCTTTATTATGTTCTTCCAGCGAGCTGGTGAACACATGGCTGCCCTGCCCGTTCGCCACAAAATACAGCGCCCGGGTATTGGCCGGATGCAAGGCCGCCTGAATAGATGCCAGTCCAGGCAAGGCAATCGGCGTGGGTGGCAAGCCGCTGCGCGTATAGGTATTGTACGGCGTATCTGTGAGCAGGTCGCTGCGGCTGATATTGCCATGATAACGGCTGCCCATGCCATAAATAACGGTGGGGTCGGTCTGCAGGCGCATGCCCAGGCGCAAACGGTTGACAAACACGCCGGCGATCTGCGGACGCTCGATCTCCACACCGGTCTCTTTCTCCACAATCGATGCCATAATCAGCGCTTCATAAGGTGTCTGGTAAGGCAGGCCAGCCTGGCGGGCTTCCCAGGCGGCAGACAGGTATTGCTGCATTTTCTGGTAGGCACGCTTGTACAGGTCAATATCGCTGCTTTGCGTATCAATAAAGTAAGTGTCCGGGAAAAACCAGCCTTCCGGTTGCGCCAGTTCGCCGCTGACCAGTTGCATCAGCTCCATGTCTGACATATTCAGCGTGTCATGCCGTATGCCCGGCATTTCTGCAAGTTTCTGCCGTAAATCGGCAAACGTCTTGCCTTCGGTCAGTTGCAGCTTGAACTGGTCAAACGTGCCATGCTGCAACAGATCTATCAGGCCCAGCACCTGCAAGGGCGCATTAAAGGCATAATCTCCGGCCTGCAGGCGGCTGCCGCTACCGGTTAATTTGACAATCGCCAGGAAACTGTATGGCTCGCGCAATATGCCAGCCGTGACCAGCTGATCGGCAATACTGCGCACACTGGCACCAGCCGGAATCTGCATGCCTATGGTTTCTGCAGTCATCGGCAGGGGCCGGATGGTGAAAATGACCAGCCAGAGTGCCAGCGCCAGTCCGGAGATGCCCAGCAACGCCGCTACATATTTCAAACATTGCTTGATAAACCGCATAATTCCTAATGAATGATGTAATGAAGATGTGACCTGAGTTCTTTTGCCCAGTGATCGGTCGCCATGACGTGGTCATCAATCTGCGTGACCTGTAACACGCCATACACGCTGTTGGCGATCACGACCGCATCTGCCGCCAGCAACTGCTCCAGTGAGATGGCCGTCACCGCCACCGGTTGGCCATGCGTCCTGTACCAATCCATGATTTTCTGCCGCATCACCCCCGCCACACCGCACTGGTCCAGTGCCGGCGTCATGATGACATTTTCCTTCTGTATCAGCAGGTTGCCGCTCACGGCTTCAATCACATGCCCGTCATAATCGCGTAGCAAGCCATCGAAAAAGCGCGGATCTTTCAGTTCTGCGCGGGCCAGTACATTTTCCAGGCGATTCAAGTGCTTGATGCCCGCCAGCAAAGGCTGCTGGGCTAAGCGCGTCTGGCAGGTATACAGTGCTACCCCTTGTTGGTAAATCGCGGCCGGGTAAACCGGAAGCGGGCTTTGTACCAGCACCCGCGTCGGCTCACAAATGGCCGGTGGCGCATAGCCACGCGCACCTTCCCCGCGGGTAATGATGATTTTGATGATACCGGACGCGGCCTCTTCCGCTGCTGCGGATGAGACCAGGAGCCTGAAATCCTGCATCAGCAAGTCGGCAGAAGGACACACAATCTGGATTTTGCTGCAATCGGCCACCAGCGTCTGGTAGTGCTGCGGCCAATCCTGCAATTCGCCATCCAGCAGGCGCATGGTACGGAACACGCCATCGCCATAGGCAAAGCCGCGATTGGTAGGTGCAATGCCACTCACCAGTTTGCCATTGATGCAATAGCGGACAGTTGTCATCTCGAATAAATCTGAAAAGTCATGGATTCTAACAAGGCTGAAACCTTACCATAAATCCGGGCTGGCCGAGCCATCCCGTGGCATTAATTGACCACGGCCAAACAGGGGTGAGCCGAGAAATAAACGATTTTCCAAAGTTTATTGTCAGGATAGCACGGGCCACATCAGGCGTATGGTATCTGCATTATTCCCAGGAACGCCAATATGTCACTTTCCACCATCCAGGCCAATATCGCAGCCATCCTGAACAAGGCTTATGGCGCCGATACCGGCACAGTCGCCGCCAGCACTGATACCAGCAACGAAACCAAGCCAGTTTCAAATGATAATAACGAAACGGCATCTGCCAGCACCGAAGTGACGCTGGGCGAAGGTGGCAATACCACCGAAATCTATACCGCACAGGGTTTGCTGCAACAGATGCGCCAGATCCAGCTCAGCAATACGCAGTTATTATTCGGCAGTAACGGGGACAGCAGTGATGATAACAACAGCCTGTTCGGCCTGTCAGGCAACGCGGGCAGTGATGGCCTTGAAAGCGCTAGCCAGGACTGGGTACAAAGCATCAGCCAGAACCCTGGCAAAGCCGCCGTGATGGTGGAAAGCGCCAAAAACACTTCCCTGACCACCATTCTGGGCAATTAGATAACGAAAAATCCAGGCCCGCCTGGATTAGCTGTCGGCCTTGACGAAGCTGCCCTGCGCCTTGTCCGCCAATAACTTGAGCAAATCGGCCGATTTCAGCGCCAGCGCATACCCCAGCACACCGCTACCAATCACCACGTTTTCATAACCGGCTACGCTGTTATCCACCAGCACACGCAAACTGGCAGGCAAAGCCACCGGCGGCACAGCGCCCACCACATAACCGGTTGCTTCAGGTACTTCGTCATAGTCGGCCATGCGGCATTTACGCTCATTCAAATGCGCACGCAACAAGGCCCAGTCAGCACGGCCGCCACCCGCGACAGCCAGCAGGCAAAAGCCGCTGGTTTCGCCCTTGAACACCACGCTACGCACCACCGAGGCCGGATCCAGGCCTTGCGCGCTTAACAGTTCTTCCAGGTTGCGGATAGGCTTACTGTCTTCGCTTAAGGGAATTTCAATGACCTGGAAAGCAATAGTGTGCTGTTGCAGTAATTCCGTCACTGGGGAAGTGATTGTCGTCGCCATTATTCATTTCCTATAAAATACTTTAAATAATAAAATTAACTTATTGATATTTAGTATATTTATCGTTACTTCCCTTGCATTTCTCTACCGGGTATTTCTGTGCATTGAGGGCAATTTTGGCATTGGTCGCCGCAATCAGGTCTATCCCGCACACTTCGGCGATACGCATCAGGTAGACAAAAGTATCTGCCAGCTCCTGCCCTACTTGTTCCCTGGTGTCAGCCGCCAGCTGGCGGCTGTCCGCCTCAGTCATCCACTGGAAATGCTCGACCACTTCAGCCGCTTCCACGATCATGGCCATAGCCAGGTTTTTGGGGGAATGGAACTGCGCCCAGTCACGCTCCTCGACAAACTGGTTCACACGGGCGCGTAAGGCATCAATGGAATCTGGCATGGGGTTCCCTATCGTTATTTAGCTGTTTGGTGACTGCTGTGCTGCCGAGGCTGGTTTATCGCGACGGTTACTGCCGGCCACCATCCTGATTTCAAACAGGCGGCACTCCAGCGGGCCATTAAACAACGGTGTTTTTTTGCTCGGGCTCAGGCGCATCAGCTTGGGCATGCGTAAATCATTAGTCAGGAAATAAGTGTTCCAGCCACTGAATTTCTGCTTGAGCGTGGCCGCCATCTGCGGATACAACTCAGCCAGCGTGTCATCTTCACCGATACGCACGCCATAAGGGGGGTTGGCTACCAGCACACCGCTGTCCGCAGGCGGAACCACCTGCGTGAATTCCCAGTGTGTCAGTTGCACCGCCTCCAGCCAGCCAGCCATTTCCAGATTCTGTTTGGTCACCCGTACCGCACGCAAATCCATATCCGAACCATAAATGCCCTGGAAACTGACTGGTTTCATCGCTTTGGCCGCCGCATTGCGGATTTTCCTGAAAGTGTCGGATTCAAAGTTTTTCAGTTTTTCGAAACCAAAATTGCGGTTCAGGCCAGGCGCGATATTCAGCGCCATCATCACTGCTTCCAGTAAAAAGGTGCCACTGCCACACATGGGGTCGAGCAAGACCTGTCCCGGCTGCCAGCCGGTCAGCTTCAGGATGCCAGCCGCCAGGTTTTCACGCAAGGGCGCTTCTATGCTGTTTTTGCGGTTGCCGCGCTGGTATAGCGGATTACCGGACGTATCCACGTAAAGCTGGTAACGGTCACTGGTCAGGTACACGTGCACGCGTACCGCAGGTTCACGCGTATCAATATTCGGCCGGCTGCCCACTACCTGGCGGAATTTGTCGCAAATCGCATCCTTGACGCGCAAGGTGATAAATTCCAGGCTTTTCAGCGGACTGCGCACGGCGGTCACCTTGACCATCATGCTGTGCCTGACATCAAACCAGTTCGGCCAGTTGATTTTCAGTGCGCCCTGGTAAATATCGTCTTCTTTAACGTATTTACCGCTGCCGACCTGCATCAGTACACGGGTGGCCACACGTGAATGCAGGTTGATGTGGTAGCACACGGCTAAGTCACCGCTGAAGCTGGCACCGCCGTCGGTCGGTTTGATATCACGCGCCCCGCTCTGCTTGAGCTCTTCGACAAGCAGGGTTTCCAGGCCGCGCGGGCAAGTGACAAAATAATGGTTATGCATAAGTGGTGATGTCCTGATCGGGCGGATTAATCTCTGCCCAGGGTGAAAACTTTACCATCATTGGGGTTGGCGCTCTGCAGGCGGTCAATCAAATCCGGGAAGGGAATGTGGTGTGTCTGTGTCGCCTCCTGCGCCCGTTTACGTAAGGTCGCCAGGTCAGGGATAGCCAGTTCCGGCTTGAAGCCGAACACAATGATATTGCCTGGTTTGCCAGTCGGCATCATCAGTACGCGCTGTTCAAAACTCTGCTCCATGCGCTGCATATAGATATCGAATTTCTTGTCCGAGCCCCACAGGTTAATCGCAAACAGGCCGTCCGGCGGCAAGGCGTCGGCACATTCATCAAAAAATGCCTGCGTGCAGAAATCTGGCGGCAGGCCATTGCTGCCGAACGCATCCATCATCAGCCAATCGCAACTGCCGGGATGCTGGCGGATATAAGCGATGCCGTCACCTTCAACGATGGCCAGGCGCTCATCATCGTCAGGCACGTAAAAATGGCTGCGCGCCACTTGTATCACTTGCGGGTTCAGTTCAATCACGGTTTGCTGAATCTGCGGGCAGTATTGCCAGATATATTTGGCAATGGAACCGCCGCCCAGGCCGACCAGCACGGTATTGCGGATTGCCGGCTTGAACAGCAGGCTGCCCAGCATGCCCCAGGAATACGCCAGCACCAGCGCATAAGGATCCTTGACCTTCATACTGCTCTGTATAGTGGGCGAACCCAGGTGCATGGAACGCACACCATCGGTTTCGGTGACTTCCACCATTTCGAAATCGGAAACGGCTTTGTGGATTTTACGATTCAGTTTAAACATTATGTACTTTCCACCATGGCCACCGGCGGGTCACCCGCTGCATCAGCCGCAGTTTCTTCGCCTGTTTCTTCAATCAGGCGCAGGAACTTGCAATCAAGCTCCATCAGCAAGGTATCCACGTGCTGGATGGCCAGTTGCACTCTGCTGCCAGGTTTTAGTACTGGCAGGCTATGTACTTTGGTCATATAAGGCAGGTCTTTCAGGCGCACCAGGTTTTCACGCCAGACGGTGCCCTCCACTTCTGCCATATCTTCCTGGATCAGGTATTGCAAACACCAGTAACGCTCCATGCGGGTCTGGAACTCGTTATAGGCATTATAAGTCAGGTCAAACTGGCGCATATGGCCGGTAATTTCATCGCCATTCGCAGCGTAAACCGGTGGTTGCAATGTCAGTACACTGATAATTTGCCGCTGGTTAATCAAATCCACCGCACGGCGCAGTGGCGACGTACACCAGGCATATTGTGCGACGCCCAGGCCCTGGTGAGCCTCAGCCTTGGTGGTCATATATACCTTGCCGCCGTTCTGTGCACGGTAGATGCCAGGCACGCCGTGCTCAGCCAGCAATAATCCCCACTGGCTATTGGCAGCTATCATGAGCTCAGCCACCAGTTTGTCCATGGGAGAGCCACGCTGGCGGTTGACAATGCTGACAATGCCTTCGGTGACATAAAAATTATAGTCCACCGGTTGTGGCCGGGTCGGGTCATATTTGCCACGCGCCTTTTCCAGGCTTTCGGCAAAGCGGAACAGGAGCACCAGTGGCGCCCATAAGGGATGACCGCTGTCCTGCTCCAGTACGGTTTCGTTGAAGTAGGGTTCCAGTGTATCGTGGCGCAGATTGTCAGCGATACGCACACGCTCCAGGCAGCTGCGCTGGCTGACGATGGTGAAATCCGCCGCCACTTCCAGGTACAAGGACAAGGCTGGCTTGGTTTCACCGGCATCCAGGCTGAACGGCCGGATGGCCACTTCCGGCAACATGGTGATTTTATGTCCCGGCATATACACCGTAGACAAACGTTTCATGACTTCATGATCCAGTGCTTCACGCGGAGAAATACCTAGTGACGGAGCAGCAATATGGATACCGACCTGCGTATGCCCATTCGCCAATGGCGTCACCGACAAGGCATCATCAATTTCAGTGGTGGTACTGTCATCAATACTGAACGCCTGCACTTCGGACAAAGGCAACTCAGCAGGCAATTCCGCCAGGGAAAATGCGGGGAATGTCGTGCCACGCGTAAAATATTCGCGCAGGAACGCACCCAGGTGATAATCATGGATGGAAGGGATCGCGCCCGCAGCATGCAATATCTGCACGGGCAGTTTTTTCAGCTCGCTGGCAGCCTGGTCCAGCGCTTTCCACTCCAGGGAGTTCTTGTCCGGTGCATATAGCAACTGGTCCAGTTTGCCTGCCATGCTATCAGGCAACTGTTTTGCTTTGAGCTGTTCGACCATCCGCGCCATGAATTCTGCCTGCTGGCGCTTTTTCTCCATCCCGGCCAGCGCCGCTTTCAAAGTGTCATCTGGCGCAGCCTTGTAATGGCCCTTGCCTTTGCGGTAAAAATACATGGGCGCGCCATGCAGCTTGATCGCAATCGCCGCGGCCTGCTGACGGCTGGGCTTGCCACCATAATACTCTTCAGCCAGCGCCTCAAACCCGAACTCGGCTTCCCCGCAGCATTCCCACAGGAAATCAGTGTCCAGCGTGTCGGCTTCTGCCTGCGCCGCTTCCATAAAGCCAGCCAGGCTGGCGTCAAACCGCATCAGGACGTTCGCTGTCTTGATCTTGCTGCGCTTACCGCTGCTGGATTCGACCTGCATGCTGCTGTCCGCTTCGGACATGATGGAAGCGATTTTGAAGCCACCGTCTTCTTCGTAAAAAACATTCATTGCGGGAAATTACGGCGTGCGACCACACGCCAACAGAATTCAAAAGCGTATTTTACCCGAGAAGCATGGACTTTTTTGGCGCGCACTGAACTTTCACCCCGGAATCACTCCCCAAACTGGCAATAGGCACTAAAATACCCGTATGCACCCGTTAATCTTCGATAATCGCTTTATCCGCGAACTGCCGGGCGACCCGGTAAAAGACAACTACACCCGCCAGGTGAGTGACAGCCTGTGGTCTGCCGTACAACCGACGCCGGTCCGGCAGCCTGAAATGCTCGCTTACAGTCAGGAGGTCGCCCACATGCTGGGGCTGAGCGAAGCCGATATGCAGGATCCCGCCATGATACAAACGCTGGGCGGCAATGGCGCCTTGCAGGGCATGTTTACCTATGCCACGCGCTATGGCGGCCACCAGTTTGGCCACTGGGCCGGCCAGCTGGGCGACGGGCGTGCCATTTACCTGGGCGAGCTGATACACAATCAGCAGCGCTTCGAATTGCAGCTCAAGGGCGCCGGGGAAACACCCTACTCGCGCTCTGCCGATGGCCGCGCCGTGCTGCGCTCCAGTCTGCGCGAATTTTTGTGCTCCGAAGCCATGCATCACCTGGGCATCCCGACCACCCGCGCCTTAAGCCTGGTGACCACGGGCGAGCCTGTGGTGCGTGACATGTTTTATGACGGCAACCCGCAATTTGAACCCGGTGCCATCGTCTGCCGGGTCGCACCTTCGTTTACGCGTTTCGGCCATTTTGAACTACTGGCCAGCCGCGATGAGCTGCCCTTGCTCAAGCGCTTTATCGGCTTCACCCTGGACCGCGATTTTGCCGACTGGTGGCCAAAAACCGGACTGTTACTGGATATTGATCATCCTGGGCAAGCCCTGATAGAAGCCTGGTTTGCCGAAATCTGCACACGCACCGCCATCATGATTGCGCACTGGATGCGCATCGGTTTCGTGCACGGCGTGATGAATACCGACAATATGTCCATCCTGGGCCTGACCATAGATTACGGCCCCTATGGCTGGATAGATAACTTTGACCCTGGCTGGACACCGAATACCACCGATGCACAAGGCCGCCGTTACTGCTATGGCCGTCAGCCGGATATTGCGCGCTGGAACCTCGAGCGCCTGGCAGAAGCACTGGCAACCATCCTGCCGGACAGTCATGGTCTGGCACAGGGTTTAAGCCAGTTTGACCAGGTCTATATTCGTGAATTGTCCACTGCCCTGGCCAGCAAATTCGGCCTGGATAACTGGCAGGCAAACGATGGCGAGCTGATCAATGCCGTGTTTGAACTGATGCAGCGCGCCGAGGTTGACCAGACCCTGTTTTTCACGCACCTCAAACAACTGGATATCTCCCAGCCACAGCTTTCCACCTTGCAGGCGGCTTTTTATACCGAGCAGGGTTATCAACAGTTCGGGCAGGATGTTCAGGCCTGGCTGGATCGCTACAGCCAGCGCGTGCAGCAGTCCGCCCTAACCCCAGCGCAGCGGTTGCAACGCATGTCAGAAAACAATCCTGTCTATGTACTGCGCAACTACATGGCGCAGGAAGCGATAGATTTAGCGGCACAAGGCGACAACACGCGCCTGCTGGCCCTGCTGGAAGTGTTGCGTCATCCATATACCGAGCAGGCCGGTATGGAAGAGTTTGCGAAAAAGCGCCCGGACTGGGCACGCCAGAAAGCCGGTTGCTCCATGTTGTCCTGCAGTTCATAATTGAAATATGCAAACTGCCGAACAATTGATGACCGATGCTGGCTTACGCCCGACCAAAGCCAGGACTGCGGTTTTAAATACCCTGTTACACTCCACCACCGCGCTCAGCCACCCCGAGATCCTGGCCGCCCTGCAAGGCATTAAAGAAATAGACAGGGTCACCGTCTATCGTGTGCTGGACTGGTTACTGGAAAATACCCTGATCCATAAAATTTCCACCGATGACCGCGCCTGGAAATTTCAACTGAACGCCCCAAAACGTAACTACCGGGCCGCAGACCCCTCAAACAACACCAGCCTGTTAAGTAGCCATGGTCATGCGCATTTGCATTGCCAGCGCTGCGGAACAGTACTCTGTATTCACGAACTGGCCGCCCATATCCCGCAAACAATTTTTGATACCTACCAGGTCTCCCAAATCGACATCAGCCTAAAAGGGCTGTGCCCGGACTGTCAGCAGACATAAACTGCATACTCTTGCGCTGGAACATTCAAGCAACACCCTCATTCCGGCACCTTAAGCTCTCCGTTTTACTGCCCCAATAATGCAACATAGTTGCAAATAAAATTTGCACACATTAAAATGCAACTTTATTGCAATGCAATAAAGTTGCTTCTAAATGCTCAATACATCTGAACTCCTCGCCATGCCTGAAGATGCCTATATGAATAAGGCTCAGCTCGCATTCTTCAAACAACTGCTACAAGCGCAATTACAGGCACTACAAGGCAATATGCAGTCGACCAGTAAGCATTTGCTCGATCAGCAGGAAACGCCTGACCCTGCAGACCGGGCGACCCAGGAGGAAACACAAAGCCTGGAGCTACGCACGCGGGAGCGGGAACGCAAACATGTCAAAACCATCCATGCAGCGCTGCTACGCATTGAACATGGTGATTATGGCTACTGCGAAGAAACCGGCGAACCGATTGGCCTGGCACGGTTGCTAGCCAGGCCCACCACCAAACTATGCCTGGAAGCACAAGAGCGTCATGAGCGCCGCGAACGGCAATTCAACCATTAAGGAACCTTCACATGAAAAAACTCCCAGTGACAGTACTGTCCGGTTTTCTGGGCGCAGGGAAAACTACCCTGCTCAATCATATTTTGAATAATCGCGAAGGCCTGCGCGTTGCGGTGATCGTCAACGATATGTCCGAAGTCAATATCGATGCGCAACTGGTGCGCGATGGCGGCGCTGAATTATCCCGGCAGGAAGAGAAATTGGTTGAGATGAGCAATGGCTGTATCTGCTGCACCTTGCGCGAAGACTTGCTGGTAGAAATTACGCGCCTGGCGAGGGAAAACCGCTTCGACTATTTGCTGATTGAAACAACCGGCATTTCCGAACCGTTGCCCATTGCGGAAACATTTACTTTTGCCGATGAAGAAGGCATGTCACTCAGCGATATCGCGCAACTGGATACCATGGTGACTGTCGTCGATGGTTACAACTTCCTGCAAGACTACAGCTCACAGGATATGCTCACCAGCCGTGGCGAATCCCTGGGCGAAGAAGATGAACGCACAGTGGTGGATTTGCTCATTGAACAAATCGAGTTTTGCGATGTGTTAATCCTCAACAAGACTGACCTGATGACGCTGGGCGAAATCTCCCGCCTGGAAGGCATCCTCAAGACACTGAATCCACGGGCGCAAATCATCCACAGCACATTTGGCAAAGTCCCGCTTACCCGTATTATGAATACGGAACTGTTTGATTTTGACCAAGCAGCAGAAGCCTCTGGCTGGTTACAGGCCTTGCGCGGCGAACATATACCGGAGACTGAGGAATACGGGATTTCCAGTTTTGTTTACCGCGCCCGCAAACCATTCCATCCCCAGCGTTTATGGCAATGGATGAATAGCGAGTGGCCAGGGGTTGTGCGCTCCAAAGGGCGTTACTGGATCGCCTCCCGTCCCGAATTCTGCGCCATGTGGTCACAGGCGGGTGCCGTGACCAGGACTGAACTGGCAGGTATGTGGTGGGCGGCTACGCCAGAAGAATTCTGGCCTGAAGATGCAGAGAGCCTGCAACATATCCGTTCCCGCATGCAAACGCCTTATGGTGACCGCCAGCAGGAACTGGTAGTTATCGGTATGCATATGGATCAACAAGCCCTTCAAGCCCGTTTTGATGCCTGCCTACTGACTGAAGCGGAGCTTGCCTCAGGCATGGCTGCCTGGAAAAAACTGCCGGACCCGTTTCCACACTGGGCAATACAGGCGTCAGTGGCGCCGGGGGAAGAGGAAGTGATTACGCAGCTTTAATGTATGCGCATGGTTCAGGTGCATTTCAGGCCTGATTAAACTACGTAAAATCATGAGTAGATTTTACGTGATCACCGCAGGGAGCAATTGAAACACCGGCGTATAGTAGCAGTCATACAAGTACATCACCGGGATGCACTTCAACTAACAACCAAAAGGAGATCATCATGTGGACTAAACCAGCTGCAACAGAAATGCGTTTTGGCTTTGAAGTGACCATGTACGTCATGAACAAATAATCAGCCAGCGCTGAACAGAAAACCGCCGGTCTCCCGGCGGTTTTTTTATGGCTTAATGCGTACCAGTGCGAAACTGGGTTTTAAACGGGGCATGCGCCTGTAGCCCTGGTACCTTTGACGCAGGCGATTGATGGCTGTACGCATGGATATGGCTGACAGTGGCATGCCGGTCAGCCTCTCTTTCGTTGCCTAGCCTGAACGCATTCACAGCCCTCACCAGGGTTTCCGCCTGCTCGACCAGCGACTCCGAAGCCGCGGCGGCCTGCTCTACCAGGGCGGCATTCTGCTGTGTGACATCATCCATGGACATGACGGCCTGGTTGACCTGGCTAATCCCCGTGCTTTGCTCTACCGAAGCAGCCGCAATTTCACTCATGATACCGGTGACTTGCTGCACCGCTGTGACCACCTCGTTCATGGTTCTGCCGGCCTGTCCCACCAGCTGGCTACCTTGAGCGGTTTTGCTGGCAGAATCGTCAATCAGGCCCTTGATTTCCTTGGCAGCGGAAGCCGAGCGCTGGGCCAGGTTGCGTACTTCCGCTGCAACAACGGAGAACCCTCGCCCCTGCTCACCGGCCCTCGCAGCCTCAACGGCGGCATTGAGCGCCAGGATATTGGTCTGGAATGCGATACCGTCAATCACAGAGATGATTGCTTCAATCCGTTTGGCACTCTCATTGATTGCATGCATGGTTGCCACCACCTCATCCACCACGGCCCCGCCTTTCAGCGCCACCTCAGAAGCGGAAGCGGCAAGCTGGCTGGCCTGTTTGGCATGATCCGCATTCTGTTTCACGGTAGAAGCCAGCTCTTCCATACTGGCCGCAGTTTGTTCCAGGCTGGATGCCTGCTGCTCGGTACGGCTGGACAGGTCATTGTTACCGCCCGAGATTTCAGATGCCGCCGTATTAATCGTAGCCGATGCCTCACGTACCTGCAGGATGACTTCTGCCATTTTGTCCATCAGGGCATTCACGCCATCACATAAGGCCGCAATATCCCCGGTTTTCCCCGCAATGGAAACGCGGTTACTTAAATCACCGGCTTTGGCTGCTTCAATCATCGCCCTGGTTTCTTCCACGGCACTGGTCAGTGCCAGTGCACTTTCGTGCTGCGTGGTGATATCCGTCACATAACTTACGACTTTGAAAGGCTGGCCATTCATATCCAGGATAGGGTTATAAAGCGCCTGTAGCCACATGGTCGTGCCATCTTTCCTCACCCGCTTCACCTGGCCGGCCTGCGCCTCGCCACGACGCAAGGCATTCCAGAACGCCTGGTATTCCATGCTGGAGCGATAGCTTGCCTCCACCAGCATGCCATGGTTTTTGCCTGCAATTTCATCTTCGGCATAGCCGGATACCTTCAGGAACAACGCATTGGCGGAGAGGATAGTGCCATCAAGCGTAAAGGCAACCACCCCCTGGCTTTGATGGATACCCGAGATCTGGCCTGCATTATCCGCGGCAATCAGCCTGGATTCCGTAATATCCATAGTGTAATTCACGATCTTGCACGGCTGTCCCTTCAAATCGTAGATCGGGTGGTAAGAAGCCTGAATCCAGACTTCGCGCCCATCCCTGGCAATCCGCTTGTACTGACCCATATCAGAACCGCCATTCACCAGCTTGTTCCACAAGGCAGTGCAGGCCGCACTGCCGACAAATGCCGGATCCAGCACCTTGGTCATGCTGTGGCCCACCAGCTCGCTTTCAGTGTAATCCAGCATGTCCAGGTAGGTTTGATTGACCTTGAGCACCGTGCCATCCAGGCCAATCTCAATCACGCCCTGGGATTTCCCGATGGCGGTAATCTGACTTTCGAAATCGGCATTCTTCAGCTTCTGCTCCGTGATATCCGTGGCATATTTGACCACCTTGTAAGGCTTGCCATCCGCATCCAGAATCGGATTATAAGTGGCATCCAGCCAGATTTCCCGGCCATCTTTGCCGATCCGCAAAAACTCACCCTTGATAGATTCGCCACAGTTCAAGCGCTGCCAGAATGCCTGGTAAGCGCCGCTGTCCACAAAGGCTGGCTCCACCAGCTGGTGATGGCTCATGCCCAGGAGCTCACTGCGCGTATAGCCCAGCACGGACAGGAAAATATCATTCACTGCCATCACCGTCCCATCCAGGCTGAACTCTATGGCACCCGTCGATCTCTGGATGGCGGCCAGTTCATTCTCGAACAATGCCGCTTGCTGCCGGGTTTCTACGGCAGATTCTTTCAGGGTGTTTTCGTTGACACTCAGCAATGTCTGCATTTTTTTCAGTGCCTGCAGCACTTCGCCCAACTCGTTGCTACCCTGCGCATCAATACAAGTGGTGTAATTACCAAGGGTGATTGCCCTGACCGCGCCCATGGTGCTGGCGAGGGGGCGTGTGATTGAGCGGGAAACCAGCAGGCCGCTTCCCATGATTGCAAGTATGGCCAGGCCCGCACCGGCATAAGCCATGACAGGCGCAAACGTGAACACCCCTGCCGCGCCTGCGCCAGCCAATCCTGCCAGGCAGGCAATCGCCAGTACAACCATGCCCATCAGCCGCTGCCGGAGGGTGATATTTCCCAGCAAGCGGACACATGAGCGAAAAGGTGACTCTTTGACGACCTTGCCGTCCACGATAGCCAGGCCGCTGGCCTGGCCGGTTTTAAACAACTGGTAGGCCGTTGCTGCTTCGTTAATCTGCTCACGTGTCGGTTTTCTGCGGGCAGACAAATAGCCCACCACCTGGTCATTCTCGGTCACCGGCGTGATATTGGCCACCACCCAATAGAAATCTCCCTGCTTGGTGCGGTTTTTCACCAGCCCGGCCCAGGGCTTGCCCGCTTTCAGGCTACGCCACATATCGGCAAATGCCTCCCCGGGCATATCGGGGTGACGCACGATATTATGGCTGCTGCCTACCAGTTCCGAGGCGCTAAACCCGCTGGTCTGGATAAAATCCTTGTTGGCGTAAGTAATGATGCCCTTGAGGTTGGTCCTGGTCAGCATGAACTGATCATCATCGAACTGAATTTCCGTGCTAGTGACTGGCAAATTTATTTTCATACTGCGCTCTATCCCTTTATCAAGATATCAATGTGTACTGACATCCATTTTGTCTGTTGTTTATGACGGTATTTGTCCTACAAAAAAGATTATTTTCTCTTTTTTATACAATAACTTAATGAATAATTGCCAGTATTGAGCCAGATCAAATCAAGATGAATCAATCAGCTGATCGAATGACGCCTGGAAACCTGCCGCTCTTTTAAGGCACAGGAACCTAATGCCGTTGCGGTTTACTAAACACACAACATAGCCACCTGGCAGCAAACGGCGAATATCCGGCCAGATGGCGATATAATGAGCCACATCTCTGTTATTACATTTTCATGGAGTCATGCATGCGCGTACACCCCCTCCTCCTGGTTTTATTACTCCTGCCTGCGCTGGGCCAGCCAGCGTTTGCCAGGTCCATCCTGACCGAACAGAATGATGCAGCAAGTGCGCGTGATGCCTATGGTGACGCCATCAGCAAACTGGATGATATCCGGCAGAAAATCAAATCCCAGCAGGAGCTGGTCAATCGGGAGCAGGAAAAATTAAAACAGTACCAGGCAGATGAAGTACAGGCGCAACAAGACCTGGAAACAAAAAAATCCACCTTTGAACAAAAATCCAAAACCCTGGATAACGCCTGGAAGCAGCGCAACGATTATTAACCGGACTACCGCAACATCCTTCGCCAATACCCGCGCCTGCCGCGGGTATTTTGCTTTCTTCTCCCCCATTTCCTGCCAGCCTGGCGACGCTCACCACAAAACTGTCCTGAATTGACGTGCGTCAATACCGGGGTTTATGCACCCTCCTACAATGCGCCCATATTCAACGCATGACCAATCAGCATCTTCAAATTCAAGACAAATGGAGTGAGAACAATGAAAAAAACCGTAATCAGTTTAATGTTGGCCGCCTTGCTGCCTGCCATGCACGTGCAGGCTGAAGAAGGTGACTGGGTAGTCCGCCTGCGCGCCACCAATATCAGCCCGAACGAAAGCAGCCGCCTGGGCAGCACCGTGAATAAAGCAGTCGGGGCCGCCGTGATGACGCCCGGTGCAGACCTAAAAGTTGACAGTAACACTATTCCGGAGCTGGATATCAGTTACTACTGGACCAAGAATATCGCCACCGAACTGATCCTGGCCCTGGGTACCAGACATGATGTCAAAATCAGCGGGGACAGTGCCGGTGTCGTGGGTAACCAGCATCTGGGCAGCGTCAACTTGCTGCCGCCTACCTTGACGGCACAGTGGCACTTCAATCCTGACCAGACCTTTGACCCTTATGTGGGTGCCGGCATCAATGCCACATTCATGCTGGACCGCAATTTGCGTTTCGAATCCGGCGCCACTGCCGGTGAGAAAATCAAAATTGACCGCAACAGCTTCGGCCCTGCACTGCAAGCCGGTATTGATGTCAACCTGAAAGATGGCTGGTTGCTTAACGCAGACGTGAAATATGTATGGATGGATACCGATGTGGAAATGAAGAGCGCCACCACAGGTAACCGCTGGGCAAAAATTGATTCGCTGGATATCAATCCCTGGGTCATCAGTCTGGGCATAGGCAAACGTTTCTAATCAAATAACGTCTCTTCCCTGGGGCATGACGCTCCAACTCGCCTCTGGTATCCCATGTACCAGAGGCTTTTTTTATGCTGATTGCCCACGCTCCGCTGGCGCACCTGGCAGCCATGCTTGCCTATTTGCCTAGTCAGTCAGGTTAAACCGCGCTGCCAGGCTGGTCAGGTTCAGCTGCTCCATCAATTGCTGGCCACGTTCGCGGGCACTGCGCTTTTTCTGGCCGGTATACCTGGCGATGATCAGCTCGTTTTTCATCGAGTGCTCCCAGCCAACTAATTCTGTCACGGTCACCTGGTAACCATGGGCTTCCAGTTCCAGGCAACGCAGCACATTGGTCACATGACTACCGAATTCGCGTGTATGGATAGGATGCCGCCATAACTCACCGAGAAAAGTCCTGGAGAGGGATTCTGCCTTGTGCTGGCGCATGGTTTCTGCAACTTCGGCCTGGCAACATGGCACCAGCACCATGTATTGCGCCTGTTTCTGCAGGCCGAACTGGATGGCGTCATCGGTAGCGGTGTTGCAGGCATGCAAAGCCGTGACAATATCGACGTTGCCCGGCAATTGTGCAGCATCCATGGCTTCTGCCACGGTCAAATGTTCAAACTGCATGCGTTCAAATCCGCATTCTTCGGCCAGTTGCCGGGATTTTTCAATCAGTTCGAGACGACTTTCAATACCGATCACCCGACCACCTGCGTGTTGTTTAAGCAACAGGTCATACAGGATAAAACCAAGATAGGATTTACCTGCACCGTGATCCACCAGCACCGGGGCCGGTTGATTCGTCATCACCGCCTGCATCAGCGGTTCGATAAAATTGACCAGGTGGTAAACCTGCTTGAGCTTGCGACGACTATCCTGGTTGAGCTTGCCATCCCGCGTCAGGATATGCAGCGCCTGCAACAAGGGCAGGGATTGGCCCGGTTTTACCTCGGGCGGTAATGTTGAAAGCGGCAATATTGGGTTGACCATGCGTTTGACTGCTTTAAAATAGCAAACGCGTAGTTTAGCAGCATACGCCCCTGCCCGGCATCTGCCATGATGAGGCGCAGATCTGCGGGAACTCGGGTATGTTTTTGCTGACTACCTATCAGGCTGGGCAATCTTGGCGCCATGCCCCTGTTTTCCCGGGGTGCGCTTGCCAGCCGCACAGCCATGCCAGTTCATGACTGTATTCAATTCGCCGTCACCCGGCGCGAAGTTGTTCAAACGCATCAGGGAGTATGTATGTCATCCAAGTCAGCCAGCATGGTTTTTATCCAGCTGGAGAAATTCCGCAGGGTTTGCCTGTTCCTCCTCATGGTCATCTACGCCTTATGTTCAGGCCATGCATTTGCCGACAGTGTACGACTGAAAAATGGTGACAGGATCACCGGCACACTGGTCATCAAGGTCACCGACCAACTGGTGATTAAAACCAGCTATGCCGGCGACATCAAGCTGAAGTGGGCCGAAATCCAGAGCGTGGATGCAGACAAACCGCTAGTGATGATGCTTGCGGATGGCAGCCTGGTCACTGGCCGTCTCCAGCATGGCGAGCAGGGCCAGATTATCCTGGATGAGGAAACCAACGCACCGCTGATAGACACCGAACTGGCCGAGATCCAGTATATCAATCCGTCCCGCGATTTGATCGGTGAAGGCTATGTCTGGAGCGGCAACCTCAACCTGGGCGGCACCTTTAATAATGGCAATAGCAAAAACCGCAATATGCAGCTCAATGGCGAGTCCATCACGCGCGGACTGGAAGATCGTTATACCGTGCAGGGCTATTACTACTGGACAGAAGATAACGGCGAGCAAACACAAAATGATGCCCGCGTCCGTGGCCAGTATGACCATTTTTTCACACCCAAATGGTTCAGCTACCTCAACACCATCCAGGAAAAAGACCGCTTCCGCGATATCAAACTGCGCAGCACCTATGGTGCGGGTACCGGTTACCAGATGTTTGAAGGAGAAAAGCTGAACCTCTCCCTGGAAGGCGGCCTCTCCTGGATTACCCAGGATTATTACCAGGAAAATGATGAAAATCATGCCGCATTACGCTGGGCAGTCAACTACAACCAGTTCCTGTTTGATTCATTTGTGCAGGTATTCCACCGGCATGAAGTCATGTATACACCGAGGGCACCATCACAGATCCTGCTCTATAGTTCCACCGGCCTGCGCTTCCCTTTCCTGCTGGGACTGAATGCCACCACCCAGCTGGATTACAACTACGACAGCCGCCCGGTAGACGACCAGAGAAAAGGCGATACGCGTGCGCTGTTCACGCTCGGCTACAGTTGGAAGTAGTGACTGCACAAGCGGCCATGCGCGCGAGAACATCGCGGCAATGTTAAAATACGGCTTTATGGCAGAATTTGAGGTGTAAGGTGGCGATACAATGGTTTCCGGGGCATATGACATCCGCCCGCAAAAAGGCGGAAGAAACTCTGGAGCATATCGATGTCGTGATTGAAGTGCTGGATGCACGCGTGCCGGCAGCCAGCCATAATCCCATGATTGAGGAGATGCGCAATTTCCGCCAGCGTCCCAACCTGAAAATCCTCAACAAGGCCGACCTGGCCGACCCGCAAATCACGCAAGCCTGGCTTAATCACTTCAACAGCCAGCCCAATACCAAAGCCGTCGCTCTCTCGTGCAAAAAAGCCGGCGATGCAAAAAAAATCCCCGGCCTGTGCCGCCAGCTGGCACCGCATCGGGGCAGCCCGCTCAAGCCCTTGCGCATGATGATCATGGGCATCCCCAACGTCGGCAAATCCACCCTCATGAATGCCCTGCTCAACCGCCGCGCGGCCAAAGTCGGCGACGAACCGGCCGTGACCAAAAGCCAGCAACGCTTTGAACTGAGCGACAGCCTGAATATCACCGACACGCCCGGCATGATGTGGCCAAAAATCGAGCATGAATCCGATGGCTACCTGCTGGCCGCCAGCCACGCCATTGGCCGTAACGCCGTCATTGATGAGGATGTAGCGGAATTTCTCGGCAACTTACTGCTGGAACAATACCCGGCCCTGCTCAACATCCGCTACAAGCTTGATGTGATGAAACTGGATGTGCAACAGATGGACGGTATAGATCTGCTGGAAGCCATCGCCAGACGCCGCGCCTATAAACGCACCGACGGTGCATGGGATATGGAACGCACCGCCATGGCATTGCTGACCGATTATCGCAGCGGTGCCATCGGCAGGGTTAGTCTGGAATCGCCGAAAAGCCGCGCTGACATGCTGGCGCACGCCGCCGCCCTGCTGCGCGAACAAGCCTCACAAGTGGGCACTGCCCCAGAAGAAACCGATAGCCTTTAAGGGAAACAGCTTACGCAATCACGCGGGCGTGCCGTTTGGCAGGCCTGCTGATTTCGCGCGGCAGCTGGGTCATCAGCAGTTCCATATTGCTGGCCACGCGGTTGCGGCCATGCTGCTTGGCTTTATACAGGTTCTGGTCTGCCGCAGCGAACATGCCATCCAGTGCGTAACCCACGGTTTCAGAACTCACCGCGCCCACACTGACCGTGCATTTGATCGCCCGGGTATCGTCATGCATGCTCTCTACCCCTGCAATACTGACCGGTGTCTTTTCTATGGTCCGGCGTATACGCTCGGCCAGCACCATGGCCTCCTGCTCACCGGTATTGGGTAACAGGATGCAGAACTCCTCGCCACCATACCGGCCGATTACATCGCCACCGCGCAAGGCGGAGCGTATGGTCGCGGCACAGGATGTCAGCACCACATCCCCCACCAGGTGGCCATAGACATCATTCACTTTCTTGAAATAATCCAGGTCGACAATCAGCATACCCATGGGCAAGGCCATACGTTGTGACACGGCCTGCATGCGGTTGGCCGAATCCTGCAAGCCACGGCGGTTCAGCGTACCAGTCAGGCTATCCATAGTTGCCATGGCCTGTAACCCCGCCTGGGTGCGGATATTCATGACCAGCAATAACAGGCTGGTCACTGCCATCAGCACCAGTACAGTCGCCGCCGCCATATAGGCATGTACCGGCCAGGCTAAAAAGCTGGCCAGATCGGCTTCATCTGCCAGTACCACTTCCAGCATCAGGAATACCAGCCACAGGCTGAGGCTGGCAAACAGGCTGCAGCACAACCAGAACACCTGCGCCACAAAATCGGTACCATAACCAGCCAGGCTGCGGCAGCCATATACAAACACCCAGACCAGGATAAACAGGTTGCCCAGGATCAGCCACCTGACCGGCGCATGCAAATTCAGCATCACCGTATTGCAGCTCAGCAAAATGGTCATGACCAGCAGGGAGCGGTAACGGTAGACGCGATAGCCACGCAGCATGCGGATGCCGTTGACATAAATACTGATACCCAGCGCCGCCAGGGTCATCGCCAGCGCGGCATAGCCCGGGCGCACCCCATCCATATCCACCACGCGTGAAATGAAATACAGGCTATAGCCGCCGCCCAGCGTCAACAGGCCGCCTGCCCAGCGCATCACCGGCGCTTTCTGCTGGTATGCACCAAACACCAGCAGTACCAGTACCAGGGTCAAGGCAAGGCCGATTGATGATAGAATGACGCTATTGAGATCCAGCACAGGGAAGGTCAAAAGAAGTTACCTGAACAGTCAGAATTACGATAGTTGTGCGACTATACTCATATAAATGAACGGGTTAAATAGTCCATACAGGCTAATTTCCCTCCCTGTTTGCGTTACCAATTCCTGAAGTTCCATGCAACATCTGTTAAACCCTCCACAACGTGAAGCCATCCATTACCTGGACGGTCCCCTGCTGGTGCTGGCCGGAGCTGGCAGCGGCAAAACCCGCGTCATCACGCAAAAAATCGCCTATCTGGTCAACCAGGCCGGCTACAAAGCCTCGCAGATTGCCGCCATCACCTTTACCAATAAAGCCGCGCGTGAAATGCAGGAAAGGGTCACACCGCTGCTGGAAGGCAAAAGCGGCAAGGGCCTGACCGTCACCACGTTCCATTCGCTGGGCTTGCAGATCCTACGCCAGGAAGCCGCCCTGCTCGGCTACAAACCGCAGTTCTCCATCCTGGATGCTTCCGACAGTTTTAAAATCCTCAGCGATATCCTGGCTACCACCGACAAACAGTTACTGCGCAAAACGCAATGGCAGATTTCCGGCTGGAAGAATGCCTTTGTCAACCCAGACCAAGCCAAAGCCCAGGCGGACGAAGAACTCACGCATGCCGCAGCGCGTGTCTACCAGCTTTACCAGCAAACCCTGCGTGCCTACCAGGCAGTCGATTTTGATGACCTGATCAAAGTCCCGGTTGAACTGTTTGACCAGCACAGTGACATGCTGGACAGATGGCAACGCAAACTGCACTACCTGCTGATAGACGAATACCAGGATACCAACGCCTGCCAGTACAAACTGATCAAGCAACTGACCGGCCTGCGTGGCCAGTTCACCGCCGTGGGCGACGATGACCAGGCCATTTATGGCTGGCGTGGTGCCGACGTCGAAAACCTGCGCCAGCTGACCGTGGACTTCAGCAAACTTAAAGTCATCAAGCTGGAGCAGAACTACCGTTCCACCGTGAGGATTCTGCGCGCCGCTAACCATGTGATCGCCAATAACCCCAAATTGTTCGAAAAAAAGCTGTGGAGCGAACACGGCACCGGTGACCTGATCCATGTCACGGCGACGCAAAGCGAAGAACATGAAGCCGAAACCGTGGTCATGAAACTGCAAGCGCACAAGTTCGAGCACCGCACGACCTACAAGGATTACGCCATCCTCTACCGCAGCAACCACCAGGCACGCATCATCGAGCAGTTCTTACGTAACCATAAAATCCCCTACACCATTTCCGGCGGACAATCTTTCTTTGACAAGGCCGAAATCAAGGATATCACCAGCTACCTGCGCCTGATCGCCAACGAAGACGACGACCCGGCGTTTATCCGTGCTGCCACCACGCCGAAAAAAGGCATAGGCAACACCACGCTGGAACGGCTGGGTGAATACGCCAGTGCGCACAAAATGTCCTTGTTCGCAGCCGCCTTCGAGGGAGAATTTCAGCACGAAGTCGGTGCCAAGCAATTGGATGACCTGTTAACCTTCTGCCGCTATATCCAGACCCTGCAAGGCCGCGCAGTCAAAGACCCGGCCAATGAAGTATTAAACGACCTGCTGACCGCCATCCAGTATGAAACTTATTTATACGATGGTGAAGAAGCACGTGCCGCCGAAACACGCTGGGGCAATGTGCAGGAATTCGTCGCCTGGCTGAGTAAAAAAGGCGAAGCCTCGACCGAATACGGTAACGAATCAGATGGTAAAAACCTGCTGGAACTGACACAACTGGTATCACTGATTACCATGCTGGAAGGCCGTGAAGACGGCGAACCGGACGCTGTCAAGCTCTCCACCCTGCACGCCTCCAAAGGCCTGGAATACGGCCATGTATTCCTGATCGGCTGCGAAGACGGCATCCTGCCGCACACCAACTCTATCGACAGCGACCAGATCGAAGAAGAACGCCGCCTGATGTATGTAGGCATCACCCGTGCCCAAAAATCGCTCAACATCACCTGGTGCAAAAAACGCAAACGCGCCGGCGAGATGCAAGCCTGCGAACCCAGCCGTTTTATCGCAGAGCTACCCAAGGACGACGTCAAACACTTCGGCAACCCATTTAATAGCGCCGACCAATCCGTCAGCAAGGAGTATGGTAAAAGTAAGATGGCGAATATCAAAGCTATGCTTGGCCAGAAACAGTCGTCAGAATAAACTTATCATAACAAAGAAAATAAAATACATAACTCATTGACTTTATTATAAATATAAATAGAATTATCTTATTATAACTTATAAGATAATAGCGGAATGCGCCCACAAAACGAGAGTGCCCGTGCCCGGTTGAGTCAAATCCTGCGCGTAAGGGGATGGAGCTCAGCCTCCTCATTAGCCCAAACCCTTGGTATCAGCATTCCCACCCTGCACCGTATCCTGCAAGAACACGAAACCAACATTGTCCGCACAGGTGTGACCAAGTACGCACGCTATGCCTGGCGCAGGGCACTACGCGGCACCTACGACCCGATTCCCGTCTACGCCATTGATGCGCACGGACAAGGTCAAGCACTCGACTTTCTGCATCTGGTCGAACCGCAAGGCAGCGTGTTTAATCTCGTGCCCTCTGCCTGGCCTATAGATCGCGAACACCTTTCCGGCGCATGGGAGGGACTTCCCTATCCGCTTTACGATATGCGCCCACAAGGTTATCTGGGGCGAAAATTTGCCAGGGCCTTTTCTACAGACCTTGATGTGCCTACCGATCCGGAAGCATGGTCAGATGACCATATCGTGTACGCACTCAGCCGCCGTGGCAACGATACGCCAGGTAATCTAATTATCGGCTACCATGCCTATCAACAGTGGCTGGAGAATATCGCCCATCCTGAAACCATCATTCCTCCCGATCAATTACCCAACCACTATGCAGCACTGGCCACTGAGGCCATTTCACTTTCCGGCAGCGGATCCAGTGCTGGTGGCGAATTTCCAAAATTTACTGCCCAGCGAGCATTGCCAGGCAGCACAACACCGCATGTCATTGTGAAGTTTTCTGGTGCAGATGCCTCCCTTCCTGTCCAGCGCTGGGCAGACTTGCTCGTATGTGAACATCTGGCACTGGAAACCCTGAAAAAAAACAGACACCTCAAAGCAGCGAGCAGCCGCATCATTCAATCTGCAGGCAGGACTTTTCTTGAAGTCGAGCGATTTGACCGCTGTGGCACACATGGCCGCCTTCCACTAATCTCGTTAACCAGCCTGGATGCTGTTTTTTCCGGCAAAGGCAGCGGTGACTGGCCCACACTGGTACAGCCCCTGATAAAAAACGGACTATTGCCAGAGACCTTGTTGCTGGAAGTCGAAACCCTATGGTGGTTTGGTCGCCTGATCGCAAACAATGATATGCATCCGGGCAACCTGTCATTCCAACTCATAATGGGCGAACCCCTGCACCTCTCCCCTGCCTACGACATGCTCCCCATGCTCTATGCCCCTCTGTCAGGAGGAGAAATACCACCACGGCAATTTGCCCCAACACTTCCCCATCCACACCAGACCCAAGCCTGGGAAGCTGCTTATCCTATCGCCCTGGATTTCTGGCAGTCCGCTGCCAGTGATGACCGCATTAGTCCGTCATTCAGAAAAATCTGCCAGGAAAACCTGCAACAACTTCATCGGCTCTCAACACGCCCCTAATGAATCAAGAAACTATCCGCTTCTCGCTGAATTTCGGCTAAAAAGGATTAAGAGATAATCAGTACACCTTCTATTGAATTCCCTGCATTCGGTCATACAAAGGCAACATGCTGATATCAAGCCATGCAACCAGGAAAACACCGCAGCATCACACCAATCCAACACTGGTTACTGCGCCGCACATGCTATAATCCGAACACTTTTTAACCCAGCAATGCAAACCATGTCACAAAAAATCGCATTAATTACCGGCATCACAGGACAAGATGGTGCCTACCTCGCAGAACTATTGCTGGGCAAAGGCTATATTGTGCATGGTATCAAGCGCAGGGCCTCACTATTCAACACCGACAGGATCGACCATCTGTACCAGGACCCGCATATCGAGCACCAGAATTTCATTCTGCATTATGGTGATCTTACGGATTCCACCAACCTGATCCGCATCATCCAGCAGGTGCAGCCGGATGAAATTTACAACCTGGCCGCCATGAGCCATGTCGCAGTCAGCTTTGAAACGCCTGAATATACGGCCAATGCAGACGGTATCGGTACATTGCGCATCCTTGAAGCGATCCGCATCCTCGGTTTAGAGAAGAAAACCCGTTTCTACCAGGCCTCCACTTCTGAGTTATACGGCCTGGTGCAGGAAATTCCACAGAAAGAAACCACACCATTTTACCCTCGCAGCCCATATGCGGTTGCGAAGATGTACGCTTACTGGATTACCGTCAACTATCGTGAAGCCTATGGTATCTATGCCTGTAACGGCATCCTGTTCAACCACGAATCCCCTATCCGTGGCGAAACCTTCGTGACCCGTAAAATCACCCGGGCCTTGGCGAGAATCAAACTTGATTTGCAAGACTGTTTATATTTAGGCAACCTGGACTCATTACGTGACTGGGGCCACGCCAAAGACTACGTGGAAATGCAGTGGCTGATGCTACAGCAAGAGCAAGCGGAAGACTTTGTTATTGCAACCGGCAAACAATATAGTGTGCGTGACTTTGTCAATGCTGCAGCCAAAGAACTGGATATCTCCATTACTTGGCAAGGCACTGGTGTGGAAGAAAAAGGCTATTGGGGCGACAAATGCATTGTGCAGGTAGACCCACGCTATTTCCGCCCTACTGAGGTCGACACATTGCTCGGCGACCCTACTAAAGCGAAAGAAAAACTGGGCTGGGTACCAAAAACCAGTTTTGAAGATCTGGTATCGGAAATGGTGCGTGAAGATTATAAATCCGCTCAGCGTGATGAACTTATCAAACGTCATGGCTACCAGGCCATGGACTACCACGAGTAAATCATGGATAAAAACGCAAAGATTTATATCGCTGGCCATCGCGGCCTGGTAGGCTCTGCACTGATCAGAGCCCTTACCAAACAAGGTTATCTCAACCTGGTCACGCGCACTCATGCGGAGCTGGACTTAACCGATCAAGTTGCTGTGAAGGATTTTTTTGCGGCAGAGAAGCCCGAGTACGTTTTATTGGCAGCAGCAAAGGTAGGAGGCATTCACGCTAACAATACCTATCCAGCTGAATTTATCCATGAAAACCTGGCGATTCAAACCAATGTCATCCACCAGTCCTACGTGAATGGTGTAAAACGGTTGTTATTCCTCGGCTCCAGCTGTATTTATCCGCGTGATTGCCCACAGCCAATCAAAGAAGAATACCTTCTGACTGGGCCATTGGAACCAACAAACCGCCCATATGCGCTGGCAAAAATTGCTGGTATAGAAATGTGCTGGAGCTATAACAGGCAATATGGCACGCAATACTTAGCCGTCATGCCGACCAATCTTTATGGTCCTGGCGATAACTACGACTTGCAAAACTCACATGTGCTCCCTGCATTAATCCGCAAATTCCATGAGGCCAAACTGGCTAACAACCCGACAGTAACGGTTTGGGGGTCTGGCACGCCAAGAAGAGAATTGCTTCACAGCGATGATATGGCAGAAGCTTGCCTGCACTTTCTCCAAATTTCACCACAAACACTTCAAGAGAAACTACCAACAAATCAACCGCCTTTGATTAACATTGGTTGTGGTGAGGATTTGACTATTTTTGAACTGGCGCAAAAAGTGGAGACCATTGTCGGCTATCAAGGCGAAATCGTGCTGGATAGCACAAAACCAGACGGCACCATGCGTAAGTTACTGGACGTCAGCCTCGCCAAAAACCTTGGCTGGCAAGCGAGGCTACCACTTGAAACAGGCATTCACTCCGTATACCAGCAATACCTGTCCTCACTGTAAGCTATGAGCAGTTTCAATAAATTTTTATCCCTGCTAACCGCTTCAGAAAAAGGGAAAGCCAAACTACTTATTGTTTTAATGACGTTTGGCATGATACTGGAGACACTCAGTATCGGCCTGATTGTGCCGGTGGTAGGTTTACTGGTCAAACAGGATATGCTCAATCAATATCCTGCCATCCAACACTTGGTTACACTTTTAGGCAACCCCTCACCTAGCGGGCTTATCATGTTCGTCATGTTGTTCCTGGTGGTTATGTATGCCCTGAAAAACCTCTATTTGGGCTACATGGCATGGCAACAGACCCATTTTGCCTATGATGTACAAAGACAACTGTCAAATCGCCTGTTTAATATTTACCTTACTCAACCATATACATTTCATCTGCAAAGAAATTCGGCTCAGTTAATCAGGAACATTACCGTTGAAACCAACCTGCTAAGCATTTCAATCAACGCATTTTTGCTGGTTATTGCAGAGTCTCTCGTCATTATTGGCATTGCATCCCTGCTATTCTGGTTTGAACCAATTGGAGCACTGGCTGTAGTTTCCATTCTATCAATCGCAGGCTATGGTTTTCTGCGTCTGACCAAACGCAAAATCATTCACTGGGGCGCACAACGACAACATCATGATGGCATGCGGATTCAACATTTACAGCAGAGCTTAGGCTGTATTAAAGATGTGATTCTACTTAACAGGCAAAATCACTTCCTCGAGCAGTTCAAATTACACAATCATCAAAGTATCGAAGTTACTTCTCGACAGATTAGCTTGCAACATATGCCTAGACTAGGGCTGGAATTTTTTGCCATCAGCTCCCTTGCCTGCCTAATTCTTGTGATGCTTTATCAAGGAAAAAACCTGTCTGAAATAGTTCCAATACTTGGACTCTTCGCTGCAGCAGCCTTCAGGCTTTTACCCTCTGCGAACAGAATGCTGCAATCTATTCAAACAGTCAGATTTGCGATACCGATTGTCAATTTACTCCATGATGAATTGAAGCTGGCGCAAAGTCTCAGCAGTGAGCAATCCAGCCATGTTTTCAATCACAGCGGTCAGATTAAAATTAGCAACCTTTCCTTTAGCTACCCCGATACAGAAACGTTAGCGCTGAAAAATATTGAAGCGGCTATTGAAAAGGGAACCACTGTCGGTCTGATAGGCGCCAGCGGTTCGGGCAAGAGTACTTTAGTCGACTTGATGATGGGATTATTACAGCCAATCTCCGGTGAAATTTCAATCGATGGCCACAATATTCATCAGAATATTAAAAGTTGGCAGTCTAAAATTGGTTATGTCCCTCAAACCATTTATCTGATGGATGATACAATCCGTCGCAATATCGCATTCGGTATTGACGCTGCGGCTATCAATGAGCAAGCCTTGGCAGATGCCATCAAAGCTGCGCAACTGAATGATTTTATAGAGAACCTGGGGTTGGGACTGGATACCATCGTTGGTGAACATGGTATCAAGCTCTCCGGCGGCCAACGACAGAGAATTGGCATTGCAAGAGCGCTGTACCATAATCCAGAAGTCCTGATTCTTGATGAGGCGACCAGTGCATTGGATGTTAAAACAGAAAGCGATGTCATGGCTGCCATTGATGCCTTGCATGGTCAAAAAACAATTATCATCATCACGCATAGAATGACGACTGTAGAAAATTGCGATCATCTTTATGAACTTGAAGCAGGTTCTATCAAGTCGGTGAATTTAACCCATAAAAAAACTATAACCCTAACTAATGGATTTTAAAATGCTTTCCAATGCATCCATATTGATCACGGGTGGAACAGGCTCTTTTGGGCATACGTTTGTTCCATTAACACTTGCCAAATACAACCCACGCAGGCTTGTCATTTTTTCAAGAGACGAAATGAAGCAATGGGAAATGGCAAAACTTTATGGCAATGATTCCAGAGTCAGGTTTTTTATCGGCGATGTGAGAGACAAGGACCGTCTGAGTCGAGCATTGCACGACATTGACTATGTTGTGCATGCCGCAGCAACCAAAATTGTACCAACCGCGGAATACAATCCATTTGAATGTGTAAAAACGAATATTAATGGTGCAATGAACCTGATTGACGCCTGTATTGACCAAGGTGTAAAGCGTGTGGTTGCTCTTTCTACTGACAAAGCGAGTAGTCCGGCAAACTTATACGGTGCAACCAAACTAGCTTCAGATAAATTATTTGTGGCAGGTAACTCGTATTCAGGAAAGTCATCCACTCAATTCTCCGTGGTACGCTACGGTAATGTGATGGGTTCAAGAGGCTCGGTGATTCCATTTTTTATGTCTATAGCAGATAAAGGAACTCTGCCAATCACGGATACCAGAATGACACGATTCATGATTACTCTGGAGCAGGGTGTAGAGTTGGTTTGGCATGCTTTTGAAGATATGGTTGGCGGGGAAATATATGTCAAAAAAATTCCCTCAATGAATATTCTGGACATCGCAAAAGCTGTTGCTCCACAAGCTCAACATGAAATAGTTGGGATACGTCCTGGCGAAAAACTGCATGAACAAATGATTGGTGAAGAAGATGCGTTATATACCTATGAATATCCTGAGCATTTCAAAATTTTACCGGCGATACACCAATGGAGCGAAGATCCTAAAAGAATTAATAATGGTGTAAAAGTCTCACCTGATTTCACTTACTCATCAAGCAACAACAAAGAATGGATGACTGTTCAGCAACTTCAGGCTTGGTTATCAAATAACCTTAATACCATCGGGAAAATTTGATTAATGATTCCATATGGTCGTCAATCAATCACAGAGAGTGATATTCAAGCAGTCGTCGACGTATTACGTTCAGACTATCTAACGCAAGGCCCCGTAGTTCCGGCTTTTGAAAATCACATAGCCAATTATTGTGGAGCAAAACATGCAGTGGCCGTAAATAGTGCTACCAGTGCACTGCATATTGCCTGCCTGGCGCTTGGCGTTGGGCCTGGTGATATCGTTTGGACCACGCCGATTACATTTGTTGCCAGTGCGAATTGTGCATTGTATTGCGGTGCTGACATCGATTTCGTTGATATTGATCCAGATACTTACAATCTCAGTATTGAGTGCTTGACACAGAAACTGGAAATAGCTGAAAAGCAGGGAAAACTTCCTAAAGTCGTAATTCCTGTTCATCTTTGTGGCCAATCTTGTGATATGGCTTCTATTTTTGCACTTAGTCAAAAATACGGTTTCAAAATCATTGAGGATGCATCCCATGCTATTGGCGGCAGGTACAAAGGTGAGCCTATCGGTAATTGCAAATACAGTGACATCACTGTATTCAGCTTTCATCCGGTAAAAATTATTACCACTGGTGAGGGAGGTATGGCACTGACCAATCAGCCAGAACTTGCCAATGATATGCAGAGACTGCGCAGTCACGGCATCACCCGAAATCCTGAAGAGATGACACATGCGCCTGATGGCTCATGGTATTACCAACAAATTAGTCTCGGATTTAATTACAGAATGACAGATATCCAGGCAGCACTAGGATTAAGTCAGGTGCAAAGGTTGGATGAATTTGTTACAAAAAGACATGACATAGCAAAGCAATACAATCTTTTTCTTGAAAATCTCCCGGTATTAAAACCATGGCAACACCCGGATTCTTACTCAGCGCTTCACTTGTATGTGATTCGCCTGAAACTGGATGACCTCAATAAAACCCATAAAGAGATATTTGAAGAGATCCGCCAGGAAAATATTGGCGTTAACTTACATTACATTCCGGTGTACAGACAACCATATTACTCACAACTTGGTTATAACAAAAATGACTATCCGGAAGCTGAAAAATATTACAGAGAAGCAATCAGTATCCCCATGTACGCTGACTTATCTGCTCCTTTGCAAGATCAGGTGAAAGAAAAACTCAAATTCATCTTGAAATAACCATTGTTTAAAGACTTAGTAAAATGAACAAATACCCCGAACTCACCCTTGCTATCGAAGACATGCAAGCTCAGGCATCTATCTATCAGCCTTCGGCATTCTGGAGTGAAGCCTCTGATCAAATAGTGAAAGAGATTGGCGATGGCGGAATAGAGAATTTCAGATCCTTACAAAAACCGCTTGGTTTTTTTGTACCTACTTATGGCTCCCCTGCAAATGGTTTCAGTGTGGAGCAAAGCAAAGCGCTTAATCATTGGTTTGAAAGTCATTATGCCAGTGCCAAGAAACCCATACTTGCACTTGATCAATTTTTAAGTGGTTACAGCGCAGCCCTGTCTGATTACAGGGTATTGTTAGCCGCTGACAATATCAACAAGCCTCCCTATCTGCATACTTTCTCGGAAAGTACAGTTGGCAATCCAATCGAGCATTGGGAGTTTAATGAGCGAAAATTCAGCCGCTCCTCTCTCAACTATGCATTGGGACTTGCCCTTCTTAAAAAGCATCTTGCAGATGCGCCCCGAACAGTATTAGAGATTGGTGGTGGCTTTGGCACACTAGGAGAGATACTTTCCCAGTCAGGCATCCATGATATGCGCTATATTGATGTCGACATTCCTCCAACAAGTTTTATTGCTCAGTATTATCTGAGTGAAGTGCTTGGCAAGCAAAACGTAGCTACATTTGCTCAGACGAGAACCAGCGATAGTATAGATATTAACGCCCTTCCCAAAGCCTCAGTGCTTGCATCATGGCAGATAGAAAAGCTAAAAGGCAAAGTAGACTTGTTCGTTAATTTCATCTCCTTTCAGGAAATGGAGCCGCATATTGTTAGTAACTATTTAAGGCATGTATCCAGACTTGAAACTTCATGGATACTTCTCCGGAATATGCGGGAAGGAAAACAGGTACGCAAATCTCCAAATGAGGTAGGTGTTGAAACACCAATCCTGAGTGATGATTATTTATCCATGCTTCCGGAATACGAACTAATCGAACGTAATGTGTTTCCTTATGGCTATCGAACGGTAGACGGATACCATTCCGAGTTGCTGTTACTGAGACGTATGGTATGACAAATAAGACAATTGCAGTGATTCCTGCCCGCGGAGGAAGCAAAAGAATTCCCCGTAAGAATATCCGGGATTTTTGTGGTAAACCGATGATTGCGTGGTCTATTGAGGTCGCTCGCTCCTCGGGCTTATTCGATCATGTCATTGTTTCTACTGATGATAGCGAAATAGCAGACATTGCCATTCAGTATGAGGCAGAAGTGCCGTTTATTCGTCCAGTTGAGTTAGCTGATGATTACACCGGCACCACTCCCATCATTGCCCACGCCATTGACTGGGTGAACCTTAACATCGGTAAAGTTGACTACGCCTGCTGCATCTACGCTACTGCTCCCTTCGTTCAGGCAGAAGAGTTGCAGATAGGGCGAGACTTGCTAAAACAAAGCGGCGCTGATTACACCTTTTCCGCCACCAGCTACGCCTTCCCCATCCAGCGCGCCATCCGTATCACCGATGAGCAGCGGGTGGAGATGTTTTATCCCGAGCACTTCAACACCCGCTCACAGGATCTGGAGGAAGCCTACCACGATGCCGGCCAGTTCTATTGGGGCCGATCTGATGCTTGGCTGGCTGGCAAGCCACTATTCGCTAAGTGCGCCGCGCCGGTGCTTCTACCGCGCAATCGTGTGCAAGACATTGATACTGTCGAAGACTGGGAGCGTGCTGAATGGTTATTCAAAGCCATGTCAGCTCGAGAGACTAAGTAGTACCTTGAGGAGCAATCAAATGACTCAGCGCATTAACATTGATGGCCGCGATATTGGTGAAGGATGCCCTCCCTACATCGTGGCCGAGATGTCAGGCAATCACAATCGTGATCTATCTAGGGCTTTACGGATTATTGACGCAGCCAAGGCTGCAGGAGCTGATGCTGTAAAACTTCAGACTTACCGGGCAGACACTATAACAATCGATCATTACGGCGATGAGTTTATCGTCAAAGGAGGGCTCTGGAATGGACGTCGCCTCTACGAGCTTTATGAAGAAGCGCATACTCCATGGGAATGGCACGCTCCAATTTTCGAGCACGCTCGGCGAATAGGCATCACAGTTTTTTCCTCGCCATTTGATAGTACGGCTGTTGACTTTCTCGAAGAGCTTGGGGCGCCAGCTTACAAGATTGCTTCTCCGGAACTTATCGATCTACCGTTGATCCGCAAGGTGGCACAGACTGGCAAACCAATCGTGATGTCCACAGGGGCCGCGACGCTAGAAGAAATCGCAGAAGCCATTCAAACTGCTCGCAGTGCGGGAGTAAATGAGTTGGTGGTTTTGCATTGCACTGCAGCTTATCCTGCGCCACCTGAAGAGGCTAATTTAGCGTCCATAAAATCATTGGCAGAGCAGTTTGATGTTGTCGTTGGTCTGTCTGATCACACTTTGGGCACAACGGTATCCGCAATGGCTGTTGGATTTGGTGCAAGCTTCATAGAAAAGCATTTCACCCTTGCGCGTGCCGATGGTGGTGTGGACAGTGCTTTTTCTCTTGAGCCTCATGAACTTGCCGAGTTGGTAACGACTGCCCGAATTGCCCAAACAGCCGTAGGCAAACCGACCTTTGGGCCTACATCATCAGAGGCTAGCGTACTTCGGAATCGACGCTCTTTGTATGTGGTGAAGCCGGTGATAAAGGGCGAGGTATTAACGTTGGACAACATTCGCTCCATCCGGCCAGCAAATGGCCTTAAACCAAAGTTTCTTGAAAGTGTGCTTGGTCGTCGAGCTGCCCGTAACCTAGCCTTTGGTGAGCCATTGAGCTTTGAGATGCTTGAGAATTGAACGAATACATTACAAAACGAAGGTCCTGCCCATGAAAGACTCAAGACTAAAACGACATGAACTTGGTTTTCTGCAAGTTGCCGACAAGCCATCGCCGGAAGAATTAGCTTCATATTATAAAAACACCTACTTTCAAAACGAAAAGGCCAATTATCGTAAAAGCTATTCGTCGCTTGAGTTAGAGGTAATTGCGCTGCGAATTGCTCAGCGCGATGCTCAGGCCCAAGCACTGTATGGGCGCGATGACGCTTGCAGTATGCTAGATGTGGGTTGTGGTGAAGGATTTGTTCTTAAACATTACCTTTCTAAGGGTTGGCAGGTTACGGGCATTGATTTCAGTCGTGCGGGCGTCGAGCAGATGAATCCAGATTGCTTACCATTTGTCCAGCAGGGTGACATATTCCAGTTACTGGATGCCCAGATCGCTGCTGGCAATAAGTACGATCTCGTTTGGCTTGGTAATGTTCTTGAACATGTACTGGATCCTTTGGGTCTTCTGCATTCATTGCGTCAAATAGTTGCCTCTAATGGTCTGCTTGTGGTGACTGTGCCCAATGATGGCAATCTCTACCATGAATCTTTGCTGGAAAATGGTGATATCCCTCAGCCGCCCTTTTGGATTGCTATCCCTGACCACATCAGTTACTTCACTAGCGAGAGTCTAAAGCGTGCTGTATTTGCGACAGGATGGAATTTTCTTGCCTTACAGAGTGACTTTCCGATTGACTGGTATCTCGCCCATGAGGGCTCTAACTATGTAGCCGACAGATCGCGTGGTCCCGCTGCTCATCAGGCTCGCTTACGCCTAGAGCACCTAATCGGCCAGGCCGGCCCAGCTGCGGCCAATAGATTTTATGCTTCTTTAGCCGAGGTTGGCTTGGGTCGCAACATGATAGCTTATCTGCAACCTCTACCTGAAAGTCAAACGATATGACACAAGACAAAACCATACGCACTCTTGGCGGTTCTACGACCACTGAAACCGAACGCAAACTTGAATTAACTAAGGGTTTACGTAACTCGCAAATTCCTGACAGGGAGCTTCTCGACAACCTCGGACTCTATCTCACACGTCAGACCCTGTCGCGTATCAATTTTATGCAAAAAATATATGAGTTGATCATTCCAGTCCATGGGGTGGTTATGGAGTTCGGGGTACGCTGGGGGCAAAACATGGCATTATTTTCATCGTTGAGGGGTATCCACGAGCCATTTAATTACAACCGCCGCATCATCGGTTTCGATACTTTCGAGGGCTTCCCATCTGTCGCAGCCGAGGATGGAGAGCTGGTCAAAGCAGGTGACTATGCAGTGGCTGATGGATGGATGCAAGAGCTCGATACGATTTTAGACTTACATAGTCAAGGATCTCCAATTCCACACAAAAAAAAGCACGAACTGGTAAAAGGCGACGCTACAGTAACTTTGCCAGGATATCTGCGAGAACATCCCGAAACGGTGATTGCACTGGCATATTTCGACTTTGATCTTTATAAACCAACCCGGGATTGCTTGGAAGCCATATTGCCGTACCTAACAAAAGGCAGTGTGTTAGCTTTCGATGAATTGAACACCCCTGAGTTTCCCGGGGAAACTATCGCTGTACGTGAAGTGTTTGGTTTACAGAAATATGCAATTCGCAGAGACCCATCAAACCCATTGACTTCATACCTGATCATAGATTAATGATTAACGCGCACGATTATAAAGTGATGCTGCGTTCGCAACTTCACGATGGTGATTTAACGTTGCGAGCAGTAGGTCCGCAGGATATTGAGTCCATACGCCAGTGGCGCAATGCACAAATGGATGTGCTCCGACAAAGTACTGCTATTAGCTTCGAAGAGCAGAAAAGTTACTTTGCTGAGCATATCTGGCCAGATAAGGATTCATTGAATCCTCGGCAGATTCTTCTAGCCATTGAACAACACGGGGAATTAATCGGATATGGAGGGTTGGTACATATCTCTTGGCCTTATCGGAGGGGAGAGATATCTTTTCTCCTTAATCCCAGTCTCGAGCAAAGTCATAAAGTACTTAGGGATATATTCTCACGCTACCTGATGATGATTCAGAGTTTTGCATTTGAAGATATTAAATTGCACAGATTGACTACAGAAACCTATGAACATCGCGTATTGCATATTGAAATACTTGAATCAGTCGGTTTTAAGCTGGAAGGACGGCTACGAGAGCATATAATCGTTGACGGCAAACTAAGAAATTCCCTGTTGCACGCATCGCTCGCGAATGAATGGTGTGGCCGCCGCAATTCAAACAGTCTTTTAGGAGTAATTGTTACATCAGCATCTAGAAAAGTGCCCCTCATTCGCGCATTGAAGGATGCCACGTTTAGACTCAGTCGCAATACACAGGTGATTGCGGGAGATATTGATCCTCTATCTATAGCCAGATTAGAAGCCGACGACTTCTGGCAGATGCCTCGTCTAGGCGATGAGACAATAAGCGACCTCATAGAAGGGTGCCTGTCTCGCGGTATTTCGATCGTATTGCCTACTCGTGATGGTGAATTGGAGTTCTGGGCTCGCCATCGCGAGGCATTTTCTCAGGCTGGTATCGAAGTGATTGTATCTTCATCCGAATCCATTGCGCGTTGTCGTGACAAGTTGGCATTTGCTAGCTTCGGTTGTGATGCTGGTCTACCCATGATACCTGCCTCCAAGTCGCCTGATATATTTGGTGATATCCCGCTGGTGGTAAAAGAGCGCTATGGTTCGGCTTCTCGTGGTCTTGGACTCAATATGACTCTAGCTACAGCCCTTGAACACGCCCGAGATCTGGAGGAGCCAATATTTCAACCGTTAGTGCCAGGGCCTGAAATCAGTATTGATGGATGGGTGGATAAACATGGAATAGTGGCAGGCGTTGTTTTAAGACGGCGGGATCGAGTGATATCGGGCGAGTCGCAGGTGACTACCACCTTTACCGACACTGCTTTGGAAGAGCAAGCGACACAAGTTCTTACGGCGTTGCAATTGCGAGGGCCAGTAGTCATGCAAGCCATCGTTGACGAAGGAAAATTGCATGTCATCGAATGCAATCCTCGCTTTGGCGGAGCCTCCACTGCAGCTATCGCGGTCGGACTGGATTCCTTGTATTGGAGCGTTGCCGAAGCTTTGGATGAATTGGATTCGCCTGTATTCAAAAGAGTACCGGGTGAAGTTAGACAGATTCGCATGCCAGTTGACCGAGTGATCCATGATCCTGATCTTTGATCTCGATGATACCCTTTATGACGAGATGACCTACGTCATGAGTGGCCTTAGAGCCGTTGCGCGGTTCGGAGAAACAACATTCGGTTGGGATGCTGCTCAGTCATTGGCCTTCATGCAGGCTCATTTGTTAAAACATGGAAGAGGGAAAATATTTGATGAATGGCTCAGGTATCACGGCAGATTCTCGAGTGCCCGCGTGGCTACATGCATACGTGTATATAGACACCATCAACCTGAGATTGAACTCTTTCCAACTGCATTGAAATTGATACAGCTTTATCAAAAGAAGTCGCCTTTGTATCTTGTTACCGATGGTCATAAGGTGGCACAGAAACAGAAGGTTAGCGCATTAAAACTAGAGGCCATGTTTAAGCGCATCTTTATCACGCATCGCTTTGGAATTCAAAACGCCAAACCATCGTTGCATTGCTTTGACATTATTCGTAAAACGGAGTGCCGCGATTGGTCTAGTATAGTCTATGTGGGTGATAACCCTACGAAGGATTTTGTGAATCTCAACGAGATGGGAGCATTAACTATAAGGGTTAGCACTGGTTCACATGCGACAGCAATTGCCCAACCGGGGTATGACGCACGTGTGACAATCCCTGATCTCACGCACCTCCCTGCAACCTTAAATATGTGGAAAGAGCGAGTATAAGTGTGCTTATTGCTGACTCCGCAGAAATCCAATAAGCCATGGACATCGCGCGCGATGTGGACTGCAAAGATGAATATACCTACAGCTAGATATGCTAAATATTCTTTGGATCACTTAAGTTCCAATTATGTAAAAAATCACATTAAGTTTATTGATAAAGTTTTTACTGACAAGCTTAATTAAAGCTATACATGACTTGATTGATCTCTTAAAAATAGAAACAGTATGACTAGCCAAATAACCACCCCACTCTTCTTTTCCAAATCTTTACCGGAGGAGTTACAAAAGCTAATTTTGCCTTATACAAACCATATAAAAGTCAGAAGTGAACCTGACTTTTATGGCACAAGTAAAATTCTGTCTGACAAATTGAATTTGAAATATACGCCTCGTTCATTTTCCTCTTGGTCTCATGGAGCACCAATAACAAGGCTTAAATTCTCAGAGCAAGTTATTTGGAATAATAACTGGGTCAAGCATAGACTTGTTTCTAATTCAAGAATTAAATTATTTTTGGAATCTAAAGGAATAGATAAAGTACGTGCAATTGGCTCACCAATAATATATGTAGATGGGAATCAGGTAATACGTAAAGAAAATAGTGTATTAATAATGCTTGCGCACTCACTTTCTTATGCGACATTTGATAGAAGTTTTCAACAGGCAATCGAATTTTCAAAGAAATTGGTAGGTGAAGGAAAATATGTTTGCTTTTGTGTCCATTCCGATTGTTTTGCTGAGAACAAGATTACGTCTGAACTTGATAAACACAATATAGACTGGTTTGTTGGCTCCTCTGTAAGCGATGTGAATTCTCTTAGAAGGATGAGAAATATATTTGAGTATTTTGAAGTAGTAGGAAGTGACGCTCTTGGCTCACATTTTCTTTACTCTCAGCTATTTGGATCAAAATTCTTTTTCATGAAGCCTTATTTCGAGTATAAAGCAGAGTTTTTTAAAAATGATCCTAATTGGGCTAGCAAACAAGAAGCGTTCACTCATACATTAATGGAGTATAGCGAAGCCGTCGTAAAGGCAAGGCACCCCAAATATTTTGAGGGGTACCATAACGCTTTATGCAATAAAGAAATGGCAGAAAGAGAGTGTGGTATATCAGAGAAACTTGAACCAGATGAGGTTGCAGAGCTATTGGGCTGGAATACAAAGGATCAAATTATTTGCTCATTACCTTATTATGGGTCAAAACTTGCAAGTAAAATCAAAGCTAAAATTACACGGACTTAACTCTAAATTGCGAATACTAAATAAAATTAAACAGGCTTTTCTTCTACTCACAAACTTAGAGTCCAGGCTTGATAATATCCAAAATGCGCTTGGCAGAATTGAGGCAAAAACTAATGCCAGTCAACCCTCCAAGAAACTTTCGGATGTGGAATTCAAGGTATTCTCGCAATGGGGTGAAGATGGAATTCTTCAATTCCTCATATCCAACCTCGAAATTAAGAATAAGGTTTTTGTCGAGTTTGGTGTAGAAACCTATAGGGAATCCAATACACGCTTTTTGTTAATGAATAACAACTGGTCTGGTTTGGTACTCGATGGTTCACGAAAAAATATTGACTACATTAAATCAGACTCGATTTATTGGAAGTACAACCTTAAAGCTGATTGCGCCTTTATCGATCGAGACAACATCAATAAATTGATTGAGAGAAATGGACTTGCAGGTGAAATCGGACTTTTATCAGTTGATATTGATGGTAACGACTACTGGGTATGGCAAGCGATTACTGTCATCAATCCTGTGATTGTCGTTTGTGAATACAATAGTTTGTGGGGTGCTAAAGACGCAGTCAGCACGCCTTATGACGCTAATTTTGTTAGAAGCAATAAACATTATTCGAATTTATACTACGGAGCTTCAATAAAAGCTTTGAATGATTTGGCTATCAGTAAAGGATACTCCCTAGTTGGTGGTAATAGTGCTGGTAATAATGTTTTCTTTGTCAGAAACGATATGATGATGGGAAGCATTGAACCTGTAACGGTTGAAGATGCCTGGGTTCAGTCCCAATTCAGAGAGTCCAGAGACCCTCAAGGTAATCTGACTTATTTAGATTTCGAAGTACGGAAATCATTACTAGGTGACCTGCCCTTAGCCGAGGTAAATACTGGGCAATTAATTAAAGTTCGTGACCTTAAATGAGCTCAATCTGGATAACAGGCGGGAAAGGCTTTATAGGCCGCCATCTTGCGCAATTCGTTGCTGGCAACTCACAAACTGTACATGGGCTTGGACACGGTGCATGGGTTGAGGACGAATTCTCAGCCTGTGGCTTTAAAAGCTGGCTCAATGCGGAAATAGATTTTGCCAGTTTGAGTCACTTGGCAGCAAGTTCAGGCCTCCCCGATATTATTTTCCATTTGGCTGGTGGTTCGGCTGTTGGCCCCTCTATTCAAAACCCTTATGAAGATTTTCAGCGTACTGTAGAAACAACAGCGCGGTTATTGGAATGGGTGCGCCAGCACTCTCACCAAACCAGAGTAATTGGTGCCTCAAGTGCAGCTGTTTACGGATCGGGATTTTCCACGCCTATCCCTGAAAATACGCATGCAATGCCCTTTTCACCCTATGGCTTCCACAAGGCAATGCTAGAAAAACTGTTTGATTCCTACCGTGAAACGTATGGATTAAAACTGGGTATTGTGAGGCTGTACTCCATCTATGGCCCTGGACTGGAAAAACAGCTCTTATGGGATATATGCCAGAAACTCGAAAAGTCAGCTAACGGTGAAATTCTCTTGCACGGAACCGGACAGGAGTTACGAGACTGGTTACACATCAAAGACACCTGTAGTCTGCTATGGAAAGTTGCCACTTTGCCTGATTTACCGCAGGTGATTAATGGAGGCACAGGTAAATCCACCAGTATTTTTGATATTGCCCATCTTGTTTCAGATGCATGGGGAGAGAAACATAAAGTGGTGTTTAATGGCATTGGCCGCAAAGGCGACCCGGCTTCACTTGTCGCCGACACAACGTTATCACAGCAACTTGGCTATACTCCCTCAATCAACATTCAAGATGGCATCAAGGGCGTGGTTCACTGGTATCGGGAAAGATCACGTTGAAACGCATTGCTTTTACCCAGATAGGCGGAAGCAAATGGATGGGCGGGTTGAATTATCAGATAAATCTCCTGAACGCATTATTAGCACGCCAATCGCACAGAATCACACCGGTACTGTTTTTAGGGGAGGATGTCGAACCTTCGATTCTTGAACGCTATCACCGTATTACTGGGCTTGTCATCGTTCGGGACAGTCTGTTCAATCAACAGAAAAACTGGTTCCGATTATTTAATTCCATGCTTTCAGGCATTGATTATTCAGCACTCAAACTGTTTGAAAAACATGAGATTGATGTGGCATTTGAATCTGCCAGCTTTTATGGTTGGAGATTCCCGCTCAAGGTTTTAGCCTGGATTCCTGATTTACAGCATCAACGACTTAAACACTATTTTGGTTTCCTGACATTTTGGAAACGGGAGATAGGCTTCCGCATGCAATTGCTTGGCAAACGCCACATTATGTTGAGCAGTGAGGATGCCAAAAGAGATTTTCAGCATTTCTATCATACAGCCTCTCAACGGCTACATGTCGCCAGGTTTGCCGTGCCAGTACAGGTACCAGAGTTTGATGACAATCATTTAAAAGTACGATATGAATTGCCAGATCAGTTCTTTTATTTGCCTAACCAGTTCTGGCGGCATAAGAATCACGAGTGTGTCATTCGTGCTTTGGCCATTGCCAAACAATCCGGCCACTCTTTGACAGTAGTTGCTACTGGCAATTTAAATGATCCGCGAGATTCTGAGCACTTTCCGAATCTGACGAAGCTGATCAACAGTCTTGGATTAGAAAATAATTTCAAAGTGCTGGGATTAATTCCCTATCAAGATGTCCAGGCGCTGATGATGAGTTGTATTGCGCTGATTAACCCTTCCAGGTTTGAAGGCTGGAGTACAACAGTTGAAGAGGCCAAGGCACTGAATCTTGACATGATATTATCAGATATCAATGTACATAAAGAGCAGGCAGGAACAAAAGCTCGCTTTTTTAATGCCGATGATACCGAAGGATTGGCAAAAATTCTGATTGATATTGCAAGCCGTCCATCTGAGAAGCATTTGCACAATACGAACGATATTGGCGAAACATCCCTCAAAAATATGGCTGATTTTGCCGAGTGTTTTACAAACATAGTTTACAAAGTGACCGAGCCCGTATGAAAGTCACCATTATTACCGTCTGCTACAACAGTGCAGAAACAATAAGCGACACCATTTCGTCTATTGCCTCGCAGCAATACCGCAACAAAGAACACATTATTGTAGATGGCGAATCGAAAGACAAAACCGTTGATATTATTAAATATGCCCCAAGTGTGACCCGCTATATCTCGGAACCGGACAAAGGCATTTACGATGCCATGAACAAAGGCATTAAGCTGGCAACAGGCGATATTATTGGCTTGCTGAATGCCGATGATTTTTATGCTGATGATACAGTCTTGACCCAGGTTGCTGAAACCTTCGGGGATCCTACGGTACAGGCTTGCTATGCCGACCTGGTCTATGTCGACAAAAACGATACCTCACGTGTACTGCGCTACTGGAAATCCCGGCCATTTCGAGCTGGCCTATTTAAACATGGCTGGATGCCGGCGCACCCTACTTTCTTCGTGCGGCGCGAAGCCTATGAACAATGGGGAAATTTCAATCTGGACTTCCCCCGGCAGGCCGATTTTGAATTGACCATGCGTTTTCTGGAAATCCATCGGATAAAATCTGTTTATATCCCGAGAATCTGGGTGAAAATGCGTATTGGCGGCGCATCCAATAATAGTATCAAAGGCATCATTAAAGGGAACCTGGAGGCCTATCGGGCCTGTAAGCTACACAATTTAGCGGTAGGCCCTTTTTTCATAGTCAGAAAAGTTCTCTCCAGGATTCCCCAGTTTTTTAGCAAGCCCGAGTTCAAATAATGCATGTACTGGTCACAGGTGCCAGCGGTTTTGTCGGCCAAGCATTACGCAAGCAACTATCTGCCCATGGCTGCGCCTATACTGCGATACAGCGGGAAGCACTTGATCCTGAACGCTACTCAGCCGCCTATGATTGTATAATTCACCTGGCTGGCCGCGCCCACGTCATGCATGACGCCGCGCAAGATATCTACCAGGCTTATGCTGCCGTCAATATTGACTTCACACTTAAAGTCGCAGAACTGGCAAGACAACTGAAAATCAGGCGCTTTGTCTTTTTAAGCTCAATCAAAGTCAATGGTGAATCGTCAGCCCAACCTTTTACCGAGACAGACACACCAGTGCCATTGGATGCCTACGGCCAGACAAAACTGGAAGCAGAGCTTGCGCTAAAAAAGTTCTGTCACGAACATGGGATAGAACTGGTGATTATCCGCCCTCCATTAATTTATGGCCCTGGTGTCAAAGCAAATTTCAGACAGTTGATCAAACTCTGTTTGCTGCCGTTTCCGCTGCCATTCGCCTCCGTGAAAAACAAACGTAGTTTTGTCAGCCTGGAAAACCTGACCGATTTCATTACTTTATGCTGCACCCATCCGCAAGCAGCCAACCAGACTTTCCTGATTGCAGATGATGAAGATGTGTCGCTGACTGATTTAATCCGGACGATCCGCAGTGTGAAACAGCAGTCATTGCTGCTATTCTCCTTGCCATTATGGCTGTTAAAAATACTGTTCACTCTGCTAGGCAAATCAGGCATGGCAGCAAGATTGTTTGGCACATTACAAGCAGATATAAGCAAAGCGAAAAGCCTGCTCGGCTGGCAACCCAAGTTCAGTTTCCGTGAAGGCATTCAGCAAACCCTGAAAGAACTCTAATTTTGAAAAGATTATTCGATATTGCGCTGACCCTGGTTGCCCTGTTTTGTTTGTCCCCACTGATTATCCTCACCTGGTTACTGGTAAAGCTCACTTCAGCCGGCCCTGCTTTATACTGGAGCCAGCGCGTGGGCAAAAACAACCAGTTGTTCAGCATGCCCAAATTCCGCTCCATGCGTATCGGCACCCCGCAACTGGCCACGCACCTGATGAACCAGCAGGTTAGCCCGAATGCGTTTCTCACACCGGTGGGCAGCTTTATCCGCAAAACCAGCCTGGATGAGCTGCCACAGCTGTGGAGCGTACTCACAGGCGACATGTCGATTGTCGGGCCGCGCCCTGCCCTGTTTAACCAGGATGATTTAGTCGCACTACGCACAGAAAAAGGTGTACATATATTAAAGCCCGGCATTACCGGTTGGGCACAGGTGAATGGCCGCGATGAAATCCCGATTCCGCAAAAAGTAGTGCTGGATGCTTATTACCTTAACCATCAATCCTTTTGGCTGGACCTTAAAATCATCCTGCTGACCATAATCAAAGTGGTCAGACGTGATAACATCACGCATTAATCGACTTTAACGACCATCAGATGCTCAAGCTGCCTGCTCGATTGCTATCTCTGTTAGCCTACTTTCATGATGCCATTGCAGTAGTGTTTGCCTGGTGGGTGGCTTTTCTGTTTCGCTTCAACTTTCACGTACCTCCTGCTTACCTCGGCTATTTGCTGGAGAGTTTGCCGATTATTTTTATTCTGCATAGCGTCTGTTTTTATAGCTTCGGACTGTATCGCGGCCTATGGCGCTTTGCCAGTCTGCCGGATCTGAAACGCATTGTACGGGCGATTGCGTTTGGTGCGCTGCTCACAGTCAGCTTTGCTCTGGTAATACATCCCGAGATCATTATTCCGCGATCGGTATTATTTATTCATCCCATGCTACTGGTCATCCTGATGGGCGGTAGCCGCTTCGTCTATCGCGCCTGGAAAGAACGCCGTATGTTCAATAGCGTGGCTGCCCAAGGCAAACCCGTGATTGTGATTGGTGTGGAGGACAGCTCGCTTAACCTGATCAAGGAATTAAGCAAAAGTCCAGAGTGGCGTGTGGTGGCCATGATAGACCCCAACAAAAAACTGGTGGGGCGTGAAATCATGCATACCAAGGTGGAAGGTGGTTTGCAGGATATTCCCCGTATTGCTCAACGTTATGACTGCAAGCATTGCATGATTGCCATGCCGGGCAGTCGCCATGAAAAACGCCGGGCGGCGGTGGAGGCAGCGCGCCAGGTGGAAGGCATGGAAGTGCTGACCTTGCCGGCCATGTCTGACCTGATCAGTGGCCGTGTCAGCCTGTCGCAGATCCGCAGGATTGATGTCGAAGACTTGCTGGGGCGCGATGTCGTGCAACTGGATACGCATGGCCTAAGTGCGATGCTGGCGAATAAAGTGGTGCTGGTTTCCGGTGCAGCCGGGTCTATCGGTTCCGAACTGTGCCGCCAGATATTGAGTTTTCACCCTGCCCAGCTGGTTTGCCTGGATATTTCCGAATATGCCTTGTACACCTTGCAACAGGAATTCAACCAGTTGGTAACAGAGACTGAACTGGTGTATGTGGTGGCGGATGTCAAAAACCAGGTGCGCATGCAGCGCATCCTGCAGAGCCACCAGCCGGATGTGGTGTTGCATGCCGGAGCTTACAAGCATGTGCCCATGATGGAGCATTTCAATGTGGTGGAAGCCTTGCAGAACAATGCTTACGGCACTTACCAGATCGCGGCAGCCTGCCAGGCCGTGCGTGTGCCGACCTTTGTGCTGGTTTCCACCGACAAGGCAGTGAACCCGACCAATGTCATGGGCGCGAGCAAGCGCCTGGCAGAACTGATCTGCCAGGGATTACAGCACCAGAAGCACTCCCCTACCCGTTTCATTACCGTGCGTTTTGGCAATGTACTGGGTAGCAGCGGCAGCGTGATTCCCAAGTTCCGCGAACAGATTGCGCATGGCGGACCAATTACCATCACCCATCCCGAGATTACACGTTATTTCATGTCTATCCCTGAAGCAGCCCAACTGGTGTTGCAGGCGGCGACCATGGGCAATGGTGGTGAAGTGTTTGTACTGGATATGGGCACACCAGTACGCATCATTGACCTGGCGCGTGACATGATCAAGCTTTCCGGCTTGCAGGAACAGGATATCCGCATTGAATTCACCGGTCTGCGGCCTGGTGAAAAACTGTACGAAGAGTTGCTGGCCGATGACGAAAACACCCTGCCGACCAGTCATGAGAAACTGCGCATTGCCCAGGCACGCAGTGCGGATGGTGCCTGGCTGGCCAGCCTGCTTGAATGGCTGACTCTGACCCCCAATATGACCGAAGAACAGATCAAGCAGGGCTTGCAGCGCTGGGTGCAGGAATATCAGCCAGATACACGGCCTGCGCCAAGCATTTCCTTACGTGTTAAAGACATGTCGACTGAGAACATACACGCCCCCTCTCCGTCGCAACAATTACACTAGCGCATCGACTTTAATTTGTATACGCGTTAAAATATGCGCATATAAATATGCGCATGGAATATATCAATGCAATCAACGACACCAGCAAGGCCACGCCAGAAGAGCAGTATGAGCGGAAAGCGAGCAACCAACCTGAGCTTGAGCGTGGATGTCCTCGAACACGCAAAGCTACTGGACATTAATATCTCTCAAGTATGCGATAACCACCTGCGCGAAGTTGTTAGACTTGCGCAAGCCAGAAAATGGCAAGAAGAGCATGCTGAGTTTATTGCCGCATACAATCGGATTATCGAGACTGAAGGCTTACCTCTTGACGAATGGAAAAGCTTCTGATGGCAAGATTTGACGTTTATGCGAATACAGGCAGCCATGCCTCCACCACGCCCTATCTGCTGGATATTCAAAGTGATCTGCTGAGTGGCCTGGATAGCCGAATGGTCATTCCACTGCGACATCTTGCACAATTCCCCAGGGTCAAACTGCCATCCGAATTGACACCGGTTTTCAATATTGAGGGCGTAGATTGTCTGTTGGAAACTCCCAAAATGGGGGCAGTGCCGCAACGCCTTCTTCGTTTACCAGTCATGTCCCTGGCAGCATCACACGATCAAATTACCGCCGCGTTAGATTTCCTGTTTCAAGGTTATTAACGCTGGCACTTTCTCAAGTTACTCACAACACATCATGCCTTTAATTACCCTGAAACAGGCAAGCTTGGCCTTTGGCCATGTACCTTTGCTCGACCACGTCGATTTCCAACTTAATAATAAGGAATGTGTGGGCATTATCGGGCGGAATGGTACGGGCAAATCCAGCCTGCTTAAAGTGGCTGCCGGACAGATCAAGCTGGATGAGGGCGAATGCTGGCGCGACCCGAACAGTAAAATTGCTTATGTGCCGCAGGAGCCTGTACTGGATTCATCACATGATGTCTTTACTGCTGTTGCCCAGGGTTTGGGTCAAGTTGTGGCGCAATTGCGCGAATATCATGATATCTCGCAGCAACTTTCCCACACACAGGATGCGGAAAATCTTTTAGATCGCTTGCAGCAACTGCAACAGGCGCTGGAAGCGGAGAACGCTTGGGCATTGCAATCACGCATTGAATCTGTGCTATCCAGGCTGGGATTGAACTCCGATACGCCGATTGCCACGCTTTCCGGCGGCTGGCGCAAACGCGTGGCGCTGGCACAGGCGCTGGTGCAGTCACCTGATGTGCTGCTGCTGGATGAGCCGACCAACCACCTCGACCTGGAAGCAATCCTCTGGCTGGAAGAGCTGCTGCTGGGCTTCCAGGGCAGCGTCATGCTGATTACGCATGACCGACGCTTCCTGGACCGGCTGGCGACACGCATTGTGGAACTGGACCGCGGCCACCTGACCGAATTCACCGGTAATTACAGCCAGTACCAGGTTAAAAAAGTCGAACTGCTGGCCGTGGAAGCACAACACCAGGCCCGGTTTGACAAGTTCCTGGCACAAGAGGAAGTCTGGATACGCAAAGGCATTGAAGCGCGCCGTACACGTAACGAAGGCCGTGTACGGCGTCTGGAACAGTTGCGCCGTGACCGCGCGGCCAGACGCGACCGCCAGGGACAGGTGCAATTACAACTAGACAGCGGCGAGCGTTCGGGCAAGCTGATTGCCGAACTGGAAAACGTGCATATGGCCTATGGCGACAAAGTACTGATCCAGCGCTTCAGTACGCGTATCATGCGTGGCGACCGCATCGGCCTGCTCGGCCCCAACGGCATTGGAAAATCCACCCTGCTCAAGCTGATTCTGGGTGAATTGAAACCAACCCAGGGTCGCATACAGTTAGGCACCAATATCCAGGTCGCCTATTTTGACCAGATGCGTGAGCAACTGGATCCTGAAGCCACGCTGGCAGATACCATCAGTCCAGGCTCCGACTACGTGCAGATTGGTGATGAACGCAAACATGTGATTGGCTACCTGGAAGACTTCCTGTTTGCGCCACAACGCGCACGTTCACCCGTGAAATCACTCTCAGGTGGCGAACGTAACCGCTTATTGCTGGCACGCCTGTTTGCACGGCCGGCCAATGTACTGGTGCTGGATGAGCCCACCAATGATCTGGATATTGATACGCTGGAGTTACTGGAAAACCTGCTACAGGATTACGCTGGCACGCTGTTCCTGGTCAGCCATGACCGCGCCTTTCTCGAAAATACAGTCACGCATGTGATTGCATTTGAAGGCCAGGGCAAACTGACCGAGTTCGGTGGCGGTTATGATGACTGGCTGCGCTTTAGCCAGGAGCGTGCCAGTCAGGCTGCTGCTTCACAAAAAACACCTCCCTCGCCTCAAACCGGTGCCGCGCCAGCAGCCACATCACAACCTGCCAGCCGCAAGAAACTGAGTTTCAAAGAGCAACGTGAGCTAGAGGCGCTGCCACAGGAGATTGAAACCCTGGAGCAGGAACAGGCCGGCATCCAGGCCCAGTTTGCGCAGGGAGATATCTACAAACAGGCGCCGGAACAAGTGAAAGCATTGCAGGAAAGACTGGATGAGATTGAGGGAATGGTGCTGCAAAAGCTGGAGCGCTGGGAAACGCTGGAAAGTTTACGCTAATCGGTCAACAAGCCGTATTTGCCCTTATGATTTATCAATAAAAAAGCCGAACCACCCGGGTTCGGCTTTTCAATTTAACAGGTACTTGCCTAGACAGAGAAACTGGTGCGTGAGCTATTGGCTGCATGAGCCTGGCCATTTTTACCATACAGTTGTGTGCTGCCGGAGGATTTACCTTGCAAGACATCCAGTCTTTCCTGGTTGCGCTGGAAATGCTTGTTGATCAGGAGGCCGTTGAGGCGGTTAAGCTCTTTGGCTTGTGCCAGTTGTTGCTGGAAATCCATCCACGCACGATCCGTGCCCTGGCTGGAGCGTAGCTTCAGCCATTTTTCCATGCCGGTTTCATTACCTTCAAATCCTGCTGCGGCTAATGCGACGTAGCGCTGGTTGGCAGCTTCACCCAGTGCCTGTAACAATTCGGCACGGTTATCGACCAGTTTTTCTATGGTCGCCATGTCTGCGGACACCAGGGCCGTTTGTTCATGCTGCAAATCCTGAATCAACTTCGCCACCAGCATAGCATCGGCATCAAAACTGATCGCCGGCATTGACGTTTGATTTGCAGTATTCATTAGGTCATCCTTTATTAGGTTGTATCAAATCTTTGACTGTCTGCAGCAAACCATCTGCTACTTTGGCTGTATCTACCGAGAAGTCGCCACGGGCAATCGCGGCTTTAATCTCGTCCACTTTATTGGCGTCGAAAACTTCACCACTGGCCAGGCCTGACTCCAGGGATTGCAACTGTACCGAGGCGGCAGACAAAGTCACATTATCCGTGCCCGGCTGCTGGCTGGTGGCCGCTCCTGCCTTGTCACTGCGGTTGCTGCCGGCATTTTTGTCCAACGCCGTTTTATCTACACCCGTGGTGCCCAGTTTTTTAATCGAATCTGAAATATTCATGCCGTATCTCTCCTGTTTCGCTGACTTCAGGGTGCGCAGACCCTATTTGTTAACAGTTCTAACGGCATAGTTTAAGCGAACTTTAGCGCTGAAACCACTTTTTATCGCAAGTTTTTGATCAGCAAGCACTTTTCAGTTTGGAAACATCCGCTGGCAAGTTAAAAACTGGCGGTTAAAAACGCACATCTACTTTGCCATTGGCCTGGGCAATTCCCTTGACCAGCTGGCCACTGCTGACTTTCACATCCACCACCTGACCGACATTCGCGGTCTGCATGGCGGTGCCATCTGCCGTGATGACAAACCCCTCACCCCGGCTGCTTAATTGTACGGTCTGTCCCTGCATCACCACCGGCATCGACTTGAGCAGGTCCGGCCTCAGCACAGTGCCCAATGGCATATTCAACAAAGTCTTTTTGCCTTCCAGCATGGACAGGTCAGTGATAATACCAGCCGGTAACTTGGTCAAGTCGCCGGTCTGCATGACGACGTCAGAAGACTGCAACGGAGAGCCCTGGCTCAGTGGCAAGGCAGTTACTGCATAATCGCCCCATACCTGCACATCGGTCTGTACGTACAGGGTCCATGGCTTGGTCGCAGATTGCACACAACGCACGCCGACATGGGTTTTACCCCACAGGCGCGCACCTTGCACCGTAAATCCTTCCATCAGGTCGCATTCCGCAATACGGATACGGCTATCCAGGGGCTGGATTTCGATATTGACTTTGCCGGGGTAGCCCTGGGTCTGGCTTTGCACATATTGCATCACCGTCTGGTATACCCGCGTATGGATATCGCTGGCAGGCACCATGGGCTGCTGGTTAGCCATCACAGGATTCGCCGGAACACGATCTGCTGCCTGCACAGGGCAGCACAGAAACCAGGCCAGGCCTGGAATCGCTGCAGCAAGAAATATGTCTGGACGAAGTTTCATGGAGGCCATTGTACGCAAAAGCATCATCAGCAATTGATGAAATAAAGGCCATTTACCCCGCTTAATTGAAAAATCATTCTCGTCACCGCGGCGTAGACTAGGCACAGCTAGAAAAAGTCATGTGCGCGAGTTGACCCGTTTGCTGATGCCAGTCTGCTTATCCGGGTTAACGGTTGCCGATGACAAAACTTTAAAAGAATACCGAGACTTTTCGGGTAACCCCGGGAAAGGAAAAGACGATGATGAACAAACTGGATGCTGCGCTGAATTTTCACCAGACAGCCCTGCGTGTACGCAATCAGCGTCAGGAGCTGCTGGCTTCCAATATTGCCAACGCGGATACACCACAATACAAGGCACGCGACATTGATTTCAAATCCGTCATGCAGACAGCTCTGCAATCAGGGCCGGAGGCAAGCTCTGCACAGACAGCAGCCAGCCAGCTGCAGCAAACCAATAGCGCACACCTGGGTGGCAGCGCGGGCAGTGGTTACGCCAGCAATAGCGATGTGCTGTTCCGCTCAGTCGTGCAAGGCTCTGTGGATGGCAATACGGTCGACATGGACGTGGAACGTAATGCTTATGTGGACAATGGGATCCGCTACGAAGCCAGCCTCACCATGATGACCGGCCAGATCAAAAAAATGCTGTCAGCCATTACTGGCCAGTAAGTAAGGGAGCAACGTTATGTCTTTATTTAATGTGTTCAAGATTTCCGGCTCCGCCATGAGCGCACAATCCATGCGCCTGAATACGGTCGCCAGCAACCTGGCCAACGCCGACAGCGTAGTCAGCTCGGATGGCAAGCCCTACCAGTCCAAACAGGTGGTCTTCAAGGCCATCCAGGATGCTGCCAGCAATACCAGCACGGTACAGGTAGATCGCGTCATCGAAGATACCAAGCCGGGCAAAATGGTGTTTGACCCCAAACACCCCATGGCCAACAGCGATGGTTATGTCACCATGCCCAACGTCAACGTGACGGAAGAAATGGTCAATATGATCTCGGCCTCGCGCGCTTACCAGAACAACGTGGAAACCATGAATTCTGCCAAAACCATGTTGCTCAAAACCCTCAATATCGGTCAATAACCCTAGATTCAATAATCTTAGATAAGGACGCTTAACATGACAACCGTGAATACGAACAACCAGGTATCGCAAGACGTCCTGGATATGGTGAACACACGTAAAAACTCGGAGAAAAACAGTGTGGATGAAGCACAGGACCGTTTCATGACCTTGCTGGTCACGCAAATGCAAAACCAGGATCCACTGAACCCGATGGACAACGCACAGGTGACCAGCCAGATGGCCCAACTGAGTACGGTGACCGGCATCAACAAACTCAACGACACCATGAGCAGCATCATCAACAGCGTACAAGTGGGCCAGGCTTACCAGGCCACCAGCATGATAGGCCATGCAGTACTGGTACCAGGCAATGCCCTCAGCCATAATGAAGAGGGTGGCTATTTCGGGGTGGATGTGCCGAATGGAGCAGACAGCCTCACCGTCAATATCAAGAATGGTGCCGGCCAGACCATACGTACGCTGACCTTTGGCCAGCAGGAAGTCGGCGTCAATGCGCTGTCCTGGGATGGCAAAATGGACGATGGTACCGTCGCACCGAGTGGCAACTACACTTACGAAATCAGCGCCAAACTGGGGGACAGCACCACCACCAGCACGGCCCTCAGCCTGGCACAGGTACAAAGTGTCTCTAACAAAAATGGCAGCATCAAGCTTAACTTGAGTAATAACACCGACATCGCAGTATCTGATGTGATGGAAATTTTCTAATTCATTGACAGCATTCAGTCTTTCCAGGAGAGAGCATTATGGGTTTTCAACAAGGCTTAAGCGGTTTAAATACAGCATCCAAATCACTGGACGTGATTGGTAACAACGTCTCGAACGCCAACACGGTCGGCTTCAAGCAATCACGCGCAGAATTTGCCGACGTGTTTGCCGCTTCACTGATCGGCAGCGGCGCACCGCAAATCGGCATCGGGACCAAAATCGCCAACATTGCCCAGCAATTTACGCAAGGCAACATCACCTCTACCGACAATACACTGGATATTGCCATTAACGGTTCTGGCTTCTTCCGCCTGAGTAACAACGGCGCCATCACCTATACGCGTAACGGCCAGTTCGAGATGGATAAAAACGGTTATATCATCACCAGTGACGGCAAACGCCTGATGGGCAATAGTGCAGACAATATCAATGGTTCCACACCAGTGGAAATCCAGATTGATACCAGTGACCTGCAACCTGTTCCATCCACCAAAATTACCGGCCAGTACAACCTGAACGCCGAAGCCGATGCGATTGACCAGACCGTCACCCCGTTTGACCCCTCTGACCCGACAAGTTATACCAATTCCACCGCGATTACCGTGTATGACTCACTGGGAAATTCCCATACCGTACAAAACTATTTTGTAAAAACCGCTGACAATAGCTGGAACGTGTATACCACAGCAGATGGTGCCGATATTACGCCCAGCCCTACGCCGGTCATGCAATTTACCACCACGGCAGCATACGATACTGCCAACTCTACCGTAGGCAGCGTCACATTTACGCCTACGGGAGCCAATCCGATCACCCTGGCACAGGATTACACCAAATCCACCCAGTATGGCTCTGTTTTCAGTATCAACAAACAGACTCAGGATGGCTATACATCAGGCAGGATTGCCAGCTTCTCCATCGGGTCTGATGGTGTGATCCTGGGTCGCTATACCAATAATGAAACCAAGCAGCTTGGCCGTGTCATGCTGGCCAACTTTGCGAACCCGAACGGACTGGTCTCGCTGGGGGGGAACCAGTGGGCGGCCACCAATGCATCCGGTGACGAATTGCTAGGCGCACCGGGCAGCAGCACCATGGGTTTGTTGCAATCCTCGGCCCTGGAAGACTCCAACGTCGACCTGACTGCTGAACTGGTCAACATGATTACCGCACAACGTGTCTACCAGGCCAATGCGCAAACCATCAAGACCCAGGATCAGGTATTACAGACATTGGTCAACCTGAGATAAGTAGCACGCTGACTTGAAGAGATGACTGAATGACTGAGGAGCTGGTATGGATCGCTTAATTTACACGGCAATGACAGGCGCCAAACATATCCTGGAACAGCAGGCCACGACTGCACATAACCTGGCGAATGCGACCACGACCGGCTTCAAGGCACAGATAGACAGTTTCAGGGCAGTGCCTGTCCTGGGCGATGGCATGCCGACGCGTGCTTTCGTGGTCGATGCCACGGTCGGTACCGATTACAAATCCGGTACGCTCCAGCAAACCGGGCGCGACCTGGATATCGCGGTACAGGGAGAAGGCTGGATTGCAGTCCAGCGTACCGATGGCTCTGAAGGCTATACCCGCAACGGTGACCTGAAAATCAACGAAAACGGCCAGCTGCAAACCGCCACCGGCCTGAATATCATGGGTGACGGCGGGCCTATCAGCATTCCACCGGACTCGACCATCACCATAGCTAAAGATGGCACGATTTCCACGGTCAGCAAACTGGCAACGCCCAGCCAGACCACCATTATCGGCAGGATCAAGCTGGTCAACCCGCCTGCTGCCTCGTTAAAACGCGCAGATGACGGCGTATTTGTCACCAGCAACGGCCAGGCAGCCCCGTTAGACCCTAATGTCACCGTGGCCAGTGGCACGCTGGAAAGCAGCAATGTCAACGTGGTGGAGACCATGGTCAACATGATCAGCCTGGCACGCCAGTTCGAGATGCAAATGAAGATGCTGGAAAATGCGCAAAATAACGCTGGAAAAGCCGATCAACTCTTCAGTATGAATGGCTAAGGCCTGCATTACTATTTAAGGCATGAACAGGGGGATCCCCCCAAGGAGTAGACGATGATACGCTCATTATGGATTTCAAAAACCGGCCTCGATGCGCAGCAAACGCAAATGGACGTGATTTCGCATAACCTGGCCAACGTCAGTACCAGTGGTTTCAAGAAATCGCGGGCCGTATTTGAGGACCTGCTCTACCAGAATATCCGCCAGCCAGGCGCGCAATCTTCCCAGCAAACGCAGCTGCCAAGCGGCCTGCAACTGGGCACAGGTGTGCGCCCGGTCGCTACCGAGCGCCTGTTTACCCAGGGTAACCTGCAGCAAACCGACAACAGCAAGGACGTGGCCATCCAGGGTAACGGTTTTTTCCAGATCATGATGCCGGATGGCAGCACTGCCTATACGCGTGACGGTTCTTTCCAGATGGATAACCAGGGTCAGCTGGTCACTTCCAGCGGCTTCCCGCTGCAACCGACCATTACCATTCCACAAAATGCACAGAGCCTGACCATAGGCCGTGACGGCGTGGTCTCCATTACCACGGCGGATTCAACCGCCAGTACGCAGATTGGCCAGATCCAGCTTGCCACCTTTATCAACCCGGCCGGCCTGGAATCCAAAGGCGAAAACCTGTATGTGGAAACCACGGCTTCCGGCAACCCGAATACCAACACGCCTGGCCTGAACGGCGCAGGCTTGCTGCAACAGAACTACCTGGAAACTTCCAACGTAAACGTGGTCGAGGAACTGGTCAGCATGATCCAGACCCAGCGTGCCTATGAAATCAACAGCAAGGCCATTACCACGTCGGACCAGATGTTGCAGAAACTGACCCAGATGTAATGTTTGTTTGAAGGCAGGCACCATGATGCATAAATCCATTTTCAGCTTGTTACTCTGTCTGGCACTTTCCCAGTTACTGGGCGGGTGCGCCGTTACGCCTTCCACCATCGTACAGACACCGCCCACCCCGCGTGTGGCGATGGCGCAACCGAATACCCGGACCGAAGGGGCCATTTTCAATACTGGTGGCTATCGTCCGCTGTTCGAAGACCGTCGGCCACGTTATGTCGGTGATATTGTGACCGTGCGCATTGCCGAAAACACTAGCGCCAATAAAGCTTCCGATAATGCCCAGGGCAAAGATGGTTCAGTCGCCGCCTCTGTGACTGGCCTGTTTGGCCATAACGTACCGAAATCAGCGTTTGGCGCCAACTCTGCGATTTCATTCAAGGACAAAGGCAGTGCCGATGCCAGCAATGCTTTCAGTGGCGATGTCACTGCCACCGTCGTAGACGTGTTGCCAAATGGCTATCTGGTCATCAGCGGCGAGAAGCAGATTGGCTTTGATAAAGGCACCGAATATGTCAGGTTCTCCGGCGTGGTGAACCCTGACATGATTATGCTGGGCAACATAGTGCCTTCAACCAAAGTGGCGGATACCCGGGTCGAGTATCGCTCCAGCAGCAAAATTGATGCTGCCGAAGCGTTCTCCATCTTCTCCCGCTTCTTCCTCAGCATGATCCCGTTATAGGAGCGCTGACCATGTCACGCCTGTTTAAACTGTTTACTACCGTTTTAATCGCCAGCCTGGGGTTGAGTGCACCGCTCGCCCATGCGGAACGTATCAAGGATATCAGCAATATTCAGGGGGTCCGTGCCAACCAGCTGATCGGTTATGGCCTGGTGGTGGGCCTGGATGGTACCGGTGACATGACCACACAAACGCCGTTCACCGTGCAGAGTATTACCAGCATGATGAACCAGATGGGCATGACTTTACCTGCCGGCACCAACCTGCAACTGAAAAACGTGGCCGCCGTGATGGTCACCAGTTCACTGCCTGCTTTTGCCCAGACCGGGCAAACACTGGATGTGACTGTCTCCTCCATGGGTAACGCCAAGAGCCTGCGCGGCGGCACCTTGCTGATGACGCCGCTCAAAGGCGCAGATGGCCAGATCTACGCCATGGCCCAGGGCAACCTGGTGGTCGGTGGCGTGGGTGCTTCCGCCAATGGCAGCCAGACCCAGATTAACCATTTAAGTGTAGGCCGCATTTCAGAAGGGGCCACGGTTGAACGCGCCCTGCCCAATACCCTGCTCGACCAGAACATTGTGCGCCTGGAATTGAAGGACAGCGATTTTTCCACTGCCAACAATGTGGTAGAGGCCATTAACAAGAAATTCGGCCCGCAGACCGCCCAGGCGGAAAGTGGCCGCGTGATCCAGGTACGCCCACCGGAAACCATGAGCCGCGTCTCTTTCCTGGCCAACCTGGAAACCATTAACGTATCGCTGGCAGCCACCCAGGCCAGGATTATCCTCAATGCACGTACTGGCTCCGTGGTCATGAATAAAGCCGTTACCCTGGACAGCTGCGCCGTGTCACACGGTAACCTGTCCGTGGTGATCAACACCTCACCGGTGATCAGCCAGCCTGGCCCGTTCTCCAACGGCCAGACCGTGTCTACCGCCGTGTCGGAAATCAATATCAACAAAGAGCCTGGCAAAGTGCTCAAGCTGAACAATGGTGCCAACCTGTCTGATGTGGTCAAGGCCCTGAATGCAATTGGCACTTCCCCACAGGACCTGCTGGCGATTCTGCAGGCAATGAAAGCCGCCGGCGCCCTCAACGCCGAGCTTGAGGTCATTTAAGCGAGACGGCCATGCAAGCGCGTGTCGATACCAATAGCCTGGCGATTGATGGCAATGCACTGAACAGCCTGAAAAACGCCAAAAGCGACTCCCCGGAAGCCATCCGAGAAGTTGCCCGCCAGTTCGAGGGTATCCTCATGAACATGATGCTAAAAAGCATGCGCGACACCGTGCCGCAGGATGGCATCACCGATAACGAGCAAAGCAAGATGTTCATGGGCATGCTGGACCAGCAGCTCACCAGCCAGCTCAGCCAGAAAGGCATGGGACTGACCGATGTACTGGTCAGGCAGCTCAGCAAATTTAGCCACAAGCCAGCAGAAGAAACCGGCAAGGCAAAAACGCAAGAGCATGACAGCAAACACAACCTGGTGAATGGCTTGTCCTCCAGCAATGCCACTCCGGGCAAAGCAGTCCTCATGCAGGCAGCACAGAAAATCCGTGACGCCTACCAGCAATGGGAAGCCACGTCCCCGGATACAACCGGAACAGACAATGATGCAACCGGCGCGGGCGGCATTCCCGAATTGCCGCCGCTTCTGGAAGAAGCCAGGGAAAACGTACAAAACTTCACCTTGCCGCAAGCGCCGCTGGCCAATGCGGTACGCACCGTCGCCGGTAAAACGCAACAGTTTATCCAGCAGATGCTGCCGCATGCGCAGGCAGCCAGCAATGATTCCGGTATTCCTGCCCAATTCATGCTCGGCCAGGCCGCGCTGGAAAGCGGCTGGGGCAAACATGAAATCAAAACGGCAGGCGGCGTCAACAGCCATAACCTGTTTGGTATCAAGGCAGATGCAAACTGGAAAGGCAAAGTGGTCAACAGCACCACCACGGAATATGTCAATGGCGCTAGGGAAACCCGCGTGGAAAAATTCCGCGCCTATGACAGTTACAGTGATGCCTTCAAGGATTACGCCAAACTGATTTCACAAAACCCGCGTTACCAGCAGGCCATGAACAGTACGCATGACGCCAGTGCCTACGCCCATGCACTTCAACGGGCCGGCTACGCAACCGACCCGCAATATGGCAAAAAACTGACCCAGGTGATTAAACACTTGCAAGGTTGAGATTAAAGAATTTGAAAAAACTGCCGATAGGCAAATTAATTGTAACTTTACAAACGTGTCTGTCGCTCTGCAGGGCGAAGGCACCTGAGGTCATCCAGCTATGTCCAGTATATTCAATATCGGCAAAAGTGCATTAACGGCCGCCCAGATCGGTATTACCACCACAGGGCACAATATCGCTAACGCCTCGACGCCAGGCTACAACCGCCAGGTTATTGTGCAATCCGCCGCACAGGCCCAGAACTGGGGCTATGGCTATATCGGCCAGGGTACGAATGTCTCCAGCATTACGCGTGTATATAACGATACGCTGGCCAAACAGATGCTGAGCGCCACCTCCTCCAGCGGCGCAAGCGGCGCCTATTACAGCAATATTTCAGACATTAACAGCCTGCTCTCTGATTCCAGCGCCGGACTCGGCCCGGTAATGACCCAGTTCTTCAGCGCCGTCAGTGCGGCGGCAGCCAACCCCGGCGATATCGCTACCCGCCAGACTGTCCTGTCATCGGCAAACTCGCTGCTGGGCCGGTTTGGTGCGGTGAATGACCGCCTGAATGATATACGCCAAAGCCTGAATACCCAGATTTCCACCAGCGTAGACAACATTAACAGCTATGCCACGCAGATTTCACAACTCAATGCGGCAATTGACAAGGCCCGCAGTACATCCGGTAACCCGCCGAATGACCTGATGGATCAGCGTGACCTGCTGGTCTCCCAGTTGAGCCAGGAAATCAAGACCACCGTCGTACAGCAGGACGATGGCAGCTATAACATCCTGATAGGCAATGGCATGCCGCTCGTCGTTGGCAAGGAAACTTACCAGCTTACCACCCAGCCCAACCCGACAGATCCGGGCCGACTGGAAGTTGCTTACGGCAACAATAACCCGAAAATCATCACGGGATCCACACTGGCAGGGGGCACACTGGGCGGCATTATAGCGTTCAGGAGTGAAACACTGGATCCGGTACAGAACCAGATCGGCCAGCTGGCGATCACGCTGGCCACGCAGTTTAACGAACAGCAGCAGAATGGCTATGACCTGAATGGCGATGATGGCGTTGCCATGTTTAATATTCCGCAACCCGTGGTCACCAGCAGCGCCTACAATACGGACCCATCCAAACAGGCAACGGCAACATTCGTCGCCGGACAGTCCTCCCAGCTGACCAGCAGCGATTACACGCTGAAATATACCAACGGCCAGTACAACATCATCCGCAACAGTGATAAAACCGTCACACCAGTGACTACCTTGCCTATCACGGTGGATGGCATTGAGTTCAATGTGAATACCTCCACGCCGGCGGAAGGTGATGAATACCTGATACGCCCTACCCAGGCAGCTGCCGGCAAGATTACACTGGCCCTTGATAACCCGGAAAAACTGGCACTGGCCGAGCGCATTGATAAAGATGGCAACCTGGTCGCATTCAAGGGTCCTGGCGACAACGGCAACGGCTTGAAACTCGCCCAGCTACAGGATAATGGTGGCGTGCGCCTTATGGGTAGCAACAGCACGCGCTCCTATACCCAGGCATTTGCACTGATGGTGAGTGCCGTGGGCACAAAAACCAATGAAATGATGATTACCAGCAAGGCAGATGCTGCTTCGCTGGAAGCCGCCAACAGCGCCATGCAATCAGAGTCTGGCGTGAATCTGGACGAAGAAGCTGCCAATTTGCTGCGCTACCAGCAGGCCTACCAGGCTGCCGGTAAGATGATGCAGATTGCCAGCCAGATGTTTGACGTACTGATGCAACTGGGCCAATAGTGACCTAAAGGATAGTCCACCATGAGAATTAGTACCAACACCATTTACCAGAGCGGCACCAACCGCCTGATGGATCTGCAGAATGACCTGAGCAAGCTGCAGGAACAGATTTCTTCCGGCAAGAAAGTACGCTCTCCTGCCGATGATCCGGTGGCCGCGGCGCGTGTGCTTGAGCTGACCAATGCCCAGAATATGAACAACACCTATACGGAAACGCGTAAGGTGGCCAAAACCTCGCTGGAAACCTATGAATCCAGTCTGACCAGCATCACCAATGTGATCCAGGATATACAGTCTTCCCTGGTCAATGCCGGTAATGGCAGTTACACCAACGATCAACGCCAGATTATTGCCAATGAACTGCAGACTCGCCTGGATACCCTGGTCGGCCTGAGTAATACCAAGGATTCACAAGGCAATTACATGTACTCCGGTTACCAGACAGAAACAGCGCCGTTTGACACGTCCACGGGCAGTGTGGTTTTCCAGGGGGATTCCTCAAAACGCGCGTTACAGGTAGATGTACGGCGCCAGATGCAGGTCACTTACACCGGTGACCAGGTATTTCAGGCCAATGGCAACGATTTGTTTGCCACCCTGCAAGACACTATCAATCTGCTCAACACCCCCATTACGGATGACGCCTCACAGCAAGCCTTTAGTAGTGGCCTGGCAGATTCCATCACAAAAATGCAAGGCTCCCTGAACCAGGTATTGAGCGTACGTGCTGATCTCGGCAGTAAACTGAACGAACTGGACACCCTGGACACCACAGGCAGCGATATGGATTTGCAGTATCAAACCTCCATTTCCAACCTGCAGGACCTGGATTACACTGAAGCCCTGTCAGACCTGGCCAAGAAAAGCACCATTCTGGAAGCGGCACAGAAATCCTACGTGCAGACTTCGCAGCTTTCACTGTTCTCGTTTCTTTAAGGGAAAAAGGGAGCAACAAAAAAGCTGGCTTGCGCCAGCTTTTTTATTTTTGGTTAGGCGCTGCCGGAACAGACAGGCATGCGATCAGCGTATCACCTGCAACATCAATTGCTGCGCATCTATCAGCCAGCGGCTGATCGGGCTGACCAGGGATGGCAGGCTCAGCAAAGTCATCACCATACCGACCGAAATCGTAATCGGGAAGCCGATACCGAAAATATTAAACTGGGGTGCCGCCTTGGTCAGGATACCAAGTGCCATATTGGTAATCAGCAAGCTGGCGACCACCGGCAATGCCAGCAGCAACCCTTGCGAGAAAATATGCCCGCCCAGCAGCGCAATGGCCTGCGCATTCAGTTGCCAGTGCTGCAGCAGGATAGGCATGGTTTCGAAGCTTTGCAGCATCACGGCCACCACAATCAGATGCCCGTCCAGGCTCATGAAGACCAACAGTGCCAGCATGGTCAGGAACTGGCTGATAGCGATACTCTGCCCTTGCGCCTGCGGGTCATAAAAGCTGGCAAAGCCCAGCCCCATACTCATACCCATCATAAAGCCGGCCATCTCCACGGCGGTGAACATCAGCCGCATGACAAAGCCCATGCTGATGCCAATGAGCGCCTGCGCCAGCAATGACAACAAGCCCTGCCAGGACATCACTTCAATGGCGGGCACCTGGATAGCGGGAACGATAGCCAGCGTGATAACGAAACCGATCGCAAGCTTGATACGCTTGGGAATGGAAGGATGGCTGAATAAAGGCACCACAGACAGGCAAGCCAGGATGCGTGTCAGTGGCCATAACAGCTGCACTATCCAGTGTTGCAGGTCAGAGGCATGCAGCGTAAGCATGGGTCACCTGGTGCTGGATTAATTGACGAATTGCGGGATCATGCTGAACACATGATGCATGTAATCCACCAGGGTCATCAGCATCCAGTGCCCGGCCAGCAGCATCATGGCCATCACTCCCACCAGTTTGGGGATAAAGGAAAGGGTTTGCTCGTTAATCTGCGTGGCTGCCTGGAAAATACTGACTACCAGACCTACCGCCAACGCAATGCCCAGGATAGGGGCCGCTACCATCAAAGTGGTTTGCATCGCCTCACTGCCTAAGGTCATCACTTGTTCCGGACTCATTGCTTACTCCTTGATCTCAAATGCGCTATTCACTGAACAGCCACCTGGTTACATGACAAAACTCTGTGCCAGCGACCCCAGGATCAGCTGCCAGCCATCCACCAGTACAAACAGCATCAGCTTGAACGGCAGCGAAACAATCGCCGGCGACACCATCATCATCCCCATTGCCATCAGGATACTGGCCACCACCATGTCTATGATCAGAAAGGGAATATAGATGGCAAAGCCGATCTGGAAAGCCGTTTTCAGCTCGCTGGTCATAAAAGCCGGTACCAGGATACGCAAGGGGACTTCTTCCGGTGTCTTGATGGCTTCGTTATGTGCCATATTGGCAAACATGGCCAGGTCATTTTCACGGGTCTGCTTGAGCATGAACGCCTTCAGCGGCACAACGCCCTTCTCCAGCGCTTCCTGCATGGTAATTTTGCTCTCGGACAAAGGCTGGTAGGCATCGGTATAAATTTTGTCGAACACCGGCCCCATGACAAAAAAGGTAATAAACAATGCCAGGCCGATCAATACCTGGTTGGATGGGGCAGACTGCGTGCCCAGGGCCTGGCGCAACAGCGACAGCACAATCACGATACGGGTAAAGCCGGTCATCATCAGCATCGCGGCCGGGATAAACGTCAATGCGGTCAGCAGGATCAGCGTTTGCAGGCTCAGGGTGTAATCCTGCCCGCCGCCAGCCGCCGGCGTCACTGTGCCCAGGGGCAGGCCTTCCGCTGCCCAGGAGGTGGCTGGCAACAGCCACAGCAGCCCGGCCAGCAGTGGCAACCAAATAGATTTCAATACAGAGATTACGCGCATGTCATGGCACCCGGAATTTAATCAGGCCGGCCAGGGCCGGGCATGATTGAAAAAGATGAGGCTATGGTACGCTGACCCGGCCTGAATCAAAGACTGGAAATGAACGACTCAAGGCTTGTTTTTGAAGGATTTGACGGTTTGCTGCAAGGTATGTTGCATCGCCTGTTGCAAGCGTACTGCAAAAGAAGCCTGCGGATCAATGACGGCATCATCACCGGCCTGTATTGCTGGCGCAGGCGTTGCAGAAGGTGGTATCACCTCCCCCAGCGCCGTCATTTGGCCAGGGCCCACGCCGACCACCAGCCAGCGACCGGCCACTTCCAGTACGACCACCCGTTCCCGGGGGCCCAGCTGCACCCCGCCCACCTGTTTGATAATGCCGGTATGGGACAAACCCTGCCCCGGCATCACACGTCTCAACAGCCAAGCGATTGCTGCAATCACCAGCAGGACAATCACGGTACCCAGCACCATGCGGCCCAGGCTGTCTCCAGCAGAAGGCGCCGAAGCTGCCGCAAGACTGGCCGGTTCAGCCGCCAGTGCCATCCCTGGCAGCAGGCTGGAAAAAAACAATGCGAATCGGGTAAAAGTCTTCATCAGGCAGCGCCTACAGGGTTAGCGGTTCAGTTTGCGTATGCGTTCAGCCGGCGTGATGATATCAGTCAGGCGGATACCGAATTTATCGTTCACCACCACCACTTCACCCTGCGCAATCAGGCAGCCGTTCACCAACACATCCATGGGTTCGCCAGCCATGCCGTCCAGTTCCACCACCGAGCCTTGTGCCAGTTGCAGCAGGTTCTTGATCGAGATCTTGGTGCGCCCCAGTTCCACTGTCAGCTGTACCGGGATATCCAGGATGAAATCAATGTCATTCTGCGTGCCCTGCAATTTATTGTTGGCACTGAACTCGTTGAATACGGCGGTTTTGCTGCTGGGTTCCTGCAATGCCGCCGATTCCGCCTGCGTCTGCTCTGCCAGGGCTGCTCCCCAGTCGTCCTCGGCAATCGTCTGTACATCACCATCGGCAACATCAGACATTCCCATTGCAGCGGCAGCCGCTTCCAAATCATCATCTGCACTGTTACCAGTGGCGGGATCCATAGCCATTATGACTCTCCTTGCAATTGCTCCTGACTACCGTCAGCGCGTATTAATTTCTCAACTTTGAGGGCATATTGCCCGTTAAATACCCCGTAACGGCATTCCATCACCGGGATATTGTCAATCTGCCCTTCAATCATGTCGCTGATATTGATGGGAATCACATCTCCCTCTTTCAGCTCCAGCAGGTCAGCTACCGTCATGCGGCGAGTGGCCAGGTTAGCCACGATCTCGACTTCTGCGGCCTGGATCTGCTGCGTCATCAATTTGACCCAGCGCTTGTCGCCACCCAGGTTTTCCCCCTGTAAGGGCGAAGTCAGCAGGTCCTTGATCGGCTCCACCATGGAATATGGCACGCAGAAATGCATTTCGCCGCTATTCGGGCCCAGCTCGATATTGAAGGTAATCGCCACCACCACCTCATTCGGTGTCGCAATATTGGCAAATTGCGTATTCATTTCCGAACGCAGGTATTCGAACTGCACCGGATATACCGGCGCCCAGGCTTTACCATAGGCCTCAAACATAATGTTGAGGATGCGCTGGATAATCCGTTGCTCGGTCTGTGTGAAATCGCGGCCTTCCACCCGGGTATGAAAGCGGCCATCGCCACCAAACATATTGTCCACCACCAAGAACACCAGCGTCGGATCCAGGACCAGCACGCCAGTGCCACGCAATGGATTCATGTGGATCAGGTTCAGGTTGGTGGGCACCACCAGGTTACGGATAAAGTCGGTGTACTTGGTAATCCTGACCGGGCCGACCGAGACTTCCACGGTGCGGCGCAGGAAGTTGAACAACTCGACCCGCAACAAACGGGCAAAACGTTCATTGATGATTTCCAGCGTCGCCATACGGCCACGCACGATGCGCTCCTGGGTAGCCAGGTTGTAGTCACGAACGCCACCCTCGTCCTTGACGGGTGCATCGCTGTCGTCATCGCCCGCCACGCCTTTGAGCAGCGCGTCGATTTCATCCTGTGATAGAAACTTGTCAGCTGACATGATGGTTCACTTTTAACACCAGGTGTTCTGCATTACTGGATCACAAATGAGGTAAACAATACCTGTGTGACGTTCAATGGCTTGCCTTTTTCCGTCAATGGTTTTTTCAGCTCGGCCAGTAACTCTGCACTGAGTTGCGCCTTGCCTTCCGGCGTCGCGATATCTGTCGATTTCTTGCTGGTCAGCAACAGCAGTACCCGGTTGCGTAACACCGGCATCTGCGCTTTCATTTTGTCTGCCAGCTCACTCCCCTTCACCTCCATGGTCAGGTCCAGCTGCAGGAATTTTTCATCAGGGTCGGGCAACAGGTTGACGGTAAAGGTTTCGAACGGGACATAGGTCAAGGCTGTTTTCGGGTCAGCATGCGCGCTTTCCGCTTCGTGCTCAGCCTCTTCGTCTGCCTTAGCTGCTTTGGTCTGGTGGGTATCCTCTTTTTTCTTCATCAGGAAAAAAGCGGTACCACCGCCCACCACAACCAGGCCCAGCACGACTGCCAGAATAATAATGATCTTTTTCTTGGAGTTGGGCACTGCGATTGCAGCTTCTGCTTTCGCGGGTTCTTGAGCCATGACACAAACCTTTCAATTGAACTTCAATACAGCATGCGAGATGGTGTCATTATGCGTAAAATGCGGTCCCGGAGATTGCCGGATAAAAGGGCAAATTGGGCGTTTAATTAGCCTTTATGCCGCCGGGGAAGGCAGCATTGCCCTTATCAGACAAAGGTATCGACCAGGCCGCGGACGGACGTCGTTCTCACTGCGGCGGCAGGTGCTACCGTCTCAACCCCCGCCTGGGCACCCTGTCCAAAGGCTCGGCTACCATCCTCCGAAGCCTGTTGCCCGAAGTGCTGTTGTGCCTGCTCGCCATTGCCGACAAACGTTTGCCCCAGGGCCAGCCCTTGCGACTGCATGCGGTCACGCAAATCCTGCATGCCGTCTTGCAGTGCCTGGCGCACCAGCGGGTTATCGCTGATAAAGCTGGTATTCACCGACTGGTTATCCACTTTCAGGACTACCTGGATAGGCCCCAGGTCAGGTGGGGACAAGGTCAGGCTGGCGACATCATCGCCACTGCCTACCATATTCAGCACATGCTGGTTCATGGCTGCCTGCCAGCGCTCATTGCCGAATGGCGTGGCAATTTGCGACATCATTACGTTGGCACCCTGGGAAACCCCTGCCGCATTCAGCCACGCATTGTTAGGCATCACCTGCGCTGCCGGTGCTACTTGCGCAAGGCTGGATATTGCCGGTTCGGTCTCTATCTGGTTCAATTGACTGGCCGCTTTATCCGTACCAGCTGTCTGTTGCACGGCCGCTGCCACGGCTTTGGCAATGCCCAGCGTTTCAGTGAAGTTGTCATTTTTATCTGCCAGGGCAATATTTGGCTCATCCGTGGAGAGCTGCCTGGCCTCCACTCCCTGGCCAGCGCTGTCCTCCGCCACAGACGTGTCGGCCGGAAGCACACCACGCGCTTTCTCTGCGGTATCACCAGGAACAACCGTCGCTTTTGCCAATAATGCATCGCTTTGCAACGGGTCTTCCGCTATGTCACCGGATACGCCTTTAGCTTTGTTGATCACCCCTTGGCCTGTGGCCGGGCGCATTGCCATCATGGTCTGCATCCAGGGCGCCAGGCCAGCGGCCTGCGCATCGGCGGTTTCCAGGTGAGCCATTAGGCGTTTCTTGCGCGCCTGTGGTGTTTCATCAGCTGCGGACGTTTCTTTTGTGCCATCAGTGGGCTGGTCATCGTGACTATCATCGCCCTGCGTTTCCTGTGCCTGCTTTTCATCCGTCTTGGCAGCAGGTGCCTGGGTTTGCTCCGCGGCAAGTTGCCCATTGGACTGGGCCACGGCGGACCTGGAAGATTCGCGCATATCTTTTGCCAGCGGCCTGGGTATTGGATCGGTACCGGTAGTGGTACCGGAAGATTTGTTGGTCTGCTGCATCTGCTTGCGCAAGGCCTGTGCAAATTCATCCGGTGCATTCGCCACGGATTCCTGAGACTGTGTATTGCCGGCAGCGGGCTTCACCGCGTCAGCTGCCCCCATATTCAATAATACCGAGGGGTTTAAAAATGTCATGTCAATCTCCTGTACAACTTTTGATTACAAGCGCGTACGTTTGGCACGGCTGGCAAATTCATCCATCATTTTCTGGTCACGCTTGTTTTCGGCCTTTATCTGCAAGGTTTCTGCGCGCGTGATCAATACTTCATACGACTTTTGCTTGCGTCGTTTTTCCTGCAATACCTGCTGTTTCTGCAAAACCATTGCCTGGAACTGTTCTATTTGAGCATTTTGGCCTTGCACGGCAGATTCCAATTGCGAGAAAAAGCCCTGGAAATTACGGTATAAATCGGATTTGATGCCTTTTTGTGCCAGCTGCTGCCATTGCTGCTGGTACTCCTGCTGATATTGCCCAAGCAATGCCTGCTGCTGCCTGGCGTGCTCCAGCTGTTGCATAACCTGCGCCAGCACCTGCATGGCTGCTTCGACTTCCTCGCCAGCCAGCCGGTTCAGCAGGGCCAGGGTATGGGTGGACTGTTTCGCCATGGATAAGGCCCCGCTGCGTTAAGACACCACTTGCGAGAGTTGCTGCAAGCTATCCTGCATGGCCGCACATTCATGGATATCCTGCTGCAGGAACTGGTTAATCTGGTCATGCTTGCTGATAGCGACATCCAGCATAGGATCGGAACCCGGCTGGTAAGCACCGACCGCAATCAGGTCCTGGTTACGCAGGTAGCGGGAATACAGCTGCTTGAGCAAGCGGGCCGACTGCTGGTGCTCCTTGCTGGTGATATTGTGCATGGCACGGCTGATGGATTGCTCAATATCAATCGCCGGGTAATGGCCGGCTTCCGCCAGGCTGCGGTTAAGCACGATATGCCCATCCAGAATCGCCCGCGCCGAATCGGCAATCGGGTCCTGCTGGTCATCGCCTTCGGTCAGTACAGTATAGAAAGCTGTAATCGAGCCTTCACCACGTGCGCCGTTGCCGGTACGTTCTACCAGCGCCGGTAACTTGGCAAATACAGAAGGCGGATAGCCTTTGGTCGCAGGCGGTTCACCAATGGCCAGCGCAATTTCACGTTGTGCCATGGCGTAACGGGTCAGGGAATCCATGATCAGCAGTACATTTTTGCCTTGCTGGCGGAAACGTTCGGCAATGGTGGTGGCGTAGCTGGCGCCTTGCAAACGCATCAGGGCGGAAACATCAGCCGGTGCAGCCACGACCACGGAACGGGCCAGGCCTTCAGGCCCCAGGATCTGTTCAATAAACTCCTGCACTTCTCGCCCCCGCTCACCGATCAGGCCAACCACAATCACATCCGCGGTGGTATAACGGGCCATCATGCCCAGTAATACGCTTTTACCAACACCGGAACCGGCGAACAGGCCCAATCGCTGGCCGCGGCCCACCGTCAGCATGGCATTAATGGCGCGTACGCCTACATCCATGGTTTCTTCAATCGGTGCGCGCATCAGCGGGTTGATCACACGGCCATTCAATGGTGCGGTCACGTCAGTGGCAATCGGCCCCAGGCCATCCAGAGGCACGCCGGCAGCATCGACCACACGCCCCAGCAAACCATCACCGACAGGGAAATGACGCGCCCGGTCCTGGGCGCGGCGGCGTGGCGGACGGCCAAACTGCGGTTTGGGCAAGGTGTCTGTGACTTCCATACTGAATACCTTCGCGCCGGGCACCACGCCATCCACGGCAGTCTGCGGCATCAGCAACAGGTTTTCGCCATCGAAGCCTACGACTTCCGCCTCTACACGGCCGCCGTCCTGCAACGGGATAAAACAGGCACCGCCGATAGGCATTTTGATGCCGGTCGCTACCATCACCAGGCCGGTGACTTTGACAATACGGCCCGCCACTTCCAGCGGTTCAACCAGGTTGATGATTTCGCGGCAGTCTTTCAGGTAACTTTGCCAGCGCAGGGTATGAATGTTATCGCGAGTGGTGTCGGCAGCAGGCGCTGCCGCCTGGATATCAGTCTGTGGCTCCACAGCGGAATTGGAGTCAACAGCAGGGTCGTTTAACTGTGTCATACGGTGGCCACCAACATGCAATTGCGTTAATTACTCGGCTGATGACACAGGCTTATGCCAGTCATCGTAATGGGACAGGCCCTGCACCAAGCGTTTCCAGCGGATTTCGTTACTGGCATCAATCTGGTTGTCAGCTGTCTCCACCAGGCAGCCACCGCGTTCAACCTGGCTATCCTCCACCAGTTGCCAGCCCTGCTCTTTCAGTTGTTCGCCGATATTGGCACGCAGCACTTTGGCATCTTCATGATGCACAATCACCCTGGCGGGCTGCTTGATATGCGGCAGGTATTGCATGGCATCCAGCACCACCGGAATAATCGCTTCGCTATCTGCCTGCAGCTTGCTCTTGAGCATGGCCTTGGAGAGTTCCAGGGCCAATGTCAGGATAGATTCGGCCACCGCCACATCCTGCATGGACAAGGCCTGCTGGAAACTGGCAGACAACTGTAATAATTGCGCACTTTCCGCCTCAATGCGGGTCTGGCCTTGCACCAGGCCATCCTGGTAGCCGGTTTTGAAACCCTCTTCATAGGCTTCCTGCCTGACCTGTTTCAGGATATGGCTGACAGTACGCGCATTCTCTTCGGCCTGCGCTTTCTCCCGCCTGACCCGCTCGGTGTCAGATACCTCATCAAAACTGGCTAACTCCCAGCGTTCATAAGCGGTCATTTTTTCTTTGGGTGTTGCAGAGGCTACCATGCGACATTTTCCTTCGTATGACTTTTAAATATACTGCTCGCTGTCACCTTTGCCAGCCAGCATAATCTGGCCCTCATCGGCCAGGCGGCGAACGGTTTGCAGGATAGTTTTCTGCTGGTTTTCCACTTCGGACAGCTTGACCGGTCCGCGGCTTTCCAGGTCATCACGCATCATGTCTGCCGCGCGCGAAGACATATTGCGGAAGAATTTTTCGCGCATTTCCTCGGACGTCCCTTTGAGCGCGACGATCAATACATCGGACTGCACTTCACGCAGCAGAATCTGGATGCTGCGGTCATCAATATCCATGATGTTGTCAAACACAAACATCTGGTCCATGATCTGTTGCGCCATGGCATCATCGTAGCTCTTGAGGCCATCCATCAGCTTGGCTTCATTTTCACCACTCAGGTAGTTCATGATATCTGCCGCCGTTTTCACACCGCCTATAGCCTGACGCTTGAGGTTGTCATTACCGGACAGCATTTTCAGCATGCCTTCATTCAGCTCCCGCAATGCGGTTGGCTTGACGCTATCCAGTGTGGCAATACGCAGAATCACATCCTGGCGCAACCGCTCGGTGAAATGGCTCAATACTTCGGCGGACTGCTCTGCTTCCAGGTGGGAGAGGATGGTTGCAATAATCTGCGGATGCTCATTCTTGATAAAATCGGCCACGCTGAAGGCATCCATCCACTTCAGGCTCTCAATGCCGGCAGCATCCTGCGATTGCGGAATACGGTTGAGCAAATTGGAGGCCTTGTCTTCACCAAAGGCCTTGACCAGGACGGAACGGATATAGCTGTCTGAGTCCAGGCCGAAATCGCTGCTGCCGGCAAAATCCAGCATGAATTTTTCCAGTACTGACTCGACCTCTTCCTTGGGGACGGGCTTCATCGCAGCCATGGCCACGCCGAGTTTCTGTACCTCTTTGGGGGAAAGATGCTTCATGACCTCGGCGGCCTCATCTTCGCCGAGGGCCAGCATCAAAATCGCACTTCGTGTTACGCCATCAACAGCCATCTGCTATTTCTCCACGGAAGTCCAGTTGGAAACCACATTCGCCACCATGCGTGGATTCTCCTTGGCCACCTGTTTGGCCGCCTGCAAACTCTGGGACAGGCCTTCGCTATCAGCGCCTGGCAAAGCCGGGGCATCGCCACTCAGCGTCACCAGCGCATCGTCACCATTGCGGCTATCGCCTTCTATATGGGGCAAAGCGGTAGCCGCGGCGGCTTCCAGCGCCTTCTTGTCCGCACCAGTCAGCTTGTTGGCCAAAGGCTTGAGCAATTTCTTGTACAGCATTACCAGCACGATGACACCGGCCAGGAAGCGCAAGGACTGCGTCGCGTAGTCAATCACCATGGGGTCTTTCCACCAGGGCGCTTCGGCCAGTTTTTCCTGTGCTTCGCTGATAAAAGGGGTATTCACGACGGAGATGGTGTCGCCACGCTCGCGGTTGAAACCCATGGCCTGCATGGCCAGGTCGCTCACCTGTTGCTTCTCGGCAGCATTCATGGCACGGTAAGTGGTTTTACCGGTACTGTCGACCAGAGGAATATGGTTCACCACCACCGCAACATGCAGGCGCTTGATGCCACCTTTCGCCTGCTGGATATAGCTCACGGTTTTATCCAGCTCATAGTTGGTTGTATTATCTTTCTGCGTATTTTGTGGCGGTGCCGGTGCAGCAGCAGGTGCTGCACCTTCACCTTCCGGCTGTGCGCCTTGCGCATTAGGTGCATTGATAGGCGCAGTAGCATCACCAGGTGGCTGGTTGCTCAGGGCACCAGGCACGGCGCCGGTGTTGTTATTGCTGCTCTGGGATTCATGACTTTGCGCACTACGCACGGCCATCTCTTCCGGCTTGCTGTTGGGTTTATAGGATTCGTTGGCCTGCTCGGTGTTAGAGAAATCAATTTCAGCACTGGCTTCGGCATGTACGTTTTTGGCACCGACAATCGGTGTGATAATGGACTCCACCCGACGGGCAATACTGTTCTGCATATTTTCGACATACGCGACCTGTTCCGGATCCAGGCCGTTCTGTTTGGCCTGCTTGGCGTTGTCAGATAACAGGTTGCCATTCTGGTCAACCACGGTGACATGGTCGACTGACAGGTTGGGTACGCTGCTGGCGACCAGGTGTACCACGGCACCGACCTGCTGTGCATCCAGGCGGCGGCCACTATGCAAATTCAGTAACACGGAAGCGGTAGGGTACTGCTGCTCGCGCACGAATACGCTGGGTTTGGGGATTGCCAGGTGGATGCGTGCGGCCTGCACGGCGGAAATGGACTGGATGCTGCGCTCCAGTTCACCTTCCAGGCCACGCTGGAAATTGACCTGCTCGACAAACTGGGAGACGCCGAATTTCTGGTTTTCCAGTAATTCAAAACCGATATTGCCACCTTTAGGCAAGCCTTGTGCCGCCAGCCGCAAGCGTACCTGATGCACCTGGTCCGCAGGAATCAGGATGGCGCTGCCACCTTCGGAAAATTTGTAAGGGATATTCTGCTTTTCGAGTTCGGCAACAATGGCGCCGCCATCCTTATCGGCAAAATTGGAGAACAGCACGCGATAATCCGGCTTCTGGCTCCATAACCAGAACACCACCATGATGGCGACGATGGCGGCAATCCCCGCAACCAGCAGCAACTTTTGCCCCAGCTGGCCGAATAGATCGGGTGTGCCATTTGACTCTATCGTTGACTCGAGCGCAGCAGCATCAGCAGCCATTTAAATCTCCATGTTCGACAATCTGCAGGAATACATGAACGCCCTTCCGGGCAAAGTTGCAAATCATGCATTTCAACTTGAATACCTTGAGCGGCATTCATACATGGAACGCATTATGCGCCTGCCCTGCAAATTCAAATTGGCAAATAAGACGGATTAATCTCGCCTATTTTCCGGAGCAGCCGGGGGAGCGCAATGTTACAGTGGCTACCATTGTCATCCGTGGGTCAGAACGACCCGATACAACGAAAGGAGACCACATGAACGCAGGCGGTATTGATGCCCAGCGCATCTCGTCCATGCTGGCACAGTTACGTGCAGCAGCACAGAAACCGGAAGGCCTGGGCGCCCCGGCAACCCAGGCGCTCAGCCAGGTGCAGAAGCCGGCGGCGGCCAGCCCCACTAGCCAGGTCAGTTTCAGTGATGCGCTAAAAGCGTCACTGGACCAGGTCAACAACATGCAATTGCAGTCAGAAAAAATGGGCCAGGATTTTGCCATGGGCAACGATAATGTCAGCCTGTCCGATGTCATGATTTCCGGGCAAAAGGCTAACATTGCCTTTCAGGCCACGGTACAAGTCCGCAACAAACTGGTCAGCGCCTACCAGGAAATGATGAACATGCAGGTTTAACCTGCCTGACACTTTTCTTGCCAACCGGCTTTACCCCTTCTTCATCCCGGCGGGATTTCCTGCCCGCCACCCTGCTCCAGCTGATATAGCCAGGCCAGAATTTCGGCAATGGCCTGGTATAGCTGCGGCGGGATATGCGCATCCAGCTCCACCTGCATCAGCAACCCCAGTAAGGCCCGCGATTCATGCACATAGACATTGTGCTCCCTGGCGATCTCAATAATGCGTTCTGCCAGCAAGCCGTTGCCCTTCGCCACCACGCGCGGCGCAAGGTCACCGGCTTCATACGCCAGTGCCACGGCAGACTGGGTATAGTGTTTATCCGGTTGCATGGGATGGTTCACCGCTATCAGGGGTGTCGCGACTGATCTGTAGCGACGTCACTGCCAGGCCGGCAGTGTGTAAACTGCCCGCCAGCTGGCTGCGTGCCGCCTGCATGCGTTGCAGCGTTTCATCCGCTTCCGCCTGCATGTGCACTGCCAGGCGCCCGTCGGTCATGACGATGCGCACCACGACATCCCCCAGGCGTGGAAATTTCAGGGTGAGGTCGCTTTGCAAGGTGTTCATGGCAGGATCTTCGGCCGGATTGGGGGAAGGGTCACGTTCACTGACCTCCCATTGCATGTGTTGGCCCGGCCAGATTTCACCGTGCCAGATCACGCGCTGCTGTTCCAGCACCTGCAACTGCTGCGCGACCATTTCCGGCGCTATAAATTGCGGTTTGTTTTGCGGCTCCTGCAGCAACTGGTGCCACGGACGGCTGCCCAGCGTAGCCTCTTTCAGGTGGGATTCATAAAACAGGCCAGAGCTATCCAGCGCATGCTTTAAATCCCTGGCCAGCACTTGTGGTTTTTGCGGGCTATGGCTGACGACGGCTTGTGCTTGCAGTGCCATCGCCTGTTGCTGGAACATGGGAGAATTGATCCAGCGCTGTAGTTGCTGGGCGGGATTGCTCAGGTCAACCTGGCTTGCCTGCCCAGGCATGGCATGCAGCAACAATGCCAACCCTTCAGTGGAGCCATGCTGCGCGGTATTGGCCAGCAAACCGGCAGATACCAGCCCGGTGCCAGGCTGGTTGCCTTCTTTCGCCGCATCGGCCAGGCTCCAGCGTACCTGCGGGTACGCTGCCTGCGCCTCTTTCCCGGCGGAAGATTGGCCCAGGTACTGCATTTGTAATGCTTGCTGCTGTGCGAGATGTGCCGGTAACTGCATATACACCAGGGCAGGTTTCTGATCAGGCAACTGGATTTCAACTTTGAAGCTGGCCATGCCAGCGGTATTGGGAGATTCTTTTTGCAGGATTTGTCCGGTGAACTGTGCGCCCGGACGTAAACGGCTCCATAGCGGCGCCTCAGCCTGTGTGCCTTCGACCGGTGCGATCAAAGATACCGCACGCAAGCCCTCTGTCTCTTGAGATATGTTACGAGGAGAGAGAACTTGCGGGATCGGGAGCATTTACAAGGTATCCGGCGGGATGCGCGCATGGAGTTGCGCATCAAAAATCATATCGGTAATCCGGTGCATGACAGGGTAAAGCAAATCGCGGATTTCACCATCGTCGGCCAGGATCTGCTGCACCAGCACCTGTTTGCGTTTATGCTGTTCCGGTGTCAGGGATAAGGACTGCAACCGCAGGGTCTGTTCCAGGGTTTTAATCACTTCGATCTTGAGCATGTAGGACTGCTCCAGTTCCGTGACTTTTTCCCAGGCATCCTGCCTGGCCGCAATCAGCATCTGCGCCATGATCTTGGCAGAAGATTCGTAGGTATCAATCAGTGCTTTCGACATGTTGTTATGCCCCTGCCATCGCCAAACGGTTAAAAGCGCTGGCCTGGCCTTGCTGTGCAACCAGCGTATCCATGGCAGCATTGGCCTGCGCGGCTTTAGTTACCCCGTTCTTTTCCAGGGTTTCCCAGGCACTTTTCAGGCTCATCAGCAATTGCTGGATTTCATGCACTTTTTTCGCATCCATATGCAGGCTGGCCTGCATCAGGCTACGGGTCATGTATTGGTACAATTGGTCCAGGCTACCTGCAATCTGGCCACCGGCCTGCTTGTTCAGGCTGGCGCGCAAGCCATTGTCAATAATGGAGACAGCTTTGGTCAGGCACTCTCCCTTTTTCGTGATGTCGCCTTGCTGCATGGCCTGCTGCGCATGGATGCAGGCAGTGATAGCGCCTTCATACAACATCACGGTTAATTTTAAAGGGCTGGCATCGACCATGCCGGTTTCCAGGCTAACATTGGCGTAGGCATGAATGCCTGACTGTTTGTTTCCGAACATAAAACTCTCCTGACTGCTGGTCTGTGTTAGCTGTGATTAGCTTTTATTCAATGCCGCAATTTGCTGGCTGAGATAAGAACTGGTGCTTTGCATGCTGCTCAGCAAGGCATCCAGGTTGGCGTACTGCGTCCTGTAGCGCTGCTCAATAGCCGGCATTTTGGCGTTCAAATCATCATATCTGTCTTGCAACCCCTTGATAGAGGTCTGGATACCATCGGTTTTCACTGTCAGTGATCCCACATCTGCTTGCAGCCAGCTATCGATCATGCTGCTGAGCTCGCCGGCGAGGCCCTGGCTGAATGTGACTGTGCCGCGGCTACCCGTGGCAGAGCCGTTAATCATGATTTTGAGGCCCTGGGCCGCGTTGTCTACGCCCCCTGTCAGGTTGGCACCACTGCCTATAGCCGCTACGCCATTAATGGTGCCGGCAACACTCTGTGTCCCGTCAGCCAGCTGGCTGACATTGATGGCGTAGGTGCCAGACAATGTTTTGCTGGAGCTGCCCATATAAGTGACCTGCGGGTCGGAAGTGGTGGCAGACGGCGCAAACAGTTTGGCCACATCAGATAAGTTGGTACTTAATGCTTTTGCCAGTTTGTCGCTATCCAGGCTTAATGAACCATCGACATAGGAGGATTTGATGCCAATATCCGCCAGGGTACGGAACGTGGTTGCCGTGGGTGAGGTTTTTGCCAGCATGCCCTTCAGTTTGACCATGATGTCGCGTGCGGTTGAATCGCCCAACAAAGGACCGTTGGAGGAAGAACCGCCTTCAACAAACTTGGTCAGGTCGTTCAAGGTGGAATTTAACTTGTTGTAAGCATCAACAAAACTTTGTACTGAATCTTGTATCGCGCTGGTATCCGTTGCCACCTCCAGTGTGGCATTGGTACTGGTCACGGATTTCAGGTTCAGCGTCACTCCCTGGATCACATCACTCAGCGTATTGCTGGATTTGCTCACGGCCAGACCATCCACGGTCAGCAAGGCATTTTGTGCCGCGACCAGTTGTGTCATGTTCTTGCCGCTACCTGCTGTTGCCAGCGGATCATACGCCAGCGCAGACAAACCCGTGCCATCGGTGCTGTTACCATCGGCATCAGTCACATCAATTTTCATGCTGTTGACTTCGCCAGTCTCTTTTGAAGTGATGACCAGGCGGTTACCGCTGCCGTCATTCACAATCGACGCACTCACAGACGCATTTTGTGCGTTGATGGCATCACGAATACCGGACAGCGTATTGTTGCTGCTGTCTATCGTGATAGTGATCGCCTGTTTATCCAGGTTGCTGGTAAAACTGGCGGCGGTACCATTCGTGGTATCCGCTGCGTTATAAGTACCAAAAGAGATCTTCAGGGTACCAGTGCCTATGATATCGCTGGTATTGGCAAAAGCAGCTGTCGCCAGTTTTTGCGAAGCTGCCAGCTGGTTGACGGAAATGTTGTAGCTACCACTGGTCGCCGTACCGTCTGCGGTGGCCACAATACTGCTGCCGTCAGACAAGGTAGCGGTTTGTGTCGTGAACTTGGCTGCGGTTGACAGCTTGTCTAGTGCGGCCTGGAAAGTGCTTAAACCGCTTTTTAGAGTGCCATACGCGGAGAGTTTGGTATTGTAAGAGCTGATCTGCGTTTGCAGTTGCGTCAGGGGTTGCTTTTCAATCGTCATCAACCCGGTGACAATCGAGTCAATTGCCAGGCCGGACGCGCCGGTTGTTGGGGTAATTGTCGCCATCTCTTCTCTCCAGACACTAAAAAAATAATGCCCCTAGGCTTTCTGCCTGATCACCAGACCACGCAGATTATCCAGGGTTTTGCTAATTGCCAGCACTTCCTCATTGGGAATCTGGCGCAAGACCTGCTGTGTTTCAGTATCTACCACTTTCACTACAATACGATCAGTGTCGTCATCAATTGAAAACTGTATGGTTTGCAATGCAGGGGCCACATAATCATTCAGTTTCTGTACGGCGCCAGTCAATGTTGCCTTATCCATCACATCTGCAGGTTTCTGCTCACCACTACTGGCATACTTCACCAGTTTGAGGCTATTCACAGCTGCCAGCCCTTGGGGTGGTCTTTGTCCGCCCATGCCATCTATAGATTGAGTCATGATACTGCTCCTTCTGCTTAGCCTAAATCCACAGGGACAAGTCCCTGTGGATCCGATTGAACTGGGTTAGAGAAAATTATCTCAACAGTGTCAATACTTGGTTAGGCGTCTGGTTCGCTTGTGCCAGCATCGCTGTACCTGCTTGTTGCAGAATTTGTGCACGTGTCATGTTGGCAGTTTCTGCGGCAAAGTCAGCATCCATGATACGGGACTTGGCAGCAGACATGTTTTCAGATGAAATCTGCAGGCTGCTGATCACAGACTCGAAACGGTTCTGGTAAGCACCCAGCTGCGCACGGCTGGTGTTCACAGCTTTCAACGCTTCATCAATCGCAGACAGTGCAGCTGAAGCAGCTGAAGCTGAAGCAATCCCGCCTGAGATGGTACCTGCAGCCGCAACAGAGCTTACGTCGATGGTATCAGCGGCATCGGCACCTACCTGGAATGATGTGGTAGAGGAACCAAATGTCGCAGAACCGTTAAACTTGGTCGCAGTGCTCAAACGTGTCAATTCCTGGTTCAACTGGCTGAATTCTGCATCCAGGTTGGCACGGTCACCGCTACCATAGGAGCCGTTGGCAGCCTGAACAGCCAGTTCACGCATACGTTGTAAGGCATCAGTACCTTTAGCCAAACCACCTTCAGCTGTTTGCAGGAAAGAAATCGCGTCATTGGAGTTGCGGATCGCTACGCCCATACCGCGAATCTGTGAATCCAGGCTGGTAGCAATCGCCAGGCCTGCAGCGTCATCCTTGGAGTTGTTGATACGCAGACCAGAGGACAAGCGTTGAATAGAGGTATTCAGGCTTGACTGTGAAGTAGTCAGGTTACGTTGTGCATTTAAAGATGCAATGTTGGTGTTAATTACTGCAGCCATGTTATGTCTCCTTTAGAGTCGTATATCCAGTTAAGTGTCAAATCGTCGTATTACTGTTACCTCAACGCTGATTCGCTTGCTACTTACCAAATTTTGCTAATTCATCGTTGTTGTTTGTGTTATCGACCAGTCCGGAAATTTCTTTAATACTGTATGTAGAATTTCTTTTCCATCGGTCGAACACTTGTTTCTGTTAACGACTGCTCTGCGGAGTTCTTTAATCCTTTTATCAATATTCGTTCATCATTCAACCCGATCTATTTTATATAAAGTAGCCTGGGCTTCATTGCCAGAGATAACTGTCAATTACCTTTTAATTCCGGTGACACGCCCCATCCTGCCTAGCAAAAAATAAAGCCGCCCAATTACTCAGGATTTGGAGGCTGTTTAAGGCGCTTTTCTGCCAATCACTTCACTCCCTTTCACACCATAATTCTGATAAATGTGCGCTGGTCTTGAAGGCTGGTGTCAACAAGACATATATAAGGAGTGTGGCATGGCATCAGTGTATGTAGGAATGACAGTGGATATTCTGCATCATGGGCATATCAATATTATTGAGCAGGCCAGGAAATATGGCGACGTAACCATTGGCTTGTTATCCGATGCCGCTGTGTCAGATCACAAGCGTTTGCCCTACCTGACGTTTGAGCAGCGTAAACGCATTGTCGAGAATATTCGTGGTGTCGTGAATGTGGTGCCGCAGGAAGAATGGGATTACGCGCCTAACCTGCTGAAATACAAGCCCGATATCATGGTACACGGTGATGACTGGCTGGATGGTCCGTTACTGCCTTACCGTGAGCGTGCACGTGCCGCGCTGGCCGAATATGGCGGTCACCTGATTGAGATTCCTTATACCCGTGGTGTCTCCTCCAATGAAATGGTGGGGTAGATGCAGGCGTTGGGAACCACACCGGATATCCGCCGCCGCACCCTGAAAAGGTTGCTGGCGGCCAAACCTATTTCCAGGTTTATCGAAGCCCACAACCCGATTTCCGCCCTGATTGCCGAACACGTCTCCGCACAACGCAATGGCAAAACCTGCCAGTTTGACGGGTTCTGGTCCAGCTCGCTGACGGATTCTACCGCACGCGGCAAACCGGATATTGAAGCGGTGGAGATCAATAGCCGCTTATCCAATATCAATGACATTTTCGATGTCACCACCAAACCTCTGATTATGGATGCGGATACCGGCGGCAAGCTGGAGCACTTTGAACTCAATGTGCGCAGCATGGAACGCCTGGGTATCTCCGCCACCATTATCGAAGACAAAATCGGCCTGAAAAAGAATTCCCTGTTTGGCAATGAAGTGCCGCAATTACAGGATGATATCGAACCCTTCTGCGAAAAAATCATGGCAGGCCGTGCGGCACGGGTCAGCGATGACTTCATGGTGATTGCGCGTATCGAAAGCCTGATCCTGGAAAAAGGCATGGAAGATGCTGTCAAGCGTGCACAGGCTTATGTCGGTGCCGGCGTGGACGGCATCATGATCCACAGCCGCCAGAAATCCCCCGATGAAGTATTCGAGTTTGCCAACATCTTCAAATCCGAATTCCCCACCACACCACTGGTGTGCGTACCGACCAGTTATAACAAGGTCACTGAAGAAGAACTGGCTGCACGTGGCTTCAACCTGGTGATTTATGCCAATCATATGATGCGTGCAGCCTATCCGGCCATGCAGCGCACCGCCATGGAAATCCTCAAGAACGGCAGGACCGCAGAAGTCGAGTCAGAATTGATGTCGATTAACGATGTGCTGGAACTGATTCCCGGAACTAAATAATTAGGAGCGCTATCATGATTGAGGCTGGTGCATTTCTGGAAGCCCTGCAAAACGAAGGCGTGCAATTTTTTACCGGCGTGCCTGATTCATTATTGAAAGAGCTGTGCGCCTGTTTTTCTGACCGGCTGTCTGAATCACATCATGTGATTGCGGCCAATGAAGGCGGCGCCACCGGCCTGGCCATGGGCCATTACCTGGCGACTGGCACGCCGGCGGTGGTGTATATGCAGAATTCCGGCCTGGGCAATGTGGTGAATCCAATTGCATCGCTGGCCGATCCGCAGATTTATGGTATTCCCATGTTACTGGTGATTGGCTGGCGCGGTGAGACTCAATCAGATGGCAAACAGATCCACGACGAACCGCAACACGTCAAGCAAGGCCAAATCACGCTGGAACAACTGGATCTGCTTGGTATTCCGTTTGAAATTTTCCAGACCGATATCAACTGTGTCGTGACACAAATCCCCCGTTTGCTGGCAATTGCCAAACGCAGGTCGGGGCCGGTTGCCCTGGTGATACGCAAGCAGAGCTTTGCACCATACAAGGCGAAAACAAGCAGAAAATCAGCCCCGGCAAATGACACTTTGCCCAGCCGGGAAGACATGCTGACCAATATCGTGCGCCTGCTTACAGATGAGGTGGCAGTCGTTGCGACCACTGGCATGGCTTCGCGTGAACTGTTTGAATTCCGGCATGCACAGAACAGTGGTCATGCCAGGGATTTTCTCACCGTCGGCGGTATGGGCCATGCCTCACAGATTGCCTGCGGCATCGCACTGGCACAACCGGACAGGCAGGTAGTCTGCCTGGATGGCGACGGCGCCCTGCTTATGCACATGGGCAGCCTGACCCTGAATGCGCAACAGCGTAACCTGGTGCATATCGTGTTTAACAACGGCGCGCATGATTCCGTTGGCGGCCAGCCAACCGTGGCTGCCCAATTGAACCTGTCCGATATTGCCAAAGCGGCCGGTTACCAATGGGTGATCCGCGTAAGTTCAGGCAGCCAGCTCAGCGAAGCCTTGCACTATGCGCTGAGCCTGGGCCAAAGCTGCTTTATCGAAGTACTGTGCCGCAAAGGTGCGCGTGCCGATCTTGGCCGCCCTACCCGCACGCCGGCACAAAACAAACAGGACTTCATGCAGTTCCTGGAAGAGGTTGAGTATGCCTGATCAGTCGCCCACCCTGCTTGCACACATCACGCAACAGAATAGCGTCAAAGCCTTATTCACAGCTGGTCCTGCCAGCCTGCTGGAAGAAAACCTGCGTGGTCTGCGCCCCTGTTTTGGCCGTGGCGATGAAGATTACCAGCAGGTGGAACAGGCTGTGCTGGATGCCCTGAAACAGATGAGCGGCCATGCACAGATTGCACGCCTGCAAGGATCTGCCAGCCTGGCGCTGGAAATTGCCTCGCTCAACTTTTTGTTTGGCAAAGTGCTGGTCATAGACAGCGGGTATTACGCACAACGCCTGGTGAGTTTTGCCGAAGCGGCACAGCGCCTGGGCCATGTCGGCTCAGTGATTGTCGCCAACTGGCAAGACCTTGCCAATATTGAAGGCAAGTTTGACTGGATTGTCGCCTGCTATACCGAAACCAGCATAGGCTTGAAACTGCCTATTCATGAATTACGCGCACTGGCTGATCGTGCTGGCGCACAGTTATTTCTGGATGCCACCGCTTCAATTGGCCTGGAATCAGCCCACGAACAGGCCGATGTGATTGCCTATAGTTCCTGCAAGGGACTGTTTGGCCTGACCGGCGCCGCCTTTATTGCCTTTAACCAGTTACCGACACAAACCGTGGATGGTTTTTATCTGGACCTGCATACGCACCTGGAACGGCGCATGACCGGCCCTTACCATGCAATTGCTTCCTTATATGAAGTATTACCGCAGCATCACGATTTACGTGAAGCGGTGTTTACCAATAAAGCAATGATGCTGCAAAAATTTTCCGGCTTTGATACCCATCCAGCCAGCCACCAGCCAGCGCTATGCACCTGGGTAGATGCCAGGATTGGTTCACATGACCCGCGTGCCGTGTTGTACGCACCGCGTGGTATCAGCCGTGGCAGTGTGGTTTGCCACCTGGGTGAAGCGCATTTGGGTAAAGCTGCGCGTGGCGAAATTTTAAACATGCTGGAGGTATTGGCATGAGTACACAAAAACGCATCATGGTGGATATGTCAGCCACGCTGATCCATCACGGCCATGTCCGCCTGTTAAAAGCGGCCAGACAACTAGGTCGAGTCATTGTGGCACTAACGACCGACGAAGAAATCCGCAGCAAAAAAGGCTATGAGCCTGAGCTGGATTATGCCGCCCGTACCGAAGTATTGTTAGCCATGCGCGACGTCGATGAAGTGGTGCCTAGCCCATGGCTGCTTGATGAAGCCTTTTTACAACAGCACCAGATTGATCTACTCGTCCACGGCCACGATAACAGCAACCCGGTTGCGGCTGAAAAATTACATATCCTGCCTCGCACAGAGGGCATCAGCAGCACGCAATTGCGTGCCCGTGTCCTGAAAGCCGTCAGCCAAAAAATGGAGGCGAACACATGAGCAATTTATGGCAACAAATCTGGGAAAAACGCACCCTGCAACCTCAGCACGCGATCACGCTGGACACATTGATCTCGCTGGATGGTTTTGATAGTGGTGCCGGCAAAATCAACCCTGCCGACTGGCAGGAGTACACCCGCCGCATCAGCGAAAAACTGGGATTAAAACCAGGTGACTCGGTATTTGAAGTCGGCTGCGGCGCTGGCGCTTTCCTGTTTGCACTACGCCAGCAATTTGCGCTTGAGGTCGGCGGCCTCGATTACACAGCCGGCCTGATTGAAGCAGCACAGCAAGCCATGCCGGACGGCGATTTCCATGTGCAGGCTGCGCAATCATTAGAAACTGAACCTGCTTATGATTTTGTGATTGCCAACAGTGTCTTCCATTATTTCGATGAAGTCATGGCGGCGCAGGTGCTGCAGGCCATGTGGAAAAAATCCCGGCATGGTATCGCCATCCTGGATATACCAAATGCTGCCACACGTGACGCCTGCGAACTTGCGCGCAGAGAGGCATTGACGCAAGCCGAATATGAAGAGAAATATAAAGGCCTGCACCACACTTATTTCACTCCTGAATGGTTTACCCGGCAACTGCCTGAGCGCTCGCATCAAGTGTTCCAGAGTTGCGTGCCTAATTATGCACAAAGTGAGTTCCGCTTCAGTGTGATTTTTTCCAAACATTTGCATGGATAACGCGTGATCATGACTACTTCCGCTATCAATACTTTGCCTGCCATCACTTTCTTCTACACCGACAATTGCGAGCGCCAGGCACTGGCACCTATCGCAGACGAAGCGGCAAGCAGAGGCATCCCTATTCAATGGAGCACGGATTCCAGGCAGTATGCCGAGATCGGCGTTTACTGCGAGCACGCGTGCAAGCCGAATGCCGGCTTTTCAATGATATTGCTGCACGACCTGGCACAGCGCCATGATATCTGGCCGCACTTCTGGCACCATGAGCCCTGGCAGGCGTTTGACATGGGGATTGTGCCCGGCCCGGCCTGGGTAGACCGCTGGCAAACCCAGGCAGTCTATGCCCAGGCGCGTCCTAAATTAGGTTTATTTGACCTTGGATGGCCCAAGGCTGACCTGGTTTACCGTAATCAGAACGAATTCAAACAGCAGGCACAGGCTTTGCGTGAGAAGCTGGGCCTGAAGCATGAGCGTTCAGTGCTGTATGCACCTTCCTGGGAAAACCACGGCAAGCAGGATGATTTTGTTCAGGCACTGAAAGACCTGCCCGTGAACCTGTTGCTGAAGCAGGCGCCATGGTCAGAAAAATACCGCTGGGTACTCAACAATATTGATGAGATGGATGCCTTGCATAGAGGCTGCGCTGACAACGTGTATGTGATTGACCGCGAAATCAGCATCATGTACTGCCTGGGCTTGGCCGATGTGATGGTGTCTGACGAGTCCAGCGTGCTGACAGAAGCCTTGTTGCTGGATGTGCCTGGCGTGGCCGTGATTGACTGGGTCATTCCTGACACCAATCCGCCAAGACCTGCGTGCGTACCTTATGACTATGTCACTAAAACCACACGCGCCAACTTGCGCGACACCGTATTGAACGTGCTGGAAAACCCGCAGCAATACCAGGCTGAGATTGACGAAAACAAACAGCAGCAATTCGCCTACCTGGGTGAAAGTGCCAGGCGTATTGTTGATAATATGGTCGCCGCTTTGCAAGGCCAACCGCTACCTACACCGCCACTCACTGCACAGGTGGAAATTGACCGTACGACTTACCTGCATGCGGAGAAACTTGCAGCTGAAGGCGATATGAAATTGTCGACACAAATTATGCTGGAGCTCATCAAGAAAGACAGCACTTGCTGGGAGCCATACAATGACCTGGGTACAGTGCTGGTAGGCCAAGGCCAATACGAGGATGCCGAATTACTGCTTGAAAAAGCAGTACATCTGGCGCAAGACAATCCGTCAATTCCTTTAAGCAACCTGACCGAGGTCTATTGCCTGCAGGAGAAAGCAGATAAAGCGCTGCAGACATTGGTCAAATTAAGCAAGCATGCGCCTAATGCAGCGGCTTCTATTCCACATATCCGCAAATGCATGGAAACGATGTTTTAGTTTTCCAAACGCTATTTGACGGGTTAGCAATCACATTCATTTAACTGCTGTGAACCTGCAGGATGATGATTCGTCATTACGGCTAATACCGGAATCCAGGCATGGTGTGATTTGAACTAATATGAGTTTAGATTAGGAACGTTGTCTTTCGCCTCTGGGCGAAAAGGATAGTTCACCATCCTAAGAAATACTTTCATCCGCACATACCCTACTTCAATATCGGCTAGCCTCTTCAAATCTAGCCACCATAAAAAAAGCCTGCCATTTTTCAATAGCAGGCTTTGATCACAACACGTTCATTAAGTAAACAACTGCCGTACCGGCAACCCCGCACGTGAAAACTCCGAGGTCAATCCATTCACATGCTGCTCCGGCAACCCCTGGATCAGGTTCTGCAAGCGGTTGAACACACTGATGAATGCCTGCAATTCATGATCCTGGTAGCTATAACCCAATTGCTCCAGCACTGCCAGTGATAATCCACCAATATCGGAGGGTGTTTGCGGATGCGGTTTGGCGCAACCACGGATACGGTGCAATGTCAGGAACAGGCCCCGCAAGGCCACGAAAGACACCGGCAACGGAATGGCAAAGTCCCATTCCAGGTCAAAGAAGTTGCCCTGCCCTTGCGCATCCACAACAAAGTTGGTCGGGGTGGCATCAAAATATTGGGATGGCAGCAGTGTTGTCGCACCTGCGAATTCCGGCAATGTATGGCCACCTTTAGTCACATTCGCTTCCAGGGCTTTCACCCAGACAGAAGCCCAGGCAGTCAGGTCTTCTACGCGCCAGCCAGGACGGTTGACCAGTTGGGTCAATTTGTCCATCCACAACGTGCCACCGTGGTAAGGCGATGGTTCCCAATCGGCTTGCAGCAATTTGGCCGTTTCCCCGGTATTGCGGGTACGGGTCGACAAGGTATTGTCGGCATGGACGAATTGGGTTTCCTTGCTGAACACTGCCTGGCGCTGGCAGCCGTAGTGTGCCGCCAGTACATCAGAGTGCTGTTTCCCGGCCTGCTGTGCCGGGTAAGCCACAAACATGAATGAGTTGGCCATATCTTCCACCAGGTGATTGCGTGCCAGCACTTGCCAGGCATTTTCCAGCGAGAAGGTCGGGTGACGCGGTGACTGCCTGTCATGCACAACCGAGCCAGCCGCCAATGCGCCGACATCCCAGCCCGCTGCCTTATGCGCAGGATTAAAGCCTTCAGGATAAATCACGGTCACCGGTGTTTTGTAATCGGGCAATGGCACATACAGTTCGGTGGTTGCAAAACCGGCACTGCGGATCAAGGCATCCAGCTCTACCCGGCCAAATGTGATCGGCGTGGTCGTGCTGTAGGAATCATTAATCCCATACATGGCCTGGCCCATGTGGTCTTCAGGCGCACCGCAGAAATACTTGAGGCCCAGCTGGTTTTCAATCGCCACAATCAGCATGCCGTCTTCCTTGAGGAAAGACTTGGCTTTTTGCAGCAAGGCCAGCAAAGGATTAGCTTCCTTGACATAGACCTGCGCATATTCAAGCACGCCGATCAGGGTGACGACATCGAATTTTTCATCGGTTTCATAAGACTGGATCAGGTCGCAGAACACGCTGACGTTCTGTAATTCAGCGCAGCGCTGACCAATGATACGCGCACGGTTAGGGCTGCCTTCCACGGCCACCACTTGTCCGCCCAGTTCCCCCAGGAAACGCGTCACTGCACCGCAACCGGCGCCCAGCTCCAATACTTTGCCGGAAGCAATTTTTTCCGAGAATGGGCGCAGCAGGTTGGCGCGCTGTGAAGTCAGGTGATAGTAGCTTGGCCAGTCAGTGGCTTTCGCTGAAAGCTCATCAGAAAACACGCTCCTGTCGCGTGACTGGCGGATGATGTCATACAGGCGCTGTTCGGCATTGCCGGCATCCTGGTAACCGAATGCTTCGGCCTGGGCACGCTGGTAAAAATTGTCCTGCGGACGGTAGATATAGCCACCCACAGTTACCGCTTTTGTATTCTCTACAGCCGGTGTGGCAACCTCTGCATAATAAGCGGCACAAATCTGCTGTAACCTTTGTACTGCAGCTTCCGGCAAACCATGCTGGCGGGAGAACTCAATCACTTCAGTGACTTCCTGCTGGTGGGTGGTTTGCATCAGGGCATGCACATAAGCCGTCCAGTACTCTTCCGTTTGCGGCGCCAGGATCACGGCCTGTTCCAGTAATGGCAATGCCGCTTTGGCGGATTCCGGCAAAGAAATCAGCCCCAGCCCATAATAAGCCACGTGGTGTTTCGGGGAGATACTCAAAATCTCCTGGTACAACGCAGCGGCTGGTGCCAGTTCGCCCTGTTCCTGGTGTTTGATGGCCAATTGCAGCACTTCTTCAATCGACTGTTCCAGCGCCTGCTGACCAGCTGAATCCTGGTCGATAGCTAAAGTTTCCATGTAAGGTCCTTTGGTGATAATTTGGTTTGCAGTTGGCGCAATAAGTGCTTCATCGCCTGCAAGCAGGTTGATATTAAAAGATTCAGGAGACTGGTTTTGACACCAGCGATACCACATATTGCGCAAAGCTTCAGCCAGTGATGCTGATAATCTGGCGGGCTGTGATAATAATGACTGCTGTAAGCGGTCACGCATGCCGTTGTGCAGTGCTGCCAATGCAGCCAGGTCAGCACACAAACTTTTTCCCTGTTCTATCCAGGCCTGGTGATTCGCGGCAATCCATGCCGGCAGGCCCGCATGTTGCATCAACGCCATGGCACCACGGCTGCTCAGGCGGTCACCTGCCAGACATAACGTTGGCACCCCCATCCATAAGGCGTGTGCGGTCGTTGTGACGCCATTAGAAGGGAAAGTATCCAGGCAGATATCCACACGGTGGTATTGCTGCAAATAATCAGCCATATCACTGCGTGCAACCAATTCCACCCTGTCTGCGGTAATCCCTGCCGCATCAAACCATGCCAGCAGGTGCGCATCATTATCAGTTGCTGCCATGCCGCCCAACAGCATGCGGCTGTCCGGTACGGCTTGCATCAACTGCGCCCACAATTGCACGGTAGCCTGTGTGATTTTGTTCGGGCGGTTAAAGCAGCCGAACGTGATATAGCCATTGTTAAGTGCGGGTAATGCCTGGACATCCGGCATATTCGCATCCGGGACAAAAGGCGCATTCACCGGCAGCTGCACCAGCTTTTCCGTAAACTGGCCATCCAGTTCTCCTGCCGGTGCCAACGCCGCATCTGCCAGGTAATAATCCATGGCGGCCAGGCCAGTGGTATTCAGGTAACCCAGCCAGCTGATTTGCACCGGTGCCGGCTTGCGTGCAAATGCCAATAAGCGGTTACCTGAGGTATGGCCGGACAGATCAATCAGGATATCTATCTCATCCTGGCGAATGGTCGCGGCCAGGGCTTCATCCGATAGCGCAGAGACTTCCTTCCAGCCAGCAAAATACTGGCGCATGTCTGCGGTCACTGTGTCACTGACCGGATGGTTGTAATAGGCATATAACGCCAGTTGCGGGTCACTGGCCAGCCCGGGCAGTAATGGCTGCAGGAAATGGGCGACGGAATGCGCCCTGAAATCTGCCGACACTATCCCTATCCGCAACCTGCGATCTGGATCACGGATATTGGCATGCGGCTGCCAGCCAGCTTTCAAGGGGGTTTCATACCTCTCGGCATAAGCCAGGTGTGACTGTAATAGCGTTGCTGTATCCACTTCCTGCGCATGGCTCATGCAGAACAGCAAATTGCTGAAACAACCCGCGTCAGCAGGTTGCAATGCCAGTGCCTGTCTGAAATGGCTGATCGCAGCAGGTACATCCCCCAGGTCCTTGAGTACAATACCCAGGTTATTGTAGGCAGCGGCATAATCCGGTTTCAGCGCAATTGCCTGCTCGAATGCCTTGGCGGCTCCCCTTAAATCGCCCTGCGCTTTCAGCACCAGGCCATAATAACAATGTTCTTTCGGGTCATTCTGATTGAGGTCCAGGGCATGTCTGGCCGGTTCGCGTGCATCTTCCTTGAGCAGCATGCGCACATCACTCAGCATTTTCCAGCCGTTCAGCCAGTCAGCATGCTGGTGTAACAATGCCTCTAAACGTTGCTGCATCTCGGCATATGCTGCCTGCTCAAACAGCGCAAGCAGAGCCGCTTCTTCGGCTTCCAGAGCATTCATCAGCTGCTCTGTGGCCGAGTCATTGATCCCCCAGCTGGCCATTAAAGATTGTAGTGCCTGTGTGTGATGACCACGCTGTAGTGCCTGCGCCAGCACGGTTTGCAGTTGCGGATGTTTAGCCATCTCCAAGGCATTGACATAGCTGCTGAGCAACTGCCATTGTTCTGACTCTAAACCATAGGCTTGCTCAAACAGGGCAATCGCCTGCGTTTGCTGTTGTTCATTCCAGGCCATCAGGCCCAGGTTATGCAAGGACAAGGCATGCTGCGGATGAATCTGCAGGATTTCCTGGTATAACGCACGCGCGGCCTGGGATTGCCCCTGCTGTTGCTGCGCGACCGCCAGGTCAAATACTTCGGCAATCGATTCGAGCAATGCCGCAGAGGGTGCCTGCTGGGCAGCTTCCCACTTGCGTGCGTATTGCTGATATTTCTCACGCCAGCGCTGCGTACCAAACGCCCCGCCACTCTGGTGCGTCAGGCGCACTGGCCATACACCCAGTTGCAATCCGGCCTGGGTGGCTGTGCGGCAGAAATCCAGGTCATAAAAATGAAAGTCAAACTGCGGGTCAAAGGTGACATTGGCTTGTACCAGGCGCTGTTTATAGGCAGCCAGGAACACGCCATCCATCAACTGAGCGCTGCCTGACGGTTTGCCATAGGCAGAAACCGGTCCAAATGCATACTGGCCATGACCAACCGTCCCGCGCAAATACACAGGGTCATCCCAGGTAAACCGGGTATCGACAAAGCACCACGCAGGCTGGCCTGGCTGCAGGCGTGCATTACCCGCCACGCCAATGACGTCATACTGCTGCAAACCGTTAGACACGCTTTGCACAAAGGTATTTTCATCAATCCAGACATCATCATGGATAAACACCAGCAAGGCATTATCCGGTGCCGCAGCTATCGCTTCATTGAAAATCTCCGACAATCCGCGAGTATTCTCGCAAGCCACTTTTGCCACCAGGCGTGCATCCTGCTGCATATGCCGCGTCAGCGACCTGCCCAAGGCTGACTCACGCCAGAAAGTGGCTTCATCCATACGCGTAGCGCTGACGACCCAGACTGGCGTATCGCCGGCAAAGGCTGCTTGCACCGGCGTCTCGGCCAGGCATTGCTCGGGTTTCAGCTTAGTCAGTGCTTGTTGCCACAAACTGAACAGCAATTGCTCGAAATCATGCGCGAACTGCCCACCATTCATCAAAGGTGAAGCGATCACCTGCGCGCGTAAGCTGGCACGCAATGTCGCCAGGGCATCCAGGTCACGGCCAAACGCAATGGCTTTGCGGATATAGTCCTCACGACTGGTTGCCACCCACTCAGGCAAACCGGTGCAGGTCATAAAACTGGCACCCTGGCGCGCAATCAGGGTATCACCCAGCACAGTCAGCGTCGGTACGCCCATCCACAACGCCTCGCAGGTAGTGGTGCCACCGGTGAACGGGAAAGTATCCAGGATCATGTCGATCTGGTGATGGTTTTTCAGGTACTCTCCCCTGGACACGCCGCCAGCCAGGGTGCAGCGCTCGGCCGCAATACCATGTCTCTGCAACCAGGTGAATGCCTCTGCGCGCACCTTGGCATCATTGAAAGCCCTGGTCTGCCAGTACAACCTGGCCGAAGGCAGGGCTTGCAGGATTTCTCCCCAGCAGGCCAGCACATCATCGTTGACCTTGCTGTATTTCTGGAAGCAACCGAAAGTCACCGCGCCCGTCGCCAGCGCTGGCAGATCGTTGACGGCGACATCATAGTCCGGGATAGCGAAACACATGCGTGTATGTGGCAGGTATTCCACCTGCTCGGTAAATTGTGCCGCAACCTGTCTATCTATGCTGACCGGATCAGCAATCACATAATCCATGGCCGGCAAACCGGTGGTCCCCCAGTAGCCCAGCCAGGTCGCCTGTACCGGGGCGGGCCTATGAGCGAAAATCGGCAGGCGGTTACCTCTGGTCAGGCCGGACAAATCCAGCAGGATATGAATACCATCTTCACGGATCTGCTTGGCCGCTTGTGCATCTGTCAACCCGGCCAGGGAGCACCACTGGTTGCACAACGCTTTCAACTCATGGGAAAAAGCATCTTCGCAACCATCGGTGGAATAACCATAAATTTCCAGGCGGCTGGCATCAAACTTCTGCAACCACTGATGCAGGAAATAACCCACCGGATGTTTACGCAAATCAGCCGATACCACGCCGATACGGATACGTTGCTCCTGTGCATGCACATGCCAACTGTCATAAGGCAGCACATGTTGCATGATGGACGTACCCAGTTGGCGCGCGTACTCCAGGCTTTCATCGTGTGACAAGGTATTGACGTAACTATTGCAAAATAACAGGTTGGTCAGTGTCATCGCATCGCCAGGTTCCACTGCCAATGCCTGCTTCAAAATCTCAATCGCTTTTTCGACCTGCCCCATATCCAGATAAATATTGGCCAGGTTGACATATCCGCCGATAAATTCCGGATGACTGTTCAATACTTTTTCCAGGCAAGTGATGGCTTCATCGAAGCGCTCCAGCTGGCGCAAAATGACACTGTAATTACTCACAATCACTTTAGCGTCCGGTAATTGCTGCAAGGCCTGCTCATAATAGTGGCATGCCTTGTCATATTCCTGCCGGGTGCCCTCGATCAGGCCCATGTTCGCCAGTACATAAGGATTATCCGGATCCTTTTCCATGGCTTTCAGGCAGCAGCTTTCAGCCTGGCTGTACAAATGCTGGTTGATCATTTCAGTCGCAAAGCTATTCAGGGACTCCGCGCTGAAATCCTCAAGGCGCAGGATCTGGTCCAGGTATTGCTGGTATTCCCGTGGGCGCTGCGTCACACGGTATAACTTGGCCAGCCCTTTCAGTACGGATAATGCCTGTGGCTGTATGGCATAACCGGCCAGCAACCATTGCTCGGCTTCATTGAAATTTTCTTTTTCGAGGTATAGCGCCCCTAAATGGCCGTATGCCTCGACGTAATCAGCCTGCAGGGCGATTGCGGTTTCATAGGCCTGGATGGCCTCACTTTCATTGTCCAGTAACGCCAGCGCCACCGCCATATTGAAAAAAACAACCGCGTTTTGCGGTTCCAGCCCTGCGGCTTCGCGATAATATTGAATCGCCTCCAGCGGCTTGTCTGCTTCATGCAACAGCGTCGCCAGTTCAAAATTGACACGCCCATCCTGTTGCTGCACCTTCAGGCCTCGGCGCAGCAGTTTTTCGGCTTCCTGCAATTGCCCGGTTTGTTTCAACTCACCCGCCCAATTCGCATAAGCGCGGCTGAAGCCGGGATTCAACTTGATGGTCTGCTGGTAATATTTGATGGCTTGCGAGTGGTCTTCCTGCTGGGCGTAGACATTCGCCAGGTTATAAAACACCTCGGCATCTTTTTTCAGTAATTTGCCGGCCTGGGAAAACGCGTCTGCGGCGGCAGCGAGATCGCCTTGCTGCTGGTACAGGCTCCCCAACAGCTTCCATGCCAGTCCTTCCCGCGGAAAATCTGTAGTGATTTTCTGCGCCAGAGACATGCATTGTGCCCACTCGCCCTGTTGCCAGGCCTGTATCAGTTGCTCCATCCAGTAGGGACTATCCTTTTCCGGCGAAGCAGCGGATGGCAAAGAAGCAGACGACGGTCTCATAAAAGAAATTCCAGAAAATTTCTCTTATTATTGAAAATTCAGGCGCAAATGGATTGCCCAAAAAAAGCGGGAAAAACCGGTCAACTTGCCTGTTTCAAGCAGCTTGATACAGTGAAATAGCCAGGAAAGCCGCGGCCAAGCTCAAAACACGGGAAACTTCCTCTCAATGCAGAGCGTGATAGTGCGAGATCAGAAGATTAAAGTCACCGGCAACATTGCCGTAAACAATGTCCCTGAGGGCTGCGATGACGGTTATTGAGAGAGCATCAAGCGCGCTCAGGCAACTTGTTCCTGCAATACCGGCAGGTCAGGCTCCCATCGCACCAGCTCGTACAAACTGCATTGCAAATATGCGCAGAGCTTATTGAGATGATCGGTACTGGCGTTATAAGCGCGGTCTTTTAACATGCGGTGCAGCGTCATGCGGCTGATACCGCTGGCATCCGCTATTTCCGTGACAGTGATGGTCCTGCCCCACGCCAATTGTTTTTGTAACATCACCGACTTTAGTTCAACGTAAATCACATTTTTTCCATATTCAATGACCACACCCTCTCATGCAGGTCATGGTTGAGGGCAGATAGCCAGCATAACGTAGCTCCCCGCTTTGCCCTTGATGCATATCAACCAAGCAGGCCAGTGGCAGGAGAAGCAGGTATACATTATACAATTTTATATAATGTATAAAATGACAATCCTATGAAATCCGGCGATTAAACGCAGTTTATTTCAGCGGGCAGGAAGAATTGCACACGATGCTACTTTCTGGCACGCGTGACTTTGGCTGGCGGACTGTCCGGGACAGGTGTTGACCTTTCGTTTTCTGGCGCACGCTTTGCCAGCGACGGTAGCATATGCTTGCCTTTGCGTGAGCCGAAAAAATGCGAATAGGCCCAGGTAAATTCTGCGCCCAGCAGGAAGATTTGTGCGGAATAATAAATCCAGACCAGCAATGCAAGCAGCGAGCCTGCCGCGCCATAACTGCTGGAAATAGCGCTACGGCCGATATAAATACCAATCAACCATTTACCCACGGTAAACAAGGCGGCAGTGATGGCAGCGCCTGTCCACACTTCACTCCAGCGGATACTGGCACGCGGCATAACTTTGTAAATCATGGCGAACATGCCGGTTGTCAGTAAAAAACTGAATACAACATTGACAATAGAAGCAATCAGCATCCAGTCCGCAAACACCGGCGACCACCATTTATTCATGGCAGAGAGGCCGGCACTGAAAATCAGTGACACCATCAGTAAAAAACCGATACCCATGATCATGCCGAACGATAACAGCCTGGCACGTACCAGGCTCCACAAACCGCTATTATCCCTGACCGGCGCCCGCCAGATCCTATCCAGCGAATCTTGCAACTCCCCGAAGACGGTGGTGGCGCCGACCAGTAGCAACACCATGCCTATCGCGGTGGCCGCAACGCCTTCTGTCGGTTGATTGGTACTTTCCAGCAATGCCTGTACCGCGCGTGCACCCTGCTCGCCCATCAGGCTGTTCAGTTGGCCGAGAATCTCTCCTCGCGCCGCTTGCGGCCCGAACACGATGCCGGAAATGGCAATGACGATCAGCAATAATGGTGCAATCGAGAACAGTGTGTAATACGCCAGCGCTGCGCCCATGCTTTGGGCATGGTCATCGTTCCATGACCGGAATACGCTCTTGATAAATATCCACGCCTGTTTGACCGGCATCGTTTATTAAGCCTGTCAATCTGTGGTAATCAGGGCAGATGTACTGGGCGACGTTACCATATCTTCCTGCAGTATCTTTTCCGCTGCTGGCACAGGTGGCTCAGCGGCGTTTGTGCCATTTAATACCTGATCCAGATATTGCAGCCCCTGGGTTTTATCCTTGAAAACGGCAAAGGTTTCATCGGGGTGCTGGACGAGATAACCCCATTGCGTAAATGTTTGCGGGGCAAGTTTGATATATAACGCGTGCAGCGTATAACCGTGACTTGCAAACAATGGTGCTCCGAATTCTGAAAGCATGGCAAGCTCCTGACATGAAACTGGGAAGGATGCCTGCACAAACACACGCTATTGCGATGCAGGCATTAGCCGTTACAGGATACAAAGAGGGAGAAGCAGGCGGTATAAGCCTATCGCGTATTTCGCTGTCAGATATGACCGCGATAGCGGCCAGCACCTATTGCCGCCTTAACAGGATCGTGATGAGCAACACAGAATCCGCCAGCGCCTTGACCGTATGCGCATCATCCGCTTTCAAGTACACCAGCTGGTTGGCTTCCAGCACCTGTACGCGGCCATGCATGGTCAATTCCACCACGCCCTGCAGGCATTGTATGGTCAGGTCCCCGGCAGCGGTATGCTCCGGGGTAGACTTGCCTGACTTGAGGACGAAGCGGAATACTTCAATATGATTTTCCCGGATCAAGGTGGCAGAAGCCGTCGCCTCCAGATTGCCGCCCACAGGGCTGATGTCGATAATATCGCCTGGTGCAAAATGCTGGATACTCATGTGCCACCTCCATTCAGGTCAAGAAATCAAGTCTTTCGCTGCAACGCCGGGCGCCTGAACAATGTCAGCAAAATCTGGCTGGCAATGGATACGGCCCCGATGATAAAGACCACATCACCAAACGTCCTAACCCAGCGCAGCGTTTGCATATGCGGTTGCTGCATGAAAGCCTCGCTGCGCGCATACCACAGACCTTCGCTGACACTGGCCTGGAACTGCAGGAAACCTATGGGCAGCAGGCTGGTGAAGATCATCAGCAACAGGCCAATATTCAGCGCCCAGAAGCCGGTTTTCATCAGCCGTTCGTTAAACGCCACCTGTGGGTACAGATAACGTAATACCAGCAAGGTAAAACCCAGCGCCAGGAAACCATACACCCCAAACAGTGCCGCATGGGCATGCACGGCCGTGGTATTCAGCCCCTGGATGTAATACAGCGAAATCGGCGGATTAATCAGGAAACCGAATACGCCGGCACCCAGCATGTTCCAGAACGCGACTGCAGCAAAACAGCATAAGGGCCAGCGCAGGTTATTCAGCCAGGCAGCCCGCGTGTGTATATGCCAATGATGCCACGCTTCATAACTCAGCACCAGCAAAGGAACCACTTCCAGTGCACTGAAACTGGCACCCACCGCCATAATCGGGGTCGTGGTGCCCGAAAAATACAAGTGGTGGAAAGTGCCGGGTACGCCCCCTATCATGAACAATGAGGCAGAGGCCAGGCTGGTCACGGTCGCCGTTGTCCGGGAAACCAGTCCCAGCGATAGAAAGACATAGGCCAGAGCAACCGTTGCAAACACTTCAAAAATGCCTTCCACCCATAAATGCACCACCCACCAGCGCCAGTACTCCATCACGGACAGGTTGCTATGCTCACCATAAAACAGGCCGGAACCATAGAACAGGCCAATGGCGATCACCGATGCCGTCAGCAAGGCCAGCAGATTTTTATCGCCGGCAGGCACTTTAAGTGCCGGGATCATGCATCGCAGCATCAACCCCAGCCACAGCAGCAGGCCAATAAACAGGGCAGCCTGCCAGAAACGGCCCAGGTCTATATATTCATAGCCCTGGTGGCCGAACCAGAAATTAAACCGGATCGGCAATAGATTGGCGATCGCCGTATATTGGCCGAGGAAAGAGCCCACCACTACGATCAGCAAGGCCACAAACAGCAGATTGACACCCAGTTTCTGGTAAGCCGGGTCACGACCGCCATTGATAATCGGGGCCAGGAACAACCCTGCCGCCAGGAAGCCGGTTGCGATCCAGAACAGTGCGCTCTGGATATGCCAGGTGCGTGTCAATGCATAAGGAAACCACTGGGAAACATCCACCCCGTAAAACTCTTGGCCTTCTACGGTGTAATGCGCGGTAAAACCACCAATCATGACCTGGAACACCAGCAGCGCGGCGACAATAAACAGGTATTTCCCCAGGGCCCGTTGCGAAGGTGTCAGCACTAAAGTGGTAATCGGGTCCAGCATGCCCGTGACCGGCAAATCTGCTTCTTCTTTACGCAGCATAGAGGCACCCAGGATCAGGAAACCGACCCCTGCCAGCAACAAGATCACGCTGCCCATGGACCACAAAATATTTTCACTGCTCGGCTGGTTGCCGATCAACGGCTCGTGCGGCCAGTTATTGGTATAAGTCACCTTGCCATCAGGGCGCTCAGTCGCTACGGCCCAGGCTGTCCAGAAAAAGAAATTGGCCAGTTTCTGCCGGCTTTCAGCCGCTGGCAAAGTATTGTCCTTCATGGCGAATGCAATGCGTGTCTGCTTGAGCGCCGCCGCATCGGAAAACAAGGCATCGTAATAAGCCGCCGCCTGCTGCACCGCTGCCGCACGCCTGGGCGTCAGTTGCAATACACCCTGCGCATCCAGCCGGTTACTGCGGTATTCTTGCTTCAGCAACTCACGCAGGCCAGCCTGATGCACGGCATCCAGCTCGCTGTAGGGCTTCTGGAAAGCGTCCTTCGCAGCCATGTCCAGCCATGCCACCAGTTCACGATGTAACCAGTCTGCAGTCCAGTCAGGCGCCTGGTAAGCACCATGTCCCCAGACAGAGCCTAGCTGCATCCCGCCTACGGATTGCCAATAAGATTGCCCTTGAAGAATATCTTCCCGGCTAAATGATACCTGGGAATCAGCACTGCTCACCCGCTCCGGCACCGGAGGTGCGAACCGGTAAATCTCGGACCCATAATAGCCGAGGATAGTGAAAGTGACGATCAGGACAGCGATCAGGATAAACCAAAGCTTTTTATACGCCCCCATATGTTTCCCCTTATTATTGAGTTTGGATGATCACGCTCGAGACTGCCTGGAAACTATAGCACTAATCACAGGCGGAACGAGGCAGCGCATACTTGGTTGAAGTATTTGTTTATGGATTATTTGATCTTTATCAAACTTATTCAAAACACGGCAAGAAGAATATCTTGACGTGGTGGCCCAACTTACAGGGCAAGAAAAATGGAGCGGGAAATAAAAAACCAGCTGAACAGCTGGTTCTTAAAAATCCTCTTTTGTTTTTTCTAATTGGCCGGTTGCGCAAAGAGGCCTGCATGGCCAGCCTTGCAGTGCGCTCTTCGTTTGCTCACACCAATCTCATGACAGGTTCTCAACCATCCTCCTGTCATGACACTTACCGGATAACGACGCCCCAGGGCAGTTTTCCTACGGCAATATCCTTGAGTTTGGTATTTGTTTGGGTATCAATCACGGACACATTATCACTACGGCCATTGGCCACATACAGCTTTTTACCATCTGGTGTCAGCGCCATATTCCATGGCCGCTTTCCGACTGCGACCGTGGCGATGATGCGCTGACTGGTAGCATCAATCACACTGACATTGTGGTCGCCACCGTTGCTGACATAGACACGGCTGCCATCCGCATTCACGACCACCCCGTTGGCCCGCAAACCCACCCTGACCGTTGCCTCCACCTTCCAGCTTGCGGTAGAGATGATTTCCAGCAAATTGGCAGCTTCATTGGCAACATAAGCCAGTTTGCCATCAGGGCTGAAAGCCACCCCGCGCGGATGCTTGGTTGCGGCGACCAAATGCTCGGACTTGAACGAGGTGAGGTTAATCACATCCACATTATTACTTTTCTCGTTACTGGCCAGCAGCCATTGCTGGTCAGGTGAAAAAACACAATGCTCAGGATTGCGCCCCTGGGTCGCGATGGTTTTCTTCAGCTGATTGGTTTGCAGGTCTACCAGTGCCACGGCATTTTCCTCTTCCAGGCAAGCGGCCAGTAGCTTTCCATCCGGTGAAATATCGATACCCTCAGGCTCATCGCCGACTTTAATCAAGGCAGTTTGCACGCCTTGTACCGTATCCACGACGGCCACTGCGTTTTTATCACGCACGACCACATACAGTTTCTGGTTAGCGGGGTGGATGGCAACTGCCTGGATTTTCTTGCCCAGCCTGCCATTGGCTGGCAATTGTTTCACTACCTCATCTGTGCCGGTATCAATGACAGATACCGTGCCATCTTTTTCATTCGGGACATACGCCATTGGCTGGGAAAATGCAGAGGAACAAAAGAGGGTGAATACACATGCGGTCAATGTATATCGCAGGTTGCCTTGCATAGGGAATCCTTCAAAAAAAATTGGCCAGTTGTTACAAACAACTGGCCGTATGGAGATAGATCTTATGCAAATCAGTTAAATCTAAAATTTAAATGACAGATGCATAGTAGTCGCTTGTTTTTCAAAACTATAGCGAGAAACTTCCCGATATGATTGGGAAAAACTCCCGACAACGCCAGGTCATCCCTCCTTTGATGGTGCCTGGTACCAGGATTGTTCACCTAACAAAACCTCAGGGCAGGCTTCCGATGAACTGGCCAAAAGCTCTCGGTTGTGAACCTACGGCAATGGATGCTTTCACATTCAAGCTTTGCCCATCTATCACGGCCAGTACATTCTTCATCCAGCTAGCGACCAGCACCTGTTGGTGCACGGTATCGTAAGCAATGCCCTCAGGCGTGCCTGGCACACGTATGGTACGCATCACCTTCTGGCTGACCAGGTCGATCACGCTGACAGTATCCTCACCGGTATTGGTCACAAACAACCGCTGCCCGGCACTGTCTTCTACCACGCAATAAGGGTGGTCACCAACCGTCCATGTATGCACGACTTTATTGCTTGCTGTATCTACCACACTGACAGAATTTGAATACACATTGACAGCGAATAACTGTTTGCCATCCGCACTTAACGTCAGTCCAAACGGATGCTGCCCGACATTGACCCGGCTGAGTTCCTTGCCGGATTGCGTATCAACAACGCTGATATCATTGCTATCCCGATTGGCGACATATAACGTTGCACCATCCTGGCTCAGCTGCAAGCCGCCTGGCGCCTGGCCAACTTTGACCCTGGCCATGATGGTCCCGGCGTCAGCGGCGATGATCAGGATGGTGTCGTGATACCAGTCAGCCACATATAAGCGGTCGCCATTACGATTGACGGTGATGCCGACCGGCGAGATTGGCAAGGCAATCGTCTGAATCACCTGCTGGCGCACCATATCGATCACGGACAACGACTTGCCCTCGACATTGCTGATATAAGCCCTTTGGTGAAGGTGATCGATTGCCACACCCACCGGTGCCCTGCCCACCTTGATGGTGCTGGTTACCCGCTGCTGTTCAAGGTTGATCACCGAGACCGTATCTTCGCCCTGGTTGGTGATATAGGCACTCCCGCTTGCCTGCCCCAATAGCGGCATGCTTATTCCCAGCACACATAGCCAAGCCCTCAATCCCGGCAACCTCACTTTATTCATGCCTGACCAGATAGATCGCAATCGCCCTCCTTTCATTGCTGCCACCTGTTGCACAGAGGAGAATTGCCCTGGAAAGGCATGACGGTACATACTCGATCGGGGATGCGCGTCCTGCCTTCATTTGCCGGCGGTCATTTTTTGCTCGAAATGTGCCGTCATTGACGCCATGTCCAGGGCCTGCCACATTTGCACGTGGTGATTCAGCTCATGAGCATGCATGGCGCCAGTCACCATATCCACCACCACGCGCTCACGAATAACCATTAAAGCCGGAACTTGCCTGACCTGGAAATTGGCGGTCAAATCGGTAGCTACATCAATATCCGCCACGGCAAATAATATCTGCGGATAACGGCCAGCCACTTCAGTGAAAACAACGGCAAATGGCTGGCACGGATGGCACCATTTGGCGGTAAATAACAGCACCAGAAAATCATTGGCGGTCACCCAGTGATTAAATTGTGACTGGTTGCCGATGGTTACCGGGGTACATGACATAGGCTCAGTATTCATGGTCATTCCTTGTGTGCTGCGGCTCCGCCCTGGAGCAAGCGTTTGATGGTACTCAGGGTCCAATGCTGTGGTCCGGCCATGCTATACGAACACCCCAATTCTGTTGCAGGATCTGCCGCGGTTAATACATGCCGGGTATGGTCTGCCGTTTGTACCTGCATAAACCAGCGATCAACCCATACTTCCACAGCCTCGTCCCGGGCAGGCATGGCGGCTTCGTTTAATTGCAATGAAACCAGCTTGCCACCATGTGCCAGGCAAAGTGCATCCTCAGTTTCAACCAGTACCACCAGTTCAGCCTCATCTGCAGCGACAGCCATGCCACTGCACAAGGCTGATACCATGGCGGTAAAACAGAGGAACACGCGCATATCCATTGCCTGTAGCCGCTATATTCAAGCGCAGGTTGTCATGCCCAAACGGCTGAAGATCGGGCGCAGGTTCAGGCAAATCTTATTGCGCAGACTGTTATTACCAGCAGCGGCATTCTTGCGGCCATCTTTCAAGCCTTGCAAGCCCGCTTTGACAAAAGCGTCTACCGCGGTTTTGGCAGATTCGTCATCCTGGCCGGCAGGTGGTTCATTGCCGGTAAAGGCACGGTAGTAGCGTGCCATCCAGGTCACTTTGGCATTGGCGCCTTCTGCCGCCACCTTGATTTTGCCGTTGAGCGAACTGACCGGCAGTGCTTCCAGGTCGATATCGCCAGACAAGCGGTATGACACCGTCATGTCCGCCACAGACACTTCGTCGATTTCCTGCAACAACTGCTTGCCATTTTTCAGGGTAATTTTCTGCTGCTTATCATTCACTTCTTCACACGCCGTCACTTCCGGGTGCCATTGTGCCAGCGCACAGGGACTACTGACGCGTTTCCACACCGCCTCTGCCGCTGCGTCAACCTGAATGGATTCATCCGTTTTTTGCGGCGTTGGGCCGTGCGCCCAGACATTCGCACTCAGCATTAATCCAGCCAGTAATAAACACTTTTTCATTTCTACTCCTTCTCGATAAAATCTGTAGCCGGGACTGTCCCGTCATGGCTACGCACGGACAAACTGCCCGAGCTTGCGCCAGCACTGTTTTATATACCTGAGCCAATGACTACCGGCAAAGGTCAGCCCCAGGTAAACCAGCCAGCACATCAGCACGGGTACAGCCAGCCAGGGCCTTAAATCCGTATCGGCCCAGCGCCAGGCGGTCATACCAAAGCCTGTGGCCCAGTCACTGCTCTGTGCTGCCGTATCCAGCCGCACATAAGACAGGCCGGTGCTGCCGGCCAGCTGTTGCAGGTTATGTTCATCCAGCGCCGACAGATGGGCATTGTCCAGTAAGGTGTTGCCAGGACCGTGCCCGGCATTACGGTCATGTTGCCCCTGCTCCATGGCCAGCACTGATAACGTTTCGGCCATGCCAAAATTGCCATAGCGTTGCACTTCTTCCTGTTCCCAATACCCTGCCACCGCATTCTTTTCATCCAGTTTGGGGATTTTGCTGAGTACGGGCTTGCCCATGCCAATCAGGTAACCCTGCACCTCTCCGGATTTACCGGCATAGGCAGGCATATACCTGGGATTGGCAGGCGGCGCTTGCTGGCCATCGGTAAAAAACATCACGCGCATCTGTTTGCCAAGCTGCGGTGCCTGCTCCAGGGCGTTGTACAATCCATGTGCAATAAATGAATCGGCCGCCCAGGCCATGCGCCAGTCCATGCTGGCGACGGTCTGGTCCAGTGCGGCAAAATGACGGCATACCTCGACTGGCCTCACCACATTGACCACATTGCGCTCGGTGAACATCCCCAACGCCACTTTCGAGCCGCATGGCAATGCTGACAAGGCTTTGCGTATGCTTTGCTTGGCCACCTGCAAGCGGCTCATGCTTTTGCCGCCCACCTCATAGTCAGGCACATTCATGCTCTGCGTGATATCCACCACGAAATACCAGTCATACACGCGATTGGGCAGCATGCTGTGCGGTTTGAACAGCGCCAAGGTAAGCAATAAGCACATCAGCATCAGGCAGCGCCTGCGCCAGGCCAATGTCCGGCCTGCTTCCCCTTTCCAGCCGCGCAGCCATATAGCTAGGCGGCCCACCCAAACACTCACCATACCAGGCTGCATCAGGGCATACCCCTAGGATTACCTGGCATGGCAGGCCAGCCACTGGGCTGCTCTTCTGCTTTAATCTGGTCATCTTCGTATTGCTGTGGTCCTGACATGCCATGGCTAGTCGGCGACAGGCGCAAGGCCAGATGATAGTTATACTTTGCCTCTGACCAGTCCGGCTGAATGCGCAAGGCTTTCTGATAACTTTCTTTCGCCAGCGCAACCAGCGGCCCTGCCTCATCCCAGGCTGGCAGGCCCCGTTGCTCCAGCAGGCGCGTCGCCGTACGCATATAGAGATTGCCGGCGTTGAAATATGCCTGTTTGCGCAAGGGGTCATCTTCACCCACCTTGCTTACCAGCGCGGCATATTGCGCCAGGGCCTGCTCCGGTTTTAACTGATTGTCATAAAACACGGCATTGGCAAACAGGGCTTGCGGTGTCTGGTTTGCCGAAAACAAGCTTTGCCTGATCAGCACCTGTGGTTCCAGGCTACTGCGGTATACCTGGGCCTGGTACATTTCAATCAATTGCCTGATCAGCATCAGCGTAGCAATCAATACGATCAGGCCAGCCCACAATATGCCACGCCGCATCACGCCTGCCAGTTTTCCATTCATGCCTGCCACCGTTTCAATTCCAATCCATACAAAGCAATCAGCAACACCGCCGCCAGCCAGGCCAGGCCATAGGCAAACTGGCTCAAATCCCGCCGTGACACGGGCTCCAGGTAACGCGTTGGTTTGTTTTCCAATTTGGAAATATCCCGCACAGCCGCCATCACCGCCTCAGGGTTCTCCGCCTCATATACGCGATAAGGGACATTCAGGGTCTGGAAATATTCATGCAGGGCATATTCGGGATAGGCATCAATATTTTCACCTTCCGCCAGGTTTTGCTTGAGGCTGACGCCGCTTTCAGAACGTAAATAAATCCAGTACAGCGAAGCCTGCTGGCGCATAAACATGGCTCGCAACATATCCTGGGTTTTACCATCCAGGTGTGCGCCACCGTCGGATACCAGCACCATGGCACGCGCGCCAGTGACCGGCTGATCGGCAAAATAATCCAGCGCCATGCCCAGGCCACGCGCCACGGCCGTAAACCCCATGCCGCCAGCCTCGGTGGCATCTAGCGCCGCTTGCACATAAGCACGGTCATTACCCAGTGGTGCCGCCAGGATAGGAGACGTACTGAACGTGACCATGCCCATCAGGTCATCATGTCCTTGTGCGACCAGTGTTTTGAGCACATTGCGTGCGACTTCCATCTTGGGCATGCGCGCCTGCACATTCCCTTTTTTCACAAACGGCTCATTCATGCTGGCACTGCGGTCCAGCACGATCATGACATGCGCCCCACGCCCGACTTTTTCCACATATTGCGACTTGAGATATGGTCCGGCCAGCGCCAGCGCCAGTGACAGGACCAACAGGCTCAAGGCCATTTTCCATAGCCTGTCCAGCCAGGTCGACAAGGGGTCTTCAGGCAACCCTTGCAACGCCGGATGCGGAAAATTCATTTGCCCGTGCAGTATCCAGGGCAAGATTGCCAGCGGTAACAACAACAGTGGCCACAAATGGGACAACCCCCAATGCTCACCATAGCCGGAGGCCAGCAATACCTGCTGAGTGCCATCGCTCCACATACTCAGGAAACCTCCACCTGGCTCAGGCGCCTGGCCAGTTGTTTTAGCTCTTCTAATGACCAGGCTGCCTGCTGGCCAGCGAAGAAGGCATGCTGCACTTCCTGGTAGAAATGCCTTAATGCCTCGGCATGTGCCGCGATCGCTGTTTGTGTCGCTAACAACCCGGGCAGGTTTTCTATGGTCACGGCATAGCCGGCACACTGGTCCATGGCCCGGCTGATCAGCCGCATGGCCTGCATGCGCGCTGCATTACCATCATCCGGCAAGCGACGAATGGTGCGCCACGCCTGCCTGAACGGCATGCGTTTTTCCTGCGGCAATTGAATCCAGCCAAAGTACCACAGCAGGTAGAGCACGCTAATACCCAGCAAAGACAACCAGCCAGCCAGCTGCCATAACTGGCTGGCCAGCGGCCACTCAGGTAGCGGTGTATCGGGATACAATTTGACATGCTCGGCATCAATGCGCGCTGGCAACAGGCTGGACACAATAACTTTATCTGCCGGCACATCGACGGCCAGCCGTTGCTGGTCACGCCTGAACTCCAGGTGCAGCTTCTTCAGCGGCAGGGTCTTGACCGTATCGCCTGCGGCAAATATCTGCCAGTCGATATCAAGCATAATCAGGCGCTCATGCGCCATATCCTGAGTTTTCCAGTGCGCATTCCTTAATTCAATCGCCTCATTTTGTGCCGGTGGCGGCAGGCTGGAGGGATCCAGTTCAAAGCCTGGCGGCACATGCAGCGTGATGTGCTGCCGTGCAATACTGCCCAGCGTGTAGTCCGTTTCACGCGTGGCACTTTCAGCGCGCACCTGGAAATTGCTGTTTTCAGCGGTCAAACCAGGCCCGGACAATAAGCCCAGGCCAAGTAACAGGCTGGCTACCCTCACACCTTTAAATTGACACCATGTGGCACTCATGTCATTGTCTCCATCAAATGACGGCTGATATCTTCAGCCCGCCAGCCCGGATACAGCCACAAAGGCGACCGTGTGCCGGCTTTGAGAAATTTCGTATTCAATATCTGTGTCTGCTGCCGGGCGTGCGCTGCAATCTGCTGGTGCAGGCTGCGCCTGAGCATCCAGCTGCGCTCTTCACCGGTTTCCATATCCCGCAACCTTGCCCAGCCAAACGCCGGTAATCCTTCCGTTGCCGTCCGGTCCCGCAAGATCACGGGGATCACATCATGTGGCTGCCCAGCCTTCAGGGTTTGCTGCATCAGGGTTTCCGGCCAGTAAAAATCGGAGAGCAGGAAAACCAGCGCCCGCTGCGGCCCAATCGCTTCCATCACTGCCGGCATGGCAGAGGCACGATGGCCCTGTACATCACCAGCCGCTTCCTGCTGCTGCCAGTAGCGGGTCAGTTGCCGCGCCACCGCATGTGCCGTACCAGGCTGGAAGGTAGGTAATACCTGCAACGCTTCTTGTGGGATGTCATTGGCTGCACGCATGCCGAAAGCATCCCCCTGACGGGTGGCAGACCAGGCCAGTGAAGATACAAATTCCGTGACCTGCTGGCGCATATTGGCCGTGCCGTTAAAAAACATGGAGCTGGACACATCGACAATGGCATAGACGCGGATAGCGGCACGCTCAAGATAAGCCCTGACCAGCCACTGCCTCGGCACAGTACGCACACTGGCACGGATATCGATGCGCTTGGGGTCGGGGCAAGCCAGCAATGAAGCAAACCCGGCAAAATCGCTGCCGTTGCCATGATGCGGGGTCAGGGTTGCGCCTGCATGGTAGGACTTTGAACGCCAGTTGGTTTTGTAGAAAAACAGGCTGGGTTCAAATGCCGCATGCACATATGACGTCTGGTCTGTCATGACAGGAGGTACGGAGGGAATAGCCATATTGCGTGACGCTGCCTGTTATTCAAGGCGCGGAGACCTTATCCAGCACCGCTTGCAGTAACAGCGGTGCCAGGTGTTCGTGCTGCAAGGCGTAGGCACCATTGAAGAATACGCGATGCGTCACCACAAACGGCCATACGGCACGGATATCATCCGGTGTCAGATAATCACGGCCCTCCAGCCAGGCACGTGTACGTGCGCTACGCATCAGCATGGCCATGCCGCGAGGGCTGGCTCCGCCCGCCAGTAGGCGGGACATGTCCACGTCCGGCAACTGTATGCCTGCTGCCAGCGGATCCTTGAGTACCCGCCACAAATCCACCGCATAATTCTGCAGCGGCATTTCGGCACGGATGGAGACCTGTATGTTTTCTGCCAGCAGGTTCAACTGGTCATAAGGTGTCAGGCCGGCAGGCAACTGCCCCACCAAGGCTTCCACATCGTAAAAGCGGGTATCGAACATCAGCGCACGTTGCAAGTCACGTTCATCCGGTGCCTTGACCGAAATTTCCATCAGGAAACGGTCACGTGCTGCTGCAGGGATTTCAAAGGTTTCTTCACGTTCCAGGCGGTTCCTGTCGGCAAATACGGTCAGATGTGGGAAGTGGTATTCGCGATTAAAGGCATTCACCGAACGCTCCGCCATCAGGCGTAAAAACAGGGCGTGCGCCTGTGGCCGGGCACGGTTGATTTCGTTAAAAAAGAATACGGATAATGCCTCATCATGCTGCAACAAAGGGCCAGGTTTGACCGCAGCCTGGCCTTGCTCATTGATGTAGGCATGGTAAAGAAAATCGCTGGGCATCAGGTCGATGGCGCCTTCAATCCGCTGGTAGCCCCCACCCAGCAAATGCGCCGCGGCACGCAGTAATGTGGTTTTACCGACGCCAACATCCCCTTCCAGCAGTACATGTCCACGGGAGAAAATCGCAATCGTCAGCGCGCGGATTTGTTCCGGCATACCCACCACGGCTGTGTTCAAAGCTTGTTCAAACGCCAGTGCGCGCTCGCGCCAGGCTGGCAGATCCATTTTATTTTCCATACATAATCCACGATTCAGGATGAAACAGGCCACTGTCGACTGCATACAATCGACACCGGTTTGCCACATACAAAGGGATGCGAAAACTGACACCGGAAACGATGCCAGTTTCCTTGGGGGGAATTTAGGATTACTTCACGTCAAACACGAAGTTGCCGCTGGATTTGGCGTTCGCAATGCGTTTCGCATTACGCTCGTCCATCGCCTTGATGGCTTGCTCTTGCTTGTTGAGTTCTACCGGATCATGTTTAGGGTCATATTTGGAACCCTCGATTTTTGCCGGATAGCCGGGTTTGGCTTCCCAGCAGTTACCTGGCTCTTTACAGTTTTGACCGTCGTAAGCCAGGGCCTGATTTGACACTGCAAACACACCGGCCACGGCCAGTAATGTCAATACGTGTTTCATCACTTTCTCCTTCATCACAAATTAACTGGTGTATTGTTTTCAATTAACGGATTGCCCACCAGTCCAACAATCCGATAATGGGGTTAACTATGCGGCGCAGCACCACCGTTTTTCAGGTTCTCTTCTGCCTGATGGCGGATCCAGGCGACCACATGAATGATTTCATCCACGGTCAGGCGGCCTTGCTGCGGCCCCATCATGCCGGCTGCACCGCCATAAATGGTTTCAAAAATGCCCTTGTCGGTTTCGTTCTTAGGATAAGTCCAGTACTCGTCTGCCAATGCAGGACCCAGCTTGCCCTCCGCCAGGTGGCCATGGCAGCCGGAACAGGCGGTTGAGAAAATGGTGTAACCTTTTTTCACCTCCTCCTCATTGCCACGATAAGGGTTCTCGCCGGTGGCCAGGAAATGCTTTGCTTCCGGTGTAAAGGTCTCGCCTTCCATAGGCGATACATCCAGCACATCCCCGGAAATCGTGCCGCGGAACTCCAAAGGTGGTCCATCTTTGAGCGTCACCTGGGCAGAGGTACTTTTAACTTCACTGCTGGCCCGGGTAGACGATGTATCATCTTTGGCACAGGCAACGGTCAGGAAAGCGGCCATAACCAGCCCGGAAACACCAAACGCCATGGCAAGCTGCTGCTTCATGCGGCGCGATTGTGGTTGTTGAGATTCTTTCACTTCAAACTCCAAAAACTAATTAATAAGATAGCGGCCGGTTAAAGGCTCAACAGCGGAATGCCTTCAGTTTTAAGAATGGCGGTGATTTCAGTCCCATGTGTCTCAATCACTTTGTTCAGGGCATCCACCAGTTCAGGGTGCTGTTTGCTCACGCCCATCACGACGCTGTAATGCATGGGGATTTTTTCGCCATTGGATTTCTTGGCGTTGTCTTCAACCAGCACCATATTCAGTGGCACGTCCGAAGCACGCACATAACGTGCCGCTTCCGGCGCCCACAACATCGCCATATGCAGGTGCATATTTTTCACATCATCAACCAGGCGCGAAGGTGGGACATGTACATAACGGTTACGGGTAGACTGGAAATTCTGGATTTCGGTAAAGTAATCAAACATGTCGTCAAAACGATTGATTTGCAGCAACATGTTTTTTCCGGGACTATCCGGCATCACACCGATACGGAAACTCTTCTCCTTGAGGTAGGGATGATCCCAGGATGTGACATCAATCTCCCTATCCTTGCGGGTGACAAACACATAGCCAGAACGGTAATAAGGCTTGGTGGCTAATACACGTGGATCCTGTGGATCTGTGCCTATCAGCACATCGCATTTGCCCGCCTCCATATCTTTTTGCAAGGTTAAAGGATTGGTCCACCAGAAATAATTGACCGGGACATTCAATGCTTTGCCAATCACAGCCGCAATCTTGTTTTCAAAGCCTTGCTGCTGGTCATTGGAAAAAGGTAATTCGGATTTGCCGGCACACACATTCAGTGCATTGGCCGCGACCGCAGGCAGGGCAAGCAGGCTTAACGCCATGGACAAACATACACCCAACCATGTATTGCGGGATTTCTTTACTTCAGGAAACATCTGATTTTCTCCGGGGTAGAGAACAGGATGGCCTGCCATCATTGCGACTGACGGCCATCCTGCACACTTACATCAACAGGTTCAGTGGTTGTTTGATTACAGGCTGAACACCATCAGGCCACCGCCCATCTGTGTGTGGTTTTGCAGTTCCTTGAACGCACCAACCGCACCCAAACCGGCACTTGGGTCTGTCAAATCAAACACCAGACCAACACCTGGCCAGCCACCAACACCGTACATGCTGCCTACGTATTGTTTGCCTTTGAAGGTGTAAGTCATTGGAGAACCGATACCACCGGATGGCATCTTGAAGTTCCACAACTCTTTACCGTCTTTGTTATCCAACGCTTTCAGATAACCGTCCAGGGTTGCGTACCAGACCAGGCCACCTTTGGTGTACAAAGTACCGCCCCAGGCCGCGAATTTCTCCCACTTGGTCCATTTGGCTTTACCTGTGGTCAGGTCAAACGCACGGATCTGGCCCATTTCTTTCTTAGTTGGGCCGTTAGGGCCAGGGTACATCGCCAGCGTTGCACCGACGAAGAACTGACCTGCACGGTATGGCAGCATGAACGGCTCCCAATCCATACAAATATGGTTCAGGCCAGCGTACAGAGTACGGCTTTCCGGATCGTAAGAGTCAACACCTTGGTTGTGGAAGCCCATCGCTGATGGACAAATGTTGATACCTTTATGGTCCATACGTGTCGCAAATTCTGGATCACGTACTGGTGTACCTGTTTTCAGGTCAACTTTCTTGAACACGTTTACAGCCGGGTCAACTTTTTCAGCCACTACCAGGCTGCCGTTTTCGCGGTTCAGTGTGTACAAGATACCGTTACGGTCAATGTGACTCAGCAATGGCGTCATTTTGCCGTTCACTGGCTGGTCAGTCAGTACCATCTGGTTCACACCAGCAAAGTCCCACTCATCATGTGGCGTTTTTTGGTAGCCCCATTTAGCCATCCCTGTATCCAGGTCACGGCCCCAAATGGTCATTGTCCACTTGTTGTCGCCAGGACGCATGGTTTCGTTCCATGGTGCAGGGTTGCCTGAACCGTAGTAGAACAGGTTCAATTTAGGATCGTATGCATACCAACCCCAGTTTGTACCGCCACCGATTTTCCAGGCATCGCCTTCCCAGGTTTTAGTACCCAGGCCAAACTGGCCGTAGTGCGGATTGTCTTTGTTGAAGTCTTTCGCCAGGCGGATGGACTCATCAGAACCGGTTGCGAATGCACGCCATTTCAGCTCACCTGTTTTCAGGTCCAGTGCGTTCACCGCACCGCGCACACCCAGTTCAGCACCAGAACAACCGATCAACACGGTGTCTTTAGCCACGAATGGCGCCTGTGTCAGTGTCTGACCCACTTTAGGATCACACATTTCCACTTCCCAGTTCACCTTGCCGGTTTTCGCATCCAGCGCCAGCACGTGGCCGTTCGCTTGTTTTTTAACGATTTGACCAGCACCATATGCCAGGCCGCGGTCCACCACGTCACAGCACATCACTGCTTTAGTGGATGCATCCTGCTTGGGTTTGTGCTGCCAGACAATTTTGCCCGGATCGTTCAGGTTCAAGGCATAGGTGTTGTTCGGGAAAGCCGAGTGGATATACATCATGTCGCCGATCACCAATGGCGCACCTTCGTGACCATTCAGTACACCGGTGGAGAATGACCACGCAGCTTTCACGTTTTTAACGTTGGATTTGGTAATCTGGGCCAACGGGCTATTGTGCTGGCTGTAGTAGCCACCGGTTGCGATTGGCCAGGAGCCAGGGGTGTTAACCACTTTGTCCAGGTCTGCGTCCGCCATGGCCAGGCCGGAGAAGCTTGCAAATAGGCCCCCGACCAAAGCACCCAGCATAGCACTTGATGTTTTCATTTTCATACAATCTCCTAATCACTTAAGAATGAGTTTTTTTTGTGCTGTCGCTGACACCCCCCCGAATGCCGCACTTCACGACCGAGATTGTTAATAATTTGTAACATCGCTAACAGATGAAAGATTCCCTATGATGACTTCAAGAATTCATTCGTCATGACCGGCCAATAACGGGAATTTTTCACAAGGCGTTGGGAATTGATGTGGTCTATAGTGGCGCATGTCCCGGCGCCATACCTGCTGTGGCGTATCGGAAATATTCCATAAAGTATCTGGTCACTCAGTCATGCATTCTTATAACCGGTCTATCCACTTGAATACGGCCATTCACAAGCTCGGCAAATTAGGCCGCCCCGGCCGGGACACGCTCATCGTGATCACTGGCGTGGTGCTGACTTTTGTTCTTTCGTCGGAATTCGACCTGGCCGAGCGCATCAATGCATGGCTGCTCACCTATGAGTATGCGCAACTGGACGAAGTCCCATTGACCCTGTTTGTATTTGTATTACTGAGTGTCTGGTTCAGCCAGCGCCGCTGGCGGGAGATTCATGCAGAGATTCAGCGCCGCAAGCAAACCGAGGCACAGTTAAGCAGTAGCCGGCAACTTTACAAAACCTTGTTTGATGGAGACCTGACGGGCAATGTCGTGCTGGATATGGAAGGCAATATAGGCATGCATAACCGTGCGTTTGACCGTATCTGCCGTCCGTTAGACCATGACAGAAATGCCCGTGACCTGTTCTCGTTTGAGTGGCTGGCATTTGTCGCGCAACTGAAACATCACCAGGAAATCAATTTCAGCAAACTGCAAATCCGCCGCCCTGACGGACTGCCATGTTATGTGGGTGCACGTTTTATTTATGTGCACGCCAGCCAGTCGCAACAAGCACAGATTCATGGTTACCTGGTGGATATGACTGAGCAGTGCCTGGTAGAACTGGACCTGGAACGCACCCTGAAAGAAAACAGGATACTGGCGCGCCACGCGATGCAAATGCAAGAGCAGGAGCGCAAATATATTGCCAGCGAGATCCACGATGAAACTGGCCAGTACCTCACTGCCATCCGCATGGATGCGCTGGCCCTGCAAAAAAGCCCGCCGGACCAGGCGCATGTGATCTCCGTCAGGATCGCCTCCAACACCCAGCATGTCCAGCAGTCCATCCGGGCACTGATCAAGCATCTGCGTCCGCCAGCCCTGGATTCGCTGGGGCTGATCGGGGCCGTAGAACGGCTGGTCAACGACTGGAAGAAACACAATCCCCAGGTGGATTGCAAAGTACGGCTGGATACTGGCGATCATGCCCTGAGCGAGGATATCAATATTGTGGCCTTCCGCGTCGTGCAGGAAGCACTGACCAATATTTCACGCCATGCGCAAGCCAGTGAGGTCTGCGTTGATATCCAGGTCATCACCCGCCAGGGCAAACCCATGTTGCAGATAGAAATTCGCGATAACGGCAAAGGCATGGATATGTCGCAAACCTCGGAAGGCATCGGCCTGGTCGGCATGCGCGAACGTATTGAATCCCTGCAAGGCAGCTTCAAACTCATGAGTGGCCAGCAAGCTGGCACACTGGTGACAGGCTTGCTGCCCCTGCACGCCAGTAAACAGGCGGCACCGCTGCCGCTTGCTTCCAACCTGTTTCCAGATCCAGGAGTGAATGACTATGCAACATCCTAAATGGTTAGCCCTTATCGCCCTTGCCTTACCGCTTACGCTACCGGCCAAAGACTTGCAGACCAAAGAACAGCCGTTCCTGCAGGCTTATAGCGGCAAGTCCCGCCAGTTTGTCGAAGAGCAGCTGGGCAAGCCGGTGAAAAAAGAAACGGCGGTCAAACCGCACAATGCAGACCAGATTCTGCAAGCCCAGCAACAAGCGATACCTGGTGCTGGCGAGCAGATTGAAATGTGGTATTACCGCGGCAAAATACAATACGCACCCAACAAGTTTTTCAATACGGCGGAACTCACCTTTGCCAATGACAAATGCGTCAACATCACCTTTGCAAACAAAAAGTAAGGGGGTCGCGCCATGGCTAAAGTAATGATCGCCGATGACCACGCCATGCTCAGGCAAGGCCTGCGCACCCTACTGGAACAAGCCAGCCACCAGGTGATGACGGATGCATTGACGGGGGAAGAAGCCTGCCTGCTGGTAGATAAACATCACCCTGACTTATTGATACTAGACCTGGATATGCCAGGCATAGGGGGTCTCGAAACACTTAAACGCCTGATGCATCGCCAGCCACAGATGCGCGTGCTGATTTTCAGCATGCATGATGACTGTACTTATGCAACACGCGCCATCCAGGCCGGTGCGCGCGGCTATGTCACCAAAACGGAGCCTCCCGAAATCGTACTGGAAGCTATCCACAAAATCCTCAAGGGGGGGCGCTACCTGAATAACGAGCTGGCGCAAAATCTTTCCATCTACCATATGGAAGGCCAGGAAAACCCGATCCAGAAACTGTCGCCGCGCGAATTTGAAGTGTTCCGCCGTATTGCCCAGGGGGAAACCCTGGCGACCATTGCCAAAGGGATGTATATCGGCTACAAAACCGTTGCCAACCTGCAAACCAGTGTGCGCCAGAAACTGGGGGTAGAAACCACAGGCCAGCTGGTACATATCGCCGTCCGCTTCGGCATCATCAAAGGCCTGGAACGCTAACCCGGCCCAGTACACATGATTCTGGTCATCGCCCGCAAAGAACTTCGCAGCCTGTTCGCCACGCCTATGGGCTGGCTTATCCTCGCCATTTTCCAGGCGATTGCCGGCACCTATTACAGCCTGAGCTTTAACCAGTATTTTGAAATCATGCAAAGCGCACAATGGCAGGTACAACGCATAGGCATTACCCAGTTCATGGCCGAAGGCGTATTTGGCGTGGCTACTGTCCTCATGTTATTTGTCGTGCCGCTGGTGACCATGAAACTCATCAGCGAAGAGAGAAAAAACCAGACCATGACCTTCCTGATGAGTGCGCCACTGTCCATGAGCGAACTCATTCTGGGCAAGCTGCTGGGCATTATCAGTTATCTTAGCTTACTGATTTTCAGCATGACGCTGATGATCGTCCTGATGCGCCCCCTGGCAGAAATAGACCTGCCCTACCTGCTCACCCATGCACTGGGACTCTGGTTGCTGATGGTTGCCAGCAGTGCGCTCGGATTATATGTTTCCTGCCTGACAGCCACCCCTATCCTGGCCGCCTTCTGCAGCCTGGTGGCGCTGGCCGCCTGCTTATTGCTGGACAAATTCTTCACCGATAACCAGCAGGCCCTGTTTTACGATTTTTCGCTAATGCAACATTACCGCCAATTCGCCTCGGGGATGCTGAACAGCTTTGATATCCTGTTTTTCGTACTCTTTGCCACATTCTTTGTACTGCTGTCGATTCGACGCTTACATGCCGACCGCCTGTATGACTGACTCTTCCCGCTTCAAACCGCTTCGTTCACGATTATCACTTGCTGCACACTGGTGGCAGCACCGCCTGGCGATTCCCGCGTTATTACTGGTGGCACTGGCGCTGGGGTTTCTGTCCTGGCGATTCAATGTCATGTCTGACCACACCAACAATCACCGCAATACCCTCTCAGCTGCCAGCATCCAGGTGCTGCACGCATTACCCGGGCGCATAGAAATAACCGCTTTTTGCAGCAACAGCCCGTATAAGGGGCGCTATTTCAGAAAATCCATTGAAGCCCTGCTGCAGCGCTACCAACATCAGCACACTGATATACACCTACAATTCATCGACCCGGCAAATGCCCCCACGCTAGCTCGCGAGCAACAGATCAAAAAAGAAGGCGAAATGATTATCCGCTACCGCGGGCAGCAGGTGCACATGTATTTACCTTATACCGAAGAAGCCTTCACCAATCTGCTACTGCAATTGCAGCACGGCGAGCGTGCGCCCTTACTGTTTGCAGGCAGTAACGGAGAACCATCCCTGGATAACACCACGGACACCGGTGCCAGCCAGCTCGCCACCGCTATCCGCAGTGCCGGGCTACATGCATACACCGCAGCCTCCCTTGAACCAGCGCCCGGCACTAATGAAAAACTGCCTACCCTGGTTTTGGGTGGTGCATCAACCCCTTATTCAGACACACAGGTACACGCCATCCAGGCGCACATTAGCAAAGGGGGCAGCCTGATATGGCTGGTAGATTCGGCTGAAAAACAGGGCTTACAATCACTGGCACAAACACTGGGACTGGAAATCAGCCAGGGCATCGCCATTGACCCGGCCAACCGCCAGTATGATATTGCACTACACGCACTGGGCACACAACGCTACTCCGGCCAGGGTCCTACAGAAGACTTTGTGCTACGCACTTTTTTCAATACAGCCCATGCCATCGTGCGTTACCGCCAGCCCAACGATACCTGGCAAACCATGCCACTGGTCGCCGCAGCAGAACAAGGATGGGTCAGCGCAAGCTACCGCAGCAACCAGCCAGATAAACTGCCCGCATTTAACCCTCAAACCGATACGCAAGGGCCGGCCACCGTGGCATTGGCACTGGAGAAAAAATTCGAAACAGGTGAATGGCAAAGAGTCCTGGTCATTAGCAGCACAAGCTTTTTCACCAATGTACAATTGCAAAAAGGCGGCAACCTGGCATTGAGCCTGCGCAGCCTGCAATGGGTAGTCAATAACCAGCCAACGGTCACGCTACCAGTCGCCCCATTGCGCGATAGCGTGATCCTGTTACCCTCACAGCCAGCCTGGCTAATGCTGCTATTCAATGGCTTCCAGTTCGGCCTGCCCGCCCTGCTACTTATCGCTGGCTGGTGGACATGGCGCCGGAAATACCGGCATTAATTGAAAATATCCCACTCAACTCAATGGGGCCTGGCTCCATTGGTTATTCGTTCTGCGGTGCCTGATCAATCCGGTTCGAAATGCCAGTTCAGGCTGAACCAGACACCACGCGGCGCACCAGGGGCCAGGAAGTTGGTCATCAGCCAGTCGTTGGAGTTATGGTTGTAACCATCCGGGCCAATGGCACCATTGATACTGGGGGAAAATGGATTGCGGCCCAGGCGCCCGGCGCTGAAATATTCCTTGTCAAAAATATTGTTCACAATCATGCTTGCCGTCCACTCCTTGCTGAGCTTGTAACTGGTCTGAAAGTTAAAGAACATATAGCCAGCAACCTTGCCGGGGTTATTCGTGACCGGTCTGGCAATGGGTTGGTTATTAGCGTCCAAATCATAGACAGTCACCCCTTTCTGATGGTCATTGTTTTCGTTGCCACGTAAGAAGGCTGAAGAATGGGCCACAGCTGACAAGCCTACCTGCCAATCGGGAGTCACATCATAGCTAAGGCTGGCATTGAAGTTATGCATGGCCACGCCTGGCATGCGATCACCAGGTTTGACTTTGATGCGCCTTGCCGTGTCACCTACATCGTAGACGCATTGACCTGATGAATTGCAGTAGGGGTCAAGCGTGGAGCTGCTGTTGTCATCAGCCGCCATGGTGAAGTTGCTTTCAAAGGTGGCATCGGTCAGCGCATAGTTGAGGCGCATCCTGAACTTGTCATAAGTGGCGGTCAGCCCTGCCTCCAGCCCTTTCCTGCGGGTTTTATCAATGGTGTCAAAGAAGGTACGGTTACCCGGGTAACTGATCATGTAAATATCGTCCTTCAGGTCAGTTTGATACACTCCGAGGTTCCACTCTATATTGTCTGTCCATCTGCCGCGCATGCCCAAATCAATCGTGGTCGCTTTAATCTGGGGTAAATAAGGGTCGCCGGACAGCGTGGTTGGTAAAGAGCAGGAGCGGTTTTCAATAATGCTCTTTTCAATATACTTTTGTGTACCATCTGGATTAAGTCCATTAGGAATCATGGTCTTATCAAATGCGCAGCCTAGCTCAATCACGGAAGGCGTTCTGGTGCCCTGTGCCCAGTTACCGTACACATTGAGATTTTCCTTAGCTTGCCAAGTGGCGCCAAAAGAAGGGTTCAATGAGTAGTAGCTGAACTTTTCCTTTTCTGCCGGGTGCAGCAGGTTGGCAACATTCGGCACGATATATCCGGTGGTAGGACATACCCCATTCACGCACACATCATTGTAATTAGGATATGCCTGGTATTGCGCCAGATCCCAGACAAATGTGCCGTAGGTGCGTGACGCAATCCTGTTTTGCCCATGGGTTTCGTTATAGCGTGCGGCACCAGTAATATGCAGCGTCTCTACCGGACTCCAGGTTTCGCTGAAGTAGATACTTTTTGTGATCTGTTTGCCGTCAAAATTGTTGTTACTGATTTCCTGGCTGGCAGCGGCATATTGGTCACGAATTTCATCCGGGGCCAGATAGGCATTGCGCTCGGCATCCAGCATGCCCAGCATCTGGCCACTGGTATAGGTGGCCGAAGGCGCATCTATCGACATGCCCAGCATGAACTTATGTTTAGGGAAGTTCCAGTTGAACTGGATAGACGCTCCATCTGTGATCTGGTCAATCTGGGTATTGGAAAGCACGGCGGTGGGTGTGCCTTCCACCACGCCTTGAGAGCCGGGGCCGGTACCATAATAGGCGCCATCGACGGTCTGTGGCGGCGATCCCGGCGTCCCCGATACCGGGACGGACAGGGCGCGCAGACCCAGATCTTCCGGCTTGGTGATATCGCCGTGACACACGTCTCCATTGACCGGCGAGCGGAACACTACGATGTGTTTGACGCCGACCCCGTCACCAGGCGTATCGTCGCCAGCGGCCAAGGTATCCGGGCTGTACCAGTAGAACGAGGTCATGCCGCTGATCAGGGTATTACCCGGATCATTGATCTGCAGCGCGGAAAGCGTGGTGACGGATTCAAAGTAGTAGGAAAGATCACCGCCGGAATAGCTGGTAGTGTCGCCGTTCGGCACTTCCTGCCCCAACCCCTCACCGCCCGGGGTGAAGATATTGGTCTGCTCGAAATTCTTCTGCCGCTGCAGATTATCCAGCGCCCGTGCCAGAAACTGCGGGTTATCAATCGGGGCGTTGATGGCGCTGGACGGCAGGCTGGCAAAGGCGTCGTTCACCGTTGGGGCAGATAAAAATCCGCTGAGTACGGGATCCGCGAACAATGCGCCCCAGTCGCCATTCGGCACGTCAAGAATGGCATAATCCGGCAAGCCATATTTGTTGGTACTGTTAAACAAACAGGTAAACTGCTCACCTGTAGCCAGGTTTCTTTTAACCTGCTGGTTGCCAAACTCGGTATAAACATCCGCCCCCAAAGATTTACGCTTGCTATCCCGACGATAAGCCTGGGCAGTGATCGTAAAGTTATCATTCACAAAATAGCTACCAGATAACTGGAACTGGGCCAAGCGGTTCTTGGTGGTGTCTGGTGAGGTGTATACGCCGTTCCTGTCCTGACGGTACATTTCATTTGGCAATAAACCATTCCCCACCAGGTCATTCCCGACAAGCAGTGTGCTCAGGTTTAAATCCAGCTTGTCACCGCGATAGCTGGCTTTGCCAAAAAACTGGTTGACCTTGCTCGGTGAGTTTTCACGCCAGCCATCTTCCATAAAGAAATTACCAGCCCCAAATAACCCGACTGTGCCATTATTCCAGCCGCCTTCTAGCTGTAATTGCTTGCGGCCAAATGAGCCGGTCAGGACATTCGCATCGACGCCCGCATTGTTAAAGCCATCCTTGGTTTTCAGCGCAAATGCGCCCCCGAGCGTCCCCAGGCCAAACACAGGGTTAGAGCCAGGGAACACATCGACACCGGCCAAGGCATTCATGGGCATCATGTCCCAGTTCACCACATCACCAAACGGTTCATTGACACGGATACCATCAAAAAATACAGATAATCCTTGTGGCGTACCAATCTGCGGGCCGGCAGTAAACCCGCGGTACTGCACATCCATTTGGAATGGATTGCCCTGGTAATCATTGACGGTTACCGACTGCAGTTTTTTATTCATCAGGTCCGCAATACTTAATGAATGAGAGTCTTTAATCTCCTGGGCAGAGATACTTTGCACGTTGCCAGGAATCTCTTCCTTGGTCAGCCCCAAACCAGGTAACGGACCGATTTCATAAAAACGTTTGGCACGTACTTCGACTTTATCCAACTGGACACTTTTATCTTCAACTTTAGAAACACGCTGGATATAAAGCGTCTGGTCATTCAGCCTGGCTTCAAGCCCGGTATTCACCAATAACTTCTGCAAAGCCTCTTTACTGCGCATGGTGCCACTCAAAGCAGGTGCCTGTTTATCTGAAACCAGATTGTCGTTATAGGTAATATTCAGGCCGATTTTTGCGCTGAGCGCCTTGAGTGAGGTGGCCAGTGGCTGGGCGGGCAGATTGACGGTTATTTTCTGCGACAGGACAATGTCTTCATCAGATTGTGGCAGGCTGGTATTGAGTTCTGCCGCCTGTAACGTGGCGAACCAGGCATCACCATTGGCAAAACATGCCGCAATCGCCACCCCCATCATCAGTTTTATAGATTTTTGCATCAGGATTTCCTCGTTATTCCTTGGCTTGTTACTGCCTTAATGCACGAGAAACAGAAATCCTGATATGCCGATTGCAAAAAATTGTTAGCAACCGGCGCTGATGTGGCCCATTAATTGATTATTTGTCTGGACTGACAGTTTCAAGCAATGTGCCTGCCGTCGTTTGGCGGACACGGACATTGGCGATACGTGGCAGCGTGGAAATAAAGTTATTGGTATCTTTCACTGTCACCACGGCACTGATATGCTCGGTGGATAGCCCATCCGACATGACTGGGGTCGGGTTATACCGGCTCAGTGTTTCTGCAATTTCCGGCAGGTCCGCCTGGTTAAATACCAGGGTTCCGCTACTGAATCTAAAATAATCCTGTGCCGATACATTGCGGCGTGGCTGCAAGTGGTTTTGTTTAAACTCTGCCACCTGGTTATTTTGCAGAATGATCTTCTCCGGTCCGGTTTTGGAAACCACCTCCACCTTGCCATGATCCACACTCACCCGTTCCAGACGACTGAGTTTGTTGACGGCAAAACGTGTGCCTAATACCGTCACTTTCATACGGTCGGTTTCCACCACAAACGGTTTACCCGGATCGCGCTGCACCTCGAAAATGGCTTCCCCTTTCAGCAAGGTGATATGCCGCTGATGACGGTAATATTTCACTTCGATTTGCGTGTCGGCATTTAATGTGACATGGCTGCCATCTTCCAGCATTTGCGTGATCTGTTGCGCCCGCGTGGTTTGGGAGGCCAGTTGCAACGTTGGCGTGGCCTGCCAGGTGTGATATTGCTGGTAACCTGCCCAGCCGACAAACATCAGTGCAACACAGGTAGAAACAGCGCCGGCCACTTTGCGCACAGCCTTCTTGCGCTCGCTGCGTTTAAAGAACACATCCGCCTGCCTGCCTTGCGCAATAGCCTGCAACTCATTCACCGAATCAATGCCCTGCCAGGCATCACTAATGCTTGAATACTCTTGTTGATGTAGCGGGCTTTGCATCAGCCAGGCTTCAAACTGGCTGCGCTCAGGCGCATCAGGCGCAGCCTCCTGCATGCGGATAAACCAGCGGGCGGCAGTTTCACTGATTTTTTTCTGCGCAGTCATGGTTTATTTGAGAAATTGTTCGCGGGCAGCACGGATATCAAGCAAAGCGCGGATCAGGTGGCGCTCAACCATGTTGAGGCTGATATTCAACTGGCTGGCGATTTCTTTCTGGGCGTAGCCCTCGATGCGGTACATGACAAACACCTGCCGGCACCGTGGCGGCAAATCCTGGATAATCTGGGTTACCAGTTCCAGGCGCTGTTTGATATCTGCCAGATGCTCGACTGATACCGTAAAAGGCTCTTCAAGATCGGCCTGTTGTTGATAGTCAGCAAAATAACTCTCTCTACGGTATTGCTCAAGTAACAGATTCTGCACAATCGTGCGCAAATAAGCATGCGGCTCATGTGCGCGATTCGGACTGGAAGTCAGGGCAAACCTGAGAAACCCATCATGCAGAATATCGCTGGCCATATGCTGGCACCGCGTTTTACGCCGGATACCAGGCAGTAACGTCGTATATGCCCAATGTAAGTTGATCCCGTGCCAGAACATTTTGCTTCACTATAAATGGCTGTTCCCTTTACATAGGCAAAGATCGTACCGGCAAAAAAACACTTATCCATTTTTATGTAAGCGATTGTTTCATCATGACTTTTTGATTAACTCACTATGCGTCGATCAGTTAAAGCTGGTTGCAATCAACCACGATGGTCCAATTTAACCAGCAATATGTCAGCCTAATCAATCTGGCACAAAGTGCCAATTGAGGCTAAACCACACCCCACGAGGCGCTCCAGGCGCAACAAAGTTAGTGCTTAACCAATCACTGGAATTATGGTTATAGCCATCAGGACCGATAGCACCCAAAATACTCGGTGAAAATGGATTGCGCCCCAAACGACCTGCGCTGAAATATTCTTTGTCAAAAATATTGTTCACGATCATGGTTGCGGTCCACTCTTTATTGATTTTGTAACTAGTCTGGAAATTAAAGGTGGCATAGCCGGGCAATGTTCCTGGATTAGTCGTTTGTTGACGTGGTACCACTGCAGTTTGTCCAAAGCCAGTTGTCACTTCCCTATACATTGTTACACCTTGCTTATGTTCATTATTCTCGTTGCCTCGAGCATAACTACCAGAGTGCATCACTGCAGTAAGCCCTACCACCCATTTATCTGTCAGGTCATAGGTCAGATTTGCGTTCAGATTATGCAATGCCGCACCTGGCATACGATCCCCAGCTTTAACCTTAATCACTCCTCGACCTAAAGCAGGGATATAAAATGAGCTACTGTTATCTTCACTCATCATGTAAAAGTCATCCTGAAAAGTTGCATCCGTCAAGCTGTAGTTAAGGCCAAAACCGAGCCTGCCCTCTTTACCTGATAAGCCGGCCTCAATTCCACGGCGGCGGGTTTTACCAATAGTGTCAAAGAAGCCTTGACTATTACCTACTGCGACAAAATAGATATCATCCTTTAAATCAGTTTGGAAAGCGCCCAGATTCCAACGCATATTTTCACCAATCGTGCCTCGCATCCCGATGTCGTAAGTAGTGGCCTTAATTTGAGGAAGATAAGGGTCACCGGATAGCGTTGTAGGCAAAGTACACTGGCGATTCTCTAAAATACTCTTAGGAACCTCGTATGTACCCCCCTGACCATCGCTATAAAATTTGCCGGTTGGGGTGTGATCAAGCGCGCAACCGAGTTCAATTACACTTGGCGTACGCGTCCCTTGTGCCACATTGGCATAAATATTGAGATTTTCCTTAGCCTGCCAGGTAGCACCGATAGAGGGATTTAGCGAGTAATAACTAAATTTCTCTGTTTCAGCAGAATCCAGTTGATTATATAAACTTGGAAGCCTGAAATTCAAAGGCACATTGGAGCAATCACCATCGGGGCAAACAGCAAACTCACTTGGTATGGCAATCACATCCCCAATCTCATAAGCAAACAACCCACGACGGGCAGCAATTTTATTTTTGGTTTGTGTTTCGTTATAGCGGGCTGAGACATTGAAATGCCAATCATCTACTGGCGTCCAGGTTTCAGAGAAATAAACGCTCTTGGTTGTATTCGTGCCCGTGAAATTGTTATTTTCGATGGGAATAAAAGCACCGACAAATTGTGGATGTGCTTGTGCCGGGTCGAGATAACCATTTCTGTCTGCATCAAAAAATCCCAGACGTTGCGAATTGGTGTAATCAGCACTGGCAGCATCAATCGCAGCGCCGACCATGAATTTATGATGTTCAAGATTCCAGTTAAATTGAATCGAAGCACCATCAACAATCTGATCAATCTGGTTGTCAGTCAGGAGTGCAGTAGGCGTTCCCTGCACATATCCTGGTTGCCCTGTACCTGCACCATCAATCAGTTTAGGATCAATGCCATTTTGTTGATATAAAACATATCCTGGCGATGGTGCTCGTAATGATAAACAATTAGACTCATTTGTTGCTGGTAATAGCATTACATAGTTTCTGATTACGTCTGTTCCTGAAGCACCTCCGGCAGTATAAAAATAAGTTAAATCATTAAAGAGAATGCCGGAGCCTTGGCTATCAAATGTTTGAAATACATTGTCAAAATCACCGAGAAATGAATAGTCACCTGCAGCAGGATCAATATCCCCTCTACTAGGTGGAGGTGGCGGCGCATTTCTGTTGTAAGCTGCTTGTTCTGTAAAATTACTGTACAAGTTGAAATTGTAGCGATAAGTATCTACAAGCCCTTGTGATGTAATGGCAGCATTCAGATTACCAGAATAAGCAGTACGTAGATCTACACTTCCTGGAGCCCCTACATTTGTAATCACATCATTAAAAAAATTAGATGTGAATATATCTTCCCCTTGCGTAACATTGATGGGAATTACTAAATAGTCTGGCAACCCATACTGATTACTATTTGTAGTAGTTGTAAAAGTACAAGTAAACTCTTCTGCAGGAGTACCATTCGCAGGGTCAGCTGGCTTTGGCAAACGCTTAGCTGTTAGCTCATCATCCCAATTTGTCATGACATCAGATCCCTTCTGATGTCTCTTACTGTTTCTTCGGTATATCTGACCTGTGATAGAGAAAGTGTCATTCACAAAGTAGCTGCTGCTTAACTGAAACTGCTGAAGTCTGTTTTTAGTCGTGTCCGGGGAAGTAAACACGCTGTTTCTATCCTGTGCGTACATCTCGCTTGGAACCAAGCCATTGCCCACCAAATCGGTTTGTACTAGTAATGCGCTTAAATTAAGATCTAATTTATCTCCACGATAGCTAGCCTTTGTGAAAAGCTGGTTCACCTTACTGGGTGAGTTTGTGCGCCATCCATCTTCCAAGAAGAAGTTGCCTGCTGCGAAGAGGCCAACCGTACCGTTATTCCAGCCACCCTCAACTTGTAACTGTTTACGGCCAAATGAACCAGTGAGAATATCTGCATCTACGCCGGCATTATTAAAGCCATCTTTAGTTTTAAGCGCAAAAGCACCGCCTAAGGTATTCAGACCAAAAATCGGGTTGGAACCAGGAAACACCTCAACACTCTCCAGCGCGTTCATGGGCATCATGTCCCAGTTCACTACATCGCCGAATGGCTCATTCATGCGGATACCATCCAGGAAAACACTTAATCCCTGGGGTGTACCAATCTGCGGGCCTGCGCTAAAGCCACGATATTGCACATCCATCTGAAAAGGGTTGCCCTGATAATCATTCACCGTCACAGATTGCAACTTACGGTTCATTAAATCCGCTAAACTAAGCGAGTGTGCTTCTTTAATCTCCTTCGCTGAAATGCTTTGCACGTTGCCAGGGATTTCTTCCTTGGTTAGCCCTAGCCCAGGCAAAGGGCCGATCTCATAGAAGCGCTTGGCGCGGACTTCGACTTTATCTACCTGCACGGTTTTCTCCTCTTTTACCGCACGCTGGATAAAAATCTTTTCACCTTCGATCCGCCCTTGCAGGCCGGTACCATCCAATAATCGTTTAATCGCTTCCTTACGGGTCATGCGGCCTTTAATGGCAGGTGATTTCTTATCTACGATGAGATTGCTATCCACCGTTAATGACAAATTGGACTGGATGGAAAACTGGCGTAGCGCTGCGGCAAGCGGTTGCGCGGGCATATCCAGGTTCATGGGAACAGAGAAACCTTCGTCCGCCTCCTGGGGCAAGGCGGTATTGAGTTCTGCGGCAAGGGCTGCAAATTGAACTGGTACACTCAGGCCAATGAATGTGGCTAAAACCGTTTTTCTAATGGTATTTTTTTGCATGGAAATTCCGCCGGTGACAGATCTTGATAGAGGTGTAACCGGCGGAATGGCAAAATGCCTGATATGCAAAAGTTAAAAAGAAATGTAAAGAATCACCTGGCAGGTTTGATCACCAGTTGATCCTGCCTGTTTTCCAGCATGACGGGTACCGAGCGTGGTAAGGTCTGGATAAAGTCTTCAAGCTCCGACACTTTCAGTACGGCATTGACGCGCGGACTATCATCGCCAGGAAACCGCGCGCTGACAGCGGTCTTGCGGTAGCGTGAGACAGTCTCGGCCACTTCAGACATATCGGCACGGTCAAATACAATGTGACCGGTGGCAAAGCTGAAACTGTCTGCCGCATTACGATCAACCTTGGCAGGAACGGCGGTTGGTTGTGCAATCTCGGCCACTTCACCATCGTGGAGTATGAGTGTGTTTTCCGTGCCATCGGCACGCGCCACCTGCACACGCCCATGATCAACACTGATACGTACTTTCCTGTTCAACTGATTCACGGCAAAACGGGTCCCTAGCACCGTGACCTTCACCTGCTGCGTTTCAACCACAAATGGCCGCTCCGCGTCTTTGGTCACTTCAAAAATAGCTTCGCCGCGACTCAGTTTCACCAGGCGCTGATGGCGATAAAACACGATTTCCAACGCGCTATTGGCATTGGCGGTCACCACAGAACCATCGTCCAGCGTACGCTTCACAATCTGGGCAACTGCCGTGGTTTGTACTTGGGTGGAAAGCGGCGTGGCCTGCCAGTGCTGGTATTGCCGGTGCCCCAGCAGGCCCAGGCCAACACACACCAGCACCACCGCCAGGCCGGATCCCAGCCTGGACACTTTCTTGCGGCGGGTAGACTGCTCGAAATAAGCTTTCTGTGACAATGCGCTAGATAGCTCCTTCAGGCGTTCGGTGGACGTAAAATCATCCATGGTATCTGCAATGAGTTGATAGGCGGCCTGGTGCCGGTGATCAGATAACAGCCAGGCCTCAAACACTGTGCGCTCAGGCGCATCCGCCGCAGCCTCCCGCATGCGCATATACCAGCGGGCAGCTTGTTTTTTGATAGACTCGTCAGCCTTACTCATATCACTCGCTAATCAATTCACGGGCGCCGCTTAAATCCAGAATGGCGCGCATGACATGGCGTTCAACCATGTTTTTACTGATACCGAGCTTTACTGCAATTTCGGGGTGGGTATAGCCTTCCACGCGATACATCCAGAACACCTGACGGCAGCGTGGCGGCAATTGCTCCAGTATCTGCTGAATCATTTCCAGTCGCTGCCTGATGTCATTTAGTTGCTCGACAGACAACGCAGGGGCATCCAGCCATTCCCGGTTAAGTCCAATATCGGCCTCTAATGATAAAAACCGCTGACTGTTATGATAAGCATCGACAATCAGATTTCTGGCTATGCTCCGCATGTAGGCATGTGGCTCTTCCTCTTTGTGAGGGCTGGCAGAAACCGTATAACGAATAAAGGCATCATGCAAAATGTCTTTGGCAACATGCGGGCACGACACCTTAAACTTTATATAGCTCAACAGGTCGGTATAAGCCCAGTGCAGGTTAATTCCACACCACATCATTGTTTTTTCCATGGCAACCATGCCGCAAAATGCATGCCATGCCTGGGAGGTGGATAAATCCCCGCCACGTGGCAAAACAGGCGCATATCAACCACCACAAAGGCTGAAAACAACCACTCCTGGGTGTTTGTCAGTCAATCATGTTGCAGGAGAGGCTGGCATGCCTGCGCCGATGTCAGCCTCGGCAAAAAAATTCCCTGCACCCGCCGGAGGAAGCCAGCAAGTGCAGGGACAGGATAGAATTACCAGTCTTTTTGGGAAAAGGATCACTGATAATTCCGGGGGCAAAACGATTATTATTATTGTTATGCTTACTCCAGCTTGAAAGAGACGGGAATAGTGATACGGAAGGTCTTGCTTCTCAAGCTATCTTTCATCCCCAGTTGCTGTATGGCTTTTTTCACCATGCGCATGGCCTCTTCATCCAGCGGCACATGCTTGCTGCTTTCTGCCAGCGAAACCTGTGTCAACTCGCCGCGCGTGAACTGGGCAACTACAGTCACCTCGCCTTCCAGATGCCGCCTGATGGCAATGGTGGGGTACTGCTTGCTTTTGTTCACCAATGCACGCAACTGCTCGCCATAATCACCCCAGGCATCATTATCATTAGCCGTTAACTCATCGGATTCACTGTTGGTCCGTACACTGCCAGAGGTGGCAGATCGTGCCTCTTTCGCAGTCTGCTCTTCTGATGAATGCTGGTTTTCAACCGGGCTGGGAACTGAGGGAGCGGTAACCGCTGGCGCTGGTGCAGGTTCCACTTTAACCGGCTCAGGCTCGGCTTTGGCCTGTGTTTGTTCAGGTACCCGGTATTCCGCTTCATGATTAACCGGGGCGGCCAGCACCTGTTTCGGTGTCGGCACGGGGGTTGGCGTAACCACGGGCTTCTGTACAGGTTTGGGCGGTTCAGGCGGCGCAGGGGTTGATACCGGTTCGACTACCTCCTGTTGCCTGGCGGATGGCGCAGGTGCCTTGACAGAAAAGAACTCGATTTCCAGCCGGTCCGGCACATCTGGCAATCGCACCTGGCTCAAATGCGGGTAAATCACCACCACCAGCGCATGCAGTGCCAGCGACAATATGACCGCACGCCAGACCTGCGTATCATCCGCCCTCCCTGCATGCACGCCATGATTGAACGCCAAGCTGGTCATGTTATTTCTTTGACTCCGGCGACATCACAAAACTGAATTTGCTGATACCGGCGCGCTGGATAGCCGCCAGGACTTTGGCCACAATGCCATATTCGGCATGTTCATCGGCATAGATTTCCACTGCCGGGTCTTCCCGCTGTTTGAGGTTATCCAGGTCGGCAGTCAAGGTTTCCAGGGTCAAGTGTTCCTGGTCAAGAAACACATCGCCACCATCAGTGATACTGATATGTGCCGTTTTAGGCACCGTCACGGCCACCTCAGCGCTGGCCTGCGGCAGCTTGACCTTGACTGCATTCATCAGCAAAGGGGCAGTCACAATAAACACCGTGAGCAAGACCAGCATCACATCCACCAAGGGCGTCACATTGATTTCACTGACCAGGTCTTCCTGCTCTGCATCACCGAGGATCGCCATGGCCTTACCCTTCCATGCCAGACTGGGTCAGCAGGGACTGGAAACGGCTGGCCACCTGCTCCATATCCGCCCTATGCACTTTCTGCCTGCGCATAAAGTAGTTGTAAGCCAGCACAGCAGGCACCGCCGTGGCAATACCAATCGCCGTGGCAATCAGCGCTTCACCAATCGGGCCAGCAACTACATCCAGCCCGGCAGAGCCAGTGGCCGTGATGGTCTTGAGCGCATTCATGATCCCCCACACCGTGCCGAACAGGCCGATAAACGGCGCAGTAGAGCCGATGCTGGCCAGCACAGCCACCCCACCGTCCATACGCTTATGCTCTTCATAAGCCTGCTGCCTCAGGGATAACAGGATCACTTCCTGGCGCTCGTTCCGGCGCAACACCGAATTAGCCATCACGGCATTCATGGCATCCATTCCGGCATTGCACAGTCGCGCAAAACTGCTGTTACTCTTGGCAATCAGCTTGGGCAATTCATAGATGGTTCTCACCTGCTGCCATTCAGAGAGGAAATGATTGGTTTCATTGCGGGACTTGTACCACGCCCAACTCTTCATGATGATGATAGCCCACACCACTACCGAGAGAACGCCCAGCAGGTACAACACAAAATCGACAATGTCAGGTACTGAATCCACAAAAGGCTCCAAAAGAAAACAAATGATTCAAAACGCCCGGAGAGTCAGCTGATCAAAAACCGTCTCACGGATAAAAATGCCACTACGGGAATAATTCCCATACATTTAGGGAAATTTACGTATTCACCTCCCTACAATTGTTTAATCGCTGGGCGAGGCAAAACCCTGATGTTTTTAACAAAATTTTACAAATAAAAAGAGGGAGACCATGAATTAAGTGGAAAATGATCCTCTCAATCATGCATTACAAACTGAACATGTTGGTCGGTTTTGAGAGCGATTCTGCAAAAGTGGAGGGTATAACGTATATGTCAAATACGTCAGGAAAACTGGCTTTCATGCGTGAACGCCAGCCGGGGATAGCGATATTTCTTCAGACGGTATCACCCCCTACAACCCTCACAACGGGTTCCTGCCGGAGATTTCCTGGGGCACGTAGACAAAATACCACTCACCGTAATAACGCTTGTTGTTCAGGTGTTCCAACTCGCCGTGATAGCCTTTGGTTTTAAAGGGCGGTTTATCGGAAAGACTATAGATGCCCATGATGCCGCCACTAGGCGCCTCTACAATACCCCAGCCTTCGCGCTGGGTAATCGGGTCCAGGTAGGCTTTACGTAAATGCTGCCTGGGGGTGGCGAAGCGCTCGTCCTTGAGCAAGGCTTCAAAGCTGCGTGGAAATGTTTTCACTACTCCCGGCGTCTGGTTGTAATAGCGCCCGATGGCGTTCCGGTAAGCAATGCCGACCCGGATCAGTTCCTGCTCTCTTTCGCGCAGCACCTGGGTTTGCCAGCGCATGGCTGCTTGCGCCATTACCAGCCCGCTCAGCATGATCAGCATGAACATGCCAATCAGTACAAACCCTGCTTGTGCGGCAGCGTTCTGTGGCTGCCTACCAGAGCGCATACGGTGTGCCATCTTCCGAAACCAACGTCGAGCCGCTATGCACATCGAACACACTGCCCGATTCGTCAATATTCGGTGGCAGCGTGATCACCCAGGTATCCACGCGTTCGGTGACCGGGTCAGGAGGAATCGCTTTCAGGTATTGCCGTTCGACCAGCTCATCCAGGGTTTCAGGGTAGCGGTTCTTGTCACTGTAAAATTTATCAATGGCATCACGCATGGTGAGCAAATCATGCCGCAATGTGGTCTCTTTGGAGCGCTGTAACACATGCATGAATTTGGGGGTCACAAGGGTCAGCAGCGTGGCGAGGATCGCCAGTACTACCAGCATTTCAATCAGGGTAAAGCCGCGTTTCATGTGCTTACCATTCGCTGTAAGGTTGCTGGTTAAGGCCAATGCCCGCGGAGCGCGAAGAGACATCATAGACATCCTGCGCCATGTCATCCACTGCCCCGTCATAGGCACGGATACGCCAGGTTTGGGCATTGCTTGACTGGATATCGGAGGCAAAAGGATCACGTGGAATACGCCGCAGAAAAAACAGCCGTTTCTTTTTGGGATCCTGTGCATTCTGCACACCGGTGACCAGGATGGTTAAATTGGGCGGGTAGCCGCTACCATCGGCCACCTTCTTGATCAGCCCCTGGTCAACCGCATCTTTATACGCATCCAGTGCATCGCGGATCTGCCACAAGGCACGCTTGAGTTCACGCTCTTTTTCGCGCTTGCTGTTCAGTTGCACTACCGGGCTGGCCGAAGTCACCAGCAAGGCCAGCAGCGCCAGAGTCACCAGCAGTTCCACCAGCGTGAATCCCGCTATACGCAGCGATGAAAAGGGCAAGCGGTTCATACACTTCCTTCCCCTATTAAGGCTGGCTACTGCCAGTCTCTGTACTGTTCATGATCTGTGCGCCAAACCCGCCATCGTTCAGGACATTGCTGCTTTGCCGGGATTCCGGCGTCACCACCGGCGCTGGCGGGGTTGTCTCGGCGGCAGGGGCCGCACGCACATTGCCTGCACCCAGCGGATTGGCCGCAGCCGCCACGCCGGAAGGAATCAGGCTGTACACCGCATTGGCCGGGCTGATATTGTGCATGATACGTGGGGTAATCAGCAGCACAATTTCGTTCTTGCGCTTGTCCTGGTTATCATTGCTGAATAACTTGCCGATAATGGGCAGACTACCTAGCCCGGGCACTTTGCGGCGGACCTTCTGTTCATCGTCCCGGAACAGGCCCGCCAGGATCTGGGTTTCGTTATTGCGTAACTGCAAGGTGGTATTGGCGTTGCGGCTGCCTATGGTATAGGCGACCACGCCACTGCTGGTGGTCACCTGGTCGGTGATATTGCTGACCTCCATTCCCACCTTGATGCTGACCTGGTCCTGCATCTGGATGACCGGTTCCACATCCAGCTTGATCCCCACTTCGATATAGTTCACATTCTGGCTGACAAAGCCCTGGGCACTGGCCACACTGGTGAGTACCGGGATTTTGTCACCGACATGAATCTTGGCGTGGTCACGGTTTTTCACCCGGATCTTGGGGCTGGCCAGGAGATTGGTATCCGTGTCCTGATGCAGCAGGTTGAGCACAATGGCAGGATCATTAATGCTGAACACGCCCAGGTTACCATTGAAATTGCGCAGTTCGGTCAGGCTCAGGCTGCCCGGCTGTGGCTGACCGGCGTTCCCGATGGCATTGCCCTGTACCCCGACACCGATCTGGCTTGGATACTGGATCCCCAGGTTTTCCAGGTTGCGCCGGTTGATCTCCATCACCTCGACTTCGAGCATGACTTCGGGTTCATTCAGGTCTTGCGAGGCAATCAGTTTTTCCGCGACTTTAATCCTGTCCATGGTATCGCGGATCACCAGCGTATTCAGTTTCTCATCAATATAGAGGTCACTGGCGCGCAAGACCGTTTTCATCATGTTCAGGGCCCGCTTGGCATCCATGTGGGTCAGGTAAAAACTGCGTACAAACAGCTCTTCATACTGGGCGGCACGTGACATGGGGTAAATCAGCAAGGTATTGCTGTTCAGCACCTTCTTGCCCAGTTGGTGACTGGTCAGGATCACATCCAGTGCCTGCTCCACCGGAGTGTCCCGCAGCAACACATTGACACGGATGCCCTCGTTCAGCTCCTGGTCGAACGAAAAATTCAGGTCTCCCGCCTTGCCCAGGTACTCAAACGCACTCTTGATAGGCGTATTTTTCAGTTCAAGCGTGACTTTCTTTTTAAGTGAAGACTGCAGCGGCCGTACCACACCACTACGTTCGGATTTTTGTTGCTCCAGTTCCTCAAACAGTTTTCGCGCCTCGGCATGCGCAGGTTGTTCTGCCAGTATGCTGCGCAACGTGAATTCCGCACCGGCAAAATCCTCAGCCGCAATAGCGGTTTTTACCTGCGCAATCTGGGCATCATGCGCACGCGCCTGTTGCACTTTCTGCAGGCCATCTACCGCCAGCCGGCTATTGGGCGCAGCCTGCAATACCTGCTGATAGGCGCGGGTGGCATCATCATACTGCTGCGCCTCCCGCAGGTTATCCGCCTGCTGGACCTGTTTTTGCAGTTTCCTCTCCTGTAACAGCGCCAGCCAGTTCTTATATTGCGGCTGGCGCGGATTTCGTTCCACCAGCGGTTGCAGCAACTGGATGGCTTCATCCTCCTGCCCGCGGGCGGCATAAAGCCTGGCCTGCTCAAGGTTTGCATCATCCGCGGTATTGGCCGGCAGGTAACCGCAACCGGCTAACAGCAACCCCAATGTGCAGACGTGTACCCATTGCCTTTGTTTTTGCTTTAATTGTTTTTTCAAAACACTACCCCATCGTCCAGCCTGATTTCAAAACGCTCACCAGCATGCTGCAACACGACTTTTTGCTGGTCGAGTGCCGCCACCTGCCACCCTTCGGCAAAGCGGTCGCCTGCCTGTAATACATATTGCTGCTGGCCATCGGTCAGGAACACCCTCCAGCGACCACCTTCCAGTAACCGGCCTGCATATTGATAAGGGTTCACCGGGGCGGCCGGTGGCGGTGCCATCGCGGCTGCCCCCGGCATGGCCAGTGCCGCAAACAGATTGACGGCAGGCCCTTCTTCGCCGCTACCAGCCTGCACCGGTACAGGCACCGATGGCATCGGGGGTGCCGTGACTGGGCTGGCGGCTGACAAAGGCACGCTTTTTAGCGGAACGCGAGGTGATGTTGCAATCGCACTGTTCCCTGCGGACGGCTCATCCTGCCCTACCCACCAGCAGGCCAGCAATGTACCCGTCAATGCCACCCAGACGACCCAGCGCCGCATCACGATGCCCCTCGTTTACGCGTATACAGGTTGAACTCAATATAAGCCTCAATGCCAGGCTGCATGACATCGGTACGTTGCAATTTGAACTGGCTGAGCGCCAGGCTGGGATAGGCCTGCAATACCTGTTGCAGGAACTGCCTGAGTGGCAGGTATTCCCCTTTAAGTGGCAGTTTGATGCGTTGGACCTTCAAAGCGGCATGCTCCAGCGGCAGTACCTGGAATTCAGCGCGCTCAAACAGCATGCCCATGGCATCTGCCTGTACCAGGATATCCGCACTGATCTGGTCGGCCTGGTCTTCTGTCGGCCAGGTTTGCAATACTGTCGCAGCGGCAGGTGCTTTCATCTGTTCAGGCACTTGCACCTGTTTTAACGTGCGGGTGGCGGCGACATGCCGCGGTAATGACTGCAGGGCCTGCTGTAAATGCTGCTGGCTGAACCAGGTATAAGCAACCAAACCTAGCAATAACACGTTCACTACCAGCAACGCCGTCAGCCAGCGCTGGCTGAAAATACTGCGCTGCCACAGGAAAAGCAGGCGTTGCGTCAAAATATCCATCCTGCCTCCAGCTGTACGGTGGTCATGGCCAGGCCATTCACGTCGGTAGATTCACTGGCATTCAGCTTGACATCCGCCAGCGTGGCCTGCTTTTTCAAGCGTTCCACCAATGCCCAGCCCTGTTGGCGCTGAGGTGCCAGTACCGTCATCCGCAAGTGCTTATGCCGGGCATCCGGTGCCAGTTGCATCCAGTAGAGTTCGGGCTGGTGCACCTGCTCCAGGGTGGTTAATAACGGCAGCCAGGGCGTTTGTATAGATGCCTGGGCATCTGCCACCTCTCTAGCGACCGCCTGGCTCACTGTCCCCATATTGCCTGCCTGCCGTGGCATGGGTGGTTGCAGGGCAGCCTGCCGTGTACGCAATTGCTGTTGCAGGGCGGCATTACCGGTATCCAGCTGGCGATAAGCACCAAACGACCCACCTGCGCACAGCAACAGGACCAGCCCCCATACGAAGATCATGGGTGCAGGCAGGCGGCCATGGGCATGGTTAAATATCAGCGGCTGCATCAGGCCACCTTCCTGCGCAATAGCTGGTTAAATGATTCGCCCAATCCCTGCAACGGCTTGACATCGACTACGGTAAACGGCGCCAGGGTATCGCGGCTGATGCCGCTCAGCTGTGCATGCGGCAGATAAACCGGCAAGGCAGCGCGTTGCGGGTACATGACCTGCTCCCGCAACAAAACCTGCTGTAACGTCTGCCGCCAGTGCGCATCCACCGGCACATAACGAATGTGTTGCCAATCGCCATGTATAAGGCAGGCCAGCGTCAGGCTGTTTGATTCGCGGCAGACCACCCAGCCATCCTGCCTGTTTTTTTGCCGTTGCAGCATATGCAGCGCCTGGTTGGCCGCCAGCATCCAGGCTGGGGCTATCATTCCTGGCAGCAACTGGTATTCGGCGCACACACCCTGTAATTGGGTAATCAACGTTACCGGCAGTGCATTCACCAGCGTGTGCTGGCCGAAGCCGCCAGTGTGTGCTTCTATGTGCCAGTCCTGCATCTCCTGGCCAAATGCCTGCTGCAAGCCATGGCGGTAATAAGCCTGCCGGTCAGCCTGGCTGCGGATTTCACTTTGCCAGGGCAATGCCAGCCAGCGCGCATACTGGTTGGAAAGCACTACCACCACATGCCAGCGCTGCCCTGTCAGTGGCGCCAGCACATCACGCAGCGTTTGCCACAATATCTCCGGCGGCATGGCTTCCTGTGCATTGCCGGCCAGCGGATAACGCTGGTGCCCGATCAATTGCCTGGCCCTACCGGGCAACCATTGCCGTGAGAACATGAACACTTCCAGCTCATCACAGCAAATGACCAGCCTGAGCTCCGGTGCCGTCAGTGCCTGCCACCAGCGGCGGCTGGCTGCCGGGCGGCAATCAATGCCTGGTTCAGGATAGTGATGTAACACGATTAATCTCCTGCAAGGTGGTTTCACCACTTTGTACTAGCGCCAGGCCTGCCTCACGCATGGAACGCGTACCTGACTCGGCCGCCAGCGCCTTGATCTGGCTGATCGGTGCCCTGGATACAATCAACTCCCGCATACGGTCATCAAACAGCAATAATTCGGCAATGCCTTTTCGCCCCTTGTAGCCCGTGCCGTGGCACTGCCCGCAACCCTGCCCTTTTTTAAATGCATAGGTTTTCACCGTGCTGGCAGACAGCCCGGATTTCTGCAATAACTCAGCATCGGGCTGGTCATCCACCTTACAGAACGGGCAGATCACGCGCACCAGCCGCTGGGCCAGGATCACATTGACCGCAGACACGAAACTATAGGCATCCACGCCCATATTGGTGAAACGGCCTATCACATCAAATACGTTATTGGCATGCACCGTGGTCAGCACCAGGTGCCCGGTCAGCGCAGACTGCACGGCGATCTGCGCCGTCTCGCCATCACGGATTTCGCCGACCATGATCTTGTCCGGGTCATGGCGCAGGATGGAACGCAAGCCGCGCGCAAACGTCAGGCCTTTTTTCTCATTCACGGGGATCTGCAATACACCGGGCAACTGGTACTCCACCGGATCTTCAATGGTGACGATCTTGTCCTGGCCCTGGTTGATCTCGGAAATCATGCCGTACAAGGTAGTAGTCTTGCCGCTACCGGTGGGGCCGGTGACCAGCAGCATGCCGTAAGGCGCCTCCGCCTGGGCACGTATCTGGCTTAACAATGCCGGGGCAAACCCCAGCACCTCCAGGCTGATGCCCTGCGCTTCACTCAGCGCCTTGCGGTCCAGTACCCGCAAGACCGCATCTTCCCCCACCACGCTGGGCATGATGGACACCCGCAGGTCGATCTCACGCCCCAGCGCGTGCACCTTGCAACGTCCATCCTGCGGGATGCGCCGCTCGGCAATATCCAGCTCCGACATGACCTTGATACGGGAAATGGCCTGCTCCGCCTGCATTACGCCATTGAGCCCGCCTACTTCATTGAGTACGCCATCAATACGGTATTTCACGCGCAGGCCATGGATGGTCGATTCGAGATGGATGTCGCTGGCACCGGCCTTCAGTGCATCATATAAAGTGGAACGCACAAAGCGCACCACCGGGCTGCTGTCTTCGCTGATGGACTTGAGTGACAGTTCTTCCACCGGCACATCTTCTTCGCTGGCAACGCCTTCGCCCGTGTGCACCTGATCCAGCGCGCGCATTTGTGCCTCGTGGAACTGCAGGCAAGTGGCAATATCATGGCGGTGTGCCAGGCACCATTGCACCGGCAGGCGCACCCGGCTTTGTAAGCGTGTTTGCAGACCTTCATCAAACGGATTGGCAATCACCAGGTGCAAACAGCCAGTTTCTGCCTGCATCAATATGGCCTGCTGCGTGACCGCCTCGTTAAACCCCAGCAGGTCGAATACCGGCTGCATGGCATGCAATTCCAGCGCGTTCAGGATGGGGTAATGCATCAGTTGGCCGAGCGCCTGCACAAAGGCATCCGGTGCCAGGCCGGACAATTCTTCCAGGATCTCCATCAGTGGCCGTTTACTTTGAGCGGCCAGCGCTTGTGCCTGCGGCAATAGCTCAACAGCTAGTGGCGACATCGCTGCCTGCTGCGTCGGCAAATCCTGCATATTCATCCTATGGCCACCTTCACTCCCTGGCGCTGATTACTCGATCGCGCCAGCCAATTCAAAAATCGGCATATACATCAATACCACCACCAGCCCGACAATCAGACCGATCACCACCATCAATGCCGGCTCCAGCAATTTGCTAAGCCATTCAACCCGACGCGCAGTATCCTCATCATAAAAAACACCTATGCGCCCCAGCATCTCATCCAGCTGGCCGGACTTTTCCCCGACGCGCAGCATCCGGTTGGCAATCGAAGTCGTCAGCCCGTGAGATTCCATGGAAGAGGACAACGGCTTCCCCTCCCGCACCTCGCCAATCACTTTCTGCAACGCTCGTTGCAATTCCTGCGGCAGCAGAGATTGCACCATTCCCAACGCGGTCAGCAAGGGAATTCCTCCCTGTAACAACATACCCAGCGTGCGGTAAAAACGCGCCAGCTGGTAAATACGCAAAGCCTCTCCCAGGCTGGGGATTTTCCATACCTGCTGCATCACCCATGCCTTGCTGGCCGGGCGGGAGAACACCAGCCACAACAGCATTGCCATGCCCAGCGTGCCCATCAGCACCACCTCGCCATGGCCCTGCAGCAATTGTCCCCAGCGCAGCAACATCCTGCTGGCCCACGGCAGCTTATCGCCGCCACTTTCATAAATCGTACTGAACCGCGGCACGACATAACCGAGCAGGAACAGCACCACCAGCCCGCCAACCGCCATCAGCAAAACAGGGTAAATAGAAGCAGAAATGATTTTTTTGCGGATCGCCTCCACCTGCGCCTGGTAAGCCACATGGCGCCGCAGGGCCTGCACCATATCGCCGGTACGCTCACTGGCCCGGATCAGGGCCACATACAGCGGACTGAATACCGAAGGCTGCAACGCCAGTGCCTGCGAAAGCGGCAAGCCTTCGTACAAGGCAGTACGCAGCCTGGTCAGCACGGCACGTGCATGATCCTGCTGTTCTTTTTCCGCCAGGCCTTCAATCGCCTCAATCAGGCTGAGGCCGGATTCCAGCAGCGCCAGCAACTCCTGGCTGAACAAACTCAGGTTGAAGGTTTGCGCCTTGAGTGGCCAAGCAGGCAACCAGCGGCCCTGCGCCTGTCGCACCTGCAACACGCCATAGCCCTGGGCCTGAACCTGCTGGCAGGCAGACTGCCGATCCGTGGCTTCCAGCGTCAGCCAGCTGACCTGCGTCCCCTGCATGACCTTGAGTTCAAACTTCATGCCTGTGCGCTTCCTTGGCCAGGTTATTGCCAGCTGCTGATATCGCTGTCGGCATCCTGGCCGCCCGCCGTGCCATCGCTGCCCAGGGTCCACACATCGTAATCGCCGTGCTCACCTGGATAGCGGTATAGATACTGGCGCCCCCAGGGGTCAGCCGGCACGCCTTTGGCCAGGTATGGCCCTTGCCATTTCGGCTCGTTGTCAGGGTTGCGGTTGAGCGCTGCCAACCCCTGCTCGGTGGTGGGGTAATGCCCGATATCCAGCCGGTAAAGATCCAGCGCATGAGCCAGTGCCGTAATTTGTGCCTTGGCCGTCTTGGTCTCCGATTTACCAATCTGGGCAAAATACTTGGGCCCGACATACCCGGCCAGCAAGCCAATAATCACCATCACCACCAGCAACTCCAGCAAGGTGAATCCCGCCTGCCTGCCTTGTTTCAATCTATGTTTCATCTTCTTTCCTTATTTGCCGGGAATAAATAACTGGCTGACGCGGTTGAGCGCTTCCAGTGTCAGCAGGCCGCTACTGAACTGCAGATTGGCCCAGTCACTGATCAGGCTGTAATAAGCCTTGGTCAGCGACAATTGATTGGTAAACAGTTTTTGCTGCGCATCCAGCACTTCGTGATTGGTCTTAAACCCGGCCAGGAAACCTTTCTGGGTACCATCCAGCGCCACTCTGGCCGACTGGACCGCCTGCCGGTAGGCATTAATGGCCTGCTGCTGCGCCAGCAGGCTTTGGTAATATTTGCGCACATTGAACTCGATCTCGCGCGACTTGGCCGTCATGCTTTCTTCGCTGGCGGTCAAGCGGCTGGCACTCTGGCGCACATTGGCGTTGACATAGCCGCCGGCGAACAACGGTACATTCATCTGCAAGGCAATGGTGGTGGTATCAAAGCGCGAGCCCAGCGTATTGTTACTGTCGTTCTCGCTATAGGAGCGTATGCCGACCAGGTCCAGCGTGGGGTAATGCCCGGCCTGTTTTTTCTCTACATCTTTCCTGGCGACCTCAATCTCGGCATTAGCCGCCGCCAGTTCAGGGTGGTGTTGCCTGGCCAGCGCCAGCCAGCGATCCAGCGGATACTCAGCGCCCGTGAATGTATTGAGTCCGTCCACCACCAGCCCGGCAGACAACGGCGTAGCCACGCCCGTTAGTATCTGCAGGCTTTGCTGGTTGGAAAGCAGGTCATTCGCTGCCTGGATTTCCTCTGCCCTGGCCACATCCAGGTTCGATTGCGCCTCACTCACTTCAACCACGGTACCGCTGCCGTGGCGATAACGTTGCTCTGCCTGCTGCAATTGCTGGCTCACTGCCTCGATCTTGCTTTGCTGCAAACTGACCCTTTCCTGCGAATACAGGGTTTCCAGGTAAACCGACACCAGTTTGAGGATCAGCTTGGCATTCTCCTGCGCCAGCAAAGACTCCTGCTCACTGACATAGGATTTGGCACCACCATAAATGGCCATGGTTTCCTTATTGAACAAAGGCTGCCTGACGCTCAGGTTATAGTTCTGCAGGGTATAGTTCAGGTCGCTGTTGACTGCGCCTATGCTGGTTTGGGTCGTGCGGTCGGTGTCGCCTTTCCCGCGCATCAACCCCAATTGCACTTTCGGATAGAACAGCGCTTTGGCCTTGGTCAACTCTTCCCGCTCGGCTTCGGTATTGGCCAGCGCCGCACGGTAATCCGCGTTATGCGTCACCGCCAGCTGATACAGCGCATTCAGGTCTTCCTGCGCCTGCGTTTGCGCTTGTGTTTGCAAGGCCAGGCACGGCATCACACAGCACAGTACCGCATAGGCGTTCAATCTATGCCACATCCGCATAAGGAAACCCGGAATCAGTGATCTAGCGAGATGAAGTGCAAGGCGCACGGCACGCAGGAAGCAAGACAGTACATAGAGTACGGCTTGCTTACGAGTACCGCGCAACGCCGCAATTCGCTCGCGCAGACATTGATGACGTGTTTCCATTACTCTTCCTTCATCGAAGCTGCCAGCCGCTTGCTCAACGGATGCATCCAGTAACTCCACAGGGTACGCTCGCCGGTTTTGATCACTACCTGTACCGGCATGCCAGGCTGAAGCTGGCGACCATGCAATGTTTTCATGCCTTTTTCCGTGAGCACCACCCGGGCCAGATAGTAGCTCTGGCTGCCTTCCAGCGTGGCTGCAGGCTTGGTCAGCAAATCGCTGGAAACGGATTTCAGGCGGCCTTCGACCAGCAATTGCGGACTGTTTGAAAAGGTCGAGAAGCGGATATCCGCAGCCTGCCCGGCATGAATCTTGTCGATTAAATGGGGCGGCACCTGTGCATCAATAATCAGCGGCTCCCCTGACGGCACGATATCCATCAGCTTTTGTCCCGGCTGGATCACGGCGCCTACCGTATGCACCTGCAAACCCACCACCTGGCCGGCAGCCGGGGCACGTATTTCGGTACGCCCCAGTTCATCGCGCAAGGCCAGCAGTTTTTGTGCATCCGCATCGACCTGCAGTTTGACCTGGGCCATTTCCGCATCTATTTCTTTCTGTTCCAGCTGGTTACGTTGCGTGATCTGCTGTTGCAGCTCCATGATGGCGCGCTGGGTGCGGATGATATTCGCCTGGTTATTGGCCTTGTCGCCATGCAAGGCCGCAATGCGCTGTTCCAGGTCACTTTGCTGGTTACGCGGGGCATATCCCTCGGCTGTTAATGCTTTCAGGTCTTGCAACTGCGCCAGCAACAGCGCCAACTGGGATTCATCACTGGCCAGCATGCCCTGGTACCCTTCAATCATGGCCTGGTAGCCGGCAATGGACTCCTTCTTACCGGCGATATCGGCTGCCAGGGTAGAGGTTCTGGCAGCCAGCAGCTGGGTCTGGTTACGCATCTGCTGCCGGATCAGCGGGTCTTGCTGTAGCGCCAGTAAATCCGGGTGAAACTCAATCACCGGCTGATGCAATTGTTCGGCACGCAAGCGGTCTTCCTGCGCACGCAAGCCGGCATAGCGCTGGCGCACTTCCTCGTAGCGTGCCTTGCTGGCCTGTTCATCCAGCTTGAACAACACTTCGCCGGCGCTGACTTCCTGCCCTTCATGCACCAGCAGGCTGCTGACGATGCCACCGGTGAAATGCTGCACCACTTTGTGATTGCCTTCGACACTGACCTGGCCTTCGGTAGGCACCCCCTCATCCAGCGGAGCGAGTGAAGCCCACACCACAAAGCCGATCACACCCGCCAGCAAGATGAGAGTGCCTTTCCTGGTGCTGCTAGCATTACGGGCATAAGTTTCAATCGCATGCACATTGCCCGCTACAGGATTGGCATCGGGGTTGGCCATTGTCAAGCGCATGGGGACTCCGTAGCCACGCCTGGAGCAGTGGCATTCAGTTGGTTAAGGTAGACAATTCCCGCATCGCGCGGGCCATGATGCACGACTTCGCCGCGCTTGAGTACCAGCAAGTCATCCGTGACTTTCAGCACACCGGCACGGTGCGAGATCACCACAATGGTGGTCTGCAATTGTTTGAAGGCCTGCAACAGTTGCATCAGCATCGCTTCGCCAAACTCATCCAGGCTGGCATTGGGCTCATCCAGCACCAGCAAGGCAGGTTCCTTATAAATGGCACGGGCCAGCCCGAGTAACTGGCGCTGGCCGCCGGAAAGCGGCAAGCCCTGTTCATCCAGCCGAGTATCATAGCCCTGCGGTAACCGCAGGATGGCTTCGTGCAGGCCCACCCGCTGGCAGGCCTGGATAATGTGCGGGCTGTCCAGGGCGCCGAATCTGGCCACATTCTCGGCAATCGTTCCCTCCAGCAGAGAAACCTGTTGCGGCAGGTAGCCCACGCTATTCAATACCGTGCGCGCATTTGCCGCATTAATCGCAAGCTGGTTGATGTAGTAAGCCCCGCTATGCGGCACCACCCCCACCAGCAGGCGTGCCAAGGTACTTTTACCAGAGCCGGAAGGCCCCATGACACACAATACGCGGCCAGGCGCAATGGTCAGGTTCAGCGCATGCAGGATGCGCCGTGATTGCAACTCCACGCCGAGATTTTCCAGGATCAAGGTATAAGGCCGCGCCAAGGCCTGGGCTGGTTTCGGGTCAACGGCGATACGGCCCAGATTGAGCAAGGCCTGCAATTCACTGGCAGCCGCATTCGCCTGCAACCACTGCCGCCAGCTGTGCACAATCACGTCAAACGGTTGCAGGGCACGGGCAATCAATACATTGGAAGCAATCATGGAACCAAGGCTGAGCTGCCCCTGGATAGTCAGCCAGGCAGCCACGGCCAGCATCAATGATTGCATGGTATAGCGCACCCATTTGTTGACGAACTGGCTGCGGTCACTGGCAGCCAGCCAGGTATGCTCGGCCTGCGCCTGCTCGGACAATAATGCCTGCCAGCGCTGTCGCAGGGTCTGTGACATGCCAAGCACATGGCTGGTCTGCAGGTGCCTGACCTTCTGCTGGATAAAATAATCGGTCATTTGCCTGGCGACCTGTGCCTGTAGCGCCGGTGCCGCCACCACGCGCTGGTTCCAGACGGCCACACCGCACTGGATCAGGCAAAATACAATCGCGGTGCCGCCCAGCAGTGGATGCAAGGTAAACAACACTGCGATATACACCACGCTCCACGGGATATCCAGCATGGCAAACAAGCCCTGGCCGGTCATGAACTGCCTGACCGCGTTCAACTGCTGCAAGGCCTGGGCAGGCGGCTGGCGCTGCACATGATGCGGATCAAACACTGCCGCAAATACCTGCTTGCCATAGGTCAGGTCAAACTGCACGCCGGTCTTGATGGCATACAGGCTGCGCAGCCAGTCAGCGCCCGCCATCAGCAACAGCAAACCCGCCGCCAGCATCGTCACCGCCACCAGGGTCAGGGTGCTGCGGCTGAGCATGACCCGGTCATATAACTGCAACATATACAAGGTTGGCACCAGCATCAGCACATTGGTCAGCAGGCTGAGCCAGGTCATCTGTATAAACTGCGGGCGGAAAGGCCTGACCAGGGACCACCAGGCCCCGCGACTGAGTGATTGCATGACGGCGTTCATGGCCGTGCCACCTTTCCGGCTTCCTGTTGAAAACTGGCCAGCACTTCTGCCGGTTTGCCATAACGGATCATCTGCCCCTGGCGCATGACCAGCATAGCATCCGCAATGGCCAGCACATGCTGCAAGTGGCTGATGATGATAAACGTGGTGCCCTGCTGTTTAAGTCGCGCAATCGCCAGTTGCAACGTGCGCTCCGTGCCGGTATCAAGATTGGCATTCGGCTCATCCAGCACCACGATGCGGGGCTTGCCATAAAAGGCGCGTGCCAGCCCGATTAGTTGCCGCTCGCCACCTGACAGTGGTATGCCACCCTGCCCAATGCGGGTCTCCAGCCCGTCCGGTAACTGCTGAATCCAGTCAGCCAGCCCCAGCAGGTCAATCACCTCAGCCAGCGCCTGCGAGTCAGGAGTCTTGAAACGGCAGAGGTTATCAATCAGCTTGCCATCAAACAGGTCCACTTCCTGCGCCAGGTAGCCGATATGTGGCCCCAGTTTCACTTTATCCCAGCCATAGACATCCACGCCGTCATAGCGCACGCGGCCACTACTTGGTACCAGCAGACCCACCAGCAGCTTTGCCAGGGTGGTTTTGCCTGAGGCGGAAGCCCCTGCCACCACCAGCACATGGCCGGCGGGCAAGGTAAACTGCACCTGGCGGATAAATACTTCAGACTGGGTCTTGCCAGCCTGCGGAATAGCATAGGCCAGTTGCTCGACACGCACTTCGCCGGTCGGCGGCGGCAGTACCAGGCCATCGGTTTTTTTAACCGCCCCGGCAAACAGGCTGTCAATACGCCTGAATGCCGTCCATGCCTGCTCATAAGTTTTCCAGTGGCCCACGCATTGCACCAGCGGCGCCAGCACCCGGCCCGCCAGGATAGATGCAACTATCATCATCGCCCCACCCTGCACCAACTCACCGTTAATAAACAGGTAACAACCCAGCCCCAGGATCAGGCTGGTCTGCATGGTCTGCAACCAGCGCGACACCGCCGCACTCCTGCCCGCCAGCTCGGAGGCTTTCGTCTGTTGCCACAGAAAACCGTGCTGGCTCTGCAGCCAGCGCTGTTCCACCGGTGCCAGCATCTGCATGGCATGCATCACATCGCCATGACGGCTGATACTGGCAAAATAACGCTGCGACTCCATCGCCTGTTCATTCGCCAGCTTCATTAATGGGGTCACGCGGGCCTGGTTCTGTACGGTCAATGCCAGCTGGATCAGCAGCCCTACCAGCGTCAGCACGCCCAGCGCAGGGTGTATCCAGAACACCGCCCCTAAAAAAATCAGGCAGAAAGGTGCATCCAGCAAACTGAGCAAAGCAGAAGAATGCAAGGTGCTTTTCAGCGTGGAAAAATCGGAAAATACTTGTGGTGCAGGAAAATCCGGCATGGATAACCTGGCAGCAAACACCCGGTCAAACAGGCGTTCCTGCAATAACTGTTCAAAACGATGGGCATTGGCCTGCAACAACAGGCGGCGCTGCCATTCCATGGCTTCCATCACCAGGTAAGCGAAAACAGCCAGCAAGGTCAGCATCAATAATGTAGACGCATTACGGCTGTTAATGACGCGGTCATACACTTCCAGCATATACCACGAAGGCACCAGGATCAGCAGGTGCGTGACCACGCCAAACATCCACACTTTGTGCCAGGCTGGCCAAAGTTCGGACATGACTTGTTTAATGCTCTCGGATTGCGACAACATGCTCAGCAGACTTTCAAACATAGACTGCGGGCAGGGGGAAAGTCTGCCCGCAGTATGCGTGTAATTACGCGATGATGAAGTCCGAAGTGGACACTGTGTTGACACCCGTCAGCACGGCAATGTCTACTGCTGCACCACTACCGTTACCATCAGCGTCATAGCTCAAGGTATGGGTTGTCGTGTTGTATACCAGGTAGTCATTGGCATCCTGTGCAGTCCCAGTTGAATTCACACGCAGCATGCTGGCATTGAAGCCTGCCAACTGGCTGTACTGATCCAGATGCAGTTCGATCTTGTCAGTGCCACGGGTAAAGTCAGTGATGGTATCCACACCGGTCAGGTTGAATGCAGTGTTGGTGTAAGTCTGCACAGTGGTTGAAGAACCTGTCACCACCTGCTCATACACCTTGCCGAATACAAACGTATCCGCACCGCCGCCGCCAGTCAGCGTATCGTTACCACCATTGCCGATAAACACGTCGGCCTTGCTGGTGCCGATAAAGGTTTGCTGGTCAGCGTTACCTTCAAAGCGCAGGCCATTGGTAGTCACGCCAGAAGCATCGACCACCACATTGTTGATAGTGCCGCCGTTGTTACCCAGGGTGTTGGAAAGATCAGCCACAGTGCCATTGGCCTTGAAGTAGTAATGATCGTTGAGCAACTGCAAATCGGTGTTTTCAACGTTCAAACGCCCCACTGTGCCACCCACTTGCACCACTTCCATAGACTGGAAGTTAGCATCATTCAGCACCACAGTACCATTGGCTTTGGTGTTGGCACCAATACCAGTCGTGATCCGCAAAGTATCCACGCCATCACCACCCACGATCACATCGTGTTTAGCACCAGTCGCAATCCACTCTTTGTTACCGTCATCAACCTTGGAAGTCGTGCCTTGCACACCACTACCAAAACCGCCGATCACAAAAATGTCATCGCCTTCACCACCATCCAGGTAGTCAGCGCCGCCATGACCGATCAACAGGTCATTGCCGCCGTTACCGTAAACAGTGTCGTCACCCAAACGCATGGTGACATACTCAACACCATCGCCACCGTAAACGATTTCGTGGGCATCACTGCCTTCGTTAGCGCCGTCAATGCGCGTGTAACTACCAGCCTCGCCTTCAGATGCATCGTAGATTACGTCGACGTTGTGGTAAAGATTAGCTACGGAATAATCATCTACCTCAAATACGGCAGCTTCATAAGTCACTGGTGTTGCACCAACGATGGTTGCTGCTGGAGTGAAAGTAGCGTCTTCAAACTCTAGTTCGACAGTGACAGTTTCAACTGGGCCACCGGCAACACCATAGATATGTGTACCAGGGTTAAACTCACCGGTACTTAATGACTCACCATTTTCCTCCAGTTGTTCAGCTTCTAGCGTGATATGGACGCCACTCGCCAACTCAATGCGCTCAATGCCAGAGAAAACAATATCCTCAAACTCACCAGACTTTGTGAATTCAAGGGTATCCACCGCATTGTAACCAGCAATCGTTGTGGCAAAGGTACTTATGGCTGATGAGCCAGGACGAGTAACGATATTCAAGCGAACATCTGTTTCTGCCTCTAATGACATATCGTCATCGTCAATTGCGACGATCTCACCAGTTGTAGTATCAATTGCAACCAAACCGGCATCTTCATCAGTTTCATCGGCTTCAGACAGTTCAATATAGCGTGCTTCATTGCCTGAATTATCAAGACCCGATACACCACCTTCAATAATGATATGCCCAGCATCTTCCTCATTCCCAATCCGGAAAGTATCATTACCGTCTCCTCCTATAGCAACATCATATGATGTCATCAGAAAAAGATTACCTTGGACTGTTTCATCTCCTGAGGAACTATCGTCACCCTGAAGGTAGTCATTACCCTCACCACCACTTAAAACGTCATCTCCATCACCACCATAAATGACATCATTACCGCTTCCGCCATACAGGGTATCATCTCCAGCACCACCAAAAATATTGTCAATGCCATCGCCACCATCAATATAATCTTCGCCATCACCAGTTTCGATAGTGTCATCGCCAGCGCCGCCTAAAATTATGTTGTTGCCATCACCACCAAAGATGATGTCATCACCATCACCACCAAAGATAATGTCATCACCATCACCACCGTCAATGAAATCACTACCTGCCAACCCTAAAATGATGTCATTCCCTCCGTCACCGTAGATAGAGTTATCTAAACTATTGCCCACGATCAAATCAGGGTTAGATGTGCCTGTATAATCTGTTTCTGTACCATTAAAAATTTTAATTGCCATCATGAAGCTCCTCAAATTTTGGAACCAGAGCAGATTCAGCATCTACTCTGGTGAATTAATATAGAAACACTTAGCTATTAAGGTACAGTAGCCCCAGGAGGTGCATAGCCGAGATCAAGAGTAATTTCTTGCATAGTGGTAGCTTCCTGTCCGGTCTGACGTAAACGAATAGCACCAGCCTTTTCCCAGCCAGAAATAGCTGAATCATCGCACGCAGCCTCTACATAGGTCATTGCAGAGTTTACATTCGTGCCGCCATCATCATCCAGGTAACCAGAATCCAAAGTAAAATCTATCCAGTTGCTATTGACAACAGCATCCTGTGTTGTTGAAGAAGTTGAAGCCACAGTTGTAGCATTGATTCCAGTAGCCTCCCCACTCAAATTACTTGTCACGCTATTTTTGGTCGGCAAATCAAGATAATTGGTACCAAGCAAAGCTTTATTTGTAGCTGTATCATATTTGTAAGCACGGTGCTGTACAGAGGTAAATGTTCTACCAATACGATATACTGGGGAGGCATTTGTCGCTTGAATGTAATAACCTGCATTTACAGATAAAGAACCAAACCCTGCACGTGCAATGTCATTTACCTCGAAGTACTGTGTACCTGCTGTATCAGGATCCCAATCCGCATCATATGCTGTAAAGCGTGCACCAAAGATGCAAGAGGTTTTAGCTGCATTTCTCCATACCCGATCTAAAACATAACCGACAGTTACGCCGTTGATGGTCGCACTGCGTGTTTTGGACGCAGCTAATGTATAACCAGCCCCAGTCGGATCTGCAGACTCGCTTGTTGGAAATACGGCACAAGTATTGTTAGCAGTAGTAGTTGGTAAAGTTGGGATGCTAGATCCAAAATTCCCAGTGGTATTGCACGAGGTATAAGCCGAGCTGGTGAATCCAGTAGTCGGAATCGCCACTAATCCAGTAGCCATACTCTGCATAGAAATAAAACTCAAAGCACCTAACACTGCAAGTTTAATCGTTACACTTTTCATAATTACTCCTTTGAGACATTTTGCAAAGCACTGAGGTAGCCTGCATCACCCATTCCCACACCCTTCTAGCCCCTCGTCAGTTCTAAGCAAGGTGTGGCAAATTTCTAGTACAAATACTTTAAAAAAACATTAAGGCGTAAGCCGACTCACTGAAACCAGCAACTGGTATCACGACCAGCTCTGTTGCAAAAGCAAATGTTGTATTGAACGCACATAGTCCCAAAACTGCCATCGCCAAAATCAGTTCTTTCATCTTCTACTCCCTGGAAAAAGGTACAATAAGCAAGCATTTGTGGCTGCCCGCATCACGGATTTCCGTCATTTCTGGTCCCTCGTAAGTTCTAAGCAAATCACGGGAATTTAATCAAGGTACGCCACAAATGCCCTTTTTCATGCTCCCCAGAAGTTAACTAAACTCACGCAAGTTTTCACTAGGAGTTTTTCCCGCCTGTATTAATCCGGCTGGAAATGCCAATTCAAGCTAAACCAGACTCCCCTTGGTGCCCCTGGCGAAATAAAATTCGTGCTACGCCAGTCTGCTGAATTATGGTTATAACCATCAGGCCCGATATTGCCTAACACGCTTGGTGAAAAAGGATTTCTCCCCAGACGTCCAGCCGTAAAGTACTCTTTATCAAATAAGTTGGTGACAAGTACAGTAGCCGTCCACTCTTTATTGAAGCGATAACTGCTTTGCAAGTTAAAAGTCGCATAACCAGGCGCCTTGCCTGGGTTAGTGGTAGGCGCTAATGTGCGGGTATACACCTCGGTCATGGTTGTACCATTTCCGCTACCATCATCTACCTGTCGAAAGGCGGTGAAAGTTCGTGAAACACCCACCTGATGCTCGTTATTCTCGTTGCCGCGCATAAAACTATCAGAATGCGCGACCATAGTCAGACCCACATTCCAGTTGTCAGTCAAGTCATAGCTCAGGCTAGCATTCAGGTTGTGTAGTGAAACACCAGGCATACGATCACCAGGCTTAACATTAATGACACCCTCGCCCAATGTATTCACAGTTCTAGAGCTACTGTTATCTTCACTGAACATCAGAAAATCATCCTGAAAGGTAGCATCGGTCAAACCGTAATTCAGCCCCCAATGCAACCGATCAATATTGCCTTTAAAACCTGCTTCAAGCCCACGACGACGAGTTTTACCCACTGTGTCAAAGAATCCTCGCCCGTTGCTAATGGCCACAAAATAGATGTCGTCCTTGAGATCGGTTTGATACGCGTTGATATTCCATTGCGTGTTTTCACCCCATGTACCTCTCATCCCAACTTCATAACTGGTTGCTTTAATTTGCGGAAGATATGGGTCACCTGACAGGGTGGTTGGTAAGGTGCACTGGCGATTTTCGGCAATACTTTTGGGCACTTCATAAACATTACCATTGCCATCGGATTGAAAAACACCTGAAGGTCTATGATCCAAAGCACAACCAAGCTCAATCACACTGGGAACACGCGTACCTTGTGCCACATTAGCGTAAATATTTAAATCAGGCCTGGCTTGCCAACTTGCCCCCAACTGCGGATTGAAAGAGTTGAATTTAAACTTCTCAGTTTCCGCACTATCTAGTGCATTGGTGATTCTAGGTGTGGTGTATTGTGTGGAAACGCCGGTACAAGCTGGGTCAGTACAAATATTGTAACTATCAGGATAGCCAATGACATCGCCAATTTCATAGGCACCTATGCCACGTCGTGCAGCAATCTTGTTTTTTGTTTGCGTATCATTATAACGGCCTGACATGCTGAAGTGCCAGTTATCGACGGGGCTCCAGGTTTCACTAAAATAGATGCTCTTAGTAGTTTGGGTCCCTGAGAAATCGTTATTACTAATCCACTGATCTGCGCCTACAAACATGGGGTGAATATCATCAGGAGCCAAATAAGCATTACGCTGTGCATCCAGTAAGCCTAGACGTTGCTTATTCGCATAAGTGGCATCAGCAGCATCTATGGACGCACCAACCATAAACTTATGATGGTCAAGATTCCAGTTAAACTGAACTGACCCGCCATTAGTCACTTGGTCTATCTGATTATCGGTAAATATAGCTGTTGGGATGTAATATTTTTTACCGGTATCGGGATCAACTTCGTATACTACCCCCCCTGTTCCACTACCAGCGCCATCCACAGTAGCGATAGTGTTGGAATTAGGCGCAAAATATGAAAAAGCCCCATCCATTGTAGCTTTATCTCGTAATTGAGTAGCTAAACAATTTGCGTTGTTAGTTGGGGCAGTAAAAATAACAAAATTTTTATAATTGACCCCTCCCACAGTTGAGTAGTACCAGTTTTGATCCGAGAAATAAATATTTTCCCCCGGAGCCGTAGGAAAGCGTCTTAAACTCAAATCACCTGAAAAATAAGACTCTTCACCGCCAAATGTTGTACCTGAATAGTCTGGAGCACTTCCATGGGCAGCACCATCAACACCAGTATTTCGATTGTAAATTTTATTTTCGTAAAAATTTCTCCAAAAAGTAAACTGCTCCGTAACAGCATTTACATAGTACTGAGGTAACTCTTGATTGAACTCTCCTAATGAAAAATCAGCAGTTCCATTTGCAAAATAATCTAGTACTAGCGGACTACTAAAGAAATCATAACCATCAGCCTCACTTACTGACACCACTACATAATCAGGCAACCCATATTTATTGTTCGCACTACTGTTAAATAAACAGGTATATTGCTCAGTAGAGGAGGGGATACGGCGCGCAAGGGCATCATCTTCAATACCCATAAACGCATCTGCCCCTACCTGATGACGGCGGCTATTTCTGCGATAAACCTGACCTGTAATACTGAAAGTTTCCGTTGCCTGAAATGCACCTGATAACTGGAATTGAGCTAAGTTATTATCGGTTTTATCAGGTGCGGTAAAGATACTTGTCGGATCTTGAGCGTACATCTCATTAGGTAATAAACCATTACCGGTCAATTTCGTTTGCACGAGTAACGTACTCAAATTTAAATCCAGTCTATCCCCTCGATAACTGGCCTTACCAAAAGCCTGATTAACTCTGCTGGGTGAGTTCTGTCGCCAGCCATCCTCCAGAAAAAAGTTGCCCGCACCAAACAAAGCAAGCTCACCATTATTCCAGCCCCCCTCAACTTGGAGTTGTTTGCGGCCAAATGAACCAGTGAGAATATCAACGTCGGCACCAGCGTTATTGAAACCATCTTTGGTTTTCAGTGAGAAAGCGCCGCCAAGTGTATTTAACCCAAATATCGGATTGGAACCGGGAAACACATCTATGCTAGCCAATGCATTTAAAGGCAGCATGTCCCAGTTCACCACATCGCCAAATGGTTCGTTTACTCGGATACCATCAATAAACACGCTCAAACCTTGCGGCGTACCAATCTGCGGACCAGCAGTAAAACCACGATATTGCACATCCATCTGGAATGGGTTGCCTTGGTAATCATTCACCGTGACTGATTGCAATTTACGGTTCATTAAATCCGTAATGCTCAATGAGTGAGCTTCTTTAATCTCTTGTGCAGAAATGCTTTGTACGTTGCCAGGGATTTCTTCTTTGGTTAAGCCCAAACCTGGCAGTGGGCCGACTTCATAGAAGCGTTTGGCGCGCACTTCGACTTTATCCACTTGCACGCTTTTGTCTTCAGCTTTGGGTGGTGCTTTTTGAATAAACACGGCATCGCCTTCGTTTTTAGAAATCAGACCGCTCTCCCCTAATACCCTGCGCAAGGCTTCTTGGCGCGTCATGCGACCACGCACCTCCGGTGCGGTTTTACCTGCAACAAGGTCGTTAGGGAAAGAAATGCTCATGCCCGTGCTTTTTCCCAGATCGTGCAACGAATTTGCAAGGGGTTGCCTTGGAATATCAATATTGACCGGAACACTGAACGTCTCCTCTTGCTGTTTTGGCAACTGCGTATTCAACACTTCAGCCTGCGCCCCATGCACTGATACCACCCCCAACACTGCTACGATGGTGTGCAGTGTTTTTATATTTTTGACTTTCATCCCAATCCCTCTCCTCTATGTAGACTCATCTGATGAAGAGGCAAAACCCTGACGTTATTAACGTAACTTTACATAAATAGTGTATGATGCAGATGCGAATTATTCAGATGAACAGATATCCGCTTGCATTAAAGATGCTGTTCATATTTCGCGATTGATATCTACATGACATCACTGGGATTGACATGTCCCATTTTGGGACTATAATTATTGTATGCGAATCATTGCCGTGAGCTATCTACGCTCATTCTGGGAGAAGAACCTAAATGCAGAGCAGCATTTAAAGTCGTGGATTGATGAGGTGAAACAGGCAAATTGGAGTCAACCGACAGATATCAAAGACCAATATCGTAACGCCAGCATCCTCAAGAACCGCCGGGTAGTCTTCAACATCAAGGGCAATGACTATCGATTAGTGGTCTCAGTGGCGTATCGCTACCAGGCCATCTATGTGAAGTTCATCGGCACGCACGCCGAATACGATCTGATTAATGCCGAAACCGTTGAGATGGAGCACTGAGATGGAAATTCGTCCAATTTACACAGAAGCTGACTACAAGACTGCCCTACATGAGGTGTCTGCTTATTTTGACAGGGAGCCTGAGCCAAACACTCCTGACGGTGACCGATTTGAAATACTGCTGACCTTGGTAGAAGCATACGAAGCAAAACATTTCCCTATCGACTTGCCTGATCCAGTCGAGGCCATCAAATTTCGTATGGAACAGGCAGGCCTTGGACCGAAGGATTTAGTACCAGCGATTGGTCGATTGAACCGTGTTTATGAAGTGCTCAACCGTAAAAGACCATTGACTCTCAATATGATATGGAATCTCCATGAAAAACTTGGTATTCCTGCCGAGTGCTTAATTCAACCACCCAAGCATCGTATTACAGCTCAATCCTAATTTGTATCAGATAGTTGTAATCAATCACTGATATGAATACCTGATTCAAGTTATTCCGCTTGCTACATGAAAAATCACCAAGTTTTCACTTGACGGTTAGTGTCGCAACAGCCTTAAAATGCGCGTACATATCGGACTTGGGGCTGCTTAAACCTGAAGCACTGCCGATATTTATCGGCGTCCATCTGCGGTTCATTAAACAGGGGGGAAGTAATATGAAAAAGACTCACGTTAACAAACTCGCAGCATTTGATACCGCAGCGTATTTGACCAGCGAAACCGCGATTGCGGCTTATTTGACCGATATTATTGAAGCGAATGACCCTGGCCTACTGGCAGATGCGCTAGGCACCATTGCCCGCACACGCGGCATGTCAGAAATTGCCAATGAAACCGGGATTGGCCGCACTGCCCTTTATAAAGCTCTGCGCTCTGACAGTGCCCCCCGCTTTGACACCATTAACAAAGTCTGCCAGGCATTAGGCCTGCAACTCATTGTACAACCGCAAGATGCTAGTATCTACGGCGTGCCAGATGAGGAAAACCCTGAATTGACGGCCAACGACTTCAAACAGATGCGCCCCCTGGAGGAGTTCTTAGCCGAACTAAACCTAACGACACCACCAAAAAAACCGACTAATAAGCATAAAAAAGCCGCTTGAGCAGGGTTATTTTATCAGCGTGCATTGGCGCTCATCTGCGGTTTATTAAGCTGGGAAAGAAAGACCAAACTTTATGAAAAAACAGCTGCACGACATTGACAATGTACCGGAACAGACTGTTGAACTCACCAAAAGACTGAAATCAATTGATCGGATCGCCCCACAACTGACCATAGAACATTCAAGCAGTCAACGAATTGGAGTCATCAAAGGAAAACTTGCAATTCCCGATACGATTGATGCACATAATGAAGAAGTGCTGCGGCTGTTTACAGGCGCTCCCGCATAACACCACGCTTGGTGATTTTATCCACCTACCCACAAATATCCTACTTTAATAAAACAATAAGTTATACTAAAATAGGACAAGCTCAAAAACCTGGAGACTGCAATGTTTCAAACCTTACGAAAAGCGGGTGGATCACTCGTCATGACCGTGCCAAAAACTTTTATTGATCAGAATGGGCTTGGTGAAGGCTCACAAGTAAAACTACATTTGCTTGGTGCAAAGATGACGGTTGAGGCACCTACCAGGCCACGTTATAGCTTGGCCGACCTGATGGCTGAAATGCCGGAAGGATTACCGCGTGTCGAGGGCTGGGATGAAATTCCCTCGGTGGGCCTGGAGAACATGTGATGGCATACGTGCCAAACCGTGGAGACCTCGTGCATCTCGATTTCGACCCTGCATCAGGATGGGAAATGAAAGGCCCTCACTTTGGCCTTGTATTGAGTGGAAAAGTCTTCAATCAACAAGGTTTGGCATTGGTTTGTCCGATTTCCCAGGGCGCTGCAGCGGCCTCACGCACGTATGGGACAGTAGTGACACTTATGGGGGCAGGAACCGATACTCAAGGCGCAATACATTGCCATCAGTTGAAATCGCTGGATTGGCGCGCGCGAAATGTACACCTAAAGGAAACCGTGCCGCAATATATAGTAGATGAGGCTTTAGCCAGAATCGAAGCCATTCTTTTTGAATAAAAATCCAGTGCCCATTTTCGATGGCGCCCGCCCGTATCGAAACAACAGGTTATGCATGGCGAGCCAGGATCTCACTTGAATGAGTGACCGTTTTCTTTAAATAATTGGTGCTGGAACCTTTGTGTATTGCTTGCGATGTGCTGATGTAACCGATCTATCATGGTTTTCTCTGTACCAGGAGAAGCGATTGCATTCATTTCTTCTGCAACAGCACTCAAGGTAGCCAGTAAGTTGACCGCAATATCTTCGGCGACGGTGAGTATGTATTTTGATTTAGATCCCCACGACCTGGCCATTTGCGTGACTTGATCTTGATGAATGTTTGATGGCTTATTTTCGCCGCCAATATTGAATGCAAATTTTCGGGACAGTCCAGGGTAGACTGAGGTGGAAAGTATGTCATAGAACGGTGTTAGCCTCACCTCACCTTCAGCGGTGTAATAGATGGATAGATTTTTTGCATGGCTATCGTTATTGCCTACGTAAAGATTAAAAAATAGCCACTGAATAAACCTTTTCGTGTCCGCGGCAGTTACGCCACACTCTTGAAGCATCTCCCGACATCTCAGCAGCGTTGGGCCACCATCTGACTCATATTTAGTTGTCGACGGTTTTCCATCGATCTGACATAAGTCTAGCTGGTGTAGTCGTTTAATCCGTCCGTGAGTGTCTATAGTTCTGTCATATCTTTTAATGACACATGCCTTTGCGATTGGTTGATAACTAACCTCGGCCACGCCTAACCCCAAGCGATCAGCGAGTGTCATGGTACAGGTTTCATTAATGGCCGATGCCCAAACGCCTTCCACATCCCTGATATCAGGTTTAATAATATAGGTAGATGGGGCGCTGCCCAGAGGCAGGAGAAGATTTCCATCATGGTCGATATGTATACTGAGTTTTCTTTGTGCACCAGCTAATGAGACTCTAAGTCCATCCTCTTCCTGGATTGTGCGAATAATCCCTTGCTGGTGGGTGAATTCTTCCGCGATATCCTGCCAGGTGATCGGTTGGTATTGTGGAGGCTGTGGTGTTTCATCATCAGGTAAAATAGTGAGATCACTTGCGGTATCACCACCTATCACACTCAATAGGCCAAATGTGGAAGTGGCTTGATGTTTAAGTTTTAATAATTCCCGAATGCCAGCTTCAGGAAGCAGATTCTCAAAATAGGACTCAACAGCTGCTCCAGAATGCTCTGCCTGAGATAGAGGTAATTGGGGTGATATGCCAGTGTGATGATTGCTCTGCCATTGATGGGCGTAAATAAACTTAATGGGCGTTTCATTCATTAATGTTCCGACCAAGTCACCCTCTCTATAGACGCCAAGCTTTTTAACTGTAGCCATTAATAGCGACCTTTTCTCTGTATGACCATTTCCAGCCCAAGGGTATCTAATACATCTAATACCTTCTGAAGCTGTACTGTAGGTTTCCCGTTTTCCAACTCAACAATAAAACGATTACCTGTATTGGCCAAACCTGAAATGTCTGCCTGAGTCATTTTTTGTGCAACTCTAAACGTACGCACGAAACTACCCAAGTCTTGGGTAGATTTTATAGTCACAGACTGAATTGGCTTGTTGATGTTATCCATGATAATGCGCCTAGAATATTACCTAACGGTAATATAGTACATGATTAGATATGCTTTGCAATCACTTAATTACCGTTAGGTAATATTTTCATTTTCTTTGCTTTATGAATATCTTTAAATTACCTTTCGGTAATTTCTAATCATCAAGATTCAGGGATGCATAAGTACGGGATAGAGGGCTTGAAAGAAGAATACGTGATCGCTACAGCGGGAGAACCGCGTTGACAAACACTGTTAGACTCTCATTGAATTAAAGCTGTCATCAAACAGACATAGACATCCAAACTTTGCCTAGTGTTTTTTCCACTGAAACGCCAGTCGATGTGGTTTTACAGGCCAACGCTTTATCCTCATTGGCCTGACCCAAATCCGTCTGATACCTTGTTAATTCTGCTGGCTATCGATCAGCGTATATTGCGCCGTCTCTTTTACCGAGACAGGCGCAATATTGGGCAGGCCACGCAAGAACTGTTCAATATCCTGGATATTGATATCCGCCGAAATATTGCGCAGCTGTTTGCCTTGTGTCTCCACAGGTTTGAGGCGATAGCGTGAAACGGTGGTTGCGATTTCGCCCACACTGGCCCGGTCAAATACCAGGCGGCCATCAAGAAAGGCAAAGGCATCGGAAGCTGGGCGGTTGACCAGCACGGTGGCATGATTGGGGTAGACTTCAAGCACCTGGTCATTGGTGATGATGCGCGACTCGACAGGTGCATCCTGCACAGAGGGTCGTAGCTGCTTAGGTTCCACTTTGACGCGCCCATGATCGACGCTGATACGCACCAAACCATCCAGGCGATTCACGGCAAAGCGGGTACCTAGTACGGTAATCGTGGCCGTATCGGTCTCCACCACAAAAGGTCGCTGCGGATCTTTTGTCACCTCAAACACGGCCTCCCCTTCCTTAAGCAGCACATGGCGCTGGTGGCGGTAATAGGTGACCTCCATTTTGCTCCTGGCACTTAATGCCACACGTGTGCCATCATCCAGTGTTTTAAGGGCAATTTGCCCCACCGGGTTTTGGGCTGCCATCTGCATGACAGGGGCGGCCTGCCAATCCTGGTACTGGTGATAGAACAGCATGCCCATGACACTGAACAGGAAAATGGCGAACACTTGCCCTACACGGCGCTGCCGGGCCTTGCGCCTGGTCTCCTGCGTTAAAAAGGTATGCTGTTCGGCCGCATCTGCCAGGCTGGCGAGAGATTCAGTGGAATTGAGCTGATGCATGGCCCGAGTGATGCTGTCATATTCGGCAGCATGCCGGGGATCTTCGGCCAGCCATTGTTTAAACGCTTTATACTCTGCCGGATTGTACGGCTCCCGCATATGCAGGTACCAGCGGGCAGCCATTTCACTGAGTGAAAGCGGTTTGGCAGGCATCGTACTAATTTGCCAGGGATTGCTGGAATGCCCGGATATCCAGCATGGCGCGGATCAAGTGCTTTTCAACCATATTCACGCTGATTTCAAGGTGTACCGCGATTTCCCGCTGTTTCATTTCATCCACATGATACATCCAGAACACCTGGCGGCATTTGATTGGGAGCAAGTCGATAATGCGTTGCAGGTGAAAAAGCTTTTGCCGGGTCTCATAGAGCTGTTCGGGCGAACATTCCAGGATCAGGGCCGTTTCGTCTATATGCTCTTCATCGACAAAACGCATTCTGTAGCGAAACTCATCCACCAGCAAGTGGTTCACTATGCCATTCAGATAGGCTTGCGGGGATTCTTCCCTGGCCGGATGGCTGGATACGGCAAAATACACCAGCGCATCATGCAGAATATCCTTGGCTTTTTGTACGCATGCCGTCCGGCGACCAATACGCTTAAGCACATCGGTATAAGCCCACTGTAAATCAACGCCGCACCATGCCAGGGTTTCGCTCATATTGCACCACCACATTTTTTACAATCGCACTATTGATTGCAAAACACGTGCCATTACATTTTTTTTGCAATAAGCGATTGATTCTCAATTAAAAAATTATGAGCGGCGAATTTTTACCGGTTAACTTGCGGCTGAATTAAACCAGATTTAAAAGAATTGGTTGAATGGAACCACCAGAATTTTGCCCCTAATGCCTTTGGCAGGGGAAGCGAATAAAATATAAATAGGCACATATTCAACCCAGGCTTGCCCGCATTCGCCCGCCCTACTCTGTTTCGATCAGGCCGTGCTTCATTGCCAGCCTGACCATTTCCACCGGGCTGCTGACAGACAACTTTTGCTTGATCAAGGTGTAGTAATTAGCCACCGTTTTCTGGCTGATTTTCAGCGTGTCTGCCACCTCTTCGACCCGCTTGCCGGCTGCCAGCAGGCGGAAAACCTCAAATTCCCTGGCGGTCAGTTGCTGTAACGGATTATTTTCACCGATTAAGGTTTGCAACGCGATTTTCTGGGCCACTTCGGGGCTCAGGAAGGTCTTGCCTCTGGAGACATGCAGGACGGCCTGTAGCAGGTCATCTGCCACACCGGTTTTGGTGACATAGCCTTTCACACCAGCTTTCAGGGCTTGTGCCGCGAAAGAAACAGCTTCATGCATGGAAAAAATGACAATGCGCGCATTCGGGTAGCGTTGCAAAATACGCTTGGCGGCTTCCAGCCCGCCCATGCCGGGCATGGAAATATCCATCAATACCACATCCGGTTTTACCTCGCCATATAGTTGGTAAGCCAGCTCGCCCGTCTCGGCCTCGGCCACAATCTCTATCGATTTATGGCTTTCAAGTAGCCGCCGCAAGCCTGAACGTACCACGGTATGATCATCTACCAACACGACTTTAATCGTCATGTCGCTGCCTCCCCGAATGTACCTGCTTGAGTGAACTGCACCTCTATGCGCGTCCCCTGCCCCGGTATACTTTTAATTTGCATACGTCCCCTTAACCCTTCCACACGCTCTTGCATCCCTGCCAACCCATAACCACGACTTTGCGCAGAGGGATCAAATCCGCGACCATCATCTTCTATTGCCATATACAAACCTTCTTCCCTATTCGCGACCTCAATCGTCACTTTGTTTGCCGCTGCATGTTTGCTGATATTCGTCAGGCATTCCTGCAAAATGCGGTATACGGTGACAGACACCGATTCATCCGGTTGCAACAGATCGCTGGAAATCACATTCACGACAATGACACTGCGATGCCTATCCTGCCAGTGGTGAATCAGTTCGGTCAGTGCCAGGCTCAATCCCAGTTCATCCAGCACACGTGGCCGCAGGCGGGCCAGTAAATCCTGGATGGTAAACATCATCTGCCTGGTAATGCTGGCGATCGCCTGTGCGCTTTCCCGCGCAACCGTCAGCTTCTTCGCGGCAACCATTGCACTGGCATCGATATGCACCGCTGTCAGGTATTGCCCTATTTCATCATGCAAATCGCGGGCCAGTTTTTTACGCTCTTCTTCCTGCAAGTGAATAATCTGCTGCGTTAACCGGTGATTGTTGCGGATACTTTGCTCCAGCGTGCTTGCCATCCGGTTGAATTTATCGCTGATCTCCCGCAATTCGACCTGTTCGAAACTAGGTAGCCGGCTTTGATATTCGCCATGCTCAATCTGGTTCAAGCCATGAATAATCTGCTTGACTGGCTGAAAGGTGGAGCGTACTGCCAGATACACAAAAACCAGGACGCTCAAGCCAAATAGCCCTACGATTGCCAGCAGGCCGGCGGTATCATCCCATATCTCCCGCAATTCGAAAGTCGGGTCTGGCGTAATCACCAGTTCACCGATAAAACGGCCATTTAGAATAATATTCTTGCGCTTTGGCTCTTGCAGCACGCTCGAAATATCCAGCAGTTTCACAAACCACTCTGGTGGGTCTTCTCCATCATGCACTACACGGACTGAACGGTTCGATTCCCGTAAATGCCCATTATTATCAAAAAAATCTATTTTCAAGTGGCGGATATTCACCAGTTGCTCCAGCCGGAAAATAGTGATTTTTCCATCTCCGCCCCGATTCAGCCAGCCAAAATCCGTCATGTAATGCGCGATCTCGGCATCCAGCAAATGAATGACCAGGCTGGTAGTCGACTCGACTTCAGCCAGCACATCTTCACGTGCATTTTTAATCACCGACATTGCCCAGGATAACAACAACCCTACCAGCAATAAACTGATAATCAGGTGGAGCTTGGTCTGCAGACTTAATGATTTCATAGCCGGGGATGATACTAGCGAGCCTCATTCAAAAGCAATGAGGAATTTTCCCGGCCTGATAGGAAGACAAGATATGTTGGCACTGTCAGCGAGGCGGAAGAGCACAAGAGGAAGCAGGAAAAATCAATGAGATACCCTGTCCAGTAACCCCATAATCTGCCAGTGTCCCGGCAGATTCAAGATAGAGATGCATGGCTAAACTGTTCGTGCACGCCCTGGCCCCTACCTTTTGGCTGAACAAACAAAAAACCAGCTAAGTAGCTGGTTTTTAAAGGATATTTTGGTGCCCGGAGCCGGAATCGAACCGGCACAGCCGTTAAGCCGAGGGATTTTAAGTCCCTTGTGTCTACCAGTTTCACCATCCGGGCGGTAGCTCTGACAAGCTGCGTATTCTACCACCCTGAAAAAGTTTGCCTAGCTTAGGATGCAACGCACTTGAGAGAAATCTGGAGCGGGAAACGAGTCTCGAACTCGCGACCTCAACCTTGGCAAGGTTGCGCTCTACCAACTGAGCTATTCCCGCATATCTGGAGGCGCGAGCCGGAGTCGAACCGGCCTAAACGGCTTTGCAGGCCGCGGCATAACCGCTTTGCTATCGCGCCAGAACCAACAACATAAAAACAACTTATGTTAAAAAGGGAAAGCTGCGCTTTCCCCGAAATTTGGAGCGGGAAACGAGTCTCGAACTCGCGACCTCAACCTTGGCAAGGTTGCGCTCTACCAACTGAGCTATTCCCGCGTATTTCCTTGCGTCATGCATCGTAAGGAAGCTGGCATTTTAATGATTTTTGACCCGGTGTCAAGGAAGTTTTTTTAAAAAAGCATTCTTTATTGCAAATGCTTTTTTCAGATGGTTTCACGGATGGCGGGCCAGGCAGCGCGCAGGTAATAGCCCATGGAAATCAATGTCAGCAAAGCGGCAATCACTATCAACCACTCTCCTATCCACTGGATGTTCAAACCAAGCAGCGGGTCGTACCAGAGTAACAGCACGATGGCGATCATTTGTGCTGCGGTTTTTACCTTGCCAACCATGGCGACGGCCACATTGGCGCTTTTACCTATGCTGGCCATCCATTCGCGCAAGGCACTGATGGCAATTTCGCGGCCGATGATAATCAGGGCGACTACGGCACCGACACGATGAAGCTCAACCAGCACAATCAGCGCAGCCGCTACCATTAACTTGTCAGCAACCGGATCAAGAAAAGCACCGAATTTGGACATCTGCTGGTATTTACGCGCCCAGTAACCGTCCAGCCAATCCGTCAGCGCAGCCAGGATAAAGACCGAAGAGGCAATCAGGTTCACCCAGTGAGCAGGAATGCCTTCTGAGGTGATGGCGTGCGCTGGCAGGTAGAAGATGCCGACGAATACCGGAATCATGGCGATACGCAGCAAGGTTAATAGATTGGGAACGGTCCACATATGTCTGTTTCTTGTCATGATGCACGGAGCAGGTTAATGCAGGCGCTCGTAAATGGTTTGCGCCAATGCCGGACTAATGCCCTCCACCTGGGCAATTTCATCTATGCTAGCACTTTTTATCCCATCCAGGCCACCAAAACGCATCAGCAGCGCCTTGCGCCGCTTGGCGCCCACGCCCTCTATTTCTTCCAGGCTTGAAGTCACCCGTGCCTTGGCCCGCTTGGCGCGGTGCCCGGTAATGGCAAAACGGTGGGCTTCATCACGGATTTGCTGCAACAAGTGCAAACCCGTATTATCCATGGGCAGGTTCAACATTTCGCCCGTATCGGAAAAAATCATGGTTTCCAGGCCGGGTTTGCGTTCTTCGCCTTTGGCAATACCCACCAGCAGAATATCGTCCAGACCGACCTCCTGCATCACTTCCATGGCAACACCCAGCTGGCCTTTGCCGCCGTCGATAAAAACCAGGTCTGGCCGCTTGCCTTCGCCGGCCGCCACTTTTTTATAGCGCCGCGTCAAGACATCGCGCATCGCAGCATAATCATCGCCAGGCGTAATGCCGGTGACGTTATAGCGGCGGTATTCGCTGTTCTGCATATCGCCACGGTCAAACACCACGCAGCTACCGACCGTGGCTTCGCCCATGGTATGACTGATATCGAAACACTCGATCCGCTCTGTGCTTTCGGCCAGGTTGAGTGCTTCACGCAGGGCAAGCAATCGTGCCTGCTGGTTGGCCGAAGTCGCCAGTCTTTGCTGCAAGGCCAATTCGGCATTGGTTTGTGCCATTTTCAGCCAGACTTTTTTATCGCCAATGGCATTGGTCAACACCCGTATTTTCCGTCCGGCCAGTTCACTCAGCATGTTTTCAAATGCGGTTTTATCGACTTCTGCGCCACATACCAGCAACGGCGGTGTATTTTGCGCCACATAATATTGCGTCATAAAGGCTTCTACTGTTTCGACAAGGTCTGCATCCTGGCTGTTTTTCGGGAAGAAACTTTTATCACCCAAGTGGCGGCCACCACGAATCATGACCAGGTTAATGCAATGCTGGCCCTGGATATCCGCACAGGCAATCACATCGGCATCACTGACACTGAAATCACTGACAAACTGCTTGGCCTGTACCTGGCGCAAAGCCTGCATGCGGTCACGCAAGACAGCAGCCTGTTCATACTCCATATTGTCAGCCGCCTGGTTCATTTCATCGCCCAGGGCGTCGATCACTTCACTGGTTTTGCCCAACAGGAACATGGCCGCATGCCGTACATCGTGTGCGTAATCCTCTTCAGAAATCAGGCGGACACAAGGCGCGGTACAACGTGCAATCTGGTATTGCAGGCAGGGTCGCGAGCGGTTGGCAAAAACGGTGTTTTCACAGGTGCGCAACTTGAATACCTTTTGCAGCAACTGGATGCTTTCCCGCACGGCTGGCGAATTGGGAAATGGCCCGAAATACTGGTGCCCTTTACGCTGCGTGCCGCGATGGAACGCCAGGCGTGGAAATGCATCGCCCGTGAGCGTGATGTAAGGATAAGACTTGTCGTCGCGGAACAAGACGTTGTAACGCGGCATCAGCCCTTTAATCAGGTTGTTTTCCAGCAGCAGCGCTTCGGCTTCCGAGCGTGTCACCGTGGTTTCGATATGGTTGATTTGCGACACCATCATTTTGGTGCGCGGGCTGGCAAGATTCTTGTTAAAGTAACTGGAGACCCGTTTTTTCAGGTCTTTGGCCTTGCCGACATAAATCACCGTGTTTTCCGCATTCAGCATGCGGTACACACCGGGTAAATTGGGCAGGTTCTTGAGTATCGGCTTGGGGTCAAACATGCGCGTATTTTACACGCATGTTTGCGGGTTGGCAGGCGTCAGCCAAGCAGTTCACCGCCGATCGCCCAGTCTTCGAACTCCACTTCCTCAAAGACGATATACGTGTAATTGGCCGGTTTATGCGCATGTTTGGTCAGTGTTTCGGTGATTTCCTTGGCAATTTGCTTTTTCTGCTCCTTGGTCACAGAGCCGGCCAGTTTGACGTTGACAAAAGGCATAATGATCTCTCCTTTGAATGATAATGAACTGTGGCGCCAGGGCTTGGTACAGTGTTAATGCGTATGCCCTGTGCCGCCACGCCAGATATCCCTGATCAGGTTCAGGGTAACCACCAGCAGCAACACCGAAATCAGGATGGACAAGATGGGGTCAATGGCCATCCAGCCAGTGAAGTAAATCACGGCACCCGCCACCACGGCTGCCACAGATCCCAGTAAATCACCCAGCACGTGCAAAAAGGCTGCGCGGTGATTCAGGCTGGCATCACCGCCATGATGATGGTGCTGGTGATGCATATGTCTGGCCACAAAGATATTCACCAGCAAGCCCAGCGTGGCAATGACGCCGACGTAGCCACCAGCAACAGAAACCGGGTGGCTGAGCCGCTCCACGGCTTCAATGATAATCCAGATGGCCACCCCCAGCATGGAAAGCGCATTAATCATGGACACCCGCCGCTCCAATTGGCTGGAAGCGTCATTGTGCCGTGTTTGATGCGCTGCCCACATGGCCAGGCCGAGCGCGACTACGTCGAACAGCATATGCCAGGCATCACTGAGCAAAGCCAGTGATTGCGTCCAGACACCGCCAACAAATTCGACAATGGTAAAAATACTGATTGCCAGGAAAGGGACCAAGAACGGGTTGCCATGCGCATGGTCATGAGGCGCTTCCTGCTGCGCTGGCTGGTGTGACTGGCAGCATGCTTTAACGTCAGGCTGTTCCATAGGGGCTTGATGATTTTTCATGCTTGCATGCTAAAGCAATTTGGCCTGTTTTCACAATAGGGTACAAAACGAAATTGCAGCATTGTGACTTATAATGGCGGCTGTTCAAGAGTGATGCCATGTTAAGTTACCGCCACGCCTTTCACGCCGGCAATCATGCCGATGTCCTCAAACATTGGGTTTATAGCCTGGTACTAGACTATTTCAACCAGAAAGACAAACCTTACTGGGTGGTGGATACCCATGCCGGCGCGGGGATTTACCGCCTGGATGCGGCGGTCGCCAATAAAACGGCGGAATATATGGACGGGATTGCCAGGCTGCAAAATACCAAAGTGCCCGCCGCGTTTGAGCCTTACCTGCAAGCCGTTTCTGCGACGCATAGGGATAGCGGCAATGAGACTTATCCCGGTTCACCGGTGATCGCCAGCCATTTCTTGAGATCCACCGACAAATTGCGCCTGTTTGAGCTGCATCCGGCAGATGCCCCCTTGCTTGAGCAACATTTTAACGGCCAGAAAAGACAGGTCTCTATCCAGGTCAAGGATGGTTTCGAAGGTGTTAAAGCCTGTTTGCCACCACCAACCAAGCGCGGCGTGGTGCTGATAGACCCGCCCTATGAGGTCAAGCAGGATTACGCCCATGTGGTGAATTGCCTCAAAGACAGTTTGAAACGGTTTGCCACAGGTACTTACCTGGTGTGGTACCCCCGCCTGCAGCGGCCTGAGCCGCAGCAAATGCTGGATCAATTACGCAATTTGAATACGGATTACCTGCATATCTGCCTAGATGTGCAGGCACCCAGTGCTGAAGGTTTCGGCATGCACGGTAGTGGCATGTGGGTGATTAACCCACCCTGGACATTGCGCCAGTCAGTCGAACCGCACCTGGCCTGGCTGGCACAAACACTGGCGCAGGACGCAAATGCACGTGCCTGGTGCGAAGGCCAGCAACGCTAATACGACGACTAATAACGGATGCGTACACGGCGAGCCTGGTCTACATGGTCTGCGATACGTACATCGAATGTACTGACAGCAATGGTTTGCCTGGTGGCCGTTTGAATGCGCACCCGCCATTCCCCGTCGCTCAGGTTGGTTTTATAGGTATAGCCACGATAGCCACTGTCGCGCCCGCCAGCCAGCGAGAAGCCGGGAGTAGACATGCTGACCCAGCGCCCCGCCACTTTCTTCTGCCAGTCATGTACCAGCCTGGTATGCAAGCCCTGTGGTGCGAACACAGCCGAAAAACACACCAGTTTCTGCCCCGGCTGCAAGGAAAAATGGTCACTATCCACCCGCCAGAAATTCCACCACGGGGATTTTTCCACCGTCATCCAGTAGCCCTGTGGTGACTTCTCCAGATCATACGCAATCACCACGGCCTGTTTTACCAGCGGTACCGGCGGAATCATGTCTGCACGGTAAGCCAGCATTAATAGCCCGGCAATTACCCACACCGGCCAGATACGCCCGGTATGATGCGGCGCACGCTGGTATAACAGAAAAGTGATCGCGGCCCCTAACAGCGTGCTTAAATAAAACCAGGCAGCATGCACACTGCCAAACAGGAAAGGGAAAGCAAAATTACACCATAAAATGGAACATAAGCCGAACATGCTCCAGCACAGGCTGAAACGCCGGTATTCACTTTCCATAAATTCGTTCGCGATCAGTAATACGCCCAGTATCAGGGTCACTACCCAGGCCAGGCCATTACTGGAGCTTTTAAAATACAGGATAAACAAGGCGCTCAGTACACTGCCAAACAGGAATTGTAATATCCAGTATGGCCAGTCCTGCACCGGCCAGCCTGCAATTTTGCGCTGTATCCATGGCCAGGACAGCACTCGCTGTCCCAGGCGCGTGGCACCTGCAATCGGCTCAGCCAGGTGATACATCAAGATTGCTGCCACCAGCAGGTACAGGGCAAAAGTCACCATATCCAGTACCGCCACTTTTTTACCTATGGTGATGGCATCCCAGGCAAATCCACCGATAAAAAAGGTAATCGGTAACAAAGCCTTGGTGCGTGCCAGGCATAGAGATAGTAGAGATGGCTGGTCGGGATCGGGAGCGGTCATCATCGGGTCAGGCATCGTCAGGCTCGGGACATCCACAGAACATTGCTGTTTTTTATCATATCCCATAATGATGAGTACCGGACAGATGTAAAGCGTAAAGCTTCTTCTATTATCAAAAGGGGCCTGTTAAACTTTAAGTTATCTTAAGAAAAAGTCGTTATATGTATTCAACGGGAAGATATATGGGCAATCCCTCTCTGGACATGAAGTGATTCAGGCACACAATCAGGCATGCGTGATTTATTCAGACAATTAAAAGATAAAGTAACCGAAATTAAATCTGTCAGTAATGAAACTGAACAGGCGTTAATTCGCGTGACTTTTGTCAGCTTTATCACGCTGTACCTGCTTTTCAATCACAGCGATATTGAACCGGTGGCAGTCTGCCTGCTTTACCTGGGCTGCGGTTTCCTGATGCTGTTCAACATTTTGCGTAATCCGCAGAAAAATGAAAGACGCCAGTGGATAGCCATGATCATGGATATTACGGCTACTTCGCTGGAGCAAATGATCTCCGGCGCCATGGCCGGTATATTCATTGGTATCTACCTGTGGCTGATTATCGGTTATGGCCTGCGTTATGGCACCAAATTCTTCAAAGGCTGTTATGCCCTCAGCCTGATCGGCTTCAGCCTCACGCTTTACCTGAGCCCTTACTGGAACCAGCACTTGCACGTGGCGTATGGTTTCCTGCTGACCTTGCTGCTGGTTCCCCCACATACCTTGCGCCTGCAAATCAGCCTGGAAAAAGCAACCAAGCTGGCTGATGAAGCCAACGAGGCCAAAACCAACTTCCTTTCCAATATCAGCCATGAAATGCGGACACCGCTCAACGGCATTATTGGCGCCAGTGAATTGCTGGTGCAATCGCGGCTGGACCAGAAACAGTCGGAGTTACTGAAAATGGTAGGCACCTCTGCCACCAGCCTGAAAAAACTGATCAATGATGTGCTGGATATCAGCAAAATCGAAAAGGGCAAGATAGACCTGGAAGAGATTTCCTTTTTCCTGCCTGACCTGATCCAGCGACTGCAGCTGATGTTCCAGCTGGAGGTAGAACGCAAACAGTTATGGTTGCGCTTTCACCTTGATCCCGCGGTAGAACGGCATTACACGGGCAGTCTGCATCATCTTGAACAGGTCTTGATGAACCTGGTGGCAAATGCGATTAAATTTACGCAGCATGGTGGCGTCGATGTCACGGTAGGCATCCGGCAAAGCCATCTCCATACCAGCCTGCTGAAGTTCAGCATCCGGGATACCGGCATAGGCATCAAGCCGGATGCGCTACCGTATATTTTTGACAGTTTCACCCAGGCTGACAGCAGCATTACCAGACGTTATGGCGGCACTGGCCTGGGCACCTCGATTGCCAAACAGCTGGTCGAATTGATGGGCGGGCACATTCATGTTTCCAGTGACGAAGCCAGCGGGACCACTTTTGAGGTGATTCTGCCATTGAGCCATGCCGAGGCCGCGGACCAGGTAGCCCTGGAGGAAATGAACCTGACCGGCACCTCCAACGTGGTGCCATTGAGCAGCCATACCAAATTCCGCAAGAAAATCCGTGTCCTGATCGCGGATGATAATGTGGTCAACCGCATGATCCTGAATGAAACGCTGCAAAGAATGCACTGTGTGGTAAAAGCGGCGGAAAATGGTGACGAAGCACTGGATGCACTGGAGCATCACCAGTTTGACCTGATGATCCTCGATTACAACATGCCGGAAATGAACGGCCTGGAAGTCTTCAATATCTATCACGCGCTACCTGGCAGCAAACCGTTACGCACGGTGATATTAACGGCCGATGCCACCAAAACCACACAAGATCGCTGTTTGCGCGCCGGTGTTTACCAGGTGCTCACCAAACCGGTGGTTTCCAGGCAGATTCAGGCACTGATAGAGACCGTTGGGCGGACCATGGACACGGAAAGCATCGCACTGCCTGTACCTGCTACGCACGCAGCGTCCAGGCCAGTGCAGGTAAACACACCTGCTTCCCCGGCAGTTATCACCACACTGACGCCTGGTAGCGAGCCCATGCTGGACAGCAACCGCATGGCGCATTTGTTAAAACTGGGCGGTAGCGAAGCCTTCCTGCATCGACTGATTACGGAATTTATCGACACCACGGATGACCTGATGCGGGTACTGGGCACAGAGTGCCTGGACCTCAACTTTGAGCATGTGCACAAACTGGCGCACATGCTGGCCGGGGAATCCGCCAATATGGGCCTGATGCCACTCAGCAAGCAGAGCCGCCGCCTCTTGGGCCTGGCAATGGAGGATGCCCCCATGATTTCAGGGCTATACCAGGCCGTGATGGATGCCTATGAAGAGACGCGTGCGCAATTGCATCAATATCGCAGCACGCTTTCTTCAAAACGCTCAAATAAATAATCAGGCACCTTCTAAGCCCTGGCACTATTGGTTTACCGCCTGCTGTAGCACTTCGGTTTGCAAGGCTGGCTCGGCAACATCCTCCTGGCTTGGGAATAAGCGTGACTGGGCACGATAGAACCGGTCCATGACTTTCAGATCCCGTTCAGTGAGCCTCAGCGCGTTCTCTACCCAAACATTCACGATATCTTCCAGTTCACTATAGGCCAAAGGATTGACTCTGGCTTTGGCTTTCTGCGCAGATAAAAAGCCCTCAGCCTGTTTGCTGTTTTTATGGATAAACGCCTGTACAGCCTGTTCTCCCTGCCCTTCATCCACCACAATGTCGATCAACCCCATTTCCAGGCATTGCTCGGCGGTAAAACGCTCGCAACCCAAGATCATCTTGTCAGCCACCGCCATGCCTGCCTTGCGCGCAATAAAGCTGTAAGCGCCCATGCCGGGAATCATATTAAAAAACAGTTCCGGAAAGCAGAAAACTGACTGGCGTTCCGCGATCAGTACATCGCTGGTCAGCGCCGCCTCTATGCCGGCCCCCAGCACTTCACCTTGCAATAACGAGATTTTGGTCACATGATCCAGCTCGAAGCGGAAAGCGCGTTGTGCTACCACATCAATACTCAGTTTGGCATAGACTTGTAATTGGGCCCTATCTTTATTGCGGATAGCCGTGGCCATCTTCTGCAAATCCCCCCCCATATTGAAATAACCAGGCGTGGCTGACGCAAATACCGAATAACGGATAGGCAGCACCTCATCACTATCCGTTTGCACATATCCCCCGCTACGCCGGATATCTTCATGATGCGTATGCAGGTCCACCAGCAGCGCATGGTTAATGCAAGGGATACGCTGCGGCTGGTGCAGATAACTCCATAATGTCTGCTGTGCCGCATCAAAGCGGCAAAACACCTGACCATAATCATGTGCCAGCAAACGATGTTGATAATTAACTAATCCTTGCTCAAACGGTTTCATGTGCTTCTCCTTGGACATTAAAAAAGTCATGTGATGGTTATCCATCGCGCGATGGACGCTGACAACACATCATAATCAAAAGTACAGGAGACGATTTGCCTTTTACAGTTGCAAGGATGTTTCAGCCCGGAAACAAAAAAGGGGCCTCAGCCCCTTTTCCATACCGTACAAAAACAGTCAGGCCGTTTCTTGAATCGGGATCACTTTTCTTACATTTTGCAGGGAACCTGCATATTGTGTCATCTGGTCAAAATTGAGGTATTTGTAAATCTCTGCCGTATTGGTCAGCTTGGTGCCCAGCGTATCCAGGTACTCCTGCACGGTCGGCATCCTGCCCAGCTTGGCGCAGACAGCTGCCAGCTCAGCCGAGCCCAGGTAAACACGCGCATCCTTGCCCATACGGTTATCAAAGTTACGGGTAGAAGTGGAGAACACGGTGGCTTTGTCCGCTACACGTGCCTGGTTCCCCATACATAATGAACAACCCGGCACTTCGGTGCGCGCACCAGCCACGCCAAAAGTGGAATAAACGCCTTCAGCCCTTAATTGCGCCTCATCCATCCGCGTTGGTGGTGCAATCCATAAACGCGTCGGGATGCTACCTGCGCCTTCCAGCACTTTACCTGCCGCACGGTAATGGCCGATATTGGTCATGCAGCTACCGATAAACACTTCGTCAATCTTGTCGCCTACCACGGCTGACAAAGGCTTGATATCGTCCGGGTCATTCGGGCATGCCACCAAAGGCTCAGTAATTGTCTTCAAATCAATTTCGATCACATGTGCATATTCAGCATCCGCATCCGGTTGCAGCAACTCCGGTTTTTCCAGCCACGCTTTCATGCTGGCAATGCGGCGTTCCAGCGTACGCGCATCGGCATAACCGTTTTCTATCATGTTCTGCATCAGCACGATATTGGAGTTCAGGAATTCGATGACAGGCTCTTTATTCAGCAACACGGTACAACCGTTGGCGGAACGCTCGGCAGAAGCATCCGCCAGTTCAAATGCCTGTTCCACCTTCAGGTCAGGCAAGCCTTCGATTTCCAGCACACGGCCGTTAAATACGTTTTTCTTGCCCTGCTTGCCGACCGTCAGTGTGCCTTCCTTGATCGCGGCATAAGGAATGGCATTCACCAGGTCACGCAAAGTGATGCCTGGTTGCATTTCGCCTTTAAAACGCACCAGCACAGACTCCGGCATATCCAGTGGCATCGCACCGGTGGCAGCCGCAAACGCAACTAAACCGGAACCGGCGGGAAAGCTGATACCAATCGGGAAACGCGTATGCGAGTCACCGCCGGTACCCACGGTATCCGGCAGGATCAGGCGGTTCAGCCAAGAGTGAATCACGCCATCACCGGCACGCAGGCTGACGCCGCCACGGCTGGACATAAACTCTGGTAACTCGTGTTGCAGTTTGATATCCACGGGCTTCGGATAAGCAGCGGTATGGCAGAAGCTTTGCATCACCAGGTCAGCACTAAAACCCAGGCAAGCCAGTTCTTTCAGTTCATCACGTGTCATGCCGCCCGTGGTATCTTGCGAACCCACGGTGGTCGCTTTTGGTTCGCAGTAAGTGCCTGGACGAACCCCCATATCTTTCGGCAAACCACAGGCACGTCCTACCATTTTCTGTGCCAGGGTATACCCTTTGCCAGTCTCCCTGGCCGGTGCAGGTTTGATAAATACATCGGTTTCCGGCAAATTGAGCGCCTTACGCGCGTTCGCAGTCAGGCCACGGCCAATAATTAACGGAATACGGCCACCGGCACGCACTTCATCCGGCAGCGTGATCGGGGTCATTTCAAAAGTCGCCAGCACTTCGCCCGAGGCTGACAATACTTTTCCTTCAAATGGCCTGATTACAATCACGTCCCCGGTATTCAGCCTGGAGACGTCACATTGAATCGGCAACGCACCGGAATCTTCCGCGGTATTGAAGAAAATAGGTGCAATCTTGCTACCGAGAATCACGCCACCGGTACGCTTGTTAGGGATAAAGGGGATATCATCACCCATCCACCATTGCACGGAGTTAATCGCCGATTTACGGGAGGAACCGGTACCGACCACATCGCCAACATAAGCCAGTGGCAGCCCTTTTTGTTTCAGGCTTTCAATGGTGCTTAAACCATCTGCCATGCGGTTGACCAGCATGGCTTTGGCATGCAATGGAATATCCGGACGGCTCCAGGCATCCTGCGCCGGGCTCAGGTCATCGGTATTGGTTTCGCCATCCAGCTTGAACACGACCACTTTGATTTCTTCTGCCAGGGCAGGCTTGCTGGTAAACCATTCAGCATTCGCCCAGGATTCCATCAAGGCTTTGGCATGCGGATTGCCTGCTTTCATTTTGGCATCCACATCGTGGAAGGCATCAAACATCAGGATAGTCGTCGCCAGGGCTTTGACTGCCTGTGGTGCCAGCGGCGTATCCAGTAATGCCACCAGGGCCTGTACGTTATAGCCACCCAGCATGGTGCCCAGCAATTCAACCGCCTTTTCAGCGCTGACTAATGGCGAGCTGGCTTTACCATTGGCCACATCAGCCAGGAATGCCGCTTTGACATAAGCCGCCTGGTCTACCCCCGCAGGCACGCGGTTTTGCAACAAGTCAGTTAATAATGCCTCCTGGCCAGCCGGCGGATTTTTTAATAATTCAACCAGGGCGGCCACTTGCTCTGCATTCAGCGGCAAGGGAGGCAGGTTCTGCGCGGCGCGCTCTTTTACGTGGGTATCGTATGCTTGTAACATGGTTCGTTCAGCTCTATCAATCAGACTCAAGGTTGGTAAGGGTGGACCAGCACCATGGGCTGGCCGCGAAATATTCCGTTATTATAATTCAGTCCCCCCTGCCGCATGTGAATTGTGTGCCACATTCCGGCATAGCGGCGCCTCAACCAGCACTATTGGGCGCTGGTTCCGTATAGCTGTTTGGCAAATGGTGTGCCGCAACTTTTACCGCTGGCAGACGACTCCCATTTATCCAGTAATGCTTTTTCATACCCTTTGCCATGCTGCTTTTCCAGGTAGGCACGTACTTCAAATACATCGGCAAAACCGTTATGGTCACTATCCATCAGCGCAACCTGGTCTTCCAGTGAAGGCCCCTGGTAACGCCCCTCGCGGGTAAAATATTCCAGCGCAGACTCTGCATATACGGGCAAAGCCAGCCCCAGCATCAGGCATGCCCCGAGTGACCGCAATATCCCGTTGTCTACATTCATCATACTGTCCTCTGTTTATTAAGTATGACCTATCTTTCATTAAATCATGCCAGGTCTCTGTGATCTGGCTCACATGGTGCTATACCGCATGCAGGGCAATTTTTTTCTTCCATTGTGCCGGCCCGGTATTGTGCACGGATTCGCCATTGGCGCTCACAGCCACGGTGACCGGCATATCTACCACCTCAAACTCGTAAATGGCCTCCATGCCCAGGTCTTCAAAGGCCAGGACGCGGGATTTTTTAATCGCCTTGCTGACCAGGTAAGCGGCCCCACCGACCGCCATCAGGTAGACGGATTTATGCCTGGCAATCTCCGCCAATGCCTCTTCACCGCGTTCAGCCTTACCGATGGAACCCAGCAGGCCGGTATTCAGCATCATATCGGTATAGCTATCCATGCGTGTAGCCGTGGTTGGTCCGGCCGGGCCAACCGCCTCATCGCGCACCGCATCTACCGGGCCAACGTAGTAAATAAAGCGGTTATTGAAATCCACAGGCAATGGCTCGCCTTTGTCCAGCATGGTTTTAATACGTTTGTGTGCGGCATCCCGCCCGGTCAGGATTTTGCCGGTCAACAGCAAGGTATCACCGGTTTTCCAGGTGTGTGTTTCTTCACGTGTCACCGTTTCCAGGTTGACCCGTTTGGCTTGCGGGCTCGGTGTCCAGTGCACATCAGGATAAATATCCGGGTTGGGTGGCGCCAGTTCTGCTACACCGGAACCATCCAGCGTGAAATGCACATGCCGCGTTGCAGCACAATTGGGAATAATCGCGACCGGCAGGCTGGCGGCATGGGTGGGATAATCCAGGATTTTTACATCCAGCACCGTGGTTAAGCCGCCCAGGCCTTGCGCACCTATCCCTAACTGGTTGACCTTCTCATACAGTTCCAGCCGCAGCTCTTCAATGCGGTTCTGCGCACCACGTGCCTGCAGTGCCTGGATATCAATCGGCTGCATCAGGGATTCTTTCGCCAGTAGCATGGCTTTTTCTGCGCTACCGCCTATGCCTATGCCCAGCATGCCCGGCGGGCACCAGCCGGCGCCCATCTTGGGCACCACTTCCAGCACCCAGTCAACAATGCTTTCATTCGGATTGAGCATGACCAGTTTGGATTTATTCTCGGAGCCACCGCCTTTGGCCGCAATCTGGATATCCACCTTGTCACCGGCGACCATTTCCACATGGGTAATGGCCGGTGTATTGTCCCTGGTGTTTTTACGTGCACCGGCCGGATCATTCACAATCGAAGCGCGCAAGGTATTATCCGGGTGCAGATAGGCGCGGCGCACGCCTTCATTAACCATGTCTTCCAGCGTCATATCGCCTTCAAACTGTGCCTGCATGCCGACTTTGACAAACGCCACCACAATGCCGGTATCCTGGCACAAGGGCCGCTTGCCTTCTGCACACATGCGTGAATTGGTCAGAATCTGTGCAATCGCATCCTTGGCGGCGGGCGATTGCTCTTTCTCGTAAGCCACGGCCAGCGCCCGGATGTAATCTTCCGGGTGGTAATAAGAGATATATTGCAGGGCATCGGCAATACTCTCAATAAAATCTTGGGTCTTGATCAGGGCCATGGTGTTCTGAAAAATTAGGTGTTCTTGAAAAACGCTTGTCGTTAGCGGGCGCTGCTTTTCATATAAGCAATCGAAGGGCTGACATCTTTACGCAGGATTTTACCATTTTTGGTGCGGGGAAATTCCTTCGCCAGGTAAACTGTTTTCGGTGCCTTGTACGCTGCCAGGTGCTGTTTGCCAAAGGTAACCAGCTCATCTGCCTGTATTTCAACCTCCGGTTTGGGAATCACATAAATCACCACCAGCAATTTATCTTTCTCCAGTTCCTCGCCTACTGCGGCGCAATCTGCGACCGCTGGGTGCCCTTTATACACCCGCTCAATCTCGTAAGGGGACACGCGGTAACCGAAGCTCTTGATAATGTCATCCTTGCGCCCGAGGAACCAGAGATAGCCATCGGCATCGTATTTGGCGTAATCGCCAGTGAAGAAATAACCATCATGTTTATATTTGGTGGTTTCTTCCGGTAAATTCCAGTAGCTCAGGAATAAGCCCGGATCGCTATCCGGCACGCAAATCATGCCCTCCTCGCCTTCAGCCACCGGTTCACGTGTTTCAGGATTCAGCAACACGATAGCGTGACCTGGCTGTGGAAAACCGGCAGAGCCAGCACGAATCGGGCGGTAAATGCTTTGCGACAAATAGTAAGAAAACTCGCTCATGCCGACTGCTTCATAAATATCCAGCCCGAAACGCTCACGCCATTGCATTAGCACTTCATCCGATAAGTGTTCACCGGCGCTCATAAAATGACGCACGCTGAGAATATCGGCCTGAGTGGCCCTGGTTTTCTGCAGCAATTGGCGATAAATCGTCGGTACACCAATAAAGATGGTAGCTTTATGCTTGGCAATCAAGTCCAGCCATTTTTGTGCATCATTTTTACCTTCATGGACAATGACCGTTTTACCGAGATACAAAGGATCCATCAGGCCGGTACCCAGCACATAAGTCCAGTTGAACTTGCCGGAATGCATGATACGGTCTTGCAACTGGTCACTGTAATTGAACCAGTATCCTGCCGCAGGTTGGCGACCCAGCAAGGCACGGTGCGCATGCAATACGCCTTTGGGATAACCTGTGGTGCCCGAGGTATATACCAGGTATGCCGCATCTTCGGCAAGGGTTTGATAAGCAGGTTGTATATTTCCCACTGCCGCTAACGCTGCATCCAGCGACAAAACATTGAAACCCTCAACGGGTGTCACTTGCCCATTAAGCTGCGTCAACAGGATATGTTTCAGGTTGGGTGTCTGGGTAATATTGTTTTGCATCTTGGCTGACATGCCAGCCCAGGCCGCTGCATCTGTGACTAACACAACCGCACCAGAATCTTTAGCCAGATACGCCACCTCCTCCGCCGTCAGCAAGGTAGAAGTAGGCACTGAAATAGCCCCTGTTTTCATGGTACCTAAAAAGGCGATCGGGTAATCCAGGCTATTAGGTAAACGGATCAGCACACGGTCGCCCGGTTGCACCCCCAGATCACGCAATACCTGCGCAAAGCGGTCAGTACGATCAGCCAGTTCAGCGAAAGTAATCGTACTGGTACCAAAGGTATCATCCTCCACGATCATAGCGATCTCATCAGCCTTGGCTGTTCCAAGATGACGGTCGCTACAAGCGACACCAATATTAAATAGCTCCGGGATTTTCCATTGCCATTGTGGATAAGGAGTTAGCTGTGTCATGTTACAACCTTTCAAATTCAAACCTGCGATTTAACCGCCGATGAACGCGGATAAACGCCGATACAACCTATTTAGTATCTTTAAAAATATGCATGCAGTTAAATGGGCTCCATTTTCACATCGGCGTGCATCTGCGTTCATCGGCGGTTAATTCTTGAAGTTAGCTATCTCCAAGGTAGCCAATGTTTTAAAGCAAAATGCCATAAGGCCAGTTCTGGCGTACTACTTGCGCCGGCATCAACTGCAGCACATGCAAGGCAAACTCCATATCGCTGGTTTTCAGCGCCCGCAACGCATGCGCCCGTAACAAGGTCTGCAAGGCCTTACCAAACATGGGTGGATCCAGCATCTCGCCTTCAAACTTGATCGCCCCACCCAGCAGTGCATCCGCTTCAATCGCCGCCTTCAGGATCGCCACCTTCTGATTAATTTCCGTCGGTGATGGCGTATAAGCAGTCTTGCACAAATGGATATGCCCAGGATGAATCACCTGTTTGCCGGTCAGGCCCATGGCTGCTTCCTGGCAGGCGTGCTTGTAGACCACGCGTGACTCGTTATCGCCATGCAAATCCAGCCAGCGGCGTACGTCATGCGGCTCTACAAATTTGTCCGGCATGATGTTGCTGCCTATCAGGGTTTCCACCCCGCCAATCACCCCTTTACCGGCGATCCTGGCCTCAAAAATCAGTTGGTTGATAAAGTAAAACAGTTCTTCAATCCAGTGCTCAGGTGTGATGTGTATGCCCAGCGCCTTGGAAAAATCGTGAATCCCGAACACCACGTGCTTCACTGTGTCGTACTGCATCAGGTCAGGCGCGATTTTGAGTGATTTCGGATGCTCGATAATCGGCTGTATTGTGATGTGCGGATTGATACTGATCAGGAAGCTGGATAAATCCCGCACTTCCGCTGCGCCATAAGATTCACCGGCTTTGGCCAGCATCACCACATCGATATACTCACCCATATCGCGCACCAGTTTCATGTCTTCTTCGTACTCATCGGTACGGAAAGAATTGGCGCGGATGGCAATCGTCACGCGTTCGTTGACCTTGCGCAGTTTTGGTAACTCCTGCCGCAACAGGGTACGACTCATTTCCTTCTGACGACAGCCATCTTCCAGGTCAAAAATCAGGGTATGCGCATTAGTAAAATGGGCATGCTTGACCATGCGGTTGGCCGCCTGCTCCATATCCTCATAAATACCGAGGCTGGGTGCGTATTTCACTGGCGGGTAATACAGTTGTATGCCTGGCCAGTAATCGCCCAGGGCGCTGGCATCCAGCGTGATTGGCTCTTCCCCCATATGCTGCATCATGCGGTTTCCTGTTCTGCCGATGGCCGGCTCGCTCTTAGTTTTTCCAATACAACCGCCTGTGGCTCCCGCAGCGGCGGCCTGCCTGCCGTGTGTGTATCCTGTATCAGTTCCCAGAACACGTTATCCGGTAATTCCAGCAAGGCATCCAGTTGACCCATTTCCGCCATGGTCAGGCCACTGAAATGCTCGCTGACAAAACGTTGCAGGACGATATCCAGTTCCAGCATGCCACGGCGGCAACGCCACGCCAGCCGCCGCTGTTCTGCTTCACGTAAAATTTCTGCGTTCAACATGCCATCCCTCCTTACAACACCTTGATACCAAATATCTTTTTGCTAGGCTTATGCTGCGTATGTTCTTTGGCTTTTTCGATTTTCAAATTCTTGATTGCCGCAATGGCCGCATTTGGATTGAGTTTTTTCGGGCAGACATCGGTACAGTTCATGATGTTATGGCAACGGTACAAACGGTAAGGGTCTTCCAGGTTTTCCAGGCGTGCTTCCTGCTCCTGGTCACGGCTATCGGCAATGAAACGGTAGGCCTGTATCAGGCCGGCTGGCCCGACAAATTTGTCCGGATTCCACCAGAAACTGGGGCATGAGGTGGTGCAGGCACCGCATAAAATGCATTCATATAAACCATCCAGTTTGGCACGGTCTTCCGGGCTTTGCAGGCGCTCGGTTTCGGGTGGCGGCTCGTGGTTTTGCAGGTACGGCATGACTGAATGGTAGTTATCGAAGAACTGCGTCATATCCACCACCAGGTCACGGATCACCGGCAAGCCAGGCATGGGGCGTAACACGACCGGCTCCTGTAAATCTTCCAGCTTGGTGATACAGGCGAGGCCGTTTTTGCCGTTGATATTCATGGCATCGCTGCCGCAGACACCTTCACGGCACGATTTGCGCATGCTCAGGGTGTCATCGACTACTTTGAGGCGCATAAGCGCATCCAGCAGCATCTGGTCGCTGTCTTCCAATTCGATGTCGTAGTCCTGCATATAGGGCTTTTTGTCTACGTCCGGATTAAACCGGTAGATGGAAAAACGCATATCAATACACCCTTTTCTTCAGCTCGAATGGTTCTACACTTAATGGTTTGAGCCGTACCGGTTTGTAAGCCAGTTTTTGCCCGTCAGCAAAATATAATGAATGGCTCAGCCAGTGGACATCATCCCGCTCCGGGTAATCTTCCCTGGCATGTGCGCCACGGCTTTCCTGGCGCGCATTTGCTGCATGCATGGTGGCCAATGCCACTTGCATCAGGTTGTCCAGTTCCAGTGCCTCAACACGTGCGGTATTAAATACTTTGCTCTTGTCAGTAATCCGCAGATGCTGCGCCTGTTCGGCGACTTGTTGGATTGCATCAACACCACTTTCCAGTAACTCAGGAAAGCGGAATACCCCGCAATGTTTCTGCATGGTTTGCCGCATGGCCTGACCTGTTTCCGCCACAGTGGCACCGGCAGTAGCAGTTTCCAGTCGATTCACGCGTGCCAGCGTGGCATCTGTAGCATTGGCGGGCAATGGTTTGTGCGCTTTAGCAGCTGCAATATCGGCAGCCATTTTGTCGCCAGCAGCTTTGCCAAATACCACCAGATCCAGCAGTGAATTGGAACCCAGCCGATTGGCGCCATGCACGGAAACACAGGCGCACTCACCCACGGCATACAACCCGTTCACTATTTTTTCAGACTGACCATCGTGCACGACTACCTGGCCATCCAGATTGGTAGGAATACCACCCATCATGTAATGCGCGGTCGGTACCACCGGGATAGGGTCATTGGTCGGATCTACGCCAGCAAAGGTCTTGGCAATTTCGCGAATGCCAGGCAAACGCTTGCTGATAATGTCTTCACCCAAGTGGTCCAGTTTGAGATAAACCGCATCTTTATATTTGCCAACACCGCGTCCTTCTTTGATTTCGGTCGCCATGGCGCGCGAGACGACGTCACGGCTGGCCAGGTCTTTCGCGCTTGGCGCATAACGCTCCATAAAACGCTCGCCATCGCCATTGACCAGGTAACCCCCTTCGCCACGCACGCCTTCAGTAATCAGCACACCGGCATTCAATACGCCAGTCGGGTGAAACTGCCAGAACTCCATATCCTGTAATGGCAAGCCGGCACGTGCCGCCATCCCCAGGCCATCGCCGGTATTGATATAGGCATTGGTACTGGCCTGGAAAATACGGCCACCGCCACCGGTGGCCAGCATGGTTGCCTTGGCATGGATGACATGGATATCGCCGGTTTCAATTTCCAGCGCAATCACCCCCAGCACATCACCATCGCTATCGCGGATTAAATCCAGTGCAAACCATTCGATCAGGAACTGGGTATTGGCTTTAACATTGCGCTGATACAAGGTATGCAGCATGGCATGGCCGGTACGGTCAGCCACAGCGCAAGTACGTGAAATCGGTTTTTCCCCAAAGTTACGCGTCATGCCACCAAACGGGCGCTGGAAGATGCGGCCATTTTCCAGCCTGTCAAACGGCATACCGAAATGTTCCAGCTCAATGATGGCCTTGGCGGCGTTACTGCACATAAACTCGATCGCATCCTGGTCGCCCAGGTAATCCGAGCCTTTAATGGTGTCGTACATATGCCATAGCCAGTTGTCGTCGGAGACATTCCCCAGGGCTGCCGCGATGCCGCCCTGCGCTGCCACGGTATGCGAACGGGTAGGAAAGACTTTGGATAGCACGGCCACATCTGCGCCGGATTCCGCCAGTTGCAAGGCGGCACGCAACCCGGCACCACCGCCACCGACGATGACGGCATCTACCTGATGATGCTGAATATTACTTGCACCTGTCGTATTGCTTAAAGCGGCCATGCACTCACCTTTTAAAAATCCATTCCAAACAAAATCCACAGCACTGCCAGCGCATTGCCGCAAACGGCGATATTCACCAGCCACTGCAACACGAACCTGCTCCCCAAATGCGGCACGTAATCGCGCAATACATCACGTACGCCCAGCCAGGCATGCATCAGCATGCAGATAAAAAACCACAACGTGAGCAAACGCCACCACAAAGGTGAAAATACTGCCACCCAGGCTGCATAATCCTGTGGTGCCAGCCATAACACGCGCACCCAGAACAGCAATAATACGATTGCCATCGACAGCGCACATAGCCGCTGGGTCAGCCACAATCGCATACCCGGGTATCTGGCGGTGAGTAATTCAAATAACATGCCAGCCTTCTACCAGATGGCGCAGATCACAAACAACATGGTGAAGGCCACCAGCCCAAGAACCACACGGCTGGAAAAGCGCGCTTTTTGCAGCGTGGTCATCCAGTGCACATCCATGGCCAGGTGACGGATCCCGGCATAAAAATGGTGAAAAAAAGCCCAGGCAAGTCCGGTCAGAAGTAACTTGACCGGCCACTGCTGTAGTTGCGCCGACACTGCCAGGTAGCCTTGCTCGTTACGCAATGAGAGATAAAGCGTCCATAACAATAATGGCTGTACCAGGAACAGAATCACCCCACTGGCGCGGTGCATGATCGACACCACGGCATTGATCGGTAAACGAATCGTGAATAAATTCAGATTCTTTGGGCGCTGCTTTTTCGGCTTCTGGACAATCATGCCTGCTTACTCGCCTTTGCTGGCTGCCTGCGCTACCGCCCCTGCGACAAATGCCATCAGGCGTGGGTCGAATGGTTTGGGGATAATGTAATCCTTGCCAAACGACAGTGATTGCAACTGGTAGGCATCCAGCACCTGCTGCGGCACAGGCTCACGTGCCAACGCACTCAATGCGTGTGCCGCAGCCACTTTCATCTCTTCGGTAATCTGCCTGGCCTGCGCATCCAGCGCACCGCGGAACAGATAGGGAAAACACAAGGCGTTATTCACCTGATTGGGGAAATCACTACGCCCAGTCGCCATAATCACGTCATCGCGGACGGCGAATACCTGGCTGGGTAAAATCTCGGGATCAGGGTTCGCCAGCGCAAAAATAACCGGCCTGGCAGCCATTGAACCGACCAACTCAGGTGGCAGGCCATTTTTGGCAGAGACGCCAATAAACACATCGGCCCCCTGCATGGCATCTGCCAGGGTTTTAACGGGGCCTGGCGCAATGGCCAGCTCGCGATTGTTGTCATGCAAATCATCGCGGCTGGTATCCAGGATACCTTTGCGATCAACCATCGTAATATCCGTTGCGCCCATACGCTTGAGTAGCCTAGCACAGGAGCAACCCGCCGCGCCCGCGCCTAAAAACACAATCCTGGCGCGGGGCAACGTTTTGCCTTGGAGATCCAGCGCATTCAGTAAGGCAGCCGCCACAATCACGGCCGTGCCGTGCTGGTCGTCATGAAAGACCGGGATATCCAGCCGTTTTTTCAATTCGTTTTCGATGTAAAAACAGTGTGGTGCCGCAATATCTTCCAGGTTGATGCCGCCAAACGTCGGCGCAATATTCACCACCGTCTGGATAAACTCGTCCGGCGTGGCGGCATTCACTTCAATATCAAACACATCAATGCCGGCAAAACGCTTGAACAGTATTCCCTTGCCTTCCATCACCGGTTTGCCCGCCAGTGCGCCGACATTACCCAGCCCCAGCACTGCCGTGCCGTCGGTAATCACCGCCACCAGGTTACCCTTGTTGGTGTATTTATAAGCGTTGGCCGGATCCGCTTCAATTTCACGCACTGGTGCAGCCACGCCTGGTGTATATGCCAGGGACAAATCCTGCTGTGTCGCACAAGGTTTGGACGACTCCACGCTCAGTTTCCCGGGCTTGGGAAACTGATGGTAATCCAGTGCGCGCTGCTTTAAATCGTCCATTTCCGAATCTCTTTTCTCTTAGATGTCCGTCCCACGCTCCAACAAGACTTTTCAAAATGCATTTTCAAAAGTCGCCTATTCCAGTTCGCTCATGTAGTGATGGTCATCCGTCAAACAGAATCCCAGCCGCCACTCCATCGGCCGGTCGCCATAGGTAAAAGATACGCGTTCCACACTCAGCAGCGGATACCCTTCCTTCAACCCCAGGGAACTGGCGACTTCTGCACTGGCCGCCACGGCCTTGATACGCTCTTCGGCGCGTATCATGCGGATGCCGAACTGGGATTCGTACATGCTGTACATGGAGCCATTACTCTCTTCCACCTTGGCGCGATTAAGCCCTTTAAACGGCGCTGCCGGCACCACAATATAGTCATAAATCAATGGACGGCCGGAAAACGTCAGCAAACGCTTTACTTCTATGGTCGTGGCGCCGGCCTTGATTTCCAGCACCTTGCCGGTATGCACATTGGCCTTGCTTTTCACGCAGGAAAGAAATTCGTTCTGCAATAGTTCCTTCTGGCCACTTTCTGCCGTCAGCCTCAGGAAACGCAACCTGACATCATCCTGGTTATGGGTGGCGACAAATGTACCCTTGCCCTGGCGGCGGATCAGGATGTTTTCAGTGGCAAGGCTATCAATCGCCTTGCGTACCGTGCCCTGGCTGACTTTATAACGCTGCGCCAGTTCGATTTCACTCGGAATCATGTCGCCGGGCCGCCACTCCCCGCCAATCAGGCTTTGTGTCAGCAAGACTTTGATCTGGTCATATAGCGGCCGGTAACTTGGCGACCCAAACGACTTATCTACCATAAGTAAAAACTCCAATCAGTAAAAGTACCAGGCAACAACCGCATGAACGACATGCGGAAACCTCTTTCGTACTGCTTAATTTATTTATATCCCAGCCTCATTATCGTGTCAACTGTTTTATATCTTATATAAGACATAAGATATTTATTGACAGACATTTTTTTATCATGAATAATTTGCCCAACCCTTCCAGAAAAGGAAACGCAATGTCATATCCACTGAGACCCAGGCGCTCCATGCTCTACGTTCCCGGATGCAACACGCATTACCTGGATCGCGCACGCACGCTGGCAGCCGATTCAGTGATCCTGGATCTGGGTGACCCGATCCTGGTTGATGCCAAGATTCAATCACGTGACAACGTAGTACAAGCCGTGAAGCAAGGGGGTTACGGCAAACGTGAGGTGGTCATCCGCGTCAACGACCTGGACTCCATCTGGGGGCACGATGATATTAAAGCGGTCGCCACCGTCGGTGCCGATGCCATTCTGTTCCCCAATATTGAATCCCGCGAAGATGTATTGCGCGCCCAGCAATTACTGGATGACGCCGGTGGCAAAGATGTCCCCATGATGGTCATGATAGAAAGCCCGCTCGCAGTATTGAATGTCAAGGAAATTGCCGCCGCCTCCGAACGCGTGATCTGTATGGTGATGGCGACCTCAGACTTGATTTCCCAGCTGCATGCGCGCGTCACGCACGAGCGCTCGGCTATCCTGACCTCACTTTCGCTGGTGATCCTGGCGGCGCGTGCATATGGCAAAGGCGTGATTGACGGTATTACCAGCGACTTCAAGAACATGCATTCGTTTGAATATGCCTGCCGCCTCGGGCGAGATATCGGTATGGATGGCAAATCGCTGGTGCATCCGGCACAGATTGCCTATTGCAATGATGCCTATACACCACAACGGGCCGAAGTGGCACATGCCCGGCTGATTATCAAGGCGCTCAAAGAAGCCAACGAAGCCGGCCATGGCACGGTTGTCGTCAATGACAAACTGGTGGAACATCATCACATCAAGGCCGCACAGCGCCTGATCCGGCTGGCTGAAGCCATCAGCGAACTGGAAGAAGAGTTTATTTAAAGACACAGCAAAGGAGCTTGCCATGCAAAACAAAATCCATGCGGGTCATTTCTTTGAAGACTTCAAACTGCACGAAGTCATCCATCACGCCACGCCACGCACCATTACGGCCGGCGATTGTTCGCTGTACATTGCCCTGACCGGTGCCCGCAATCCGCTGCATTGCAGCGAACCACTGGCCCGGTCACTGGGTTATCCTTCGGCACCGGTCGATGATTTGCTGGCCTTTCATATCGCGTTTGGCAAAACCGTGCCGGATATTTCAGTCAATGCCATTGCCAACCTGGGCTATGCCGATATGCGTTTCCTGCAACCGGTCTATGTCGGCGACACACTGGCTACTTCCAGTGAAGTCATCGGCCTGAAACAGAATTCCAGCGGTAAAAGCGGTGTGGTCTGGGTGCATTCCACCACCGTCAACCAGCATCAGCAACCGGTCTTAAGCTGGGTACGCTGGGTCATGGTGCATAAAAAGAACCAGGATGCGCCAGCACCAGACACCGTGATACCGGAACTGCCTGAATTTGTCGCGCCGGAATTGCTTTCCGTCCCCGCGCATTTCACCATGCAACCCACACTGGCGGCGGCTACCGGCGGCCAGTACTGGTGGGAGGATTACGCAGTAGATGAATGCATGCGTCACCCGTCCGGCCTGACCATTAATGAGAGTGACCACACCATGGCAACGCACCTGTACCAGAACAATGCGCGCCTGCACTTTGATGCGCACCTGATGAAAAGCACGCCGCAAGGCCAGTGCCTGGTCTATGGCGGCGTCATCATGTCCGCCTGCAAGGCACTCAGTTATGAAGGCCTGGAAAATGCCATTGCCATCCTGGCGATTAATGGTGGCAGCCACGCCAATCCCAGTTATGCCGGTGACACCATTTACTGCATGACCAAGGTACTGGACAAGTGGGCCCTGCCCCATCCCGGCCTCGGTGCCTTGCGCCTGCGCATGGTCGGCGTCAAAAATATCCCGCCCGCCACACTGGAAAACATCAAAACCGCGCAGGGCTACCATCCGCACGTAGTGCTCGATCTCGATTACACCGTTCTTATTCCACGCAAAGGAAATTAAACCATGGCAGTCCATCCCAACCAGGCACTTTTTGGTGGCGAAAAACCTTTCCGGGTCATTCCGGCCTGCGAGCATTTTGCCGGTAGTGAGAAACTGATGCTGAAAGCGCTGTCACTGCAGGATTCCGCCAGCCCGAACGGGATAGGTGCGGTATTCGATGTCACCTGTGACTGTGAAGACGGCGCGGCCAGCGGGCAGGAACAGGCGCACGCCGAGATGATTGTCCGCGTGCTGAACTCCGACGCCAACCAATACAAAATGGCCGGCGCACGTATCCATGACTACACGCATCCGCACTGGAAACAGGATATCGACATCCTGGTAGGAGGTGCCGGGAATGTACTAAGTTACATCACCATCCCGAAATGCACTGATATTGCCCAGGCACGTGAAATGATTGCCTATATCCAGCAAATAGCCAGGCAGCATGGCATTTCCCGCGAAATCCCGGTACATCTCCTGATCGAAACCCACGGTGCCTTGCGGCAGGTGCATGAGATTGCACAACTGCCATGGTTGCAGGTGCTGGATTTCGGCCTGATGGATTTTGTCAGCGCCCACCACGGTGCCATCCCGGCCAGTGCCATGCGTAGTCCGGGGCAATTCGAGCACAAGCTGCTGGCGCGTGCCAAAACTGAAGTGGTCGCCGCTGCCCTGGCGAATGGCCTGATTCCGGCCCACAACGTGACGCTGGACCTGAAAAATGCCGAAGTGACCTACGGCGATGCTTTCCATGCCCGCAACGAATTTGGCTTTATGCGCATGTGGAGCATTTACCCAACGCAGATACAGGCCATTGTCGATGCCATGAAACCTAATTTTGATGAAGTGACGGATGCCGCCAATATCTTGCTGGCCGCACAAGCCGCCGACTGGGGGCCGATCCAGTATGCCGGTGAACTGCACGACCGCGCCACTTACCGTTATTTCTGGGAAGTATTGCAGAAAGCCCGGCAAACCGGCGTTGCCATGCCGCAAGAGGCTAAACAGGCTTTCTTTTCCGTTTGATATTAACCGCCGATAAACGCAGATGCACGCAGATAAAAATATAAGATCAATGACTTATTTTTATCTTGTTTGAAAATATCGGCGGTTAAATAGAATTTAATTTTAAAAGGCTCACCATGCAATCATCCAACACCCCAGGCGCGCGTTTCCGCACGGCGCTGGCAGCTGAACAGCCACTGCAAATCATAGGTGCGATTAATGCCTATCACGCCATGCTGGCCACACAATCCGGCTTCAAAGCCATCTATTTATCTGGTGGCGGGGTTGCCGCCGGCTCACTGGGACTGCCTGACCTGGGTATTTCCAGCCTCGAAGATGTACTGGTCGATGTACGCCGCATCACCGATGCCGTGGATACGCCGTTGCTGGTGGATATTGATACCGGTTTTGGCGGTGCGTTCAATATTGCGCGCACCATCAAAAGTGTTGCCAAGGCAGGCGCAGCAGCCGTACATATTGAAGACCAGGTCAGCGCCAAACGCTGTGGACACCGCCCCAACAAGGCGATTGTCAGCCTGGATGAAATGGTGGACCGCATCAAAGCTGCGGTAGATGCCAAGCCTTACGATGACTTTGTTGTCATGGCACGCACTGACGCACTGGCGGTAGAAGGCCTGCAATCGGCGATTGACCGTGCCTGCGCCTGCGTAGAAGCCGGTGCCGACATGATTTTTCCCGAAGCAATGACGGAATTGGCCATGTACCGGCAGTTTGTCGATGCCGTCAAGGTACCGGTGCTGGCCAATATCACTGAATTCGGTGCCACGCCTTTATTCACGGTGGATGAACTGGCCACTGCCGGTGTCGGCATGGCGTTATACCCATTGTCTGCCTTCCGCGCCATGAACCAGGCAGCCCTCAAGGTATATCAGGGCGTACGCAAGGATGGCACCCAGAAAAACGTGCTGGATCTGATGCAGACACGTGCTGATCTATATGAGCACCTCGGTTATCACGCCTTTGAACAGAAACTAGACGCGCTGTATAAAAAATAAGCGCACGCGACCAGAAACAAGGAGGTTTGTCATGAATACCACCACTGATCCTACTACCCCCGTCACTGAAGCTCCCAAACGCAAAAAAGGCGTGGCTTTGGCAGGCGTGGCTGCAGGGACCACGGCCATTTGTACCGTGGGTCATAGCGGTAATGACTTGCATTACCGTGGTTACGATATCATCGAACTGGCAAAACACGCTACGTTCGAAGAAGTCGCTTATTTGCTGATACACGGCGAGCTGCCCACCCGGCCACAACTCACCGCCTATCATCAAAAGCTCAAAAAGCTGCGCGGCCTGCCCAGTGCACTTAAAACCGTACTGGAACAGATTCCTGCCAATGCGCATCCCATGGATGTGATGCGCACGGGTTGCTCCATGCTGGGGACACTGGAACCGGAAGCTGTTGACCGCAATACAGCGGGTGCGCAAGCACTGGGTGACCGCCTGATTGCGTGTTTCGGATCTATCCTCATTTACTGGTACCACTTCAGCCATCGAGGTGCCCGCATTGACGTAGAAACTGACGATGACTCGATTGCAGCACACTTCCTGCATATATTGCATGGCAAGAAACCATCCGAGCTGCATATCAAGGCCATGAACACTTCACTGGTGCTCTACGCCGAGCACGAGTTCAACGCGTCTACTTTCACCTCACGCGTCATTGCCGGGACCTTGTCTGACCTGTATTCCTGCATCACCGGCGCCATTGGTGCCCTGCGTGGCCCCAAACACGGTGGCGCCAACGAGGCGGCAATGGAAATTATCGAGCGCTACCAGGATCCGGATGAGGCTGAAGCCGACATCCGGGCCCGTATGGCACGCAAGGAAATCATTATCGGCTTTGGCCATCCGGTCTACACCATTGCCGACCCGCGTAATGAGTCGATTAAAGCTGTCAGCAAATCATTGTGTGAAGATGCCGGCAATATGCAACTGTTTGATATCTCGGCCCGGATTGAAGAAATCATGTGGCATGAGAAAAAAATGTTCCCTAATCTCGACTGGTACAGTGCTTCCAGCTATCACATGATGGGCATCCCGACCGGCATGTTCACGCCTATCTTCGTGATCTCACGCACTACCGGCTGGGTGGCGCATGCGATTGAGCAACGCGTAGACAACAAGATTATCCGTCCAAACGCTGAATATAATGGCCCGGATAACAGGCCATTCATTTCACTGGATAACCGATAAAAAGCCATTTAACCGCCGATGAACACAGATAAACGCAGATAAAACCATCTCAAAACCACTGCAAAATCAAAGTGCCAATGTTGACTCCACGCAAAACAAAAGCCACTGCTTAAAAAGCAGGATAGATTTATCGGCGTTTATCTGTGTTCATCGGCGGACAAAAATATTTCTCACTATTCACAAGGACTGCAACTACATCATGTCATCACATATTTCCAACGTACGCCCCGATCCAGATCAGGTCATCGTCGATATTGCCAACTATGTAGCAGATTTTGAAATTAACTCCACCGAGGCCTACGATACGGCCCGCAACTGTCTGATAGATACGCTGGGCTGTGGTTTTGAAGCGCTGGATTACCAGGCCTGTACCAAATTACTGGGGCCGGTGATTGCTGGTACGGTAGTACCAAATGGCGCCAAAGTGCCAGGTACCTCTTACCAGCTGGATCCTATCCTGGCAGCCTTCAACATTGGCGCCATGATCCGCTGGCTGGACTTCAACGACACCTGGCTGGCAGCTGAATGGGGCCACCCTTCTGACAACCTGGGCGGTATCCTGGCCTCTGCCGATTATATATCGCGTAAAAACGTGGCCGAAGGCAAAGCGCCGCTGACCATGAAAGAGGTGCTCACCGCCATGATCAAGGCACATGAAATCCAGGGGGTGCTGGCACTGGAAAACAGCTTTAACCGTGTGGGCCTGGACCATGTCATCCTGGTCAAGATCGCATCTACGGCTGTGGTGACCAAATTATTAGGTGGTCACAGGCAAGATATTATCAACGCCGTTTCTAACGCGTTTGTTGATGGCCAAAGCCTGCGCACCTACCGCCACAGTCCCAATACGGGTTCACGTAAATCGTGGGCTGCAGGTGACGCCACCTCTCGCGCCGTCCGCCTGGCCTGGATGACACTGCAAGGTGAAATGGGTTATCCAAGCGCGCTGACGGCGAAGACCTGGGGCTTTTATGATGTGCTGTTCAAAGGCAATGCCTTCAAGTTCCAGCGCCCTTACGGCAGTTACGTGATGGAGCAGGTATTGTTCAAAATCTCCTTCCCGGCAGAATTCCATGCACAAACGGCCGTGGAATGTGCGTTCCAGCTCAACAAGGAAGTGGGTAATCGCCTGCAATCGCTGGATGATATCGCCAATATCGAGAAAATCGTCATCACCACCCATGAATCGGCGATTCGCATTATCGATAAAACCGGCCCGATGAATAACCCGGCTGACCGCGACCACTGTATTCAATACATGGCTGCCGTCGGCCTGCTCAAAGGCAGCCTGACTGCACTGGACTACGAAGACGAAGCCGCCGCAGATCCACGCATTGATGCGTTACGCGAGAAAATGGCCTGCGTAGAGAAAGCCGAATATACACGTGACTACCTGGATCCGGAAAAACGCTCGATTGCCAACGCAATCCAGATTTTCTTTAAAGATGGTTCACAATCCAGCAATATCGCCGTGGAATACCCGATCGGCCATCGCCGTCGCCGTGGCGAAGGCATTCCGGAACTGGTAAAGAAATTCAAAACCAATCTGGCACGCCGCTTCGATGCGACCAGGCAAGCCGAGATTCTGGCCTTGTGCCAGGATCAGCACACACTGGAATCAACGCCGGTGCATGTATTTGTTGATATGCTCGCCGTCTAGCCTGGCGACTGGTGACCCTTAGGCACCGTCAGGTGCCTTGCTGATTACCCAGTTCACATATTGTCCCGCGCAGGTAACAGTATAAAAAAAGCGCCTGACGGCGCTTTTTTGTTGACCCTCGGGATATTGGGTTATTTCAGCGTGACGCCAAAGCAATATACATCCACACCGTTCGGTGACTGGATCAGGGTTGCCGGAATCGCAACGCCGTTACGCCAGTGATCGACAGCCTCCTGTTTACCCGCCCCTGTCACCAGGAACATCACTTCATGCGTATTATTCAAACGCTGCTGGCTGATGGTAATGCGGTCTGCCGGTGGCTTGGGAGAGTTGTAGACTGGCACCGCATCCGCGCTGTTGTCCACCACTTGCCCCGGGAACAGGCTGGCCGTATGCCCATCTTCACCCAGTCCCAGAATCACCAGGTCAAAGGTGCGCACACCTTTCAGGGTTTCAGCGTATGCTTTGGCACCTGCCACATTGCCCAATTCTGCAGGGATATCATGAATCTGGCTCGGTGGAATCGCCACATGATCCAGCCAGGCCTCACGCGCCATTTTACTGTTCCGCTCGACATGATCGACGGGCAGGCAGCGGTCATCATTATGGTAAACATGCCATTTGGACCAGTCTGCATCGGCCTTGGCCAGCAATTGGTATACGGCTTTGGGCGTGCTGCCGCCAGCCAGTACGATCAGGAAGTCACCATATTTTGCAATCGCTTCATCCGCTGCTTTTAAAATGCGCTGTAACGCTGCCTGATTGATTTCATCCTGGGATGAGAAAGTGTGCCAACGTGCTTGAGGGTTCAAAGACATAGAAAACCTGTAAAAAACAATACAAAACAACAAATGCAGCCTTTCAGTCGCTGGCTGCATTTGCTATAATTATACCCGACTCGACACGATAATTCTGCAAAATTATCAAATTACCCCGTTCGGGTTCATGCCATCCAAAAGATGGGTGTTTCAATAACTGTCCTTACACCATAGGAAAATCCGCATGAAATTAGCAATGATCGGCTTGGGCAAAATGGGCGGCAACATGGCTGCACGTTTACTCCGTCACAAAATCAACGTAGTTGGTTTTGACTTTAATACCGAATTCGTCAACAAACTGGTACAAAACGAAGGTTTGGAAGCAGCAACCTCAGTTGCTGATGCAGTGAGCAAACTCGAAGGCCAGAAAATTGTCTGGCTGATGTTGCCAGCCGGTGAAATCACCGAAAATCAAATCAAAGACCTCATCCCGCTGCTGAACAAAGGCGACATCATCGTCGACGGCGGCAACTCCAACTACAAACACAGCCAGCGCCGTGGCGCAATGCTGGCCGAACACGGTATCGGCTTTATCGACTGCGGTACTTCCGGTGGTGTGTGGGGCCTGGAAAACGGCTACTGCCTGATGTACGGCGGTGAAAAACAATATGCAGACGTATTGGCACCTTATGCACAGGCATTGACCCATGCAGACCGTGGCTGGGCACACGTTGGTCCAGTTGGCTCCGGTCACTTCACCAAAATGATCCATAACGGTATCGAATACGGCATGATGCAGGCATTTGCTGAAGGCCTGGACCTGATCAAGGGTAAAGAAGACTTCAACCTGGATCTGGCGCAAATCACTGAATTGTGGCGCCATGGTTCCGTGGTCCGTAGCTGGTTGCTGGACCTGACAGCCGAAGCGCTGAAAGGTGACCAGAAACTGGAAGCGATCGCGCCTTACGTGGCCGACTCCGGTGAAGGCCGCTGGACCGTGGTTGAAGCGGTTGAGCAAGGTGTTGCTGCTCCGGTACTGACTGTCGCACTGCAGGCCCGTTTCAGAAGCCAGGATGCAAAAGGCTACAGCTACAAGCTGCTATCCCTGATGCGTAATGCCTTCGGCGGCCACGCAGTGAAATCATCCAAGTAATAACACAACCTCTCTTAACGAGAGGTTTTTTGCTTATTGCCACTGATTTTAAAGACCAATAGTTTTAAACATATGGGAAAGGCCTGCCCTTTCCCGTTTACATTTTTATCTTAAGGCTAGAAATGACAAATAAAATTGATCCATGCACCCTGGTATTGTTTGGCGCGAGTGGCAACCTGGCCCGCGTTAAACTGTATCCTGGTTTGTTCAGGCTAGACCTGCTGGGCCGCCTGCCTGATGACATGAAAATTATCGGCGTTGGCCGCCAAGTGGTTGATCTGGACGCCTGGCGTGCAGATATCAAATCCATGCTGGATACCAAATTCAAAAAAGGCTATGACCAGAAAGTCTTCGAGCGCTTTATCGCCCGTAACTTCTACCATGCCAATCCGCCAACCGATCCTGACGCTTTCAATAAACTGAAAGCAACCCTGAGCGACGAAAAAACATTCCCGCAGAACCTGGCTTACTTCCTGTCTGTGCGTCCTGTTGATTTCGCCCCAGTGGTTGAATCCCTGGCCAATGTTGGCCTGACCCAGGAAGACAAATACTGGCGCCGTGTGGTGATCGAGAAGCCATTTGGTACCGATCTGCCCTCTGCCAAAGAATTGCAGGCCGCGATCACCAAACACCTGAAAGAAAGCCAGATCTACCGTATCGACCACTACCTGGGCAAATCCGCGCTGCAAAACATCTTGCTGCAACGCTTTACCAACACAGTGTTAGAGCCAATCTGGAACAACCAGTACATCGACCACGTACAAATCACCAACACCGAAATGCTGGGTGTAGGCGACCGTACGCAGTTCTATGACAGCACTGGCGCATTGCGTGACATGCTGCAAAGCCACATTTTGCAGACACTGGCACTGACTGCCATGGAGCAGCCAAAAGACTTGTCTCCAGAAGGTGTACGCGACGCGAAGATCAAGCTGCTGGAGCAGATCCGTCCGATCCCGGTCAACGAACTGGAAAAACACGCATTCCGCGCGCAGTATGCTGCCGGCGAAATCAATGGCGAAAAAGTGCCTGGCTATCTGGAAGAGCTGGGCAACAAGGACAGCGTGGTCGAAACCTATGCCGCATTGAAATTGTTTATCGACAATCCTCGCTGGAAAGGTGTGCCTTTCTATATCCGCACCGCCAAACGCTTGCATGAAGCCGATACACGGATTTCCATCCGCTTCAAGAAAGCGCCATTGCAGATCAATAACCAGGACCAGAACTGGCTCATCATTGGTATCCAGCCACGCGAATGCATCAAGCTGGAAATCCAGTCCAAGATTCCTGGCCTGGACGTGCAAACCCGCACTATCCAGCTGGATGCCGCCAACCGCTGGGATAGCGATGACTCCGTAGATGCCTACGAAGCCTTGTTGCTGAACCTGATGCAAGGTGATAACTCCAACTACCTGCACATTTCTGAAGCTGAAGCGCAATGGCGCCTGGTGGACCCGGTCGTCAAAGCCTGGGCGGAAGACAGGAAGCCGGTTTACCAGTACCCTGCTGGCAGCCGTGACCCTGAAGCTTCCAAAGTCATTTTTGAAGCCGAAGACCAGTTCTGGCGTTACAGCATCGAACTGGGCGGCGACAAATAAATTTTGGTGAACCCTCGCGGTCATTTGCATAAATAATCGCCAAAAATTCACAAAATTTTTGCAAAACTGGCAGCATTTGTTGTTATTATTTGCACCTACTAAAAGCGGAGTTTAAACTCCGCTTTTTTCTCTTTATTGCTAGTGAATCAACACGCTAAGACTGGATAACGGAATGAGCATTAAGTCGGATAAATGGATACGCAGGATGGCTGAACAACACGGCATGATTGAGCCGTTTTCACCTGAACTGGTGCGTGAATCGAATGGCGAGAAAATCGTGTCCTATGGCACCTCTTCCTACGGTTACGATATCCGCTGTGCCGATGAATTCCGCGTGTTCACCAATATTAATAGCACCATTGTGGACCCCAAACAGTTTGATCCGCAATCGTTTGTCGAAGTCTCAGGCAAAGGCTACTGCGTGATCCCGCCCAACTCGTTTGCGCTGGCGCGCACGGTTGAATATTTCCGTATCCCGCGCTCGGTATTGACAGTCTGCCTGGGTAAATCAACGTATGCCCGCTGTGGCATTATTGTGAACGTCACCCCCTTTGAACCAGAATGGGAAGGCTATGTCACACTGGAATTCAGCAACACCACTCCACTACCCGCCAAAATCTATGCTGGCGAAGGCTGCGCCCAGGTGTTGTTTTTTGAATCTGATGAAGTCTGCGAAACCAGCTACAAAGACCGTGGCGGCAAATACCAAGGGCAGGTTGGTGTCACTCTGCCAAAAATATAAGCCTCCATTGAAAAGCAAGCCCACATTTAACACAAAGGCACGGAGTAAAAGCATGGCTTTCTCAGTGCCTTTGCATTTTCAGTGACAAGTAAGGATTCATTGAATGAAATTTAGATTCCCAGTCGTCATCATTGACGAAGACTTCCGCTCCGAAAACTCATCCGGCCTTGGCATCCGTGTGCTAGCCAAAGCGATAGAAGAAGAAGGTGCCGAAGTATTAGGTGTGACCAGCTACGGCGACCTGACCTCATTTGCACAGCAGCAGAGCCGTGCGTCAGCATTTATCCTTTCAATCGATGATGAGGAAATCGTCGAGGAAAAGCCGGAAGCGATTGAACAACTGCGTAATTTTGTGCAGGAAATTCGTTACCGCAATGAAGAAATCCCGATCTTCCTGCATGGCGAAACACGCACCAGCCGCCATATCCCGAACGATGTATTGCGCGAGCTGCACGGTTTTATCCACATGAACGAAGATACGCCGGAATTTGTGGCGCGCCTGATTATCCGTGAAGCCAAAGCCTACCTGGATAGCCTGCCCCCGCCCTTCTTCAAGGCCCTGACACATTACGCGGCAGATGGCTCCTACTCCTGGCACTGCCCTGGCCACTCCGGTGGCGTAGCGTTCCTGAAATCACCTGTGGGCCAGATGTTCCACCAGTTTTTCGGTGAAAATATGCTGCGCGCTGACGTGTGCAACGCCGTAGACGAGTTAGGGCAATTGCTTGACCATACCGGTCCGGTTGCTGCTTCAGAGCGTAATGCGGCGCGTATCTATAACTGCGACCATTTGTACTTTGTGACCAACGGTACCTCAACGTCCAACAAGATCGTCTGGAACTCGACCGTTGCGCCGGGCGACATCGTGGTGGTCGACCGCAATTGCCATAAATCCGTGCTGCACTCCATTATCATGACCGGCGCCATTCCGGTATTCCTGATGCCAACGCGTAATCACTTCGGTATTATCGGGCCGATTCCAAAAAGCGAATTTGCCTGGGAAAACATCCAGAAGAAAATCGAACGCAACCCGTTTGCGACTGACAAGAATGCCAAGCCGCGTGTTTTGACGATTACGCAATCGACTTATGACGGTGTGTTGTACAACGTCGAAGAGATCAAGGAAATGCTGGACGGCAAGATCGACACCCTGCATTTCGACGAAGCCTGGTTACCGCACGCGACTTTCCATGATTTCTATGGTGATTACCATGCAATCGGTGCAGATCGCCCGCGTTGTAAAGAATCCATGGTGTTTTCTACCCAGTCCACTCATAAATTGCTGGCTGGCCTGAGCCAGGCCTCGCAAATCCTGGTGCAGGATGCCCAGGACAACCATCTGGACAGGGATTTATTCAATGAGGCCTACCTGATGCACACTTCCACCAGCCCGCAATACTCGATTATTGCCAGCTGCGACGTGGCTGCGGCCATGATGGAGGCACCTGGCGGGACTGCGCTGGTTGAAGAGTCGCTGAAAGAAGCACTGGATTTCCGCCGTGCCATGCGCAAGGTCGACGAAGAATGGGGCACTGACTGGTGGTTCAAGGTATGGGGCCCGAACGATCTGTCTGAAGATGGCCTGGAAGAGCGCGATGCCTGGATGCTGAAAGCCAATGAGCGCTGGCACGGTTTCGGCAACCTGGCCGAAGGCTTCAACATGCTGGACCCGATCAAAGCCACCATCATCACTCCGGGGCTGGATGTCGATGGCGAGTTTTCCAGCGAGTTTGGCATTCCTGCTGCCATCGTCACCAAATACCTGGCAGAACATGGCGTCATTGTTGAGAAAACCGGCCTCTACTCATTCTTTATCATGTTCACCATCGGCATTACCAAAGGCCGCTGGAACACCATGGTAGCGGCTTTACAGCAATTTAAAGACGACTACGACAAAAACCATCCATTATGGAAAGTACTGCCAGAGTTTGTACAGAAACATCCGCGTTATGAGCGTATCGGCCTGAAAGATTTGTGTACGCAAATCCATGAAGTCTACAAAGCCAATGACGTGGCACGCCTGACCACCGAAATGTACCTGTCAGACATGGTGCCTGCCATGAAACCGACCGATGCCTTCTCGAAAATGGCCCACCGCAAGATAGAGCGCGTCGCAATCGACGACCTGGAAGATCGCGTCACTGCGGTATTGCTGACGCCCTACCCGCCAGGTATTCCCTTGCTGATCCCGGGGGAGCGCTTTAACAAAGTGATTGTGAATTACCTCAAGTTTGCACGTGAATTCAACGAAAAATTCCCGGGCTTTGAGACCGATAACCATGGGTTGGTGAAACAGGTGGTGGATGGTAAAGCTGAATATTTTGTTGATTGCGTCAAGCAGGAAGATTAACTGACTTTACAACTGGCACGATGAATCTCGGCATCAGATAGTTTTTAAGATCACCTTTCGTCCTTAGGCGACCTTCTTTTTATGCTTATCTACAAGAAAGAACGGTCGCCTAAAGGCGAAATAAATGCTTCATCAATCCAGATCGTAATGAATAGCAACTGCAATCTGGATAAGCAAAGTAACTCGCCAAGAGGCGAAAAGAAACGCCACATAGACACACAAACCCTGTCAATGCAAAAGCCTTAAAGAATTACCTTCACATCAACGCTCTGCAGGCTTGATGAAACGAGCATTGACCCGCGAACAACAATCTTAACTACGTCCGCTGATACACCAGATCACTATAATGCAAGCCATTGGCTGAGGTATGCGCCTCCTCACTCACCAGTTGCCAGTCATGCATTTCCATTTGCGGAAAGAACGCATCCCCACCGACATGCGCATAGACCCGCGTAATATACAGCCGCGTCACATAAGCCAATCCTTGCGCATACATCTCGGCCCCCCCGATCAGAAACGGTTCTTCATCCCCTGCGCATGCAGCCAGTGCCTCCGGTAACGAGTGTACGATTTTGGCGCCTTCCACTTTGTATTCAGGATCACGCGTCACAATCACTGTCGTCCGTCCAGGCAGCAAGCGGCCGAGCGACTCATAGGTTTTACGGCCCATAATAATATGATGACCCATGGTGAGCTGCTTGAAACGCTTGAGGTCTTCCGGCAAATGCCAGGGTAACTGGTTGTTGTGGCCGATCACACGGTTATCCGCGTGGGCGACGATCAGGGAAAGTGATTGCATAGGCCAATTCCTAAAAGGCTGACAGGCGTTTCAAGTCGTCAATGATGGCCTGGCTATGCCCGTCAGGATTCACATTGCTGTATGTCTGCGCAACCATGCCTTGCGGATCAATAATAAATGTCATGCGTTTGGCGGCCTGGAAGACAATCAGGTCAAACAGGGCACCATAAGCCTGCGCAACCTGGCCGCGGGTATCCGCCAGCAACGGGAATGGCAAGCGATGCTTGCTGGTAAAGCTGGCATGGCTGGCGACAGTGTCAACACTGATGCCTACCACTTCAGCCCCCAAAGCATGAATTTGCTGAATATCGTCACGGAAGTGGCAGGCCTCGCGGGTACAGCCTGGTGTATCGTCTTTGGGGTAGAAATAAATCACCAGCCAATGCCCTTGCCAGTCCGACAGCTGGCGCGTGTTTCCCTGTGCATCTGGCAAGCTGAAAGCCGGTGCCTTCATGCCCACATTCAACCGGGTAGATGGCTGCTGGTACTGGCGATATCCCCATACGGCCAGCCACAATAACAGTCCATACATGATCAGTTTCACGAGCATTGCTTTTCCTCTCTTACCACGGTTGAGTCGTTGACGCATCAAGCTGCTTATTGTACCTTAATCCGCCATCTCCCTTTTTAAGGCTCGCACAAACGCCCGAAGTATTGCAGCAACCTATGAATAATGAAGCCATTGAAAAACTGCTGAAACTGATTGCCCAGGACCCGCAAAGATGGGATGCGTATCAGCGACTGGCCGGGTTGATGCTGCAGAACAACGAATTTCATGCTGCCGAACAATATCTGCTGCAAGCGATCCACTTGCGCCCGGATAACCTGCAATTGCGTTTGCAACTGGCGAATTTGCATATGCGCACCCAGCAATTTGCGGCGGCACACGAGCACTACAAGCAGGCCATTAAACTGGATTCCAGGCAGGCGCAGCTCTATTACCTGGATGCCCGTGCACTGAAAAACCTGGGACGCACGCAGGAAGCCATCTTGCGCCTGCGCACGGTCACCAAACTGGATCCGCAGCATATCCAGGCATTTAACGAATGTGTGGATCTGATGCTGCAGTCACAGCAACTTGAAAAAGCCGCCGAAGTATTGAAACAGGCGGTCACCGCGCATCCTGAATATGCCCACTTCCACTACCGCCTTGGCGTTTTGCATCAGCAATTACAAGCGCCGACTGAGGCGCTGGCCTGCATGAATGCAGCCATCAGGATTCAAGCGGATTTTGCCGAAGCGCATCACCAGCGTGCATTGATCCTGCAGTTGCAGGGGCAACGCGAAGAAGCACTACGCGCTTTTCACCATGCGATCGCCCATCAACCGAATTTGCCCGTACCTTATAACAATCGCGGTGTCGTCTTATGCCAGTTGGGAAAATATCCGGAAGCGATTGCAGATTTCCGCCAGGCATTAAAACTAAATGCCAGCTATGCCTCTGCCTATTGCAACCTGGGATTAGCTTTATATGAAAACGGTGACACTGCAGAAGCTTACCAGTGCCTGGAAACCGCAATCACACATGCGCCCACCCATGCGCAGGCACGCTATTACCTGAGCATGCTCAAACTGGCGCGCGGCGAATACGAAGCCGGTTGGCCCATGTATGAATCACGCTGGCAGGTACTGCCTGCCGCTCCCTTGCCGGACCGGCAACTGTTATGGCCCGGAAATACCTCCTTGCTTGGTAAAACCATCCTGCTCCTGGCAGAACAGACGCTGAGTGATACTTTACAGTTTTGCCGCTATATTGCCCTGGTCAAGACATTCAAGCCTAACCAGCTCATCGTGGCTGTGCCTGACGCACTGTTTAATCTGTTTAATGAAATGTGGGCACATGATGGGGCCATCCAGGTCATTCGACAGGATGGCCGTCCGCTGCCGCATTTTGATACATACTGCCCCATGCTCAGCCTGCCAGCGGCATTCAGCACATTGGCAGACACCATTCCTGCCACGCTGCCATATCTGCAGGTTGCCGAGCGGCATCAACAGCCATGGCAACAATTGCTTGGCCCGGCCAGGCGGTTACGGATTGGCCTGAACTGGTGTGGCGACGAGCACAACAAATATGATCATTTGCGCAGCATTCCGCTGTACCTGATGGCACCGTTATTGCAGATGGAAGTTGAATGGCATAGCCTGCAGAAAGCGTTCCGGCGGGAAGACCACATCATGCTCAAGCGTTTCCCCATGCTGGAATGCCATCATCCGTCATTGTCCGACCTGACAGATACCGCCGGCCTGATCATGCAAATGGATTTAGTGATTTCGGTGGATACTGCCGTCGCACATTTAGCGGCAGCATTAGGCAAGCGGGTGTGGTTATTATTGCCGCAACAAGCCCATTTCCGCTGGCTGCAACAAGCCGAAACCTGCCCATGGTATCCAAATATGCGCCTGTTCAGGCAGTCCCCCGGTACGGCCTGGGAAAGCGTGATTGACCACGTCCACCAGGCCATCACCGATGAACTGGCCGGCAGGTAAAAGCACTCACTCCATGGATAAGGATGGCGCGCCCACAATGTGCATGGCGCGCGTTACGTCCACATGCAGCAATTGCGCAATGTCTTTGTAGTCATCAGGCAATGCGGCATTTTGCCAGCCGTCGGCAGAATGCCTGGCCAGATTCACCGCCAGTTGCACATTACGTGCACGTGGCAGGTACGCCCGTTGTTCATTCATCAGATCTGTCAGCAACGAAGGCAAATTAAAGACACGGACCAGCTCGGCTTGCAAATCGATAATCCGGAACCCCAGCACCTCCTGCTGCACCACGCGGCTACGCAAGGTTTTATCCGCTGCCTGGCGCCGGCTGATTTCATTCATGGCCTGCGGGTTAAAACACCACATCAGCATTTCAGCAAAGTCGTACAGTGAGGCTGCCACACGCACCTCTTCAGCGCGCAGATCCATCAGGTGGGCGGCAAACTCGGCCGCGAAATAACCGGCACGATGCGCGCGCACCATCAATTTCAGTAAATCCACTAGGGAGGAGGCATGTTGGCTCAAGACATCCTCCACATGCGGCACAGTAGGAATCTGCTCGAAAAACGTGCTGGTACCCATCATGATAATCGCCTGCTCCACCTGAGCCAGGTCATGCAGTTGATGACGACTACGGTGATTGTTGGCATAGGCCAGTACTTTAAATGTCATCAGGGGGTCATTGATGACTACCCGCGTGATATCGCGCACACCGGTCTCTTCTTCCCGCGCATGCAGCTGTGCCAGCTCCCTGGCCGTCTGCCGCAAGACGGGAATATCGGCATTTTCAAAGAACCTGACCCAGTCGGCAATATTCCGGTTTGCGCTTGCTTCAGTGAGTGTCACCATCCGAATCGCTCCTGCTTGTTTCATCCGCCCGAGTATAAAATATGGCGCCCCTGCCCCATAGGTTAATGAACTACATAATTCCTTGCCTGTTTCCATCATGGCGCAACTGTTTTAACGGCGTAAAAGCCCTGTTTCTTTAGCTATCAGGCACAAATGGCTATGTTAAAATACAGCTTTTAGTTATTCTTGTTGAAATCAGGCGACCAGTGCCCGTATTTCACGGCCCCAAGCTTATGGCAATTATTTTGCATACCCCTGAAGAAATAGAGAAAATGCGCGTGGCAGGCCGGTTGGCTGCCGAGGTGCTGGATTACATCACACCACATGTTGTCGCGGGCGTCACTACCAACCAGCTGGACAAGTTATGCCATGACTACATTGTCGATGTGCAGCATGCGATTCCTGCGCCATTGAACTATGCGCCTGACGGGCATACGCCTTACCCCAAATCGATTTGCACCTCGATCAACCAGCAGATCTGCCATGGTGTCCCCAGTGAAAAAGAACTCAAGAACGGCGATATCGTCAATCTCGACATTACGGTCATTAAAGACGGTTACCACGGCGATACATCACGCATGTTTATGGTCGGCAATGTGTCGCCACAGGCCAAACGCCTGTGTGAAATCACCTACCAGGCCATGTGGCGTGGCATTGAAAAAGTCAAACCTGGCAATACGCTGGGTGATATCGGTTATGCCATTCAGTCTTTTGCCGAGAGAAACGGCTACAGCATTGTGCGTGAATTCTGTGGTCATGGCATAGGCAAGAAATTCCACTGCGATCCGCAGGTGCTGCACTATGGCAAACCCGGTGCTGGCGTCACCCTCAAGCCCGGCATGATGTTTACCATTGAACCGATGATCAATGCCGGCCGCCGCGACATCAAATTCATGCCGGATGGCTGGACCGTGGTAACCAAGGACCGCAGCTTGTCTGCCCAATGGGAACACACCGTGCTGGTCACAGAAGATGGTTTTGAGATCATGACCGTATCTACCGGCACACCTCCGCGTCCGGCCGCATAAATGCTGCACCCATGACCGTGATTGCCAAAGAACAACTCAGGCACTGGCGTGAGTCGTTACAACTGGCACGCCGGCACATCGCCCAAACCTACCTGGCCAAACCACAGGCAAAACGCCTGCTACAGCAACACACCCGCCTGCTTGACCAGTTGTTACGCAACATTTGGCAAACCTATGCATTACCAGCCACGGTCAGCCTGATTGCGGTTGGTGGTTATGGCCGGGGCGAGATGTTTCCCCACTCAGATATCGACCTGCTGATCCTGATGCCAGACAACAGCGATCAGCTGTTGCAAACAGAAATCGAGTCCCTGATCGGCACCTTATGGGATATTGGCCTGAACATCGGCCATAGTGTACGTACGCTTGAAGAATGCCTGGATGAGGCTTTGCGGGATGTCACTATCATGACCAACCTGCTGGAAGCACGCTGCTTGACCGGCCATAAAGCTGTCTTTAAAACATTGATGCAATCGCTGCATGCGCAACTGGATCCGTCGCGATTCTTTACTGAAAAGTTACGTGAGCAACAAATCCGTCACGCAAAATTTCACGATACCGCTTATAACCTGGAGCCGAATATCAAGGAAAGCCCGGGTGGTCTGCGTGACTTGCATATGATTTTGTGGGTGGCCAGCAGCCAGCAATTGGGCAGCGACTGGCAACACCTGATGCAGGCTGGCTTGCTGAATGGCGCCCAAGCGCGCCAAATCAGGCAACACGAACGCCTGTTGCAGAATCTGCGTATCCGCCTGCACTTGCTGGCCGAGCGACGCGAAGACCGGCTGGTCTTTGATTTCCAGAATACCCTGGCTGACCAGATGGGTTACCAGACCAATGCGCAGAAGCGGGCCAGCGAACAATTGATGCAAGGGTTTTACCGTAGCGCCAAAGCCATCATCATTGAAAACGAGGTGCTGCTGAAACTGATGCATGCACGCATCAGCCCGCCTGAAACAGCAGCGACGCCAGTTGACGAAGATTTTACGTTATCCCAGGGATTGCTCAGTGCCCGCGCGCCAGACCTGTTCCAACGTAAGCCAGAAGCCATCCTGCGCTGCTTCCAACTGTTGCAGCAACATGTGTCGATAGCAGGATTCAGTGCTCCGCTGGTCAGGGCATTGCAGGCGGCACAATCACTGATTAACCGTGATTTCCGTCAACGCCCCTTGCATAAAGCCTTGTTTCTGCAAATACTGCAAAGCCGCGAAGGCGTGCACCGCAGTTTACGGCGCATGACACGCTACGGTATCCTGGGACGCTATATCCCGGCCTTTGGGCGGGTCAGCGCACAAATGCAGCATGACCTGTTTCATGTCTATACCGTCGATGAGCACACGTTGAATGTGCTGCGCAACCTGCGCCGGTTTGCCAAACCCGACCTGCAACATGAATTCCCGCTATGCAGCCAGTTGTTTGCAGCCTTCAATCAGCCGTATTTATTGTACCTGGCGGCAATTTTTCATGATATCGCCAAAGGCCGTGGCGGCGATCACTCGCTGCTGGGCACCCTGGATGCCAGGCGCTTTTGCCAGAAACATGGCCTGCCCAAGGCAGATACCGAACTGGTCGCCTGGCTGGTGGCATCGCACCTGAAACTTTCCAGTACGGCGCAGAAATCTGATTTGTCTGACCCCGAGGTCATTGAACGTTTTGCACAACTGGTGGGTTCTGAATCCCGCCTGACAGCCTTATACCTGCTGACGGTCGCGGATATCCGCGCCACCAGTCCCAATGTCTGGAATGCCTGGAAAGCCAAATTACTGGAAAGCCTGTTTTTACAGACGCGCCGCGTATTGCAGCAATCGCTGGATACTGAAGCCCAGCTCAGCCTGCGTAAACAGGAAGTGCTGCAAAAACTAAGCAGCTTTAATTTGAAAGAACATTCGGTCCAGCCTTTGTGGCAAGCCTTCGGGGCCAACTATTTCCAGCGCTTTGATAGTGATGAGATCGCCTGGCAGAGCCGTTTGCTCATCCCGCACCAGTTGACGCAGGCAGCGATTGTACGTGCACGCCTCAGCCCTAGCGGCGACGGTATTCAGGTGATGATTTACAGCCCTGACCAGAAAGAGGTTTTTGCACGGATCTGCCATTTCTTTGGCAGCATGCAATACAACATTGTGCAGGCTAAAATTTATACGACAGCCCATAGCTATGCGCTGGATAACTTCATCGTCCTGGAACCTAAAACACACCAGGTCAGTTATAACGGCTTACTGAAACATATCGAACAGGGCTTGACTGATCAACTCTGCCACACAGTCCCCATGCCATCACCGATTCATGGCCGTGTCAGCCGGCAAGTCAAACATATGCCTATCCCGACGCAAGTCAGCATACGCCCTGTCAGTGCCCACCATGACTACCTGCAGCTACAGCAACTGGACGTGGTCGCCAATGACAGGCCCGGCCTGCTGGCCAATATGGCGCTCATCCTGCTCCACCATGACGTGGCCTTGCATCATGCAAAGGTCAATACATTAGGCAATCGCGTTGAAGACAGCTTCCTGATTTCGGCCAGCGACGGCCAGCCGCTGAGCGAGACGCAGATGATTGCCTTGCAGGCAGCATTCAGCAAGCTCTGATCGCCAGTGAGTCATTTGCTGTGGGCGCTACTCAAATTGGTAGTGTTTGCGTAACGGTTTTTTCACTTCCCACACACATGCCAGGCCGCTGGCAAACGTCACCAGGTCGCCCGCCTGGAAACTCACAGGCTGGCCGCCATTGTCAGGCGTGACCGTCACTTCCCCTTCCAGGATATAGGCAACTTCCGTGCTGCTGTATTGCCATGTAAACGTGGATACCTCTTTACTCCAGGTTGGCCACTGCTTGACACCCAGCGCAGCCAATTGCTCTGCAGAAGGTTTTTCAACCGTAATCTGGCACATCTTTTTACTCCTGTCTGACTGTCGCATTTATACCAATTTCAGCACTTTTAGACTGGGCAATATCATCAAGATTCAACTGATCGCACTTTTGGCTGTTATATTTCAACTGGACTTTTCTTTTTTAACCTTACTTACGTCCCATGCTAGCAATAATGAAAAAAAATACTTTTGTTACGCTCATGTTTACTGCCTCAATGTCATTTAACACACACGCAGATACTTTAGGCCTTGCTCTCGGTAGCTACGATATAGACGGTTCTCATTCCGCCGCAGATTTCCGTTTGGATTATGAGTATGGCCATCCGGTCTGGCTGGAAAACCTGAAGCCGTGGCTGGGCGCAGAAGCCACTATGGATGGGAGCCTGTGGCTTGGGGGCGGCTTGTTATACGACTGGCAGTTTGCAGATAGCTGGCACCTGAAGCCAGGCATAGGAGCAGGCTATTATAGCCGTGGCAGCAGCGATCTCGATTTGGGTCATCCGATCGAATTCCGCTCCCAGCTGGAAATTGCCAAGGATATCAACTCGAACAACAGCCTGGGGCTGGCTATCAGCCATTTATCCAATGCCAATCTGGATAAGGAAAACCCGGGTGTTGAAGTGCTGAACGTGTATTGGCACTATCACTTCTGAATCGACCGGCCAAAATAAAAAACCCTGCAATGCAGGGTTTTTTATTGAATATTGACTACACCCTCTGATTAGAAGTGTTTGTAGTGTTTTTTCAATTGCTTGACCACTTCCCACTGGGATTTCAAGCCTTTTGGAAACTCAACATAGTCACCCGCCTTGATGGTGACAGTGTCACCACCTTGTGGCGTCACTTTGAACTCGCCTTCCAGTACGTAGGCTTTTTCAGTCATGGTGAAATCCAGGGGGAATTTGGAAGGTGGGCAATCCCAGGTGTTCCAGCTTGTTACGCCCAGTTCTTTCAGTTTTTCCTGGGATGGGTTATGGTCGATGATGATTTGTGTCATGACGTTTCCTTAAAATGTAATGAATAAAACCCGCAAATGAAAATGCCGCAATCCTGCGGCATTCATGTATGGCGGAAGAGGTGAGATTCGAACTCACGGAGGGCGTGAACCCTCGACAGTTTTCAAGACTGTTGCATTAAACCGCTCTGCCACTCTTCCCGAAAGGGCGCATTATAGCAAACAATCAGTCATCTGGAAGCGTCATGCCAGGAAAAAGTACATCATTAAAGCCAAATTTAGTCATATCCCGGACACGCATGGGGTAGAGAATACCGAAAAGATGGTCGCACTCATGCTGTACCACCCGGGCATGAAAGCCGCTCACGGTGCGATCGATCAGGTTCCCCTGCGGGTCAAATCCACGGTAACGCAACTGGCTGAACCGTGGTACCAGGCCGCGCATGCCGGGCACGGAGAGGCAACCTTCCCAGCCCTCCTCTTCCTCATCGCCAACAGGTGTGAGTTCAGGATTGATCAGGATGGTGAACGGCACTTCTTCGGCATCCGGATAACGCGGGTTTTTGCCAACGCCGAACATGACGACCTGCAAGCTGACACCGATCTGCGGCGCAGCAATGCCAGCGCCGCTCATATGCGTCATAGTGTCATGCATATCCTGGATCAATGCATGCAGTTCGGGCGTATCAAACCTGCTGACTTTATCCGCTGCCTGGTACAGCAGCGGATCGCCCATTCTCAAGACGGTTTTAATCGCCATTGACAACCTCCATCACACTTAAAACGCCGGACTGCTACGCGCTGAGGCACTCGTGTTCGGACAGATAATGCGCAATGATGTGACACACTTTATCCATGGTCTGTTGCAGCAAAGGCATCACTTGGTCAAAGTGGATCGCTTGCTCACTATCACCCCGCCCGGCCGCGAAATTGGCCACCGGGCAAATCGCGGCATAGGCCACGCCCAGCTCCCGCGCCAGTGCGGCTTCCGGCATGCCGGTCATGCCAACGATGGCGGCACCATCCCGCTCATAGCGGTCAATTTCCGCCGCCGTTTCCAGCCGCGGCCCCTGCACGCAGGCATAAACACCACCATCCACTACCGGGCAACCGGCAGCAACCGCAGCTTGCAGGCAGCGCTCACGCATGGCCTGCGAATAAGGCTGGGTGAAATCGATGTGCCTGACCGGCAACTCCACGCCATCATGATAGGTATTATCCCGGCCATAGGTGTAATCCAGTATCTGACCAGGCAATACGATATCTCCCGGCACTAGGTTGCGTGTAATGCCGCCCACGGTCGCCACCGCAAGCAGGTTTCTCACACCCACCGAATGCAATGCCCATACATTTGCCCGGTAATTCACCGCATGCGGCGGAATGGTATGCCCGCCCCCATGCCGCGCCAGGAATACCACTTCCTTGCCATTGACTTCACCAAACACCAATGGCTGCGAAGGATTGCCATAAGGCGTACGCACAATCAGGCGTTTTGAAATCTTCAGATTGGTCAGCTCCGTCAGCCCGGTCCCCCCGATAATGCCTAACATTCCATCATCTCCAACATTCAGTATTCTTTATCACTTGTTAATCTGCAAGACGTAAGCGTATCACGGATTTATGGCATACTTAAGCCATGCAAGCCTTTTCCAAGCCAGAGATCGCACCGGTCAGCCTGACTCTGGCAGATACCCATTATGAGAATTTCCCGGTGGCCTCCCTGCTGTTACCACCGCATCTGCGTCATGCAGTCAGCGTGATCTACCAGTTTGCGCGTGAGGCAGACGATATTGCCGATGAAGGTGATGCCAGTGAATCTGAACGATTAAAGGATTTACAAGGTTACGAAGATGAGCTGTTACTGATCCAGGCTTATATCCAGCCGGAACGCCCGCTGTTTAAAACACTGCAGCAAGTAGTCAGGGCCCACACACTGGACATTCAGTCACTGCTGGATTTAATCAACGCCTTTAAACAGGATGTAGTCAAAACCCGCTATGCCGATTTTGCGGAGTTGCTGGATTACTGTCGCCGCTCGGCCAACCCCGTCGGGCGATTGATGCTGCAACTGTATGCCAGCGATACCGCACAAAACCGTCATTGGTCTGACCAGATATGCACGGCGCTACAACTGATCAATTTTTACCAGGATATCGCCATAGACCTGCAGAAGCATGACCAGAGTGGGCGTATTTATTTATGCCTGGATGAAATGCAGGCAGCGGGCATCACTGAACAGGATTTGCGCAATCAGCGCCAGGATGCTGCCTGGCAGGCATTCTTTTTGTACAATGTAGCCCGCGCTGAACATATGCTGCTGGCTGGCAAGCCATTGGGCCGCCACCTGCCGGGCCGCATCGGCCTGGAACTGCGCATGATAGTCGCCGGTGGCGAGCGTATTATTCACAAACTGAAACGCTGCCATGGCGATATTTACCATCACCGTCCTACCCTCAATGCTTTTGACTGGCCGGTTATTTTTCTAAAAGCCCTGTTTAAACAATGACCCCGCAACAATACTGCCAGCAGAAAACCAGACAAAGCGGCTCCAGCTTTACCCTGAGTTTCCTGTTCCTGCCCAAGCATAAACGTGCAGCCATGACGGCACTTTATGCCTTCTGCCGTGAAGTCGATGATGTGGTGGATGAATGTACCGACTACCAGATTGCGCAAACCAAGCTGCAATGGTGGAAGCAGGAGGTACACCGTTTATTCCATGAAGTACCGCAGCATCCGGTAACCCAGGCACTCAAACCCGTCGTAGAGCAATTCTCCCTGCAAGAGCAGCACTTCATCGAAATCATTGATGGCATGCAGATGGATACCCAATACAACCGTTATGCCGATTTCGAGCAACTGGCCTTGTATTGCTATCGCGTTGCCAGCGTCGTTGGCCTGCTTTCGGCGCAAATTTTCGGCTATAGCGATAAATCCACCCTGGGTTATGCGCATGATCTGGGGCTGGCCTTCCAGCTCACCAATATCATCCGCGATATCGGTGAAGATGCCAGGCGTGGGCGCCTGTACCTGCCGCTGGACGAGCTGGAAAAAGCCGGTGTAACAGAACAACAGCTATTGCAAAGCCAGGCCTCCCCGCAAACACAAGCCTTGCTGCTCAAACAGATTGAACGTGCAGAACTGTTCTACGACAAGGCGATGAACCAGTTACCTGCCGCCGATATCAGGCCGCAATTGCCCGGCCTGATGATGGCAGCCATTTACCGTGCCCTGCTGCAGGAAATCAAGCAGGACCCCAACCTGGTACTCACGCATAAAATTGTGCTGCCGCCATTCAGGAAGCTCAAACTGGCACTGGGCGCATGGTTTAAATACCGCTAACCAGGACAAGTAATCCCGGGAATGAGCAAACACACGCATTCTTGCCGTCATATCGCCATTGTGGGCGCCGGGCTGGCTGGACTTTCTGCAGCGATCAGGCTACTTCAACAAGGCCACCAGGTAGTGTTATTCGACGCAGCGCCCCAGGCTGGTGGCCGGGCACGTGGCATATTGCATGATCAGGCCGTCATCGATAATGGCCAGCACCTGTGCCTGGGGGCTTACCATGCCACACTGGCCTTGCTACGCGAGGCTGACTTGAACGCAGAACAAGTTTTTACGCGTGTGCCATTGGCCTTGCATATGCACAATGGCCCGCAGCGCATGTCCCTGGTCACACCGGCTTGCTTGCCCGCCCCGCTGCATGTGTTATGGGGACTGATGACTGCACGTGGCCTGGCCCTCACCGATAAATGGCACGCCATACGCTGGATGCTGTCTTTAAAGAAACATGCGTTCAGGCTGACACAAGACATCACCGTTGAGTCGCTGCTCAAGCAAGGCCGGCAAACGGATACAGTGACCAGGATGTTATGGGAACCGTTATGCCTGGCGGCTTTAAATACGCCACTCGCGACGGCCAGCGCCCAGGTATTCCTGAATATATTGCATGACAGTTTTCAACAGCGCCGGTCTGACAGTGACTTCCTGATTATCAAGTCCGACCTGTCCAGCACCTTGATTGAACCATTAATGGAGAAAGTTTCGGCACTAGGTGGCCAGGTTTGCCTGCGCACAGCGGTTGTTTCGGTCAGACATGAAAGCGGGAAATGCATCGTGGAAACGGCACAAGCGCAACAGTCATTTGATGATGTCATTCTGGCGGTCGGGCCACATCAGCTTAAAACCATCGTCAGTGGTTTGCCGCTACCATCATTCGATTACCAACCGATTACCACTGTCTATTTGCAATATCCTTCCGCCACCCGGCTGCCCCATGCAGTGATGGGGCTTTGCCACGGCATCGCGCAATGGGCTTTTGATCGTGGTCCATGCTGCAACCAGCCAGGGCTGCTGGCCATTGTGATCAGCGCACATGGCCCACTGCCCAGCGATAAACTCCTATTGATCCGGCAGTGCATTACCGAATTAAACCAAGCCCTGTCAGCCTACGGCATGCACCTGGACCAGCCTCCGCTCTGGACACAAGTCATTACCGAAAAACGCGCTACCTTCAGTTGTACGCCTGGCCTGCAACGGCCACACACCACGACGGTACAGCCGCATATTTACCTGGCAGGCGATTATATCGCCTGCCCTTATCCGGCCACCATCGAAAGCGCGGTGAGCAGTGGTTTCGCTGCTGCAGGGCAGCTATCAGCTGCTCATTAAACCGCCGCTGTTAAAAGCGCTATCCGCTTTAACAGCGACTTTAATACAGCTTGCCGATTACCCACGTAGCAAATCGATTGCCTGCTCCAGTCGATCAATCGCATCAATATGCAACCCAGATACACCGCCTTTTGGCGCATTGGCTTTGGGGATGATGGCATGGGTGAATCCCAGTTTGGCCGCTTCTTTCAAACGTTCCTGACCGCGCTGCACCGGGCGCACCTCCCCGGCCAGGCCGACTTCACCGAATACAACTAACTTGTGAGGCAATGGTTTATTTTTGAGGGAGGAGACAATCGCCAGCAATACCGCCAGATCGACGGCTGGCTCACTGATTTTGACACCGCCGACCGCATTGATAAACACATCCTGGTCATAACAGGCCACACCGGCATGCCTATGCAGCACGGCCAGCAACATCGCCAGGCGGTTTTGTTCCAGGCCTACACACAGGCGCTTGGGGTTAGGTGCATGTGCGGTATCCACCAATGCCTGAATCTCGACCAGTAAAGGTCGCGTACCTTCTTGCGTGACAGTGATACACGAGCCAGGCACGGGTGCGTCATGATGCGATAAAAACAATGCTGATGGATTGCTGACCTCGCGTAATCCCTTTTCGGTCATGGCGAACACGCCAAGCTCATTCACGGCGCCAAAACGGTTTTTAAAGGCGCGGATCAGGCGAAAACTCGAATTCTGGTCGCCTTCGAAGTAGAGCACGCTATCGACAATATGCTCCAGCACGCGCGGTCCGGCCAGCGAACCTTCCTTGGTGACATGGCCCACCAGTATCATGCTGATACCCAGCTGCTTGGCGATACGCGTCAATTGCGCACTGCATTCACGTACCTGCGCGACCGAGCCTGGCGCAGACTGCAAAGCCTCGGAATACACGGTTTGAATCGAGTCGATCACCACCACATCCGGTTGATGCTGTTGTAGCACATGACTGATTTTTTCCAGATTGATCTCCGCCAGTACATCGACCTGGCTGGCATCCAGCCCCAGGCGTTTGGCACGCATGGCAATCTGCTGGGCCGATTCTTCACCGCTGATGTAAAACGCCTTCAGTTGCTGTGAAACTTTACACACGGTTTGTAGCAACAAGGTTGACTTGCCAATGCCGGGATCCCCACCAATCAGCACCACGCCACCCGCCACCAGGCCGCCACCCAATACGCGGTCAAACTCCAAGATACCCGTGGGCTGGCGCGACACATCCTGTGCTTCGACATCGGCCAGTTTCTGCAATTGCGCAGTGGGTGCCAGGCTGGCAAAACGGCTCTGGCTGGGGGCCTCAGGTACCGTTTCCACCAGGGTATTCCAGGCATGGCAACTCGGGCATTGACCTTGCCATTTTGGTTCAGCCGCACCGCATTCGGTACAGGTATATTGTGTTTTTGCTTTAGCCATGGCAATTAATCAATCACGTGCATGGGAACACGCGCGGTGACCGCGCACAGTAACTCGTAGCCTATGGTGCCACTCGCCTGCGCCACCGCATCCACTGGCACAAGATTGCCCCATAATTCTACCGGGCTGCCAATCCGGGCATCAGGAATATGTGTAATGTCTGCTGCCAGCATATCCATGGATACGCGACCCAGAGTACGGGTCAGCACACCATTAACGGCAATCGGCGTACCGCTAGGGGCATGGCGTGGATAGCCATCGGCGTAACCGCAAGCCACAATACCTACCCGGGTGACCGTGTCTGCCGTGAATAAACTGCCGTAACCTACACTTTCCCCAGCCTGGATTTCCTGTATGCCGATCACGCCAGATTGCAAGGTCATTACGGGTTTCAAGCCCAATGAAGCGGCTGTTTTTTCTGCAATGGGCGTCGCACCATATAGCATGATGCCGGGGCGTACCCAGTTCGCATGTGTCCGTGGCTGCTGGATCACCGCCGCAGAATTGGCCAGTGACCGCTGGTATGGTTGCGCATCCGTCACCCGTGCGACTGTGGCCATCGCTTGAGTCACGCCATCAGGGACATCTGCATTGGCAAAGTGCGTCATCAGCACAATTTCACTGACATTGCCAGAACTGGCCAACTGATTCAGTGCATCCTGGTAGTCCGCAGGCTGAAAACCCAGGCGATGCATGCCGCTATCCAGCTTCAGGTAAGCGCGAACGGGGATATTGACCTGGTAATCAAGTAGCCATTGCAGTTGGCCGTGATGGGAAACCACGATATCCAGCTGGTAGCGATCCACTAGCGCCATCTCTTCAGCCGAAAAAATACCTTCCAGCAACAAGATGGGATGCTGATAGCCAGCCTCGCGCAATGCCACAGCTTCACTGATATTCAGCACTGCAAACGCATCGGTTTCTTTCAAGCCGCGCGCGGCATTGAGCAGGCCATGACCGTAAGCATTGGCCTTGACCACGGCAATCACCCTGGAATGCGGTGCATAACGCCTGACTTGCGCCAGGTTATGCGCCAGTGCGGTTTCCGAAATATGGGCAACAATAGGACGCATGCTAATGCTCGTTAATATTCATCCGGCATATATGCAGCGTTCGCATAGTCTGCGAAACGGGTATGCGCACCCATAAAGGTCAGGCGCACGCGGCCAATCGGGCCGTTACGCTGTTTGGCAATGATAATCTCGGCGGTGCCTTTCTCGGCACTATCCGGGTTGTAATATTCGTCACGGTAGACGAACATAATCAAGTCGGCATCCTGTTCGATAGCACCTGATTCACGCAAGTCACTCATGACCGGACGCTTGTCCGGACGCTGGTCCACACTGCGGTTAAGCTGCGAAATTGCGATCAGCGGGACATTGAGCTCTTTGGCCAGTGCTTTCAATGAGCGTGAAATCTCGGAAATCTCGGTGGCACGGTTCTCGCCCGCCCGACCAGCCGGTGAAGTCATTAACTGCAAATAGTCGATGACAATCAGGCCCAGCTCGCCGGTCTGCCTGTGCAAACGGCGTGCACGCGCACGTACATCGAAGCTGCTCAAGCCCGCACCCTCATCGATATAAATCGGCGCTTCGTTCAGCTTACCTAACGCAGTCGTGAGTTTCTCCCAGTCCTCGTCTTCGAGGTTACCGTTACGCATTTTGTGCTGGTCCAGGCGGCCAATCGAGCCGATCATACGCGTGGTCAGCTGTGTGGCACCCATCTCCATGGAGAAAATGGCTACCGCTTTATTGGTGTCCAGCGCCACGTTCTCGGCAATATTGATCGCAAATGCCGTTTTACCCATGGATGGACGGCCGGCAATAATCACCATATCCCCCCCCTGCAGGCCGGAAGTCATGGAATCGAGGTCGGTAAAGCCGGTTGGGATGCCGGTCACATCAGAATGGTTTTCGCGTGAATACAGGTAGTCAATGCGGTCAGCCACTTGCGGCAGCAAAACCTGCATCCCCAGAAAGCCCTGGCTCTTGCGGTTACCACCTTCGGCAATCTGGAAAATCTTGGCTTCCGCCTCATCCAGCAATTGCTGCGCATCGCGGCCATTGGGCTGATAGGCACTTTCGGCAATATCCGTACCCACTATCACCAGCTGGCGCATGACAAAACGCTCATGCACAATTTCTGCATAGCGACGGATATTGGCCGCTGTGGGAGTATTTTGCGCCAACGCACCCAGGTAGGCCACACCACCGACCGTGGTCAGTTCACTGCTGTTTTCCAGCGATTCGGCCACAGTGACAATATCGGCTGGCTGGTTGCGTTCAATCAGGCGGGCGATATGCTCGTAAATCAGCTTGTGGTCATGCTGGTAAAAATCCTGGGGGGCCAGGATATCGGCAATCTTGTCCAGCGCTTCGTTGTCCAGCAACAAACCACCCAGCACGGACTGCTCGGCTTCGATGGAATGCGGGGGGAGTTTGAGATATTCTAGTTGTTCGTCAGCCATCCGGCGATTATACCGAAAAGCGAATCGTCGTTTTCGTGTTTTAAAATTTACTCTGTCTGAAGGTGGGTAAAACTGAACTGATTTTCAATCAAGGATGTAAGTATTCAGTTTGAGACAGCAAATGGAATATGGAATCTCTACTGATTTCTGATACTTTCTTTTTCGCCTTTAGGCGAGTGACTTTCTGGTGTTTGTCCCACAGAAAGTAACCACAACCAACGCAGTGTTGCGGCGTAGGCTAACCTTTAGGTTAAGCCATGCAATGGCGGCCGTAGCCAAAGAGGAGCACACCCACCATCACGGCCTGACGGCTCCCTTGCGTTGCTCACCAAAATAAGCGGTCGCGAAAGTCCTAGTCCGAGCAACGCAGGGAACAAGCGGAAGTTGGGGTGTCCTGCTCTTTGCCTTCTTTCTTATGGGCAAGCATAAGTAAGAAAGAATGGTCGCCGTAAAGGCGAAATAAATGCCTAATCAACCCAGCAAGGTAATCAATAACAACTGCACTCTGAACAAGAAAAACAAAAAAGGCTACCGAAGTAGCCTTTTAATATGTGTAGAGAATCTTAAATTAAGCTTCAGCAACCACAGTCACAGTGATATCTACGACAACATCATGGTGCAGTGCAACACTCACAGCAGATTCGCCGATGGTTTTCAGTGGGCCATTTGGCAGACGCACTTCAGATTTCTTCACATCATGGCCTTGTGCCTGTAAACCGGCAGCGATGTCCATATTGGTGACGGAACCGAACAGGCGACCGTCCACACCGGCTTTTTGAGCCACTGTCAGTACGAAACCAGCCAGTTTTTCGCCACGTGCCTGTGCCGCAGCCAACAGGTCAGCCTGTTGTTTTTCCAGCTCGGCACGTTGTGCAGCAAAGACAGCCTTGTTGGCTTCTGTGGCACGTTTGGCTTTACCTTGCGGGATCAGGAAGTTACGGCCGTAACCGTCTTTCACTTTCACCACGTCGCCCAGGGAGCCCAGGTTTGCTACTTTTTCCAGTAAAATTACTTGCATGTTATTCTCCTAAGCCGCCGATTAACCTGGGTGTTTGTCTGTGTAAGGCATCAGTGCCAGGAAACGTGCGCGTTTAACCGCAGTTGTCAGTTGGCGCTGGTATTTAGCCTTGGTACCAGTCATACGGGCTGGAATGATTTTGAAGTTTTCGGACACGAAATCCTTCAACAGATCCACGTCTTTGTAATCAACTTCTTTGATGCCTTCTGCACTGAAACGGCAGTAACGGCGGCGTTTGTACATATCTCTTGCCATTTAAAACTCCTTCAATTCTGTATGCTGTATTAGCTGTATCTCTTGTATATGCATGACCACTTGTGTGCTTTTTGCACTACGCTGTGCCAGGAAGCCTTTGGCCTTGATCTTATCTCCGCTTTGCAATGCAAGACCGGCTTTTTCACCAATCAGCACTGCCGGTAACTGGCACTGCACTTTACGATTCAGGCCGGCTTCTTGCTGCTCTGAATCATGTTGCAACTGCAAACGCAACAAGGGTAACCCGGCCGGTGTATAGCGTAACGGTTCAATGGTTTGCACCGTCGCTGCAATCACCAGCGTATTCACAACGATTAGGCGGCTGCCTCAGTCGTGGCTGCAGGTGCATCACCCACGATGGTTTTGGATTTTTCCTCTTTCATCATCGGGCTTGGTGCAGTCACTGCTGTTTTAGTCGAGATAGTCAGGTGACGTAATACAGCATCGTTAAATTTGAAGCCGTGCTCCAACTCTTCCAGCACTTCCTGGCTCACTTCGATGTTCATCAATACGTAGTGGGCTTTGTGTACTTTCTGAATTGGGTAGGCGAGTTGACGACGGCCCCAGTCTTCCAGACGGTGGATGTTGCCGCCATTGCCGGTGATTTGTGCGCGGTAACGCTCAATCATCGCAGGCACTTGTTCACTCTGGTCCGGGTGAACAATAAACACGATTTCATAGTGTCGCATGTGATCTCCTTACGGTTATCAGCCACCCCGAATGCGAGTCAGGTGTGGCAAGGTTGAAAAACAGGGGATTATAAACTGGAAATTGTGCTTTAATCAAGCACTTATGCAAAAGACGATGAGTGCAGCCTAATGATCAGGAGGATTGATCTCCAGACTTTTATCCTCTTTAGGCAGGTAGTAAGGGTCCGCCACATAGCCCGGCCCTTTCATAATGATAATCACCAGCAACCCTATCATCAGGGCGCCGATAAAAAACCAGAATGTAAACAGCAAACCGAGAAACAGTGAAGTGCGTTCAAGATTCTGTGCCAGCAGATCGCCCTGCTGCCACCATGTATACATAATCGGTGCAGCAAATAGCAGGGTTCCCAGCAACCACCATTTAGGCAGTTTCTTTAACAATTGCCACTCTTTGTGGCTGGGATAACGCACACTATTCGGAAGCTTGTTCAGGATACCCATACTTAACTCTACTGCTGACTTGTCACACTTTGACCGCATAAAGCATCATTTATTCATTTTAATCCATATTCCCTATAAAAAAGCTGAATGACGCCCATGAAAATATCGCATATCATCTTTAATAGCCTGTTTCACTGCTGGTTTATGCCCGGGAGCCATCTGCCGGGGAAAGATAAATTAAAGAAGAACCACCATGCTGCCGTAAACGAAGTAAACCATGAATGTCTATGGACAATGCTGTCCTGCGCTGAATAACTTTGAGGTAACTTCATGCTGACACAACAAAAACAGGCGCCCTGGGAGGGAGTCCTGCATGCCATCCAGCACTCGTATGCCATTAAGCGCCATGCCGATTTTTTCAGCTGGCTGAAACAAGACATCCACCCGCTGATGCGGCATGACATCCTGCTCGCAACCTGGGGAAACTTCAATACGGGTGAGCTCGGCTTTGATGTCACTTCATCGCTGCCTGACGTCACCACGCAACGCCTGCTGCAGGATTCCGCCATTGTGAACTACCTCATGTGCAATCTGTATAAACGCTGGCTTGAGAACGACGAAAAATGGTATGTGGTCAACCGTTTTGATGCCAGCGGCATACATAGTCAATCGCCTAACCCGTTTACCCAGCAACTGATCAAAATGCATTCATTACTGGTATATGGCGTGCGTGATACGCGTCGCCAGGCAGATTGCATTTATGTTTTTTTTGACCGCACGCGTGAATTTCATGTGCCTGATCAATTACTGGGCATGATTATGCCGCACCTGGATGCCGCCATCCGCCGCATCGAACACCTGAAACCGATTGTCAAAGATGAAGACCTGCTGGATACCATGGCCCAAGGCAGTCTATCTGACCGCGAGCAGGAAATCCTGCACTGGGTGCGCAGTGGTAAGACCAACCTGGAAATTGGCATGATCCTGAATATCAGCGCCAATACGGTTAAAAACCACCTCAAACGTATTTTCCAGAAACTGGATGTCTCTTGCCGGGCGCAAGCTGTGGCCAAAACAGGCGTGTTCAGCGGCATGCCCAAACCAAGCTAGTTAGAAACACACCCTCAATCGCGCCCGGTAAAACGCTGGATATCACGCATCTGGCGCTTGGTGGGCCTGCCCATACCACGGTCACGCCCGGCATATTGATCCGCACCGCTTTCCTTGAGCTGTTGCCGTATCCGCACACTGTCTTCAGTTTCACGATAGAGGAGCGCCGCTTCCGGTGCTCCACGCCGCACATTACTCAAGGCCAGCACTTCCACTTCAATCTGCATGTCCTTGTTTTTGATACCGACCAGCATCCCTGGTTTCATCTCCCTGGCATTCTTTGCCCGGTCACCATCAATACGCACCTTGCCGCTATCAACCGCATCCGCCGCCAGGCTACGGGTTTTAAAAAAGCGCGCGGCCCACAGCCATTTATCAAGGCGACAACTATTCTCTTCGTCATCATCCGGCTGCGTTTTTTTATCCTGCTTTTTGTTGTGTGACCTGGCCATAAGATTTATAGCGGCTTGCTGCTCTCGGTCTGTTGCTGAATATAAGCCATACGTGCCTGGTTACGTTCCAGGGTTTGCCTGTAGCTGTCCAGCACAGTTTGCGCACGCACCATCAAGGTATCGCCGGTATAAGTGCCGTCGGCTTCCTGTGTTCCGGCTGCATGTCCTGTCAGGTGTGCAATGCCTTCCAGTACATGATCAATGGCAATGATCTTGAACATGCCGTTATTGACTGCGGTGACCACGCTGTCATCCAGGACCAGATGGCGCTGGTTACGCTTGGGGATAATCACGCCCTGCTCTCCATTCAGGCCTAGCGCCTGGCAGACACGGAAATAACCTTCAATCTTTTCGTTGACACCACCAATCGGCATCACTTCCCCAAACTGGTTCAATGCACCGGTCACCGCCATGCCCTGTTTAATCGGCAAACCGGTCAATGCCGACAATAACGCAAACAACTCGGCGCAAGAGGCGGAATCCCCTTCCACGCCGTTGTACTCCTGCTCAAACACCAGGGAAGCATTCAGGCTGAGGGGTGCCAGCGCCCAGAAGCTGGCGCTGAGCCAGTTCTGCAGGATATAAATGCCCTTGTCGTGGCTGGGGCCGCTCATTTCCACTTCACGGTCAATATTAATCACACCGCTACGGCCAGGGTAGCAGCGTGCCGTGATGCGGATAGGCGAGCCAAAACTGGCATCCCCCAGCTCAATATGCGTGAGCCCATTCACTTGCCCGACCACATCACCATGTACCTGGATCAGCAATTCATTATCAATAATCGAATCACGGATCTGTGTTTCGAAAAACTGCTGCCGCAGCAAACGTGCGGATAAAGCCTGTTTGACGTGCGCATCAGTCACCAGGCGTGCATCAGCAGCCACGGCGACACTTTCATGCATGAGTTGGTCCAGATGCGCCAGCCGGATACTGAAGCGGCTCTGGTCCTCCTCCAGCCTGTGCATGAACTGTAACAAGACGTTCACTGCTGCGCCGCTGAAATGCGGCAGCGTCTGCTGCTGGCAGCGCTGTGCGATATACCCTGCCATCCAGGCATAGTTGTCCAGCGTAGCCGGGACACGGTCTTCAAACTCGACTTTAACCGGGAAAAAATCAAAGAAATCCGGCTGCGCTTCCAGGCAGTCGTAATAATCTTCACGGCTGGCAATCATCACCACTTTGACATGCACTGGCAGTGCCCCGTGGCGGTTGCCTCCTGCACCTTGCTGCGCATGATTGGCCCAATCCTCGATCTGCACTTCGCGATTGCGCATCAGGCGGTACAGTTTTTCCAGCAACGCGCCGCCATTGCCTTCATCCTGCATCAGGTCGCGCAAATGTAACAGCAGCATGCCGCCATCTGCCTGATGCACGCTGCCGGCACGTAAACGCAGGAACTCCGGCCATTGCGCCGCTTCACCAACCGCAGTTTCCAGCATGCCAAACAAGGCGGCAAAACCGGGGTCGCGCTCTTCCACTACTGGCTGTTTGACGCCAGCGGTTAAATTGGCGCGCTGGTCTACCAGCAGATTCACGCGGAAACGTGACAAGAAGCTTTCATTGACCACGCCATCGCTACCGCTTTCGGTTTCGCTGCCTATTTGCTGCCATGCCTGCAAATAGGCCAGCACTTCGGGCTTGATCACATTAAACAGCGGCGATAACTTGGCACTGCTCAGTTGCGCCCGCAATCCGTCCACGCGCTCTTCGAGCCAGGTTTCCGCACGCGAGAAATCGACCTGGCCGCTGCTATCCAGCCATTGCGGCATTTCTGCCATCAACGCCTTGATAAACGCATCCATCACCGTACGCAATTGCGCACCCAGGCCGGCTGGTAACTTGATGTAATTGGCACAGGATTGCTGGCTGAAGTCGTACAGCGCCACCAGGTCAGTCAGGGAAGTATCAATACCGGTCATGGCGGCCGCTTTCATCGCGGCCATGGTCAGGGCGGCACGGCCGGAACCCGGTGTGCCCTGCACCAGCACATTGCAGCCGGCCTGCTGTATCGACAAACCCATCATCAGTGTTTTCTGAGCTTCTGGTTGCAACTTCCAGCCATAGTCGGTCAGGCTCATGTCAGCCGCGTCCAGCAGTTCTTCCGTAGACTCAAACGACATCGGTGACAGTTTGTATGAAACCGTCATTTCATCAGGCTTTAGCACTTGTATCATCCAGGCAGTTTCCATTGTTGTTTTGCTTGTTCATCCGAGGTGCGCGCTTCCACCCAGTGTTCACCGAAGTCGCCGATTTCTTTTTTCCAGAGTGGCGCCTCGGCTTTCAAATAATCCATCATAAAGGCACAGGCTTCAAATGCGGCCTGCCGGTGCAGGCTGGCCGCCGCCACCAGCACAATTTGCGCCTGCGCAGCCAGGGTGCCAACCCGGTGAATGATACGTACGCCCAGCAGCGGCCAGCGTTGAAAGGCCTGCCCAGCAATATGATGCAATGCCTTTTCCGTCATGGCGGGATAATGTTCGATAAACATCCGGTTCAATTTGCCATCCACCGACATATCACGCACCAGCCCGACAAAATTGACCAGTGCCCCGGCTTGCGGCGTCGCCGCCTTCAGTTGCTGCAACTCCAGCCCGATATCAAAGTCTTCCGACTGTACAGAGATATTGAGATAGCCTGGGCTGGGGTAGCTTGGTGTGTCCAACTTAGCCTCCGGTCACGGGCGGGAAGAAGGCGACTTCATCCCCCTCTTCCACGGTGGCCATGTCATCCACCAGTTCATGATTAATTGCCGCGCGCACAACGCCGCTGCCATGAAACAGTTTTCGCCAGGTTTCTCCCCTGCCAGATAGCCATGACTTCAAAGCCACGATGGTTTCCACACCGTCAGGCAGCACCACGTCTTCCGAGGAGTAGTTCACGACCTCTTTGATACGGGCAAAATATAAAATTGTGATTTTCATCAGGGATTCTTTCCAGCCTCATCTAATTCATCCAGCAACTCCAGTGTTTCCAGGCCTTCTGCCTGCGCCAGTTCAACCTTCTCGATCTGGGCAAAGCGCCTGGAAATTTTCTGGCTGCTGATATGCACATCCTGCGCGTTTTCATGCGCCTGGCGGATATTATCGGCCAGTTTCTTCATACGGGTATCGAAACGGTCAAAGTCTTTACTGAGTTTGCCTAATTCGTCTTTGATGATATGCACCTGCTTGCGCATCTCGACATCCTTGAGCACCGCACGCGCAGTATTCAGTACTGCCATCAACGTGGTGGGCGATACCATCCATACCCGCTTCTGCATGGCGTAATCAACGACATCTCCGTGATAGGCATGGATCTCGGCGAACACCGCTTCGGCCGGGATAAACATGACGGCCCCGTCCGAAGTTTCGTTGGCAATGATGTATTTGCTGCTGATATCGTCGATATGCTTTTTCACATCGGCCTTGAACTGTTTGGCCGCTTGTGCCTGCACCAGTTCCCCCTGGCTGCTATCGGTCATGCGATGGTAATTTTCAAGCGGGAATTTGCTGTCCACCGCGACGGTGCCGGTCGGCTCCGGCAAAAACAGGGCACAATCCACGCGCGAGCCATTGCTGAACGTATGCTGCATGGCAAAGCTGTTATTGGGCAATACATTGCGTACCAGCCCTTCCAGTTGTACCTCGCCAAAAGCACCCCGGCTGCGTTTATCGCCCAGCAGTTCCTGCAAGCTGACCACATGATGGCTCAGGCCATCAATCTTCTTCTGCGCTTCATCAATGGTCGCCAGGCGTGCCATGACACTGACAAACGTTTCATTGGTTTTCTTGAAACCGGCTTCCAGCCGTTCGGAAACCTTGCCACTCATTTCTTCCAGGCGCGTATCTACAATTTTGGTCAGCGCTTCAATGCTTTGCGTCAGGCTGTGGGTGGTGGTCTGCAAAGCGGTTTTAAGCAGGGTTTGCTGCAACATGCCCTGTTCGGATAAGCCGTTGCGCAGACTCAGGCTCAGTTGTTCGCTGTTCTGGCTCAAGTGGTCACGCTGCGCGACCTGTGACTCCTGCATGGATTGGCGCAATGTCTGCATGGATTCACGCGTAGCCGTCAACTCCTGCGACAATTGCGTACGCATCCTGTCCTGCTGATCGGCATTCAGGCTTTGCAGCCGGTCCGCCAATAAGTTGAGCGACTGGTGCATTTCGCTCATCATCATGCGATGTTTTTCTTCCAGCTGCTGTACCAGCAATTGCGCCAGCGCCTGTTGTGAAGCCTGTTGCTGCCTGCGCCATTGCCATACCAGCATGGCGATAATCAGTAGCAGCAGAAGGAGTTGAATAATTTGAAGCGTCATGGCGGCATTATAGCCGATGACCGTGTATGCCACATCGGCTGCTGCAAATTCGGTGGCGGATGTGCGTGTATTAAAACAAATACAACGCGGGAGATGATAATATGCCTGGGCTAAATATAGCGCTGCCTAGAAACCAAAAGCCTCTTTCATCACTTGATAAAGATAGCTCTGCTCCTGCACCCCATGCACGAGGTAGGCTTTGGGGCCTGTCGCATAAATCGCCACATCTTCACCACCATGTGTTTCCGCACTCAGTGGCACCAGTGCTTCCTGGTGAAAGTCAGGATCCTCGCTATCCACATCTGTCATATCCACCACACGACCGGCAGAAATCGCTGTGTCATATACGGCATCGCCCGGCGTATCAGTGTGGTAACCCGGCCCATTGGCGAAACTCACCGTATTGTAAGGCTTGCCATCTGCACCCAGCGCTGGTGTGGTTTTACCGGGTTCCACCACCTTGCCCAGGATCGGGTTACCCCGTTTCGGATAACCGCTGATGGTCAAGGTGTGGCTATGGTCAGCGGTGACAATAATCAAGGTTTCATCCGGGTTGACTTTGGATAAGGCGGTACGCACGGCATTCGACAATGCCACCGTTTCGCTAAAGGTGCGGTAGGCATTACCGGCATGCGAAGCATGGTCGATGCGACCACCCTCCACCATCAGGAAGAAACCACTGCGGTTTTTCTTCAGGATATCAATGGCCTTGCCTGTCATGTCAGCCAGGGAGGGTTCACCGGCAATATCCTGCGGACGGTCTTGTTCGTATTCCATGTGGGAAGGATTGAACAGGCCCAGCACTTTGGTTGTAGTCGCAGGATTGATCGCATCAAAGCCGGCCTGGTTTTCGACATATACGCCACCAAACTTGCTCACGTATTCCTGTATCAGATGACGGCCATCGGTACGGCGGCCTTTGGCACCCTCAATATCAGTCATGGTGTTGGGCAAGAAATAACTGCGACCACCGCCAAAGACGACTTCTATCCCGTCACCGATTTTACCGGGACCGAAGTTGTCGACCAGCTGGGCGGCAATATCTTTTACCCCACCACTCACCGCGGTCAGCGGTAAATTGACATTGGCTTCCCAATCACGGTTGGAAATATGGGCATACGTCGCCGCCGGCGTTGCATGAGTGATGCGGGCAGTAGACACGATGCCTGTCGCCTTGCCTGCCTGCTCGGCCTGTTCCAGTAAAGTCGTCACCTTGTTCTCCGCCAGCACACGCTGATCCGGCTCATTGCGGGCCACCGACTGGTTTAAAGAGAGCAGGCCATCATTGGTTTTGACACCGGAAATAATCGCCGTCATGGTAGGGGCTGAATCTGCGGTCTGCTGGTTTGCCGAGTAGGTTTTCGATAGCGCAACATACGGAAATTGCTCAAACGACAAGCTGTGCCGCTCGCCATCCACGCCCTGCAACTGGCCTTCAAAAATACGTGCGCCGGTTACCGTGGCAATGCCCATGCCATCCCCCACGAACAGAATGACGTTTTTGGCTTTGTGCGTATTTGGACTCAGTTTTTTGCTGTTATTCAATCGCGCCGTACCATCATCCAGCCAGAATCGGGCATTTTCTTCTGCCAGTACTATGCTGGAAAATACCAGCTGGAAGCCAAGTAATATGGCTATCAATGTGGTGTGTTTCAATGTTGATATATTCATGACTGTGCGTTGATCTATCTGGTGATCCGGTCAATACGGTTCGATTAAATCAGCATAGTGTCTATCATAAAGATGACACCGGCATGAACATGGTGCGGGAATATCTAAGAAGGTAGAAAAAGAAAAACCCCGCCTGGGCGGGGTCATAAAAACTTTAAACCTGAAAAACACGCTGCCATTACATCAAAATCGGCTGTATGCTGAAATAGCCCGTTCGGGTCAGCATGGGCCATTGCACCCCCCCTGTCGTTCTTGCCAGCAGACGCAGGCAAGCGCCGGCTATACCCAATCCCGCGCACAGCATTCGCTTTTGATATAAGCGTAATAGACAGGGGCGGCCACGATACCCGGCAGGCCAAAGGCAGCTTCCATCAGCAACATGGCAACCAGTAACTCCCAGGCATGGGCCCGGATCTGGTGACCCACAATCCGGGCATTGAGGAAGTATTCCAGTTTATGAATCACAATCAGGAACAGCAGTGAGCCAATCGCAATCAGGAAAGAATGACTGATACTCACAATCACAATCACGGTATTGGAGATCAGGTTACCGATCACGGGCAATAACCCCACCAGGAATGTAATGACAATCATAGTTTTGGTGAAAGGCAAATGTACCCCGCACAAAGGTAAGATGATGATCAGGTAAACTGCCGTCAGGCTGGCATTGACCAGCGAAATCTTGACTTGCGCGAACACGATATTTTTAAACGCCTGTGCAAATAAAGTAATCCGTTGCAGCAAGCTCTGTGCGAGTGGCCGCGGATTACTTTTATTCTGCACATCATGCAAAGCCACCATGGCGCCGATAACCATGCCTATCAGCATATGCGCCAGGTGATGGCCGGCCTCTTTGCCCAATAATTGCCAGTCAGCAGAGTGGGTACGCAGCCATTCAATCACGCGATGCTGCAAAGTGATGGCATCATCCGGCAGGCGCTCATTCAGCCAGACCGGCAGCACCTGGCGTGAATCCTCGATAATGCGCGCCAGCTGATCAAACAGCATGGTCAATCCGCCAGAATCGCTGCGGATCAGGGTCACGATCGCCATGCCTATCCCGACCAACATGCCGATCACCAGGGTCGCCAGCAATACCACGGCCAGCCACTTGGCATATTTGCCCGGCATTTTGCGTGCAATCAGCGGCGCAATCACATGAATCAGTTCAAACACCAGCAAGCCTACCAGCAAGGCAGGCAGCAATTGCACTTTCAATATCAACCACATCAGTACAGCCATCAGCACATAGGTGGCGATATCGAATTTTTGCGTTTGGGTCACAACAGACTCCGCTTTCTTCTCATGAACGTTAAAACCTGGCTTGCAATTGTTTCGCCGCATCACTCGGCAGTTTAAGCAGGAAATGGACGGCTTCATCAAACTGCTTGTCCAGCACTTCCCCATGCAGCCGCTGTACTTCGCGGGTTAACTCATCTACCCGTTTATAAGTAGTGGAAATTCTTAGCTGTACCATTTCGACAAACGGGATGCTGCCAGCCTGCTCCATCGCCATTTTGGCCGTGCCGCCATACGCCCGTACCAGGCCACCCGTACCAAGATTGATGCCGCCATAATAACGAATCACGGCCACACAGCAATTGACGTAATTCTGCCCATCCAGCATTTGCATCACCGGTTTACCGGCCGTGCCGGCAGGCTCACCGGCATCCGAAAAGCGCGCAACGATCCCTTCAGCGGTTTTCATGCGGAACGCATAAGCCAGGTGTCCGGCTGTCTGATGCTCGCTGGCAAACTGGCGCAAAAACAGGGCAAGTTCGCGTTCATTTTCACAACGGTTGGCCCGTGCAATAAAACGGGATTTATGAATGGTTTGATCGGCCTGGCCGAGTTGACGGAAGGTCTGCATGACAAAAATTTCAGGAAAGGCCGCTTATTCTACCATTCGCATCCACACTGATCCGGCTGCTGGCGGGCTGTTTCGGCAAGCCCGGCATGGTCATCATGTCACCACACACGGCAACCACGAAGCCGGCCCCACGCGACAGGCGCAACTCACGCACATGCAGGCTATGCCCAACCGGCACATTGCGCAGTTTCGTATCACATGACAATGAATACTGCGTTTTGGCAATGCAGACCGGCAAACCCTGACTGGCCTCAGCCAACGCATGCAGTTGCTGCGCAGCTTGCTCGCCAAAAGTAACATCCTTGGCGCCGTATAGCGATTGGGCAATGGTTCGCAGCTTTTCTGTCAGGGATAAGGCATTGTCGTATAGCAATGTCGGTGTCGCCGGCTGTTGTGCCAGCGTGGCGACCGCGTGTGCCAGCGTTAAAGCACCTGCTCCGCCTGCGGCCCAATGACGGCAGATATGCAGGCTGCTCCCCCAGGATGCCACGGCTGACTGTATCAGGGCGACTTCCGCGTCCGTATCAGCCGTAAAATGATTCAAAGCCACCACCACCGGCAAACCGAAATGCTGGCGCAGGTTATCAATATGTTTTTTCAAGTTGGCCATGCCCACTGACAGCGCTGACAGATTTTCAGTATTCACATCAGCCACTTCCACGCCGCCATGGTATTTCAATGCCCGTACCGTCGCCACCACCACTGCCATATCCGGTCGCAGGCCGGACTGGCGGCATTTGATATCCATAAACTTTTCAGCCCCCAGGTCCGCGCCGAACCCGGCCTCAGTCACCACATAATCAGCCAGCCGCAAGGCGGTTTGTGTGGCGACCAGACTATTACAGCCATGCGCAATATTGGCAAACGGCCCACCATGGACCAGCGCGGGCGAACCTTCCAGGGTTTGCACCAGGTTGGGCTGGAATGCCTCTTTCAGCAACGCGGTCATCGCACCTTCGGCTTGCAGGTCACTGGCATAAATAGGCGTGCCCTGGCTAGAGATGCCTACCTGGATGCGCCCCAGCCGGTGTGTCAAATCGGCCAGGTCAGTCGCGAGGCAAAAAATCGCCATCACTTCACTGGCTACCGTGATATCAAAGCCAGTGTCATAGAAAATTGGCTGGTTGATGGTGATCCGGCGCAAGGCGCGATCATTCACATCCATGCAGCGCCGCCAACTGATGGTGTCAAACTGGAGGGCATTGCCGTGATAAATATGATTATCCACCAGGGCAGCAAGCAGGTTATTGGCCGCAGTGATGGCATGAAAATCACCGGTGAAATGCAGGTTGATGTTTTCCATAGGCACCAGTTGCGCATAACCGCCACCGGTAGCGCCGCCTTTCATGCCAAACACCGGCCCCATGGAAGGCTCGCGCAAACAAGCCAAGGCGTGATATCCCGCTTTATTCAAGGCATCCGTCAGTCCTATCGTGGTGGTGGTTTTGCCTTCACCAGCCGGCGTCGGGCTGATGGCGGTCATCAGTATCAATTTGGCACGGATGGGCTGCTGATGCAGGTGATTAACGGTCGCCTGGGTCAGCTTGGCCATATGATTACCGTAAAGATGCAAATCAGCTGGCGCCAGGCCCAATTGGCGGGCGATATCGTATATGGGTTGCAGGGTGGCCGCCTGTGCTATTTCAATATCACTTAACATACGTATCCCTGTTTCCCCGGAAGCTAACGTTTGGACTTGCTGCCTCCAAGGATGGATCCCATGACGCCCCGGATAATGGCACGCCCCAGTTGCGAACCGATCGCGCGCACTGCCGATTTGGCAGCCGCTTCCAGCACGGTATCCGAACGACTGGATTTGCCGCTCAGGATGCCCCCTAAATCAAAGCCGGAAGAAGAGGACTGGTTCTGTGTTTTTTCCTCAGCGGCTGCCGTTGCCTGCCCGGCGCGTTGCTTGAGTATTTCATAGGCAGACTCACGGTCCACGGCTTTGTCATAGCTACCCGCGACCAATGACCGCGCCATCACCTGCTTGCGTTCAGCCTCGGTAGCCGGGCCGACCCGGCTTTCCGGCGGGCAGATAAATGTGCGTTCAACCGGCGTAGGTGCACCCTTCTCATCCAGAAACGAGACCAGAGCTTCACCAACACCCAGCTCGGTAATTGCCGTTGCCACATTCAGTTTGGGGTTTGCCCTGAATGTCTGCGCAGCCACTTGTACCGCTTTCTGGTCACGTGGCGTAAATGCGCGCAAGGCATGCTGCACACGGTTACCAAGCTGCCCCAACACCACGTCTGGAATATCCAGCGGGTTCTGCGAGACAAAATACACACCGACGCCTTTGGAACGCACCAGGCGGACGACCTGCTCGATTTTCTGCATCAGGATGGCAGGCGCATCACTAAACAACAGGTGTGCCTCATCAAAGAAGAACACCAGTTTCGGCTTTTCCATATCGCCGACTTCCGGCAGTTTTTCAAACAGTTCGGAGAGCAACCACAGCAATAAAGTGGCGTACACGCGCGGGGAGTTCAGTAATTCATCCGCAGCCAGGATATTGATATAGCCGAAGCCTTTGGCATCGGTTTGCATCATGTCTTCCAGGTTGAGCGCCGGCTCACCGAACAGGTGGTCACCACCCTCGGTTTCCAGCTGTAATAAAGCGCGCTGGATCGCCCCCACACTGGCGGTGGAGATATTGCCATACTGGGTCTGGTAAGTAGCCGAATTTTCAGCACAATGCTGTGCCATGGCGCGCAGGTCTTTCATATCCAGCAACAGCATGCCATTGTCGTCCGCGATTTTGAAAATCGCATTGAGTACCCCACCCTGCACTTCATTCAGGTTAAGCATGCGTGCCAGCAACAATGGACCCATTTCACTCAAGGTGGTACGCACCGGATGGCCCTGTTGCCCAAACATGTCCCAGAACATGACCGGATAGGCCTGGTTGGCATAATCAGTCAAGCCAAGTTGCTGTACCCGTGCGTCGATTTTGGCATTACCGCCACCTACCTGGCTGATACCGGATAAATCACCCTTCACATCCGCCATAAACACCGGTACACCAATACGTGAAAACTGTTCGGCTAGGCTTTGCAGGGTCACGGTTTTACCGGTACCGGTTGCACCGGCAATCAGGCCATGGCGGTTGGCCATTTTAGGCAACATCACACTGTCGGTTTCATTATTTTTTGCGATGAGCATGGGCTGTATCATGAAAGGGACTCAAACAATTTAATGGATGCTTGAGTATAGGCGATGCCCTTGAAAAGGGGAAGGCAGTCGGCAGAAAAGTGTGTGATTAAAAAGTGTCGCGCGATGAATATTAGAAATCACCGCGGCTGGCTTTGTCCATCAGGTCAATCAAGGCGTCTTCCAGCTGCTGCGCAGAAGCCTGGGCCCTGGCGGTGGGATGCCGGATATTTTTCAGGTCATGGGTAGGCCGGTCCAGCCCCAGGTACAACTGTCGCTTGCCGGCAGCATCCGGCTTTTCATAAATGGCCACCCGGCATGGCGCAAATACCAGGAACTCAGGATGATCCAGGATAATTTCCGTGCCCATGCTCAGGTTGCAGAATGTCCTGACATCCTTGATGCCTTGCGGATCCTGGCCACGCTTTTGCATATGCTCGCCGAGCGGAAAGCTGGCCGGGCTGACAAAGTTCATGCCTTCGGATAACGATTTCAGGCTCTCCACCAGCGCCTGGTAACTGATACCTGGCTTGACCGGGACTTCATATATCGCATTATCCAGGTCTACATCGGGCATACCGTGCCCGATGACACGCACATGTGACGGGTGGTTGCCCGCGGTGGTACATCCTGACACAAGCAGGCAGGATAATATTGCTGAGATCAAGTGACGCATAACCTAAGGGTCCTTTGTTTTACACTGCCCAGATTAACCTATCACCTGATGATCGCATGTGATGACGGTCACAAGTCCTGGTGCAACGCACGCTGCACGGTACGTTTGTCGTATTGTGGCGACAGCATGGTAATAAAATTCAGCATATAGTCGCGCAGGAAGGCATCGCGCCTCACGCCTAAAAAGGTAGTACTGTCAGGGAATAAATGGCTGCAATCCAGGCTTCTCAGTGGTGCATCCCGTGCTTCGTCATAGGCCATATTCGCGATCAGGCCGATGCCCAATCCCAGGTTGACATAAGTTTTAATCACGTCGGCATCAATGGCAGTGAATACAACGTTCGGCTGCAATCCTGCATCATGAAATACCTTGGACACCAAGGTTCCACCAGTAAAGGCAAAGTCATAGGTAATCAAGGGATAATTCGCGAGGTCTTTCAGTGTCAACTTGCTTTTCTGCAATAGCGGATGCTCCGCCGGCACCACCAAGCAACGATTCCACGCATAACAAGGCAGGCATGACAATCGTTCGTCATTACTGATACTCTCTGTCGCGATGCCGACATCCGCCTCGCCGGAAGCGACCAGTTCCGTGACCTGCGCCGGATTGCCCTGGTGGATTGCCAGCTTGACATTGGGATACTGCGCCATGAACTGCTTGACCGCCGCAGGCAAGCGGTAACGTGCCTGCGTGTGGGTGGTAGCAATCGTTAATTCACCGCTATCTTCCTGGCTGTATTCGTCGCCGACACGTTTGATATTCTGCATGTCCAGGATGACACGGGCCGCCAGGTCCACAATTTTCCGGCCAGGCTCGGTGACACCAATCAAGCGTTTGCCATTGCGCTGAAAGATCTGCAGGCCTAATTCCTCTTCCAGCAACTGGATCTGCTTGCTCACGCCAGGTTGCGAGGTATGCAGCACTTCCGAAGCAGAAGAAATATTTAATTTTTGCCGCACCACTTCATGCACATAGCGTAATTGGTGAAACTTCATCATCCAGCCCAATATAACCAAAAGCTATATCATAGAACAATTGGTTATTAAATCAACGATTAAAAATCTGCTACATTGCGCACTCTAAAAGTTTTTGAAGATACTCCTCATGGAATTCGGATACATACTGGCAGGCTTTGCTGTCGGTTTTCTGGTGGGTTTAACAGGTGTGGGCGGCGGTTCATTAATGACCCCTATTCTGCTGTTGCTGTACAACATCAAGCCGGCTGTTGCCGTCGGCACCGATTTACTGTATGCCTCCATCACCAAGTCCGTGGGAATTTTTGCGCATGGCAAGCTGGGTAATATCGACTGGCGCATTGTGAAACGCCTCGCCACTGGCAGTGTACCGACCTCATTAATCACCCTGTGGGCCCTGCACCATATAGATCTGCAATCCAGCCATGTCATCTCCACTATTAAACTCTGGTTAGGCATTGCCCTGATTGTGACCTCAGCCGCCGTATTGATGCGAAACAAACTGGTAGCACTGGCCTCTAAAGGAGAATGGGTACCCGCCAGTTATGTACCTGCGGCCACGATCACCCTAGGCGCGGTATTGGGCGCCCTGGTGACCCTGACTTCAGTGGGTGCCGGCGCATTGGGCGTGACTGCACTCATTATGCTCTACCCCAAAGACAAGATTACCACGATTGTCGGTAGCGATATTGCACACGCGGTGCCATTAACCCTGGTAGCTGGCCTGGGGCATGCCTCCCTGGGCACCATTGATTACAGCCTGCTGGGCACATTGTTGTTAGGCTCCATTCCCGGTATCTACCTTGGTAGCCATATGAGTTCACGGATTGCCGAGCACTGGGTGCGCATTATATTGGCTATGATATTGATTTATGTAGGCTTTAAACTCATTTTCCATTAAAATACTGCCCTTCGCAATTGCGAAAAAGTGATTTCAAGCATGTACAAATACGATCCTATTGACCAACAAATTGTAAACGAACGTGTCGCACAGTACCGCGACCAAGTCCGCCGTTATATCACAGGCGAACTCTCTGAAGACGAGTTCCGCCCCCTGCGCCTGCAGAACGGCCTGTATATCCAGCGCCATGCGCCTATGTTGCGCATTGCCGTCCCTTATGGTTTGCTGGCCAGCAGGCAACTGCGCAAACTGGCAGAGATTACCAAGAAATATGACCGCGGTTATGGGCATTTCAGTACGCGCCAGAATATGCAGTTGAACTGGCCGAAACTGGAAGATACGCCTGATATCCTGGCAGAGCTTGCCACTGTCCAGATGCACTCCATCCAGACATCCGGCAACTGCATCCGTAACATCACGACCGACCAGTTTGCCGGCATCGCACCGGACGAAATCATTGATCCGCGCGCCATTGCCGAGATCATGCGTCAATGGAGCACTTTCCACCCGGAATTTGCCCTGTTGCCCCGTAAATTCAAGATTGCCGTGTCAGGCACGGAAAAAGACCGTGCCATTGTGCAGGCACACGATATCGGCCTCGAATTTTATAAAGACGATCAAGGCCAGATGGCCATCAAAGTCTGGGTCGGTGGTGGCCTGGGCCGTACGCCTATCCTGGGCAGCGTGATTCGTGAGCACCTGGAATGGCAACATGTCTTGTCGTACTGCGAAGCGATTATCCGTGTCTATAACATTCACGGCCGCCGCGATAATATTTTCAAAGCCCGTATCAAGATCCTGGTGAAAGCCCTGGGCATTGAAGAATTCAAGCGCCAGGTGGAAGAAGAATGGGCGCACACAAAAAATGGCCCATTGACTATCACCCAGACTGAACTGGACCGCGTGGCCCAATACTTCGAGCCCATGCCTTATGAAACGCTGCCGGCACATGATGCCTCATTTGATGCGGCCGTGGCCAGCAATCCGGCGTTTGCCGCCTGGGTTAAACGCTGCGTGCACGGGCACCGCGTGCCAGGTTATCGTGCCGTGACCCTGTCATTGAAGCCGCATGGCAAGGCTCCAGGCGACATTACCAGCGAACAGATGCATGTCGTGGCTGACCTGGCAGATGCCTACAGCTTTGGCGAACTGCGTTCCTCTCACGAACAGAACGTGATCCTGGCAGATGTTAAACTGTCAGACTTATACGCGGTATGGGAAAAAGCGCGCGCCGCAGGCTTGGCAACGCCGAATATTGGCTTGCTGACAGATATTATCTGCTGCCCGGGCGGTGACTTCTGCAGCCTGGCCAACGCAAAATCCATCCCGATTGCAGAAGCGATCCAGATACAATTTGATGACCTGGATTACCTGTACGAAATCGGCGAGATCGAACTCAACATTTCCGGCTGCATGAACGCCTGCGGGCATCACCATGTCGGCCACATCGGTATCCTGGGTGTCGATAAAGATGGCTCCGAATGGTATCAGGTCACCATTGGCGGCAAGCAAGGCAAGGACGCCAGCATTGGCACAGTCATTGGCCCTTCGTTTTCTGCTGAAGAAATGCCTAGCGTGGTACAGAAACTGATTGAAGTGTTTATCCGCGAGCGCTATGCCGATGAGCGTTTTATCGACACGGTTCGCCGCCTGGGGGTCGCCCCATTCAAGGCACACGTGTATGCAGAGCAGAAACAGGGAGCGGTAGCATGAGTAACCTGATTCGCCTGAATGCCGATGGCGTGGCTGAGATTGTAGAAGATCAATGGCTACGCGTCATTCCGCCTGCCGCTGCAGAAGAAACTGTGCGCAAACAGGCCGGTAAGGTCGTGATGTTCAAACTGACGGGTGAAACCGCCTATACGCCAGAGCAAATTGCCAATACCGTGATCCCGGCAACCGGTAACATCCTGGTACCGCTCCCCGTCTGGCAAGTACGTAAAGACGAGCTGCAAGCCAGGCTGGCTGCGGGTGAAGTAGGTATTATCCTGGCGACTCATGAGTCTGTCGAAGCCTTGCAGGCAGAATTTCCGGACCTTAACGCCTTACCGTTAATTGCCGTGTTTGTTGAACGTTTTGCCGATGGCCGTATTTTCACCCTGGGCAACTGGCTACGTACCCGTTTTGGTTACAAAAATGAGTTACGTGCGATTGGTGATGTATTACGCGACCAGTTGTTCTTTCACAAACGCTCCGGTTTTAATAGCTTCCTGGTGCGTGCCGACCGTTCGGCGCAGGAGGCCATTGCCAGCCTGAATGATTTCAGTCAGCCTTACCAGGGGGCAGTGAATGATGTGCCCGTCTGGCGCAGGGTAAACCGTACATGAGTGATGCTGTCAGCATGCTCAAGCCGGCATTTAAAAACCCGGCCACCAGTCCTGAACTGACCGATGCACTGGTCAATAGCGTACACGCTAAGCGTGCACAGGCGCTGGCATTACTGAAAGCTGCGACCGCCGAGTTTTCTGCCATTACGTTTGCCAACAGTTATGGCGCGGAAGACATGGTGCTGACCGACCTGATTGCCAGGGAGAATCTCGCCATCGAGATTTTTTCGCTGGATACAGGACGCCTGCCCGCCGAAACTTATACCTTGATGAGCGATGTAGAAAAGGCATATACCATCAAACCACTCGTGTTTTTCCCCAAACATGAAGCGGTTGAGCAGTATGTGCGCACCCAGGGCATCAACGCGTTCTACGAAAGCATAGACTTGCGTAAGGCCTGCTGTCATATGCGCAAGGTAGAACCCTTGCAGCGCGCTTTAGCAGGTAAGCAAGCCTGGGTCACCGGCATGCGGGCCGAGCAGGCAACGACCCGCGCCAACCTGCCAGTGCGTGAATATGACGCAAGCAACAAACTGGAAAAATTCAATCCGCTTAGTGATTGGACAGAAAAAGAAGTCTGGGCTTATATCCGTTTGTATGATGTCCCGTATAACGCCCTGCACGACCAGTTTTACCCCAGCATTGGTTGCGCGCCCTGCACACGCGCCGTGGCCATGGGCGAAGATATCCGCGCCGGCCGCTGGTGGTGGGAAGACCCAACCAGTAAAGAATGCGGACTGCATGTAAAAAAGTAACATCAGAGGCTGGTGTTAATCACCAACTCTGTGGCTGATTGATAGAAGACTGAAATGACGACCAAACAACCCTTATCTCATCTCGACTGGCTGGAAGCTGAAGCCATTCATATTCTGCGCGAAGTCGCTGGCCAATGCTCGAATCCGGTATTGCTGTTCTCCGGCGGTAAAGATTCCCTGTGTATCTTGCGCCTGGCTGAAAAAGCCTTCCGCCCTGGCCGCTTCCCTTTTCCGCTGCTGCATATCGACACTGGCCACAATTACCAGGAAGTAGTAAATTTCCGTGACCAGCGTGCAGCTGAACTGGGGGAACGGCTGATTGTACGATCAGTGGAAGATTCCATGAAGCGCGGTACAGTCGTGCTGAAATCTGTGGATGAGCCACGCAACAAGCATCAGTCCGTGACTTTGCTGGAAGCGATTGAAGAGTTCGGTTTTGACTGCTGCATCGGTGGTGCCCGACGCGATGAAGAAAAAGCCCGTGCCAAAGAGCGCATCATGAGCTTCCGTGACGAGTTCGGCCAGTGGGATCCGAAAAACCAGCGGCCGGAATTGTGGAACCTGTACAACGCCCGCGTACACAAAGGTGAAAACATCCGTGCTTTCCCGATTTCCAACTGGACTGAAATGGATGTCTGGCAATATATCGAACGTGAAAAACTGGAATTGCCCAGCATTTACTTCGCTCACCAGCGCGATATCGTGATGCGTCACGGCGCGATTTTCCCGGTGAATGTGCCCTTATCTAACGGCGGCGTGATTAACCAGCCTAAAACCAGCGAAGAGGTCATCAATATGCAGGTGCGTTTCCGCACCGTGGGTGATATCACTTGTACCGCACCAGTGATCTCAGATGCAGATAATGTCAGCAAAATCGTGGTGGAAACGGCGACAACGACCATTACCGAGCGCGGCGCCACCCGCCTGGACGACCAGACCTCGGACGCCTCGATGGAACAGCGCAAGAAAGAAGGTTATTTCTAATATGACAACGCAACACAACGATTCTTTGCTGCGCTTTATGACTTGCGGCAGCGTGGATGATGGTAAAAGTACACTGATCGGCCGACTGCTGTACGACACTAAAACCATTCTGGCCGATACGCTGAATAATATCGAGCGTACCTCGCAGAAACGTGGCATGGAAGCCGTCGATTTGTCCCTGCTGACGGATGGCCTGCAAGCCGAACGTGAACAAGGCATTACCATTGATGTCGCCTACCGTTATTTCAGTACCGGTACCCGCAAATACATTATTGCCGATGCACCGGGCCACGAGCAATATACACGCAACATGGTCACCGCAGCTTCCACTGCCAACCTGGCGATTATCCTGATTGATGCACGCAAAGGCGTATTGACGCAAACCCGTCGCCATAGTTACCTGGCACATTTAGTGGGAATTCCGCATATTGTAGTGGCCGTGAACAAAATGGACCTGGTGGACTATGACCAGGCCACTTTTGAGAAGATCAAGGCAGACTACCTGGCTTTTGCCAGCGAGTTGGGCCTGGCACAGGCACGTGATATCAAATTCATCCCCATGTCTGCCCTGAACGGCGACATGCTGGTAGACCGGCTGGATAATATGGATTGGTACCAGGGCGAAACCCTGCTGGAAATCCTGGAAGATGTGCCCGCTGCCCATAGCGAACAGGCTGAACAATTCCGCTTCCCGGTTCAGTTCGTTTGCCGTCCGCACGACTCGGCCAATCCAGAACTGCACGACTTCCGTGGCTTTATGGGCCGTGTGGAATCCGGCGAGATTGCAGTCGGTGATGCGGTGACTGTACTGCCGAACGGCTACCAGTCCAGAGTGAAAGCGATCCAGCTAGGCAATACGCCATTGCAAAGCGCGCACACTGAACAGAGCGTGACCATTTTGCTCGAAGATGAAATCGACACTTCACGTGGCGACATGATTGTAAAAACAGCAGAAGCGCCAGAAGCAGTCAAACAAATCGAAGCCCACGTGTGCTGGCTGTCAGAGACTCCACTTTCCCCTGCCCGTACTTATATCGTGCGTCACACCACACGCGAGTCCAAAGCCAAGATTGGCACGATTCAATACAAGGTGGACGTGAATACGCTGGAACAGCAGGCAACGGCAGACCTGAAAATGAATGACATCGCACGCGTCAGCTTTAAACTGGCACAACCACTGATGGTGGACAGTTATGACAAGAACCGTGCCACCGGTGCCTTTATCGTGATTGACGAAAGCACCAATAATACGGTCGGTGCCGGCATGATTGTTTGATTAAACACAATACCGCACATCGTCAATTGAGTTAATTTGCAATAAAATATCGTTTTGGCTGTCACTGGCCGCAAAGGATTTGAAATATGACATATGTAGTAACCGAAAATTGTATTCAATGCAAATATACCGACTGCGTAGACGTCTGCCCGGTCGATTGTTTCGTTGAAGGCCCGAACTTCCTTGCCATTAACCCGGATGAGTGCATCGACTGCACGCTGTGCGTGGCAGAGTGTCCTGCTGAGGCCATTTTCTCCGAAGATGATGTCCCGGCCGACCAGCAGCACTTTATCGCATTGAACGCCCGCTTATCGCAAGTCTGGCCGTCTATTACGGCAAGAAAAGATGCGCTGCCGGATGCCGATGAAATGAATGGCAAAAAAGGGAAAACAGAATTGCTGGTTGAATAAGCAGGTGTGCCTGGCCAATAAAAAACCGCTCTCATTGAGCGGTTTTTTATTTCTGTTACGTTTTATTTCCAGCCAGTAATTTTTTAACTGGCCCATAACTGCGGCGGTGTTCAGCCGTTATCCCATATTGCGCCAGGCGTTCCAGATGCAAAGCGGTGGGATAGCCTTTATGCCGGGCAAAGCCATATTGCGGATACTGCGCATCCAATGCCAGTAGTGAAGCATCCCTCGCTGTTTTTGCCAGGATAGAGGCCGCAGAAATTTCGGCAACCTTGCTATCGCCTTTCACGATGGCCTCACAGGGTAATGCAAACTTGGGGCGGCGATTGCCATCCACCTGGATCAGGGTAGCATGGATACCGAACTGCTCAACCATCGCCTGATAAGCGCGCTGCATCGCCAGCATACTGGCCTGCAGGATATTGATATCATCAATTTCCTGCGCACTGACACTGGCAATTCCCCATGCCAGTGCATGCGCCTTGATCTCCAGCGTCAGGACATCACGCCTGGTCTCCGACAGTTTTTTTGAGTCCGCCAGCCCGGCAATCGGCCGCTCTGGATTCAGGATAACGGCAGCTGCATACACAGCACCTGCCAGCGGCCCTCTGCCCGCTTCATCTATCCCGCAAAGTATCAATGCACTCATGAGGGTTGCAGGAACTGCTTGACCACAGCGGCAGCTTTTTGCGCACTGTTTTGCTTGAGGCGTGCGTGAATGGCACGATATTTTTCCTGCAAGATGGCCAGGCCGGTCTTGTCTGCCAACAAGTTGTACATGGTTTGTGCAATATTCGCGGGAGTTGCCTCCTGCTGCAGCAACTCCGGTACGATAAATTCGCCAGCCAGGATATTAGGCAGCCCGACATAAGGCTGCAATCGCATGCCCTTCAGCAACTGCCAACTCATATTGGACATTTTATAAGTAATAATCATCGGCTTCTTGAGCAAAGCGGCTTCCAACGTAGCGGTGCCGGAAGCCACCAGCACAGCATCGGCCGCAATCATGGCCTCATGGGCATGCCCGAACATAATTTGCAGGTCAATGGCAAGCTCAGGCTTGTCGGTCAGTAGCTGATGCCAGGCATTCTGAAAAATATCCCGCGTTTCACGCGTTACCAAAGGCACCAGGAATTGCACGGTTTTGCCATTCTCACGCATCAAACGTTCAAAAGAAATGGCGCTTTCCAGCATCAATTCTGCATGGAAAGTCACCTCCGACTGACGACTGCCAGGCAGAATCGCAATCACCACACTATCCTTCTTCAACTTGAGCTTCTCACGCATAGCTGCCACATCCGGTTCCATCGGCAAGGCATCTGCCAGGGGATGGCCAATATAGGTCACAGGCACACCGGCTTGCTGATAGAGTGCGGGTTCGAATGGGAACAATGCCAGCATATGCGATACGGCACGCTTGATGCTGTGAATGCGGTTTTTGCGCCAGGCCCAAATCGACGGGCTGACATAATGGATGGTCGCAATGCCTTTGGCTTTAAGCTTTTTCTCCAGCCAGAAATTGAAGTCCGGTGCATCAATGCCAATAAAGACATCTGGTTTTTCCTGCAGGATTTGCTTGAGCAGCTGTTTGCGCAACTTGAGCAGGCCGCGCAGGTGTTTAAGCACTTCGAGATAGCCGCGTACTGACAATCGCTCAATCGGATACAGGGACCTGGCACCCAGGCTCATCATTTTAGGGCCGGCAATGCCGAAAATATCGATATCAGGATGCGCGGACTTCAACTCGCGAATCAAATGATAGCCCAGCAAATCACCGGAGGCCTCTCCCGCCACCATTGCAATTTTAGTCATATGTTAATAAAAATTATCGTACGATGCCGCGCGTGGTTTGCGCGAGGAAGCGGGTCATCAGCCCGATTTCAGGGCAGGATTTTTCCATGTCGGCCAAAGCGACTTTCGCTTCCTCGAACGACAGGCCCTGGCGATACAAGACTTTATAAGCGCGTTTAATTTGCTGAATCGCTTCGGCACTGAAGCCACGACGTTTGAGGCCTTCAGCATTGATACCATGTGGCTGCGCATCATAGCCTGCTGCTGTCACATACGGAGGGATATCTTTAAAGACAACTGAGCCGACCGCCGTGATGATATGTTCGCCAATCTGGCAAAACTGGTGCACCAGGGTGAATCCGCCCAGGATGGCATAATCGTAAATGGTGACATGTCCGGCCAGGGATGAATTATTGGCCATAATGGTATGGTTACCGACAATACAATCATGTGCGATATGCACATAGGCCATGATCCAGTTATGGCTGCCGATTTTAGTGGTGCCCTTGTCCTGGATTGTGCCACGGTTAAATGTACAAAACTCCCGGATGGTATTGTGGTCGCCGATTTCCAGCAATGTCGGTTCGTCCTTGAATTTCTTGTCCTGGGGTTTTGCACCCAGCGAAGAAAACTGGAAAATCTCGTTGTGTTTACCGATAGTGGTTGGGCCTTCAATGACCACATGTGAGCCCACTTTGGTGCCAGCGTCAATACGCACACCCGCACCAATCGTCGTATAAGGTCCCACTTCTACCGAACTGTCGAGCTCAGCTTTAGGGTCAATAATGGCAGTAGGATGAATCAGGGTTTGCATCTTTAGTATATATTGCGTGCCGCCAACCGACGGCGAAGGTTATTTTTCAATGGCTTTGAGAATACACATCATATTGGCTTCGGCGACCACTTCGTCACCTACTTTAGCCACTGCAACGTATTTCCAGATCCCTTTCAGGATACGGTCAATTTTGACATGCAGAATGATCTGGTCGCCCGGGGATACAGGCTTCTTGAAACGCACGTTATCAATACCGGCAAAGTAATAGACCGAATCATTAGTCGGCTTGGTATTCATGGTCTTAAATGACAGAATGGCTGCCGCCTGTGCCATCGCCTCTACAATCAGCACCCCGGGCATCACAGGGTGGTAGGGGAAATGGCCAGGAAAATAAGGCTCATTCACGGAGACATTTTTCACTGCCACAATTTCCTTGCCCAACTCCATGGACAATACGCGATCCACCAGTACAAACGGGTAACGATGCGGCAAGTGTTCCAAAATCTCATGAATATCCATGCTATTCATTGCATTCTCAGCCATAATTTCTCTCAATCTTCTGTATGTTTTTTAATACTATTTATTGCTTGCTCAAGCAGCTTGAGCTTGAGGCTGTTTTGTTCCAAATGCCGGATATTTGCTGCTGTCCGCAACCAGTCTTCGTGTTTCTGGAAAGGCATCAGTGCAGTATAAGTACCGGGTTGCTGGATAGACCGCATAATCATGGAACCCGGCGATATCGTCACACCATCCACAATATGCAAATGCCCCAGAATCATGGCTGCGCCACCAATTTTACAGTGCTGCCCTATCACGGCACTGCCGGCAATCCCGGCACAGCCCGCAATCACCGTGTGTGCGCCAATGCGGACATTATGGGCGACCTGTATCAAATTGTCCAACTTAACACCGTCCTCAATGATGGTGTCATCCAGTGCCCCACGGTCCACCGTAGTATTGGCACCGATATCGACATGATGACCAATCACCACACGGCCAATCTGCGGTATTTTAACCCATTGCCCCTGCTCTTCCGCATAGCCAAAACCATCATTTCCGATAATACAGCCAGAAAACAGGTGGCAGTGCTCGCCAATCACACTGCCATGCTTGACTACCGCACGAGGCTCAAGGATGGTATGCGCCCCGATGGTCACATCATCTTCAATCACGCAACCAGCGCCGATACGGACGCCGTTACCCAGGGTGACACGATCACCGACGGTGGCCATGGCATCTATCGTTAATTCGGGAGGAAGAGGGGTTTCGTAGCCAATGACAGCCGTGGCATGAACATGATTCGCGTATTGTCGTGGCGGGTTCAGTAGCGCAGACAGTTTAGCAAAATAGGCGTAGGGATTATCTGTCAGAATACAGGGTAATGCCGTCAGGTGCCGGTGTTCAGGACGCAGGATAACCGCAGAAGCCAGGGTAGCCTGCAACGACTGCGTATATTTGGTGTCGTTGAAAAACGCAATTGAACCTGCTTGTGCCTGAGCGAGTGAAGATAGGCGAGAGACCTGGGTAGCCGCATCAGTGTTACCTGCATCCACCTCGCCGCCCAATGACGCAGTAATCTCATGCAATGTAAACAGCTGCGTCATGAAAATATTGACCTTGAAAGTGCTTTCTTGCCTGGGCTACAGGCTATTTTTTGCCTAACAATTTGAGGACTTTATCGGTAATATCGATACGTTTACTGGCATAGGCAACACCGCTGTAAGCAACCAGGTCATAACCTTCACTTTCAGCAACCGTCTGCACTGCTTTATTAATACGTTCCTGCAAGACAGCCAGTTCTTCATTCTTGCGTAAATTAATGTCTTCACGCAATTCACGCTGCTTACTCTGGAATTCCAGGCGCATATTATTCAACTGGCGTTCTTTTGCGCGTCGATCAGATTCGTTGATGTTGGTGCGCTCATGATCCAGCTGTGTTTCCAAGTCACGGATTTGCTTTTGTAGCTTATCCAACTCCAGAGAACGCGGGCTAAACTCTTTCTCCAGTTTTTTGCCTGTTTCAGCAGTCTGTGGCGCCTCTTGCAGCAACTTGTCTACTTGTACATAACCAACCTTGAAGTCCGCTGACCAGCCATAACCGCACCACAGCACAAGACTTAGCCCGAGAACCAGAATCCCTCTCATGCAATCTCTCCCTTGCACGCATGTATTGCCATCATCTTATAAAACCTTGCCATTAGAATTGCTGCCCGAACTGGAATTGCAATGTTTGCGTATCATCCGTTGATTTTTCCTTCAACGGCTTGGCAAGAACCAGCTTCAAAGGACCAAATGGAGATACCCAGGTCACGCCCACCCCAGTTGAGAACCTCAGGTAATCGGAATTGATAGGGTCATCTTTGCCGAACACACCACCACCATCAATAAATGCACTGAGCCTGAACTGGTTGGACTGCGAGACAAACGGTACCGGCATAAACAATTCAATATTACCTACCAGGCGCTTGGTACCGCCAATCGCGAAATCGCTTCCTGTCGACGGGTTAATATCCCGTGGTCCTAACGAGGAGTTCAGGAAGCCACGTACGCTGTTCACACCACCGGCGTAGAAATTTTTGAAGAATGGATAGTTTTTGCCACCATAGCTGTTTGCATAGCCAGCTTCACCATTTAGCATCAGGGTGAAGTCTTTACCCAGGTCCTGGTACACACTATGTTGATAATTGATCTTATAGTATTGCAGGTCCAGGCCAGGCACAGAAACATCCCCGGACAGGCGTTGCAGGACACCACGGCGCGGGAACAGAATATTGTCTCGCGAGTCATAAGTCCAGCCGGCATTCAGCACAATCGAGTTACTGCTACAACCGGAAGTGTTAGCGCAGTATTTGATATATTGAATCGGGCTGTCGGCAGACAAATCGACATTGGTCATATCCAGCGTCACACCGGCGCTGAGGAAGTCCATTTCAGACATCGGCATGCCAAAACGCATCCCCACGCCGTAGGACTGGCTCTCATACGTACCAACATTCAATGTCGAAGAGTTTCGACGGCTGGTATCCACATCACGGCGATAAATATCGAAGCCCCGGCTGATACCATCCGGCGTGAAATAGGGATCGGTATAGGATAAGGAGTAAATGGTGTTATAGCTACTGGTATTCACTTGCAGGGCTACACGGTTACCTGTTCCCAGGAAATTAGGCTGGTTCACGTTAAAGCCTAACACCACGCCGTCACTACTGGACAAACCGGCACCGAACTGCACACTGCCTGTCGCTTTTTCAGCCACAGTGACCGTCATGTCTACCTGGTCATTAATGCCCGGGACAGAGGGTGTTTCCAGTTCAACACTATCAAAGAAGTTCAGGCGCTGGACACGCTCTTTGGAGCGCTTGATTTTATCCCCTGCATACCAGGCAGACTCCAGCTGTCGCATTTCACGTCTGACCACAGAGTCACGCGTCCGGGTATTGCCTTGAACATTGATGCGCCGGACATATACCTTGCGGCCAGGATCAACAAAGAAAGTGAACGCAACCGTATGTTCCTGCTTGTTGATCTCCGGTACGGCATTCACGTTGGCAAAAGCATAGCCCTCTTCACCCAGCTTGTCGTTGATGTTTTTGCTGGCATCGGTCACTTTCTGGCGATTGAAAACGTCACCATCCTTGATATCAATCAGCTTGCGCAGATCCTCTTCCGGCAGCAACATGTCGCCTGCCAGCTTGGTCTGGCTGATATTATATTTTTCACCTTCGGTAATGTTGACGGTGATATACACATCCCGCTTGTCAGGCGAGATCGACACCTGTGTCGAATCAATCGAAAATTCCAGGTAGCCCTGGTTCATGTAAAAAGAACGCAAGGCTTCCAGATCTGCGGTCAACTTCTGCTTGGAATACTGGTCATCCTTATTCCACCAGCTCATCCAGTTAGGCGTTGTCAGCAGGAAATTGGCACGCAGGTCTTCCGTCGTGAATAAATGATTGCCAACAATATTGATATCCCGGATTTTGGCCGCGGGACCTTCTGTAATTTCAAAGCGAATGGCCACCCGGTTGCGCTCCAGCGGGCTGGAAGTCGCCTTCACTTCAGCGCTGTATTTACCTTGAGACAGATACTGGCGCTTGATTTCCTGTTCGGCACGGTCCAGTTGTGCCTTGTCAAAAATCTGGCCATCTGCGATACCTATCTGCTTGAGGCCTTCCTTCATTTTATCTGTCGGGAAGGATTTGTTACCGCTGAAATCAATCTGTGAAATCGAAGGGCGTTCCTGTACCGTTACCACCAGTACATCGCCGTCGTTTTCAATACGTATATCCTTGAAAAATCCGGTGGAGTAAAGTGACTTGATCGCCTGCGCCGCTTTTTCATCACTCATGACATCACCCACCTGCATGGGCAGATAATTGAATACAGTACCGGCTTCGGTACGTTGCAAGCCTTCTACACGGATGTCAGAAATCACAAATGGCTCTGTCGCATAGGCGCTCAGATGCATCATTCCTGCTAACAGACCCAACCACAACCTGGAACTTGACTTTACTCTCATTAATTATGCTCTCACCCTATCAGGTAACGATTGATGTCATTAAAAAAGGCGATAAACATCAACGCACCCAATATCCCCAGCCCCAGACGCTGGCCAATCTCCAGCACCTTATCCGGCAAAGGTTCTCCTCGAATTAATTCCGCCATATGATACAGCAAATGCCCGCCATCCAGTACTGGAATTGGCAGCAGATTCATGACCGCGATGCTGATACTCAGCAATGCAATAAAGCTGATATACGGTTTAATTCCCAATCCCGCAGTCTCGCCGGCAGCATCTGCAATACTAACCGGCCCGCTGATGGCTTTTAACGAAGCCTGCCCGGTCACCATTTTAGCGATCATCTTCAATGTAAATACAATGGTTTCCTGCACTTTCTGCACTGCACGCATTGCAGCCTCAGTGATCGTGTAATGCCGTTCCACGCGGTAGGGTTTGAGATCAACCGCCTCCATGTTCACTGCAGCGCCCAGGCGACCAATTTTCTGACCGGCTTCAATCACCGCGTCTGGGAGTAGTTTGACCTGCAACAGCTGGTTGCCACGCTGGTAATCCACCTTTAATGGTTGCGAAGGGTTAGCTCTTACCCACTGCACAAATTGCTGCCAGCCTTCGACCGGTTTATTATTGACGTTAAGAATGCGGTCCCCGATTTGCAACCCGCTCTTTTCTGCCACAGAGCCAGGCAGAACTTCGCCGATCACGGCAGGAATCACCGGCATTAACATGGAAATGCCTATTTTCTGCAATACATCGCCTTCCGGCTCACCGGGTAATTTCGACATGGCCAAACTATGCGTGTGTGAATCGCCCTGCGCTGTACGCGTCACCACATTGACTGCACGATGTGCGACCCAGCCCTCCAGTAATTGCCACTGCGCATCCTGCCAGGTTTGTACCGGGTGCCCATCCAGGGAGACAACCAGGTCACCCTGACGCAACTTTGCTTCAGCCGCCAATGAGCCAGTTTCGACCGGGCCAATATAAGGTTTGATACCGACTTCCCCTTGCGCAATCAGTCCCCAGTAACAGACAAAAGCCAGCAACAAATTCGCCAGTGGCCCGGCAAAAACGATCCACATCTTGGCTGCAACTTTCTGCCGATCAAACGCACGTGACCAGTCAATCACAGGGTCGGCCAGCGCTGGAGGTTGTTCAGAGGCAGATTCACGGCTGTCCAGCATCTTGACATAGCCACCAAGGGGAATCCAGGACAGCACCCATTGCGTGGACTGCGGAGAGCGTTGGTACTGGAAAATTGGCTTGCCAAAACCAATGGAGAACTTCAGCACGTGCACACCACAACTGCGCGCCGCCAGGTAATGGCCAAATTCGTGTATCGTCACCAGTACACCGATAGCCACCACAAAAGCAATGGCTGACATCATAAGGCAGCCGCCTTATAAACAGGCGTAGCAGGCACTTTGCCAATGGCGTTCAGCACACAGGCGCGCGCAGCGGCGTCGACTTCCAGTAACTGATCTATCGAACTGACCTCGTCCACTGGCAGTTTTTGTAATGCTTCCTCAATCAGGCGCGGGATATCCAGATAGTGAATCTCCTCCCGCAGGAAAGCGGCAACAGCCACTTCGTTGGCTGCATTCAGCATGGCAGGAGCCGTACCTCCCGCGGCCAGAGCGTCAAATGCCAATCGCAGGCAAGGGAAGCGCTGGATATCGGGCGCTTCAAATTCAAGTTTGGCGATTTCCACCAGGCTGAGCGGTTTGACACCGGATGCAATCCGCGCCGGATAACCCAGGCCATAGGCAATCGGCGTGCGCATATCAGGATTTCCCAGTTGCGCCAGGATACTGCCATCCACATACGATACCATGGAGTGAATCACGCTTTGCGGATGCACCACGACTTCAATCTGGTCAGGGCGCGCATTAAACAGCCAGTGCGCCTCAATGACTTCCAGCCCTTTATTCATGAGCGTAGACGAATCAATAGTGATTTTCGCCCCCATCACCCAGTTAGGATGCTTGAGTGCCAATGCAGGCGTCACTTCTGCCAGTTGCGCTTGCGTATAGCGCCGGAACGGGCCACCGGAAGCGGTCAAGATCACCTGGTTTACACCGACATCAGCCAGATCCTCATAGGGCTGCCCGGGCATGGCCTGGAAAATGGCATTATGTTCGCTATCAATCGGCAGCAAGGTAGCATTACCTTGTTTGACGGCATCCATAAATAATTGGCCAGCCATTACCAGCGTTTCCTTGTTGGCGAGCAATATTTTCTTGCCTGCTTTGGCCGCAGCCAGTGCCGGTAACAAGCCGGCAGCCCCGACAATCGCCGCCATGACCGCATCGACCCTGTCATGCGCAGCCACTTCTACCAGCCCTTCCAGCCCGGAAAGCACTTCGGTTTTCAACTCTTCAGACTGCAAACGCTGACGCAGGCGCTGGGCGGCAATGGCATCCTGCATCACGGCATACTGCGGCCGGTACTGTACACATTGCTGCAGCATCGCCTCGATATTGTTGTGGGCGGTCAAGGCAAACACGGCATACCGCTGCGGATGCTGCGAAATCACATCCAGTGTCTGCTGACCAATGGTGCCAGTGCTACCCAATATAGTGACGTATTGCAAAGCGACCTCTTAGAACGAATAAGATTGTTGCCAGTAATGAAACCAGAATACCAAGCACAATCCCACGGGCAATGCCGGAATGACGCCATCGACACGGTCCAGTAAACCACCATGTCCGGGCAGGAATTGCCCGCTATCCTTCAGCTTGGCCCGGCGCTTGAAAAAAGATTCAAATAAATCACCATAAATACCGGTAATCGTAATGATCCACAGACCGGGCAATATCCACCAGGTGGAAACGGCATCTGAAACTTTCAAAATGACAGCATACACTGCAACCGCCAGCAACGCACCCGCGACGCCTTCCCAGGTTTTTCCCGGACTGATGGCTGGTGCCAATTTGTGTTTGCCAAAATTCTTGCCGGCAAAATAAGCTGCACTATCTGCCAGCCAGATAGTAGAAATAATCACCAGCAAGACATAAGGATTCACTTCCTGTGCGGTCACCAGCGCCATCCACAAGGACAGCATTAGAAACCAGCCGAGTAACAGATTGAGGGCTTGCTGCCTGATAAAGGTATTAAAAAACAGGCTGACCGGCACAACGCACAACCAGAACAAGGTGGCGGCGATAAATACCTGCATGGCATGGTAAAAAAACCAGTGGAAGCCCAATTGCTGCAACAACAGCAGAAAACCGGCGCCAGTCACCACAGAAAAAACCAGGTAATAACGGGTATACGATGGGCTTAATTGCAGAAAACCAGCCCACTCATGCAAACACACCAGTGTCAGCAGTAGCATCACACTGGCCCAGGCCATCATGGGCAACCAGAACAATGCCGGGAGGAATAATCCCAACAAGACGGCGGCAGTCATTATTCTAGTCTTCAACATGGCTTCAAGCGTGCCCCTTATCTGTACTCAACTGCTCGCTGGTGCGGCCAAAACGGCGCTCACGCTGGCGATAAGAGGTCAATGCCGCTTCAAATGCTGCATCATCGAAATCCGGCCATAAGGTGGGGGTAAAGTAGAGTTCGGCATACGCCAGTTGCCACAACAGAAAATTGCTGATACGTGTTTCACCGCCGGTGCGGATAAATAAATCCGGCTCAGGCGCATCGGGCATGGACAAATATGGTGCCAGATCTGCTTCACTGATAGTCTCTACAGTGTCCTTCTTGTCCGCCAACAGGCGATTCACGGCATTCAGGATATCCCAGCGACCACCGTAGTTCACTGCAATCGTCAGTGTCAGGCCGGTATTATGTGCTGTCACTTGCTCGGCTTCACGCATTTTTTGCTGCAGCGCTTCATTAAACAGGCTGCGGTCACCAATCAGTTTCAGGACCACATTGGCTTCGTGCAGTTTTTTGACTTCACGATCAAGTGCTTCCATAAACAGGCCCATCAGGAAAGTCACTTCCTCCGGCGGGCGGCGCCAGTTTTCGCTACTGAACGCAAACAGGGTGAGATATTTGATGTCGAGGCGCACGCAGGTTTTGACCAGCTGCCGTACGGCTTCCAGACCACGTTTGTGCCCGGCGACCCTGGGTAAAAAGCGTTTTTTGGCCCAGCGCCCATTGCCATCCATGATGACCGCCACATGCTGTGGCAACGCATGGGTCTGCGGAACCTGCCTGGTAGAACTGGAAAACAAACCCAACACGGATACCTGCGATCAGAGATGTGCAGTTAAACTGCCATCAAATCCGCTTCTTTCTGTTGCAGGATTTTATCGACTTCAGCCACCGCCTTATCGGTCATCTTCTGCACATCCTCTTGCGCGCGGCGCTCATCATCTTCTGAAATCGCTTTGTCCTTGATCAGTTTCTTGAGGGCATCATTGGCATCACGGCGTACATTGCGGATGGCCACTTTGGCACCCTCGCCTTCCGTACGCACAATCTTGGTCAAATCGCGGCGGCGTTCTTCAGTCAGCATCGGCATAGGCACACGTATCAGGTCACCGTTGGTGGCAGGATTCAGGCCCAGATCACTGTCACGGATCGCTTTTTCCACCTTAGCGATCATGTTCTTTTCATATGGCTGAACATTAATCGTACGCGCGTCGCCCAGATTCACGTTAGCGACCTGGTTTACCGCCACCATGGAGCCGTAATACTCCACCATGACATGATCTAGCAAACCGGCGTGGGCACGGCCTGTGCGCACTTTGGCCAGATCAGTTTTCAGGGCCTCCAGCGATTTCTGCATTTTCTGCTCGGCAGACTTTTTAATATCTTCAACCATATCGTCTCTCCAATGTTGCAAGCGTCCGGCTTATGCCCCGACGCGTGTTCCTTCATTCTCACCCAGAATGACGCGTTTCAGCGCACCATCTTTAAAAATGCTGAATACCGCAATCGGCATTTTCTGGTCGCGGCATAAAGTAAATGCCGTCGCATCCATCACCTTCAGGTTTTTATTGATCGCCTCGTCATACGACACCTGGTCATAGCGGGTGGCAGCCGGGTCTTTTTTCGGATCTGCCGTATAAATGCCATCCACCTTGGTCGCTTTCAACACGATCTCGGCATCGATCTCTACGCCGCGCAAGGCTGCCGCAGTATCAGTGGTAAAGAACGGATTGCCTGTACCGGCACCAAAAATCACCACTATCCCTTCTTCGAGATAACGAATCGCCTTACCACGGATATAAGGTTCGGCCACCGCTTCAATATTCAGCGCGCTTTGCACACGCGCCGGCACGCCAGCACTCTTCATCGCATCCTGCAGCGCCATGGCATTCATCACCGTCGCCAGCATGCCCATATAGTCAGCATTAGCCCTGTCCATGCCCTCGGCCGCAGGAGCGACACCGCGGAAAATATTGCCACCACCAATGACGATGCCCACTTGCACCCCCATCTCGACGACTTCCTTGACCTGCGCCACAATCGCACTTACTGTTTCACGATTAATTCCATAAGCATCATCGCCCATCAGCGCTTCGCCTGACAACTTAAGGAGAACGCGCTTGAAAACAGGTTGTGCCATCGTTATTTTCCCAAACTCAAAATGTGCCTATTTAATCACAAAACCGGCTTTCTTGGGCCGTAAACTGACCCTCCAGCCATAAAAAAAGTGGAATCCGAAGATTCCACTTTTCCTGTCCATCGCTTAAAAACGATTAAACTTTAGCCGCAGCAGCGACTTCAGCAGCATAGTCTACCACTGCCTTTTCAATGCCTTCACCTACGGTATACATGGTGAATGAAGCCACGGAAGCACCTTTGGATTTCAGCAATTGCTCGATGCTCACTTTGTCATCCTTAACAAAAGCCTGGCTCAGCAAAGTCACTTCCTTCAGGAATTTCTGTACAGTCCCTTCAGCAATCTTTTCCAGCATTGCGTCTGGCTTGCCAGCTTCTTTTGCTTTTTCGATGGCCACACGGCGCTCAGCATCAATCAAGGCTGCATCCACACCGCTGGCATCCAGTGATTTCGGTTTTGCCGCCGCAATGTGCATGGCGATATCTTTACCCAGTGTTTCGTCACCACCCACCAGGTCTACCAGCACGCCAATTTTGCTGCCGTGTACATAGCTGTACAACTGGCCTTTGGCTTCAGTGCGCACGAAACGGCGTGGCGTGATGTTTTCACCGATTTTACCTACCAGTTGCGCACGTACGGCTTCGACAGTTTCGCCGCGCATAGGCATGTTAGCCACCGCTTCAATATTAGCCGGATTACTTTCGTTCACCACTTGCGCCAATTCACCCACGAACTTCAGGAACTCTTCGTTCTTGGCACAGAAATCAGTTTCAGAGTTTACTTCGATTAATGTACCCAGTTTGCCACCAGCGGCAATGCTGATACCCACAGTACCTTCAGCCGCTACCCGGCCAGCAGCCTTGCTTGCCTTGTTACCAAAACGCACACGCAGAATTTCTTCAGCACGTGTCATGTCACCTTCGGCTTCCGTCAGTGCTTTTTTACAGTCCATCATGGGAGCATCGGTGCGCTCACGTAAGTCCTTCACCATGCTTGCGGTAATTTCAGCCATTTATTACTCCTTTTGTTAGGATTCCTGCATTGAGGATTTATCTAAGAATTCTTTTCTACCATATACCGGCTGTATGTCAGCCATATTGCATGCGATGCAATAGAAAAAGGGGCGCAGCGCCCCTTTGTCAGCAGCGAGTAATTACTCGGCAGCAGCCTCAGCCACTGGTGCTGGTTCTTCCTGGGCCGCTTTCACGATTTCGGAAATCGCGTTCGCACGGCCTTCCAATACCGCATCCGCCATACCACGTGCGTACAGACGGATTGCACGTGAGGAGTCATCGTTACCAGGAATCACATAAGTGATGCCATCCGGGGAGTTGTTGGTATCCACGATACCAATCACCGGGATACCCAGTTTGCGTGCTTCAGTAATCGCGCCGCTTTCGTGGCCAACGTCGATGACGAAAATCGCATCTGGCAAGCCGCCCATCTCTTTAATACCACCGATGGAACGCTCCAGCTTCTCGATCTCGCGCTTGATGCCCAACGCTTCTTTTTTGCCGAACTTCTCGATGCTGCCATCCTGCATCATGGCTTCAAAATCGGTCAGGCGCTTGATAGACTGCTTAACTGTTTTGAAGTTGGTCAGCATACCACCCAGCCAGCGGTGGTTGACATAAGCGCAGCTTGCACGTTGTGCTTCTTCTTTTACGATGTCGCGGGCTTGACGCTTGGTGCCCACGAACAGGATACGGCCTTTGTTTGCTGCCAATGTGCGCACATATTTCTGTGCTTCTTCAAACAATGGCAGGGTTTTTTCAAGGTTAACGATATGGATTTTGTTGCGGTCACCAAAAATGAACTCAGCCATTTTCGGGTTCCAGTAACGGGTTTGGTGGCCAAAGTGAACACCGGCCTCCAGCATTTGACGCATAGTCACGGACATAGTAAGTCTCTCTATTTCAAAGGGTTATTCATTCACATGCATTCAAATACACCCTGACGGGCACCCAATGTGAATACATGCAGATTCATTGACAAAAAAGTCAATCCGCGATTATACATGGCAACCCCTGCTCTTTTCAAGAGGAATGATTACCCGCCATTCACCGCACGAAATTGACCCGCAGTAAGCATGCGTTATACTCGCCCGCTGGTTTACGCGGAATGACATGAATGTCTGACTATAAATCCCTGATTATCAGGATCATGTACTGGTCGGGAGTGCTTCTCATACTCCGGCTGGTCTGGATTAGCTATGTCCTGATTAAAGTGTTCCCGGTGGCATGCCTGCTATTGGCAAGCATGCTTGGCATGGCTATCCTGTACGAATAGAGGCTACAAAACGCGAATCCTATTTCTAACTCCGCCGCCTCTCTACATCCGGCCACAATCCCAAAGGAGCAGAAAGTGTCCCCGTCAGGACTCGAACCTGAAACTAGCCCTTAGGAGGGGCTGGTGATATCCTGTTTCACCACGAGGACCGCGGCGGTATTTTAAACGCTAGCGCTTGAATACGCCAGACACAAATCATCAGACTTGCCGCATGGCAGTGCTTATGGGTAACATAAAGTTTTACCCGGCCACCCCATCATGAATAGCGCAACCATCAATCACGCAGCGGCAGCCATCCGCAGTGCCATCCTGGCACATGAAGCCGATATTGAATGCCTGGACCGCGAAATCGGCGATGGCGATCATTACATTAATATCAAACGCGGTTGTGAAGCCATTGCCAGCATAGAGGCAGAACTGGCGCCATTGTCCGCGACCGACGCCCTGAACAAAATCGGCATGAAGTTGCTGAGCACCATTGGCGGTGCCTCCGGCCCCTTGTTTGCCAGCTTTTTCATGGGTATGAGCAAGAGCCTGAAAGCCAGCGCAACTATGAATACCCTGGTGCTGGCACAGGCATTTGAAGCGGGTGTGCAAGCCATTATGCAACGTGGCAAAGCACAAGCAGGTGAAAAAACCATGCTGGATGTACTGATTCCGGTCGCCAGTACATTCAAGCAGCTAGCCGACCAGGGCGAGCCAACCTCGGTGATTACCACACGATTAAAAATTGTCACCGGTGAAGGGCTGGAATCGACACGCAATATGCTGGCAACCAAAGGGCGTGCGTCAGGTTTGGGCGAACGTGCCATCGGCCACCTGGATGCAGGTGCCAAAAGCTGCCAGGTCATGATAGAGGCCGTATGTGACCTGGTTTCAAGTCATTCACAATAGGTATCAAAAAACAGCAACGCGTACCGCACAATTTTGCAATGACCTCAGCACAAGGATAGAGCAACGATGAAAAAATTTCTGAACGATGTAGAGCATATGCTGACCGAAAGCCTTACCGGCTTTGCCACCGCGCACAGTGATCTGGTTGAAGTGCAATTCGACCCCACCTTTGTCACCCGCAAACAGAAAGCCCAAAACAAGGTCGCCATTATCTCCGGCGGCGGCTCAGGCCATGAACCCTTGCATGCCGGCTATGTGGGCGCAGGCATGCTGGATGCCGCCTGTCCTGGCCAGGTCTTCACCTCACCCACGCCAGACCAGATGCTGGCCGCAGCGGAAGCCGTGCATGCAGGCCAAGGCGTCCTGTTTATCGTCAAAAATTATGCAGGCGATGTCATGAACTTTGAAATGGCCGCGGAAATGTTGCCGTTTGAACATGCCACGGTCTATACCTCAGATGACTGTGCCGTAATCAACAGCACCTATACCACCGGCAGGCGTGGTGTCGCTGGCACAGTAATCGTCGAAAAATGCGTAGGCAGCCTGGCGGAAACCGGCGCAGACCTCGCTGCCTGCAAAACATTGGGGGAGAAAATCAACCAGCGCACCTCCAGCATAGGCGTTGCACTGACCAGTTGCACCGTACCAGCGGCTGGCCGCCCGACCTTCGAGATTACCGATACTGAACTGGAGATGGGCGTGGGCATACACGGCGAGCCCGGGCGTCGCCGCGAAACCATGCGTGAAGCAGATGCCATTGTGGCAGACATGGTGGCCGCGATTGTGCATGACTTCAAAGCCAAGCAATTACCGGCTCAGGGCGAGATTCTATTACTGGTCAATGGCCTGGGCGCTACACCCTTGATGGAGTTGTACCTGATTTACAACACGGCCGCCAGGTTACTGCAAGAAAAGGGATTTTCCGTTGCCCGCAGCCTGGTAGGTAATTACGTCACCGCCATTGATATGGCAGGCGCCTCCATCACGGCCTGTTTGCTGGATAATGACATCAGGCGGCATTGGGATAGCCCGGTGCATACGCCTGCTTTACGCTGGGACATGTAAATAAAAACACCAGTACTTTATTCAAGTAGCAAACACGGCCTGCCACAACTGAGTCACCGGTTGCCGTAACGGTTCAGCCAGTGCCTTATCCACTTTTGCCGGTGCACCCTGCAGCTTGCTGGCATGTATCCATGCGCGGTATTGCCGGTAGGCTTGCTGCACCTGCTCTGCCAGCGCCCTGTCTATCAGGCCGTTCCTGGCCAGCTTGCCCAGCAAGGCAATGTTGCCGGCATTGGCTGTTAACGCTACATCATCTGCCGCATGCAACAACACCAGATACTGCACAATAAATTCCACATCGATAATGCCGCCCGCTTCATGCTTGAGGTCAAATAGCGCAGGGTCTAACCGGTGGGACGCACGCATTTTCTGGCGCATTTCCACAATCTGTGGCCGGAGATCGGCCGACTGGCGCTTTGATTGCATCACTTCCAGGCGGATACGTTCAAACTGCTCGCCTACTAGCGCATCACCTGCCACAAAGCGTGCGCGGGTAATGGCCTGGTGCTCCCATACCCAGGCCTTGTTTCTCTGGTAGTCACCAAATGCATGGATGCTGCTGACCAGCAAACCACTACTTCCATCCGGACGTAACTGCAAATCGGTTTCATACAGCAAGCCGGCATTGGTCAGCGTGTTAAACCAGGTATTCAACCGCTGTGCATATTTTGCATACACTTCTTGTGCCTGATCGGCATCATCGTCATACAAAAAGATAATATCCAGGTCAGATAAATAACCCAGCTCCTTACCGCCCAGTTTGCCATAGCCAATCACGGCAAACTGCGGTGTTTGCCTGTGCCTCGATGGCAGGTTCTGCCAAACCGTGGCCAGGCTTACCTGCAGAATCACGTCTGCCAGCGCACTCAAATCATCCGAGATCGCCTCCAGTGGCAAGGCAGTCATGAGGTCCTGTGCAGCAATTTTCAGGATATTGGCATGCTTGAAATGGCGCATGGCATCCATCTGCGCTTCAACATCGCCAGCCAAATGCGCCATATGCTGGGTCAGTTCGGCTTTTAACTGCACGGCATCCAGCCGCCTGAACAAGGTTTGCTTGTTCAGCAACTCATCCAGCAATACAGGATGGGCGGACACATACTGTGCAATCCACGGGCTGGCGGCACATAACTTGACAATCAGGGCCAGGGCATCGGGGAATTCGGCCAGCAAGGCCAGGTAACTGGCACGGCGGCAGATACTTTCCAGCAGGTCCAGCGTGCGTATCAGCGCGGTATCAGGGGTGGTGCTTTGTTGTTGTGCCGCCTCGCGCAACAGCAAGGGAATCAGCTGATCCAGGCGGCGCCTGCTTTGTTCCGGTAACTGCTGGAATTTCTGGCTGGTGCGGGTATGTTGCAATAGCTGCCACATATCAACAGGCCGGGTATAGCCTTGCTGCTGCAGCCATTGCGCTCCTTCCGCCTCAGGCGTGGTGCCCTGCCAGATAGTCGCTTCCTGCTGCATATCCTGATTTTGCTCGTCTCTGAACGTATCATCAAAGAAGCGCTGCACACGGTCGCGATGCCGGTTAAGCTCCAGGATAAAACTATCCCAGTCCGCATGCTTGAGCATGCCGAGCAGGTAACGACGATAGGTTTCGGAACCAGGCAGATCCTGTGTTTGCTGGTCATCGATATACATCAGCCGATGCTCCAGATTACGCAGGTAAATATAGCTTTCCTGCAGCGCAGCCACATCCGCTGCCGGTAATATATCGCGCTCCGCCAGGCGCGCCAGCACTGCCAGGGTCGGCTTGATTTGCAAATCCGGCAGTTTCCCGCCGCGGATCAGCTGGAACACCTGTGCAATAAACTCGACTTCGCGGATCCCACCACGGCCAAGCTTGATATTGTCTGACATGCGGCGCTGCACCACATCACGCTGAATCTGCGTTTTCAAGTCACGCATGGACGCATACGCATTGAAATCCAGGTACTTGCGGAACACAAATGGCCGGATCAGCCGGTTTAGTGCGTCAGCGGGGCCGTAAACCACGCGGCCTTTAATCCAGGCGTAACGCTCCCACTCGCGGCCATAGTTCTGGTAGTAATCCTCCAGCGCATCCAGGTTGCAAACCAGCGCGCCCTCTGAACCAAACGGGCGCAACCGCATATCCACGCGGAAGACAAACCCATCCGCCGTCACTTCATCCAGCGCTGCAATGATTTTTTTACCTAACCGCGTAAAAAAGTCCTGGTTACTGATGGATTTTTCACCATCGGTCACGCCTTCCTGCTCATAGGCAAAAATCAGGTCAATATCGGAAGACACGTTGAGTTCGCGCCCGCCCAGTTTACCCATGCCTACCACAATCAGTCGCTGTGCTTGCCCGCTGGCATCGCGCGGCATTCCGTAAGTATCCGCCAGGCGTGCATGATAAAAATCGGCCGCGGCCGTAATCGCAGACTCTGCCAGCGCGCTGGTGGTCTCGACCACTTCGGCAAAGTCCGCCAGGCCATTGAGGTCGCGAACGATTATATGCGCTATCAAGCGTTGCCGGATCAGCCGGATTTGTTGCAAAAAAACAGACTCTTCAATATTTTTTTCATATAAAAACAAAGTGTTAACGTCTTCAGTCTTATATGTCTTATATAAGTTGTCTAACAAATCAGTCAGAAAATCTGTATTTTTTGTGACGAATCTGGCAAAAAACGGGCTGCACTCCGCAGCATGGTGCAAATACGCCGCTTCTGTAGACGGGACCTGCTTTTCTGTTAGAATTTGGGCAAGCTGTTGCATGAGTTTTTGCTCTTGTAATGAGTTGTGTGCTCGGAGAGTTTGTCAATCAGAACCAAAACAATAATACCTGAGGTTCGCTCACACTTTCATTTTTTGACATTGATTTTTGGGGGACGCTATGTCTATCGAATCTGTACTTCATGAACGCCGTGTATTTGCACCAGGCAAGGATTTTTCCAGCCAGGCAGCAGTGGGCAGCATGGAGGAATACCAGCGCCTGCATACAGAAGCATTGCAGGATTACGAAGGATTTTGGGCCAGACTGGCGCGCGAGTTATTGATCTGGCACAAGCCATTCACCAAAACGCTGAACCAGGACAATGCGCCGTTCTACAAGTGGTTTGAAGATGGCGAGCTGAACGTCTCCGCCAACTGCCTCGACAAGCACCTGCAAACCATCCCCAACAAAACCGCCATTATTTTTGAAGCCGATAACGGCGACGTCAAGAATGTCACTTACAAAGCGCTCTACCACCAGGTTTGCCAGTTTGCCAATGGCCTGAAATCATTGAACCTGGTCAAAGGTGACCGCGTCATTATTTACCTGCCCATGGGCATTGAAGCCATCGTCGCCATGCAGGCCTGCGCACGCCTGGGCATTATCCATTCCGTCGTCTTCGGCGGCTTTTCGGCCAAGAGCCTGAATGAACGCATTATTGATGCGGGCGCGGTAGCAGTCATCACATCAGACGGCCAGCATCGCGGCGGCAAAACCCTGCCATTGAAGCAGGCGGTGGATGACGGCATTGCCATGGGTGGCTGCGACAGCATCCGTAATATTGTGGTGTTCAAGAAAACCGGCCAGGAGATTACCTGGAACGACAAATGCATCTGGTGGCATGACCTGATTGCCGGCAAGGCTGACGAATGCGCGCCTGTCATGGTGGAGGCCGAGCACCCGTTATTCCTGCTCTATACTTCCGGCTCTACCGGCAAGCCCAAGGGCGTACAGCACAGCTCCGCCGGTTACCTGCTGCATGCCATGAATACCATGCGCTGGACCTTTGACATCAAGCCCGACGATATCTACTGGTGTACGGCAGACGTAGGCTGGATTACAGGCCACAGCTATGTCACCTATGGCCCGCTTGCCATCGGTGCCACCCAAATCGTATTTGAAGGCATCCCGACTTTCCCGAATGCTGGCCGCTTCTGGGAAATGATCCAGCGTCACAAAGTCAGCATTTTCTATACCGCACCGACCGCGATTCGTTCGCTGATCAAAGCCGGGGAAACCGATTTCACTACCCACCCTAACCACTTCGATTTATCCAGCCTGCGCTTGCTGGGAACGGTGGGCGAACCCATCAATCCGGAAGCCTGGATGTGGTACGAGCAGGTTGGTGGCAGCCGCTGCCCGATTGTAGACACCTTCTGGCAAACCGAAACCGGCGGCCATGTGATCACGCCCCTGCCTGGCGCGACCAAACTGGTACCGGGTTCCTGTACGCTGCCCTTCCCCGGCATAGACATTGATGTCGTGGATGAAACCGGTAAAGAAATCCCATGGGGCACTGGTGGCTTGCTGGTGATCAAGAAACCATGGCCCTCCATGATACGTACCATTTACAACGATCCTGAGCGCTTTATCGCCAGTTACTACCCGGCCGAGCTGGGTGGAAACATTTACCTGGCCGGTGATGGCGCCGTCCGTGATGCCACCACTGGTAACTTCACCATCATGGGGCGTATTGACGATGTGCTGAACGTTTCCGGTCACCGCCTGGGCACCATGGAAATCGAGTCGGCACTGGGAGCTAATCACCTGGTGGCCGAATCTGCGGTTGTGGGTAGGCCGCACCCGATCAAGGGGGAATCTGTGGTGGCCTATGTCGTCCTCAAAGGCAAGCGCCCTGAAGGTGAGGAAGCTAAAAAAATTGTCACAGAGTTACGTGAATGGGTAGGCAAGGAAATCGGCCCGATTGCCAAACCGGATGAAATCCGTTTTGGTGACAACCTGCCCAAAACCCGCTCCGGCAAGATTATGCGCCGCTTGTTGCGCAGCCTGGCAAAAGGCGAAGAAATTTCCTCCGACATTTCGACGCTGGATAACCCTGCCATCCTGGACCAGCTGAAACAGGCGGTCAGTTAATCATTGCCCTCAGGTAACCTTACGATGGAAGGCTTGATTATCCTGATTGTTTTCGCCGCAGTGGCCCTCTTCCTGATGCGAAAATAATCCGGCCAGGGCCTGGTGAGGCCCAATGTCAAATCTGGGTTAAAATAGCGCTTTTTCCCAAAGCGCTATTTTTTCATGTCCAGCCTGCAGCAAGAAGTTTCCCGCCGTCGCACCTTTGCCATTATTTCGCACCCGGATGCGGGTAAAACCACCCTGACAGAAAAACTGTTATGGTTCGGTGGCGCGATCCAGGTCGCCGGTGAAGTACGCGGCCGTAAAGCTGCGCGCCATGCCACATCAGACTGGATGGAGCTGGAAAAGCAGCGCGGCATTTCTGTGACTTCCTCCGTGATGCAGTTCCCCTACCGTGAGCACATGATCAACCTGCTCGACACGCCCGGCCACGATGACTTCTCCGAAGATACCTACCGCACACTGACCGCGGTGGATTCGGCTGTGATGGTGATTGACTCGGTCAACGGTGTGGAAGCGCAAACCATCAAGCTGCTTAACGTCTGCCGTATGCGCGACACGCCGATTATCACCTTTATTAACAAGCTGGATCGCGAAAGCCGGGCACCGATTGAATTACTGGACGAAATCGAAACCACATTAGGCATGGAATGCGCACCCATGACCTGGCCAATCGGCATGGGCAAGACTTTTCGTGGTGTCTACAACCTGGTGACTGACAGCATTCTGTTCTTTGATCCACGGGCGGAAAAAGGCACGTCTGAAACCATTCAGGGCCTGGATAATCCACGCCTGGATGAACTGATTGGCTACCAGGCTGAAGAGTTGCGTGTGGATATTGAACTGGTGCGCGGTGCCTCCAATGAGTTCAATCAAGAACGCTATTTAAGTGGCAAGCAGACACCGGTGTTTTTCGGCTCTGCCGTGAATAACTTTGGCGTGCAATCCCTACTCGACGCCGTGGTGGATTTATCACCACCGCCACAAGCGCGCAATACCGCCACACGTTCAGTGGCGGCTAATGAAGAAAAATTCGCCGGCTTTGTGTTCAAGATCCAGGCCAATATGGACCCGAAACACCGCGACCGAATTGCGTTCCTGCGCGTCTGTTCCGGCCGCTTTGAACGCGGTATGAAGATCAAGCAAGTGGCTTCCGGCAAAATGCTCAACGTTAACAACGCTATTACTTTTATGGCGCAGGACCGTACCATTATGGATGAGGCTTATTCCGGTGACATTATCGGCATCCCCAACCACGGTACGATTAAATTAGGTGACACGTTTACTGAAAACGAAGCGCTCAAATTTATCGGTATTCCCTCATTTGCACCGGAGTTTTTCCGCCGTGCTCGCATTAAAAACCCGATGAAAATGAAGCAATTGCAGATCGGCCTCAAGCAATTATCCGAGGAAGGCGCGGCACAACTGTTTCGCCCGCTGCTGTCTAACGACCTGATTCTTGGCGCAGTGGGCATGCTGCAGTTCGACGTGGTGGCGCATCGCCTGGAACACGAATATGGCGTCGATATGGTGTTTGAGCCCTATGATTGCTACACTGCGCGCTGGCTCAAGGGCTCTGACGCTGACCTGAAAGCCATTGCCGATAAATACGGCTTTAACGTCGGGCTGGATAGTGCTGATGATTACGTTTACCTGGCGCCTAACCGCGTCAACCTGCAAATGGCGCAGGAACGTTACCCGGATATCCAGTTTATGGAAACACGGGAAATTGCCTAAACTGAGGCAGTGACGGCCAGACCATGTCAACGCTAGCGCAGCCTGGCCACCTGTCAGGGCTGATCAAAGCCTTATCGTTCAAGCAACCGTTTGCCTGGCTGATTGCGAACGGCTATTTACTGGTAGACGACCGCAGCTGGGGCACGCAATATCGCGGCCCCATGCTTATTCACGCCAGCAAAGGCCTGTATGAGGAGTATTACCAGTACATCAAAGCCCATACTGACGTCCCTATCCCGGACAGGGACAAACTGGCGTATGGCGGTGTAATTGGCATTGCCAAGCTAGTGTTATGCAGCAAGCCCGGCGAATTACCTGCTGGCATCAGCCGCGAACAACGCGCGCATTTTGGTGGGGTGCATCAGGCGTATTACGGTTTTTTATTTGCGCAGGCGACGCCGTTACCGCTGATGCCATGCGCTGGCAAGCTGGGTATTTTTGAGATTGATATCGATCAACTGCTGGCTGCACCGCCTGCAGCACAAGCGGAATTGTTTTAAGCCATGAAAAACGCCTGCCCCTGTTATAGCGGAAAAACCTATGCCGGCTGCTGCCAGCCTTTGCATGATGGGCTTGCCGCACCCGATGCCGAACGCCTGATGCGCTCACGCTATAGTGCTTATGCGCTTAAATTGCCAGCCTACATTTTGCAAACCTGGCATGTCGATACACGCCCGGCTACCCTCACGCAAGAGGACCTCAGTGGTATTAAATGGTTAAAGCTGCAAGTGTTGTCGCACGAACAAGTGGATGCCGAGACGGCTTTCGTGAAGTTTGTAGCAAGCTTCCAGAATGGCCAACAGAAGAAAGCGCAATTAACAGAGCATAGCCGCTTTAAAAAGGTGGATGCGCGCTGGGTGTATGTCGATGATCAGGGCAAGACTTAAGTCCGAAATCCTGTAATCATAGATAAGACTCTTGCTCAGCTTTGTATTGATGTTGCTGCATAAAGCGGGCAAGCATGGCTAAGTCTGGATGAAGGTCAGATTGCTGCGTGATTGACACTAATTGTTGACGATCTAAATCGGTTAATGGCAGTTGCTGTTTGCAATGATTCAAGTCATCCACCTGCATACGCCATGGCTGTGCAGGTAATCCATGTGATCGCCAGAGGTCAATCGCTATCTGCGCAATCCTGATGCCTGCCGGGTCAGGGTCGCACGCGACCAGCAGTGGCGCAGGGCAGTGTTGCAGCAAATGTGAAACGGATTGCTGCCACCAGCCGGGTGGGAAGCCGGGCAACCATAGCACGGCGGTGTCAGGTTGACGCTTCGCAGCGGTACGCTCAAAACTGGTCAGGTTTTCCACACAAATCCATTGCTGCAAAGGTTGTGCGGCCTGCACTTGCGTCAACTGTAATATGCTGGCGGGGGTAAATGCCGCAAACGGCTGCGCCTGAGCCAGCATCAGACTACCGGCAGCACCCGTGAGCGTCAAGTCGGCAGAAATATATAATAGTTGCGTATGCGGCTGTATGCCATAGTTTGCCAGGTCCAGGCTGGATTCCAGCCATTGCCACTCGCTACTGGAAATGGTCTTGGTTGCATCTCTGGCAAAAAGTGAAAAATCACGGTAACTGCCGGTACGCTGGTCTGCTTTCCAGCGTATTAAAGATTGAATCAATTCACCACGTGCGATGGCCCGGCTGACTGGCATGCTATCCAGGTGATCCAATGCTGGCTGCAAGTCCGGATTTGCTTCAGCGGCAATCATCAGGCCCGCAAGCAAGCTTTGCCATTGCCTGGCAAGCGCTTCATCATCTGGCAAACCGAGTTGCTGACGCATGATTTTTTGCTGCTGCAACACCACCCGGCAAGGCCACCATTCACCGTGCCTGCGCTCTTCATATACCACCGCCCAGCCGTGATTCAACAGCCAGTCCAATAAGGTCTCGGCCATCCCTTTCTGCGCCAGGCCGGCTTTTTTGATCAAGGTATCCCAACGGCTGTTACCGCCCAGCTTCAGCCATTGCGCGAGTAAATCACGCCACTCGGCAGGCAGGGTAGCGAGCGGCCCAGGAGCAGCATCCTCATAACGCTTACGCTTTTTAGGTAAACGCGATTTGTCGAGATGCTCAACGATGACAGCCATGGGCTATGACTGCTGGCGCACCAGCACACCTACCCGTGGTGCCCAGTGCGTTTCTGGTTCTTTTTTTCTTGTCACCAGTGTGAGCATGGAAGGGTCATACACATTCACATTGTGCGTGACAGGGGTCGTGAGCAGGTATTGCGCCTTGGTGGCCTGCAAAAAGCTTGCCACACGCTTGATATTGAAAATATCCAGGTGTGCAAATGGCTCATCAATAAAAACAAAACCACCAGGGCGCGAATCTTCCATCATCAGGCCAACCAGTAAAATGAGTGACTTCATCACTTGCTGGCCGCCTGAGGCATCGCCATCATTCATGCCGGCCAGGCCTTTGTCATCAAAACCGAAACGCACCACCAGCCCCGCTTGCGACAGGCTGACATCATCCGCCGAAAACATCACGGCTTCGTGTTCCACCGCGATGCCGGCCATGTCGCCCAGTACCTTGAGGTTTTTGGTATAGCGCCCGACCGTGTGTTTCAGCACATCCACATACTGCTTGCGAGCTGCATCGGTTTGCTTGCTCGCCATCTCATTGGCGTAGCGGCGATTGTCCAGGTCCTGGCTTTGCGCTTCATAATCTGCTTTGATTTTGTTACGTAACACAACCACAGAATCATCTTTCTCCCACGATTCTGTTTCAAAGCGGCGCTCAATTTCTTCTGCTTTAATCTCGATGAGCTTTACGCTCTCCCATTTTTCCGCCAGCTGTTTATTGCTATTGGCATCCTGCCAGGTCAGCGGCAGTTGGCGTTTATCATGCCGCAAACGGATTAAACGCCTGGCCTGCTCAGCACGACCGTCGTGATTTTCCTTCTCAGCGATGTCACGGTCCAGTTCTTTCAGCCTGGTTGTATAGCCCAACTGCTCGGTTCTGGCATCACTCAGCTGTTTTTCTAACGCCTTTCGCGCTTCGGTCGCCTCGTAGGACTGCTCACCGATTTCACGCCGTTGCGCCACCAAGATATCGTATTGTGCACGTGCTTCCGCAAACTCGGCGCTGCGGCTGGCGAGTTGCATGGTGGCATTGACCCCGGCCAGGCGCGCCTTAATCACCTGAATGTCGGCATTGACCGGTTTCAAACGATCCAGCAGATCGCGTGACTGTCTTTCTATCTCGGCCAACTGTGTACGCAAAGCCTCCAGGCGTGCGCGGCCAAAACGTGGCTGCTCCGGCGCAGCAAAACGAGCTCCTCGCCGCTCCCGCAAATAGCCTTGCCGGGTTACCCAGTCCTGATTGCGCGGCAAGCTGGCCCCGGCATTCGCATCCTCCACCCGCGTGATCCCTGCCAGCACGCGCGAAACCCACTCGGGCACATCGCGGGAGAATTTGACGACTTCCAGTAGCGAGCCCTTCGGAGCTAACGGCGGCTGTGCGCGCTCCGGGACAATGTAATGGCGATATTTGAGTTGCTCGCCCAGGCTTAATGCCCGCGCTTCATCTTTTTTATCGGCGAGCAACACGATGTGGGCAGACGATGCCAGTACGGCTTCTACGGCCGCCTGCCAGCGCGTATCGGTAATTTCAACCAGGTCGGTCAGTAAATCATGGCCTATGCCTGCCTTGTCCAACGCAGACCTGAAATTGGCAACATCCATCGGCTCGGCACGCTTACCACTCGCCAGGTTTTCCAACGTATCCTTGAGTTGGGTTTCCTGTGTATTGATAGCCACCAGCTGCTGGCGCAACGCCTCCCGTTTAGCCTCCAGTGCATTCAGCTTTACCGCCTCTTCCGCACTATCCGCACCGGCTTCACCCGCCTGTTTTAACAGCAGGTCTTGTTGCTCAACCACCTTTTTCCAGCCACCAATTTCTTCATTGATGTGGTTAAGCTGCTGATTGACCTTGGTTTCCAGGGTATCAGCAAGCTCTTTACGCGTCACCAGGCTGGCCATTTCCTGCTGTTTTTGCGATTGCTGCTGTATGTGGGCAATACGCTCCTGCCGCTTCAGCAATAGGTCCCGCCTGGAGGCTTTAAGTGTATTTCTGGCGCGCTCAGCCTCTTCACTCAGGGTATAAAACGCCAGGCGTGGCTTAAACTCGCTGATTAACAGCGTCCGCTCCTGATTCAGGTTTTGCCACTCCAGATAGCGGTTCACGCGCGTTTCCATGGCTTGCAGATGATTTTCTTGCGCCCTGAGATTGTTTTCAGTGTCCTGTAACTCACGCACGGTTTGTTCTTGATGATGGCGCGCTTCCTGATAACGGGTCAGCACTTCTTCATCGCCGAACACCTCAAATACCAGCTTCAGCAGTTCCCGCTCTGAAAGCTCGCATAACTTGTCGGTTTGCCCCTGCTCAAGCGACAGCACTTTGGCGATGGCGGGAGACAGTCCTGCCGCATGCAATTGGCGTTGAAAATCCTTGACACCAAACATCTGGCCCTGGGCTTCAATCTGCTCGATCGCGACTTCGCCTTCGGCGATCCAGTATTTACGCTCCCAATCGCCGCCTTTTTTGTCGATACGACAGGCTAGCGTGATCTGGTCGTTGTTATAAAGAATGCCAAACGGGCGTTTGCTGCTGTTGATGGGGCGGCTATTGTCCACCACACCCCGCAACCAGGCAAAGCTCTCGCCGTTACGGCGTACATAACGTTTGTAATCACGCTTTTTGGAGCAATCCAGCGCGAGCAAGGTACGCAAGGCATCCAGCAAAGTGGTTTTGCCCGAGCCATTGGGGCCGACGATGGTGACGATAGACGCATCCAGTGGGACCGTAAAGCGCTGCCAGTAATCCCAATTGACGACTTCCAGATTGGTCAACCTAAACATCGCTTACATCCCCTGTCTCTTGCTCTTCATCCGCTTCGTCTTGTACGGGGGGTGCACCGAGCTGGGTGCGGATTAAATCGCCCATGGCCCCATGAATAATCCGGGGCGCCATTTCGGCGTAATCAAACACCAGGTCCAGCAAAGGACCTTCACATATCACTTTATTTCTGCGCTCAATTAAATCCAGGCGGCTTAATATACCCAAGTTAATACTGATGCGCCCCTTCCCTCCCAGCAACTTGCCGAAATCGGTCATCAATACATTTTCAGCAATGCCGCGCGACACATCTTCGCCGACGGCCTTGATAAAACTACCGAACAGATCACTTTGCTCTTCCTGGCGCTCACGCCCCAGTTGACGTTCGCGCTTGGGCAAAATAATCAAAGCCCATAACACCACAAGCAAAGCCATGGCATCTTTGGACAAGCCCCTTAAATTTAAATTACTGGCTTGCCATTGCTCACCATCATCAAACACACTACCTTCGGTTTCACGTTGCAATGCCACAGCCACATGGGCAGCAAACGGATGATCCAGCAAGCGCAGGCCGCAGGCTGCCAAACTGGTTTCCACCTCTTGCCTGAAGCTTAAATCCACCAGCAGGCGGCGCACCATATCATCTTCACGCGATAAAAAACGGCTGGCAATCAGCCTGGCGGTAAATTGCCGTGAATTAAATTCCATCTTGTGGGCTTTCTAATGGTTGCAAACTACCCGCGGTGATGCTGGCAACTTCGTTCTGGTCAATAGGCTGCAAGTGATCGGTGTCTTCATATTGCATACGGACCGGCTGGCCTGCCAATGCCGCCAGGTCAGCATCGACATTGGTTTCACCCAAAAAGGTCAGCAGGGAGTAACGATACGAGGCCGCACTAAAATCGCTGCCAACGACAAGATCGGCCAATGCCACGTTGGCAGTAATGCGTGACAACATATTATTCAGGCTTTGTAACTGTGGCGGATAGGTGAATGGCACTTCTTGCGCCTGTTCGACCTCCACCGGTGATGGCATGGTGGATACCTTCTTGTCTGCGATGTCACGCTCCAGGAATGCTTCTGCAATATCCAGCATCACATCCGGCAACACAAATAGCGGCTCAGGCACCTGGGCAAGATCAGCACCTAACTCAACCAGCTTGTCCACCGGTTGTACCGCCAGCCATGCAGCCAGTTCCGAGGAACTCAAGCCCCCCTCGGACAGCATCACGCGCTGGCGGGCAATTTTGGCCAGCTCATTCTGGAATACAGAACTCATGCGCATCATGCGTGACTGGCTATCGCCTATTTTCTGCGCAATCCGCCAACTGGCATCATCTGCAAAACCATTCTCTGACAGGCTTTTCAGGACTTCTGTGCCCTTTTCCATCCACTTCTGCGCAGCCACTAAGCGGCTCTGGGCCGCTTTTAGCCTGAATTCGGAACCGGACTGCACTGCCATTGAAAAATATGATTCCAGCTCGGACAGGCGAGCCAGCAAATTGGTGAGTGTTTCTGAATTGAGCTGCCCAACCGCACCGCCGGCCGCCACTTGTGAAAACAAAAAGCCCAGCTCATCATCGTCAGCACTGAAGCTGAGCATGTTAGACAAGGAGGACAATATCATGCGTGCCGTATGGGAAAGCTGGTACCAGCGGTGACTGGCATCCCACAACAGCAAATCATGGTCACGCAACCGCTTTAACACCGTTTCCAGCTTGGTGCCATCAATAAAGCTGAGTTGTGCCTGCAATTGCTGCGGTGTCCACTCTGTGGCATCCGCGCGTGCTGCTATCTCCCGCAGTACCGCCAGCCGGATCATCACCTCTTCACGACCACCACGGAACAGTGCAATGAGTGCTTGTATGACATGCGCAGATTGCAGCAAAGGAAATAATGCATCGATATCGCGCGCATGGATACCCGGCTTTAAGAACTCGTCAAAAGCATTCACCTCATCCGCTTCCGCCATCCTTACAACCCCTGCTTCAGGCTTTCCATAATAAATGGGTCCAGGTCGCCATCCAGCACACCTTGCGTATTGCCGATTTCAACATTGGTGCGCAAGTCCTTGATACGGCCTTGATCCAGCACGTAACTGCGAATCTGGTGTCCCCAGCCGATATCGGTTTTGGCATCTTCCAGCGCTTGTTTCTCTTCGTTGCGCTTGCTGAGTTCCAGGTTATACAACGCACCTTTCAGCATATTCATCGCCTCTTCCTTGTTGCGATGTTGTGAACGGTCATTCTGACACTGCACGACTACGCCAGTCGGCAAGTGGGTAATACGCACCGCAGAGTCAGTTTTGTTAATGTGCTGACCACCGGCACCACTAGCCCGGTAAGTATCAATGCGCAAATCCGCCGGGTTAATTTCAATTTCAATCGAATCATCCACTTCCGGGAAAATCTGCACGCTGGCAAAACTGGTGTGGCGTTTGGAGTTGGCATCAAAGGGAGATTTACGCACCAATCGATGTACGCCACTTTCAGTACGCAAGGTACCAAAAGCATAATCGCCACTGACCTTGATGGATGCGCCTTTAATACCGGCGATATCGCCTTCAGACTCTTCGAGCACTTCGACTTTGAAACCTTTACGCTCTACGTAGCGCAAATACATACGCAGTAACATACCGGCCCAGTCTTGCGCCTCGGTCCCGCCACTACCGGACTGAAATTCGATAAAGCAGTTATTCGCATCCATAGGCTGCGAGAACATGCGCTTGAACTCCATCTCAGCCACGATCTTCTCTATCTTTTGCGTATCGGCCTCAACGCTTAATAGTGTGTCATCATCATTCTCTTCGCGCGCCATTTCAAACAATTCACGGCTATCTGACAATGATTGATACACATCATCCAGCGTCATGACGACGCCTTCCAGCATGCGTTTTTCTTTACCCAGATTTTGGGCCTTTTCTGCATTATCCCAAACTTTAGGATCTTCCAGCAGACCGTTGACTTCTTCTAAACGCTGCTGCTTGTTTTCGTAGTCAAAGATACCCCCGGAGTGCGTGATAACGTTGGGTCAGGTCGCTCAGGGCGTTGGCAATACTATTGAGGTGTTCGGCTTCCATCTTCGTTTCGGCGTAGGTAAAAATGCGCATTATACCGCAGCTGGACGCGGGATTCAGGCCTGCCTTGCGGATTGGTTTTGGTAAAGAATTCATATTTTTGTCACAAAAACTGTCACAAAATAGTAAAATTGCCGTCACAAAACTTTGAACAGGATAGGGAGTTCTCAATGGCGCATGCCACCTTCGGCCGCATTATGGCTGCAATCAGCCCCAAAAATGATAATTACTTTGTGCTGTTCAACCGTTTAGCCGACTGTGCAGTGCGTGGCTCCAAAGTCCTGGCCTTAATGGCAGCCGTCGTCGACCAGGCAGATTTCCAGAAGCATTTTGCCGACATACGCAAAATCGAATCCGAAGCTGACGAATACACCAAAGAAATCCTGCTCTCCCTGCATAAAACCTTTATCACCCCGTTTGATCGCCGCGAAATCCGCGAACTGGCCATGGCGCTGGACGATATCATCGACTACATGGAAGCCATTCCGCAAAGTGCCGAAATCTATGGCCACACCAAATTCACCCCGGAAATGGTCGCGCTGGCGCAGATTCTGTTACGTGCCGCTGAAAAAGTGCGGGATGCGGTGGCCATGCTGTCCGACATGAAGAATGCCGAACGTATTCTGCGTACCTGTGAAGAGATCAGCAAGATTGAGGGGGAAGCGGACCATATCATGCGCTCCGGCATGCACAGGCTGTTTGAAGAAGACCATGATGCACGCACCCTGATCCGCTCCAAGCAACTGTATGACCTGTTTGAAGAAGCGGTCGATAGCTGCGAGGATGTGGCAGATGTCATGCATGGTGTTGTACTGGAACGCATCTAGGACACCATGATGGATCATGTGATTTTGGTCATGGCGGTGCTGGTGTTTGTCGCCCTGATTTTTGACTTTATGAACGGCTTTCATGATGCGGCCAATTCGATTGCGCTCATGGTATCCACCCGTTTACTGACACCACAGGCCGCCGTCATTTGGGCGGCATTTTTTAACTGTGTGGCCTTCCTGTTCTTTGGCCTACATGTGGCCGACACCGTGGGGAAAGGCATTATTGATCCCGCTATCGTCAACAATACGATTGTGTTTGGCGCACTGTTCGGGGCAATCGCCTGGAACGTGATTACCTGGTGGTTTGGTATTCCCTCTTCCTCCTCGCACGCATTGATCGGCGGCCTGATCGGTGCCGGCATGGCGCACTCGGGTACCAAAGGGGTGATTTTCGGCAGCAAGCTGATCAGTACCGGCCTTGCCATTATCCTGTCGCCACTGTTCGGCATGGTACTTGCCCTGCTGATATCGATTGGCATTATGTGGATATTCCGCAAATCCTCACCCTATAAAATCGAAAGCCGCTTCAACAAACTGCAATTCATCTCCTCCTCCCTATTCAGCCTGGGCCACGGCGCCAATGACGCACAAAAAACCATGGGCATCATCACGGTATTACTGTTTGCCAATGGCTATCTGCATGGCGACTTCCATGTGCCATTCTGGGTAGTGATTGCCTGCCAGCTGGCCATGGGGCTGGGTACCTTGTTCGGCGGCTGGCGCATTGTACGTACCATGGGCATGGGCATTACCAAAATCCGCCCGACGGGTGGCTTTGCAGCCCAAACATCCGGCTCAATCGCCTTGTTCCTGGCTACCAGCCTGGGCATCCCGGTATCCACGACACATACTATTACCGGGGGCATTGTCGGCGTCGGCTTATCCCGCCGCATGACGGCTGTACGCTGGGGCCTGGCATCACGCATTGTCTGGGCCTGGGTATTAACCATTCCCTGCTCTGCCATCATGGCAGCCATTGCCTACCACGTAGGCGAGAGTATTTTATAGAACAGAATGACAATAAAAGAGGCGCGTAATGCGCCTTTTTTATTTTTTGTCACATTTCTGTCATATTGAGTTTCTATGATTGCCAGCATCGCAACAAACAACAACCACACACAGGAGTGTATCCAATGAAAACCCAGTTGTTCCGCAATACTTTGATGGCGTCGCTGATTGTGCAGGCATTCAGCTTTTCTCACATGGCAACAGCAGCGGACAAAATCATCAAGATTGACGGCTCAAGCACTGTCTACCCTATTACCGAAGCGGTCGCTGAAGAGTTCCAGCGTGCCAAAGGCGTGAAAGTGACCGTAGGTGAGTCCGGTACTGGTGGTGGTTTCAAAAAATTCTGCCGTGGTGAAACCGATATTTCAGATGCTTCCCGCCCGATTTCACAAAAAGAGATCGACGCCTGTAAAGAAGCTGGCGTGCAATACATTGAATTGCCAATCGCTTATGATGCCTTGACGGTGGTCGTCAATGGCAAGAATGACTGGCTGAAACAAATCACGGTGGCAGACCTGAAAAAAATCTGGGAGCCAGGCTCCAAAGTGAAAAGCTGGAAACAAGTGAACGCCGCTTTCCCTGACAAGCCTATCAACCTGTATGGCCCAGGTACCGCTTCCGGTACATTTGACTACTTCACCGAAGCAGTTAACGGCAAAGCCCAGGCCAGCCGTACAGATTACACGCCATCTGAAGATGACAACGTGCTGGTGCAAGGCGTGGCAGGTAACGTAGGCGGCATGGGCTACTTCGGCCTGGCTTACTACCTGGAAAATACCGATAAACTGAAAGCCGTGCCTATCATGGCCAAAGAGGGCGCAAAACCTGTCCTGCCTTCCGAAGCGACGGTGATGGATGGGACTTACCAGCCACTGTCCCGCCCGATCTTCATTTATGTGAACGCGACTGCCGCTGCGTTCAAACCTGAAGTAAAAGCATTCGTGAACTTCTACCTGGACAATGCACCGGAACTGGTGAAAGAAGTGAAATATGTACCACTGCCAAAAAATGATTACGAAGCGGTAAAAGCCCACTTCAAATCCCTGAAACCAGGCACCGGCTTCAATGGCTCTCCTGAAATTGGCATCAAGATCACTGACTTGCTGTCCCGTATCAAGTAATGATGAAAGGGGCTGGAACCAGCCCCTTTTTTCGTCACAATCCGGTCTGTATCACGAATTATCCGCTAGAATTCTTCCCTGGCAGATCAAAATTATCTTGGTCTTTGAAAGTTTATCAATCCTATGGCGACTCAAGCAATGCAAGCACCCGTGGAACTGTCCATCAGCCCAAGACTGGCAAAAAATATCCGTCGAAACGTTAAAGAGCGCGTGATTGAAGTGATCCTGATGCTGGCGGCACTGGTCGCGGTGGCCACCACATTTGCGATTGTCGGGGTATTGCTGTATGAGTCTTTGAGTTTCTTTAAAACCGTCTCGATCGTGGAGTTCCTCACCGGCACGGAATGGACACCGCTGTTTGAAGATGCGCATTATGGTATCCTGCCACTGGTTTCCGGTACATTAACAACTTCGGCGATTGCACTGGCAGTGGCTGTGCCCATCGGCACTATTTCAGCCATTTTCCTGTCCGAATTTGCTTCACATAAAACACGTGAAATCATCAAACCGATTCTTGAATTGCTGGTGGGTGTGCCTACCGTGGTATTCGGTTATTTTGCCCTGTTTTTTGTGACCCCGTTGCTGCAAGCCCTTTATCCGGACTTATCCACGTTCAATATGCTGGGTGCCGGCATTGTGATGGGCATCATGATTATTCCGTATATCGCTTCCCTGTCTGAAGATGCCATGCGTGCCGTGCCCATGAGCATGCGCGAAGGCTCTTATGCCATGGGCGCCACACGCTTCCAGACCGCAATCAAGGTCGTGACCCCTGCCGCGATTTCCGGCATTGTCGCGGCTTATATCCTGGCCATTTCCCGTGCCGTGGGCGAAACCATGGTGGTGGCCATTGCGGCCGGCCAGCAACCTAACCTGACCTTTAACCCACTGGAAAGCGCCGCGACGATCACCGCCTATATCGTGCAGGTCGCGATGGGTGATTTGCCACACGGCAGCGTGGGCTACCAGAGTATTTTTGCGGCTGGCCTGGTACTGATGCTGCTGACCTTGTCCTTCAACATCATCGGCCACTGGGTACGCAAACGCTATCGTGAGGCTTACTAAGTCGCGGAATACGCCACTGACTAACTGACTGATCATCATAATCACTGCCGGTAGCCGGGCTACCGGGAAATGCAGGAAGAACACCATATGGAACATAGAGCATCTGTCATTGAAAACCTGGGCGAAGTCCGCGCCATGATTAAACGCCACAAGCGTAATGATCTGCTGTTTGCCGGCCTAGGCCTGCTATGCCTGATGCTGGGCCTGGTGACACTGATGCTGCTGTTCTGGCAACTGATTGCTGACGGCTATCCCAAATTCACGCTGGACTTCCTGACAGAATTCCCTTCCCGCCATGCTTCCCGCGCCGGCCTGCTGTCTGCCTGGACAGGCTCGCTGCTGGTGATGACGGTGACTTTTGTGACTGCGGTACCTATCGGCGTCGCTGCCGGCTTGTACCTGGAAGAATACGCGCCAAAAAACTGGTTTACCGACCTGATTGAAATCAACGTGTCCAACCTGGCGGGGGTGCCTTCGATCATTTACGGCCTGCTGGCATTAGGATTGTTTGTCTACATGCTGGGCTTCGGCCAGAGCATACTCACCGCTGGCCTGACCCTGGCACTGCTGATCCTGCCGATTGTGATTGTATCGACACGTGAAGCCATCCGTGCCATCCCGGTTTCTATCCGCGAAGCCGCCTACGGCGTGGGCGCCACTAAATGGCAGGTGGTTTACGACCACGTATTCAAATACTCTTATGGCGGTATTCTGACCGGTGTGATTATCGGCATGTCACGCGCTCTGGGCGAGACTGCACCAATTATCACCATTGGTGCGCTGACCTTCATCGCCTTCCTGCCACCGGCACCGATCACGGCCGAGCCACCATTCCTCAACTTCGAATGGCTGTCTTCAGGTTTCACCGTGATGCCTATCCAGATGTTTAACTGGCTGTCACGGCCAGACCACGCTTTCCACATCAATGCCGCGGCAACCGGCGCACTGATCATCGTGGTCACCCTATTGATGAATGGCGCCGCCATCTGGATGCGCTACAAGATCCGTAAAAATATTAAATGGTAATGCCACACAAGCATAAGTTTAGGAACCTTCATGGCCAACGTAACGACCCCAATTAAAGCTGAAGCACGCGATTTGAACTTCTTTTACAGCAACGGCGCCCGTGCACTCAAAGGTATTTCCATGCCTTTGTATGAGAACAAGATCACTGCGCTGATCGGCCCTTCCGGCTGCGGTAAATCCACCTTCCTGCGCTGTTTCAACCGTATGCATGACCTGTATCCAGGCAACAAATACCAGGGCCAGATTGTGATGCATCCTGACAACACCAATGTGCTGGATGCCGGCGTAGACCCGATTGAAGTGCGCATGCGCATCAGCATGGTGTTCCAGAAACCTAACCCGTTTCCAAAATCCATCTATGAAAACGTGGCTTATGGCCTGCGCGTACGTGGCGAAAACAACAAGCGCATCATGGATGACAAGGTAGAAGAGGCACTCAAAGGCGCAGCCTTGTGGAATGAAGTAAAAGACCGCCTGCACGACCTGGCGTTTAATTTGTCCGGCGGTCAGCAACAACGTTTATGCATTGCCCGCGCACTGGCGACCGATCCGGAAATCATGCTGTTCGACGAGCCGACTTCTGCGCTAGACCCAATTGCAACTGCCAATATTGAAGAGCTGATGGTCGAGTTGCGTAGCAAACTGACCATCCTGGTGGTAACGCACAATATGCAGCAGGCAGCGCGCGTGTCTGATTACACCGCCTATATGTATCTGGGCGAACTGATCGAATACAATGATACTGACAAGATTTTCACTACGCCCAGCCGTAAAGAAACCGAGGACTACATTACCGGTAAATTTGGCTGATGCTGTGAAATATCCCAATAAAAAACGCCACAAATTGTGGCGTTTTTTATTGGGATAACCTGCGATCCTTAGAACAGAACTGCAGTTCCTGTAGTTGTATAACACTGGCATTCTTGGTAGATTGCGATTCGAGATGAATCTTCTGACACCATTAAGCGAACATATCGTTATTTCCGTGTTCAGATGCTATGTTCAGCTTAAAACTCGAACTGATTTTTTAATAAGAATTTGAGGAGTAAAAAATGGCAGCATTTCTAATTGCAGATGTTTTAATCAAAGATGATCAATGGGTTCCTGAATATGCAAAACATGTTCATCTGATTGCTGCAAAACATGGTGGAAAGTATTTAAGCCGTAGTGCCAATATAGACGTGCTTGAAGGTAAACCACTAGAAAATACTTTAATTGCATTGATCCAGTTTCCAAATAAAGAATCTGCACTGGCATTTGCCAATGACCCGGAATATGCACCCTACTCCCAAGCCAGACAAGACGGCACTGAAAGCCGTTTCCAGTTGATAGATGATACTGATGTTGCAGGGACCATTCCTTACCTGTCTAAATAAGGACTCAGTGTTATCTGGGCGCAGATCGAATGGTGCAATGAATTGAAATTGAATACTGGATTTAATTGCACCATTCTGAATTGAACCAACCTGGTCAATGCAGAACTGGCCAGCCACTGTGAAAAACAGAGGCAAGCCCGTCGCAAAGTTTTAGCAATGAGAAGCGCTAGCCGTACAGCACTTGTGTACAGCCGATATGATTACGCAGCCGCAGAAGCGGCCAATGGCAGATACGCCAGCATTAAACGCCCATAGCATCCCAGCAGTTTCTTTGCCTGTGCTTCACTGGACCAAACCTGTTCCACATACCGTTTACCCTGTTTACCCACCCGCTCACGCAACTGGTGGTCAATCAGCAGGGTTTGCACCTGCTCGGCAAAGTGTAATTCATTATCTTCGGCAATCAATGCGCCCTGCTCCTGACGCAAAATAGAGGCCGTCCCCAGTTCGGCAATGGCCACCACCGGCGTCGCTTGCGCCATGGCTTCCAGCAGCACCAACCCCTGTGTTTCGCTCTTGGAGGCAAACACAAAAATATCCGCAGCCTGGTAAGCGGCATTCAGGCCAACATTACGATCCAGGTAACCCAGGAACATGATATTCTGCTGCAAGCCTTTATCGCGCGCCATTTTCTTCAGCATCGCCTCGGCCGGACCTTCACCGGTAATCACCAGTAATGCTTCAGGGTGATCCTGGATCACCAGTGACAGCATTTCCAGCAAAAACTGGATATTCTTTTCAAAAGCCACGCGACCCACAAACAGCAGCAAGGGTCGCTGCGCAGGAATACCGTATTTCTCTCTGAAAGCCATACCATCACCGGCAACAAAGCGGGAAGCATCCAACCCGGTCGGAATCACCGAGATGGCGGTCGTCACGCCATATTGCTGCAATACATCACGCATCTGTGCCGAAGGCGACACCACCGTATCGACCTGCTGGCATTGCTTGTGCGATACCCAGCGTGCAATGTTGACCGCCAGCTTGCGCGGTACCCATGGCAGGTAATGGTGCATATAGTCTTCAAAGAAGGTGTGATACGTTTCCACCACCGGTACTTGCAGCTTTTTGGCGATTTTCAGGCCAGCATAATGCGCCACAAACGGGGTATGGATATGTACCAGGTCGTAATCACCCGGATGCAATGTATCGATATAGGCCATGAGCGAAGACCACTTCATTAAATAATCTTCGGGATCAAAGACAATCCTGCGCGCATCAATGCGCGTAATCCATGCTTCATCAGCGACCTGGTTTTTATCCGGCGATGATGCATATTGCGGTGCAATCAGGTGCACACTATGCCCTTCAGCGCGCAGGCTTTCGGCAAAAGTGCGGATACTGGTTGAAACGCCGTTCACACGCGGGAAATACACATCTGAAATCATCAATATTTTCATGCCATATTCAGCTTCAATCAGCCTCCTGTTAACCAGTCTCACATAGCTTAACAATATTGCATGATGCTTTTATGACGGAACCTCCTTTCATATCAACGTCATACAATCATCATGCAGCTGTCATGTGTGCAGCGCACAGTGCGGGCATGCCAAAACGAATGATCAGGTGGTCGTGCATTCTGTTTTTACTGATGGCCATGCCGGGAGAAGCGCATGCCTGGGGACTGTATTCGCATGTGGTTTATACCCATAGCTGGCTGCAAACCCTGCCTCTACTGCCATTGCCGTGGCTGGGTGCCATGCGCCGCTATCCGGCCCTGGTGCTGGCCGGGGCATGCCTGCCGGATCTCGCCGTTGTTTCGCGCACTTTCAGTCATAGCCACGGCTGGGGCATAGGCCAGCAATTGCTGCAAACCCGCAATGAAAGGCAATTGGCGCTGGGTATAGGTTACAACGTACACCTGCTAAGCGATGTCGTCGCCCACCAGCATTTTGTACCGACATTTGAAGCCAAATGGCAGCATGACAGCCTGCTGACGCATGCCGCCGCGGAATGGGCGATGGATGCCTATCTGCAAACAATGGGCATCCCGACTCCATCGAAGTTGCTGCGCATCCATCGAAAAATCATTGTAGAAAGCCTGGTACCCGTGGTGCAATGTGAGCCGCCCATCGTGGAAAAAGCGATTACAAGGTTAGCAGCAGCGGATCAGGCCCTGCGCCTGTCGCGCATTCCGCAATACCTGCTGCACCGCTATCGCCGGCTGGATAACGAGTTTGAACACAAGCTGGCGTATTACCGCGACCAGGTCACACTGGCCTTGCATGACCTGCCACAATTACTCAATGGCGATTTCCCGTCGCTGCATGCCGAGCACGTCAACCTGGGTATGGAGCAACTGGATGACTGGCGCCAGAAATGCCTGCAGGATACGCGGTTGCGCCCTACCCGTGCCATCCGCGCGTTTGAGAACTACCATCACCAGTGGTTTAACCAGCCGGATAGTTAGCAAATGACTTGAATCTGCAGCTTGTGCCACCATTTACCCACTATCGTGTCCCCATCCCTGAAAAATATTCCATGCCCCGTCTGCGGTTCTTGATGACCGTCACCATACTGGTCGCACTTTTACACTATTACGTCGGCATACGGCTGATCAGTCATCTACCATGGGCAAGCTGGGTACAGTTTGCTGGCTGGACGTTCTTGGGAATATCGGCACTACTGCAACCCATGGCATTACTGGCACGCGGCATTCGTCACGCTGCCGTGCGTGATGCGGGGAGCTGGATCGCCATGACCATGATGGGCGTTTTCTCTTCGCTGCTGGTATTGACGGTATTGCGCGATTTATTGCTACTGGCAACGGCTGGCCTGCATGCCCTGGCATGGGTACGGGTGGATTTTGCGGCACTGGAAAAGAATAGCGCGTTGTTCGCCATTGCTGTTGTGCTGGTTATCAGTGTGGCCGGCTTTTTCAATGCACGTAAGCTGGCGCGCGTCGTGCGTGTGGAAATACCTTTACGCAACCTGCCTGCCAGGCTCCATGGCTTCCGTATCGTACAGATCAGTGACATTCATGTGGGCCCGACCATCAAGCAAGGATATCTTAGCCGCATCGTTAACCAGGTCAACGCGCTGGAAGCCGACCTGGTGGCCATTACCGGTGATTTGGTGGATGGCCGTGTGCATGAACTTTCGCAGCATACGCAACCGCTGGCACAGTTAAATGCGCGTCATGGCAGTTTCTTTGTGACTGGCAATCATGAATATTATTCCGGGGCGCTGGAATGGATACAGGAACTGGAACGGCTGGGCATACGCGTGTTACTCAATGAGCATGTACAACTAACGCATGACAGCGCCACGCTGGTGCTGGGCGGGATTACAGACTACAGCGCGGAGGCATTCTATGGCCATCACCGCAGCGATCCCCAGGCGGCCATTGCCGGCGCACCCGCAGACGCGCCCAAGATCCTGCTGGCTCACCAGCCGCGCAGCGCCCAGGCAGCCGAAGCCGCAGGGTTTGACCTGCAATTGTCCGGCCATACCCATGGCGGCCAATTCTGGCCGTGGAAGTACTTTGTACCGCTGCAACAACCCTATGTCGCCGGCCTGCATCGCCTGGAGGATCTATGGATTTATGTCAGCCGTGGCACCGGCTACTGGGGTCCGCCCAATCGCTTTGGCTCCCCGTCTGAAATTACCTGCCTGACCTTGGTGGCAGCCCAGTAGAAATGGCCAGTGCGCGCCCGCACTGGCTGCCATTATCAGGCCTGCTGGCGACGCCGGTACAGCACATCCGGCAGGTAGCTGGCCAGTAACAGCAATATTGCCAGCATGAGGTAAACCGCCCGCAAAGGGTAAGCGGTCACAAAATTGGCCGTTGCTTTCCTGGCACTGATGGCGCGGTAAAACGTTTCACTGTCCTGGCCTTTGATATAACTGCCTTTAAACTCTGCCGATAACGATTTCAGGTAATCCTCTTCCAGTTGTGACAGCATGCGGTCATATTCTGCATAGGCCACGGGCGGGTCCGGTTCATCACTGCTGGGATCAGCATAGGTTACCCCTACCGCACCGGCATTGTTATTATCACTGACCGGCCAGTAGCCGACTGGCTTATTCGCCGTGTTATAGCGCGGAATCGCGACTTTCTCCGGGCCACCAACGCCCACAAAAGTAAAGAACTCGCCAATCTGCACGCCACTTAAATCCTGCTTGATGGTCACATTCACCCGCGGTGCTTCATCGCCATCGGTAAAAAACAGCATTTGTGCCGGCTGGTTAAGGGCATCATAGACATGTGTCGCAGCATGCACGGCAAAACTGAGGCGGCTGTTACCTTTCCAGGCCATGCGCCATTCCAGGTGGTCAATCCCGTCAGTAATCACATCCAGGTTCTTGCAGACTTCCAGCGGTGTTTGCAGCATGGCTACGTTATCCGAGGCAAAAATACCCAGGCTGAAATAAGTCCCGCACGGTGCCTTGTGCACAATCTGTTTCATTAAATGCTGGGTATACGCCAGGCGGCTGACTGTTTGCTGGTTCAGCCTCTCGTCTTCGGCATTCATGCTTTGTGAAATATCGGCGATCAGCAAATAGTTCCGTACCTGCTGCTCCAACTGTATGCTGGGCTTGACCAATGCCAGTAACAGCAAGACCAGGGCGAGTGCATACAGTACCGGTTCGTAATATTGCTTCAGCCATTCAACAACGTTCATCATGGCAATCCAATCGGCAGGTTGCTGAGTTCCATATGCGACTGCTCCTTATGGCCTGCCTGCATGCCACGCGCCATCACCGAATGCAGCAGGCTCAGGTTAAATTTGGCCGCCTGGTCATCAGGTTGCAGGCGTAATGACTGCTCGTAAGAAATCTTGGCCTGGGTAAATGCATACCGCGCTTCATCCTGGAATGAACCATCCTCATTAACCGTACGCACCAGCCCTGAAATAAACAGGTTGTTGCCGATATTGAAATGAATATGTGACAACTCGGATGCCGGCGGCAACAGCTCCAGCAACTGGCCATAGGTTTGCACTGCATGCTTGTAATCGCCATGCAGGCCTTGGTCATAGGCTGCCGTAAACTTCTGCAAATAGGGATAGGTTTTATCCTTCACCAGCGTGCCAGACTGAATCTGCTGGTTCAATTCACGCAAGGTATGCAACTGCCAGCCTGCATACAGTGCACCCAATATGCCTGCCACGGTGATCGTTCCCCACAGCCAATTGGCTTTTTTCGCATGTGTTGCCATTAATACATCCTTATATGTTTAACCATCACCAGCGCCAATCCCAGCAACATGGCCAGCACAATCAGGTCTTTGGCGTAATCGTGACCGGGAATCATGATGCTGTACTGAATCACATTTTTCTCCTTGGCATCAATCTCGCGCAAGGCAGACTCCAGCGCAGTCGAGTTATCTGCCTCGAATGCCTTGTATTTGATATTCAGCGAATGAAAGAACCTGTCCAGTGCAATCGCTTCTGGCACGCGGCCTTCATCATAGGTATTGTTACTAAAAATACTGATGTCATCCGGTTCGCGTAACACGATCCAGTACAGGTTGAGCTTTTTGCCCACCAATTGTTTACGGATCTGGTATTTCACATGCGGACTCAGTTTACCCGCACCATCTGATAACAGCACAATCGCCCGTGAGCCGGTACTCGGGATGCTCTCAAACAGGGTCACCGCATTGGTAATGCCCGCCCCAATGTTGGTCTGGTTCAGCGCCGGGCCGGTTGCGGCCTGGATTGCAGAATGGATGCCATCACGATTGGTGGTGATTTTCATGCCATACAACGCGGAGTTGGTAAAACCGACCACACCCATCATATCATCCGGCCTGGAGTCAATAAACGCCGTAATCAGGCGCCTAGCGGCGGCAGATTTAATTTCCGCCGCATGGCCACCAGTGCCTTGCCCGGCAAACGGATGATCCATACTGACACTGCGATCAATCACAAATACGGTTTGCGCACCCTTGCCGACTTTTTGCTCCTGATGGCTCTCACCTTGCGGACCAGCCAGCGCCAGCACCAGGCACAGCAGCATGAGTGAAGTCGCTGCTTTTACCAGGCGATTCACGGTATCCGAGAACGGGTCGACCGGCACCATCTGCAGCCAGGAATAGGTTTGCGCGTGCCGGCTTTTAAGCAGGAAAGGCACGGCTGCTACCGGTAACAGCAGCAAAAACCAAGGATGTAACCAATGCATCACATCCCCCGTTCGCGGTCACGCAATTGGCGTGTCAATGCTTTGCACTGTTGCAGGTATGCTGCGGCCTGCGTCGCTTGCCCGGCATACAGCACCGCATTCGCCTGGGCAAAGAATTGATGAATTTCCTGCTCCAGCGGTTTAAAGGCTGGCTGCTGCGCCACAAATTCAGCCACATGGTTGCTGAGCATCTGCTGGCCAAAACGCTGGTTTAATGCGTGCTGCACAATCAATGCTGCCTGTTTCTGGCCTGCTGCATTGGCTGGCAGTTTCTTCAATTTCCGGTAAGCCTGGGCAAAATGCCCTTTCATCATCGGTAATGTCCAGTCCGCATTGCGGTACAACAGTACCAAACTGCCTACAACCGCTAAAACCAAGCTCAAGACCAGCATGCGTTGCGGTGTTTGGGTATCCAGCAAGGGCGGGCGGTATTGCGGAATGACCGATTCTTTGGCTTTTTGCAGGCGATCAGGCAATTGCGCCATCAGCCAGAAACGCCAGGAAGGTAACTCATATGTTGCACCACTGCTGAAAGTGATTTTTTCAACGGGCAGTTGCAGTTGTACCGGCTTGCCACTGCTGGCGAATACCTGGTAATCAAATGCCAGCGTATAAATCTTTTTACTGCCTTGCGACTGGTTTTCGACCTGTATCTGCCTGAGCTCTACGCCGTTACGTTGCAAGCCCTTCAAAGGCAGGTCGTTTTCAACCAGTTGATCATTGGCTGCGACAGCAAGTTTCACTGAGCGCTGTAATACATCGCCAATCTGTACGCCGGCATAAAGCGCAGGATTATGTACACTGACCACCTGCACTGTGGTCGGTTGCGCTTCCGCCAGCGCCAGCCCTGAAGTCAAACAGGCCGTTAGCCACCATAAAAATATATGTTTCATCACAACACTCTAATGAATTAGTTGTTCAAAATAATCCGACAGCAAAGCCGCTTCAAAATGACCGTCCAGGTATAAAGGCCGGATATCAAAGCGGGCAAACAATTGATCCAGCGCCTGTTTGCGTTGCTCAAACATTTCGACAAACTGTGCGCGGATCGCCTGGCGGAAGAAAATGGTTTTTTGCTCGCCGGTTTCCGGATCCTGCAAATTGCCGAAACCGAACCGTGGCAAACGCTGGTATTCCAGCGGATCCCACAGCACGACCGGGATAATCTGGTGATTTGCCATCAGATTCAGGCCATGCTCAATCAGCGATAACGGCAAATGGAAGTCGGAGAGCCAGAACACCAGGCCTTTTTGCTGTCCCAGTAACCCGGCAGCTTCCACAATGCCACTGCCATCCTTGCGTGTGCTGCGAAAATCATCCAGCTGGGTAATCGTTGCAAACGACTGGTGGGCATGGTGGCTGGGTGACAGGCTCAGGTACGGAATCACGGCATGGTCATAACAGACCATGCCGAACAGGTCGCTGTTGTCGTGCGCCGAACAAGCGATTGATGCCGCCACCGTTTTCGCAATATCCAGTTTACGCATCTGCCCCTGAAACTGCATGGAACTGGACAGGTCGCAGACGGCATACAGCGGCGTAGTGGCTTCCTGCTTGAATACACGGACCTGCACCTGCTCGTAAGGATCACGCAACGTTTGCCGCAAATCCAGCCGCCTGGCATCGGGATAATCGACCAGCGAAACATGCTTGCTGAACTCATCCCCCGGGCCGCGCTGCAGGCCCAGGTGCTCACCCGCATGCACGCTACCGGAACGCCAAGGCACCTGGTAGAAAAAAGGCTGGGCGTAATCAGGGATCATGCCGCTTTTGCCCGTGCCGGCACGCTGACCGTGGCCAGAATCTGGTTGGTCAGTTCACGTGACAATTCGGTGCGGCGACTCTCGAACATCGGATTCAGCACCAGGCGGTGAGCGATAATTTCGTGGAACACGGCATGAATATCTTCCGGGTACAGGCTATCGCGATTCATCAGCCAGGCATGTACACGCGCTGCTTTCAGCAGCATCCCCATACCGCGCGGGCTGGCGCCCGTGTGAATCAACCGGGTCACGTCCACACTCTCCAGCTGCACACCAAATGCGGCGGGCTTCTGTGTCGCTTCCCATAAATCCAGTGCATAGTCTTCCAGCACATCGCTGGCGCGGATATGGCTTTGCAGCACATCGGAAAAAGCATTCAGTTTGTCATATGCGAGTACACCACTGCTGACCTCTTGTGTCAGGCGTTCGGCATGCTGGAATTTAACGTCAAACATCAGGGCTTTACGCAATGCACGGTCATCAGGGATTTCAATCGGGATTTCCATCATGAAGCGGTCACGCGCCGCCGATGGGATTTCAAACGTTTCGTTTTTTTCCACCTGGTTGCGGTCAGCAAATACCAGCATGTGCGGCAGGCGGTATTCTTTTTTGAACGCGCTGACATGGCGTTCTGCCATCACGCGCAGCATCAAGGCATGCACTTGCGGCCTGGCACGGTTGATCTCGTTAAAAAAGAAAACTGACAATTGCTCGCCAGCACGTAATAACGGGCCTTCGTCAACTTTTGGACGGCCATCCTCACCAAGGAAGGTATGATAGATCAGGTCGTTAGGCATTAAATCAACAGTGCCCTCGATACGCTCGTACGCCCCACCCAGGCTACGCGCAATGGATTGCAACAAGGTGGTTTTACCCACACCCACACCGCCTTCCAGCAACACATGGCCGCGGGCAAAAATAGCAATATTGATGGCACGAATGGCCTTGTCCTGGCCAACCACCACTTTCTTCACTTCGTTTTCGAGCGTGAGTGCGTGATCGCGCCACTCAGTCAATTGTGTTTCGATTGATACGGATGTCATGGTTATCCCTTGTTTACAAATTCAGCCGGGGCTATGATGCCAAAGTAGCTTTTGAAAAGTGGCTTTAACATGGCTGTTGCAATTTGTGTATCCACACGCTAATATGCAGACAGGTCTGTTCACTTTTTTCTAGTCTACTGTAGCCTTCGAAAAAAAAGCAAGCGGATTTTTAGGGGTCACCAGCGTGAATGGATTAACGATCGTGAATAAGACAGGGCAGCGTTATGGGCGTATGTTAAAAACTTATGTCACATATGGCCTGTGGAAACTGGGACTGAAACAGTGGGGTAAACATGCCCCGTTTTACATGTTGCGTCAGCAATTGATGCGCTGGAATACGCAACGCATGCAGCAACTTGGCACAACGGCAGCGTTGAGCGCACAGGATATCGCCAGTATTCGCCAGATGATGGAACAGGCACAGCAAGGTTCGATAGCCGCCTTGTCGCCTGCCCTGCTCGATCAATGGTTTTTCCTGGCCATCGGTGCAATTCAGGTGCAGTCACAAACGGGTAAAGATAAAGCCTGGCATTTGTTTGACCAGTCAGTACATAGCCAATTCAGCGGCGGTACATTTGCCCGCACCCTATCGTTCGGGGTATTAGTGACATTATGCACTGTATGGATGACGGCAGTTGCACCAGTGCACAAAACCACGCAGACGGCGCTATCGCCCCTGCAAGAGGTAGAAGATATGGGAGGAACGGCTGACCCGGTTACGCTCAGTTTGCTGAACCTGGCTTATCAGAAAATGCAGAATGGCAGTTGCCAGTTACCTCAGGCGGCGATGTTGCCGGAAGCACAGCGGCGGGCATTCATGATGTTTGTAACAGAAGGTAAAGTGGATGTCGACCATGTCGAATACTTACGGCAAGCGCTGGGTTATGTGAGTTGCCTGTATCCGCAGGAATTAATGCGGCCACAAGGGCGCGAGCGTTTAGCCAGGCCATAAGAAAATCAGAACCTCCCATGATTGAGTGGGAAAAGGATAAGTGATGAACATGCGAGAGAAAATATTAACCATTGCCAGCAGCCTGTTTGATACCAGAGGCATACAAGCATCCGGCGTGGATACCATTATCATGGAGGCTGGTGTGGCCAAAGCGACGCTGTACAAGCATTTCCCCAGCAAAAACCAGTTGATCATGGCTTATTTGCGTGAGAAATCTGACAAGTTTTATGCCTGGCTGAATGCACAGCTGGCGTCTAACAAGGCCGAATCCATCGAACTGCTGGTTCAACTGTGCGAGCTGATGGAGCAATGGATTACACGGCCGGAGTTTCATGGCCTGCCATTTCATATTGCGGCAGTGGAATTCCCGGATCCCGGGCATCCGATTAACCAGTACTCTGCCGTGCTTTCAGCAGAGCTGCAAAGTTACCTGTGCAAAATTGCCCGCCATGCAGGTGCCAAGGATCCGGAAGCACTGGGGCAGCAATTAACTATTCTGTTCGAAGGTGCCGCACTGGTGGAGCGCCTGGCACCGCATACAGGCGCCGCGGCCCGTGCGAAGCTGGCAGCAATCACATTAGTACATAACGCTACCTGACAGGTTACACGTTCACCCTTTCGCCGCCATGAACGCGTAGCTTGCTTCCATCATCTGTATTGCCATCCGGGCGACCGTCAACAATTCTGACGCAGACGCCCCGCTTACCGCTTGTACCGTCATGCCCTGATGCACTGTCATGACCAGTTTGGCCAACGCTGCAGCATCTATCTCTGCCGATAAATCCCGTTCTGACTGGGCGCGCTCGAAACGCTGCGTAAGCAACACTTCCGTCGCCTTGCGATAACCACTCAACAAACCTTGCACCGGCCCTGCCTCCGCGCTGCAAGCGAGCGCGCCTTTGGTCACGAGGCAGCCCGCCGGATGCTGGTCGGCGGTCAGCATGCCAGCCGCACCTTCCAGTAACGCACGTATCACCAATACGGCGGCCGGCTGCTGCAACGCTGTCGTAATAAAGCTGGCCGGGCCTTGCGTATAGCGTTCAACCACCTTCCGGAACAAAGCCTCCTTGTCGCCATAAGCCGCATAAATACTGGCCTTGTTCATCTGCATTGCAGCCATCAATGTACTCAGCGAGGCACCTTCATAACCATGTTGCCAGAACACGAGCATGGCCTGTTCCAAGGCCATGTCATAATCAAAGGCGGCTGGCCGCCCGCGCTTTCTTGGAGTCACACTGTCATTCATCACTGTTAACCCTGTTACTATTCTTAATTATTATACCACTCAGTCAAAAATATATTGACATCTTTCTAGCGGAGGCTTTATTATTTATTTACCAAATGGTAATTTAATAAAACATACTCTCAACGCAAAGGAATTAATGATGAATACTACACAGCAACGTATTGCTTTTATTACCGGTGCCAACCGTGGCATTGGATTTGAAACTGTCAGGAAACTGGGGGAACAAGGAATCAAGGTGATCATGGGCGCACGTGATCGCGCCAAGGGAGAGCAAGCCGTGAATACCCTGAAAGCCTCAGGAATAGACGCAGAATACCTGCATTACGATGCTACCATTGCCAATTCTGCACAAGCGGTAGCGATGGCGCTGGAGACGCGCTTTGGAAAACTGGATATTCTGATTAACAACGCAGGCATATTGAAAGAAGCGCTGGTCGGGCAAAACAATAGCGCTGATGTGACACAGGAGATACTCAGAACCACGTTTGAAGCCAATTTCTTTGCCGTGGTTGCCTTAACGCAGGCACTGCTACCTCTATTGCAACGCTCCCCGGCCGGACGCATCGTCAACTTATCCAGTATACTGGGATCGCAGACCCTGCATAGCTCACCCGATTCACCTATTGCAGCAGCAAAAGGTCTTGCTTACAACGCCTCAAAAACTGCGTTGAATATGTTTACCATCCATCTTGCGCATGCACTCAAAGACACAGCCATCAAAGTCAACGCTGCCCATCCAGGCTGGGTCAAAACCGAACTGGGTGGCACACATGCACCGATGGAAGTCAGGGACAGCTGGAAAACGTCGATACGTCTGGCCACACTGGATGAGAATGGCCCGACTGGCGGATATTTCCATGAAGATCAAGCGTTACCATGGTAGACAGCACAAATAAACGCCTGGCACTGAAACGCAGGCTGGTATTTGCTGCGCTTATGTCGATGGTAACGATGAGTATTGTGGGCCTGCCTATCCTGCTCATGCATCATGTACCGGTAGCATGGCTGCTTGGCCAATGGCTAGGCAGTATCTTTATTGCCTGGCCCATCGCTTTTCTCAGTATCCTGATCATTGCCCCATGGTTACTCAGGGTGACAGCATGGCTGGTAAAAGATCACACTGATGCGTATGTACTTGCAAACGCTGCCAAGATATTTGCACAAATCTCAGGCAGGTAGTAAAACGGGCTAGAAAGTCTTGCGTGGTTCCAGGTGGCGGAAAATGATACGGCCTTTGTCCATATCATAGGGAGACATTTCAATGGTAATCTTGTCACCCGCCAGAATGCGGATTTTATGCTTACGCATTTTGCCGCCGGTATACGCGATCAACTCATGACCATTATCCAGCTTCACGCGATAACGTGCATCCGGCAACACTTCCGTCACTGCGCCTTGCATTTCAATTAATTCTTCTTTTGCCATTCACATCCTCTTTTAAAATAAAAAAGCCCGGCATGCCCGGGCTTTTTCCGGCAAGTTGCTTAAGCAACTCTGCGGACATATCCTGAATTATTCAATGATTTGAATATTTGCAGCTTGTTTGCCTTTAGGGCCAGTTGCCACTTCAAAGCTCACGCGTTGGTTTTCTTTCAATGTCTTGAAACCTGCAGACTGGATTGCAGAAAAATGTGCAAACAAATCTTCGCCGCCGTTATCTGGAGTGATGAAACCAAACCCTTTAGAATCGTTAAACCACTTAACAGAACCTGTTACCATAATTAAATCCTTGAATAAAAATTAATAATTTGGGCAAATGCCCGAAAACGAGGATCAAGATGGCGGGAAGTAACGATAGAACCAAAAGATAAAACCAGAGAACAACAACACTACTTGAGCTTCGCGAGCATACACTATGCCCGTAATCGGGAATATTGGCAACAAGAATTTGATAAATTGGAGCGGCGTAACGCATTTATCCGTTTGGAGTGTGTATCATTCAATGAATACAAGCCGTTTCCACCTCATTGTAACTACCTCTCGACCAGCCAATCCATTGCATCATGTATATTCCCAAACACTTCGCTGAGCCGGATAAAACAGCCCTGTACGATATTGTCCGAGCCTACCCCCTCGCAACCCTGGTGACGCAAACAGCAGATGGAGTTGATGCCAATCACGTGCCATTGCATCTCACTGTCCAGAACGGCACAGCCATTACGCTCAGTGGGCATGTGGCAAGAGCAAATCCGCTATGGAAAACATACAATGGCTCCAAGGAAGTACTCGCCATTTTTCATGGTCCCAATGCGTATATCACGCCTTCCTGGTATCCGGAGAAAGCCAGAAGCGGCATGGTGGTGCCAACCTGGAATTATGTGGTAGTCCATGTGCATGGCAATCTTAAGGTCATTGACGATGCCAGCTGGTTACGCAGGCATCTTGCATTACTTACGGCGCAACAGGAAGCCTCTTTCAAAAAGCCATGGCAAGTAGAAGATGCGCCTTCGAATTTCATCGAAAAAATGATCCAGGCGGTCGTGGGCATTGAAATAAACATCACCTCACTCACCGGCAAGTGGAAATCCAGCCAGAATCAACCTGTCGAAAATCAGTTGGGCGCTGTACAAGGATTACAGGAAAGTGATGCCACAGTTAATCATCAAATGGCATCCATCATGACAGCAGTCAACCGCTTGGGTTAAAGAAACTCCCAAGGCAGCAAACAAGCACTTAAACCAAAACCGGATGCCATCGCATCCGGTTTAATTCAGTCACCACTGCAAATTAAAATAGCGGTGAATACATGATAACCAGCATGTAACCGATGGCGGCGCCAGCCAGGACATCGCTGGGATAATGCAGGCCAAGCACCACGCGCGAGATGCCAACCAGCACCACAAACGGGTAAATCACCGGAAACAGTTGCGGATAATGTTGCACGGCCACCATGCCGAACGCGACTGCATGCAAGGTATGGCCTGAGGGAAAACTGAAATAATCCAGCGGCGTGCCGCTTAATAATACGTCCTGACGAACCTGGAACGGCCTTGGGCGGCTGGTTCTGTGCTTGAGCCATTTATAGACTAACGTGCCGGTCAACCCTACCGTCAGCATGTGCAGACAATGATACATCCCAGCCTGCCCTTGCGTGATAGCAATCACAAGCATGATCAGGTACCAGAACATACCATCTCCCAGTCTGGAAATGGCACGGAACGAGTTGCGAATAAGCCGGTATTGCCCGGTATGGCTGACTTGGACACACAACCGGCTATCCACCGATTGCACCCATCCCAGAGTTTGTTGTAGTTTTAGCATCTCAGGTCCTTTCCGGGGCTTGCCCCGACTATGCTTGGGTAAGCGTAGTCTGACTGTGATGTTTTAAACTATCGTGAATAATTCGTGAATCTAATGTGACGCGCTTACTTCCACAGCACGCGATAGACGAAACCAGGAAATGAGAACACCAGGAACAGGCAGGCAGTCACACTATAAAACTCCCAGCCCTGTGGCCACACCTGCCCCATAACAAAACGCTCGGCAAAATAAGCGATGATGATTGTCATGAAATAAGCAGGCAGCAGCACGGCAAAACGCTGCCACAACTGGCTGATGCTGCCTGCAATACCAAACCATTTATCCGAGACCCAGCCCAGATTGGCCATAAACAACATGAGGGATAAAAACAGGAGCTTCATCTTAACTCGATTATTGCAGACTGATGAGCAGGCTATGGCCACAGATGCCCAGCAGAATTTCCGGGAACAGGCCCAACCCCAGCAACGCCAGGGAATGTACGCTCAGGATAAATTGCATATCAACAGGTGCGGTCAATGGCGAATGATCTGCCGGCGCATCAAAATACATTTTGCGCACGATGTTGAGGTAGTAGAAAGCGCCAATCACGGCCATCAATACTGCCAACACCACCTGCCAGGTAAATCCGGCCTGCCACGCAGCCTGCAACACGGTGAATTTGGCATAGAAACCTACCGTTGGCGGAATACCTGCCATGCTAAACATAATGATCAGCATCAGGAAGGCAAACCAGGGGTGACGCTGGTTGAGGCCTTTCAGGTCATCAATTTCTTCCGCCTCAAAGCCCTGGCGGCTCAATAACAGGATAATGCCGAAGCTGGCAATCGACATCAGCACATACGTACTGATATAGAAGAAGCTGGAGGCAAAGCCGTTGGCATTCGCACTCATCATGCCCAGCATGATAAAACCGACATGGGAAATGGTAGAGTACGCCAGCATGCGTTTGAGGTTGGTCTGCACAATGGCACTGAAGTTACCAATCACGATGGACAATACCGCCATCAGCATCAGCATATCCTGCCAGTCCAGCGCAAGCGGATGCAGGCCTTGTACCAGTAAGCGCACGGTCATGGCATAGGCAGCCAGTTTGGGGACGGAACCGATCAGCACGGTCATGGGCGTTGGCGAGCCCTGGTAAACATCTGGCACCCACATCTGGAATGGCACCGCGCCAAACTTGAAAGCAATCCCGGCCACCACGAACACCAGCCCCATAATCAGTACCGGGCTCTTGTTCTGCTGCATGATGCTGTTGGCAATATCGCTCACATCCAGGCTGGCAGTCATGCCGTACAGCATGCTCATACCATATAGCAACATCCCGGAAGCGAGCGCACCCAGCACAAAATACTTCATGGCAGCCTCAGACGCACGCGGATTCTCGCGGTCGAAAGCGACCAGTGCGTACAGGCACAATGAGAGCAGTTCCAGGCCGATATAGATAAGCAGCAGATTGTGGCCGGACACCATGATCATCATGCCCAGCAAACCGAACAGTACCATGGCGTAAAACTCCCCCCGGAACAGGTTGCGATCCTGCAGGTATTTACGTGTATAAACGAAAATCAATGAAGTACCGAGATACATCATCAACTTGATGACATCTGACAGTGTATCGTCGATAAACATGTGTGAGAACGAAAATCCAACTGCCGGCGTATGGGTTTTAAAGGTAAAGAATGCAGCAGCAAATAACGTGAACTGGCTCAGTCCATACAGGATGGACCGATTTTGCGACAGGATAAATAAATCCAGTAACAGAATAAACATGCCCATGCCCAGTATCACCAGTTCCGGCAACAGGGCGAGCAGATCGAATTGCATATTTTCCATTTTTTAAAATCCTGCCTTAATAGCCTGTGACCGGCAATTTGGAAATCGCCATATGTTTCAGGAACTCGATACTGGTTGCCTGCATGACTTCGGTAATCGGTTGCGGATAGACACCAAAGCCAATGACCAGGATCGCCAGAATACCGAGAATCAGGAATTCGCGCTTATTCAGATCGAGCAGTTCCGCCACATGATGGTTAGCCACATCGCCGAAAAATACGCGTTTGGTCATCCACAAGGTATAAGCAGCACCGAAAATCAAGGTAGTAGCGGCAAAGAAAGCCACCCAGAAATTAAACTTCACGGCTGCCAGGATCACCATAAACTCACCGACAAAACCTGAAGTGCCAGGCAAGCCACTGTTCGCCATGGCAAACAGCACGGCAAATGCAGCGAATACCGGCATCTTGTTAACTACGCCACCATAGGCGGAAATTTCACGGCTATGCACGCGGTCATACAGCACCCCTACACACAAAAACATGGCGGAAGAAATAAAACCGTGAGAGATCATCTGCATCACTGCGCCTTCGAGTGCCAGCTGGCTGAACATAAAGAAGCCCAGCGTGACAAAGCCCATGTGCGAAATCGAAGAGTAAGCAATCAGCTTCTTCATGTCTTTTTGCACCAGGGCAACCAGCGCAATATAAACCACGGCAATCAGGGACAAAGCGACCATGGCTGCGCTGAAATAATGCGAAGCATCCGGTGCAATCGGCATGGCAAACCGCAGGAAACTATATCCGCCCAGCTTCAGCGCAATTGCCGCCAGCACCACTGAACCACCGGTTGGCGCTTCCACGTGCGCATCCGGCAGCCAGGTATGTACCGGCCACATCGGGATCTTTACCGCAAACGCCATAAAGAAAGCAATGAAGATATAAATCTGTGCCTGCATGCTGAGTGGCAGCAGGTAATAGTCTGCCAGTTCAAAACTGCCGGTCTGGTGATACAGGTAAATAAACGCCACCAGCATCAGCAGAGAGCCAAGCAAGGTATACAGGAAGAACTTCACCGTCGCATACACGCGATTCGGACCACCCCAGATACCAATCACCAGGAACATGGGGATCAGCATCGCTTCCCAGAACACATAGTAGAGCATGGCATCCAGCGCCGTGAATACGCCTATCATGATGCCGCTCATGATCAGGAAGGCCGCCATGTACTGCGCCACATGCTTAGTAATCACTTCCCAACCCGCCAGCACCACAATCACGGTGGTAAAACTGGTCAGTAATACCAGTGGCAGGGAGAAACCGTCTATGCCCAGGTGGTAATGGATATTGAAAGCCGGAATCCACGGCAACAGCTCTTCAAACTGGAAGAAACCATCCTGTACATCGTACAAGGTATACAACGGCACTGTAACGAGAAAACTGGCCAGGCTGCCAGCCAACGCCAGCCAGCGTGTCAATGTGGCTTTATGGTCACCGCCCAGCAACAATACCAGTATGCCGGACAGCACCGGTAGCCAGATGGCCAGACTTAACCATGAAATACTTGTGAGGTCGGCTTGCATCATTAATTAATTTTGATAAAGAAAGTCATGAGAAGGAATACGCCAATAATCATGGCAAAGGCGTAGTGATAGATTAATCCTGATTGCAAGTTACGCAGTCTGGCAGCGATTTTGCCCATGGTATTGGCGGCACCATTGACCATGGCTCCATCGATCAGCATGATATCGCCAAACTTCCATAACAGGTTACCCAGGCAACGCGAGCCACCGGCAAAGAATTTCTCGTTAAAGCTGTCGAAACCGTATTTGTTATCCAGAATATTGTAGATCACGATAAAACGCGCTTTGATGGCAGCCGGAATATCCGGGCGCTTCATATAGAAGAACCAGGACAGTAATACGCCAGACGCCGCCAGGATAAATGGCAGGCTGGTAAAACCATGAATCGCCATGCCAGCAGGACTGTGCATAAATTCATGGTAATGATGTGCCAGATGCTCCATGGCCGGATGCGCTTCAGGATTGACAAAAATCACACTCCTGAAGAAATCGCCAAACACCATCGGCTCCAAGGCAATATAGCCAATCACCAATGAAGGAATTGCCAGCAGCACCAGCGGCAGGGTCACCACCCAGCCTGGTTCATGTGGGTTGTCGTTGGGCCCCAGGCCATGATGATGCGCATCGTCGTGCGCGTGATCATCGTGATGGCCATCATCACGAGGTGCGTCAACATGTGCAGCATGCGCATGATCATCATGTTTGGCATGACGCCACTTCTCCTCGCCATGGAACACCAGGAAATACAGGCGGAAGGAATAGAAGGCAGTGACAAACACACCAACAATCACGGCAAAATAAGCAAAGCCGCTACCAGGGATATGCGAAAGCTCAACCGCTTCGATAATACTGTCCTTGGAATAGAAACCGGAGAAAAAGGGTGTACCAATCAATGCCAGTGAGCCAATCAGCGAAGTGATCCAGGTAATCGGCAGGTATTTTTTCAGGTTACCCATATTGCGGATATCCTGATCGTGATGCATGCCCATAATGACGGAACCGGCCCCAAGGAACAGCAACGCTTTAAAGAACGCATGTGTCATCAGGTGGAAGATCGCGACAGAATAGGCAGAAGCGCCCAAAGCCACCGTCATATACCCCAGTTGCGACAAGGTGGAATACGCTACCACCCGCTTGATATCGTTCTGGATAATGCCCAGGAAGCCCATAAACAAGGCTGTAATCGCACCGATGACCATCACAGTCGATAATGCAGTCGTTGATAACTCATACAGTGGCGACATACGCGCCACCATAAAGATACCGGCGGTCACCATGGTCGCCGCGTGGATCAGGGCAGAAATGGGGGTTGGGCCTTCCATGGAGTCCGGCAGCCAGACATGCAATGGTACTTGCGCGGATTTACCCATGGCACCGACAAACAGCAAGAGGCAAGTGACTGTCATCAAGGACCAGGAACTGCTGCCCAGCAGATTTACCTGCACCTCCGCCAGCTCTGGCGCACGCTGGAATACCGTGGCGTAATCCAGGTTGCCAAAGTAATACAGCACCATGCCTATGCCCAGCAGGAAGCCGAAATCCCCGACCCGGTTGACCAGAAAGGCCTTCAGGTTGGCATAAATGGCGGTGGGTCGTGTAAACCAGAAACCGATCAGCAGGTAAGACACCAGGCCTACGGCTTCCCAGCCAAAGAACAACTGCATAAAGTTGTTACTCATGACCAGCATCAGCATGGAGAAAGTGAACAGTGAAATATAGCTGAAAAAGCGGCTATAGCCCGGATCTTCTTCCATATAGCCTATGGTGTATATATGCACCATCAGTGATACAAACGTAACCACAACCATCATCATGGCACTCAGGTTATCGATCAGGAAACCGACTTCGAAATGCACATCCCCGGAATTCAGCCAGGTATAGACGGCTTCATTCAGCGTAAAGCCGCTGAGGGTCTGGTTAAAAATATAGACGGACAAGACAAATGCAGCGCCTACACCGGCAATCGTCAGCACATGCGCCGCCCAGCGCGGCAAATAATTGCGGAAAATACCTACCAGCGCTGCTGCGAACAGGGGCAGCAAAGGAATCAATATCAGGATTTGTTTTATTGTCATCACACTTAACCTTTTAATTGATCCAGGTCATCCACATTGATGGTGCGCAGGTTACGGAACAAGACCACCAGAATGGCCAGGCCAATCGCCGACTCGGCTGCAGCCACGGTCAGGATGAAAAATACAAATACCTGACCACCGATATCGTTGAGATAGTGCGAGAAAGCCACAAAATTCAGGTTCACCGCCAGCAACATCAATTCAATCGCCATCAGCAGGATAATCACGTTTTTACGGTTGAGGAAGATACCGATCACACTGATGGCAAACATCAGCGCCCCCAGAACCAGGTAATGAGACAAGCCAACCATGATTATTTTTTCTCCTCTGCAGCCGGTGCTGGTTCTGGTGCCTCGACTTCGGCAGGCATGGATACAATACGCAGGCGGTCATTACGCTTCACTCTCACCTGTTCGGACGGATTCATGGATTTGCTGTCCCTGCGTTCACGTAATGTCAGCACAATGGCAGCGACCATCGCCACCAGCAGCACGACGGCAGCGAGTTCAAACGGCAGCAAATAGTCGGTATATAGCACCCTGCCCAGTGTGGCGGTATTACTGTAGTTGACAGGCGCCTCTGCAGCCTGGCCAGGATGCAGGTTTTTATCCGCCAGCACCATGGTCATTTCAACAATCATGAGCAGGCCAATAAACCCTGCCATTGGCAGGTACTCCCAGAACCCTTCGCGCAGCTTGTCGAGATTGATATCCAGCATCATCACCACAAACAGGAACAGCACCATCACCGCGCCCACATAGACCAGGATCAGCGCGATGGCGAGGAATTCGGCCTGTAGCAATAACCAGATCCCTGCCGCAGTAAAGAAAGCCAGTACCAGGAACAGTGCCGCATGTACCGGGTTGCGTGTCGTGATCACACGGATGCCGGAAAACAGCAGGATCGCTGCCAGCACGTAAAAAACAATATCAGTAAATACCATGATTTTTCCTGTCCGTGCTTATCGATACACTTTGTCCTGCGCACGATCTGCCGCAATTTGCGCTTCGTATTTATCGCCGACTTCCAGTAACATTTGCTTGGTATACACTAGGTCACCCCGTTTCTCGCCGTGGTAATCAAAAATACGGGTTTCCACGATGCTGTCTACCGGGCACGATTCTTCGCAGAAGCCGCAGAAAATGCATTTGGTCAGGTCGATGTCATAGCGCGTAGTACGCCGCGTGCCGTCGTCACGCTGTTCGGATTCAATGGTAATCGCCAGGGCCGGGCATACTGCCTCGCACAATTTGCAGGCAATACAGCGCTCTTCACCGTTGGGGTAGCGACGCAAGGCGTGCAAGCCGCGGAAACGGTTAGATTGCGGCGTACGCTCTTCCGGGTACTGGATAGTGATTTTCCGGGCAAAGAAATAGCGTCCGGTCAGGGCCATGCCTTTCAGCATTTCCCATAACATCAAACTGCCCAATGTATTTTTAATCGTGTTCAACATGGTAAGGTTTCCAAATTCTTTTGCCGTGCACGCCTCTAGTGGAACAAATAAGCCCACTGGGTCTGCATCATGGCCGCCACCACGATAATCCACACCAGCGTGATCGGGATAAATACTTTCCAGCCCAGACGCATGATCTGGTCATAGCGGTAACGCGGGAAAGTGGCACGGAACCACAAAAACAGGAATAACATAAAGGCCACTTTTACCAGCAACCACAAAATGCTGTCCGGCAGGAACGGCACCGGTGATAACCAGCCACCGAGGAACATCAAGACAGCCAGCATGGAAACCAGGATCATGTTGGCATATTCGGCCAGGAAGAACACCGCAAACGCCATGCCGGAATATTCAACGTGGAAACCGGCTACAATCTCAGACTCACCTTCCGCCACATCAAACGGCGCACGGTTGGTTTCGGCCACAGCACTGATGAAATACACCACAAACAGTGGGAATAATGGCAGGAAATACCAGTGCCAGAAACCACCCTCCTGCCCCATCACAATCTTGCCCAGGTTGAGGGAGTTGGCGCACATCAATACTCCGACCAGCGTGAAACCCATGGCAATCTCGTAAGACACGATTTGGGCGGCAGAGCGCAAGGAACCAAGGAAAGCGTATTTGGAATTGGAAGCCCAGCCGGCAATAATCACGCCATACACCGCAACAGATGTCATGGCCAGGATATACAGCAAACCGGCATCAATATTGGCCAGTACCAAGGTAGCGTCAAAAGGCACCACCGCCCAGGCAGCAAAGGCTGGCGCAATCGCCAGGATGGGGCCGATAAAGAACAGGGTCTTGTTGGAAGCTGTCGGCAGGATGATTTCCTTGAACAGCAGTTTCAGGCCATCCGCCAAAGGTTGCAGCAGGCCCCAGTAGCCGACACGATTAGGACCGATACGGACCTGCATAAAGCCGATGACCTTACGTTCAGCCAATGTCAGGTAGGCAACGCAGATCATCAATGGCAACACAATGGCCACAATCTTAATCAATGTCCATACCACCAGTTGTACATCTGCCCAGTAGGAACCAAATAATCCAGAAAAGAATTGCATGTTATGCCATCTCGGTCAGTTGTTTTTCATACACTGCCACATCTTCTGCTGCGGCTTTTTCAATCGTGATATCACCCATCAGGTCACCCAGGCCTGCGGTCAGCGGATGCGCTGCCGCTACCCGCACACATCCTTTAGCCACATGATTGTCCACACGCACCTTCAATATCGCGCTGCCTTTATCCTGGCGGGCTATAACGACATCGCCATCTTGCAGGCCCAGCTCTGAAAGCTGGTCAGCATGCATGCGTGCCATCGGCCGGATGTTGTACTTGGTTTTCTGTAAAGGTGGCGAGCGACGCACAATCGGGTCAAATTCGTATTGGGCCACTTCGCCAATGCGCTGCAAGCCTTCTTTCTTGATATTGACCTGGATCTCAACCAGCTCTTTCAAGTTGTTGTTCAGGCTGCGCCAGACCACCGCTGAAGGTTTCTCGCCGTTGAAAATCACGTTTTTCACTTCTTCTGAGCTGTTGTAATCAAAACCAGGCAACCCTAATGTATTCGCCAGTACGCGCAATACCTTCCAGCCAGGACGGCACTCGCCTAAGGGGCGTGTCACGGCCTGGAAGCTTTGCACACGGCCTTCCATGCTCATGAAAGTACCAGAAGTTTCAGTAAATGGCGCAATCGGCAACAGGATATCCGCATTTTCCAGCGCAGGTGATTTATACGCAGTCAGCGCAATCACACATTCTGCCTTCGCCATTGCCTCACTGGCCAACGCCGCGTGCTGGCAATCCAGTTCTGGTTCGATATTCAGCAATAAATAAGCTTTGCGGGGTACTTCGATCATGGCGCGCGCATGCATACCAGTCGCGGAAGGCATCACCCCCATCAGGTGCATGCCGGTACTGTTGGCAGCCGGTGGCAGGATACCGCCCTTGGCTCCGCAGATACCACCAATGGCTTCAGCCATACTGTACATTTCGGTAAAGCGCGGATCACTGAGCGCCATATTGCCCAGGAAAATACCTACTTTAGGTGCGATCAGAATCACATCTTCACGGATACCGGCCAGGCTCTCGGCGATTTTCTGGGTATTCGGGCGAACCCTGATTTCTTCCAGCAACTTATTCAATGTCGGTGGCAGGCACAGGGACAATTTCTGCAAACCGGACATGGCTTTCAGAATCTGCCCCAGCACATTCACCATATCATTCGGGCGCACAATCACTTTATGTGCAATGTCCATCAACGGGTCGTTATCGAGTGGGCTGACAATGCTCAGTTCCGCGCCATTGGCGACGGCCTTGCGGATGCGTTGTGCCAGTAATGGATGTTCGTTGCGGATATTGGAGCCGATCAGCAGAATACGGTCCAGCTCTTCAACTTCCTGGATATTGCAGCCCATCCATGGCGTACCAGTACGCTTGCCATCCAGGCGGAAATCGGTCTGGCGCAAACGGTAATCCACATTGCCACAACCCAGGCCCTCTGCCAGTTGCTTGATCAGGTAACCTTCTTCCATGGTGCTGTTCGGTGAAGCCAGCACGCCCAGGGCCTCACCGCCATACTGTTTGGTAATATCCTTGAGTTGGCCAGCGGCGAATTCAAGCGCGGTTTTCCAGTCGGTTTCCTGCCATTGGCCGTTGTGCCTGATCATCGGCACTTTCAGGCGGTCAGGGCTATTCAGGCCCTCATAGGAAAAACGGTCACGGTCAGACAGCCAGCACTCGTTAATAGACTCTTTTTCACGCGGCAATACGCGCATGACTTTGTTATCTTTGACATGCACTTCCACATGGGACCCCAACCCATCGTGCGGCGCAATCGAAGGTCTGCGTACCAGCTCCCAGCTGCGTGCAGAGTAACGGAATGGTTTGCTGGTCAATGCACCGACCGGGCACAAATCAATAATATTGCCACTCAGTTCGGAGTTGACGGACTGGTCAACATAAGCGGTAATCTCGGCATGTTCGCCACGGTTGACCAGGCCCAGTTCCTGCATGCCACCCACTTCCTTGAGGAAGCGCACGCAACGGGTACACTGGATACAACGTGTCATATCGGTGCTAACCAATGGCCCGATATTCTTGTTGAATACTACGCGCTTTTCTTCGGTATAACGTGAACCGGAGGCTCCGTAAGCAACCGCAATATCCTGCAAATCGCACTCGCCGCCCTGATCGCAGATCGGGCAATCCAGCGGGTGGTTAATCAGCAGGAACTCCATCACGCTTTGCTGCGCTTCCACAGCGGCCTTGCTGCGGGTATAGATTTTCATGCCGTCTGCAACGGGGGTTGCACAGGCTGGCAATGGTTTGTTGAACTTCTCCACTTGCACCAGGCACATGCGGCAGTTGGCGGCCACAGACAGTTTTTTGTGATAACAAAAACGCGGGATCGCAATCCCTGCCGCATCCGCAGCATCAATAATGGTGCTGCCGTGTTCGACCTCTAGTGGTTTGCCATCAATTTCAATATTTAACATGTCTGCTATCTCTAAAACTTATTCGTTGAGCTGGTCTCAAAAAATAGATTTTTACTTACCATCCACCATAGACTTGCCATGTTGTATGTAGTATTCAAATTCCGGGCGGAAATGCTTGATAAAACTTAGCACTGGTGTCGCTGCCGCATCCCCCAGCGCACAAATCGTACGGCCGGAAATGTTATTGCTTAAATCGGTCAGCAAATCCAGGTCTTCCATCTTGCCTTTGCCATTCACAATACGCTCAATGATGCGGTAGACCCAACCCGTCCCTTCACGGCAAGGCGTACATTGACCGCAGCTTTCTTCATAGAAGAAATAACTCAGGCGCTTGAGGGTTTTCACCATACAGGTAGTGTCATCCATCACAATCATGGAACCTGCGCCCAGGCTGGAACCGGCTTTGCTCAGGCCATCATAATCCATGGTGGCATTTTCAATCGCACTGGCTGGCATGACAGCGGTAGACGGACCACCAGGAATCACCGCTTTCAATTGGCGGCCTTTCCAGATACCGCCGGCCATTGCCAGCAAATCCTTGAAGGGTGTACCCATCCTGATTTCATAGTTGCCAGGTTTTTCAACATGGCCTGACACCGAGAACAGTTTGCTGCCACCAGAGTTGGGCACGCCGAGGTCTGCAAATGCCTGGCCGCCGTGCTCCATAATCCATGGAATCGAGGTATAACTTTCGGTGTTATTGACGTTGGTTGGCTTGCCAAATACGCCATAGCTGGCCGGGAATGGTGGTTTGAATCGTGGCTGGCCTTTTTTACCTTCAATGGATTCAATCAGCGCGGTTTCTTCGCCGCAGATATAGGCGCCGTAACCATGTACAGCGTATAAATCAAAGCTGAAATTGGTACCGAACAGGTTTTCACCCAGGTAGCCTGCCTCGCGTGCTTCCGCCAGGGCAGTTTCAAAAATCTCGTAATCCTGCCAGATTTCACCATGGATATAGTTGTAACCGACACGTGCACCCAGGGTATAGGCCGCAATCGCCATGCCTTCAATCAGTTGGTGCGGGTTATAGCGGATAATATCGCGATCCTTGAATGTACCTGGCTCCCCCTCATCGGTATTGCATACCAGGTACTTAGTGCCATCGTAGTAACGCGGCATAAAGCTCCACTTCAAGCCGGTCGGGAAGCCAGCGCCGCCACGTCCACGCAGGTTGGATACCTTCACCTGGCTGATAATTTCCGGTGCTTTGACTTGTTCGGTGACCAGCCGCTTGAGCTGCGCGTAACCGCCAAGCTTTTCATAGGTCGCAAGGGCTGCAGGATTCTCTTCTGTCAGCGTACGTAAAGTAACCAGCGTCTGCCCGGCCAAGTCAGTTTTGATAACAGTTTTTTTGTTTGCCAAAGTGCTCGAAGTCTTAGCCATTTAGTTGCCCTTGCCCTTCAACTCACTAATCAGGACATCCACTTTTTCAGTGGTGAGAAATTCGTGCATGTCGGTGTTGTTCACATGCAGCAGCGGTGCACCACCACAGCAGCCCATACACTCGCCTTCTTTCAGGCAGAATTTGCCATCGGCCGTGACTTCGTTAAATCCGACGCCCAATGTGTGTTGCAGATGCTCAACAATCTCGTCCGAGCCACGCAGCATGCAGGAAATATTGGTACAGATCGTAATCTTGTAATCACCAACCGGTTCCAGGTCATACATATTGTAGAAAGTGGCCACTTCCAGCGCGGCAATTTCCGGGATGCGCAGATATTTCGCTACTTCGGAAATACTTTCCTTGGACAGCCAGCCACGCTCCATCTGCACAATACGCAAGGCCGACATCACAGCTGCCTGGCGCCTGTCTTCAGGATACTTGGACAGTTCGTAGTCAATTTTCTCAATCGATTCTGTACTCAACATGCTTGTACCTTAACTATCTTTTCGATCCGGTTATCTGTCGACTTTTATCTGTCAATTTCGCCGAACACAATATCTTGTGTACCAATAATCGCTACCAGGTCGGCAATCATATGCCCTCTGGTCATTTCATCCAGTGCGGCCAGGTGTGGAAAACCAGGCGCACGAATTTTCAAGCGGTAAGGCTTGTTGGCCCCATCCGACACCATATAAATCCCGAACTCGCCTTTAGGATGCTCAATGGCGGCATACGCTTCGCCGGCTGGCACATGGAAACCTTCAGTGAATAACTTGAAATGGTGAATCAAGTCTTCCATATTGGTTTTCATGCCTTCACGCGGTGGCGGCGCCACTTTGTTATCATCGGTAATCACCGGACCCGGATTTTTGCGTAACCACTCGATACACTGCTTGATAATGCGGTTGGACTGGCGCATTTCTTCCACGCGCACCAGGTAACGGTCATAACAGTCGCCATTTACACCAAGCGGAATATCAAAGTCCATTTTGTCGTAGACTTCATAAGGCTGTTTCTTGCGCAAATCCCAGGCAATGCCGGAACCACGCAACATGGCGCCACTCAAACCCAGCGCCAGTGCACGCTCGGGAGACACCACACCAATACCAACGGTACGCTGTTTCCAGATACGGTTATCTGTCAGCAAGGTCTCGTATTCATCCACGTAAGTGGGGAAGCGATTGGTAAAGTCTTCAATAAAATCGAGCATGGAACCCTGGCGGTTCTCATTCAGTTTTTTGATTTCATCCGCACTACGGAACTTGGTGGTTTCGTGCTGCGGCATTTTTTCCGGCAGGTCACGGTAGACACCGCCCGGACGGTAATAGGCTGCATGCATACGTGCGCCAGAAACCGCCTCGTAAACATCGAACAAGTCTTCACGCTCACGGAAGGCATACAGGAACACGGTCATCGCACCCACGTCCAGTGCATGCGCGCCCAGCCACAACAAGTGGTTAAGGATACGGGTAATTTCGTCGAACATGACGCGGATATACTGTGCCCGCACCGGCACTTCCAGGCCCAGCATTTTCTCAATCGCCATCACATAAGCATGCTCATTGGCCATCATGGATACATAATCCAGGCGGTCCATATACGGCACGCTTTGCAGGTAGGTACGATTTTCTGCCAGTTTTTCAGTGGCCCTGTGCAGCAAACCGATATGTGGATCCGCACGCTGAATCACTTCACCATCCAGCTCCAGCACCAGGCGCAACACACCGTGCGCCGCAGGGTGCTGCGGGCCAAAGTTCATGGTGTAATTCTTGATCTCAGCCATACTAAATAATTCCTAGCTTGCCAGACTCGGCCAAACAAAAGGCAGAAGTGTAAAGAAAAGAGGAGAAACTGCCCGACATCCGCTTACCCATGGTGCGCCCCATCATCGCGAATCAGGCGCGGCACATTATTACGCGGATCAATCGTGACCGGCTGGTAAATCACACGCTGCTGTACCGGGTCATAACGCATTTCCACGTTGCCTATCATGGGGAAATCCTTGCGGAACGGATGCCCGACGAAACCGTAATCGGTTAGCAGGCGGCGCAGGTCGGGATGGTTTTCAAACATCATGCCGTACAGGTCAAACGCTTCGCGCTCAAACCAGTTAGCGACGGGCCAGACATCAACCAGGGTCGGGAATACCGGAAAGTCATCATCCGCGGCAAATGCACGGATACGCACGCGCTGGTTCAGGCTGATAGACAATAAATGTAATACCAGCGCAAAGCGCGGGCCTTCCCAGCGACCATCACCATAATCAGAATAGTCCACACCACACAAATCAATCAGCTGTTCGAACTTAAGCTCGGCATGGGTTTTCAGCTTGTCAGCCACGGCCAGCAAATGCGTCACATGCACTTCTACTGTAATTTCACCCAGCTTTTGTTCCAGCTTCGCCACGCCATCACCCAAGGCTAGCTTGAGCTGCGCGGACAAATGTTCGAGTTTTGCAGACATAGTGTGATTTCTTGGGGGAATATGGAGTTCAGGTTCTGGCGATGGTATTGGTGCGCTTGATTTTTTTCTGCAACTGGATAATGCCGTACAGCAAGGCCTCAGCAGTGGGCGGGCAACCCGGCACATAGACATCAACCGGCACGATGCGGTCACAGCCACGCACCACCGCGTAAGAATAATGATAGTAACCGCCACCATTCGCGCAGCTCCCCATGGAAATCACCCAGCGGGGTTCTGCCATCTGGTCATAGACTTTGCGCAAGGCAGGGGCCATTTTATTGACCAATGTCCCCGCTACAATCATCACGTCAGACTGGCGCGGGCTCGGACGGAACACGATACCGAAACGGTCCAGGTCATAACGTGAGGCACCTGCGTGCATCATTTCAACCGCGCAGCAGGCCAACCCAAAGGTCATTGGCCACAGGGAGCCGGTACGCGTGTAGTTAATCACCGTATCCAGCGTGGTAGTGACAAAGCCTTTTTCCAATACGCCTTCAATGCTCATTTTGCATCAATCCCACTCGAGGGCACCCTTCATCCACTCAAAGATGAAGCCGACCACCAATATAAACAAGAAAACCATCATCGCCCAAAAACCAGCCGAACCAATTTCCTGGATCACAACCGCCCAGGGAAAAAGAAACGCAATTTCGAGATCAAACAGGATAAACAGGATAGCGACCAGGTAGTAACGCACATCGAATTTCATGCGCGCATCTTCAAATGCTTCAAAGCCACATTCATAAGGAGAGTTTTTTTCCGCATCAGGTTTGTGCGGAGAGAGAATTTTACCGGCCAATAGCGGCCCCAAGCCAACGCCTAGGCCTACCAGAATAAACATCAGAATCGGGAAATAGTTTTCTAACACTGATTTGCCTTAATCGATCATGTTAACAAGTATTCACTGCAAACCCATCAGGTCTGACAAGCGCACACAAAAACACTCCCAAGCAAACACTCCCGCCAGCCAACGTCGCCAAACGCAAACACTGGTGCCGTCGGCGAGACTCGAACTCGCACGACTTTCGTCACTACCCCCTCAAGATAGCGTGTCTACCAATTCCACCACGACGGCCAAAAAAACTAATTGGGAATATCTTTGGGTGTATTTTCTACCGGCTGGGCTGGCTTGACAGCCTCACCTTCTGCCGGTGCTTGCTGTGTCAACGCGGGTTTAACCACGCTGCCAGAACCCGCTTTGTGACTGGACATAAAAGCCAGTGTCAAACTGGTTGCAAAAAATACTGTAATAAAAATCGATGTCAGCTTGCTGAGCAAATTGGAAGAGCCGGATACCCCGAACAGGCTACCGGAGGCACCACTACCAAAGGCTGCACCCATGTCAGCCCCTTTGCCATGCTGCAATAAGACCAGGCCAATCACGGCAGCGGCTGCCAGCACATGAATGACGAGAATGACGTTTTCCATATTCCTTTAATCCAATAATGTAATAACGATTTGGCTTTTGGCACTTTCGCTATCTAGCGATGATGCTGTTATACCGGGCTGGCCTGGCATATTTTTATAAATTGCTCCACATCCAGCGAGCAACGGCCAACCAACGCACCATCTATTTCCTTCTGATTTAATAATTGTACCGCATTTTGTGGGTTTACGCTGCCTCCATACAGGATTTTTAACGTAGCGGCAGCGGCCTGATCTGCACTGGCAACCGTATCACGGATAAACTGGTGCATGGAGACTGCCTGTTCCGCTGTCGCCGCCAGGCCGGTGCCAATGGCCCAGATAGGTTCGTAAGAAATAATGGCCTCTGTAAATGCCCCGCCACCAAACAGGCGGATAATCGTTTCCAGCTGCTTGCCGACCACGCGTTCCATCACGCCCGCCTCGCGTTCCAGCAGGGTTTCCCCCACACACAAAATCGGTGTCAGGCCATGGCGCTTGGCCATCATGAATTTTTCGGCAATATTCTCATCAGACTCACAATAGGCCGTGCTGCGTTCAGAGTGTCCAATAATCACATACTGTACCCCGAAATCACGCAACATGTCGGCACTGACTTCACCGGTGTAAGCCCCCTGCTCATACTTGGCAAGATTCTGCGCGCCCCAGGCGACCCGGCTGCCGGACAGCAATGATTGCATTTGTGCCAAGTAAGGATAAGGCACACAGACCACCACATCGGTTTGCGGCAAGGCCTGCAACCCTTGCAGGTAACCTTCAACCAATGCCTGGTTAAATGCCAGACTGCCATGCATTTTCCAGTTGGCAACGACAAGTTTACGAAAAGCGGAATGTGGTACGGAATGAGGCATGCAGAAATTAACTCACGATGTGCGGAGCAGTATTGGTTCGAATTTGCGTTGCGCGAATTCTACGCCCGCACACTGTGAGCGACAAGCCTGATGGCTAAAAACCGGGCAAATTAAACCGTCAGGAATGGGTAATCGGTATAACCGTTTTCATTACCACCATAGAAAGTGGCCGAATCAGCTGCATTCAGTGGTGCATTTCTGGCGTACCGCTCGACCAGGTCTGGATTGGCGATAAATGGCACGCCATACGCCACTGCATCGGCATGGCCACTGGCGATCACCGCATTGCCACGCGCTTTGTCATAGCCCAGGTTGGCAATATAGCCATTGCTGAACAACTGGCGCATCTGCGCAAAGTCAAATGGTTCAGACTCACCCCCGCCATGGATGCCACCTTCAACCACGTGCAGGTAAGCAAGGTTAAACTGGTTCAGCGCCCTGGTCACATAATTGAAAGTCTGTTGCGGCTGGCTGTCCTGCATATCGTTGAATGGATTGACCGGTGACAAACGCACGCCGACCTTGTCCGCACCTATCGTACCCACCACTGCCTGCACTACTTCCAGCAACAAGCGTGTACGATTTTCTAATGATCCACCGTACTGATCAGTCCGATGGTTGGTGCCATCGCGCAAAAACTGATCCAGCAGGTAACCGTTCGCCGCATGCACTTCCACACCATCAAAGCCCGCCGCAATCGCACAACGTGTCGCATGCACATAATCCTGGGCCAGCGTCGCCAGCTCAGCCTCATCCAGCGCACGGGGCGTGACAAAATCCTGCAAGCCTTCATAGGTGAATGCCTGGCCTGCTGGCTTAATCGCTGAAGGTGCTACGGGCGTCGCCTGGTTGGGCAACAAGCTGGGGTGGGAGATACGGCCCACATGCCATAACTGAATGACAATCTTGCCGCCGCTGGCATGCACGGCATCCGTGACTTTTTTCCAGCCGGCAATCTGTGCATCAGTATAAATCCCTGGCAAGGCCGGATAGCCATGTGCCATAGGAGAAATCGGTGTAGCTTCGGTAATGATCAGCCCGGCAGAAGCCCGTTGCTGGTAATAGGTCACATTCATTTCCTGCGGCACCCCTCCCTCGCCTGCGCGATTGCGTGTCAGTGGCGCCATCACCACACGGTTCTTTAAAGCGATTGCGCCTAATTTTGCCGGGGAAAATAAATCCAATGCCATAGAGATCTCCACTTTAATTTATTTTACTAAATGTATATTTTACGGAATGCTCACATGCAGGCCCGGTCACCCAATATTATCCAGATACCGGGCCCGCAGAACGATTAAATGCTTAACACTTACTTGGCTTTCACGCCTTCAATCAACAAAGTCACTTCAATATCATCGCCCACTGGCGCATTGGCACCGGTTGCCCAGCCAAAACCATAATCAGAAGCTTTCAAGGTGATATGGCCTTCAAATCCTGCACGCTGGCCGCCCCATGGGTCAGCACCATAGCCCAGTACGCGGATAGGAATATCCACCAGTTTAGTGACGCCGTGCATGGTTAAGTTGCCCTGCATAATGCCTTGCGTCTGATTGGAAGCGGTGATTTTGGTGCTTTCGAATTGGATCTGGGTATATTTGGCCACATCCAGGTATTTATCCGCCTTGATATGCTCGTCACGCTTGCCAAACCCTGTATTCACGCTGCTCACATTGATGGTGGCACGTACAGTCGCTGTGTTCAGATTCGCCGGATCCAGCGTAATCACGCCAGCCACATCGTTAAAAGTACCCGAAGTTTTGGAAACGACATGCCGGATACTGAAATTGGCAAAACTGTGTGTTCCATCGATATTGTAGGTTTCTGTTGCAGCCCAGGCCTGAGAGGCCGCCAACAAACTTACGGCCAAGAATATTTTTTTCACGTGTTTCTCCTTGTGATTGTTATTTGGATGATACAAACCGTTTGGTAATGGTCGCGACCCGCTCACCCAAATGTTCAGCAGTCAGTAAGTCACTCTGGATAGGCGCCAGGTCTGGTCCCTGATCTGAATTGGCCTGTGCCATTGCACCCAGAAAACCACCCAAACGATTTAAGTCGTTGACCGAACCATGACTGTGATTGTTCCCTGGCAGCAACCCCAAGCTTACCCAGATCATGCCATGCTGGGCTGCAAAAACCGAGAGTTGCGTCAATGTATTCAGCTTATCCCCGCTTTGGCTGGCAGAGGTCGTAAAACCTGCAGCAATTTTATCCTGCCAGTCCCGCGTGAACCAGGCTTTGGAACTGGCATCCATAAAAGCCTTAAACTGGGCAGAAGCCGAACCCATATACGTGGGGCTACCAAAAATAATCGCATCACTGGCCTTGAGCACATCCCACTGCTGCTGGGCCTCATCCACCGTCAAGAAATGGACGGTCACGCCTTCCACTTTAGCAACTCCCCGGGCAACCGCCTTGGCCTGCTCGCCAGTATGACCATAACCACTGTGGTAAACAATTGCAAGCTGTGTCATTTTTAACTCCTTTATATCATTCGATTAAAATTATGTATGAATCCCTGGTAAATCAAACCACAACACTTCACTTTCCTGCCGGGCGTGCATTTCCAGTTGCGTGGCGGCATCCGCTTTCAATGCATCGCCAGTTCCCAACCGCTGCCCGTCAATCTCAATCTCGCCACGCGCCACATGCATATAGGCACTGCGGCCTGCGCTGACTTCCAGAGGCAGGCTGTGCCCGGCTTCCAGCACCGTGGCACACAAAGTCACATCCTGATGCACTTTCAGCGAGCCATCCCAGGCGTCAGATGAAGCAATCAATGCCCAGCGATTTAACTTGCTTGCCAGAGAAATGTTTTTTTCTTCATAACCTGGCGGCAAATTCAAGACCGCGGGCTCAATCCATATTTGCAGCAAGTGCGCGGCCGTTTGCTCGGAAGCATTCATTTCGCTATGCCGCACACCTGTACCGGCGGTCATGCGCTGCACATCGCCTGCACGGATCACCGAGCCGTTGCCCATGCTGTCCGTATGGCGCAACTCGCCCGCCAACATGTAGGTAATGATTTCCATATCCTGGTGGCCATGCATGCCAAAACCAGTGGCTGGTGCAATCTTGTCATCGTTGATCACGCGCAATACTGAAAAACCCATATTGTCAGGATCGTAATAGCTGGAAAATGAAAAACTGTGAAAGCTCTCCAGCCAGCCATGATTGGCGTATCCACGCGCATTCGAGGGCCGAATATTCAACATTTGTTCACTCCTTCCGAAAATTTAAATGTATGATAAAAAAACACTTACGCATTTGATAGCAAAACATTTTGCATCACTCATTCAATTTTTTTGATGAATCACCATGGCCGTTAAACTTAGCCTTGAAGCCCTAGAAGTCATCGATACCATAGACCGCAAAGGCAGCTTTGCGGCGGCAGCCGAAGCCCTCTACCGCGTACCATCTGCGCTGACCTATACGATACGCAAGCTGGAAGAAGATCTGGGCATAGAATTATTTGACCGCAGCGGCCACCGTGCCACCCTCACCAAGGCCGGTGCCGAGCTATTGAAAGAAGGCCGTTATTTACTGGATGCGGCCCAAACACTGGAATGCAGGGTTCGCAGAATTGCAACCGGCGTAGAGACAGATATTGCAATTGCGGTAAGTGACCTCTTTGATTTCCAGCCTGTTCTTGACCTGCTGCAGGCGTTTTACCAGCAAGGCTTTGGCACGCGCGTCAAACTCTTGCGTGAAGTCTACGGCGGTAGCTGGGATGCGCTGCAATCCAACCGGGCAGATATTTCGATAGGTGCCCCTGGAGACTCTCCGCCTGGTAACGGTTTTGGTACCCATTTACTGGGCCAGCTGGAATTTGTGTTTGCCGTAGCGCCGCACCATCCACTGGCCACGATACCGGAGCCGCTGAATGCTGAGGATATTGTGCAGCATCGCATAGTTGCCGCAGCAGATAGTTCACGCAACCTGCCGCCTCGTACTTCCGGCATCTTGTCCGGCCAGGATACCTTGACCGTGCCTGATATGCATACCAAACTGCAAGCACAAATCTCCGGCATTGCCATCGGTTATTTACCCAGCCCCATGGCGCAATCGGCGGTTGACAAAGGCTTGTTGCTGATTAAACAGGTGGCAGAGCCCAAGCCGGTTGCCCCCACTTTTATTGCCTGGCGCCAGCAACGCCCGTCTGAAATGGGCAAAGCCATGCAATGGCTGCTCGGGCAACTTTCGCAACTGTCACTGGCGCAACTGCTGGTGAAATGATTTATCATTCCACCTCGATTGCCGCATGGAAATCTTATGTCACAAGAACAATTACCCGAAGAATTTGAACCACTGAACCGCATCGCCATCAAGGCCATGCTCTGGTTGAACGGCCTTGCGCACATCATCATCGGTTTGGCCCTGGCGATTTCCGTGGTCATGTTTACCTGGCTGTTTTTTCTTGACGTCAAGGAAGCCGCTTACGAGCACAACCTGGTACATGGCTTTTTACGTGCCTTGGGCACCCTGATGCTGCTGTGGTCCATCTCGGCCCTGATTTCTGCCGAAATCCGCTATCTGCGCGGACATAAACTGCTGGTCGAAACCTTTGTCGAAGTGGTGCTGGTCATGTTCCTGCGCAAACTGATTGTACTGCCGGTGCAGGATGCCGCTCCAACCTATGAAGAAATCGGCATCTGGCTGGCGGGCGCCTTTATCATGGGCCTGGTGTATATCCTGATCCGCCTTGCCGACAAGCCTGCCAAACCATAACGCATGCAAGACGAAGATTTCATGCGCATGGCGATCGCGCTGGCGCTGGCAGCCGCCAGCCAGGGCGAAGTGCCGGTAGGTGCAGTGGTCGTGAAAAATGGCGAAGTGATAGGCCGTGGCCAGAATGCACCTATCAGCCTGAATGACCCGACCGCACACGCTGAAATCCAGGCCATGCGGCAAGCGGCACAACACCTGGGCAACTACAGGCTGGTCGATTGCACGCTGTACGTCACGCTGGAACCTTGTGCCATGTGCAGCGGTGCCATCCAGCATGCACGCATTGCCAGGCTGGTATATGGTGCCAGCGACCTGAAAACCGGCTGTTGTGGCAGCGTGGTTGATTTAATGGCCGAGCAGAAACTGAATCATCACTGCACCGTGACACAGTCGGAGCTGGCTGAAGAATGCGGCCAGCTGTTAAGCACCTTTTTCAGGCAGCGCAGACTGGAGAAAACCAGATTGTAATCCAAGAAGCAGGCGTTATTACTCGGGCAATACCTGGCTCAAAGACTTCAAGAGCAAGAGTCCAAAAATCAACCCGCCAGGCTTGGCAGTGAAACCTACCAACGATAGGTTGCTGTTAAAGTCGCACGGCGTGGCTCCCCATAGTAGCAACTACCAAAATTACAATTTGCTACGTATTCCTTATCAGTTAAATTTCTTACGTTGAATGCTAGATTCCAATGTCTTAAATCGTAACCAACCAAAGCATCCAATAATGTGTAGGAAGGAATTTTCTCAGAGGCGGTATCATAGTTTCCTCTTGTCATGCCATTGAATCTTGCCCCTAGACCTATCTTGACGCCAGAATTGAATCGATAGTCACTCCAGACAGCAAGCGTGTGCTCTGGCGTTGCAATCGCAGGAGTACCAACTTGGCTTGGGTCGCTGCTTTTAGTTATTTCAACCTTGGGCGTATAAGTATAGGCGGTTACCAAGCTCATATTCTCCAAAGGCTGAGTGTGCATTTCCAGTTCAAGGCCACGAACCTGAATTCCTCCCACTTGACGAGGACTAAAGCTCACTGGGTCATAAGTAATGAAGTCATTTCTTCTCAAATCAAAAATTGCAGCGCTATAGATTTCTCTTCTGCCTACCGGCTGATAACGCAAACCTACTTCATATTGACGCCCCGTTTCTGGCTTAAAGCTCTTGAGCGTCACTGGATCAAGAGTGGCCGTGGGAACAAATGATTCAGAGTAACTGACGTATGGAGCCAATCCATTATCGGCTAAATAAACCAATCCAGCTCGACCAGTGAATTTGTGGTCTGTGAATTGTTGTGCACCACTACTAACTAACTCTTCTTGTTTGATTTTAGCCTCATCATAACGACCACCCAAAGTTGCTACCCAATGATCATCCCATTTAATTTGGTCTTGAAGATAAAATCCAGTTTGGGCAAGTTTGACTCGTACATCTGCAATAGGGGAACCTACAGGGATAGCTTGAGAAAGGTCTGGTGCCTGCAAATCCAATTCGGGGGCACTGTCGGAATAGGATTGATAGTTATCTTTAACGTGTTGATAGTCCAATCCGAACAATATGGTATGCTGCCAGTTGCCCAGTTGGAAGCGATCCTCAATCTGGTTGTCAATAGTGAAGGCCTTCACCTTCTCAGGGCTGCCAGTCATGCTGCGTGTTAAGTAGCGATAATTGTCAGGATCTGCAGGGGTAGCATTTACAGTGCGATAGTCTCCCCCAAATACCTGCCAATAATCCAGATCTATCTCGCTGTATCGCGCATTCTGCCTGAAGGCCCACTGGTCATTAAACTGATGTTCCAGCAGGTAACCAACATACCACTGCTTTTGATCGAAACGGTTGAATTTTTTATCGCCGACAAACGTATCATAAGACAGCTTTCCGCCGGCAGGCGTCCTGACCAGTGAGCCCTGTTCTGGTAAAGCACCGGCAAACACGCCTGCTTGCGAATGCATATATTGTGACATTAACGTAAGCGTCGTTTTGTCAGATGGTTTGATCGTGAGAGATGGAGCAATAAACATATGATCGTCATCCATATGTTGACGCGGTAGCTCAGCATCACGCACTAACCCAGTGATGCGATAGAGCACAGAACCATCTTCGTTTAACGCGCCAGAAAAGTCCCCTGCGATTTGTCGGCGCTGAAAATTACCTAATTGCACTTGAATTTCTTTAATGGGTGTCTCAGTTGGGCGCTTGCTGACCACGTTGATCATCCCGCCGGCAGAGTTCTGACCGTAAAGCACAGACGAAGGGCCACGCAGGATTTCAAGACGCTCAGTACCGTAGTTTTCTACTCTCCACAGCGCAAAGTTGCCAGAATTACGCCACTGTAATCCATCTTGATAGAAACCCGGGGAGTATGCATCAACCCCTCGTAATGCAATCCAGTCATACCGTGAATCTGGACCATAAGGGGCTATGTTGACGCCAGGCGTGTAAGCCATCCCTTCCTTGAGAGTTTGTGCGCCGATTGCCTTGATGAAATCTTTGGTAACAACAGAAACTGATTGGGGTGTTTCGATAATCGGTGTATCCGTTTTGCTTCCTGTTGCACTACGTTTTGCAACATAACCCTGTACCGGACTCCACGCCTTTTCCTTTTCCAGTGCTGCAGTGACTTGCACCTCTGGCAGCACGTTTTCTTTTGCTGGCATCTGGATGATGGAATAGCGTGTATCGCCGCGATACTCCACCTGCAGGCCAGAACCTTTAAGTAAAGCATCCAACCCACTCTGGACACTATACCGACCTTGAAGTCCCTGACTGGATATCCCATCGGCCAAAGATGCATCCCCAGACAGCATAATGCCAGCTTCAGCCGCAAAATGACTCAATACCTGGCTTAAAGATCCCGCAGGAATATGGTACTCGTGTAATGCCACCTCAGGCTCCGCAGCTTGTAGTGGGGTAATGCTTGAAATGCCGCCAAGCATTAAAGTAAATAGCGCTGCTCGCACATTGCGTGCGAGTAACGTAGAACAATTGGATTTCATTTTGGCTCCCTGACGATTAAGAAATATGAGGATTTATTTCTAAACCGAAACAGCCATATGAAAAGGGAACCTGAGTGATAAAAAAGCGCAACGATTGTTGTACTAATTTAACGGTTTCAATTCGAAGTTACCTTGAGCATCATTTTGAACACGTATTGGAAGGCTATTGGCGATTTCCTGCAGAACTAATGGAACATTACTAAACGGGTAAGCCCCCATCAAACGGAAGTGAGCTACGCTAGGCGAGACACTGATTCTTCGCGGGTAATAATTTGAGAGCTCGGCGATAAAGTCATCCAGATGCTGATTATCAGCAATCAGAATGCCACGTGTCCATGCTTCGCGGGCGGATAATGCTGGCTCTAAAGGACTGATTTTCTGCGTATCAAAATATGCCTGATTGCCAGCGGGCACAATAATGGACTCACCTTGTGGCGTCGTGATGGCCACGCGACCATCATAGACCGCAAGCAACGTGCGCCCAGTTTCCTGGCGTACTGTAAAACGAGTCCCTAATGCTGTCATTCGGCCATGCCGGGTATCAACAACCAGCGCACGATCCTGATCATCATGTCCCGATTGCAATAACACCTCTCCCGCCAATACTGTGATGCGCCGCAGCATCAGGCCATATTCTACTTTGGCCTGGCTATTGGCATTGAGCCAGAGTCTGCTGGCATCTGCCAAGACTACCGTCGCAGTTTTCCCGGGCGGCGGGCTATAAGTTTTTGCACTTGCAGTCAGGGTAGTGAGCCAATCTTGCCAAGGGCTATATCTTTTAAGCATGACGCCACCAAACAAAGCTACACCTGCAAAACCTAATACTTTTAATGCTTGCCGGCGAGAGTTCGGGTGGCTCAACGCCTGATGCGAGGCGGTTTTACTAGAAACCGTGTTCAGTTTATTGAATGATGCATTGATAGCTTCCACCTCTTTCCAGGCTGAATGGTGCCTAGGGCTGGCGGCTAACCAAGCCTGCCATGCCAGACGATCACTTTCATCAATCTGCTTGTCACTTAAAACCGCAAACCACTCAGCAGCTTGCTGTAAGGCCGTCTGATCAAGAGCCTGACTCATACCGTATCCTCATTAAGCTTTTTGCGCAGCAATAAGCAATGCATCATGGCGGCTGCCATATACTTTTTCACCATGCGTTCGGATACTCCAATGGTGTCAGCAATTTCCTTGTAGCCAAATCCATGAATTTGCGCCAATAAGAAAGCCTGTTTCGCTTTAGGGTTTAGCCGATTTAGCATAGCATCGATTTCAAACAAGGTTTCAACCACTATCGCCTGAAGTTCTTGTGACATGTAAAACGGTTCATCATGCTGACTTAAGGCTTCTAAATAGCATTGCTCTAGCGCCTGGCGCCGCCATTGATCAATCATTAGCCCTTTTGCGATTCGAACTAAATAGACTTTGGGCGTATAGACATTTGTCAAAGCATCACTTTTTAGAATAAGTCTTACGAAAGTATCTTGAGCAATATCGGCTGCATTATGGGGGCAACCTAATTTTTTAAGTAACCAACTAGATAGCCAGCTGTGATGATTCTTGTATAAAGCAGAAACCTGCAAATTAGACGAATCGGACATGAGCATCCAAAATCCAATAAATGATAATAATTCTCATTCTAAAGGTTGAAGTCGTATCTGTAAAATACCAAAAGTATCGAATGGATACTTGCAATTTTGATGTCGTTCCAAGGCTGGTGAGTGCTAATACTTCTGCTCGGTTCGTTTGTTAAATATATTGGGAACTTGAGAATCGTCTAGTAACGGGTGAAAAACTTAAAAATACTGAGGCCCCTATACTTCCCTCTGATCAGGGATGGCAATCTCGGGTGAGAAGCTATCAGCAGGCACTGGCCCTGGAAAAGGCTATGTCTGAAAAAGGTAACTGCCTAGATAATGCTGTGATGGGAAACTTCTTTGGGCTACTGAAATCAGAACTCTTTTATCTGCAAAAAATTCGAGTCAATAGAGCAGTTGCAGTGCGGTATCAATGAATATATTCATTACTATAGTCACGATAGAATTAAATTGAAGTGGATTGAGCCCTGTGGAATACAGAACTCAATCCTTATTAGCCGCTGAATTAACTGTCCAACTTTACGGGGTGCAGTTTAAGCGGTAGGTTTATTTTTCATTCAGCAAAAACTTAATCGCGATTGCCCAGCAATGCCAGCAAGATATTCAACAAGTTCACAAACAGGTTGTATACATCCAGGTAGAGGTTCAGCGTCGCCATCACATAGTTGGTCTGGCCACCACGAACAATCTGGTTAACGTCATACAAAATGTAAGCTGAGAAAATCAGCACGGACACGCCGGAAATCGCCAGTGACAAGGCCGGAATCTGGAAGTACATATTGGCCAAGCCAGCCACAATCGCCAGGATCAGGCCTACCATCAGGAACTTGCCCATACCGCTGAAATCACGCGCAGGCGATGACCCGATACCCGCCAAAGTCAGGAAAGTAATACCAGTACCGGCAGCAGCCAAGCCCACAATTTCAGCACCGTTACGCAGATGCAGTGCAAATTGCAGGATAGGCCCCAGCATGATGCCAAACACAAAAGTCATCGCCAGCAACAGCCAGACGCCAACGCCACTGTTCTGGTTCACGGCAATCAGTTTGAACATGCCAAACATCACGGCCAGGAAACCGATCGCAAACATGAACGGATGCGCGGCCAGCCAGCCAAAATTCATTTGCAGGCCGACATAAGCGCCAATCACGGTCGGGATCATACTCAAGCCGAGTAGTGCATATGTGTTACGCAACACGCGATTCTGCGTGTCGGATACATTCCCCTCACGGCCTAAAACTTGCATATCAGACATAGTGTTTTCCTCTCAAGAAAATGAAATTACTTTTATATAAATTGTTTATGACTAAGATAATGGCAACGGCATAAAGTTTCAAGCGCCCGCCATTATTTTATACGCTTGAGCGATAACGTTAAAGTTTCCACAAACCGTAGCATACCAATGCAATCAGGGCAATGCGCGTGATCTGGTACACGGTTTTATTCCAGCGCTTGAAACGGCGGCGATACTGGCCGACCACCCAGGCATAATGGAACAGCCGGTTAATCACCCCGGTCTGGTCGCCGGCTTCATTGGGCGAACTGGCCGCCGTCACGATGGTATTGGCTAGGAAACGGTTCACGGCCTGCGCCCAGCGGTAACGCATGGGGCGTTCGATATCGCAGAACAGGATAATGCGATTTTCCTGGGTCTTGTTATAGGCTTCGTGGATATAGGTTTCATCAAACATCACCGCCTGGCCATCGCGCCAGCTGTAATCTTCCCCATCCACGCGGATAAAACACTGGTCATTGTTAGGCGTGACCAGGCCCAGGTGGTAACGCAACGAACCGGCATACGGATCACGATGCGGATTCAAGTGCGCGCCCGGCGGCAACTCGGCAAACATGGCCGCCTTGACACTGGGAATACTTTGCAGCAAGGCCACTGTCTGGGGGCAATAGATGCTGGCGGAAGGATGGTGCGCATCGTACCACTTCAGGTAAAAGCGCTTCCAGCCAGTTTTAAAGAAGGAGTTAAAACCGGCATCGTTATTGTTCTGCGCGGCAGCAATACGTTCCTGTTCACGCACATGCAAGGCTTCTTTGCGAATCTCCTCCCAGCGGTCACTGATTACCTTCAATTCAGGAAAGTCACTCACCGACAGGTAAGGCGTGGTCGGCGCCTTGGAGAAGAGGTACAGAAAAACATTGAATGGCGACACAATGCCGGAATGGTCAAATAGCTGGCGGTAAAACTTATGCCGCACTTTACCGCGAAAATGCACATAGCTGACCGACGCCAGAAACACGCCTAATATAATCCACTTCATAGCTGCAAACCGATGATATCGCCTGAAAAATGATTGACTGTTTAGCTTACTGTATCCTTAACGGATTAGATAGCTTCACGCAAATAAATCTGCTTCCTGCTGGCCGACCAGCGCCATACGCTTCACTGCCTCGACATAGCCGGCCGATTCACGCAGGCTGACCATATCTGCCGGATGGGCAGCGCCATGCATGCGCGCCAGCCGGGCAATACTTTGGGCGGAGATGTTCCATTGCAGGTTTTCCAGCAGTTCATCCGCCAGGTCCGGCCGGTTACACAGCAATACCATATCACAACCGGCATTCAGGGCCGCCAGGGTACGTGCCGTCACATCCCCCGCCACGGTCGCGCCTTCCATGCTCAGGTCATCGCTGAAAATCACACCGTTAAAGCCCAGTCGTTCACGCAATACTTTCTGCAACCAGCGTGGCGAGAATCCGGCAGGCTTTTCATCCACTTTGGGGTAAATCACATGTGCCGGCATTACCGCATGCAAGCCTTCATCAATCATGCGTACAAACGGCTGCATGTCATTTTGTGCAATCTGGTCAAATTCGCGCTCATCCACCGGGATACTCACGTGTGAATCCGCCACTACAAAGCCGTGGCCGGGAAAATGCTTGCCGACTGCCGCCATACCGCCTTTTTTCAGGCCCTGCATCAGGCTGAATGCCAGTTCGTTGATCGCCTGCGGATCGCGGTGAAAAGCGCGGTCGCCGATCACCAGACTATCGCCATAATCCATATCCAGCACCGGCGTGAAACTGAAATCCACGCCATGCGCGCGTAACTCCGCCGCCAGAATGTAGCCTGCCTCAACCGCCAGCTCTTTCGCCTTGCGGGGGTGCTTGTCCCAGATATGACCAAATGCACGCATGGGCGGAATTTTGGTAAAGCCTTCGCGGAACCGCTGCACGCGCCCGCCTTCATGATCGACCGCAATCAGCAATGGCGGCTGGCGCACGGCATGAATGCTCGCCGTCAGCGCTTTCAGTTGTGCACAACTCTCAAAATTGCGCGCAAACAGAATCACGCCACCGACCAGCGGATGTTGCAAACGGCGGATATCATCGGCAGTGAGCTCCTTGCCAACCACATCCAGCATCACGGGACCTAAAGACATAATGTTTCCCAATATTTTCTATTAATTTAGTCTGAACTACTGCAATTTTAAACGATAAAGACTAGTGGCTTCTTTAGATCGTGCTGCAAATAACGGATCCTGCGTATCCTGCGCTTTGCCATGCTTAGGCTGCGTATCCAGCCGCTGCACAATCTCCAGTCCGGCATCAGCAATCCAGCCAGCCAGTTCACCAGGTTTGCGCAGGCCGATCAATTCAGCCAGATCCGACATCACCAGCCAGGCTTCGCCATTGGGATTCAAATGTGCTGTCACACCGTTTAAAAACGCTTTCAGCATGCGGCTGTCCGGATCATACACTGCATGTTCAATCGCTGATTGTGCCTTGGCAGGCAACCAGGGCGGATTACACACGATTAAATCAGCTTTGCTATCCACTGGAAATAGATCCGCCTCCACCACACTGACTTTATTTCCGTAACCCAGGTGCTGCACATTCTCGCGGGCACACACCAATGCGCGTGGCTGGTTATCGGTGGCGATAATAGCAGGTACACCACGTTTTGCCAGGATGGCCGCAATCACGCCGGTACCGGTACCAATATCCATGGCCGTTCTGGCCTGTAATGGCGCTTGTGCAATCAGTTCCAGGTACTCGCCGCGCACCGGGGAATACACACCATAATAAGCATGTATATTTTTCGCGAGCGCCGGAATCAACACGCCTTTTTTGCGCCACTCATACGCGCCCACCATGCCTTGCAGTATTTGCAGTGGGATCAATAATGAGTCTGGTACTTCGCCATCTAATGCTTGAATCAGCGCTTCGCTGACATCAGGTGCACGCTTGAGTGCGCTACGCCCGTTTTCCAGATGCAACATGACTTTGTTCAGGATATTCGCGCGCTGGATCTGGCGGGCGCGATGCAGATGGAACGTCGCCAGCAAAGTCGGCGCAGCTTTGAGCGGTTTTTTATCGATGCGTCGTGCGAGCGCCTGCACCAGTTGCCGTGCATTCTGGTAATCCCCGACATAGACCAGTCCGCAGCCTTCCGATGCCATGCGATAAGCCGTATCGGCATTGGTCTGGTCACCAATCACTTCCAGCCATTTGGGCGGATTCGTCTGTAACGCAGACAGCCACTCGGCTTCTCGGGTACTACCTTGCTGCACCCAGGCAATGGTCTGGGTTCGTGCTTTCATCATGGGGAGTTATCCAGTGTAAACGGGTTAAAGTTGGTATGGGTATCGTAGTAATCCTCATGTTCGACACGTTTGAGGAATGCCACCACTTTGTACACCACGGGCGTGAATACGACTTCAACCAGGATCTTGGAAATAATCTGCGCACCTATCACCAGCGGGATTTTATCATTGGGAATAATGCCGGTATTCCAGAAAGCCAGCGGCACAAACATCACCGTATCAATCGCCTCGCCAAAAACAGTACTGGCAATGGTGCGTTGCCATAAATGTCTGCCTGCGCTCCACACTTTCATTTTGGCCATGACAAAACTGTTCACAAATTCACCGACGGCAAAGGCAACCAGCCCTGCCAGTGAAATACGCCAGGTGCTGCCGAAGGCGACTTCATATTCATGCTGGTTATCCCAGAACGGTGCCGGTGGCAATGCGACTATCATCCACGCCATCAGGCTGGCGAAGGCCAGCCCGGCAAATCCTGCCCAGATCACGCGGCGGCTGGCGGCATAGCCATAGACTTCGGTCAGGATATCGCCAAAAATAAAACTGATGGGGAAAAACAGGACGCCGGCGCCAAAAGTCAAGGTACCGAGTACCGGCACCTCGATTTGTGTCACTTTGGCCGGGCCAATCAGGTTGGAACAGACCAGCACCGTCACGAACGCGGCCATGATCAGGTCGTAATAGCGGTAATGTTTCCTCATGGCTGCACCTCACTCATGGCTGCACCTTGTTCATAGCTGCATCTCGCTACGCACATCCAGCTTGTCACGCAATACGTCACCACCCAGGTTGATTGCCAGGATCAGGCTCATCATGCACAGGCCAACCGCCAGCACATAATGCGGCGCCACCAGCATAAAGCGCACGGCATCCCGCAACATGGCGCCCCAGGAAGCCTCCGGTGCCTGTATGCCCAGGCCGAGAAAAGACAGGGAGGCTTCGGCGATCATGACGCTGGCCATGCTGTAGGCGGCCTCTACCAGCAAAATGGAAATCAGTAATGGCAAGATATGCCGCAGCATCACCCGCCATGCACTCGCTCCCAGTGACTCCGCCGCCAGCACATGCAAACGTTCGCGCAATACCAGGGTTTGCCCGCGCGATAACCGGGCATACGTCACCCAGCCGGTCAGGCACAGCGCCAGTATCAGGTTGTTGATACCCGCCCCTAATACCGCAGCAAATGCAATGGCGAGCAAGATGCCAGGGAATGCCAGGAAAATACTGGTAATCTGCATCAGCACCTGATCCAGCCGGCCACCATGGTAACCGGCGAACACCCCGATACTGATCCCGATCAACATGGTCACCGCGGTCACCACCACCGTCACCAGGAAAGAGACTTCCACACCATGGATCACGCGCGCCAAGATATCGCGCCCGAGGTCATCCGTCCCCAGCCAGTGCCGGGCGCTGGGCCATTGCAGGATCGCGTCAAGATCAATGTGATTAGGTGCCTGACCCGCATAATGCGCAACCAGGACGGCAAGCAGCCAGAAGGCCAGCGTCAGCAACGAAAACGTTTTCATCGCGCATTCCTGGTACGCGGATCCAGCCAGCGATAGGCAATATCCGTGGCCTGGTTGATCAGCACATAGCTGAGCGCCACCACCAGCACACAGGCTTGCGTCACCGGGTAATCACGCTTTTCTATGCTGTCCACCAGCAAGCGGCCTATGCCATTCCAGCTGAAAATGGTTTCGGTAATCACGGCCCCCGCCAGCAAGCTGCCCATTTGCAAACCAACGATGGTGACCATGGGCAACAAGGCGGCACGTAAGGCGTGTTTCAATAACACGCGCCGCTCGCTCAGGCCTTTGGCGCGCGCAGTGCGGATATAGTCTTCGTTCAATACTTCAAGCAGGCTGGTACGCGTCATGCGTGTCAGTATCGCGCTCAACCCCAGCCCCAACGTCAATGCAGGCAACAGGATACTGGCGGCATTATCCATACCGCTCACTGGCAGCCAGCCCAGCCAGACGGCAAATACCAGCATCAATACCGGCCCCAGCCAGAACGCAGGCATGGCAGCCAGGCGGATACTCACCAGCGTCACCATCACATCCTGCCAATGGCCAGCCTTCAGGGCGGACCATATACCCAGCGGGATGCCGACAAGCAAGCCGATGCTGAGTGCAGTCACAGCCAGGATCAATGTCGCCGGATACGCCTGGACCAGCAATTGGGTAATCGGGGTCTGCGTGTGAATGGAAACACCAAAGTCACCATGCAGCAAGTTCAGCAGATAATGCCCGAACTGGGCAAGCACTGGTTGGTCCAGCCCAAGCTGGGCTTTCAGCGCGAAACGGTCTGCCGGACTGGCAGATTCGCCCAGCATGACATCTACCGGGTCGCCTGGCACCATATGCAGCAAGGCAAAGGTAAGGCACAGCACCCCGAACACCACGGGCAATACTGTGGCGATACGTTTAATGATAGCTCCCCAACTGCGCATCCGCACCTAATCGTGGATATTCACCGTGGTGCCGACCGGCACCTGGTCAAATAGGGCGATTAAATCGGCATTACGCATGCGGATACAGCCATGCGAGCCGGGCGTGCCCATTTCCACACTGTCAGGCGAGCCGTGAATGTAAATATAGCGCTGCATGGTGTCCACATTGCCCAGGCGGTTTTTACCTGCTTCCGTCCCGCTCAGCCAGAGAATGCGGGTCAATATCCAGTCTCGTTGCGGAAATTCGGCCGCCAGCTCGGGCCTGAATATTTCCCCGGTAGGCCGACGCCCGACAAACACGGTGTTTTCAGGCGCAGCATCCCCAATCTTGGCGCGAACAATATGTGACCCCAATGGCGTGCAGCCACTGTCTTTCACGCAGCCCACACCATTGGCAGCAGTGGACACTGCATATCGGTTTAACTGCGCGCCCTCATCATCAAACAAGGTGAGCGATTGTTCGGGAATGGAGATTTCAATATGCATAAGCATTATTCTAAGCGATTTGGACTGATTAGATTCAACATCAGGCATATCAAACGCAAAACCGGGAGCGGCGGCAATGGCAGGCAAAATCTGTGCTGCGCGCAGAATTCCATTACAATCGTCAACCATTCCATTTGCGCCAGACACAGGACCTTCTCTCATGCCACATCATGAAATGCATTTTTTACAACGCAGTGGCTGGTTACGCGCGGCGGTACTGGGTGCCAACGACGGTATCATTTCCACCGCCAGTTTGCTGATGGGTGTAGCGGCCGCAGGCACCGATAGCCACACCCTGCTCATCACCGGTGTGGCCGGGTTGACTGCAGGGGCACTATCCATGGCCACCGGGGAATATGTCTCGGTCAGCTCGCAAACCGATATTGAACAGGCAGACCTGGCACGTGAGGCCAGGGAGTTGAAAGACAATCCAGACAGCGAACTGCGTGAACTGACCGGCATTTATATTCAACGTGGGCTATCTCCGCAGTTGGCAGGGCAAGTCGCACAAGCCTTGTCGCAACATGATTCACTGGCGGCGCATGCACGCGATGAACTGGGCTTGAATGAGGCCAACCGCGCCAATCCGTTACAGGCGGCACTCGCATCCGCACTGGCATTTGCCAGTGGCGCAAGCCTGCCATTAATCACGGCCTGGCTGGCACCACACGCACAGGTTCAAGCCTGGCTCATCGGCAGTACCTTGCCATTCCTGGCCCTGCTGGGCGCCATTGCCGCCAGGACGGGCGGGGCCAACCTGTTGCACGGTGCCAGCCGTGTCGTCTTATGGGGTGCGCTGGCGCTGGTCATCACTGCCCTGATCGGTCGCTGGTTTGGCGTCAATGTCTAAACTCATTACCGAGCCGGATGAAAAACCACTTGCGCCAAGTCATCCCAGTTACCATCCGGCGCTGGCTGGTAAGCCGCAATCGTTGCGCGATACGCGGCGAACTGCCCTTCATACCAGAGCGGGATATAAGGCAGTTGCGCATGAATACGGCGGGTAATCGCCGGCCACTCTTCTTTTTGCAGCAGGTCATCCAGTACCACATCCCGATAACCGCCACGATTGAATCCGGCGGGCGGCCTGTTGTTTGAGCCAAACACCTTGCTGTAAATTTCCGGTGTTTTAATCCCGACCCAGGTCAGGCCGTACATCTGGAAATTGCCTGTTTGCACATCGGCAAAAAATGTACCCCAGTCCAGGCTTTTAATCTGCAGATCAATGCCTGCCGCCTGCATTTGTGCCTGCAGGATGGTCGCCAGCCGGACGCGCTGCGCGTCGGTACTGGTTTTATATACCAGCGTTAATGGCAACTTGACACCCGCCGATTCCAGCAACTGGCGGGCCAGCGCCGGCTGGTAACCGTAAGCTTGCAGCCCGGCATTCCCGGCATAGTGTTCCGGCGGCAGGATGGCGTTGGCCTGGCGGCTATGCCCTACCATCACTTTATCAATAATCGCCTGCGTATCAATCGCATGCGCAATCGCGCGCCTGACACGCACATCCCGCAGGAAGACTGCCTGTGTATTCAGGCCGAGATAGGAGTAATTGACACCAATACCGGTCTGCACCGTGATACCAGTCTGTTTTTGCAGGTATTTGACCAGCTCGGGCGGCAAGTCACCCTGAAGCAGGTCGGCTTCACCACGCTTGAGTTTCAGCACGCGCACATTCGGGTCTTTGACTTCATCAAAGTAGACTGGCAAGCCGTCACTGCGTCGTACCAGTTGCAAACGGCTATGCCAGCGCTCGAATTTAAACGGCCCGCTACCAATGGGGACATGCGCAAAATCATGATGAGCGGCAATCTGGTCGGCTGGCAGGATGCCTATGATCAGCCGTGCAGGGAAATGCGGGTCCGGCTCGCTCAATGCAAATTCGATGGTTTGCGGATCCGGCGTGACAATCTGCGTGACGTGCCTGAATTCAGCCGTATGCGGGGAGTTCTTGAGTTGCAGCAGGCTGTCGTAAGTGGCTTTGACATCTGTCGCAGTCACCGGTTTGCCATGATGAAAACTGGCGGCGGGTTGATGCAGGTGAAAACGGTAATGCCGGCTATCCGGCATATCCCAGGTCGCCAGGCCGGGCACCACGCGCGAAGCCTGGTCAAACTCAACCAGGCGCTGATACAGCAGACGATTGACCCGCTCGGAGGCGGCATCGGTGGCATAGCGCGGATCCAGGTTGACCGGTGCCTGCGCCACCGCAAATACCAGCGCACGCGGACCGCTGTCAGGCTGGCAGGCCGCCAGCAATACCACCAGCCCACCCATGCACAGCGCACGGGCAGCCAGCTTGCGCAGTGATACCGCTATGCTTTTCAACGCTATGGTCTTTCCAGCAGGGCAATCGACTCCACATGCGCCGTATGCGGAAACATATTCATGACACCTGCGGCCTTGAGCTGATAGTCTTTGACATGAGTGAGAATCGCCACATCACGCGCCAGCGTCGACGGATTACACGATACATACACAATGCGCCCGGGTGCACCGACACCATCGTCAGGTAACGACTTGATCAGTTCCATGGCGCCATCGCGCGGCGGGTCAATCAGCCATTTGTCAAAATAGCCCAACTCCTGCAACAGTTCCGGCGTCATATCAAACAAATCGGATTCGGCAAATTCGACATTGTGCACACCATTCAGGCTGGCATTTTCAATGGCGCGCTTAACCAGCGCCTGTGACCCTTCTACCCCGTACACCTGTGCCCCGCTACGCGCAATCGGCAGCGTAAAATTACCAAGACCGCAGAAGAAGTCCGCAATGCGTTCGTTTGCCTGCGGCTGCAATAACTGCATGGCACGGCGGATCATGACGCGATTGATGCCCGGGTTAACCTGGGTGAACTCAATCGGGCTGAACGGGTATTCCAGGCTGTATTCCGGCAAGCTGTAGTGCAAACGGTCACCGTGGTCAAACAAAGGTTGGGCGGTATTTGGCCCTTTGGTCTGTGTCCACAACTGCACGCCATATTGCCCTTCAAATGCTTGCAGCAATGGCAAGTCACGTTCATCCAGCGCTTCCAGGATACGCAACAACAGCACCGTGGCATCTTCGCCTACGGCCAGTTCAATCTGTGGCAGGGATTGCTTGATGCTTAACTGGCCGATCAATGTTTTCAGCGGCACAATCAGGTCGGAGATGTATTTGGGCAGGACTTCACAGCTGTCCATAAAAGTGACATAGCTACTGGCTTTTTCGTTAAAGCCAACCAGTACCCCGCCTTTTTTCTCCACATACCGCACCCTGAGGCGTGCTTTGTGGCGGTAGTGCCAGGGCGTGCCCTGGATAGGCGACAGGATTTTTTCCGGGCGGATGCGGCCGATATGCCACAAATCGGCTTCCAGCATGCGCTGCTTGGCCGCGACTTGCGCGGAAAACTCCAGGTGCTGCATGGCACAGCCGCCACAGGTGCCGAAATACTGGCAACCTGGCGTGACACGCTGGCTGGAGGCCTTCAATACTTCCGTCGTGGTGGCAATTTCATAAGTGGATTTCACGTGGTGCGACACAAACTGCACCCGCTCAAACGGCAATGCGCCTTCAATAAAAATGACCTTGCCATCGACATGGGCTACGCCGCGACCTTCCTGGTCCAGGGATTCAATGTCGGCAATACGGGGAGTTTGTTTCGCCATGGACGCTGGCGACATGCGGTTTCTTTGACGGTTGCTTCTCATAGGGTGTTATTTTACCTGAATTGGGCATACAATCCCGCAAGAAGCTCAGCAAAGTAAGGAGACAATATGTTTAAAAAATGGACTCTATTGGTTGCGTTAACAACAGTGCTCTGCGTACCTGCGGTGGGTCTTGCCGACGACCTGCTTGCCATCCAGCAGGATGAACACGGCGTGGATTACGTCACCGGCGGGATTGGTTCGGAAGAAGTCGAAGCAATGGAATCGTTCAAATCCCAATTCAATATGTACTTCCTGTTCTCGGAAGGCAAGGCCGGGCGTCTGGTGGATGATGTCAATGTCAGCATCCTGGACAGTAAAAAACAAACTGTTTTCAATGTTGAACACGCCGCGCCCAGGCTGCTGCTGAACTTGCCCAACGGCGCATACACGGTGGTTGCCACCTATCTGGGCAATACCCAACAATACGGTTTCAGTAGCAGCAAGAAACACCAGCGCATCATCCTGAACTGGAAAACTACCGCACCAGATGAAGAGACAATCCGCGGCCAGGATGAAGGCAGCAATGAGCCACAGCCTGACATGCCTGAATAATCCGCCAGGCTATCAGGCTATTCCCAGGCAGCGGCAAACTGTTGCCAGTGCGCGCCACTGTAACCAGACAAGGTTTCGCGAACCAGGCGGATTTCTTCCTCGTAAGCCGCTGCGGTGAGGTGGCCGCGCATTTTCAGGTAACGCAAATACACCAGGTGCGTATTGGCCACATCGGTTTCACAGTAATCGCGTATCGCCCTGATTTCGCCCTCCAGGTACGCCTGCCACACCTTGCTGCCATCCATGCCCAGCTTGCCTGGGAAGCCACATAACTGCGCCATTTCATCCAGTGGTGCATTGGCGCGGCCGCCATACATGGCCAGCACGTCCATCAGGTCCAGGTGGCGCATGTGGTAGCGGCTGATGTAATTATTCCATTTGAATTCCTTGTCATCCTCACCCAGGTCCCAGTAGCGTGGTGCGGCAATGCCGTGCACCATGGCGCGGTAATGCAGCACTGGCAGGTCAAAGCCTCCGCCATTCCAGCTGACCAGGTTGGGCGTATATTTTTCGATGCCATCAAAAAAACGCTGGATAATTTCGGCTTCGGTGGATTGCTCATCGCCCAGGCTCCATACGCGGAACTGGTTGCCTTCACGCAAGGCACATGAAATGGCACACACGCGTTGCAGGTGATGTTGCAGGAATTCAGTACCGTTCTGCTGGCGGCGCTGATGGAAGGCGATATTGGCCACTTCGGCATCGCCCAGGCTGGCTGGCAGCGCATGCAAGCGGCGGATGCCGTCAACGTCGGGAATGGTTTCGATATCAAACACAAGGCTGGGAATCATACACACAACAATCCTGCCGGACTGCCCGTAAAATGGATATGGCCGTCACCATACCACAGGGCAAGCCCACCTCACCAGCCGAAAATAAATGCAGGAAAACCTGAAGGCAAAATCCTAATGGAACAAGCTGTCAGCGTCAGGCAATTTCCAGTTGCAGGATATCCGTCTCGTTGTCTTTTTCCAGCCATTCTGGCGGTGCTTTATGCAAGCGGACAGGCCGTTGCATGTCTTCCCCGTCAAAGGTCAGGATGGCATAGCTGACTTCTTCAGGCGCCTCAATTGGCGTGAATTTGCCAAAACCGAAATCGGCATTGCGCATGACTTGCCACGCGCCCGCCGGTTCGGCATATTCAGGGCGGGAAAAATAATGGGCGATCTGCTTGTCCGTCGCGGCTTGCAGTGCGCAATCGTTTTCACGCGACAGTACAGACCAGCGGTAATCCAGGCCATCCGCAATGGGTTGCAACTGCAGGATATACCAGTGCAGATTTTCACGCACCAGCTGGATCAATGAGCGCACACGACCGGTCTGCTGATTCAGGATGTAGTAAATGCCCGAATCTTCCTGGCGGATCGTCTGGCCCAGACGAGGTAACACGAAAAGATTATTTGCCACAACAAACTCCTTTCATCGGAACATGCACTTGAATACCATGCAATGACCATGCCTGAAACTGAAAGCCGGTCGTTTTACCGCGGTGTTCTTCGATTTGTCAGGGCATGCGCCGTTTTCAGTCATGACAACCTCCGGTTGTAGCGCTTCAGCAAGGTGACGGATAAAACCTGTACAGACAATGACTTGCCTGCTATTTACGTATCCATTGCCCATCCCGTTGCACGAACCAGCCGGATTGCGCTTTATCCACCCAGCGCTGGGCAAAGGTGCGTTGTATCTCTCCTTCCCATTCCGGGTGACCATTTGCGGCAGCCATGCCCTGGTACAGTTTTGCACGGTCCGCGTTTTCATCCTTCACCAGGGCAGTAAATGCACTACGTTGGGACAAGGGCACCAAACCGGCCTCTTTCACGGCAATAAAACCATCGGCCGTTAACCCTACCGCACCAGACTGGTAATACGGCAGCAACTGCTGATGCCGGCTTTGCATACTGGCTTTCACCGCAGCGACTGCAGGGGTGTTCACATCCAGGTCTGCGGCCGCCTGTGCAGGTAAACTCACCAGCCCGGCGGCACACACGGCCAGCAATAGTGCTTTAATGATGTGATAAGCCGCATGCAGAAATAGTTGCAGTACATTATGGCGACGGTCAATGAATTTCAGAAGCATACTCATGGTGCAGACTCCGGGTTGATAGCAGGTGCAGCCTGCGGATCAGTTGCTGGCGCCTGTCCGGCTGGTATCTGCCAGATTTCGTCTATCACCTTATCCGCCGCTTTTTCTGCAGCCGCCGCCGGAAAGTAGATATTGATAGTGACACAAGCCGTCAGGCCCACACTGGCCATCACGCATAGCCCGCTCACCAGCCATCGCCCATGTGTGGTACTGTTTTTATTCCAGGTCAAATCCAATTGCTTTCCTTTCCATGACTGGTTTACCAGCCAGGCATTCAATAAATAGAGCCTAGTCGATAATGATTTTACTATTGTGATCCGTGATACGCTGCATCCGCCCCAGTACATCTTTCCAGCTGACATACTCCGTATAGCCGTTGACGTTGACCGAAGGCGCGCCTTTGCCTTTGACAATCACAAATCCGTCCGGCAGTTTTTCCACCCCGCCCATTTTGCAGATATCGCCGCGCAGTTCACAGCTGAGGCCGATTTTTTCATAGCTGAACTCCTTGAAGAAACGCAGGAAAGTACGTTGCAATGCCGCCGCCGTGCCTTCCCCGCCAAGCGCCGTAATATTCTCTACCGCACGTTGCGAGATTTTTTTCCGGAACGGGCCGTCCGCAGTGCGTACCGAAGCCTGCATCGAGACCGGTTTCCAGTTTTTCAGCCGCAAATCTTTCACATCCCCTTCGAGTTTGCCACTGATGGAGCCGAAATTAAAGGTGCGCGTGATTTCGCCCAGGTCTATGTCGCGCATGGTGAAATTGGCATATAAACTCGGCACCGCACCCAAAGGGTCGTCAATTTCCAGGTCCGACATGCCTATGGTCCCGTCAAACAGCGTGAACTGCATATCACCGACCATACGCAGGGTGTGATTGGCATAAGTCACCAGCGGAACCGTTCCCGCCACCTGTCCACGCATGACGGGCCAATCCAGCGCCTGGCTGAAACTGGCCATGCTGATCGGCTGCATCTCCATTTTGACATGCCAGACCATGCTCTGGTTAATCCAGGCGGCAGAAACATCCTGGAAATCCAGCGCACCATCCAGGATGGGCAGCCGCAGACTGGGCGCAGTAATCGCATAGCGGTTCACTTCCGCCTGCCACCTGGTTTCACCCAGCGGGATTTTTAAAATATGGCCGGATTGGTAGCCCATGGCAATCTGCCTGGGTTGCTCGTAATCCCACGGAATATCGGCATTGAAATGTGCAAAACCGAACTTGCCAGCCTGGTCTTCCACACTGGCATCAGCAATCTTCAGGTGAAAATTCAGTGGCTGCAAGCCTTTGGCCTCAAACGACCAGTCGGCTTTGCCGGAAACATTCAGGTGCCCGAAAACAGAATTGGGCACCAGCGGCTGGATAAACGCCTGGTAAACGCCATTAAAATCCACTTCGCTGGCATCCACTTTCAGGAACTCAAATGCTTTACTGTCAAGGTTGAAGCGGCTCTGGCTGTGCAAGGTACCCACCCCCGGCAGGTGCAGCGTTGCCTGCGCTATATCCAGGTAAGGCTGGCGGTAAACCCCCTGAATCTCGAAGTGCTTATTGCCATCGGCAAAATAAAACGGCTGCCAGAATAACTCGCCCTGCTGCCAGTCAAACACCCCCTGCCAGCGCCAGCCATCCGCCTGCTCATGAGCAGAAAGTGAAACTTTTCCAGTCAGTTTGTCACCGGCATGCAAACCGGCGGCATCACTGAATGTCGCTTGCCGCACGGCCAGTTCCACCTCCACGCCCCTGCTTGCTTCGGTATTGTGATTGACCGTTGCCCAGGTCGGCGTCACCTGCACGCTGAACGGGACATGTGAGCGACTGTCTTCATACAGGCCGTCTTCACAGGGCCAGGGTTGGCTGCCTGGCTGCGCAGGCACCAGGCATTTGAGGTGAAACGTACCCCAGGCTTCATCAGTCGGTGTTTTTACTTCGGCATCCAGAGACAAGGCAGGCTGCAAGGTTTTCTGGCGATAATCCAGGAAAATCCGCGGATGCCGCACCTGGTAAAGTGGCATCTGCAACTGTTCGGAGGTCACCAGCAAGGTCGGACGCTGGCTAAGGTTCAGTTTGATGGTCGGTTTATCCAGCCTGGCATCGCCAATCTGTATGCGTTCGGCATACAGCTGCACCCGCTGTTTGTCATGCAAATCCAGGATAGCGCGCGGTTTTTCCAGCTGAAACAGGTCACTGCCTATGCTCTCTGCGCTCAGGCTGAGCTCGGTGATTGCACATGCCTGTGCTGACCATACTAGCAGTCCCAGGCACCAGAGGCGCATCAGTCGGGGAATACTCCGCTGGACAGGTAGCGGTCACCACGGTCACATACGATGGAGACAATCACGGCATCATTGACTTCCCTGGATAATTGCAACGCGGTATACAATGCGCCCCCGCTGGAAATACCGGCAAAAATCCCTTCCTTGTTTGCCAGCTTGCGCGTGGTGTCTTCAGCCTGCTTCTGGTTCACATAACGCAACTGGTCTATGCGTGCAGGTTCATAAATGGTAGGCAGGTAGGCTTCCGGCCATTTGCGGATACCGGGGATCTGTGAACCTTCTTCCGGCTGCACGCCAATAACCTGGATGGCCGGATTCTGCTCTTTCAGGTAGCGCGAAGTGCCCATGATGGTACCTGTGGTGCCCATGCTGGAGACAAAATGCGTCACCTTGCCTGCGGTATCGCGCCAGATTTCCGGCCCGGTACTTTCATAATGGGCCAGTGGATTATCCGTATTGCCGAACTGGTCTAGCACAATGCCCTCGCCTTCTGCCTGCAGCTTCAGCGCCACATCGCGCGCCAGCTCCATACTGCCATCCCTGGGTGTCAGCACCAGTTCTGCACCATAGGCTTTCATGCTCTGTTTGCGCTCGGCCGTCTGGTTTTCCGGCATCACCAGTACCATTTTATAGCCACGCATCGCCGCCACCATGGCCAGCGCAATGCCGGTATTGCCACTAGTCGCTTCAATCAGGGTATCGCCCGGTTTGATCTGCCCGCGTTTTTCCGCCTGCAGAATCATATTGTAGGCTGGCCTGTCCTTGACCGAACCGGCCGGATTATTCCCTTCCAGCTTGAGCAAAATCGTATTGCTGGGATTGGGGTTCATGCGTTGCAGCGCGACCAGTGGCGTATTGCCAACAAAGTCCGCTAAAGTTTTATATGGTTTCATAACAAGCCGACAGGGATTGATGTTCCGGACTTTACTTCATCCGGCTACTGAACATGACGAAGTGCCCATTTTACATAAACTGGCCACGTGACAAAAAAATAATTGCCCGGCAATGCGCGTCAGCGCATGCAGCAGTACATTTATGCATGCCAGCCTGCAAGCCTGTGTATACTGCTGGCATTGTTTTTCGCTATCACCTTTTGACCTCATGATGTCCAGATGCTCTGCCGTGGTTTTTGCACTTGCCTGCCTGCAAGTGGTATTCATCCCCCATTTATATGCCGAACAGTGGCAAACGATAGAAGGACGGGAGAAATTCCTGACTGTAGCGGTCGATCTCGACTCGCTGCAAGTGGGCCAGCAGGAAGACATCATCCGTTTCAGGCTGAGGGCAGATGACCATGACGACACCGTTGCGACAAAATTCGTACAGGCATCGTGCAGTGAGTTTTCCATGGAAACCGAGCAGGAAGTGGTGTTCCACAAATCCAGCCTGTCGTCCGATACGCTGGACTGGCAAACCAACCCGGCATTACATGGCAGCCCGGAATTTGCACAGGCCAGACTGTCTTTCTGGGGAGTGACACAGGCCTATGGCCGCGCCATTGCGCTGGCCTGCCAACGAGCAGGCAACCGTGCACCCGAGCGCCTGCAAAGCAGGTCACTGGAAAATTGTGCGCAAACCAATCCTTTGCACAAGGTGGCCTGTGCCAGCCATGCGAGCTGGCGTGCCAACTACAAGCTGTATATGTCACGTTCGCATGATGTGATCCATAACTGCGGCATTCCAGAAGACCGCATGACCCGACAGGCGGCATGGCTGCTCAAAAGCGTCATGCAATGCCAGGATGAAAACTGTGGTAACGAGATACTGGAGAACTGGATACACAAGCGCGGGCAGGATATCGCCAGCGTGATCCACATGCCCCGCTATCGCCAGGAATCAGCGCCCTTGTGCCAGTCCCTCAACCAGGCAGACCAGGCGATTGCCAGCATGCAAACCGAAGAGATTTATGCCAAAGCCAAATACCTGGGTTGCCTCAAGCGCGAAACTGCCAGGTTACGGGCGGCCAACCCTCCGAACACTGCACTATCGCAACAGGCGGAACAACGCTGCGACAGCCAGTTTAAAGAATGGCATGAGGTGATTACCAAACAGTCGGCAATGCTGGCTGACTGAAACACATCCTTATCATCCGCGGCTTAAACGCCACGAACTCGAAAACAGTCAGCGCGTGCAGCGGCGGGCGCGCCACAGAAAGAACGCATACAGGCCAAACAGCAGAAAACTGATCAGGCCCAGTTGCGGCAAGGTCAGGCCCAGAAAGGTCCAGTCAATCGCAGCACAATCGCCTGTCCCCCTGAACACCAGCGTCAGTGCCTTTTTCAGCGGGAAGGTTTCAAACATATAATCGAAACCGACACCGCAATCGGCAATGATGTCATCCTTGTGTACCTGCAGCCACCAGTGACGGATGGCAACGCCTGCCCCGCCCAGCGCCGTCAACACTTCGACCAGCGCCAGGCCGCTGCCTAACCAGGACCTGGCCGGGATAAAGGCATGAATTAAAAACAGCAAGCCCAGGCTCATGAAAATGATGCGCTGCGAAATACACAAGGGGCACGGCTCCAGGTGGTAGTGCACCTGGATCGCCAACGCCAGGGCAACGATGCCGAAACAAGCCAGAAAACCCAATATATAACCGCTCCGCCCTTTAAACCACTGACACATTGTTTTATCTCCTGTCCTGTATGAATTGCAAGCTGGATGAATCTTAACTTTATCAAGCCGAAATTGTAATGGATAATGCGCAATATGATAGCGCGCCCTGATACATCGTTCCCGAAAATGTTGAGTGTCAGCGACCTCAACCGCCTGGCCAAGGAATTACTGGAAACCAGCTTCCCCCTGTTCTGGGTCAGCGGGGAAATTTCCAACTTCACCCGTGCTGCCAGTGGCCACTGGTATTTTTCACTGAAAGATGCGCAGGCGCAGGTGCGTTGCGTGATGTTCAAGGGGCGCAACAGCCTGGTAGAGCGCATGCCGCGTGAAGGCGACCTGATCGAAGCGCGGGCCACCGTCACACTGTATGAAGCACGCGGCGATTTCCAGCTCACGCTGGAATACCTGCAACCAGCAGGCATGGGGCGGCTGTATGAAGCCTACGAACAACTGAAACAGCGCTTGCAGGCAGAAGGCCTGTTCGACCAGGCGCGTAAAAAACCCATTCCTGCCGAACCCCAGCGGATTGGCATTGTGACCTCGCCCGATGCAGCAGCCCTGCGCGATGTGCTGACGGCATTACGCCGGCGCTACCCTGGTATCCGCGTGATTATTTACCCTACGCCGGTACAGGGCAAAGGCTCGGCGGAACTGATTGCACAGGCCATCCGGCAGGCCAGCAAGCGCCGGGAAGTCGATACGCTGCTGATCTGCCGTGGGGGTGGCAGCATTGAAGACTTATGGTCTTTCAATGAAGAAATCGTCGCCCGCGCCATTGTCGCCTGCCCCTTGCCGACCATCAGCGGTGTCGGCCATGAAACCGACTTTACCATTGCCGATTTTGTCGCCGACCTGCGCGCGGCCACGCCAACCGCAGCAGCAGAACTGGCCTGCCCTGACCAATCGCATTTGCGCCAGCAGGTAAGCCAATGGCAGTTGCGGCTGATGCGTACCATGCAGTCCCTGCTGCAAACACAGGCACAAACCCTGGATTATTTATCGCGCAGGCTGGTTTCCCCGGCACAGCAACTGCAGCAACAGAAACAAGCCCTGCAGCAATGGCAACACCGTTTGCAGTTATCCATGCAGCATATCCTCAATGCCCATGGCCGCCGACTGGAACAGCTGGCAAGCAGCCTGCAGCAACTGAACCCGCACCAGGTGCTGGCACGTGGCTATGCCATTGTGCAGCAGGCCGATGGCCATGCAGTCACCGATGCCGGGCAACTGGCGCCGCAGGAAACATTGCGGCTGACCCTGCATCGAGGCATGGCAGAGGTCACGGTGACCAAGGCCTCCAAACCCGGCCATTAATACTTTTTTACGCCTTTCATAGCGTCTACCGCAGGCAGCATGCCGGATTTGGACGCAAGTCCCTGCGCAAGTCACGTATAATGCGCCGATAATCCAAGTTTGCTTTCAGTCGTTCACACAATGGACCATACAAAAAGTCAGCCCGCGGCACTCCATACCATGGCACTTGCCGCCCTCGGTGTCGTCTTCGGTGATATCGGGACCAGCCCGCTCTACACCATGAAGGAAATATTTGCGGTCGGGCATCATCCGCTATTGCTCAACCAGGATAACGTTTACGGCATCCTGTCCATGATTACCTGGGCGCTGCTGCTGATCGTGTCATTTAAATATGTCGCGTTTATCATGCGCGCAGACAACCGCGGCGAAGGCGGCATCATGGCCCTGCTGTCACTGGCCAGCCGTTATGCCGGCGGCGATCCTGACCAGCGCAAGCACATCATGCTGCTGGGCATTATCGGTGCCTGTATGTTCTACGCCGACGGCATGATTACCCCGGCCATTTCAGTGCTATCAGCCGTCGAAGGCCTGGAAGTGGCCGCGCCACAGCTTGATCAATGGATAGTGCCAATTACCTTGTGCGTGCTGTTCCTGCTGTTCTGGGCACAAAGCAAGGGCACCGCCGTCATGGGTGCGTTTTTCGGCCCCATCATGCTGACCTGGTTCTCCATCCTTGGCATTCTGGGTATCCTCAATATCACGCATCACCCTGAAATTCTCGCTGCCCTCAACCCGTTTTATGCCATCCTGTTTTTCACTACCCAGCCGAAAATTGCCTTTATTGCCTTAGGTGCAGTTGTGCTGGCCGTGACCGGGGCGGAAGCGCTGTACGCGGATATGGGGCATTTTGGCCGCAAACCGATACGCCTGGCCTGGTTCCTGTTCGTCTTGCCAGCCCTGATTTTCAATTACTTCGGCCAAGGGGCACTGATCCTGGCCGAACCTGAATCCATCCAGAACCCGTTTTACCACCTGGCACCTGACTGGGCGCTGTTCCCGCTGATTATCCTGGCTACCCTGGCGACCGTAATCGCTTCACAAGCCGTGATTACCGGTGCCTTTTCGGTCTCGCGCCAGGCACTGCAACTCGGCTTTATCCCGCGCATGCATGTCGCACACACCTCCGAGAAAACCGAGGGGCAAGTGTATATGCCACGCGTCAACTGGGGCCTGATGGTGGCCGTGATGGGACTGGTGATCGTGTTTGGCAGCTCCGGTGACCTGGCCGCAGCCTATGGTATCGCCGTCACCGGTGACATGGTGATTACCACTTTGCTGGCGGCTGTGGTGTTCCATCACCTGTGGGGCTGGAGCAAGCGCAGAACGGCCTGCCTGATTACTTTGTTCCTAGTGATTGATCTCTCCTTCTTTACCGCGAATATCCTGAAAATACCGGATGGCGGCTGGGTACCATTGCTGATGGGCCTGATTATTTTCACCCTGATGCGCACCTGGAAAACCGGGCGGGCAATGCTCTACAACACGCTGAAGTCGGAATCCATGGAACTGGTGCCGTTTATCCAGGCCATAGGCATGCACCCGCCTGCCCGTGTCAGCGGTGCCGGCGTATTCATGACGCCCAACCCGGATGGCGTACCACATGCACTGCTGCACAATCTCAAGCACAACAAAGTCTTGCATGACAGCGTCATCATCCTGACCGTACGTTTTGAGGATTACCCGTATACCAGCCAGGAAGAACGCCTTACCGTCGAAACCCTGCCCTACGGGTTTTACCGAGTCACCCTGCGTTATGGCTATATGGATGAGCCGGATCTGCCGCGTGACCTGGTGCTGACGGCTGCCCAGGGCCTGGCACTGGATCCCATGGATACCTCTTTCTTTGTCGGTAAGGAAAGCCTGATTGTGTCAGACAAGCCTGGCATGGCATTCTGGCGCAAAAAGATTTTTATTGGCTTGTTCCGGACCGCCGAGACCATTACCAACCAGTTCAAATTACCACCTAACCGCGTGGTTGAATTGGGCTCACAGGTAAAAATCTAAGCCGGTTCTTCCATGGTTTACCGGCAGAAGAAACGACAAAACCTGCACACACGCGTTAAAATAAACCCATACGAGGGTTTGCCACTTCTATTGGCATTCAAGTGAGAGAAAACACCATGATGAAAAAAACGATACTTTTCACGCTGGTGACCGCCAGCCTGCTGCAATTATCCGGCTGCGCGACCACCAGCACCACCCAGGCCGGAGCCGTAGGTGTGGAACGTAAACAATATGTAGGACTGGTCTCCGAGAAAGAAGCGGAAGAACAGTCGGCCCTGGCCTACCAGCAAACCATCAAGGAAGCCCAGGGCAAGAAAACCCTCAATACCGATAGCAAGGAAACCCAGCGCGTACGCAATATTGCCAACCGCCTGATTGCACAGGTCGGTAGCTTCCGCCCGGACGCACTGAAGTGGAAATGGGAAATCAATGTCATGGAAAGCGAAGAGGTGAATGCCTATTGCATGGCCGGTGGCAAAATCATGGTCTATACCGGCTTGCTTGAGAAAATCAAGCCGACAGATGATGAACTGGCGGCCGTGATGGGTCATGAGATCTCCCATGCACTGCGTGAACATGTGCGTGAACAAATGTCACGTGCCAAGGTACAGCAGTACGGCTTGCTGGGCCTGGCTGCAGTCGTTGGCGTCGCTACCAACAATGCCGATAACGCCAATACGGCGCTGGCACTGGGCGGTACGGTCGCCTCGGTGGCGCTCACGCTGCCCAATAGCCGGACTGCCGAACATGAAGCGGACGAAATCGGCCTGGAACTGGCAGCACGCGCCGCTTACAATCCGCAGGCTGCCATTTCCCTCTGGAATAAAATGGGCGCGCTCGGCGGCTCCAAGCCACCTGAAATCCTGAGTACCCACCCGTCTGATCAAAGCCGTATCGCGGATTTGCAAGCCATGATGCCCAAAGTCATGCCGCTTTATCAGGCTGCCCTCAAAGCCAAATAACCGCCCTACGCCCATCATACGGGCGGTTTTGGTTCCAAAAACCCGAAATTAGGTTAAAATTTCGGGTTTTACTCTTATTCAATCAAGTAGAGATATCATGGATCCACGTCAAAGCATCATTGAAGCGGCTTTTGAAGACCGCGCCAACATTACGCCTGCCAATGCACCGGCAGAGATCAAGCAAACTGTTGCCTCCATCCTGGATGACCTGGATGCGGGCAAACTGCGCGTGGCGAGCCGCATTGGTGATACGCAGCAATGGGAAACCCACCAGTGGCTCAAGAAAGCCGTGCTGCTGTCTTTCCGCCTGAAAGATAACTACCTGATGGATGATGGCGTGACTCGCTACTTTGATAAAGTGGACCCCAAATTCGCCAACTACACGGAAGAGGATTTCAAGGCGGGCGGTTTCCGCGTAGTGCCTAACGCCATCGTGCGCAAAGGTTCCTTTATTGCCAAAAACACGGTGCTGATGCCGTCCTACGTCAACATCGGCGCCTATGTCGGCGAAGGTAGCATGGTAGATACATGGGCCACCGTTGGCTCCTGTGCCCAGATCGGTAAAAACGTACACTTGTCCGGTGGCGTAGGCATTGGCGGCGTGCTGGAACCGGTACAGGCCGGCCCGACCATTATCGGTGACAACTGCTTCATTGGCGCGCGTTCCGAAGTGGTGGAAGGTGTGGTGGTGGAAGACAATTCCGTGATTTCCATGGGCGTATACATCGGTCAATCCACCAAAATCTACGACCGTGAAACCGGCGAAGTGCACTATGGCCGCGTACCGGCAGGCTCCGTCGTCGTATCTGGCAACCTGCCCTCCAGCGATGGCAAATACAGCCTGTACTGCGCCGTGATTGTGAAGAAAGTCGATGCCAAGACTTTGGGTAAAGTCGGCATCAACGAATTGTTGCGCGGCATTTAACGCATCACCTGGCAGGAATCGCTGCCATCACGACGGCTCAAGTTAGGGGTAAAGCCGTCCGATATAACAGTGATTCCCGCCATACCCTGGCGATTCAAAATATAAGCATGGAGAAATAGTTATTCGCAGTTAAGCAGTCACAAGCAATACCAGTAATTCATCGTAGTAGTGCCACACCAAACACAATAAATAGTGCAATTACTTATGACAACCACGCAAATATTGACTCTGTTACTGTTCACACTCAGTGTGGCCGGCTGCCATTTTTCATTTGGCCTGGTTGACCGCTTGCGCAAGGTCACAGCCAAACAGCACGTCAGCCTGCTCCGGAAAAACGCGCTACTGGTCGCACTCGGTATTTTTCTCTTGCATTGCGGTTACCAGACCGCCGCTGACAATATTCCCAGAATAGCGCAACATCCGGTCGAGCTTACCGGCAGCCTGCTTTGCGCCTATATCCTCTCACTGTCGCTTCTGGGCACCGTCAACAAGAAAACACTGCCGTTGCGCGAACTGATCTATGCCTCTGTCACCGCTGGCCTCAGTGCTTACCTGCTCTCCTACCTGTACCAAGTCAGCGCCGGTGCCATCAATCTCCGCATAGATAGCTGGACCGCATTGTTCGCCTTTTTCCTGGCCTGCCTCACCTCCGCGCTGGCAATTGTGACCATGCTCTGGATCAAGAGCTATGAAGGTAAGGCCTTGCGACGCCTGAAAATGATGTTTTCGGTGGAAATCGCGCTGGGCTTTCTTGCCTCGCATACCGCCATCAACCTGAGTATATTGCACAACAATATATTTATCGGCCAGCCCAGCGACCAGACAGGCAATTACCTGGTCCTGCTGCTGACACTGGCACCTGTGCTGCTATTCATCACCTCGTTTATCCTGGTTATTTTCTACGAGCGCAATGTCGATATCACCCAAAGCAAGCTGACTTTCCGCAACACGCAAACGGCCAGTAAAAGGCTCATGGCCTACGACCCGCTCACCCATCTGCCTAACCGCGACGCCTTGAACCAGCACCTGGCCATCAATGCCAAACGCTGTGACCGCAACGGCGAATCGCTGGCGCTGGCGTATATTGACCTGGATCACTTCAAACCGGTGAATGACCAGTTTGGCCACCACATTGGTGACCTGCTACTGATTGAAGTGGCCAAACGCATCAGCAATGCCATCCGCAATTGTGACTATGTAGCCCGCGCAGGCGGCGACGAATTTATTGCCATCCTGAGTGAAATCGAAAGCCACCAGAGCGTAGTCGCGGTCATCCAGCGCATCATTGATGCCTTGCGTACCACCTTTGTGATTGAAAACCACGTTATTGAAATTTCATGTTCTATCGGTATTGCCATGTATCCGCAGGATGGCAACCTGAAAAAACTGAAACTGAACGCGGATGCGGCCATGTACAAAGCCAAGGAAAACGGCAAGAACCAGTACCGTTTCTTTGATGCCGAAATTGAACAGGCCTCCGATGAAATGCAGCAAACCCGCATTGAACTGAAAAAAGCCATTACCGAACAGGAATTCAGGCTGCTGTTCCAGCCCAAGGTGGATGCCATGACCCGCCTGGTATATGGCGCCGAAGCCCTGTTGCGCTGGCAGCACCCCAGCCGCGGCCTGCTCTCGCCGACCAGTTTCATCGAGGCCGCCGAACGGTTTGGCATGATAGAAGAAATCAATGCCTGGGTGATCTCGCAGACCTGCCATACCATCAGCCAGGCCAGGGCGCGCGGCATAGACTTGAATATTTCCGTCAATTTATCCAGCCAGCAATTCAGGAACAAGCAGCTGGGCATGCATATCCAGTCCATCCTGGAAGCACACCAGGTAGACGCCCGCAACCTGATTCTCGAAGTCTCCGCCACCAATGTGACGCACCCGCAAATCCCGTTTAAGGAAACATTGCGTGACTTTAGCCAGCAGGGCCTGAAAATCTCGCTGGATGACTTTGGCCTGCATCCTGTCAACCTTACGCACCTGCAGGACCTTGAGGTCAACGAAGTGAAGCTGGACAGATCGCTCACCAGGCATGTAGCGACTTCGGCACCGGCATTGGCGATTGTGGAAGCCATGGTCAAACTGGCGCATGCGCTGGGATTGAATGTGGTGGCGGAAGGTGTGGAAGAAGAAGACCAGCGCAGGGCCCTCACCAGCGTAGGCTGCGACCAGATGCAAGGCTACCTGTTTTCACGGCCGGTGGAGCAACAATTCCTGTTTGATGCCTTCAGCCAATTGCAACTGAAATCCCCCACTCCCAGCCTGTTTTAATCCTGCCAGCGCTCGCCGGCACAGATTTCCCCAATAAATTGCAACACCTCCGGCGCTGGCTGGTAAAATGTTTCTTTGAATCAAGAGTGAATAGTTGTCATGAAACTTTACGGCATTCCCAACTGCAGTACCGTCAAGAAAGCACGCGCCTGGCTGGAACAGCACGCTATCGCTTATGAATTCCACGATTTCAAGAAACTGGGACTGGATACGCCTACCGGCCAATCATGGTTAACACAGCAACCGTGGGAAAAACTGGTCAACCGCAGTGGCATGACCTGGCGTAACCTGGGCGACGCCGAAAAAAACGCCGTGGTCGATGCATCCAGCGCACTGGCACTGATGCAGGAAAAAACCTCGGTCATCAAACGGCCTGTGCTGGTCGATCACGACCGGATTCTCGCGCTCGGTTTTAATGAAACCGATTATGCCAACCTGTTTGCCAAAGAATAACCATCATGTCAAAAACACTGGAACTTGCCATTGATTTACTCAAACGCCGCTCACTGACCCCGGAAGATGCGGATTGCCAGGAAGCCATGATTGCCCGCCTGGAACCCCTGGGCTTCAAGATTGAGCGCATGCGGTTCGGCGAAGTGGATAATTTTTACGCACGTCGCGGCACCAGCGGCCCGCTGATCGTCTTTGCCGGTCATACCGACGTGGTGCCCACCGGCCCGCTGGATCAATGGCATACGCCACCATTTGAACCGACCATTAAAGACGGCATGCTGTATGCCCGTGGTGCGGCGGATATGAAAACCTCGTTGGCAGCATTTATCACCAGCATCGAAGAATTTATCGCCGAGAACCCGGATCACCCTGGCTCGATTGGCCTGCTGATCACCTCCGATGAAGAAGGCATTGCCGTCGAAGGGACGGTCAAAGTGGTGGAAGCGCTGCAAGCACGCGGCGAGACCTTTGATTACTGCATCGTCGGCGAACCGACCAGCAACAAATTTGTCGGTGACATGATTAAAAACGGCCGCCGTGGTTCCTTGTCCGGCGCACTCACAGTCAGAGGCATACAGGGTCATATCGCCTACCCGCACCTGGTCAAGAACCCGATCCACCTGGTGGCGCCCGCGATCAAGGATATGGTTGAAACAACCTGGGATAACGGTAATGAATATTTCCCGCCCACTTCCTGGCAGATTTCCAATATGAATGGCGGCACAGGTGCAACCAATGTCGTGCCTGGTGAAGTGGAGATTCTGTTTAACTTCCGCTACTGCCCGGAAGTCGATGGTCAGGGCAGTTCAGAAGCCAGCCTGCGCTCGCGTGTACACGCCATCCTGGACAAACATGCCCTGGATTATGTGCTGGAGTGGGATCATAACCAGTCGTACATCACGCCACGCGGCAAGCTAGTTGAAGCCATCAGCCAGGCCATTGAAAAGAGCTATGGCATTAGCCCGGAACTTTCCACCACCGGCGGCACTTCCGATGGCCGCTTTATTGCCGATATCTGCAAGGAAGTCATTGAATTCGGGCCATTGAACGCTACCATCCACAAACTCAATGAATGCGTAGCAGTGGCCGATATCGAGCCGTTGAAAGAAACCTACAAGCGCACCATGGAATTATTGTTATTAAAATAATATGACGCACACTTTACATACCATCCGCGACTGGCTGCGTTATGCGGTCAGCCGCTTTGAAAACTCGGATATTTTCTACGGCCATGGCACGGACAACAGCTATGACGAAGCCGTCTGGCTGGTGATGAGCACCCTGCATCTGCCGCATGACACGCTGGAAAATTTCCTCGATGCCAGGCTCACGACTGAAGAAAGCCAGCACCTGGCAACCCTGATTGAAAAACGCGTGACCGAACATACGCCCACGGCTTACCTGGTCAATGAAGCCTGGTTGCGTGGTTATAAGTTTTACGTCGATGAGCGCGTGATCGTGCCGCGCTCATTTATCGCCGAACTACTGGAAAACGGTTTGCAGCCCTGGGTAGAGTTTCCTGAAATGGTGGAATCCGCTGCCGACATTTGTACCGGTTCCGGCTGCCTGGGGGTATTGCTGGCCGAGGCTTTCCCGAATGCACACATTGATGTGGTCGATATTTCACCGGATGCCATTGATGTCTGCAATATCAATATAGGACGCTATGGCCTGGAACATCAGGTCCAGGCTGTACAATCCGATATGTTCACGGCACTCAAGGGCCGTAAATATGATGTGATTATCAGCAATCCTCCTTATGTCGATGCGCCCAGCATGGCGGAGTTGCCAGCAGAATACCGCAAGGAACCGCAACTGGCTTTGGGCAGTGGCATTGCCGGGCTGGATCATACCCATACCTTGCTGACCCAGGCCACCGAATACCTGAATGACGGCGGTATATTAGTCGTGGAAATCGGTCATAACCGTGACGCCTTGCACGAGGCCTATCCTGACTTGCCATTCACATGGCTGGATACCAGTGGTGGCGACCAGTTTGTATTTATGCTGACGAAGGAAGATTTGCTGGAAGCTGGCTTGCACGCTGAATAAACGGCCGCCAGAAACAGAATCTCAGGTTTGCCAGACTTTCATGGCTTGCGGTGCAAAACCATGATTCAACGGGCCCACGCCCTCGCCTGTCCTGACATTGGAGCCAGCATGCAAAGCAGAACGGACATAAGCCCTGGCGGCCAGTACCGCATCCGGCAGGCTGGAACCCAACGCAAGATGGGCAGCAATGGCGGATGAGAGTGTGCAACCAGTGCCGTGCAGGTTATGCGTAGAAATACGTAAAGAATGTAATCTTTGCAACGCATTGGCCTGGCCGCTACTGTTAGACTGAACCAGGATATCCACCACTTCATGCCCGGGCAAATGCCCGCCTTTGAGCAAAACAGCCTGCGCGCCTTGCTGAAGCAATTCTTCTGCTGCCAGCGCCAGCTCCTCGGTTTCTGTCAGGGCGCGGCCTAACAGCAAGGCAGCCTCATCCAGGTTGGGCGTCACCACCAGGGCACGTGGAAACAACTCGCTTACCAGTACAGAGATCGCCTCATCGGAAATCAGTTTGGCACCATTGGCCGCCACCATGACCGGATCCAGCACCACTTGTTTCAGCCCATGAGCATCGAGTGCTTCAGCCACCGTGGTCACCATTTCCGGCGAATGCAGCATGCCAATCTTGACCGCATCGACACCAATATCTTCCACCACGGCATCAATCTGGTCGCGCAACATGGCAGCTGGCACACTATGAATGGCCCGTACCCCTTGCGTATTCTGCGCCGTCAAAGCGGTGATGGCAGTCATGCCATAACAGCCCAGCGCAGAAAAGGTCTTGAGATCAGCCTGTATCCCGGCACCACCGCTGCTATCCGAACCGGCAATAGACAGCACGCGCGGATAACGGCTGGTGATCATGGCATCAGATGATGGCGTGACGGTCATCCAGTCAGCTTTCTATGATAAACACAGGATGAACAATACCAGCGCATAGAATCAGCGATTGGCTATTAGCATGCAGTCCAGCGTTTATCCGCGCCCCCGGTTACGGTCACTGCGTTTCTTAGCGCCGGAATTCATACGTGCATTCTCGCGTGAAGCCTGTTTCAAATCGGCATCCTGGCGAATACGGCGTGATTGTTTAGGTGCCGGACGCGCCGGGCGCTCGGTATCAGCCGTCGCGTTGGCGGTTTCCAGCAAGCTACGGCGCTGTTTGCGCACCTTGGGTACGAATACCCGTGTGGCATGATCTTTTTCACGCGGACTAAGCTGTTTCAGCGGTTTGCGCGGTACAGGCAACCCGGCCCACTCCAGCAGACCGACAACCTGCTTTTGCTCCAGTTTCAGCATCGTGCCGCGCTTCAAACGCGGTGGCAGGTTAATCGGGCCAAAACGCACGCGCATCAGGCGGCTCACCGGCAAATGAAAAGCCTCAAACAAGCGGCGCACTTCGCGGTTACGGCCTTCCTTGATCACCACCTGGTACCACTTGTTGGCGCCTTCGCCCCCTTGCGCAAAAATACTTTCAAAGTTGGCCGGCCCATCTTCCAGCTCAATACCATGCTTGAGTTGTGCCATCTGGTCTTCGGTCAATTCGCCCAGGATACGCACGGCATACTCACGCTCGACTTCATAGCGCGGATGCATAAAACGGTTAGCCAGCTCACCCGAATTAGTGAAAATCAACAGGCCACTGGTATTCATATCCAGGCGGCCAATCGCCAGCCATTTGCCCTGCTTGATGCGTGGCAATTTATCAAAAACCGTGGCCCTGCCTTCCGGATCATCCTGGCTGACAATCTCGCCTTCCGGTTTGTGGTATAACAAAATCTGTGGCAGTTCGGCTTCAAACGGCAGGTGCAGGATACGGCTATCCAGCCGCACGATATCGTACTCGTCTACCACTGCCCCTACCTGGGCCACCTGCCCGTTAACGGTGATGCGGCCACTGGCCACCAGCGTTTCCATATCACGACGGGAACCGAACCCGGCCAAGGCCAGCAATTTGTGCAAACGCTGGCCGCTGCGGGACTCAGCTGGCGTTTCTGCTCCCTCCACATGGTCTGCCGCCTCAGGAGTACGCACCTTGGCTGGGCGTGGTGGACGGATTGGCGATGCAGTTTTGGGTGTTTTAAACGGACGGGCCATGCTTAACCTCTTGAATGAAGGCTGTATTTTACCGTAATTAAGGCATTCGCCCTAAAGCTAAATCCGCCAGATGCCTGCGTCTGATGCCACTTATCTCGCTCAGGTGCTCTCAGCGTGTATCACCTGTAATTGCAGGTTCCTGGCACCATTGAATTCATTGACCTGCAACGCATAAGCCAGCGTGACCTGGCTGGGCAATAAGTCCGCATGCCGGAAGTAAATGGCTTCAAATTGCTGGCCCTGTTTTTGCAGGCGCAGCTTGAGATGTTTTTCCCCCAGCACGCGCTGCTGCACGACTTCAAACGCGTCATAAAACAACGGTGGCGGGAATCCCTGGCCCCACACCTGGTGCCCCAGCATTTCTGCGGTCTGCAAAGTCATCTCCTGCACGGCCAGCGCACCATCGGTTTCCAGCACCTCCTGCAGGGTTTCTGCGTCAATCAGCTGTTGCACCACCTGCTCAAAAACCTGCTGGAAGCGCGGGAAATCGTCAGCCCGGATACTCAGTCCTGCCGCCATGGCATGGCCACCAAACTTGAGGATCAAATCCGGTTGCAGCTTGGTCACCATGTCTAATGCATCCCGCAGGTGCAAACCGGCAATCGAGCGGCCGGAGCCTTTGATCAACCCGTCACCTGCCTCAGCAAATGCAATGACCGGCCGGTGAAACTGCTCCTTGATACGCGAGGCCAGGATACCGATCACGCCCTGGTGCCAGTCCGGCTGGAACACGCTGATGGTGTACTGTCCCTCATGAAAATCCTGCGTCAGGTCTGCCATGGCATCCCACTGCATTTCCGCTTCGATCTGCTTGCGTTCGGCATTCAGTACATGCAGTTGCTGCGCATATTGCATGGCTTCCTGTGGCGTGGTTGCCAACAGGCAGCGTATGCCTATGGTCATATCATCCAGCCGGCCGGCAGCGTTCAGGCGCGGGCCGACATAAAACCCCAGGTCCTGGGCGTTGACCTGGCTCGCATCGCGCCCGGCCAGCTGGAGGATAGCCAGTATCCCCGGACAGGCCTGGCCCTGGCGTATGCGCTTCAGCCCCTGCTGCACCAGGATGCGGTTATTGGCATCCAGCTTGACCAGATCAGCTACCGTGCCCAGTGCCACCAGGTCCAGCAGGCTGCCCAGGTGTACGGCTTCATCTGCCAGTATTCCGCGCTGCTTGAGTTCTGCACGCAAAGCGATCAGCACATAAAATATCACCCCTACGCCAGCCAGGTGCTTGCTGGGGAAAGTACAGCCACGCTGGTTGGGGTTGACGATGCAATCAGCTGCCGGGGTCTGTTCGGCGGGAAGATGGTGGTCAGTAATCAGCACCTGCATGCCCAGCGTTTTGGCAGCCTGCACGCCATCAATACTGGCGATGCCATTATCCACGGTCAGAATCACGTCGGGTTGCTGCTGTGACGCCAGCGCCACAATTTCCGGGGTCAGGCCATAGCCATATTCAAACCGGTTAGGTACCAGGAAATCGACATTCGCCCCCATCATGGTTAAGCCACGCATGGCAACACTGGTCGCCGTTGCGCCATCCGCATCATAGTCGCCGATAATCAGGATGCGCTTGTGCGCCTGTATCGCATCCGCCAGCAAGGCGGCCATTTCGGTGCAACCCGTCATTGCCTGTGGCTTCAGCAGATGCGGCATTTCCTGCAAGGCCCAGTCATCCGGCGAGACTGTCCTGGAGGCCAGCAGGCGCGCCAGCAAATCAGGCAGGCCTTGCGCCTGCAAGGCCTGGAAGGAAGTATCGGAATAAGGTCGTTGCTGAATTTTCATCTTGGTTCTGTGTCAACTAAGTGGCTGCCGGCAACCTGGCCGATGGCAATGAGGATTCCAGTTGTTGCAGCAATACGGGTAAAGATTGCGCTTTACGCCAGAACTGCCAGCGAGCGCGCCTGCGGTATCGCACCCGTACACTACGCTCGACAAAAGGCAGCACAATCTCCAGTGCAGGCAGCCGCCCATGCTGCATGGCAGTGGCCAGCGCGGCCCAGTCCACGTCCTGCAGCTGGTCAGCGACCATCAGGGCATGCCTGACTGTTTTATCAGCCACCACATCCGCCAGCGGGCGGGTTACCAGGCCGGGCAACTGGCAGGCCCGTAACCCGTCAAACACGGCACCAGTCCCTGCCACCTGCCGCTCATGCTGCCATAGCGGGAGCTCCGGCACACTGGCAAACCACAGGCTGTTTAATGTCAACGGCCAATCTGGCACCTCCGCTGCACTGGCAAGCTGGTGCAGCAGCATCTGTATTTCATTGCTCCATTGCCGTATCAGGGCCGCATCTTTACCTTGCGGCTGCCATTGCATGGCCTGTTGATATAAACAGTCCTGCGGCCAGCGGCACTGCACGTCCACGGGATGCAATGGCTGTATCCACCAGAAACGCTGTTCAGGAGCCGCATGCACAATAAAGTCCTGCGCAAAATGCTGCTGCAGCCTGTCTGTGAGCCAGGCGTAAATATGCGCCGGTAGCGGCACCGTGCCCTGTAGCGAAAACGTGTCCCGCTGCAGGTTAAGATGCACAGGCAACAGGCATAACGCCGGTGGCGCTACCCAGGCCTGCCGTGCGCGCAGTACGGCAGAGACGGGCGAAATAGCCGCCGGTTCCGTGCCCTGCAATACCTGGAACAAGGCAGTCAGAGGGGCGACAGGCATGACTTGCCAGTCAGCCTGCAATAGCAGCGGGCATTGCGCTGTCAGCGCCTCTATCACCGCCGCGGATTGGGCGGCCGCATCTGACAAATAATCTGTGATATAAATTTGCTGTATCATGCAAAAACCAATACACTATTTTTACAATTTTCCGGTGATGACTGCACCGGGTATAAACACTTTATCGCTGCTAAGATTTTTGGACTTATACACGAAATCCGGGGGGATGTCATGACATCAGCAACCGTCTTTTATCATGATGTAAGCACACCATTGTTACTTGCTTTGAATTAAACCGATTGCCTGGCACCATGCATTTTTTCCAGAACCTCAATATCCAGTCCAGATTACTGTTATTTGTGATCGGGCCGGTATTCGCACTCTCTTGTACCCTGCTGCTGTTTGATTTCAAGGCACAACTGCAACGCGAAGAAGACAAGCTCGGCCAGCATGCCCTGACAACGGCAAAGTTTCTATCTGCCGTGGTTCATGACCAGTCAGCGTTGCATGACAGGCCCTATATAGAACGCCTGCTCAAAGCCAGCCAACTGGAGCGCGAACCTTACCTCTCACTGATGATTGCCAATGCAGAGCAACATCCGCTGGCCAGGCTGGGTGCCTCTTTTGCTGTCAGCGACACGCTACCGCAACAGGACACCATGGTCATGCAACAAGCCACGCATGACGTCACCATGGTCAGGGTATTCACCACCGAACCCAAACATGCCCTGCTTGGCTTCGTATTTGTCGCCATTGATAAAGCGGCATTGATTGAAGACCACAGACAGGCATTTATCAGGAATGTCGGCTATATCACGCTGGCACTGATGATTTGCGCTATCCTGGTATATTGGGTCAGCCGTTCCATCAGCCAGCCTATCCGCGAAATGACCTCGGCCCTGAAGCGCTTTGTCGTGGGTGAGCAGCCAGTCGGCCAGGTCAGAAACAGCCTGCCGGAGATCAAATCGCTGCAAACCACCATCAATGAAATTTCGCGGGAAATGCAGCATGTGGAAGCCGACATGCGCCACCGCATCCAGGACGCCCAGGCACAACTGCGCTACCAGGCCCGCCATGATGCCTTGACCGGCCTGGTCAACCGCCAGGAACTGGAAAGACGGCTGCAACAGGCACTGGAAGACGTGAAACAACACCGGGCCAACCATGTATTCTGTTACATGGACCTCGACCAGTTCCGTGTCATTAACGATACCTGTGGCCATCTGGCCGGCGATGAAATGCTGCGGCAGATCAGCATGATCCTGAGCCAGCGCATCCGCGCCGAAGATACCTTTGCCCGATTGGGCGGCGACGAATTCGGCCTGCTGCTCAGCTATTGCCAGGTTGAAAAAGCCATTGAAATTGCCGCGCAGTTACGCCAGATGGTAGAGGCCTTCCGCTTCATGCACGAAGACCGCCTGTTCCAGACCGGCATCAGTATCGGCGTTGTCGAAATCACCCCCGACCTGAAAGATGTCGGCCAGATTACCCGCCATGCAGACGCAGCCTGCTATGTCGCCAAAGACAATGGCCGCAACCAGATTCACCTGTTCCATTCCGAAGATGATGTGTTGCTCAAGCGCCACGTCGAAATGGAGTGGGTATCACGCATTAACGAAGCCATAGAACACAACGACTTCGTTTTGTACTGCCAGGGCATTTTCCCCTTGCAGCAGAAAGATCTGCCGCCTTTCTACGAAATACTGATCCGCAAACGCGATGAACATGGCGGCATTATTCCACCGGCCGAGTTCCTGCCGTCTGCAGAACGTTATCATTTGATGACCAAAATAGACCGCTGGGTTATCCAGCACGCCTTTATGGCACTGCAACCGCTATTTAAAGCACAGCCTGCCAGCGCCCAGCCGTTTATCGTCAGCATCAACCTGTCCGGCATGTCACTGGGCGATGCCAGCTTGCTGCCATACATTAAAAACTGCTTCACCACCTACCAGATCCCCCCCGGCCATGTCTGTTTTGAAGTGACCGAAACCTCAGCCATTATCAATATCGACAACACCATCAAACTGATCAACGAGCTTAAGCAAATGGGTGTCCGCTTCATGCTGGATGATTTTGGCAGCGGCATGTCCTCATTCAGCTACCTGAAACACCTGCCGGTAGACTTCCTCAAAATGGATGGCGCCTACGTAAGAGACATCACCAGCAGCAAAGTGGACTTGGCCATGGCCAAAGCCATCCAGAGCGTAGCGCAATCCATGGAAATCAAGACCATTGCCGAATACGTCGAAGACCAGGCAACCCTGGATTGCCTGAAAGAAATGGGCGTCGCCTATGCGCAGGGTTTCTACCTGAACAAACCCATGCCGTTGAATGACGTGCTTTCCCGCCATGGCGCAGCCAGCCAGCAGCAGTCAGCGAATATCAGCCAGACAACGATTGAGACGGATATAAGTGCCTGAAGGCTGACAATACGATTAGCTAGCCTGAGGGGAAGCAAGCTAACTTTTAGCTTGCCCTCTGCCTTTAATCCAAAGCAGCAATTACCGTTTCTATCGGAAGAAATAATGTCCGGCTATCTTGTGGATATTCTATAAACTCAGCACACCTTGTAAAACTGCTTGGCTGTATCTCTTTTGGCATGAATCAAACCAGCACTGATACCAATTGAGTGCGAAGCAACAACAATTCTGCGCAAAGTGTCTGAAAGAAGATCAGCGCCAAGCCACATCTACGCCATCCAGGCTAACAAGAGAATTGGTCGACGAGGTTTTTGACGCACCTGCCTCACAAATAATATTAGATCACTCTAATACTATGAATTGGCTGAATTGGGAAAAGTTGGTTAACTTATTGATTTTATTGGTCGGGACGGTGTGATTCGAACACACGACCCCTTGCACCCCATGCAAGTGCGCTACCAGGCTGCGCTACGCCCCGACATTTGACTCAAGCGGATGATCGCTTGAAAAAGAAGCTGGCATTATAAAACAAAACCGCATATTCACTAAGGAGAATATGCGGTTTTTTGTACGTTTGCGCGCGAGTTTAAACAGCAACTTTGAGCAGACTGATTACCTGCTGGATCTGTTCCTTCAAGGCGGCAATATCTACGGAAGAGGCGCTGGCCGCTGCATGTGCGGTTGAGTTTGCCTGTTGACTGGCCGTATTTACCGATTCTGCTGCCGGACGGCCTGCTTTGTGATCGGCTTTCTCATCTACCCCATCCAGGCGATTGCGCGCGCCACTGATGGTGAAGCCCTGCTCATAGAGCAATTCACGGATCTTACGGATCAGCAATACTTCGTGATGCTGGTAATAGCGACGGTTGCCACGACGTTTAACCGGTTTGAGCTGGGTAAACTCCTGCTCCCAGTAACGCAGAACATGTGGCTTCACGCCGCACAGCTCGCTGACTTCACCGATGGTGAAATAGCGCTTGGCCGGAATCGGCGGTAACGTCACTTTTTGCGTTTCAACCATGTCAGGAATTCAGGTCAGGCTTGCGCTTGCAATGGAGGTTGTTGGGCATAGTGTTCTTCTACGCGCAATTTCAATTTCTGACTGGCGTGGAAAGTCACTACACGACGTGCAGAAATCGGGATTTCCTCGCCGGTTTTAGGATTGCGGCCTGGGCGCTCGGATTTGGTACGCAATTCAAAATTACCGAATCCGGACAGCTTCACGCTATCTCCTTGTTCCAACGCATTGCGAACTTCTTCAAAAAACGCTTCCACCATGTCTTTGGCTTCACGCTTGTTCAGTCCGACTTGTTCAAACAACAAATCAGCCAAGTCAGCTTTTGTGAGTGTCATTAACGATCCCCTGAACCTTCTTATTATACGAACCTAGCTTGTGTACTCACTGATTACCCCGGATTTTACCAAGGATACCCAGTGATTATCTTAGTGTTGCTGCAAAATTAGATGACCAATTACGGAGGATTTTTGCCACGACATTATCCACTTCCCCGTCGACCATAGTTTTGCAAGTATCTTGCATAAGTACAAGAAATGCAAGGCTTTTTTTGCCTTCCGGCACCCCTTTTCCCTGATACACATCGAACAGTTTCAGCTGTTTTAGTTGAGAGATATTCTCATTTATCACTGCATCTATCATCGCCTGTGCGGACACGGATTGATCCACCACCATCGCCAGGTCACGACGTACTGGCAGGAATTTGCTGACTTCTTCATAGGCGGGCACACGGCTGTTTTGTATCGCGGCAGCATCGATTTCAAACAGGAAGCAGGCCTGATTCAGTTGATATTGTTGTTGCCATTGCGGATGCAATTTTCCCAGCCAGCCGACGGCCTGGTCTGCCACATAAATGCGCGCGGACTGCCCCGGATGCAGGGCTGGATGGGTTTCTGCCACAAAACGCACGGGTTGTGCGAACAGGGCTTCGACATGCGCTTTGACATCATAGAAATCAAACGCACGCGCAGTGCTACTCCACTGCTCAGGCAAAATGCTGCCATAACACAAGCCGGACAGGGTCAATGTTTCCGCATACCCTTGCGCCTCGCGCAGGTAGCGGCTACCTACTTCGAACAGCATGGCACGTGATTGCTGGCGATTCAGGTTGTAGCTCAAGGTATCCAGCAAACCACCCCACAAACCAGAACGCATCACGCTCAGGTTGCTGGCAATCGGGTTTTTCAGGGCAATCGGTTGCTGGTTGCCATACAGGTCACGCTCCCAGGCGGCGTCAACAAAACTGTAAGTCACGACTTCCTGGTAGCCCTGCTGCACCATGACATCACTCATCCAGGCGTTGCTACGCTGTGCTTCCGGCGCTGCCAGCATGCCCTGCAAGGCGATCGGCGTTAAGGCAGGGATATGCTCATAACCGTGCAGACGCGCAACTTCTTCAATCAGGTCCTCTTCACGGGCAATATCAAAACGGAAGCTGGGCGCGCTGACGCTGAATACGCCAGCAGTTTCATTGAATACAAAACCCAGCTGTGTCAGTAACTGGCCCACCTGTGCCACACTGATTTCAATACCCAGCACAGAAACCAGGCGGTCATGGCGCAATGTCACTTGCTGACGTGCTGGCAATTGCCCGGTAACTGCCGTGATAGCGCCAGCAGTACCACCGCAGATTTCCTGTATCAAAGCGGTTGCGCGCTCAATGGCTTGTTGCGTGTTGCCAAAATCCACGCCGCGCTCGAAACGGTAGGAAGAATCCGTACTAAGCGCCAGACGGCGTGCCTTGCCTGCCATCACATCCGGTGTAAAGAAAGCACTTTCCAGGAAAATAGCCTGTGTTGCCTCTGTCACAGAAGTCGGTTTGCCACCCATAATACCGGCCAGCGCTACAGGGCCGCTGTTATCGGCGATCACCAGATCATCTGGCTTCAGAGTGACTTCTGTATCATTGAGCAAAGCCAGCCTCTCGCCAGCTTGTGCAAAACGCACCTGGATATCCCCTTGCAACAGGTTCAGGTCAAATGCATGCAAAGGTTGGCCTTGTTCCAGCAAGACGTAATTGGTGATATCGACCAAGGCACTGATACTGCGGATACCGCTACGCTCCAGGCGACGGATCATCCAGTCCGGGGTCGCAGCCTTTGCATTCACACCGTCGATAACGCGGCCATAATAAGCCGGGCATGCATCGCTCGCAGTCACCGTAACCGCTTTACTTTGCTTGCCAGTTACATGCACCGGATGGATTGCAGGCAACTGTATTGGCGCACCCGTCATGGCGACCACATCGCGTGCAATGCCCAGGATACTCAGGCAATCAGCACGGTTTGGTGTCAGCTTCAAGGTGTAGGTATGGTCATTCAGATCGAGGTACTCACGGATATCCTGTCCAACCGGCGCATCTGCTGGCAACTCAAGAATGCCATTGGCTTCGGCCGCAATACCCAGCTCTTTGGCTGAGCACATCATGCCGAAAGATTCCACGCCACGCACTTTGGCCTGCTTGATGCTGAATCCAGGCAATTCTGCGCCTACAAGCGCACAGGGCGCTTTCAGGCCAGCGCGCGCGTTGGGCGCGCCACAGACAATTTGCAGCACTTCACCGCCGACATTTACTTTACAGACTTGCAAACGGTCTGCATCCGGATGTTTGGCTGCTTCCAGGATTTCTGCGACCACAATGCGCTGGAAGGCTGGTGCGACCGGCGTCAACTCTTCGACTTCCAGACCGGCCATGGTCAATGCGTGACCAAGTTGCGCGGTATCCAGCGCCGGGTTGACCATGGAACGTAACCATTGTTCTGAGAACTGCATATCTTGCCTGTACCTGTAATATTAAAAAGTGACTTGGGATTACTTAATGAATTGCTGCAAAAAGCGCAGATCATTATTAAAGAAATGGCGCAAATCATTGACACCGTAACGCAGCATCGCCAGCCGTTCGACGCCCAGCCCGAAGGCAAAACCGCGATATTTTTCGCTATCGATATTCACGTGCCTGAGCACTTCTGGGTGCACCATGCCGCAACCGCCAATTTCCAGCCAGCCACCATTCCAACTCATATCCATTTCAGCGGAAGGCTCGGTAAACGGAAAGAAGGAAGGACGGAAGCGCACCGTTAAATCATCACGTTCAAAAAATTTCTGCAGGAAATCCTGCACCACGCCTTTCAGGTTGGCAAAGCTGATCTGCTCATCCACCCACAAACCTTCCACCTGGTGAAACATCGGTGAGTGCGTGGCATCTGAGTCCACACGATAGACCCGGCCTGGCGCAATAATCTTGAGTGGTGGCGTGTTGTTTTCCATGTAATGCACTTGTACTGGCGACGTATGCGTGCGCAGCACATGTTCCATGCTGTCATTGCCGTTATCGACATAAAAGGTATCGTGCATGGCACGCGCCGGATGGTTATCCGGGATATTCAAGGCAGTAAAGTTATAAAAATCGGTTTCGATTTCGGGGCCATTGGCCACGCTAAATCCAATTGAATGAAACAGCGCTTCCACACGACGTAGCGTCAATGTTACCGGATGCAGGCCACCAGCCGATTGTGCACGCGCTGGCAAAGTGACGTCTATGCTTTCGCTGGCCAGTTGTTTTGCCTGCTCGGCGGCCAGGATGCTGTCCCGGCGCGCGTTCAAAGCTTGCTCAACCGCTTGTTTGACCACATTAATCGCTGCTCCCGCTGCCGGACGTTCTTCCGCGGATAATTTACCCAGTCCCTTCAAGGCTTCAGTCAGTGCACCGGACTTGCCCAGGTATTTGGCTTTGGCATTTTCCAGTGCAGGAACATCCTGACAATTGGCAAAGTCCTGCTGTGCTTCTGCGATTAAATGATTCAGATCGGCCATAGTATGTTTTCTTGCAATTATTTTCTGTTGCAGCGGTTGAAATAAAAAAAGAGGCCGCAGCCTCTTTTTTTGGTAGGTCTGATTAGGCGCTTAAACCTGTTTTAGCCAATTCTACGAATTTGGCAAAAGCAGCTTTATCAAACACAGCCAGGTCAGCCAGTACTTTACGGTCTACTTCTACCGCAGACTTTTTCAAGCCATTCATGAAGCGGCTGTATGTCAAACCTGCTTCACGAGCTGCTGCATTAATCCGCGCAATCCATAATGTACGGAACTGGCGCTTTTTCTGGCGACGGTCACGGTATGCGTATTGACCAGCTTTCATCACCGCCTGTTTGGCAACGCGGTAGACGTTCTTGCGACGACCACGGTAACCTTTGGCAGCGTTTAATACTTTCTTGTGTTTTGCGCGTGCGATGACACCACGTTTTACTCTAGGCATGTCGGTCTCCTTATTGTGTTGGCATCATGGCGCGAACGCGCTTCACGTCGGTCGCAGAAATAATTGCGGTACCGCGCAGTTTACGTTTTTGCTTGGTAGTTTTCTTGGTCAGGATGTGGCGCAAGTGAGAATGTGTACGCTTCACTTTACCGTTACCCAAGAACTTGAAGCGCTTTTTAGCGCTGCTCTTTGTTTTCATCTTTGGCATTTTTTTCTCCTTAGAGGTTGAATAAAGAGTAACTGGGCAGCCAATTTAGCCGTATTACTCCAAAAAATCCTGTATTGCCTGAATACTTTATGCGCCTGATACTTCTTTTTCACCGGCTTTTTTCGGCGGTGCTTTTTTCGCGGGTGCCAACACCATCACCATCTGGCGGCCTTCCATTTTCGGATACTGCTCAACCAGTGCATGCTCGGTTAAATCTGCTTCCAGGCGTTTCAATAACGCCAAGCCAAATTCCTGGTGCGTAATTTCACGGCCACGAAAACGCAATGTAATCTTTGCCTTATCGCCATCACCCAGGAAACGGATGATATTGCGTAATTTAATATTGTAATCACCATCATCGGTGCCAGGCCTGAATTTGACCTCTTTGATCTGCACCTGTTTTTGCTTAAGCTTTTGCTCATGTAACCGCTTGCTTTCGGCGTACTTGAACTTGCCATAATCCATCAAACGGCACACGGGTGGTGCGGCATTCGGCGCAATTTCAACAATATCAATATCGGCTTCTTCCGCCTTGGCAAAGGCCTCTTTCAGGCTCATAATGCCTAACGGTTCGCCATCCACACCTAGCAAACGCACCTGTGGCGCAGTAATGTCACCATTGATGCGTGTTTCTTTATCCTGAGCTATAACAATCCCCTAAACAATAAACAAAGCCGCACGGCACCTGGGAAAATCAGACCCGGTTTTGAATGTCCTGCTGTATGTGCGCCACAAACGCATCTACCGACATCACACCCAGATCTTCACCTTTTCTGGTACGTACGGCCACTTGACCATTTTGCATTTCTTTGTCGCCCACCACGATCAGGTATGGCAACTTTTGCAAACTATGTTCGCGTATTTTATAGGTAATCTTCTCATTTCTCAAGTCAAAATCGCATCTGATGCCATTTTTCTTCAATTTTTCAATTACTTGGCGTACATAATCGGCCTGATTGTCAGAAATATTGAGCACCATGACCTGTACTGGCGACAGCCAGACTGGCATCGCACCGGCAAAGTTCTCGATCAGAATGCCTAAAAAACGCTCCATGGAACCCACAATGGCGCGATGCAACATGATCGGCCGCTGGCGCGTATTGTCTTCGGCCACATACTCGGCACCCAGACGCTCAGGCAGGTTAGGATCCAACTGGATGGTCCCGCACTGCCACATCCGGCCCAGTGAGTCCTTGAGGGTAAATTCGATTTTCGGGCCGTAGAAAGCACCCTCGCCTGGCTGATACTCAAACTCAAGGCCATTGGCTTTAATGGCGTTGGCCAAGGCAGTTTCTGCCATATCCCAGGCTTCTTCAGTGCCGACGCGCTTCTCTGGGCGAGTAGACAATTTGACAATCACATCATCAAAACCAAAGTCTTTGTAGACTTCGTACAGCATCTTGATGAAGTCAGCCACTTCGGCTTCGACTTGTGACTCCATACAGAAAATATGCGCATCATCCTGGGTAAAGCCGCGCACGCGCATCAGGCCATGCAGGGAACCAGACGGCTCGTTACGGTGACAGGAACCAAACTCTGCCAGGCGCAACGGTAAATCGCGGTAGCTGTGCAAACTGCTGTTGAAAATCTGGATATGGCCAGGGCAGTTCATCGGCTTCACCGCATAATCGCGATTTTCCGATTGCGTCGTGAACATATTGTCACGGTAATTCTGCCAATGGCCGGATTTCTCCCACAGGGTTTTATCCAGCACAGTCGGTGTACGCACTTCCTGGTAATCGTACTCCTTGAACTTGGCACGCATGTACTGCTCGACTTCTTGCCAGATTACCCAGCCACGCGGATGCCAGAACACCATACCCGGTGCATCGTCCTGCATATGGTAAAAATCGAGTTGCTTGCCCAGCTTGCGATGGTCGCGTTTTTCAGCCTCTTCCAGCATGTGCAGATAGGCTTCCAGCTCATCCTTGTTACGCCAGGCTGTACCGTATACGCGTTGCAGCATCTCGTTATTGCTGTCACCGCGCCAGTAGGCACCCGCCAGCTTCATTAATTTAAAGGCTTTGAGCTTGCCAGTATTCGGCACGTGCGGGCCGCGGCACAAGTCAGTAAAGTTGCCTTCCGCGTACAAAGACACATCTTCATTACTCGGGATGCTGGCAATAATCTCGGCTTTATAGTGTTCATTAATGCTTTTGAAGTAAGCGACCGCTTCATCACGTGGCAACACCTTGCGCTCGACTTTTTCGTCCTTCTTCGCCAGCTCGGCCATTTTCTTTTCGATGGCAGCCAGGTCATCCGGTGTGAATGGGCGCTTGTAGCTGAAGTCGTAGTAGAAGCCATTCTCAATCACCGGGCCGATGGTGACCTGCGCATCCGGGAATAGTTCTTTCACGGCATATGCCAGCAAGTGCGCAGTCGAATGACGGATAATGTCCAGGCCTTCGTCATTTTTATCGGTGATGATGGCAAGCTCGATATCCTGCTCAATAAGATAACTGGTATCCACCAGTTTCGCCGCCTGCCCGGCAAGCGTGACCTTACCGGCCAAAGCTGCCTTGGCTAACCCTGCGCCAATGTTTGCGGCGACTTCTGCCACGGTGACTGCGTGTTCAAACTGTCTTACAGACCCATCAGGTAATCGAATATTCGGCATGCACTATCCGTCAAATGTTCAGGAGAACGTGCCCCACAAGCGGCACAAACAATAAAAGCCGTTAATTATAACGGCTTTTTTGTGATTGGTAGTCGCGAATGGACTCGAACCATCGACCCCCACCATGTCAAGGTGGTGCTCTAACCAGCTGAGCTACGCGACTATTGCATTTGCTTGACTGCAAATCAATAAGGTTGCGCATTCTATCCGAAAGACCAGCAATAGGCAATGGGATCCCGATTATAATGCGCGCATGAATCCGCCGCGCATTTCTCCAGTCCCGTTGCCTGATGACACGATTGAAACCTTGCTGGACACACTCACCCGCCAGCACTACTGTGTGATTGACCAGGTTATCCCGGCTGAACTGGTACATTCCCTGCACGAGCTGGCACTGGCGCGGCAACAAAGCGGCCAAATGCACCAGGCAGGCACCAGTAAAGCCGCCATTGCCAATCCGGCCTTGCGGGCCGACCAGATTGCCTGGCTGGAAGACAATGACCCACATCCCTCAGTACAGCATTACTTTGCCCTGCTGGCGGAACTGCAACACCTCATTAACCGGCATTTCATGATGGGGCTGGACAGTGTTGAAGCGCATTTTGCCATTTATCCTGCCGGCTCCTCCGGCTATGCCACCCACCTGGACCAGTTCAGCCATCATCGCCACACCATCGCCACAGGTGCCAGAGCCTTAACCGCAACGCTTTATTTGAATGAGGACTGGACGCCAGATGCCGGTGGCGAGTTACGCCTGTACCTGGACGAACATGCCCAGGCACCCGGGCAAGAGGCTGCACACCTGGATATTAGCCCGCTGGGTGGGCGGCTGGTGCTGTTCCTGTCAGCCAGGTTCTGGCATGCCGTGCTGCCCGCGAAGCATCCCCGTGTCAGCGTCACCGGCTGGTTCAAAACCCGCTGATACCGCGCCGACAAACAAGACGCGGAACATCATGATTATGGCTCGCCAGCCAGCCGCGTGTAGAGCGCAAACCCGGCATAGCCATCTTGCGGCAACTGCTGGCTGGCCTGGTAACGCCGGATGGCCGCCTGGGTTTTTGCACCAGGAAAACCATCGGGCGGGCCGCAATCAAACCCCCTGGCATTCAGTGTCTCCTGCAATGTCCACATTTGCTGGTAACTGAGGGCAGCCGGCTCAGGCGGCATGGCCAGCGTATAAGTATCCTGCCGCAGCTGCTGGCTCAACATGCTCACACTGAGTGCATAGTTGACCGAGCGGTTCCACTGCATGATGACATCAAAGTTCGGGAAAACCATATAAGCCGGCCCGTCAAACCCCTGTGGTAACAGAATCGCTGCCTGCGGCAAACCCTGGACACTGTCCGGTACGCCCACTACGCCGGCCTTGAGCCATTCGCTGACAGGTTTCTTCACCTGCAATTGTGCCTGGCTGTAATCAAAATCCGGCGGCAGTACCACCGTCATGCTGGCAGGTTGTCCCGGCTGCCAGCCTGCCTGTGACAGGTAATTGGCGGCGGAGCTGAATACATCCAGGTAAGAATCCCAGATATCCACCTTTCCATCCGCATCGGCATCCACCCCATATTTCAGCAACGTCGTGGGCATAAACTGCATATGGCCGGTCGCGCCTGCCCATGAGCCGGTAATCGGGCTATCGTAGCGCTGCTCGCGCTCGACAATTCGCATCAGGTTAAGCAGCTCCCGCTTGAAAAATTCGGCACGCCGCCCCTCATAAGACAAGGTAGCCAGCGCGGAAGCCAGCGGAATATCTCCCATATAGCCGCCAAAATTGGTTTCCATGCCCCAGAAAGCCACCAATACTTCCTTGGGTACCTGGTAAGTCTCTTCCGCCACGTACAGCACCGCCTGATAGTCCTGCAGCAATTGCTTGCCTTTTGCAACGATACGCGGGTTAATGCGGCGATTCACATAGGCAGAAAAACTGGTGACAAATTCCGGTTGCCTGCGGTCCAGTTCCACCACTTTTGGCAGGTAAGTGACCTGATTGAGCGTTGTATCCACTGCCTGCGGTGCAATCTGCAAGTCAAGTGCCTCCTGCCGCAGTGCAGACACCCACAACTGGAAGCCTTCTTCGTCATCCGCGTTGACTGTCACGCCAGCGAACATCAGCACAAAGGCGAGTATTACGTTCAACATAAGGTCACTTCTCCTGCGTACATCTAAAAACAAATCCTCACTTCATGGTAGCCAGGATGACTTGATAACCCGCCCGGTAATCGGCAAATTGCGGCCGGAATCCGGTTTGCGTCAAATACTGACCAATGATGCGCTTGCCAGACTGCGGTTGTAACGGCGGGGTATCGGGCAATGGTAACTGCCTATGCACAGCCAGCCATTGCAGCACCTCATGCTGCAATGCCGGAACACCATCCGTCACTAGGCAATGCGAGGGCAGTTCCACATGATTCGCAACCTGCTGGTATAAATGCACCACGGCACGGGCCACATCCACTTCATGAATCCGGTTGGTCCAATGGGCCTGCGTCGGCCAGCGCGCTGCCTCCTGTACCATCCGCAACACGGAAAGCCGTTGCGGGCCGTAAATACCGGACACCCGCAAAGCCGTATGCCCGCAAGGCAATGCCTCCAGTAATCGCTCGGCCTCCAGCAGGTGCTGTCCGGAAGCGCCGGCTGGCACCGCTGGCGATTGGTCATCAATCCACTCGCCCTGCTGCTCACCATAAACACTGGTACTGGAAATAAAGAACACATGCCGTAAGGCAGCATGTGATACATGCTGTAACACGTTGTTAAGGCCTTGCACATAAGTCTGCTGGTAAGACTGCCCTGCCACGGGTGCCAGGCAATACAGCAAAATCTCGGGTTGCAGCGCGGCCAGCCGGGATATGTCATTCCCCGCAACCACATCCAGGTGAACCACCTGTGCGCCCACAGGAACCGCCTGTTCAGAACGCCGGACAATCGTTAACTCATGTGCTTGTGCCAGTGTCTGCCGAGCGATTAATGCGCCCAGACCGCCACAGCCTATCTGCAACACCTTCATGCACCCACCTTGTTAAACATGGATACCTGTCATGGGATGCTTACGCAGATACCGCTCCGCCAGCAGCATCGCAGCCATGGTTTTGCTATCGGTAATTTCCCCGCTTTCGATGGCCTGCATCACACGTTCAAACGGCCAGACAAAGACATCCATGGCCTCATCCATATCTCGGGCATGTTGTCCCAACGCCAGCCCATAGGCCAGGTAAATATGGATGATTTCGTTGGAATAGCCTATACAGGGATGTTGAATACCCAGCTTAACCCATTCTTTGGCCTGGTAACCGGTCTCTTCCAGCAGTTCACGCTGGCCGGTGGTCAGCACCGGCTCGCCGAGGTCAATCTTGCCGGCAGGTAGCTCTATAAAGACCTGCTTGAGTGGGTAGCGGAACTGCCTTTCGAGTACAACGCCACCGTCGCTGGTCAGAGCCACTACCGCTACGGCGCCAGGATGCATGACATATTCACGTCCGCTGAGTGTGCCATTGGGCAAACGTGCTTCATCGTAGCGTACGGTCAGCATTTTTCCCTGCGCCAGTACTGCACTGGAAACCGTGGTTTCAATCAGATGCTGGTCATGCTGATACCCGGGTAGAGAAACGGGTTGCTGCGCGCTGCTTTTTTCTGCCATGCCTGGAATTCCATACTGCCTATATTGACTATTTAAAGGTATTACAGTCGTTCACATTACCGGCCTGCAAACCCTGTTTGAACCAGTGTACCCGCTGCTCGGAACTGCCATGCGTAAAACTGTCCGGGACCGCATAACCCTGTGCCTGCTTTTGCAAAGTGTCATCACCAATCGCGGTCGCAGCAGTCAAGGCTTCTTCAATATCGCCCTCTTCCAGGATACGGAACTGCTGATTGGCATGATGTGCCCACACGCCGGCATAGCAATCTGCCTGCAACTCCAGCCTGACCGAATAGGCATTGGCAACGGCTTCCGAGCGTGCCTGCTGCCTGGCTTGCTGGACTTTCTCCGAAGTGCCCAGCAAGTTCTGCACATGATGGCCTACTTCATGCGCAATGACATAGGCCTGGGCAAAATCCCCCGGCGCCTTGAAGCGGTCCTGCAATTCCTGGTAAAAACTCAGGTCGATATACACTTTCTGGTCTGCCGGGCAATAAAATGGCCCCATGGCGGACTGGCCCTGGCCACACGCCGTCGCTGTCGCGCCACTGAAGATTTCCAGCGCAGGTGGCGTATATTGCCGCCCGGTGCCAGACAACAACGCCTGCCAGACCTGTTCGGTGCTCCACAGTACTTTGGACACAAATTTGACTTTGGGGTCATTGCTATCCGCCGGTACTGCAGCAGACTGCGTGGGTTGCGCCTGCTGGGCAATATTCAATACCAGGCTGGGATCGACACCGAAATACATGGCTACCAGCGCAATCGCAATGGTGCCTATACCTATACTGCGGCCGCCAAATGCGCCACGGCCACGGCTGTCTTCTACATGCTGGCTTTCTTCCAGATCATCCAAACGCATCAGCGTCTCCCCGGGGATATGAAAAATGTTGAGGGAATGTGATTACTTTAGCATGCAGCACTGATAAAATCACACCATGTTCACTGGGATTATTCAAACCGTCGGCAGGATTGCCAAAGTCGTACCACATGGCGAAGATTCCGCCTTACGTATCGAAGCTTCCAATTTAGGTCTGGACGATGTGCAGCTGGGTGACAGCATTGCCGTCAACGGCGTCTGCCTGACCGTCACCAGCCTCGCACCAGGCAGCTTTGAGGTGATGGTGTCCAAAGTCACCCTGGATGTCACCACCGGACTCGGCAAACCTGGCCCAGTCAACCTGGAAAAAGCCTTGCGCCTGGCAGACAGGCTGGGCGGCCACCTGGTCACCGGCCATGTCGATGGCGTTGGCACCATTACCGCGCTGGAGCCGGTCGGGGAATGCTGGCTGCTCCGGATACGCGCGCCCCATACGCTAAGTAAATATATCGCCCAAAAGGGCTCGTTATGTGTCAATGGCATCAGCCTGACCGTCAATGCCATTACGCAGGATGAAGTCAGCATTAACCTGATTCCACACACCATGCAACATACCATGATGCAACATGCCAAACCCGGAGATGCAGTGAACCTGGAAATAGATTTAATCGCGCGCTATGTCGAGCGCATGCAAGCCTGGGAGCAGGAATAATGTCCGCACAAATCAGCCCTATCGAAGCGATTATCGCTGACATCCGTGCCGGCAAAATGGTCATCCTGGTGGATGACGAACATAGGGAAAACGAAGGTGACTTCGTCATTGCCGCCGAATTTGTCACCGCAGAACATATCAACTTCATGGCGAAATATGGCCGTGGATTAATTTGCCTGACGCTGACCGAGCAACGTTGCCGCCAGTTGAGCCTGCCACCCATGGTGCAGAAAAACGGTACCCGGCTGGGCACCAATTTCACTGTTTCGATTGAAGCCGCCGAAGGTGTCACCACCGGTATTTCAGCCGCTGACCGCGCAACGACTATCCGCGCAGCCATCGCAAAAAACGCCAATGCCAGCCATATTGTCAGCCCCGGGCATATTTTCCCCTTATCTGCCATGAACGGCGGTGTCCTGGTGCGGGCTGGCCATACCGAAGCCGGTTGCGATCTGGCACAACTGGCAGGTTGTGAACCCGCCAGCGTCATCTGCGAAATCCTCAAGGATGACGGTGACATGGCACGCCTGCCGGATTTAATGCAGGTTGCCGCTGAACATGACATCAAAATCGGTACCATTGCCGACCTGATTCACTACCGGGCCGCCAACGAAACCCTGATCGAGCGTAGCGCAGTACGCAATATCGACACCGTGTTTGGCCCCATGCAACTGATTGCCTACAGGGACAATATTGCGCAGGAAACACACCTGGTCCTGGTAAAAGGTGATCCACATACCGCAGCAGAAACACTGGTGCGCGTGCATGAGCCATTATCCCTGATTGATTTGCTTGATAGCAGCCAGCAATCCCACAGCTGGAATCTGCTACATGCCATGCGCACCATCAGTGCAGCCGATTGCGGGGTAATCGTATTGATTAACCATGACGAAGATGGCCTGGGACTGACGGATCGCATTCTGCGTGCAGACCAGAAAATGGTACTGAACCAGGAGCTGCGCAACTACGGCATAGGCTCGCAGATTTTGCTGGATTTGGGCGTCAAGAAAATGCGCCTGATGGCGACGCCACGCAAAATGCCCAGCATGGACGGCTTTGGCCTGGAAATTACCGGCTATCTCAGTGCAGAAGAGGCATCACGTTCATGAGTGCACCATTACCGCTGGAAGCAACAGGCGAACGCATGAACCTGACCGGCCAGATCCTGATCGCCATGCCCGCCATGCAGGATCCTTATTTCAGTAAAAGTGTCATCCTGGTATGCAATCACGATGATGACGGCGCCATGGGCATGATTCTCAATCATCCGCTGGAGCTCAATGTCGGCGACCTGTTCGAGCAATTGCAAATGGACTGCGAAGCGCCGCACCAGCAGACCCGCCAGGTGTATTTTGGCGGGCCGGTACAAGTCGAGCGCGGTTTTGTCCTGCACACCCCATCCACCGAATTCAATACCACGATGGAATTATCCGACGGGCTGGCGATGACCTCCTCCAAAGATATCCTGGAAGCAGCCGCCCGCGACGAAGCCCCACAGGAAATGTTTATTGCCCTGGGCTACGCCGGCTGGACGGCCGGGCAGCTGGAAGATGAAATCCAGGCCAATACATGGCTGACATTGCCACTGGCGGATATGCAACATCTGCACACGCTGATCTTCAAGCTGCCGAATGATGACAAGCTGCGCTGGGCCATGCAGCAACTGGGGGTGGATTACGCCACCCTGTCCGAGGTGGCAGGCCATGCCTGATGCCACCACGTACGGCAAACAGCCTCTCAACCAAAGCCATCTCCCCATTACCCAGCGCCGTTACCCGGATATCAGCGGAACCATATTGGCCTTTGACTTTGGTGAAAAACGCATAGGCGTAGCGGTCGGTGACACCCTGCTCAAACTGGCACATCCCCTGCTCACCATAGAAGCTGAAGATAATGCCAGCAAGTTTGCGCAAATTGACACCCTGCTGCGTGAGTGGCAACCCGCCTTGCTGGTGGTCGGCCTGCCCATGACCATGAATGGTGAAGCGCACGCGATGACCGTCCTGGCGCAAAAGTTTGCCCAGCGCCTGGAAGGCCGTTTCAACCTGCCGGTAATGATGGTCGATGAGCGCCTCTCCTCTGCCGAAGCCGCGCAATCCCTGCGCGAAGCGGGTATCCGTGGCCGCGCGCAAAAAGCACATTTGGACCAGGTTGCCGCACAAACTATATTACAATCCTATTTTGATGCCTATCACTCACGTTCATAGCACAGGACCCTCATGATACTGCCTGACCCCGAACAGTTACTGGATCAGCTCTATAGCCAATTAAAACCACGCATCCATGATGACATCACGCTGGTCGGTATTTATACCGGTGGCATCTGGCTGATGGAAAAATTGTTGCAACGCCTGCAAGCTGACTTTGATCGTGACATTCCGCACGGCAAACTCAATACCGCCATGTACCGGGATGATTACGCCAGGCGTGGTATGAAAACCGCCGCGCAACCGACACATATCCCTTTTGATGTCACGGATAAACACATTATCCTGATCGACGATATTTTTTACACCGGCCGCACCACGCGTGCCGCTATCAATGAACTGTTTGATTACGGCCGCCCGGCATCCGTGCAACTCGCGGTGCTCATCAACCGTGGTGGCGCAGAATTACCGATCAGGCCGGACATGGTAGGTGCGGAGTTGCCATTACAGGCCCACCAGGCCTTTGAACTGTCAATGAATACACTGGGGCGCCTGAGCCTCAGCGTGATCGAATCCACCCCGTCTGCAAACCATGGAGCTGACGTCGATGTATAACCCCCAACTCAACGCACAAGGGCAATTGCAACACCTGCTCAGTATCGAAGGCCTGCCCAGGCGCATCCTGACGGATATTCTGGATACGGCCGAAAACTTTGTCAGCGTGACTGAACGTGAAGTCAAGAAAGTGCCGCTGCTACGCGGCAAAACGGTGTGCAATATCTTTTTTGAAAACAGCACCCGCACCCGCACCACCTTTGAAATTGCGGCCAAGCGCTTGTCGGCGGATGTGCTGAACCTCAACGTCGGTACCTCTTCCCAATCCAAGGGCGAGACGATTCTGGACACCGTCAACAACCTGATTGCGATGCATGCCGATATGTTTGTAGTACGCCACCAGCAAAGCGGCGCCGCACATTTTATTGCGCAACATGTGCCACCGCATATCAGTGTGATTAACGCCGGTGATGGCCGTCACGCGCACCCGACCCAAGGTCTGCTGGATGTCTTTACCATCCGGAAATACAAACCGGAAATGCATAATCTGCGCGTGGCCATTGTCGGCGACGTATTGCACTCGCGCGTGGCCCGCAGTGAAATTCACGCCCTCACCACCCTGGGGGTGCCTGAAATCCGCGTGATTGCACCCCGCACTTTATTGCCCTCAGGCGTCGAAAAACTGGGCGTACAGGTTTTTCACAATATGGATGAAGGCCTCAAGGATGTCGATGTCATCATGATGCTGCGCCTGCAGAACGAACGCATGTCCGGCGCCCTGCTGCCCAGTACCCAGGAATTCTTCCAGACCTTTGGCCTGACACCGGAACGCCTGGCGAGCGCCAAGCCGGATGCCATTGTCATGCATCCCGGCCCCATGAACCGGGGGGTGGAAATTGATTCGGCCGTGGCAGATGGCAAGCAATCCGTGATCTTGCCACAGGTCACCTATGGTATTGCGGTACGGATGGCGGTGATGGCAATTCTGGGAGGGGGCAACGCCGCATGAATATTCTGATTAAAAACGGTCATGTCATGGATGCCGGCCAGCAGCTGGACCAGGTCAAGGATCTCTATATCAGCCAGGGCAAGATTGCCGCCATCGGCGACGCCCCCGCAGGTTTTACTGCCGACCACGTGCTGGATGCCAGTGGCAAATGGGTATTGCCCGGCCTGGTGGATCTATGTGCACGTTTGCGTGAACCCGGCAGTGAATACAAGGCAACATTATTAAGCGAACTGCGTGCCGCCATGGCCGGTGGTGTCACCAGCCTGGCCTGCCCGCCGGATACCGATCCGGTGCTGGATGAACCTGGCCTGGTTGAAATGCTCAAGCATAGAGCCAAATCCCACGCACTGGCCCATGTCTATCCGCTGGGTGCCGTGACGCGCCAATTGCAAGGCCAGTTGCTCACCGAAATGTTTGCCCTGACTTCAGCCGGCTGTGTTGGCTTTTCGCAAGCAGACGCAGCGATTGTGGACACGCAGGTACTCTGGCGTGCCTTTGAATATGCGGCGACGTTCGGCTACACCCTGTTTATGCGCGCCGAAGATCCTTACCTGGCCAGAAACGGTGTGGCACATGATGGCGAAGTAGCTTCCAGGCTGGGCCTGAAAGGCATTCCGGTCGCTGCGGAAACCATCGCCCTGCAAACCATGTTGCATATCGCCCAGGCAACCGGCGTGTCGTTACATATTGCCAGGGTATCTACTGCGGAATCTGTAGCACTAATCCGCCAGGCCAAGCAGTCAGGTATGACGCTGACCGCGGATGTCAGTATCCAGCACTTGCACCTGACCGAAATGGATATCGGCTTTTTTGACAGCCTGACGCGCCTGACGCCGCCCGTACGTACCCAGCGTGACCGTGATGCCTTACGTGCTGGCCTGCTGGACGGTACGCTGGATGCGATCTGTTCTGACCATACGCCTGTTGATGAAGATGGCAAGGCCTTGCCATTTGCAGAAGCACATCCCGGCGCATCCGCGCTGGAACTACTCTTGCCGCTCACGCTGAAATGGGCTGCACAAGCCAGGCTCTCACCAGCACAGGCATTAGGTAAAATCACACAGGCACCGGCAAATATCCTGGGCGTACCTGCCGGCAATTTGCAGGTAGGGTCCAGCGCAGATGTCGTGATTTACGACCCGCAGGTGGAGTGGCGCGTGGACAGCCAGGCGCTGGTCAGCCAGGGCAAGAACACGCCTTTCATGCACCAGCCAGTGACCGGCAAAGTCGCGGCAACCCTGACCAATGGCGTGCTGGTATTTCAGCAGGAAATGCTGCACCTGAATAATTAACTCACGTCCTCCCAATAAAAAAGCCATCGCATGCGATGGCTTTTTTATTGATAGCAAGATCCTACAGGATATCCAGGTCGGAAATCCGGCTCGGGGCCTGGTTTTCAGGGTTGGATACTTTGCTGTTCAGCTTGATTTTCAGGCGCAGGTCATTGACAGAATCGGCATTGCGCAATGCATCGTCATAAGTGATGCGCCCGGCTTCAAACAAGTCAAACAGCGCCTGGTCGAAGGTTTGCATGCCCAGCTCACGCGATTTGGCCATGATTTCCTTGATTGCATGCACATCGCCTTTGTAAATCAGGTCTGAAATCAGCGGCGAATGCAGCAATACTTCCACTGCTGCCACCCGGCCGGAGCCATCGACTTTAGGAATCAGACGTTGCGAGGCAATACAACGCAGGTTCAGCGACAAATCCATCAGCAACTGCTGGCGCCGCTCTTCCGGGAAGAAGTTGATAATACGGTCCAGCGCCTGGTTGGTACTGTTGGCGTGCAGTGTCGCCAGGCACAAGTGCCCGGTTTCGGAAAAGGCAATCGCGTAATCCATGGTTTCACGGTCACGAATCTCACCGATCATAATTACATCTGGTGCCTGGCGCAGGGTGTTTTTCAGCGCCGCATGCCAGCTTTCGGTATCCACGCCGACTTCGCGCTGGGTCACGATACAGTTCTTATGGCCGTGGATAAACTCCACCGGATCTTCAATGGTGATGATATGGCCGAAGCTGCTTTCATTGCGATGGCCCAGCATGGCGGCCATGGAAGTAGATTTACCGGAACCGGTGCCACCGACAAAAATAATCAGGCCACGTTTGGCCATGACCACATCCTTGAGCACAGGCGGCAGGTTCAGGTCATCGAATTTGGGAATATTGGTATTAATCACGCGGAACACCAGCCCGGCCGCGCTACGCTGGATAAACGCATTGACGCGGAAGCGACCGACGGTAGACATGCTGATCGCAAAGTTGCATTCCAGGGTTTCCCTGAATTCCTGCGCCTGCTTGTCATTCATCACCGCCCGCGCGATGTCGGCGGTTTGCTGGGTATTGAGCGTCTGTGAAGAGACCGGTGTCAGCTTGCCATCAATTTTCATGGCCGGTGGGAAGCCGGCCGTGATAAACAGATCTGACGCTTTGCGTGTAATCATCAGCCGCAGCAAATCATCGACAAATTTTTCCGTCTGGCTGCGATCCGCCCCTGCCTGTATATTCTCCATCCGGCAGCCTTCAGCCCATAATCGCGTCGCGATTGGCAGCTTTGGTACGCGCTTCATTGGCGCTGATCACATTGCGCTTGACCAGCTCCTGCAGATTCTGGTCCAGTGTCTGCATACCGACACTCTGGCCAGTCTGGATGGCAGAATACATCTGGGCAATCTTGTTTTCACGGATCAGGTTACGAATCGCTGGCGTCCCTATCATGATTTCATGCGCCGCCACACGGCCCTGCTCATCCTTGGTTTTACAAAGAGTTTGCGAAATGACTGCACGTAAAGACTCAGACAGCATGGAACGTACCATTTCCTTTTCAGCTGCCGGGAACACATCCACCACACGGTCTATGGTTTTAGCCGCTGAGCTGGTATGCAAGGTGCCGAATACCAGGTGACCGGTTTCCGCCGCCGTCAGCGCCAGGCGGATGGTTTCCAGGTCACGCATCTCACCGACCAGGATCACATCCGGGTCTTCACGCAAGGCCGAACGCAAGGCATTATCGAATGACTGGGTATGCGGGCCGACTTCGCGCTGGTTGATCAGCGATTTTTTCGAGGTATGCACAAATTCGATCGGATCTTCCACGGTCAGGATATGCGACATCTGCGTATCGTTAATGTAGTCGATCATGGCCGCCAGTGTGGTCGATTTACCGGAACCGGTCGGACCGGTCACCAGCACAATGCCGCGCGGCGTATCGGCCAGGTCCTTGAATACCTTGGGCGCATTCAGTTCTTCCAGTGTCAGCACCTTGCTCGGAATGGTACGGAATACTGCGCCGGCGCCACGCTGCTGGTTAAAGGCATTGACCCGGAAACGGGCCAGGTCCGGGATTTCAAAAGAAAAATCGCATTCCAGGTTTTCTTCATACACTTTGCGCTGGCTGTCATTCATGATGTCGTACAGCATGCGGTGTACTTCGGCATGTTCCATGGACGGCAAATTGATTTTTCGCACGTCGCCATGCACACGGATCATCGGCGGCAAACCGGCTGACAAATGCAAGTCTGACGCTTTGTTTTTAACAGAAAATGCCAATAAATCTGAAATATCCACAATTGACTCCAGTGATTATTTATATAATGTTATTTTATTCGTCCTGCTGTCATTCCAGTTTTACGCCTTCACGACCATGAGCACATTGACCGACAATCTCGCCCGCACGCACCAACAGATTGCACAAGCCAAAGCCCGCTTCCAGGCCCAGCAGGACGTCACGTTGTGTGCAGTCAGCAAAGCACAACCTGCTGCAGCCATTCGCGAAGCCTTTCAGGCCGGCCAGACCGTGTTCGGCGAAAACTACCTGCAGGAAGCGCTGCAAAAACAGGAAGCGCTACAGGATTGTGCCATAGCATGGCATTTTATCGGCCCGATTCAAAGCAATAAAACACAGCCAATTGCCCTTCAGTTCGACTGGGTGCACTCGGTGGACCGCCTGAAAATTGCCCAGCGCCTGTCGGCTGCCCGGCCGCCCGGGCGTGAACCACTCAACGTTTGCCTGCAGGTGAATATCAGCGAAGAGGCAAGCAAGAGTGGTGCCAGCGCCCGGGAACTGCTGGAACTTGCCTTAAATATCAAGCAATTGCCCCACCTGCGCCTGCGTGGCCTGATGGCGATTCCGGCACCACAGCAGGATTTCGACGCGCAACGTGACCAATTCCGGCAGGTGCGCCAACTGTTTGAACAGTTAAATACGCACGGCCTGCAACTCGACACGCTTTCCATAGGCATGAGCGGCGATTACGAAGCCGCCATTGCCGAAGGCGCAACACTGGTGCGCATAGGCACGGCCATTTTTGGCGGCCGGCCACCCAAACCAGATTCAGGTTCAGATTCAACGACTCAAGGAGTTCTTTAACATGAATACCCTCGCCTCACCCCGCATCGCATTTATCGGTGGCGGGAATATGGCACAAGCGCTGATGACAGGCTTGCAGCAACGTGCCTTTCCCATGCAGCAGATTACGGTGATTGATCCCGATACCGGCAAACATGCGCAATTACAAAGCGCCCTGGGCGTGCGCACCAGCCAAGCCCTCTCGGCAGAAGTCTTAGACGCAGAGATCATTGTATTGGCGGTGAAACCACAACAATTGAAACTGGTGGCAGAATCCCTGGCCCCTTACCTGCAATCGCAACTGATTATTTCCGTCGCCGCCGGTATCCGCACTTCGGATTTAAGCCGCTGGCTGAATGATTACAAAACCTTAATACGCACCATGCCCAACACCCCGGCACAAATCCAGGCGGGCGTGACCGGGGTATTTGCGCTGCCCGGGGTAAGTGAAGTGCAGCGCCAACTTACAGATCACGTGTTACAGGCGGTCGGTGATGTCGTGTGGCTGACAGAAGAAACGCAGCTTGATGCCGTCACCGCTATTTCAGGCAGTGGCCCGGCCTATGTGTTTTTACTGATTGAAGCCCTGACGGACGCAGGCGTCGCATTAGGCCTGGATAAATCACAGGCTTTGCAATTAAGCATCGCCACATTTAAAGGTGCCAGCCTGCTCGCCGCAGCCAGCAGCACGCCGGTGGCCACCTTGCGTGAACAGGTAACCTCAAAAGGCGGCACCACGGAACAGGGATTACTGAGCCTGAACCAGCACCATATTCATGCGATTATGCAACATGCGGCACAACAAGCGGCGAACCGCGCCAAAACCCTGGGTGACGAATTGGGAGGACAATAAAAATGCTAGGTGATATGACGTTATTCTTGCTGAAAACAATCTTCGGCATTCTGACATTCCTGCTGGTACTGCGCTTCCTGATGCAATGGACACGCACTTCATTCCAGAATCCGCTGGGCCAGATGACCATGGCGCTCACGGACTTTATCGTCAAACCGACACGCAAACTGATACGCCCGGTACGGCAATGGGATATGTCCACCCTGTTGCTGGCCTTGCTCACGCAGATGATTCTGCTCTGCCTGCTTTCAACGCTGATAGGTGCCCCGCCAGCACCATTGTTATGGCTGTGGCAGGCGATTATCGGTGTGCTGGGACAGATGGTGGATGTATTCTTCTACGGAATTTTATTGATGGCGATTTTGAGCTGGGTTAATCCTTACAGCCCGATTTATGGTGTACTCAACCAGCTCACCTCGCCTATTCTGGATCCGTTGCGCCGTGTCTTGCCAGCGATCCAGGGGTTTGATTTCTCGGCACTGGTGGCATTGATCCTGTTACAGATGGTGAGCCATATTGTCTTGCCAAATCTGGCAAGCAGTATTTTCTAACTCTTGCGGGCGGCGCTTGCCGCCCGGTTTGTTTATCCGGCCCGCTACATCCAGACAATATCGAAGGCTTCGCGCCCGTACTGGGTATCCGGATGTAGCGACACTGGCCGCTTGATAAAGTCCGACAGGCTGGCCAGGCTTTGCGATTCTTCATCATTCAGCATGTTAATCACCTCAGGTGAAGCCAGTATCTTGAATTCATTGGCATTCTTGAATTGCTTGGATTCGCGTAACAGCTCGCGCATGATTTCATAGCAAATGGTTTGCGCCGTTTTCAATTCACCACGCCCCTGGCAGACTTTGCATGTTTCACATAGCAAATGTGCCAGGCTTTCACGGGTGCGTTTGCGCGTCAACTCCACCAGGCCCAAGGCGGAAAAACCGTTGACATTGATGCGCGCCCGGTCGAGCGTCACGGCCTTGCGCAACTCCTCCAGCACCGCCTCGCGCTGGGCATCCTCATCCATATCAATAAAATCAACGATGATAATGCCACCGAGGTTACGCAAGCGTAATTGCCGTGCAATCGCCTGTGCCGCTTCAAGATTGGTTTTGAAAATGGTATCCGACAGGTTTTTGCCACTGACAAAACTACCGGTATTCACATCCACCGTGGTCAGGGCTTCAGTCTGGTCAAAAATCAGGTAACCACCTGATTTCAGCTCCACCTTGCGCGCCAGCGCTTTTTCGATTTCATTTTCAATATCATAGAACTCGAACAGCGAGCGTTCGCCCTTGTAATGGCTCAATGGCTTCACGGCATGGGAGACATACAGTTCGGCAAACTCTTTCAGCCGTTCGAACATTTCGCGTGAATCGACACGGATACTGGTGGTTTCCTTGCATACCACATCGCGCAGGATGCGGCGCGGCAGGCTCAGGTCATAAAAAATCAGCGAGCGTTCGTCGACTTTGGTACTTTCCGCCTGGATTTTGCTCCAGACCTTGCGCAGGTATTCGATGTCGGCCAGCAATTCCTCATCGGTCGCATTTTCGGACATGGTGCGGATGATATAACCGCCTTCGCGCGTTTCCGGCAGCAAGCCCAACAGGCGGTTGCGTAAAAACTCGCGTTCTTCCTCAATATCAATGCGCTGCGAAACGCCGATATGTTTCTGGTAAGGCAGGTATACCAGGAAGCGGCCGGCAATACTGATTTCCGTTGTCAGGCGCGCACCTTTGGTGCCTATCGCTTCCTTAATCACCTGCACGATAATAGACTGGCCTTCGTGCAGCACTTCCTGGATGGGGCGGTCAATCCTGATATCGCCTTCTTCCGTACGGCACTCCATAATGTCAGCCGCATGCAGGAAAGCCGCACGGGGCAGGCCAATTTCGACAAACGCCGATTGCATGCCCGGCAGCACCCGCACTACCGTGCCACGGTAAATATTGCCGACAATGCCCAGCGAAGAGGCTCGTTCAATATGCAACTCCTGCACAACGCCCTGTTCCAGAATCGCTACCCGCGTTTCCTGCGGCGTGACGTTAATCAATACTTCCTGCGCCAATGACATTTACTCTGATCCCTGCTGATGCTGTTTTCTTGGAGTTTACCACGCGTGTAACAACTGCGCCGTTTCATGTAGCGGCAACCCCATCACGCCGCTATAGCTGCCCTCTATACGCACAATCCATGCGCCAGCGCGGCCCTGTATACCATAGGCACCTGCTTTGTCCATCGGTTCGCCACTGTCGACATAAGCTTGTAACACGCCAACCGGCACCTGCATCATTTCAACCTGAGTGGTATTGAGCAGACAGCGAACGTCCCCTGCCTGGTACACAGCGACCGCCGTATGCACGACATGCGTGCTGCCACTCAGGCGCGACAGCATCTCCATGGCTTCACCCGCATCCGCCGGCTTACCCAGAATTTCCTGCCCCATGGCCACCGTGGTATCGGCAGCCAGGATTGCCAGGCCACGCGTGCCATGGATGGTGGCAATCGCCATGGCCTTGGCACGCGCCAGCCGCTGTACATATACCGCCGGATCCTCTCCCGGCAGGCAAGATTCATCAATATCAGCCGGTACAATCTCGCATTGCACGCCTAGTTGCGCAAGCAGTTCCACCCGGCGCGGACTGCGCGAGGCGAGGATAATTTGTTGTGGTTGCATAAGAAATAAACCTGTTTGAATGGAAACGGAAATGTCATCCAGCCCGAAAGGTAACACAAAACCAAGCCAGGTTTGCGACCAGCGAAACGCCACTTGCCCTGACAGCTCCTGACGGCATTGTGTACAATAGCCGCTCCCTTCACTCCACGATGTAAAGAAAACCGCATGAACCCGATTGAACATCTGCTGCAGCGCGCCGAACATTTGATCACACGCCTGGAAACCCTGCTCCCCGCCCCACCCGCCGAACCTAACTGGCAGGCCACCGCCTGGCGCTGGATCAAGCAAGGCAACCAGGGTCAGTTGCAGGCGGTGGAACATCCACATACGGTCTTGCTCGACGATATCCGCTTTATCGACCGCCAGAAAAATGAAGTGGTCAGGAATACGCGGCAATTCCTGCAAGGCTTGCCCGCCAACCACGTGCTGCTGACTGGCGCGCGCGGCACTGGCAAATCGTCACTGGTGAAAGCCCTGCTCAACGGCTATGCGGCAGAGGGTTTGCGATTGATCGAAGTCGATAAACAGGATCTGACCGACCTGCCGCAAATCGCCCAGCTCATCCGCAACCGCCCGGAAAAATTCATTATTTTCTGCGATGACCTGACCTTTGAAGCCAACGATGTCGGCTACAAGGCCTTGAAAGTCATCCTGGATGGCTCGATTGAAAATGCTTCACCCAACTTGCTGGTATATGCCACCTCCAACCGCAAAAACCTGATGCCGGAATATATGGCCGATAATCAGCCGGTCATGGATAAAGGCGGCGAAATCCGCCCCAGCGATACCATTGATGAAAAAACCTCACTGTCGGAACGGTTTGGCCTGTGGCTGTCGTTCTACAGTTTTGACCAGGATGAATACCTGACCATTGCCGCGCACTGGCTGCAAACCTTCGGCGTGGCCATGGATGACGTGGCCCGCCATGCCGCTCTGCAGTTCTACCACACGCGTGGTGCCCGCAGTGGCCGTGTTGCCTACCAGTTTGCCAAGGATTATGCCGGCAAACTGCAATTAAAATCCGAATAAGTCATGACAAAACTGGTTCAAGTCGCGGTCGCCATCCTGGTACGCCCCAACGGTGAATACCTGCTCGCCAGCCGCCCGCAAGGCAAAGGCTGGGCAGGCTGGTGGGAGTTCCCCGGCGGCAAAATCGAAGCTGGCGAAACACCCGAACACGCATTGATTCGCGAAGCGCAGGAAGAGTTAGGTATCACACCGACCCAAATCCAGCCGTGGATCAAACGCCGTTATGACTACCCGGCCACCCATGATGCCGAAGCCAAAACCGTCCTGCTGCATTTCTTTTTTGTCAGTGCCTGGCAAGGCGACCTGAGCGCGCGCGAAAGCCAGCAACTCGCCTGGCAACACCCGCGCCTGCTGAATGTCAACCCGGTGTTACCCGCCAATGCGCCCATCATGCACGCACTCAACCTGCCACCGGTTTACGCTATCAGCAACCTGGCAGAAATGGGGCAAGATAACTTCCTGCACGCGCTAGCCAAACAACTGGACCAGGGCCTGCAACTGTTGCAAATCCGCGAATCGCAACTGGCAACCGATGTACTGGCCGCACTCAGCGAACAAGTGCTGAAAATCTGCGCCAACTATGACTGCCGCTGCCTGCTCAATAGCAGCCCGGAACAAGCCTTACAACTCGGCTACCACGGTGTGCACCTGAATAGTCAGCGACTGCTGGCACTCACACAGAAGCCTGAACATTTATTAGTGGGCGCATCTTGCCACGACGCTGAACAACTGCAAAAAGCCCAAGTCCTGCAACTGGATTTCGCCCTGCTCTCGCCAGTGTTGCCAACCCAAAGCCACCCTGAAGCAGTTGGGTTAGGCTGGGAGCGATTTGCTGAATTATTGAATGGACTGGAAATTCCGGTTTATGGTTTAGGTGGGATGCAGCATGAACACTTGGCCCAGGCGCTGGCCTGCGGGGCACGCGGTATTGCCATGCAACGTGCTGTTTGGCAACAGAAAAAAGATTAAGTGGCTGTCTAAAGGCCGATATTCGCCATGATGCAAAATGGATCTATTGATCAAACCCATATACGCTTACTCGGTACGGATACTATAATGCTTTAACCAAATCTTGTTGCGTACCTGCTCAAGTAGTTTTGAATGCATTCTTGACAGAAAATAAACCGTCAAATAGGATGCCTACTCCTAGTTAGGCATGAGGAAAAAAATGGAGCACTTTTCAATTGGTATAGTTTCTTTTGCATTCGCGTTCTTATTCCCAACTTTATATTTCGTCGGCTTTCAGGTTCGTCGCTTGGGAGCATGGTCTAAACGTGAAGAGGGGCCCAAAGACCGCATAGGCTTTTTTCTGTTGGTAGCAGCAATTTTCGGTTTTGCCGTTGGCAGCTTCGCTCAACCACTCTGGAACAAAGCCGATGAGTGCAAAGCGGCAGGCCAGCCAGTTTTGTCATGCACTCTCTTTTCAAAGTAGGCATGTCTAACCCTACGCTCAAGCGGGACTGCGCAAAAGCGCGCAGCCCCTTAGCTCCACGTTAAGCACTAGGAGAAGTTCATGACAGGTCCGGTATCAGGTGGTGTGCGGAGTTTGCTTCGCATTGAGGGGTTATGCGTTCTCGCGGTCAGTCTGCTGACCTATACAAAGTTCGGTAGCGGCTGGGGCACCTTCGCTTTGTTCTTCTTTGCGCCAGACTTGTCTTTCCTTGGATATCTGGCCGGGCCCAAAGTGGGCGCGGTGTCGTACAACTTTGCGCATTCTTATATCGGTGCTTTAGCAGCATTGGCAATTGGCATCTTTCTTTCGGCTCCCATAGCAATCACAGCCGGAATTATTTGGGCGGCTCACATTGGTTTCGACCGCGCGCTGGGCTATGGCCTTAAGTATTCTGCCGGCTTCGGGTTTACCCATTTGGGTGTCGTCGGACGTGCAAGAGCTGGCGCCTAACAATTCATTCAAGCCGACGCCTCTTTGCGGCGCGGCTTAATTCCAGCGTTAGGGCAAATTACAGTGATTCTTTATGTCAGGACCTTCTTATTCACTTTATTTTTAATTTTTACTCATTACGCTCAAGCACGTAACCCTGATTTATACATTCAATGGCAGCTACGATGGAGTGATACAGAAAGTTTACCAGGCACGCCAACTCATAGTTTTATAGGTAATAACACTATAGTTGGAGGCACTATAAATATGAGTTGGGTAAAAAAAGATGGTAACTACAATATATACACTTCGGGAGATACATTGGATGGAAAAAGTTATTCTCTTTTGCTGCAATTTTTAAATGAATCTCACGCATACATATCTCCCTCCCAGTTATTCTCTATTAAACTTCCATACGAGAATTGCACTGAATGGAGTGATTGGGAAACCCCGAAGTATGTAAAGCTCATTGAGCATGGAGTAGCTTGGGCATTACTAAATAAAGTTGAGCTTGAATTTATTGATCAGGGAAGTTCACCATTATTCGAATTAAGATATCGAGTAAACTCTTGGACTAAATTATGCAATTACAAAGCCCCAACCAATCATTCAAGCGGGACGTCTAACGGTGCCCCTTAATTCAAAGGCATCGCCATGAACAATGACTACCTCAAGCTCCTGCAGAAGCGCATAGGCAGCACATCGGTCGGTCCATCCACTGCAAGAGGCATGGGGCCCGCAGGCACGATACAGGCCGCTCGAAAGTACCTTCAAGGCCTCAACATTAGGCGCTTCGTGAAGCGAAATGAGAGTGCCTTCCGATCGGAACTAGACATCGCCACACTGGAACTACAGAAGGCGCTTCCCAAAGAAGCTCGAAACTGGGGTAGCGCTAGAAAGTTCCTGAACATATTCCTTCGGGACTGCGCATACAACAAATACATATGTGAGCAGTACCAGCTAGAGAAGATCGAATCCTGGCTAGAAGTCCCCATAGACAGTCACGTGGTGAAGGGATTGAAAGAAGAGGGGAAACGCGGAGACTTGCCGCGCTGGAGAACGGTCATTAGCCTCACGCCGAGCGAGCACGATACGTATCAGTCGTTCGCTTCGGCTGTAGCCGAACGGGAAAGCGTGCTTCGCGCTCATCTAGATGTGAAGTACTGGCGCCGCGATGCCTAACCCTTCCATCGAGAGGACGTCGCCCGGCAAGCCGGTCGCCGCCTCTCATGTCAAACGTTAGGCTCAAAACGAATGGACTTAACTAATAGTGATTTTATTTCAATAGGTAGTGCCTTAGTTGTTGGCTTGTCAGTACTATATGCACGATGGGCTGTTAAAGCATCTAAACACCAGAATGAAATATCCCTTCATGCAGAAAGACTAAATGTTTACAAAGGCGTAACCATTTTTGGTGCAAAACTTGCCGCAAACGGACCAAGCATTCAAGAAACAGATGTGTGGAAATTCCATGAATGGGTTCAGCTTAGCGAGTTTTATTACAATATAGCTATACACCAACGATTGGATACAGCATTTACCCAAGCTTTAGTCATGTTGACTAAAAACGATGAATGGAAGTTAGCAAAAGAACAAGGCAGTGCTAATACAACAGACATTAGTAATGAAAGACATAAAATTCATCGAGCGTTGAGAGATGAGTGTTTTTCCATAAGTGATGCCATAAAAGAGAACTTACGTCTTGCAAAAGCCTAACCCATCATTCAAGCCGGACGCCTAACGGCGCCCCTTAATTCAAACGTTAGGCAAGGAGCACATGATGAGCATCATCTCTAGAATTAAATGGGTTATGGTGGTGATTCTGCTTAATATGCCCCTTCCACTTTTAGCAGCAGAAGCTGAGGCCACTGAAACGATAGCAATTACAAGTGAGCCAACTAAATGTTATGAAGCAGTATGGGGTAGCGATGAAAAAAAGAAGGCTGGCTTGGGCTTAAATGCTGGGCAGGCTGTCACGCTATGTAGCGGTACAACAAATGCCGCAAGGGTGGTTGAGTGCTTTTTGGAAGCTTGGGCACACCCTAAAAATGGCGGCCTTGGCCTGACAACTGGTCAAGCGATTACGTTATGCAAAACAAATTCTCTGCAATAGTCGGCTTGGCACTGGTACAGTCCTTTCCTAACCCATCATTCAAGCGGGACACGCTAAAGCGTGCCCCTTAATTCAAACGTTAGGCAAATACAACTCGGAGAGTCAATTGGATTTTGATTGGAAGTACTGTATCACCACATTTGTTGCAGTGGTCGCGGCATTGATCGCATGGGGGCAACGCAAAGACGCCAGAAAATCGGCAGCTGAAGCTCTCGAATCGAATAAACGACTTGAGCAATACGAGCACCTTCCCATAGTCGTTATCTCTGTAGAGGCCGATGGTGAAAAGATTCGAATTTCATTAACGAACACCAGCCCTTCGAATTGTGTTTCATCCTACGAAATCGGATTGTTTCTCCGCATCGAGGCTGCGAGTAATTTACTGAGAATTAATATAGACAATTCTGTTGTTACCGGTGGCTTCATTGCTCCAAACTCAACCACATATGTATACCCTGATGAGATAAACAGGCTTATCTCTTACGCCATTCCGGCACTGAGAGAATCCCCGTCTGAAGAAGATCGTGTCCTTCTCAGGGCCGTGGCGAAGTTCGCACCTCCTCACCCTAAATCAGAAAAGATGGTGGAGGAAAGTACCAGCTTGTTCACGTATCAAAGAGATCACTTCCTGCCAAAAATCAATGCCCCGGAACAGAAAAACTAGAACCCAAGTTGGTGGGTGCCCTTCGCAGCTACGGCGGCTCCTCACGTCAAACGTTAGGACTCATAGGAGACTTTATGGCACTTCAAGATCAGCCCGCATGCGCGCCAAACCGGGCTTTGGCGACAAGCTTTTTGAACTGGCTAACGCTGGAATGACGAAGTCGGGAGCTTCCGACCGATTCATCCTTGCTCGTGAGGACGGAGACCCGGACATCCTTTGGAATGTTGAGGTCTTTAAATCCGACGAAGCGAAAGGCAACTATGAGAATAGCCCGCTCGCTGACAAACTCCGCGATGAGATCATCAACCTTTTGGCCGAGCCGCCCATGCGCATTCCAGTTCATCCATATGCCGCCCTTCCCATTAATGAGTCCTAACAATTCATTCAAGCCGACGCCGCTTCGCGGCGCGGCTTAATTCAGGCGTTAGGCAAGTTAATACTAACAGCCATCAAGTAATCACTCTAAAACGTATTGGCATTCGCTTTGGTGACGCTTATCATCCTCCCACTGATGGCTGATTCTGAGGGGCAACCGTGAAACCAGATTTTGATACAGCGCTGCAAGTGCATTTTAAAGCCATTTCCAATAGGGATATCGAAGCGTTCAAGTCGCATCTCACAAAAGGCGACACCCTCTATACCATTGTCCAGAATGGCCATGCTTTCACGACCCCATCTGAAACCATTGCAATACATGAACAATGGTTTAAAGACCCCAATTGGGTGTGGGAAGGCTCGCTAATTCACAAGGTTGTGGGAGAAGATATGGCAATGGCACTGGTGAAATACCAATATCGTGCCAGACCGGAAGATACCCCGGTCGTTACATGGCTCACTTATGTTTTCCAGCTACAAGACAAGCAATGGCGCATTGTGCACGACCAGAATACAGCGCTTGATTTTGCTGCTTTCGCCCGCATGGCAGGGATTGAGATCAAGTAAAATGCCTGACCATTTTTTTAGTCAGGAGGAGAGCATATGAGCGTATCCTTTAAGCGAGTGTATGAATCACCAGCCTCTACGGATGGTCGGCGCGTGCTTGTAGATCGCATCTGGCCTCGTGGCATCACCAAAGAGCAGGCAAAACTTGACCTGTGGCTGAAAGAAGTCGCACCATCGACAGCATTACGCAAGTGGTTCGGACACGATCCTGCAAAATGGGAAGAATTCCGGACAAAATATCGCGCTGAACTCGGAGACAACCCGGCAGTGGCAACACTAAAAGAACTGGTAGACAAATCCAAAGTGACTTTGGTGTATGCTGCCAAAGATGAAAAGCATAACCACGTCATTGTGTTGCGTGAGTATATTGCTGGTATTCATTGAAAAACAGCTCCCCTCGTTTCAGCATATTGGCATTTTATGTTTTTGTTTGCTTTGCGCGTATTTGAGCGCAGTTTTAAAAGCACAGGGCAACAGAGCATTGCCAAGACTTCGTGCGCGCACAAATGCATAACGTAATACTAAAGGAAATCAGGCGCATGAAACCGCGAATCACCGTTATTACCATTGGCGTTGACGATCTTGAAGCATCATTGCGCTTCTACCGTGAGGGTCTTGGCTTTGCCACCGAAGGCATCATTGGCAAAGAGTTCGAGTACGGCGCCGTTGTATTCATTGACCTGCAACCAGGCCTTCGTTTAGCGCTCTGGCCTCGCAACAGCATCGCCCATGACACAGGCCTTGTGACGAGTCCCGTTAGTCCTACCGAAATGACGCTGGGTCATAACGTATCCTCAAAGGCCGAGGTCGATGTTGTCATGGCACAAGCAGCTTCCGCTGGTGCAAAGATCGTCAAGCCCGCGCATGATACGTTTTGGGGCGGCTACTCTGGCTATTTCCAGGATCCAGACGGGCATCTCTGGGAAATCGTCTGGAATCCGCAGTGGCCAGGGTAAGAAGAGCATACTTTAATCAAAAAACAAGCAGTACATATTCCGGCGAATGTGCGTTTGCCTGAGCATGTAAAGCAAGTACTGTCTAACTCAATCAAACATCAGCGACTCGCTCAGCTCCTGCTCATGCCTTCAATTACACTGAATCCCGGGCTATAATGCCAGGCATGACTACACAATTGATCAGATCAGTAATCCCTGCGATTGTGGGTTCATTTCAAAAGCAGACCAACAACATGTCGTACAGGCCGCAGGTTTTACACTCGCGGTTCAAGTAAACGGAGGCCTGACAGCACATGCAAGCCGATGCCGCTTTGCGGTAGGGCTTAACTCAAGTGTCGGGCATCACGATCAACGACTTCTTCATGAGGCTATTCACAATGGAAATTCAACCACCAATTACGATCTCTTCAATGGATGCGGCAAGGCTTGAAAAAATGCTTGATTCGCTGAGTGACAGCGAAATGCCGAACAAGGATGATTTACAAGCTGAGCTGGATCGCGCCAATATTGTGGCGCCAGAGGAAATGCCCGGCGACATTGTGACGATGAACTCAACGGTAAACTTCCGGATAGAGTCATCCAGCTCGGAGTTTGCCCTGACGCTTGTTTATCCGCATGATATTGGCGACGGTAAGGGGAAAATATCAGTGCTGGCGCCTGTGGGCAGTGCACTGCTTGGCTTACGGGAAGGTAGCGAAATATCCTGGCCCAAGCCTGGTGGCGGCTTGCTCAAGGTTCGCATCCTGAAAGTCGTGTACCAACCTGAGCGCTCCGGTGATTTCCAGCGATAACTGGGATCGTAAATCCGGGATATTCAACCAGCCACACACAGGTGGTGTGCTTCGCATCGCCACCTGTAACCACCCATGCGCACAGCAAAGAATTGGTGTTAATCAATCAATCGAGTGAGTTTGAACGCGTGACGCAGTTACTGCTTAAGAACTGGCATTAAGGCTTAAGATGCACGATCAACCCAATAATCCCTTACATGGCGTTACGCTGGAACAAATCGTCACCAGGCTGGCGGATCATTATGGCTGGGAAACGCTGGCCAGAAAAATCAATATCAATTGTTTCAAGAATGATCCTTCCGTGAAGTCCAGCCTGAAGTTTTTGCGCAAAACGCCCTGGGCAAGAACAGAGGTAGAAAACTTGTATATTGCTACATTTGCAATATGAAGCAAAACAAAAGGAGTGTTGGTTGGAGCAGTCTTTAAGGAGCTGCTTTGACAGGCAGGCTAACGAATTTTTCCTCGATCTTGCCTGCCTTGTCTTTAAAACAGAGTCGGAACTTTACCTGCTCACCAGCTTTAAATGGGCGACCCAGTTCAAACAACATCAGGTGAAAACTGCCTGGCGCCAGTTTGACCGGTTGATTGGCTGGAATTGCCAGCTCTTCCAGGTGGCGCATTTTCATAATGCCATTTTGCATGGTCATGCTATGTATTTCAGTGTTACCAGCGCGTTCGGTCTCTACATACACCATGGTCATATCTTCCTTGCTGCGCAAGGTCAGGTAGGCTGCACCCACCGATTGCCCGGGATTGGAAGCACGTACCCAGGCGTCACTGATCGCCACATCCGCCTGGGCAACACCCAGCCATAACATCAGGGTACTCCCGAGCAGGCACTGTAGTAAATAAATAGCTGAGTTTTTCATGCCCCGGAATGTGCCCATTATTCAGGTTCGTACAAATCCGGTGGTGTCGCGTCCGGAATACGGAATTTTTCGGTCGCCCAGTCGCCCAGGTCCATTAGTTTGCACCGCTCGCTGCAAAATGGCCGGAATGGGTTGGCGGTTGAGTATTCGGTGGTTTCACCGCAGCCGGGGCAAGCAACTTTGCGGGATTTAACTGCTGTTGACTGCATTAGTTGTGTCCTGCCCCGGTAAAATTACAGATAATCATCCTGAACGGGATATCCTGCTCGCACCCTTTTGGCCGTTGCACAAAATCCAGTTTCTGGAAGCGGATATTAATCGCATACTTATTGGCGCTGACTTCAGGGAAGCATTCGTCGTGATTCACTTCAATACGTAGTAACTGTGCCGGTTTATGACCGGATAACTGCTGCTGGTAAGCCCCATTGTGCGCCACCACGGACATGACCTGGCCGCTACCGCGCAACAATTGCAGAATCATACGGATGGATTCATACATGGGTTTCAGGCGGGATAGCCATTGCTCAAAGTCTGCCTTTCGCCGTTCGACCGGTAAATACAGCCAGTGGCGGTAAGAAGGCAGATCGAACTCACAGACCCCGCCGGGAATACTGGTGCGTTGCTTCACGCTCATCAACCAGTCGTTATCGCGCAGGGACTGGCCCAGTTTCTGGTGGTCCGCACGCAGGGTGGTCGCACACCGTTCCAGGCTTAATAAAGTGCTGTTAAGCGCCTGTTGGTCGATGTTGGGGTTGTTTTGCAAGAAAGAGAGCTGTACCTTGTGCCTTTCCAGCTCCTGCAACAAGTCCACTTTCAAATCCCCGCGGTCTATCAGGTCCAGGACTTGCAACATGGAAATCAGCGCCACATGATGACTGATCTCATGGCCTGTTTCGATGTGGTGCAGCATCTTGACGAACAAATCCTCCAGGCGGAGATAGGTTCTGATGCGCTCATTAAATGGAAACTCGTAGCTAGACACGGCAGCCTTTTCTGTCAGCTGATACTTGAAAAGTATGCAATAAAAGCCTGATTATGAAACCCTTTTAAATCACTGGCAAGTATTTGAGAAGTTTTTATGAAACTCGAGCACTTTTTGCCGCAAATTGTCCAGGGTCTGGTCATTCTCCATGACAGAATCCGCGATGGATAAACGGGCCTGGCGGCTGCTCTGGGCGGTAATGATCGCCTGTGCCATGGATTCGGACAAGCCGCGCTGCATGACGCGGACCAATTGAGTTTGCTCACTGCAATCCACCACCAGCACATGGTCCACCATGGACCAGTCCGCCGGACTTTCAACCAGTAATGGAATCGCCAGGATGACATAAGGATGCAGGCTATAACCCGCAATCTGCTGCATGGCTTCTGCACGGATAGCCGGATGCATGATGTGATTCAATCTGTCCAGCGCATCCGGTTCGGCAAACACCAGTTCGCGCAATTTTCCACGGTGCAACTGGCCATGCTCGTCAAACATTTCATCGCCAAACGCCTGGCGCACCGCCTGCATGGCAACACTGCCGGGCGCACTCATGGCATGGGCGATGTCGTCCAGGTCCACTACCGGTACGCCCAGTGCCATAAAGCTTTTGCAAACTTCGCTTTTCCCACTGCCGATACCGCCAGTCACGGCAACCACTTTAGTCACAACCTTCACCTATGGCATCAAATAAAAGGCAGCCAGTGCCTGGCCGTAAAACAAGGCAGCGATTCCGCCCAGCGCCAGGAACGGGCCAAACGGAATCGCCGTATGCCTGGTTTTGCCTTTGAGCAAAATCAGGCCCAGGCCAATCACGCTGCCCACGACTGAACTCAGCAAAATCACGGCAGGCAGCAACTGCCAGCCAAACCAGGCGCCGATGGCGGCCAGCAGTTTGAAATCACCATAGCCCATGCCCTCCTTGCCTGTAACCAGCTTGAACAACCAGTACACACTCCATAACACTAGATAACCCACCATCGCGCCAATCACCGCCGATGTAATATCGGTAAAACCGGCTTGCAGGTTCACCAGTAACCCCAGCCACAATAAAGGCAGCGTAATATCATCCGGCAATAGCTGCGTATCAAAATCGATAAACGTTAATGCGACCAGGGCAAATACAAATACCAGTGCGAATAACGTTAGCGCGCTATAGCCATATTGCACGGCGACTGAGTATGCCAACCCGCCCGTCAGCAGTTCTACCAGCGGATAACGTGCTGAAATGGGCGCCTGGCAGGCTTTGCATTTGCCGCGCAAACACAAATAACTGATGACAGGGATGTTTTCCCACGCACTGATTGCGTGGCCGCAAGATGGGCAGGAAGAACGCGGAATAACCAGGTTATACCTGGGCTGATCCGGCGCTGCCTGGCCCTGCAAATCCAGGCAACTGACCTGCCAGTCGCGCTCCATCATTTTAGGCAGGCGATGAATCACCACATTCAGGAAACTGCCGATGAGCAAGCCCAGTACCAGGCAAACACCTTGCAGGAAGTAAGGCTGCGTTTTCAATAAACTTAAAACAGGCTCAAGGATTTCTGTCATGATACCGATAACATCATTAAGGTTGCTGCATCATCTCATCGTTAATGCCGCTAAGCAAGAATAAACGCTTTTGTGCAGGCAAAACCTGTATGGAAGCCAATATACACAGCCTTGAAAACAGATTGGTTGCCACCATTTATGTGTAAGATGGGAACTGCACCTGGCCAAGTAACTTCGGGCTGAGTGCCTTCGCATCTGTCTCTTTTAGTGAAGGAAGTAGCCTATGTCTGATCAAATCAAATTCACACCACCCACCGAAGGCGAGTTAAATCAGGTGGAACTGGGCCAGGGAGAACACCCGGCCTGGGATGTACCGATTATTTGCCGTGTGGAAGTTGACTTGCCAGGATGGCTGGCAAAGCTGACCGGGGAAGATCACTGGGAAGTCTACAGCGAAGAAGAGGAAGAGAATTGCGTCAGCTTCGCCATGCGAGCCACGCAAAAGACCAGTCACCACTCCCCGGCTGACCGCACAGAGAATCCCTTGCAGGCAGAAGTGACGCTATATCACAACGGCTATGCCGTGGTCGACATGAATGGCCAGTCGCTATTTGATGGCGCCTTGACCAATACCACCAACGATTGCGCAAAACTCAGCTACTACCATATGAGCGGGGAGCCCATTGCGCTGAACTAAATCGGAGCAGCATGCATTGGAACATGCATGCTGCGATGACACTCACCTATTGCTGGCGACTGACTGAGAAATGTGCCAGATCCAGCAATGCCTGTTTTGCCGCACCTGACGGGAACACATCCAGTGCCTGGCACGCCAACAGCACTTCTTTTTGTGCGACTGAGCGCACATATTCGAATGCGTTTACGGTGTGCAGAATTTCCAGCACTTCTTGCAGCTCTGTCACACGCCCCTCCAGTAATGCCCGCTTGACTAACTCGGCCTGTGCCGTCGGTGCCTGTTGAATGGCATACAGCATTGGCAACGTCACTTTGCCTTCCGCCAGGTCATTCCCCAGGGTTTTACCGATTTTTTCGCTGTCGCCGGTCAAATCCAGCACATCGTCCACCAGCTGGAAAGCGGTGCCCAGGTGCATGCCATAAGCGGCCAGCCCTTCTTCCTGTTGCGGGCTGGACTGGCATTGTACCGCCCCCAGGCGCGTGGCTGCTTCAAATAGTTTGGCGGTTTTAAAGTGGATGACGCGCAAATAATCCTGCTCGCTGACGCCAATATTGCGCACGTTCAGCAACTGCAGCACTTCACCTTCGGAAATAATATTGGTCGCATCGGCCAGAATATCCATCACGCGCATATTCTGCAACTTGACCATCATCTGGAAAGCGCGCGAATACAGGAAATCGCCCACCAGTACGCTGGCAGGATTGCCGTAGACATGGTTGGCGGTGGATTTGCCACGGCGTAATTCCGACGCATCCACCACATCGTCATGCAGCAAGGTCGCGGTATGAATAAACTCGACAATAGTCGCCAGTTGACGATGCGCGGAAGTGACCTCGCCCGCCAGATCCCCGGCCATCAATACCAGTGCCGGACGCAAGCGTTTGCCACCACTATGGATGATATATTCTGAGATCTGATTAATCAGCGGAACTTGAGATGACAAAGACTGGCGAATAACGGCATCCACCTGCTGCATATCGCCCGCAATCCGCGCCAAACAAGCATTAAGAGACACTGAAACACCAATGAAAAAACAAAGCTGAAGCATACCATATCTGACATGGCTCTCGCTATGCCGAATGCGGCGCTACCGTCGCCTGGCGGATATCTGAACAATAAAAAGTCCCTGCATGCCCCAGAAGAGCACATGTTATTGATGCTGCCACAAAGCATCAATAATGGAAGTGAAAAAGGAAAAAAGGGTTAGATGATCTCTCATCTAACCCTTTTTATTTTTGGCGCGCCCGGAGCGATTCGAACGCCCGACCCTTTGGTTCGTAGCCAAATACTCTATCCAACTGAGCTACGGGCGCCAAGGTCACAACAGTGTTGCAACTAAAAAAGCATTATACCACAAGTTTCAGATTTTTGGCGGTGAGCGAGGGATTCGAACCCTCGATACAGGTTTAAGCCCATATGCTTCCTTAGCAGGGAAGTGCCTTCGACCACTCGGCCAGCTCACCGTTTAAAACTTACGCAGTGTGACTGCTTTCATACAGTATTGCTACTGCATTGAAGGGCGCCATACTACGTGAAAACCCTTCAAAAATCAACGCAAAAAAGAAGAATGTTTATTTCTTTTCTATCAGGCATTTTCCAGGCCGAAGGCTTTATGCAATACACGTACGGCCAGTTCCATGTATTTCTCTTCGATCACTACCGCGATTTTGATTTCGCTGGTTGAGATCATCTGGATATTGATACCCTCTTCCGCCAATGTGCGGAACATCTGGCTGGCAATGCCGACATGAGAACGCATACCGACGCCGACTACAGAAACTTTGGCGATCTTGTCATCACCAGTAATTTCACGTGCCTGGATATGACCTTGTACTTTGTCACGTAAAATACCCAGTGTCTTGTTCATTTCATTTTTGTGCACGGTGAAGGTAAAGTCGGTGGTGCCATCCGCACCCACGTTCTGGATGATTACATCCACATCAATATTGGCGTCGGCCACCGGCCCTAAAATCTGGTAAGCAATACCAGGCTTGTCTGGCACCCCAGCCACAGTCACTTTCGCCTCATCGCGGTTGAACGCGATACCCGAGATGATTGGATCTTCCATGTTTCCCTCATTTTCTTCAAACGTAATCAATGTGCCGTCGCCTTCTTCTTCAAAGCTGGAAAGCACACGCAGTTTCACTTTATATTTACCGGCAAATTCAACGGAACGAATCTGTAACACCTTGGAGCCTTGTGATGCCAGCTCCAGCATTTCTTCAAAGGTAATTTTTTCCAGGCGGCGTGCTTCTGGCACCACACGTGGGTCGGTGGTATAGACACCATCCACATCAGTATAAATCTGGCACTCATCGGCACCCAGGGCTGCCGCCAGTGCTACACCGGTGGTATCAGAACCGCCGCGACCCAGGGTGGTGATATTGCCATCGGCATCCGCACCCTGGAAACCGGCCACGACACAGACATAGCCATCATCCAGATCTTTTTTCAGGTTATGCTGGTCAATATCCAGGATGCGCGCCTTGGTATGCGCATCATCCGTCAGTATCTTGACCTGGGAGCCTGTATAGCTTTTGGCTTTAATCCCTAACTCCATGAGCGCCAGCGCTGTCATGCCAATCGTCACCTGCTCACCGGTGGACACCATCATGTCCAGTTCACGCGGATCCGGATCCGGCATGATCTCCTTGGCCAATGCAATCAGCCGGTTGGTTTCACCAGACATGGCAGAGACTACTACCACAACCTGATGCCCCATCGCTTTATAACGTGCCACACGCCTGGCTACATTGCGGATACGCTCCGGATTGGCGACCGAGGTACCGCCATATTTTTGTACGATTAATGCCATGATTTCGCTCTAAACACTATTTCTGTCAATTAATTTAATTTCTGCTTCATCCAGGCAGCGACACTTTCCAGTGCCTGTGGCAATTTACCGGCATCGGTACCACCCGCCATCGCCATATCCGGCTTGCCACCGCCTTTACCACCGACTTGCGCGGCCACATGATTAACCAGTTCGCCAGCTTTCACTTTACTGGTTAAATCAGCCGTCACGCCAGCAGCCAGGCTCACCTTGCCATCGGAAACACTGGCCAGCACAATCGCGGCTGACTTGAGCTTGTCTTTCAGTTTATCCATGGTCTCACGCAAGGCGTTGGCATCCGCACCTTCCAGCACCGCAGCCAGTACGTTCACGCCATCAACATCCAGCACCTGGTTCACCAGGTCATCGCCCTGTGCACTTGCCAGTTTGGACTTCAAACGCGCCAGTTCTTTTTCCAGTGACTTGACGTTATCCAGCACTTGCGCAATTTTTGCAGGCAACTCATGCACAGGCGCTTTCAATTCGCCGGCGACCTGATTAATCAAGGCTTGCTGACCTTGTACCAGTTTAAGCGCACCCTCACCCGTGGTCGCTTCTACACGGCGTACACCTGCGGCCACACCACTTTCGGCAGTAATTTTAAACAGGCCAATATCGCCAGTACGGCTCACATGCGTGCCACCGCACAATTCGCGCGAAGTACCAATATCCAGCACACGTACTTCATCGCCGTATTTCTCACCGAACAACATCATGGCACCGGTTTGTTGTGCCGCTTCGATATCCATTACCCGCGCCAATGTCGCTTCATTTGCCAGAATCTCGGCATTCACAATCGCCTCGACCCTGGCGATTTCGGCATCAGTCATCGGTGCATTATGCACAAAGTCAAAACGGGTTTTCTCGGTATCCACCAGGCTGCCTTTTTGTTGTACATGCTCGCCCAATACCTCTCGCAGGGCTTTATGCATCAAATGCGTGGCGGAGTGGTTGCGCATGGTGCTGGCACGGGCTTGCAAATTCACCTTGGCAGTCAAGCTGTCACCGACAGACAACATACCTGTTTTCAACACACCGTGGTGGCCAAAAACTGTAGCCTGGATTTTCTGTGTATCTTCTACCGCAAAGATGCCGTTGGCAGATTTCAGTTCGCCGCTATCGCCAATCTGGCCACCAGACTCGGCATAGAATGGCGTGTCATCCAGGACCACCACACCCAGGTCACCTTCATTCAAGGTATTGACCGCGCTACCATCTTTGTACAGCGCTAATACTTTGGCTGGGGTTTCCAGTCTGTCATAGCCATGGAAAACTGTGGCTTGCCCCTCATATTCCAGGTTCAGCGCCATCTTGAATTTACCCGCCGCGCGCGCCTGCTCTTTCTGGCGCGCCATGGCAGCATCAAAACCAGCCGTATCGACCGTTACGCCACGTTCGCGGCAAATATCAGCGGTCAAATCCAGTGGAAAACCGAAGGTGTCGTGTAATTTAAACGCCAGGTCACCATTGAAGATAACAGGTTTGGTTGCCAGTTCGGCTTCCAGTATCTGCATGCCGTTTTCAATGGTTTCAAAGAAGCGGTCTTCTTCCTGCTTAAGGATGTCGGTCACGCGCGCCTGGTTACTTGCCAGTTCAGGATAGGCTTCGCCCATCTCAGCGACCAGATCCGGCACCAGTTTATGGAAGAAGGCGGCCCGGCAGCCCAGTTTGTAACCATGGCGAATCGCACGGCGGATAATGCGACGCAGCACATAGCCACGGCCTTCATTGCCGGGGATCACGCCGTCGGCAATCAGGAAGGAGCAGGCCCGGATATGGTCAGCCAGTACCTTGAGTGAAGGGCTATCCAGATCGACCGTATTGGTTTCACGTGCAGCCGCTTTAATCAGCGCCTGGAACAGGTCGATTTCGTAGTTGGCATGCACGCCTTGCAGCACGGCAGAAATACGCTCCAGGCCCATACCGGTATCCACCGATGGTTTGGGCAGTGGATGCATCACGCCCGCTTCATCGCGGTTAAACTGCATGAACACGTTATTCCAGATTTCGATAAAGCGGTCGCCATCTTCGTCCGGGCTGCCGGGCGGACCGCCAGGAATATGCGCACCGTGATCATAGAAAATCTCGGTACAGGGGCCACACGGACCCGTGTCTCCCATCATCCAGAAGTTGTCAGACGCGTAACGTGCACCCTTGTTGTCGCCAATACGCACAATCCTGTCTGCGGGCACGCCGATCTCCTTGTGCCAGATGTCATACGCCTCATCATCTTCCGCATACACCGTTACCATCAGGCGCTCTTTGGGCAGTGCATAGACTCCGGTCAGCAACTCCCAGGCAAAGCTAATTGCATCACGCTTGAAGTAATCGCCAAAGCTGAAGTTGCCCAGCATTTCGAAGAAAGTATGGTGACGCGCGGTATAGCCAACATTTTCAAGGTCATTGTGCTTGCCGCCGGCCCGCACGCACTTCTGCGCCGTCGCAGCACGGCTATAAGGGCGCTTGTCAAAGCCGAGGAATACATCCTTGAACTGGTTCATACCCGCATTGGTGAACAGCAAGGTGGGGTCGCCATGCGGTACCAGCGAGCTGGAAGGCACAACCTGGTGGCCCTTGGACGCAAAAAAATCCAGGAAGGCCTGGCGGATTTGCTTGCTGGAAGGTTTACTTCCGTAACTAACTGTCGTCTTCTGGACTGTCATCTTCTGCGTGTCTACTTAAAATTTTCTTGATTACATCAAACGCAAACCCCCGGCTCTGTAAAAAACGGGCCTGCTTCGCCCACTCTTCGCGTGTTGCCGGGAATGCTTTAAACTTTTTGCGCCAGACTTCGCTGGCGCGCTCCACTTCATTGTCCTGTAATCCGGCAATCGCTTCGGTTACCAGGGATTCATCAATGCCTTTTTCCCGTAATTCGTGAGCGACGCGCGTCGCACCAAACTTGGCTTGCCGGGCATGTATCATTTGCTCGACATAGCGGGCATCACTTAACCAGCCACGTGCTTTAAAATCGGTAATCAAGGCCGGAATATCATCATCTTCACTGGCATAGCCTTTAAGCTTTTGCGCCAGTTCGGCAGCAGCATATTCGCGCTTGCTTAAATATTCCAGGGCGCGCTGGCGCAGTGATTTTTCGGGCGGCTGGCGCAAGCGGCTTAGTCGTCCTCGCCTCTGGCAGCTGCCATGCTATCCGCCAGGATATTGGAGTTTTCGCGAATCCTGGTTTCAATTTCCGCCGCAATTGCCGGATTCTCGCGCAGGAATTCCTTGGCATTTTCCTTGCCCTGGCCGATTTTTTCGCCATTGTAGCTATACCAGGCACCGGATTTTTCAACCAGTTTGAGGTTGGTGCCCAGTTCAATTACTTCGCCCAGACGGGAAATCCCTTCGCCATACATGATGTCGAACTCGGCTTGCTTGAACGGAGGCGCCACCTTGTTCTTGATGACCTTGACCCTGGTTTCTGAACCCGTAACTTCATCCCCTTTTTTAATCGCACCGGTGCGGCGGATATCCAGTCGTACGGAAGAGTAGAATTTGAGCGCGTTACCGCCAGTGGTCGTTTCCGGGTTGCCAAACATGACACCAATTTTCATGCGGATCTGGTTAATGAAAATCACCAGCGTATTGGTACGCTTGATATTACCGGTCAGTTTACGCAATGCCTGCGACATCAGGCGCGCCTGCAGGCCCATGTGGCTATCGCCCATCTCGCCTTCGATTTCCGCACGTGGCGTCAGCGCCGCCACCGAGTCAACTACCACGATATCCACTGAGCCGGAACGCACCAGCATATCGGCAATTTCCAGCGCCTGCTCGCCAGTATCCGGCTGGGAGATTAATAAATCCGGCACGTTGACACCCAGCTTGGCGGCATATTGCGGATCCAACGCATGTTCGGCATCAATAAAAGCCGCCGTGCCTCCCAGTTTCTGCATTTCTGCAATGACGGACAGGGTCAGCGTGGTTTTACCGGAAGATTCGGGGCCGTAAATCTCGATGATGCGGCCACGAGGCAATCCGCCTACGCCAAGCGCAATATCCAGGCCAAGTGAACCGGTCGAAACGACCTGTAGATCTTCACCGATATCAGCATCGCCCATGCGCATAATCGAGCCTTTGCCAAATTGCTTTTCAATTTGAGAAAGTGCTGCGGCGAGTGCCTTGCTTTTATTGTCATCCATGCTGGGGGCCTTTTGTCTGTAGGGGAAAAAGCGCGCTCGGGTCAAGCGCTATTTAATCAGATAAATAACTGCTAATTATTTCATAAATCGACCATCAGTGAAATGGCATTCGAACGTTTTCATGCAGCGAATTGTCAACCTCTCAAGGGACGATGCGTTAAGGATTCAGGAAGCGCGTATAGTTTCCCATTGAGAGGAGCAGTTATGAGAGTCGCACAAACTATTTTAGGCATGGCATTGAGCAGCCTCGCAGTATTTTCAGCCCATGCGGACACCCACTGGTCGGTTGGCGTTGCCGTTGGCAACCCTTACGCCCCGCCGCCTGTTTATTATGCGCCACCACCGGTGTATTACGCACCCCCACCTGTAGTCATTTACAGGCATCCGCAAAGCAGTTATTACGGTGTTCCCCCGGTTGCTTATGCCCCTCCGGCACCGGGTTTTATCCAGTTCTCATACGGCAATGGCTATCGCAGTTATGGTTATGGCCACGGCCCTGGCGGCTGGGGTCACGGACATCATCGCCGTTAATGTTTAGCCGGGTGTATTAGCCAGCTTCAGCAAGCCTGCCAGCAAATAGCTGGCGGCCTGCTCCCGGATATCAGCCCGATTTCCTGCAAAATATTGCGTTTTCACCAGCACCTGCATTGGTTCATCCGCACGCTCACGTGCTGCCCACGCAAAACACACCATCCCCACCGGCTTTTGCAATGAGCCGCCACCCGGTCCGGCGATGCCTGTAATTGCGCCACTGAGTTGCGCCAGGCTATGCTGCAATGCGCCGGCTGCCATTGCCTGCGCTACTGGCTCACTGACTGCACCATGTTCAGTGATCAACGTTGCCGGTACGCCAAGCATGGCCTCCTTGGCCGCATTGCTATAGGTCACAAACCCACGGTCGAACCATGCCGAGCTGCCCGCAATGGCCGTCACCGCCTGCGACACCATGCCGCCAGTGCAGGATTCAGCCAATGCCAGTTGCCAGTCCCTGGCTTGTAAAGCCAACCCTAGCGCGACACTGAGCTGCTCAAGCGTTTGCACTATATCCACCACTGGAACAGTTGCAAGACAACAATGGCCATGATGGCTGCCAGCACATCGTCCAGCATGACACCGAGGCCGCCTTTGATATGGCGGTCAGCCCAGCGGATAGGAAAAGGCTTCCAGATATCGAATAGCCGGAACAGGGCGAAAGCAGCAACACCCCAGCCCCAGGTAGAAGGGACGGTGATTAATACACCTGCCATGGCCACAATTTCATCCCAGACAATCGCGCCGTGATCGCTCACCCCCAGTGCCCGCCCGGTAAATCCGCAACACCAGACGCCCAGCATAAACAGCAGCAACAGGCTCAATCCCTGCTGCCAGGGTGGCAAATCCATCAACATCCAGAATAGCGGGAACCCAAGCAAGGTGCCCGCGGTGCCCGGCGCTTTGGGCGACAAGCCGCTACCCAGTCCCAGACTGAGAAAATGTAAGGGATGTGAAACAAGTAATGCCGCATCCGGCCCGGGATATGACGCGCGGGTATTAGTCAAAATGGTTATATCCTTTGTGTGACAGTTCAATCCTTGTTGCGCCATCCAGCACGGTCAGCCCGGGCACTGCGGTGATTCCACCGATGCGGGTTAACGGAACATCCAGTGTTTGCGCCAGCTGCAGTATTTCATCTCTTCGCAGCTGCGGAGCGGTAAAACATAGCTCATAATCATCCCCGCCCGCCAATACGGCCTGCTGCATGGTTGAGCGCGCCACCTGGGAAAACGGTAATTCAGGCAGCGGAAATAAGCCCCAATCCAGCTGTGCGCCTTTGCCTGACGCTGTGAGGATATGGCTCAGATCTGCCAGCAAGCCATCGGAAACATCCAGCGCGGCATGGGCGATTCCTCGCAATGCCAGCCCCAGCGCCACCCGCGGTTGTGGCTGATGCATGACAGTTGCCAGTTTTGCTACCTCCTCCGCATGCAAATCAAGCCTGCCCATCCGGTGCTGCAGCCATAAAGCCGCCTGTCCCAGCTTGCCGCTGACCCAGATATCGTCACCGGTTTGTGCACCATTGCGCCTGAGAGCTTCGCCTGCGGGCACTTCACCCATGATATTGATGGCGATATTTAATGGCCCGCGCGTCGTATCCCCACCAATCAGTGAAACACCATACCTATCAGCGCAGGCAAATAATCCCTGGCTAAAACCACTTAACCAGTCTTCATCCACTTCGGGCAAGGCAACCGATAAGGTGGCCCACCGCGGCTCAGCGCCCATGGCAGCCATATCACTGACGTTGACCGCCATAGCTTTCCATCCAATCAGGTAAGGATCAGTATCAGTAAAAAAATGGGTGCCGGACACTGACATATCGGCGGATACCGCCAGTTGGTAACCGGGGCGCACACGAATCAATGCGGCATCATCCCCTACCCCCAAATCTGCGGTTACAGGCCGGGTAAAGTATTTGGCAATCAGGTCAAATTCAGCCACGGCGCTTTTTCCACCAGCCCAGCCACAGTGGCACGACCAACCAGGCCAGCGCAATCCCGACCAGGTCGGCAAACCAGTCATACATGCTGGGCTGCCGGGTAACGGTCAATATACCTTGCAACACTTCCATTGATGCACCGAACAAGGCGATGCCTGCCATAATGACCAGGCGTTGTGCCGGGAAAGCCAGCAGACCCCAGAAAGTCAGTCCGGCAAAGGCGACAATATGCTGTATTTTATCTTTGTAAACAGGCCCCTCATTCGCTGACGGCATTTCCATCAGCAGCAGATAGGTCAGTATGGCAGCACATACAATAAAAATCAGCACAACAGTTTTTCGGGCATCCATATAATCTTGACTCAAGGACGTTTGGCAGACTTGGGCCGGAACGCCTTGACCACCTGCTCGTCTGTTTCCATATAAGGCATAGGCTGATTTACCGTTGCCAGCAAATCCAGGCAATACGGCACTGCCGCAAAAATGCCTGGCACGATCACATTCCCTTCCTCATCCCTCAACCCTTCCAGGGTTTCCTGGATGGATTTGGGCTGTCCAGGCAAGTTGATAATCAGGCATTGCTTACGGACCACGGCAACCTGGCGGGACAAAATCGCAGTGGGCACAAAGCGCAGGCTGATTTGCCGCATTTGCTCACCGAACCCGGGCATTTCACGGTCGGCAACCGCCAGCGTGGCCTCGGGCGTCACATCCCGGAGCGCCGGGCCAGTACCGCCAGTGGTCAATACCAGATGACAGGCTTCGTCATCCACCAATTGCCTCAAGGTCTGCACAATGGTTGCCTGCTCATCGGCAATCAACCGCGTAACCAGTTCAAAAGGGGAAGTCAGGGTGCTCTCAAGCCAGGAAGACAACGCAGGAATACCCTTGTCCTCATAAATACCTTGTGAAGCGCGATCGCTGATAGAAACCAGCCCGATGCGCGTGAGTTGTGCTTGCATAACTTTAGGTCTGTACTAATTTGATTTGTGTTAATCTGGTCTGCGTGAGTGTACTGGTACATCATAACATTACCACCCGCCATTATTATGGAGAATGCGATGAAAGCCTTATGCAATTTCATGCGTCAGATTACGCCACCACTTGGCCTGAGCCTGTTTCTGCTGGCCAGCTCACCGGTCACGCAAGCGGAAGATAACCCATATGCCACACACTATCAAGCGCAGAGCCCAAGTCAATTGCATTCGTTGCAAGCGCATCCTGAACCCCAGCTCTTTTCCGGCAAGCGCCCGGATACCGACAATATCCAGATGCTGGAAGATGGTTATGACCTGATGGGGTTCAGCGGATTCGAGGCTGGCGACATCCCGCCGACACAGGCCGTTGCCCACGGACGGGCGATTCAGGCAGACACCATTCTGGTGTATGTCAAGAAAACAGAGGAGGACGGCCAGTCGCCGCCGGAAAAAAGCAGCCATACGAACGGATCGACCTATCGCTATTATGCGACGTTCTGGGCCAAGCTGCCTCCGCCGGTATTAGGCGTTCATGTGATTAAACTGGTGCCTCGCGACACGGCGCAAAAAGATAGCCCATCAGCACCAAGTGCCGGTGTACGGGTCATTGCGGTCATTCATGGTTCGGTTGCCGAAAAAAACGGCATATTACGCGGCGACCAGCTACTGGCCATTAAGCAGGAAAAAGTGGAAGATGCGGCAACCTTGTCCAGCCTGGTCAGCAAATTCAAGGGGCAGACCGTCACCCTGCAACTGGAGCGTGCGGGGGAACCATTATCCCTGCAATTCTCTCTTTAATGTTCAGCCTTGATGTTATGCTTTGCTGACAACACAAAAAATAGAACAGAAAGTGCTTTATATGTTCCAATCCACGTTCGAGCACCAGGCAGCCCAGGAGGCTGCTGGTCAAATCAACGATATCCAGTTCTTACGTGCGTTATTAGATGACATCCGCCCACACAACGCCTCGGATATCGATAATGCCAGCAAGGCCATACAGGCCCTGTGTTTTTTACTCCAGCAGCATCCGCAATTTGCATTTTTGTTGCGCAACAGCCTGCTGCGTTTGCTGACCGAAAAGAATGTAATTTCACTCTATTCAGACCATGGTATCCAGTCTGATCTCGGTTTTTTCACGGAGATATACCGGCGTATTTCCCACACCCTGCTGCCAGATGTACCGGACCCGCGCTACCTGAAAGATGTGTTTGGCCAGATATTCCACCAAAACAGCGATGCCAACTGGGTAACGGCAGTCCCCAATACTGTCTGGCGTGATTTCATTCACACGCTGGCGATGGCACAGGGCGACCCTGCACAACAGGCCCATTGCATTCAGGCCCTCAAAGATGCGCTGCAAGTGCTCTCTTTTCGCTTATCCGCCTCGGGCCTGGATCCTGAGTTGATTTTGCAGCACGAGGACCTGGAAAATAATGATTCACCGTTTATTACGCAGAATATTGAGATCCAGTCCTTCCTCACGCTGACGGAAACGACAGCGGATGATATCCAGCATATTTACGATGTGCTGAGGCGCTGCGAGCACCTTACCCATGAAATCCGCAAAGCTAACGCCAAGACGGGGACCAGCATTGCACTGACCGCGTTGATGCAGCGGATGCTGCAGCAAATTCACCGCATGCAACTGGTGGTCGATATTCTGCATGGGCTGTTGCTTGAGCACGATGTCAGCGATGCCATTACGCGCCTGTTCAAGCAACTGGTCTACGCCGAATGCAAGAAAAACAACTTATCCGAATACTGGCGCCATAACACGGAATTACTGGCATTACGCGTGACAGAAAATGCCAGCCATACCGGTGAACACTACATTGCACAACACCGGCAGGAATACTTTAAACTGATGCGTTCGGCCATGGGTGCCGGCATCATTATCGCCCTGATGGCCATGTTCAAGATCATTGTGGCCGGCTATCATTTACCACCCCTGACCGAGGCCATTTTGTTCAGCCTTAACTATGGGTTGGGATTTGTGCTGATCCATTTATTGCATTTTACTGTCGCCACCAAGCAGCCAGCCATGACCGCTGCCACGATAGCCGCCACCATTGATGATGGCGGGCATGACAGCAAAAACATCCAGAACCTGGTCAATATTGTGGCGCAGACCATCAGCAGCCAGACCATTGCTATCCTGGGTAACGTGATTGTGGTGATTCCAGTTGCCATCCTGATCGACTGGCTGGCCGTGCAATACAGTGGCCACCATTTTATTACCGAAGCCAAGGCGCACATGCTGCTCGATACCAACAACCCGCTTATCAGCCTGAGTGTGCTGTATGCTGCCATCGCCGGTGTCTGCCTGTTCCTGGCCGGGCTCATTGCCGGTTACCACGACAACCTTGCTGCCTATAACCGTATCCCCGAGCGTATTGCCAACCTGCCGCGCCTGCAGCGCTGGCTGGGTAAAGAGCGCCTGCTGAGGATATCAGAATACATCCGTCACAACCTCGGGGCCCTGGCCGGCAATTTCTATTTCGGCTGCCTGCTGGGGTTTGCTTCCGGCCTGGGAATAATGCTGGGGTTGCCGCTGGATATCCGCCATGTCACGTTTGTCGCCGCTTTTTCAGGCTACGCATTCTCGGCGCTGGATTTTCAGTTGAGTTACTACCTGGTCGGCACTGCGGTACTGGGCATTGTACTCGTGGCGACAGTCAACCTACTGACCAGTTTTGGCCTGGCCATTTACGTTGCCATGAAATCCAGGCAGGTCCGCTACCGGCACTGGAAAGCATTTGTGCTGGAGTTGCTGACTTCTCTCTATCGCCATCCGGGAAAATTCCTGTTGCCCCCAAAGAAATCAGAGCTCCTGTTGCCGCCGCAGAAACCAGATGCCTGACCTTTGATTGCGGTGGCGGATAGCCATCGCAATCATATTAATCACTCAAATAACAGAACTACTGCCCAGCAAGCACGGCGTCCTTCTTAATCAGGAAGTGGAGTATGCCGTCTTCCTTTTTAAAGAAAAGTAGTGTTGCGGGATGATTGTTAATCAGGTTGCGGATATTTTGTTCACTACCAACAGAAGTCGTCCTCACCATCGCCGTTTGCCCGGGCAACAGCCCATCAATCACCTCTTTGGTTTTTAACATTGGGACGGGACTATCCAAGCCGGTCAAGTCAAATTCCATATCAATCCCTTGCTGCATGTTTTCCTCCTGATGGCAGGGCTTTCTTAAAGCCTCTTTGAAATTGCTGTTTTTATTTTCCAACAAATGGCTATTCGGCATCCTCATCCGATCCAACGCCAGCGGTCTGCTCCATTACTTCACGGATCATTTTAAATAGTTCACGGCTGCTTTTCGGCGGTTTATTTGCTGCTGCCTCTTTTTGCGCATTGCGGATTAAAGTGCGCATCTGCTGTACGTCCGTGCGTGGGAATTCTGCAATAAATAATTCGAGCACCCTGGCATCTTCCAGCAACCGGGTACGCCAGCGTTCCATGTGATGAAAACGGGCATTTTCTTCCTGATGCTTGCCTTCCCATTTTTGTAATTGCTCGACAATCGGCGCCAGGTCAATATCACGCATCAGTCGACCGATATACTGCATCTGGCGACGGATGGCTCCGTTGGAAGTAATCCGCTTGGCTTCTGCAATTGCATCCAGCAAGGCTTCTTCCAGTGGTAATTTCTTCAGTTTGTCTTTAGGCAGATCCACCAGTTGACGACCAATTTCCTGCGCGGCATCCGCCTCTGCTTTCAATCTGGTTTTACTGGGAGGGGAATCATCAAACTGTTCTGCTGTCATGGTAAAAGCAATCTTTGCCAAATCAGGTATGATAACAGTTTTAACCGCCATTCGAAGAAACAAGCGCCACTAGCATGCATCTGGAACAACTCAAACAAATCGCACAAGATATCATTCAACTAGCCAGCCAGGCTGGCGCCAGCAGTGCGGAAACCGAAGTCAGCTTTGGCACGGGCCAGAATGTATCAGTGCGCCAGGGTGAAACTGAAAACATAGAATACAACCGTGACAAAGGCTGTTCAGTCACGGTGTATTTTGGCCAGAGAAAAGGCTATGCCAGCACATCTGATTTAAGTTTACAGGCACTGAAAGATACGGTTGAGGCTGCCTGTAATATTGCCAAATACACTGCGCAAGACCCTTTCTGCGGCCTGGCAGATGCGGAACGCATGGCGACGGAATTCCCCGATTTATCCCTGCATCATCCCTGGCATATAGAGGTCGATGCAGCCCTGGAGTTAGCCAAGCGGTGCGAAGCCGCAGCATTATCAACGGATGCACGCATCAGCAATAGTGAAGGCGCCAGCATTTACAGCCAGAGCGGTGCGTTTGCCTATGCCAACAGTCACGGCTTTATTGGCGGTTACCCCAGCTCACGCCATAGCATTAGTTGCTCGGTGATTGCAGAAGCCGGTAACCAGATGCAGCGCGATTACTGGTACAGCAGCGCACGGGATGCGCAGGACCTCGCTTCACCGGAACAGGTTGGCCATATCGCTGGCTCACGCACGGCAAAACGCCTGGGCGCCCGCCCGATCAAAACCGGGCAGTATCCAGTCTTGTTTGAAGCACCCTTGGCCAGCGGTTTAATCGGTACACTGATAAGTGCCATTTCGGGCGGCAACCTTTACCGGAAATCCTCCTTCTTGCTGGATAGCCTGGGGCAGGTTGTTGCCAGCCCGGTACTGCATATAGAGGAAGATCCCTTTGTATTGAAAGGCGCCGCGAGCAGCGCTTTTGACAGCGAAGGTGTGGCTTGCCAATCCCGCACGCTGGTAGAAAATGGCGTGCTGCAAGGTTATTTGCTGGGTAGTTATTCTGCGCGCAAACTAGGCATGCAATCGACCGGCAATGCTGGTGGCGCGCACAACATCCTGGTTCGCTCTAGCGGCCAGTCACTGGAACAGCTACTGCAAACGCTGGATACCGGTTTACTGATCACAGAGTTACTGGGGCATGGCATGAATATGGTGACGGGCGACTACTCCAGGGGCGCTGCGGGCTACTGGGTGGAAAAAGGCGTGATTGTGCATCCAGTGGAAGAAATCACCATTGCCAGCAATATGAAAGACATGCTCAAAGGCATTACCGCCATTGGCAACGACAGGATTCCCCACAGTTCCAGGCTGACCGGCTCCATCCTGGTAGACCGCATGACAGTCGCCTCAGCTGGCTGAACAAGCGGGAATATCTACATGAAAAAAGGCTTTGCAATTGCAAAGCCTTTTTTCATTCCAGCGACAATATTACTGTGGAATTGCCGGGAGTTCCTGTGTCAGCAAGCGATCATCTACGCCTGCAACTACGTCCGCAGGAACAGCATCGCTCTCCAGCACCACTGGCATTTCTGCCGGTTGCTGTTCAACCTGCGACTGCTCAAGTGATTGCTCAAGCAATGGTGGCAACTCTTCCTGCGGGGCCAGTGTTGTGTTTTCTGTGACATCGGCAGTGAGTTCTGGCGCAGCTTGTTGTTCAATCGTTGTTGCAGAAACATCTTCTGCAACAGGTTGTTGAATTTCTTCTGCCACAATGGCCTCGGCCGGCTCTTCAATCAGCGCAGCCGACTGCAGGGTGGTGGCTTCAATTGCAGAAGAGGCTGGCTCTGGCGACATGGAATCCGTGGCTGGCTCTTCATCTTCCGGTTCGAAATCATCCTGCAGCAGTTCGGCTGGTACCAGCCCGTCCTGTATCAGGCTGGCGCGACGTTGCAAATAAGCATCACGCATAAAAGCGTAAGGGTCGATGGAAGCGTCATCCACAAGATCCTTCGCATCCAGCAACTGAGTGCGCCTATCCAGCAACTGCACCAAACGCACCTGATTGTGCGCGCGAATCTGGCCGGTATTATGCAGGTACGTCACCGGGTCAGACGTGACGGTATCGAATGCCAGGCCGGTCACATCTCGCACCGTGCTTGGTCCCAGGATAGGCAATACCAGGTATGCACCAGAGCCCACGCCCCAATACCCCAGTGTCTGGCCGAAATCTTCGTTATGTTTTGCAATATTGTCTTTGCCAGCCACATCAATAAAACCGGCAATACCAAATGTGCTATTAATCACGAAACGTCCTGCATCGGTAAATGCCTGGGCAAATTTCAATTGCAACAAATCATTGACAATCGTGGTGAGCGTGCCCAGATTGCTGAAAAAGTTACTGATGCCAGTACGCACGGGCTCAGGCGCAACAGCCTTGTAGGCTTTGGCGACCGGCTTCATGGCATATTTGTCTGCCACATCATTAAACTTGTATATTCCCCGGTTGATGCCTTCCAATGGGTCCCTATTGGTAGTTGCACACCCTGAAAGACCGCACAGTACAGCAATCAATACAACAGCTTTTAGTTTTTTCATATTCGTCTTATGTTTAGATGCTAAATCAAGCGCACTTAATTAGGTGCCCCGTCAAACAGTCAAAACCGTATCCTCTGCCAACTCTTCACAATCAGTAATTACGACGCACAGCCCTAAAAACTGAAGCGCCACAGCCAATAAAATCAGCTACATCGACAATCAACCAATCATAAAGTAAAACGACCTCATTCTACATCAAATGTCATCATTGCTTCACATTATTTTTGTATAGCACCAACGCCTGTTCCCGCTGTATCGCATGCTCCACCAGCGGTACAGGATAAGCCAGCGCTGGCGAAGCCACAACCGAATTCCGCTTGCTTGCAACCGCCCACGGCGCATGGATCCTTTTCGCATCCAGTGCAGCCAGCTCCGGAACATATTTGCGAATAAACTTGCCTTGCGGATCAAATTTCTCAGACTGGGATTGCGGATTGAATATCCTGAAATAAGGTTGCGCATCACAGCCGGTAGAAGCGGCCCACTGCCAGCCACCATTGTTGGCCGCAAAGTCGAAATCAAGCAGTTTTTCAGCGAAATATTGCTCACCCCAACGCCAGTCTATCAATAAATCCTTGGTCAGGAAGCTGGCAACCACCATGCGCAAGCGGTTATGCATGTAACCGGTTTGATTCAGCTGGCGCATGGCTGCATCGACGATGGGAAATCCGGTGCGACCCTCACACCAGGCTTCAAACCAGCCGGTATCATTGGAAAAAGGCAAGGCATTATATTCCAGCCGGTATGCCTGTCTTTCCAGTTGCAAATCTGGCCGGTGGTAGCAGACCTGGAAATAAAAATCACGCCAGATTAATTCACTGAGCCAGGTAGCTGCACCTGCATTGCCAGCCAGTGCAAGTTGCCAGGCCGCATGTGCCAGCTGGCGGATGGAAATGGTGCCAAAGCGCAAATGTACCGACAGGTACGAAACGCCCTTGACCGCCGGGTAATTGCGCGCTTCCTGGTAATCATCAATACGGTCAAGAAAATCAGTCAATAACTTCTGTGCCCCGGCCATTCCGGTAGGGAGTCTTAATGCATGCAGATTTGTACGATAAAACCCTAGCATCTCCAATTCCAGCATGGGCTCGGGATTAATTTTAGCAAGCGCCCGGAGATACTTTTTTACAGGGTAAGCTTCAAGATAAAACGCATTCAACTTGGCCAGGTGTGCGTTTTTATAGGGTGTAAATACACTATATGGCTTGCCCGTTTGCGTGACGATCTCATCCTGTTCAAAAATCACCTGGTCTTTAAACAACTGCAAGGTTTTACCCATAGCAACCAATGCGTTACCAACAGCCTCATCCCTTGCAATGGCAACCGGCTCATAATCCTTATTGACATACACGGCGGTCACATTCAGCTTTTGCGCCAGTGCAGGAATTTCCTGCTGTGCCTGCCCGTGAAGCACCATCAAATCACCACCCTGGGATTGCAGGGACTGTTTGAGCTCACGTACACTTTCCCAGATAAACTCGATCCGGCGATCCTGTTTATCTTTTAGCCCATCTAGAATATCGGTATCAAAAACGAAGGCGACATAGACTTGCGTGTGCCGTTTCAAGGCATGATAAAGCGCAGCATGGTCATCATCGCGCAGATCGCGACGTAGCCAGACCAGGGCATCAGACATGGTTATTCCCGGTGATAAGGATGGCCGCTTAGAACCGTATGCGCCCGGTAAAGCTGCTCGGCCAGCATGACACGCACCATGCCATGCGGCATGGTCAGTTTGGACAGGCTGAACAGCCATTGTGCCTGTATTTTCAGTTGTGGATGCAAGCCATCCGCGCCACCAATCACTAACGACACATCTCTGCCCATTTCCTGCCAGCCTTTCATTTTCTCGGCCAATTGCAAAGTCGTCACGGTTTGCCCACGTTCATCCAGCGCGACCAGGTAATCCTTGCCAGCCACTTCCAGAATGCGTTTGGCTTCCGCTTCTTGCACCACTTCGCTGTTTTTACCGGCTGCGCGCTTATCCGGTTTGATTTCAATAATGCGGGTTTCCAACTCGCGCGGCATGCGCTTTAAATATTCTGCGCAGGCAGACTCCACCCAGTCAGGCATTTTGTGCCCGACTGAGATGACATTCAACTTCATGAAATTCTGAAAGGATTAAGCAGCAGAAGCAGCAGCGCGGCGCGATTGGGATTCGCTCCACAACTGCTCAAGGTTGTAATAGGCACGGGTGGCAGGCACCATGACATGGACGACGATTTCGCCCAGGTCCACCAGCACCCACTCACCGTCTTTTTCGCCTTCTATACCACGCGTATCAGCCCCTTTTTCCTTGAGCTTCTCGCGTACATTGTCGGCAATGGCCTTGCACTGGCGGGTAGAGTTACCGCTGGCGACAATCATGTAGCTGGTGACGGAGGTCATCTGGTGTACATCCATCACCGTAATATCAAACGCTTTAATATCTTCCAGCGCGTCTACGACGGCCAGTTTCATGTCTTCCAGTGACAATTTATCGATAGGTTCCATGGGCAGATTCAATTGATTCAGGCAGCTTGTACCGGAATATGGGTTTTCTGTTCGACGATACGGTTTTGCGCATCGACATATACCAGTTGAGGATGATAGTGAGCCAGTTCAGCTTCACTGTACTGTGAATAACTGGCAATAATCACCAGGTCGTCAGGATCCGCCCTGTGTGCTGCGGCACCATTGACAGAAATCACGCCTGAGCCACGCTCGGCACAAATGGCGTAGGTCGTGAAACGCTGACCATTGTTGACGTTGTAAATCTGAATTTGCTCATATTCATGAATATTGGCAGCTTCCAGCAAGGCTTTATCGATCGCACAGCTACCTTCATAATGCAGCTCGCTATGTGTTACACGCACCCGATGCAGCTTTGATTTCAACATGGTTCTATGCATTGCGTCCCTTCATCCAGATTTCCGCCAGTGCGGAAAAGCTTGTAATTATAAAGTTATCAATAGCTTAGCGCAAAATAAATTTCATACCATCTGCCCCATGCCTACAGGCTGACCTCGCAATTATCAATCAATCGCGTACTGCCGAGCCTGGCGGCTGCCAGCACCACGAGTTGCTTTTGACTGGCAGATGGCGCTTGCAAACTCTCCTGTGTTCGGATTTCAACGTAATCTACCAGCCAGCCCTTTTGTGCCAGCGCCGTGCTCGCTTCCGCACATACAGCCTGGTAATCCCGCCGGCCATTGTTTAGTGCATGGCAGACTTGCTGTAACTGGGCATATAACTGGGCTGCCTGCGTTTTCTGGGCTGCCGTCAAATAGCCGTTACGTGAACTCATGGCCAGGCCGGAGGTTTCACGCATGGTTTCTGCACCAATGATTTCAATATCGAAATTAAGCTGCCGCGCCAAAGACTGAATAACCATCAGCTGCTGGTAATCTTTTTTGCCAAATACTGCCAGTTGCGGTTTCACCATATGAAACAACTTGGTCACCACGGTGGCCACCCCGGCAAAATGCCCCGGGCGGCTGGCACCACATAAGTCATTCGCCAGGGACGGTGGCTGCACAATCACCTGCTGCTGCAAGTCCTGCCCGTCAAAATCCGGGTACATCTCCTCGACTGCAGGCGCAAACACCACATCTGCCCCTACTGCCTGTAACTGCTCACAGTCGGCCTGCAAGGTGCGTGGATACTTGCCAAAGTCCTCATTGACCCCAAATTGCAACGGATTCACAAAAATGCTCACCACCACAATATCTACCCGGCTTCTGGCGACGCTGACCAAGTGGCAATGCCCCGCATGCAAATTGCCCATGGTGGGTACAAACCCGATCCGTTTCTGTGCCTGATGATCGAGGAAGTTGCGCAATTCGCGCAAAGTGTGAAACAACTGCATGTATGCGTCTCTTGATTTTGAGAATGGCAATATAACATAGCCCTGTTGCCAAACAGCGGGCAGCGGGTAATTGACAAGCAGGCAAATCAGCGCCTATAGTCGTTCATGCAATCTTGCTATTAATAACAATCAATGGAGTGAGAAGTTATGAGTGTCATGTCTGAATTTAAGCAATTCGCGCTCAAAGGCAACGTCATGGATCTGGCAGTAGGTGTGATCATCGGCGGCGCATTTGGCAAAATCGTGGATTCCCTGGTCAATGACGTCATTATGCCCATCGTAGGCAAAGTATTTGGCGGATTTGATTTCAGCAATATGTATATCCCGCTGAATGGTCAATCGCCTGACCTGGCACTGGTAGAAGCCAAAAAACTCGGTGCCGTGCTCGCCTACGGCAACTTTGTGACCATCGTCCTCAACTTCATTATCCTGGCATTTATTATTTTCCAGATGGTCAAATTCATGAACAGCCTGAAATCTGCTGAACCACCACCGCCAGAAGTAGCCCCGGAAGATATTGTATTGCTGCGCGAAATTCGTGATAGCCTGAAAAAATAACCCAGGATTCAAGCAATAAAAAAGGGCGCGCCTGCGCCCTTTTTTGCATATCGGCTAAACACTAAACCGATTCGATCGGATAAGCCTCTTCCGGTAACTTCTCCACCATTAACACGTGTACGCGCCGGCTGTCCGCATGCACCACGGTCACACTCAGGTTATCGATACGGATATGTTCACCGCGCTTGGGCAAATGACCGAAGTGGTTCACCACCAGCCCACCAAACGTTGAAAACTCCTCATCGCTGAATTCAGTGCCGATTGCTTCATTAAACTCGGCGATTTCCGTCAAGGCCTTGACGCGGTATTTACGCGCGTCCTGCTGAATAATATTGCTGCCGTCCTCATCCTCGTCATATTCATCTTCGATATCGCCAACAATCTGCTCAAGCACGTCTTCAATGGTCACCATGCCGGCCACACCGCCATACTCATCCACCACAATGGCGATGTGGTTACGATTGCTACGGAACTCCTTCAGCAATACATTCAGGCGTTTGGATTCAGGCACAAATACCGCCGGACGCAGCATGTCGCGCAGTTCAAACGACTGATTGGCGTAATAGCGCAATAAATCCTTGGCCAGCAAAATACCGATAACGTCGTTTTTATTATCTTCAATGACCGGGAAGCGGGAGTGGGCGGTTTCAATGACAAACGGCAGGAGGTTTTCGGGTGGTTGTGCAATGTCAATCACATCCATTTGCGAACGCGGGATCATGACATCCCTGACCTGCATTTCACTGACTTGCAGGACACCCTCAATCATGGCGAGCGAGTCACCATCCATCAGGTGGTTTTCATAAGCCCCATGCAGCAATTCAACCAGTTGCTCGCGATCTTCCGGCTCGCGCAGAAGAAAATGACTTAATCGTTCTAGTAAAGAGGGTTTATGTGACAACTTTTCCGGCTCAGAAGCCATACGTACTGCTGAAAACAGCATCCTGTGTAACTAAATTGGTTTTAAGCATACATGAAAACGGTTGAAGATGTCACCTTCCACCCTTTTTCACCCTGTCGTTCGCGCCTGATTTGCACCAGCCTCTGGCACCTGAGGAAATAAATCTGCTAAATTACGACCTATGCCGAATCGTCTCACTTCCCTGCTGATAGCGCTGCGCCAATCCCTGCTTGCCAGGATCATTGCCGGCCTAATTGTTTTTTACTTCCTGTTCGCCTGGCTGGCAGTAAATCCGCTGGCAAAATGGCTGCTGCCATGGGTGGCGGAAACCAGGCTGGCCAGTAAAGCCAGTGTTGAAAAAGTAGTCTTTGACCCGTTCCAACTCACCGCCACCATTGATCATTTTGCCCTGACGGAGAAAAGCGGCGCCCCCTTGGCCTCATTTGACAAACTGGTAGTGGACCTGGAATTCAGCGGGCTGCTCCACTGGGCCTGGAAGCTGAAACAAGTGGCATTGACCGCGCCACAGGTCAATGTGCATGTCTCAAAACAGGGAAAGCTGAACTGGGCAGACTTCATTGCCAAACTGAACGAGGACCCTTCCCCGCCCAGCCCGGACTTACCGCGTGTGATTGTTGACAATATCGATATCCGCCAAGGCGATATCGAATATAAAGATGACCATCATCCCACACCGTTACAGGCTTCGTTAAAACCGCTGGACTTTGAGTTGGATGGGTTCTCCACCCTGCCCCAAGACCGTGGCGACTACTTAATTGCGGCCAAGCTGCCTTACCAGGGCGGTACCTTGAAATGGAAAGGGGATTTCGGCGTCAACCCGCTGGCATCCAAAGGCTCACTGGCCATTGAAGGCCTGCAGATTGCCAAAGTGATGCAATGGGTCAATGCCCAGTCTCTGCCTTTCCAGGCAGAAAGTGGCACGTTTTCCAGCCAGTTCAAATATGATTTCTCGCTGCCCAACCAGCAGCCCAAACTATTGCTGGCAGATGCCAGATTGGCACTCAATGCAGTGGGAGGAAAATTAGCACAAGGCGACCACCTGGCACTCAATCAACTGGAGTTGCTAATCAAGCAACTCGTGCTGGAACAACAACCGCATACCGTGGTGACCACGCAAGCCATTACGCTGAACCTTGATCAACTCAAATTACAGAAACCGCAGGCTGATTTCTCTCTCGCATCTGCCAGCCTGTCCTTACCCAGGGTCAATTTCAGTACCAAGGAAACTGTGCAAGTCGCCTTTGACGCGCTGAATGTACAACTCAACCAGTTACAACTGCACCATCAGCAACGCACGCTGTTTCAGTTGCCGCAGCTAACCGTTGAGCAAGTCGGCCTGGACCTGGCCGAACGGCAGGCCAGTATCAGTAAAATTGCATTAGCCGATGGCCAACTGTCGGCCACCAGCCAGGCCAATGGCCTCCTGGACTGGCAACAGGTCTTTGCAACCCCTGCCCCCCAGGCTGACAGCAACACGGCTGATACCACTGCGACTGCGCCGCCGGCTGCAGCAGAAAAAGAAAGTAGCCCTTTCCACGTCACCATCGGGGAAATTGCACTGTCGCACTGGCAACTGGCCTATCTTGACCAGCAGTTCGCCAAACCACTGCAGGCCTCTGTTGCCGACTTCAACCTTCACCTGGCGCTGGATCAGCAGGCAGGCCTGCAACTCAGTAATATACAGGTTGATGCCAATAAACTGACTGTACAATCGGATAAAAAACCGGTCGCACAATTGGCGAGCCTGGCGTTGACTGACGGTAGTGTCGTCCTGGATACCCAGAAAGCCAGCCTGGGCACCATACAGCTATCCGGACTGAAAACCAGCGTGATCAGGCAGGCAGACCAGCGCCTGAACTGGCAAGCCATGCTGAGTCCTGCCAATAGCAAGAACACCCCGCCCTCTTCTGGCCAGCACAAAGAGGAAACACGCACAGCAGCCAGTCCGGCGGCAGCAAAAAGACCAGCCTGGGAATTTGGCCTGAAGCGCTTTGCCTTGCAACATGCAGACATCCACATTGAAGACCAGACGACTGCTACGCCAATGCAACTGGATGTCACAGAGGGCCGGGTTGAAGTCGCAGGCCTGAGCCAGAACATGGCTCGCCCACTACCGGTCAAGGCCGGCTTCAAAGTCAAACAGGGCGGCCAATTCAACGCCCAGGGCAAGTTATCACCGGCACCGTTCGCCACCAGCATGCAGCTATCACTGGTGGACCTGTCGCTTAAACCGTTTGCGCCCTATATCCAGCAAGTCGCGATGCTTAACCTGCAGGATGGCAGCGCCAGTACCCAGGGAAAATTGCAGCAAACGGCCAAAGGCAGTACCACCTTTGATGGCGGATTCAGCGTCAGTCGCTTGTCGCTGGTGGAAGAATCCAGCCAGGAGCCGTTCATGCGCTGGGAAAAATTACAGGGTGACGGTTTGGCACTATCCCTGGCCCCGAACCGCCTGCAACTCAATACCTTGACACTGACCAAGCCGCAAACCAAGTTCATCATCCACCCGGATCGCAGCCTGAACATTACCAAGGTGTTGCGTAGCAACAAGCCCGCCGAGAATACTGCCGGCACGGAAACATCTGCCTCCACACCGGTGGCCACAGCAACCAGTAGCACTGATACCAATACAGCGGCAGCCACCGACACAAACAGCTCGGATTTCCCTGTCGCGATTGATACCGTACGTATCAATGACGCTGAACTGGAGTTTGCCGACCTTTCGCTGCCACAGCCCTTTGGCACCCATATTCACTCACTGGGTGGCGTGATCAATGGCATCTCCAGCAACCCGGCAGCCACCGCGCAAGTGGAATTGGATGGCAAGGTGGATGACTACGGGTCTGCGCGCATCCGTGGTGCACTGCAACCGTTCAAAACGACCGAATTTACCGATATCAAGCTGGCATTTACCAACCTGGAAATGAATCGCCTGACACCTTATTCCGGCAAGTTTGCCGGGCGCAAAATTGAATCGGGCAAGCTCTCCGTGGACCTGGAATACAAAATAAAACAGCGCAAACTGGCTGGCGAAAATAAATTCGTCATCCAGAAACTCACACTGGGTGAAAAAGTGGACAGCAAGGATGCCGCCAACCTGCCACTGGATCTTGCAATTGCCATTATGGAAGACAGCGATGGCGTGATTGATCTCGACTTACCCATCAGCGGTAGCCTGGATGACCCGAAATTCAGCTATGGCAGCATTTTGTGGAAAGCCTTTACCAATGTCATGACCAAGATTGTCACGGCACCGTTCAGCGCACTGGGCAAACTGTTTGGCAGCAGTGAAAAACTGGAAGCCATTGTGTTTGACCCGGGCAAATCCGCCATTGCCCCGCCAGAACTGGAGAAACTGCATGCGGTCAGTACGGCACTGGGCAAGCGCCAGCAATTAAAACTGGGCATTGTGCCTGGCTATGACACAGCCGCAGATACGCGCGCCATCCAGGAACTGACCTTGCGGGCACAAGTGGCAGAAGAAATGGGTGCCCGCCCCGAATCGGGCCAGGCAGCCGGACCAATAGACCTCAACAACCCAAAAGTACAGTCTGCCATCCAGGCACTGCATGACCGTTTAACCAACAAAGGGCTGCTCAAGCGCCTGGCAGCCAAGCTGGAAAAAGCGCCGGCAGGTTTTTATGAACAGGCACAGGAAGCATTGACGACCAGCATCCAGGTCTCTGAGGCAGACTTGCAAACCCTGGCGAAAACCCGTGCGCAAGCTATTGCAAAAGCACTACAGGAGGCAAACGTCAGTCCGGAACGGGTAGAAATTGTTGCACCTGTAACAGTCAAGGCTGACCACGAGCATGTGCCGTCCAAGCTGACACTGGGTGTGATAAAACACTAAAGTAATTTACTTCAGTAACTCAGTACGCTGCAGGTCACGTAAAGTGGCCTGAATGCCTTTCAAATAATCTTTACATCACCAATGTCGCCAGCAAATGCTGGAAAAACCGCAATACGGGCGACAAAATAGCGCCGAGTATGCCGGTAAACAACAGCGCAATTAAAATGAACATGCCATAACGCTCAATGCGCGAAAAGGCAATCGCTGCCTGCATAGGCAGCAAACTCACCGCAATCCTGCCACCATCCAGCGGCGGCAGGGGAAACAGATTCAGCACCAGTAGTACCAGGTTGATCTGGATACCGGCAACGCTCATCTGTGCGAGGAAATCCTGTGCTGACAGCGGGAATACCTGCACCCGCGCGAGGATTAATCCCCAGCACAATGCCATGACAAAATTGGATGCCGGCCCCGCCAGCGCCACCCATAGCATATCTTGTTTGGGGCGGCGCAAATTAGCAAAATTGACCGGTACCGGCTTGGCCCAACCAAACAATATACCACCCAGCATGACACTCAAAGCCGGCAATAGCACGGTGCCTATAGGGTCAATATGCTTGAAGGGGTTCAGGGTAATCCGGCCCATGCGCTCGGCGGTCAAATCACCGAAATATTTGGCGGCGTAGCCATGTGCCGCTTCATGCACCGTAATCGCAAACAGGATGGGCAAAGCGTATGCGGCCATTTTTTGTATTGTGGTTAATTCCATCTGACTTCTAAATTCCAGTTCATTAATTTTCAGGCCAGCAATAACGGCCATGGTGCCACACCGGCACGCACCAACTCAGGCGGATCCTGCGTTAGGTCCAGCACAGTGGTGGCACCCACATGCACAATATCACTATCAATCACGGCATCGAGCTGATGTTCCAGCGTTTCGCGAATTTCCCAGCCGATTGACATCGGTACTTCCTGGCCGGGCAATTGCAGTGTCATGCTTAATAAAGGCGTATTAAGAGCCTCCAGTAAAGTCTGCGTCACGATGTGCCTGGGCACACGCAATCCTATCGTACTACGTTTGGGATGCTGCAAACGGCGCGGCACTTCACGGCTGGCTTCCAGCAAGAATGTGTAGGCGCCAGGCGTCATGGCTTTCAGCAACCGGAACTGGCTGTTATTGACTTTGGCATAGGTGCTGATTTCAGCCAGATCGCGGCAAAGCAGGGTAAACGGATGATTATCGTCTACTCCGCGCAGTCGCCGGATACGGGTTTGCGCATCCTTGAATGCCATGGAGCACACCAGCGCATAGCTGGAATCTGTCGGGCAGGCGATCACACCGCCCTGCTGTAATAATTGTACTGCCTGCTGGATTAACCGGGTCTGCGGGTTTTCCGCGTGAATGCTGAAGTATTGCGCCATCGCTGATTACTGTAATTGGTTGATTTCAGGCCAACCCTGCCATACAGGCACACAATCGGCAGGCAAGTCCGGCAGGCGGCCCATTTCCATATACGACATGCCAGGGCCATGGTAATCCGATCCCTGCGAAGCCTTGAGGTCAAATTGATGCGCCAATTTGGCAAACTGGGCATATTGTGGCGGCTGGTGACTACCGGTCACCACTTCCAGTGCCACACCGCCCCTATCCCTGAACTCATTCAGCAATAACAGCATATTCACGGAACCCAGATCATAGCGCCCCGGGTGGGCCAGCACGGCAATACCGCCACTGTCCTTAATCAAGGTCAATGCCTCTTCCAGGCTCATCCATTCATGATTCACATAGCCAGGCTTGCCCTTGACCAGGTATTTCTTGAATACAGATTTAACATTTTTGGCATGGCCGTTTTTCACCATAAACTGGGCAAAATGGCTACGCGTCATGACGCTATTGCCGGCCAATTCCCTGGCCCCCTCATAAGCACCGGCAATACCGGCCCTGGCCAGCCCTTCGGCAATCTGCCTGGCACGCAAGTCACGCCCTTCACGCACTTTGGCAAAGGCTTCCAGTAAAGGCGGATACCGCGGATCCACACGCAAACCCACAATGTGCAGCGTGCGATTTTTCCAGGTCACCGAAATTTCAACGCCATCAATGAAATGTATCCCATGCTGTTCAGCCGCAGCACGGGCGCGGGCCAGACCACTGACCTCATCATGATCCGTCAATGCCAGCACACGCACGCCCTGCCGTGCAGCATACGCCACCAGCTCCTCGGGGGAGAGCAAGCCATCTGACATGGTGGAGTGGCAATGTAAATCTATGGGCACTGACATGATAAATAAAGGATAACGCAATGATTGGAAAGAGATGGCTCGCCCGACCTGCTCAGCAAGCGAACTTTACATTTTGACAGAAATCATAGCAAAATAGTGCCCTCACAGATAGCAGGAATTCAGTTACCTGAGCCACACATGCAAGTCATCACCGATTTACTACCCGTTATCCTCTTTTTTATTGCCTATAAGAAAGCCGGGATTTTTGTCGCCACGGCCACGGCCATCATCAGCACACTAGTACTGATGTTATTGCTCTGGATCAAACGCGGCAAAATCGACAAAATGCTGATGATCAACGGTGCCGTGATTACCGTATTGGGCGGCATCACCTTATTACTGCACGATAAAACCTATATCATGTGGAAGCCGACCGTGATTTACTGGATAGGTGCCCTGGCATTGCTATTCAGCCGCTATGCTTTCCAGCACAACCTGATTGAGCGCATGCTGGGCAAAGTCATGGCGCCGCCTGCCGGCATCTGGGACAAACTGAACCTGTGCTGGATTGCCTTTCTGGCCGGCCTGGGAATTTTAAACCTGTATGTAGCTTTCCACTTTGACGAAAATACCTGGGTCAATTTCAAGCTATTCGGCACCACCAGCCTGATGTTCGTATTTATCATTGCCCAGGTCGTGCTGCTAAAGGATTACTGGATTGAACAGCAAACCCCTTCTGCCTGAACCACGGAACACACCATGTTATATATGATTTATGCACAAGACACGGCGGGCAGCCTGCCATTGCGCCTGCAACACCGGCCAGCCCACCTGGAACGCCTCCAGCAATTACAAAGCGAAGGCCGTTTATTGCTGGCTGGCCCCCTGCCAGCAATTGATGCCGTCGACCCTGGTGAAGCCGGTTACAGCGGTAGCCTGATCGTGGCCGAATTCGATTCATTGCAAGCCGCCACTGACTGGGCAAATAATGATCCATTTGTGCATGCAGGTATCTATGGCAAAGTTTCCGTGAACCCTTTCCGCAAGACATTGCCATAGAATGCTACGGGCAGAAATCATCCAGCGCCTGCAAGCGCTACAGCCGGCACAACTGGACATCCAGGATGACAGCGCACTGCACAAAGGACACGCGGGAAACACGGGTGGCGGGCATTTCACTATCACGGTAAAAAGCTCGCTATTTTCAGGAAAATCACAGATAATGCGCCATCGCATGGTCTATGAATGCTTGCAAGATTTGATGCCTCATCGCATACACGCACTCAGCATCAATGCATTACCGACTGATGAGTCACCTGCTTGAAATAATTCTGTATTTTAATATTGCACCAATTCATATCGTTTAATAAGGATATTGCATGAAATTTTTGAAGATAATGTTGGCGATTGCATGCTTCAGTGCCCTGCCACATGTATATGCCGCTGATGCTGACGCAATGGCGACCGTCAATGGCAAGCCCATCAAAAAAAGCTGGGTCGATTTTATTCTGCGGGATGCAGAAGCCCGTACCGGCCAGAAAGCCAACGACAACATGAAAGCCGCCGTCATCAACGAGCTGGTAGGCTCTGAGCTGGCATACCAGGAAGCGCAAAAAGCAGGCATTGATAAACAGCCTGACTTTATTGCCAGCGAAGAACTGGCGCGCCGTAAACTGTTAGTCAACGCTTTCCTGGCCGACTTCATCAGGAAAAACCCGGTGACAGACGCCGAGAAAAAAGAAGGCTACGAACAGTACAAAAAAGAACTGGGTGACAAGGAATACAATGCCCGCCACATCCTGGTCAAAACCGAAGCGGAAGCCAAAGCCATCATTGCCGACCTGAAAAAAGGCACAGACTTTGCCAAAGTGGCCAAAGAAAAATCCCAGGATCCAGGCTCCAAGGACAAAGGTGGCGATCTGGGCTGGTTCTCCCCGGCCGGCATGGTCAAACCATTTGCCGATGCGCTGGTCGCACTGAAAAAAGGCGAAACAACGCCTGAACCCGTGCAATCCCAGTTCGGCTGGCATGTGATCAAGCTGGTGGATACCCGCGCGCTGCAAGCGCCGCCTTACGAAAAAGTGCAGGATGGCATTGAACGTACCATTCAGCAACGCAAGCTGGAAAAATACATGTTGGGCCTGAAAGACAAGGCAAAAATTGAAGTGACAGGAATCGAGAAGAAATAACCTCAGCCAGCTTCTACTGAATCATAAAAAAGCCAGTTTCGACTGGCTTTTTTATTTGCCGGGCATCCATCATTATCCTCCCGCGTGCAATGATTCACGCAGCCTGCCTGTACAGAAGCATTTCTTTGCCAGGCAATCTGAGATAAAATCAAGAATTATTCTCATTTATAACATCCGCATGCATCTTGACGCACTCAAGCCTGGCCAGGCCGCCATTATCGATCGCATCCATGCCGAACAAGCATTGACGCAGCGCCTGCATGCACTGGGTTTCCGCACTGGCAAGCAGCTGGAAGTGATCCGCCAGGCTGCGTTTAATGGCCCGCTGCATGTACGCATAGGCTCAACGGATGTCATCATCCGCCTGCAAGACGCCAAAGCCATTCATTTGCATCCCCTCCCCAACCAGACAGAATCTATCCCTGCATGAAACGTGTTGCCCTGCTCGGTATGCCCAATACGGGCAAATCCACCTTATTCAATCGTTTAAGCGGCGCCTCCGCCCGTGTCGGCAACTGGCCAGGCATCACGGTGGATCTGATGAGTGCCAAAATACTGCTGGGTGGCCATATTGCAGAACTGGTAGATTTGCCTGGTCTGTATGACCTGCACGGCTTTTCTGACGATGAGCAAGTGGTCAGGCATTTCCTCGGCCACCATGCCATAGACCTGGTGCTGATTATCCTCAACAGCGCCCAGATTGACCGCCAGTTATCGCTGGCCCTGCAAATTCGTGCACTGGGGGTGCCTGCTGTCCTGCTGCTCAATATGGAAGACGAAGCCAAGCGTGCCGGTATTACCATAGATGCGCAGGCCATGAGCAAACAACTGGGCATTCCGGTGCGTACCATTAGCGCCAAATATGGGCAGGGCTGCCCAGAAGCCTTGCAGCTGGCTGCCCAGACCATCTTGCAACATCCTAACCAGGTCACTCCGGAAACAATCGCCGGCAAGCTGGAAATGGATAATGTGATTGAGCAGGAAATGCACCAGATTATTGACCGTACCGTGCATTTTCCATTGCAACTGAACCACAGCCTGACCGACCGGCTGGATAAGGTATTGCTGCATCCGTGGCTGGGCCTGCCCCTCTTCCTGCTTTCGGTATTCTTGTTGTTCCAGTTTATTTTTACCGCGGGGACACCGCTACAGGATGGCATGGCCTGGCTGTTTGACAATCTGCGCAGTGCGGCCCTGGAGCCAGCGCTGGCCAGCCTGCCCGCCTGGTTAAATGGCCTGTTACTGGATGGCCTGTATACCGGCTTTAGCACCGTGGCGGCGTTTGTGCCGATTATCGTACTGTTCTTCCTGGTCATGAGCATGGTGGAAGATAGCGGCTATTTGTCACGCGCCGCCTTCCTCATGGATACACTGATGGCCAAAATGGGCCTGGATGGCCGTGGCTTTGTCATGATGCTGATGGGCTTTGGCTGCAATGTGCCTGCCCTGATGGGAACACGCGTGATGCGCAGTCGTCCCATGCGCTTGCTGACCATGCTCACCATCCCGCTCTCGCTATGTTCGGCCAGGTTGCAGGTGTTCCTGTTTATCATTGCAATCCTGTTCCCGCCTTCGCAAGCTGCACTGGTGCTGTTTTCGCTCTACATGGTGAGCTTTGCCACCATTTTTATCACAGCCATGCTGTTCAAAGACAAGTTTGCCAGCCGCGAGCCATTTGTGCTGGAACTGCCGCCTTACCGCTTCCCCACCCCGCAACAAATCTGGATGCGCGGCTGGCAGGAGGTTAAGCATTTCCTGTCACGCGCCACCAAGTTTATTGTCATTGGTGTGGTCATGGTCTGGCTGCTTACACACCTGCCGACCACTGCAGTGCCAGCCAGCCCTGAGACCTGGGCCGGTAGCATAGGGCGTTTCTTTGCGCCGGTACTGGACCCGATAGGCATCGATACCGAACTGGCGATTGCCCTGATTTTCGGCTTTGTCGCCAAGGAAATTGTGGTCGGTTCCCTGGCCGTGATCTATGGCCTGCAAGGCGACGCACTCAGCCACCAGATTGCAGCCAATATCGACTGGGTTCAAGGCATGAGCTTTATGCTGTTCACGCTGATTTACACGCCTTGCCTGTCCACCATTGCCACACTCAAGTCCGAGAGTAAGAGCAGCGGCTTTATGTGGCTGTCACTGGCCTGGTCGCTGGCATTGGCCTGGGTCATCAGCTTCCTGTTTTACCAGGGTGCCCGCGCACTGGGGTACTAGTTTCATCGCTCCTTCTTTAAACGGCCACCTGCGTGTGGCCGTTTTTATTAGGCGAGTGATTAGCCCTGCGTGACCACGCGCTTTCTGTTAAAATAGCGGTTTGAATTTTCATTGAAAAATCCAGCCGTCACATGTCCAGTCAAGCGCATTTCTTTAGCCTGCGCGGCAGCGCCGCCCTCTCGCAATTCCGTCTCGATAAACTGTATAGTGCCCTCAAGGTCAGCGCGCCAAATATCGGTCACATCTATACCGAATTCGTGCATTTTGCCTTTAGCGAAACGGCGCTGGGTGCCACTGAGCAAGATACCCTGCGCCAGATCCTGACTTATGGCCCCAACACCGAGATTGAATCACCGAGTGGTGAGCTGCTGCTGGTGACGCCCCGCCTAGGCACCATTTCACCATGGGCTTCACGTGCCACTGACATTGCCCACAACTGCGGCCTAAGCAGCCTGTTGCGACTGGAACGTGGCATTGCCTACTACGTGACAACCAAAAACGGCCAGCCCCTCACAGATAGTGAAAAGCAGGCCTTGCGCACAGCCATCCAGGACCGCATGACGGAAACCGTGGCCTACAGCCTGGCGGATGCCGAAAAACTGTATCACCACGCGGATCCGAAACCGTTGTCCAGCGTGGATATCCTGACTGGTGGCAAAGCCGCACTGGAAGCCGCCAACAGCGACATGGGCCTGGCCTTGTCGCCGGACGAAGTCGATTACCTGCTGGAAAACTACAGCAAAATGGGCCGCAACCCGACCGACGTCGAACTGATGATGTTCGCCCAGGCCAACTCCGAACATTGCCGCCACAAGATTTTCAATGCGGACTGGGTGATCGACGGTGTACAGCAGGAATTGTCGCTGTTCAATATGATCCGCAATACGCACAAGCTGAACCCCGGCAGCACTGTGGTCGCCTACTCTGACAACAGCTCCATCGTACAGGGCCAGAGAACCAGGCGTTTTTACCCCTCTGCCGACCAGAGCTACCAGTTTGTCGAAGACAATATGCACTACCTGATGAAGGTGGAAACGCATAACCACCCGACGGCGATTTCACCGTTCGCTGGCGCTGCTACCGGGGCGGGCGGCGAGATCCGCGATGAAGGCGCGACCGGCATTGGTTCCAAACCCAAAGCAGGCCTGACCGGTTTTTCCGTCTCTAACCTGAACCTGCCAGACTTCGAACAGCCCTGGGAAGCAAATTATGGCAAACCAGGCCGTATCGCCAGCCCGTTACAGATCATGATAGAGGGCCCACTCGGTGGCGCGGCTTATAACAACGAATTCGGCCGCCCCAACATTGCCGGTTATTTCCGTACCTTTGAGCTGGAAACGACTGGCACTGATGGCAAGGCCGAAGTACGCGGCTACCACAAGCCCATCATGCTGGCGGGTGGTGTGGGCAACATTTCTGACAGCCATAGCCATAAAAACAGCATTCCGGCTGGCGCCGCACTAATCCAGTTGGGTGGCCCTGCCATGCTGATTGGCCTGGGTGGCGGTGCAGCGTCGAGCATGGACACCGGGGCCAACACCGAAAACCTGGATTTTGACTCCGTACAGCGTGGCAACCCGGAATTGCAACGCCGGGCACAGGAGGTCATTGACCGTTGCTGGCAGATGGGCGACAGGAACCCTATCCTGAGCATCCATGACGTCGGCGCAGGCGGTATCTCCAACGCATTCCCGGAGCTGGTTAACGACGCCAAAGTCGGTGCCGTATTCCAGTTGCGTGATGTGCATAACGAAGAACCTGGCATGAGTCCGCGCGAACTGTGGAGCAATGAAGCACAAGAGCGTTACGTACTTGCAGTGACACAGGACCAGTTGCCCCTGTTTGAAGCCATCTGTGAACGTGAACGCTGCCCATTTGCGGTAGTGGGTGTGACTACGGAAGAGCGTCATTTAACCGTAGAAGACAGGCACTTTGCCAACAAACCAGTCGATATGGAACTCTCCGTATTGCTGGGTAAACCGCCGAAAATGCTGCGCGATGTGAAGTCGGCGCAGAAAAATCTGCAGGCATTTGATACCAGCAAGATCGATTTGCACGATGCCGTAGCACGCGTATTGCGCCTGCCGGGTGTGGCTGACAAAACCTTCCTGATCACCATCGGCGACCGTACCGTTACCGGCCTGATTGCGCGCGACCAGATGGTCGGCCCATGGCAGGTGCCTGTCAGCAATGTGGCTGTCACCTGTGCCGGTTATGAAACCAATACCGGCGAAGCCTTTGCCATCGGTGAAAAAGCACCGCTGGCGCTGATTGATGCGCCTGCTTCCGGTCGTATGGCGATTGGTGAAGCCATCACCAACATCGCGGCGGCTTCCATCAGTACCATCGGCAACCTGAAGCTGTCTGCCAACTGGATGGCGCCAGCCGGCCACCCCGGTGAAGATGCCGCGCTGTATGAAACAGTAAAAGCCGTCGGTATGGACTTGTGCCCGGCATTGGGCATCAGCATCCCCGTCGGCAAAGACTCCATGAGTATGAAGACCGTGTGGCAAGACAACGGTGAAAACAAAGCCGTCACGGCACCTATCTCGCTGGTGATTTCTGCCTTTGCCAATACGCCAGATGTACGCAAGACACTCACACCACAACTGCGTACTGATTCAGGCAACAGCGAGCTGATCCTGATCGACCTTGGCAATGGCCGTAACCGCATGGGCGGCTCGGCGCTGGCGCAAGTGTATAAACAACTGGGCAATGCCGCCCCTGACGTTGATCAGCCTGCGCAATTAAAAGCATTTTTTACTGCTATCCAGCAGCTCAACAGTGATGGCAAACTACTGGCTTACCATGACCGTTCTGACGGCGGCCTGTTTACCACCCTGGCGGAAATGGCCTTCGCGGGCCATTGTGGCCTTAATGTCGATTTATCCAGCCTGGGTAGTGACGCAATCAGCACCTTGTTCAATGAAGAGCTGGGGGCCGTGGTACAAGTGCGTGCCGCAGATGCCGCCGCGATTGCCGCACAACTGCAACAAGCGCTGGGCGCCTGTGTACATCGTATCGGCCAGGTCAATGCAGGCCACAGCATTGCCATCAAACAAGGCAGCACGCAATACAACGCCTCCCGCATTGATTTGCACCGACTGTGGTCTGAAACCACTTACCGTATGCAAAGCCTGCGCGACAATCCGATCTGTGCGCAACAGGAATATGACCGCCTCCTCAACGCCGATGATGCCGGTTTGCATGCCCAACTGACATTTGACCTCAACGATAATATCGCTGCGCCGTATATCAACAGCGGCAAACGCCCGAATATGGCGATTTTGCGTGAGCAAGGTGTCAACGGCCAGACCGAAATGGCAGCGGCGTTTGACCGCGCTGGCTTCAACAGCGTAGACGTGCATATGAGTGATGTGATCAGTGGCCGCGTATCCCTCAAGGATTTTGCCGGCCTGGTGGCTTGTGGTGGCTTCTCTTATGGTGACGTGCTGGGCGCTGGCGAAGGCTGGGCCAAGTCCATCCTGTTCAACAGCCGTGCCCGCGACGAGTTCAGTGCCTTCTTTAACCGTGCTGATACATTTGCGCTGGGCGTCTGTAACGGTTGCCAGATGATGAGCAACCTGCACAGCATTATCCCGGGCGCCGAACACTGGCCACATTTTGTGCGTAACAAGTCGGAACAGTTCGAAGCACGTTTCTCGCTGGTGGAAATTCTGGCTTCACCCTCTATTTTCTTCCATGGCATGGCAGGTAGCCGGATGCCGATCGCTGTGGCACATGGTGAAGGATTTACGGAATTTACTGATGCCAACGCAGTCACAAATGTGTTAAAACAGCAACTGGCAACCGTACGTTTTGTAGATCATGCGTCAACGCCAACAGAGGTTTATCCGTTTAACCCGAATGGTTCGCCACAAGGGCTGACCGGATTTACCACAACCGACGGTCGATTCAGCATTATGATGCCGCATCCTGAGCGTGTATTCAGGACAGTGCAGCATTCATGGCATCCGGACGACTGGCAGGAAGAGGCTCCATGGATGCGTATGTTCCGTAATGCGCGCAAGTTTGTGGGTTAGCAATCAACGTTAATTAAAAAATGAAATCAGGTGTTTGGAGAAATTATGAAATTATTTAAATGTTTACTGGCCTTGCTGTCATTGTCATTTGCGCTGAACGCATTTGCGCTGTCAGATGATGAATACATGGAGTTTAGCAGCGCTATCACTGACGGCAATATGAAAGTGGTCAAGAAGTATATTGAAGCAGATCCTGCACTGGTTAACCAGAAGTTCTTTGCCTGGGAGCCCCTGCAAATGGCGGCATCCAAAGGCCAGCTGGAGGTCGTGAAATACCTGATTGCCAAAGGTGCAGATAAAGACTACATGCATCCGACCAGCCACAATACCGCATTTCACCTGGCCGCGTTTATCGGTGACGTCGAATTGCTGAAATACCTGGCTTCGGTAGGGGTAGATGTAAACAAAAAACTGAAAGACAATGTCTCACTGATTCGCTACTTCCGGGAAGAAAACGACCCCAAAATGGTTGAATTGCTGACCAAACTGGGGACCAAAGACGATGGCTGCCAGGAAGAGAAGTGCTTCACCTACGAGGATTAAGGCATTAAGGCTGGCAACCAAGTGAATAAAAACGGTCATGTAAGCGCATGGCCGTTTTTTATTGGAGGAAAAGTTGCCAGGGCCCTATAGCCATGCACATTGGGCATAATGTAACTGCGGTCACGTGCACCATGGCCTTGTTTCCAGAATAATGGACTAAATCAACAATACCGGGGGAATGATGAATCGATTGCATATCGGCATGGCACTGGTTTGCGGCCTCTCATGGGCAGCTTCATTGCATGCACAAGACAGCACCGCCCAAGTCACCACCACGCTGGCCGCCTCCTGCGCTGCCTGCCATGGACCACAAGGGAACAGCCTGGGCGGTACACCGACACTGGCAGCGCTCAATAAAGACTATTTTATCCAGCGTATGCAGGGGTTCAAAAACGGCTCGATTCCTGCGACAGTCATGCATCAGCACGCCAGGGGCCTGACAGATGACGAAATCATTGCACTCGCCGCTTATTTTGCCGCCCAACCGCGACAAACACCCTTAACAGCCCCTCACCAGGCCTTTCAGGGAGCGCAATAATGACAAACAACACATCTGCATCAGCAGCCGAGACATTTTCTCGCCGGCAATTTGTGCGCTCGGTCATGTATGGCGGCCTGGCCTTTTACGGGATGCCGGCTTTCGCCCGCGCCAGCCGCCCGCCACTGGGCCATGTGGTCGTGATAGGTGCCGGCTTTGCCGGGCTGACCGCAGCCAAATACCTGCGTGAATGGAGCCTGGGCAATCTCCGGGTCACCATTGTCGAGCCGAACCCGCAGTTTATTTCATGCCCGCAAAGCAACCTGGTGCTGGGTGGCAGCCGGACAATGGATGAGTTAAGCTTTTCTTATGCACTCTCGCGCAAACAACATGATTTGCAGTGGATACAGGATACGGTAACCACCATTGACCCGGTGAACAAACAGGTCACACTTGCACGCGGCAGCCTGCATTACGACCGTTTGATCCTGGCGCCCGGCGTGGATTTTGACTACAGCCGGATTCCGGGCATGACATCCCCGGTCACAGAGATTCCACATGCCTGGAAAGCCGGCAAACAAACGTTGCTGCTGCGGCAGCAGCTGGAGAGCATGCCGGATGGAGGCGTATTCGCCATGACCATTCCGCAAGGGGCCTACCGCTGCCCGCCCGGCCCTTATGAACGTGCCTGCCAGGTCGCACATTATTTCCAGCAGCACAAGCCGCGCAGTAAAGTCATTATCCTGGATGCCAATGCCGACATCACCTCCAAAAAAGGCTTGTTCCTGCAGAGTTTCCAGGGCGCATACAAAGACATCATTGAATATCACAACAACAGTGAGATTATCCAGCTGGAAACCGGCAGCAAAACCGTCAGGACAGATTTCGAAACCGTGCAGGCGGATGTATTGAATGTCATTCCGCCGCAACTGGCTGGCAAAGTGGCACAGAATGCCGGCCTGGCCAATGTCGACCAGCGCTGGTGTGAAGTGGATTTTGTCACCTATGCCTCCAGTGCGCATAGTGAGGTGCATATCATAGGCGACAGCATTTCGGCAGGCTTGCCAAAATCAGCGCACATGGCGACTTCCCAGGCCAAAATCTGCGCAGCGGCGATTATCGATATCCAGGCAGGCATGCCGCCCAATCCGCTGCCGGTGTTTGCCAACACCTGTTACAGCTTTGTCGATGACAAGCAAGCCATGCATGTCGCCAATGTGTACCGCTACGACCCGGCGAAAAAGTCCATGGTATCTGCTGAAGGCGGTGGTGTTTCTACCCATGCCTCTTCCCAGGAAGGGGATTATGCCCAGGCGTGGGCCCAGAACATCTGGGCGGATACATTGACATGAGGCCTATCGCATCCATACCACCACAGAGAACCCTGTCTGCGTGTACAATTCAGGCAGCATGAACCATCCGCCTGTCATGCATATCTTACTTGCGGGCCGGCGGCAATTGCCAGCGATGACCAGGCTGGGCGGACTATCCGTAGGCGAACACAATACATCACCCGTTTTACATTTCAGTCATCAAGACGGGATTTACAGGAGCAAGTTATGAAAAGAATATTATTGTCCATCTTATGCCTTGGCTGGATGGGAAGCGCTAATGCTGTCAGCCAGCCGGCCCTGGTGATTCAGGTGCCGGAGTCGTTCTATCAGCACCCGGTACATCTTTTACATCCTTATTTGAACTATTGGCACAACCGTGCTGAAGCCGCTGAAGCTGTCGGGCTATCCAGTTTCCAGTCACAGAACTTCACAACATCCAGTTGCGAGGCAGAAGCCAAGGGCCAGGCACTGGTCGTGATTGAGCCGAATATGTTTTATAACCCGCAAACCGGCATTTTCTATAGTGAAATCACCGCCAAAGTGTATAACCAGCCCGCAGCCGAAAGCGCTCTTGGCAAGCCGCTGATGACAGTGAAAGGTGAAGGCCAGTCACGCGGCTGGCTAACTTACAACGTTGAATACTCTACCCATCAGTCATACCAGCAGGCGTTCAACAAGGTGATTCAGCAGTTGCAGCAAAGCCCAACCTTTCAGCAATCGGTAGAACAGGCTCCGGTACAAACGTACCAGGCCTTGTGCAACAGCATTAATACTTTATCTCAACCCAAAGCATTCTTTTAGGAGCCCTTATGTTGTCAGGTAATCGTAGACGTTTTATCCCCAGCCTGTTAACCGCCCTGCTGCTATCCGTAAGCAGTCATAGCCAGGCACATGGTCTGGACCCGGTCAATGGTTTGCTGACCCCGGAATCGGTGGTGCAGGCGGCTGATGGCAAAATCTATGTGTCCGAAATCAATGAATTTGGCAAGGATGGCGACGGCCAGATTCGCGTGATTGACCACGGCAAGTCAGCCGTACTGGTGCAAGGCCTGGACGATCCCAAAGGGCTCACCATCATTGGCAATGATCTGTTCGTTGCCGACAAGAACAGAATCTGGCGCGTCACACTGGATCAATCCCCCGCCAAAGCAGAAGTGTATATCCCGGCCAGCGCATTTCCGCAAATACCGCAGTTCCTGAATGACCTGGCCGCAGATGCCAATGGCAATCTCTACGTCAGTGACAGTGGCGATATCATGGGCACCGGCAAAGGCGGTGCCGTGTACAAAATCCCTCCTCAAGGCAAACCCGCCCTGCTGATTGATGGCCAGGCAGATGCCCGTATTCTGGCACCCAACGGACTGCTGGCAGATGCCAAAGGCGAACACCTGCTGATTGTTGATTTCACTTCAGGTATCTTGTACGACTATGACGTGGCTAGTCACCGCCTGCAGGAAATCGCCAGCGGATTTGGGGGCGCAGACGGGCTTGTCAGGCAGGCAAATGGCACGATTTATGTCAGCGACTGGAAAGCCGGCAAAGTGTATCGTGTCGATAATCATAAGGCCGTACTGGTGAAAGAAGGCTACCAGTCAGCCGCCGATATCGCCTTGAGCCAGGATGGCCATCACCTGCTGGTACCTGACATGAAAGCCGGTGTACTGGACGTGATCCAGTTGCACTGAGTGAGAGAGAATCTGGTCATATTGCCTGGCGGCAGATAAAAAAAACCACGCTTGCGCGTGGTTAAGTGAGAGGATACACACGAAACCGCACATCACCGGCACGTGACAGCAGGGAATCCATCACGCTCCGGCAATATGACAGTTACTTGGTTTGCGCAGTTTTTTTGTCAACCTCTTTTGGAGGATTGACCGCTGGCTGCGCGACAGCGTGTCTGGCAGTCCTGAGATGTTTTTTCATCCCAGCATGTTCCGGTGAAGCAGCGGGTTTTGCCATGGCAGCAAGAGAAACCAGCAAGCATGGCAATACAATGCATATTTTTCTCATGACCGCTCCTTCATTGATTCCTGGCTCGTTTTTCAACTATTTATCGCTCGGCGGATGACGTTCTGTCATGTCACGCTGCCACAATACGCCGCTCGCCTTACAGCCAACTTACAAAGGAGGAAAGGTCGCTAATTGGAGTACACTGCATGCGTCAATCATAATGGGTTCAAACCATGCGATTATTAATTGTTGAAGATGACTTGGTCATCGCGAACGGGCTGGTGCGCGTACTCACACAGGCAGAATACGCGGTGGATCATGTGGCAGACGGCAAGCAGGCATTACGTGCCATCCAGGATGATGTCTACGACCTGGTGATTCTTGACCTGGGCCTTCCGGCCATGGATGGCGTACAAGTGCTCTCTCACCTGCGCCAGCAGGCCAACCCGGTCGCCGTCCTGATCCTGACTGCCCGGGAAGACATGGAAACCCGAGTGCAGGCGCTGGATCTGGGAGCAGATGACTTCCTGACCAAACCGTTCCATCTCGAAGAGCTGGAAGCCCGCGTACGTGCCCTGATCCGCCGCAGCAAGCTGGGCAATAACCTCCCCCTGCAATGTGGCAACCTTAGGCTGGATGTCCCCAATAAACTGGCCAGCATTAATGAGCTTGCCATTACCCTGTCTGCACGTGAATTGCATTTGCTGGAAACCCTGATGCTGCGCATGGGGAAAATCATTGCCAAAGAACAGATTATGGAATCGCTGTGCAACTGGGATGAATCGCTGGGCGACAATGCCATTGAGGTATATATCCACCGGCTACGCAAAAAAATCGAGCCCAGTGGCGCCCGTATCCGCACGGTACGTGGACTGGGGTATATGCTGGAAGCCGAGCATACCAATCTGTAATGGGACCACGCTCGCTTAAAAACCAGCTGCGTTTATGGTTGTTATTGCCCATGCTGGCCGTGCTGGGTATTTCAGCAGCCATTTACTATTCCCGCGCATTGCATTACGCCACCCAGGCCTATGACCAGGCCCTGTTGCGCACCGTCTTTGCGCTGGCTGACGAAGTGGTGGTAGATGAACAGAACAAGGTCAACATTGAGTTGCCTGAAGTCGCCAGCCACTTGCTCAGCTACAACGAAGGTGATCGCGTTTACATCCGGGTCACAGGGCCGGACGGCAGGCTGGTATTCGGTGAAGCACACCTGCCACTCCCTGCAGTATCGCTGGCAGGCAATCAGCAGATGTTCTATGACAGTACCTACAAAGGCGAGCCTATTCGCGCCGTAACCTTTGCCTTACCGGTCAGCGAGGCAGCCGATGCACGTAATATCCTGATCAGCATGGCAGAAACTACGGGCAAGCGGGATATGATGGTGACGGAAATGGTGGAAGAGATGCTGCTGCCCCAGGTACTAATGATGATACTGGCCGCCATCGTTATCGAGCTGGGGATTTATTTTTCCCTCAAACCCATGCACAGGCTGAAAAATGCCTTGCACAAGCGGTCTTATCGGGACCTGAGCCCGTTGAACACCAGCTCGCCCCCGCTGGAGTTGCAGCCAGTGGTGCAAGCCATGAACGGGTTGTTCGAACGGGTTAAATCCGGCCAGGAACAGCAACAGCAATTTATCGCAGATGCCTCGCACCAGTTACGTACACCAATTGCCGGCCTGCAGGCGCAGGCCGAGCTGGCGTTACGCAGCCATCCGCCAGCAGAAATCAAAGAGCCGCTTGACTTCATGTTACGTAGCACAACCCGGCTATCGCATTTGATCCAGCGCCTGCTTAGTATGGCCAGGACCGATGCCGCCACCACGCAACTGAAATTGCAGCCAGTCTCCCTCACCGACATCATTTCTGAAGAATGCGCACGTTGGATCGGACCCGCCACCGACAAAGGGCTCGAGCTCGAGGTGCTGATTGAAACGCAACAGGATCATGTACTGGGCGATGCATTGATGCTGTCCGAAATGCTTAACAACCTGCTGGAAAATGCCATTCTGTACACGCCTAAACAAGGCCTGATCCAGATCCGGTTATGGCAGACCGGGAAATATTTATTGCTGCAAGTCACGGATAGCGGCATAGGCATTCCTCCGGAACAGAATGCGCGCATCTTCGAGCGTTTTCACCGGCTGAATCCCAACCAGGGCAATGGTTGCGGCCTGGGATTGGCAATTGTTGCCGAAGTGGCTGAGCACCACAATGCCACAATCAACGTCAGTGCCGGACTGGAACATCCGCTAACACACGACACGGGCAGCCAGTTCACGGTAAAATTCGAGTGCTATGACGCCCTGTCTGAGAACACTCGCCCTGCAAGCACTGACCCTCAGTGACCCGCAACTGAAATGCACCCAGGTACATTCCCTGTGGGAGAGCCAACGTGCCGGTATTTTGCCATTGGACCCGACACTGCAATTAGTGGCTGGAACACAGATTCCCGGCCGGCCTTTACGTCCGGCATTAGTCCCGCCCAGGCAAGTCCAGCGCCGGGCCATGAATACTGTCGAAGGCCGTGCCGCCCTGATTCATGCGCTCGCCCATATCGAATTCAATGCGATCAACCTGGCACTGGATGCTGTCTGGCGATTTGCCGGCATGCCGGCGGATTATTACAGTGACTGGCTGCTGGTAGCCAAAGAAGAGGCGTATCACTTCACATTGCTGCAAGAGCACCTGCGAACACTGGGATTTGGTTATGGCGACTTTGATGGCCATAACAGTTTGTGGGAAATGGTCGAAAAAACCCGATCCGACGTATTGGCCCGTATGGCACTGGTGCCAAGAACCATGGAAGCAAGAGGGCTGGACGCCAGCCCGCCACTGAAGCAAAAACTGGCACAGGCCGGTGACCATGCCGCCGCCGCGATTCTGGATATTATCCTGCGTGATGAAATCGGCCATGTCGCCATTGGTAACCGCTGGTTCCAGTATTTATGCGATCAGCGTGGCCTGGATATCGTCACCGAGTTTGAAGCATTGTGCCAGCAATACCAGGCACCAAAACTGCGGCCACCCTTTAATATGGAAGCACGTAAACTGGCTGGTTTTACCGAAGCAGAGCTTGCCTATTTAAACGCAGAGCCATTCTGAGCCAGATTAAACAGGCCTTTTGGGCGGAAGATGGCGGAAAGTGATACGGCCTTTTTCCATGTCGTATGGCGACATTTCAATGGTGATTTTATCACCTGCCAGAATACGTATTTTATGTTTGCGCATTTTGCCTCCGGTATAAGCAATCAGGCGATGCCCATTGTCCAGCGTGACACGATAACGTGCATCCGGCAATATCTCGGTCACTGCGCCCTGCATTTCAATCAACTCTTCTTTAGCCATCCGGTATCCTTAAAATAAAAACAAAAAAGCCCGTACACACGGGCTTTATAGCGGGTGTTACTCACCCAAACACACGCATTTAGGCAATGATTTGAATTGCCGACGCTTGTTTACCCTTAGGGCCGGTAGTTTCTTCATAAGAAACGCGCTGATTATCTGCAAGGCTTTTGAAACCGGCAGATTGAATGGCTGAGAAATGCGCAAACAAATCATCACCACCTTGATCCGGGGTAATAAAACCAAAACCTTTTGCATCGTTAAACCACTTTACAATACCTGTTGCCATATGAATTTCCTTAAATAATGAAAGGGTTTCCCCTATTTAGGGCGAGGGTCAAGGTAGCGGGATTAACGATAGAACCGAAAGATAACACCAGAGAAAACAACAATGCTTGAACTTCGCGTGAGTACACTATGCGCCTTAAACTCAACAATAGCAAACATTAATTATAAAAAAATGAAAATAAATCAATGATTTACTTCACTCTACAGCCTGTTGAGCCTGCCATGCCGGAGCAAAACCCCCGTTAGCGGCCAAACTGCGTTCAGACTATTGGCACCGTATCCGGCAAAAAATCTCAGACTGATATCATTAACAAGTTTGCCACACCATCCAGCCCGACGATATTCAATGCGTACCTGGCTTGCTGTTGTACCACCGGTTTGGCATGGTAGGCCACGCCGACTTCAGCGGCTGCCATCATCTTCAAATCGTTGGCGCCATCACCAATGGCGATAGTCTGCCTGGCAGTTAATCCAAGCCGGTCACGCAGCTTGATCAACTCATCGGCCTTACGCTGTGCATCGACAATATCGCCCAATATTTGACCGGTGAGCTTGCCATCCATAATTTCCAGTGTATTGGAAACGGCATAATCCAGCCCCAGGGTTTGTTTGACATAATTGGCAAACACGGTAAAACCACCCGACACCACCATGGTTTTAATGCCTTGTTGTTTACAGAGTTCAATCCAATGCTGGACGCCAGGATTAAATTTCAACCTTTCATCTATCACACGCTGTAGCGCTGTTTCTGGCAGCCCTTTGAGCAAGGCGACCCGTTTGCGCAAACTGGCAGAAAAATCCAGTTCGCCGCGCATGGCGGCTTCGGTGATTTCGGCCACCTGCGGCTTGAGGTTCATCATGTCGGCAATTTCATCAATGCACTCAATCGAAATCAGCGTGGAATCCATATCCATCACGCACAGCCCCATTTTCTGCAAGCGGTGCGCGTCTGCCACCAGCGCACAATCTATCTGTTGTGCAGCACAAAAGGCTTTCACCTCTACATATTCATTTTCGGCCACGGGCAAGTAATAGGCATGTTCCGCAATTTGCACAAACTGGGTATAGCCACCGATCAGGCCGTGAATATGAGTGAGATGTGCCATGCTGATGGCAGGGCCTTGAACCACTAAACGCATGATGAAACCATCTGGAAAATGAAAGGCTGGATTATACCAGTGGAAGCTATCCACTTCCGACTTGTTCAGTATTTGGGCGCATTTGTATTACAGAATTAATGCAAGCAATGGTATGCTTGCCAGCATTTAAAGCGTTCGACGTTGCAATTTCTTTTTGAATATCAGGAAAAGTAATGAAACAAGATACTCAACCCTTGCCATGGTTAAACCTTCCCAACCTGCCACTGCCGCTGAAAGCCCTGTTTGTCGGTTATTTACTGGTGATAGGCATAGGTTTGTGCATGGCCGGCCTGCAAATCATGCTGACGCACGGGATGGCAGATGGCAAGTTCGGTTTATCCGTCAATGATATTGTGTATAGCTATTATGGTGACCGTAGCGGCACCAAACTAGCCAGCAAGCTCAATGGCTCCATGTCAGACAAGGCACCGCTGGAAGTACGCGAAGACATTATCAAATGGGCGCAACTGGGGGCGCCGCAAGACCAGTGGGAATCACACTACAAACAGATTTTTGCCCAGCACTGTGTCATGTGCCACAGCAATATTCCTGGTATTCCGGACTTTACCAAGTATGAAGAAGTGAAAGCCCGTGCCGAAGTGAATGAAGGGGCGACCATCAGCGGCCTGACCCGTGTATCCCATATCCATTTGTTTGGCATCAGTTTTATCTTCTTTTTTATCGGCCTGATCTTCAGCTTTGCCGTGCATGTCCCCAAAATGGCCAAAATCATTGCCATTGCTTTCCCGTTCGCTTTCCTGATTGTGGACGTGATGTCTTGGTGGCTGACCAAATGGTCACCGCACTTTGCCTGGCTGACCATTATCGGCGGCATCGGTTATAGTCTGGCCTCCACCTATATGTGGGTCGTCAGCATGTACCAGATGCTGATCCTGCCACGCAATGGCAAAATCTATGGCAATGCCTGGGCACAAGATCTGTAGTACACGACAGGCACGGCAAAAAACCGCATGGGAACATGCGGTTTTTTTATTTGCAGTCTGGCGTTGCCGGGGTATTTGCGCGAAAATAGCAGCTTAATCACAAAAACAGTTTATCTTCATGAATCTGCACGAATATCAGGCCAAACACTTACTGCAAAAGTACGGTTTGGCGACCCCGACCGGCCTGGTCGTTCAATCCGAAGAAGCCGCTGCAGCCGCCACCAAAGAGCTGGGCGGTGATGCCTGGGTGGTGAAAGCGCAGGTACACGCAGGTGGCCGTGGCAAAGCAGGCGGCGTCAAAGTGGTAAAGTCAGCGCTGGAAGCCCAGACGGTGGCTGGCAGCCTGCTGGGCAAACACCTGGTGACTTACCAGAATGCGCCTGACGGCCAACCCGTACACCAGGTGCTGGTGGAACAAACGCTGCCGATTGCACGTGAACTGTATTTGTCCATGCTGGTAGACCGCAGCCTTGAGCGCGTAGTGATGGTTGCCTCCAGTGCCGGCGGCATGGATATTGAAGAAATTGCGGCAACCCAACCGGAAAAGATCCTGCAGGAAGTCTGCGACCCGCTCAACGGACTGGTGGATTACCAGGCACGTAACCTGGCCTTTGGCCTGGGCTTGAGTGGTGACCAGATTGCCGCATTCACCAAACTGGCCAAAGGCTTGTACAAACTGTTCAAGGATAACGATTTATCCCTGCTGGAAATCAATCCGCTAATTGTCACCACCGATGGCAAACTGGTCGCGCTGGATTGCAAAATGATCGTTGACGATAACGCGCTCTACCGCCAGAAACCGTTTGCCGAGATCCGCGACTGGTCACAGGATGACGCCAAGGAAGCCGAAGCGCATCACAGTGGCCTGAACTATATTGCCCTGAATGGCAATATCGGCTGCATGGTCAACGGTGCTGGCCTGGCCATGGCGACCATGGACCTGATCAAACTGCATGGCGGCATGCCTGCCAACTTCCTGGATGTTGGTGGTGGCGCAACGGCGGAAACCGTCACCAAAGCCTTCAAAATCATCCTGGCGGACCAGAATGTCAAAGCCATCCTGGTCAATATTTTCGGCGGTATCATGCGTTGCGACATTATTGCCACCGGCATTATCACGGCCGTGAAAGAGGTCGGTATGACCATTCCCGTGGTGGTGCGCCTGGAAGGCACCAATGTCGAGCTCGGCAAACAAATGCTGCGCGACAGCGGGCTCAATATCATCTCGGCAGAAGGACTGACCGATGCTGCCCAGCAAGCCGTGAAAGCAGTCAAGGCAATAGCCGATACAGCAATAGTCAGTGAAGGTGTGTAGTCATGGCGATTCTAGTCAATAAAAATACCAAAGTATTGTGCCAGGGCTTCACCGGGAAACAGGGCACATTCCATTCAGAACAGGCGCTGGCTTATGGTACGCAAATGGTAGGTGGGGTCACGCCAGGCAAAGGCGGGCAACAACACTTGAACCTGCCCGTGTTTAACACCATGCGCGAAGCCGTAAAAGAAACCCAGGCCAATGCCAGCGTGATTTACGTACCGCCACCATTTGCAGCAGATTCCATCCTGGAAGCCGCAGATGCCGGCATTGAACTGGTTGTCTGTATCACCGAAGGCATCCCGGCGCTGGATATGCTGAATGTAAAAGCCGCCCTGCGTGCCAATGGCACCAAGCTGATCGGGCCAAACTGCCCGGGCGTGATTACGCCGGACGAATGCAAAATCGGCATCATGCCTGGCAGTATCCATCAACGCGGTAAAGTCGGCGTGGTTTCCCGCTCCGGCACGCTGACGTATGAGGCGGTGCACCAAACCACTGCGCTCGGCTTAGGTCAAACGACCTGTGTCGGCATTGGTGGCGACCCGATCAAAGGCTTGAACTTTATTGAGTGCCTGGAACTCTTTCAGAAAGACCCCGAAACGGAAGCGATCATCATGGTGGGTGAAATTGGTGGCAGCGATGAAGAAGCTGCCGCGGACTTTATCAAGCATCACGTGACCAAACCAGTCGCAGCCTACATTGCCGGCCTGACCGCTCCCAAAGGCAAGCGCATGGGCCATGCCGGCGCGATTATCTCGGGCGGCTCAGGCCGTGCCGAAGACAAGATTGCCGCGCTGGAAGCGGCTGGCTGCGTAGTCGCCGACTCTCCTGCAGGTTTGGGCGAAGCGGTACTGGCGGCCATTCAACGTGCGGGTAAGTAACCTCTCAGGAGACAGCATGAAGCCTTCTTCCCGGACAATGACCTGGTTCCGCCTGTTGCAGTGCAGCGCAGTGCTGTTGCTGGGATTGTCGCTGACAGCCCAGGCTGCCAGCAAGCACAAAAACAAGGGCAGCCCTGACGAAACAACCATCATAGACAAGTCGGCACTGAATGAATCCCCGGCGGATAGCAGTGCAGATATTCCCTACCTGCTGGTCGCCGCCTCCAAAGGCGATTTGATGACCGTCAAGGCGCTGCTTAAAAGCGGTGCCAACCCGAATGTGACAGATGCAGACCAGATCTCGCCGCTGATGTACGCTGCCCGCAAAAACCAGGCCGAGGTCATCCTCACCCTGTTAGACCATGGCGCCAGCTTGAACGCCAAAGACCGGGGCGGCTGGACCGCCCTCATGTTTGCGGCCAAGAAAAACAACCTAGATGCCGTCAAGGTGCTGCTGGAAAAAGGCGCAGATGTCAAAGTCCGCGATCCTGATGGCTGGAGTGCGCTCGGCCTGGCGGCCACCTCCGGTTATAGTGAAATCGTGGGTATGATCATCGCGAAAGGATTCGACGCCAATGTGCGCGCCAGTGACGGTAAAACCGTACTGATGTACGCTGCCCAAAGTGGCGACGTCCCCACCATCACTGCCATTCTGACGCAAGGCGCAGCTCCCAACCTGAAAGACAAGCTGGGTACGACTGCGCTAATGATTGCCGCCCGCGAAGGCCATACCCCGGCAGTGATTTATTTACTCGAGCATGGTGCCGACATAGAGGAAGAAGACGAGCAGGAGTGGACCGCGCTCACCTGGGCAGTCAAAAAAGACCAGAAAGAGGTTGCCAAGGCATTGCTTGAGCGCAAAGCCGATGTCAGCCACCAAGACAGTGAAGGCACGCCGCTGTTGCATCTGGCAGTCAGTACAAACTCTCCTGACATGGCCAGCTTGCTGCTCAGCCATGGCGCCAACGTCAAAACACGCGACCAATATGGCTTAACCGCCTACGTCTACGCGCTCAAAGGCCAGAATCCTGCCATGGTGGAATTAATCAAGGCGGCTGGCGGCAAATATTAACTGGCCACGGTCACACGCATGAAACTTGCAATTGCCCAGATGAACAGCATGGTGGGTGCCATGCAGAAAAATGCAGAGCGCATTCTGGCGCTTGCCAACGAGGCATACGCTGAAGGCGCGCACCTGTTACTGACACCGGAACTGTCTTTGTGCGGCTACCCGCCTGAAGACCTGCTGTTCAGGCAGGATTTCTATGCCGCCAACCAGCGGGCATTGCAATGGCTGGCACAACAACTACCTGGCGAGATGGCGGTGATTATCGGCCATCCGCATGAAGTAGGCGGCAAGCGCTATAATGCCGCTTCCGTCATTCACTCAAACCGCATACAAGCCACCTACCACAAACACCACCTGCCAAATTACAACGTGTTTGATGAAGAACGTTATTTTGAAGCAGGCGACCTGCCTGTGGTATTCGAATGGCATGGGACACGCTACGGCATCCTCATTTGCGCCGATATCTGGGAAGCTGGCCCGGCACTGCAGGCATTGCAGGCAGACGCGCAATTCCTGCTGATCCTGAATGCCTCGCCCTACCACATGCACAAGCAGCAGACACGCTACCAGGTACTGCACGACCGCATCCAGGAAACCGGCCTGCCCATGGTTTATGCAAACATGGTCGGCGGGCAGGATGAGCTGGTGTTTGATGGCGCCTCGTTCTGCATGAACCACCGTGGTGAACTGATGCTGGAACTGCCCATGTTCGAGGATTGCCTGGGTTACCTGCCCCTGGCGCAACATCAGCCTGTAAAAGCAGATGTTGCCACCCATTTGCCGCTGGAAGCTGCGGTTTACCAGGCGCTGCAACTGGGGCTGAAAGATTACGTGCGGAAGAACGGATTCCCCGCTGTGGTATTGGGTCTCTCTGGCGGCATAGACTCTGCCCTGACCCTGGCGATTGCTGTGGATGCCCTGGGCAAGGAGCGCGTCAAGGCTGTGATGATGCCGTCAGAATTTACTGCGGGCATCAGCGTGGAAGATGCCGCGGAAATGGCCAGGCTGCTGCAGGTTGAATACAGCGTACTGCCTATCAAGCCATTGTTTGATGGTTTCTGCGATACGCTGGCAACAGAGTTTGCCGGCAAGGCATTTGATACCACGGAAGAAAACCTGCAAGCACGTATCCGCGGCATGCTGCTGATGGCCATCAGTAACAAGTTCGGCAGCCTGGTTATTACCACCGGCAACAAGTCCGAAACGGCCGTTGGTTATAGCACTTTATACGGTGATATGGCAGGTGGCTTCGCCCTGATTAAAGATGTACCGAAAACACTGGTTTACAAACTGGCACGCTACCGTAACAGCCTCAGCCCGGTCATTCCAGAACGAATTATCACGCGTGCACCCAGTGCCGAACTGCGCGCAGACCAGACCGACCAGGACAGCCTGCCGCCTTATGACATCCTTGATGCCATTATGGAAGCCTATGTGGAAAAAGACCTGGGCATAGAAGCCATTATCAGCCTGGGTTACACCTCAACCGATGTCCGTCGCGTGACACGCCTGATTGACCGTAACGAATATAAACGCAGGCAGGCCGCGGTGGGCGTACGCATTACGGAACGCGGATTCGGTAAAGACCGTCGCTACCCCATTACCTGCAACCTTGCCTTTGAATGATAGTTGAATTTGAATAAAAAGCAGCGGTTGCGTAAACTATTAAACGACTCAAACACGGAGCAGATATGAAAAAACTTGAAGCCGTCATTAAACCATTCAAGCTGGATGAAGTGCGTGAGGCCTTGTCGGCCATTGGCGTCAACGGGCTCACCGTGACCGAGGTCAAAGGATTCGGCCGCCAGAAAGGCCACACTGAGCTCTACCGCGGTGCCGAGTATGTAGTGGACTTCCTGCCTAAAATCAAGGTAGAAGTGGTACTGGCCGAAAATATGCTGGATAACGCCATTGAAGCGATTATCAAAGCGGCCCACACTGGCAAAATCGGTGACGGCAAGATTTTTGTCACGCCCATTGAACAAGTGATCCGCATCAGAACCGGCGAAACCGGTGAAGAGGCCATTTAATCATTCACTGAAATAACTGCATATGGCCGGGGAGGTATCCAGCTGCCCGGTCCGGAACAAGCGCCAGCTCCTTCCTCTCTGTTACCATTTTGCCATCATGTCCCTGGTTCTGATTAAAACCATACTCCTGCTGTCCGCTGCGAATCTGTTTATGCTATTCGCCTGGTATGGCCATCTGAAAGACCTGCATCAGAAACCACTGTGGTTGGCCATTATTGTCAGCTGGGGCATTGCGCTGATTGAATACTCCTTGCAGGTTCCCGCCAACCGCATCGGGTTTAGCCAGTTAAACCTGGCACAGTTAAAAATCCTGCAGGAAGTCATTACGCTGATTGTGTTTATTCCTTTTGCCGTCATGTATATGCAGCAACCGCTGAAATGGGATTATTTATGGGCCGGCTTATGCATGATGGGCGCGGTTTATTTCATTTTCAGGACCTGACGCGGCTTTAAGTTGCCTGCGCAGCTATTCAAGCTGCCTATCCAAGTAAAAAAAGCCTCACTAAAATGAGGCTTTTGGATTCTGGCATCACAAGCTATTTACAGTGAATGCACTGAACTGGTAAATATCTCACGTACTGCCGCTAAATCTTCAGCGGTATCCACGCCACTCGCCGGAGCATGCGCGGTGATGGTGACGGCAATCTGGTAGCCATGATACAGCACCCGCAACTGCTCCAGGCTTTCCACTTTTTCTAGTGTCGTTGCTGGCAGACTGGCATATTGCTTGAGGAAACTTACCCGGTAGGCATAAATGCCGATATGCCGGTAAGCCGTCAAGTCTGTACGATATTCGGCATCCCGCGGATAGGGAATCTGGGCCCGACTAAAATATAGGGCCTGCCCTTTGGCGTTCAGTACCACTTTGACAATATTGGGGTTTTCAAACGCAACCGCATCATGAAACGGATGACAGGCAGTGGCCATGACCGCTTGCGTGTCTTTGGCCAGGGCCTGGGCCACTTCATTAATCAGCACAGGGTCAATCAGCGGCTCATCACCTTGCACATTGACAACTATCGTTTCGTCAGGCCAGCCCATGTTCTGTACCACTTCAGCAATCCGGTCCGTGCCTGAGGGGTGATCGGCCCGTGTCATGACAGACAGGATCCCGTATTGGCTGGCCACCTGCATAACAGGCTCATGGTCGGTGGCAATCACCACCTCGCCCGCCTGGCTTTTTGCCGCCTGGCTGGCCACCTGTATCACCATGGGTTTGCCGCCAATATCCAGCAAAGGCTTGCCCGGCAGGCGGCTACTGGCAAAGCGGGCAGGAATCACTACTTTGAACATGATGGATTACTCTGTGTATTCGTGCTCTTCCAGCCGGCGCGCTTCCTCTTCCAGCATGACCGGAATACCGTCCCGTACCGGATAGGCCAGGCGGGCGCTCCTGGAGATTAGCTCCTGCTTTTGCTTGTCATACACCAGTGGCCCTTTGGTCACCGGGCAAACCAGAATTTCCAGTAATTTGGCGTTCATTTCGATGTTCCTTCACGTTGTTGCAACAGGCGGATCACACAGTCTGTCAATGATTGCGCATGCCCGACCGGCGCCAGCACAGCCTCTACTGGCAAGAACCAGGCATCCGTCAAACCGAGATGCCGACATTTTACGGCATCTTTCTCCGTCATCAGAATGGTTTTTTTGCCTATCACTTCGTCAAAGTCTGCTGCAGTGTAGGCATGATGGTCGACAAAGATTTGCGTTTCACAGGGTAAGCCCATGGACTGTACCAACTGGAAAAATCGTTGCGGGTGGCCAATGCCGGCAATAGCCAGCAATGGGCGCTGGCACAGAGCATCCAGCGTCGTCTGGGTGGAAAAATCCGGCACGGCGGTCCAGTGACCTGCTTGCAAAGATTGCTGGAATGTCGGCCGGGACACTTTGGTAAGGGGCAGCTGCCCGGTTTCCACCACCAGATCGACCTGCCGCAAGCGCCGGATCGTTTCACGCAGCGGCCCTGCAGGCAGCAAACGGCCATTGCCCAAGCCTTGTGGCCGCTGTACTACGGCAATTTCAACATCACGCTGCAAGGCATAGTGCTGCAAGCCATCATCACAAATCAGCACATCCGTTTGCGGGTAAGCCTGCAATAGCGCCCGGCCACCCTCCACCCGCAACGGATGGACATATACCGGACAAGCACTGCGCCCGGCAATCAGCACCGGCTCATCGCCATATTCCCCTGGATCACTCCCAGGCAATACCTCCCCGGTTTTCTGGCCACCATAGCCGCGGCTCAGGATGCCCGGATGATAGCCAGCCGCACGCAGTTGCCTGGCCAGATAAATCACCAGCGGCGTTTTGCCTACGCCACCAATCGAAATATTGCCGATAACGATGACCGGCACCGGCAGCGCCGTACTGGCTAATATGCCCCGGCGATAACACCATCGCCGCAGGCCTGCCAATAGTGCAAACAGCCAGGAAACCGGCACCAGCAGGATCTGGGCCCAGCCGGTGGATTGCCATTGCTGTTCAAACCATTGCTGCCACATCAGTCGTCTTGAAACTGTTTGTGGTAGAGCTTGTTGTAATAGCCATTGAGCGCCAGCAGTTCCTGATGCGAACCTGTCTCCATGATTTTGCCGTGATCCATGACAAAAATCCGGTCCGAGTTTTCAATGGTGCTGAGCCTGTGGGCAATCACGATGGTCGTCCGGTTCTGCATCAAACGGTCCAGCGCTTTCTGTACATGCAACTCGGACTCACTATCGAGTGCCGAAGTCGCTTCATCCAGTAACAGGATAGGGGCGTTTTTCAGGATGGCACGGGCAATCGCAATACGCTGGCGCTGACCGCCTGATAAACGCACGCCCCGGTCACCGATCTCACTCTGCAGGCCTGATGGCATCTGCTGGATAAACTCCCAGGCATTGGCAGCTTTGGCAGCTTCAATCACTTCCTGCTCAGTGGCATCGCGCAAGGCGCCATAAGCAATATTGTTAAACACGCTGTCGTTAAACAACACGATGTCCTGGCTCACCAGCGAAAACTGGGCACGCAAGTTTTCCAGCTGGTAATTGTTGACATCCACGCCATCCAGCAACACTTTGCCCTGCTGGGATTCGTAAAAGCGTGGCAGCAAATTGACTAGCGTGGTTTTACCGCTACCGGAACGCCCGACCAGGGCGACCTTCTCACCCGGCTGAATATCAAAACTCAAGGCAGACAAAGCATTTTTCCTGGCTTCCGGATAGCGCACCGACACCTGCTCAAAACGCAACGCCCCGCGCGCACGTGCAACCTGGTAATGGCCACGATCCACCTCATTCTCAATATCCAGCACGCCAAACACGCTCTGGGCGGCAGCCAGGCCTATCTGCAAATCCTCATTGGCTGCGGCAATATGCTTGATCGGTGCAATCAGCATCATCAAGGCACCCACAAACGCGGCGAACTCACCAATAGTGAACTGCGACAATGCGTAGTACACCACCAGCCCCAAGGAGACGGCGGATAACACCTCAATCATCAGGCTGTTCAGTCCCGAGATTCTGGCAGTACGCAATTCCAGCCGCCGGTTGCGGCTAACTACCTCGCCAAACCGGTCGTTTTCGAAAGTTTGCGCGCCAAAAATCTTGACTATGCGCTGGGCCGCAATGGCCTCCTCGGCGGTTTTGGTAATCTCGCCCACCGCTTGCTGTACTTTTTTCGCATTTGCACGCAATTTTGGTGTGGTGCGCGCCAGATACATTCCCATACCAGGGGCCACCACGGCAAAAATCAGGGTCAAGCGCCAGTCCAAATAGAGCATATAGCCTACCAGGCCGATGACCGTCAAAACGTCACACAGGACATTCAGTGCGGAACGGGTCACAACAGTCGATAAGCGCTCAATATCGTACGTCATTTTCGAGACCAGCAAGCCGTTGGAATTTTTATCAAAAAAACTCACTGGCAGCATCAGTAGTTTGGCAAAGACTTGTTTGCGCAATACTTCCACTACACTACGCGCCACGATGCGCAAACTGTATACCGAGAAAAAGCTCGCGATCGCCCTGATCAACATTAAGCCGAACAGCATTAAAGGCAATATATAGGCCTGCTCCGCAGATGTCCTGGTAAAGCCCTCATCGGTCACTTTCTTGATCATCGCCAGGAACACGGTGTTACTGGAAGCCAGCACCGCCGTGGCGATCATGGACCAGACAAAATGCAATTTATATTGCCAGGCATATGCAAACAGGCGTTTGTATAACAGCGTCGGCTGGGTAATAGTCACTGATTCAGAAGATGATTTTCGCGCCATGCGGCCCTCGGACAGACTAAAAACAAACAGCCCGCCAATAGTGACGGGCCTGGAAGCGGATCACAAGATGATGGTGTTGCCAGCGCCCCATCAGCGGGCGTTCACCTGTGTCGCAAAAGTAATATGGGTGTAGTTCGCCATGCGCGACGCTTCCATGATATTAATCACGGACTGGTGCGTGGCCTTGGCATCGGCATTGATAATAATGGTCGGTTCCTTACCCGATGGCCCTGCTGCACCGGCCTGGGTCAAGGCTGCTGATAATTCAGACACCACTGCCCCATTTGCCTCTTTGCCATTCACCAGGTATTTGCCATTCGCATCCACTTCGACGGTAATCGTCAATGGTTTCTCCTGCGGGGCATTGGCTTCCGCCGTCGGCAGGTTGATTTGCAGTTCACTGGTCCGTGAGAATGTGGCGCTGACAATCAGGAAGATAATAATCACCAGCAATACATCAATCAGTGGAATAAAGTTGATTTCCAGCTCTTCGTCCCGGATACCGCGCTTGAAATTCATACATTGGCCTTCTTAACGATTAACCGCGGTCGCCGTGGATAATCTCCACCAGCTTGACCGCCTGCTGCTCCATATCCACCAGGAAACCATCCACTTTGCTACGGAAATAGCGATAGGCAATCATGGAGGGCACGGCCACCACAATACCGGCCGCCGTGTTGTACAAGGCGACAGAAATACCACGCGCAAACTGGGCGACATCGTGACCGCTATTGGTAAACGAACCGAACAGTTCCACCATCCCGATTACAGTGCCCAGCAAACCAAGCAAAGGGGCAACTGTTGCAATCGTGCCCAGTGTCGGCAGGTATTGCTCCAGTTTGTGCGCCACCGCGCGGCCGGTTTCTTCAATGGCTTCCTTGGTCACTTCACGGGAATGGCTGGCATTGGCTAACGCACTGGCAAATACTTTACCTAGCAGGGAGTGCGCCTCCAGGCGGCTCAGGGTTTCACGGGTGACACCGCCCTGCTTGAGCCAGTTCTGCACCTCAGGCAGCAGCTGTTCAGGGGTAACGACTGAAGAACGCAGCGCCCAGGCGCGTTCCACGATAATTGCCAGTGCAATCACTGAAGCAATAATCAGGGGCCAGATTGGCCATCCGGCCGCTAAAATGATTTCCCACACAGCAAACACTCCTGTTGTTTTTAAACTTCCGCTACTTTAGCGTTAACCAGCCGTCAGGGCAAGTTTTGTCCGGTATCCACCACGTTACAATTCCCAGTAATGGGGCTCGATTTGCCGCCAGCTGCGCACAGTGGGTACAGATCCCGAGAGGAAGTCGATCAGAACGGCACCATGCCTGTCCGAACGTAATACCTGACTGTCCCGTACATGGTAGCGTGCGACGACTTCCGCCTTGGGGTGGCCGAAGCGGTTAAGGTAGCCCGTTGTTGCAATCGCGACTTGTGGCTGAACCGCGGCAACAAAGCCAGCTGTTGAAGAGGTCTTGCTGCCATGGTGTGGCATGGTCATGACACTGGAAGCCAATGCGCTACCCGCTGACTGTAGCAACCAGCGCTCAGCCTCTTTTTCAATATCTCCGGTCAGCAACAGGCTACCATGCGCAGAACTCACCTGTAACACACAGCTTTTGTTGTTGTCTTTCACTGCTGCGTTCACCTCCCTGGCCGGGGACAATACGAGAAACACCACCCCATCCCACTGCCATTGCTGGCCGGCATGACAGGCATAATGTGGCAAAGGAGCCGCACGAGGAGCAGATTGCATTTGCCGGAAAAAACTGGCGTCCGGCGTCAGTGAGCTCAGGAGGCTGCCAGCAGGTACCCCGGCCAGCACAGAGGCCATGCCGCCGACATGATCATTATCATCATGTGAAATCACCGCAATATCCAGGTGTCGCACACCCAGATGCCGCAAATAAGGCAGGACGATACGCTGCCCGGCATCGCTTTCTTCATTGTATGCCGGGCCAGCGTCGTAAAGCAGCGTATGGCGGGCAGTTCGTACCAGCACACTGAGACCCTGTCCGACATCCAGCACAGTGACTTGCATTTGGCCAGGTTGCAGCAATGGTTGCGTAGGTAACCCCAGCGGCAACCACAATAACAAGCCAGCCCAGCGCAGGGGCCATCCACGCGGCATTAACCAGGCCAGGGTTCCCAGCATGGCCATGCCCCAGGCCCACAGGGGCGGTGTAGGCACATACCAGACCGCCCCCGGTAACTGGCGTAACCAGTGCAGGCCGTGCGCGCAGCATTCCCACAGGATCGCCGCGAATTGCAGCAGGAAGTCCAGCGGCAATACTGCACCAGCGATGGCAAGCGGTACGACGCCCACGCTGACCAGCGGAATAGCGAGCCCGTTCGCCAGCGGCGAAATCAGCGAAAGCTGGTTAAACATCAGCATCAGCACCGGCACAAACGCCAGTGTAACCACCCATTGGGTCTGCAAGGCACTCTGCCACCAGCGCGCAGGTCGCAAACGCCCGCTCATGGCAAAAGCCAACACTGCAACGGCGCCAAATGACAACCAGAAACCGGGCGCCATCACGGCCCAGGGATCCAGGACTAGCACCACCCAGATGGCAGCACTCAATATCCACGGGAATGGCAGTTGCCGCTTCCAGCTGAGCATGATAACCATGGTCAGCAGCATGAACAGCGTGCGTTGTGTCGGAATGGAGAACCCGGCGAGGGCAGAATAGAGAATGGCCACCAAGGCCCCGCCAGCACTGGCAGCCAGCCGCGACGGTAACCGCAGCGACCATGCTGGCCGCAAACGCCATATCCAGCCGGTCAGCATATATCCGAGCGAGGCCAGCATGGTAATGTGCAAGCCGGAAATCGATACCAGGTGGTTAATGCCGGTATCCACAAATAACTGCCAGTCTGCCCTGGATATCTGACTGTCATCCCCGATCACCAGCGCCCGTACAACGGCACTCTGCGGGGTAGCACCCAATACCCGCTCAATCCGCTCTCCTACCACCGTACGCCAGCGCGCAATCAGCGCCGACGGCTGCCAGACCAGCGCCTGTAACCGTCGCATGGGTGCGCGCGTGACAATGGTTCCGCTGGCACCTATCTGGTTGGCGAGGCTCCATGCCGCATAATCAAAGCCATGGGGATTCCTGGTGGCATGTGGCCGCTTGAGCCTGACATGCCATTGCCAGCGCTCGCCGGCTTGCAATGACGGCAAGACGTCCGTTGACTGGCTGATATCCCCACGGTGTGACTGATAATAAAGATGCAGGCGCACCCGCCCAGGTAACGGGCAATCAGCCCTGAAGCTACGCTCAATCACCACATCGACATGCTGTCCATGTGCATCACGCTCGGGAACACTGACGATCACGCCTTGCACCGCAATCACCTGCTGCTCGCACGCGATTGGCAACTGGGTGTGCAAGCGAAACCAGGCCCGCCCCTGCGCCCAGGCAAAACCGAGGCAGGCAATTAACAGGAGTATGCAGAGTTTACGCAGGATTTCAGCGTAAGGATGTAAAACAGCGTGGGTGAAACGTGCGTGCGTAGCTATCAGCCCGCTGGCAGCACAGGCGGCCAGCCAGCCCAGCCAAACGGTGACAGACCAGAGTTGCGGCTGTTGCTGAAACAGCCAGACGCCAAACAACAACCCGATTGTCGCGCCTGGCAGCATGAATGCGGTTATACCGAAGAAATGGCCTGCTCAGGATGACATTCTATGGTTTGCAACCGGCCATCCTGCAGATGATATTGCCGGTGCATGCGGGCCGCCAGTGACAAATCGTGCGTGACCACCACCAGCGCTGTCCCCTGCTGGGACTGTATCTGCAACAGTAATTCAAATACCTGCTCCGCGGTTTGCCGGTCCAGGTTTCCGGTAGGCTCGTCTGCCAGTATACAGCGTGGTTGTGTCACCAGCGCACGGGCGAGTGCAGCCCGCTGGCGCTCCCCGCCTGACAGCTCTCCTGGCGTATGTTGCAAGCGATGGGCAAGACCGACCTGCGACAAATAATATTCTGCCTGCGCCAATGCCTGCGCACGCGGAATACGGCGGACAAACAAGGGCATGGCGACATTTTCCAGTGCACTGAATTCCGGCAACAAATGATGGAACTGGTACACAAATCCCAGGTACTGGTTGCGCATGGCGCTTTTTTCGACTTCGGACAATGATGCCAGCGGCTTGCCTAACCATTGCACACTGCCGTGCGTAGGCGCATCCAGCCCACCCAGCAAATGCAGCAAAGTGCTTTTTCCGCTGCCGGACGTCCCGACAATGGCCACATGTTCGCCTGCTGCCAGTTGCAAATCCACCCCTGTCAGTACCGATGTATCGAGGCCTTCATATGTCTTGGCCAGCCCCTGGCACTGCAAAATCATATTACTCATAACGCAATGCCTCTGCCGGATTCATTTTAGCAGCGCGGCCACTGGGGTACAGCGTCGCCACCAGGCTCAGGATAATGGATAACGACACAATCGCAGTCACATCCGACCACATCAGTTTGGAAGGTAAATCGCTGATGTAATACACATCCTTGGACAGGAATTGCACATTGAAAGTCCGCTCTATCCACGGCACCACGGTTTCGATATTCAGCGCCAGCAACACGCCCAGCACTGCCCCGGAAACCGTACCGATCACACCTATCATCGCCCCTTGCACCACAAACATGCGGCGGATGGCCTGTGGCGTGGCACCCATGGTTCGCAAAATGGCGATATCGGCCCGTTTGTCTGTCACTGCCATCACCAGGGTAGACACAATATTAAACGCCGCCACCGCCACAATCAGCGCCAGGATAATGAACATCACGCGTTTCTCCATCTGGATCGCCTTAAAGAAATTGGCATGCTGCTGCGTCCAGTCGGTAATGTAGTAATTGGGCCCCAGTGCCTGCATCAGCTCGCGGCTGACGCGGTCTGCCATAAACAGGTCCGCCAGTTTCAAGCGTATGCCGGATACCTGGTCACCCATGCGATACAGCTTGGCTGCGTCGTCCATGTGGATCAACGCCAGCCCGGCGTCATACTCATACATACCGACCTGGAAAATCCCGCTCACGGTAAATTGCTTGATGCGCGGCACCAGACCTGCCGGTGTCACCTGGCCCTGCGGTGCCATCAACACCACTTTCTCGCCTAGCCGCACACCGAGCGCCTGCGCCAGGTCTGCCCCCAATACAATATTAAACTTGCCGGCCTGCAGCGCATTCAGTTGCCCGACTTTCATCTGAGAAGCCAGCTCGGAAACGGCACTTTCTTGCACCGGCAATACCCCGCGAATCAGCACACCCTGCACAGCCTGGTCGCGTGTCAGCATGCCCTGCGCCATGATATAAGGCGCCATGCCTTGTACCGGACTGGAAAAGGCTTTGGGCGGAATGGATTGAATCTGCTGCTGCACATGCTGCCAGTCAGGCAGGCCAGCGTCAAAACTGCGCACTTCTATATGTGACGCCACACCCAGGATGCGTTGACGCAATTCGTCCTGGAAACCGTTCATGACGGACAGCACCACAATCAGCGCCATCACGCCCAGAGCGATGCCTATCATGCTGGTCAGCGAAATAAACGAAATGAAATGGTTGTTACGCTTGGCCCGCGTGTAGCGCCAGCCTATCCATAACTCGTAAGGCAGGCGTTGTGCCAGCGCGTGTTTGAATGCAGAAAATGAACCGTGACTCATGCCCGTATCTTAACAGGTTTAAGCAAATATTTGCTGGCACTTTCGCCGGTCACTGGCTGTGGCACAGGACTGTCAGTCAACTCCGACGCATGATTGCGCGATTCTCCGACTGTATCCCGGAATGGTAGCCTTTAAGATGCCTACAGGTCCCATGACCGACAGAATGAATCTTAAATCTTAGGAGAACCGGCATGAATAAAGATATTTTCGAGGGTAACTGGAAACAACTGAAAGGCAAAGTGCAGGAGCAATGGGGCAAGCTGACCAATGATGACCTGGATGTCATTGAAGGCAAGCGCGATCAGGTTGCCGGTAAAATCCAGGAGCGTTATGGCATCAGCAAAGATGAGGCCGAAAAGCAGATCAAAGCCTGGGAAAAAGACCACCTGCATTAATGGGGTGATCGACCTCCGGTGAAACAGGGCAAGCACAGCTTGCCCTGTTTCATGGCATCTCTCCCAGGAAGATGCAATTAAAAGCCAGCGTCCCGGATGACGTCAATCTCCAGGCACTCAAGCGCCCTGGCCCGTTCATAGTATTTAATAGCCCTGTGCTGGAATTTTTCGGCAAGCCGGTCAGTCCGTGCTGCAAGGGTTTTATCCCTGGCAACCACATTGAACAGGTAAGACGCAATGCGTTGATGAATCTGGGCATTCGCATACAGATCACTCAGCAGTTTTTTCTTTGCTATTGGTTTCATATCCTCCCCTTACTATCCGTCATCCATTTACCTGATATTTTTATAAATACTGGCAGGCTTGCGTACAAGGTCAGCCAATACATAAAAACCCGTTTTGGGATATTCTATAACGGGTTATTTAATTTTGGCTATGCCAAGCTCTATACACAGCCAAAATTATCAACTCTTCAGGGAAATGCTGGTGAATGCACGTTTGGCTGCCGGCCTGACACAGGTTGAACTGGCACGTCAAATCCAGAAGCCGCAAAGCTATGTCTCAAAATACGAGCGTGGAGAGCGCAGGGTGGACTTTACCGAATTTATACACATCGGCACCATTCTGAAAATTGACCCCCGGCAGTTTATTGCGGAATATCTTCAGAAAACGTCTGCATAATCGCCGACAGCCAAGGAGGGAGGGATATCATTATGGAAAAACGCACATTGTTTAAGCACCTGCTGGATACCTGGCAATCGTTGGACGGCGTATGGCAGCAAGATGCTTTTCTATTGTGGATGTGCGTGATAGTGGTGGTAATGCTGTTTTCCAGCGGTGCCGTTATTGGCTTATTCTTGCAATCCCTGTGGGGAATTTTTACCAGCGGCCATCAACGGACAGAGACTGACACCAGCCCTCATCCATGAAAAACAAAAGCTATACAGACTCCAGAAACTGCCTGATTGCGCTCAGTTCACGCGAGATATCTGCCGCATAATCCTCATACTGGTGCCCGCCGGTGCGGGCATACCAGTACTTGCTGTTCCAGGTATCGCCTTCAATTTTATGCAACACGGCATGTATCCAGTTGGCCGTGCTATCGCTGTAATCCTGCGCAATCTGGTGCGCAGCATCCCAATCACCGGCCTGGGCAAATGTCACAGCCTCCAGCAAGTGCGCGCGGTTAGACATGCTCCGGATACTCGATGGTGCCTTTCTGGATAAACTCTATCTTGTAGCCATCCGGGTCTTCGATAAACGCAATGACAATGGTGCCATGCTTCATCGGCCCGGCCTCACGCACCACTTTACCGCCCTTGGCCTTCACCAGTTCACAGGCTTTATACGCATCATCGACTTCAATCGCCATATGCCCGTAGGCCCCCCCCATTTCGTAACTGGTTTTACCGTAGTTATACGTCAGTTCCAGCACGGTATTCTGGTATTCATTGCCATAGCCGACAAATGCCAGGGTAAACTCGCCATCCGGGTAATCCTGGGTGCGGATCAGCTTCATGCCCAGCACGCCGGTATAAAAATCGATAGAGCGCTGTAAATTTCCAACGCGCAACATGGTATGTAATATTCGCATGGGGGGTTCCTTGAAAAATTGTTTTTTATTAATGTGTACCGCTATCTTTACGCACGGGTAATACGTAAATATTTGTCCATCAGTTGTTCATGCGTCTCACGCCTGTCAGGGTCCAGCGGAATACAACTGATGGGACAGACCTGCTGGCACTGTGGCTTATCAAAGTGACCCACACACTCGGTGCATAATTCCGGGTCAATCTCATAAATCTCTTCGCCCTGGGAAATCGCTTCGTTGGGGCATGCCGGCTCACACACATCGCAATTAATGCATTCGTCAGTAATAAACAAGGCCATGTATTCACACCATCAGTTTCTGCTTGATCGCAGTTTCAACGCCTGGTGAAACAAACTGGTTTACATCACCGCCCAGGCGGGCGACTTCGCGCACCAGGCTGGAAGAAATAAACATGAATTCTTCTGCCGGCGTCATAAACAGGGTTTCCAGCCGGGGGTACAGTTTGCGGTTCATGCCCGCCAGCTGGAACTCATACTCAAAATCACTCGCCGCACGCAAGCCGCGGATCACCATTTGGGCGCCTTGTGCCTGTACAAACTGCATCAGCAAACCATCAAACCCCATCACGCGGATATTGCTGTCGGTGAAGACGGATTGTGCCAGCGCGACACGTTCCTTCAGGCTGAACAAGGTCTGTTTGCTGGTACTGCCGGCAACGGCCACAATCACCTGGTCAAACAGGCTGGCGGCCCTGCGCACGATATCTTCGTGCCCCAGGGTAATCGGGTCAAATGTTCCCGGATAGACTGCTACTCTGACTTTATTCATTACACCTTTTTCCCCATCTGACAGGCGCATGGATCAGGCGAATGCCTGCACCGGCTGCAGCAAATGATAAAACACCTGCCCGGCTTTGCCGGACTTCACCACTTGCCACTGCCCGTCGGATTTTAACGCATATTCGGCCTCCACATACAACCAGCCCTCTGCGGACAGGTGTGCTGCCAGTAGCGGCAACAACTTATCCAGCCACTGTTTATGGTAAGGCGGATCGCAGAAAATCACATCGTACCGCTGCAGGTTCTGCGCCAGGAACTGCAAGGCATCCGCTTGCCGGATATCGGCCTGTGTCGCACCAAGCAGGCGCTGGTTCTGTAATAAGGCCTGAAAAGGCGCCTTGGCAAATTCCAGCAAGGTGGCTTGTCGCGCATGACGTGACAGTGCCTCAAACCCCAATGCACCGGTGCCGGCAAACAAATCCAGGCAGGTTTTACCGGTCAGGTCCTGGCCCAGCCAGTTAAACAGGGTCTGGCGCACGCGGTCCGAGGTCGGGCGCAAACCTTCCGCATCAGGGAATTTCAGTATCCGGCTACGCCAAATTCCAGCATTAAGACGAACTTGATTCATGAATAGTATTCAATCGATGAACAACGGCAAAGCCGTATTATAAAGGGTTCATGGTCCATGACGACATGAGTGGGTCCTTGCCTTCAATCTGTGCCCGTTTTGGTGCCGCGCAAACAGATCGTGCTATCATTTAAGGCAACGAACAAAGGGAATAGCGCATGGAATATTTACTGGGGTTTGGTTTGCTGGGCGGCGTGATTGCACTGGCGCTGACATTATTCTGGATCTGGATGCTGGTGGATTGCCTGGCCAACCAGAACGAAGACAAGCTGGTCTGGTTCCTGGTGATTTTCTTCCTGAACCTGCTGGGCGCGTTTTTATACTACCTGCTGGCACGCAAAAAGCGCACGGGACTCCCTACCCTGTAACAGGGCCTCATCAACAAAAAAGCCGGTAATTTACCGGCTTTTGTTTTGCCAACAGCTTATTCTGCACCCACGATCACCGTAGCAAACCGTTCCGGATGTATGCGCCGCCTGAATGCATCGTTGACCTGCTCCACCGTCACTTGCGCAACCTCTGCGTTAAAACTGTCAAGATAATCCAGCGGCAAGCGATAGAAACCAATCACACTGAGGTATTCCAGGATTTTACTGTTGCTGTCGATACGCAGGGGAAACCCGCCGATCAGGTTATCCTTGGCTGCTTGCAACTCCTGTTCGGTCACGCCTTTGTCCACAAACGCCTGTACGGTTTGCTTTACCAGTTCCAAGGCCTCGCCTGCCTGTGCTTTCTTGGTCTGCAAACCAATCTGGAATGGCCCCAACGCAGCCATCGGCATAAAATAGCTGTAGACACTATAGGCCAGGCCGCGTTTTTCACGCACTTCTTCGGTCAGGCGAGACACAAAACCGCCCCCGCCTAAAATATAGTTACCCACATACAGCGGAAAAAAGTCAGGATCGCCACGCCTGGTGCCCGGCTGGCCAAGCAGGATATGTGCTTGCAAGGCAGGATGCGCTATTTTTTTCAGGCTGGCGGTTTTGAGAGGGGCCACGGCGGAAACCAGCGCTACGGCGGGGCCTTGGGGCAATCCCGCACTTAGCTGTTCAGCAATCTGTTTGGCTTGTGCCAAGGTCAGGTCACCCATCATGGCAATCACCGCGGATTTAGCCGTGTAATGACTTTGATAAAACTGGCGTAATTGCGTTGCAGCCAAGGCGGGTACCGTATCGATTTCACCGCCCTCGTCCAGGCTGTAAGGATGCGTGCCATACAGCGATTGCATAAAGGCTTTCTCGGCAATACTGTCCGGCTCGGTTTCCGCTTCCTGCAGGCCAGCGACAATACGCGCCTGTTCGCGCTTCAATACGGTCTCAGGGAAGTCAGGCCGGTGCAGCACCAGGCTGAAAGCATCCAGTGCCCCTTGCTGCTCGCTGGTCAGGGTACGCAATCTAAAACTGGCACGGTCTGCATCGAAGCTGCTGCCGAGTACGGCGCCAATATCGGCAAAGCGGTTGGTCAGCGTTTCTTCATCCAGGCCGCCAGCCACCAATGCCATCATATGATGCGTCACGCCAGCCAGGCCTGAAGTTTGCGCAGTATCATAGGCACTGCCAGCCGGGAAGTTCACGCTGATATCCATCATGGGCAAGCCATGATTCTCGACAAAATACACGTCACTGCCCTGTGCGGTGGTCCAGTGCTGGATATTCACACCGGCCAACACACCTACTGCATAACTTTGCAGCAGCAACGCCAGCAAGGTGATTTTCAAAAAATTTAACGCGTTCATGTTGTTTCCTACATTATTTGCCATGCGGAATGATCTGTGAATGAGAGATTAATGCTGATGCGGTTGACCGGCTGGTTTGGCATTCGTGTCAATCGGCTGCGGATCCAGCGTGACCAGGTTCAACTGGTCCGGCAACAGGTATTTCTTCGCCACTGCCTGTACCTGTTCGGAAGTGACTGCCTGCACGCGTGCGGCGTTTCTTTCCAGCAAGCTTAGCGGGTAACCCATGGTTTCCAATTGCCCGATCTGCATGGACTGGTAAAACATGGAGTCACGCTTATACACATCTGCCGCAATCACGGCCGCTTTCACGCGGTGTAGCTCTGCTGCCGTCACGCCATGGTTTTTAATTTCGTCCAGTTGTGCCCAAATGGCTTGCTGCAAAGTCTCCAGCGACACGCCTTCACTGGGGGAAGCCGCAATCTCAAATGTGGCGGCCTGGCCACGATTGGTACCGTCATAACCGGCGCCTATATCCAGCGCAATTGCCTGCTCGCGCACCAACTTCTGGTTCAGGCGCGAAGCATCATTGCCACTTAACACACTGGACAAGACTTCCAGCGCATAAGGCTCCCAATCCTGTTCACTGTAAGCAGAGCCATTTTTCAAGGCAGGCACATGAAATCCCATCACAAAATAAGGCAGCTTGGCCGGTGCCTTCACGATGGCGCGCCGCTCGCCAATCTGCACGGGTTCCACTTGTGGTTTACGAACCGGCAACGGTTTGGCAGCGAGCTTGCCAAACGTCTGCTCGGCCAGTTTAAATACCTCTGCTGCCTGCACATCACCCACGACCACCACCGTCACGTTGTTCGGCACATACCAGGTACGGTACCATTCACGCGCATCTTCGGCCGTCATATTGTCGAGGTCATTCATAAAGCCGACCACCGGGCGACCATAGGGATGGGCGCGGTAGACCAGGGAATCAAACTGCTCGCTGACGCGTGATTGTGGCTTGTCTTCCGTGCGCCAGCGGCGCTCTTCTTTCACCACTTCAATTTCCTTGGCAAATTCGGCATCGGTAATTTGCAGGTTCGCCATGCGGTCGGCTTCCAGCTGGAACGATAACGGCAATTTTGACTTTTCCAGCTGCTGGAAATAACAGGTATAGTCCTTGCCTGTAAAGGCGTTTTCCTTGCCACCTGCGGCCGCGATCTGGCGCGAGAACTGTCCTGCCGGAACATCCTTGGTACCCTTGAACATCATATGTTCAAGCACATGCGCCACACCGGTTTTACCATTCACTTCATCCAGCGAACCGGCGCGATACCATATTTGAGACACCACCACTGGTGCTCTATGGTCTTCCTGCACAATGACTTTCAGGCCATTCCCAAGCGTGGCCTGTACAATCTCGGTGTCTGCCTGCACCGCACAGACATGCAGCAATGCAGCCAATAACCAGGCTGGGGACAGGGGGGAAGAAAGTCGTTTTATCATGTTGAAATCACTATGGGAACAGTTTACAAAACAGTGGTGTGACCGAAGGACAGACGGCCTGGTTCGCCAGGAGAGCCGGACGGGCACGCCCTATGCTTTCCATGCTGGCCGTGGCGATAAACATCGATTCAGCTTAGAATAGGCATATTACCGAGTTTTCACCTGCCATGTTCAATCCATTTGCCAAAAAAACCGAATCTGTCACGCCTGCCCCTGAAGCAGCGCCCGCCCTAAGCTGGACCCAGCGCCTCAAAAATGGCCTCTCTAAAACCCGCCAGCAACTGGGTGGTCAACTAAGTGCCCTTTTCGGCGGTGGCAAAATTGATGAAGATATCTACGAGGAACTGGAAACCATCCTGCTGACTTCGGATGTCGGCGTCAACGCCACGCAACACCTGCTGGAACAATTGCGCGCCCGCGTCAAACGGCAGGATTTGCAGGACACCATTGCGCTGAAACAAGCCCTGAAAGACACGCTGCTGGAACTGCTTTCCCCCTTGCAGGCTCCGCTGGATGTCACAACGCACCAGCCTTATGTCATGATGATGGTCGGCGTCAACGGCGCAGGCAAAACCACCACCATTGGTAAACTGGCAAAATACCTGCAAGCACAGGGTCACAGCGTGCTGATTGCGGCTGGTGATACTTTCCGTGCCGCCGCACGCGAACAGTTGCAAGTGTGGGGCGAACGCAACAATGTGCATGTGATTGCGTCAGAGAGCGGCGACCCGGCTGCTGTGATTTATGATGCAGTGAATTCTGCCATCGCCAGGAAAATCGATGTGGTCATTGCTGATACGGCGGGCCGCTTGCCCACGCAGCTACACCTGATGGATGAAATCAAAAAGGTACAACGCGTGATTGACAAAGCCCTGCCAGGCGCACCGCACGAAATCCTGCTGGTGCTGGATGCCAACACCGGCCAGAATGCGGTCAGCCAGCTCAAGACATTTAATGATGCCCTGGGTGTCACCGGGCTGGCGCTGACCAAACTGGACGGCACCGCCAAAGGGGGAGTGATTGCGGCCATTGCGCACTTGAGCGGTCAATCCACCCACAGCATTCCCGTACGTTTTGTTGGCGTAGGTGAAAGCATTGATGACTTGCGCCCGTTTGCAGCCAGCGACTTTATTGATGCCCTGATTGATGACTAAGCCGGATCGCCTTAAACCATGATCTCATTTAATAATGTCAGCATGCGCTATCCCAATAGCGCGCACTTATTTCGCCAGGTCAGTTTCAGCATAGAAAAAGGCGATTTTGTACTGGTCACCGGGCAATCCGGTGCCGGTAAAAGTACCTTGCTTAAACTGATGGCAGGCATAGAGCCGCCCTCCTCCGGCCATATCCTGATCAATGAACAGGATATCAGCCAGCTGCATCCCAATGCTATTCCTTATCTGCGCCGCCGCTTTGGCCTGGTGTTCCAGGATCATAAACTGCTGTATGACCGCAATAGCTTTGACAACGTCGCCCTACCACTCAGCATACAGGGCATTACCGGTGAGGATGCCGCACGCCGCGTGCGTGCCGCGCTGGATAAAGTAGGCCTGCTGAACAAGGAAAAAGCCATGCCGATTACCTTGTCCGGTGGTGAGCAGCAACGACTGGCGATTGCGCGTGCGGTGGTCAGCCGTCCTTCGATTGTGATTGCTGACGAACCCACCGGTGGCCTGGATAAAACCGCCTCGCTGGAAATCATGCAACTGCTGAAAGCGTTTAACGATGTCGGCGTGACCGTGATCATCGCCATGCATGATGTCGCGCAGGTCAGCACCATCGCTTACAGAACCTTGCATATAGAGCAGCAAACCATCAGTGCGATGCCGGCACAGGCTGGCATCTTGTGAGAATGACCGCATGAAAAACTGGCTCAATCAACATATCCTTGCCATCCAGCTGGTACTGCAGCGCCTGCAGACACACTGGCTCAACACATTGACCATTTGCATGGTCATCGGCATTACCGTGACCTTGCCCGGCTTGCTGTTTGTCGGTCTGGATAACTTGCAGGATGCATCGCGCTCGATCAAGCAGGATGCGCAAATCAGTGTTTTCCTCAAACCGGCATTGAATGGCAATGTCATTCAACGCCTGATCAACGACATCCAGCCATTGCCGCAGGTAAAAGAAGTACGCTTTGTGCCCAAGGAAGACGCAATCAAGCAACTGGGGCAGCAGTTTTCACAAAAAGACTTATTAGCTGACCTGCCGCAAAACCCGTTGCCGGATGCGTTATTCATTACCTTGGCTGACACTCACCCGGCAACGGCCAAGCCCGTCCAGGCGCAGTTGCAATCCCGCGCCGAGGTAGATGAAGTGGTCATTGACAGCGTGTGGATTGAACGCCTGAATTCCATGCTGCTGCTGGGTAAACGTATTGCCCTGATTTTTGCCACATTACTGGGTATCGCCATGATTACCGTGATCAGCAACACCGTGCGCATGCAGGTACTTACGCATGAAGCAGAAATTGAAGTCAGCCGGCTGATTGGTGCCACACACAGTTTTATCCGCCGCCCTTTCCTGTATATGGGCAGCGCTTATGGCCTGGGCGGTGGCCTGGTTGCGGTTGCGCTGATGTTTGCGATTGTGTGGAGCCTCAAGCAACCGGTACAGTTGCTGGCCAACAATTACCAAAGCGATTTTCAGCTGGTCTTCCACCTGGTCAATATCGGCGGGCTGATTTTACTGTCTTCCGCCATGATAGGCTGGATTGCGGCGTTTATTGCGTTGACGCAGAAACGCTGACCAAGGTCAATCGCGTGGAAGCGCGCACACAAAAAAGCCACAGTCCGCACTGTGGCTTTTCAATTGCAAGATCACATTACTGTGACACATAATTCGGCCCACTACCGCCTTCCGGTGGCACCCAGATAATATTCTGGGTCGGATCCTTGATATCGCAGGTTTTGCAGTGAATGCAGTTTTGCGCATTGATCTGCAAGACTTCCTTGCCTTCCTGTGCAATAAATTCATACACGCCTGCCGGGCAATACCGCTGCTCCGGTCCGGCATATTTGGGTAAATTCACGCGTTCCGGGATATCCTGCACGGTCAGTTTCAAATGGCAAGGCTGCTGGTCATCATGACCAATATTGCACAAGCTGACCGAACTGGCTTTATCAAATGTCAGCACACCATCCGGCCTGGCATACACGAGCTGGCGGCTTTGGCTGGCTTCTGCCAAAGTGGCATTGTCTGCAATGGTATGCTTCAAGGTCCACGGCAAGGTCACGCCCCAGCTCGACAACCACATTTCCACCCCGCCCAGCAGGCTGCCTACCCAAGTGCCCCAGCGGGACAAATATGGCTTCACATTACGTACGGCGCTTAAGTCCTGCCAGATCCAGGAATCGCGCAGCTTTTGCGGATAGCTGGCCAGGATTTCCGGCGCGCCCTGCTGCATGGCTTCAAACACGGATTCTGCCGCCAGCATGCCGGACTTCATTGCATAGTGACTACCCTTGATTTTAGGCACATTGACCAACCCGGCACTGCACCCCAGCAATGCCCCGCCCGGGAAGGCCAGCTCAGGCAGGGACTGGATACCACCTTCGGAAATGGCGCGTGCACCGTAACTGATACGCTCACCGCCTTCCAGCAAGGCTTTCAATTTCGGGTGTGTTTTATAGGTCTGGAAAATATCGAACAGTGACAGATAGGGATTGCTGTAATCCAGGTGCACCACATAGCCGACCGATACCAGGTTTTCGCCATGATGATAGAGGAATCCGCCACCACCGGTATTGGCATCCAGCGGCCAGCCCAGGGTATGTTCTATCAGGCCTTTCTGATGGTTTTCCGGCTTCACGCGCCAGATTTCCTTGAACCCCAGGCCATACTTGGCCGGGCTGGAAGCCGCACGCAGGCCGTAACGTGCTTCCAGTTGCTTGGTCAGCGAACCGCGCGTGCCTTCAGCCACCAGCGTATATCTGGCACGAATTTCAATACCGGGGGTGTAATTGGCGGTTGGGTTCCCCTGTTTGTCCAGGCCCATATCGCCGGTAATCACGCCTATCATGCGGCCCTGCTCGTCGTAGCTCGGAGCCTGTGCGGCAAAACCGGTATAAATTTCCACACCCAGTTCTTCCGCTGTGGTCCCTAACCAGCGGCAGACTTCGCCCAGGCTGACGATGTAATTGCCATGATTGCGCATCAAGGGCGGTAAAGACCATTCCGGCACAGTCCAGTGTTTTTCCTGCCCCAGCACCACAAAAGTATCTTTACTCACCGGCGTATTCAGTGGCGCACCCCGGGATTTCCACTCCGGCAATAACTCATCCAGCGCCCTGGGATCCAGTACCGCCCCGGAGAAGATATGGCTGCCGACCTCGGCACCTTTTTCCAGTACGCACACGCTCAGCTCCTGACCTTGCGCTTGTGCCAGCTGTTTGAGACGGATGGCTGCCGACAGGCCCGCAGGGCCTGCACCGACAATCAGCACGTCATACTCCATGATATCTCTTTCCATGCTTCCTCCAACGAGATTAGGCAACAGGCGGAATATCAATCAGGTCGCTACGCGTCGCCCCCTGGGTGAACGCCTCACAAAACGCCATAAACTGGCGGATGCCACCCGTTTGATATTTCTGCCTATGCCACAAAAAATAGAAATTCCGGTGAAACTGCAAACCAGGGCTTTCAATCGGCACCAGACTACCGCGGCGGAAGGCATCCTTGAGTGCCAGCCGGGAAATACAACCTATGCCCAGCCCGGACTCGACTGCCCGCTTGATCGCTTCGGTGTGCTCCAGTTCCAGCGTAATATTTAGCCTGGAATAGTCTTGCCTGAATGCACGGTCAAACGTCTCACGCGTGCCTGAACCTTTTTCGCGCACAATCCACGGTTGCAATAACAAATCAGTCTTTTGTATGGTTTTGCCTGCCTGCACGGCTTTTGCCAGCGGATGCGTGGGTGCCGCAAAAATCACCAGTTCATCGGCAATCCATGGCGCCACGGCAATATCCGGCTGGTTGCACTCGCCCTCTATCATACCCAAATCCAAGGTATGATTTGCAATCTGCTCGACAATGGTACGGGTATTTTGCACCTGCAGCTGAATATGGCTTTGCGGATATTGCTGCAGAAACTTGGCTGCCAGCAATGTGACCAGGTAGTTACCCACGGTCAGTGTGGCGCCAATTTTCAGGTGCCCATAGCCTTGCTGCCCTTGCAGCATGCGCTCTATTTCACGCGCCCGGTCCAGCAACTCAACCGCCTTGGGCAGTAACTGCTGCCCGGTCTCGTTGATACGCAGGGTTTTACCGACCCGGTTAAACAACTGGATGCCGAATTGCTTTTCCAGTTCAATCAGTGCCGTGCTCGCAGCAGACTGCGACAATGCCAACTGGTCACAGGCACGTGACACGCTGCCAGTGCGACTAATGGCGACAAATATCTCCAGTTGCCTGAGGGTATATTTCATGAGAAGTTAGCAGGATTGCCCGGCATTTGCGCCGCATCAAAATCGATCTATAAAATAGATATATAATATTATAATAATCAATTTAATAAATATTACAAGCTGGCTTAAAATGCTCGGTTACGAGCTAGAACATCTATAAAGCAAACGTTTATGAAAGCACTGTTTCTATGAAAGTATTGGTAGCGATCAAACGGGTCGTTGATTATAACATTCAAGTCCGCGTGAAAGCCGATGGTTCAAACGTGGATATTGACGGCGTCAAAATGGGTATCAACCCGTTTGATGAAAATGCCATTGAAGAAGCCATCCGCTTGAAAGAAAAAGGCATCGTTTCAGAAATCGTGGCAGTCACCATTGGTGGGGCGGCAAACCAGGATATTTTGCGTCACGCATTGGCCATGGGTGCCGACCGCGCCATGCTGGTTGAGACACAGGAAACCCTGCACTCCCTGAGTGTGGCCAAAGTGCTGAAAGCCGTGGTTGAACGCGAACAGCCAAACCTGGTTTTACTGGGCAAGCAGGCGATTGATGATGATGCCGGCCAGACCGGCCAGATGCTGGCGGCCTTGCTGAAACTGCCGCAAGCGACTTATGCTTCCCAACTCACCATTGAAGGCAACCAGGCAACCGTGGTCCGCGAAATCGATGGCGGTACAGAAACCCTGGCAGTGAGCCTGCCAGCCGTGATTACCGCTGACCTGCGTCTGAACGAGCCACGTTACGTCAAACTGCCTAACCTGATGATGGCACGTAAAAAACCACTGGAGAATGTTCCACTGGACTCACTCAATGTTTCCCTGACACACAATGTGCAGCAACTTAAAGTCGCGACACCACCTGCCCGCCCTGCCGGCATCATGGTGAAAGATGTGAATGAGTTATTGAGCAAATTGCGTACGCACGAAGGGATCATCGGATGAGAACACTCATTATTGCCGAACATAACGGCCAGCACCTGAATGAGCAAGTTGCGCGCGCCGTCACTGCCGCGCAACAGTGGCAACAACCGGTTGACGTCCTGATTGCAGCCGCACAGCCTGACGCGTTGGCTGCTCAAGCAGCGGCTTTGCAAGGCATCAGCAGTGTACTGGTCGCTAGTGATGCCGCTCTGCAGCACCCGACCGCAGAACACCTGGCCGAGATCATCGTACCACTGGCAGCCAACTACAACGTGGTGCTGGCCGCACACAGTGCCTTCAGCAAAAATGTGCTGCCACGCGTGGCGGCGCTACTGGATGTCAACATGCTGTCTGACGTGCTGGAAATCGTGAATACCAACACTTATGTGCGCGGCATTTACGCTGGCAATGTGCTGGCTACCGTACAAAGCAGTGATGCAACCCAGGTACTGACCGTACGCGGCAGCAAATTTGCCGCCGCAGCCACAGGGAATGCTGCCGGAATTACAACGGTTGCTGCGCCAGCTGCACCAGTTGGCAGCCGCTGGGTAGCCGAAGCCTTTAACAAATCCGAGCGCCCGGCACTGACCGCCGCCAAAGTCGTCGTTTCCGGTGGCCGTGCATTGGGTAGTGCCGATGCGTTTGCCCAGGTGATCGCGCCACTGGCGGACAAACTGCATGCAGCAATTGGTGCCAGCCGTGCCGCCGTGGATGCAGGTTATGCGCCTAACGACCTGCAAGTCGGCCAGACCGGTGTGGTCGTCGCACCTGAGCTGTATATCGCGGTCGGTATTTCCGGCGCCATCCAGCATGCTTACGGCATGAAAGACAGCAAGGTGGTCGTAGCGATCAACCAGGATCCTGAAGCACAAATCTTCAAGATTGCTGATTACGGCTTGGTCGCTGACTTATTTGAAGTCGTGCCGCAACTGACAGCTGCGCTATAATAAACCCTTTTAAATTCAAACCCTTTGCCTAGTGGCGAGTAAAAGACTAAGACATGAGTAATAAAAAATATTCCACCGAAACGATTTTGAGCGTTCATCACTGGAACGACACCTTATTCAGCTTCAAGGCCACTCGCGACCCAGGTTTGCGTTTTGAAAACGGCCAGTTTGTCATGATTGGCATGGAAGTAGATGGCCTGCCACTGACACGCGCTTACAGTATTGCCAGCCCAAATTATGAAGAGCACCTGGAGTTTTTCAGTATTAAAGTGCCGAATGGCCCGCTGACTTCACGTTTGCAGCATTTGAAAGTAGGCGACCCATTGTTAGTTAGTCGCAAGCCAACAGGTACATTGGTCACACACGATTTGAAGCCGGGTAAAAACCTGTACTTCTTTTCTACCGGCACTGGCCTGGCACCATTCATGAGCCTGATCCAGGATATCGAAGTATACGACCGCTTTGAGAAAGTTGTCCTGATCCACGGCGTACGTTATGTCAATGAACTGGCTTACGAAGAGTTTATTACCAAAGAATTACCGAATAATGAATTCTTTGGCGAAGAAGTCAAAAACAAGTTGATCTACTACCCAACCGTGACGCGCGAGCCATTCAGAAACCAGGGCCGCCTGACCGATCTGGTGGAAAGCGGTAAATTGTTCGAAGACATCGGCTTGCCACCGCTGAACCCGGAAACCGACCGCGCCATGATCTGCGGCAGCCCGGCCATGCTGGTTGACACCGCCGCCATGCTGGACAAACGTGGTTTCAAGGTCTCACCACGTATCGGTGAGCTTGGCGACTACGTCATTGAAAAAGCCTTCGTCGAGAAGTAATTTTCTTTAGTCATGGCAGTGTCATGCGTTTGCCGCTGACACTGCCATGACCTCACCAATCCTCATAGCACCTTGCTTGCCACAGCGTTGCTTAGCGCCTGGCATCCTTCATGCCCACGGCCACGATCATCGCCAGCACGAATACCATAGACAGCAACAAAAAACCCTGTGCATAGGCTTTAAAAATACCAGGCACAATCACGCCTAACACCTGTTCCCGCCATTCCATAAACACGGCCATCATGGTCACGCCCACCACGCCCCCCAACTGCCTGGCATAACTCACCACCACAGAAGATTGCCCTAAGTGATGCGGCTCCATTTCATGCAAGGTTGCAAGATTGAGCGCCGGCAGAATCAGGCCCAGACCTATCCGGCCTATCACGGTGGCTGCGACAATTTCCCAATACGCCATCTGGCCAGCCGCCAGTGCAAATACCAGGAATGAAGCGCCAAGCACAGCCAGCCCGGCCAGGGTAATCCGCCTGGGCGAAAACCTGTCTGCCATGCGTCCGGCAACAGGAATAGTCAGTACCAGCGCAATCCCAGAAGGTAACAATAACAGCCCGGCATCCGTTGCGCTGTAGGCCATGGCATTTTGTAAAAACACGGGAATCAGGTAAGTGGAGGCAAACAGGCCAAAGCCATAGGCAAACGCGACAAAAGTGCCGCGGCTGAACGTCGGCTTGAAAAACAGGTGCAACTGGATAATGGCATGCGGCAGGCTGTGGGCATGCCGCACATAACAGATCATGGAAACGACCAGCAGCGTGGCATATCCCCAGGTCCAGGCGGTAGTCAGTCCGCTATGGTGCAAACTGGACACAAACTCGATTAAACTGATGGTGGCGGCAGACAGCCAGCCCAGACCAGGCCAGTCAAAAGGCTTGATTTCATGCTTGCGCGGTGCAGGCAGCCAGATGCGGGCACCAATCAGGGCCAGCATCGCAAATGGCACACCCAGCAGAAAGATGGCACGCCAGCCAAACTGATCCAGTAACCAGCCACTGATAGAGGGCGCAATCGCCGGGGTAAAAGCAATCCCCACAATCAGGATACCCGAGGCACGCCCCTGGATATGCGGCGGGAATAACCGCATCAACGCCATGATGCCCAAAGGCTGTAATACCCCGGTGGCCACCCCTTGCACCGTTCGCGTCAACACCACGTGCACAAACGTTTGCGCATAGAATCCGGCAATACTGGCCGCAATCAGCAGCCACAAGGCCGCCATGAAGACCCGGCGCAAACCAAACCGCTCAAGCAACCAGGCCGCAGGCAGCATGGCAATCGTCATCGCGGCCAGGAAAGCCGTCATTGCCCACTGCACCTGGTCTTGCCCCAGTTGAAATGTCCTGGTCAATGCAGGCACCGCCACATTAAAACTGGAAGTACATAACACGCCGGCAATCGTCCCTATGCCGATGATGATCAGTATCATCCATTTATAGCGCTCCCCATAATGCTGCGACAAGACATCGAAGGAATGGGCTCGCTTAAATAACCACATCAAATTCTACCTGCTTTTCAAATTTAACCTGAACAACCATAACATGCATTCTGTGTGGAGTCACCCGAGTGACTCTAATATGAGAAAAGAAAATGGCTTGCCAAAGTAAGTGGCAAGCCATCGTTCTAACGATATAGCTTTCTAAAATGCGCTCTTAATCACACCACCATCAACACGCAAGGCCGCACCAGTCGTCGCGGATGCCAATGGGCTGGCAATGTAGGCAACCAGATTAGCAACCTCTTCAGTGGTGGCAAATCGTTTGATCAGCGAAGTAGGCCTTACATGCTCAAAGAACTCCTGCTCAAAGGCCTCCTGTGATTTGTTCTCGGCTTGCGCCAGCGCCTCGACGAAATCACCCACACCACGCGAACGGGTCGGCCCCGGCAAAATACTGTTCACAGTGATCTGCGTGCCAGCGAGGGCTTCAGCCAAGCCACGGGCAACTGCAATCTGTGCAGATTTCGTCATGCCATAATGAATCATCTCCGGTGGAATCTGTACGCCACTTTCACTCGAAATAAATACAATACGTCCCCAGTTTTTTTGCTTCATGGCCGGCAGATATAACCGGGCAAGACGCACGCCACTCAGTACATTCACATCAAAAAAACGTTGCCAGTCGGCATCGGCAATGTCTTCAAAGTCTTTAGGCTCAAAGATACCGAGGTTATTCACCAGCACATCAATGTCCGGATAGCTTGTTACGAGTTTCTGTGCAACCTCTGCCTGTGTCAGGTCACCAGCAAAGCCTGACACCGTTTTGCCAGTGGTTGTCTGGATGTCTGCGATCGCCTGTTGTACCGATGTCTCAGAGCGCCCGTTAATGATGACTTGCGCACCCTCCTGCGCCAGCAACCTGGCAATGGCCAGACCAATGCCAGCTGTAGAACCGGATACCAACGCTTTTTTGCCTGCGAGTTGTAAGTCCATACACCTATCCTTTATAAATCAGGTTTAATCTATGGCAGTATCTGCCCATCGTTTACTCAGGCTCAAATATATATCTAATTCAAAAAGCCCAACGCTTACAATCATTTGAGCAGGATACCTTTTAAAACTTGATTTTTGAAGCGACCAGCGAAGCGGCAGCGGTCCTGGTTTCCACACCCAGCTTCTGGAACACATGCTCCAGGTGTTTGTTGATGGTGCGCGGACTGGCACCGAGAATTTCACCGACATCTTTATTGGTTTTACCTTTTATCGTCCAGTACAGCACTTCAGACTCACGCTTAGTGAGCTGAAACACTTTACCCAATGATTCAATCTGCGCTTCATCTGAATATTCCCGCAGCACAATCACCCATTGCTCTTCACTGGTATTGGCCACGGTAAGGCTCAAACGCGCGTTGCCCTGATTGACATTGAGGGTTTGCATAGTTTGCCCGCTGGAAAATTGCTGTACGCAGCTCTCCAGCCATTGGTAAATCATCGGTGGCAAAGTCTGCACTGCGCTGTTTGCTTCTTTGGCGACCCACTCGGCAAAATATTGTTCAAGATATTGCTTGGCCAGCGGGGTTTGCCATACCAGTCGTTTATTTGCAGGCAGAATTGCAATCGTGGCCTGGCCAAATGCATCCAGGGCCGAAGTAGCCTGATGCATTTTGGTGGCGTTCTGTACATGGGTCTTGAGGCGTGCCAGCACTTCAGCAGGCCTGACTGGTTTGGTTACATAATCCACGCCACCAGCATCAAATGCCATGGTCACGTGCTCAACTTCGGTCAGCCCGGTCATGAAAATGACCGGGATATGCTGGATTTCTGCGGCCGCCTTGATGCGCTTGCAGGTCGCAAATCCATCCAGGCCAGGCATCATGGCATCCATCAGGATCACGTGCGGTTGCATCAGGTGGGCTACCTGTAACGCCATCTCGCCCGAATTGGCGACATAGACCTGATAACCGGACTCATCCAGTGCGTCGTGCAGATAGGCCAGGTTTTCCGGCACATCATCCACAATCAACACAGTACGGTTTGGACTGGTCATTCTGTGTACTCCTCAATCAGGTGTTGCAGCCTGGCAAAATCAAAGCGTTCCATGGCCTGCTGTAATGCGCTAATGAATGGCTGATGATGCTGCGCATGTTCACGGTCAAGTGTCGCCAGTACTTCACGCACACCCTTCACATACCCCATGCGCGCGAACTGGGCCAGATTTTCCAGCAAAGTCACCGGAATAGACTCCCTCTCACTCACTGGCACAGTTTTTTGCCCCAGCGCCAGGGCTGGCCGGGATTCAGGACTATCAGCATAGCGCCAGGTCAGGTTCAACTCGTGGCCTATCCAGTCCAGCACTTCCTCCAGATTCACCGGTTTGACAAAAAAGTCATGTGCCGGAATCCGGGCCTGATTATCCAGACTGCGGTCATAAGCGTTGGCCGAGATAATCGCAATCGGCAGTTGGGCATGATGCACCTGGCGGATGACATAAGCAGCCTCCCAACCATCCATGACCGGCATGGCCAGGTCCATCAATATCGCATCAGCATGCACCAACTGGTACTGATTGACGCACGCTTGGCCATTACCAGCTTCATGCACGATAAAGCCTAGCGGCTGCAAGATATTGCGCAATAATTCGCGGTCCACCTCTTCATTATCCACCACCAGAATTGTCCGTACCTGTCCTTCATAACCAATGCGCTGGCGCACGGCTTTTTTCGATAGATGCGCGGTTTCGCGAATCTGCGGTAAAAACAGGCGGATCTCAAACCGCGTACCTTGCCCCAGCACACTATCAAACTGCATTTCACCCCCCATGAGTTGCGTTAGCAGCTTACTGATGGTCAGGCCTAAACCAGTGCCGCCAATACCGACGACATCTGCCGCACTACCACGCTCAAACGGCTCAAAGATTTTCTCCACCTCGTTGGGCGCAATACCGGGGCCGGTATCTTCAATATCAATCTGGGCAATCTCGCGCGCATAACTCACCCGGAAGGTCACGCTGCCTTTAGTGGTAAATTTGACTGCATTGCCCAAGATATTGACCAGAATCTGCATCAACCGCTTATGGTCGGCGCGCACATATTCAGGCAGGTTGCCGGACTGCTCAAAATAAAACGCCAGCCCTTTATTTTGCGCCTGGATTTCAAACATGCTCACCATCTGGCTGATAAACTCAGGGAAATGCAGCGGTTTGACGTCAAACGTCATTTTGCCGCTTTCGATACGCGCAATATCCAGTGTGCTCTCAATCAGCGACAGCAAATGCTCACCACCCCGGCTGATGGTTCTGATCGCCTGTTTACGATGTTCGGGGATGCTGTCGTCATTGGTCAGCAATTGTGCATAACCCAGGATACTGTTAAGCGGCGTGCGCAACTCGTGGCTAATACCGGTAATGTAGCGGCTCTTGGCCCAGTTGGCCTCTTCAGCCAATTGACGCGCTTTTTGCAGCTGGATATCCGTTTTCTTGTGTGATTCGATCTCCTCCAGCAGCAATCCGGTTTGCCGGTTGGACTCTTCCTGGGCCACACGGCGGCTGGACGAAGTCAGCACCAGCCACCAGGCCACGATGCCGCCCAAAAACAGCAAGGCCACAAACACTTTCAAATAGCCAGAGCGGAAGTGCCGCATCAACTCCGGATATTCCCGGCCTATGGTCAGCGCATCATGCAGGTAAATCAGCCCGATGGTTGCGCCAAACAGGATCATGGCAATCACCATCAGTAACAAAAAGTGCGCTACCCCCCCATTGAGATGTGGCCACAAACGTTGCGGCAGAAACTTTTTATTAAGCGCCTCCCACTGTGCACTGAGTCTGGCCTGCGGTTTACAGGCATCATGGCAACGCGCATCCAGGCAACAGCACAGAGAGCAGATTGCACCGCCATAGGCCGGGCAATGCGCCATATCATTGACCTCATACTCCCGCTCGCAGATCACGCATTGCCTGGTGGCCGAAGGTTGCAAATCCATTGGCCGCTGCCGCGCCAGATAATACTTTCCCTTCGTCAGCCAGGCAATCAATGGTGACAATAGCAGCGCGGTAAACAATGAAATAAAGGTAGAGAATGACTGAGCCAGTACTCCCATCACGCCGGTATATGCTGCAACCGACACCGCCGAGGCAATAAACATGGCACCTACACCTACCGGATTGATGTCATACAAATAAGCACGACGGAACTCAATGCCTTTGGGACTTAAACCCAGCGGCTTATTAATCATCAGATCGGCCACCACAGCAGCGATCCAGGCGATGGCGATATTGGCATATAGACCCAGTATTTCTTCCAGCGCCTGAAACACATTAAGCTCCATCAGCACAATGGCAATCATCACGTTGAACGCCACCCAGACAATCCGTCCGGGATGGCTATGGGTCAGGCGTGCAAAGAAATTGGACCACGCCAGTGAACCGGCATAGGCGTTGGTCATATTGACCTTGATCTGTGACACGCAGACAAACAGCGCGGTCACCGCCAATGCCACCTGGTGATTGCTGAATACGTGTTCAAAGCCTATCCAGTACATATGGGTCGGGTTGACCGCCGAACTCAGCGGCATATCGCGGTTAAATACCAGGTAAGCCAGCAAAGCGCCGGCCAGCATTTTCAGCATGCCCAGGATCACCCAGCCCGGCCCGGCCAGCAATACACCCAGATTCCAGCGCCAGTAGTTCCCCTTGTTGCGTACCGGCATAAAGCGCAAAAAGTCGACCTGCTCGCCTATCTGTGGAATCAGTGCCACGCCGACAGCAGTCGCCGCGCCAAACATCAGCCAGTTGAAATGGCCGCCATTGACAGACATACCGGCAAATGTGCTCAACCGGCTTAGCACTCCGGGATCAGCATGCAAGATGGCAACAAACGGCAGGAACATCAACGCGATCCAGATCGGCTGCGTGATCATCTGGATACGGCTGATCAGCGTCACGCCATGCGTTACCAGTGGAATCACGATCAAGGCGCTGACAAGATAGCCCAAGTACAGTGGCAAATGGAAATACAACTCCAGCGCGTAGCCCATGATCGCCGCTTCCAGCGAAAACAGGATGAACGTGAACGAGGCATACACAAACGAAGAAATGGTCGAACCGATATAGCCAAAACCGGCACCGCGGGTCAGCAAATCCATATCCAGCCCATACTTGGCGGCGTAATAGCTGATAGGCAAACCCGTCAGGAAGATGATCAGGCCCACTGCCAGGATTGCCCATAGTGCATTCGGGAAACCGTAGCTCATGGTAATTGAGCCGCCAATCGCCTCCAGAACCAGGAATGAAATCGCGCCGAGTGCGGTATTGGAGACGCGTAAAATCGACCATTTACGGAAAGCGCGTGGCGTGTAGCGCAGCGCATAATCCTCAATGGTTTCGTTCGCCACCCAGTTGTTATAGTCGCGGCGGATTTTGACGATACGTTGTATCGGTTCGGCAGTGATTTCGCTGGATAATCCGGGAGACGGCGTAGACAATCAATAACCCTTTAATGATGACAGGCTTTAATAACAAGCCAGCGGCAATGCAGCTGCAGGCCAATAAACTTTCCCCAAGCGTATATTACAGCCTGCATACAAATCAATCATTACGTTAATTGACGTAGCAGTGAAAGACAAGAAACATGACAGGCCTTTACATTAAAAAAGCGGACCAGGTTGATCCGCTTTCCACCCATGCAAGTATTGAAGTTGGGTCAGGCCAACAACCAGTAAGCCCCCAGGCCCATCATCATGCCACCCAGCAATTGCGTGGTGGCTTTCAGCCACGGCTGTTGCTGGCGACCCAGCATCCAGCCCAGGCCATGCAAAGTACCGGTTGCCAGCACCATCCCGACCAGAGAACTCCAGCTTTGACCTAGCTCAACACCGTGCACATAACCATGCACAGCGGCAACCAACCCCACCAGGCTAAACTGTGCCCATTTGGATAACTCCACCTTGGCGAGCAGCAAGCCACCCATCACCAGCACACTGGCTGCCACCAGCACCTCGGCCAATGACATCGGCAACCAAACCATGGCAAGTACCGCAAACGCCGCCATCACAGCCACGAACAGCACCGGCAATTGCCAGCCTTGCTGTGCAGGTCTGCGGGCTGCCCAGATCCCCAGTGACAACATCACCAGCATGTGATCCCAGCCGGTCATGGGATGCAGAAATCCGCTCGCAAACCCAGTTTGCAGATCGTGGCCGGGATGTGCGTATGCAGCCCCTGACAGCAAGCTAGCCGCCAACCCTAAAAAAATGCTTTTTTTCATAAAATTTTCTCCGTTTTATCGTCGCATGATTGAAGGCCTAAACCACGCTTTTTTGTATTGCCATGCAATTAATATTCCCTATTCACCTAACCTGGATACCGGCCTGCGCCGGTATGACGATGGCAGAATAAATGAGCGCGCAGGATAAAGTGCAAGGCGCCCAGCACACAGAAACCGCAATGTACTCAAAGTACATGAGGATTGCGCGTACCGCGCAACGCCGCAATTTGCCCGCGCAGCCACTTCACAACATCAAGCCTTGTTTTTCGATAAAGCTGACTATATCCTCTAGCCCTTTATTCGTCTTCAGGTTAGTGAACACAAAAGGCCGTTGCCCGCGCATACGTTTGGCATCCTGGTCCATCACTTCCAGCGACGCACCTACCATAGGCGCAAGGTCTATCTTGTTAATCACCAGCAGGTCGGACTTGGTGATACCAGGGCCACCTTTACGCGGGATCTTCTCGCCCGCAGCTACATCAATGACATAGATGGTCAAATCGGATAACTCAGGGCTAAAAGTCGCGGCCAGGTTATCGCCACCACTTTCGACAAATACGATATCCAGGGTCTGGAAGCGTTTGCTCAACTGGTCAACCGCTTCCAGGTTCATCGATGCATCTTCACGGATCGCGGTATGCGGGCAGCCACCGGTTTCCACACCGATAATGCGCTCTGGCGACAACGCTTCATTACGGGTTAAAAACTCGGCATCTTCCTTGGTATAAATATCATTAGTAACGACGGCAATGTTGTAAACCTCGCGCAAACGCTGACATAAGGCCAGCGTCAATGCAGTTTTTCCGGAACCGACCGGGCCGCCGATGCCGACACGCAAAGGCTCTTTGTAGTTGGTGACTACTGGTGTGGGTGTCTCAAATTGGGTATGTATTTTCATGATCTGAATAATCTGCTGTATTGAGTTTCGTGTTGGCACCCGGCAATGCTGAGTAAAGGGTTAAAGTTGCTCATCGCATCATCCGGCAACTGCATGGCGGTTTCTATCACTTGCGGCAAACACTCACCTAAAGTGAGCAAGATAGTCTGTCCGGCCACCTGCCCGAGCGGCACTGCTTTCATGGCAGCGCTGGCCTGGTTCTCCAGCCAGCCCCAGGCATAGCCATGTAGCATCTGCTCAGGCGCAATTTGCCAGTGATGGGCAATCGCAGCATACACAGTCGGGAAAGCAGGCGACACCAGCGTATTCAGTTGCGCAACCAGCTCAGGCGGAATCTCTTTTAATTCGCTAAGCAGCCGGCGCAGGGAATACCCCATTTGCCTTGTTTCAGCCCAGCCCTCGGCGGTATCGCGACCGGCCTGGTAAAAGCTGTCCCATTCAGTCACAAGTGCCAGGTCACCGGCCTGCCAGGCCTGGTAAAGCCGATATAACACTGGCAACTCAAAGCGCGCATGGTAAACCTGCAAGCTGTCGCTTATCCAGGCTTGCGCCGAGGCCACATCCTTTACTTCGCCGGACTCGATTGCCCATTCCAGGCCTTGCGAATAGCAATACGCGCCTACCGGCAACAGTGGGCTTGCTAGCTGCAATAACCGGCTCAGCGCGAGTGCGTTAGCCATGTGCGCGGCCACGGCCTTTTGGGCGCAAGGATTGCAGGTCATCATCGTCATGACCATGACGGTGACCGCCACCGTAAGCGCCGGCTTCCGGCTCAAATGGCGCGTCGACTTCACTCACTTGCATGCCCAAACCTAAAAGCATATCCCTGAGTACATAATCCTGCTCCAGCCTTAACCAGCCATCGCCTATCTGTAACGGTACATGCCGGTTGCCCAGGTGGTAAGCCGCACACATCAGGTCACGCGGTGTTGGCGCAATCACGTTATACACCGGCTCTTGCGCCGCCACAATTTGCACCACCAGGCTGCCATCTTCCGACTTCAATAAATCGCCACCACGAAGAATGGTTCCTCGTGTCACAAACAGTCCGGCCTCTTTGCCTGAAGCCAGCGTCACGCGCAACCTGCTCTTCTGCCTTAAATCAAAAGGCAATTCCAGAGTGTCATCAATATGGCCGCTGACAGTGATACGTTCGGTTAAATGAATCATGATCAAAATAAAAAGTAACGTTGCGCCATCGGCAACACTTCGGCAGGCTCGCATACTAATGGCATGCCATCGGCCAGCACCTCGTAAGTTTCCGGGTCCACATTGATCTCTGGCATCCAGGTATTGTGCACCATGTCAGACTTCTTCACGTCCCGCGTGCCTTTGACCGCCACCAGTGGCTTTTGCAACCCAAGGGCTTTTAACTCCGGATTATCCAGCCCGGCTTGTGAAACAAATGTCACCGCCGTTTTCAGCCCGCCACCATACGAGCCGAACATAGGACGGTAATGCACCGGTTGCGGTGTGGGAATAGACGCATTCGGATCGCCCATCGCTGCGGCGGCAATCATGCCGCCTTTGATAATGGTAAAAGGTTTGACACCGAAGAATGCGGGTTTCCATACCACCAGGTCGGCCAGCTTGCCGACTTCAACAGAGCCCACCACATGCGACACCCCATGCGTGATCGCAGGGTTAATGGTGTATTTGGCGATATAGCGCTTGATACGGAAATTGTCGTTGCCGGCGGCATCTTCTGCCAACGGGCCACGCTGTATTTTCATTTTATGCGCGGTCTGCCAGGTACGGATAATCACTTCACCGACACGGCCCATGGCCTGTGAGTCAGATGACATCATGGAGAATGCGCCCAGGTCATGGAAAATATCTTCCGCAGCAATGGTTTCGCGACGGATACGGCTTTCGGCAAACGCGATATCTTCGGCAATCGCCGGATCCAGGTGATGACAGACCATCAGCATATCCAGGTGCTCGTCTATGGTATTGACGGTGAATGGCCGCGTCGGGTTAGTGGAAGATGGCAGCACATTCGGGTAGCCCGCTGCCTTGATGATATCCGGCGCATGACCGCCACCGGCCCCTTCGGTATGGAAGGTATGGATAGTGCGGCCTTTGAAAGCACCTATAGTCGTTTCTACAAAGCCGGATTCATTCAGCGTATCCGAGTGAATTGCGACCTGCACATCCATTTCGTCTGCCACGCTTAAACAGTTATCAATCGCCGCTGGCGTCGTGCCCCAGTCTTCATGCAATTTAAGACCGATAACGCCTGCACGCACCTGTTCACGTAAGGGTTCCGGCAAACTGGCATTGCCTTTCCCCAGAAAGCCCAGGTTCATGGGAAAAGCATCTGCCGCCTGCAACATGCGGTGGATATGCCATGGCCCGGGTGTACAGGTGGTCGCAAACGTACCCGTCGCAGGGCCGGTGCCGCCGCCTATCATGGTGGTCACACCAGACATCAAGGCTTCTTCAATCTGTTGCGGACAGATAAAGTGGATATGCGTATCAATGCCGCCTGCGGTGATAATCATGCCTTCACCGGCAATCACTTCGGTGCCGGCACCAATGGCAATCGTCACGCCCGGCTGGATATTCGGATTACCGGCTTTGCCGATGGCAGAAATATAACCGCCCTTGATGCCGATATCGGCTTTGACGATGCCCCAGTGATCAATAATCAAAGCATTGGTGATCACGGTATCGGCCACTTCAGCCGCCAACCCCTGCCCTTGGCCCATACCGTCACGAATGACCTTACCGCCACCAAACTTCACTTCTTCACCATAGATAGTGAAGTCTTTTTCAACCTCTATCCACAATTCGGTATCGGCCAGCCGTACTTTGTCGCCCACGGTTGGGCCGAACATTTCAGCATAAGCGCGTTTATCCATGTTGACTGTCATTGTTATTCCTTATCGCTTTGCCATTATTTCAAGGCACCCATGACTTTCGCGGCAAAGCCATATACTTCGCGCTTACCGGCCAATTTAACCAGTTGCACGGTACGCGTCTGGCCTGGCTCGAAGCGCACCGCAGTGCCCGCTGCAATATTCAGGCGAAAACCGTACGCCAGTTCGCGGTCAAATGACAACGCTTCATTGGTTTCGTAAAAATGATAATGCGACCCCACCTGGATGGGTCTGTCACCTTTATTGGCCACATCCAGCGTCACTGTTTCACGTCCTGTGTTTAATTCGATGTCGCCTGCTGCGACCTGCATTTCGCCGGGAATCATTGATCACTCCAATGAGTATTGTTTTGTTTGATTAGTTACTTCACGCCATCATGCTCAAGCGTGGTGATGCAAGCGCGGAGGGCAAGGCGCACAACCGAAGACAGTACACTGAGTACGGCAAAAGCGTGCAACACCGCCATCTGCGCTTGCATCACCACGCCCTCTAGGGAATGGGGTGATGGACAGTGACTAACTTGGTCCCGTCAGGGAAAGTAGCCTCCACCTGTATATCCGGAATCATTTCCGGCACACCTTCCATCACTTCATCACGTGCCAGTAAGGTCGTGCCATAACTCATCAACTCAGCGACGGTTTTGCCATCGCGGGCCCCTTCCATGATCGCTGCCGAGATATAAGCCACAGATTCGGGATAATTCAGTTTTAATCCACGTGCTTTGCGCCGCTCGGCCAGCAAGGCTGCGGTAAATATCAATAATTTATCTTTTTCTCTAGGGGTTAATTCCATGGGTCGACTCTTTGACGATATGGGTGACTCAAATCAGGTATTCCAGATACGTGGCCTGACGGCGGCTTTTTGATAATACCACGGTCGTAATATCTGCCAGCACTGTTCAAAATACTGCCTGGCCTGCTGTGAAGCATTGCCGACATACCGTATGCACAGCACTTCCGGTAATGCCGTGATACCGGTTTTGGCATCTGCGATCACTATCGCGCGGCAAGCTTGCAATACTTCAGCAGGCACTTTTCCGGCACAGACCAGAAATGTACCGAACACCACCGCATTGCCTAGCCCAACACGGCTGGCTTTCACCAGGTCATCGGCCTGCATCCTTGCACGTTCATTCCATAGTAACTGGCCATTACGCGAAATACGCTGGTTCAACTGGTAAAGCCCGCGCTGCCAATGCTCCTGTTGCGCCTGCCGTCCCAGGCAGGCAATGTCCCAGGCCGCCAGGGTAGCGTCTGCGGCCAACTGAATGTCCGCATTAAACCCGACTTCTGCCGCATCAAACAGAATATTCTCTTGTGGCAGCCATTCCAGGCCACTGCCAGCCTCAAGCTGGAATTGCAGTGTTTGTGTCGCCTTGGTGCCATTGGCTTTGTACCATTTACCCGCCCCTGGCGTAGTCAGCAATGCGCGTGCACCTGCCGCTACATTGACGTTCAGCTGCAATGCGTCACCCCCGGCGACACCACCGGGCGGATGTACCACGACTGCATGGCAGATATCCTCACCCTCGGGATGCAGGCTTTTTTGTACAACCAACGGACCATGATGCAAGCGATGGGCCAGGTAGGAGCGCGTATCACGCCTGGCAAAACCCAACTCCAGCCTGGCTTGCCAGTGTTTTGCTGTTAACTGTGCGGGCGGCAAGGTGACCGTATGCTTTAAATCATCCATACCGGCATCATGCCACACGCGCTACCATTTTGGGCAGCAGACGATTACACAGACAGATAGCTTTTCACCTTGGCTGCATCGACATTGTCGCGGGTATCTTCATGGATAAAACGGCCTTTATCGATGACAATGATACGGTCCGCCACTTCCATGGTGAAGCTTAACACCTGCTCGGAAACGATGATGGTGATCTCACGCATCTTGCGGATTTCATTAAGCACCTTGGCGATGTCTTTGATGATGGATGGCTGAATGCCTTCGGTCGGTTCATCCAGCAGCAATACTTTCGGATTGGTCACCAGCGCACGTGCAATCGCCAGTTGCTGTTGCTGACCACCTGAAAGGTTACCGCCCTTGCGTTTGCGCATTTCATGCAGCACCGGGAACAGGGCAAAAATATCATCCGGAATTTCACCACTGGATGATTTTTCCAAGCCTGTCTCGATATTCTCCTGTACCGTCATATTCGGGAAGATCCAGCGACCTTGTGGCACGTAGGCCAGCCCTTTATTCACACGTTCATGCGTGGCAGACCCTTGCAGATCGACACCATCTACAGTCGCCTTGCTTGCCTTACTCGGCAAAATGCCCATCAGGGATTTAAACAGGGTAGTTTTACCCATGCCGTTACGGCCCATGATGGCCAGCGTTTCATTTTTGTTGGCTTTGAAGTTAAGGCCATGAATCACTTGGCTCTGGCCATAACTCACCTGCAAATTCTCAATTTCAAACATGCTGTGCTCCTCTAATGGCCCAGTAATTAATGACCCAGGTAAACTTCAATGACTTTTTCGTCGGCCTGCACCTTTTCCATAGGCCCTTCGGCCAGGATCTTGCCCTGATGCAACACCGTGACCTTGTGTGCGATTTTCTTGACGAATTCCATGTCGTGTTCAATCACAATCACAGAGCGGTTCTGGCAGATGCGGTTGAGTAATTCAGCCGTCTGGTCACGCTCTTTTGCACTCATGCCAGCAACTGGCTCATCCAGCATCAACAATTCTGGCTCTTGCATCAGCAACATACCGATTTCCAGCCATTGTTTCTGGCCGTGGCTGAGCAAGGCAGATTCCATATCTAGGAATTCAGTCAGCATGATGTCTTCCGCCACCTTGCGGACGCGGTCTTCCACTTCCTTGGTACGCTTGAACGTCAGGCTGCCAAACACACCACGGCCTTTCGGGTAAGACACTTCCAGGTTCTGGTACACCGACAGATTTTCGTAAATCGACGGGTTCTGGAACTTGCGGCCTACCCCCGAGCGCACGATTTCGTGCTCGGAAAGTTTGGTCAGCTCGGTGTTGTTGAACTTGATCGACCCGGCGGTGGATTTGGTCTTGCCGCAGATCAGGTCCAGCACGGTGGTCTTGCCGGCACCGTTGGGGCCTACCAGCACACGCAGCTCATTTTTGTCGATATACATGGTGAGGCTATCCACCGCTTTAAAGCCATCGAAGGAGACGGTCAAATCTTCTACAGCCAAGACGAAGTCTGTATTACTCATGCTTCTGCTCCTCTCATTTTGTTACTGTCGATCGCAGGCGCTGGCTCAGTTTGCTTGGGCGCTGCTTTCTTGCGTGTTGCTTTCTTGATGACCGCATCGTTAGTTTTCGCGGCCAGGGTGGTTTCAGGGGTTGTCTCGGTAAGTACTGCTTGTGCTTCACCCTCTGCAATACTTACCTCAGGCTTTTTTACCGGCTCGGCTTTGTCTTTGAACCAGCCATATTTGGTTGCATATTTATCCCAGATACCAGCCAGGCCGCTTGGGAAGAACATCACTACCGAGATAAACAGGCCACCCATCAGGAACAACCACATTTCAGGATAGGTTTCCGAGAATACCGTTTTACCGTAATTCACCAGCAAGGTGCCGTAGACCGCACCAATCAGCGAAGCACGGCCACCCACTGCACAGAAGATCACCATTTCGATCGAAGGCACGATACCGACGAAGGAAGGCGACATAAAACCGACTTGCAGGGTAAACATCGCACCGCCGACTGCTGACATCATGGCCGCCAGGCAGAAGATAAAGATCTTGAAGTTGGAGACGTCGTAGCCGGAGAAACGCACACGCTCTTCCTTGTCGCGCATTGCCAGCAACAACATGCCGAACTTGCTGCTCATGATGTATTTGGACAGGAAGATGGCACCGAACAACAGCAGGCCATTCACAAAGTACAGGATGTATTTGGCAGAGTCAGTACGGATATCCCAGCCCAGCATGGTGCGCAAGTCTGTCATGCCGTTTACACCGCCGGTATAGCCTTGCTGGCCAACGATCAGGATACTCAGAATCAAGGCAATGGCCTGGGTGATGATAGAGAAGTACACGCCACCAACCCGGCGTTTGAACATGGCGTAACCGATGATATAGGCGAACAAGGCAGGAATGGTCAGCACCGCAAAGATAGTGAATGGCAAGCTCTTGAACGGCTCCCAGAACCACGGCAAAGCGGTGAGCTGGTTCCAGTCCATAAAGTCAGGAATGCCTGGCGTAGACTGGATTTTGGTGCTTAGCGGATCAGAGGCTTCCAGCTTGAGGAACATCGCCATGGCATAACCGCCGAGGCCGAAGAAGATACCCTGGCCTAAACTCAGGATACCGCCATGGCCCCACAACATCACCAGGCCCACTGCCACAAAAGCGTAAGTCAGGTATTTACCGATCAGGTTAAGGCGGAAGATATCTACGCCCAGTGGCAACACAACGAAGATGATGGCGGCCAGCACAGCCAGACCTATCACTCCTTCCTTACCACCCAGTACAGGGCTGGCTTTCATTTTTTCCCATAATGTCATCAAGATTTCTCCTCTGTTGATGCGTTGATTCTAGTGCGACAGATGTAAACAATTAATACGTCTATTTACTTATGGCGGCATATGAGAAATCTGCTCACACGCCGCGAACTCTGTTACTTACGCAGTTTGGAGGCAAACAGCCCTTCCGGTTTCATCATCAGGATGGTGACAATGACGAGCAAGGTAGACACCTTACCCATGGAACTGGTCATAAAGAATTGCAGGATTGATTGCGCCTGGGCAATACCGAACGCAGAGGCAATCGTACCCACGATGCTGGCTGCACCACCAAAGACCACCACCATAAAGCTGTCCACGATATACAAAGTACCCGTGGTCGGACCGGTAGAGGCAATCGTGGTAAACGCTGCACCTGCGATGCCGGCAATGCCGCAACCAAGGGCAAAAGTCACGCGGTCAACTTTGGCAGTATTAATCCCTACTGCGCCAGCCATGGTACGGTTCTGCACCGTGGCACGCACACGCAGGCCCCAGCGGGATTTGTACATAAACATGTAGACACCGAAAGTCACCAGCGCAGCCAGTACCATCACAAATACACCATTAATTGGGATATCAATATCCGGCGTCGGTTTGAAAGAACCCAGCATCCACTCCGGCAATTCGGCACTCACTTCTTTGGCGCCAAAGCTGGAACGGAAGATTTGCTGCATGACCAGGCTCAAGCCCCAGGTAGCCAGCAAGGTATCCAGAGGCCGCTTATACAGATGCCGGATCATGATGAACTCAATAAAGTAACCGACTGCAAATGCCAGCAGGAAGGCAATCGCAATGGCGAATACGAAGTAATAATTCGTGAACCCGTAACTGGCTGCCACTTTTGAAATGAGCACGGTGGTGTATGCGCCTATGGTCATAAACTCGCCATGCGCCATGTTAATTACACCCATCTGCCCGAAAATAATCGCGAGACCAAGTGCCATCAGCAGCAACACTGTAAACATGCTCAGGCCGGAAAAGCCCTGCATCACCACAATATTGCCTATATCTGCCATCGAATAACCAAACATATCGGTCTCCTTATACAACTTTCTATTAGATTTTTACTACTTGTGCCAAACGGTAGCCGGATTTCCCCCGGCTACCGCTTCAGCTTTTAAGCCACTAGGTAACGACTAGCCGCGAATTACTGGTAGCCTTTTGGAAATGGATCAGGTTTGATGTAGCCGGAGGTGTAAACCACTTTAGCCTGGCCATCTTTACCCCACTGACCGATACGCAGTTTGGTCGTCAGGTGATGGTTGGCTTCTACAGTCACAGGGCCTTCTGGTGCATCTTTGAACTCGTAGCCAGGCAATGCTGCTTGAACCTTGTCTACGTCGAAGCTGCCAGCGCGTTCAACCGCTGCTTTGTACAACCATGGGCCCAGGTAAGCGGCTTGTGTCACGTCGCCGATCACAGCATCTTTACCCCAGCGCTTTTTGAATGCTTCAACAAATTTCTTGTTAGCTTCATTGTCTTGCGACTGGAAGTATTTCATTGCTGAGTAGAAACCAGCCAGGTTCTCACCACCGATACCCAATACTTCATCTTCGGTCACGGAGATGGTCAGCATGGTTTGTTTACTTGAGTTCAAGCCGGCTGCGTTCAACTGCTTGAACCAGGCTACGTTACTGCCGCCTACCACCGCTGCGTAGATCACGTCAGGTTTTTTCAGTTTGATCTTGTTGATCACAGAACCAAATTGCGTGTCACCCAAAGCGATGTATTCTTCGCCAACCACTTTGCCACCCAGGTGCTGCTCGATGTGTTTACGGGCGATTTTCATGGAGGTACGTGGCCAGATGTAGTCAGAACCGATCAGGTAAAAAGTTTTCGCTTTTTTCTCTTTGGCAATCCAGTCCAAGCCGGCAAGAATCTGCTGGGTCGCTTCCTGGCCTGTGTAGAAAACGTTCTTGGATTGTTCCAGACCTTCATAGAAAGTCGGGTAGAACAGCAAGCCGTTGTCTTTTTCAAACACTGGCAAGGCAGCTTTACGTGAAGCGGATGTCCAGCAACCCATCACAGAAGCCACTTTGTCTTTTTCCAGCAACTTCTTCGCTTTTTCAGCAAAGGTTGGCCAGTCAGACGCACCGTCTTCCTGCACTACTTCGATCTTGCGGCCCAGGATGCCGCCCATGGCATTAATTTGCTCAATCGCCAGTTTTTCCGCCTGGATAGAGCCGGTTTCACTGATCGCCATGGTACCGGTGGCGGAGTGCAGGATACCGACTTTCACGGTGGTGTCAGTCACTGCCAGGCCTGTGGTATTCACTTTGGCGGTTGGGTAGTCAGCCGCAAATGCGTGCCCGGTAACGAGACCCGCTGCCATCATTGCGCCCAGCATTGCGCCTTTGATAAAACCCCTTCTGTTCAAGGTACTCATTACATCTCTCCTTTGAAAAATCAATTAACTTCAAAAATTAAATCGAAAAATGAAACCGTAGTTACGTACTGCATTCATGCGGATGACGGTTAATGCCCTATCATCCAGGGACGTGCTGTTTTCTTGGTTTGCATTTGCATCGGCAGCTTGCCGGTATCCTCATTCACCTTGGTGGTGGTTTTACAGGTGTGTGCCCCGGTGCAACCACAACTGGAACGGCGGCCGCTGCGAGGCTCATGCGCAGACTTCTCGTTGCGTTCATGCGCGGACCGTTGCTGCTTGTCCATGATGGCCAGTTTGGGCACCGACAGGATGCGCGGGCTGATCGCTCCACAGTATTCGCAATCGGCGGGCAAACTGGATTCACTCATTTTGCGTAGCGCGGTGAACACGCCACAACTGTCACACTCATATTCGTAAAGAGGCATCTGTACCCTTTCCTTGCAGGTTTGCCTGGGCAAACCTGGACTGATGAAAACGTTTTTCTTGTTAAACCCGGTTTAAGTCGATGGCGCCACATCAATGCCTGGCGGCACCATGATCTTCGGCCCGTCGGCATTCGGCCGGATATCAAACTCGAAGATCTCGGTCGGTATCCACAAGGTAGCGCAGGCATTAGGAATATCGACGATGCCGCTGATATGCCCTTCTACCGGTGCAGTCCCAAGAATCGCCACCGCCTGCTCACCGCTGTAACCAAATTTCTTCAGGTACTCGATCGCGTTCAGGCAAGCCTGGCGGTAGGCCACATGGACATCCAGGTAATGTTGCTTGCCGGCTTCATCCACTGAAATACCTTCAAAAATCACATAATCACGGTAAGTCGGTGTGATCGGGCTTGGTTGGAAGATCGGGTTCTTGATACCGTATTTCTTCACGCCGTCCTTAATCAGGCTGACCTTGATATCCAGGTAACCGGCCATTTCAATCGCGCCGCAGAAGGTGATCTCGCCATCGCCCTGCGAGAAGTGCAGGTCACCCATGGAGAGGCCGCCATCTTTCACATAGACCGGGAAGTACACTTTGGAGCCTTTGGTCAGGTTCTTGATATCACAGTTACCACCGTGGTCACGTGGCGGCACGGTACGTGCACCTTCCAGCGCCGCCTGTTTGGCAGCATCGCCAGTCAGCTTGCCCATCACGGCTGATTGTGGCTCTGGTGGCAGTGCCAGCGCCGGCACACGGTCAGGGTCGGTGGCGATCAGCGCCGCTTCACGCTCATTCCATTTTTCCAGCAACTCGCGTGATGGCAGGCAACCGATCAAACCCGGGTGCATGATGCCGGCGTAACGTACTTTCGGCACATGACGGGAGGTGGTATACACGCCGTGGAAATCCCAGATCGATTTGCTTGCTTCAGGGAAATGGTCAGTCAGGAAACCGCCGCCATTTTCTTTGGCAAACAGGCCATTAAAGCCCCATTGCTGGTCATCAAAGGTACCCACATCGAGAATCTCTACCACCATCAGGTCACCTGGCTCGGCGCCTTCGACACCGATCGGGCCGCTCAGGTAGTGCACCTGGGTCAGGTCCACGTCACGGATATCGTTGGCACTGTCGTTGTTGCCGATCTGGCCGCCAGTCCAGTCCATACACTCGACACGGAACTCATCGCCAGGTTTGACCATGGCAATCATCGGCAAGTCCGGATGCCAACGGTTATGAATCTGACCGTCTTGTTCCCATGGCTTTTTATCCAGATCCAGTTTCACTATTGTTTTCATTACACTCATCTCCTAATTAAGATAAAGTTGGGTGAGAAAGGGTTATAAGCTGTTGATTAGAATTGCATCTGCAAGGCGACTTTGACGAAATTAGTATCAGAAGCAGCTGAATAATCTGTTTTGCCGTAGGTTGCGGTAATCATTGCGTTGTATGGTGCGATCACATAGCTGGCACCAATTTCATATTGCTTGGTATCTGCTGAAGTGCGGACGTTGGTTGCCGCGGTGGTCGTACCATCTGCATCAAACTTCTGATAGCGGATAAATGGTTTGAATTTTCCCCAACCGATTTCTTGCTGGAACAGATAACCAACCGCAGCGGAATAGGCTTTACCCTGTTCGGCCAGAATGGCATTGTCAGTGTCGTAGTCGTAGTAAGCCGCTTCAACCGAGAATGTGCCAGGGCCAACATCTTTCTTCTCCAGCAGGAAATCGACACTGTATGAGGTGTAATCACCCACCGTCCCCAGGCCACTCACCACACCGTCTTGCTTGTAGCGACCAGCAATACCAATGGCGAGAATATCCTTGGCACCGAAGTAGCTACCGGTACCGTAATAACCCGGTTCGGCATCCCAGAAGTCATACTGTACGCGACCTGCATACATCAGCTTGTCTTTGCTACCTGCCGCTTCGGATTGCGCGCCCACACCGCTAAAGCGGAAAATGTTGTCACCTTCAAAGGCACCAAATGATACGGCCAGGTGATCTTCCAGGAAGCTGGTGACCATAGCCACACCTTCGTCGCGGCCAATCACACCGCCGTTCCAGCCATAGCGTGAAGCAATCCCGTTCCAGTAACCACCACCCATGGAGTAGTAAGGGCCTGCCATGTTGGAGCGATCACTTGGAGAAAGGAAACGCCCGGCCCAGATCGCCACTTCAGGTGTCAGCTGAAACTGTACGTTGGCATCAATCACTTCAACGTTGCTGCCAACATCACTGCCGCCACCGGATTTCTCAGTATTCAGCATACCCTTGATATATTTGTTGAAAGAACCTGACAAATACAAACGGGCACTATCCAGCACAAAGTCATTGGAGCGGTCTTTACCGTTGGCGGCTGCATCTTCCACTGATGAGTAGCTGGTGATAAAACCGAAACCAGCACTGATATACTTGTCTTCACCAAAGCTGATGGTGGCACCCGCATTTGCCAATTGCGCACCCAGGCCACATGCCATGATGACCGCCGTATGCAAGGCATATCTATTCAAGTTCTTCATCAAAAACTCCCTTTCTCGTTAAATTTAAAAATCACAATCAATCAAAACTTGCAGCCAGATTACCGAGAGGGAGGGAGTGGACAAATACGTCAAATTGCGTAGTGATAGGCATCGCCAAACATCGCTAGACTGCACATAACAATTTCGGAATAGGAGCCGCAATGCGTTTTTTGACTTACTTCATTTTGATAGCTTTATTAGCGGCTTGCGGCGAGCTTTCTTACAAGCGTGGCGGTTCGCAGCAGGATATAGACAGGGCGCACCAGGCTTGCCGCGGCAGCGGTGACCAGCTCGCCGCTTGCCTGGCTGAACATGGCTGGCAAAAACCCGAAGTCGATGCAATGGACCCGCTGTTTGCGACCATTGATGTTAAGGATAATCACCAGGAAATCATCAGCAAACCCAGCCCCTTCATTGAAGTGGCGCCAGGGAAACAGGAGAAAAAAGCAGCGCCTGTTGTTGCAAAAAATACACAATCACATACAACAGCTAAAAATACAGCCCCTGTCGAGATACCAACCGCTGATACCAGAGCCAGTAAGGAAGAAAAAACGGATCCGGTCAATCGCTCTACCATTAACGATGGCCCGGATGTCGAATATGCGATTAACTCGTGGTGGAAAATGGGCGCCTTCCCGCAACAGTTAAAACAAGACCAGCTATCCTGCGAAAAGAAACTGGGCCCTGACTATTTACCGGACTATCAAACCCAAACGTTCAGGCGGGCGTTTGTCGTGTGCATGCATGATTTGGGGTGGATGGCGATCAGGAACCTGAAGTAAGTCTATGGCTAAACATGCGCAAGACACGGCTTTGACCGAGCAGTGTCTTTTCCCCTATTGAAATTCCGGACCTGGCCCTTGAGAAAGCGTGTCATACCCAGCCGTATTGTCAGCATATTCTGACATGGCTATCAGAATCATGAGGCTGGCATGTGCCTGAACATTTTTTTAGTATGCGCAAACGCGTGAAATTTCCACGTGTTTATAATAGGCACCGCATGTTCCATTTGAATGAAAGAAGGCAATAATGAAAAAATTAGCGATGGGTGTATTACTGATGGCAATGTCTGCAACCGCCATGGCAGACGGCGTTGCAGTCACCATCGGGCAACCAGGTTTTTACGGGCAGATTGTGCTTGGTAACGCCTATCCCGCACCCCAGCTTGTGTATCCCCAGCCAGTGATTATCCAGCCGCCAGCAGTTGCCGTGGTACAACCACCCTTATACCTGCGCGTACCCCCTGGCCATATGCAGGAATGGGCGCATTATTGCGGCAATTATGGCGCATGTGGTCGGCAGGTATACTTCGTACAGGATAACTGGTATCAGAACGTCTACGCACCACGCTATAACGCCCGTGCCACAAAAGGCCATCGCGGCCACCCTCATGGCAACCACGGAGATCATGGCAGGCACGAAGGTCATGGACGCGGAAACGGCCATTATTGATTCACCGGCGTAGCGCAATTCCCGGGCTACGCCAGCCTGCTGCGGCAATCGGCAAGATTGCCGCATCCTGATTGACAACAACATCCGTTATCCAGCAGTAGATATTTATATGACTAACGGTTTCTCCTGGCGATACTGCACATCCTCCAGGGTAATATCCATTCCGCCTACACGAATCCCTAATAAATTGAGTAGCGGATCCAGTAGGACCCGCCCTATTTCGGACAATAACGGACTGATAATCGTAGAGACGACATTACTGACAATCCCCAGGTCCAGAATCCCCAGCAGTGTCACGTTCAGTAAATTCGGTTGCGCCAGCGCATTGCCCAGGCTGCTACCCAGCGGACTGGCAACCGACTGGGTTTGTGGCAGGTGATTCCTCACCGGATTTTCCACTGTATATTCCAGCGTTTGGGCATTGGCCGGCTGCAATGGCAGGTTCAATCCGATGCTGGCAAGCGGAAGGCCCAGTAACGTTGAAATGCGTGCCAGCCCTGTACCGTCGTTATTGGACAATACCAGCGCAGCAATGCCAGGCTTGGCCTCTATGGTGACTTCTGACTCCCCATCATCCTGCACTATGGTGCGCAACCCGGCAGAACCTGGGGCAACTTCAGCGCCGAGCGCAAGGTCAATACTCGCCAGCAAAGGAATATTGACCAGCACGCCGACCTTCGCCCTGACCTGCGCCGTCCGGACCGTGGTACATAACGCCCCCTCGCCTGCCGCAGGGCCAATGGCAAGCTGGGGTGGTTCAACAATGGTCACTTGCGCATTGATACTGGTGATTGAAGGGATATTAATCGCCAGCGGAATAGTCAGCGCATGCTGGCCATTGGCAACCATGGCGGTTGTCGAGATCAATGACAGTGCATTCAGGCCTACCGTAGCGGCAGCGCTGGCATCCGGAGTGGTCACGGCCAGTATGTCGCCCAGCCTGACGCTTGCCTGGTTCACAGCAAGGTTCGCTATCGTTTGCATCGCAGCGACTATTTGCAAGTCCGCCACACCGCTCTGGTTTGCCGCATTCGCAAACAACGCCAACAAGTCCCCCACTTGCATATCCGTATTCAGCAAGCCTTGTAATGTACCGACCTGGCCGGATACCGCCAGGATGTCCTGCAATGTAATTCTGGTATTGGCGATGCCGCGATAGGTCAGCACATCCAGATTAAGAGGTGCCCCCAGCATGCCGCCCAAGAGTTTGTTCAGCAGTGTAGATTGTTCACTACTGAGGCTGGCAGTAAAACTGCCGGCACTGAAAGCGGCCAATAGTGGATCCGCAACCGATACAGCCTCTGCGCGCAGGATCACCGTGTGACCAAGCAACCCACCAGCCATCAGGCTCCCAGGTACTTCCCTTGTGGTCCGGACATACACTGCGTCATGGCTGCCATCGGCAGTAAACTGCCGTATTCCCTGTACGGTTTCCAGCTTTCCCAGCAATACCTGATTAGGCGCAGCAGAAAGCTGTCCGCTGAAACCGTTATTGGTCGCAGCCACTTGTGCCATTTGCATGACGTTCTGCAAAGTCGCATTGCAGCCAAGATGGCGTGCAGCACTGATAGCCGACATATCCGCGATGGATTGTAATTGCTTTTTTTGCATCCACAGACGCCCGCTATCGACCACCAGGGCAGTCAACAGCACAGCCAGCAGCAGCACAAGCACGCCAACGAGGCCGATGGCCCCGCGCTGGAATTGGCCTCTAGTGCGTGGTGGATGTCTCACGCTCGTACAACTCCGGGATGGGTTTCTCAAAGCTCTTCAGGTAGCGCTTGTGCACGCTGTCCATCACTTCGCCGGAAATCGGTTGCGGATGGGAAGAAGCAGATTTTCCCGAGCGTTGCAGCTCCAGCCATTGTTGCGTGGGCGATAGCGCTTTGCCTTCTGCCGGCGACGTAGCCGGCTGCTCATCTGCCATGGCGTTGCTCAGGCTTAAAAAGCCGCTTAGCATCAGAAGAAGAATATATTTCATGGAGCCTCCTTGCGGTATCAGGGCATTGCCCGCGGGTTGTCTTGTGCCAACTGCTGTAATTGCTGCATTTCTTCTGCCACTATCCCGAACTGTTTTGCGAATGCTTCAGCCCTGGGAATGTCTCCCTGGCGGTAAAGCAGCAGGACAAGATTATTGGCCGCCTGCCGGTAATCCGGTGCCAGTTCCAGCGCGGTCAGGAATTCATGCAGGGCAAGTTCGTAATCCCCTGCCTGCATCAATACATAACCATGATCATTGCGGATAGTATGGTCCGTTGGCAATGCACGGCTGGCTGTCTCAAGATAACGCAGGGATGCCTGCAGGTTTCCCGCATGACTGGCAATAAGCCCTAGCCCGCGGTAAGCGTGACCGGATACACAGCTGCTAGTTAACTGTTCGTAAATAGCCTGTGCCTGCCCCCCACGCCCGGTTTGGCGCAAGGCATTCGCCCGGAGCAACTCGGCCTGTTCGCTTTTGATGCGGGCGGCATCAAGGTGCGCAAGGGCCGCATGAGGTTTTCCCTCTGCCAGCATTTGCCGGATCAGGCCCAGTTTTGCCGCCTCTTCGGCAGAAACTTCCGCGCATGGTTTATCTGCCACCCGGCTTTCACGCCCGGTACTGGTGGATGTATCAGCGGCAATCGCATGTGGGATGTGATGCAGCAGCATCCATGCGAGTACCATCCCTAGTGTGATTCCTCTCATAAGCCACCCACTCCTTTCAACGCGTTGGCCAGCCCGATAAATCCCGGCCCGGCCAGGAAGGCCATCAGGGCAGGAAACAGGAACAACATCATGACAATCGACATCTTGGCGGATAATTTGCTCACATATTCGCGCAACACTGATATCTGGCGCTGTTCCACCAGTATGGTGTATTCAGCCAGGGACTCCCGGATATTGCCGCCATAGCGCGTCACCTGTTTAAGCATGGCAATCGTGTCGTTCAGTTCCGGCACTTCCAGCGGGATGGTCATTTCAACCAGGGCATCAGCACGATCCTGGCCGGTTTGTATACGCTTGGTCACCAACTGCAATTCATCAGCAAGGTTGGGAATCAGGTCCCGTCCCTGTTTTTCAATGATCAGCAGAATATGTTCCATGGACAGGCCAGCTTCAAACAGCATGCGCAGCAAATGCAAGAATGGAATGACTTCTTTACTGATAGCCTCACGCCGCTTCTGCGCTTTCCAGCGTAATAACCGGCGAATCAGCACAAATGTGGCGGCAAACACAAAGAACAGATGGAAAAATACCTGCATCCAGGCATCCTGCTGCAATAGGGCATAACATGCCGCAGCAAAACCAAGCACGACCGGCAACCCCCACGCCAGTAACAGGAAAATGAATGTTGCCCTGGCGCCAGGCCAGCCGGCCTGTATCAGCAAACGCTGTATTTCTTCCCGTTCACTGCGGGAAATCTTGTCCAGTATTTCCTGCAGGGTTTCTTCCAGATCCAGCGGCCCGAATTTGGCTGAGATATGGATACCCTCTTGTTGCAAGGCTTCACGGAAACGCCGCTGGATATGCCTGGGGTGACTATCCCGGGCGCTGTAAAAGAGAAGCGCGGCTGCCAGCAGCATGAGAAAAATAGTGACTGTCCACAGCATATTCATCGTCAGACACTCCTCAACATCCGCCAAAGTATGAGTGCTCCCACTCCTTGCAGGATCAATGCGCTCATCAACATGGTCTGCCCGGATGCATCCTGCAATAACAAGCTGAGGTAACTGGGGTTCATCACCATGATATAAGCCGCGATTACGATAGGCGTCAATCCGAGTACCCAGGCAGTCATTCTTGTTTCGCCAGTCATGGCTGCCAGTTCCCGGCGGGCCAGTTCCTGCTGGCGCACCATTTTCACGATACTATCCAGCATGTCACGCGGACTACTGCCGTAGTTATTGCTGATGCGCATGGATAACGCAATCAGGTTAAGTTCACGCAAATTGTGGAGTTTAGCCACTTCGGTCAGGCTTTCCACCATGTCCGCGCCCAGGTCTGCTGCACGGATCACCCGTCCCAGGATATACCGTAACGGGGGCAATGCCTCATTTGATGCAAACCGGATGGCGCTTTCCAGGCTACGCCCGGTACTCAGGCTACGTAATACCTGATCAATAAAAAGCGGGATCTGGGCAACGATTTGTGCACGGCGCCGGCGTAAACGGCTGTATGGTAGCAAAAAACCGAAAACAAACAGGGTAGTACCACAAATCAGGAAGGCGCCTATTGCGCCATAGAGTAACCAGCCGGCAAGGCCAATGATGATCAATACCGCCGGGAGGATAATGGCATGTTTTTTCCGCAACTCAAATCCGGCATAAATGGAAGCGCGCACCTTAAGTAAACGCCAGAAAGAGGTAGGGGTGTCAGAGGCATTTCCAGGTACAGCCATGCCACAAGGCAGCACGGTTCTGAAATTATGCAGCATGCGCTCCCTGAATCTCGCTTTCTTGCTCTGCCTGAACATCCAGGTGGCTAACAGCAGCATCCCTATTCCGCCCACAATGAATGATACCGTCAGCATCCTCATCAGAGTCTCCTGAATAATAGATCCTGCAATTTCTTGTTACAGGGTCTCACACCGGAATGGGAAAAATGCCCGCCAGCCGCATCATAAGCATAGAGTTCATTCAGGACAAATTGACCATCCCGTACACCGGCCACCTCGGTAATCGACACGACTTTGCGCTGCCCGTTGGGCATGCGGGCGATTTGCACCACCAACTCAATGGCGGCCGCAATCATTTTACGCAATGTGCTTTCCGTGCCCTGGAACCTGGCCAACCCTGCCAGCATTTCGAAGCGCAACATGGCATCCTCAGGGCTGTTTGCATGCACCGTACTCATACAGCCATCATGTCCGGTATTCATGGCCTGAAGCACATCCATCACCTCTTCGCCACGGACTTCACCCAGCACGATGCGGTCAGGTCGCATGCGCAATGAGTTTTTCACCAGCTCGCGGGCGGTAATTTCGCCGCTGCCATCAATATTGGATGGCCGGGTTTCAAGCCGGACAACGTGGTCGTGTTCCAGTTGCAACTCGGCCGCATCCTCAATGGTGACAATGCGCTCACCATGGGGAATGAACCGGCTCAGGACATTCAATAGCGTGGTCTTGCCGGCGCCGGTACCGCCACTCACAATGAGGTTGCAACGCCGTTCAACGGCAGCAGTCAGGAACTGTAGCATCTCATTGTCCAACGTGCCATATTGCAGCAAGTCCCCCGAAAGCAAAGGTTGCTTACGGAACTTGCGAATCGACAGGCAGGGACCATCCAGCGCCAGTGGCGGGATAATAGCGTTCACCCGGCTACCATCCGGCAGGCGCGCATCCACCATGGGACTGGCTTCATCAATCCGGCGCCCCAGGTGCGCAAGGATACGGCGAATCACACGCAAGACATGTTCATCATCAATGAACCGCAAGGTGGTCATTTCCAGCCGTCCGTCCCGCTCTATAAATACTCTTTTCGGGCCATTGACCAGAATGTCATTAATCCGGTCATCCTTGATCAGGCTTTCCAGCGGGCCATATCCCGCCAGTTCATCCACCACCTCTTCCACCAGGTTTTCCAGGTCATAGCCACTGATGGGCAGGTGGCGGTCTGCGACATAAGCAATGACTTTTTCCCGCACATAGGCCGCTATTTCAGCACGAGCAAGATCCGGCAGGCCGAGATGGTCACGCTCAATTTCGCCAATCAGGTGCTGGTGTAGCTGGAACTTGAGTTCCTGGTAGTCCTGCGCTTGCTGCAGCCCATCATCTATTTGCTGCAGTCCATCATCCAATGTATTTAGCCGGAAAGTCATCATCATCTTTTAGGCTTTCCCTCTGTTTGCCGTCATTAGCGTCGTCAGCCAGTACAACAGGCCAGACTTCTTGCTGGTATAAGAAGGGGAAGTGTCCAATAATTTTTCAGCCAGCTTGCGTACACTTAAGCTGTATGGATCATGGGGAGATAGCTCAAACATGCTTTCACCCGAATTCATGGTGGCCAGGCGTGCCATGCCGGAAGGAGGCAAAGTAGCCAGCAATGCCAAACCAAAAGACTGGGCAATGCTCTCGGCATCAGGTGGCATTTTTGACAGGTAGCGATCCACGACCACCCCGGCGCTACTCAACAGCACTTTCTCTTCCCTCAGATGCTTGATGAGCTGCATATTCTGCCGGCAGCTAGGGACACTCTGCTCAACCAATAGCACCATCTGGTCGACATTACCTAATAACAGCAGCAGGAAATCCGAGCCAACCATCCCCCCCAGATTCACGACAATCCTGGGGAAGTGACGACGCAAGCTGCGTAAAAGCACACTGATATCCGCAGCAGTGAATTGAGCACCAACCCAGGGATCTTCCGGCATGGAAAGCACGGTGAGACCACTTTTATGTTTGCCAAATCCGGTCTGGATCAACGTGGAGTCTATCCTCCGCAGGCTGCGGATAGCATCAATAAAACTATAAGAAGAGGTCAGGCCAAGGTAGCTCATGGCATCCCCATGTGGTACACCCAGGTCGAGCAATAGGGTGGGCTCCTGCTCCTGGAATGCCAGGGCAAGATGTAACGCTAACATGGGTGAATCACTCCCTGGCCGCGCACTGATCACTGCAGTAATCTTGCCCCGGCGGTCCGGCTGTGCGGCCTGGTGCGCCGCATCGCGTGGAATCAGGCGCCTGACTTCGGCCACCACTTCGCTTGACCGTGTGCCGATTTTGATAAAGTCACGAACTCCCAGCCGGATCACGGTCAGCAGCAGATTCTGGTCAAAAGCATCGGCGACCACGATGACCGGTAAAAAAGGCTTGGCCGCAATCACGCCTTCTATCAGTAAAGCCTCTTGCCGATAATCGGACGGATTCAACTGTATAAAAATGGCAGACGTCCCAATGGCATCCGAAAGTTGCACCACGTGATCTACCGTGGGCGCATCGGCTGGAATCACCTCCCCCTCATCCTTAAGCGACTGGGTGAGCCATTGCTGGCATTCCAGACTCTGCGTGATGGCAATAAAGCAGTTACGTTCACTCATTTCTTCATCACCTCGAAAAACCGGTTACCGGGATGCCGGTATCCGGCTTGGTCCCTGTCTGGAAAAACAAATCACTAAAACTGGGGCTGTATTCGTGCAGGTTCCCACCGGGTAATGCAGGCATCTCTGCATTCCTGGCGATCGGCCGTATCAGATGCGGTGTCACTATCATCAGCAACTCCTTATCTTCAAGGTCAAACCGGGTGGAGCGGAAAAAGGCACCAATCACCGGCAAATTCCCCAGGCCGGGAAACTTGTCCACGTTTTGCAGGGTATTACGGCTGACCAGCCCGCTGATCACAAAGCTTTCGCCATCGCCAAGTGACACACTGGTATCGGTTCTTCGCACCCGGAGGCCAGGCACCGCCACTCCTCCACTTTGTACCGCATTGGAGAAATCTATCTCGCTGACCTCAGGCGAAACCTTGAGGAAAATCCTGTTGGTATCCAGTACTGTGGGCGTCAACATCAGGCGCACGCCATATTCCTTATAGCGAATGGTCACGGCCCCTAATCCGCCAGCACCCGATTGAATCGGGATGGGAAACTCGCCCCCGGCGAGAAAACTGGCACTCTGCCCGGAAATAGCCGTCAGGCTTGGCTCTGCCAGCGTATAGGCAAAACCGTTGTTTTCAAGGATACTCAATGCACCGAGCAAACCGCGGCTTGCATTACCTGCCAGAAAGTTGAATGCACTGGCGTTAGGTAAAAATCCCGATGAGCTATTAAGGGAAAAACCACCATTTAAGCCCCCATCGTCAAAAGTAGCGCCACCCAGGCTGCCGGGAGAGCCCAGGGCAAAAGTAGCATTCCCTCTGTTTTTACCCAGGAAGAAACCGGCACGCATCATGTTTTTCCGGCTGACTTCCACCACCTTGATATCAATCTGTACCTGGTTATCAAAACTGCTCACGGTAGCATCCATGGGTACTGTCGCGCTTTTATCAATCGCCTGGCGGGCTAACGCATGCTCTTCCAGAGACTCGACCTCGCCGGCAATGGCCACCTGGTTACCGGCCGGTAGCAATTTGATCGTTTTTGAAAATTGCAGGCGTTGCTTTTCCAGTGCAGTACTCACACTCACGGCCACTTTGATGCGCTTTGCGGGCAGCGCTGCTTTTTCACTCTCCCAGATGGCAATCTCAGTCGTGCCTGCCTGCTTGCCGGTCAGCAGGATATTGTGGGAAGTCAGCATGGTCATACCCACAATATCCGGGCTCCCGATCGCAACACGCTTGACCGGTGCGGCATGCACATACACCTGTTGCGCACCAACCACCAGATTCAAGGTATCCGTACTTTCAGCCTGTGCAAACAGAAAAAAACTACTGCTACAGGCGAAGAGCATTAACCGGAGATATTTTAAATTCCACATGCGTCACTCTGGCTTTCTGATGATTATTTTGAGACGTTGACGACTTCTGTCTTTTCGCCGTGATGAATAATGACACGCTCACGTTTCGCCGCAGAAGTACCCGGGCGCTTCTTCGCGACAACCTTGGCCGGCGCTGGCGTGCTGGTGCTGGCACCCGCGCTGGAAAGAGATTGGGCTGATGACCGGGAAATATCCCCAAGGCGGATAAAATGATTGTCTGCCACTACAGATGCACTTGCCTCTGATGTAGCCTCTGGTACGCCATCCCGCAAAGCCAGGCGTAATATCCCGGTGCTATCGGCCAGCATCAGTTTTGCAACATCCTGCTCAGCAACAGCCAGGATAGCGGAGCGACTGTCCCTGGCATTTTTAGACCCTGACTGACTATTGTCGCTCCCGAGCTTGGCCGGGACGGAAGAGGCTGATTCATCACGCTTTCCGGAATCTGTTTCACCGATAAGTGCTCCGTAAGCAAGCACCTTCACATTGGCGAGTACCACCTGGGCAGAGCTCACATCGCCAGTTTCGCGATCAGTGCGCAGATACAGCAGCACATCGACATGGTCGCCGGGCTGGATAAATCCGCCAACCCCGATGACTTCATTTACCTTAATCGCAACCGCGCGCTCATGGGGAGCAAGCGCCTGCCCCAGTAAACTATTCACAGGAAAATGTGCAACCTTGAGCGGCTCCCCTTTCCCTATCGCCATGACAGGCGCCTTACCTAACAGGTTCTGCAGGTCACTAAAGGCCTGCGGGTCCAGTTGCTGTGTGGTTGTGAGTTCCAGATCTTCTGCCGTTAGCACATGAGCTACGGCAATATCGTTGCGCGCAACCACTTGTGGATAGGATGGCATGACCACCTCTACCTTTTCCTCAGGCTTCTGGCTGATGCGGTACCCCAGATAGCCTGTCACCAGCGCAGCAGCCACCATCAATACCGCCAATACACGCAGGAACGTACTGTTCATGATGCCATCATCCGTTCTTTAAAACGCTTCAAAGCTCCACCACCGCCACGCCTGCCAAATCAGCAGGCACCTTAGGAATCTGTCCAATCACAGGAAGAATCAGCATTGGTAACACAGGGTCGCTGGCATAATTGCTATACACGACCCGTACAGTGAGCTGATTGCCATTCATGCTCAATTGCACGCCATTGCCGCCAGTACCCAACACTTTTCCCCGGGGTTTGGCAGGCAACCAACCCAGCGCATTACCCACCACGCGCCGCACTTGAGGGTCCACACCATTACCCAGGTATGCTGCATTATTGGCATAAGCCAGCCGGTCGACGGCAATGGCTGCCCGCGCCCCTTCTTCAGCCGCATGCACAAAGGCAGACTGCATCAACATCACAACCGCATAACTCACCATGGCGTAAAACAAGCCGAAAAAAAGCAGAAACAGCATGGCAAATTCAATCGCTACCGCTCCTTTTTGAGGTTTTGACCGCAACAGGTCACTCATGCGCTTGCTTGTCATGTGCCGCTCCCGGTGCTGATGACACATAGCAATCCAACACCTAAAGCTGCACCAAATGGAATCCATCTTTTGGACCTCGGGGAAGGCATGCTTGATTGAGTAAAACAGAAGGTGGCCATACAGAATAACGCTGCCAGGATAGCGGCAATCACAAATGTAATCAGCATGATCTCATTGCCACCAAGTAAAGCAATTGCCAGTAACAGCTTGACGTCCCCGGCTCCCAGCCATCGACCCACATAAGCGGGCAAAGTCAATAACAGGCTGACCAGTGCGCTCAGCATGACCGATTGCCAGGACGCTCCCAGCATGGCATGTCCGGTCACCAGCAACCAGCCTATTGCCAGCAGACACATGCCCAATGTCAGCAGGTTCGGAAGACGTCTGGCATATAGATCAGCCAGGCTGACACTCAAGCACCAAGCTGCCACAATCATTTTTGCGATGGTCATGCGCTACATCCAATGATGTCATCCGATCAATAATCCACGGCAGCTACCTAATTAGCAGTATTAGCAGTGGTTAATGCGGTTTCAATTTTGCCAAAGATACCTTTAACAGCACCACTGATATCAGGAATGAGCGCTACCAATACAAGTGCCACCATGGCAGCAACCAGCGCATACTCAATGCCGCTGGCACCCTCCTCATTGCGCACGAATTTTTTAATCGCTGCTTTAATTATATTGCTCATGTGAATCCCCTTTTTATTAAAAACACTTACAGCCAGTTCACTTGCGATTCTGATTAAAAATCAGAGCCTTACCGCTAAATCTAGCAACTAACGTACCAATCTACCGCTCACTGGAAATAACTAGCTATAAAAAACTAAGCAATTGATTTTTCTTCACTTTTAATCGTTTCCCTTGTGCCATGTTTGCTCAAGACAGAGCAACCCAATCGCAATGGTTGGTTAATCTGTGACAATTTTCGGCAGCATTGTATAAATTTCCTCAAGCGTCAGCGACACTTTTATCCGACCGCTGACGCGTGGCTCAACATTTGCCACTCAGCGCGATTACGCCCACGTTCTTTGGCACAGTAAAGAGATTTATCCGCCGCCTCTATCAACTGGTGCATATCACGTTCAACCGTGGGGACGACCGTGGCGATACCGATAGAGATAGTAACGATTTCGTGTGAGGATTGCTCATGCCTGATGCCGAGTTTACGCACGGCCGCCAGCATGTTTTCACCAATATTCTGTGCTTCGTTCAACGATGTGTGAAACAGCACGACAGCGAACTCCTCACCTCCGTAACGGGTGACAACGTCGCCCGCCCGGCGCGCGCAACCATCCAGGGCTGCAGCAACCTGCCGCAGGCAATCATCGCCTGCCTGATGGCCATAGGCATCATTGAATTTTTTGAAGAAATCCACATCCACCATTATTAATGAAAGCGGCACCTTGGCACGGGATGCCTGCGCCCAGGTCGTTGCCAGGCTGACATCAAAACTGCGCCGGTTTCCGATCCCGGTCAGTTTATCCTCCCAGGAGGCCTGTTCTGACGACACCTGCTTCAGCAGCACATCAATCAGGATCTTGCGGACCTCCCGCGCCGATGCCCACAATGTTGCCCCGACTACCAGCAGCATCACCAGCACCATGTGCTGGGTTTCAAAATCCAGGAATGGTGTCATGAGCAAAAGAGGGGCGAACACCCCCGTGGCAAAGGCAAAGAAAACAGGTAAAAACACCACCAGGCGCGGCATTGCCATGATAACGGCGATCAGCATGATAATCAGGATGGCAGCTTTGCCCGGGCGGCTCAGCAATGGCAGGGCAATTGAGAGCGCCCCCCAACCCAGCCCGGCAATGGCAGCCGCCATGACATGGCGATTGATGCGCACCAGCTCGATACTGGCATTAGCAGAAAGGAAATCCGGACGGCCCAGCCTCCAGTGCCACCCATGTGCGAGCAGTAACCATATATACCAGGCACCGGCATATAGTTCTCCCATATCCCAGGCCAACATGGCAGCGGCTACAAAGCCACTAAACAACACAATCAGCTTGCCGCTGCTTTTGCCCCGGTAAACGTGGCGTAACTCTTCACATGCAAGATCATGCGGATTAAATTCCAGAGTCTTGATGGCACTTTCTCTTATTTTATTAACCAATTTAGATCCTGTTCCTGTACGGAATTGCAGTCGCTGGCGACTCAACCATCTTCAATTAATGATGGCTTTTATAAGTACGAAGATAGCGTACACCTTGCCCCGAACCGTGTACAGTTCTTTGTGAAGATTAAGAGCAAATCATAAGATTTAACGATATTTAAAACTATCAAAAACCGGCAATAGCTGCATTCAATATGCATATTCAGCTATTCGATTGACTGTACTCCCGGTATGCTTATGCAGGAATTATTTTCCTATCCCGGAACTTTCATTCAGGCTGGCACTCTCACCCATTGAGTGCTAAAATCAGATTGAAATCTTCTTAATATAAGGAGCTTTACCATTAACGCTTTCAATTTACCTGTCATTTCATCGGCTGATAGCCTGGACAAATACCTGCGAACGATCAAGCAGTTCCCAGTCCTGACCGCTGAAGAAGAGTATGACCATGCCACGCGCCTGAAACAAAGCGGTGACCTTGAATCTGCACGTGCGCTGATTGTGTCGCATTTGCGCCTAGTCGCCAGCATCGCGCGTGGCTATAGCGGCTATGGCTTGCCACAAGCTGACCTGATCCAGGAAGGTAACATCGGCCTGATGAAAGCGGTCAAACGCTTTGACCCTGAACGCGGCGTGCGCCTGGTGTCCTTTGCCATGCACTGGATTAAAGCCGAAATCCATGAATATATTGTGCGTAACTGGCGCCTGGTGAAAACGGCGACCACCAAGGCGCAGCGCAAATTGTTCTTCAATTTGCGCAGCATGAAACAGGGTTTTGAGACATTAAGCCCGGATGATGTACATCGCATCGCTACCGAGTTGAACGTAAAACCGGAAGAAGTGATCGAAATGGAATACCGTTTAAACGGTCAGGAAATTTCCCTGGATGCGCACGTGGATGAGGATGGCGAAGAGGTGTACAGCCCGATCGCTTACCTGGAGGATGAAGGTCCGGAACCCTCCACCTTACTGGAAAACCTGCAGACAGAGCATAGGCAGACCGAAGGCCTGAACATGGCGCTGCAACAGCTGGATGACCGTAGTCGCCGCGTATTACAGGCACGCTGGTTGACCGAAGGTAACGTCGCAACACTGCACGAACTGGCAGCGGAGTTCAGTGTTTCTGCCGAGCGTATCCGGCAGATTGAGCAGAAAGCAATGCAGAAAATCAAGACTTACATGCTGGAAAGAAAATCATAAAAAACGGGAGCCTGGGCTCCCGTTTCTGTTTCTAGTTCACTGCCTCAGTATTCCGGGCGGGTCAAGCCGCCTGTACAATCACTTCCTCATGCAGCAATGCCTGTAATGTCTTACCTTTCAGCTGCTCCAGTTCCGCCAGTTGCTGACGGATCGCAAACTCCACGCGCTCCAGGTCTGCAATACGCTCTTCCAGCGTATCGGTCGCCTGGTAAATACGCTTGATACTTTCCACACGACGCTTGAGTTGCATATGGTGCTCGCGCATCTGGCTTTCCATAGGGGCAATCACGGCTTTCAGCCAGCTCTCTGCATCGCGGTTCGCCGCCTCATATTCCAGCACCACATGACTGGCCAGCGTCTCAAAGAACTTGCTGGTCAGGGTGAGTTTTTCATGCGCAATCATGTTAAATGTGGTGTTGAACTGATCGCGGTAAATCCCTTCCAGTTTATTCAATGCCTTGAGATAGCGTGACGTCGAAAATGGTGGTGGCGTTTTTTGCAGCAGGCCATGCTCTTTGGAGAACTTCTCATACATGGCTTCCATCATTTTCTTGATTTCAAGTACGTGCACGTCAGCATCCATCATGCGACGCTTCAGGTCACTGAAAAAATCATCCATGGCTTGGCGCATGGTTTTGGTAAATGCCGCCTTCATCATGTTATCGCGTGTTTCCCGCACTTTGTTTTTGAGTGCGGGCATCCCCAGATGATGGAACAACTGGTGGGATTGCACCGAAAATACGCTACGCAAGGCCTGGTACCGCTGCAAGCCCACTTCGAAGTTGACTTTGTCCTGTTTGACCTTGCGCATCATTTGCGCAATCACATCCTCGTTTTTACCTTGCAAACAGCGCAATTCATCGGCCTGCTCCAGTACACCCTGCAACCGTGCCTCCAGGGTATTGCGTGTCTGGTGCATCATGTCGTCGACTTCACTGTGTATACTTTCGCGCACAATTTCCTGCTTGGCAGGGATCAATTCGTCAGAAAGATTTTTTTCCAGTTGCAGCAAGCGGCTTTTCTGCAATAACTGGTGATCGCCTGTGACTTTGGCCAGCAAGCCCTTTTGTGCTGATGTCGGCAAAATCTGGTCACGCGAAAGCCCCAGTAACTCGGCAGTGTTCTGCAACTGATGATAAAGTTCGACCTGGATTTCATCGTCGGTTTTCAATGGATCCCACAAGCCATCAATTTTGTTGAGCACAGCCATGCGCCCTTTTTGTTTCCAGCGTGCACCGCTGATATAACGGCGCCAGACTTCCATTTCCGACTTGGTCACACCGGTATCGGCGCCGAGGATAAATAGCACTACATGTGCATTAGGCAACATGCTCATGGTCAACTCGGGCTCAGCACCAATCGCGTTCAGTCCCGGGGTATCCAGAATCACCAGACCCTGCTTGAGCAGAGCATGCGGGAAATTAATCACGGCATAGCGCCAGCATGGGATTTCCATCAGGCCATCCTGGCCGATCAGCATGTCATCATCAGCATGGTCCGGATGATACAAGCCCAGCGTTTGCGCCTCTTCACGCGTGACACGGCGGGTGCGGCTGACTTCCTTGAATGCTTCCACCATGCTTTCCCGCGAATGCGCATCAAATTCGACCACAGACCAGGCCTGCGGCATGCGGCGATATTCACTGATGGACATCTGGCTGGCACTGCTTTCTATCGGCAACAGTGACAAACTGACCGGTTTGCCTGTGTCATACCGTAACTCGGTAGGACACATGGTCGTCCGGCCGGCACCGGAAGGCAGTAAACGATGGCCATAATCAGAGAAGAAGATGGCGTTAATGAGCTCGGACTTCCCACGGGAGAACTCCGCGACAAATGCGACGTTCAGCTTATCCTCACGCAAACGGTTGAGTTGTTGCTGGATACGCTCTTCAAGTTGCACATCGCTGAGTTGCTTATCGCCTAACCATCGTTGATATTCCCCCAGAACATCAGCGATTGTCTCCCGCCAGCGCGTATACAAATCAAATTGTTGTGCCAGTCTGTTATTTTCCATAAGGCCTGCTTATATAATTATCCGGTAACCTGCGTGGGATTGCCTGTGTTTTTCGCTAATCTAGCATGATTTACCAAAAGTTCAAATAAATCATGTAGGTATAGCCATTAATTCACAAGTAAAATGAATTATCAATCCTAAGATTAGGCATTTATGCACTTATGCGCAGCCTGCTGTCATCTGCTATCATGTGCATCTATCAGTAACGACCGATATCCGACGTTCTTCAATCCTATGAGTGGCCTTTCTCCAGAGTCTCCTGTGCCTACCCTGATTCAGCTGCATCAAGGGTCGCGCCTGCTGGAAATTCATTTCGATAACCAGACTGAATGCATGCTGTCATGTGAGTTCCTGCGTGTTTACTCCCCTTCTGCCGAAGTGCGTGGTCATGGTGCAGGCCAGGAAGTACTGCAAACGGGTAAAGAGCAAATCAATATTACCGGTATTGAACCAGTTGGCCGCTACGCCATTAAACTGATATTTGACGATGGTCATGATACCGGCCTGTATTCATGGGACTATCTGTATTACCTGGCACAGCATTATGAAAGTCTGTGGCAGGACTACATCACCAAGCTGACCATGGCCGGCCATACGCGCAAGGACGCCTCATAGACATGCAACATAACACCGAGCAGGACAAAACCACTCACTTTGGCTTTGAAACAGTCGCCGAGCAGGACAAACAGAAAAAAGTCGGTGAAGTCTTCCATTCCGTGGCACAAAAATACAACATCATGAATGATGTGATGTCCGCCGGATTGCACCGCTTATGGAAACGTTTTGCGGTCGATGTCAGTGGTGTGGGCCAGGGCGACAAGGTACTGGACATTGCCGGTGGCAGCGGCGACTTGTCCAGGCTATTTGCCAGGAAGGTCGGTACGCAATCGGCACACAATCCTGGCCAGGTGATCCTGACCGATATCAATGCCTCCATGCTGGGTGTCGGTCGCGACCGCCTGATAGACGACGGGCTGAATATTCCTGCCGCTCAATGCAATGCCGAAACGCTGCCGTTTGCCGATGAAACCTTCGACTGCGTCATCGTGGCGTTCGGCTTGCGCAATATGACCCACAAAGACGCCGCCCTGCGCGAAATGCAACGGGTACTGAAGCCTGGCGGGCGGTTGCTGGTGCTGGAATTCTCCAAAGTCTGGCAGCCCCTGGAAAAGCTCTATGATGCCTACTCCTTCAAGCTGCTGCCCAAACTGGGCAAATGGATTGCCAACGACGAACCGAGTTACCGCTACCTGGCAGAAAGCATACGCATGCATCCTGACCAGGAAACCCTGAAGCAAATGATGTATGAAGCCGGTTTTGCCAAAGTGGACTACTATAACCTCACGGCAGGCGTGGTTGCGTTACACAAAGGCGTTAAAATCTAAGGTATGTTTAAACCCCTGATGCAATTTGTGCTGCAACACTTGATGCAGCAAAACCACTGGACAGCCCCCCTGCTGCAACCGTATGCCAACCAGACCATCCGCCTGGATTTCAAGGTTGCCCAGATCCCGCTGACGATTTTACAAAACGGTGAACTGGCTGTCGCAGCAGATTCTGCCAGTGCAGATGCCACCATCCATTTACCGCCCAGCCTCGTCATGCGCCTGCTGCGTAAAGATCCGCTGGCGTCCAACCTGGTTAAAATTGATGGGGATACGGCATTGGGCATTGAGGTAGGCAAAATCCTGTCCGCCATCCGCTGGGATGTGGAAGATGACCTGAGTAAAGTGGTTGGCGATATTGCCGCTTACCAAGTGGTGCAACTGGGCCAGCACAGACTCAAACGGCTACAGGATAATGCAAAAAACCTGGGGGAAATGCTGGTGGAATACTGGCAGGAAGAGCAGCCGCTGATCGCCAAAAAGTCCGGTATTGAACAATTCAACCAGGCTGTTGACCAGCTGCGCGAAGATACTGACCGCTTGCAACAACGGATGGAAAAACTACTGGCAGCCCATACATCCCCGGAAAGTCGATAAACATGCACTGGTTCCGTTTTTTTCATATTATCGGCGTCCTCCTCTGGTACCGGCTGGATATTTTCTTTGTGCGGGATGGGCAGTCCCGCCCGCTGAACCACCTGCTTAATGGGCTGCTTTTCTGGCGCAGTGCGCCGCAGCAACGCGCCATTCGCTTAAGGCTGGCGCTAGAAAAACTGGGACCTATTTTCATCAAGTTCGGGCAAATGCTGTCCACCCGGCGCGACCTGCTGCCACCTGACGTGGCCGATGAACTGACCAAACTGCAAGACCAGGTACCGCCGTTTGCGTTTGCCCAGGTCGAGCTGATTCTGGCTGAGGCCTTTAATTCGCCATTCAGTACAATCTATGCCGAATTTAACCCGCTACCGGTAGCCAGTGCCTCGGTGGCCCAGGTGCACTTTGCCACACTGCATACCGGTGAACAGGTCGCCGTGAAAGTCTTGCGGCCCGGCATTGCCGCCATCATACATCGTGACATCGCGTTGCTGCGTACACTGGCCTGGTGGGTGAAAACGTTTTCCAGAGAAGGCCGCCGGCTGAAACCGGATGAGATGATTGATGAATTCGCCCGCCACACCGAGCATGAACTGGACTTAACCCTGGAAGCTGCCCAATGTGCGCAACTGGGCCGTAACTTCAGCGACAAGCGCCTGCTGGTACCCAGCGTGTACTGGGACTACTCACGTAAGCAAGTGATGACCATGCAACGCATGTTTGGCACGCCGGTACGCCAGACAGCAAGCCTGAAAGCCGCGGGGATCAACCTCACAACACTGGCGCATGAAGGCGTGGAAATATTTTTTACCCAGGTGTTCCGTGATGGTTTTTTCCATGCCGACATGCATCCCGGCAATATCCAGGTAGTGACGGAAGGGCCGGACAAAGGCAAATTCATCGCACTGGATTTCGGCATCATGGGCAGCCTGTCGCCGACTGACCAATACTACCTGGCGCGCAACTTCCTGGCTTTCTTCAACCGTGATTACCGTGATGTCGCCGTGGCGCACATCGAGTCAGGCTGGGTCCCCGCAGAAACCAATGTGGAGGCGCTGGAGACAGCGGTACGCGCGATTTGCGAGCCTATTTTCGAAAAACCGCTCAAGGATATTTCATTTGGCCGCACCCTGCTCAGCCTGTTCCAGATGTCGCGCCGTTTTGGCGTCAACATCCAGCCACAACTGATCATGCTGCAAAAAACCCTGCTCAATATTGAGGGATTGGGGCGTGAACTGGACCCGAATATTGACTTGTGGCAAAGCGCCAAACCCTTTCTCAAGCGCTGGATGAGTGAACAGATCGGCTGGCGCAGCCTGTTCAAGTCCGCCAGGCACGAGTTGCCTTATATCCTGTCGCACGCAGCGGAAATGCCGCGTTTATTTGAGCAATATCTGCGCCATCGCAATGAAGCCAGCTTGCAGCAAAACCGTATTGATGCCATGCTGGCCACCCAGAAAAAACAGGCGCGTGCGCAGAAATGGCTGATTGCTGCGGTCATTCTGCTGGTGTTATTACAATCAGCTGGCCTGTGTTTACTCTTCTATAGTTGATGCTTCCTCGCCTGAGGGTATTAAAAAGCCTGAATTTCAGGCTTTTTTATTTTCAAAAACGAAGAAAGCCCCATGCTGCGCCAGGATTTGTTTTAAAATCGCCCTTTTGTCACGGCGTTAAAGGGAACAGACAGTGCTGATCTGGTTTGTGGTAGCGTATTTACTGGTATCCATCGCTATCGGCTTGCTGGCTGCAAGAAACGTTCATAACACCAAGGATTATGCCATTGCAGGTCGCCACCTGCCGCTGCCAGTCGTGATGGCAACGGTATTTGCCACCTGGTTTGGTGCCGAAGCCGTGTTTGGTGTTTCTGCCACCTTTGTACGCGAAGGCCTGACCGGCGTGGCGGCCGACCCGTTCGGCTCCAGCATGTGCCTGATCCTGGCCGGTATTTTCTTTTCCAGCCGCCTGTATAAACTCAATATCCTCACCCTGGGTGATTTCTACCGCATCCGCTATAACCGCAGTGTGGAAGTGCTGACCACGATTGCAATCGTGGTGTCTTACATGGGCTGGGTCGCGGCCCAGATCAAGGCGCTCGGATTGATTTTCAACCTGATCAGCGATGGCTATATCCCGGAACAGACCGGCATGATACTAGGTACGGCAATTGTACTCACTTACACCACGCTGGGCGGCATGCTATCGGTCGCGATTCTGGATTTTGTACAGATGATCGTGGTCATTGGCGGCCTGTTATATATCGCCACCCTGGTTTCCGGGCAAACCGGGGGCATCAGCCCTGTGATTGAGCATGCGCGCCATGCGGGCAAACTTAACTTCTTCCCGCAATCGGCCAACTGGAGCGTATGGCTGACCTTTCTTGGCGGCTGGCTGACCATGATGCTGGGATCAATTCCGCAACAGGATGTTTTCCAGCGCATCACTTCGGCCAGGACCGCCAATATCGCCCTATGGGGATCGTTGCTGGGAGCCAGCATTTATTTCTGCTTCACCTTTGTACCCATGTTTATTGCCTATGCGGCCACCCTGATAGACCCCGCCACCTTTGGTGCCCTGGTCGAAACGGATTCGCAACGCGTGTTGCCGACGCTGGTACTGACGCATACGCCCTTACTGGCGCAGGCTGTTTTCTTTGGCGCCGTGCTGTCGGCGATCATGAGTTGCTCCTCCGCAACGTTACTGGCCCCTTCCGTCACCTTTGCCGAAAACGTCATCAAAGGCTTTATGCCGAATATCAATGACCATGCTTTCCTGCGTATCATGCGTTTGTGCCTGGTCGGCTTTGCCGGTATCGTGCTGTTTTATGCCTTGCATTCAGATCTTTCCATTTTCGGCATGGTGGAAAGTGCCTATAAAATCACGCTGGCGGGCGCATTTGTACCCCTGGTTTTCGGGGCATTCTGGAAACAGGCGACTAGCCAGGGCGCACTGGCCGCGATTATTTTCGGCATTGGCAGCTGGATACTGATAGAAGTCATGGTCGGTGAAGCAGGTCTAATCCCGGCACAACTTTTAGGGTTATGTATCAGTACCGCTGCGATGGTCATCGGTTCTTTACTGCCACAAAAAATTGGCGGCTCGCCACCACCTCCGTATGGCTATATGCATGAACATGCCTCACGTAGCCATCCGCATTAGGCCATGGAATTTTAATCCGTTTCAAATGCTCAAATCAGGAACTACCCTTCAAAGCTGCGACTGTTCGGTTGAACAGAAAAACCAGCATTTGCGATAATTCAAGGATAGCTCCCTCACTCAAGATCGCTCTTATGGTTATCAACAAACGCTTCTATACCCTTCTACTCAGTGCTATTGTACTGGCCGGTTTGCTGGCCACCAGCCTGATTGGGTACTTTGGCGCCAAAGACTCCCTGAGCGAGCGCCTGCAGCAGGAAATGCTGCCGCTGACCAGCGATAACATCTATTCGGAAATTCAGCGTGACCTGTTACAACCGTTGCTGATTTCCTCTCTCATGGCGAACGATGTGTTTGTGTTCGACTGGGTCAATGACGGCGAAAAAGATGCCAGCAAAATGATCAGCTACCTCGGGCAGATCCAGAAAAAATATAACACCATCACGGCATTTTTCATCTCCGAAAACTCCAGGCTTTATTACCACCCGACCGGAGTACTGAAGAAAGTATCAGAATCCGGCCAGGAGGATCATTGGTATTTCGAGGCAAAGAACTCGCCTCACCCTTATACGATCAATATTGACCGCGATACCGCCGACCATAAACGGTTAAGCATCTTCGTCAATTATCGTATCGAAGACAAATCCGGCAAATTCATTGGCATCATCGGTGTTGGCCTGTCACTGCAAACCGTGGTGGAACTGATTGAGAACTACCAGAAACGCTATGGCCGTGAAATTTATTTTGTGAACCGCCAGGGCGACGTCATGCTGCAAAGCAGCCAGTACAGCCCCGAACTGCACCTGCAAAACAAAGACGGGCTGGACAAGGCATTCCTGCAAATCCTGACTTCCCCCAGCGCATCATTCTCATTCCGTGCCAAGAACGGGAGTACCTTATACATCAATAGCCGCCTGGTACCCGAATTTGACTGGTACCTGATTGTGGAACAGGTGAATGACCCAAGCTCGGCACGCATAGAAAGAGCCTTCATCATTAATATGGCCGTGGCGCTGGTGATCAGTATCATCGTGTTGCTACTGGCGCATCTCGCCCTACGCAATTACCACGGCAAACTGGAGACCATGGCCACCCAGGACAAACTCACCGGTGCTGCCAGCCGCCAGGTATTCGAGCTCTACTTCAAGCAAGCAGTTGCCCGTTGCGAGCGCCGGGGTGAAGCCCTGTCGCTGGTCCTGATGGATATTGATTTGTTCAAGCATATTAATGACACCTACGGCCACCAGGCCGGTGATCGCGTGCTGACGCGCATTGCCCAGCTCATCAAGTCACATATCCGTGCGGAAGATATCATCTGCCGCTGGGGTGGCGAAGAATTCCTGCTGCTATTAACAGGTTGCAACCTGGAAGACGCCAAGCATATTACCGAAACCATCCGTGCCGCCGTGGCAGGCCTGGAGTTTCACTTTAACAATGATGTCATCAAGATCACCATCAGTGCCGGACTGGCTGAGATGCAGCAGGGTGAGTCGCTCGCGCAAGTGGTGGAGCATGCCGACCATCGCCTCTACCAGGCCAAACATGCAGGCCGTAACTGCATCCGGCCGGATATTGCCACAGAGGTTTAACCACTGACGCTGAAAGACCTGGCCTTGCGTTTTATTTTGGCTGGCAAGAGGGGCAATAGAAGGTGGAGCGCTGCCCAAGCCGGATATTGAGGATGGGCTGGCCACAAATGTGGCACGCCTGGCCAGTACGGCCATAGACAAAATAAGTCTGCTGAAAATACCCGGGATTACCATCTGCACCAAAAAAGTCGCGCAGGCTGCTGCCGCCGGCTTCCAGTGCCGCATGCAATGTCGCCTTGATTTCCGCCACCAGACACTGGCATTGCTGCAAGGTCAATTGCCTGGCGGGTGTTTCCGGATGGATGCGGGCGCGGAACAGCGATTCACTGGCATAAATATTACCCACCCCGACCACCAGGTGTGCATCCATGATAGCAAGCTTGATTGCCGTATTGCGCGAGCGTAACTGTTGATGCAGATAATTCGCGTCAAAGGCATCCTCCAGCGGTTCCGGCCCCAGGCTGTTGAGCAAGGGATGTTGTAACGGCGCCTGATCCAGCCATAACACTGCACCAAAGCGCCGCGGGTCGCGCAGGCGGATCACCCGGCCATCTTCAAACGCGATATCGACATGATCATGCTTTTCGTGCGGGAAATAACGTTCGAGCAGACACAAGCGGCCAGACATGCCCAAATGCAGCAGTAATGTTCCTGTGCGGGTTGTATCACCGACTTCCATCAGGATGTATTTGGCGCGACGCGTCAGTTGCCGTACATGCTGTCCCTGCAAAAGTTGCGGCAATTCGGCCGGAATCGGCCAGCGCAAGCCGTGATGGCGGATGGTGACCTCGCGAATCTGTGCGCCTTGCACCGGCAGAAGACCCAGGCGCGTGACCTCAACCTCTGGTAATTCAGGCATGCTGTCGTGTGATTATTTCTGAATATTCACTGGCGGGTTCACCATGGTGAAGCCGACATCATTGGGGAAATGATAAATAATACCTTCGTCGGGGCGTGCCAGCAGATATTCAGGTGACTCCTGTATCTTGTCGAAATGTACCTTTTTGCCGTCACGCAGCAATACTTCAAAAGAAGGGTAACTTTGCTTGCGGTCCGGTGTATACACTTCCACCGAAGTCGCCTGCGCCTGCCTCCAGCTGAAATCCATCCACTCGTTCATATCATTTTGCGTCGGTTTGGCCTTCGCATCACTGACTGACCACTTGCCATCCGTTGCCAGCTGGACTTTCAGCGCATTCTCTTCCCACTGTTCCAGGTGTGCCAGATCGAACCCAGCCAGTTGCTTGCGCTCGTCCGGCGATAATGGCGCCTTGTCTATCATTTCAATCGGCTGTGTTGCCGCCGCTTCGCTATATTGACCTGGCAGCAAAAATACATTGCCGGCATAACCAATATACTGCTCTTCGGTCACCGGGTTATAAGTGCCAAACGTAAATACATGCTCGCCTTGCCGCCCGGACAAGGTGAGTCTCAGCACCGGCTGGTCCAGGCCGTATTTGGCGGCATCCTGCAACGGCAGCCTGGTCGCTGTGGTAGCCGCAATGATGGACAACGCACGCTGCACCGACATTTGGTCAGCCCGTGCCGAGTAAGGTTTGCGCATCATCCAGTAGCCATTCTGGCGCTCAAAAACAGTCGGGGCTTTCGTCGGGAATTCCACCTTGACCGACTCAAAATCCGCCATCTTGAGGGCAGATACTTCAAACCTGTCCGTTTCCGCTTTTTCCTGCGGCTTCAGGTGCAGGAATACTGAAATTCCCACCACGATTGCCAGCAGCAACAGGTTTAATATCCATCTTTTTTTCATTACAACCAACTCCGTCTGCGATACAACCTGAATAACCTGCTTCGCCCTTAGGCTTTACGACGTTTCCACCACAACAACAAGCCTGCGACAAACAAGCCCAGCGGCACCAGGTACTGGAAAGCATGGAAGACCATCCACGCGACCAGGCGACCCTGGTCAGTGGCCGGAATGGTCACGTTGATATCTTTCAGCGGCATGGGCTGGATAGTAATCAAGCGGTCATCGCCAGCCAGCCAGTTGATGATATTGATGCCCAGGTCCAGGTTACCACCATTGGTGATAAAGGTATTGGCCAGGAAGTTGGCATTGCCGATCACCACCACGCGCTGGCCTTTTTTACCGTACTGGCGCTCAAGCGCGACGCCGATATTGATCGGGCCGGCTTTATCCTTGCCCTGGTCAAAGCGTACTTTCAGGTTTTGTGCGCCTGCCGGGATACGGTCTGACTCCAGCCAGCCATTAGGGGCCACATCAATCAGGCGGCCGACTTTCCAGCCCAGCTCATCCGATGCCTGGCCATCCACTTCGTGTGCTTCCGGAAACACGGTGCGCAACATGAAGTTACGCGTAACAGGGTGATCGCCATACAGGCTGGCAAATGCCATTTTCGGGTCTGCGCCATACTGTTCGGCAGCGCGGTCCACCACCATACCAGGCGAAACCTTGATGCCCAGGTAATCTGCAACCTCTTGCAATCCATGCAGGTTGTCGTCATCCAGCAACCACAATACATTGCCGCCAGCTTCAATATAGGTCTTGATTTTTTTGGCTTCAACTGCGCTGACATCCACTTGCGGCGCCGCAATCACTAGCATGGCGCCGTTGGCAGGCACTGCTTGGGCGATGGTCAGGTCGGGATTGGCAAACTTGAAGCCCTTGCTTTCCAGCTGCTTGCCAAATTCCCCCAGGTCATGGTTTTTCATGCCCTGCAGCAAACGCTCGCCATGGCCATCCAGGTACATGACTGGCTGGTTATTGGTGCGCGACAGACGTACCAGCAGGTTGGTCATCTCCTGTTCGGCAAACGGTGGCGTGATGTGCTCGGTACGCTTGTTATACTCAACCACGGTTTCCCCATCCACTTTCACGCCGGCATCCTGCGCCAGCTTCGGCTCTTCGGACGGGTTAATGAAGTGGATGAAAATGTTTTTCTTCTCGCGCTGGTAACGGGCAACGAAATCCAGCATGCCCTTGCGGAACGTATCGCCGTTGTTGGCGTCATCCTTGGTGGCATAGACCGTGATATTGATATCGCCATCCATCTGCTTGAGCACGTTGACGCTGCCCTGGGTCAGGATATTGCGGTTGGCCTGCGTAATGTCCCTGGCCCAGCGGTACTGGCTGGAAAGGTAGCCCAGCATCACGATCAGTGCCAGGAACACCAGCGCAAACATCCAGTTCTGCGCCAGCAGTTGCAATCTTAACTTACGGTTGATTTTCATAATGCTTTCAAACTCAACAACAGTTCGCGCTTAACCGCGCAGACGATCAGCATCCAGACGACGAATAGTCAGCGTCAGGAAGGCAATAATAAATAATGCAAAATAGGCCAGGTCAGCAGTATCAATCAAGCCACCGCCAAAAGACTGGAAATGACGCATCAGCGAAAACTTGAGCACCGTGCTGGTCGGGTCACCGGCAAAAAAACGGTCCAGGATCATCAGGACAAACAGGGCGATAAAGCTCAGGATACCGGCAATGATAGGCTGCGATGTCAGGCTGGAAAAATACAGGCCCAGGGCAGCAAAGCTGGAGACCAGCAGCAGCAGGCCGAGCGAGTTGGCGAAGATATAACCGAAATCAATATCGGCCCAGATATTCAGGGTTGACAGCATGGCTGCGACATAGGCGACCAGGATGCTTAAAAACACCACCAGGCCGAGGAACTTGCCGATCACGATCTCACTGATAGAGAGCGGTGCGCTGAACAGAAACGGCATGGTCTGGCTGCGGCGCTCTTCGGAAATCAGGCGCATGGATAACAATGGCACCGCAAACAGCATGATAAATGAGGCCAGCCCATACACGGTTTGGCCGACAAACTGGGTCACGCCTACCCGTTCCGCCGGTCGGATCGCACCGGACATCACTTCAAAATAGTTATTCACGCCATTCAGGTAATAAGTGCCAAATGCAAACGTCAGCAACGCCAGGATAATCCATCCCATCGGCGAGGCGAACATGCTTTTCAGTTCTTTTCTTGCAATATTCAACATAGGGATACTTTCAGAATCAAGCTTACGCGGCTTGGGACATGGCAGGCGCAGATTCCTGGTAGGTTAACTGCACAAATACATCTTCCAGGCTGGTCTGGTCAGGCGCAATATGGTACAAGCCCCAGCCGTTTTGTACAGAGGCCTGCACAATCGCCTCGTGTGGCTGGCTGCCCTCGCTGAAGCGGATGCGCCACATATCATCTGCCGGCTCGACTTCAACCACGCCCTCAATCGCTGCCAGCTGTGCGGCTTCCGGCACCTGACGCAGGCCCACCAGCAGTTTGTTGCCGACACGCTGCTGCTTGAGCACATCGATACCGCCATTGAACACCAGCTTGCCTTTATCAATAATCTGTACATGGTCGCAGACCATTTCCACTTCCGGCAGGATATGGGTAGAGACAATCACGCTGTGCGCCTGGCCGATTTCCTTGATCAGGGCACGAATGTCGCGGATCTGGATAGGATCCAGGCCCACTGTGGGTTCATCCAGGATAACTACCATGGGATTATGGATGATGGCCTGGGCAATGCCGACGCGCTGCTGGTAACCATTGGACAGGTTCTCGATCAGGCGCTTGCTCATATGGGTTAAGCCGCAACGCTCTTTGGCGTGCTCGACCGCTTGCTTGATATTTTTACTTGCCACCTTGTGCAGGCGGGCTGCGATAGTAAGGTACTCATCCACCGTGAACTCTTTGTACAACGGGCGCATTTCCGGCAAATACCCAATCAGTGCCTTGGCCTCCTTGGGATTTTCGATCATATCAATCCCACAGATCCTGACGCTGCCGGCACTGGGGGCCAGATTACCGGTCAGCATCTTCATGGTGGTGGATTTACCTGCACCGTTAGGCCCCAGGAACCCCAGTACCTGCCCTTGCTGCAAACTGAACGTCACATCACTGACCGCAGCACGGCCACCGTAAAGACGTGTCAGTTCAATTGCTTCTACTGTCAAATTTGCCATGATTCTTTCACACACCAGACACCTAGAAAATTACCTTGCACAAACGGGTTTCCCCATCGCATCAAGCAAACTCCTAGACAAAGTTTTCATCAAAAAGTTATAGTGCTGTACACGGCGTTTTCACTGACCCCAAGGCCGGGATAGCCGTCAATTACAATTCAGTTACAAATTGCACATTATGGATGAACTTGCATTAACTGTCACGGACTAAACAAAAAATCTGGCAATCACTTTTGCCACGCCATGACCGCCAGCGCAACGCTCACCCCCAGACTCACTAACACAGGAATCCAGCATGCCTCAAACCAGCCGCTTCAAGCTCAACCCCACGCGATTGCACCGTTCGGCGCTCGCGCTCTGGCTGGCATTACTGGCAAGCCCTGCCTGGTCTGCCAGCAATACCACGACAACACAGACACCTACGGCCGAGTTTGTCTATAAATACCTGCTAGGGGAAGTCGCCGCCCAGCGTGGTGAATTCGTCCTGGCCAGCCAGCTGTTCCTTGACTTAGCCAAACAAACACATGACCCGCAACTGGCCGAACGCGCCACCCAGGCTGCCACCATTGCCCGGGTACCACAACTGGCGTTGCCATCGGCAGAGTTGTGGTCGGACCTGGTACCTGACTCCATCCCGGCCGCACAAGCCGCCAGCCAGTTGCTGATCGCCAATGGAGAGCTGAAAAAAGCGATGCCCAAGATCGAAAAAGTGCTGACAGATGAACATATCCGCCCCAATGCGTTTATGGAACTGAACAGCCTGATGATGCGCATCACCGATAAGAAAAGTGTGCTGCAAGCCATCCAGCAGCTGGCCAAGCCCTACCCGACCCTGGCCGAAGCCCACTTTGCCATCTCGCAAGCTGCTTATTTTGCGCATAATGAAGCACTGATGGAGAAAGAACTGAAGGAAACCTCCAGGCTGCGCCCGGACTGGGAAGCCCCGGCCCAGATCCACGGACAAATGCTGACAGAACGTGACCCGCAAAAAGGTATCGCGTTCTACCGTGAATTCTTAAAATCCCATCCGGATGCAGACCAGATCAGGCTGGCACTCGCACGCTCCCTGCTGGTGCAGAAAAATACGGCAGATGCCAAGGTGGAATTCACCACCCTGCTGGAAAAACACCAGGACAACCCTGAAATGAACGTGATTGTGGGGTTGCTGGCGCTGGACGCCAGAGAATATACGTTCGCCGACCGTTATCTGCAACATGCCCTGGATGTAGGCTTCAAGGAGCCCAACAAACTGTATTTCAACCTCGGACGCTCTGCCGCAGAGCAGCAGGATGATGCACGCGCCCTGCAATGGTTTGACAGGATAGGGGAAGGCGAGCAGTTCCTGGCGGGCAGGCTGGCCGCAGCGGCAATTATTGCACGCCGCGATGGCGTGGATGCCGCCATTACCATGCTGGACAATATCAACGGGCTATCAGATGACCAGCAGATACTCATTATCCAGAACCAGGCACTGATGCTCAACCAGGCGAAACGCGCGGAAGAAGCTTCTGCCCTGCTTGGAAAAGGACTGCAGGCATACCCTGACAGCCCGGATCTTTTATACGATTACGCGCTGAATGCCGAGCGCCTGGGCAAATTCCAGGTGATGGAAGATGCTTTAAGGAAGGTCATCAAGCTCAAACCGGATTTTGCCGCCGCTTACAACGCACTGGGATACTCTTATGCCGATCGCAATATCAACCTGACCGAGGCCAAAAGCCTGATTGAAATGGCCACCCGTTTATCACCGGAAGACCACTACATCATGGACAGCCTGGGTTGGGTCTACTATCGCTTAGGTGATATGCCACATGCCACCGAACAATTGCGCCGCGCCTATGCCATCCAGCAGGATCCTGAAATTGCCGCCCACCTGGCCGAAGTGCTATGGAAACAAGGCCAGCATGATGAAGCACAGAAAATTCTGGACCAGGCGCTGTCTGCCAACCCCGACAATGAAGTACTGGCCTCCACGGCACAGAAACTGAAGTCTTCGCTGTAATGGTCTGCTGGTTATTGCCGCCCTCCCCGGCCTGGCGCAAAAGGATCGCGGCCTGCCTGATGGCAAGTGTACTGGCGGCCTGTAGCTCGCTGCCAACACCACCGCTCAGTCAGACTGCCAGTCCGGTCGCGCAACAGCGCATGCAACGGCTAGCAGCAGTACAGCAATTTTCACTGGAAGCTAAGCTGGCCGTGCAATATAACGGCAAAGGCTATACCGCCAGACTGGAATGGCAGCATGATTCCGAACAAGACCACATGCGTATTTTCAGCCCACTGGGGCAACAGGTCGCCCTGATACACCGTACCGCCCAATCGGTCACCCTGACCGACCAGCGTGGACAGCAACACCAGGCCAACGATGTGGCCAGCCTCACTGAACGCCTGTTAGGCTGGCGCCTGCCGCTCACAGGGTTAAGCCAGTGGATATTAGGCATTCCACACCCTGCCAGCCCGTTCCAGGCCAGTTACCTGGACAGCGGCAATCCAGCCACACTCGTGCAGGATAACTGGCAGATAGACTACGAAAATTACCAGGCAGTGACGTTGAACGGCACAACCGAACAACTGCCGCATACCACCCGCCTGCAGCAACAGGATGTACGCCTGAAGCTGGTGATTCAACACTGGTAGCGGCCGCTGAACTGCCCTGGCTGCATGCACGGGAGGGTGGCAGTTTTCGCTAAAGATTCACCGGCAACGGTCGATAATGGCACATATGAGCCGTTATCTGTTTCCACTCCCCTGTCATCGCTTCTGGCTGGTTTCCAGCCTGCTGATGCTCACCTGCCTGCCGGCTGTGGATGGCCAGGCGGCACAATGGCTGTCGATCAAGAAAACAGATGCCAACCAGCTCATGATAGACAAACTGTCCCTGGTGGAAGAAAAGCCCTATACCAAAGCCTGGGTCAAAGTGGATTACCTCACGCCGCAAAAAAACGTGGAGTCGGTAGACCGCGTTTACAACCATGCCAAAGCGCTGTGGTATTTTGACTGCGCTAAACGTAAGGCCGCCACCATCCAGGTCTTCCAGTACGACCAGGACGAGCTGGTATATTCAGCCGGCACTTCCGTTAAACAGGCAGACTTCATAGAACCGCTGCCGGATTCCGAGGTGGAAATCACACAGCAATATGCCTGCAAGTGGCAAGCCAAGGAAAAGCAACGCGCCGAGGCCCTGGCACAACGTGCGAATAACCCGGTCATGCCTGCGGTCGCCAACGCCAAAGACAAACCGGCAGCGCCAGACAGCGTTGCCGAACCTCCAGTTGCGGCGGCAGACACCAAACCTGCAGATCCCAACACCGCCGTCGCAAAACCGTTGGCAACAACCACCGAGAAATCAGCCACAGCCAAAAATGACCCGGCAAACCAGGCTGCACCAGCACCTGGCCAGAAGAATGCGAAAGAAGACACGACAGGCAAGGGCAGGGAGAAATCCGCGAAACCTGATAAAGAAGACAAGTCCTGGGCCTACAGTGGCAACCGCGGCCCTGACAAATGGGGCAGCCTGAACCCGGAATTTGCCGCCTGCAATGCGGGCAGCCAGCAGTCGCCGATTAATATCGAAAATACCATCCCGGCCGCGCTAAAACCGCTCAAGCGCTTGCAGAAATTCCCGCTCAAGAACATTGCGCTGAAAGACCACAGCCTGATACTGGATGCCGGTACCGGTAATATGATGGTGCTGGACCAGAAACCTTACCAATTGAAATATATCAGCGTACATGCGCCTTCTGAACACCAGATCAAACAGAAATCCTATGCGGCAGAACTGCAAATGGTGCACGAGGACAAAACCGGTCACCGCGTGATCATTGCCGTGATGCTGGAAGAAGGTGCGGCCAATCCTGCACTGGACAAACTGCTGGGCAGCCTGCCCAGGGAAAAAGAACAGAGCAAGCCGCTGGTCATCCGCGTCACACCTAACGACCTGATGCCAGCCAAGCCAGCCTACTATCGCTATAGCGGCTCATTGACAGCGCCGCCCTGCACCGAGGGCGTGCAGTGGATTATCATGAAAGAAGCCCTGACAATATCCAGGGCCCAGTTATCCACCTTGCAACAAGCGATTGGTGAGCCGAACCAGCGCCCCATCCAGGATAGCCAGGGCCGCATGATTCTGGAATAACATGCGCCGGCAGGGCCGGCACATGCTTTACAATACCGGCATGGACGCTTCGCTATACTTCGCCCCGTGCAAACTCAACCTTTTCCTGCATATCACCGGTCGCCGTGCCGATGGTTACCATGCCCTGCAGAGTATTTTCCTGCTGCTGGATCATGGTGATGACCTGCACATCAGCCTTCGCAACGATGGTCGGATTATGCATAAAAACCCGTTAGCCGGTGTGCTCCCAGACCACGACCTGGCCATACGCGCAGCACGCGCCTTGCAAAGCGCCAGCGGTTGCCAGTTGGGGGCCGATATTCACTGCACCAAGCGCACGCCCATGGGTGGCGGCCTTGGTGGCGGCAGTTCAGACGCAGCCACAGTGCTGCTGGCCCTTAACCAGTTGTGGCAATTAAACTATTCACGCCAGCAACTGATGCAGATTGGCCTTTCATTAGGTGCCGATGTACCCGTGTTTATTTTTGGCCAGCCAGCGTGGGCGGAAGGTGTGGGCGAACAACTGTCTGCAGTATCCCTGCCAACAGAGATGCTGGAAAAGTACTATGTCGTCGTCACGCCGCATGTACAGGTGCCTACGGCGGAAATATTTGCGCATCAGGCATTGACAAGAGATACGAAACCATTGAGAATAGCGGACTTTTCAAACGGCGCTAATTCCAGCGCGTTCTGGCAGAATGCCAGGAACGATATGGAAGCGGTCGTTTGTGCACTCTATCCTGAAGTTGCCAATACTTTAGCCTGGTTGAAACAATACGGCGATGCCCGTATGAGCGGTTCCGGTGCTTCAGTGTTTGTCGCGGTAGACAGTGCAGAAAAAGCTGATGAATTAATTGCGCAGCGGCCAGAAAACACTTCTGGTTTTTGGGCAAAAGGGTTAAAATACCATCCGCTTTTTGCCCTGGCAAACGATGAAATCGTTGCAGGTTAAAGCAAAGGTAAGACAAGGTTTTTGGGGAGTCGCCAAGCTGGTTAAGGCACCGGATTTTGATTCCGGCATGCGAAGGTTCGAATCCTTCCTCCTCAGCCAAACAATAAGCGTGTAGATTTAACAATTTACACGCTTAAATTTTTTATAGGTGCCGGCCGATGCCGGCACCCGGGTTTCAAGACATCGTTTTCGCTGAAAAGGGTACAACGTTGAGTAACGCCAACATGATGGTTTTTACCGGCAATGCCAATCCGGTACTGGCGCAGGAAGTCGCCACGCATTTAGGCATTGAATTGGGGCGCGCCGATGTAGGCCGCTTTTCGGATGGTGAGATCATGCTGGAGCTGCTGGAAAATGTGCGCGGCCGTGACGTGTTTGTGCTGCAATCCACCAGCTATCCGACCAACGACAGCCTGATGGAAGTCATGGTGATGGTTGATGCCCTGCGTCGCTCATCTGCAGGCCGTATCACCGCCGCCATTCCATACCTTGGTTACTCACGCCAGGACAGGCGGCCACGCTCTGCCCGTGTTGCGATTACCGCCAAAGTAGTGGCCAACATGCTGACCAGCATCGGCGTAAACCGTTTGCTGACCATGGATTTGCACTCCGACCAGATTCAGGGCTTCTTTGATATCCCGGTTGATAACATCTATGCAACGCCGATTTTGCTGGACGACCTGGTCAAGCAGAAGCATGAAAACCTGGTGGTGGTTTCACCGGATGTCGGTGGTGTAGTGCGTGCCCGTGCTGCGGCAAAACAGTTAAATGCGGACCTGGCGATTATCGACAAGCGTCGCCCGAAAGCCAATGTGGCCAAGGTCATGAACATTATCGGTGAAGTGGAAGGTCGTACCTGTGTCATCATGGATGACATGGTCGATACCGCCAATACCTTGTGCGAAGCTGCTATTGCCCTGAAAAATCAAGGGGCCACCAAAGTCGTCGCCTATGCCACGCATCCGGTACTATCCGGCGGTGCAGGCGGACGTATTATGACTTCCGCACTGGATGAGCTGGTCGTGACCAACACAATCGCATTGAACGCTGAAGCACAGGCATGCAGCAAAATACGCCAATTGAGCGCAGCACCATTGCTGGCAGAGACCATTAAACGTATCAGCCAGGAAGAATCCGTTTCTTCCCTGTTCGTATATTAACAAGATCAGGTTTTACGCCACCTGCTGGTCGCGGCAGGTGGATTTTAGTGCAGTACCGCCAATTATGGCGTTTTTAGGAGCCTCAACATGAGTATCGAAATTAAAGCCGTCAAACGTGACGTTAAAGGTACGGGTGCGAGCCGCCGCCTGCGTCGCGCTGGCAACGTGCCTGGTGTTATCTACGGTGGTGAGCAACCAGCCGTATCCATCGAACTGGACCACAAGGAATTGTTCATGCAATTCCGCCACGAAGCGTTCCACGCTTCCATCCTGAGCCTGGTGCTGGATGGCAAAGCGGAAAGTGTTTTGCTGCGTGACTACCAGTTGCACCCAGTACGCAACACTATCCAGCACATCGACTTCCAGCGTGTGTCTGCCACAGAAAAAATCCACGTAAAAGTGCCATTCCACTTCACAAATGAAGAAGCTGCACCTGGCGTTAAACTGGGTGGCGGTAATATCTCCCACATCCAGACCGAAGCGGATATCAGCTGCCTGGCAAAAGACCTGCCAGAATTTATCGAAGTGGACCTGGGCAACCTGGAAGTCGGCCACTCTATCCACCTGTCCGAAATCAAACTGCCAAAAGGCATTGAGTTCGTACAATTGGCACACGGTGATGACACAGCAGTTGCAACCATCCTGAAACCACGTGGTGGCGAAGCAGCAGCAACAGAAGCAGAAGAAACTCCAGCCGCCGAATAATCGGCTGTTGCAGCAAAAACCGCTACAATAAACGCGCACAACTATGTGCGCGTTTTTTATTAGGCGCGCATTTTTTTAACCATAAAGAAAATGTCATGAACGGGATTAAATTAATTGCAGGCCTGGGCAATCCGGGTGAAAAATATGAAATGACCCGCCATAATGCCGGGTTCTGGTTTATTGATTTACTGGCACAGCAATCCGGCAGCCGCCTGTCTGCCGAATCTAAGCTGTTTGGTATCGCAGGCAAATGGCAACCACACAGTGATAAATGGCTGCTCAAACCCACCACCTTTATGAATGCCAGCGGCAAATCCGTTGCAGCGATTGCCAACTACTACAAGATCACGCCAGCGGAAATACTGGTCGTGCACGATGAGCTGGATTTGCCGGCCGGCCAGGCCAAATTGAAATTTGGCGGCGGCCATGGCGGCCATAATGGCCTGCGTGATATTCATGCTGCGCTGGGCACGCCGGATTACTGGCGCTTGCGCATCGGTATCGGCCATCCCGGCAATAAGGCGGAAGTGGTGAATTATGTGTTGAAAGCCGCCGGCAAAGATGAACAGCAAGCGATGGATGACAGCATCATCAAAGCCACCAGTGTGACGGACTTGCTGGCATGCGGCGACTTCGAAAAAGCCATGCTGCAGTTACACAGCAAGTAAATTCTTCACGCCATCAGCGTGATAATACCATGTGCTCTTGCTGCCACGCTTGCATCCAGGTCATCAATGCATCAGGACGCAAGGGGCGCGAAAAATAATACCCCTGGCCAAAATCACACCCCATCTCGCGCAAGAGTTTCAGCTGGCGCTGGTTTTCTATCCCTTCCGCCACCACCTGCATGCCCAGGCTGTGCGCCATCATGATAATGGCACGACACAAGGCCTCATCCTGGTTAGAAGTCCCCAGTTCACGCACAAACGAACGGTCAATCTTGACATAATCAATGTCAAATTTTTTCAGGTAGGACAAAGCAGAGTAACCGGTACCAAAATCATCCAGTGCCACCTGCACGCCTGCCTGACCGTATTGCGCCAGGCGTTCACTGACCTGGGAGTTGGCATCCAGCAACAAGCGTTCGGTGATCTCTACGACAACCATGCTGCCATCGCTGCCACTATCCAGCATCTGTTTCACCCAGTCGTAATGCCGCTTATGCTCGATGGCAAATTGTACGGGAGACTTGTTAATAGCTACCTGGAATTTGGCATCCAGGGATTCGCGCCATTGCCGGCACTGTTCAATCGCTGTCTTGAACACCCATTCCCCAATCGGCACAATCAGTAATGTGTCTTCGGCAAGGCCGATAAATTCCATCGGCGGAATCATGCCCCTGACCGGATGCTGCCAGCGGATTAAGGCTTCCGCCTTATGCACTGCATTGGTTTGCAGGTTCACAACCGGCTGGTATTCCAGGTAAAACTGCTGGCCATTAATCGCGACTCGCAAATCATGCGACAGCTGCATGCGGAGTTCAGCGTGCTCCTGCATGCGCGGCGTGAAGTAAGTAAAGCAGTTGCCGCCTTTTTGCTTGGAAGCATACATGGCCTGATCCACATGCTTCATCAGGTCATCCTTATTAGCGGCATCATCCGGAAAAATGGCAATTCCCAGGCTGGCGGACACATAGGCATGGGTATGTTCCAGCTTGAATGATTCCGCCAAACGGCCGAGCACTTTCTGGGCAATATCTTCCACATAATTGGCATGCGCATCGCTCAGCATCAACACAAACTCGTCACCTCCCAGCCGCGCCACCACCCCGCTCTCGTCGATACACTCCGTTAACCGCTGGCCTGCCTGCTGCAGCAGGCGGTCACCCTGGTCATGCCCTTGCGAGTCATTCACTTCTTTAAAGCGGTCCAGATCGAGAAAAATAATGGCGACTTTGTGGCTGTTGCGCCTCACCATGCGCAACTCCCGATCCAGCCGGTCAAAAAACAGGCGGCGGTTAGGCAAGCCGGTCAAGGTATCCACATTGGCGTATTGCCAGATCACCTCTTCCGATTGCTTGATTTTACTGATATCCGCCAGGGTACCCAGCACGCGCAGGGGCTTGCCTTGCGCATCGCGCTTGAACACCATGCCGCGGTCAAATACCCATTTCCAGCTGCCATCCTTGCACGCCATGCGGTACTCCATTGCATAGTGGTCGCGCCCACCATCCAGCACCTGTTGCAGCACGGCCATCGCTGCCGGGCGATCATCAGGATGGATACGGTCATGCCAGCTGTCGGGCACATCATCCACCTCCTGCGGCAAAAGGCCGAACATGCTTTTCCAGCGATCAGAATAAACAATGCGGGACTCCGGCACATACCAGTCCCACAGGCCGTCCCCTGTACTTTCCAGCGCCAGCATCCAGCGCTGCTCGTTACTGCTGACCTCCTGGCTAAACTTCTCCAGCGCCAGCTGCGTATGGCTACGCATCATGGCAAAGTAGGCGATCCCGCCCAACAGCGCGCTGAGGAGTACGCCCCAGACGCCTACCCGATTTGCCTGGCCATAGTCGATTGCCGCTTCAAACGCCGGGGTAGAGCGGGCGCTCAGCAGCCATGTCTGGCCACTGACATTCACGGTATGATTCATCGTGTAACGTGCCTGCAGGTCATGCAAATGCGATTCGGCCTCGCTGTGATACAACGGCACCTGCCCCTGTTCGGCTATCTTGTCGAATACATCAAAATGCAATTGCCGCTGCTCCTGGGAGCGCAGTGCCGCGTGCAAGAAACTGGCCACATCGAAACGTAAAAACACCCAGCCATTCAACAGCTGCCGCTGGCCCTGCGGCAAGCTGTCCAGCGCCTTCCTGTCATAAACCGGCACATGCAGCACATAGTGTTTATGTAGCGGTGCAATCTCTTCCACCATGGAATGCCTGGACATCACCAACCGGTCACCATCACGCGCGGCCAGCAAATCAGTTCGCAGCTGCGCATGGCTGAATGTGTTCTTCAGCAAGATTTCGTTATTGGTATCGTTGCGGGGCTCTACATATAAAACGGGGGCGACTTCGTTATCGTCGGGGCCATACTCCACGTGTTTTAACAATTGCTGGATGGGAATATCCAGATCTGCGAATGTTTCCGGCTTGAGCAAGTGGATATATTTGATAAAGCCGATGGCACTTAAACTGTCGTCCTGGGAGCGCTCAATAAAGTCTTCGACATATAACCTGAACTCATCCATCGAGACATGTTCGGAAGAAGTATAGAGTTGCTCAACCCCTTTCAGTATCTGGCGATAGGCATCCACCTGGTGCTGGATTTCCTCGACCCCCATCACTACGGACTGGTTGAACAGGATAGATTGCAACTCTTCTGCATGATGACGCTCGCTCATCCACAGCAACAACGTGGTCAGTAACGCACCTGCAACGATCATGCCGACAATCCAGCGTGACATTAATAACTGACGCAATGCTGCCATATCGAAACGAAACATTTCTTATCCTTAGTCAGGAAGGTGCATGACGGATCATTATGCCTTTATTGGCATAGTTTTGTATATCATCTTAATAAAACCGCTGGCACCCGTTTGCAATCCATCAAGATTCATTCTGGCTCTATGTCATGACTAACGGTAAAATACCGCTTTTATTGAATTCCGCCGCAAAAAAATCACTGCGGCATCACACGCTAGGGTAAATCCATTATGAAATGCGGTATCGTCGGCCTGCCAAACGTAGGCAAATCCACCCTGTTCAACGCCATCACCAAAGCAGGCATCGCGGCAGAAAACTATCCCTTCTGTACCATTGAACCAAACGTCGGCATTGTTGAAGTGCCAGACACCCGCTTGCAACCGCTGATCGACATTGTTAAACCGCAAAGAATACAACCAGCCATTGTCGAGTTTGTTGACATTGCCGGCCTGGTCGCCGGCGCTTCCAAAGGTGAAGGCCTGGGCAACAAGTTTTTAGCCAACATCCGCGAGACTGACGCGATTGCCCACGTGGTGCGCTGCTTCGAAGACGGCAACGTGATTCATGTTGCTGGCAAGGTCGATCCACTGGCGGATATCGAAGTCATCAACACCGAACTGGCCCTGGCCGACATGGAAACCGTAGAGAAAACCATGCAGCGTGAAGGCAAAAAAGCCAAAAGCGGCGACAAAGAAGCTATCGCGTTGATCAAAGTGCTGGATAAAGTATTGCCTGCCCTCAACGAAGCCAAGGCCGTGCGCACTATTGGGCTGGATGCCGATGAACTTGCACTGCTCAAACCACTGTGCCTGATTACCGTGAAACCGGTCATGTACATCACTAACGTCACCGAAGGTGGTTTTGAAAACAACCCGCACCTGGACAAAGTGCTGGCCCTGGCCAAAACCGAAAATGCGCCTGTTGTGACTATCTGCGCCAAAATCGAAGGTGAAATCTCCGAACTGGACGAAGAAGACAAGCTGCTGTTCCTGCAGGAACTCGGCCAGGAAGAACCAGGCCTTAACCGTGTTATCCGTGCTGCGTATGATTTGCTAGGCTTGCAGACCTACTTCACTGCTGGCGTACAGGAAGTCCGCGCATGGACCGTGAAAAAAGGCGCCACCGCGCCACAAGCTGCTGGCGTCATCCACACCGACTTTGAACGCGGCTTTATCCGCGCCGAAGTCATTGCCTATAACGACTACGTGCAATACAAAGGTGAAAAAGGCTCGCAAGAAGCCGGCAAGATGCGCCTGGAAGGTAAAGAATACATTGTGCAGGACGGCGATGTCATGCACTTCAGGTTCAACGTCTGATTAAGAACGGGACACGAAAAGGCCGAGGTGACCCGGCCTTTTTTATTGCAACTCGCCAACTGCTTTAAATCCAGCGTATTCAGGCTTTTCAATGACCCGTGTAAAACAGGGGAAGAGGTCCGGATCCAGCTTGGTTCCCGACTCCATTTCCATAATCTGCATGATCTCCGCATGCGGTCGCGCGCCCTGGTAAACCCGCCGCACCGCCATCGCATCATAATTATCAACCACCGTCACAATGCGCGCCAATAACGGAATATCCTCACCTGCAAGCTTGTCAGGATACCCAGAGCCATCAAACCACTCATGATGATGACGAATTACCCTGGAAACCAGTGCTGACTGCGGATGCTCATAAGCTGCAATCAAGTCACCACCAACCGAAGGATGTTGCTGCATCACACTCGTTTCCTCATCATCCAGTCGGCTCGGTTTCATCAACACCGTATCCGGCATCACAATTTTGCCGATATCATGCAAACTCGCCCCGATCTCCAGCACACGCAACTCGTCGCTACTAAGACCCAGCGCCAGACCAATACCATTTGCCAGCGCCATCACACGATCACTGTGCAGGCGCGTATACGCATCGCGCTGGCGCAAGGCATCCGCCAGCACCGCACTTAACTTGAGTACGCCACTATGATTATTTACTTCCCGGGTCATGCCGCTATTTTGCTCCAAATTTGAGAGTTGGCAAGAATACGCCAGAATCTCCCGACCAGAATGACAAAAATCAAAAAAAGCAGAAAATACTTACTTAAAAAGGTCACCGTCTTAGGTTGTAGACCTATAAGACAACTGCTATAATCGCGGTCTTTCAAATCTGGTGATGTAGCTCAGCTGGTTAGAGCACAGGATTCATAATCCTGGGGTCGAGGGTTCAAGTCCCTCTTTCACCACCAACAATGACGGGGCTTACAGGACAATTCATCGTTTTGTAAGCCCCGTTCTCTTTTTGTCGGGGCAACACTGGGGCAACAAAAAATAAGTTTTCATATTTTTTGCAACTCTGCCTAAAAATCAAAGCTCACGATTTAAAGCCTTATAAACGATTTCCTAGGTGTCAGTGAGACTATGGCTGAATTTCTTGTTTTAATCGGTTTTAGGGTAGTTTCTGGTTGATTGCTAGGGGTTTTGTTTAGATTAATTCAAGATACATGCTTACTTATTTCAAGATATAAAAAAGCCACTGTTAAAGTGGCTTGATAAAGATTATTTTTTTATTGTTCCCTTTTCTTTTTGATAGCTCATCGTATCAAATAGGAAATCTGCAAGTGTCTTTGCTGAATTCACTGCAAGCTTTGCATGGTGTCTACTAGGTTTGTATGAAACACCATGAGCATCAGACATTTTATTTCTCATGGCTGCTAAACCATTCACTATATTCGATAGTCCTGTTATTACTTGTTTGAGACTATCATTAATATCTTGCCTCTTTGGATCAAGATTTAATAATTTTCTAGCCTGATTGAATATCTTAATCAAATCACCTTCATTTTCAATTTCACCTTCAACCTCTTTGATAATTTTTAAACAAACTGCTTCAACTAAACTTCTTGCATTGGTAATTGCACCTGAATAATCAGCTAAATCAATTTTTTCTCGGCATTTTTGAATTTGCTCTTCAATAACAACTTCATTCAATTCACTAGACTCGCCAAATCTATTTTCCACTTCAATTACTGTGCCTGATAACTCTCTAATCTTATAAAAATTACCATCACGATAAGCTTCATAACCATCATATTTTATTAGCTCATTTAAAGCATTGGATGCAACTTCAACACTATATTCACCATTAGTGTTCCTATCTAAATCAATCCATAATCTAGGGTCTAGTAATTCCTTAAATATGTTTCTTAATTGAGGTTTATTATTAAGATCTGCTAGTTTAGTTTGAGCATAAACTCTTCTTGTTGGGAATCCTTCACCATATACATCGCGAGAACCAAATTTATTAAAAAAATCTACTAAATCCACCCCTCTTCTATAAGGCCATCCTGGTGAATCACCTGCAATAAATACACCAATTTTTTCAATTGAATAATCTGATAGCTTCATAATCAGTTTATTAGCTCTTCAAAACCTTCATTGAATTCTCTGGTTCTATCGGTGCTATTAAAGAATGGTAATCCCCATGCTGCATAATGCTTGTTTGAAAATAACTGATCAATCTCAAATTCACTTTTAATTGCTTTAAGGAAGTTTTCTTTCCATTCATCAGCCTTCAATAAATGTGAACCTTTAGGTTCAAGAAAGACTTGATAATACATGGTGTTTGTTTCTTCTTTTCCTACTAGGTAAAGAATAAAATCAGGTTCAAATGGTCGGCCATCATCAAAAGCATAGATTTTGAAGTGTCGTTCATTTCTGATTAGAAAAACCTCTGAATACTTTTTGGATAAATCAGTATGCTTTTTATCAATATACTGAATCAAAAGTTTTTCTTCAGATGTTCCATAACAATCATTGAATGGATACCAATCTTTAGCAGTTAAATCTAAATGATAAGCTGTCTCTACTGCATTATTCATAGACTTACCGAATTCTTTATCTCCACTATCATCAATAGTGAAATTCAATGTTTTATCAGTAAATACTTCTTTAATCATTCTTGGATGAAATTTCTTACTTCCTTTATATTCAATCTTATCGGATGAAATAAATGTGCTGATTGAAGTTAAAACTTGAATTGTTGCATCAAGCATTTCATCTGGTGAAAGATTATTTACTTTATCCGGCAAACCTGTAACTTCAAGTTTCAATTTACCTAAATAATCCTCTGAATCAATAAACTGATCTATAGATTTAAGATTAGGTAGGTATTTTTTCAAATTAGAGAATTCATAGAATTCTAGTCTTTGAATAGCTTTCCTGATGATTGATTTCCCAAAATTCTTTAGTGAATAATCAACACTCTTTTTAACAATCCCTTTATCCGTAGCTGGTGCTTCAAATGCAAATATGCTTTTGGTATATCCCGTTTTTAAGGTGATTTTATGTAATTGGTTAATTACACTACTATCAAGCCCCACAATATCATCACGACTATATTTAACTCGTTCATTTATGAAAAAATGACCTGCCTTATACAATGCTGTTTTTTTAAAGCTTTCTTTAAGGGTTATTTTTCTTTCAATACTTTCATTAGCTTTAATGCCAATTTCTCTTAAGGCTGTATTCAACTCTTGAATGTATTTAGGATTGTATGAACTATGGTAGTGTAACTCTTCACATATCCTTAATTCATTATCAATATCTTCATCATATTTTCTACCAAATAAAGGCTGATCACTTGTGATTTGAAAAGGACAATATCTTGCACCTCTACCAATTAATTGAGCTTCGCTCATGGTAGTTTTACCTAGTTTACCTTTACCACTATCACGGGTTTCATAAAGTCTAACAATGTCAAAAAGGTTTAGAACATCCCAACCTTCATTCAACTTGTCTACAGCAAATACTGCCCTAAATTCATTTGATTCTAATGAATTAACTGCAAGCTGCTTTAACTCACTATCTTCCTTACTATTAACTGAAATAAGTTTTTCTTCAGAAAAATCTTCTTTCAATTCAGTTACTAGATTTTCAAGTGAAATATTATTGGCTTCTAAATAAGAAAATATTTTCAGTATTGTTTCTTCATCAGTGCCATTTTGTATGGTCTGTAAAGTATCAGGTTTTAGATTTTTAACGGCATAAACAAAATCTTCAAGAAAGGATTGGCTTTCCTTGATAGTTTTAGATTTGAAAAGTATTACAGGTTTAATGTGGAGCTTATTTTTCTCAAATACTTTTCTTCTGTATTGGCTTAATAAAATAGCTTGAATTGCTCTATCAATAGTTGATAGGTCTGATTGCAATACTTTAACTTCTTTTGAATATCCATCTTTACGGAATTCTTTCAATGGATAATCAAATATCAGTTTTGGTTTATATTTCTTGCTTAAATTTTCATCATTAAAATCAACTGTTGCCGTGAATTCTAACAAAACATTATTAGGGTTAGCTTTGAAAATTCTTTCTACTGTGCCTTCCCAAGATAATATTTCAAATAGTTCATCTTGCTCTATTTCAATACCTTTTTTTGTGTCAGCATTAATGTGGTGGGCTTCATCGGATAATAAGACTATCTTTTTATCTTCAAAATCATCATAGGTAATGCTGTTTTCTCTTGGTGTGTTGAGTGATAAATGAAGTCCTTGAATTGTGGTGAAAATGATATTAATTTCATCAGGGCTTGTAGATTGAAAGTTGTTGAGTTCATGAAAGTTTATTCTTTTGTCTGTAAAACTAATTGAATCAGCAAACAGATATTTAATTGAGTGCTGATTTAAAAAGTTATCTTTAGTTTTTTCTATGATGTTGTTGTTATTCACAAAGAATAAAAAGTTTCTATACCCTTTCTCATAAAGATAGAGTATCAAACCTGCCATCATGAGGGTTTTACCACTCCCTGTAGCCATGTGAAAAAGTAGTTGATGGTTTTGTTTAGGTTTACCATCAAAATCTTCATTCCAATAGTTTAAAAATAACCTAAATGCTTTTTCCTGATAGGGTCTTATAGGGAATTTAGGATTTAGGTTACTTAAAATTGAATCGGGTATTTTGGTAGCATCAATGAATCGCTTACCTAACTCTTCAATTAGAGTTTGAAATAATGTTCTATCAGCCATTATGAGTTACCAAAAAACTTTTTATTGATTGATTTATCAGATTCAGAAACTCCAAAGGTTTCATCATCAATTTCTGATAATGGAACATAAAGCATATTTTTATCTAAAACTTCAATTAAAAATTTCTTTTGCTCATCAATGTTGAGTTCTGAAAACTCACTGATTGAATCATTGAATTCCTTTGGATTAACTTTGTAAGATAAGAATGCTTTAGTTTGCATTTCATCCCAAATGGTTAATAAAGCTTCTGCTTTATCTGCATCCTGAATTCGATCAATGAATGATTGATTGGCTTTTGCTAATTCGCAATAAATGAATTCACCACCACCTGACCAATTTACATCTTTAGAGATACCACTATCATCACCATTTACTACATTTTTTAAACGAACAATAGAATCATTTTCAGCATAATCTAACTGCTCGATACCTATATAACTTCTATTTAATTTATGTGCTGTTGCTGCGGTTGTGCCACTTCCTAAATGATAGTCCATGACAATATCATGAGGCTCTGTGCTCATTTCTATTATTCTTTGAATTAACTTTTCAGGTTTTTTACCAGACAATAATTCAACACTTCCTTCTTTAGTTAGATTTTTGGTTTCCCCTACAAAATCCCAATAAGTGCCTTGTTTTTCTTTTTTGTATAAAACACCATCTACTTCTTCAACAACATCTTTTAACCATGCCAATAATCTAAAATTTGAGCCTTTGTAGAATTGCTCATAGACCTCACCTTTATTTTTTCCTGATCTTGGAACATATTCAATTGAAAAGAAATCACCTTCAACATTCAGTTCATTTACCTTTTCCATTACTCTTGGTCTTATAGAGCTTTGGGGCATTGCTGTTTGGAAAATTCTATCCGAGAAATTGTTATATACCTGCTCTTCAGTTAGATTTTCTTTAGTCATAACTTTTGATACAGATAGGAATTCAGGATTATTTCTTCTGTAAATATTTATCTCATTACCTTGGCCATCAAAAGCGGTGCCTACAAATTCTTTATCACCAGAATAGTAAAGCACTGAAGTATATTTCCAACTAACTTCATCTTCTCTGTATTTTTCTATCAATTCAATTAATGGTAAGTAATCGTAAACATCCTTAAATGGCTTTAATAAGAAATAGTTGTTAGCATAAACATGGATATACTCAATGTTTTTCTTTAATTTTTTATCTTCACCACCACCTGAAGCACCTGCAACATTTTTCATATTCACTGAAATAGTGTTAATGAAATTTTCACGGCCAAATACTTCATCCAATAAGACTTTTAGATAGGCTTGCTCATTATCATCACATTGGACAAAAATTACACCATCTTTAGTAAGATAACGTCTTGCTATATTTAATCTATTCTTCATGAATGTTAGCCATGTAGAATGATTAAAATTATCGTTATATTTAAATGAGTCAGATTGTGTATTGTATGGTGGATCAATATAGATTAATTTAACTCTCTCACTATATATTTTTGATAATGTGTGAAGCACCAATAAGTTATTACCTTTAACAATTAAATTTGAATTACTCAAATCAGCTTGAATGTTTTTATCTTCATGATTTCTGAAGTTCGTTAATACTTTTGGTGAAAGTAATCTATCAATTTGATCAGGGGCTAAAATCTCATTCCAAAATACTTCATTTCTTACATCTTCCTCTTTCTCTTGACCACCTTCTAAAACACAATCTTTATAAGGCCAAGATAAAACAGTATCATCAGAATCCTTGATATATTCATCACCCGAAGTTAAACCTACTTTGTTTTTAAATGATGTGTAGCTGTCAGGTAGAAACTCTTTATTGCTCACAAATTTTTGAAATTTGATTTTGTCAAAAACTAATACACCATCAATTTCAGCGAAAAAATGTTTTTTCAATGATTCTGAATTCAGCAATAGCTTCAATATTGTTGAATCGAGATTTAATGCCAATTCAACAACTTTGTTTTTTAGAAGCTTTCCATCAACTACTAATGCATCATTGGATGAAAGGGCTTCTACTAGGTTTTTTAAGAGGTTTTGCATGATTTTAGTCGTTAGATTTATAGTTTTATTATCAGTTAATTATAAGTTTACAACCAAGGCACTAATTCATCTAGTGAATCTAAAAATAAGAAAAGCCACTTTGTTAGTGGCTTGTATGACTTAAGTAATCCCCAGTGAAAACTAGGTGGGTTTTGTGCTTTATAAGCAGGTAAAGGAATTCCTAAAAGCTGACATTGCTAAAACCCTGACTACCTGCGATTTTAGTATTTAACCGAATGACATATCTCATGAAAGAAGAAGTGAGTTCAAAAACAAATTCAGTCTCATCTTCATTCACTGCATCGTCATGCTTGATATAGGTATTTTGATATTTGGTGTAGTAGTCAATCAACTTCATGAACATGTTTGAGAATTGAACTGAACCGCCAGCCGATTCAACAAACAATCCTAATGATGACATTTGGTTCTCTAATGACTTGTCATTTTTGAATATTGATTTCAGTAGTAGCTCTAAACTCAATCTCAAATCATCAATTAAATTACGGGTAAAAATCCTGTGTTTGTATTTATGAATGGCAGTGGTGTATAGCTCTAATGACTTTGGATATTCATTCAACCAATGCCTTGTTTCCTCAATGAGTGTTTCATTCAGTTTTGAAAACTCATCTTTAGGTGCAAGGTGTGCGAATTGAGATACTAGTTTAACTTTGAGTGCCTTAACCTCTTGATTCTCCCCACTCACAAATTTTCTATGCTCACATAAATCTCTTATGATTTTGAATTGTAAGGTTGATGAGAATGGTTTGATATTTTCAAATAAGGCTGTTCTTTTATTCACATCAAATGGATATTGAGCAAACGGAATATTGACCTGATATTCAACTGCATATGCACTCATTTGTTTAACAATTTCATTTCCACTTAATCCTTTATCTGTATCAGCAAGTATGTCTGCTGAATAGGTTAAAAATGGAATTGGAATATGACCTAAATTGATATGCATGAGTATTTCCAGTGATTAATTATTCTTGTTTTTCTACTTCATCTAGCAACCCAAGAGAATTATTATTAGTTTTCTTTGGTCTTGTGGGCTTTGGTGCTGGTTCACTCATTAAATAGCCATCAGGGGCTAATGTTAGTAATTGTCTAGCCATATCATGGTCAGCATTCAACCATTTTGTGTAATCTTCATTTTGAAGTATTACTATTGATCGTTTTTCATCCTCTATTTTATGAAAATGTTTCATTACTGGATGATTTGCAGCATTTATTGTTAGCATTGAAAAAGTGAATATCACTTCACCAGTTTCACGATCAATCACCCTTTCATAAATACAAGCTGCTGCTTCAGGCTCACCATCTGTTCTTTTGATACGATAGCGAATAGATTTATCTTTAATGCCTGTGACTTCATAATTTGGTTCATAGAAGCTATCCATAAGAACTAAACCAAATCGCCTAGCATTCCAGGCTGATTTGTATGTATTTTTCTCGTCTACGGTTTCACTTCTGGCATTGTATTTACTGTTGCCATAATTCTTTTTGTTAATAGCCCAGCTTGGAACCAAACCAAACTTTGCTAATTCACATTTTGGCTTTCCATCTTCTAAATAAACAAATGGTGCAGGATATGAGGGGTAAGCATCATAGATCCAACTTATATCTGGCAAATCTATTCCAAATTGTTTAACAACCCATTCATTATGAGTTTTTGAAATTGGCTGAAAGTTGCTACACATATATTTGATTGAATTTCATTAATCACCGACTACTAATACATCTTCCCATTTAGTAGTGTAGTTGGGGCTTAAATGTTCTTGTTTCATTGTCCAAGGTGCTTTGTAGCCCATTGTTCCAACTCTAACCGTATTCTTACCCATTTTAGTGTTTATGCAATCCATGACTTCCATTAATTCAACTGACTTATCCACTACTTGTTTATTGCCGAATAAGTCTGGTTGTTTATCATTAACAATATCCTCTAAATTAACAATGTCAGTTAAACCTACTCCACACTTAATATACTCAAAACCTTCAATGTAGATATTTTCAAGAATTTTTAAAGCAACACTGACTAGCAAACGAGTATCGTTTGATGGTGCTTTTAAACCAATCATTTTACTTTCAAAATATTTTGGGCCATCCCCAAAAGGGCTAGTTTGAATAAAGCATTTAACTGAGTTTGCAAACCCATTCTGTAATCTCAATTTCTCGGCAGCACGAGACATATACATACTGACTGCTTCAACTAAGCTTTGATAGTCTTTCACTTTATACCCAAATGAACGACTACTTATGATTTCCTTTTTTGGTGGTGGTATTTCTTCCATATCAATACACATCTCACCATTTAACTCATGAATTGTTTTTTTCATTACTACTGAAAACAATTTAAGAAGTTTCTCAGGGTTAGCATTCTTTAAATCTAAAGCAGAATTAATTTTAAGCCTTGAAAGTTTAGGCTCTAACCTTCTACCAACTCCCCATATTTCACCAGTTGGTAAAGCTGCTAATCTTTCATTAACTATATTCGTTTCATAATCATTGAAATTATAGACACCGTTCATTTCTGGATTTTTTTTAGCTACATGATTTGCAAGCTTTGCCAATGTTTTAGAAGTGCCTATTCCCACACAAACTGGAAGTCTTATATCTTTCCAAACTCTTGCTTTAATTTCTCTGGCTATTTGAGTGTGATCACCTGAAACACCTGTCATATCCAAAAAGCATTCATCAATTGAATACACTTCTTGGATTGGACCATATTCAGAAAGAATAGCCATTAAACGATTACTCATATCAGCATATAAGGGGTAATTACTTGATAAAACAACAATGCCATGCTGTTTTATTAAGTCTCGCATTTTGAATAAAGGCTCACCCATTTTGATACCCAAATCTTTAGCTTCTTGGCTTCGGGCAATAGCACATCCATCGTTATTACTAACTACAACAACGGGAATTCCCCATAATTTTGGGTCAAATACTCTTTGAGCACTTACATAGAAATTGTTGGCATCAATAATGAATATTGATCTTGGCAAGGTTTGAACTAAAGACATGCTATTAGTCATTGAATCGATGAAATGTGCCTGTGATTACTCCCCATAATTCAAAGCTAGTGAATTCAGTAATATGAATAGGTTTGAAACCCTCATTAGCTGGCATTAATAATGGAAAGCCATCAGATGCACGATTTAAAATCTTCATGGTGAATTGACCATCCACCACTGCCAATACACGACTACCAATTTTTGCAATTGCTTGACGATCAACTACTGCCATTGCACCATAATTGAGTCCAGCATTAACCATTGAGTAGCCACCTACTTTTGCATAAAAGCTAGAGTTCTCATTCTTGATAAGATATTTATCAATCTTTAATCTCTCTTCAATATGATCACTTGCCGGTGATGGGAAACCTGCTGAAACACTACTGCTATAAAGATTGAGCTCTATATCTATATCGTTATTAATGAACACACCAATGCCAGGCACTTCTTCATTGAATTGGGGCCAGCCTAAAGCATTCCAATTTCTTTCAGGGAAGAGTCGCAAGAATTCATTTTGAATTTCTAAAATAACTGAAGGTGGTAATTGATTACCCATGATTCACTCTTAACATCAATCTGCAAAATATCGCATATATGATAAACCCATTAAGCAAGTCTTTCACTTATGAACTGATCACAATGTCCTCGCTTTTCAGCTACTTGAAAAGTAAGGTCGTCTAGCTCTTCCATTTCATTTTTAGTTGGTGGCTTACCCTTACCCTCCAAACTATCCAGAAACTTCTTATCTAGGGCATTCTGTGTAGCTTCAGCCTTAACTTTAATCTGTAGCCACTCTGAATAAAGTTTTTTCCATTCCACACTATCTTCTACGGTCATAAAGGCTCCTATTGGATTGGTAAATTCTTATACTCTGTATGACCATAGAGAAATTATGGTGTTCTGTAATTCAGAGGTATATTACTGAAATAAAAATGAAAATACTTAGGGGGGTGTATGGGGCTATTAGATTTTCTGTTCGGAAAAAAAACGACTGAACAAACCAAAACCAGCAGTTTTAATAACAAACCTTTAGTTCAAATTGAAGATAGTTTCATTATTATCAATTCAATGGATTACTTTGGAATGTATGAGAAGTCAAAAGATGGTAATTGGTTAATATCATGGAGAGGAAGCACACAGGGAAAACCTTACGGTGAATATCTGCTTTATGATATTAAAAATAAAGAGGTTGCTACTCATGGAAAGCTCGAAAAACCTCAAGCTGGACATGTAGCAAATAATGGCACTTTCACTATTGAAGATTGGATGAATTCCAATAGTTTGATTGGCACATTCAATGTCTTTTCTTCAACTGGTGAATCTCTCTTCAAAGAAACTCTACAAGCCAATATATTGAATAGTGGCATATCAACTAATGGTGAATTAGCTGTTTGTCAGACTGCTAACAATCCCAATGGTGATGACGGTTCAGTAATGGTTGCTGTTAATGTGAAAACCAATTCCAGGCTGTTTAAAATTCATCCAGAAATTGGTTGGGCTGATGGATATGATTTTGATGAAGAGAAGCAATTAATCAAAGTTGTTGTTAATAGTGTGGGTAAGTTTAGCTATGACTCAAACGGTAATTTTATTGATGCAAAAAAATACATTGAAGCACGTTTAAACTCCACTGAATACAACATAGCAATCTTGGCATGTGATGAAATAATGAAAGAAGATAATGTGTCTGTAGAAGTCGCTCAATCAGTATTTGATTCAGCTAGTAAGGCATTAGCTAAAGGTGGGGTTAATGATAGTAGCTATAAACCGATAGCTTACAAGTCTATGGGTTTAGCTCAGTTGGTTATGGGCAATGAAAAAGAAGCATTAAAGAACTTTGATGAAGCTATGAAATTGAATCCGAAAATCGGATTGAAGAGAAAATCTGATTCACTCAGAAAGAAACTGAATTCAAATTGATTATCTCTCATCCCTAAACATAATGACGGTGTATCGCTCTACATCGCTCCAAGAAGTTTCTATGTAAATGTCTTCGCCAGTGGGTAAGTTGTATTTACCCAATACATGACCTGCAACCTCGTTAATTTCGTCATTATTAGCCTGTATATCTTCAGGGGATAGCTCACCCCATTGATTATTCACGAACTGGTCTATAAATGGCTCTATATTGAGTTTATGAGTATCACAATGCTCTTTAAGTGAGTATTCTCATCTAGTTGACCACCAATTATTATTCAAACTGACCAGTGATTCTAATAACTACTGACCACCCCATCAATGCCGAAAAATGAGACCATCCTGATAGCTGTCAGTCAGGTTCGGTGCTAACGGCCCAAAGCGGACATTAACCCGATTATTCATTCGGTTGGCGAAATTGTGGCAATAAGCCAGTCACTAAAAAGTCAAAGTTAGTGGCTTTTACAATAAACTCTACCAACCAAAATAAAAAATAACATTCAGGCTGATTGGAGTTTGGTTTGGCAAATGTATCTCTAAAATTGAAATCAATACTTGCAAGTCCGCTGACGCAAAATCGCAACTATATGCTGTTGTTTTCTGCACAGCTTATTTCATTGGTAGGTAGCGGTTTGACTACTATAGGCCTGGCATTATTTGCACACCAAATAGTGGAAAACAGTTCTGCTGCGGTGGTAATTGGTAATGCTTTAATGTTGCGAATTTTGGCATTTCTGATGTTTTCTCAATTTGCTGGAATCCTGGCAGATAGAGTCAATCGCAAATACATGCTTATTATTGCTGATGTTGTGCGCTTAGGTTTACTGGCATTATTCCCTTTCCTTGATAGCGTTTGGCAGATTTATACGATGATCTTTTTGATCAATGCTGCCACGGCTTTTTTTACACCGACTTTTGACTCCACATTGCCAGAGGTCGCTGGTCGTGAGCACTACGTGAAAGCATTATCATTTTCTAGAGTCGCCGTGGATCTTGAAGCCATACTGGCTCCTGCGATTGCAGGGCTTGTATTTGCTTTGTTAGGATTAAAGTGGCTGTTTTGGTTAGATTCGCTTTCTTATTTGTTATCTGCCGTCTTAGTATTTGCTACTGTTTTGTCTTATAAAAAAACTATCGTTGCAAAATTCTCGCCCACATCCTTGTTACAAGAGTTGAGTTTTGGGACAAAAATTCTATTTCGTGAAGCATCTCTAAAACGCGCCCTTTTATTGAGTTTTGCAGAAGCATTAGCTGGTGCCGCGGCTATCGTTGCTACAGTGGTCTATATTAAGGACGTGCTTTTATTAAGTGAGACTTCGTTTGTATTGGTAATGGCTGGCTTAGGGTTAGGTTCTACAATTACTGCCTTGGTTCTAGGGAAATTCACTGGCCGATACGAATCCCTTGCAAGTAATGATTTAGAGTTACATGGCCGTCGGCACCGCTGGACTGAACAGGTTTTATTAATCGGGGGAATTGTCTTAGGAGTCATACTTTTACCTGGCTTCTTAAAACCGGGTTTGGCTATATTTTCATTCTTATGGTTTTTGAATGGTGCTGGCCAAGTACTGATAGCTATTTCTTCAACTTCATTGCTAGCAGAGCATACGGCTGAATCGGAGCGAGGTAGAGGCTATGCTGCACATTTTGCATGGACGCATGCATTCTGGTTGATTACATATCCGGCCATTGGTCATGGGGTTGCAAAGCTAGGTGTGCCGATAACATTTACATTGGCCGGTATTGTATGTATATTTATAGTAACATTTGCCTTCTTATATCTGAAGTTCACTCCACAACATAAGCATTCATATTAGTTCAGCTTAGTGAAGGGGTTAGCATCCTTATAGACTGTTTAAGTGCGATACTGTATACCCGCTCATTCAGAACTTAGAAATCATTATGAAAAAACTTTTAGTAATAGGTTTAGCTTTAGGCTTTCTTGCCATTACCGGCTGTCAGCATGTTGGTCAACATTGCCCACCTGGCCAGGCAAAAAAAGGGAATTGCTAGAATTCTCACGGTCCATTGTAGTCGTCAACACTTGACCGTGTTAGACATGCTGCTTGAGCCTAAGCCACAATATTGAAACCCTGAAGGTGACTGTGTTTCAATAAGCTCAGCCTAGTTCTCAATGGGCTTGATACTTCATCAAAAGTACAAAAAGGGATCTTTCGATCCCTTTCCTTTTCTATATTGTAAATTAGCTTACTTCAAGAAGACTTGATCAAACACCCCACCATCTTCGAAGTGAGTTTTCTGAGCTTTCTTCCAGCCACCGAACAGTTCGTCTACCGTAAATAATTCTAGTTTTGGATATTGGCTCTCATATTTCTGAGCTATAGCTTCATTGCGTGGACGATAAAGATTTTTCGCAATAATTTCCTGACCTTCATTACTATATAAATAGTTTAAGTAGGCTTCAGCAACAGCGCGTGTTTTATGCTTATCAACCACTTTATCAACTACTGAAACTGAAGGTTCTGCCAAGATTGAAATATTTGGAACGATGATATCAAATTTACCACCATCTTCTTTTTTGGCCAGTAAAGCTTCGTTTTCCCAGCCTACCAAAACATCACCAATACCACGTTCAATAAAAGTAGTAGTCGCACCTCGTGCACCTGAGTCTAAAACAGAAACGTTTTTGTAGAATTTGGTAATGTAATCACGCGCTTTGGCATCATCACCTTTATTTGCTTTTAATGCTTGCCCATAAGCTGCTAAATAGGTCCAACGTGCACCTCCCGATGTTTTTGGGTTAGCTGGAATGATGCCAATGCCTGGTTTGATTAAGTCATTCCAAGTGCGAATATTTTTCGGATTACCTTTACGTACTAAAAAAACGATTGTAGAACTATAGGGAGCACTATTATTAGGAAGGCGTTTTATCCAATCCTTGTTAACAAGTTTAGCTTTGTCATGCAATACATCAATGTCATAAGCTAAGCCCAGAGTTGCTACGTCCGCATCTAAACCATCAATGATTGAACGAGCTTGTTTGGATGAGCCTCCATGTGATTGACGTACAGTTACTTTGTCACCAGTTTTTCCAAGCCAGTATTTTGCAAAGGCAGCATTATAATTTTGGTAGAGTTCTCTAGTAGGGTCATAAGAGACATTTAAGAGCGTGACTTCAGCAGCATTGACTAGAGTTGTATTCAAACCCGTTAAAAGTGTAACTAATAATGTACTTATAGATAATATAGTTTTCATAAGAGGCCTATGTTTGTTTTTACAGAGCGCACTATAAACATAAATCGTTATCTTAAAAAATAATATAAATTTATTTAGTTATTCTAAAAGGTTATATGCTATTTATTATTATTTGATATTTAAAAAAGATTAAGTTGTAAGTATAATTTCGGCACTGGGGATTTAGCAGCCTCCCCGCTTCAAGACGCACTGCGTCCAAGGTCTGCTCAAATCTTGGGTCTTATAAACCCACTAGAAGAGAGCTTATGGACGCAACGAATACAACAACAGCTTCAACAACACAAACTTCAATCCCTGACTCAGTCTCACCATATCAAGCCTTTTGGTACTGGCTTAAATTAGGCTTTATTAGCTTTGGCGGCCCGGCAGGCCAAATCTCAATCATGCATCATGACTTGGTTGAGAAAAAACGCTGGATTTCAGAAAAGCGTTTCTTACATGCACTCAACTATTGCATGGTATTGCCTGGACCGGAAGCACAACAGCTAGCCACCTATATCGGATGGTTGATGCATCGTACATGGGGTGGAATTATTGCCGGTGTACTTTTCGTACTGCCTTCATTTTTCATTTTAGTCAGCCTTGCCTATATCTATATGGCCTATGGAAGTGTTCCAGCGGTAGCTGGAGTGCTTTATGGCATTAAGCCAGCTGTGGTGGCCATCGTGCTCTTTGCAGCTTACCGGATAGGATCGCGTGCACTAAAGAACAAAGTGTTGTGGTCAATAGCGGCGCTAGCTTTCATTGCAATATTCGCTTTGAAAGTGCCTTTTCCTATCATTGTTCTTATTGCGGGTGTGATTGGCCATTTTGGTGGAAAGTTAACACCTCAATACTTCAAGGTTGGCGGTGGGCATGGCGCTGCTGATAAAGACTACGGTCGTGCGCTGATAGATGATGATACCCCAACGCCTGAACACGCTTTCTTTTCCTGGAAAAAGATGGCCAAAATTGCTGCCATTGGTTTAGCAATTTGGTCAGTATTTATGTCTTATTTAGTATTGCGTTATGGCTGGAGCAATGCATTCACGCAAATGGGATGGTTCTTTACCAAAGCTGCACTTATGACATTCGGTGGTGCCTATGCAGTTTTGCCTTATGTTTATCAAGGCGCAGTTGAACACTATCATTGGCTCAATCCAACGCAAATGATTGATGGTTTGGCATTAGGGGAAACTACGCCTGGCCCACTTATTATGGTGGTGACCTTTGTTGGTTTTGTCGGTGGTTGGGTCACTCAGGTGTTTGGACCTGATGCAGTCTTTGCATCAGCATTTGTAGCATCTGCAATTGTGACATTTTTTACATTTCTACCTAGCTTCATCTTTATATTCATGGGTGCGCCATTCATAGAAACGACCCATGGGAATTTAAAATTCACCGCACCACTGAGTGCTATTACTGCCGCGGTAGTTGGTGTCATATTTAACCTAGCTTTATTTTTTGCCTATCACGTCTTTTGGCCAACTGGTTTGAATGGCAACATTGATTGGTTTTCAATATTGCTAACTGTTGCTGCAACTATTGCGGTATTCCGGTTCAAAGTGAATGTCATCCCAGTCATCTTGGTAAGCGGATTAGTGGGCATGATTTGGCAACTAACTATGTGATTGGAATCAATGGATTTACGATTTTAATTTTGAAACTAATCTTGTGGCATTTGTTGTACACTTGTTCTAGTTTATTAGTGGAGAAGAAACAATGAATTTATGCAATAAAATTTTATATGCAATAACCTTGGCGGCTTGCACAAGTATATCTTTAGCACAGGAAACAATTGACACTGCCAAGATCGAGCAGATTACGGGTATTCAAGGGAAGTACAATCAAGAAGAGAATGTATTCAAAATTTCTAAACCAAGAAACGATGTAAAAGTAAAAGTTGATCAGTGGCAAACACCACCATTCATGGGATTAACTAGTTGGGCTGCTTTTATGCCGGCTAAAGGACACATCATGATGATGGGTGATACGGTTGTTTTTGAAGATGAAGTGAACCCAGCAATGAGCGCTGCTTTTGAAGCAGGTCTCGAAGTGACTGGGCTTCATAATCATTTCTTTTTTGACGAGCCTAAAGTGTATTTTATGCATATAGGTGGCATGGGTAACGAAGATGAGTTGGCACGTGGAGTCAAAAAAGTGTATGACAAAATTGCTGACATTCGAAAAGCACATCCAGAACCCAATCGCCAGTTTCTAAAAGAGATAGGTAAGACGAATAGCATCACTCTTGATCCTTTAGAACAGGTCCTCGGCCTAAAGGGTACGAGCCAGGATGGCATGGTCAAGTTTGTGATTGGGCGAGAAGCCACCATGCATGGTGCTAAAGTTAGCAAGGAAATGGGCGTTAACACGTGGGCTGCTTTTGCAGGCACCGATACTTATGCCATTGTAGATGGTGACTTTGCCATGCTTAGAGAAGAGGTTCAACCCGTTTTGAAGGCTATGCGCCAAGGTGGTATCAATATCGTGGCCATACATAATCATATGACACATGATGAGCCAAACTATTACTTCATGCATTATTGGGGAAAAGGCAAAGCGAAAGATCTTGCTGAAACGATTAAACAGGCTTTAGAAACCCAAGAAAAGAAATAAACTTTCAAGAATTATGGCTTAAGCCTGCAACAGAATACGAAAAGCCCAATCAGAAATGGTTGGGCTTTTTTGTTTCAGAAGCTAATCCGAATGACTGCTTTGGGCCGTTTTTTGCCCTTTGCACTTTAAATTAGCTTGCCACAATGCTGTCATTCAAAAAATACTCATAGCTTTTAATTAATGGTCAGTAGCTATGAAAAACACTGGTCAGTTCAAATAATTCTGCTGGGCAGTTACAATGAGAATCGATGGTCAATTGGTGTGAGAATATGCACTTTAAGTGTAGCTGTGATAACTAATTGACCTAATTCCATGATTACAAGCTCACTTTGTTATGTTGTTTAAGTAGTTCTGCATCTTCAGTGTTAATGCCATATTCTTTTAAAGGGTCTGCTTCAAATCTGCCACATGATGAAGAGAATAAATCAACTATAGCCATATCTTCATGAATAACGGATATAAGCTGTTCGGGTAAATCTTCACCCTCAAAATCTTGTGAGTTTTCCAGTTCAAATTCATGGCTAGGATATTTTGATTTAAGGTGATTTAAAAGCACTTGTGTATTCATGATTTAAGCTCTCTATGTTCTGATACAACAAAGCGATGAATAGTGTTGATAATCTGTAGTGATAACTCAGGGTTCACTTCTTTTTCATTAGATTGATTAATCCAGTTTTCAACAATGGAATTCAATCTGTCTGTATCAACTGCTTCTAAATTTTGTTGGTGTTTCAATTGACCAATTTTTCTAGTAGCAATAAATCGTTTAGATAATATGTTGATTAACTCACTATCAAGATTATCAATTTCAGTTCTTAATTCTTGTAAGTTCATTATTCATTCACCTTGTTATTAATTTCACTTTTAATGTATACAATAAATTTATCTTTAACTTCATTATCACTAAAGAAGATACTAGCAAAATCGCCATATTCAATGTGCAATACATTTTGAATTGTTAAGCATGCACTATTTAAAGCCTCTTCTGCTAAATCATCAATTTGTCTATCTGTCATATTAATAATGTCTTTATGAAACTGTTTAACAACTTCTTCAATTGTTTGGTTATTCATAATTTAATTTCTTTCATTATTAAATTCAATAATGATATTTTACTCTTACTGTATAGATCGTCTACTGATTTATTTATTAGATATTGAATTAAATGTGTTTACTATTATTTTGAATAAAACAACAATAAATATAGACTGATTTAAAGGTGTAAAAAAAGCCACTGTATGAAAGTGGCTTCTATGTTTGATATTATTTATTTAAAGTTTCATTTTTCTTTTATGTGTTGTGTTTTTTTCTGAACTACTTTTAAGCATTAAACCCATTTCTTTAACTTTATCTTCAAATTGTTTTTTACTATTAGTAAATTCTTCATTAGAATTCTCTTGATTATTAATTTTCTGATTTATTTTAGAATGTAGAGTATTTGAAAGATTCTCTGCCTTAATATAGTTATCCATATATTGTCTATTATCTAAATATTCGTTATCCTTGAGAAAAGGAAATGGTCTATATTCACTCGTTTTAATTTCTGGTTGATTTATATATTCTTGTTTAGCATGGTTGAATAATTCATTATCATTTCTCAACTCATCATTAAGAGTAAAGAAAATGTTTGGCTCATCTGTTATGACAAGTTTCAAGAAATCAATATTTGATTTTAAATCATCATGCACTGAGTCTAATTGACCATAACTTTTAAAAAATTCTAAATTAATATCATAGTCAGTTTTTAAAGAATCTGAAAGATAATCAGCACCTGCATGTATTTGTGATTTAACTTTTTCTAAAATATACTCTTTATCGTTATTTAACTCTTCACCAATAAATTCAGTATTGGATGCATTATCATCCAAATATAAATCAACAACCTCTTTATCATTTCTCAACCTTTCGCTCACATATTCAAATGCTGATAAGTAAGCATGAGTATGTTCTTTCTCAGTAATAGCTAAATTTACAATATATCTATTCTCATTTTGCATTACCCAATCTTTATTATCGTAATTCCCATTAGCTTTGTTAATATCAATTTCAGGATTAATTTCTCCATAATCTCTAAATAATTGCCAATGTGGAGCTACCGAAGCAAAAACATCTAATCTATTTTTATCATAATCTAAACCATATTTATCTTCTTGATCTTGATAGTATTGCTCTGCTCTTCTCTCAATTGCCTCTTGTTCACGCTGCTCACTTTCATACTCTTTAAGATGGAATTCATTAATTTCCTCTTCAGTAGGATTAATTTTTCCATAAGTGTCTAAATTAAATTCATTGATATCTTTTATATATAATAATTCTTCATATTTTTTTATTTCTGCTTGCTCATCTTCAAATTTGTTATTACTGCACTCAATCGTATCATTGAAATACGGAACACCATTCATTAAAGGGGCATGTTCCAAAGATACTAATTGATTATCAGAACAAAAAAAATTACCACCTACTTCTTTCGGGGAATGCTCTAATGTACTTAATTGGTTATAACTACAATCAAAATCACCACCAATTTTAATAGGACAACCTTTTAGTGATAGTAATTTGTTATAACCACAATCAAAGTTTCCAGTTACTTCAACTGGTGCATGCTCAATAGATTTCAAATGATTCTCTGAACAATCAAAATCTTCAAATACTAAGACTGGTGCATGTTTCAATGAATTGAGTTTATTGTATGAACAATCAAAGCTACCAACTACTCTAGTAGCATATTCAAGAGAAGTTATTTCATTAAAACTACAATTTAGATATTTTTCAATATCATACGGACAACCCTTCAATGAGGTTAATTCATTAAAACTACAATCAAAATAACCATTCACTTTACCAAACTGCACTGGAATTATTTTTAATTGATTATCTGATATATCAACACTACCATCCACATCAACGGTTAAATCTTCATTAATGGTGTAGTTCTTAACTCCATACTTATCTAACCACTTGCTGATATTTTTTGGTGTATTTAATTCTTTCTCATCTTTCACACCAAACCATGAATTTTGAAACATTGATTTTAAACCCATAACGAATTCTCCTTAAAGTTATGAATTAACTATAAGAAAATATTTGAAGATATCAAGTAAACGGCAATTAAAAAGCCACTTGTATGAAAAGTGGCTTTGATTCATTGAATATAAAATTAGAGTTTCATTTTACGTTTTTGTTGAACACTCTCATTATGGCTTGGTATATTCGATTGTAATCTTTCATACATTTTCTCAGATTTCACATACTGAAGTAGTTCTAGTGGGTCTACTTCATAATATTTATTATCTTTAAAATTTTGAAGCATATGTTTCTCTATTGGATCATTGAGATCAACATTATTTAGAACAACTAAGAATTTATACCCATCACCAATACTTTCAGGAATATGGTCTAAACTCTTCAAATGATTATTCATGCAATCAAAATGACCTCCAACTCTCTTTGGACAATGTTCTAATGATGTCAATTGATTATAAGAACAATTGAAATTCCCTCCCACTTCACTAGGGCAACCTTTCAAAGAAGTTAGATCATTACCTTTAATATAAAAATCACCGCTTACCTTTCCAAACTGAATTGGTATTTTTCCTATATGTTTGTAATTTATTGTTACATCACCATCTACATCAACGGTTAAATCATCATTGATTGTGCAACCTTTAAACTCTATATAATTTTGCACCCAGTTATTTACTTCATCTCTCGTTTCCAATTTTTCCTTATGTAAAAAATCGTAGCTCATATTATTCTCCTATAGATATCAATTAACTATAAGATAATAATTTCTAATAGCAATACATTCATTAAGCTTGTTTTTGAAAGCCTTTCAATTCCACAAAAATATAATTAATTGTCATCCATGCTAAAAATTCTGTAACACCTGAACCTTCATGTTGTGGGTTCTTCATGTTATCTAACATTTTAAATTGAGATATTAGTGATAATGATTCCTCACTTAATTGAAATTCACTTGTAAGCTTTCTTAACAACTTCATCATTATGGAATAATCTTCTTTATCCAAATTTCTAAACATTGGCTGTCTTATAGTAAACATATTCAATTTTGTTCTAAATTGTTCTTCATAAAATTTTAAATCATTCATATTCATTCCTTTATGTTAGTTATCAATTCAATATAAGAAATAGAAATCAAATGTAAATAGCAGACATAAAAAAACCACCCATAAAAGAGTGGTATATTTGATAAAACTTATTCACTTAAAAGGCGAACATTACCCCGATCCTGGCAACTGGATTACTTCCAGCTATAGCAATGCCACCAGTGATTGCAAAGTTTGGTCTTATAGAGCTTGTAAATGATGCCCCCATAGCTACTTCACCGTTATAAGTAGCTCCATTCACTGCTACTGTTGTTCTACCCTCAATCCAAGGGGCTGATTGCATAGATGCCACTGCTGCAATACCTTGAGATAGTTTTCTTTCAACTTTGCCAATGCGGTGTTCTAAGCTACCGATACGATTATAAGCTTCATCAATGTCTCTTCTTATTTGAGTATCGTCATAAGCTGGGCCACCAGAAACACTTGCAAGACCTTGTTGTAATTGTTTCAAATTAACTGCATCGTATTGATCAAACGCATCAGCTACATTGCTAATTGTTTTATTGCCTACATTCACTGTGTTGTCTCTAGTGTTGTTAATGTTATTACCTAAAACAACTGCATTGTTTCCTGAGTTTGTTGAGCTATTACCAATCACTGCTGAATTTTGCCCTGTATTTGTTATATAAGAACCAAATAAGTTGTTTTGACCAGATCCCGTATCACCAGATACACCATTAGTAATTTTATTACCTACTAGATTTGAATCAGGCAAATAGTTAATGCTTTCGTTACTAAACATGTTGACACTGGAAGCATTATTAAAGTTATAGCTACCAAGCTGATTACTGTTCTCTCCAGAGTTATCATTACCATTACCTCTTTGGCTAGAATCATTTCCTGAGTTCACATTATCATTACCTTCTTGTATACCACCATAGAAACTTGTATCTCGGTTGTTTCCTCCCACTTGAATACCATTATCACTATTAGTGTAATTGCCATTACCTAATTGGGTCATGTTTAATAAACCAAAATTTGAACCGTTAGGAACAAACATCATGGTATTACGATTACCATTTACTAATACATTTTGAGCATTTTCAACGGAATTACTGCCACCGTTAATTTTCCCATCCAATGAATCATTAATAACATTTCTTTCACCATCAATGACAAACTGGTCACTGTTATTGATAGCTGTTGTGCTTGAATCGTTATATATCTGATTTGCTGCATGCACATTAAATGAACTAGCTAATGCAAATGCCATCACACTTACTTTAAATCCTATACCTAATTTCATAATTGTTTCTCCTATAATTATTATGTAAATTAAATATAAGAAATAAGAATCAAATGTAAATAGCAATTGATAAATATTTATTTCTGATGTTCTCTCCAATTCTTTAATCTTTTGTATTTAGCTATGATTTGTTCATTAGTTATTTTTCCCTCATAACTTAATCTTTCAAGTTTCTTATTAAATTCAACTGAATCTCTATAATCACTAAACAAATAGATATCTACATTTTCAAATAAATACAAAATCATTTCATCATTTAGTCTTAAGAATGAAACATCATCTGTCATTAATAATGAATTCGGTTGAATCTTTCTTGCACTATCAATCACTGATTTATTGAATAAAACGGGAATAGGTCCTAATTTTTCAAATACTCCATAGTTCAACATAAGCATGTCATAGTTGTTATTTTTAAATGACTGCATGTTCTTTTGAATCTCTTCAATAGTGCTGTAATCAACACTATTTTCTTTAAATCCATGCTTGTAGTTTTGGCTATAGCGATAATCGTAAATATCCATACTTCTTGAATTTTTAGAATAGCCAGGGAAATGTTTCCAAGTAGGTGTTATAGCTTGGGTTCTCATTTCATTAGCAAATATGCTTGCATACTCATTCACCTCAAAAGGATTTTTTGAATAGGCTCTTGTATTGTCATTATCTTTATAGTCAGTATCAGCTATAGGGGCTAAATTCATATTGATACAAGTTGAAGCTAATTCCCTTGATGCATAAGTCATAGTCCATCTGAATCTTTTTGAACCTAACCCTCTAGCGAATATTGGAGCCGGTGGTAAGTATTTAAGATTTCTAATTCTTACAACATCACCCCCCTCTTGATCAACCATCTGGAATTGGTCAGGATTTGATTTTCTAAGCTTGCATAGGTAATCAAGTGGCAATGTTTTAAAGCTGCCCTCAAAGTAGATAATTCCAAAGTAATTTTGTGTATTGCCTTGAGTTGTCCAAGGCGAGATCATGAACTTATCAAATGTTCCTGCATTAGCTATATTCACTACCAGCAAGGCAATTAAACTTAGTAGTTTTTTCATACCTTCCCCTTTCCAATAGCTTTGTGAAATGCCACTTGATAGGCTCCTTTTTCATTGATTAATGAAAAGAGCTTTCTTTGTTTGAATGTGTAATCTTCTACAACCATTAAGCTTTCATCGGTCATAAATGAATCGGTCGGGAAATGCAAAAGCAAAGCATCAACACCCATTTTTGAAATCTGCTTAGAAAAGCTAGGTTTAGAAATTCCATAGGATTTATAGAACTTATCAGCCGTTGTCTTCATGTATTGGTTGGCAATAAACACCTGATTTGAAATTTTTATAGCCAATACAACATGAGCTTGGCCGGTGTCTGGTTCGGTTAAAGAGTCATGCACCATGAAAAGCATGTCTTCCACTGGAAACCCTGCATCTTTAAGTAGTAGATACTTGATTACTGCATAGTCTTTACAAACGATTCCACCTCGTTTGAAAGCTATATAAGGGCTCATATATGAACCATCAGTGTTATCAGTGTATGGAATTTGATTGATAAGCAAGTTAGCCACTGCTACTTGGTTATAGGCTCCTAATTCATTTCTTACCAATTCAACTAATTTATCCCATCCCTCTGGTTTCTTTTGTTGATGATTAATCAATGCTTGATTGAATTTATCAATACGAAAATCATTTCTTGAATCAACTATATATTTTGAGTCAAAGAATTCAGTGTTCATATTCTTCACTTCAATATCTTTTGCTAACAATTGAAGTGGCATTGCCATTAATAATAAAAGTAAATATTTCATATACAAATCCTCGTTATAGATTTGTTATAAGAAATAGAACTCAAATGTAAATAGCAAAATTTGATTTTTATTTTTTATTTGCTATAAATATTCCATTAATAAGGATAAATATATGGCATATAAGAAAAAGGAAACTGAACCAAGAGACTACAGACAAGAATTAACTGATAAAACAATAATTAAAATTGAAGGGATGATTACTCAAATGGATGATAATCCTAATCTGAAATGGGTTAAATCTTGGTTTACATGTGATGCTAGACCAAAGAACCCTTTCACTGGAACAATCTACAAAGGTATTAATCTTATTTCATTGATGGGTGAGGATTTTAATGACAATCGTTTTTATACATATAACAACATTGCCGATATGGAAAAACAAAGGGCAAAGAATATATTTGATACAAATACTTTAAATGCTCAATTAGAATCAAAGAAAATCACTCATGCTGAATATGATGTAAGAATTGATGTTATTAATAAATCATTCAAAGAATTGGAAGATAAAGGATTAGAAGATAGAACAAAACCTTTATTCATCATGAAAGGCTCTAAATCAAATCCAGTGTTTAAAGCTATGCAAGTGCCTATTTCAAGAAAAGATGATAATGAACAATCTGAAGACCAAATTAATGAAGCTCCTGAAATGATTTGGAAGCAAGTATTCTCTGGTAATGTTTTCAATGCCACTCAAATTAGTAATATCAAACCAATTCAAATTGAGAAGCTTAATTTCATTCCATTGGAAGAGGCTGAAATTCATTTGAAAGCTATGATTGAAAAAACCAACTTGGGATATAAAGAAGTTGATCAAACAAGAGCTTTTTATTCAGTTAAAGACCATGCTATAACCATGCCATTGAGAGAAAACTTCAAGGATGAAAACTCTTTCTATGGTGTATTACTTCATGAGATTGGTCATTCAACGGGTAAACATTTTAATCGTGATATGTCTGGTGGTTATGGTTCTAAGTCTTATGCAAAAGAAGAATTAGTGGCTGAAATTAGCAGTGTGATCATGAGTGCAGATTTAGGAATACCTTACGACTCAAGCCAACATGAAAATCATGTGGCATATCTTAAATCATGGGTAAGTGCTCTTAAGGATGATAAAAACTTCATATTCCAGGCAGCAAGTAAAGCTGAACAGTCTGTGAGTTATCAACATGAGATTAGACATACTTTCAAACAAGAATTGACTCTAAAGAATGAGCATAGGAACGATTTAAAACAAGACATGAAGGCTACCCCCTTACCTGAGAAGATTAAATCGCTCTCAATGAGTAGGTAAAACAAAAGCCCCTAATTAAAGGGGCTTTATTGATTACATTGTCATGGCATGTTCTTTAGTCTTCGTTTTGGTTTTAATTTGAGTAGGTTCTGCCTTAATTTCCTTGGTATAAGTTTTCTTGATATCTTTGGCAAGTCCTTTCTCAGTAAAAGCTATGTATCTATCGATGCCTTTATTGATTTCACCATTTTGAAAATCTTTCACTGGATCAAGGTCTAGTCTCTTTTGAACTTGAGCGAATCTATCAGGTTGCTTATAGTCTTCAAGATTAAGAAATTTAGAAGTCTCAATCAAATGCACTAAGGCACTTTCAGGGGTGTTATTGAAGTGGTTCTTAACTGCTACATAGTATTTACCTACGGCTAATATTTCACCTTTAACAAAACCCGGTTCTTTGGCTACTTTACCAGCACTAGTTTTAACCAATTCATTGTTAGCATCCCTTTTAGCCTTTAATGGAATTCCAGTAAAAGTTATCTTTTGTGGACTTGAATCAAACTCAATAGCTGTAGTGAATACTTCCCTTTCCTGCATAAGCTCTCTATTTACATTACGAGAACGGCTTACATCAAACATAAATTGCTTTTGTGCTTTCTCGTCCATATCAAAAACTGATGGTGTGTAAAAAATGACATTGTTTGATTTATCCAATGCATCAGGATTTGGAACATATTCACCCTTTCCATATTTGCTATAAGCATGTGTTAAATCATACTTATTAGGCATTTCTACTGAATATCTATCGTTATCAATATCAACCCTAACAATGATTCCATCTTGTTCACTTGCTTGAATTATTCCGTTTTTATTAGCCATGATAATTATCCTTATATATATTTGTGTAAGGTATACATAGCAAATATTCAATTCAAGTCAACGTTATAGTTTAGATATTGATTTTATTTGTGTTGAATTATTTGGAAGTTGATTATGAAGTTTGGTGTGTAGTTCGGTTAATTGTATGAAGTGGATAAGTGAATCAATTGGATTATCTTTATTGATAAATTTTTGAAGTTCTTCACTTGCGAACTGGTAAGACTTAATATTTTGAAGTAAAGCAATAAGAACAAGATAAGGGTCGTTTTGAAATGAATCATCTGCATACTCTAAATCTAAACCATTTTTTGATAATGCTTTTATAACGAATTCCTTATCTTTGAATCTATGCATATATTTATATTACAACTAAAAATTTAGTTATCCTTACATGAATCCTGATTACTCAATTTTGGAAGGTCTTCCTCATCTTCGTTTATATAGTTTGCATAATCTTCATAGTCATCTTGATTTATAAAACCTTTAGAGAGTTGCATTAATTTAATTTCATCCAAAATGTTTTCCAAAGAGTCAATCTCCAATAAAAGTTCCAAATTTTTAATCTTTTGCTTTTCAATTTTGATTTCATATGTTCTTCTAAATTTCCATAAATCATCACAGTTTAATGTATTTAATTTCTCTTTCATTCCTTTCTCCTATAGTAATGAATTAACTATAAGAAATTAAAACCTAATGTAAATAGAAGGCATGAAAAAACCACCCATAAAAGAGTGGTTTTAAATATTGATAAACTAGACTCTTACACATTCAATCTTTTTAGTAGAACTTACAATATATTCAACATTCACTTTCTTAACATCAATAGTGTTTGTCATAGCTACTTGAGATTTATATTCCTCAATCTCTGATTTACTTGCATAAATCTTAATTGTTGACTTGTTAGGGTCTGGTGTTTGATTAGCTACTTTAGCTGTAGCATCAAAAGCCTTTTGGAAATTACTCTTCGCAACTGGTTTAGACACTTTCTTCTTTGGCATTTCAATGATTGTTTTGTCTAATGCTTTTTTAGATGCTTCAGCTTTAGAGTTAGCTTCTTTAACTTCATTATCCTTAGATTCAATAGTTAAATCTCTTTCAACAATAACCATCTTCAAATCACTATTCTCTTTAGCCAATTCTTCTTGAATCTTCTTAGCCTCATCCAATTGTTTTTCATAGGCTGTAATTCCTGCAACGGCTCCAAGGGCTACACCACCATAAGCACAACCTTGGGCTACACCTGCACCTGTTGCATACCCGATCACGCCACCGCCTATACAGCCGATTATTGCCCCGCCCGTAGCTGATGCTGTTGTAGTGTCTTTGATACCAATTTTATTACCTACACTTTGTGAAGCACTTTGAATTGTTGAACAACCTGATAATGATGCAATTGCTAATGCTAAAATACTTAATTTTAATTTATTCATATTAATATCCTCATGTTATTTTTTTATAATATGAAATTAAAATCAAATGTAAATAGTAGAACAAAAAAAACCACTTAATATATAAGTGGCTTTAGAATTAATACCTATATTTTAAAGTTTCATTTTTCTTACTAGCTTTTGTTCTTGATTAACTTGTGGCAATTCTCTAGTTAATCTTTCACTTAATTTTATTGCATAATAGTATTGATGGATTTGATTTACATCCATGTCATAAAGTTGTTCATTCTCTAATTGATTATTTAGACAATGGAAATCTCCATTAACTCTCAATGGTGAATGTTCTAATGAAGTCAATTGATTATAATCACACTCAAAATCTCCATTTATATATTTTGGTGAATGTTCTAATGAAGTTAGTTTATTATTATGACATGCAAAATATCCATCAACTTCATAAGGACAACCTTTCAATGAAGTTAATTGATTATTTGCACAATCAAAAAATCCCTCTACCTTACCAAACTGAACTGGTAATTCCTTTAACCAACATCTTTCCAAATCAACATTATTATTCACATCAACGGTTAAATCTTCATTGATTGTGAAATTCTTTATTTTCATTTCATCAAGCCAGTATTCAATTTCATTTTTATACTTAAACATGTTTATTACCCTTATAAGCTAGAAATTCTGCTGGCAGACCACCTCTTGAATCCTCTATATACACTCCTGTAATTTTCTCCATATTTAAAACATCTGGAATATCACATACTGGCTTTAAGATTATATTGAATTCCTCTTTCAATTCTGACAAATATTTAAAATCAGTATCAGAATAATTAGAAGGGTCTATTACAAGAGTTTTTTTCCCATTCTTCTTAAAGTATTTCAAAAACAAGTTATTTAAAATTTTTCTCATATTCATTATCCTCATAGTTGTCTAATAAATATAAGAAATTAAATTCAATTGTAAATAGCAGATATAAAAAAACCCTACCAATTAATGATAGGGTTCTATTGATTAAGAAATATTATTCAAACTCAACACTATAAATAATCTTTTCTTTCTCTTTTTTCGGTTCCTTATTTGAAATTATTACAGTTGGAGTTGTTTTCACTGGCACAACTGGTTTAATTTCAACCTGTTTGATTGTAATTGGTTCTTTCACTGGCAAAGCCTCAATTGCTTTCTTAATTGGCTCTAAAGGAGCCGTTTTAACAACCTCCTTAATAGTAGGAGTAGGACTAACCTCTTTTATTGGCTCTATGGGCTTTGGTGCAACCATTGGCTTTGGTTTAGCCACTGGTGGAACTACCTTTGCAGGTAGCTCTATTGTTTCCAATATATCAGTAGCAGATTCTTCTTTCTTACTGCAACCAGTAGCCAATACAACCATTAAGCATGCTGAAAATATATGTAGTTTATTCATGATTAAGCTGCCTCCTTAATATCAGGATATTGAGCTTTCACTTCTGCTACCAATACTTCCAATTCTTCAGTGCTGATGCCATGAATTTTAACGATATCAGAACGTGGAAATAATGCTCTTTTGAATCTAACTAAAGCTAGTCCAGGTCTTTCCAATGATTTCTTGTTAGCTTCAGTGTATAACGCTCTCACTGGATTGTTAGGATCAGTCATGTATTCTGATAAACCTCTGTATTTATCAAGTTCATCACTGCTGTTCTTTCTGTCATAAATCAATTTGGTAGCATCAAGGTCCCCTGCAAATTTCATTGCATGTGCTTCAGGGTGGCTTGCATCAAACTCTGGACTTCTCATGAAGTTATTACTTGTAGTTGCAAAGTCAATCGGATTGCCTTGTGGTGCTGAACTAGTTACAACTTTGATTTTACCAATCACTTCAGACATGAAATTATCAGTATCTTCATTGTCAGTCTCTAACATTACATAGTTTGAGAATGATAATAACAATGCATGTGCTTTCTCTTTTGAACCTAACTTATTAATCAAGTTAGTTAAATGTTGAGTAGCAAATATGTATGAAACACCTCTACTTCTACCTTTTTGTGATTGATCAACATCGTCGTCAGAAATAATATCTTGGCATTCATCAATAATAAGCATTACTTGGGTTTGAGTTTTGTCATTTCTCCAATCTGCCTTTCTTTGTGCAAGTGCATTACTTAATCTAGCTTTCAAAAGTTGTGTAATGATTCGACCAGCATTACCGTATTTTTCTGGTGGTAAAGAAACACCATATTTAGCACCTTTAAGAATGTCTAATATATCAATATCACTTGTTTCTGAATCAGCCCAATCATACAAAGATTCGTTTTGTGTTAATGGTGATAACCATGACATGAAGTTTGCAAAGAAGCTTTGAATTGTTTCTTGGTTTTCTTTGTTTTGATTCAAAGTAATATAATCAAGAATCTTAGTAATACCCTTATCACTAAATAAGTTTGGATGGAATTCCAAAATTGAAACAATAGGATGTGAAAACTTACCATCAATGAATGTTCCTACTTCAGTCAACATTTTACCTAATTTGATTATGTAGTTAGTGCTTCCAGATATTGAAGATGTAGCCTTCATAAAATCTTCACTTTGATTATCAAGTGATTTCATTTCTAAAAGTTTTTGTCTTGTTAAAAGTGAGTAATAAAGTAATTCAGCACCACCCAATCTAAATATCTCATTTGCACCAGCATTTTGATTTGAACCACTTGCATTCAAAATAACTTCAACAATTTGTTCAGGTCTTAAATCACCAAATATCATTAAGTTCTTAACTAAATGTGGAGCAATGATTGCATCTAAAGTTGCTTCCAATTCATAAGCTAAATCACCTTTACCATCAAGAACTAAATAACCCATTTTCTTACCTGACATTCTTTCAATGGCATATAACTTGTATGCTAAATATCTTAAATATCTAGATTTACCACCACCAGATTTACCAAACACAAATAAATGCGTATATAAATCTTGTAATGTGAAACCAATTGTATTGCCAGATTCAGGAGCATTGATATCGCCTTGATCTTGGAAATTACCTAATGCAGTTCCAGATTCAATATATGGTGTTGAATCTTTTAATGCATTTGAAATTTGATTAACCAATGGATTACTTAATTTTTCACTATTAACGAATTTCTCATTTAATGTTCCACCATGAGCACCAACTTGCTTTCTTAATTCAAGAGCTCTTTTCATATCTTCACGATAGCTAGATGCAAATATAATGAAAGCTGGAACTATGTATAAAAAGGTCGTGAAAATCCAAGAATCAATATTCAAATTGATTGCTATATAAGCCAATGCGATAGATAAAAATATACCCATTGGTTTTAAGAATGTTTTCATATTCACCATGAATAAGAATTTAGCTACAAGCATGACTGTTAGAAATGTGCCTACAATACTTCCGATTACACTAGCAATCATAAAAAAGTTGAATGAAGAGGCAATATTACCCAAGCCAGTAATTCCTAAAACATTAAGTAAAATCATCAATGAAAATACGATGGCAATATAAAGCTGTGAGATTCCAGGATCACTACCACCATTCCAATCTTTAGGTAAACATAGACCTGCGATTTTCTTACCAGACTTTGATAATATGGTTCTATTTTTTGTATTCCTCAAATCTGCTGGAACGATTGAAGAGCTATAAATACCACCCCTTTGAGTGATTTCATTAGTCCACTCTAAAGCTTCCTTTTGCATACCTTTCACATTCAAAAAAACAACTAAACCTTTCCATTGTTTAATGATGTGAACAACCTTACTAAAAAAAGTATTCACTGGTTTTAGTTTATCTACTGCCTTATCTAATTTGTCTTTCATATTGAATTCTCCTTATAAATGTTTATTTTAATTGCTGTATTTTTGTTTGATTTCTTCTAACTGCTTTTCCATATCAGCATTTATAGAAGTGGTTTCTTCAGAGCCTTTATCTTTGATATTGGCTATATTCTTCTCACCACTTGCTTTAATTCTAGTGATACTTTCTTCTGCTGCCTGATCAAGTTTCTTATCCTGAATTTTAATTTCTGTAGCTTGAGCATTAAAATCTTCTGCTGAGATATTTCCAGATGCATAACTTTCTTTTAATGCTTTTGCTTTAACTGTTATTTCTGCTTTTCTCTCACTTAATAATTTTTTTACATTAGCAATCTGTGAATCCACTTCATTTTCAACATTGCTAACTTGTTTGCTCAAAGCCACTTGATGTTTAACTCCATCAACCATTGGTTTACCAACTAAGCCCATAAATAAACCCATTGAAACAAGAAAAAGAGCTAACCATTTAGAAGTTTTTCTTCTTAAATAAATTGAATATCTATTAACAAACAATCTATATCTGTGTTCTTCATAAGTTGAATCTTCAATATTGTTGAAATGGTTTGGAGCACTTCTGATTTTATCTATAGTTGAATAATAAAAATAAAAAGGCATACCTTGTGATTCTGGTGAACCATATACAAATGTGCCTAAGTAATTTGCTATCTTAGATTTATATGTTAATAAACCTAAACTCCCTTTATCTTGATTAGCCCATACTTTATAACCAGACCAAAAATAATCAATTTCATTTCTTGGGTCTGTATCCATTAAAAAATTAACCATTTCATGGTCATTTTCAATTTTCTTTAATGAATCCAATACATCTTCTTTAAAGATACTATCAAATTCAAGTGCAACGGTTTCTTTAATGATATTTGATATATTAAAGTCCGAACTTTCTAAAATTTCTTGATTCATTTCATTTCTCCTATTTACATTACGTTTTAATTTCTTATAACTATTACTGACTATAAGAAATTATTCTCAGATGTAAATAGCAAACTAATAAATAATTTAAAATGGAGAAATATATGGATAATGATTTTGCAAAAGAATTGGAATTATTTGATGATATGGATGCTTATTTTGATAACAAAATAAGTAATGAATCAGATAGAAGTGAATTAAGAAAGTTTTATAATGAATCTGGTGCTAGAGATAATGAACATATCAATACACAATTCAAATTATGGATTCTTCAATCTAATGTTTTGAATGAAACAAGAGAAATGATGAATAGCTTTGATAAAAGATTTTATGACACAGTAGCTGAGAAATTAGCAACTACTGAAAATGTATTAAATCTATTTAAAGACAACCTACTCACTGAAACAGACAACACTATTAAGAATCATATGGAAACTGCAACTAATATGAGTAATCAAATTGCAATTAGAACTAATGATTGTATTATTGAAGTGAACCAAGCATTTACTGAATTCAATAGTATATTAGCTGATAAAAGTAGTGAATTTACTAGCTATATTGAATCTCAAATGTCCGTCATTAGAAACGAGTTAGATGGTAAGAAAATGGCTCAAATTGCAACCACTGAGTTAATCACAACGGCAACTATGGAAATGTTCCCTAAGATTTTTAGAAGTGTAAGCAAGTCTGAACTAGCAAACTTTACTGAAGACATGAAAAATGTTTGGAGTAAGAAAAGGATTGTAAGAGAAATTATTGTTATGTCCTCTTCAATATTTATTGGTGGTGGTCTTCTTTTCATGGTTAGTAGATTTTTCTAAATATAAAAAAAGGATAAGCCCCTAGCAATAGGGGTTTTATTTTTTATAGGCATTGCTTTTTGAATCCTATTTCTTATAGTTAATTGATAACTATAGGAGAATCATATGAGCAATGATAAGCATGTTGAAACAGTAAAATATCTAGTAAAAGAAAAAGGTGGTCATTACTTTAAAGGTCTGGATGAAACATATAGAAACAATCCTGAAATAGCTTTACATGCTATTAAACATAATCCTAATTTGAGTATTATGGAAAAAGCTAATGATGTGATTAGAGACAATAAAGCAATCGCATTACTTGAACTTAAATCAAATGCTAGGTCTATTGGTTTTTTAAGTGAAAGATTACGAGGTGATAAAGAAGTAGCCCTATTAGCATGTAAATATTTTGGTTCAGGACTTTCACATGTAAGCAATGAATTAAAAAATGATGAAGATGTGGTAAGTGTAGCTGTTGAAAATGATCCTTTCTCAATTTTTAAAGCCAATCCAAGTATGTTGAATAATGAAAGGGTTTTGAATATTGCTTTGAAACAATACAAATTACATGAGAAATTTTTTGATTCAATTAATGAAACAAAACATGTTGAATTCTTAAAGCAATATGAACAAAAATATGAATTAAACCAGAAGTTGAAAGGATTATTACCTATATCAAAATCTCATGATAAACCAGTAAGAAAATTGAAACTTTAATATGTAATAAAAAAAGCCCCAATTCAAGGGGCTTAATTATTTGGATTAACTGACTTTCATTTTCATTCTGATACCTTGCATTTTTTGTTTTGTTTGCTCCATATCTTGAGTGAATATTTCATGTGGCTTTTGTTCTTGTTTTGAACTTTGTTTTAAAGCCTCTTTCTCTTTAAGCATTACATCCAAATGTTCTTTAGGAATTACCGATTGAACATTTTCACCTCTAGCTCTCATTCGCTCTTCTTGATCAAAAATGACCTTCTTGAATTCAGGTGTTTGGTCTTCCCATTTTTGGATAGTGCCAGGTATCTCATACAAAGGCTTTGGAGCTTGTTTAATTGCCGTAGCCTCATGTAGTGGCTTGATATCCACTAAAGTAAGTGTAGGGGTCTTAGATTCAATCTTAGGACGGTTTTTAGCCCATTGTTCCATAGCATCCCAATCGGAAGAGTCAGTCTTAATTTCTGAACGGGATCTTAAATCAATCACATTAGATTTGACTTCAGACATGTTAGGAACCTCTATAGCTTGAGTTTGAGCCTCTTTATTAGTGATAGGCATGCTATGGGTCTGTTTAACCTGATCACTAGGCTTGTAATTTTTAGCCCATGCCATATTGTCATCCCATGAGCTTTGTTCTTTCACCTCATTAGCAACTTGAATTAGATTTTTTTGAGCCGTCTGCACTTGCTCATTAATCTTAGGGTTAGTTTTAACTATTTCTTCAACTGACTTTTTGATGTTGGAAGTAAAGGTCTGTTTATCTTGAAATGACTTATCTGTTGTTATTTCTGATACCTTTTTTTGAATGAAGTCTTTTCTCATGAACATACCTGACTCTTCAGCAAGTGCAGCTAATTCTGGTGTTTCTCTATTAGGTTTGAATTCAGGATTATCTTTTCTCATTGCAATCAGTTCAACTTTTCTTTGCAAAGTAGCATCTTTGATTACTTTATCTAATTCAAATTTTTTCTTAGATTCTTCAATCCATTTATCTGTTTTGATTTCAGCTTCAACTTTATCTTTTTTAAATGTCATACCTTGAGATTTTCTATATTCAAGATAAGTGTCTTCCAAAAGTTGAATTTCATCTTTGTTTGGTTGTTGCCCTAATATTTCTTTGTCATGATAATGAAAGTAAGCCGTTTCAAATTTGTGTTTAGCTCTTACCTTATCTTCAAAAAATTCTGCATGACTATCAGGTCTACCTGAATTAGCATTCATTACATCTTTATCTAATGCATATGCCAATTCTTTTTCTTGAATATCTTTCATCTTATGAAATGATGGGCTGTAATAGTTTTTCCAAGTTTCTAATACATAATCTTCTTTAAAACGCTCTCTGAATTCCTTACTATTCAAATTACCAAATTCAGTGGCATTTCTTGTATGATCAATATAATTACGAACTTGACTAAAACCCCAATTTTCATTTTGGTCTTTTGCAATGAAAGGTGTGTCTTTAAATTCCTTTCTTACTAACTTAATTAAATCTTCTTGTTTCATAGTAATTATCCTTATAGTTGTAATCTAACTATAAGAAATTTAATGTAAAAATCAAATTTATTTGTTTATTCGTTCTTGATATCTTTGCAAAAATGAATTGGAATGAGGATTCAATTGTTTATCTTTAATTTTATCTAACATATCAATAACTAATGAAGCTGAATGTGTATCTGTTAATGATTCAATGAAAACTTCTTTACTTGCTTCATCAATGACATTCTCTTCATTAAATTTTCTTTCTTCTTCAGACATTTCTTCCATATGTTGACCAGTGTCCACCCATACTTCATTAGTTAAATCTTCTTCAAAAGTTTCAGGCTGTTTCTCCATTACTTTATCGTCCACTTTATCTAATTTAATTTGTGTTGATGTTTGCCCATCATTGATATGGGAAGTAATCACTTTTTTAAATCTTGAATTTTTATTAATAGATGATCCTAATTGTGGTTGCTCCATCCAATGTGGAACAACTTCTTCAATATTTTCAAATGGCTTTTCAAGGATATAGACATCTTTAATACCTCTGAATATTCCTAAATATCTGATATGTGTATCGGATATTTCAAGCTTTGCAGATAATTCACTTGGGAATATTGTCTTGCGAGAATGTTCCTGATAATTTAGACCGATACTAGTAGAACCATTACTCTTATTAAGTGAAGTATGTAATTTATCAATGAGTTCATCACCCATGAGCTCACATAACTTAGATGCTGTGTCGCCTATAGGAACACCCGTCACTATTAGATTTGATGAAGTTTCGCGCCAGCTATCAATATCATCTTGTGTGTATATTTTCTTTGCTTGAATCAAGTTTTGAGTGGCTATTACTCCTGCCCATCCTTTAGAACGGCCACGGTCAAAAAGCTTATCGATGATAGGTTGCCCTGTTTCATTCACAAGCTTTCCAGGAGCATGAAATTCATCAAGAAAGAATGCCCCTCTTGGTGTGATACTGTTTGGAATAGAAGGACTATCAAGTAAAGAAATCATGTAAGTAAGCATGGCTCTAATCAAACCACTACTCATCGCACCCTCTGAATCATTAGGCTTAAGATAAATTGTTTTGATTGGGTAATCAGGGTCAGTCATGAATTTATATAGACTAATTTTCTTCCTTGGATTTTCTGGTGTTTCATACCAAAACCTAGCCAAGCTAATCACTGGATCAAGGAAGGCTTTGAAATTAATCATGATGCCCTCTGCTGTTTTTCCTTTCTCAATTGCACCTGTTTCTTTGTTTAATGAACCTACAAAATCCAATGCTTCAGGATAGTAATTCTCCATGATGTAGAGCAATTCTTCATCGTTGCATAAACAAACATCCTTCATATCAGACCAGTCGTAATTTGATTTACCATTGTCATCTTTGAATGTCTGCATAAGATAAACGAATAAACCAACTCCAACGGCTCTGGCTGAGTTTGACCACATAGGGTCTTTGCCTTCAGCAATTAATGCAGCAAAGAATTTCTTGATTAAACCTAGTTGTTTGTTATCTTCCGGAAAATCCCATACATAACTTCTTGAATCTGTCGGGTCTAGAATGGCATCTGTTCCATCACCTTTATAGTAAGCAGAAGTGAATTCATACTTGGGATCAAGAACCACTACTTTTAAACCCATGTCCTGAGCTGCACGAATTTGGGTAGATAAAAATTGACTTTTTCCAGTGCCAGAAGCCCCAATCAAAATTGTATGAGTGAAAAACCTCTTGATTGACATATAAACGGTATTAGATATTTTGGAGAACTTCCCATGCTTGATAGTCTGTTTCTCCATAATAGGAAAAAGCTTTTCTTCAGCCTCATCTAATTCCCATAATTGCAAACCTGATTTATGAACTTCAACTTGAGATTTAATAGGGTTATTAATAACATTAAATACCCCTTTGACTATCCCAATAGCACCCACAAAATAACCAAATAAAACCCTTGAATATAGTGTGTAATCCATTTTGTAATATTGAAGAGTATTGAGATATTCAAAATATCTTGCTACCTCTTGCTTGTAAAAAAATGGTATGAAGTCATGGACTCTAATCTTAAACCAGTAAGTTAAATGAGTTAAATATTGCCTATCAACAAACTCTGTGGCCGGCGGTGTAGGAAAGAAGCTCGGATTGATATACCAAGTGATAGCTGTGGCTATAAAAAATCCTGAAAAGGCAAATAACGTGGATTGATACAACATATCTGAAAGATAAATTACTTGAGTATTACCATCATCAATTCTTGAAGTATCCCTTATAAATCTAACGACTGTCTTGATATTATTAGCCATTAAAAAATCTCATAATTTCATTAAAGTAAACACTCACCCAGATTAATGCTGAAGGTAAAAGGAATAATAAATCAGTGTAATCTCTGGCTTGTATTGGATCACTGATTTCATAGTTGTTAAGTTTGCTTTCATTATTGGAATATACTTCTTCGCAATCATTAACCAAACCAAACACTTCATGGTTGTATTCATCTAAATGCTCTTGGAATTCTTTTTCTGTGCTCATGTGAGACTCCTTTTTATTATTATTTTTATGCTGCCATTAATTCATTTTGTTTTTTGCTTTTCTTATTGATTGCTAAATAAAATGAAGTGTCATTCGCTCTAAATGAGAAATACTTATTTCTTGGCTTGTGGTATACATTTTCTAAAGTGATAATCTTGCTCTTGATGTAGTAAGAGAGAGAATCACATATTTCACTATTAAGCCTTGCTAATAAATTATTATCATCATTAGATAAATTGGATTGAAAGGTAAAGCCATCCGTATCTTTCACATCAATTTGAATTGATAAAACACTATTGCTTTCTTCAACCTTTATCTTATTAACCATTTGAGCCTTAGTTAATTCACATCTCAAATGTGTTGCATATGCTTTCCATTCTTTAATAGTTGTCATTAATGGGTTAAATTCAATTGGAGTTTTCATAGGTATAATCTCCAAGCTAAAATTGATACACAACCCAAAACCAAAACAAGCACTGTAGCCAGATTACGAATAGTCTTATTGTTGTTGTCTATGATTAAATATGCATTGTGTAATTTTTCAGACACAACATTTAATTGATTCAAATAATACTTTTCTTGCTGATCAACATCCCTGCTTGAAAATAACAATTCATTTTCATTGTATATATCTTTTGATTGAGCATTTTTAGATATATTGAATGAATACACTTTTTCTATTTTGTTCATATCTATCCTTAGTAGTTATAAGGAAAGAATAAGAAATTAAAAGTAAATGTAAACAGCCAAGCGAAAAAAAACCACCAAAAGGTGGTTTCTTAATTAACGATCAACTATTATTTGTTTCATTTTTTGTTTAGATTTCACTTTCTCAATTGTTGGCTTGTCCTCTATTGGAATTATTGAAGGTTTATCAGCAATCACAACATCAGGCTTAACTTTCTTATTATCAATTAAAGCTTTCAGCTTAGATAATTTAGGCTTGTCTGACATATCCTTTAAGCCATCTTGTTTAATCGTTTCTATAGCCCTTTGTGTTTGTTCTATAGCAAGAGTATCTTGATTAACTGGAATAATTTTATCTAAGGACCTTACTTTCATTCTGGCATCGATTTCTTTACCAAGCTCAATCAATGAAACTCTCTTAGATTCTCTCTTAAATGATTCAACGACTTGCAAGTGTTCAATCTGTGTTGAATAGAATTTAGTGCTATATCTAGCTCTTGTCATACCTACATTGAAAAGCTCTTGATTGTTATTAGGTGCATTCTCACCATAGATATATGCATTATTAACGGTCATACCTTGGGATTTTTCAAAAGACATTGCATAGCCCAATCTCATTTGTTCTGGATTATCAATAGTCTTTATTTTTCCTGAATCAAACTCAATGGTAATTTTGTTATTTTCTATACTAGTAATAGTGCCTAAATCTCCATTGTTATATTCATCCTTAATATTTTTCTCCATGATGATTCTATCGCCAATAAAGAACTTACCTTTTTGGTTTTCAAATTGCTCACCAAATATTTCACCAGCTTCTAATCTTCTTTCTTGAATTGTATTATTGATACGATCAATTGATTTGTTAGTTGAAGTAATAAGTAGCTTGTCCTTAAAAGAATTGATATCTTCAAGAAAATCTTTACTTATTGCCTGTATGGTTTCAGTTGTAGTTGTATGTGAATTTTTAATAGCCCCTATTTGTTCTAATAGGTCAAATACCTTGATAACATGAACACCTGATTCTTTTGTTGCTTTCATTAAATCAGCATCTTTATAAACTTCCTTTAATGCTGAAGTTTCAGCAATCTCTAAAGCTTTGTCATTCTTCTGTCTGCGAATTTCCACAAGATAATTGACCTGATCCTTTAATTCGCTATCCTTCAAAAATTCATTTAAGGAATTGCCGGTTGCCACTGAGTTAATCTGATTTGGATCACCCACTAAGATGATTTTAGCTCCTGCTTCATTCACGGTCTTTAAGAGCTTATGCATGTTCCTAGTGCCTACCATGCTTGATTCATCAACAAAGATAATGTTATTGGAAGTAAGTTTTAAATCACCATTAGCAACTTCAATGTTGAATTTATCTATGGTTGCTGTGAAATTACAATCAGTTTCATTAGCTAATGCAGTAGATACCTTGCCAGTTGGAGCAAGTCCTATGGTTCTATAGCCTGCCTTGTTAGCAATTTTTGTTGTCCAGCCAGCGGCCAAACTTTTGCCAGATCCGGGTAAACCAATAACAATTTGACCTTGCTTGTCATTGAAAGCTGATTCAATGAATTCTTTCTGTTCTTTGTTAGGAGTAATACCTGTCTGTTTCTCAATGGTAGCTATTTCATTGGCTACATCATTCACTCGTTTAGGTTGCAAACTTGAAAATTGATTTTTCATGATATCCACATTTTCACGCTCCATCTTGATCAACTCATGAGTGGTATATTGAAGTTGTGTTTTAGATAGTGAATTTGTATCTACAATCACTTCACGTTTTTGAAGTCCTCTAATTAATTTTTTAGCAATTACTTGAGCTTCAGCACCATAACCTTGGGTTTTAGATAATTCAGCTATGAGTCCATTTTCAGTAAAAAATGGTGATGTATTAGTTAGGGTTTCCAATATCTTTTCATATTTTTTTGATTTGAATGAAAGCCCAATCTCTTCAGTCTTTTTCATTTTAAGATTCATTGAGCTCACATCTTTAGCGAGTTCAATATCTTTAAGAAATTTAGCCATACCCTTTTTAGGTTGCTTGATAGCTCTCCAAACTTCTTGTCTATTTTTATTACTATCTAAATAGGTAAGTTTATTTTGATAGCTAGTATTCAATCTTTCTAGCCTTGCATTGATTTCTTCTTCAATATCCTTTGAGATAATTTGTTTAGTAGATTTTTCAACATGCCATACTGCTTTCTCTACTATCTTTTCTTCAAATTTTCCTTTGATAATTTTTCCAGAATCATCTTTAACTGGAACATTAACTTTAACCTTCTCTTTATTTTTACCATTGAGTTCAATTAAATCACCAGTCTGAACATTGGATTCTTTAATAGCTCTTTCTAAATCAACACCCCAAAATGTTTTCTCTTTACCATTGCGATCACTAACAACCACAAAATATGAATTCTGATTTTCTTTGATATGTTGATATTTGGCTGGACCATGAGAAACAAGGTAGCCATGTGGTAATGTAAATTGGTTATCATTAACTAATTGTTTATATGCAGTTGCTTCTTGTTCAATCTCTGCAACTTTAATACTGTGTTGATTAAATAAGTCTTTTTTAGCTTCACTGATTTTTTGATCAATCAATTCTTTTGATTTTGAATTCGCCCTTATTTTTTGTAAGCTGTCTTCATCATATGCAACTCTCCAATCATGAATTTCAGCATTTGATTCATGAGTGATTGTTTGATGGTCTTTGTCATAAGCCTCAAGTTGATAATCAGTAAACCTAGCATTCCATTTTTCCACAAGCATGCTCTTATACATTTTATCTATTGAGTCATGAAAATCTTTGTCTTTGATTTCATCCATTTCAATGGCTCTAACTGAACCATCAGAAAGTTTAAGCATATTCGGTATTAAAAAATGCACATGACTACTAGGATTTCCGGAACGTCCATCATTATGATAATAAAGGTAGTAGCCAGATTCACCAGTTCTACCTTTATAGTCCTTGATGTATTGTTTAAGAATTTTGTCATGCACTTCAATAGCTGTATCAATAAGCATTTGTTCGGCAGCAAGTCTATCTTCCAATTTCATAGTTGGGATTGCATATGAAATGCTACTGTCTTGAGTGAATACAAATTCAATATCTGTTTTTTTCACAAAGCCAGTTGAAGTTTTAACATCTTCAGGCTTAAATACTATCTTCTGTTTATCAGGAGTTTTATAGAACCCTCTTTTAAGGTCTTTCTGTGTTAATTTAATTGCATGACCTTCATCATTCATAACAATATGTTGAATGGTTTTTTTAAGTTTGATATGTGCTTCAGTTCTTTTGTCTTTACCTAATTGGAGATCAGCTATCATGTCTATCTTCTCTTCAGTTAAATGACCTGATAATTTCCATTCATCAAATAAAGCACCTCCTGAACGAGTATATAAAGCTAAAGGGTCTGCCAATGCAGTTTGCATAGTTGCCTCCAAAGCAATATCTTTTAAGTTATATGCTTGTCTCCAATCAATGTTTTCTACAACCTCACTTAATTGTTTCTTCAAATATTTATTGTAAGAGAAACCTGATTTAACTGTTACATTAGATATACCAATCATTTTGACAACTCCTTTTCAAGTTCATCAATGAATTTCAATTTCGCAGTGAATACTTGTTTAAGAAGTGCATTAGATTTAATGATGTCATCTAATTTTTTTTCTGTTGTTAAGTCTTTAGCTCTCTGAGATATTTGATAGTTGATATTTGATTGAACTATTCCTTCTAACTTTTCAATTTTAGTTAATTGAATTTCTTGCTCTCTATTTCTATCAAGATTTACTAGCTTATCTAAATAATCAACATACTGCCCCATTGTCATTTTTAATTTCTTGGCATTTTCTTCATGCCTGATATTTATCTTATATGCTTTAGTTGTCATGACCTTTCTTCTCCATTTTTATAAGTTAGTTATAACAAATAAAAATAAAGATGCAAGGTTTCCTTGCTATGCCTTTTAAAATAAGCCTTTAAATAAGAACTACTGCTTTAAAGAAACCGAAGGTTTCGATTAGTTCTTAAGAAATATGGTTTGTTGAAAACAAGCAACATATAGAGCAAAAATAAACACAATATAAATAAGCATAGAGTAAAAATTAATAGGCATAGATTGAATATGTTTTCTTCTAGATTATTTATATATTAAAAATATAGTAGTTATTTATTGGTTATTTAGCAGGTATTGATTTTCTTTTGTTTTTTCTTATAGTCTGTCTATATGAAATAACAATAAGGATAATTTATGATTAATTTGAATGAAAAGATTGAAGAGTTATTGGAGAGTCAGGTAAGAGAGAAGCAATTATCTGATATGGATTTAAGGTCTATCTTTCGTGAGTATTATGATGGGTTCAACAAAATACGATTAAATGTAAGTGTATTTAGTCGTTCTAATAAGCTTGAAAATATTACTTATGTGAAGTTGATTCAAAAACTATTAGCAGAAAATGGTGTTCTGCAAAAAAACGGCGAACCAATCACTCTTGATCACATAAGGACTGAAATGTATGTCGTGGGTCAGGAAAGAAACAAAAAAGGTTCTAAAAGGTTAGATTCTGTTGATTCCCTACCAGTAGACAGCCAGCCTACGGGTAATTTAAACCGTCAGGGTAAGGGGGAAGTATCAAAGCCGGTTAAAAAATCGGTTGTAGCTCCTAAAACGATAGAGGCTGTTGAGATTCCATTAAATGAATATGCCTCTGAAATGGAATTGCTTACTGAAGAATTGAATAATAAAGACCGTGTTGCATTGGTCTGGTCAGGAAGAGATGAATACACTCTTACTGAATGTTCAAGGCTTGCTAAACTCAATAGCACTAAGATTGAATTACTTGCTGCGAACAACCACTTGTTGCCTAAGTATAATTTGGATGTGAAGAACTACTTCTTTGTGTGGATTAGAAAAGCTAGAGAGATGGGTAAGATAAAGTGAGGTGTCCAGGTATTGAGAAAGCCACTTGTTTAAGGTGGCTTTTTGTTTAGTGTGGTTGAGATTTAATGTAATCGGATAGTTTTTCATAGCACTTGTTTATATCTGTATCTTCATAAAGAACCCCGCCTAGTTTTGTGTAAGGCTTACCGTTGACTTCGTAGCCAATACTACAAAATGGCATTTTATTGAGAGTTATTAACAATATGAAAAACTTATCATAATCAACATAGCTTAACTCCAACCCCTCATAGGCATATTCATTGATTAACTTATGAATTTTGCCTAGTTCGGTAGTGGCTTTAAAGCCTAATATTTTACGGGCACTCATATCATGAAATCTTGGCATGTAATTGTTTAATGTCGTTCTTGATAGAGCCTAATATCACTTGTGTAGTAATGTCTTGTTTAGAATTAATTACTGTATTGATATCTGCTGATTTAAGTTGAATCTCAAGAATTCCCTTGCTGTCATAAACCGTTTTAATATCATGCTCAACGATTACAAGATTACCCTTATTTGTAATGGACTTCATAGCTTGCTCATATAAAGAGTTCACTTCAAAAAGGTTATTTCTGAATTTCATATACCCCACATTTTTTATAAGCAACATTCTTACCGTATCTTCAAAATCAATGCTTGATACTGTGTTGTAAATGTTATTAACTGAAATAATGGATTTATCAGATACAACTGGAATAACGACATTCAATTCACAATTGAATTGTTCATAAGCCTTATAGAATGTTTCTATATCACTGAAAAGGTTTTGTGTGATTTCTACGGCTCTGGCTGGCAAGTCAATTAAAATTGCATCAGCATCAATGCCTATGCTGTTTAAGATAATTTGATTATCTGTTTCAATATCAAATGGCACACAACCTGTGATAGGGTTATCTGTTCCATCACCATATTTTTTGAAAGTGGTTTGGTGTTGAATATCCCCATCAAACTTAGCTATTGTTTTTCCTGCATTCCTATAACCACTAATGATTAAATCAGCAATAGTTGATTTTGTTGCTGATCCCTCATCAGTTAAAATTAAGAATACTTTTTTTCTTTGTGGTATTACGATTTTAGAATTACTCATTTAGTTTCTCCTGTTTTTGTAGTTAATTCGTCTTTCTCTAATTGGTTAATAATTGCTTTTCTTACATAGCTTGCTTTAGATACATTTTTAGATTTAGATTGAAGACCTAATCTATCTAAGATATCTTTCTGTAGCACAAATGAAAAAGCTTTATTAAATGTTATTGCTTTAGACATTCAATTCATATCCTTTCAATAGTTATGTAATCAATATATGAAATGAAAACTAAATGTAAATAGCGATTTGTTATTTATTTGAAAAATTTTTTCATAATGGGCTTGGCCCATAAAAAAACCCCCTAATGGGGGTTATCTATCTTTCACTATATAAATTTAATTAAGTATAAATTTAGCAGTGAATTCTTTACTCTTTCTATAAGCATGTCCTGCTGCTGACCTTTTAAGATTGATAGGGTCATATATAACGACTTTAACTTTAAACTGGCTATACTCGTTCAACTCTTCATCTGTGATTAGACTGTATGAATGATATTCTATAGTGTCAAAATCAATGTTATTCAATGCCATTAAATCAACCATTTTAATTCTGTTCTCAATCTGGTGTTTATATGAATTGATAGTTTCAATTTCTAATTCATGCACAAGCTTGTTTCTCAATGACAATATTTTTTGTTCTCTGAAGTTTCTTAAAGCAATTTCTTTACGACCTGCGAAAGAAGTCATGTCATAGTTAGGTGTTTGTGTTAAATACATTTCTACTTGTTGTTCATTAAGTTGTTCCATATTAAATTATCCTTATAGTTAGTTAGTTTTGTAGTGCTGTTTAGTTTGAGATTTTTTCAGCAATAAAATCGTATGACATAGATAAAGCTAAAAATAAGAAACCGAAAGCTAAACCAATCATTTCTTTTACTTCATCCAAAAATATTACCAAACCTAATAAACCTGCAATAATTAAAACAATCATTAAAGTAATCATATAATTTCTCCTTATTTATAATACTTATATAACTAATATATAAAATTGCTATCAATAGTCAATAGCAAATATGAAATAATTATGTATTTATGACGAATGGTAAACTTTCGGATAAAAGGTAATTGATGGCCTACGGCCTGAGATTGATAGTTTATGGCGTATGGTATAATTTTAGTTAAATGGTAATAACTACTATATACGGGAATCAATAATGAGTAATATTGAACTTGAATTTGAAAAAGAAGAAGAGAAAGGACTTGATTCTGAAGTAATTGACTTATTGGCTTATAGTGAGTTTATGAGTAAAGAACAGATTAAGTTCATTGATAATGAATTATTGATTAAAGAAACACCTTTGAATGTGTGGATTGAAATAATCAAAGAAGTGATAGAAGATGAAAGCTTTGGTTATTTCAATGCTATTGATTATGTCAAAGTTTTATTTGATACTAATTTAAGGCAAGCTATAAGTGATTTTAGAATGAGTGATAGGAATGACATTACTGAGAAAGATATTGTAAAAGAAGAGAGTTTGAAGAGTAAGGTTTTGATTAAGAAGATTATGGAATTCTCTACATTATAAAAAAAGCCACTATTTCTAGTGGCTTATTATTGAGTGTTTTATTTATCAAAATATTCATCTCTGCAACCATCTGGAATTGCCTGTTCAATTATGTAATCTAACTGGGCATGAACCTCCCTACCTTGCTCTTGATAGTATAAGCATTCTTCAACAATACTAACAAAGCCAAATACATTCACTTCCAAATTTGCTTTTGCTAAAGCTTCATTAACAATAACACCGATTTCATCATAGTTATAAATTGTATCAATCATTTTATTTTTCCTTTTTAGTTGTTATATATAAAGTATAGTAAATATTTATGATTAAACAAGATCAATAATAGACTTTATGACGAATGGTATACTTTAAGATAAGTGGTAATTGATGGCCTACGGCCTGAGATTAATAGACATAAAAAAACCTAATATTTCTATAAGGTTTTATTTATTGTATCTAAATTAAAGTTATAAATGGTTTCTTAAATACTCAAGCTTATCTTCAATATATTTATAATTTTCATTGTAGTAAAGATCAATAAGCTCTTGGGTTGGTTCACCATGATTGAAATGGAAAAAATCATCATAGCTTTGTTTTCTATATCCATCTTCATCTGTTAAAGCTTCAACAGCTTTATCAAAAAATTTACCTTTATAGTCAATGTAATTTTTATTTGATTTATCATATGATTTCATTTTTATTATCCTTTTTTTATTTATATATTAACTATAATAAATACCATTCAATAGTCAATAGCAATTTGATAATATATTTGAATTTATGACGAATGGTATACTTTCAGATAAATGGTAATAATCTAATTAAAGGAATAATTAATTGTATGAACGAAGTGTATTGTGCTTTAGCTCATATTGTGATTTTTAAGATGGTTTTGACTTTGGCTTTATCTAGCATGTTTTAGAATTCATAAAACTGGCAGTTGTATTTCTCCCTATCATTAAAGGTGGTCTTTAAGAATTTGAATTGATTCTGATTTAAGTAAGTTAAATCTAATTGCCATTCAACCTTACTTTTCAATTTAATTTGCGCCTTCACTTTCATGATGTATTGATCAGCTTGTTCACAAGTCAAATTATTAACTTTTATGAAGTGCTGTAATGCTCTTTCACCATAGCCTTTTTTGACTGATAAGCCGTAATGGAATACCTTGTGGCACATAGGACATATACTTCTCAATCTAACGAGCTTTTGAGTCTTTGTAGTGGTGTTGTATTCCCATTGTTCATGACATTCAAGACTGTGATTGAATCCTTGCTGTTTTCCTGTGCTACCGCAAATTTCGCATACCTGAACCCTATTTTCATAACGGCCATGAGCTACATTGCATATTCTTTGCCATTGCTCAGTATTAAGCCTTGAACGAACATTAAAGCCATGCATGGATAAAGGCACTAACTCTATTGGTAATTTGAGCTCGTCTTCTTCTAGCTTCACATTATGAATCTTGTAAATGCCAAACCCGATCACCGATAGGGCTAGAACCACCATTACAACCCCTACAATCAATTTTTACTCCTGGCACACTCTGGACACCACGAATTAAGGTTATGGACGTTTTGAAGTGGTGCTAGCCAGGTGCTGTGATATTCATTGCCACAATGCCATAGCATGTTTGTGTAATTGTTCACATAGGTTGTTGATAGACATACACCACCTTTCTTTTTAGCGATAGCTTTAGCAATAGCCATCCCATCTTTCTTTGGTCTACCTACTTTTGGTTTAGGGCAGCAAGGACATGAGAATGAACCATGTTTGATTGAGGTAGCTGTGAAAAAATATGTAGGGTGTGATGGGTTAGGACACTTCAATTCAAGTTTAGATTTTAATGTTTCATAGCTCGTTGAAATGAGTGTGATATTTTTTTGTTTGAGAATTTCAGAAAGCTTGGCGAGTGTTTCTGCTTTTTTCTTAATTCTTTCTTCTTTAATGAATTCGTTATAGCTAATGAAAAACCTCTGTCTTGATATATTCAATTCTTTAGCTAATAAACTCCATGTAATTACATCTGATTTCTTTTTGACAGATTCAATAGCAGATTGAAATTTCTGCTCTTTATCTGTGATTTTTACATTGCTCATTATTCATTCCTTTTTTAACAATAAAATTAATATATGAAATAAATTCACTTTGTAAATAGCAAAAATGAAAAATCCCCAATAAAGGGGATTGTTTAGGTATTTGGTAATAATTTTATTTAGGGCTTGGCCGCTATTTAATATGTATGTATTAAATACTTACCATCTGTCTCTACTTTAGGTGGCATTTGTTTAGCACAAATTTCATTTACCTTTGGATTATTGCTAGGTATTTGGCATTGATAATAAACTGTAGCACTTACATTAATGTTTGTTGAAACTGATTCTTTAGAGAATGCAGTGATAGACATTAAGCTTGATAAAATTAATACTGAGATTTTAAGTGTGATAGTGTTCATATGATGATTTCCTTATTGTTGGTTGATATAAACTAGATTTTGAATTAAAGACTCAACTTCATTATCTTGCGTGTTTGATTTTAATGTTTGAGATAAAACTTCATAAACAATCATATCTTCAATGATTTTGATTGATTCAATTGGATAGTCTTTATAAATTGACTCGCCCAATGTTAAATATCCAAAAGCCTTAACTTTGATAGCGTTAATGTAATTGAATTCAGTATTTTGAATAGTATGCTTTAATAAGTCTTTTGAGATAGAGAATAAAATTGCTGATGCTACTGCCTTAATGAATTGCTCTTGTTCTTCTTTAACACTGTCATCGTGTCTGTATTTTCCGAACAAAGCTCTTACTTTGTTAGTTCTTGAATCGGCTACTGCAACAAATTCTTTATCTAAAGAAAGTGGACCTGCTTCATGTGTTGTAATATATGTTGTCATTTGAATTATCCTTATTAGTTAGTTATATATTAAATATAGTAAATTACTCTCAATAGTCAATAGCAAATATTGATTATTTGATAAACGGTAAACTATTGGATAAGTGGATCAATATCTGAAGATATTATGAAAAGGAGTAGGCATTAAAGATTTCCAAATAGCTTTAGCTATATGATTTTCTTTAACCTCTTCTTCTTTAAAACCTATTTGGTTTTGTTGAGTGATTTCTAAAGTGGGTTTTCTTAACCTAGCTTGTATTTCAGCCCTATACTCAAGGTCTGATAATTCTTCATGAGCTTTATCTTTCAACTGTTCAATGAAAGGTGTTGTGTTTAACTCACTGAAATAACCAGCTTTGCTTAACTCGTTGAACTTCAATCTATTATTTTGGTATAGATAGAAAGCTTCATATTCAACGGCTTTGTGTTGTGCTGTATGGCTCATATATTCCCCAATAACTCTTTAGTGATTTGTTCAACTTCCGAATCAGTAAGCCCTAAAGACAATAAATTGTTGTAGTGCTTGGCTGTTGGAAATGTATGAGCAATGCTTAACTTGTGGATATACAAATCAGTTCTTGTTAAGTCTGCAAGCAAGGTTCTGTTATCAATGTGAGTAGTCATGAACATGATTAGATACCAATCTCTTTCATTGTTTCTGTGATTACATGAACATGTCTATTGAATACTTCAGTAGCAATTTGATTGATTTCAGTGTCAGTTAATTGTTCATTAAGTGTGCCTGCTGCAACTTCAATTAAGTTTGTAATGATTAAGTGGTTCATGCTGAAGTTGATATCTTCATTAATGAAGTAGTGAAAGAAAACTGGTAAAACCTTGCCTTGATTCACATAATCTTCAATGCTTTCAACCTCACCGATATAAACACTGATATTTGCATCAGTTTCTACAAGTGCAAGTAAAACCAAATCTCTTACTAATTCTATTTTATTATTGTTATTCATAATTATTTCTCCATTTGTATACCCTTATACGAAATAAAAACCAAATGTAAATAGCAAAAGTTAAATAATTTGAATTTAATTTATTTCTTATCAATTGATTGTGTTGTTGTTTGAGTTCTCATATCAAATGAATTTATTTTATTGAATAGCATGCTGAAAGTAATGAGAGTGATAATTACAATCCCTGCTTTGATTGTGATTTGTGTATTTTTATTACCGATTACTTTAATGGCTTTCTCTTTGAAATTTTCTTTCTTAATTATTTTAGGTAGTTTTACATTAAGCTCTCCATCATTAAATTCAAATGTAAATTGTTTTTTCATGTCCATCTCCATATAGTTTTCATAACAATATGAAATTAAGATTGAAAGTAAAGGTATAGATAAAAAAAATCCCCAATTTCTTGGGGATTTATAATACTAACTAGGTATTTTAGGAAATTGTATGTAATACATAACTAATATAAGATAACGAATTCCATTGTCAACAGTTTATTGATATTTATTTTATAAATATTTAAAGCTCTAATGAGTTAGATTTTCTTATGACTTTTGGTTTCTCATTAGTTATTGGTTTTGTTTTGTCATTCACTTGTTTAAGTTTTTTCTCTTGTTTGTTGTAGTAGTCCAATATCTCTTTGTGGTTGAACTTATCAAATACTTCAGGTAGTTCATTCCTATCACACCAGACAACCCCTTTAACGAGCTCTGGACCATTTTTAAAGGTGGTTATTGAGTTATTGCTACAATTGAGATTCATATGAATTTCTCTAGGTGCATGCTCTAAAGAGGTCAACTTATTATTATTACAATTAAAGTCGCCTTTAATGATTGGTGGACAACCCTTAAGCGATGTTATCTGATTATGAGAGCAATCATAGTTTTCAAATACACTTGATGGACCTTCTTCTAAAGAAGTGATTTTGTTATAAAAACAATAGAATCTACCGCCTACTTCTTTAGGGCAACCTTTCAATGAAGTTAAGTTGTTATATGCACAATTGAAATTCCAGCCCGTTTTTTCTGGTGCATACTCTAATGATTCCAATTGATTTTTAGAACAAATATAATTTTCACGGACAATATGGGGACCATACTTTAATGATGTTATGTTGTTAATAGTGCAGTTGAAAGTTCCATAAACTTCTTTAGGGCTACCTTTGAGTGAAGTTAATTGATTGTTAGCGATATTAAAATCACCATGAACTACACCAAACTGAAAAGGTAGCTCTGTTAATTGTTTGCTGTTTAAATCTATGTCTTGATTCACATCTACTGATAAATCACTATTGATAGAATATTTTTTAATATTGTGTATATCTAGCCAGTGTTTAATTTCTTGTTCTGTTTTCATAATTTCATCCTTTCTTATTATTATGAATTCAATATAGTGAATTTATCTTGAAATGCAAATATAAAAAAAACCACCTTAAAGGTGGTTTATGTATTCTTACTTATTAAATTTTATGTTGGCTCATTCTTCTGAAGAAAACTGCATTCAAATCTCTTGCTTGATTACATATTAGATAGATATAAATATTATCTTCTACGACTTCATAAATGATTCTGCAATATCTAGTTAAGCCTTGCCTAAAATCAGAATTAATATCTTGAAGTTCTAAAGGCACTGGTTGTGCTAATGGATTTTTCTCAATGAACTTTAATTTATCTTCTAATTCTTTTTTTGTTGTTTTCCATAGTTCGGGTTTCAATGATTGTTTTAAATCACTTAAATCATCTATAGCCCCTTGAGTGAATATAACTTGCATCATTATTCCAATTCAGTAAAAACTTCACTCATTGTTTTTACTTGCCCTTGTTCAATCTGTTTGCGACCAATAGCAATAATTTTTAATAAGGCTAGTGTTTGCTGTGTTTGTTCATATGAAGCTACATCTTGAACAATAATGCTAGATACACCGTTTTGAGTAATGAGTAAGGGTTCTCTAGTCTCGGTGATCTCTTTAACTATCTCTGCTGTGTGGCTCTTTAGGTAGCTGATAGGTTTAACATTTGTAGATAGTCTCATGGTGGTTTCTCCTTAACTGATAGGACTAATTATAGTCTTAATTCAGTCTTGAGTATACTTATTTATTAAATATAAATAGGTCTTAAGCCCTTGCTAGTATTAGCTTTTATTGGAAAATCATATTAATGCAGACGGGGTTGAATTTGTTGGTTTGATAGATTGTTGCTGCTTTTATTAATCCTGGATCATAAACTAAATTCTGAGTGATTCAGGATAGTAGACATGAAGACAATGTATGACCGTGGCAAGAAGTCCAGATATCTAGTGATTGTGTTCCCTAAAGACAAGTTTGAAATCTTCTTAGAACTATGTGCTGACAATACAAAGTATTCAGACCTCATGAAAAAGCATGAGATAACTTCACATGTAGCCCGTAGTATTGCTGGTAAAACAATCTACTGGTTAAGGCGATTAGCTGAAGATACTAGGGATGAAGAAATGGAAGCCATTACACTTAGAAGAAAAACCTATGAGAGTAATTTGAGTGTTAGACAATACCTTGAAAAGTATGGTCAGTTTTTTATTAATAAGGTTGAGTATTACCAGAAATCTGGACGGATATTAATCTCTAAGGATATTCAGGGAACAAAAAGCATTTGGCGATATTAAGATAATTCCTTAAATTGAAATTGATAGTGAAAGTAAAGGGTTGTGTAATAATTTTATTTAAGGAATTGAGTATCTAAAGAAAGGTTGTGTAATCTATGATTATTGAACCTTTAATGATGTGATTAATTATTTCTGCTATAGCAGTAGTAATTAAAGCTTTTGTTTTATTAAAAGTATGTTGAAGGCCTTTGCCGACCTTTTGCCGACCTTTTTAATATGGTCGGCAAGCCTAGAACCCTTATAAAATATAGATAAATTTAATATAATTAGTTAAATGCCGACCTTACCATTAACAAACATACTCGGTAAGGAAAAAATATTCATAGATAATATTTTTAACCATGATTGTTTATAGGTATTAGTGATTATGTATGTATTTATTTGTTTACTATAATTCCAATGGGGTTTGGATGATAAAAGGTCGGCAAATTGAGTTTTATTAGATTAAAATCTATATAGAATAAGGCTTGTATCAATGCCGACTTATATTTTATGGCCGGCAAAAGGTCGGCAAGGATATATAAAAAAATAGCCCCATTACTTAGGGGCTATCTGTCTGTGAATGGCTTATGTATTGAATAGTTATCATTGAAAAACTTCTTCAACCTCATCATCATCAACTTCAATTGTTCTTGTTAAATAAACGATTCTTTTACCATTTTTTCTTACATCAGCTTTAATATCCTCATCAATTTCTGGATAAACATTTTTAAATCTCATCCAAAAATTAGTAGCACTTAGTTTTTCATATCCGTTTTTATCAGCATATTTAATAAAGTTTTCATAGATTACTTCTTTACTTGTGAATTTAGATTTATCTTCACTGTATTCGTATGGAAACTCATTAGTAAACATTCTTACTTTATCAGCACGATTGATAAAATTGAATAAAGCCTTTTCTGACTCTTCACAAGTAGTGAATATTAATTTGTTCTTTTTAAGTCTTTGCAAGCCAATTAAAGCCCAATCAAGAAATATTCCCATCTCTTCATTAATGATTCTTTTGGCTAAATCTTTAACGGCTGTCTTTCTATCAAATGTTGCATTCCAATTAACGATCATCATTCTTCTGAATAAACCGTTTGAGAAGTCATCCACTCTAAAATCATTATTTCCGGATATAAACCACTTGCCAATCAATTTAACTGATTGTTTCTCTTTTCTGATACCTCTTAGTTCTATCTTGTCGCCAGCAACTGCTGCTTTAAGGAATTCAACGTCAAAGCCTTTTTTCTTAGTCTCTGAAGCTAAAATTGCAGTTTTATTAATTAAGTTATCGTTATAAGTGCCCATATTTTCTAAAGAAATTGCTACTGAGCTATTACTTAACAAGGCTTGAATGATTTCCATCATTACACCCTTACCGTTGCCCCCTCCACCCAACCAGTATTGGAAGACTTGAGCTAAAACACACGCAATAAGTGAATATCCTACATATTCCTGGACATTGGCTTGTTTGTCGTCCTCTGGAAGTGAAGTATCAATAAAGCTTTTAAATAAACTGTCTTTAGATGGCGCTTTAGGTGTGTAAGGACCTGCCTTATCAATCAATACATTAATTTCATGTGTTAAAGGTATGTTTCTATCAGGCTTGATAGCTATTACATCGCCATTGTCTAAAATGTGTAGCCAGTGCTTCATAGTAGGGATATAGCTATTGTTCTGGATATCTTTACTGAATGCTTCCATTTTGTAATAGAACACATTGAAGATTGAATTAACATTTTTACTAGTTAATTGTGCTTCATGATTAGCTTTTAACCATTCAGTAATATCATTTCTAATATCTTTAGGGTCTTGTAATACATAGTGATGGTTGTTCCATCTGTATATATTGCCAGCATCACTTCTATATTTTGATATGAATAATGATTTGTCTGAATTGAGTCTGTCTAAATAGATAGATTCAATTGTTGGTGGTTTAACATATTCTTGTTTAGAAACTGGTTGAGCTTTTTTAAGTTCAGCTTTAGTAGCTTTATTAACCTTATCTCTTAAAATATTTTCCTTAACTTTTTTAGCTATTATTTCTTCTTCAGTTAAAACAATCACTTTTTTGATAGGCTTCGCTTTACCCAATTTCTTCTGAGTAGCTTGTTTAACTTTTTCTTTAAATAAGTTAGCTTCAACCTTTTCATCAATCTTTAATTGTTCTTCTGGACTGATTGCAATATGTTCTATAACCTTTAATGGCTCTTCTGGAATATCTGTGAATGGATCAAGATTGATTCCAAAATTTGGGTCTTCTATACTTGATTCAATTAATGATTTTTTTGTTGCTCTTTTGTCATCAATTGAATGAACATTATTTGTTTCTGAAATTGATGGTTTAGCACCTTTTGTATTAAAGGCTAATTTTTCTTTTTCATCATTGACTTCTTTAAAATTATTACTTATATTATCCATAGTATTATCTCTACTCAATCTGTTTAGTGGTATTGCTCCTTAGAAAATCTTGGCGGAAATTCTTTTATAGTTACATCTGAAAACCCTAAATATTATATTTGGGGTTTTTCAATTTCTTCAGCTTCTAATTGTTTTTCTAACATATTGTTAATAACAAGATTTATTGACTCATTATTTTTAACTGCATTTCTAAGCAATAATTCATGTAAATGCATTTTCAATCTTAAAGGCAATTGTTTTTCAATAGAATTACCTTTCATTTTTGTTGTTCTTTTTTTCATAATGCTCATCCTTTAATCTGATATCACTTTATAGTTATATTAAATATTTCCAGCTTGTCAACATCAATTTAAATATTTAATCAATAAAAAAATAATCAAAAATGTTCTATATATCTTTCATACATTATTTGACAATGCTTTTTCATTTCAATATCACTTTTGAATGTCATATTATCTTTTAGGAATACCTGACAAAAGCTTGTGAATTTCTTCTCATTAAATTTTCCATTATCAATTAGGAACTGTTTAAATTGCCTTCTAAACAAATCCATTTTATTAGGTTTCACAACATGCACCCATATTTCATAAAATCTATTAAGCATATTTTTTCTCCGTATATTCTTTATAATCATCTTTTTCTTCCATTCCAATGACTTCACAAGAATATGAAAGGCTGTTTCTATTTGATTTCCAATAAACTGCCATTGTTGAGCTACCATCTTTTCTTCCACCATATTCAGTGAGAGTATTTCCCCAATGAGTGTTCAAGCTGTTAATTTCTAAACCATGAAACATGCAATGCAGCACGATTTGAATTGAGCTTAGTTGAACCATCCGTGAATCAAGGTCCATATTCACAATTTCCAAGTGTTTTAAAGCCTCTTTGCCTTGTGTTTGATAGATAACCCTCAATGAACCCAAAACAAGAGAGCCAGCACCACAACCACATGTATCACCGATTACTGTATGGCTCGTTATTTGGTTATTACCACCTAAAGCAAGTGTTATAGATGCAAGTGCTGTAGCTAAATCACTTGGGGTTAGGAATTGTCCTAGAACTTGCCCTAAGTATTCGTCATACATTTCACCAATAATGTCTGTAAATGGTTCGCTCTTTTTATGTAGTTCAATAAAAATCATGGTGGCTTCTTTCAATAACTCCCATGCTTCCAAATCTGTTTTATATTCTGTTAGTTCTCTTAATAAGGATTGGTCTACCCAATATTGAACATGCAAATTGTCTGCATATTGGAAACCACCTGAAAATACACAATTGAAAGTTAATTGAATAATGTCATCAATAATCTCCTTAGGATTATTCTTACGATTACTCACTTGGATAATTTGTTGAATCAATTTTGAGATTGATTTCTTTGAGTCTACTTTTTTTGATTTCTTATTCATGATTACACCCCTCCTTCCAATTTAATGTTTTTGTGATAAAGGTAATAACCATTATATTCATTGTAATTCTTATTAAAACCACAATAAAACCCTAGAGAATTGAAGAATTTATAATGTTTCAATGCCTCATTTTTCTCAATGTGAATTAGATAAACATTGAAGTATTTATTTAATTCTTGAATTACATGTTTATAGATACCTTGCTTTCTGTATTCTTTATCAATGTATACGCAGTCTAATGACAATACATTTTCTGCTTTGAATACCTTTCCTCTTTTTATTAATCGGATATACCCAATAGTCTTGTTTTTATATTTGATTAGATAAGCCGTTTGTTTATGCATATTCAATAATAAAATGTGTTTTGAAAAACTATTAGTTTTATAAGCATAATCATTTTTGAATTTAATCATCCATTCATTATTTTCATTAACATCACTAGTCTCATGTAGATCAATCTCTGTTAAATCAATATCTGTTTTTTGTTTATTAAGTTCTTTTAAGAAACCATCAGCAATCATATTCATTTAGATTCTCCTTATTCAAAATTAATAGAAAGTTGTTTTGAAGTTATATGCTGTTTTGACATATCATAGAATTTCTTACTCTTTTCAAAACCGATAGCTTTACGATTTGTTTTCAATGCTTGATAAACAATTGCACCAGAACCAGAAAAAGAATCTAAAATCACATCACCCTCTTTTGTATGATTCTTGATTAGTGGTTCAATCATCCAGCTATATTTTTCTGTTGGATGTTTAGTATTCTTTCCATGACCAATATTGCCTTTGTATACCTGTGTCATTTCAGACTGAATACCAAAATTGAATTGATATTGTTTAGATTTAGTAAACCATACTGCTTCTTCAATTGAAGAACGGTAATTGTTCTTTCTCATATGTGGTAAAGGGTTATTCTTATGAAAATAGATTTTGTTCTTAAAATTCAAATCAAAATCTCGTTCAATATAATGAGTAATTAACCCTGTGTATTTACGATCAAGAAAGAGAATCATTGAGCCGTTATCTTTCATAACTCGCACATACTCACTAATAAAAGGTTTTAGCCATTCATAGTATTGATCTAATGTTTCCCATTTATCTTGAAAGTCATTTCCCCATGCTTCTTTATTAGAAACAACCTTATTACCAATCTTTGTTAATTTGCCAGCATCAGCAATGTTGTATGGTGGGTCTGTTAAAACTAAATCAATATGGTTATCAGGAATTGATGACATTCCAATTAATGAATCTATATTCTTAATATATGAATTAGTTTCTTTTTTTACTTCTTTTAAAAATGCATCTGCAATCATGTTCATGTTATTTATCCTTTAATTAATAGTTGTTTTTATGTTTTCTTTTTGTTGCTCAAGAATTCATGGTTGCAACTTTATAATTTCCAGAAAAATATAGATGTGTGTATAGGACTACCATACACATTGACTTTCTTTTAAAATGTTGATATGGGAACAAGAACAAGACAATTTGCTACTCTGGAACCTCTAGAGAAGCTACAAATTAAAGAGTGGGTTAATTACTTATTAGCCAGATCCAAAACAAGCAATGCCAAGGCTTTTGATAAGTGGCTTTCATTGAAAGGGGTTGAAGATGACTCTTTAGATAATATTGAATGGAAGCTCTTTGAAGAGTGTGTGAGGAAGCCTAAAGATAAGACCTTAAACGGAATGGAATCTGTAATACCTGGCTCTATGGCTGTTTTTCACAAAGGACCTGAAGACTTACCCCTATGGAGTGTTTTAAATGGCTCTACGGTTGATTGTGAAGCTCATGTCTCAAAGGTGTTGGGTCATTACAAGCTGTTTAAACTGAATATGACACTTAGGCAGCAATGTGAGGCTATCTTCAAATTGGTAGTTGCTGATAATTTGATACAGGATAAGTCTAAGAATCATGAAGACGAGCTGGCAGGAATGGTTACTGGTGGTTATCACTCAATAGAAGAAGTGATGGCTATGCCTGAAAATATGGTGGCTAAAAGTTATGCTACTGGTAGGCATATGGCTGATACAACGAAGTTTAAAAATGCCTTACCACTTGTTTATGGTCAATACAAAATATTAAATATGAGTGTTGTCATATCAATATTAGCTCTAATTCATTTATGTGTAGCCTCTTCAGATATAGATTCAAAAATGATTGGCTATTATTTATTGGATGGAATTACTCCAAGAGCATTACCAGAAAAATTTTCAAAAGAACTAAATGAATATGTAATCAATTATTTTTAATTGATTCAGTTGACATTTAAAAATAATCTGCTTTAACTAGGTAATAATATAGTTTCTCCTAACTAGATTTATAAATATATCTTTATCCTTATGTTATGAAATATGCCCCTTGAAATATAGGGGCTTTTTTCATTTCTGCTATTTACATTTGAATTTCATTTCTTATAGTTGTTTTAACTATAAGGAGATTTAATATGTTTAATTTAATTGAAAAGGTTCGTGGTTTATTTAATAAGAATGATTTTGTGGAAACTGACTTTGAATTTGAAGTTGAAAATGAAAATGACTTTAAGATAAAAGAAATAGAGCAATGGCTCAATGTGATGAAAATAGAGAACTACACAATCAATGAAGATTTAACGGTTGATGTAGCTGGTAATGTAAATATAAGAGACAAACGATTGAGTTTTATTCCAGTGCAGTTTGGTAAAGTTAATGGAAGTTTTGATTGTGCTGAAAATAGTTTAGCATCATTAAAAGGTTGCCCTAGCGAAGTAAGAAATGATTTTAGTTGTAGCTATAACAAATTGACTACCTTAGAACAAGGTCCAAATTTTGTGGGTGGTTATTATGAATGTTCTGGTAATGAATTAATCTCCTTAAAAGGTTGCCCTGTAGAAGTAAGTGTGGATTTTTATTGTGATAAAAATGAGCTTACCTCCTTGAAGTATGGACCTAATAAAGTTGGTTGCAGTTTTTTTTGTGGGAATAATAAATTAAGAACATTAGAACATGCCCCTAAAGAAGTGAGGGGTGATTTTGATTGTTCAAGAAATAACATAAATACTTTAAAAGGTGCACCTGAGAAAGTTGGTGGAAGTTTTAAATGCAATTGCAACCACCTGACTTCCTTAGAATTTGCACCAAAAGAAATTTATGGTGATTTATCTTGTTATTACAACAAACTAACTTCTTTGGAATATCTGCCAGATTTAATAACTGGTGAAATTAACATAACCATAAATAATTTTGAAGATTTATCGTTTTATTCAATGAGTTCAGACCAAATCAAGCAATACAACACTTCAAAGAAATTAAGTGAAAGATTACATAGAGAATTACCACAAGTAAAACTAGATAAACCAGTTAGAAAAATGAAACTTTAAAATTAGCTCCTTAATTGGAGTTTTTTTATATCCATTTATTGCTGTTGACTTTACTTTCCCATTTCTTATATTGGTATTAAACAACAATAATAATAAAGGGAATTAATATGAATATAAGTAAAATGAAAGGCTTTACCCTAATTGAATTAATGATAACTGTTGCAATAGTTGGAATACTGTCAGCCGTTGCTCTTCCTGCATACAATGATTATGTATTAAGAGCTCAAGTATCTGAAGCTATCATGTTAAGCAATGGAATCAAAACTGCTATTGAAGCTAGATATTATGAGGGTGTGAGTTTAGAACACCTTACTGAAAATGGTGGTGCGAACTTAGGCTATAACAATGGAAGCTTGCCATCTGGTAAGTATGCCACTATTAAAAGCATCCAGAATGATTCTATTTTAATTGAAATGGATGGACCTGATGTTAATAATAAGATTCGTCATGAATGGGTAAGAATAAGAGCTATTGAATATGAAAGAGCCGATGGTGGTTTAATTTGGTTATGTGGTGCATGGTCGCCCGGTCTAGATAAATATCTTCCATCAGCTTGTAATAATAGAATGACACATATTGATATTACTTACTAATAATAAAGCCATTTAATCAATGGCTTTTTTTACCTCTAAAATATAAGAATGTCATTAGTTATATCAATCAATTAAAAGAAAATAAAAAAATTCAGTTTCATAGTCATTCAAATGAGTGTTGATCGTTGACTCATTCGTTTTATTTCTTATAGTCAATCTATAACTATAAGAATAAAAAGGGTATTGATTATGAATTATTTAAAACTATTAGCTGTATTTCTTGCAATAATTGTTTGTGAACCTGCATTTGCTGGTGCAATTAATATATTCGATCCAGCTTCTCAAGATTTGAGTCTGAAGATTATCAATCAGATTTTTGGTGGTTTGGTAGATGGTGGCAATGATGCTTTAGGTGGTGCTATTGCAATATTTAATGGTGCCATTTTAGCCATTGGTGGGATCTTAGCTGGATATACTGTATTAGCTGGCACATTGGGAACTGCTCATGATGGAGAAATGTTAGGAAAGAAGTTCTCTTCTGTTTGGCTTCCTATTAGATACTCATTAGGCACTGCTCTTGTGATACCTATATCCAGTGCCGGCTACTGTGGAATGCAATTTATAGTTATGTGGTGTATCACTCAAGGAATAGGTTTAGCTGATGCTGCATGGAGTAGCTTTATGGAAACCCCTACACATACGGCCAGTGCATCGCATTCAGTTATCAGTAAGGCTGAGATATTAGATTTAGCTAAAACGGCGTTCACCGCGTCAGCCTGTGTAAATGGCTATAAGAAATTCGTAGAAGATTCTGATCCAGTTCTTGGATTTAAAGAAAGATACAAATTTAGTATAAAACCTAATTCAAATGGTGATGTTAGTTATGGTTTTGAAGGCAATGTTGTTGATAACAATATATGTGGAAATATCGCTCTTAATAATTCAGATATAAAAAATATAGATAGCCAGATTCCAGATCATTCATTCATTGCTTCAAATAATGAAGGGCATTTAGGTAATTTAGATTCATTATTCAAACCTATTGATATTTCACAATTAAGGGAAGTTAGAAAGAATGCAGTCAATAACTTGATTGAGAGCGCTGATGCTTTAGCTATACAAGTATTAAATGATAAGAATTATAAAAATAATTCACAAGTCTATTACTCTTACATTGAAAAGATTGCTGATAGCTATTCAAAAGAAATTCAGGACGGTGCTAGGACTTTAAAACAACCTGAAGAAGTTAAGAAACAAGAAAATGGGTGGTTAGTTGCTGGTGCTTATTACCATCAAATTATTATAAATAATCAAGCTATATCAAAAGCAGTAAATATAATTCCTGAATCAAGGGCATCAAAATCATTACATTTTACGACTATGCCTGATGATGATATAGCCCACTATTTAGTGGCTTCAGATATATTGAATGCTAGTCAATCAAAAATTAAAACTGGTGCTACACCAACAAGCAGAAGTGATGGCATGTCTGGTGGTGATGATTCTGGCTCTGGTATTTCTGCAAGTATTGGAAATCAAATAGCTGATACTGTATCTACAATCAATTTGGAAGAGTTAAGTAGTGATGATCGCCATTTAACATTAGTTATGAGTGATATGGGTGTAAGAATGATTCAAGCCTACACCACTATTCTTGCTATTAATGCAACGGCTAGATTCAGTGCTGCTGCATTAAAAGAAGCTTCTACTGGTGATGTTTCTACTGTTGTTAGTTTTGGTGGGGCTAAAATTGTTGCCGCTACTGCAGCAGGTTCTTTAGAAGCTTTGAGTGCGTTATCAAGCTTTCTATTGATACCATTAACGGCCATGTTAGCAATTGGTTTTTTCTGTGCTTACATAATTCCATTCATTCCATTCTTCTTTTGGTTAGCTTGTATTATTGGATATTTTATTCAAATATGTATTGCTATTATGGCTGCACCTTTATGGGCGATTATGCATTTACACCCAAATGGTGATGATTTAAGTGGTAAAGGTGGTGATGGCTATACTTTGGTTTTAGGGGTGATTTTAAGACCTGTATTGTTGATATGTGGTTTGATAATATCAATAATATTATCTAGCTTGTTTGGTGAATTCATTAGTAAGACTTTCTTACAATTGATGGCTTTCACTGGTTCCAATTTAGATGGTTGGCTTTCATTCTTTACAATTATATTTGGGGCTGGTCTATATGCTGTCCTTGCTTTCTATGTTTTGAAAAATACATACAAAATGATGTATTTGGTTTCTGATGAAACCTTAAAATGGATTGGTGGCGGAAAGGATGCTATTGGAAGTTATGCACAAGAAATGTCAAGTGGTATTGAAAAAGGTGGTAATTCTGCGACTGGTGGTTTCATTGGTGGTTTTGCTGGAACAATGGCAAGTAAGAATGTGCCAGGGGAATTAGGTAAAACTATTGGTGGTGCATTCAAAAGCAAGGAATTACAAGCTACACATATCACTCCTGAGAATGTTGATGCTGTGAATGATTCATTTAATGAGAAGTTTGGTGCTGAAGCTTCAGATAAGAAAGAGAAAGCTTTAGGGTTTAGTATTCCGAATGGCTTTACTGAACAATCTAAGTCATCAAGTTATGATAGCTCAATGAATTCTGTTATTAATGCAAAAGGTTTAGATGGGGTTGCAAGTTATCAGAATGAAGTTATCAAATATGCTGAGAGTGGCAATGTATTAAATGAAAAGTCATTTAGAAATATTGCGAAGAGTATTATTGAATCTTAAATGGATAGATAAAATAAAACCACTTGGAAATAAGTGGTTTTATTATTTGAATCAATGATTGGTATTTTTATACAAAGAACATGTTCATGATAAATACGAACAATGCTATTAATGTAATGATAGTCAATGCATTTTTTAATAATGCAAAGGTGGAATTTTTTACGAATAAAAATAAGAATCCTGAATTTGGTTTGTTAGCAGAATATGAAAACAATACCATTGTTGCTAAGAAGCTTAATACTGCAACGCCACCTGATACCAATAAGATAGCAGACGATGTTCCTAATATATGATTAAATAATGTTGTTTCCATTTTATTCCCCTTTGTTTACAGTAGACAATATATGAAAATACCTTTATATGTCAACTACTTACTGTAAATATAATTCTAGAATCAATTTAAAATGAGTGGGTGATATGTTGGTATAGGTAGGCAAAGAAAAAGCCCCATCTTTCAGGGGCTTTGTATTTAATAACTTATTTAGCTTTAACTGGTGGTTGTGCAACTTTCACAATCTCTGCCAATTCTTTCTTACCCTTTTCAGTAGCAAAGTATTGTTTGCCGTATGGTGTAGCCAGTGCAAGAATTCCTTGCTCTGTTTTTGCATCAGTTAATGCTTTAGGGATAGCTTGACCAAATGGTTTCTTACCTTTACCTTTCAATGGCTCATAGATACGACCTTCTTTCAAAGTCCACTCACGGCTACCTACTTGACCAGTAGCAGGTTTCAACAAGATATCTTGATTTTTGTCTGAAGGATAAGCATATGCTTCAGTGTTTGCTGATTCACCAGAACCAGAACCATTTGATTCTGTAGAATTCGGGTCTTTAATAAAACCAGCTTTTTTGATTTGTGGGATTGTGAAAATATCTGTTAATGTAAATCCATAGCTATTGATTTTAGTAACAATAGCCTGAATGTTGGCTTGCTTTTCTTGTTCAAACTTTTGAATAGAAGCATGAATAGTTTTCAGTTCTTTGTAATCTTCATCCTTATATCCACCATTTTTAAATTTACTTTCTGCTGCTGACAAATCAGCTACTAATTCAGCAAGAGTTTTAATTTGTGGTTGTGCTGTTTGTTGGTTTGACATTTATTATTCCTTAAATAAAATTATTAATTGAAGTGCCTTTTCAACACTCCATTTATTTATTAAATAGTGTTGATGTGTCTACATTATCAATCATTTATATTCACGTCTACTATTTTATTTAATTATTTATTGTTTATTTTTCTTTATTTGTATTTTATTCATAACAACAATATATACAGACTGATTCTAAAGGTGTAAAAAAAGCCACTTGTATGAAAAGTGGCTTCTTTGTAATTACATGATTAATTTAATGCTTTGGTATCTTTGATTGTAGCTTTGTATATAAATCAAATGATTTAATCATATTCAATAAATGTGTTGCCTACTTCTTCAGCTAATTGCAATGATGTTTTACCATTGCATTCCAAAGCATTGAAGTTAAGCCCATTGAATCATTTTTTGCTAGAAGCTTTAAAGAGGTGCGTATTATTTAAAATTGTTAAAGAGCAAACGAATACTTCTGCTCTCTGTGCTTAAAGGCACTCTCTCCACCTTCTAACAATTCACATACATGCTCTCTTACACCTTGAGATTGCAATACGAATTCATGTGCTATCTTTTCAAAGCTACATTCAAGACTTCCAGAAGTGTATTCAAACTTGGTTTTATCTTGATTTTCATTATTAATGCCATGTTGATTAGCAACTATAACTAGTTCACTATCGGCACCCACAACAATATTAGGATTATGAGTTGCGACTATTATTTGCCTCAACTGCTTCTTTTTCTTCAAATACTGTACTAAATCTAAATAAATAGCTCGGTTATCTAAATCGTCTTCTGGTTGATCAATTAGTATTGGGCAATTTTTATTACTGAAATCTAATAACAATTTCAATACAACAAAAGCTTTCTTACCATCCGACATCTCATCAAAATTATCATCCTCATAAGTTAATTCATATGTCATATCAAAAAAGCATTCGCTTAATATCTGTGCACACAAGGTTTCCCTGTTGTTGCCCACCTTCAAACTCAACTGATCTTTAAATATGCTAAATAAGAAATTTTTAATGAGTTCTTTAAAACTAACAATATCTAAATATTCAAACGATACATAAGTTTGGGATGAACTCACTTGACGATTTAATGCAGAACCCATGACTTCGTTCATGCCTACATTATCGAAAATCAATTTAGCTTCAATTTTCAATCCCTCATTATTTTCTTGAAGCTGAGGAAGTAGCTCATTCAGTTTAGTGTGATATTCCAGAGGTGCTTCTATCAATTGGATATGCAAAGCTTTAAATTGAGCTTTAAGACTATCAATTTCACCCAATAATATATTTACTGCCGCTAGCTTTTCTTTTTGAATAGCAATCTTTTGTTCTAACTCTGTAAAGTAGCCATTCGTTTGTATAAGCTCAGAAATCTTAATGTAGGTGGAGTCTAGGCTTAAAGTAGCAACTTTTCCATTTAACTCAATTTCAAGGGTATCCAATGATTCTTTTTGGGCATCAAGGAATGCTAACCAATCGTTTGTTGCTTGTTCCTTTAATGTCCCGAATTGAACAATTACTTTCTCCCTTACGGATGGGGTTAAAGATGTTGTTTCATATGCAAGACCCTCTTTAAATATCTGAACAAGCTTTAGTTCATCAATTTCTGCATGGTCGCTTCTATTTTCCGTTAAGAGCTGTTTTGTCTCAGCAATCTGATTTTGGGTGGCTTGATAGCTTAAATAATCTTCCTCGGTGATAGTGGATTTGCTTGAGGTATTGAGTTCCTCTTCAAGCTTTTCTATTTCTTCTTCAATTCCCTTTTTATCACCTAGTTCAGTCGCTTCAGCTTGTTTAGCTTTTGTCGCATGAAACACCTGAAAAGCATTACTGACTAAACCAGTTATTTTTTTCTTATGTTCTACTTTGAAATTGTCAAAGGCATTGATTAGAACATCTTTGCCTTTTTGTTTTAGGACATTGTGAACTAGCTTGTTTCTGCTGTCCTCGTGCAAAGCAATCTCATACATGTAGCCTTGCTCAAAAAATTCAATTTCCCTGGTGTCATCCTCTTCACCGTCCTGCCAAATCACTTTTATTTTGTCCGAGATGCTTTGAATGAATACTTGGTACTTATCGCTTTTATTGAAATACTTATTGTCGGATTTTAGTTTTTGGCCAATCGCTGTTAAAAGAACAGATTTTCCAGCAGACCGACCTCCAATTATGGAGTTGAGGTTAGGATTGAACTGTATTGATTTGTTCTTAATTTTTTCACAATCAAGTTCTATATGAGAGATGACTTGGTAGCCTGCTTTAGCATCAGGAGGACCTTCTCTCACTAAACAGCGAAGTTCTGGTTCATATTTAATTTGCTTAAGACCCTCGAAAGTGGGGTCAGCTTTAATCCAGGTATTACAAGCATAATTGACTGGCTTCAAATAACTGCCTGACTCATCTACATTAGCTGTGTCTAGCTGTTCAAATGAATGAACATCCATTGAATGCAAAAGAGGTTTATTGCCGAAAGTTTTTAACCACGTTTGGTGTTTATCATGAGTAGAAAAATTCGCAGTAAAAAAAGCATCAACTTTGCCATGTAATTCTTCTTTAATAAGTTTTAGTTGATTCCCTTTATCTACGGTATCCCATTCGTAATAACCTAAAAATGTAAATGTCTTATACCTCCAAGTTTCGGAATTAATGAGTTCAAAGACCTTTTTTGTGGGAGGAATTAAATTAGACAATCCATCACGAACTTTACCACCTCCATAATTGGCAAGATTTTCAGGTGTAAGCATGTAAGTTGTATGTTTATCAGAAGGACTTATAGGAACCATAAGAACGAATTGCTCTTTAATTTTTTTAATCTCATTTTTAAAGTCAGATTCATCTACATCAAACAAAATATGAAGATTCACTTTTTTGATGTTGTCGCCATCATTTCCAAAGGTATCAATCCTGAATTCAAGGACAGGAAAAATCTTCTCTAGATTTTGCAACCTACCCTTGGCTTTGTATTCCATGACTTTTTCAAAGCCACTGATAAAGTAGTAATCATTAATGCCAATGACTTTTATATCAGATGGTAATTGTTCTAATGACTCTATGAATTTGTCCCATGCACCATCACCTCCATAGTTCTGAATGATTGAAGCAGGAGTGTGAATGTGGAGATCCCACTTTCTCCAAGTAGAGCCTTTAGTGTGGTTCATTCTCTTTCCTCAATTTCCATTGTGGAGCCGTTATATCGGTAATGAACGATATCTCCATTAATTAGAAGCCTGACTGCTGTACCAATGACATGCAATGGGGCTATAAACCACTCTCTAGGGTTGTGAGTTACCCTACCCTAATTCTTTTGTATTTTTGATTGTAGCTTTGTGTATAAATCAAATGATTTAATCATATTCAATAAATGTGTGTTCCCTACTTCTTCAGCTAATTGCAATGATGTTTTACCATTGCTATCTAAAGCATGGAAATTAAGCCTATTACTATAAAAGTCATTAACTAAAGCTGTATATTGTTGGTGTTCCAGTGTGTTTACAGCCACTAAGTGAGACAAGTTGACACTATGAGCTTGGCCATTAATTAAAACCCTTTGTAGCTCGTTTAAATCGGTTCCATTGGATAGAAGATTCAATAAGTCTTCAATAATTTTTTCGGCTTCTTCATGTTGTTCATGGCTGGTTAGATATAGCGAAGCCATACTATCTTCTTCAGCCCATATTGTTTGATAACCTGTGAAATTCATTTCAAGATAATCATCCTCATTATCTCTAATGGTTTCAAAGAAAGGTGTTGCTACATTATCAATATAGATAGATGGAAACACTGAACCGAATTTCATTAATCCAAGACTTTTAGCTAATTCAGTTTCTTTAGATTGTCTATTCTCGGCTGTTGAAGAGTGAGTATTTCTTCTAAGCCATTCTCTTACAGTGCCAACTTCATAAATAACTTTTTTCCCTTTATAGGTGGCATTAGGACCTTTTTGTAATTTTCGCCATTTCTCTATGGTTGATTCTGATTCACCAATCCATTCAGCTAACACTTCTTGATTAATAAATTTACCATCATCCCATGTGCTATAAGCTTGGTCATTAGTTTTAGATTTAACCTTGTTAGGTTCCAATACAGACAATATAGCTAATATATGTTCGGCTGTAATAGGTGTGTCAGGTGGCAAGCTTAATAATTGTTCTTTAAAGTGTTCAGGTGTCATTTTAGTTCACAACCAACTTAGCTTGTTTTTCATATAGATTTAAAAAGAAGTTTTCTACTGTTTGTAATGCTTCACGAATATCATGCTCATTTTTAACAAAGTAGTTTTGAGCTACACCCTCTAATTTATGTTTTAAACAGAATTCAATAATCTTGTCATTGATTTTTGATTTTGTTGCTCCTGTAGTCCATGTTCTTCTTAAATCATGATGAGTATTTTTCTTGCCTGTTTGTTTGGTTATGTTTTCAAAAAAGCATCTACCACCTTTAGCAATATGTCCACCTTTAACTTTAGGTTTTCCATTTTTAAGTTTAGGTGCTGAAAATACATATACATCACCTTTTTTACGATTCTTAAATCGTTGGGTTAAAATTCTAAATACTTCATCAGTCATTGGAAATTGATAATCTTCATGATTTTTTGTTTCTTTATATTTAATCAGTCTTTGATTGAAATCTATATCTTCCCATTTTAATGATGCAATTTCATCAGACCTACCACCTTGAAATAAACTGATTAAAATATAATCTCTACCCGTTTCTCTTTCATAATTTTGTAAATGATTTACTGCATACATCCATTCGTAAAAATCAGTATTTGTGTTAACTTCAATTTGTCCATTTCTAGCTTTAGGTTTAGTAAGTTTTTTTAGTGCAGATAAAATACTTACTGGATTACTCATTATGTCTTGTGGATTTTCTAGTGCAGCTATAGGGATAATAAATTCGAAGGCCGCATTTAAATATCTAAATGTCAATTGATGTTCTCTTTCTAGGGGCTTGAGAACTCCAGCATTGAATTTTCTTAATGTTCTTGAGAATAGATCAAACCTCTCATTTATTTCAATACTGGTGATACTTCTATATGGTCTATCTAACCAATTAGGAATAGTTTGAACCTTATCAATTACCCATTCATCAGTTTTCTTATCTTTTTTGAGCAATGTTAATTCTCGTTCTGAAAAGGTTTTTTTAAGCCTCTCCATATCATTAAGAGTATTTTGACTGATTTTCTTGTTATTAGACATCAATCTTTCTGCAACATATTTATCAATCATCCATTCAACGGTTTGAGCATCTTGAACATTAACAATTTTATTTTTATCAGAAACAGCTTTTCTTTCAACATTAGGATTAATGCCTGAATGTAATTTAGCTTGAATTATGCTTGAGCCAGCTTTAGCTTTATCAAGGCTAATGGCTGGAAATTTACCTAATAGAATTCTTACTACCTTACCATCACCTCCTTTAACTCTACCTTGTGTGTAGAAGCTTTTATAGTCATGTCCAACTCTCAGCATTAAACCTGGGGTGTTGGTATCGTAATAGCTAATCCGATCCCCTTTATTCGGAAATGGTAAAGCTTCAATCTTCTTGATGGTGAATACAAAATGGTTGTCAGTTTTCATGAAGAATCCGTGTGTTGTTTTATCGATATTATCACTGGGGCAACACTGGGGCAACAAAAAGGATGCTAGAAACTGCTATAAGGTGCTACTGAATGCTACATGGAATTTTTATAAACACTATGTAAAACAGATAGTTAATAAAATATTGAATAAAATCAAGGTGTTCATAATTATAAATCTATGGATTCATAATCCTGGGGTCGAGGGTTCAAGTCCCTCTTTCACCACCAAATACCAAATAAGCCATTGATTTTGAATCAATGGCTTATTTTTTTGCCTGACCTCTGAAGATAGTGATGCACATTATGTCTATCAACCTCAGTCATAAAGATTAAGTAAGTCCATGTCGAATCACACAGCTCCCCAGATGCAACTATCAAAAGCCAGACAAAACCTGATTATTTTTGCGCTCTCAATCGGCGCATTTGCCATCGGCTTAAGCGAATTCTGCAGCATGGGTTTGCTGTTAGAAATCAGCCGTGGATTAAATGTATCAGAATCCCAGGTTGGCATTTCTATCAGTATTTATGCATTAGGCGTTGTGGTGGGTGCACCCTTGCTGGCTATCTTTGGCTCAGGCTGGAAAAGAAAAAACTTATTGCTTGCGCTCGCGTTTATGTATGCCATTGCCAATATTGCCAGCGCACTTGCCCCAACTTACGGCACGATGCTGATCGCCAGGTTTATTTCCGGCCTGCCGCATGGCGCATATTTCGGCATTGCCTCGCTAGTGGCAGCCTCTATCAGCCCGCCTTCGCAAAAAGGCATGGCCGTCACCAAGGTCATGCTTGGCCTGGCCGTTGCGATACTAGTGGGCAACCCGCTTGCGGTTTGGCTAGGGCAACAATTTACATGGCGATTAGCTTTTGCTTTAGTTGGCTTGCTGGCATTCATCACATTGTTGATGGTTAACAAGTCGTTGCCTTTAGATCATCAAGAGAAAAAATCCAGCCCGATGGAGGAGCTGGCAGCATTTAATCGACTACAGATTTGGCTAGTGCTATTGATTGGCGTATTTGGTTTCACCGGCATGTTTACGGTGTTTAGCTACATGGCACCGGTGCTGGTCAATGTCACCAAGGTTTCTGAGTCATATATGCCCTGGCTGGTTGTCGCCTTCGGCATAGGCTCAATCATCGGTATGTTGTCTGGCGGCAAAATTGCAGATGCCATGAAATTCAAAGGCACATGCCTGCTGATTGTGTGGTCGATATTTGTGTTAGCGATGGTTCCATTCATTTCCGGCTCACTGCCAGGGATTATTATCGCCGCAGTTGCAATAGGCACCATGATGGCATTGCCAGTCACGCTGCAAACGCATTTGATGGAAATTGCTGGGGACGCGCAGGTGTTATCCGCCGCCGCCATTCAAGCCGCTTTAAATACCGCCAATGCTTTAGGCCCCTGGCTGGGAGGAATGGCGATTGACCATGGATTAGGCTACAACGTATTTGGAACGATTGGTGCTGCTACCTCAGCTATCGGGTTATTACTTTGGATAATTTCTTTCAAATGAGGGTATAAATAATTTTGTGTAAACGGTCATTTTGCAGGAAACTGCGCACGTACTTTTGGAGTAGAAATGACCGTATCAAAATCCCTGCCCAACGATCTGATTGATGGATTGTTGGGCAACTATAAAAAGCCTGAAGATTTAATTGGCGAGAATGGACTGCTCAAGCAGCTAACCAAAGCGCTGGTTGAACGTGCTCTTGAAGCAGAGATGGCAGATCACCTAGGCCACGATAAAAATGAGCCTGTGAAGAATGCCTCAGGCAACACCCGCAACGGTAAAAGTCGCAAGACGCTCAAAGGGGACTTTGGCGAACTACCGATTGAAATTCCCCGAGACCGCGCAGGTAGCTTCGAGCCACAACTGATTCCCAAACATCAAACCCGCTGGACGGGCTTTGATGACAAAATCATCTCCCTGTATGCCAGAGGTATGACAGTACGTGAGATTCAACAGCACTTGTCCGAAATGTACGGCACAGAGATTTCACCGACGTTAATCTCCAATGTCACTGATGCGGTGATTGATGAGGTCAAGCTGTGGCAGTCTCGCCCACTCGACAGTATCTACCCCATCGTCTATCTGGATTGCATCCATGTCAAAGTCAGAGATGCAGGCAGTGTACGTGCCAAAGCGGTGTACCTTGCCATCGGCGTTAACATGGACGGTCACAAGGAAGTCATGGGCTTATGGATCGCCCAGACTGAAGGGGCCAAGTTCTGGCTGGCCGTCGTCACCGAACTCAAGAACCGTGGCGTACAAGACATCTTCATTGCCTGCGTGGATGGATTAAAGGGTTTCCCGGAAGCGATTGAAACTGTCTACCCACAAGCTACTGTCCAGCTTTGTATCGTCCACATGGTGCGCAATAGCCTGAATTATGTGGGCTGGAACAAGCGTAAAGAGGTGGCGGCTGACCTCAAGCTGATTTACAGCTCTGCCACACTGGCTGAAGCTGAAATGGCGCTCATGGACTTTGAACATCAATGGGGTGAGGCTTATCCCTTAATCGCAAAATCCTGGCGCAGCAACTGGCAGCGCATTATTCCATTCTTTGACTATCCACCGGAAATCAGGCGAGTGATTTACACCACGAATGCGATTGAATCAGTGAACATGAGTCTGCGTAAGATCACCAAAAATCGCGGCTCATTTCCGAATGATGAATCACTGATTAAATTGTTCTATCTTGCCTTACAGAACATCAGTGAAAAGTGGTCTATGCCACTGCGAGATTGGAAACCTGCGCTAAACAGGTTTACCATACAGTTCGAGGACAGAATGCCTCGGCAGTAATCAACCGCCGTTTACACAAAATTCAGGACACCCTC